>NZ_MBRK01000001.1:0-48536 GCF_002224835.1 Paenibacillus sp. SSG-1
AAGTACATTGAGCGTATCCGACAACGCGAGAAAGAAATTGAAGCTCCCTTATTGGACGATGTGCTCCAAATTTATTCTTGTTCAGTACGTCCTAAGTGGACGGAAGACGCGGAAAGATTTGTTTGCAATTTTAAATCTGTAAGTCCTGAACCTGAAAGGGCAGGCGTGAAGACGGAGGATAAAAAATGAGCTTGAACCAAGCAGTATTAATTGGAAGACTGACAAAGGACCCTGAGCTACGTTATACACCTTCTGGGGTAGCAGTGGCACAATTCACATTGGCTGTAGATCGTCCCTTCACGAATCAAAATGGAGAACGCGAAGCAGACTTCATTCCTGTTGTAGTATGGAAGGCAGTCGCTGAAAATGTAGCTAACTATGTGAAGAAAGGCCACCAGGTTGCAATTACGGGCCGAATTCAGGTTCGTAACTATGAGAACAATGAAGGCCGTCGTGTATATGTAACGGAGGTGGTTGGACAGTATGTTCAATTCCTTACTAACACATCTAACGGGACTTCTCAAACCGGTAATGGTCGTCAAAATTCGACAAATAATCAAGGAACCAATTCAGCCGGAGATGGATGGAACATCTCTGATGACGATTTGCCATTCTAATGCTGTACTCTTATTCCCGGCTCTCGCTTTATGAAACTTGCCCTTATCGATTTTACCAAAAGTACATTTTAGGTAAAAAAGAGCCAGTTACTAAACCACTAGCTCTTGGAAAAGCAGTTCATAAAGCGATTGAGCTAAAGATCAATGGAGTATCTGAGCATGAAGCCATTATAGAGGCAATTATTGAATCAGATTTTCATCCCGAAGTGACTTATGAAGAGATTGCTTCATTGGTGCAGCGTGCTCCGGAAGTCAGGGGACAAACGGAAGTTCATTTTGTACTTCCACTTGGAGACGGTATTCAACTTCAAGGCTACATTGATCTTCTGGAAGAGGAACGATTTTGGGATTGGAAATCGAATTGGCGGCCGTACCGAGCAAATGATACAAGGCAGCTTGCATTATATGCTTGGGCAATTATGAAAATGAGAGGACTCCGGCAAGTCATGGGGACATTGTACTTTCTACGCTTCAGGAAAGCAGAATCGTTTGTATATAACGAGTCTGATGCCAATGAAGCTAGAGAATGGGCGCGTGGTTTGGCGGAAGAAATTGAAATGAAGAAGTCTTGTCTGGAATCATTCCCGGATATGGCTTCTTCTTTGTTTCCGCCTACTCCAGGCAGCCAATGTAAGCATTGTCCGTTTGTGCTGGAGTGTTATCAAAATTCGAAAAATTAAGTTGAGAGGATGAGATAAATGAGTCATTTTACAGTTGCGGTGATTACAGAGTCGTTGGATAAAGTTGAGGATTTGTTGGCTCCTTATCAAGAAAACAACATGGGAGATTGTCCAAAAGAGTATCTGGAGTTCCATGATGTTGAAGAAGAGTACCGCAAGATTTATGAAAATGAATCTTTAGAACGAATTCAATTGGAAGACGGGCGTATCGTATCGCCATATGATAAGGTATTCAGAAAAGTAACTCCAAGTGGCAGTGTAATCGGATATGAAGTGCCGGGTCACTTAAAACGAGTTCAGATTCGATATACGGAAGTGTATCCTTCTTTTGATGATTTCATGGTCGAATACGTAGGGTACACATCACGTGATGAAGAAACAGGAAAGTACGGCTACTGGGAGAATCCTAATGCTAAATGGGACTGGTATTCCATTGGTGGCAGATGGTCAGGTTCGCTTTTGCTGAAGTCAGGAAAACGGGCTGATGCTGCTCGGATCAAGGACATTTTCTTTATTGAACAAACCGAGCATAAAGGTATGACGGTTGAGATTGAAGGGTACCAAGTACCCGCAGCTCTTGCACCAGATATTCAAATCATGGCGGCCGAGGCGACTGAGGCTTGGGAAGAGATGATGGCCGGAAGAAGCCTTTATCGACCGGAATTTATCCTTGAAAGATACGGAGATAAGCAATCTTATATTCGTGAGGTGCTGAGCTTTTCTACCTATGCAGTGATTACGCCGGATGGTAAGTGGCATGCAAAAGGGGATATGGGCTGGTTTGGTATGGGTTCCGAAACCTCCGAAGAAGCCCGAAACTTTAATACTTCATACTTTGATACATTCATCAAAACAGCCGATCCTGATCACTATTTGGTCGTCGTGGATTGTCATATCTAAAATATCTGATCATTGATGTTCCCCTTCCGTTTGATTACAATGAGTTTAACAAAGAGTTTAACAAACTGAGCGGAAGGAGGGGCGTCATGAACAAGGAGGAGAAGCAAGTGGCAAAATCCAAAGATACAAATTCGGAAAATGCTAAATTAAAAGATATTCCTAGAGATGCTTGGGTCGTTGGCTCTGAGTATAATTTCTGGCTGAACGACAAGGACGATGTTTATGACGAACTCTACAAGGACGTTTAAACGTGGGAGTGTTTGGATTGCTGAAATTGTTTATCGTGACGATGTAAGCAAGTCCAAGAAGCGACCTGTCGTTGTGTTAATGGAGGACAATCAGGATGAAGATTTACTGATTGCTCCAATAACAAGTTCATATATGCGGAATCATTGGGACATAAACTTGCTCGATTGGAAGTTAGCCGGGTTGGTCTTTCCTTCCTATGTTAGAACGTCCAAATTGAGTAGCGTTCATTATGAACGACTAAAACATGAAATAGGAATTTTAACTGATGAAGACTTACAAGCGGTTCTTAATGCTTGTAGGTCTTTATTTTTATGAAAATTAAATTAGGAGAGTGTTGAAAATGACAGCAGTAATTGAAAAATTGACCGAAGAAAAAGCAATTGAACTAGCCTTAGAAATCGAGCGTACGGAAGCGGCGTTGAAGCAAATGAAAGTGAACTTGAAGGCTTATGTGGATGATAATGGCCCACTGCAAGCTGGAGATAAATTGTGGGGATACAGTGTTTCGACTTCTTGGCAATTTGGAGCCGATGGTTTAAAGGAATTAGCCGTGGCGATTACAGCAGAAGGAAAGAATGCTTGGGAGTTCCTTAGTCTTCCGGCTACTTCGATTAAGAAGCTCGGCTGGGATGAAGCTGCTTTGTCCCAATATGGCACGTTGAAAGAAACGAAGCGTTTCGATTCGAGAAAAGTCTAATTGCATCTTTAGTTCTCAGAGTAAATTATGGTTCGAGATAGTTATAAATAATTTCGCCTCTCGCCCGGCGTTAAACGGCGGTGTTTATTTCCGACACCGCCGTAAGGCGGCTCGGGGTAAACGGGAAGGAGTAAAAATGAAAGATTTTATGGTGATGGAATCTCAGTTGAATGCATTGCCACCTAGAAGACGCAAACAGGCTGAGAAGTTGCTTGAACTGATTCGAAAAGTAATGGAGGGGGAGAAAGATCACTATATCCATACACCAGCCGATGTTTTTCAGGCTGTGGCTACCGATTTAGTTGGATTAGATAAGGAACATTTTATGATCCTTATTTTAAATACAAAGAATCGAATTTTGTCTAAAGAGGTTATCTCTATCGGTACGTTAAACTCCGCAATCGTGCATCCTCGTGAAGTCTTTAAACCTGCAATCATTAAAGGAGCTGCATCCATTATTTGTGTGCATAATCACCCTTCAGGTGATCCTGCTCCTAGTTCTGAAGATAAGAAATTGACCGAAAGACTAATACAAGCTGGTGAAATAATTGGCATCGATGTCCTGGATCATGTTGTTATCGGAACGGAAGGATATGTTTCTTTAAAGGAGCAGGGCATGATATGACAGCCAAGGATCGCTTTTTAACTGAGCTTTTGAAGAGGGATGGTAAGGAACGGTGGGTAGCTGCGTTGTTGCTTGCTGCCCCTCCTGAAGTTTTGAGTACAGTTACGGTGAAAACTTTGCGCAAGGAAGGAAAGGTGGTTATGAATGCTTCTAATAGCTAATGAAATTCAGGGAGAAGGTGTTTGGCATAATGATTAGTATTTGCAAAATTTCTGCTCATGCCAATCCAGTTGAAGCAGCCCAGCGAATCGCTAATGTAATTCGTAAATGTGGCGTGGTGGAGTTGCAAGCGGTAGGAGATAACGCCATAAGTAAGGCAGTGAAAGCTGTAGCTATTGCACAGGAGTCAATTGTGCAGAATGTGGACATGGTTTGTACTCCATCTTTTATGGTTTCAGATTCGAAGGGTGAGAAAGTCGCCGGAATGAAAATAGTCGTAGAGAATAGATAATTCAAAGATGAAAGCAGCTTTCCCTGGAATTGGAGAGCTGCTTTTTTTCACATGAGAGGGGAATGGAGAATGAACAGCAGTATTGTTTCTTACCCTAACCGTGGTCCATACGGAAACAGCAAATATCGAGGAAACTGCTCAGGATATTTAATCGCGGATTTGTTGGATTATTACCAGCCAAAGCGCTTTGTTGAAGTTTTCGCCGGTGGTGGTACAGGAGCGGATGTGGCTAAATCTAAAGGTATCCGCTCAATTCACTTGGATTTGAATCCTCAATTCGGTGGATGGAATGCACTAACGGACGATATTCCTACTGGAGCCGACCTCATCTTTTCACATCCACCTTATCATTCGATGGTTGTATACTCCGGAAATATGTGGGTAAACCTCATCCGGATGACCTATCCCGGTTTGAGACTCCCACGGCTAAAGCCGCAATCTGATACCTTCGGTATCAGTGGTATTCTTGGGTGGTAGTTGGAAGTGCATTTCTGCTATCCGTAGTTCCCCAAGTTCAGGGCTGTCTCATCAGCCCGTCCTAAGACAGTGCATATAGCATCTTAGGCTGGCAGACTGTTACCATCTGCCACAGGTTGACGCATGATATTGATGGCTCCAACCCGATCGCGATGAGCGTTGAATCCGCATGAACATTCGTATCTCCGATCTTTAACTTTATTGTTTCTCCCACAGGCAGGGCATGTTTGGGAAGTGTAAGCAGGGTCAACCTCCACAACCCTTATGCCTACAAGATTGGCTTTGTAGGCGATAAATTGTTGCAGTTGATAGAACGTCCAACTATGCAGATTATTTGCGTTTTTACGGCTTGTTCTTGCCGTCTTGCGAATATTCTCCAGTCGTTCAAGCTTGATGACCGACACGCCTTCTTGAATGGCTGTATTGACAATTTGACGACTAATCTTATGGTTTTGATCTCGCATCCAACGGCTTTCCTTATTGCCCAGTTTACGAATAGCAGTCAACTTTTTGAGTTCACCTAATTTTCTTCGGCGAGATTGGTATTTTCTACGAACATACTTAATCATTCTCCCGTTACCGAAGAATCGAGTTTTTCCTGTGGAAGTAACCGCAACAGCAGGAACTTTTAGACCGAGATCAATCCCCATCATGCATTCACCATTCGATTCGGTTGTTGGAGCTTCTAACGATATTTGAGCGTACCATTTTCCCGATTTTTCAACGATTCGCATCAGCCCAAGTTTAGCTTTCGCTAACAGCTTCATGTCTCGATTCGTTGGAGTAGCAAGAAATGTTGTCTTCTTTGTCTTACCATCAACGATGATGGGAAAAGACACCGTATTATCGGTAACTGTGTAATTTTGGTTGTTAACAAAATAAACGGGCTTTTTTAGAATTGGTCGCACTCCAAGTTTCTTGCTTCTGCTGAAAACACTTCTAGCATCTCGAATGGCTTGATTACAGACCGCAGAAGGAAGAGAACATACGATGTCCTTTGTAGTGACTTTTGGAAACTTGCCAATCTGTTGGGCATGTTCGGTTAGTTGATTGACGACACGGATATATTCTTTTCCAAGTCTCCGTAAATCGTCAGGACAACTTGGAAAAATGCGAATCATAACAGTCAAGGTTGCATCAAATCACCTCCCACTATAAATATAGCCTCTCGGAATTAAAAACTCCGCACCGGCTTTGGCCCTTGGCCAAGGTCTTTTATTGTTTCACCCCCAAAACAGGAGTGCGAACAAACATTCCTCTTGACATTTTAAAACACCCCAATAATCGCCGAGAAGGCATTTTCGTGCAAACTACGATTTGTTCTTCATCCACAATTCCCTGATACATAATTTTCTTCCCCTTAATCATAGAGAAGGAACAGCCGTACTTTTTCTCCAACTTGCTAACGACAATTTTCTTATCTGGAACAGGCATTGTGATACCCCCTTATCCCGTATTTTCCATATCATTGCATATGGTTCTGTAATCTGCAGATGATTTGGCATGGCTAACAGCATATTGTTAGTCTGCCGCGGCTAACACGGCTACACTACTTATTTCTGTCCCCAGGCACAAAATCATTTCTACACCATCTGACAAAGTTGCTTGAATGGGTTAGGTATGTCTTAGCGGTGGTATCTTTAAGAATACCCGCTTTCAGCTTCTCCGTTACTTCTTGCTCATACTGTTCATACAATAACTCCAATTGCTTGATAAAGTCCTGTGATGCTTTCATCCGGTTAACCCCCTTAGAATATTGTCATAAGCTCATTATACTGAACTGGAAGCATTTGCATAAGTAATTGGAGATATGTGATTCACAGATGTGATTGAATATATGAGTCGAAGATTGGGATTAAATAAAGACCTCAAGCTGCCTTAACGACAATAAAGCATCCATTACAAAAGAAATAGCTGCCGATTTTCACGACAGCTGTGGAATATATCTCTCTAGTGACTTCTTGCTACAATATTAAGATTCCTTGTTCATCTTGTCGATCTTGTCAGTTAGTTCTCTAATCCCCGTTCTTCCTACGTGATTCAACTCATAACTCAGATTATTCAAGTCAGATCGATTTAACACAAACTCTCTATCGACTACTTTATTGAGGAATGCGTCCAGAAACTCTATATCAGCATATGTTGCGATCGATCTGAAAAAGGCGTCCTTCCACCAAATCTTCTCCAATATCTCATGAAATAACTCAGGGCTAGAAAGTAAATGCTTCTGAAATAACTTAAGACTCCTCGCTATTGGCTTAAAGCCACCTTTAATCAAATCTACAGCAGAGTTCGACGGATACGAGCCACCAGCTGCCTTATAAATGTAAGTGATTAATTCAATATGATCATCATCGGTTACATGGTCGAGAAGTGTTTCATCCCACTCCAGTAACAAATCGATACCCGCATTTTGGTCATTGAAGTATCCGCTTCTAATTAACATAAGGATCTTCTCGAAACATATCCTATGCAACCCACTGTCAACATACTCCCTTGAAGGAGCAAGGTACTTCCTAATTTGGGCGCTGTTCGAATAGGATGCTTTACCGTCAAGCTTAAACGAAAGCTGAGAAATTTCAACCATAAGCTTCTCTGCTTCAACATTCACCGCTTGGTCTAGTCTCCTGAACAGAGTCGAAGCAAAGTGAAGCAGCTCTAATGCTTCTTGTTCTGATGGATTTGCCTTTTGATCATGCGCTAAGACATTCCGAACTCCCATAATTGCTCCCGAAAATAGTAACATCGCACCTAATTGCGCGTCTGGAGCATCACTTAACTTTAGAACAGGACTATTTTTAGAAAATGCATTATCCATTAAAGCTTTACCTGTAGCGGTAAGACGGCTCTTCCTTTGAACATCATTATCCAATGCTACATACGTATCGAGGACAGCTGAACGGAAATGTCCATCTTGGAAAAGCTTTTGGGCGACCTCCAGCACTCTTGGGTGAAGCCCCTCCAATTTACTCGGTTGAACAGCAACTTGAGTTGGCTCTTCAATTACAGGAGCCTTAGGTGCTGGAAGGGTAACTACTGGTGCTGTAGAAGAAGCTTGAGCTTCTAGCTGGGATACACCTTTTACCGTTACTGTGAGATGAGTTGGGAACTTTGCGTCACCTGTAACCAGACCTTCACCGACCAATGTTTTCATCATCATTAGGCAAGGCTGTTCATGATTTACCTCAGGGTAGAAAACAGGGTAGTCTTTGGTTTCGATCAAAACTGCATCGCCAAAATATTTTGAAAGTCCTTTAAGATTACTCAGGGCTTTCCACTTACGATCTGTAATGGATGGGAACTGGTCAATGATTTGTTGAATCGAATACCCCTCGGAATGATCGCCTGGATCATCAATGAATAATGTGGGTATAGGATCTTTATTGATAGCTCGGGATCGGATAAATGCCGAAACCTTCATCAACTGCGGCTGAAGTTTACGTTCAGCTGGTAAATCATCAAAGCAATCTTGGGTAATATTAAACTCACCGCAACTCGGACAATTTATCTGGTATACCTCAGAACCGTCTCTTTCTAGTACTGCATAATATCCGCATAACGGACATTGTATCTCCGATGTCATATCGATCAATCACTCCAAACCTTGAATTCACTAGCATTTGTAAAAATTCACCAACAAAGGTCTTAACTCCTGCTCCAAAAGTACGAATCGACAAAAAACACGTTCGGGAAAAGAAAGATTGACTACCCATCTAGGATAGCCACTTCTATTGAATTTCGTATCAATTCATTGCTTATCCATTACTCAATGCCGGTTAACTAATTTCAAGATTTATCGATGGGGGTCATTTTGCATTGAAAGTTATGATGGCTTAACCGCATGCTTTTTGAACAGTCCTTCGAAGAACTCTTTAACGATCTTTGCTCCCGCTTCCTCGTCCATCAATTCATACCCGCCGAATCGATAGACCTCATACCCATTGAGTTTTAATTCCCTGTCGGCTTGCACCATCTCGGCGTACTTTTTGGGACTTGATGTATCTTCATCAGAATAATGTTGCTTTCCATCTACTTCAAGTACAATACGCTGCTTGTTTGAAAACAGTAGGAGAAAGTCCATACGCTGTCTTGGTAAATACGCTTTTCCTGCTCGCTGTTTTATCGTGTAGGGATCATAATGTAAATAGACTTGAGGTATTAGTGCAGGGAAGTTCTTATCGAACAAATCCTTAAAACATTTAAAGTAACTCTTAAATAGCAGCTTCTCTGGTGGAGAAGATAATGTTTGAAATAAACGCACATAGAGCTGTTTTTCGGTCTCTAAATTTGGCTCTGATACCCCATTCATTTCAGCCCACCACGATACTAGGTCAGCCCAATACAGACCTGTATTCGGAATAGTGCGGTCGTAGACTAAGCAATTTTTTTCATGCTTTACAATTCTTATGTCGTTATTGATCGAGTCACTAATTACAATTTCAGGCTTCTGACCCACCGCGGCGAATATCAAATTTTTCACATTACCTTTTACCCCATCAAGCACTTTATCGATACGGTAAACTGGAAACCCTGAAATATTGTCCGCCAGACTAAACTTATATCCATCATTTCCTAAATGCTTATTGATGAATTCAATGTATTCATCCTGCTCGTCTTGCTGTCGAACCAATGGATGTACGACCTGTTCCAAGAATTTAATAAACACATCATCTGGCGCTATCATTAGCTCTAAGTACTTCTCATATAAGTAGACTTCATCCCAGTCTGAATTGTTGATCATATGTTGCCATATATCACCTGAAGCAGTCTTAAAGCGGGAATCAGTTGAAGGCATGCTGTCCAAATCCCATACCCGATTCAAGAAGTCGACCAATTCGTATTTACCTGGGATATTATTTCTGGCATGGAGTTCATCCATGATATTTCGCCTTGTGATCTCACTGATTGTATAAAGTCCCGTTGGATTAAGTCGAAGAACCAACTTTGATAATGAGTTTGCCTTTGAGCCGTAGTCGTTTATAATCCGCTTAGCTAAGTCCAAGAGGAATAATTGATCCTTACCTTTGAGCCTCTTTTGGACGTAAACCCTTCTACTGCTAAACGCCTCAGACTCATCTCCGCTTTCCAATCCATATTTAGTGCAAACAGTCGGTATGTCGTATGCCTTTTCCTCAAGTAGTACCTGAACTATGGCATCTATGAGTTCGTTAATACTCGCCATCGAATACCCCCTTTTCAAATAAAACGATCAAGGATTCCTATAGATACCCCACAAGAGCATTTCCCACTCGATATCGAGCGCCTGACCAATGTTGTATTCCATTGCAAAGAAACTGTGATCTCGTTCATCACAAAATCTCTTAACATTAGAGTTACACAATTCCTTAATCCTCGCTGCGCTACCGAATTTATTAAAAGATTTATTAATACGCTTGATCTCCTTGCAATCCTTACTGAAAACACTGTACTTATTAGGAATTCTGCTCAAAGGATTTACACCAATCAAAATATTGTAACAGGGGATCTTCTCTGAATATGTAGCCTGTTTATTGGTAAGCGTCAAATAGTCCCCACCTAGCGATCAGATGGGGATTTCGTTATCCTATTTGGTAGAAGAAAACACGCGGCAGATGATAGGTAGCGATGGCGACCAGGGAAGCAGCATATCCAGCGCCTCGGGATCTTGTGGATTGGATAACTGCGGCAGCTTCTCCAGCAGGTACGTCAGATAATAGAACGGATGCAACCGATTTTCTTTGGCTGTCTCTACAAGGCTGTAGATTGTTGCGCTCGCTTGGGCGCCCCGCGGCGTGTTGGCGAACAGCCAGTTCTTCCGCCCGATGACGAACGGCTTAATGGCACGCTCGCTTCGATTGTTGTCGATCTCCAGTCGTCCGTCCAAGATATAGCCCTTCAACCGTTCCCACTGATTCAGGCAATAGGTGATGGCCGCCCCGGTCAGACTTTTGGGCAGCATCCTTGGTTGTTGCTCCTGTAGCCATGCCAAAGTCCAATCCCTCTTGCGCCGCTGTGCCGGCCGCCGGCACGTTCTTCGGCAGCGTCTGGACCGCCTCAACAAACTTGCGCCGGGCGTGCGCCCAACAGCCAACGCGCGTCACGCCAGCGACTTTATCATAGCTGTCGTATCCGTCCGTATGCAGGTAACCGGTGAAGCCCGACAGGAAGCGCTTCGGATTCTCACCTGCCCGCGTCGGCTGGTATTCGTACAGGACGATCGCCGGACTCCATGGGCCGGTTCGGTACTGCCACAAGTACGATTTCTGCTCCGCTGTTCGTCCGGGCTCCCGCAGCACTTGCAGCGTCGTCTCGTCAGCGTAGACGATGTCCTGCTGCAGCAGATGCGCCTTCATCCGTTCGTACACGTGACCCAGCCACTGAGCGCCGTGAAGCATCCAGTTGGCCATCGTCTGCCGGGACAACTGAACGCCGAAACGGGCCCAGTGCTGTTCCTGACGGTAGAGCGGCATCCCTTCCACATACTTCTGGCTCATGATGTACGCCACGCTAGAAGGCGAGGTAAGGCTGCCCGGCTGGACGGGACGAGGCATCGACGCCGTGACGATCGGCGTCTCGATGCCATTGCGCTCGCAGTGGCGGCAACCGTAGACATAGCGAACATGTTCACTTCGGCCGGGATGACCTTCAGCTCGCGCCGGACTTCGGTGCTCATCTCGTGCATTGCGCCCCCGCAGCAGGCGCACATTTGCTCCTCCTCCGGGAGACGATACTCCACCCGCTCGGTGCGCAGGCCCTCCAGCTTGACTTCACGCTGGTTCTTACGCTTTTTGCTAAATGACAGTCTTGGCCCGAACCATCGGATGCGCTTTACGTTGTTCCAGCGCCAACCCGTCCAGTAGCCAGTGCAGCTCGCGGCTGGAAACGGTGACCGTTCCCTCGTGGCCGGTCGGCCATTGAAACGTTCCGCGCTCGATCCGCCGATACAACAGCCAGAAGCCGTTGTGATCCCAGAGCAACATTTTGAGCTTGTTGCGCTGGCGGTTGCAAAACACAAAGAGGCTGGGCGAGAACGGATCCAGGCCGAAGCCCTACTGCACGAGCGCGGCGAGGGAGTCGATGGACTTGCGCAAATCTATGGGGCCGCAAGCCAAATAAACGTTCTCGGGATTCGGGATCGTCAGCATGGCGCAGCCCCCGCCAGCGCTTGCACGACTTCGCGGAGCAACTGGGGTCGAAACCGGCGTGAAGCTCGATCTGTGCCGGGCCAACGCGGAGGATGAGCGAAGGACTTGTTGCTTCATTATCCGTCACGGCCAGTGGGATGAAGCGCGCCGCCGCAGAAAGCGCAACGGAAGATGTCGCGACGGAAGATTCGCGTTTTAAGATTTGTAGATCCAATATTTCATTTGATCGACCTTACAGCCATTGGACGCACACCAAGCTTTCAGGGTTAGGCCGCTGGCCCGGTACTCGGCGATGCGTGCGTACCACTGCTGTCGCAGCTGTTCGCTTGTCGTCATGAGACAACCTCCTTGTGATTTCGGTTATCTTCATTGTCTCACGCATCTTCTGCTGATTGAAGGTGGGGGCAGTTTGACGCTTACATTGAAGGGTAAACTGGATCGTGATAGACTTTTTCATGGCGTTGTTACCTCACCTTTAGGTTGCGTTTGTAGGGGTATAATCATTTTATCGAGTTACGGGCTCTTTTTCTACCATTTAGTGGTTAATCATCAGGCGTGATACATTATAAAAGTAATAACTGATATTGGTTTCAGTGGACTTTCTAGCGAACATACGATTGTATTTCTGAAGGGCGAATGTTATAATAATTTTGTAATTATATGTACCTCTATACTCCCAATTTTGCTGGAGACAAGAGCTTGTTGTCCCGAAAGGACAAGTAGTTTTATTACCTCCCCTGTAAGCTTCTATTTGGAAATTCCAGATATGAAGAGAGGAAAAATGCAGGACAATTTCACTTGATCCGTCACTTCCGTTTGCAGAAGAAAAGGATTGAAGAGTACCGAAAGGCTCTGATAAAAGTTTTATTTTACGCATTCACATGCGCCTTTAGAAATTTGGATACTGTTTTTAAAAGCCGATTTTTGCATGGATTATTCTGTGCAGGGATCGGCTTTTTTGCTTTTTAATAAAAATGAGAGGATGAATGAACCCATGTTCAAATTATTTGGAAAAGGAAATTGTGTTCAATCCGAATTCACTTAACTTATAACCGAAATGGCTAGTCTGACTCAGCAGATGAAAAATAGCCTCATTATCTCTGATTTGAATGAGAAAGTATTTCGGGCGTAGGCCATTAACCAAATTAAATGTTAAGCAAAGGCTGGTTCCTTACTTTTAGGAATTGGTCTTTTTTTATTAAAAATGAGGAGGTTTTTCTTATGAATGCCATTTTAAAGGATGTAGTTGCTGTACCATCCAGTAAAGACAACGCGATTGGATTTTTAACCTGGAATTCTCTATCCAACATGCTGATTACCCCGGACGACCTAAAACAAAAGCTTGTTGATTCCGGATTAGGGGCTGGTTGGATGCCGAAGGATATCCGGCTCCCGGATGCCTTTAGAAGAGCCACAAGTGAAAAATTCAAAAGAGAAGTGTCACCAGGAGTCTATGAGAACTACATGTTCCGCGAGGTGGCTTCAACTAACGCCTTCGTACAACGAAATTTAGTTTGCGAAACCAAGGATACGAAAGGTAGAAGATTAAAATATGTTCCTGATGTAGGAGCACTGGTATTAGATCGAAAAACGGAGACAGTAGAGACCAGCTATGTTTCATCAATGGCGCAGCAACTAGTTAATAATGCTGCGTTGCAGTTTGAAATTTATCGAAACAATTATGGATCTACTACACTACGTACGTTGATTACCAGCGTCTTAAAGAGTATGTCACCTACACCGGTTAGACCATCAGGTGGTGTTTACTTCATACCGGCACAGTTTGAGAGCAACTTGGATACATTGGTCAAATTCGTATCATCTCTTGAAAAAGGAGAAGCAGAGAAGGTTCCTGTAATGAACACCATGGATATGAAAAACATGGTGACACGCAAGCTGTTGGATCATCTCCGTGACACTCTCGCTGCATGCGAAGAAAGCACGGAAAGACAGCTGACCAAAGGCCAGATGAAAGAGTTGATAGAAAACGCTCGGTCGGTGGCAAACGATTTTGCGCAGTATCGCGAAATTGTCACCGGCGATCTGGCGGAAATGGAACGTCTGGTGTCGGCGCTTCGCATGAAAGTGGGTGAAGCGCTGGTGAATATGGCCGTGTAATTCTCCAGAAAGGAGAAGAAAAGAAATGAATGCCGAAACTGAGCATAGAAAGTTTGTTGAGCTGCTTGAAGAGGGAGATGGAAAGCTTGTGATTTCCAAACATGCGCTTCACAGACAAATTGAGCGCGGCATCTCCGAAATAGACATACGAAACGCCGTCTTGAACGGATGGCCGATTGAGAGGCGTCAGGACGGTGCGGATGTTACCATCGTTCTGATGTATTTTCTTAAAATCGGAAAAGGGCAATACCGTCCGCTCCATGTCGTATGTGTTTTTAATGTTGTCCATCCAGAATCGTGGACGGTGAAAACGACATACGACCCCCGAAGCGGGGAGTGGAGAGACAACTTCCAAAGAAGAAAATAATTTTTGTAATGCAAAAATTTATCTGAACGGATATAATAAAGGGTAAAGGGGTGTGATCGTCATGTCCAAAGTCGGACGACCCAAGGCTGATCATCCGCGGAACTTTACCCTTCCAGCCGTTCGGGTGAACAGGGAGGAAAACCGTATGTTTAAGCTTAAAGCGGGAATATTTGCGAACGGCAGCTTGGCGAAGTTTTCGCGCATGGCCATGGAAGCGTACCGCGAGAAAATCCCGGAAACGATTGAACTGGCCGGACGAACTGGTCATCTCCGGTACGGAACGGAAGTTTACACTGTGGAGGTCGGGAATGAAATCTACACAGTGACGGTTACGAACATACCGGAATACATTTTTGACGATGGCGAAACGGTGTCAGATTTGATGCTCCGCGCGAGCATCGAAGAAGAAGTGAATGAAATGGTTTTGGAATGCATCCAGAATCGTCGTCCGGTGCCTGAAGCCATCGATCTGCTTGAATGGATCGGGTTGCCAGTCACGGTGTAAAAACAAAAACACTTTTAAAAGCCATGAGTTTCCCGTGCGGGATTCGTGGCTTTTATTTTTTCGGAGGTTGAATGTGGAGTTGACGTGGGCATCTTGGACTTCCTGCGATTGACCCCACATTATAAAAACAAAGAGCTGATGACTTCATTATAAAGAAGCATTGGCTCTTTTTGTTATATCTATAAATGGAGGTAGTTAAATGAAAATTAAGGATATTCAGTTGGCATTAAATAGTCAATATGCTGAGCGTGAAGAAGTAATAGAAGGGCTCATGGTAGCTATGATCGCCCGTCAGCATGCTTTGTTGATCGGGCCGCCCGGAACAGGAAAGAGCGCCCTTGTAAGTGATCTAACTAAGCGGATTACAGGCGCGAATTACTTCCAATGGCTGCTGACACGTTTTAGTACACCAGAGGAGTTATTCGGACCTGTCTCGTTGAAAGAACTGGAACAAGGCGTGTACAAGCGGAATACGACAGGAAAGCTGCCGGAAGCTCACACTTCATTTCTTGATGAAATATTCAAGGCTAACAGTGCAATTTTGAATGCCTTGCTGACTCTCATCAATGAACGAGTGTTCTACAACGATGGCAGTCCGGCACAGGTTCCCTTAATGTCCTTGATCGGTAGTTCAAATGAATATCCAGAAGAAGGTGAGGGACTAGAAGCCTTGTTTGACCGCTTCTTGCTGAGATATGAAGTGGACTACATCGGCGAAGATCAGTCCTTTGTTTCCATGTTGAAAGGTTCTGCACCATCTCCAGCCGATATGAGCATAGATGAATTATTTGAACTCCAGTTCTTTAGTGATACAGTCACTATTCCTGATGAGGTATTTGATGCACTGAGCAAGCTCAGACGCGAGTTAATGGATGAAGGTATTCGTCCTTCAGATCGGCGTTTCAAGCAAGTTCTTTCAGTAATTCGTGCTAAGGCTGTGTTAGCCGGAAGAGATCACGCAGAACTTGAAGACCTCATGATTCTCAAGCATAGTCTGTGGGAAAAGCCGGAGCAGCGTGATAAGGTCGCAAAGATCGTTCGCAATCATGCTCAGGATGCGGTGAAGACACGTGTGGAAGAGATTAAAACTGAAGCTGCTGATATCTTGAAGAGTCTTGAACAGTCTAACAACTCAACGGATGTGGCTGTAGAAAGCACGAAGAAGCTTAAAAGCTTAGTCAGCGAACTTAAAAAGCTTCAAAAGGATAATCCGAACCGGACGGAAGTTGCGCAAGCTGTTGCTCTTGTCCAAAAGTCGTTAACTGATATCGCATCCCAAGTGTTGGGAGTGTAGGAGATGAAGGAGCTTAAAGGTTCTGTTTTAAACACAGATTCATATGATCGGAGACGCTTCGGGCAGATTTTAGAGATGTCCAAGAAGCTCAGAGAGGTTAGTAAAGAGGGAAGTAAATTATTTCCCTCTTTCCAACCTTTAATGGGTGACATGTGGGCAGGCCTTTTTAAAATGAAGCCTGAGTTGCTGGAAGAAGTTCCTGAAGGGTTAGAGATGAATCATCAGCTTATGGAACGGGTGATGTCAGACGAAGGCTATCAGGAGTTTCGTGAGTTTACTCGTCTGGATGACCTGGCCGCTGCACTTGGCACAACAAAGTACAGCGAGACGGTTCTTGGTTGGGTGAAAGAACAAGCACAGAGGGATCAAGAATTAGCTGAAGCATTACAGAACCTGATGAATGGAAAACAGGGCGCTTCTCAGCAGGCAGCAGATGCTTTGTCCGCAGCCCTAAACCAGCAAGGAAACTCTCTATCTCGAATGTTGTCTCAAGCTACACAGGAAGCCATAGAAGCCAAAGAGAATGTAAAGTCTCTCTTGGGTGGAATCAAGGCGGGAAGTGGAGATAGTGAACTAAAAAAGGTTCCATTAAAGGATCAATTGCTTCTGGCAGAAAAGTTGAGTCACGATAAGAAATTGAAGGAGATTGCGAAATGGGCTGGGCGCATGAAGGTAATCGCCAATCGTAAACAGCGTTCTAAGCATAAGGATGCGACCAGCCGTAACGGTGTTCGGCAGGGCAATGCTGTAGAGCAGCTATTGCCAATGGAACTTGGCAGTTATGCCAGCCCTTTGACCAAAATGGATTTCCTGCGCCGATATGTTGAGGGCCAAACACTTCAGTACGAAACAAAGGGGCCTGAACAGCTTGGTAAGGGGCCGATTGTTCTATGCTTGGATCAATCGGGAAGTATGACAAACCAGGACGCAATCTCAAAAGGGTTTGCCCTTGCCTTAATGAGTATTGCCCGTAAGCAAAGAAGAGATTTTGCATGGATTCCATTTTCTTCGAATGCTGCTGCCCCGTTAATCTATGAGCGTGGGAAAATTACCGTTCAGGATATGATACAACTGGCCACTATTTTTTTAGGTGGAGGAACAAGCTTTGAACCTCCACTTAGGGCAGCAAGTCAAGTCATCCAACAGAGTCGCTTTAATAAAGCGGATATTGTGTTTGTGACAGACGGCGAATCCCATGTGAACGAGCATTTTCTAAAGTCGTGGAATGAGTTGAAGGACAAGAAAGGATTTGCGGTCTTATCTTTACTTCTTGGAAGGGAATCTGTTCAAGGAGTGGAAGGTTTCTCAGATCGAATTGTAAGAGCTTCTTCATTTGAAGATGAGTCAGTGTATCAGGCGTTTGAAATTTGAGAAAGAGCGTGGCAAAGTATTTTTCCCCTGTCTTTAATTTTTAGAAGGCAGCTGGGCGCGCCTTAAGTGAAAAAGCCCAAGAATGCTGTAAATCAACATTCTTGGGCTTTCTTTTCTGAATTTCCTAAACGAATAAAAATGAGATTCACAAGTCCGAATACAATTTCATAATAGGCGTCGAATCTATAATTTCTTGGTTTTTTTTATCCAACTTAGAGTAGAGTCTTTTAGCCTCAATCTTGCTTTCAAGTAAAATGCTAACACCGAATTGTTTCAGAATATCCGAGGGGGCTGTGCTCTTGATAGTTATTAATTTATCTTCTTCCTCTGCTGTTAATGAGCCGTTAAGTCTTTTATTGATTTGTAAGAGATTAATATAATTAAAATCATCTGTTTCAATAGACGGATGCATGGATAGAATATATTTTGCTAATAAGAGCAATTCTCTTCTATTAGACTTGTCATAAGCAGCAATACATCGCAAACAAAAATTAGTTGTTGTACTACAGGCAAGTTCATTAACGAAAGGATCAATTTCTTGAAAAGACTCTTTTATCGCTTGAAAATCTAAGTTTGTTCCCTTAGTAAGCGATTCATCATTTAGTTGTACAAAAATGCTGTAGTCGCATTGGTCAGGTGTATTGTAGCCAAGAATGGCTTTTATATCAATTTGATCTTTAGAAAAAATATTTTTCAATTTACCGTCATGGTACAAACAAACAATAGTTTGATCCCCAATTAATAAATTGATGAGGCATGAATTATTCTTGCTGGATAATCGCTTTTTGAAATTCGAAATGTCCCCATGTTTGGAGGCCCTAATTAAAAAAGAAAGACCAAAATTCAACTCTATTCCTTCCTTAGTTTCAGAAAAGTTAGTATTTGGATCTATAGAAAAGTATAGAAAAGCCTCTTTTAAGTCCTCAATAAATAGTATGTGTTCCTTAATTTCATTAATAAATCTTATGTTCTTTTCTGAAAAATCGGTTATTTGGATGTCTCCAATAGGTAGCGTCAACTTCTTTCCTTCTATTAAACTTGACAATAATGGTATAACCTTTAATTGACTGGATAAAGAGTGGAACTGGTAATTGCTAATTTTGAGTTCGGTTCCATCTAAAACCATTTTCAAAACATTTTCGAATGTTATCGTCAAGGTTCCAGAATTGAATGTTGATGATACATTAAATTTTTGAATGTTCCCATCGATAATTACATCCATCTCAGAACTGCTAGTTAGTTGCTCCTGAAAAAGTCGATTTTCAAAAATAGTTTCGGGTTGCTGGCTGGGTTGTGAGGGGGAACTTTCCCTAATGATCGGTTTCCATGTTAGTTTTGGAGCATTTTTGCCGCTCTTTGCAGGTTGTGGGTCAGAATCCCGAAGCCGACCCAGCATTTTGAGCCGACAAAGCCCCGATACCTGCTGCGGTTCAAACCGTACTTCCGCTTGAGAAGACTAATCTTCGCTTCTCCAGCTGCACGGTAACGCTGCAAGTCTTTGAACCATAATTCGTTTTCGTACTCGGATCGGGCAATGCCTTTTTTGCCCTTTCGCGGCAAGCTAGCTCGCTTCACACCAAGTTCGGTAATGGCCGTTTCGTTCTTCTTGCTTGAGAAACCGCGGTCGGTCGCTACAGCTTGCGGCGCTTTGCCGAATTGCTTGATATGCGCCTGTACAGCGGGAACGAGCAGTTCATCATCCGAGGGGTTCCCCTCGTAGACAGCGTAGCCGGTCACAAAGCCGCTTTCCGTCTCGTCGATTCGCACCTTGTAGCCGAACTCAGTTCCTTTGGCCAGCTTACCTTTCTTAATCGGTCTTGCTTCCGGGTCAAAGAAACTGACGATCCGATCTGCGATGATTCGATTGCCGGAAACGACCTGTTTGGCTTGTTCCAACAACTTGCCGGTTAGCGTGACCGCCTCGGTCAGTTTGGTTTTACTTTGTCGAAGAGCAGCTTTGCCCTTGTCTTGCAGTTTCTCGATAACGGCTTGCGCCTTGTTCACAACGTTCTCGGCTACTTCGATTACGCTCCCAGTGATCCGGTCAACTTCTTCCCAAGATTCACGGGTGCGGCGACGTAGAACTTTCGCGATGGACAGAATCTTTTCCTTGATTTCTGCCGTACGATCTTCAAAGCCTTGAACAGTGTGGGAGGCGACTTTCCGGATTTTCTGAATCGTTCGAGTGATGACTTTTACGCCATCTTGCAACAGCGTAGCGTCTGTCGGGTGATGGATGTCGGATTCCACAACCGTCGTATCCGTGCGCAATTTGCGGGTTTTCAGAACGGCTTTTTCCTCACACTGCTTTACGAGTGCGGCATTGATGTCTTCGACGATCTTGTCGCCGTAGCGTTTGCGGGCATAGATGAGCGTAGACGGGTCGGGCATCGGTTCGTCGATGGCAAACCGGCAGAACATTCGCCATGTGATGCTGTCACCGACTTCCTTCACGAGTGACTCGTAGCCCAAATTGTATTTATGCTTCAGGACCATAAGACGGATGTACTTTTCAATTGCAAGCGTAGGACGGCCGCTTTTCTTGCCTTTCGGGTGCAACTCAGTAAACGGTTGAAGAAAACGGTCGTCGTCCAGTAATTGATCTATGATTGCAAGCTCGACCGGCAACTTTCTAACAGATTCCGGGAGAATGGCATCCCAGATGGTCAATTGCTCGTCTCGAAGTTTCAACATTTTCTTCACCTCTTGGAAGGATTCCCGAGGGCTTCTGTTGAACTCCTATAGCAAAGGAATTCTTCCCTCGGGGTGTGGAACTTTGTTATCTCGTCAATAACAATTTCCATTTTGAGGTGCTGAATTCCTTTTAATTATGCTCAAAACACCCTGACTTTTTCAGGGGAAACTAGTTAAAGACGAAAACCTTCCAACACTAATGGGGATTTGCAGATTTTTCTCCAATGCATACATAAAAAAATCATGTTCAAATAGCTCACTAAAGTCCATGTTTGATGGATTAAATGTGAGACTTCTGAAGACATATTGCTGATGGTCCTCATCTAGTAATGTTTCACCATCTTCTATAAGTACAATTGGTTGATGTAATTGTTCTTTCAGAAAAGCATGGCAAATTCGATGCATGTCTGTACCTTTTAAGGATCTTAATTCAATGCTGTGCGATTTTTTTCCTTTATGTTTGCATTTTTTGATAATTTGGGAAAGTTCAAGAGGAAGAAGTTGTTTATAAAAGATTTTGCTTCTCTCTTTTCGTAATTCAACTACAAAAATAATAACCCCGTTCTTTTTATAATAGTTTTCAAAGTGAGCTAATTGAAGTGAAAATGTTCTTTTATTATCAGAAAAGGACTTTACTTGTGTACCTTTCACTTGTACTGGAATAGATCCTCTGAAGGAACTTGCAGTGTGAGAACTATCATTAAAAACGATTATCTCTCCATCAAATGATACTCCTTTATCTCCTTCTGGGATCTCAGCTTTTAAGAAATATGGAGGCTTAGTAACTTCACTTTTGACTGCTTGTACAGCGAGTCTTTCTATAATATCAGTTGACAGCTTATTCATAGTTCTTAATGCTCCTTATCAGAAAGCGATTGTATATCGCTAGAATAATTTTGGAAAAAATTCACCTTAAGCAGTTTTAAGTAAGCGATGATCTATAAGGTAATATTATCAAAGAAGTCATAAAAAGTGGTATTACTACTGAATACATGTAGGATTTATCCATCGAAAATTGAACTATCATGTAATTTAAATAAGGATGAAGATGATCAAGATCATACATATCTAGAGTTTCATCTGAAAGGAGAGGTAGATTAACTGGAAAAATGTATTTTCTATATCTTATATGTTAAAATATAGTCGAATAATCTCGAATCAGGGGGAGGGACTCGATGTTGGGAGACACGGAGAATGTATCTGAAGCAGTGACGCCAGAACAGAAACGATTAATAAAAGTACAAAAGGAAAAAGAGAATTTAATGAAGCAATTGAGTGAAGGGGTTTTGAAAACTGTAACAGCAAGAGTTGCATTCATCCTTAATCATTATCCTGACACCCGTGATTCAGATCGGTTACTCACATTGAGATATTGGGAAATATTTCAAAATGATTTATATAACGATGGGAACATCACGAAAGAAGCATTTCTTAAACTAGAACAACAAAGCGATATAACCAGGGCAAGGGCAAAGATTCAAAATACGTTTGGTGAATTTGGATCAAGTGAAGATGTCAAAAGAATAAGAACGGAACGAGAAAATACATACCGAACCAGCCAGATTCAGCTTAGTGAAGATGCGACACCAGTGTCCTTTATTTTCTACGATGAAACAGGAAAAACTCAGGATTTTATTTCAGTGGGTGGCATGTGGAGAAGTGGACAAGGCGGGAACCTTCGGTCAAAAATTATGGATTTACGAGAACAATTAGAGATGGAGTCGAAAGACGAGTTCCATTTTGTCGATGTAGATAAGAAAAATATAGAAAACTATGTTAGATTAATCGATATAGTAGCTGAAGAATCAGCAAATATTGGGTTCAAAGCACTATGTTTCTGTCAAAAGGGATCTGGTCAGAAGCCAGAGGATATAGTCACTAGACTCTATAAAGTGGGAATATCAGATGGATTACGGCATGAAATTGAGACAGGCCGCATATCAATTCCTCGTACACTAAATATTATAAAAGATAAAGAAGATGCTAAAGATACTCTATTTTTAGAAGCCTTGAGGCTGGATGTAGCTGGACATATCAAAGCAGGCTTTGATGGAATGGTAAAACTCGGAGCATTCACAGCAGTGGAATCACATATTGATCCTTTTATCCAAGTGGCAGATGTTTTCATGGGTTGCCTTAATCGAAGATTAAACTTACCGGATGGAACTAATGTAAAGGATCAATTGGCAAAGTATTTTTTCGACAAATTTGGAATTAATCCAGAAACGTTTGAAACTGAGCAATATTATGATTTTATAAACATTCGCATGTTGGATTAACATACATAAACTTGATTGAGTATTACCTTAACAGTCTCCTTGGAGGCTGTTTTTTAATTCTCTTATCACTACCACAACACCCATGATAGTTCCCCATCATGGGTATTGTGGAGGTCAATTTAATCAAGAAAATGATATACACAATATCAATGATAGGAGCTTATCGACCGGCCATGCGAACAACACGCGCGATATGATCAGCCGGCTGGAGACGATGGTGCTGAGCGGAGCGGATCTGCCTGTGCCTGTCGTCCGCCAGCAGATCAGCTCGGCGATCGATATTTTTGTCCATCTGTCCAGGATGCGCGACCGCACGCGGAAGGTCACTGAAATCAGCGAGGTGGCAGGGCTGGAGAACGGTGAGGTGGTCCTTAATCCGTTGTTCCGTTTTCGGGAGACGGGGGAGAAGGATGGAAAGGTTGCAGGGGAATTGGAGCCGACGGGAAACGGATTGATTCATGTCGCAAAGCTTCAGGCTGCGGGAATCGCCGCCGCAAAGAAGTGAAGCAGACATTTTTAATTCAAATATGAAGATTGGGG
The DNA here is from genome assembly GCF_002224835.1 of Paenibacillus sp. SSG-1. Classification (NCBI taxonomy): domain Bacteria; kingdom Bacillati; phylum Bacillota; class Bacilli; order Caryophanales; family Paenibacillaceae; genus Paenibacillus; species Paenibacillus sp. SSG-1. Next base: position 22,989 of record NZ_MBRK01000001.1, read on the forward strand.
TCGCGGGCTGCTTGATTCAGCATCAAATGAAAAGGCCTTAATAAACCAGTTGGGTACTGTCACCAAGGAGGTGAAGCGATGTTACACGAACAGCAGGGAACAGGGAGCAACGGTAACCGGAGGGAGGCCGCTCCTCCCAAGAAGCCAGGCAGGGCGCTCAGGAGGCAAGGCATGGACGGATCTCCCCCTCCAGAGGGTATAGGGAAGAAGCTTCCGGATTACCAGACTTATGAGCTGAACGGGCTCCAGCGTATGGCATGCATTGCTATTGGGGGCTTGTTATGCTTCGGAATCGGGTATTTGTTCTATCATCAATGGCTCGTAGCTATGATCATGGCATCCGGCGGATGGATCGTTCCGCGGTTTTGGAAGGCTCATCTTCTGGAGCGCCGGAGGACCGCGATGAATCTTCACTTTAAGCAGGCGCTGTATTCGCTGTCTTCCTCCCTGTCTGCGGGCAAATCGGTGGAGAACGGATTTAGGGAGGCTATTCAGGACCTGCGGATGCTCGACCCGGATGCGGAGAATGACCTGATTACCGAGCTGGGCATTATCTGCGCGCGGATGGAGTATGGCGAACCGGTCGAGGATGCATTGAATGACTTCAGCCGACGTGCGGCAATGGAGGATATTACGAATTTTGCGGATGTGTTCACGACGTGTAAGCGCACGGGCGGGGACCTTGTCGAGGTTGTGCGGCACACCTCAACGGTGATCGGCGAGAAGCTCGATATCAAACAGGAGATCTCGGTCATGATCGCCCAGAAAAAGTTTGAATCCAGAGCCTTGTTGGCTGCGCCTATCCTGATGCTGATGTTTATGAATTTTACGGCCGGAGATTATATGCAGCCGCTGTACAGCGGGATGGGTATCGTGATTTCGACAGGTGCATTGGCGGGACTGGCCGGCTGCCTGCTATGGATTATGAAAATGATGAATATCAAGGTGTGAACGGGGTGAAGTCATGAAATTGTTGGCTGCCGTGATGTTGGCTCTGCTGGCGGGAGGTTGGGTGGTGCAGAACCAGCGCTGCGGCGACAAATATAAGCGGTTGATGACATTGCCGATGGAAGGGATTCGGCTGAGAGCGGTGATGCGGCCCATGCTGTACATCATCGACCGGTACAAGCTGACTGCTCGTTTTCCACTCTTCTTCTTCAGGCTTCAGCGCTCGATTCAGAAGATTTACGGGCAGCGGCACAGCGTGGAGATGACGCTCCTGTATGCCGGAGAGATGCTGTGTTACAGCTGGCTGATGCTGATGCTGGGCTGCCTGCTGACGCTTGCCGCCGGGGGGAATACGGGGCTTATTATTGGAGGGCTGCTGGCCATCCTTCTGCCGGCCGCGATCATTAAGGACCTGCACACGAAGGTCGATAAGCGGGACCAGGATATTACGATCGAGCTGGCTGAGCTGCTGAACAAGATCGTACTGCTTGTCGGAGCCGGCGAGACGGTGCAGAAGGCCATCACGCGATGCGCACGTCAGAAGGAAGCCCAAAGGGATCATCCGCTTTATAAGGAACTAATCCGGATGATCGATGATCTGGAAGGCGGATATTCCTTTCAGCAGTCGTTTGAAAATTTTAGCAAACGCTGTGCCGTGCAGGAGGTATCCGCGTTTACGACAGCCGTGCTGCTCAATTTGCGGCGAGGGGGCAGCGACTTTGCCATGGCGCTGAACGACTTGTCCCGGGGATTATGGGAGAAGCGCAAGGCCATTACCCGGACACGAGGAGAGCAAGCATCGTCAAAGCTCGTTTTTCCAATGATGGTCATTTTTATGATCGTGATTGTGCTGGTGGGCACACCGGCTTTTATGATGATGAACATGTAGGAGGGGTATAAATGCTGACAATGATAAGACGAAGCGGCAAGAAATTATGGAGGGACGAGGAGGGACTCGGAACGCTCGAAATGCTGCTGATTATCGTCGTGATCCTCATTATCGCGCTTCTGTTTAAGAAGCAAATTATGGAGCTTATCAACAAACTGCTGGCTAACGTCAACAAAAAAAGTGAAGAATTTACGAGCTAGGTTAAAAGAATGCGAGGGAAGCTTTACGCTGGAAGCCTCCCTCGTCATGCCGGTCGTTCTGTTCACGACGATGATTCTGCTGTTTCTGTCCCTATATATGTATCAGCAGAGCATGCTGCATCAAGCGGCGTCCGCAGCCGCGGAGCGCACGGCCTACAGCTGGGATAACAGCCATAAAGAAGCGCTTGACGGCTCGGTTCCGGTCAATCAATATGATTCGCTGTATTGGCGAATGACAGACGATCAATGGCTTGGTGCGTTGTTTGGCTGGGCAGGAGCCGAAAACTCTCAGACGGTACCTGTTCCAAGTACCTCTTCCACGCAAGAGGCGCTGACGGCGATCAAGCTGAGCAAAACCGGCTCGGCGATTCCGGCAGGCATGCAGGGGGATATGACCTATAAAAATGCTTTGCTGCAGCGGAAAGTAACTGCCAGCTTGAACCAAATGATCTCTCTTCGGCCGCTCGATGCCATGCTGGACGGAGGGAGCGAGCTTCGAACCTCCGGGAGTTCATTGGTCGTGGATCCGGTCGAATTTATCCGCAGCATCCATCTGATGAGATACTACGGCTCGAAGTTCAAGAAGAATGATGCTGGTGAAGGGATGGATCGAGGCAGCGCGGCTGGGGTGCTGAAGCGGCTTCAAGCGTCCGGAAGCCAGCCTTAGGACCTAGAGAGGAGGATTGGCGGGTGTTCGGCATGAGACGCTCGGAAAGTGGATCGGTATCCATCTTTCTAATTGGGGTTTTGGCCATGATTTTTGCGTTTGTCGCATTATTTATCGACTACGCCCGGATTGCGGCGATGAAGGCGCAGAGCGAGCGGTTGGTCCGTGCGGCGGTCCGGTCGGTCATGTCGTCGTACGACCCTGAACTGCAGGAAAGGTATGGACTTTTTGCACACGGCAGCACGAGCGGCGATCAGATTATGGCAGGCGTGCTTAACAGCACGATGGATAAGGGAGACCGCAGCGATCGGTTTGATCTGCTTCCGCTTCAGCTGGACACCTCGTCGCTCAAGATGGAACGGATGCTGGGGGAGTATGACATTTTTAATAGGGAAGTCAGCGAGGAGATGAAGTATAAAGCGCCCATCGACTTTTCCCTGGAACTCGTCAGCAGGTTCAAGCCGCTGTCCGAATCCATGAAGGAAGCCTCGGATACGGTGGATGTCCTGGGCAAGCTGCAGAAGCTGTATGACAAGCGCGAGGAGGCCCTAGATCAGATGCTGGCGGCCCAGAGAAAGGCCGGTCAAAGCCTGAAGGAGGCACCGGATTTGATCATGAAGCCTGCCGGAGGGGCGATTCCGGACCAATCGCTCGGTTCTTCGGAAGTGGTCACCGCGGCCGACATCGCCGCACAATATGAGGACTACGTAAACAAGGTCAATCAGGATGCAAACCGTGGCGAAGACGATGAGGAACAGTACAGCTCGGAAATACGGGAGTATAACCGCAGCTCAGGAAAGGTCATTTCCCGCCTGCAGAGCATCCAGTCCTCGGCGGCCAGGAGCCATGGGAAGGAACTCCAGAATGCCCTGGAGTACTGGGAGGAGGCCCGGAGCAGCAACGATAAGATGAAGGAAGTGATTGCGGAAGCCGGAAACCGCGGCGGGACCGAAGGCTACGATCAGGTCGGGGGCGCGATGATCCCGGGGGCGGCACCGGAAGCATCCGGAAGCGATCCAGCGGCGATTCATGGCATCCGGGACGGCATAGACCAACTGCTGCTGTCCGATAGTCTGATTCAGGAATTGAATGATGTAATTCAGACCCAAAAACAGGATTATAGTGCCTATAACAACCAGTTATCTACTCTTTTATCTTCCCTTACCGAGTCTTCCGGAGTTCAGGGAAGCAGTGGGCGCATGAAAAATGAGGTGATCCGGGGAGTAAGCGCCGCTGACCGTTATGTCCATGATTACGCCGTGTCAGGCAGCGGGAATAAGCTCGACCGGGTGGCGGGTCAGCTGCAGGAGCATCGGGGATCCGATAAGGAAAGGAAAGAAAAAGAAAAGCAGAGCAAGGCCAAGCTGTCCGAAGCGGCGGGCATTTTGGAAAGCATTAATAAGCTGGACCAGAAAGTGAAGCAGCACAATGAGGAATACCAGGAGCTTCAGCAGTATTACGACGATAGCTTGACCTTTAATAAGGAAGACGCAGGTAGCGAGTACAAGGGGACCGATCTTGATCACGACCCCTATGATGCGGGCAAATCGGCCATGAAGCAGACGGACTCGGTGTATGGATCCATGGCGGGAATGATGTCGGGCATCAAGGACGAACTGTTCCAGAACGAATATGCAGCGCTGTATTTTACCCATTTCGATCTTGGATTGCTGAAAGATGCGGCGGCAAGCCCGGGAAGCCGGCTTGGGGATGCAGTTGCCGATGAGATGAGCATAAGCCATCAAGAGCTGGAGTATATCGTGTACGGCTTCCATAACCCGGTGGGTAATGTGTCAGCGGCCTATGCCGAAATTTTTGCGGCACGGCTGGCGGTTCGGACCATGGAGGGGCTGGTGAAGAACAGCAAACTGGGAAATCCGCTGCTCGTTCTAGCTGCCGCTCTACTGTACGGAGTGGAGATGGCCATAGCCGACATGGTGAAGCTCTGCAGGGAAGGATCCGTAGAGCTGTCCAGTTACGTTAAGATTCAAATGACATACCGCGACTACTTGAGATTGTTCCTGCTGATCCACAGCGACAATGAGAAGAAAATGTCCAGAATGCTGGCGCTGATTCGTCTGAATACGGGAATTAATCCCGCCGAACGAGCCACGTATGCGTCAGGAGAAGTCCGGATCGGAATGAGGCTGTGGTTTTTGCCCGGCGTGATCCAAATGGCGGGTTACGCCGGAGGCAATCCGGATAACGTGGAAGGAAACCGTTACTATGTTACGAAAAAAGCGGATTTTGCTTATTGATCGGCTGCACCGCATGAATTGGGGGAGAGCTTCTGCTTTCGCCAAGGCGTTTCCGAAGCGGGGGAAACGGGAGCTGGGCAGTATCGTCCTGGAAGCCTCATTGGTGCTGCCCGTCTTTTTGTTCTTCGTCATTTTTCTGATTTATATCGTTCAGATGACACTCATTTCTACGGCGCTGCAGAGCACCGTTTCGGATACCGTCAAGCTGGTATCTTCCCACATATATCCGGTGGCTTTGGCCATCCAGCCGGAAGCATCCGCAGGGACGGGAGACGAATCCAAGGAGCGTGACTCCGGGAGCTGGTCGGTTCCCGAGCTGTCGCTAAGCGATTGGGCTTCCCAATATACGGGGGCTCTTCCGTCTCCCCTGAAGGAATGGACGAATGAGGCAGTGGGGCGGGCCGAAGCCCCGCTCCAGGATTTAAAAAATCAGACGGCAGAGGCGGTGCTCGATCCGGTGGTCAAACCGATATTGAAGCCACAAATGCAAAGCCATTTTCTAAGCTACGAGCGAATTCATGTTTCCAATATTCAAATCCCTGACCTCAAGAACAGGACGGATCCGTACTTTGGCATTGAAGTGAGCTACGAGCTGCCGATAAAGGTCCCTTTTATCAATAGAAAAATCGTGATTCAGGCCAAGGCACAGGAACGCCTGTGGATCGGCGCCACCGATGAAGAAGGCACAGGAGAGGGTGAAGGGGATGTTGATGGACGTACATCCATCAGCATTTTGTCCAAACCCGATCCCGCATATGTCGGCAAAAAGGCCAAGGTGCGCGCCAAGATCGCTCCAAACGGATCGGCAAATTTATCCGTGTTTTATAAAAGCGGTCAAAGCACCGCCAAATACTTGGGGGAAAAGCAGGCGGACGCGGACGGAACCATCGAGTGGGAATGGTGGGTCGGACCTAACACGACACCCGGAACCTGGCCCTTCGTCATTACGACTTCGGACGGCCAGCGGCTGGAGGTTATGTTTACCGTCGTAAAGGGATAGCTCATACCTCAAATGGTGGTTTTACCTCAATTGGTGTACCAGCCTGATTTGGGTCGTGAAAAACCTCTTTTGGCCTACTTAACCTCATGTGTCCGATACCTCTACCGTAATTACGGTAACAGTTAGTTTGGTTCAACTACATAAAGAAGGGGAAAGGAGGCGGTTGTACCGTGAATCCAGCCATATATGGATGTGCAGTGCTGATTGCCGCTGCTTTTGTGACCGATATCCGGACGATGAAAATCCCGAATAAGCTAAATTTCAGCGCAATAATCGCGGGGATAACCTTCCACGGAATTTGGGACGGCTGGTCCGGGCTCGCGTTTGCAGGGAAAGGGATGGCTGCCGGATTCCTGGTGCTGCTCGTCATGTACTGGATGGGCGCGGTCGGAGCCGGAGATGTGAAGCTGTTTGCCGGGATCGGTGCCTGGATGGGCGCTCTGTTTGCGGTTCAGTGCGTGGTTTATTCGGTCATCTTTGCGGGAATTATCGGGCTGTTGATCTCCTTGTGGAGGAGGGACGCAATGAAGCGACTGCGCCAAGCCGCGGGAAACCTGTCCGGATTTATTGTATTAAGGAGTCTGACCAGCTTGAGGGGAAATCGGAAAGAGCAGCTTCATTTTCCGTTTATGCTTGCCGTGCTGCCTGGCTTTATGTGCGTGTGCATGTATTTGTGATTCTCGAGTTAACGAAGTGATAAGTTTCTAGAGATGGTTTTTGGAGGTGAACACCGGTTTGGAGTCCCTGATGCGTGACTTTATTCAGCATGACGGAACCTTTATGGTCATTGGCCCTGCTGAAGGGTACCGTCACGATGAGTTAAACAACATAGAGTTATCTATGATTTCGGCCTCCCGGATTGCCAGATTTCTTCCGCTGCGCCTGAAGGAGATGGATCTCCGGGTAACACTCCAGTATGACATTACAGGCAAGAAGATGCTGTCCCATATGCTGAAGGGAGAGAAGCTCAGCATGCCGGATTATTACGGGCTTTTGTGCCAGGTGGCCGGGACGCTGGAAGAGAGCAAGTCTTACATGCTGCAGCCGGATAAGTATGTGCTGGACGAGGATTACATCTTCGTTGACGGATCCTTGCACTCGGGAACGCTTTATTTTACATATGTTCCACTAGAGGAGCCGTTTCAGGACAAGCCGCTGCGAATCCGATTGAAGGAATTAGTCACGCGGCTGATGGCCACGGTCCAGGAGCTGAAGGGAAACGGTGTTCAAAGACTGCTTCAATTCACCGGAGGCGAGGACTTTTCGGTCTCTGGCTTTAAAAAGCTCCTGCTCGAACTGTTAACCGCCGAGGAGGATGATGGACATGGATATGCTGACCATTCGGGAGGTGTCCAGGCGTTAGAAGGGTATCAGGATCATACTCAGCAGGCTGACAGACAAGGGTTGCCAGGCGGCAGTCGTGTCCCGGGAAAAGGAATAAGAGAAGCAGAAGATTCGGCAGCGGGCAGCGTGGTTCTTTTTCAGACGGCAAGAACAAATGCCCGGGCAGCCGAAGGGGATCGGCTGCGGTCCGTACCACTGCAGCAGGCAGACCAGCAAGGCCTTGAAAGGGACTCCTTTCCGGGAGTGGGCGGGCTTCAGGAAGCGTTTGACCATTGGAACCGGAATCCGGACCGTGACGATGCCTTAGACGCAAACGATGAGCGGGAAGCAAACGGAAAGTCTGGTGGAAAGACTTATATTGCTTTGGGCTGTCTATTGTGTGCGGCCGTGATCTGGCGGATGATTTATATGCCGAAACCTACGACAAGCTCGCTGCTGATCAGTGTCCTATTGACGATTCTGCTTGGTGTGGCGGCTTGGCTTAGCTGGTCTGGAAAGCTAAAGCTGGGCCGTTCTGCGCAGCAAGCGATGGAAGGAGAAATCCCGGATTTCGGATCGGGTGAAATCGATGATGATCGCCATGCGGCTTCACGAAAGAGAATCCCACGTTTTCAGGTGGAGCAGCTGACCGGCTGGTTCGGCAAAGGCAGCAGACGAAAGGATCGCGATGATGACGATCACGGAACAGAGGATGCGGAACCGGATTGGAAGTGGAAGTTTTCGCAGGATTTACTTGCAGCATCAACAGGTATTGAGCTGAGGGGAGGAGGGCAGAGGACAAGCGAGACAAGCGGACCCAGCTACTCGGCGGTGGGCTCTAACAAAAAGGGGCTCGGGCTGGGGAGCGGGGTTGGGATCGGACAGGAAGGTCGGGTTGGTCGGGAAAATCGGGAAAATCGGGAAGGTCGGGGAGGTCGGGAAACTTCGGCCGACCGGGAACATTATTCGGACATCCGGCAGCGTCTGTGGAGCCACCTTGAGGCTGAGGCTATCCATGCACCCGGGGTTGAATGTGCGGCCAACGAGCATGCCGGATCGGATGGAAGCGCCGGGCACGATTTCCGTTTGAAGGAAGGACAGGCTATGTCCGGCACCGGACGAAGTCATGCGACTGTACTTCTATCTGCGCCTGTGGATGGTGCTGCCGGAGGGAAAAGCCGGCGCTCCGGCAGTCCCGGCTATTATTTGATTCGCGAAGGGGAGCAGGGGCGCCCCTCTGAACGAATCGAGCTGAAGCTGCCGCACTTCGTGATCGGAAGGTCGGAAGAGGTTGCCCAGTATGTAGAAGCCTCCACAGGCACCTCACGCGCGCATGTCGAGCTGGCCAGAAGCAAGGACGGCGGCTACCTGATCAAGGATCTGGGCTCCCGCAACGGAACCAAGCTGCATGGAGAGCCTATGGTGCCCTACAAGGAATATCCGCTGAAGGATGGGGACACCTTCACCATCATCAGTGGAGTCTATACGTTCAAGGTATCCTGAGATCCCTCGTAGAACGTTTATCCCTGCTCGTTGGCAAGGTCGTTCAGAGCCTCCTGAAGGCGGGGATACCGGAATTTAAAGCCCAGCTCGAGCGCCTTGGCCGGAAGAATGCGCTGGCCTTCCAAGATGATTAAGGATTGTTCGCCAAGAACGGCCTTCATCATCACGGCGGGTACCGGAAACCAATGAGGCCGATGATACGCACGGCCAACGGCTTGCCCGAATTGATCATTAGTAACCGGCTCAGGTGCCGTGGCGTTTACCGGACCCTCGGCCTCCGGATGCGTCATGCAAAACTCGATCAGCCGGACGATGTCTTCCAGATGAATCCAGGACAGCCACTGCCGGCCGCTGCCGATTTTGCCGCCGACCCCCAGCCTGTAGGGGAGGCGCATGATCGGGAAGGCTCCGCCCTGATTTCCAAGCACGACGCCGATGCGCAGCTTGACGAGCCGTACGCCCCGGATGCTGTCGGCAGCGTCTTCCCACCGGCTGACGACATCCGAAGGAAAATCCATGACCCGTTTCGGACTGTTCTCGTCAAAGGTGTCGGTCCATGAGGTGCCGTAGACGGCAATAGCTGAGGCCTGAATGACGACCCCGGGCTTGCTGTGCAGCTCCTCCACGAGCTTGGTGACGGCAGCCACGGTAGTGAGGCGGGAGCGGATGATGCTTTCCTTTGCCTTGGCGGTCCACCGCTGGCTTAATGAAGAACCGGCCAAGTTGACCAGCGCATCGATGCCCTCCATCAATTCGGGATGGCTCGCAATCTCATCCCACGTATACAACACCAGCCTAGGGTCGCGTTTATGATCGGGCAAAAGCTTGCGGGTGACAACAGTCACCTCGTGTCCGTTCTTGAGCAAATGCTCTGATAGCGCGCTGCCGATAAAGCCGGTACCTCCGCAAATGGCGACTCTCATCCGATCCTCTCCTCCGAAGTTGATTTCATTTTATGATATGTATATAAATAACCCCCGGCAGAGATCAGACTGTCGAAATGAACCCATTTCTTCAATGTGAGCACTCCTGCACGGGGGTGTTCCTTCTATAAAGCGCTATTCTATTTCCCGTTCCCGGGTCTTCGGAAAAGGTCCTGAAAACCCGGTCCCAGCTGCGGATTATTTGTCCATCAGATGCTTGTAAGGCGTATAGTCAATTTGGTTCTTGTTCAAAAAGGCCACCAGGAATTTATTATCCCGTTTTGGCGTTGCTTTGATATATCCTTGGATGCAGTGATCCTGCGTCACTTCCTTGGCTCCGCTCTCCACCGCAATTTTTCCGATTTCGGCTGCAATCGAATGCTTGGCGATATCCCGGAAGGGACCCGGTACCGGCTTCACCAGTTTGTCCAAAAACGCCTTGGATTCGTCCGTCCACAGATGCCGGCTGGTTTCGACCCAGTAATTCTGCCAGTCCAGCTTGGACTTGCCGTCATTCTTCGGCAGCACCTTCAGAAATTTGCGGATCATAAAATATCCGCCGATCACCATGCACACAAGCAAAATGATGGCCCACACAAATATGGAATTCATAAACGTGTTGGACGGCGCCGTTGCAGTCAGCAACTTTGTGCCCAGTGAACTATGCATATTTTCACCTCTATAAATCGTTTATCGCAGTTATATTCCATTCTTTAGAATTATAACGCATTTATAGATTTATTTCATTATCCACGATAAAATAAGGGATAATTCGTTTAAGGGGGATAAACCATGCTCAAAATTGGTTCTCACGTGTCCTTTTCGGACAAGGGCCTGTTAACTGCAACCAAAGAAGCGGACACCTATGGATCGAGTTCGTTTATGATATATACGGGCGCACCGCAGAATACGCGGCGTAAGCCCATTGAATCGATGTACATCGAAGAAGGCAAAGCCCAAATGAAGGAGAGCGGCATCGACGAAATCGTCGTTCACGCGCCCTACATTATTAACCTCGGCTCTTATAAGTCGAATACGTTTGAGCTCGCCGTAAACTTTTTGCAGGAGGAAATCCGCCGGACCCATGCTATCGGGGTCAAAAACATCGTGCTGCATCCCGGCGCCTACACCGACATGGATGCCGAATACGGCATTCAGCGCATCGCCGACGGCTTGAATGAAGTGCTCGACGGAACCAACGAGACGGAGGTTCATATCGCGCTGGAGACGATGGCCGGCAAAGGCACGGAGATGGGACGCACGTTCGACGAAATCGCCCGCATGATCGACAAGGTGAAGCACAACGAACGCCTGACGATCTGCATGGACACCTGCCACATTCATGACGCCGGTTATGATATCGTGGACGACCTTGATGGCGTGCTGGAAGAGTTCGACCGGATCATCGGTCTGAACCGGATCGGCGTTGTTCATATCAATGACAGCAAAAATCCGCGCGGCGCCGCCAAAGACCGTCATACGCCAATCGGATCCGGCTGGATCGGCTTTGACGCCATCAACCGCGTTGTCCACCACGAGAAGCTGCAAGGGCTCCCGTTCATTCTGGAAACGCCGTGGATCGGCAAGGATGCGAAGACGCAGCGGCCGATGTACGAGGTGGAGATTGCGCTGCTTCGCGGCAATGTCGGCGAACGCTTCGGCTCTGAGTTCCTTGGCCAGGTTGAACAGCTGCATTCTTTCTTTGGCAAACAGGAAGTCGATCCACGCCAATATGTGCTGGACGTGTGGAATGTGCTGAAAACCGACGCCAAGGCGAAGAAGGCCGATCCGCGCGAGCCGATGGAGCGCCTGTACGACATGATTATCGAAGCGGGACTGTTCCCTGAGCTCAGCGAGGAGCAGATCAATCTGCGCCTGACCGCCTGGTTTGCGGGTAAAGGGATTTTGGCGTAAGCCGAATGGAATCACAGAGGGGCCATACGGTTCAAGAGAGAGAACACGAGAGAGAGGAATGGATTTACACATGGAATTGCACGTCAAAAAAGAAAACAACACGGGAAGTGCGCACGCCAACCGCGCAAGAATGCTGATTTCATGTCCGGATGGACCGGGGATCGTGGCGGCGGTATCGCATTTTCTGCATCAACATGGCGCGAATATCGTCCAATCGGACCAATATACGATGGATCCTGAAGGCGGCATGTTCTTTATGCGCGTTGAATTCGACCTGCCGGAGCTGGAGAAGAGGCTGCCGGAGCTGGAAAGCCAATTCAGCGAAGTGGCATCGACCTTCCGGATGGATTGGAAAATGCAGAACGTCAGCCGTAAGAAGAAGCTGGCCATTTTCGTATCCAAGGAAGACCATTGTCTGGTCGAGCTGCTGTGGCAGTGGCAGGCCGGCGACCTGGATGCCGAAATCGCCATGGTGGTCAGCAACCATCCGGATATGAAGGAATATGTGGAATCGTTTGGCATTCCGTACCATCACATTCCGGTGACGGCGGATACGAAGAAGGAAGCGGAGCAGCGCCAGCTTGAAGTCGTTGGCGGTGACATCGACGTGATCATCCTCGCCCGGTATATGCAGATCGTTTCACCGTTCTTTATCGAGCATTACCGCAACCGGATCATCAACATCCACCATTCGTTCCTGCCGGCCTTCGTCGGCGGTAAACCGTATGCCCAAGCCTATCAGCGCGGGGTGAAGATCATCGGGGCGACCGCGCACTACGTGACGGAGGAACTGGATGGGGGACCGATCATCGAGCAGGACGTTCAGCGGGTCAGCCACCGTGACGATGTCAGCGAGCTGAAGCGGATCGGCCGGACGATCGAGCGTGTCGTGCTGGCGCGTGCGGTGAAATGGCATATCGAGGACCGCATTCTGGTGCACGAGAACAAGACGGTCGTTTTTAACGGGTAACCCACAATAGACAGGCACCCTTGGCGCGAACTATAGCGCAGGCAGCCAGTATCTATGAATCATTGAAAAAATGAATAAAGGCTTTTTGCGTACGAGAAGCGGCTCGCTAGTTTTCAGGAGATGTGACGAGGATGCAGGGTTTGACCCTATCACGTTCGTCAATAGGATGAATGACATAGAGCTATGGGGATCACCGTGCGCATCAAGCTGTAGGTATGTCCGTCCCGCTCTTCATGGAGCGGGATTTTTTTGTCGATTTAGCCCAGTTCGGACAATTTATCCAAAATTATGAAAATATTTTACCAATTTCGCCGCATCCCTATAGTAGAATGACCAAAGAAGCCTGAGAGAAGAGAGGAGACAATCATGCAATCATTTCGACGTTACATAAGGCGAATCGTACTTCCAGTACTGCTTACCATATGGGTGCTGCTGCTCCTGCCTGGATGGGGCGGCACCGCGCATGCGGAGGATGACCCTTCCATTTCGCTGAAAACCGAAATCGGCTACAACGGCAAAATGAAAATGGGCAGCTGGAATCCCGTCAAATTCACCCTCACCAGCAGCCAGGATATTTCCGGAGATCTGGTTATCCAGATCGACACCGGACTGGCTCCCGCCACTTACGTCCAGCACGTCGAACTGCCGAAGGGTACGGCCAAGGTCGTCATCATGGGCGTTCCGGGGGACAACTTCACCAAGGATACGAATGAAATCCGCTTTTATAAAAATTCTTTCCAAAAGGGCAAGCGGGTCAGCTTCAGCTCCGGTACGCCTTATTTGAAAGGCATGCCTGTGACGGCCTCCAATGTGGCTGTTCTGTCGGAGGACCCCGACACGATGAATTTTCTAAACGTGCTGCGGAGCAGCGGGTATGACCTGAACGTTCTGCCGATGAAAGGCACGGATTTGCCTGAGGATCCGATGCTGCTGGACAGCCTTGACGTCATCGTGCTGAACCGTTTTGCCTCGGACACCTTGTCCAAAGGGCAGGCCGCAGCCGTAGAGCAGTGGGTGCGTTCCGGCGGCGAGCTGGTCCTTGCCGGCGGTGCGGCATATCCGAAGTCGGCGGCCGCTTTCGAGCAGATTGCTCCGGTTCAGTATACGGGCACTTACACGGCATCATCCCTTCTGGAGCTCGCCAAGCTGGGCGGCAAGCCGCTGGAGTTGGGCGGTGAGCTTACGCTCTCCGACGCTTCCCCGGTAGAAGGAGGAGAGGTCATGTATCAGGCCGGCGGCAAGCCGCTCATCGCCTCCCGCCAAGTCGAGCAGGGCACCGTGCTGTATGCAGCCTACGATTTGTCGATGGAACCGCTGGCTTCCTGGAGCGGTCATCCGTCGGTGTGGTCGTATCTGCTGCGCGATCACCTGGCGCTGTCCAATCAGCCGAACAACAAATTCAACATGATGCAGAACCAGATGTACAATCTCATCAACGTACTGGATTATTTTCCTTCGCTCAAAATGCCGTCTTTTCCAGTCATGGCCTGGCTGCTCATCGTTTATGCCGTGATTGTGGCGCCGGTGCTGTACTGGATTCTGAAAAGGGCCGACAAGCGCGAATGGGCCTGGTGGATCATTCCGCTCATCGCGGTTATCGCCAGCGGCACTGTCTATATGATCGGAGCGGCCGATAAAACCAAACAGCTCGCCCATACCATCAACATGCTGGAGCTGGACGGCAAGGGCAATGCCTCGGAGGTCAGCGCTTCGGCGTTCTTTACGCCCCGGAGCGGGGAGTTCACGATTGATTTTCCGGCACATACCTATCTGACGGTTGATCGGACCAACGGGGCTTTCAGCAGCTCGAACCGTTCGAACAGCTTTGTGGAGGTCGGTGATCAGTCGACCCGATTGACCTTGAGTGATATGCCGCAGTGGTCCCTCGCAAAGGTATGGTCCAATCGCAGGGAGAACCGGAAGGTCGGCCAGTTCGATGTGAAGATCCAGCTGGATGCCAAGGGGAATATCGGAGGGCAGGTGACGAACAACACATCCTATAATCTGAATCATGCGGTGCTGGCGCTAGGCGGAAGCCTGTTTGAGCTCGGCGACTTCGGCAAAGGGGAAACCAAGCCCCTATCGGCTGCCAGTAAACCGACCGCCGTTAATCCGTACAATATGGCCAACCAAATCTTTGGCAACCTTACCGGAGGCCAGGCGGACGAATTTACGCGGGAACGCGAAATTCTGATGACCACGGTTCCGAACACGGCATGGTATCAGTCAGGCTCCTACGTGATGGCCTGGAGCAAAGATCCGCTGGTCAGCTACACCATGGAGGGCAAGAAGCTGGAAGGCAATCAGCTGAACCTGTGGGCACAGCCCGTTTCCATCAACTGGGCTCAGAACGGAAAGCTCAACATTCCTTTCGGGTTTATTCAACCGAAAGTTACGCAGATATCGTCGCCGGGATGGTATGAAGATCCAAGCGGAACCACCGAAATGGACCAAGGCAGCATCACCTTCGAGTACACGGTGCCTGCGCTGAAGCAGGGTGCCTCTGCCGTGCTGACTCTCCGTGCGAACAACCCCGGGAAGAAAACGGAATACCGGATTTTCAACAATGACAAACAGACGTGGGACCCGGTAACCTGGGATGCCACCAAGCAGTGGAAGGCTGAAAAGAACGTCCAACAATACTTGGCGGGCGGCCGGATTCGCCTGATGCTGACAGCCCAAGAGCACGTCCAGTTGAAACTTCCGGAGATCAGTCTGAAGGGGGCGGAGAAGCCATGATCGAAATCGAACATTTAACGAAAACTTATGGGAGCTTTCAAGCGTTAAAAGATATTAATATGTACATTCCGCAGGGAACGGTTTTTGGATTCGTCGGTCCGAACGGGGCCGGCAAATCGACGACGATGTCGATCCTGGCCACGCTTATGCTGCCCACTTCGGGCACCGCGCGGGTAGACGGCTTTGAAGTAACCGAAAACCCCAAGGAGGTCCGCAAAAGAATCGGCTACATGCCGGATTTCTTCGGGGTCTATGACCAGCTGAAAACGACGGAGTACCTGCATTTTTA
Organism: Paenibacillus sp. SSG-1; assembly: GCF_002224835.1. Classification (NCBI taxonomy): domain Bacteria; kingdom Bacillati; phylum Bacillota; class Bacilli; order Caryophanales; family Paenibacillaceae; genus Paenibacillus; species Paenibacillus sp. SSG-1. Next base: position 38,612 of record NZ_MBRK01000001.1, read on the forward strand.
CGGAGCCAGCTACAACATCCCGCGCGGGGAGCGGGACAAATTGATTCCCCAGCTGCTGGAGCTCGTCAACTTGAGCGACAAAGCGGACACTTACGTCGACAGTCTTTCCCGGGGGATGAAGCAGCGGCTGTGCTTGGCCAGATGCCTGGTGCATGACCCTAAGGTGCTCATTCTCGACGAACCGGCATCCGGGCTTGACCCGCGGGCGCGCATCGAAATGCGCGAAATTTTGAAGGAACTGAAGTTGATGGGCAAAACGATCATCATCTCCTCGCACATCCTGCCCGAGCTGGCGGAAATGGTCGATGAAATCGGCGTCATCGAGCACGGGCAAATGGTCGCCCAAGGCCGGGTGGCCGATATCCAGAATCGTCTTCGCGTCAAAAAAGTGCTTCACATCCGTTCGCTGGATAAGGAAGAGGAGCTTGCGGCACGGCTGCGGGATGAACCTTACGTCAGCGGCGTGCTTGCCGACAACACCGGCATCCATGTTCATTTCGGCGGTGGGGATGAGGATCAAGGAGCCCTGCTTCAGAGAATCGTCTCATGGGGTTACCCCGTACTTTCGTTTCACGAGGCGCAGACCAATCTGGAAGACGTATTCCTCGAAATTACGAAAGGAGGGCCTGCGACATGAATTGGACGCGCAAATGGATCAATCCCGTGCTGGATAAGGAATTCCGGCTGCGGATGCGGACCCCCCGGTCGGCGATTTCCCTGATGGTGTATATTTTGGTTCTCGGGCTGATCGCCCTGGGCTTTATTTATGTCAGCATGTACCTCGGGAACAGCGGCGGGCAGACCCGATTCAACTCGGGCATGGGCCAGATCATGTTCTATGTGCTGAGCTTTGCCCAGCTGGTGCTGATCGCATTCATGGCACCGGCGCTGACGGCGGGCGTCATCAGCAGCGAGCGGGAAAAGCAGACGCTCAGCATGCTGCTAACCACCCAGCAGAGCTCGTCGACGATCATTTTGAGCAAGCTGGTATCTTCGCTCAGCTTTATGGCCTTGATCGTGGTAGCGACGCTGCCGGTATACAGCATCGTATTTATGTATGGCGGCATCTCCCTGAATCAGCTGGTCTCACTGTTCCTGTTCTATCTGTTCATTATGCTGATGCTGGGATCGCTGGGGGTTCTTTTCTCCACGCTGCTGAAGAGGACGATGATCTCCGTGATCGTGACTTATGGCGTTGGATTGTGCATCTTTTTGCTGACGGGACTGCTGTATCTGTTCGCCCTGAGCTTGGTTCAGAGACAAAATGCACAATTAGTGCTGCAACCGGATTACTCCTGGGTTGGTTATATCCTGGGCCTGAATCCGGCGGCGGCGCTGATCAGCTTATTCGAACCGAGCTTTTCCAAACAGGCTTTCCTCGTCCGGGGAACGACGCTCAACGCGGATGCGCCGATTCAGCTGTGGCAGGAATTTGTGGTGGTGTACAGCGTGGTCATCATCGTGTCGCTCTGGATCAGCATCCACCGGATTCGCCCGGTTCGCCGTAGAAGGAAGCAGGCAGAGACAGACGGCACGGATGGCGGAGCAACGATGGAGCCCGTGAAGTAAGTACTGGACGGGATTTAAAGAAAGCAGGACGGGATGATAAGGACACTGGCCGAGTATTTTATCCATTAAAAAGGAGGTGGAAACCATGGACCCGATCATGCAGGCGATCCACCGGGCCCGCGCCCGTCTGCAGGTCTTCAGAATGCTGAGGTATTTGGCATATGGGTTGTCCTGCGGACTGATCGCAGCGCTGCTTCTCCTGCTCGCCGCCAGGCTGTGGCCGATTCCTTTCTACCAGCTGGTGGCTGCCGGGCTTGCGGTAGCAGGAGCGGCCGCCGGTCTGGCTGCCGGGCTGCTGCACCGCATCCGTGTGAAGGAAGCGGCTGAAGCGATGGATCTCGCCAGCGGCAGTGCGGAGCGAAGCGACATGATGGTGACCGCGTTGTCTTTTGCCGGGAACGATTCGGCGGCGGCTCGATGGCAGCGGACCCAGGCGGCCGAATACGGACGCCTGTTTGCGGCACAGATGAAGACAAGGCTGAGAAGGCCGAAGCTGACGAAGTGGTGGGCTGGCTGCGGCGGGGGGCTTGCCATATGCCTTGCTCTGGCGCTGCTGCCAAGCCCGATGGATGACAAGCTTGCTCAGGCGGCGGAGCAGAAGCAGTGGGTTCAGGAGCAGCGAAAGAAAACGGAGGATCTGGTGAAAGAGCTCGAAACGAAGAAGCTGGATCTGACGGCGAAAAAACCACTGGCTGACCACCTCAAGACCCTGCAAAAGGAACTGGACGGGACCAAAGACCCGGACCGTGCCTTGGAGCAGCTGGAGAAAACGATGAAGGCGATGGAGCAGACGGCCAAACAGCAGGAAGAGAAGGCGCAGAACCTGTCGGAGCTGGGCCGGAAGATGCAGCAGACGCCCCAGCTGTCTTCCATCGGGAAGAGCCTGGAGCAGAAGGATCAGGCTGCGATGAAAAAAGCGCTGGACCAGCTGAAGCAGCAGATCCGGAAGCTGTCGCCGGAAGAGAAGGAGCAGCTCCGGGAGGCTCTGAAGAAGATGGCCGAAGAGGCCGGGAAGAAACAGGACACCAAGGCCCTTCAAGAAGCGCTCAACAAGGCGGAGCAGGCGCTGGCCGGCACGGACTCTTCCAAGCTGGACGAAGCCCTGAAGGGGCTGGAGGATGAGCTGGCCAAAGCGATTGCCGCGAGCCAGGCGTCTTCCAGCCAATCCGACGCCGCTTCGGCATTGGCCGCAAGCCTGGCATCTCAGGGGCTCGGCCTGGCTTCGCAAATGACGGCGGCCGGCATGCCCGTATCGGATGCCTGGGCCACCGGCGGCGCGGCGGAACAGCTGGCCCTGGCGGATTCGGCCGGGATGGGCGAACCTTCGGACAGCGGCGGAGGCGATCCATCGGAGCCGATTGACGGGGCGGGCCAAGGTAATAGTCCCGGCCAGGGATCCGGAAGTGGATCCGGAAGTGGATCCGGTTCCGGCGCCGGACAGGGTGGATCCGGACGCGGAGGGGCCGGCCAAGGGGCGGGAGGTTCCGGCGCAGGCCTCGGCCAAGGCGGACGCGAGCTCGTCACGACGCCGCGCGAATTCGCCGGCAAAGGGAACGTGCAGGCGGACAAAGGTCCGATTCAAGGCGGCGGCGGAACGGTCCAGAAAGGCGGCGTGGCTCCGGGAGTCGAGGGAGCGAGCCGTCCTTACGAGGAAGTATACAAAGAATATGAGGCCGAGGCTAAAAAGTCGCTGGGGCGCAGCGACCTGCCGCAGCAGATGCAGGGCCTGGTCGAGGAATATTTTACGGGAATCAATCCGAATCCCTGATCTACAATTGAGGAGGAAGGCTAATGCTGGATACGCAAATTCATCCGGAAGCTTGGAAAGAGACGATATCCCGGGTACGGGAGCAGATCGCCGAGGTGATCGTTGGCCAGCAGGAGGTCGTCGAGCAGATGCTGTGGTGCATCTTTGCGGGAGGCCATGCCCTTCTGGAAGGCATTCCCGGCCTAGGCAAGACGATGCTGGTCCGTACGATTGCCGACACGCTCGACCTGTCGTTCTCGCGCATCCAGTTTACGCCGGATTTAATGCCAAGCGACATTACGGGGACGCAGGTCATTTCTTTCGGCCGTCAGGGGGAAACCTCGATGTCTTTTCAGCGCGGGCCGCTCTTCAGCAGCATCGTGCTGGCGGACGAAATCAACCGGGCGACCCCGAAAACGCAGAGCGCTTTGCTCGAGGCGATGCAGGAGAAAACGGTGACGGTTGGCAGCGAGACGCACGTTCTGCCGAAACCGTTCTTCGTCCTGGCGACGCAAAACCCGCTTGAAAACGAAGGGACCTATCCGCTGCCGGAAGCCCAGCTGGACCGGTTCCTGCTCAAAATTCTCGTGCCGTATCCGGGAAGTGAGGAGCTGAAGGAAATCGTTCGGCGGACAACGACGAACCGTCAGCCCGAGGTGCGGAAGCAGGCCGGTGCCGCTGAGCTGCTGGAAATCCAGCAGGGAGCAAGGGAAGTGCTGGTCGCCGACGAAGTGCTGGATTATGCGGCCAGGCTGCTGATGATGACCCATCCGGAAGAGGCGTCGGCGCCGGAGGGCGTCAAGAAGTACGTGCGCTTCGGTTCGGGGCCGCGCGGCATCCAGTCGATCATTTCGGCGGGGAAGGTCCGGGCGGTCTGCCAAGGCAGGATGCACCTGTCCACCGGCGATATCCATGCAGTCTCGGTGCCGGCACTGCGGCACCGGATATTTTTGAACTTTGAAGGCCAGGCCATGGGCATTACGACGGACCAGGTGATCCGCGAGATGCTCGAGCGGGCGGAGGCGCAGGGATGAGCGCGGAATACCTGCTGCCCCCGGACTGGATGGTCCGGCTGGAGCGGATGAGCCTTGGCTCTGCGAAGCGTGTGGCCGGTACCCTGCAGGGCAAGCGGCGCTCCAGCCGGCTCGGCTCTTCGCTCGAATTCGCCGATTACCGGCCTTACGCTCCCGGGGATGACATCCGCAGGTTCGACTGGGGCGTGTATGCGCGGACAGGCAAGCCGTTCGTCCGGCAGTTTATGGACGAGCAGGAGCTGATGGTCAGCCTGTACGTGGACTGCTCGGCATCGATGGATTTTGCAGGCGGAACCCGGGGACGGGAAGGGGATGGGAATGAAGCGATTCCCTCCAAGCTGCGGTATGCGAAGCAGCTGGCCGCCAGCATCGGATATGTTGCGCTGTGCTCTTACGAACGGCTGCAGGCCTGCTGCTTCAGCAGCCAGATCGACGCCCGCCTGCCCGTGCTCCGCGGGCGCGGGGCGGCCCACCGGCTGTTTCGGTTTTTTCAGGACGCGGCCCCCGGAGAAGAAGGAAGCCTCGCGGCCGCCTTCGGCGCACCGGGAGCGATGCCCAGACTGCCGGGGATGACCTGGATCTTCTCGGACTTTTGGCTGGATGAACGGGAGGAGGATCTCGGGCTGATGCTGAGCCGCCTAAGAGGGGCGGGGCAGGAGGTCGTACTCGTTCAGGTGCTGGCCCCGGAGGAAATCGACCCGGCCTACAGCGGCGACCTAAGACTGATCGACAGCGAGCTGGGCACCGGGAAGGATATCGCCTTCACCGGCAAAGTGTTACGGGCCTACCAGGACGAGCTTGAACGGTATCAGGAATACCTGATGAAGCTGGCTGCAGATCGCGGCATGACCTTCATCCGGGTTTCGACAGATATGAGCCTGCAAAAGGCGGTGTTTGGCGTAATGGCGGAGGCAGGTCTCGTCATCGCCTGACGAGCTTGGCTTACAGAGAAAGGGGGAAGCATTGTGGGAATCGGTTCATGGGCAGGGCTGTGGTTTGCGCTCAGCATACCGGCGATTCTGCTGATGTATTTGCTCAAACGCAAGTTTATAGACACCACCGTGCCCAGCCACCTGCTGTGGGACCGGGTGCTGAAAAATATCGAAGCCAACCGCCCGTGGCAGAAGCTGCAAAATCGTCTGCTGCTGTGGCTGCAGCTGCTTGCCGCCGCGCTGCTCGTTTTTGCCCTGCTGCAGCCTTATCTGTGGGTATCCGGAAATAGCGGGGGGCATATCGTCTTCGTCGCCGATACATCCGGGAGCATGGGTGCAATAGCGGCGCCGCCAGCCGGCAATGCAGGACAGTCTTCCCAGGACCCGCAGGAGACGCGGATCGAACGAATGAAATCCGAGATGAAGCAGTACGTGAAGAAGCATGCCCGCGGCAGCGAGGTCACCCTGCTCAGCATGAAATCCGAGCCCGACGTGATCATTTCCCGGGAAAAGGATGCGAAGCGCGTTCAGGATGCGATCGACGGTCTCACGCCTTACTATGGTCAGGCGGCGTATAATGAGACGCTGTCGCTGGCCTCTGCGCTTACGCGGGAGGAGCAGAACGCGGAGGTTGTTCTTTTTACGGACGGCGAATGGAAGGGCGCCAGCGACCAGGTGACGTTTGAAGTTCCTGCACATACAGTCCTGGTTGGAAACGGTCCGGTGAAAAATGCCGGCATCCAGCAGTTTGGCATTCAGCAGGGCAAGGAAGGTAATGATGCGGTGGCTGTGCTCGGCTCGTGCGGGACATGGGAGGCGCCGGTCGATGTACGCATTTATGGGGACAACAAGCTGCTTCGTACCGAATCGGCCGATCTTACCCGGCACAGCGCCACGCTGGTTCTGCAGTCTCTGCCGCCGGCTGACGTGTACCGGATTGAGTTGGATGGCGATGACGGATATCCCGCGGACAACGCAGCTTACGCTTTTGGGAAAAGCAGCCGGGAGCCGAGCATTCTGCTGCTGACGCCGGGCAATCTGTTTCTGGAAAAGGCGCTGCAGCTGACCGGAGCGCAGGTGACCCGGATGACAACGGAAGAGCCCAGCAATTCCGCGAAAACGGCGGATTCAGGGAACGCTGCGTCTGTTCCACAGGTTCCCAAGGATCCGCCGGATTTGATCGTTGTGGACGGGCAGGCGCCTGCATTTACGAAGGAAGGTTCCTGGAAGCAGCTGCTTGAAGAGACCCCGCTGTGGTCGATCGGCGGCAGCGGTCCGGAAGTCAAGGTGAACGGTCAGGAGCCTAAAGTATCCGATCATCCGGTGAACCGGTACATCACGCTGAAAGGCCTCTACGTGGGCGAGCTGCACAAGGAACCGCTGCCGGCCTGGGCCGAGCCGCTGGTGACGATCGGCGGTACGCCGGCAATATATGCAGGCAAGGAAGCGGGACATCCGCGGCTGTCGTTTCTGTTCCGGCTGCAGGACACGGATCTGCCGCTGTCGGCGGAATTTCCGATCCTCGTCCATAACGCGGTTTCTTGGCTGAACGAAGGCGAAGGTACGGGTCTCGGCAGGGTAACAGCCGGATCGGGAATGGAGGTGCCGATCGCAGCGGATGCGGAGCAAGCGGAATGGAAGGTGCAGCATACCGGGGTGCCTGGTGCGGGAGCGCCGGTTCCGGAGGTGCAAAAACGGGAGCGGGCGATATCCTCCCTGCAGACGGCGCCGCAAGTACCCGGATTGTATGCTTTTGAAGAGCGAAACAGTCAGGGGAACACCATCAGCTATCTGGTGGAGGCGGCTGCCGATCCTTTTGAGGGGACCTTTGCCTCCTCTAAGCCGGTTGTTTTGAAATCGGGCCAAGACGATACAGGCAGGGCTGAGGCAGGTGCCGGAGAACAGGCAGGGGATCCGGGAACGGATGGGAAAATCGGTCAAAGCCGCTACTCGCTCATGTGGCTGGCCGCCGCCGTCGTACTGCTGATGATCGTGACCGAATGGGGGGTGTACCAGCGTGGGCGTTCAATTTAATCACCCTTGGCTGCTGCTCTTGCTCCTTCCGCTGGCGCTTCTGATGGTGTATGCGTACAAATCGGACTTTCGCCTGGCCGGCCGCCGCAAAACCTGGGCGATCGCCATCCGTTCCGTGATCCTGCTGCTGCTCGTGCTGATGCTGTCCGGATTGCAGTCTTATACTGTATTGCACCAAAAGAAGGTCGTATATGTCGTTGACCGCTCGATGAGCATGACGGACACGGAAAGCGCCGAAGCGTTTATTGGACAATCGGCCAAAGGCAAGGAAGCGAAGGACACCATCGCGGTGGTATCCACAGGTCTGGACGCGGCTGTTGAGCAAAAAGAGACCCGTGAGCTCCCGGGCTCCCTTCGGCTGAATGCGGACCTGAAGCGGGAATACACGAATCTGGAAGCCGGCATGATGCTCTCCGGGAGCATGCTGGACAGCCGCTCGGATTCCCGGATCGTCCTGATCACCGACGGGGAGGAGAATGTCGGCAGCATGCTGTCGGCTGGACGGCTGTTGAAGGACCAGGGCATCCCGGTTGACGTGCTGGAGATGCCTTCGTCCGAACAGCAGGACGTCTCCGTGGAGGAAGTCAAAGTCCCGGAGAAGCTCTACCAAGCAGAGTCCTATTATATTGAAGTGCTGGTGCGGAGCACCTATAAAGGCAAGGGTGAGCTCCGGCTGTATGAAGACAACGCCGAGATCGGACGCGAGTCGGTGGACGTGACCCCGGGAGACAACCGGTACGCCGTGAAGGGGCTGGCGAAAAAAACGGGGCTTCACCGCTACCGTGCCGAAATTTTCATGGACGGCGACCGCCAGTCGGCCAACAATGCGGGATATGCCTTTACCCGGGTGGAAGGTCCGCCCAAGGTGCTGATCGTGGAAGGCGAGAAGGGGAACGCAGCCAATCTTGCGTCGGCCCTCTCATCGGGCCTGGTTCAGTATGAGCGGATCGATCCGAGTGTTCTGCCGCTGGAGCCGGCGAAATATGCAGCGTATGACTCCATCATTTTTAACAACGTTTCCGGCGACCAGGTGGGCGAGCGGCGGATGGCCATGATCGAACAGGCGGTCCGCACCTACGGGGTCGGCTTTATGATGGCCGGTGGCGAGGACAGTTACGGCATGGGCGGTTATTTCAAGACACCGATCGAAAAGCTGCTCCCCGTCTCCATGGAGCTGGAGGGCAAGCGGGAGATCCCGTCCCTCGGTCTGATCCTGGTCATTGACCGTTCGGGCAGCATGAGCGGGGACAAAATGGAGCTCGCCAAAGAAGCGGCGATCCGTACGGTGGAAATGCTGAGATCCAAGGATACGGTCGGCGTGCTCGCTTTTGATTCCCAGCCGTGGTGGGTCGTGACGCCTCAGCCCCTGGCGAACGGCAAGGAAGACGTTATTTCACAGATTCAGTCCATCCAAAGCGATGGAGGGACCGATATTTACCCGGCCGCGGCGTCCGCAGTGGAGGAAATGCTGAAGGTCAAGGCCCAGCGGAAGCATATCATTCTGATGACCGACGGACAGTCGGCCGGAAACGGCGGATACAGCGATTTGATCGAGCAAATGAAGGGCGGCAAAATCACGATGTCCACGGTTGCGGTCGGAATGGATGCGGACGTCAATCTGCTGCAGTCGCTGGCGGATGAGGCCAAGGGCCGATACTACTTTGTGGATGACGCTTCGTCGATACCGTCGATTTTCAGCCGAGAAGCCGCGATGATGTCCAAGTCCTACATTGTGGACAAGCCGTTTGTGCCGGCACTGCAAAACGGCGGGGACTGGACGTCTTTGTTCGAAAATGGCGTGCCGCAAGTTTACGGCTATGTCGCCACGACGCCGAAGCAGGGGGCGCAGACGGTGCTGACCAGTCCGGAGCCCGACCCGCTGCTGGCGAGGTGGCAGTACGGATCCGGCCGAACCGTCGCCTGGACAAGCGACCTGATGGGCAAATGGTCGAAGGACTGGGTAGCTTGGCCCGCCTTCTCCAATGTCGTGACCCAGATGGTGAAGTGGACCTTCCCTCAGTTTACGGCTTCCCCGTATGAGGTAAGCACGCAGATCGAGGGGAACCGGGTCCGTTTTGAAGTCAAAGCGGATACGGCGGGCACGGATCAACTGCAGGCGGTCATTACCGGGGATGATCTGCAGGAGCATAAGGTGGATCTCGTTCAGGAGGCGCCGGGAAGCTATACCGGAGAGCTGCCGGTGGACCAGTCCGGTTCGTATCTGATGACGCTGCTCGATGGCAGCGGCAAGCCGGCTGCGCCCGGCACCGGGCTGGTCGTCCCTTACTCCCCGGAATACCGGATTGCGGACGGGAATGCGGATCAGGGGCTTCAGCGATTGGCTGAGCTGACCGGCGGCCGGATGCTGTCGATGGACCATCCGGAGCAGGTATTTGCCGCCAAAGCCAAGCCGAGCCGCCAGCTCCATGATTGGAGCTATGCGCTGCTGGCGGCCGCCCTGGTGCTGTGGGTGGCGGACATTGCCGTCCGCCGCCTGGCGCTCCCATGGGGCGCCATCGCTGCGCGGGCCGCCGCCATCCTGCGGCGGCGGCAAGCACCGGCCGGCGGGGCGGAGGCCCCGGACGCCGGCCTGGGCCGGCTGGCGGCGC
>NZ_MBRK01000001.1:48556-277301 GCF_002224835.1 Paenibacillus sp. SSG-1
GGCGCGGCCGGCGCCAGCGGGCGCAGCCCGCAGGAAGCCGGAGCGGAGCGTCCGGCTTCGGGGCCGTCCCGCCCGGCGGCTTCACCTTCGCCGCCGCGCGGGGCGCCAACAGCCCGGCCGCCGGAGGTCGGGCCGGGCAAGGAAGCTGCGGCGCAAAGCCCGCCGCAGCCGGAGGAAGAGCGGTCCGCAGCGATGGACCGCCTGCTGGCCGCCCGTAAGCGGAACTCGCGCTAGGGCGCGGACCCGCGCCAAATTTACTCAAACCAAAGAACCCCTTGAAGGCAGGAGGGCTGAGGCCCGCCAGTGAATGCCATTCCAAGGGGTTCTTTTTCATATGAATTTTCAATTACAATATGTGAATTTTCCATTACAACATCTTCTCTCAGGTAACCGACACTCCCTGCGAAATCCCGCCGTTGGTAAGCTCCCAGCGGCATGTCATCGTCAGCACGTCCCCGCTCAGCTCGGCGGACAGCCGGCCGCCCATCTTCTCCATCAGGCTGCGGGCGATGGACAGGCCGAGTCCGGTCCCTTTACCGGAGCGCGTTTGGTCGGCTGTATAGAACCGGTCAAACAGCAGGGAGGGATCGGTGCCGGCGAGATGCGGGGCATCATTGCGGATGACCAATACCGCCTCGTTATTTTGCCGCTTCAGCCCGATGCCGACTTCGCCGCGCGTGTGCTTGATCGTATTGAGCAGCAGGTTTTCGATGACCCGTTTGACGGCTGACTCATCCGCGAACCCGATGATCTCCTCTTCAGGAAACTCCAGTAGAGGGGTGATACTGCAGTCGGTGAACTGGTCGTACAGGCTCATGATGACGTCCTGCAGCACCGGGACGAAACGAATGCGTGCCGGCTTTAGCTCGTAATCGGTGGACTCGATCACGGACAGCTCGAAAAAATCGTTCAGCAGCGCCTGCAGACGCTGCGAACGGTGTTTGATCACACTTAAGTAGGCATGCTTTTCTTCGGGACTGAGGTCCTCGGCCTCAAGCAGCTGAATATAGCCGAAGATCGACGTCAACGGCGTGCGGATATCGTGGGACATGTTGGCGATCGCCTGCTTCAGCTCGTTTTCCGTTCGGCGCTGCAGGGCGCCGCTTTCGGTCACCCGGTCTATCAGACGGTTGATTTCAGCCGCAAGCGATTCAAGATCTTTTTCGTAATAAGACAAATCGGTTTTTTTGCCCGATTTGCCTTCGTTGTAGCTCTTCAGCTGGGCGGTTACCCGCCGAAGTTCCCTGCGCATCCGCAGGAGGCGGGCGACGAGCAGAGTAATTACGGCGACAGCGACAATGGTGATGTAGAGCATCGTTTGTCCGCCTCCTTTGGTTAGATGGTTCCCCGCGAAAATAGATTCACTGCCTTGCAGCTCATTGTTGGTATGGGGCTGCTTCTTACTTAATCTCCTTCTTCCGGAAGGCCAGAATTCCCAAAGCTCCAAACATCAGGAACCAAACGACCGGAACCACGACCATGGCGCTGAGTTGTCCACCGCTTCGTTCCATGATCGGCACGTTGTTGACCAGTTTGAAGATGGAGTAGTCGTACAGCGTGCCGATGAAGGGAATGAATCCTCCGGCTCCGGCGAACAGGGAATCAGCCAGCAGGAACAGGATAAACAGGAAGCCGATCGATTTGCCGCTGTCGGTCAGCAAGGTTGAAAACAAGGCGGCAATGCCGGCGAATCCGGCCGCATAGAGTACGGTAAATCCCAGGGCCTGCAGTACAAAAGGCAGTGGTAACGATCCCGCATCCCCATTTGCGATCACCATCACGGCTGTCGCTACCACAGGCAGGGTGAGCGCAAGCAAGGCCGTACCAACGGTGAAGACCAGCAGCTTTGCGGCGAACAGCCGGATCCGGCTGTTGCCGGAAGAGGCGATGCATTTCATGACGCCGGTCGAATATTCGCTGGAAATAAAGAAACCGGCCAGCAGGGCGGCGGAAAACTTCAGCACATAGGCGTTGCCGGCCAGCACATTTTGCATAAACTCCAGGCTCGTGACTTCCGGCTCGCCAGCGGTATGGTCCATGATGACGAGCAGAGGATACACGATGGCGGCCGCCGCAATGCACAGGAGCAGGGTCCGGAACGAGAGGTCCTTACGCAGCTTGAACCATTCCGCTTTGATGACGTTGCTCATGGCTGCAAACCTCCGATCCTTTTCGTGAAAAATGTCTCCAGGTCTTCGCCTTTCGGCATAAACTGCTCGATCTCCAGGCCGGATGCGGCTAATGCGGTCGATACGCGCCCGGGATGCTCCAAATGATCGTAGAGCTGGATGGACCCGTCCGGCATGACCTCGAATTCCGTGGTGTCCAGACGGTTCTGCAGGACCGATGCCGCCGCGGCGGGGTCGTTGACTTTGATATGAATGAACTGCCGGCATTTCTCCTGCAGTTCCTTGGCCGTCAGCTCCTCGAGCAGGACGCCGCGGTGAATGATGCCGTAATGGGTGGCCAGCAGATGCAGCTCGCTTAAAATATGGCTGGAAATCAGGATGGTGATCCGCCGTTCCTGGTTCAGCCGCTTGAGCAGCTCGCGCATTTCGACGACGCCCATGGGGTCAAGCCCATTGGTGGGCTCGTCCAGAATGAGAAATTCCGGATCACCCAGCAGGGCGATCGCCAGGCCCAGACGCTGCTTCATGCCCAGCGAGAAGTTTTTCGCCTTTTTCCGACCGGTTCCTTCCAGGCCCACCAGTTCGAGCGATCGCTTGACGATATCTTTTCCGGGAATGCCCCGCAGAAGCCGGTTGGCTTCGACGTTCTCCTCCGCAGTCATTTGCGGGAACAGCGCCGGACTTTCAATGATCGACCCGATGCGTTTGCGCGCCTCGTTTGTTTCCGAAGGACCGCTGTATCCGAACAGCTCCACTGAGCCTTCCGTCGGAAAGGCCAGCCCCGCGGCGATGCGGATGAGCGTGGATTTGCCGGCTCCGTTTTGCCCGATGAATCCGTAAATGGATCCCCGTTTGATCGAGAGATTCACCTTATCCAAAGCGATGCCGTTTTTGAACGTTTTGGTGAGATTGGTGGTGCGAAGAACATATTCGCTCATGGTTTTCTCATCAGCCTCCCTCCAGTGATAGGCTCAGTGTATTCCGGAAAGCGTAAGAGAAGTTTAAGGCAATTCTTAAGAAAGGCTTAAGTCTGAAGAGCCGACTGCGGCCGGTACAAGACTGTAGCGGATAACGCTATGCTGTTGAAGGATTCGGCTGTACAGCCCTAAAAGGCAGCGGACCTAAGCTCCACCTGCTTCTCACGGCTTCTCACGGCTTTAGCCGGTAGCCGATCCCCCAGACGGTTTCAATCCATTCCTCGCCGGGGCAAGCCTTGGCCAGTTTGCTGCGCAGATTGCTCATATGTACGTTGACGGTATTGTCATCCCCGAGAAACTCCTCGCCCCAGATGCTTTCATACAGATTGGATTTGGAAAATACCTTTTTGGGCGATGCCATGAGCAGGTGGAGGATATCGAATTCGCGGGCGGTCAGGGAAATCGGCTCGCCGTCGGCGTGTACGGTTTTGGCTTCCGGGTCGAGCAGCAAATTTTTATGCGAATAGATGACCGGCTTGGCGGAGTTCGCGGCACGATGGACCCGTCTAAGATGCGAATCGATGCGTGCAGATACTTCCTCGATGTCGAACGGCTTCGTGATATAGTCGTCGGCACCGCCGCGGAGGGCGGCGATCTTTCCGGACTGGTCGCCCTTGGCGGAAATGATCATCACCGGCGGAGCGCCGTGTTCCCGAACTTCGTTCAGAACTTCCTCGCCGGATAAGCCGGGAAGCATCAAATCCAGAAGGACCATGTCCCAGGGCTGCTGCTTCAAATAAATGAGGGCCTCGGTTCCGGAAAAAGCGGGCTGTGCGGTATATCCGCTGCGGCGGACGATGCTGCATAGCAGGCGGCTGATGTCGTTGTCGTCTTCCACGACCAGAATGTGCGTATTTCCGTTCATTTGACGTTTTCACCTCGGTTACATGCAGTTGAGTTACGAACTATCATACTCGAAGAAACGGCTGTTTCCAATGGTTTTTGCTGTTTCAGGACCGGACCGTGCGGGTCATAGATGGAAGGGCGCGTCAACCCCCTGAGGTACATGAAAAAAGTTTGAAACTATTGCCAGACCGATGGAGGGCGAGACTTCGCCCAATTCCGCCCGGCTCTTGGCTTCGGGCGGGATCCGCTGCCCCTTTATCCGATCTGATTTGCTCCGCATAATGACCTTCTTCATGGGGAATGGTGATAAAGGTTATGGAAAAGAAGAAAGGCAAGTGTTATAATAAGTCAAAATGAAACATTCAAGCGGATGTTCTTCTAAGCCGCCGGGTTTTTCCGTGCTTTCAAGTGTGCCCGCTTCATGTTAATTTCCCAGAAATACTGAGGAGGATAACCATGACTGACAAGAATCAAGCGATTGACAAGGCCGAGAACGCGACCATCGATAATCTGTCGATTACGACGATCCGTACCCTCGCGATCGATGCGATCGAGAAAGCCAACTCCGGACATCCGGGTATGCCGATGGGCTCTGCACCAATGGGATACCAGTTGTTCGCAAAGACGATGAACCACAATCCGGAGAATCCGACTTGGATTAACCGCGACCGTTTTGTTCTCTCCGCTGGGCACGGCTCTATGCTGCTGTACAGCCTGCTTCACCTGAGCGGATACGATCTTCCAATGGAAGAACTGAAACAATTCCGTCAATGGGGAAGCCTGACTCCAGGTCACCCAGAGTTCGGTCACACCGCTGGCGTTGACGCAACGACAGGTCCTCTTGGACAAGGCGTGGCTATGGCCGTTGGTATGGCAATGGCTGAAGCACAGCTGGCTGCAACTTACAACAAAGACAACTACAAAGTGGTTGACCACTATACGTACGCAATCTGCGGCGACGGCGACCTGATGGAAGGTATCTCGCATGAGGCTGCTTCTTTGGCGGGCCATCAACAGCTCGGCAAGCTGATCATGCTGTACGATTCCAATGACATTTCCCTCGACGGTAAACTTAACCTGTCCTTCTCCGAAAACGTACAGAAGCGTTTCGAAGCCTACGGATGGCAAGTGCTGCGCGTGGAAGACGGCAACGATCTTCCGGCCATCGAGAAAGCCATTGCGGAAGCACAAGCCGAAACGAGCAAACCGACCCTGATCGAAGTGAAAACCATCATCGGTTACGGAAGCCCGAACAAACAAGGTAAAGGCGGCCATGGCGGTACTCACGGATCCCCGCTGGGTGCGGAAGAAGCCAAGCTGACCAAAGAATTCTACAAATGGGTATACGAAGAAGACTTCTACGTGCCTGAAGAAGTTCGTGCTCATTTCGCGAAAGTGAAAGAACACGGCGTAAAAGTCAACAAAGAATGGAACGAGCAGTTCGAAGCTTACAAGAAAGCTTATCCTGAACTGGCCGCTCAATTCGAAAAGGCTGTTGCCGGCGACCTTGCTGAAGGATGGGATAAAGACCTTCCGAAGTATTCCGTGGAAGACAAAGCCGTATCGACGCGCGTTGCTTCCGGTAACGCCCTGAACGGTCTTACAGGCGGCGTACCACAGCTGCTGGGCGGATCCGCGGACCTGGAAAGCTCCACGATGACTCACCTGAACAACCTGGCCAACTTCACGCCTGACAGCCGCGAAGGCCGCAACATCTACTTCGGCGTACGCGAATTCGCGATGGCTGCCGTGATGAACGGTATGATGCTGCATGGTGGAGTGAAAGTATTCGGCGGTACGTTCTTCGTATTTACCGACTACCTGCGTCCGGCGGTTCGTCTGGCTTCCATCATGAAGCTGCCTGTCACTTATGTTCTGACTCATGACAGTATTGCGGTTGGTGAAGACGGTCCTACCCATGAACCGATCGAACAGCTGGCATCGCTGCGCATCATTCCTGGATTGACTGTGATCCGTCCGGCTGACGCCAACGAAACATCGGCTGCCTGGGCTTATACTGTTGAAAATAAAGAGAACCCGGTAGCGCTCGTATTGACGCGCCAAAACCTGCCAATCCTGGCCGCTACGGCTGAGGGCGCACGCGAAGGCATCAAGCGCGGTGCTTATGTCGTAGCTGACGCGAAGAACGGCAAACCTCAAGCGCAAATCATCGCAACGGGTTCCGAAGTACAGCTGGCTGTGAAAGCCGCCGAAGCGCTGTCCAAAGAGGGCATCGAAGTTCGCGTCATCAGCATGCCAAGCTGGGATCTGTTCGAAAAACAAGATCAAGCTTACAAAGATTCCGTCCTGCTGCCTGACGTCAAAGCGCGCCTTGCCATCGAAATGGCTTCGCCATTCGGTTGGGAACGCTATGTCGGCGACAAAGGCGACATTCTCGGCATCTCCATCTTTGGCGCATCCGCTCCTGGCAACCGCGTCATCGAAGAATACGGATTTACGGTGGACAATGTAGTCAGCCGTGTCAAAGGGCTGCTGTAAGGTCATAGCCGTTTAATTCATATTTTGAGTTCAAAAGGAGCAGTGAGCACATGTCGCAGTTCAGCAATGCCACCATCGTCAAAGCAGCCAACGTCTATTATGACGGCCAGGTGACCAGCCGCACCGTCATTCTGGAAGATGGTAGCAAGGTTACGCTCGGAATCATGCTTCCGGGCACGTATGAATTTGGGACGGACGGTCCTGAAATTATGGAAATCCTGTCCGGCCACCTGAAGGTCCTTCTTCCCGGTGAAGAATCCTGGCAAGAAATTCAGGGAGCACACACGTTTCACGTGCCTGCCCATTCCAAATTCGCTCTGGAAGTGTTCAGCGTAACCGATTACTGCTGCTCCTACCCGGCGGAGTAACGAAAAAGGGTAAGTCCGTCATCTGGCGGACTTACCCTTTTCTCTCCGGTAAACTCATTTTTTCTGCATAATTTGGAGCCGTTCCATTCAACCTATGGCTGTATATGGAAGGAGCCTGTCCATTATTGCAGCGGCTTGCCGCCGATCGTCTGTCCGATCCATGCTTCATAGCATTTGACGACAGCGGACAGGTCCTCATCTCCGAAGCCCTGCGTCTGCCCGGCTTGAAATAGGCTTTTTGCCAAATTCAGCATCGGGGACGGTACGCCGGTGGCGTCGGTGAGGGAGGAGGCAAGCTTCAAGTCTTTGAGCATCAGCGCAAGGGAGAACTGGTTGCTGAAGTCGTGGTCGATGATCTTCCGGCCTTTCAGGTCCGCGGCCTTGCTGCCGGCCGAACCGAGCTGCACCAGCTCGAGGAAGCTGTCGGCAGGAATGCCGGATTTGGCGGCGATGGCGAAGCCTTCCGCCAAGGCCAGGTTGTTGATGCCGACCATTGTGTTATGGGCAAGCTTGGCAACAGAACCGCTGCCGCTTGGTCCCATATGGATGACCTTCTTGCCCAGCGTATCAAACAGGCCGGATGCGGCTTCCAGCACGGAAGCTTCTCCGCCGACCATAAAAACGAGTGTGCCGTCGATGGCCGCCGGCTTGCTGCCGGTCACCGGTGCGTCGAGGAAATGGGCTCCGAGCTTGTGAACCTCGGCGGCCAGCTCTTTGACGAGCCCCGGGGAAATGGTGCTGCTGTCTATGACGGTGGTGCCTTGAGCCAGCGTTTTCAGAATGCCGTCCTCGCCGTAAAACACCTCGCGGATGGAATCGTCATTGCTGACCATTGTGATGACCGCATCCTGTCCTGAGGCCGCTTCGGCAGGAGTGGCGGCTTGGGACGCGCCTTCCCGGACAAGCGCTTCGGCCTTGGAAGCCGTGCGGTTATAGACGGTTACCTCGTAACCTTGTTTTAACAAATTGGAAGCCATGGGCGCTCCCATGGTGCCCAGTCCGATGAAGCCTATTTTTTTCATGAGAATCACCTTTTCCTGTGAGATATAAGCATTCATTAAGTTTACCATGAGGCCATGCGACAATCCATGGGGGGAGAAGTGAAATTGTGGGTGGATAAGCTTCATATTGTCCTTGCCAAATGCAGTGAAATTACAGTATCCTATTCTAAAGCTGTTTTTTTCGGAGCGTAAATAGAATAGAGATGAAGCCAAACTAGGAGGTTTACATTAGATATGTCTACCAAATTAAATTTCGATTACAGTAAGGCGCTCTCCTTTATCGGTCAGCACGAAGTGGATTATCTGGCAGAGCCGATCCGACTCGCTCACGAGCAGCTTCATAACAAGACAGGCGTAGGTTCTGACTTCTTGGGATGGATCGATCTTCCTACCCAATACGATAAGGAAGAATTTGCACGCATCCAGAAAGCAGCAGCGAAAATCCAAAGCGATTCTGACGTTCTGATCGTCATCGGAATCGGCGGATCTTACCTCGGCGCACGTGCCGCGATTGAAGCTCTGTCCCATTCCTTCTATAATGTATTACCAAAGGACAAGCGCAAGACGCCTGAAGTCTATTTTGCCGGCAACAACATCAGCTCCACTTACGTGGCGCATTTGCTCGATCTGATCGAAGGCAAGGACTTCTCCGTGAATGTCATTTCCAAGTCCGGCACAACGACGGAGCCTGCCATTGCATTCCGTATTTTCAAAGCCGAGCTGGAGAAGAAATACGGCAAGGAAGAGGCCCGCAAGCGTATCTATGCAACAACCGACAAGGAAAGAGGAGCCCTCAAGAAGCTTGCGAATGAAGAAGGCTATGAGTCCTTTATCATTCCGGACGACGTGGGCGGAAGATATTCCGTACTGACTGCGGTTGGCCTGCTGCCAATTGCTACTGCCGGAATCAACATCGAAGAGATGATGCAGGGTGCCGCTGACGCTTCCAAGGAATTCAGCAACCCGAACGTGCATGAGAACCTCAGCTACCAATACGCTGCCGTGCGTAACGCACTGTACCGCAAAGGCAAAGCTATCGAGATTCTCGTGAACTACGAGCCTTCTCTTCACTTCGTATCCGAGTGGTGGAAACAGCTGTACGGCGAAAGCGAAGGCAAGGACTACAAAGGCATTTATCCGGCATCCGTCGACTTCTCGACCGATCTGCACTCCATGGGACAATTCGTTCAGGAAGGCAGCCGCAACATTTTCGAAACCGTCATCCAGGTGGACAATGTAGCGAAGCAAATTACGATCGAAAGCGATCCGGACGATTTGGACGGCCTGAACTTCCTGGCTGGCAAAACGATGGATTTCGTCAACAAAAAGGCCTTCCAAGGCACGATGTTGGCACATACAGACGGACAGGTTCCTAACTTGATCGTAACTGTACCGGATATGACTCCGTATTCCTTCGGATATCTGGTGTACTTCTTTGAAAAGGCGTGCGGTATCAGCGGCTATCTGCTTGGCGTCAATCCGTTTGACCAGCCTGGCGTTGAAGCCTATAAGAAGAACATGTTCGCTTTGCTCGGCAAACCGGGCTATGAGGAAGAAAAAGCGAAGCTGGAAGCAAGACTGTCCGAATAAGAATAACATCAGCAACTTTTGAATAGACATACAAAGCTAGGGAAGCAGTTCACCGGTTAATCAACAGCGGGGGACTGCTTTCTTGGCAAATAAGAAAGGGCATGAACATGATTGATCGCTATCGGACCGTCCGGGGGGCGGGATCCAAGGAAATTGTCATTAAGAAGTCCCGTTTTATCGGCCATGTGAAACCGGTGGACAGCGAAGATGATGCAAACGCTTTTATTGAAGAGATCAAGAAGCTGCACTGGAATGCCACGCATAACTGCTCCGCCTACATGATCGGGGAGAGGGATGAAATCCAGAAGCAGTCGGATGACGGGGAGCCGAGCGGAACGGCCGGCAAGCCGATTCTCGAGGTGATCCGCAATCAAGGGTTGAAAAATGTGGCGATCGTCGTGACCCGGTACTTCGGCGGCATCATGCTGGGGGCGGGAGGACTGATCCGGGCATACACGGACGGTGCTGTGGCGGCGATTGAAGCGGGGGAAGCGATTACGCGCGTGCTTCACCGCGAGATTTTTGTTGAAATCGACTATACCTGGCTGGGGAAGGTCGAGAACGAGCTCCGGGGCCGTGAGGTCCGAATGGGGGAAACGGTGTTTACGGATAAGGTGCGGCTGACGTGCCTGCCGGAAGACCGCGAAGCGGAGACGTTTATGTCGTGGATGGTGGATTTGACGCAGGGGCAATCCCTGATTACGGAGGGCGAAAAGCTTTATTTTATTGAAGGGGAATAAGGTCTATGGCAAGAAGAGCAGTGGAACAGGAGTTGTCGAGGGAGAGGATTCTGGAGGCGGCCAGGCATTTGTTTGTGACCAAGGGATACCGGGCCATTTCTATGCGCAGTATTGGTCAGCATTTAGGTTACAGTCATGGTTCCTTATACTATCATTTCAAGGAAAAGGCAGAATTGTTCTACGCCATCGTGGTTGAGGATTTCAACAATCTCGCTGTACAGCTGAATAAGGTGCTCAAGGTCGCTCCGACCCAGGACTTGACCAAGGTGGAACAGCTCATGCTGGAGTTCATCCGTTTCGGCCTGGACCATCCTTATCAGTACGAGATCATGTTCATGATCCGGGACGAAGAACTGCTGTCCTACTGCCGTTCTGAGCAGGGGCGCTGCTTCGAATTGTTTGCCTCCATGGTGCGCCGATATATGAACGAGGAGGAGCACGGCCCCGATCATTGCCGCAATCTGCCGTTAACGTTATTTTTGTCCATGCACGGATTCATATCGTATTACATCCAGGATCGCGTGACTTTTGAGGAGATCAAACCCGCGGCCATCACGCATGTGAAGATATGCTGCCGCAGTCTGCGGTAATTTTTTTAGATACTTACTTTATAACGGTGAATTGGTATTGCGCCAACGTATAAATGCTGTGGTGAGTGTGAGCGCAGCTGAAAAAAATAAGGTGAAGGGGAGGGCATGCAGAAATGCCTCACACCCCGACACCTGTTTTGTCATGCGTGCTTTTGGGGATACGGCAGGCTTCCTTATCCCTCCATAATTTTTACATGGTATTGTCTGCGGCGCGGCCCGTCAAACTCGCAAAAATAAATCCCCTGCCAGCGTCCGAGCAGCAGCTCACCTTCCGTAATGATCACGGTCTGCGAAGGTCCGCACGTGATCGACTTCAAATGGGAAGCCGTGTTTCCTTCGGCATGGCGGTATTTTGGATGCTCCCATGGATACACCTCATCCAAACGCAGCAGCACATCATGCTTGACGTCCGGATCGGCGTTTTCGTTAATAGCGATGCCGGCGGTCGTGTGCGGGCAGTAAATCAGCACCGTCCCCTCCTTGACCCCGCTCTGATGAACTAGCGAGATAATCTCGCGGGTAATATCCCTCATTTCGTCCCGTGACGCCGTACTTAATTCAAGGGTATGCAGCATGTCGTATGTCTCCTTTCCTAAAGTGTATTTTACCTAATATTGGACATGTTATAAGCCTATGATACAGCTGCTGCGCAGTAAGCACAATGAACGGGCGGGCCTATTCCTCCACAGGATAAAGTTAATCTAGAAAGAAGCTGGAGAGGGAACGGCAATCAGCAGCGTCTCCCCCTCGGCGATATTTTTGTAACTATGCGGCGTTCGGGCATCGTAATAAATGCTGTCGCCTTCTTCGAGCGTGAACCGTTCATTTCCAAGGATGAACTCCAATCGTCCGGTATGGATATAAAGAAACTCTTCCCCTTCGGGATGGCCAACGCTGACGTCCCCTGATGTTGCGCCTTTTTCGAGAACTCCCCAAATCGGTCCCATCTTATTGCCGCTTCCATGACTGAGAGCATACCAAGTTATTCTGGAACCCTCGGAGTGAACGAGAGGTTTTCGTTCGTTTTTTCTGATGACGATGCTTCGTTTCTCCTCGCCAAACAGATCGGTAAAATTCACACCTAGAGCGTTTGCTATACGCTTGAGAACGCTTAGGGATGGATTCACTTTGTCGCGTTCGATTTCACTGAGAAAAGACAAAGAGATGGAGGCCATGGTGGAAACCTCTTTGAGCGTCAATTTTTGTTTTTTTCTCGTATTTCGAATAGTATCGCCGATTGAATTCATCTGAAGTCCCCCTCAACTGAAAATTTCGCTGTGAACGTAATTTTTACGTGTATCATATCGGATATTTGCAGTGGTATCAAGCACTTTGAAGCAGAGCGAATTACGCTGTAAAACCGTTGTAATATCAGGCTTTAAGAACTACTATTATATCAAGGTTGATGTGCAGTCTCATACCCGGGTATTTACGAATTCCTTCAACCATTTCCATATTGAGCGAAATTTTCGGGATGCTTTCAGAATCCCATTATAATAGTTGTCTCGAACGATCTACGATTTAGAAAGAAAACCGGAGGATTTCAAATGAACAAAGTCTATCAAGTAGGCGACGCAACCGTAACCCGTGTCACGGAAATGACGCTGAGCGGCGTCCCGCCGGAAATTTATTTTGCGGGCTCGTGGGACCCTGCGTTTCTGGAAAAGAATCGGGATACCCTGCCTGCCGGCCTAATCGACGGGGATTCTCAGCTTGTCGTTAGTATTGGAACTTGGGTCGTGAAGACTCCGGACCATACGATCCTTATTGATACAGCCACGGGAAATGATAAAAATCTTCCGTATAATCCGGAATTGTCTAATCTAAAGCTGCCGTATCTTGATCGTCTCCTGGAGGCGGGGGTTACGCCGGAAAACGTGGACTATGTCCTGTTGACGCATTTGCATGTGGATCATGTCGGCTGGAATACAAGGCTTGCAGGCGGTAATTGGGTACCGACGTTTCCGAACGCCACCTATGTATTTCCGCTTTCGGAACAACAATATTACTCCAGCCCGGCCAGCCACAATAAAGAAAACGAGCCTAACTTTAACGCATACGAAGAGAGCGTTTTGCCTGTCGTCGAAGCTGGACTGGTGAAGACAATTCCTCCAGAGGGGGGAGAGTTCCTCGATATGTTCAAATTTATTCCGACTCCCGGCCATAGCATCGGTCAAATGTCGATCAGCCTCACGTCCGGCGGAGAAGAAGCTTTGTTCGGTGCTGACGTGATGCACCATCCGTTTCAGGTGTATCATCCCGAGTGGAATTCCATGTATTGCGAATTCACGGAACAAGCACGCGTCTCCCGGCGCAGGGTATTGGATTATGTCGCGGATCGGCCCATCATTTATTTCAGTACCCATTTTCCGGGGAGTTCTGCGGGGTACGTGACTCGTGACGGCAACGGATTCAAATGGGAATTCATCTAATAAACGACCCTAATTACATTGAAAGGTGCTGACACCATGACGACAAACGATTTTAGGCACGATACACCGATTTTGACCGAAGACCACCGTATCCCCAGCGATACGCTCGGAATCGAACTTTATGTACGCAACAAACGTCCGGCTTCCATGAACACGTTCACGAACGAGAAAACGATTGTCATGGTTCACGGTGCCACATATCCGATTGGCAGTTTGTATGACGTTGAATTGGATAGTTTCACGTTCTTGGACTATTTGGCAAGCCATGGTTACGATGTGTATGCCGTAGATGTACGCGGATACGGGGGTTCGACAAGACCCCCTGAGATGGAGCAGCCCGCTGACTCCAACCCTCCGCTGGTTCGCACGGAAACCGGGGTTCGCGACCTGGGCTCGGCGGTAGACTTCGTTTTAAAACATCGGAATTTATCGAAGGTCAACATTCTGGGAATGTCCTGGGGCGGAACGGTCGCCGGTGCGTATACGAGCCGAAACAACGATAAAGTAAACAAGCTTATTCTTGTCGCACCTCAGTGGCTGAGCACGAAACCTGTCCCTATCGATAACGGAGGTCCACTCGGCTCCTATCGTCTCGTTCCGGTCGGAAGCACGAAGGAACGCTGGCTAAGCGCCGCCCCTGAAGATAAACGCAACGATTTGATTCCGGAAGGCTGGTTCGAACAATGGACCGAAGCAACGTTAGCTTCCGATCCGGGAAGCCAAAGCGTCCATCCGGGACATATCCGGGCGACCAATGGGCCGATTCTGGACATCCGTGAATACTGGACGGCTAACAGAGCTTTTTATGAGCCTAAGGAGATCACGGTGCCTGTCCTTCTTGTTCACGCGGAATGGGACATCGATGTGCCTCTTGATTTGGCGCAAAACTTCTTCACGTCACTGACCGGCGCCGTTTATCGCCGCTGGGTAGAGATTGGGGAAGGAACACATATGGTGCTGTTAGAGAAAAACAGGATGCAGGCTTTCCAAGCGATCCGCAGCTTCCTGGACGAAACGTACATCCCGGCGAAATAACCCGGGTGCAGTGCCCGAAGTTTCATATGCCTAAAACGAGGCCTGCGGCATGCTGCCGCAGGCTTTTTTCGTACCCACTTTTTTGAAAGAAGGCGAATCGTTTGCGATCCTATCTGCTTCTATTGTTTTGCGCATCACTCTACGGTAGCAACTTTGTACTGGGCTCGCTTTTGCTGCAAGCATTTCCATCGCTGCATCTATCGGCCTATCGGCTTTTCGTCTCCTCGGTGTTCCTGCTCGTTTATTTGATTGTGACCCGCCGATGGGTGCGGGTTTCGCTGCGGGATGCCGTGTACTTCATACCGTATGCTCTAGTGGGGATGCTGCTGCATCAAGTCACCTTCTTTACGGGGCTGCGCACGGTCGATGCGACGACGGCTTCATTGATATTATCATTATCACCGATTTGTACCGCGCTGTTTGCCCGCTTGTTTCTGAAGGAACCGTTTACGCTTCGGATGACGATGGGGTCGGTCGTCGCCTTTGCCGGTGTCTTTTTCGTTGTAGTAAATGGCGCAGGTTTTATGCTTCGCATCTCGTCCGGGATTGGATGGATGCTGATTTGCATGCTGGCATTTTCAGGGTCTGTCGTTCTCATGAAAAAGCTGACAGAGCGCATCGAACCGCTTGTGGCAACGGCTTACTCTACGATGCTGGGCTTTATTGCAGTACTCCCGGTATCGATCTGGATCGAACCGCATGCTGAGATTCGTCCACACTATGTATGGTGGCTTGTCTTAATT
The DNA here is from genome assembly GCF_002224835.1 of Paenibacillus sp. SSG-1. Lineage (NCBI taxonomy): Bacteria > Bacillati > Bacillota > Bacilli > Caryophanales > Paenibacillaceae > Paenibacillus > Paenibacillus sp. SSG-1. The sequence goes on from NZ_MBRK01000001.1 coordinate 63,507, forward strand.
GGGTCCGCGCTGCTTATCCAAGGATTATGCGCCGTCGTCTGGAACGCTCAAATTCACCAGGTAGGTGCCGCGACCGCGTCCCTGTTTCTGAATTTGCAGCCATTTGTTGCGATGGTGTCAGGCTACTTCATTCTAGGTACGCCGATCAGCTACATTCAAGTTGCGGGATCGGTGTTGATTATTTGCGGCGTCATCCTGGCAACCTTCCAAAGACGTTCGAAAAGAACTGCGCATGCCGATCAACTCCATATGTCTGTGGTGAAGCGATAACAGAGTGGAGTGCTGGGAGTTCCATCGCCGACGGTCTCGATGAGGCAAAGGATCATCACGGTTAGACCTTGACTTTGCCCCGAAACGGGCCGAATGTTCTGGACTGAAAAATGCAGGGCCTGCACTCGTGCAGGCTCTTTTCTTTGCGGCGTAAACGGAGACTGGAAATAAATCTATTTTTGTATTGACGGTGTGAGACAGTTTTTGGTAAAGTACTGATAAGCAAAAACCAAGTAGTCAAATAGGAATAATTTAATCTATAATGGAAATCATCAATCGTCAAGCGCCGACCGGGCCGATTCCCGGAGGCAGGGAGGGGTCAAGTGAATACACTGCTGCGACATAAAGGCTGGACCTGGGGTTTTCGAAGCACCGTTCTTCTTTATTTTGTACTGCTGGTCGTGCTCCCTTTGCTGGGAGTGTATTATCATTCGTTCTCGCTGGGATGGAGCGCTTTTGCGGAAAGCGTGAAAGACCCGATCGCGTGGAAATCCGTGCTCCTTACGCTGAAATTGGCCCTCGTGGCCACGATGATTAACGTTCTAATCGGTACGATGATCGGCTGGGTGATCGTCCGCTACCGTTTTCCGGGCAGATCGCTGCTGAACAGTCTGGTGGATCTCCCGTTTGCCCTGCCGACCGCGGTCGGGGGCCTCATGATTCTGCTTCTGCTCGGACCGGGCAGCCTGATCGGCGGAGCCGCCGAGGCGCTCGGCTTCGAAATCGTGTTCCATCAACCGGCGATCGTCATCGCCATGGTGTTCGTCACGTTTCCTTTCGTCATCCGCGCGGTGCAGCCGCTGCTGGAGGAGATTGATCCTTCCGAGGAGGAGGCGGCACGGACACTGGGGGCTTCGGGAACCAAAATCTTTTTCCAAGTCGTGCTGCCGTCCATGCTGCCGGGTATGCTCAGCGGAGGAATGCTGGCCTTTTCCCGGGCGCTGGCGGAGTTTGGGGCCGTCGTGCTCGTGGCCGGCAACATCCCGGGCCGGACGCTGATCGCCTCCGTGTTTATTTACGGGGAGGTTGAGAGCGACAATACTGCCGGGGCCGCCGCCGTGTCGATTCTGCTGCTGACGCTGTCTTTTGTCATACTCTGGGTCGTGAATTTTGTGCAGACGAAGGGGAAGAGAGCATGAAGAAACTGTGGATTACGCTGACATACCTGGTCTTTTTCCTGCTGCTGATCGCTCCCCTCGGCAAAATGGTCATGGGTGCCTTCGAAGGTGGTTTGAGCGGTCTGGGCGATGCCCTGGCAAGGCCTGAGGCACTGCACGCCCTGATGATGACCGGGCTCATCGTCGTCACTGTGACGGTGCTGAACACGCTGCTTGGCATGATGATGGCTATCTATCTCGTTCGCGGCAGCTGGATGAGCGGCGGGCTCCGGCGGTTTCTGAACAGCATCGTCGACCTGCCGTATGCGGTGTCCCCCGTGATTGGGGGGCTGATGATCGTGCTCCTGCTGGGGCCGGGAAGCGCGGTGGGGACCTTTTTCGAAGATATTGGCTTTAAAATCGTGTACGCCTTTCCGGGGATGGTCATTGCTACGCTGTTCGTCACTTTTCCGCTCATGGTGCGCGAGGTGATGCCAGTGCTGCAGGAAATCGGGGCTCAGCAGGAAGAAGCCGCCTCGACGCTGGGGGCCTACGGCTGGACGACGTTCTGGAAAGTAACCTGGCCATCGATCCGCTGGGCGGTCATTTACGGCATCGTGCTGACGGTGGCGCGCTCGCTGGGTGAGTTCGGAGCGGTTCTCGTCGTATCGGGTAATATCATTAACAGGACCCAAACGGCGACGACGTTGGTATACCAGGACGTGGAAAACTTCAATGTCATTTCGGCCAACAGCGTTGCGCTGGTTCTGGCTGCTTTTTCGGTAAGTCTGCTCCTCCTGATGGAATGGGCCAAAAAAAGAAGGGAAGTGCGCTGATATGCATGTGGAAGTTCGCGGATTGAACAAGCATTTTGGTGATTTTCATGCCGTAAAGGATGTGCATTTTGGGATTGAAAAGGGCCACCTGATCGGTCTGCTCGGGCCGAGCGGCGGCGGCAAAACATCGATTCTGCGGATGCTTGCGGGGCTGGAGACGCCGGACAGCGGGGAAATCCGTTTCCACGGAGAGCTGGTCAACGCGCTTCCGCCGCAGGAGCGGGGCATCGGCTTTGTGTTTCAGAACTACGCGTTGTTTAAGCATATGACGGTGTTCGACAATATTGCTTTTGGCCTGAAAGTGAAGAAAACGCCGAAGTCGCAGATCAAGGACCGGGTTATGGAGCTGGTCGAGCTGACCGGGCTGGCGGGTTTTGAGAAGCGTTATCCGCAGCAGCTCTCCGGCGGGCAGCGTCAGCGGGTCGCCTTTGCCCGGGCGCTCGCGCCGGAGCCGCAGCTGCTGCTGCTGGATGAGCCGTTTGCGGCGATCGACGCCAAGATCCGGCAGGAGCTCCGTTCCTGGCTCAGGGAGCTGATCGAGCGGGTGGGCATCACGTCGATCTTCGTGACGCATGACCAGGACGAGGCGATCGAGGTAGCTGACGAAATTATGATCATTAATCAGGGACGCCTGGAGCAAAAGGGCACCCCGTGGGATATTTACAAGGAGCCGAAGACGCCGTTCGTCGCGACCTTTATCGGGGAGTCCACCGTGGTGGAGAATGCGCGTGAGCTGAAAGGCTTCGAGGAAGCTGCCGGGGGCAGCGGTACCCGGGCGCTCATCCGGCCGGAGTACATCGAAGTCGGCGGGCCCGACGAATTCCGGGTGCTGTCCGCGACGGAGGAAGGCATCGTGCGCCATCTGCATTTCCGCGGCAGCGAGTGGATGGTGGAGGTCGAAGTCGGCAGCCACAAGCTGATGACGTACCGATCGCTGGAGAAGGATACGCTGCAGCCGGGACAGCCGGTACGGGTGCTGGTGCACCGCGCGTACCTGTTTAACGATGAGCGCAGCTGGATCGAAGAAAACCGGCTTAAGGTGGACCCGATGCCGGTCATTATTTAAAGGGATCGGAGTATCGCTTATTTGAGATCTTATATTGGTCCTCGGAAAATACTTACTTTTAGTGCGGATACTTCCGTAATTTAGAGATGACACAGCCATACCGCTTCTGTGAAGATCATCCGTATTACGATTCCAGCCTGCCCTCCGGCAGGCTGATGCGGCAAACACGGCAAGTTTCAGCCTAAAGGAGTGGCAGACGATGCGAAAGCAGACGATGCAAAATCACGATAGAAAGCCGGCACTCCGCCCGGGTCTTCTCGGCGCTCTGCTGCTGGCCTGCATTCTCGTCTTTACCGGCTGCAGCAAGGATGCTCCGGTGAATGGCACCGTATCAGCAGCGGGCGGCGACGTCACCCTGGTGATCGGCGCGTACAGCGTGGCGAAGGATGCGATGGCCGACATCCTGCCGAAGTTTCAGCAGGAGTGGAAGGAGAAGACCGGGCAGACGGTCAAATTCCAGGAGTCCTATGAGGCGTCGGGAACCCAGGCGCGGGCGATTGCCGGCGGCTTTGAGGCCGACGTCACGCTGCTCGCGATGGAGGGGGACGTCGACAAGCTCGTCAGCGCGGGCCTCATCGACAAGGACTGGAAGACGAAACATCCGGATCAAGGCATGGTCACCCGGTCCATCGTCGTGCTGGGCACGCGGGAAGGGAACCCGCTGGGGATCAAGGATTTTAAGGACCTGACCAAGCCGGGGGTCAAAGTGCTGTACCCCAACCCGAAGACTTCGGGCGGGGCGCAGTGGGACATCAACGCGATTTACGGCGCAGGTCTGAAAGCTTCGGAGCAGCAGGGGCACAAGGATCCGGCCGCGGCCAAAGCTTTCCTGAAGCAGGTCCACAAGAACGTGGAGTCGCTCGACAAGAGCGGCCGGGCGTCTATGGCGGCGTTCGAGTACGGCGTGGGCGACGTCATCGTCACGTACGAGAATGAGCTTCTGGCGCGCATCCAGCAGGGCGTCAAATACGACGTCGTCATTCCGGAGAACACGATTCTGATCGAGAATCCGGCCGCCGTCGTGGACGCTTTTGCCAAGAAGCACGGCACCACCAAGGTGGCCGAGGCCTTCGTGAAGTACCTGTGGAGCAAGGAAGCACAGGAAATCTTCGCCGCACACGGCTTCCGGCCCGTCGATGACGAGGTGCTGAAGGCCAACGCTTCCAAGTACCCGGTGCCGAAAGGGTTGTTCGATATCAGCTACCTTGGCGGATGGGATGAGGTGCGCAGCACGCTCTACTCCAAGCGGGGTGTGTGGTACCAGGTGCTGGCGGGGATTTGAGTGGCAGAAATCGGAGCAGGGTTTAAGCAGGCGACCGCTTGGCGGGGCCTGCTTTTTTGTGTGCCAGTGAGATTGGCTGGCAGCGTAGTAATGTGGGAGTAACCGTTATGTGGGTTGATCCCGGACAAGTTGATCCGAAAACTAGAGTCTGACATTTTTATGGATAAGGGAATTGTTGGAAAAATAACTGTTCTATGTTAAAGTTAAAGGTAGAGTTGGAGTAATGATATTTTTAGACCAGTCAGAAAATAGGTTTAGACAATAGTCAGTTGGAAGTGTCCTATAAGCCAGACGGAAGGAGCGGTTATTCCATGGTAAAAGGTGTTTCGCGGTACCTGTACAGTGCAGCATTGTTTACGTTTTTGGCCGTACTGTGGATATTCTGTAGCAAGATGCTGGTCGGTTATGTGAATGAATCGGATTCGCCGATGCGGTTTGTAATTCATATGGTGGGCGTGATGCTTTTCTTCAGTGTGGTGCGCCGAGTCAAAATCAGCTTCGGCAGCGATAAAATGATCAATACGATCGGGAACATATGCTTTATTGGGGTTACCGTGGCTGCGGCGCTGACAATTTATTAGTAAGAACCAGTTACATACTGGCCCCTTCCTTTATGGGAAGGGGCTTTCTTCTTTTTTAAGTAAAGCCCGGCCATCAGCCGGGCATTTCGACGTTCATCTCCTGCTGCTGGTGCCTGCGGCTGAGCGAAGGCAGGACGGCGAGGTAATAAACGCTGACGATAAAGATGCTGGCCGCCAGAATCCAGTACAGTGCGGTGACGGATACCAGGCCGGGGAAGGCGACGGCCAGAAATCCGAGCGCGATCGCCTGGCCGGTCGTGTTGAGCGGCTCGATCCAGGCGCTGACGCGGCCCATGCTTTGGGGCTCGACGAGCTCCGGCAGCCATCCGCCCAGCACAACGTTGATCGGAGCGAGGATCACACCGAGCAGCACCATCGTGCCCAGGTACAGCTGAATGTGGTGGAAACCGCCGGCGACCAGCGTAATGATGCCGATGAGGAACAATCCGGTGATCAGCACGCCGACTTTACCGATCTTTTTGATAAGCAGGGTGCTGATTGCGCTGCCGACCAGGTAGCCGATCCCGAGGAATACCATTACTAAAGGTGTGTACACCTCGTAGTGCTCCGGACTAAGCTTGTATTTCATCGTAAAGAGGGGCAGGATCGAAAACACGCCGTTGACGATGCCGAAGAAGAAAAAGCCGAGAATAATCGCCAGCAGCAGGCGCGAACGGACGATGTATTGAAAGCCCATGCCGAAGTCGGCGGCGATGCTTTTCAGATTCAGGTCTTTCAAGCGTACTTTGCCGTTGGGCTGGGAGACATGCTGCGGGAAACGGCATGACATGAGAAGCAGGGCGGAGATGACGAAGCTGGCCATGTCGATCAGAATGGCGCCTTCAATACCGAGGTAATAGTAAGCTGCCGATCCGAGACTCATGCCGAAGAGCATGAATACGCCCGAGATGGACATGTTCAGGCTGGACGCCTGCACGTATTGTTCGGGTTTCATGACCCCCTGGAGCAGGCTCATTTCGGCGGGTGCAAAAAACTTCGAGATGGCGCTGCGCAGAAATAGAAGGGCAAACGCGCCGACGATCCAGTTTTCATAAATCGCGAGCAGCAGGACCAGGGAGAGGACCGCGCGGATCCAGTCGCTGTTGACGGCGATACGTTTGCGGTCGAGTCGGTCGGCAAGCACGCCGACGAACAGGAACACGACCAGTGTCGGCAGAGAATACATCAGCTCGGCTAACGTGGCGTAAGCAGGCTGGCTGCTGAAGCGGTCGACGAGATAAAAGGCGAAAGCCATGCTGCCAACCATAGACCCAAGCTGGGACGCGAAGTTGGCCAAAAACATTTTAACAAATGTGGCATTGCGGAAAAGTTCCATGCGGGTGACCTCGTTTCTTCTAAATTTTACGGTACAAATATGGCGAACTTGAGTGGTTGATGGACTTCTCCCAGGCACCGGGCACCCGCATCATGCGGTTCATCCGATCATCTGTGTCCGGCTTGCGCCGGTCAGGGGCAGTTTTAACAGCGGTGCCTGATGCGTCCGTCGTTCGCAGCTTTGATCTCAGTGTACTCGAATAAGCGGCCGGCATAAATCGCCGCTGGTATGATTTTGTAGTCGGTCTCTGGACCGAGAACTCTCGGAAAGGCGAATATGGTATCATATTATAGATTGAACTCGAGTTTTGAATTGAACCCCCTTTTGTAACAGCTTATCCAAGCCCCTCAACATGAACTTCTTGAGTTCATTCTATATAGCTGTAACGAATCAGGAATATAACCACCACCCTACATACATAGGAAAAATAAGGAGATGACGGACGCAATGGACGCATTGATCTTTTTGGGAACCGGGGACGCGATGGGCGTACCGCGCGTGTACTGCAGCTGCGAGGTGTGCGAGGAGGCCCGGACGACGGGGATGAACCGGCGCTTGCGTTCTTCCGTGCTCGTCCAGGGGCAGGGGGAGAGCGACAGCTTTCTTATCGATTGCGGGCCGGATTGGCGCAGCCAGATGGAAGCGATCGGGCAGCGGGCGACGGCGCGGATGCTGGTGACACACGCGCATTTTGACCATATCGGCGGGCTGCCCGAGTGGGCGGATGAATGCCGCTGGAGGCAGGTCAAAGGGGAGCTGTATGCCCCGCAGGAGGTGCTCGACCAAATTCAGCGGCAGTTTCCATGGATCCACCGGCAGCTTCAAATGATTCCCGCTGATGCTGGAATCGAGCTTGGCGGCTGGAACATCACCACGTGGAAGGTGACGCATGGGGCGAACGGTTATGCCTATGCATACCGGCTGGAGAAGCCGGGCTTCCGCTGGGTGTACTGCTCGGACTCGATCGGTCTGAACGAGGAGGAGAAACGGCCGCTGCACGGCCTGGATCTGCTGGTGCTCGGGACGAGCTTTTTTCATGAGACGGCGCCTTATCCCACCCGGTCCGTGTACGATATGAAGGAAGCGGCAGAGCTGCTGCAGGAGGTGAAGCCGCTGCGAACGGTCTACACCCATATGTCGCATGATATCGACCTGAACCGGTCTTATCCGCTCCCTCCGCAGGTGACGCTAGCCGTGGCCGGAATGAAGGTTGAGCTGGTCTGACCGTTAAGGGAAAAAGGAGGTTCGTATCCATGGCAAACGTCAGTGGATGGAATGGCAGCGAATTGGACGGATGGGAACCCGGCGGATTATTTCCCGAACAGCTGATGCTGGCGGACTGCCGTCCGGAGGTGAGCGCCTACTATTTTAAAGAGTGGAACGGTTTTGACATGGCGCTGCATACCCATGACTCTTCCGAAATCATGTATGTCATAGACGGGAACTGTTCGGTCGGGGTGAAGCCGTTTGGCGAAAACGAAGCGGTTGTGCATCTGACCAAGGGCGGCTTTATCCTGCTGGACGGAACCGTTCCCCATCGTCTACTGGTGACGGGGCGCTGCCGGATGCTCAACATCGAATTCCGATTTGTTGAGCGGGATGGGGTGCTGCCGTCGACGAAACAGCTTGCCGAGGGAGAGGAGGCACTGGCGGCGCTGTTCCAGAACCCGGCTCCCTATGTCGTGCTTAGGGAATTTCATGACGTGCATCAGCTGCTGAAAAATCTTGTTCTGGAGCTGGACGCCGCCGAATCCGGACAGGAGCTAATGCCGCAGCTGATGCTCGCCGAGCTGCTGATCCGGATTGCCCGGCTGCATCAGGAATACGTGGAGGCCGGTCCCGATACGCAGAGCATGTACGTGCGGCAGTGCATCGAGTACCTGTATCAGAACTACGATCGCAGCATCCAGGTTAAAGACGCCGCCGAGCATGTCCGGCTTCATCCCGGGTATTTGCAGCGGGTATTCAAGCAGAAGACAGGCATGTCGATCATGGAATACCTGAACGCCTACCGGATGGACAAAACGGCGATGCTCCTGCGGCAGACGGAAATTCCTGTGGCGGATATCGCGGATTATGTAGGGATCGGCAGCCGCCAGTATTTGCATCTGATGTTCAAAAAGCATACCGGCCAGACACCGGTCGAATACCGGAAGGCTTCCCGGATCGCAGGGTACGTGGATTCCCGTGACGTGCATTAATCCAAATCTAAAAAGTGAGAATTGTTGACACTTTTCTGGCAAAGAGGTCATGAATTTGATAACGTTTTTCCGGAAAGGGTTGCTACAATACCTGTATCAGGTTGAACCTGGCGACTATTCTTGAGGGAGGCGGTTTTTGCCGTGTCATTTAAAATTACTTTTATCGGGGCGGGAAGCATTGGCTTTACCCGTGGACTGCTGCGCGACCTGTTGTCCGTTCCGGAATTTCATAACGTGGAAGTTGCTTTTACGGACATCAATCCGCACAACCTGGACATGGTAACCGAGCTGTGCCAGCGGGACATTCGGGAGAACGGGCTGGACATTAACATTCACGCGACGACGAACCGCCGCGAGGCGCTGAAGGATGCCAAATACGTCATCTGTACGATCCGCGTTGGCGGCTTGGAGGCGTTCGCGACGGATGTGGACATTCCGCTGAAATACGGCGTCGATCAATGCGTGGGCGACACGCTGTGCGCAGGTGGCATCATGTACGGACAGCGCGGCATCGCCGAGATGCTGAACATCTGCAAGGACATCCGCGAAATGGCGTCCAAGGACGTGCTGCTGCTGAACTACGCCAATCCGATGGCGATGCTCACGTGGGCCTGCAACAAGTACGGCGGGGTCCGCACGGTCGGACTGTGCCATGGGGTGCAGGGCGGTCACTGGCAAATTGCGGAAGCTTTTGGCCTGAAGCAGGAGGAAGTGGATATCATCTGCGCGGGCATCAACCATCAGACATGGTATATCCAGATCCGCCATAATGGGGAGGACCTGACGGGCAAGCTGCTGGAAGCGTTCGAGAAGCATCCGGATTTCAGCCGGACGGAAAAGGTACGGATCGACATGCTGCGCCGCTTCGGCTATTACAGCACGGAATCGAACGGACATCTAAGCGAGTATGTTCCGTGGTACCGCAAGCGGGCGGACGAAATCAACGACTGGATCGACCTCGGCAGCTGGATCAACGGGGAGACCGGAGGATACCTTCGCGTCTGCACGGAAGGGCGCAACTGGTTTGAGACCGATTTTCCCAACTGGATGAAGGGGAAGCCGTTCGAATACAAGCAGGACCAGCGCAGCCATGAGCACGGGTCCTACATCATCGAAGGCTTGGAGACAGGACGGGTGTACCGCGGGCATTTCAACGTGGTCAACAACGGAGTGATCACCAATCTGCCGGATGACGCGATCATCGAGGCTCCGGGATACGTCGACCGCAACGGTATCTCCATGCCGGTGGTCGGGGATCTGCCGCTCGGACCGGCGGCGGTCTGCAATGCGAGCATTTCCGTGCAGCGGCTGGCGGTGGAAGCGGCCGTGCACGGCGACGACAAGCTGCTCCGCCAGGCGTTCATGATGGACCCGCTGGTCGGCGCGGTGTGCAACCCGAACGAAATTTGGCAGATGGTCGACGAAATGCTCGTGGCACAGGAGCAGTGGCTGCCGCAATACGGGGATGCCATCGCCGAGGCGTCGGTACGGCTGGCTTCCGGCAACCTGATTCCGACCCGGGAAGGATACCGCGGCGCGGCACGCCTCAAGGTGAAGACCGTGGAGGAAATGCAGCAGGACCGGGAAGCCGCCAACAAAAACGCCGGCGAGTCGGATAAAGGCAAGGACCGGGCCAAAGCGGTTCAGTAAACGGTAAACCAGCAGCCGGGAAATATTAGTCGGCAAACAAAAAGACAGCTAGCGAACTAGGATCGGTGATCCTGATTCGCGGCTGTCTTTTTGGGTTGAACTTTAAGGTGGATCTCTCCTGGCGAATTAAACGTTCAGCACGAACTTCTCGATCGCGGCCTTCACGCCTTCATCGTTGTTGCTTAACGTTACGTAGTTCGCAATGTCTTTCAGCGCCGGGATGGCGTTGCCCATCGCAATGCCCAGTCCTGCCGCTTCCAGCATCTCATGATCGTTCCAGGAATCGCCGATAGCGATCGTCTCGGACATGTCGCAGCCAAAGTGGCTGGCGAGGAAGGTGAGGGCATGGCCTTTGGTGCCTTCGCGGTGCATGATTTCGAGGAAGTGCGGTTTCGATTTGGTGATGTGCACTTCGTCTCCCAGCAGGTCGCGCAGAATCGGGATCAGCTGATCCAGGTAGGCCGGATCGTCGATGATGAGCATTTTCGGCGTCTTCTGGGCAATCAGCTTTTCAAAATCCGGCTCGATATAGTAAGGCGTGCGGTTCAGCTCGCTGTAATCCTTCAGCTTCTGGTTCTCTTCACGGGCGTACAGCTTGTCGTCGATATAAACCTGCAGGTGAAGGTTATGCTCGATGCAGTATTGGAACAGCTTGTAGCCCGCATCCTTTGGCACGTAGCGCTCGTAAAGCACTTTTTCGTCCATCAGGTTTTTGACCAGTGCCCCTTGGTACGTAATGATCGGCACGTTCAGCCCGGTTTGGCGGGCAATGGCTTGGGCAGAGGCATAGGCCCGGCCCGTGGCCAGCGTGACGACTACGTCTTTGGCGACTGCCTGCTCCAGTGCCTGCTGGGTGCCCGGAGTCACCTCTTTATCGTCGTTAATCAGAGTATCGTCGATGTCGATCGCGATCAATTTGTACATGATTCTCTCTCCTTTAATCATGGCGAACCTCTCTGCCTATAAGGGCGCTGAAATGCTCGTCCATGTTCTCTCTACCGCAGGATGGGTATTTCTCTAAACATTCCTGCACAGTATGGCTCTTATCTAGATAATAGAATCTATCGTTTTCAGCGAAGCTGAAGCATTCTATTATCGCAAGAAAAGTTTCCACTAAAAGCGGTCTGTCTTCTGTGGATTACATCGATCATACTTTTCTTTAGAGATCAGAAAGTCCAACCTCTATTGGGAAAAGCATCTTGATCTCGCAAGAAAAGATTCCACTAAAAGCGGTCTGTCTTCTGTGGATTGCATCGATCATACTTTTCTTATTGTACCTCACGCGGGGCAGATTTCAATTCCGCGAGGATCATTCCGGCAAAAATACAAATACATCCCAGTCCCGCCGCAGCGCCCAGCACCTCTCCTCCGAAGGTGACGCCCGTTAATGCCGCAAAGACTGGTTCCATGGCAAAAATGACGGCAACCCGCGACGGGTTCGTATATTTCTGGCACACGGTCTGGATCCAAAAGGCGAACGCGCTGGTCGGACCGATCGAGACCAGGAGCGCCCAGATCACTTCTGGCTTCAGCAGACGATCCGCCACCTGCGCCAACGGGCCCACATCCTCAAATAACAACGAGGAGAGGAGGCTGAGCAGCCCGACAACCGCCATCTGCATCGCAGCCAGGGGCAGCGCGGAATATCGCGGCGCAAACACGCCCGTATACGCCACATGCAGAGCGAACGCCACCGCGCACAGGAAGATGAGAAAGTCGCCTTTGTTCAGCGTAAGGGCGGTGCCGGCGAAAGCCAGCAGGTACAAGCCGGCGGCGGCCAGCAGCGCGCTGATCCACGTATAGCGGGATATGGGGCTTTTCAGCAGCAGGAGTGCCAAAAACGGAACAAACACGACGGACAAACCGGTAATAAAACCGGCGTTCGAAGTGGTCGTGTACAGCAGTCCCACCGTTTGAAAGGCATAGCCCAGAAACAAAAAAAGGCCCAGCAGGCACGAGTGGAGCAGCATTTTGCCGGAAATATCCCGCCACTGGCTGCGGTAGAAAAACGTAATGATCAGAGCCAGCAGCACCGCCGCACCCAAGAAGCGGATGCCGTTGAAGGCAAGGGGAGGCAGGACCCGGACCGCATGCTGCACGATCAAAAAGGTACATCCCCACATCATCGCCACGATGAGCAGGCTGAGGTCGGCAATACGGGAGCGGTTCAAATGAAGTCATTCCTTTCACGGTTCGTACGATCGGCCTGTGCAAAACAGGCAAGCGACCAAATTGTATCGTAAAACCCGAGGGAGAACAAGGATCAAAAAGGCGCTAAGGGCGGCTTCAGGGCATGACGGAGCCTGGGAAACCTGCTATAATGTGGGTGGAAACGGAGATGATACGATGGCTAAGAAGAACCGAAACCAAGCCCCAAGCAAGCCGCAAGTCTCGGATAAACCGGCAACGCTGAAGGATCTCCTGAGCAGCGAGGTGCTGGATAAGCTGAAGCAGCAGTCCAGCGAGCTGAAGGCGGAGCAGCAGAAGCAGAAGGAAGAGCAGGAGAGACAAGCGGCCGAAGCGCGCAAAGCGGAACAGAAGCGCCTGGATAACGATTTTGAACATCTGCTGGAGAACAGCAGTATGGACTGGCGTAAATATAAATGAGAAAATGATCTCTATTAGAAAAGCTGCCGGTTAGCGGCAGCTTTTTGTGTGCTTATTTTTCACTGTCCATATGTAGCTTCTTTTCGAATAAGATGTAATCTTGCCCCGGGCCGGCATAGTCTTTGGCCATCGTCAGCTTAAAGCCCATGCGGGCGTGAAAATTCATGGACGTTTCGTTCACAGCCGAGGTAATGCAGCGCACCGTGTCGCAGCCGAGCTGAAGAACTTTTTCGAAAAACAGCTCATACAGCGTCCGGGCCGTACCCTGCTTGCGGTAATCCGGATGAACGCCGACAAAATGGATATACGCCTCGTTTGGATGCGTCTGGGACTGGAAACCGATCAGGAAGGCGACGAGCTTTCCACTCTCTTTTTCCTCTATCACAAAACTGGTATTTTGAAAATGCTCGAAAAACAGCTTCGGCAGCAGATGCGTCATTTGGCGCCCGCCCCACCAGTCGTTAACGACCGGGATTACACGGTCATAGTCAGTTTCAAGGATCTGCCTGATTTCCATGGAAAAACCTTACCTCCGTTCATAGCAGCCTGAGCGGTAAGCGAAACGGCAACCTTCTGCAAGCTTTTGCAGCCGATTATACCATAGGATGAGAGGGTTGGAGCGATAAAAAAGAGAGGACCATGGAATTCATGGGGCCTCTCTTTGCTGTATGTCACTACTACAATAAGGACGATTTCCGGAGCTGACTATTCTTCCAAAAAGATCAGACCGATCAGGTCGTCCATCACGATGTTGCCAAAATAGTGCTTCACGTCGATGTCCGCGAGGGCTTCCCGGACTTCGGATTCTTCGTAACGCTTGCCGCGCAGACGGTCCTCAATATCCGCCACATCGCCGACACCGAAAAAGTCGCCGTATATTTTAATATCCTGAATCCGCGCGTCCTTGATATCCATCCGGATGTCGATGATGCCGACCGGAAACCGCTTCGTATGCTTGACGTTGGACTGCGGAGACTGCCCGTAATTCCATTCCCAGTTCTGGTACCGGTCCTTGGAAATTTGGTTGATGATCTCCCAATCGGCTTCCGTCAGCTTGTACTGCGGCACTTCGTTTGGTTCCATGCCGAAAATGTAGCGGAGCAGCTCGGAGCGGAATTCCTCGATCGTCATCTTCTGATTCATCAGCTCACTGATGTTAGCAACGCGGCTGCGTACGGACTTGGTGCTCTTCGACTTGAATTTCTCCGGATTGGCGTTCAGGGAAGCCTGAACATCGTCCAGATTCAGGTTAAACATGAGCGTGCCATGGCTGAACATCCGGCCCCGGGTTGAGAATTGGGCGTTACCTGAAATCTTTTGCTCGCCGACCTGCAGGTCATTGCGTCCGCTCAGCTCCGCGTTGACACCCATATGGTGCAGCGCGTCGATGACCGGCTGGGTAAACTTCAGGAAATTGTGGAATGATTCCCCGTCGTCATTGGTGATGAAGCTGAAGTTGAGGTTGCCGAGGTCGTGGTAAACCGCACCGCCGCCGGAGAGCCGGCGAACGACCTTGATATTGTTGTCCTTCACGTATTCCTGGTTGATCTCCTCGATCGTGTTCTGATGTTTACCGATGATGATCGAAGGACGGTTAATGTAAAACAGCAGGTAGCTGTCGTCCATGGGCAGATGTTTGAGGGCGAATTCTTCAATCGCCAGATTGACGGCAGGGTCGGTAATTCCCTGGTTATCGATAAACAGCATATTTGATTCCTCCGTTAAAAGGCCTTAATTAATTCGGTTCCTTGTCTATTGTAAACCAATTGCGGACAAGAAACAAAAGCGAAAACCGAATTGACGCGCAGCGAAATTTGGCGCCATAATGGGGTCATTCGCAAGCGATTTAAGACAGTGAACTGCTGGGGGGGGAAATACATATGCTGGAACGATACGGACATGGCGGGGATCTGGAGAGCGCGTCGGAACTGTACGGCGGCGATCCGGCGTCCTTTCTGGATTTCAGCGCCAACATCAATCCGCTGGGTCCGCCGGAAGGCGTCATGGCGAAGCTGGGACAGGCGCTGCCTTCTATCCTTCGTTATCCGGATCCGGGACACCGCCGTTTGAAAGCGCTGCTGTCCCGCAAACTGGGCGTGACGCCGGAACATTTAAGCATCGGCAACGGGGCGGCGGAATCGATGGCGCTCCTGCTGCTCGGGCTGGCGCCGTCGAGGGTCGGGATCGTGCAGCCCTGCTTTTCGGAGTACCGGCAGCTGTCGGAGCAGTTCGGCGCCGAGGTGCATGCCGTCTTCGGCAGCCGGGAGCGCGACTGGAGAGCTGAGGTTTCGGACATTGCCGGACTGATGAAAAAGGTGGACCTGCTCTTTCTGGGGCAGCCGAACAATCCGAACGGTGTGCAGTATCCGCTCGAAGAGATTCGGGAATTGGCGGCCGAGGCGGAGCGGACCCGGACCTATTTTGTCGTCGATGAGGCGTTCATCGACTTCATCCCGGAAGGGCAGCGGATGACGCTGCTGCCGGAGCTGGAGCGGTTTCCGCGGACGATCCTGGTCCGCTCGATGACGAAGTTTTATGCCATTCCGGGGCTGCGGCTGGGCTATGCGGCCGCGCATCCGGACGTGATCCGGGCGATGACGGGCAAGCAGGTGACGTGGAGCGTCAACGGCTTGGCCCTGCTCGCCGGGGAATTTTGCCTCGAGGGCGGCGAGTCGCATGAGCGCGAGACGCTGGAGCTGATCGCCGCAGAGCGCGCCCGGCTGAGGGCTGGCCTGCGGGGGCTGGGCTGCCGCGTGAGCGGCGGCGAAGCCAACTTCCTGCTCGCGGAGCTGCCGGCACCTTGGAGTGCCGGGGAGCTGCAGCGCGAGCTCGGGCTTCGCGGCGTCCTGATCCGCAGCTGCGCCATGTACCCGGGTCTGGGGCCGGGACATGTCCGGTTTGCGGTGAAGGGAGCGGACGCCAACGCGCGGCTGCTGGCGGTGCTGGGCGACGTGCTCGCCAGCCGGGCGGAATGATCTGCACTGATCTGCACGAAAGGACAGGCTGTGCAAGCCCAAGACACAGGGCTGGTACGGCTGCTATGCCGGTAGCCGCTGACGCGACGATGTGCACAGCCTTTGTGGACCGGATTTTGGAGTCCGCATAAACACAAGATCGATATGGGGGATAAGAAGCGATGACGACACCATTTATGGACGGATTGCAGGATACGTACCGTTCCACCGTGTGGCCGGGGCTCGTGCTGACGCGGAAAGAGCGGCATTTGCTGCTTGAGGCGCCGGAGCTGCTGGACGGCCTCGGAAGCTCCATTCACGGAGGCGGCATGAGCAGACTGCAGCGGGTGACAAATATGTATGTAGACCGGACGTACGACTGCAGCGACCCGGTGCGCGATACGGAGGAATGGCTCACGGCGTGGGGATACCCGCTGGAGACGACGGCGGGGCTGCTGACGGCGGTCCAGCTGCGCCATGCGGCGGTGCATGAGGAGAAGAACGAGCAGGCCGCGGTGTTCTGCTGTACGACGGCCGGCGTATCCAATGCGGCCCGTGCCGGCTCGGAGCGGCGGACGTTCGCGGCCTATACGCCGGGAACGATCAACATCATGCTGGCCATCGACGGCCAGTTGACGAAGGCGGCCATGCTGAATGCCGTCATGACGGCGGTGGAGGCCAAGGCCGCGGCGCTGGCCGATCTTGACGTGCGCGACCCGGACAATGGGCTGATCGCCACGGGGACGACGACGGACGCCGTCGTTCTCGGCGTCAGCCAAAGCGCCGCTTACGCCGGGCTTCACCGCTATGCAGGCACCGCGACCGACCTCGGCGCGATGATTGGACGCGCGGTGTACAGCACGGTGAAGGAAGGCCTGCTGGCGGCCTGGAGCGAGCGGAAATGACCGCGGTATGGATCCTTGCCGCGGCTTTTATCATCGATTGGATCATCGGGGATCCGAGGTGGATTCCCCATCCGGTCATCGGCATGGGCAAGGCGATCAAAAAGGTGGAGAATGCCATTCGGGCAAGGGTCACCCGCCCGTTAGGACTCAAGAGGGCGGGGATACTGCTCCCGGTCATCGTGGCGGGCGGCTCCCTGCTGCTGACATGGCTTGTGCTCTGGGGGCTGCATCAGGTGCATCCGTGGCTGGCCTGGGCGGTGGAGGCGCTGCTGATCGCCACGACGATCGCCGTCAAAGGGCTGAAGGATGCCGGAAAGGAAGTGCTTGGCCATCTGCGGCGCGGCGATCTGCCGGAGGCGCGCAAGTCGCTCGGCATGATCGTCGGCCGGGACACGGCCCACTTGGACGAGCCGGAGATCGTCCGCGGCACGGTCGAAACGGTGGCGGAAAATATCGTCGACGCCGTCGTCTCGCCGCTGTTCTACGCCATCATCGGCGGCGCGCCGCTGGCGATGGCCTACCGGGCGGTGAACACGCTCGATTCCATGGTCGGCTACAAGAACGACAAATATTTGCAGCTTGGCTGGGCGTCGGCGAGGCTGGATGACATTGCGAACTTCATTCCCGCCCGGATCACCGCAGGCATCCTGGTGCTGTCCGCCTGGCTGCTGCGGCTGGACGCCGCCAGAGCCTGGCGCACCGTGCGCCGGGACGCGCGACGGCATCCGAGCCCGAACAGCGGCTTTCCCGAATCCGCGGTGGCGGGTGCGCTCGGCATCCGGCTCGGCGGCGAGAACGTGTACCACGGCGTCGCCTCGTTCCGGGCTTACATGGGCGAGGCGCTGCGCCCGATGGAGGCGCGCGACATCACGATGACGATCCGGCTGCTTATCACGGTATCGGTCATCTTTATTCTGCTGGGCATCGCCGTGCTGTGGGCGGCAGGAGGCAGTTTATGGACGTCCTAGTGAAACAGGTCGATCTGCTGCTGGTCCGGCACGGCACGACGCGGTGGAACCGGGAGAAGCGTTACCTCGGGCATACGGATATCCCGCTGGATCCGGGCAGCAGAGTCGAGCTTGCGCCGCTGGCCCGGGAGCTGACCGGGAAGGCGTTCCACGGCGTATACTGCAGCGACCTGGCCCGATGCCGGGAGACATTGGCGATCATTAGTCCGGCACACGCAGATACTGCGATGTATGACCCGCGGCTGCGGGAAATGGACTTTGGCGCCTGGGAAGGGCATACCTATGAACAGCTGCAGCACGAGTTCCTTTACCGGCAGTGGATCGATTCGCCGCAGCAGGTGACCCCGCCGGGCGGGGAGTCATGGGCGGATTTTTCCGGGAGGATCGACGGGTTTGTCGGCAGTTTGTTGAAGGACGTGGAGGGGGCTTGCAGCAGACCTGAAGGAACCCAGACCGAAAGTGAGGCGGCGCATTCCCGATCGCAAGGACCGGAAGGCACCGGCCCCGATTCTCAGGTTCCGCCGGAGATGCTGATCGTCGCCCACGGCGGCGCTCTGCGGCAGCTCGCGGTCCGCCTCGTCCCGGGGCTGTCCTTCTGGGACGTTCACATTCAGCCCGGGAGTTTGCTGCGGATCCGGCTGAGCTTCACTGAAGAAACCGGCGGTTGGGACGGCATGCTGGTGAATGAAGCTTGAGAGAGGATGCGAGCGAGGTAATGGTCGTCATCGACTGGTCCGAGCTTTTCTGCACTCCGGCAATGGGAAACGGCGAAAGGGCTCAGGCCGCTGGCATACAAGGACTTGCTTCCCGAATCGGCCGTTCCCCCGGGTTTGGCCATGCTCTCGGGCCCGCGTCCGGACATGCTCCCGGGCACGTGACCGGACATGCACCCCGGCGCGTCGCTGGACACAAAAATTCCATTGTCACCCGCAGGCTTTTCCCCTATAATCAGGACAAAAGAAGCATGGCCAGGATAATTGAATAGGAGTGCTTGTGAGGTCCCGGAAGCTGTCTGCCGTATAAGGCGAGCGTTGATCCGGGTGAAAAGGGAAGCCGGTGCAACTCCGGCACGGTCCCGCCACTGTAAACAGGTATGTCCCCAGGAAGCCACTGTCCCGCAGCAACACGGGATGGGAAGGCGGGGACGATTTTACCCAGCCTGTAAGTCAGGAGACCTGCCTCACGAGAGGAAATGACGGTCCTTCGAGGAAAGGATTACGTTTCACGTGCCCTTCATAACGCATGTTCGCCGCGGCTCAAGCAAGCATTGGCTTGAACTCTTGGCCTCGCACCATGCCACAAGGCACACCGGTCCATCGCGGCGATGCCGCGGGATGTTCCGTGCAGACGTAATCCCTGATTCTTGATCGAACAAGAGTCAGGGTTTTTTAGTTGACAAAGAATGGAGCGGCAGACGCCATACACCTGCTCATGGTGAGCAGCGGCGCTGCAACTCTAGCATTTCCGTCAGGTTTATTCCGTTTTCGTATACCGGTCAGGCCTCTTTTGTGCAAATTATTCGATAGACAAAGAGGGAGAGAACGAAATCATGAACGTAACGTTGAAACGCTGGTCCACAGGCCTCGCGGCGCTGCTGCTTGCCTTATCATTGAGCGCCTGCGGCGCCAAGAACGAAGGCAGCTCCGCCTCGCAGCAGCCTGCTGCCCAGACGGAGCAAAACACGGATAACAGTGCGTCGCAGACAAAGACAGACGAACTGAAAACAACCTATCCGCTGACCATTCAGGATGCGACGGGAGAGTCCTTTACTTTCAAGGAAGCGCCGAAGCATATTATCTCGGTATCTCCTGCAGAGACGGAGGCGCTCTTCGCGATTGGTCTGGACAGCGAGATCGTCGGGGTATCCGATTATGACGATTATCCGGAAGCAGCCAAGTCCAAGGCGAAAATGGGCGGCATTACTAAACCGAACGAGGAAGCGATCATTGCGGCCCAGCCGGACATCGTATTCACGGGCATTTCGATGAGCGAGGAAGCGGTGAAGAAGCTGCGCGACCTTGGCATTCAAATTTTCAAGACCGATCCGAAGACAGTCGATGACGTG
This sequence comes from Paenibacillus sp. SSG-1, assembly GCF_002224835.1. Taxonomy (NCBI): domain Bacteria; kingdom Bacillati; phylum Bacillota; class Bacilli; order Caryophanales; family Paenibacillaceae; genus Paenibacillus; species Paenibacillus sp. SSG-1. Next base: position 83,325 of record NZ_MBRK01000001.1, read on the forward strand.
ATCAAAAATATCGAAACCTACGGCCTCATCACTGACCATCAGGCGGAAGCCAAAGCGGTGGTCGACAAGATGAAGCAGGAGGAAAATGAGGTTACCGAAGCAGTCAAATCGCTGACGCCAGAGCAGAAGAAAAAGGTATACATCGAATTTTCCCCGGGCTGGACGGTCGGCAAGGGCGAGTTCATGGATGAGCTGATCACCCTGGCCGGCGGCGTGAACGTGGCGGCGGACACCGAGGGCTGGAGCGAAATCAGCGAAGAGAAAATCATCAAGGACAACCCGGACGTGATTTTGTATGCCAACAGCGTCATCGACGAGAAGACGAAGAAAAGCCTAGGCGATATCATTAAAGGCCGCAGCGGCTGGGACCAGATTACAGCCGTGAAGAACGATGCGGTCATCGGTCTTGACGACAATCTGCTGAGCCGTCCGGGTCCGCGTGTCACGCAGGGCCTGAAGGAAGTGGCGAAGGCCATCTATCCGGACCTGTTTAAATAATGAGCAAAAAGCTGGCAGGCTATGGAGGAATCGGCATCGTCCTGCTCGTCCTGACCCTGCTGATCTGTCTGGGGATCGGCTCGGTCGCGCTGCCGATCCGGGACATCGCCCTCATTCTGCTGCACCGGATTCCATGGATCGGAAGCCATATCGACCCGACGTGGAACGCATCGTTTGAGCAGATTATTGTGAAGGTGCGGCTGCCGCGGATTCTGCTGGGCATGCTGGTCGGCGCGGCTCTGGCCGTGGCCGGCTCGGGATTTCAGGGCGTGCTGCGCAACCCGCTCGCCGATCCGTTTACGCTCGGGGTTTCCTCGGGGTCGGCGGTAGGCGCGTCGTTCCTGATCTTTTTCGGGCTGCAGTATTCGTTTTTCGGCGGCTGGACGCTGCCTGCGGTCGCTTTCGTGACCGGAATGCTGACGCTGTGGATGGTCATCGCGTTGGCCAGGGAGAGCGGAAAAATTCCGACGAACAGCCTGATTCTGTCAGGCGTGGTGATGCAGTCCTTTCTCGGAGCGGTCGTATCCTTCCTTTCGGCGATGTCGAACCGGACGATCAATGAAATTATATATTGGACAATGGGCAGCCTCAGCCTGCGTGGATGGTCGTATACGGCCATCCTTTTGCCGTATTTTCTGGTGGGATTTGCGGTGGTCTGGAGCCGGGCCCGCGCGCTGAATCTATTGTCCTTAGGTGAGCGGCAGGCGGCCCATATGGGAATGAACGTGGATCGTGTGAAGCTGGGGGTGCTGCTCGTCAGCACGCTGCTCACGGCTGCCGCGGTGTCGGTTGCGGGCATTATAGGGTTCGTCGGACTCGTCATTCCGCATGTGATCCGACTGATCACCGGTCCCGATTACCGGCTGATCGTTCCGCTGTCAGCCATCGGCGGAGCTGTCTTCATGGTCTGGGCTGACACGATCGCCCGCTCCCTGCTGGCGCCGACGGAGATTCCGCTCGGCGTGGTGACGGCCTTCGTAGGCGCTCCGTTTTTTGCCTATTTGCTGTACCGGAACAAAAAGCAGCGGAAGGGGAGATGGACATGATCGAGATCAGGGAAGCAGGGAAACAGTATGGCGGCATCACAGCTCTCCATGGCCTCAACTGGTCGGTTCAGGAAGGCGAATGGTGGGGGATTATCGGGCCGAACGGCAGCGGCAAGTCAACGCTGCTGCAGCTGATCTCCGGCGTGGAGAAGGTCAGCAGCGGCGAGGTGCTGATTCACGGCAAACCAGCCTCTGCCTATAACCGGAAAATCCTCTCCCGCATGATGGCCGTTCTCCAGCAGGACGGCCTTCCTCCTGTCCATTATCCGGTCAGGGAAGTACTGGAGATGGGACGTTACCCGTACCAGGATTGGCTCGGCCGGGACGAGGGCGGCGATCCTGACGCCTTGATCGAGAACATTATGGAGAAGCTGCAGCTGCACGCGCTTGCGGACCGCCCGCTGGATGAGCTGAGCGGCGGGCAGCGCCAGCGCGTCGCCCTAGGCAAAGTGATGGCGCAGGAGCCGCAGATTCTGCTGCTTGACGAGCCGACGACGTATCTGGACATCCGCTACCAGCACCAGTTCATGGAGCTGGTGGCACAGTGGCGGAAAGAAGAAGGCATCACGGTCGTCGCCGTCCTGCATGATTTGAACCTGGCGGCGCAGTTTTGTGATAAACTGCTGGTATTAAGGGACGGGCAGGCGGTCGGAATGGGAAAGCCGGAAGACATGCTTACCGAGGAAACGATCCGTCTGGTATACGGTATTGAGCCGGTCATTGTTCCCCATCCGGTCAGCGGTATTCCGCAGGTGCTGGTGACCAGGCAGCGGTAGGATTAAAGCAGCCCGGAGAAGAGTGCGGAAAGTAAGCGTGCTGTGAGTTGATCGGTTTGAAGGCAGTTTTACGAGAGAGGGAGTAGATGCAAGATGAACGAACTTTTGAAGCAGTACGTGGAGCGGATTCAGCCCCTGGATGAGACCGCGTCAAAGGAGGCGGCTGCCCATATCGCCAACCTGACGGTACCGCCGGGCAGCCTCGGCAAGCTGGAGTCGCTGGCAATCCGGCTGGCCGGCATAACCGGAGAGACGAAGCCGTTGTTCGAGCGCAAAGAGGTTATCATCATGGCTGCGGACCACGGGGTGTGCGAGGAAGGTGTCAGCGCCTTCCCGCAGGAAGTGACGCCGCAGATGATTCTCAATTTTCTCGCCGGAGGCGCGGCGGTCAACGTGCTGTCCCGGCTGGCCGGCGCGGACATCGTCTGCGTCGACATCGGGGTGAAGAGCGACCTGGCCCATCCGCAGCTGGTGTCCCGCAAGGTACGGTACGGGACGGCCAATATGGCCAAGGGGCCGGCGATGACCCGCGAGGAAGCAGAGCAGTCGATCCTGACCGGCATCGCCGTCGTCGAGGAAGCGGTGGCGCAAGGCGTCCGCATCTTCGTTACCGGCGAAATGGGCATCGGCAACACGACGGCCAGCTCGGCCGTCATGTGCGCGCTGACCGGCACGCCGGTCAAGGAGGCGGCCGGACGCGGGACAGGCCTGACCGACGAGCGCCTGCTTCATAAGATCGGCGTCATCGAGAAGGCGCTCGCCGTCAACGCGCCGGATGCGGCCGACCCGATCGATGTGCTCGCCAAGGTCGGCGGGCTCGAAATCGGCGGCCTGGCCGGCGTCATTCTCGGCGCCGCCGCCCATCGATGTCCCGTGGTCATCGACGGGTTCATTTCCAGCGCCGCCGCTCTGCTGGCGCGGGCAATCTGTCCGCTGGCCGCGGAATACATGATCGCGTCCCACGCCTCGCATGAGCAGGGGCACCGCTTGCTGCTGCAGGAGCTCGGGCTGGCGCCGATGCTTGACTTGGACATGCGCATCGGCGAAGGCACCGGCGGCGTGCTCGGCCTGACGCTGGTGGACGCGGCGTGCCGTATCGTGCGCGAGATGGCCACCTTCGAAAGCGCCGGCATTTCCGGCGGCGAGGCGGTGACGTCCGAGTGAGCGTACTCGTAACGGGCGGCGCCCGCAGCGGCAAGAGCTCCTTTGCGGAGCGCTGGATGATGGCCCACGCCGGGCAGGCGGTATACGTGGCAACGTCGCAGGCTTTTGACCGGGAGATGGAGGAGCGGATTGCCCTCCATCGGCAGCAGCGCACCGAAGCGGCGTATCCCTGGGAGACCCGGGAGGAGCCGCTGCGGCTGGCGGAGCTGCTGCAGGCGCTGCGCACAGGGCAGGCTGATCCTGCTGGCGCAGCTTCATCCGCGGAAGATCGCGCGCCGGCCGTGCTGGTGGACTGCCTGACCTTGTGGCTGTCCAATACGCTTCTGGCGCATGAGGGCGAGGAGGATATGGAACCGCGCCTCATGGAAGCCATCAACCAGCTCGTGGAGCAGATTCAGGCGTATCCCGCTCCGCTGGTGCTCGTCACCAATGAGGTCGGCGACGGCATCGTGCCGGAATACCGGCTGGGCCGGGTGTTCCGCGATTACGCGGGCATCTTGAACCGCAAGGTAGCGGCCGTCAGCGACCAGGTTTTTCTGGTGACGGCCGGCATTCCGATCGAGCTCAAGAGCAGGGAGTATCACCTATGAAAATGAACGTTCAGGCGGCTGCGGCCGCTTTTCAATTTCTGACCCGTTTTCCGGTCAAGATGACCCTGGATTATACGCCAGAGCTATTTCGCCGGAGTACGCGCTTCTATCCGCTGGTCGGGCTGGCGGTCGGCTTGACCGTCTGGATCGGCGGAGCGGCCGCTTCGTATCTGCTTCCGCCGCTTCCTGCCGCCGTGCTCATGCTGATTCTGTGGGTCGGCCTGACCGGGGGCCTGCATCTCGACGGCTGGATGGACACGGCGGACGGCCTGCTCAGCTACCGCTCGCGGGAGCGGATGCTGGAGATCATGAAGGACAGCCGGGTCGGGGCCATGGGCGTCATGGCCTGCGTGCTGCTCCTGCTGCTGAAGGCATCGCTGATTTACTCGCTGCTGCTCGGCGGCCTCCCGCCGCTGCTTCTGCTGCTGCCGCCGATATGGAGCCGCTGGTTCATGGTCCATGCGATGGCTTCCTGGCCGATGGCGCGGGGCAAAGAGGGACTGGCGGGCAGCTATTTCAACGGCATGACCCGGAAGCAGAGCATGGAGTCCTTCCTGCTGGCGGCAGGGCTCACCCTGATCGCGGCGCTGCTGTCTCCGCTGCTTCCCTACGGACCTGCCGGGATCTGGAATTATAGAGGCATCACCTGGCTTCATGCCGGATTAGCCTGGCTGCTGCTTCCTTTGGCGGCATGGGCTGCCGGATGGTGGGCAGGGCGGCGGATGGACGCCAAGCTCGGTGGCTTAACGGGCGACACCTACGGCGCGCTGAACGAGGGCATCGAGACTGTGCTTCTGCTCGTGCTGACCATACTTATCTACCGTTTTTGACAAGGGGGCAGACGCGATGGAATTAACCGATACAACACGGAAGGACGGCTTACCGGGAGCCGTGCTGATGCTGCAGGGAACGGCTTCGGACGTCGGCAAAAGCGTCGTGACCGCGGCGCTCTGCCGCATCTTCGTGCAGGACGGATACCGCACGGCACCGTTCAAGTCGCAAAATATGGCGCTGAATTCCTATGTGACTGCGGACGGCAAGGAAATCGGACGGGCGCAGGGGATGCAGGCCGAAGCTTGCGGGATCGAGGCGACCACCGATATGAACCCGATTCTGATCAAGCCGACGGGCGATATGCATTCGCAGATCGTCGTTCACGGGCGCCCGCTGGCACACATGAGCGCGACCGATTACCGCAGCCGCTTTCTGCCGGAAGCGAAGGACACGGTGCTGGAAGCCCTCGACAGGCTTCGTAGGCAGTACGACATCGTCGTGATGGAAGGTGCAGGCAGCCCGGCCGAGATTAATCTGAAGGACCGGGACATCGTCAATATGAACCTGGCCGGCTGGGCCGATGCGCCCGTGCTGCTCGTTGCGGACATCGACCGGGGCGGGGTGTTCGCGTTCCTGGTGGGTACTTTAGAGCTGCTGGAGCCCCACGAACGGCAGCGGGTAAAAGGTTTTATCATCAACAAGTTCCGGGGGGACTTGTCCCTGCTGCAGCCGGGGCTGGACTGGCTGGAGGAGCGGACCGGTATTCCGGTGCTCGGCGTGCTTCCGTACATCCCGGACATCCGCATTGAGGCCGAGGATTCCGTCGTGCTGGATGAGCTGACCGCCAAAGGGCAGTCAAGCCCGGAAGCGGATATCGACATTGCCGTCATCCGCTATCCGCGCATTTCCAACTTCACTGACTTTGACCCGCTGCAGGAGGAGAGGGATGTCCGGGTCCGCTTTATTACCAAGGCGGCCGATCTCGGTCATCCGGATGTGATCATCTTGCCGGGGACGAAGGATACGATCGGGGACCTTCAGTATCTCCGCAGCCAGGGCTTCGATCTGGCGATCGCCGCAGCCGTCGAATCGGGCGATGCGCATCTGGCCGGCATCTGCGGAGGGTACCAGATGCTCGGCAAAATGCTGCATGATCCGGACGCCGCCGATGGTGGCGTAGCCCGGGAGGAGGAGGGACTCGGCTATTTGCCGGTCGCGACGACGTTTGCGAAGGAGAAGCGCACGGTCCGGGTGACCGGCCGGGTTGCGGACCATTCCCCTCTGCTGCTGTCCGCGGAGAGCCGATGCCTGCTGGCCGCCGGCGAACCGATTTCCGTCGAAGGATACGAAATCCATATGGGGCAGAGCCGCAGCCTGAAAGGGGAGCAGATGGCCCCGGTGTTTAAGCTGGGGCCGGACGGAGAGCAGCCGGCCGCTGAAGGCTGGGGGACGCTGGACGGGCGGATCTGGGGCACCTATCTGCACGGGGTGTTTCATAACGACCGGCTTCGGCGTTTATGGCTTGACCGGATCCGGGAGAGCAAAGGGCTCCGCCCGGTGAAGGAGACTTTCTCCGCATCGGGGCTGAAAGAGCAGGAGTTTGACCGGGTTGCATCGCTTGTCAGAGCGCATCTCGATCTGGAGCGGGTGTATCAAATCATGGGAATATCCGCCAAGACGGTATAGTTTTGAGCAGGATGCGGGTAATAAATAGAAGTCATTCCGAAGTACACTTGGCGAATGGCTTCTTTTTTCTTTTTTTACAGCAAATTCTAACATGAAATTAACCCTACCCAAATAGTATGAATTATGCTACACTAAAGTCCAGTTTCACAGATTGCCCAAAAAAGCAAGCGACCTGCCCGCGGGCAAGCCGCAGGGACAGACGTTAACATTATTGTTATAAGAGGGGAGAACGAAAGAGAGATGGACACACTTTGGACTGTGGTGAACGTCGTTGTGATGCTCATCCTGATCGGCCTGTTGATCTGGATGCAGAAGAAGCACGTATCGTTCACGAAACGCGTATTTACCGGCCTTGCGCTCGGTATTATTTTCGGATTTATCCTTCAATGGGCCTTCGGCACGCAATCGGAGGTCGTCAGCAAGTCTACCGACTGGTTCAGCCTTGTCGGCAGCGGCTATGTTGGCTTGTTACAAATGGTCGTTATCCCGCTGATCATGGTTTCGATCATTTCGGCGATCATGAACCTGAAGGGCAAACAGAACCTCGGCAAAATGAGCGGCTCGATTATCGCCGTTCTGCTGATCACCGTAGCGATCGCAGCTTCGGTAAGTATCGTAACCAGCTTGTCCTTTAACCTGAAGGCGATTGAGATTCAAGCGGGAGACCGCGAACAAGCGCAAGGTCAGAAGCTGGAAGAGAGAGTGGGAGAGGTAGAGGACAAATCCATCCCGCAGCAGGTGCTGGAATTCATTCCGACCAATCCGTTCGCAGATATGACCGGGGCACGCCGCTCCTCGACGCTGGCCGTCGTCATTTTCTCGGCCTTTATCGGAGTTGCCGTTCTCGGCATTGACCGTAAAAAACCGGAGCAGGCGGCTACCTTCCGCAAAATGGTCGAAGCGGTCTATGCGGTGGTCCTGCGAATCGTTACACTGGTGCTCAGGCTGACGCCATACGGCATCCTGGCCTTGATCACGAAGACGACCGCTACCACGAATATCGATGAGATTTTGAAGCTGGCCAAGTTTGTCGGCGCTTCGTACGTGGCCCTGATCGTCATGTTCATCATTCATCTGATTCTGATTACACTGTTCGGGTTTAACCCGATCCAATACGTACGCAAAGTTTTCCCGACGCTCGTCTTCGCATTCACTTCCCGTTCCAGTGCGGCCACCATCCCGCTGAACGTGGAAACCCAGACGAAGAAGCTTGGAGTATCGGAAGGGATTGCCAACCTGTCGGCAACCTTCGGTGCCACAATCGGCCAGAACGGCTGCGCCGGTATTTATCCGGCGATGCTGGCGGTGATGATCGCACCGACGGTCGGCATCGATCCGACAAGCTGGGATTTCATTATTAAACTGATTCTGATCGTAACCATCAGCTCCTTCGGGGTTGCCGGCGTCGGCGGCGGTGCAACCTTCGCATCCCTGATCGTCCTGTCCACAATGAACCTGCCGGTGGCGCTCGCCGGTCTCCTGATCTCGGTTGAACCGCTGATCGACATGGGACGCACGGCGCTGAACGTCAACGACTCGATCACGGCCGGTCTGATCTCGAGTAAAATTTTGAAAGAGAACGACCAGGATACGTTTAACAACAATCATGTTGAGCTTGACTCGGCGCATGCGTAAGCTTGCGGACGCGTCAGAAGAAACCAAAGCCTTTGCGGGCTTTGGTTTCTTTTTTTGATATGAGAAAGTATAGCTTGAGAGGATCGGCATTTTTAGTTTGTAATAAAAATCTAGACCATTCGACGTTATTTTCTGCGACCAAAGGACTGGCTGACGAACCCAAGCGAACTGTCCTCAGGGCGGGGAGGGGCCGCGGAGAAAGGATACGTACCGCAGCAAGGCTTAACAGCGCTGAGATGTTTGAGAGCCCCGCACCATCGGGCAAAATAGTATTCGTCACGAAACAACCCCAAGAAATGAGCCTTTGGCCGCAGTCCCTAAAAAAAGGAAAACAACGCACCTTCGCGAACATGTTAACCATCCGAAATGACATCCCACGATCGCCACCTGGAAGGATACTCTTACAAATTCAGGAGGGAATGAGCATGAAAAAGACGAAATGGCTGCTGAACATCGGCCTGCTGGGCACGCTGCTGCTGTCCGGATCGGCTGCGGCTTTTGCGGACGACGCGGAGCTGGTACCGATTGAGACGCTAAAACCGGCGGTCCCCATGGTGAAACCGGTGCTGACGGGAACGGGCGGATCCCTGATCCTGAGCGACTCTCCGGAATCCCCCAAAGTTGAAGGCGCTTACTACAGGGATGCGGTGACCGGATCATTCCGCGTATTTTGGCATCATCAAAATATGACCGGTGAGCCGCTGACCGTGGCCGTGGCTGTGACCAACACGTCCGACGAGCCTGTCATGCTGTTCTCGGAGGGGATCGGGCTTGCGACGGATTATTATCCGGATGTTGCCGGTCAGACGGCCTTGGCTGATTTTATGAGCAATCGTGCGGCCCAGAAGAAGGAAGCAATCCTGCAGCCGGGAGAGAGCTATTATTTGACCGCCCTTGCGGAAAATACGCACACCGCCAGCGGCATCGCCAATTTTGCCGCGTATACGCAGCAAGGGCATGGGGACGCGACCGTCACGGTCACGACGCTGGGCTATAAAGAGCAGCCGGCCAACCCATTGGACGTACCGATTCTGCCGAAGGATGTGCACGTGCGCGGGACATTCCCTCATGCGGACCGTACCGGCACATTGGACTACAATACGTCGAGCGGCAATTCATTGATCCGCATTTCCTCAGCGGCGAGCGGTCCGTGGAGCGACAGCATGCCGGGTGAGTATGAGGAAGGCTGGAACGCGGTGGACGGCGGAACCGTCATCAACAACGGCAACTATGGGGTCATGTACAACCTCAGCGTGGCCATCAACAACGATTTGGACGTCAAACGGACCATTTCCGTGTACGATAACCCCTCCGGCGGCGCGGGCCACTATGTGATCGGCTGGGGCAGGGATCTGCTGCAATCGCCGTTCGTAAACTATCAGAACGCCTGGAAGTTTACCGAATTTACGGTGAACAAAAAGGGCAAAACAATCGCGGCCGAGCTGAGCCTGACCGGTGGAGCGGCCGGACCGCAGACGCTGTATTTTACCAATTCGGACGTGCAGTAAAGCCGTGCCTTGTGCCTTGTTCAGGACGATGAACGAGTGTGATCCATGTTATATGCGATATTGAAAAGACTGCCCATGCCGGCTGCGAACGCCGGAACGTGGGCAGTTTTTGTTTGCAGCTGTGTCTCCCGGTGGTTCCGGGGCCTGCCCAAGACATTTGCAGGTCCCAGAAAAAAACATGGCAACTTCGGTTTCCGTGTGATACAGTAGTACATGTTTTGGGTTTGATAGAATAGACAAAGACCCCAAAACCGCGGTTCGCAACCATCCCGCGTAATCAAAACTAGGAGGAACACGAGTGTACAATTTGTTGTGGGGTATTTTGTTCGTACTTGTTAATTTTTCGCTGTACCTGCTGTGCTACCGTTTATTCGGCAAAAAGGGGCTGTACGCCTGGATCGGGGTCGCGACGGTGATCGCGAACATTCAGGTGACGAAGACGATCGATATTTTCGGCATCGTCCTGACGCTTGGCAACACGATGTATGTCAGTTTGTATATGACCAGTGACCTGCTGAACGAAAAATACGGCCGTAAGGAAGCGCAGAAGGCGGTGTGGTTCGGCTTTTTCACGCTGCTGATGACGACGCTGCTGATGCAGATGGCGCTGTTCTTTACGCCGGACGAGAGCGACCTCGCGCAGGAATCGCTGCAGAACATCTTCGGCCTGATGCCGCGCCTGGCGCTGGGAAGCTTGACGGCTTACTTCGTCAGCCAGTTCCTGGACGTGCGCCTGTATGCCTGGCTGCGGAAGCTGTTCGGCGAGCGGAACCAGTTCTGGATCCGCAACAACGGCAGCACGATGATCAGCTCGCTGGTGGACACGCTTATTTTCTGCACGATTGCTTTTGCCGGACGTTACGAGCTGTCGGTCTGGATTGAAATCTTCCTGACGACGTATCTGATCAAGTTCGTGCTGACCGCGGTGGGAACGCCGTTTCTATATATCGCCCGCGATTTCAAATTCAAGGACGAGGATTAAGCAGAGCAGACGGCTACTGTATGATTGCCGCTGTTCAATAGATAAGCTGAATGGTTGCAGCACAAAAAACCGGAAGATCCATCTAGCGATGGGGTCTTCCGGTTTTGCCGTTTCATAGGGCATTAGCCGCCGATTACCGTTAATTCTTTTGGATACGAGGTCAGGACTTCAACGCCGTTGTCAGTGACGACGATATCGTCTTCGATCCGCACACCGCCAAGTCCCGGCACATAGATGCCCGGCTCCACGGTGAAAACCATTCCCGGCTGCGTCAAGTCGGTATTGCCGCCGTGCACGGACGGATACTCGTGCACATCCATGCCGAGGCCGTGCCCGAGACGGTGCATGAAGTACTGGCCGTAGCCTGCGTCCTCCGTTACTTGGCGGGCCGCTTGGTCGATAGAAGCCAGCGTCACGCCCGGCTTGATCGCCTGAATGCCCTGCAGGTTGGCTTCCAGCACGGTGTTGTAAATCTTCGTCAGCTCCGGCGAAATGTCGCCGACCGCAAACGTTCGGGTGATGTCGGAAGCGTAGCCGTTGGCGTAGACGCCCATGTCAAACATGAGCAGGTCGCCGGACTGGATCTTGGTCTGACCTGGCGTGCCGTGAGGGAGCGCCGTCTTCGGTCCGGTCAGCACCATCGTGTCGAACGAAGGACCGTCCGCACCGAGTTTCTTCATTAAATATTCAAGCTCGGCGACGATTTCGATCTCGGTCACACCCGGCTTCACGCGGGAGAGGCCCTGCCGCAGCACTTCTTCAATCAGGTCAATCGCATGCTTCATGCGCTGGATTTCCTCCGGTGTCTTGCTGACGCGCATCGCGCGCAGCAGCGGACCGATATCTTCGTACTGCCCGGCGCCAACCGACTGCTGAAGCTGTTCGTAGCGCGCCACGCTAATCTGTTCCTTTTCGATGCCGAGCGTGCCGATCGTGTTCTTGAACTGCTGCCGAAGCAGGTCGTACGGATTGTCCGTGTCGGCATGCGTGATGATGTTTTTTACCGAGGATGCGGCCTGGGCGGCCTCGGCATCGAGGGCGGGTACGATCAGGAGCGGCTGTTCGCCGCGGGTCAGCAGCAGGCCGAGAAACCGTTCATGCGGGTTGCTGGCAAAGCCGGTCAGGTAATAAACATGCTTAGGGTCGGTGACGAGCAGGCTGTCGAGGCCGTGTTCGTTCATGGCCTTTTCCAAGGCGGTGATTCGGTTGCTCATGATTATTCATCCTTTCTTATGTAGAAGGGGCTGGTGGGCAGGCCGTGTACGTCAATGTTGTTGTCCGATTGCCCGATGGCTCGATGGCTCGTTGATCGAACTGCCCGATCCAGGCTCCCCGTGTCACTTCAATCCTATGGTTACGCGGTCCGAAAACTTCCGTTAAACGCGGTCATCTTTAACGCAATAACGCCGATAGACGTATGGGTTACCGGTGACTTTGAATGATCTCCCGGATGCGTTCGTTCGGAGACTTGTCGTACAAGCCGCCGTGGTAGCAGAACACTCCATCCAGCGGCAGATCGGCCAGCTTGCCCATGCTTTCGATGGCCTGTGCCATATTCGGCGTGAAACCGGGTACCGGTCCCTGCAGTTCACCCTCGCGAATGGTCAGCTCATCGGCTGCGAGCAGCAGCTTTTCTTTGGGAAGGTACAGACAAATATGCCCCGGTGTATGCCCTGGAGTATGGATTACTTGAATGCCGCCGTGCAGCTCCAGATGATCTCCGTCATGCAGCACCCGGCTGATGGAAATGGAGGAACGCTCGTCGAGAACGTTTTGAACCGCCTCCCGGGCCGCTTCGGGCATTTGGGCGAGACGCTCCGGCGTGACCTTGATCAGCGGCTCTTGTCCGGTGATGACGGGAATATCGTCTTCATGGGCCCAGATCTCGATGCCGGGATTGGCTTCAAGCAGGCGGGATACGTTGCCGATATGGTCGATGTCCTGGTGCGTGAGGATGACGCGCTTGATATCGTTCAGGGTGAGACCGGCTTCGGCGATTGCTTTCTGGACCTGGTCGAACTGGCCGACATTGCCGGTGTCGACGAGCGTGGCTCCGGTTTCATCCCACAGCAGGACCGGCTGGTAAGCAGGCTGCTCGGCCGTCGGCTGGGCAAACAGCTCAATGGATACGATCTGATGTCCGATTTGCATGATTTCCCGGATAAATCCGGTACACCTCCTATGTTTTTTAATGTGAAAGCATGGATTGCTTCTATTATAAACCTCTCATCTGCAAAAAGAAAAAGCAGTTCTGGAAAGTGCCTCGAGTCTTGGTGATGCAAAATGCTGTCCGATATGGCCAGGTCCTGCAGGATGCCACTTTAGTATGAGCCTGCGGAAAAGCCGTATATCATGGCGCTGCCTATGCGGAAAGAAGAGGGGAGGAATTCAGCAGAACCATCTACGCTTTCCCTTGCCTGTGTGCTAGTATTTTAGAAAAAGCAGTACGCGTAAAGGGAGGGATCTGGGTGAGCATGGAGCAAAAAACGGTAGTCGTGACAGGCGCTAACTCCGGTATGGGACTGGCGACGACGGTCGAACTGGCGAAGCAGGGAGCGCACGTTATTATGGTGTGCCGCAGCGAGTCGCGCGGCCAAGCTGCGCTGCAGGAGGCTATCCGCCGGAGCGGCTCGCAGGCGATTGAGCTGATGCTGTGCGATTTAGGCGATCTGGCGAGTATCCGCCGCTTTGCGGAGGCGTTCAAGGCGCGTTATCCGGTGCTGGATGTGCTGGTCAACAATGCGGGGGTAGTCATGCTGAAAAGGCAGCTAACCCGCGACGGCTTCGAAATGGACATTGGCGTGAACCACCTGGGCCATTTTCTGCTGACCAACTTGCTGCTGGACCGGCTGACCGCGGCGGAGCAGGGAAGAATCGTGGTCGTTGCATCCGGAGCGTATAAGGCCGGCAGCATCCATTTTGACGATCCGTTTTTGTCTCGCAGCTTTAATCCGATCAAGGCGTACGCCCAGTCGAAGCTCGCGAACATTTTGTTCACGGTGGAGCTGGCCGAGCGGCTGAAAAACACCCGGGTTACCGTGAACTGCGTCCATCCCGGCGCTGTCGCGACGCAAATCGGGGTGAACCGCGATACGGGCTTTGGCAGGCGGGTGCTGGCCGCGCTGAAGCCTATGTTTTTGACGCCGGAGCAGGGGGCGGACACCGCCATTTACCTGGCAGCTTCGCCGGAGGTTGCGGGCGTGAGCGGGAAATATTTTTACCGGAAAAAGCAGCAGGCGCTGAAGCCCAAAGCAGCCGACCGGGAGAGTGCAAAACGCTTGTGGGCTTGGAGCGAGCAGATGGTGGGACTGGACGGGTGAGTAAAGCGTCAAAAGCTTCCTATAGCACAGATTCCCGGATTCTTTTACAATAGAAAATAACGATTCGTAGACAAGCGGTAGGAGGCTGAACAGGGCAGATGACGACGCAACAACATTACATCATTGAAGACGCCGCGCTGGAGGATTTGCAGGCGGTGGTCGATATTTACAACACGACGGTGGCGGGAAGAATGGTGACCGCAGATCTGGAGCCTGTGACGGTAGAGAGCCGGCTGGCCTGGTTCCATGAGCATAACAGCCATCACCGTCCGCTGTGGGTCATGCGTTCCGAAGGGAAGGTTGTGGCCTGGCTCAGCTTCCAGTCTTTTTATGGGCGGGCAGCCTATAACGCGACGGCGGAGATCAGTATTTATGTGGCGGAAGAGTGCCGCGGGGCGGGCGTTGGCCGGATTTTGCTGGAAAAGGCGCTGGCCGAAGCTCCACGCTTCGGACTGAACCGGCTGGTCGGCTTTGTGTTCGGGCATAACGAACCGAGTCTGAAGCTGCTGCGCCGCTATGGCTTTGAGGATTGGGGCGTGCTGCCGGGCGTGGCCGAGCTGGATGGCGTGGAACGGGATTTGGTCATCGTTGGGCGCAAAGTATAGTAAGCCCGGAGGCAATGACGGCTCATTTTCCATAATAAAGGCAGAAATATCAAAAAGGCGCTCTGCATGCAGCAGGCGCCTTTTGTTGTTGGTGAGGAGGGGGGGATCCAATCCGTACGTATTAAAGGTCCTCGTCGCAGGCAGGCTTCGCTTCGCAGCACTTGGCAGCTTCGGCGGGCGTGGAGTCCGCATTATCAATCGTGACCCATTGCTCGGACCAGAGCTCGATTCCCCGGATGACCGGTTCGAGTGCCATGCCCTTCTCGGTCAGGGAATATTCGATTCGCACCGGTGTTTCCGGAAAAACCTCTCTCCGGACGACACCGTCCTGCTCTAAATCCTTAAGCCGCTCCGACAACAACCGGCCGCTGATCGGCAGGGAGGATTCAATGGTGCAAAAACGCTTCGGGCCGCTCAGCAGCTGATGGATGATCAGGCTGGTCCAGCGCCGGTTGATAATTTCCATCCCTTTTTCCAATTTGGGGCACAAAGGACTTGATTGCATGCTTCTTCACCTCGTTTATGATGTTCATTATATCGCAAATGGAGCGTTAAATATATACGGTTTGAAATGTTCTTTACATTCGGTGTTACCTGCTGGCATACTATATAAAATGGAATTTTTTCCATGCATACATAATGGGGAGGTAAACTGATGAAGAAGCGTTTCAAATGGGGATTGGCGCTTGGACTGGCCATCATGCTGATTGTGCTGGCAGGCTGTCAGGCCGTTGGCGGCCTGGACGTCAACAAAGCGGTGCTCAGTACCCTGGATGTCAAATCGTCCGAAGCGAAGTCCTCGATGTCGCTTGAACTGGTGCCTGCGGATAGCGGGCTGACGGCAGAAGATAAGCAGATGATCGACCTGATCAACTCGATCTCGCTCACGATTGACTCGGCTCGTACGCAGGATCCAAACACCGGATCAATTGAAGGCGCCGTGAAAGTTAACGGCAAGCAAATTCCGTTCCATCTGTCCGTAGATAAGGACAACCTGGCCTTGTCTCTTGAAGGCATGACTCAACCTGTCGTGATTCCGCTGAACGGCATGGAAGGCATGGAAGGGCTCACGATGACTGGACTTCAAATGTCCAACGAAAGCGCGTTGAAAATGGTGAAGGATGTCGGCGGCTTCCTGATCAAGCACGCGCCGAACCCGTCCTCGATCGCACTGTCCTCCGTGACTGACAAAGTGAACGGCGAATCGCTGTCGCTGCAGAAGCTGCACATCGACATTCGCGGTGATGAGCTGGCAGGCCTGGTTAAAGGCTTCCTGACCAGCGTATCCCAGGACAAAGAAGGATTGAAAGAAATGATCGCGGCCGTCTACGACGTCTACTATCCGATCTTTGAATCTACGTTTAGCCAGTCCGGTGAGGACATGGGAGATATGGCTGCAGCGTTCGGCACGCCGGAAAGCGTGCTGAAGGATAAAGACGCGGCGGTGACTTATTTTACCGATGAAGCGCTGAAGGCGCTGAACGAGTTCCTGCCTCAATACGACGACACCGTCAAAGAAATGATGGCTGAACCCGATATGTCGGTGATCCTTGGCAAGGATACCGTGCTGTCCCTGGACTTCTTCCTGGACAGCAAGCTGCAGATCCGCAAGCAGAACATGGACCTGACGATCCAAATTCCGCAGGGCGAAGGCGTGCCTGTGAAGCAGGTGAAAGTTCACTCGCAGTCGGAGACGTGGAACGTCAACCAGCCGGTGACCGTGAATAAGGTCGACACGTCCAAAGGCGTGTGGGAACCAAGCTTGATCGGCGTGACGCCAGGCGAAGTGATCCGTCATCTCGATGCGAAATCCGATCTGTACCGTCTCTTGACGGAAGACGCGAAGATTACGCAAAAGCAGATTTCGCTGACAACGCGCCAAAATGCTGAGGACGACGAAGACTACTGGTACTACCCGGAAGCCATTATCGTGAACAACACGACGATGGTGCCGATCAAATACGTTGCGGATCAGCTAGATGCCCAACTGAAATGGAACGGGGCCACGAAGCAGCTGACGATGGTGGATGACCTGAAAGGCACCCAGATCGTTATCAAGGAAGGCTCCAAGCAAGCGACGATCGACGGCAAAGCCGTTACCTTGACCCAGCCGGTGATCAACCGCGACAGCACACTGTACGTTCCGCTGCGTTTTGTGGCCGACGCTTTCGGCACGAAGGTGAACTGGGATAAGAGTGAGCAACTGGTGACGATTGAGCGGGAGTAGATTAATGGGTTTGAAAGCTGGAAAGCTTGAAAACTCGGATGAAGAATGCGGAACGTATGAGAAGAACTGAAGGCAGCCCTGAGGGGCTGCCTTTTTTTAGTGGGGATAAGATCTCCGGTACATTCAAGAATTATTAGGGCACGGAAGCTCTAAAACCACCGGAATCTACACCCATGTCAGCATCAAAGACGTCCGCCGTATACTGAGTCAGCTGGATCGATTATTGAATTGAATAATTTGGTAATTTCGAATACCATGGGAGATACAAATTAATACGAATATCGCATACTCGGTGGGAAAGGAAAGAGTATGCGATAGTCGTAGAATGGGAGTTATATGAAATCAGCGCAAGAGATGAAAAATTCCAAAAGGGGTACATCGAAATGTTAATTAAAAGAATTACATGTCAAGTAAAAAGCAATGAAGTTGAGACTTTTTCAAGGTTACAAACAAATTGGGAATTAATACATAACCTAAAAGGATTCATAGGCCAAATAGGCGGTTGGGATATAAAAAATAAGTTGTCGGCTTGTATATATTCATTTTGGGAAAGTAAAGAAGATTATGATTACTTTATGGGCAATGTACATGATGAGATAGTCTCAAAATCTAATCAGTCAAAGACGTATTCATCAATTAATGTTGAACTTTTTGAAGAAGTAAATAACATCACAGGGTTTTTAGATGATTTTATTTCAGTTCTTAGAAAAAGTAAGTTCATTCGAACTGCATTAACCGATGTAAAAGAAGATAGAATTAATCATTTTAAAGAGGTCCAAAATCAAGTTTGGAGTCCAGGAATGAAAACGACTAATGCGATGCTTGGTGGAAAATTCGCCTGTTCTTCTAAAGACAATCATCGGTATTTAACCCTAACTGGTTGGGTAAGTCAAGAAGCACATGAGAATTACACAAATCATCTTTTCACTAATCTTAAATTGAGAGCGAACACGGAGTTAGACATAATTAGAATTTCAAGTCAACACTTTGTAAGTGAGGACTCGTGGAAAGTGCTAGGAGATCATTTATGAAAGGTAAGATCCTCTTATTATTTTTTATTACGATCGTGTTTTCATCTTGTCAAAATACTAGTCAATCAGCTACTTTGAATAGCGAAACTAGATCAATAAGTAACTCTGAACTGACTCCTGATGTAGTGAGTACAGGTAATGGAGCAGAATCGGAAGGAATAACTGAAGGTCGATCAGATCCTTCTAACCATGAAGTGATATCCATGAACATTGGGAACTATGAATTGAAAGGAGAATTTTATGTTGAAATGCTTCGAAACCCTATAGATCATGATTATGAAGTGGAAGTTAATGAATTTCAGAATTCCGAAGAGATAATTACAACATTGGAATGGGGGGCGTTGGAAAGCAAATATACAGAGATTTGGGATAAAGAGTTGAATCAAATATATAAAAAGCTTCTTTCGAAGTTGGATCGAGAACCAAGAGAAGCACTCATTGAATCGCAGAAAGAATGGTTACAGTATCACTTAAAGGAAACAAAATTTGTAGAGGAGACATTTATTTATAATGGATACCTTGGATCACGAGGACCTGTAAGTCTAGCCACGGTTATAAAGGAGAGAATAAGGGAAAGAACAATTCAATTATTTGAATATCGATATTTGCTAGATCGTGAAGTTGAGTTTATATACCAAAGTAAAAAATAGAGTTGGAATCTTCGAAGACAGTAACGGAACATCTTCGTGCTATCGCCCTCGGTTGTCAGATGAATGATCATAGATGTATCTCAGACAACAAATGACCCATCCTAAGATAAGAGCTATCTAAGGTTGGGTCGTTTTCGTGAATACAAGAACGTTACCCGAAATAAAAGAAAGATGGTGAGGTAAAAGAATGAGTTATAGATCTATTCTCATAGACCAGTTAAACGCCTGTTATAACGATAAGAGTTGGTTCATTCCACTCCATGAAATTTTAAAAGATTTAAATGCTACACAAGCTACATGGGAAAATGAAAGTAAACAATCCATTTGGTCGATCGTGAATCATCTCATATTTTGGAATGAGAAGTGGCTTGAGAGATATAACGTTGAACCATTTGAATTAGAAAGTTCAATAAACAATGATGATACTTTTTACGTGAATCCACATACAATAAATGATTTTGAGTGGAAGAAGACCTTACAGAGACTTGAAACAGTCTTTGAAAGTTGGAATAGGGCACTTGAGGAAAGCGAAGATCATAAACTTATAAAAGAAATCCCCTCATATTCCAATGCTCCTTGGTGGGGAGTAGTATCAAATTTATGTATTCATAATGCATATCATATTGGCCAGATCATGCTGCTCAAAAAACAATTGATAAGTGTAGGTTAAAAAAGGGTTGTGGGTATTAAGCTTCCTGAGCCTCAAGAATGGTATATGGACCGCGGCCAGCCCCTGGTGGAGCTTAAGTTGGTGGGACGTCGTGGATACAGGAACGTTACGTGAAATCACTGCAATTAAATCATTAGGACCAAGATAAATAAACAAATAATCCCTATAAAAGCGTTATAAAATGAGTTATACTGAGGTAAGAATAAATAAGGGGCCGTGCGGTAACACGGCTCCCAGTGCAATAACTGCATAAAGAGCAGTCGGCCATGTAAGATGGGTCGGAAATAGACCGTTATCCTAACCAGGGCGGTCTATTTCTTTTTCATGTAGGTGAGCAATGCCAAAATGAACATGCCGAACATGAACATTAAGGAAAGTGCATCTTTGACCTCCATGGGCATCACCTCCCTTCTGGGAGATTAGCCGACCGCCCTTATAGCCGTATATTGTACTAGAAAATTATAACATATGAGGTAGAGCAAAATACCATTAAAATACTATAAATAACTAGAATACACTAAGGACAAAAAACAATATAAATCTGTAAGACTTATATGAGAAAGTAAATACAGGGAAGGCAGTAACATACTTAACAATGCATCTATGCTGCGGGGCTTTCACCCCTTGGTTGTCAGAAGCAAGCTCATAGGAGTTAAATCATACAACATACGACCCGGCCTAAGATATGAGTTATCTAAGGCCGGGTCGTGTTATAGATGCGGGAAGGTTACGAGAAACCAGTGCCAGTTGGAGATATTAATGCAGCTCCTTTATTAAGCTGGCATGTAAAGTGGACCAAGCCGAATATACAAAAAAATTCATAGTTGGCAAAGGAACTTACTTGGTTGCTTATCACAACGAGGGTTATACTAATATTATCTATATCAGATGTAGAGAAGTATATGATCAAGCTATCGCACAGATTGAAGTATAGGAGCAGCTTGAATCGACAAAAAAGTGGTGGTTGAATTGGGGTAACCGTTAAAGATTTACTGCAGCTGCCTTCATTTAGAGGAGCTCAGGTGGTCACTGGAACAAGCAGGCTTCATCAGACCGTTTCCTCTTTATCTGTTTTAGAGGTGGCGGATGTCAATTTCTTCTCGCAAATTATTCAAACCGTTCAAGAAGAGTGGTATGCTGAAGAGTTGGTCATCAGCTCTTTTTATTCCATAAAAGACAGCGTAGAGCAGCAGTGCAAAACCGTTCAGTACCTGCATGACCTGGGTGAAGTGGGGCTGATTCTGTACTATGTTGGCATTGTAATGCCGGATATCGCCGATGAAGTGCTCGAGCTGGCTGAATCTTTGAATTTTATTATCATTTGCATGCCGAGAAACGATTACTCTCTTCGATATAATGAAGTCATTTATGAAGTCATGGAAGCGATTGTCAGCAATCAGAATGTGAATGAGCATTTCGTGAATGAATCACTGGAAAAGGTATCGCTGCTGCCGGAGCATTTGCGGAGCGTGGAAATTACCCTTAAACTGCTGTCGGACCGGATGAAAGCGAACATCGTTCTGACAAACAGCAACCTGGATATCATCAATCGTGTCATGTGGCCGCGCAATTCATCGCTCCCTGTTGCGGATCTGATCCGGTCCATGGCGCCTTCCATTTTGAACGGCAGAACGGGAGAAGGGGAGCTGGATTCGTCCTGCTTTGTTGAATATAAACGTGTTCAGCAAAAAAACGGCGAGTCCCTTTACCTGTTTATCATTAAAGAAAATACGAAGCTGCCTCCGAAGACGATGGATCAAATCAGCGAGGTGGTGCAGGTGGCCATCAATTTGTGGGGAGATAAGCATAACGAGGTCAGCGAATACGCTCTGGTTAAAGCCATCGTAAATGATGAAAGCGAAAAAATGCGCAGATTGGCCAGTTTGCTGTATATCGACGTTTCCGCCATCCAAATGATGTGGCTCGTGTACATTCAGGATTTGTCGGAGGAACGAAGGATAAGGGAAGATTTAAAGGCGTATCTCTCGCAATATTATAAAACCGCGGTCATTCAAACGATCGATCACTGCATTGTCGTTTTGCTGGGGAACTGCTCCTATAAATACAATGAGTTTGAAATCGCAGCGGAATATATCGAAACCACGAGTCTCATCGCTGAAATATCAAGCATCGTGTATTCTCCGAGGATGCGGAACACACAGGACGTACGCCGAATGTACCAGCTCGTCAACGAAGCTTCTAATGAGGTTCACCGCATCTACCATCACCGCAAACTATACACCGCGGCTGAAGTCCGTTCCATGAAACGGGCCATCGATCTCAGCAAACAAGGGGAAGAGGTCACGGAAGAGTGCTTGTCTGTCCTTGAGCCGATATTGGACGACCCTGACGCATTGACAACCCTGATGACGTTTCTTCTGGATGCGAAGGGAAATATGGATGACTGCAGCAAGCTGTTGTTCGTCCACAAAAATACGGTGAAATATCGCATCAAAAAAATTTGCGAGCTCATCGGATATGATGTGACCATCAATTCGGAATCGTACGATGTTTATACCGCCTGCATGGTCTACCGTCTCATCCATAACTAAAAAGTTCCGATGTTTTGTCCAATCAGACAAAAACATCGGATTTTTTTTTGTTTTCTGAAAAAGACGCTGCCCGGCTTCATCTTTTACAATAAGAAAAAACAATTCGAACGTACAAGGTTGAGGAGGGGAGATCATATGAAAGCCGTTAAAGAGCATCAATCCTGGTTCAGTCTCGGGATCATCTGGGCCGGCGCGGTCATCAGCATCCCCAGTTTATTGGTGGGAAACACGCTGGTGGCAGGCATGGGATTGTCGAAAGCGCTGCTCGTCACGTTGGTGGGTTACTCCATCATTGTATTGCTCATGATTTTGCAGGGGATTCAAAGCACGGATTTAGGAAGGCCGACGGTTCAGGTTGCAGGGCAGGTGTTCGGCAAACAAGGATCCCGGACAATTCTTTCGATCATCCTCGCCATTGCGTGCCTCGGATGGTTCGGAATTCAGGCGAATGTGTGCGGTGCGGCCTTGGCCAATTTGTTAGCCGTAGGTGGAATGAGTGTCCCGGTTCCGCTGGCTTCTCTCATCTGCGGTCTTGTGATGGTGGTCTCAGCGATCTATGGCGTTAAAGTGCTGCGCATCATCAGCTATATTGCCGTTCCTTTATTGATTGGGATCAGCGTATTTGGTCTTATTAAAGCATTGACCGGTGAATCCCTGCAGATCATTCAGAATTTTAAGCCACATGGAGCTATGAGCTTTACGGACGGACTGGCGGTAACCCTGGGTTCGTTTGCCTTGGGAGCGGTTATCGCGGGGGATTACTCCCAATTTTCGAGAAAACGGTCCGATGTCCTGAAAGCCGCCCTTTTCGGAATTATCCCAGCAGGCTTGTTGATGATCGGTGCAGGAGCGGTCCTGACGATTGCTTACCAGGCCAGCGATATTACAGCAACCTTTTTGAGCATCACGACTCCGTTTATTGGCGGTATGGTTTTGATCCTCGCTACCTGGAAAACGAACCTCGTGAATGCCATTTCAGGCGGTTTTGCCTTAATAAACGTGTTCAACGTATCAAAGGAAAAAGAAAAATGGGCCGTCGGCATCGCCGGAACGATTGGGACGGTACTGGCTGTCGTCGGCATACTCAACTATTTTACGCCGATTATGTCCATCCTGTCGGCCATGATTCCGCCGGTGGCAGGCGTGATGATCGCATCTTACTGGGTGCTTGGCAAAGGGGATAAGAGCCGCTGGCATGAGGTCGAAGGCGTGAATATACTGGGCGTCATTTCCTGGCTAGTGGGCGCGGTCATCGCTTGTACCCCTGTTGTGTTATCCCTGTTCCCAAGCCTGCCGCAGGTACCGAATCAGCCGTTGATCGGGATTGTCATTTCTTTTGTCATCTATTATGTAGTCTATCGTTTATCGGCTCGGAAAACAGTCATATTGGAGGAAACGTAAATGAGATATTTAGATCAAGCAGCTGTTGAAAACATCGCCGTCGGCGCAGCATTCTTAGGAACCGGCGGAGGGGGGGACCCTTACATCGGAAAATTGATGGCTCTCTCGGCCATTGAGAAGTTTGGACCAGTAAAACTGTTCTCCGTCGATGAGATTCAGGATGAGGACTTTTTCATTCCGGCCGCGATGATGGGGGCGCCTTCCGTATTAGTTGAGAAATTCCCTAAAGGGGACGAGTTTGTTAAGGTTTTTCAAAAATTAGCGAATTACTTGGGAAAAGAACGGATCGCCGGCACGTTTCCGATGGAAGCGGGAGGCGTTAATTCCATGATCCCCATCGTCGTTGCGGCGCAGCTGGGATTGCCTCTGATCGACTGTGATGGTATGGGACGGGCATTCCCGGAGTTGCAAATGGTCACGTTTAACCTGGATGGCATTCCGGCGACACCGATGGCGATTACGGATGAAAAAGGGAACATCGGCATCTTTGAGACCATTGATAATAAATGGACAGAACGGCTCGCCAGAGTGGCCACGGTCGAAATGGGGGCCAGTGCTTTAGTCAGCCTGTACCCGGCAACGGGTGCGCAAATCAAGCAGAGCGGCGTTCATCATATCGTGACCCTGTCCGAACAGATCGGAGCCATCATTACATCGAAGAATCGGGACGCGGGCGACAAGCTTCAAGAACTGCTGAACCTGGTGTCCGGCTATGAACTTTTCCAAGGCAAAATTGTGGATGTCATCCGGGAAACCAAGGGAGGATTTAACCTCGGCCAGATGCATCTTGAAGGAATCGAGGCGTTTAAAGGCGGCGAGATGAAGGTTCATTTTCAAAATGAAAACCTGATTGCTGAAAAGAATGGTCAAGTGGTAGCGATGACCCCCGATTTGATTTGTCTGGTTGATTACGAAACCTTGTCGCCTGTAACTACGGAGAGCCTAAAATACGGTAAACGCGTACGGGTGGTTGGACTGCCCGCTCATGAAAAGTGGAGAACGGAAAAGGGAGTCCAGACGGTTGGACCAAGATACTTCGGATATGATTACGATTATGTTGCTATTGAGGAACTGGTGAAAAAGGCGGTGGCTGAGAATGTATAGAATTGGGATTGATGTAGGCGGCACCAACACAGATGCCATCATATTGGATGAGAATCATCATTTGATTCATGCGGTTAAATCCCCAACAAGTTTAGATATTAAAACAGGAATTGAAACCTCGCTCCGGAATTTGCTGCAGGAATCGAATATTGATAAAACCCAAATCACGCATGCCATGTTAGGCACGACGCAGTGTACTAATGCCATTGTTGAGCGTAAAAAGCTGGCGCAAGTCGGCGTCATTCGTCTGGGTTATCCGGCAACGGTTTCCGTTGCTCCGTACACGTCCTGGCCTGAGGATATGGTTCAGAAGCTGTCGGGTAAATATGCTCTCGTTCATGGCGGATATGAATATGACGGCCAAGTGCTTGGAGAAGTCGATGAAGCTGAAATTACAGCTCTTTTAGAGGAATGGGGGAGCAGTGTCGAGTCCATCGCAGTCATTGGTGTATTTTCATCCATTAAAAATGATCAGGAGCTCCAGATTCGCGATCTCATCCATCAAGTATACGGACCTGAATTCCCTGTTTCCTGTTCTTCATTGATTGGTTCTGTCGGCTTAATTGAACGGGAAAATGCGACCATACTGAACGCAGCCTTATGCAAGGTGATTGAAACGACGACCCAAGGATTTGTGCAGGCGTTAGAAGAAGAGGGCATCACGGACGCAGCGGTGTTTTTATGCCAGAATGACGGTACCCTGATGTCGATAGATTACGCAAAGCAATTTCCGATCCTAACCATTGCATGCGGGCCGACGAACAGCATACGCGGTGCCTCTTATTTGGCGAAGATCAAAGATACGATGGTTCTCGACGTGGGAGGGACGACATCGGACATCGGGGTGTTGCAGGACGGCTTCCCGAGAGAATCTTCGGTTGCGGTCGAGGTTGGCGATATCCGCACGAATTTCCGCATGCCGGATATTATCTCCGTCGGGTTGGGCGGCGGAAGCATTGTGCGCTCGGAGAACGGCAAAATTACGGTTGGCCCTGACAGCGTAGGATACAAGATTGGACAGGAAGCGCTGGTTTTTGGCGGGCATACGCTGACGACAACCGACATCGCCGTTCGGCTGGGTCTCGCGGATGTCGGGGATAAGAGCTTGGTAGCGCATCTGGATGAAGACTTCGCTAAAAATGTGCAGTCTGAAATTGCAGCCATCATTGAGCAGGCCATTGATAAAATGAAGACATCCTCGGGAGACGTTGAGCTTGTTTTGGTAGGCGGCGGCAGTGTCGTTATCCCGGACACGATTCGCGGGGTGTCCCATATGATCAAGCCTGAGAACGGGGGCGTAGCCAACGCCATTGGCGCGTGTATAGCTCAAATCAGCGGACAATATGAACAAATTTATATTTATTCTACAGAGCCCCGTGAGGATTCATTAAGAGATGCGCAAGAAAAAGCCGTGAAGCAGGCGGTGCTGGCTGGCGCTGATCCGGCAACGGTTGAGCTTGTGGAAGTGGAAGAAACCCCGCTGGCTTATCATCCGGGAAATGCGACGAGACTGCGAGTGAAAGTAGTAGGAAACATGAAGTAGATGAGAGGCTTCACACGAGTTATATAACTTGTGTGAGGCTCTTTTTTTATTAAGAGATCAGAAAGTATAAGTTTCAGAGCTTCTGCTTCCTGATCTCGCAAGAAAAACTTTCGCTAAACGCGGTCTGTCTTCTTTGAAGGTATGTCGATAGACGTTTTTGTTAAGAGATCAGAAAGTATAAGTTTCAGAGCTTCTGCTTCCTGATCTCGCAAGAAAAACTTCCACTAAACGCGGTCTGTCTTCTTTGAAGGTACGTCGATAGACGTTTTTCTTTATCCATAAGGTGCAACGAGATGAGCAAAAAAGAGATCTCACGCATTCTATAAGAACCTTGAGCGTAAATATGATAAAAGGTAAAATATAACTAATCGAATCTTAGGTGGGCAGGGTCTTCATTCTTGCTCTATTAACAAACATCAATAAACAACTAGAGAAAGTAAAAACCCACCCAAAGGTTGAGGCCGAAGGTGGGTTTTCTTCCTGTACGACTTAGAAGGGAATAAACCATCCAAGCCAATTGTACTGGCCAAGTGTTCGCAGCACTTGGTCTTTATTACATATATATCAAAGTTGATTAACCGATGATGAGAGGGAGGAATTGAATATGAACGCAAATGAGGGAAACGAAGTAGAAGAAAGCCTGGAAGACATTACGGGTATCACTTGTATTTACGTGCCAGTAAATGATGTTTACGAGTCTATTCAATGGTACCAAAAGAATTTAGGGTACCAACCCGCAAACAACGATCTTGTTGAGCCTGGAATGAAGATGGCTGTATTGAATCTTCCCGATCGTAATGGAAACCTGCCTTCCCCTGGTTTAAGGCAAGTCGTACCTGCATTGTTCCTTCACCAATCGGACGAAGAAGGCGGTCAATTACGTTTTTCATGGTCATTGGACAACGGCAAACCCCATGCAATGGCATGCTTTATTACTCCGAGAATTCAAGAACTCTCTAAACGATTCAAGGAAAACGGAGTGAACATTTTAAGTGAACGAGTGACAAGCGGACCGAACATAACGTTCGCAGATCCTGACGGTAACATATGGGAGGTTTGGCAACCCTAATTTAAGAACGAGTATAAGAGAGCTGCTTCGCGAATGACATCAAAATTTTCGCTGAAGAAGGGGATCTCG
The DNA here is from genome assembly GCF_002224835.1 of Paenibacillus sp. SSG-1. Taxonomy (NCBI): domain Bacteria; kingdom Bacillati; phylum Bacillota; class Bacilli; order Caryophanales; family Paenibacillaceae; genus Paenibacillus; species Paenibacillus sp. SSG-1. The sequence goes on from NZ_MBRK01000001.1 coordinate 110,225, forward strand.
TATAACACCATATTCGGGCTGTAGGGCATTCGCCCTTTTGGCCGAGGGGTATCGAAAGAAGAGGAGGTCAATAGATTGAACAAGCATCATGTTCATGAAACAAACAGCTTCTATTGGGATACAAAAGGAAATGACTTCTTAAGAGCCATCGTGCTTCCTTATTATGGAGCTTTTGTTTCAGAAGAAAAATGCCAACTTTTTGGTGATGTGTCCGGAAAAAAGATGTTAGAGATTGGTTGTGGAAACGGTCAATCCTTGCAATATCACGGGGATCGCAACGCATCTGAACTATGGGGGATCGATATATCAGAAAAACAAATTGAAAGGGCAAAACAGCATTTGAAGGCGTGCGGCCTGTCAGCAAAATTGATCTGTTCTCCCATGGAAGAAGAGTGCAACATACCCGCAAATTATTTTGACGTTGTTTATTCAATTTACGCCATAGGCTGGACAACCGACCTTGAAGGCACTTTTTGCCGGATCGCTTCTTATTTAAAAAAAGACGGCATATTTATTTTCAGCTGGTCTCATCCTATACACCGATGTGTTGTTCAAGAAAATAATAGATTTGCTATTAACAAGCCATATTTCGATGAATCCTGGTATTCGGTATCTCCAGATTTTTGTCAAGGCGAACTAACCTTATCTGATCGTAAACTATCAACCTACATTAACGCGTTGGCGAAAGCAGGGTTTGTTATTGAACAAATGATTGAAGAAACTGACAATGAAATCATACAATTGCACGATGCAAATGATGATTTGGTAAAAAGAGCGAAGATGTTTCCGGTCACCTTCGTGATCAAAGCAAGAAAACTTTAAAATGGGGGCTGATTAAAATAAACATCAATCGTTTAGACCATTTAGTGCTGACTGTTTCGAATATTGATCAAACCTGTGAATTTTATTCTCGGGTCTTAGGAATGCGAACTGTAACATTTGGAGAAGGACGAAAGGCATTGCATTTTGGGCAGCAGAAAATAAACCTACATGAAGCAGGCAAAGAGTTTGAACCAAAAGCGAAAACGCCTATGCCAGGCACCGCTGATTTATGTTTTATTACAGACGATCCTATACCCGATGTCATACGCCATTTAGAATATTGCAATGTAATGATTGAGGAAGGTCCTGTATTGAGAACAGGGGCATTAGGATCGATCACGTCCGTTTATCTAAGAGATCCAGATGGGAATTTAATCGAAATCTCTAATTACGATTCGTGAATATGAGAACGTTACATGTATGAACGAAGTGATATATTAAAAAATTTTCAAAAGGAGCATTGATATGATAAAACGATTTCATCATGCCCAAATCACAATTCCCAAGGGAAAAGAAGAAGAGGCCAGGAACTTCTATTGTGGAATTCTCAAACTGGAAGAGATCTCAAAACCGGAATCACTAGTTGGTCGAGGCGGCTTTTGGGTTCAGGTAGGAGATCAACAACTACATATTGGAACAGAAGATGGAGTGGATCGTTCACAAACGAAAGCCCATCTAGCGTATGAAGTCGAAAACCTAAAAGAAATGGAAAAGCTGCTTAATCAAAATGGTATTGAGATTTTGGAATCTGTAGCAATACCAGGATATGAAAGATTTGAATTCAGGGATCCTTTTGGCAATCGAGTTGAGTTTATTAAACCAATTTAAAAAGATGTAATTTCAAAGGCATTTTAAAGGTGAAAATAAGAAGTACATGATCTGAGGTGTTACAAAGTCCCTTCTTTTAACAAAGCGCTGCAGCGTCGATTTAACAAAAATAAGGAGTCAATTTATGAATAATAGTGAGTTCACTGTTGGCTGGGGAACACTTGCATTAATTAATGCAGGATTAGCACAAGGAAAGAACAGAAGCGGACTGCATTGGTTTCTAATATCATTATTAATTGGACCATTAGCAACGCTATTCATCGTGGTATGGGATAGGAAAGATTAATGGCTTATTAAGGAATATTGAGAAAATCGATTCATCTGATAACACTGCAGCAGTCAACTCGAGGGTAAATGCAGCCGGTTTGGAGTGGATGATGGACATGGAGCGGATCGGCATTATGGGACATTCCTTTGGTGGGGCTACGGTGTTTGATGCGTCCTACACGGACGACCGGCTCAAGGCGGGAATCGATATGGACGGGACGGATTGTGGTTCAACTATGAAATTCACGCAAAGTAAATATTAAATCATATCAGAAGGGGCATCTATATGATCTGTAAGGTTAGTGATTTATCAGATCAAGTTCTCTATGAATTTTTATCCTATTGTATGAGCCCGGTTGCTGAAAGGATCGAGACCGAATGTAGTAAATACAAAACAAAAACAAACAGAGAACTGTATGGAATATATTTAAATAACACATTAAGAGGGATTATTGGCTTAATTCGAGGTGAAACAGCAACAGAGTTAAAACATATTGCAATACATCCTGAATTTAGAATGCAGGGGTTGGGAAGTAAGTTAATAGAATTCGTAATTAAATCAACAGAAATCAATAAATTAGTGGCGGAAACTGATAAGGATGCTGTGAATTTTTATAAAAAGAAGGGCTTTAAAATTATAAGTTTAGGAGAAAAATATCCAGGGGTAGAACGATTTAAATGCGAGTATAGTAACAACTCATTGTAGGGGCTCGTGGAAAGATATGAACATTCCATAACAATGTATCCACGTTGCATCGCTAACAGTAAGCAGCAGGCAACCCAGAGAACCTATCAGAGTTGCGACGACCATTACAGACCTTTAGGTTTTCGGGTTCGTAGATGATAAAGAAGCACTAGTTCGAGGATCAATAGTTAGAAACAAAAAAGTTAAACTAAGTGTCTTAGAATTATTAATAAATGACGATGACGAAGAAATTAGGAGCATAGCTAAAGAAAGAATATTAATGGGCGAATATAAAGAATAGCTATGATTAGTCCAGTCTGACCGGGCGACAAAGTCTTGATATCTCCTACAGGTCAAATTATGATCCACTATTAATTCACTCATTCCTTTTTTTGAAGAAATCGTACTTGATCACAAAATCAAAAAGAGCCGTAATTGCAATTGCTCCAAGTGGAATCATTAAGTATGCCCATGGCGGATGATTTGGAACTTCACCAGGTGGTGCTTCGATTAATATCCCATAAAGGACAAAACAATAAATAATGGCCAACACAACACCTGTTACGTTTCTATGTTTCACAGCTGTTTTTTCACCTCTAGGCGCCAACATCATTTCATGTCTCGGCGGGCCATTCGTCATGCCGGCGGTCGAGTACATAAGAGACGAGCAACCCTGTCGTACCGATACCCTTTGCTTTTTTTGTACGATTGCTTTTGGCAAACCATACTTATATAAATAAGAGGGACAAAGAGATCGGACACTGCTCGTATAAATAACTTGGCTTACTGAGAGCTTAATATATAAATATTAATAGAATTCCAATTGCAAAGAAAAATGAACCGATCACGATCGCTATAAACCCACCAAATTTTCGGGCTTCAATGTAGGCGTCACTTGGCTCGGAGTCACCTTTCACTTTCCACGCTTCATTCATACTCCAACCAAACGTAGGTTTAATGCGACTAAGGATACCGAGTGCAATAAATATAGCACCGAAAATAATGAAGGTTGCTTGAACCATGTTAAATCAGCTCCTTTTTATATAAGACGCTTAGGAGCTACTTGAAGTTCCGCTTAACAAATATTGACTAACTAACGGACCGATGGGAGAACGCAACTTAATGTTTAATGAGTTGGGGGTTCCGCGGTCGCCAAAAAGTAGGATCCAATTAACCCAATTTCGATTATTACAAAAATGAGCACTACCAGCAGGAAAATTTTTTTACCACTCATGTTATTACCTCCCGAAGCAGAAGTTAGATTGTCCAAGACGCCGGGGCCGAAATTTATGAATTAAAAGCAAACCATATGATCAAATAAATTAACCCATAGATAGCGACTAATCCAAATACACAGATAAGCACAATCAAGAGCACAAGTTTTTTACCATTCATGGATGCACCTCATTATAGACCTTAGCACAAAATAGGGGGATTATTCCATCAATAACCATATTTACAATCGATCATCTATAAGGATAGAGGTAATGACGCAGTAGAGTCAGAAGTCGCAACAAATACTATTCGTTCTTCTTCTCTATCAGTTTCTCAATGTAAATCCAAACATAATATGTAATCCAAAATGCAATCATGGCTAGTAATGCAAAAGACTTTTTATCGTCTGGAAGAGTGAAAGCCAGGATAATTGCGAGAAGGAGGAACGGTGGTAAGAGGGTGAAGTATTTCTTTTTATGCAATTTAACTATCTCCTTATTAGTATTTAGTTATAAATACATTATCACTATTAACAAATTCTGGGAAGTGCATGATGACGATATGTCTGATGCGTTATGCGAGGGATCGCCAAGTGACAATACTTTTATTGAATTGATTTTAAATTAAAAATTTAACAGATTGATTTTGACAGGAATAAAACAAATACCATTCTGGAAGGACATTGTAGATTAAAGCAGCACGTAAGTGCCTAACATTTGGGACTGACGCCCCTCAGTCTTCCAATGTATAATCATGGAAGATGTCCCGGATGACACAAAAAGCTATAAAAACCCATAAACCGGAGGATCCAATATGCCTTTTAAAGATGCATTTACTTCTTTCCCTAAGCTTGAAACTGACAGATTTATATTGAGAGAATTACGTTCGGAAGATGCCGAGGCATATTACACTTATTTCTCAGATCATGAAGTAACAAAATACTGGGGATATCCAGGACCCAAAAATATCGAGACAGCCTCCAAGACATTTACGCGGTTTCAAAACGCATTTACTAGAAAAGAAATGATCACTTGGGGAGTAGCTTCCAAAGATGAGGATCAAATTATTGGGACATGCATTTTGAACGATTTTGTGAGAGGATCCATGGTTAACTTATCCTACAACTTATCAAGAAATTATTGGGGAAAAGGGATCATGACCGAAGTGCTCAAAACGATTATTCCATTTGCATTTAATGAGCTGGATATGAATCGAATACAAGCTAAAGTCATGCCGGAAAACCATTCGTCTGTAAATCTTTTAACAAAGTTGGGTTTTGTGCAGGAGGGTTTGCTTCGGGACTATATATTTGGTGAGTTCATCACGGATACATTGATATTCTCCATGCTGAAGAAAGATTCTATTACAGCTGCGTAGCTGCGGTTTTTTAGTTTAGAACATATATCGTTTGCAGAAAATGATCAACTTCAAGGGAAGCAACTCAACAGACAACCCTGCCCGATTACCCGCTCTGCTGCCGGCCAACTCGCACTTATTCACCCCAAAGATCTTTCATGTGTGTTCGCGGCATTCTGTTGCTTGAAGGGGTTTCACCATTTCCTTTATTATGTTTATATAACTCATAATTTTTTGTAGATAGGGGATTGATCTTATAATTATCAGAGAAGCAAATAAAATAGACTACCATCAGTTAAGACAAATATATCTTGAATCGCGCCGCAAGAGCTTTCACTGGGCAAATGCAGAAGAAATGAATTTAGATGATTTTGATAGAGATACAACTGAGGAATTTATACTACTAGCTGAAGAACATTCCCGAATCCTTGGTTTCGCATCTTTATATTTACCTGAGAACTTTATTCATAATTTATTTGTACACCCCGATTTTAGCGGTAAAGGGGTTGGTACTCAATTAGTTAACCATGCTATAGAAAAAATGGGTAAGCCCGTAAGATTAAAGTGTGTATCTGAAAATCATAAAGCATTAGGTTTCTATGAAAAAAGTGGATGGAAGAAGGTTGTTGAAGAAGGAAAACCCGGAGAGAAGTATTGGGTTTTAATATATGAATAATAAAAATATGGAGATCTTTAGTAAGAAGATCGTTTAGCGGGCTGACGTCTTGTCTTTATTCGAAGAAGCGGCCCATTACATCACACTTCGGGGCTGACGCCCCTTGGTTGTCAGATGTATAACCATGGAAGATGAAAGATGGTTCAGACAACACACGACCCGGCCTAAGATAGGAGTTATCTGAGGCCGGGTCGTGTCGTTCATTCGGTAGACGTTACATTGAAACAAGTATGATTCCTACTATTAAACATCATTGAAATTCACATACAAACCTAAATTGAAAAAGGAGAATGAGTATGGGATTAGAAGTTGCAAAGATGGAATTGGAGATGAAAGACATATCAGGGTCAAAGTTCAAAGAAGTTAATGCGGAGGGTTTAGATTTTGATAATGTTAATTTATCAAAATCTAAGATTAATAATGCAAATATGAGTGGAATGACTTTAAATGACGTTAATGCTAGTGAGGTTGAAATTAGAAATGCTAACCTATCCGCCACTTCAGTTCAGCATGCAAATATGAGTCATATGAAGGTAGATCATGTACACCTATTCGGGACTGAGTTTGTAAATATTGTTTTGCCTCAGGAAGGTGACAGAAATTATGATCCAAACGGAGATTATAAGCCTATAGTGTTTCATAATTGTAATCTGAGCAATATGGAGATAAATAACTGTGATATTACCGGCCTAAAGATCAACGGGATACTAATAGAAGAGTTGCTTAAGAACAAATGATAAATTTTTTGTGAGTAACTCGAAGACGGCACTGGCACACAGATAACGTAGTGTTCTCGCTGCGGATCGGCTTACGCCGATCTTTGGTTCGCCCGGAAGAGACTTGTAGGGGAGCTGAATCAGCGGACGCATCGATCTTCCTTAGATAGGAGCATTCTAAGGAGGATCGACTTCGTGAATACGAGAGCCTCAGGTAAAAGTAACAAATATTCACCAATAACTTAATGAGGTGTCATAGATGATTAGAAATACTGCCCGGGCACTGATTATTCAAGACGGACTGTTACTTGCGATAAAAAAAGAACGTCCTGAAGTTGGAGTGTATTATACTTTGCCAGGAGGGGCTCAGGAGATAGGCGAAACGATAGCGCAGACATTACAACGTGAATGCTTAGAAGAACTAGGAATTGATGTCGCAGAACACAAGTTTATTTGTATTAGAGAATACATATCAAAAAATCATGAGTACTCTTTTATCATGAAGGAAGTACATGCAGTAGAGTTTATTTATGAATGCAGGATCAAAGCGACTGATACTTTTGTCAGCTCACAGGCTGATATTGGGCAAATCGGAATGGAGTGGATACCCACTGAAAGTATAAAACAATCTGTATCCGAGTCAGACCAATTATCAAAAACTTATCAATTCCCTGAAACAACAAGGGACTTTTTTAGAGAATACTTTAGAGATCAAGGCTTAGAACTATATCGAAGTAAGAATTATGAAAGTTAATCATAACCATCAAGGCAGTGAAGTTTGTTTTTATGCTGGACTATAACGCTTTTACAGGTATACATATCTCGCAATAATGGTTATACAACATATCACCAATATATCTTTCGAATATAGGTTTGTTGTCTATTTGATATCCGCTACGATTTAACGCAGGAAAAATATCAGCCCACGCTTTTTGAATATCCTCGGCTGTATGCTTCACCTTATAGGTAACATAATGTCCACCATCGAGTTCAGTTTCGAAAATGTTATGATCCGTGTCATCTATCCGATAATCGTCTGGAATAACAATACAAGCATCATACCGACAGTTCTCAGGAGGTGTAGTTTCCGGATTATCTTGGGCAATTCCAAGTAGTATGGATGACCCGTTGAGTAAATTTTTTTCTACAGCCCATTTCTTTAACGCTTCCATTGCTTGGATGTTCTGAGGACCGTATGGACCTACTTGGCGCACAAAAGCAACGCGGGTTTTTGGCATCATTTCAAATTTAATAATCATGATTTCATTCCTCCCTGGATGATATTGGATACACAACGCATGCTAACATGATATAAAAATATATTCATTAGTTTTTTCGAGTGCCCATTTAGGTATAAGCGCAAGCGGGAGGAAAATCAGGCATTGGATCGAATATAGTGAAGGTATTGAAAGGATGCGTAATAAGGTAGTAGAGATCATAAAAGCTTCATGGCTTCAGCTAACATAATACTCACGCTAGGGGTGTTCACCCTTTGGCTGAAAGTTAGAGAGCTGCGACACCCTTACCCAAAACCACGGTAATGAATCCAGGGAGGGATAAGCATGCTAAAATTGATTAATGAACTTCCGACAGATTTCCCAATTGCTGGAGTCCACTGCGTACCCGTATTTGATAACGGCAATCTGATGATGGTTTGGGATCGAGAAGAGAAAGTACTTACTACCATTGGTGGAAGACTCGAAGAGAATGAATCCACACAAGAGGGTTTAGAGCGAGAAGCTTTAGAAGAAGCAGGGATAGAACTAGCTGAGGTAAGAATACCGTTTGTCAGCTGGTTTTGGAAGGAAACCAATTCGTATACCGTATATTTTCTAACTCAAGTTAATAAATTCGTGAGTATACCTGCAGGATTTGAAAAGACACGTTACATCATAACAAATTTTGAAACGGCGATAGACATGATAATGAACATCGAAGGAAGAGGAGAACGAATTGAAATCATCAGAAGAGCAGGTATATTGGCGGGTCATCTCGATCAAGAAAGCAACAGCAGATAATTCTTGCGGTGATTCAGACCGTTATCATAAAAGGAGACCTATACCATGAATCCATTGATTAAAGATGCTGTAGTAAAATTAGCAGAGAATCTCCAATTACCCGAAAGGGTCTTTGATATTGAAGATTTACCGTGGGTTCCTTTTGATGAGGGGAAAGAAGCAAATTGTTATTTTAAACCTCTTCGATTTGACCTTGCCACCGGCACCTGGATATATCTCTTTAAAATAAAGAGCAATCAAGTGCTGACACGCCACCGGCATACTGGAGGATCTGTGATAGGATACAACATTCAAGGGCAATGGAGATATGAAGGACGTCATTGGATGGCGAAACCAGGAACCTTCATTTTTGAACCGCCTGGAGATATTCATACGCTTATTACTGAAGATGAAGAGGTCATTACTTTATTCATTTTGGGCGGATCCTTGCAATATTTCGATCAAGACAATCAAGTTATTGGTCAAGATGATATTTTTACAGTGCTTAAGAAATATAGAGATTATTGTGATGAGAATGGAATCGAAGTGCGTGAAGATATTGTTTATTAGGAGTTGAGGTGTTTAAGACAATGAACCAATTTCAAATGAAGCTGGGGATATTTTTTATATAGATAACAGGAGGGAAATTGCTATGCAGCAATTAAACAGAGCATTGGAAAGTGACAGGCTTTACCTTCGGCCGCTTGTAAGTGAAGATTCCGATATGTATTACCCGAACATGTTGAACGAAGAAGTGAGGAGATTGACGGGAACCCAAAGAGTATTTTCAAAACAGATGATCGACAATTATATTGAAGAAATACAGAATGAAACGGATCGTATTCATTTATTGATCGTTCTTAAAGAGGAAGATCGTATTATTGGAGAAGTTGCACTACAGGATATAGATTATGTAAATCGCAATTCCAATATACGGGTAGCTTTGTTTAATGAAGCGGATTTTAGCAAGGGATTTGGAACAGAGGCTCTAAAATTATTACTGAATTATGGCTTTGGGGTGCTGAATCTACATAGAATTGAACTTAACGTGTACTCGTATAATGCAAGAGCCATAAAAGCATATGAAAAGTTAGGATTTATACAAGAAGGAATCCAGCGAGAGGTTCTCTATTATAACCATGAGTATCATGACTCCATTACAATGAGTATTTTAGAGAATGAATTCCGAAAAAAGGAAGGGATTAAATAACGCCTTATTCATGCGGCTGGGCCGTATGGGATTGCTAGAGTAAAGAGCAGTACCGATTTTGGAAGTGTTCCAGGGGAGTGCTTATGAAAACCTATATCTAACCTAAACTCGAAGGGAGCGAAAGAACTCAAAACCCGAAATTTACAAGATGGAATTTGATGAAGGGGTGCTTAAAGGATCGAAGCGATGTGGACAGATCCATTTTGATGCGACAACGGGAGGCTCAAGGTCATGAATCAATGACTATTGAGACACACCTTTTTGCTATTTAACGACAGCTTTACATTCGTTACTTGGATCGGGACGAGCTGCACCAGGGCAAAGGCAGGTTTTCCAAACGCATTGCAGACGACGGTGAAGGCGTAACACGCAAACAATGAAATGAGGTGAATACACTGACTGTTGTTGGTGTTCTAGGAACAATACATAATGAAGAGCTAAGACAGACATATAACTGTTCGCTCGATCTGTATAAAGAAATTATTGAAGAGTTCAGTCCAGATATCATTTGTGGTGAAGTTCATCCTAATGCCTGGGACAAATATTGTAAAAATAAGGGTGAGAGGGGATATTGGGGGGAGCCGGCAAGTGAGTACTGGGAGCTGATCTTTCCTTTATGCGAAAATAACAAGATCAAGTTTGTTCCAATCGATTGGTTTGAACTCGATGTATGGAATAACTTCGATCCCTTTGCCGAGCTTCCTGAGGGAGTAAGGGAGAACATCATGCGAATGGATGATGAGTGGTTTGACAAACAAATGGCCACGCATTCGTTTGGAAGGATCCCCTTTAATTCATTAGAATTTGATACCATCACAAGAGCGAAATACGAGTGGTTAGAACAATTGAACCCAAGATCGTATAATTTTCGATGGAAGATCCGGAATCAAATCATGATAGAGCGTGTAAGAAATACCGTCAATTCTAGTCAAGGTAAGAAAATTCTTTGCATTATAGGTGCTGATCATAACTATATATTTATTGATGAATTAATACGGCAAGACATCGAGCTGAAATATCCATTAAGATAACTCAATGAGTTGGAGGTTAACATGGATAAAAATGTTACATATAGGAAGCTGCAAGTAGGGGATGATTCGATTTTTTTTGATTTAGTATTGCTGTTCAATGAGGAGTTTGAATCCCCTAATACGGACTTCGTCAATCATGTTAATATTGCGGAGCTTTTATCAAATCCTTTATTTATTTGTATCGTTGGAATAAAAGGTAACGAGGTTATTGGTGGATTAACCGGATATGAGCTGCCCATGTATGATCGAATGGGTTCCAGCTTGTATTTATATGACATAGCGGTAGAAGAAAATAACCAGCGTAAGGGAATAGGAAGCCGTCTGGTCAAGGAATTAGTCGAGTACTGTAAATCAAAGCAAATCCACGAAATCTTTGTTCAAGCAGATGCTATTGATCAACACGCGGTTGAATTTTATAAAAAACTTGGTGGAGAGATATCCAGTGTTTATCAGTTTACATTTACTGTAAAATCATAAACGAGCCAGATAGAATTAGGAGCGGGCGCATTGTGAAACACAATCAATTAATAGTAAAACATAATATATGTCCGGATAAGGAGTTGATAAAAAAGTTTATCTCGTCATTTTTGGGCGAAGATCAATATTCTGTTCAATATTTTATGCGAGGTCTAAACAGTCAATTCAATCTTTTTACCTATGAAGCCATTGTAGATGGAAGCATAGTTGGGTTAGTCACAGCTTGGCATAATAAATTTCACCCTTACTGCACATACCTTTCAACAGTAGTCAATCCCCTACATCAACAACAAGTGGAAACGATATTATTACAACATGTTGAAAGTTTTGAAGGGATTAAGTTTCCATTGCAAACATCTATTTGGGAGACATCTCTTAGACTCAAAGATTTTTATGAAAATAAGGGCTTTGTAGAAATCAGGAGAACCTACACTCCTAAATTGAAAACTTCTTCCATACCTATACATGATCTGAATAACTTCTTCATATCAAAAGATAGTCCAACTGTAATAAGCATAAAAGAGATCTTGCATGATGAAAAGTTCAAGGAAAGATTAATCATCCTCATAAGAGACAATTACCAAAAGACTCATAAGGTAAATCCCTTAGGAATTCATGATGTTGATTATTGGAGAAATATGGTTTTTGCGGAAGATCTCATTCTAGATGCTAGTTATGTCGTATTGAAAAGGAATGAGGTTCAGGCGTTCGCTTTATTACATTATTCAGACGCTCCTAATGAAGTAGAATTTGGATGGCGCGGAACTACAGAAGACAGCGATATTCATCTTATACTATGGTTAACAGCGTATCAGATTGATTTTGCCAGAGACCATGGTTACGAATATATTGCTGGAGAAATTGATACAACTGATCCATATTCACTCGAGATATTAAAAGCGTTCCCCTTTTCTCCCTCCCCGGCTCTAATAACATATCAAAAGCAAAATTTTTCAAATAACTAGAGTAGTTGAATTCGCGCTTTGAGTAATTCTAGTTAGTGAAGTGGGCACTTTATAATAAATCCCTGCTGGTGTGCAGAGTTCAAGGTACATAGCCTTTTACAATTGAGAGGTGATATTCATTATGGGATCCAGAATCATGCACCTGATTATCGGCCATAGAATTGCTGAAAGATTAAATATCCAAGATCGAACTTCGTTTTTACTTGGAAGCGTTGCCCCAGATGCTGTTCAAGCAAAGGATGAATCCCATTTCTTTAGGGGTGAACATCAGAATTTTACGCGATACATAGACTATCATGAATTTCTCGATAAATATAAAAAATATTCGGATAACCCATATGTGCTTGGATATTTCACCCATCTAATTGCTGACGATCAGTGGTTGAAGGGTTTTTATATGCCCTGGTTGAGAAATCGTATGGAGGCGGACGCAGGGTTATATCCGCTGTATCACAATGATTTTAGATTACTGAATGGGAAATTGTTAGAACACTATAGTTGTACAGAAGAAATGAGGCAAGCGATCAGTGGTTCACCTAAGGTCATTGACCTGGAGGAGGTTAAGGCCAAAGAAGCCATTGACATTGTTCCGCATGTTCTGGGGGACATGGATTATGACAAACACAGAATCGATGAACCTTTAAATGTCTTTAGCTTTATTCAGATCGAAGGATATATTGAAACATCGGTGAATATAGGAGTAATGAATTTACAAGCTTTAATTTAGGGGGTTGTTTGATGAAAATGGACTCTCCATACACTGCTGAAGGAATTATTGAGGTATCGTAACTAAAAGATGGATGAGAGCCTTACTATATTCATTGTAAAACACAACCCCAAAATCAATTAAGCAAAGGACGGTTCATTGTTGTAAATAACAATGAACAAATGCTGCACTCAGGTCAATGGAACAAGAAGCTTAATGTGAATTATGCCCATTCTGGAAACGAAATGACAGAAGCTGAAGTTACCGATCTTAGTGAAAATATTGATATTCAAGCACTAATGGCCTATCGAAATGATGTAGGGCGAAAAACTCGTGAAGTTGTATCTCGTCTATTGCCCAACGCTTTTAATCAAAAGGTGGAAGCCGAGAGAATGAAAGTACTTGAAGAGCAAAAAGCTGTCAAGAAAGAAGCTTCCTGGTTGTTTGAATATTGGGGGAAAAAGACGATTGCAGGATTAATATTGATGCCGGCCACAAGACATATCTTTTTGCATTTAAATAAATCAATTCGAATAAAACAAAGAATTCAAAAAAAGGGAGACTAGCGCCCAAAAAAGCGAGGAAGCTAAAATGGGGATACGATCTCGTATTATTTCACATTTAAGCGAGGGAATGATCAATTATCCTGAAATTAATGCATTATGGTTGGAGGGGTCAGATGGAACAAGCACATCTGATCATTTATCTGACATTGATGTAGTCATACATGTTAATCGTGGATTTGAAACAAGGGCACTTTCAATATGCGAAAACTTATTGGAAGAGATTGCAGCACTTGATTTATCCTACGAAGAACCACGTCAACATCCAAATATGAGATACAAAGTTTTTCACTTAGAAAACACACCATCCTACTTATTTATTGATGTGAATGTTTGTAGCCATAGGCCCTATATCGAATTTGACAGGCTCAATGATAGTGAGGTTCCTATTGTTTTATTTGACAAAAAGCAAGTCATTCAAATCAGAGAACATAACGAGTCGGAATTACAACAAACTTTGCGAAATCGATTGTATCATCTAGAAAACACAATCAAGCAGAAAGCAAGAGTAGAAAAATATATAGAGAGAAATAAATTTATCGAAGCTATAGGATATTATCATAAATTTATCATCTCGCCTTTAGTAGAAGTATTAAGAATAAAATACAAGCCAATTAACCATGATTATTACATTGTCTGTATATCTAAACATCTGCCTAGAGAAATTGCTCAACAATTAGAAGATTTATATAAAGTGACTTCTATAGAAGATATTAGTAAGCATACACATCAGGCATATCAATGGTTTTACGAAGTGCTGAAAGATGTTCAGAATAATCTTAATAAATAGAGTTGAATTTGATAACATGTGGAGAAACCAACCCAATAAGGAGGCCACAGCATGCTGAAATTATTCGAGTATAACTGGCAGGTTCGCAAAGATTGGTTAGACTGGTGCGATACGGTGAGTGAAGAAGAGCTGCTGAAGAAACGCACCGGCGGGTTAGGCTACTTCCTTCCCACGCTGTATCACATTGTGGCGGTCGAGTATGGCTGGATATGCGGCGGAATCCAGGAAAAAGCAGTTGAAATCCCTCCGTTTGAGAAAGTGGCCAGTGTGCAGCAGATCAAAGATTTTTCTTCACGCTGCCACGAGGAACTGGCTCCATTTGTCTATGGTTGGAACGACAGCCTGGAAGACCGTATTATGATCGATATTACGGATGAAGGGGAGCGAGAAGCCCATAAATACGGCGAGGTTATGCGGCACTTGATCGCCCACGAAATCCACCACATCGGTCAATTGTCTGTATGGGCACGAGAGATCGGAAAGAAACCTGTTACAGCCAACTTGATTGGCAGAGGATTATTCGATATTAACAATCCCAATTTATAAGTGGAGGTATTCGAAGATGAATCAGGCTGCATTTTCCGGACCATCTATGGTCTTACTTGTGAGGGATATTGAAAAATCAATCGATTTTTATAAGAAGCTGGGTTTCAGTTATGAACTCGTTGGTGGTCCGGTTGTCCAACATGTACATATGACAAGAGATCAAGTAACCTTTATTCTTCATCAAGCAGCTGATCCGGAAGATGTAAGACCCTCTTCTTCAGTTAAGGGTGGACTGTATTTTGATGCTTTTTGTTATACAGATGTTCGACAATTGCTAGAAGAGATCAAGGATAAAGGAATCCCTATTGTGCAAGGTCCGGATTTGAATGATTTTTTTAGTGAATTTACGATTCAAGACATTGATGGGTATAGAATTGCGTTCGGGGGATAAGTTACGTTACTCAAACTGAAGGGAGAAGACGGGATGACCCCATTTCCCATATTGGAAACGGAAAGATTGGTTCTAAGACAGATTACACCAGAGGATTCAGGCGACCTTTTTCATTATTTCTCCTTGGATGAAGTAACAAAATTTTATGATGTGGAGAGCTTTACGAATGTACAACAAGCCGAGGAATTAATTGATAGGTGGCAGCAAAGATTTGAGAAAAATCTAGGCATTCGCTGGGGGATTACTTTAAAATCTGAAGACCGTGTCATTGGCACATGTGGATATCATGGTTGGATGAAACATCATTTTAAAGCCGAAATTGGATATGAACTGACTCCAGATTACTGGGGAAAGGGCTTTATGACCGAGGCCATTCAGAAGGTGATTGAATTCGGGTTCCGCGAATTTGGATTAAACCGGATCGAAGCATTCGTTGAACCGGGGAATGTGAATTCAAGGAAGGTGCTTGAGAAAGCCGGGTTTAGCGAAGAAGGGATATTGAAGGAACATTTTTATTGGAGGAACCGGTTTGTTGATACTGCCATATTTGCATTGCTTAAGAAGGATTATCAAGTAGGTTAGCAGAAGACATACATCAATAATAACAACAAGAGAAAGTAAAAAACCACCCAAAGGTTGAGGCCGAAGGTGGGTTTTGTTCATATTCGACTCAGAAGGGAATAAACCATCCAAGCTAATTGTACTGACCAAGTGTTGCTGCACTTGGTCTTATTACTTATATAATAACATAATGAAAAAAGTATCAAAGTGTTGGATTCATTTTAGGAACAGAAAGTTGGATTGAAAGATAAAAGGAAATGGCAACTTCGTCACATAAGGTGGTTTTAATTGCGTGATTAATCCTTGGTTTGTGAAACCTCTTTATACGTTATCTGAAAGGCGGTTATCCATGTTTAAATACAACATTTGCTTCCTTAAACAAAACGATCAGATCCTGCTCCTTAACCGGGAAAAGCCGAGTTGGATGGGAAGGTGGAATGGCGTGGGCGGAAAAATTGAAGAGAACGAATCGCCAAGAGAGTCTGCGCTGAGAGAGGTCGAGGAAGAGACAGGAATTTCCCTGGATTCCATTGATTTTAAGGGTATTGTAACTTGGATTGCAGATGGTAAGTTAACCGGCGGGATATATGCTTATTTCGCTGAGTTACCGTCCGATTTCATCTATGAGACTCCCATAAAGACACCAGAAGGAATCCTGGACTGGAAGAGCTTGGAGTGGATTATGCACCCGGAAAATAACGGGATCGCGGATATCATTCCGAAAAGCATACATCGTTTTATAGACGACGCAAACTGCTATGAACACCGTTGTTTTTATGAAAATGACAAATGGGCACACGATATATTGATTGAATTGAACAAGGACATGGATCAAATGACAGATAAAGAAAAGATACATGATTGGTATTTTCGTGAGCAGTTCAGAAAAGGTCATACATCAGATAACATGGTATTCGCGCTGCAGCCCGACTGAGGGTTGTTGCTTACCCAAAGGTGTTTTGGCAGAAGAAAAGTCAAAAAAACTGAACTCGTAGAAAGGATGAACAACATGTCTTATCCTTTTGACTGTATTACTGATTTGGCGTGTTCGCTCAATAGGATGATTCCATGAAGAAGAATCTTATACTCATTGAAGGCATTCCTGGCTCAGGGAAATCCACATTTGCCCGATTTTTGGCCAATCAATTTGAACGAAATGGAATCCCTTGCGGATTATATCTTGAAAGCACTTATGATCACCCGATTATCGAGTTTACCGGTCATGAAAATAATGAATTGTTCCTTGAAGCTTATTATGATCGATGGTCTAAGTTTCTGGATCATTTTCCTAAAGAAGAAGTGGTCGTGATGGAATCCGCATTTTTGCAGAGCCCGATGGTTCATTTGCTCCATAAAGAAGCGGAAAGAGAGCTTATTAAGTCATTGGTACATAAAGTGAGTGATCGGTTGGGTAAGGAACATTGTAATTTGATCTACTTTTACCAGAAGGATGTATTGGCAGCCGTTAACAAAATGATCGAGCAGCGCGGCGGTGGAGAGTATTTGCTGCGAAAACATGAGGAATATAAAGACGAGCCCTACTTTAGAAACCGGCAAGAGCAAGGTCCCGAGTCGCACATCTCATTCTTTTTGGAATATGCCGAAATTGCCAATGAGATTGTTCGGGAATTGAAAATCCCGGTTGAGATCATCGAGAACTCCTCCGCAGATTACGAGACGTATCAAAAACAAGCGCTTGAAAATTTCAATATGAAATATGTGCCCGATCCCGTTCTTGAAACTTCATTGCTCAGAAAATACTCAGGTTTATATCATCATCAGGAAATGGATCTCCAGATTTCAGTAGAATTCATCCATGATGGATTGTGGATTTTTGGGGATAAAAGGTTGAAGCCGAAGGACACTGATCAATTTTATCTGGATGATATCTGCGTAACTGTAAGATTTATTACAGATCAAACGAATGTCACTGGTTTACTGATAACTGAAAAGGATTGGTATGCTAACCGAAACGATGAGGGGACCGTTTTTGAGAGGATCTCATAAAAGACACCCCTGAAAAACGCATTGCGTCTATTTCTTGGGAACGCTATATGAGAAATCAAGCAAATTGAATATACTTATAGGACAGAACGATCATCTTCATTTGTTTTATGTATTGGTATACATCTTCCTCTATATGGTAAATTCACAGTCAAATGATCCTTCAGGAGGGTGTATATGAATCATTTCTCTATTTCAGCGGGTGGTATTTTATTTAACAATCAATCCGTTCTGCTGGTAAAGGTTGATTATGGTGCTAATCGAGGAATGTGGATGATTCCAGGTGGCTTCGCTGAACAAGGAGAATCCATTGAAGAAGCTGCTGAAAGAGAGTTTAAAGAAGAAACGGGTTTAGTAACCAAATCAGGTCGAGTCGTATGTCTCCGCTCCGGAACACAAGAACGAAATGGTGAAATACAAGCGAGTTTGTACATTGTTTTTGAAATGGAACTGGACTCAGGATCCATGATAAAAGATGAAGTAGAAATAGCTGACATGAAATATTGGCACATTGAAGATGTGAAAAGCTCAAATGAGATTATTGAGTTGAGTAAGAGCATCATTACGACAGCGTGGGAAACCAAGAATGGTTTATATGCTGGGAATACAATCAGGACAAACAACAATTATAGAACTTATCATTACTATCTACCCAACCCATTGTAAGATTCATTTATGGTAGACTTTCTCCCCTGTATCAGACACCAGCTTTCTGTAAACAAATATGGATATATACCAAAACCGCTGCGAGAAAAGGAACGAGCATAACCATGGAAAATAAAATGAATCCCAAAGTAGATGCATTTGTAGGCAGAGCCACGATGTGGCTTGAAGAAACGGAGAAATTGAGAGAGATTTTGCTTGATTGCGGGCTTACCGAAGAATTAAAGTGGGGCAAACCTTGTTACACGTCACAGGGGCGAAACATCGTGATCATCCAAGGATTTAAAGCCTACTTGGCACTTCTGTTTTTCAAAGGTTACATGTTACAAGATCCCCATGGCATTCTGGTTAAAACCGGTGAGAATACGAAAGTAGGGCGTCAGATCCGGTTTAACGATACCCAAGAAATCGTCGACCTGGAACCCGTCTTGAGGGCTTATATTGCGGAAGCCATTGAAGTCGAACAATCCGGTGTGAAAGAGGATATCATGAACGAGACACACCTCGATATTCCCGAAGAGTTTCAACATAAACTAGATGAAAACCCTGCCTTGAAAGCTGCTTTTGAGGCATTGACGCCGGGGCGGCAAAGAGCGTACGTGTATTATTTTTCGGCGCCCAAGCAATCCAAAACCCGGGAGTCCCGGGTCGAAAAATGTACACAGCAAATCCTCGATGGCAAGGGATTGAACGATCGGTAAAACCCAGCAGAAAGGGCATAGCCAAATTCAGTTTTTAAGACGGATTTTACATCTGGAAAATGCAGCATTCATCCAATCCTCCAAGTCCTTTTATATACTTAAATCTGAGTATAGCTAATCACAAGGACTAGGGTGGCGATGACATGTTAAAACAACGTGATTTGCACGAATGCCATGCACTGTACAACCTGATGACGGATCCGGCCGTTTTTCCCTATGTCCGTTATCCATGCCAATCGTATGAGGAATACTTATTCATCACCAAGCAGTTGATCGTTGAGGAAGAGCAGGGGACGTGCATCTCCAGAACGATTCTTGACGAGATCGGTCACCCCATCGGCACCATTGATCTATTCATATCCATCATCGAACTGGTTTCCTAGCTACTTGGATTGGGGCCCCTTATTTTGGAAAAGGGTATAACCAACGCGCAAAGGAGGCGTTTTTAGCTGAATTGTTTCTTGGACAGGAGATTGAAACGATCTTTTTGAAGATCCGAACCCAAAACATCCGGTCGAAGAAAGCAGTGGAAAAGCTGCCATACGTCAAAATAGCCAATGAACGCTACGAGCAGGTCTATCAATCGATTAACCATTCGCAGCAGCGCTATGATTTGTATAGTGTGGAGCGGTCTGATTTTTTGGAAAGCAGTGGAGGCATACAGCATGGGGTTGCGACATAACCGATCGTGCAAAAATGTTCTAACATATCATGGAGACCGTTCTGTTGGGATGATTGCAGACGGTTTTTTCTTTTTCAGAAGGATTTGGCGCAGGGGGACCGTTTTATAGTAAGCTGGATTTAAAGTGAATTTAACCATGACAGGACAGTGAGGACAAGAACATGACGAAAAAGCTATATTACGAATCTGCATATACCCGGGAGTGGGAGACGCGCATGGCGCGCAAAGTGGAGCGGGAAGACGGAACTTATGTGATCCTTGAGGAGACAGCCTTTTATCCTCACGGCGGTGGGCAACCTTGTGATCTGGGGTGGATCGATACGATCCCGGTGCTAGATGTCGTTCTGGAGGAAGGAGAAATCCTGCATAAAGTCGAGCGTTTTCCTGAAAAAGAAGACGTTCGCTGCCGATTGGATTGGGACAGAAGATTCGACCATATGCAGCATCACAGCGGCCAGCACTTGCTGTCGGCGATGTGTCTGGAGGTGTGTAAAGCGGAGACGCTCAGCTTCCACTTAGGTGAGGATTACGCCACCATTGATATCGCACGGTCCGATCTGCCTCCGCACGAGCTGATGATGCTGGAGCTGGAAATGAACGATCAGATTTACTTGAATCGAAAAGTAAAGAGTTATTTTGTGAATCAGGAGCAGGCAGCGGCCCTGCCTCTGGTGAAGCAGCCGAAGGTGACCGATAATATTCGGATCGTTGAGATTGAAGGCATCGAGTATAACGCCTGCGGCGGTACGCATGTCTCCGCAACGGGAGAGATCGGGATGATCAAACTACTGCGAGCGGAGAAGCAGAAGGGGCATACGCGTGTTTATTTTAAATGCGGCTATCGGGCGCTCAGAGAATTTAATGCCGGCATGGAGATTCTCGGCAGCTTGTCGGCCCGGTTCAATACTGCCAAGGAAGAAATTATGGACCGGATTGCAAAATGGGATCAGGAGCAGAAGCAGCTCCAAGCTGAATTAACCGCGGTAAAAGCTGAGAATGACGCTTACCTGGCTGATAAGCTGCTAGCTGACCGTCAGGGCAGCCTGATCAAGCATGCATTTGCGGACAAGCCGCTGAAAGATATGCAGAACCTGGCGGCCAAACTTACTGAGCAAGCGGATGTGATCGTGCTTTTTGTATCGGGGGCGGACCATAAGGTGCTTCTCGCCCGGGGAGGGGATAGCAAACTTGCCTGCGGTGCGCTATTCAAGCAGCATCTGGCCGATTATCGCGGTAAGGGCGGAGGCAGCGACAAAATGGCGCAGGCCGGCTTTGCCAACGGGGAGGATGCGAAGGCGTTTTACCATTTTGCGGGGGAGTTATTGGAGTCGGTGGATTGAGGAAATTAACAGGGTCCCAAACCACTTTTAAATACCGAACAATTGTTCTTCATACTATTGGTAGATGATGGTATAATAGGGAAAGACAATTGAATCTTGGGTGGGCATGGTTTCCCTTCGAAAGGAGGTGAAGCCATGGAGGTTAAAGATGCGTTGACGATCATGTTTCTATTTGGATCGTTTATCCTTGCACTTTTAACATACATCAATTCGAACAACAAGAGAAAGTAAAAACCCACCCCAAGGTTAGCGCCAAAGGTGGGTTTTTATTCTAATCGCTTAGAAGGGAATAAAACCATCCAAGCCAATTGTTCAGCCGAGTGTTCCCGCACTCGGCTTCTTTATACAGTATGATAACATAATTGGAAAAAGAAGTGAACCCAAAAGAGTCTTATATAAGGGGATGTTGAATAAAAATGACCTTCAACGAAAGGACGATAACCCTTGACGAATCGAATCGCGATCATCGGCTCAGCCGGCTCCGGTAAATCTACCTTATCTCGAAGGTTAGGTGAGATTCTATCATTGCCTGTTGTTCATCTGGACCGATTTTATTGGAAACCGAACTGGACTCCAACCGTAAATGACGAATGGGATGAATTTGTAAAGGATGCTGTAAGCGAAGATCAATGGATTATCGATGGAAATTACACCAGAACCTTAGGTATTCGTTTGAGTGAAGCGGATGCCGTCATATTTTTAGATATGCCCAGACTCTTATGCATTTATAGGATCATGAAAAGACGAATCCGATATCATGGAAAAACTCGACTCGATCTAAACGAGGAATGCCCCGAAAAACTGGATTGGGCTTTTTTTATTTGGGTCTGGAATTATAAGAAAAGAAGCCGATCCAAGGTCATGGAAGCGCTCGAACAGGTAAAGGGTCGAAAACAAGTCGTCATATTAAAGTCGAGGAAAGAGGTACAGGAGTTTTTGGATCAGGTGAAGTATAATAGGAAAATTTAGGTGAATTTTGTGTTATATATGCGGTATCATCAATATATATGTGGGAAACCAAATGTAAGGAGGCAGGTCATTCCTTGCGATCGAAGACGATTATTTTAGTTATACTGATTGTCCTCGTACTTACAGGGTGCAAAGAAGAAAAGAAAGAATATATGCCGTTTTATAACCCAATGCACACAGACTATTTGCAAAAATTTGGCTGGCAGGCGGAGCGCTTTGCATCGGAAACAAAATATGAAGCAAAAACATTGCAGAGTTATAAGGATCATGTCGATACTATCCGAACGGAAGGGAACATTGATTTGGCACCGTTTTTTAACAAGGAGGTTGTAGAGACGGGTTATGTCCTTAAGGAAAAAACGGATCTATATAATCAGATTGTTGCCTATATTTTAGAATCCGAAGGAAAGGTCATCGGAGGCTATCTAGATTTTAATCATGAGGTGCTGCAACCGGATGGAGTGATCGAAGTTCACCCTGGCCAAACCACACCGATGTTCGATGCCAATGATTCCAACAAGCAATTTGTAATAGGACGTATTATAAAACCAGACAGTAAATAAGTAGTGGCCTTTTACTTTTGAAAGCAAGGAGAAACTGTTCAATGATTACTATAAGAGAAATAACGAAAGCCGACTTGAATGACCTATGCCGTCTGTACGAGGAGCTCATGGATCATCAGCCTAACAATTACGAAAAGATGGTCAAAGTATTTGATATCATCCAAGCCAAGGGGGACTATCATATTCTGGGAGCGTTTAAGGATGGGGAGCTGGCAGGGTCCGTTATGGGAATTGTGTGCCAGGATCTTGTCGGAGAGTGCAAACCCTTCATGGTCATTGAGAACGTGGTGGTTTCAAATCGTTTTCGCAGGCTTGGCATAGGGAAGCAGCTCATGATGAATATCGAGGCCATAGGACTGGAGAGAGACTGTAATTATGTTATTTTTGTGTCCGGTGGGCAGAGAAAGGAAGCCCATGCCTTTTATGAGAAATTAGGATTTAAAGATGAGAAGGTCGAGGGGTATCGGAAGCATTTGTCTTGAAGAAGGGATGACAAAAAATCTGAAGGATGTGTCGCGATGCCGCAACTTATTGGCAGCCGGATTGTTCTGCGAGAGTACAGAAAAGAAGATTTAACTTTTATGAGAAAGTGGTGTAATGACCCAGAGATCGTCGATAATCTATCGGATATTTTCTTATTTCCACATACTTTAAATGGGACAGAGCAATACTTAAATTCAATACTTGAGGGAACAACGGAACAAAAAGGATTTATCATAGCAGACAAAAATACCGAGGAGTATATCGGGCAAATTGATTTGTTTCGATTAGATTGGAAAAATAGATCAGCTGAGCTTGGCATTGTCATTGGAATAAAAGAGCATCTTGGCAGGGGATATGGTACGGAGGCAATAAAGTTGCTGCAGGAGTTTGTTTTTAACAGATTGAATTTGAATCGATTGCAGTTAGAAGTTCATGATTTTAACGAGAGAGCATACAAATGTTATTTAAAATGTGGATTTAAGGAAGAAGGACGGTTACGGGAAAAGATTTTTATCCATGGACGTTACTCAGATACCATTTATATGAGTATTTTGAAAAGAGAATACGAGGAGCTAAATCAGCCATGACCAGTAAGGTCTTGCGAGAGCAGGCTATATGACTAAAGTGGTAAATGTTCTAATAAAAGGAGATAAATATGTATGAAATTGTATTTTGTGATGTCGACGGAACTCTATTAAGTGAAATTGACAGGACTTTGCTGAACAGTACGAGAGAGTCGATAAATAAATTGCATGATAAAGGGATTAAGGTGGCAATCGCAACAGGAAGACCACATAATCTATGCGAAGAGCTTATGGAGCTCGGGATTGATACTATTATCTCAGCAAATGGAGCTCTAGTTAAATCCGGAAATAACGTTATTCACAAGTCACTCCTATCAGCAGAAACCGTTCGTGATTTATCGGAATTTGCTCAAATAAACGGACACAGCATATCTTATTTCACTGATGTGATTTCGATGAACGGACTTGGGGCAGAAGATGATCGTGTAAAGAAGGCATTAGAAGAAACATTAGGTCTGACATTATATCCCGAGAAAATAGCCTTATTGTTAGAAGAGATATATTGTATTTGTTTGTATGCGGATGAGAGTGAAGCTCAAAAATTTATAGATTACTTCCCTAGTCTACGCTTTGAACGTTTTCATAATTATGTCCTGAATGTTCTCGAACAAACAGATGTTTCTAAATTAACTGCTGTCAAAAAAGTGCTAGATTATTATAAAATCGATAAGGCTAATGCCATCGCATTTGGAGACGGTGGAAATGACATTGAGATGATAGAATACGTAGGTATGGGAATTGCTATGGGAAATAGTGCGGATAAGTTGAAAATGAAAGCAAATTTCGTTACGAAAAAAGCAAGTGAAGATGGAATACATTACGCTTTATCGAAATTTGGCATTATTTGATTTTACAGGGGATGGAAAAGGATCGAAGAACAACATTGAAGATGGGAATGATGGATCCTAGGACTCCGCTTAAAAAGAGAGGGAGAACGTTATGCATATCGGTGTCGACTTGGATAATACCCTACTTGATGCAACTACTGCCCATTTGCAATATTACAATAAAGCATCGGGATTAACCTTAACCCATGAAGATGTTAATGATTTTTATCTATACAAAATGTACGGCTGGGACAAGACGGAGAGCGATGTGATTTATCATAAACATGGATATGATATTCACTGGAATTCATCCCCGTATCCTCAAGCCATACAAACGCTGGCCTCGCTTTTTAAACACCATACCATTTCAATCATTACCGCAAGACCAACACAGTTCCGGGATGTTACCGTTAAATGGCTCGAACACCATAGCGTTCCATACAACAATATCGTATTTATTGAGGATAAACTTAAGGAATGCATGAAGCTCCAAGTCGAAGTGATGATTGATGACGGCCCTCATTATGCAGAAGAGTTTGCACAAAGGGGTATGCCTGTCATTTTATACGAGCAGCCATATAACCGATTCGTTAAGCATGAGTTTGTTTATCGTGCTGTGAACTGGAGTGAGGTCAAGACGCACATTGATTATTTACAAAAGAATTCCCACGCAAAATCGAAACCATCGTAATTGTCCTGCTCCAGTCTGCTCCAAAATTCGCAAAAAAGAAACGAGTTAAAAAAAGGAGACATCATCTTGACCCAAACCAAATTAATTCTAGTGGAAGGTATACCCGGATCGGGTAAAACCTCTACAGCTCGATATATTAAGGGGCTGCTGGATACACAGGGTATAAGCAACCAAATGTTTCTTGAAGGGGATTTGAATCATCCGGCGGATTATGAGTCCGTGGCTTGTTTGGACTTTAATGAGTATGAAGTGTTGAAAAATAAGTACCCTGAATTGGGCGATATAATAAATCAATTCACTCAGACGGTAAGGCTATACCGGCTGATTTACTACGGCAAATTACAGCAACAAATACCTATCGACCAATATAAAAGCCTCATCGATGAGTTAGCCGGATTAGATGTATACAATGGATCGTTGGATCGATATCAAGAGCTCGTCATTGAAAGATGGGAAGAGTTCGTTAGCCATGCTCAAAAGGCGGAAGGAACCGTCATATTAGAATGCTGTTTTTTGCAGAATCCGCTGACTATGATGTTCGGGCGGTTCAATCAGCCAAAGCAAGTGATTACTGATTTTATAAAGAGAATAGAAATGATTATTCAACCTTTACATCCTAAAATCATTTACTTTTATCAAGACGATATAAGGTCAACCATCAGCAGAGTCACTCTGGAACGATCGGATGATTGGCTGCGCCATATTACCTGGTATTTCACAGAGCAGGGATTCGGTAAGGCAAAGGGATATCACGGTGTGGATGGTCTTTGTGAGGTGCTGAAGGTACGAAAGGAATATGAATTAGACATCATGGATCATTTGAAAATCGATAAATTAACGATAAATAATACGGAATTTGATTGGGAACCTGTGTTACAGGAGGTAAGGGGGTTTTTGGAAGTAGTGCGATGAAGGGGGAATACATATGAAGCTGTTTCATTTTAGCGAAGAACCTGGCATCCAAGTCTTTGAACCTCGGATCATATACGATCAAACCGATGCAAAAGTCTGGACGATCGATGAGTACCATGCGGCGCATTATTATTTTCCACGAGCATGCCCCAGAGTCTGCATTTGGCCAAAGGATGATACAAGTAATATGGATAATGAACGTTTTTTTGGAATGTCGAAAACTAGCCGGATAATAGCCATTGAGACCGGGTGGTATGAACGGGTAAAAAAGGGTTCTATCTATCGTTACACTTTGGATGCGGCAGATTTCGAGTTGGAAGAAGAGAATGCGGGATACTATGTATCAAGACGTCCGGTTATACCAATGGAAGTAGAGAGAATCGACGATTTGATCACTGCGATTCTGAATGAGGGTATAGAGCTAAGGATCACTCCATCGTTACAGCCCCTGCGAGAACAAATATTGAAGTCCACCGTCAACTTTTCCATGATCCGTATGAGAAATGCAAGACAAGAATAATAAGTTAAAAGGTTTCAGTCGCCAGGGGGCTTTCTCCTATTGGTCATCTACATGTATAATCATGGAAAAAGCTCCAGACAACAAACGACCCAGCCTAGAATAAAAGTGTTCTATGGCTGGGTTATTTCATAAAGAAGAGCGGAAGAGGAAGGATTTCGAATATCGTCAAGGAGGAGCCAGGATGCTCTACGACTTAAAAGGTGGGGCCAACATGGCGCCAATGGTGGGAATCTTATTTTCTGCGGTAAAAGAGAACATCCAACGACTGCAATCTATCACGAACGGTATGCTGCAAGAAGAGATGGATTATAAGGGGCCCGATAACAAGTTCAACAGCATAGCTCAGTTAATCAGGCACCTCATGTATGTTGATCTGAACTGGGTCTACAGAATAAAGGGGCTCCCACTTCCGCAGTCACTTCAAAAGCAGTATGGCCCCATGATCGATGAGCATGGCAGGTTACCGATGGTCCAAGGAGTGTCTTTGAATACACTTATGACTCAATATGACGGTGTATTAGGCATGCTGAAAGAGGCATGTACGCAGCTAACCGATGCAGATCTTGAGAAAACCGTCACTTTTGGACATGAAAATGAGAAGCAGGCAACGATACGCTGGGGGATATGGCATATGGCCGACCATAACCGCTATCATCAGGCGCATATTAATCTGCTTCGAAAGTGGTATAAAGAAAAGTGAATTCAAGGCAAAGCAGCTGGTGGAGAGAAATGTTTTAAGAGTCTAAGGAGGTATGATGAATAATGTTATGAAGTGGGCCCTTGGCCTGGTTGGAGCTGTATTGATAGTTTTTGTGGTGACCTGTCCAAATGAGGAAGATTACACGAAATGGCTTTCCTCGGAACACGGCATCGTATGCGTGAATACCGGACCGGACATGGGGTGCAAGAGACAAGAAGCCGAGGTTAAGTGGAATTCGAGATATATTATGCACGCGGGGATTTATATACAGGTGAGGGATAAGTATTCTGAAGGAAATATGGATTTTGAAATAAAAGCCTTCGGGATTCTTAATCTCTTTTTTGATTATTCTTCAAACCCAAAATAAGACTAAAAAGGAGTGTGCCCAATGAGTCCAACATTTGCTTTCTCCCGTATTGGCTACGTATATGTTCCGACAACCCGTATTGATGAATCTATTGCGTGGTACACGGAAAACTTGGATTTCAAATTAATGAATAAGTTTCAGGACCGTGGGTCTTATATTGCCGTGCTGCACCATCCTCATCAACATTCGATTGCTTTGCTGCTCATTGAAACAGAAGACAAGCAGCCGCTTGAAATTAGGAGGAACGGCAAGCCTTTTCCGATCATGGCGATAAACTGTCCGGACATTGAATACACCCATCAATTTATGAGGAACAAGGGGCTGATGGTCGAAGATTTGCAGACTCTCGGAGATGGAGAAGCTAAATATTTTTACTTTAGAGATCATGAGGGGAATCTGCTGGAGGCCGCTTGGTCCATATGGGATCCACAGGACGAATTGAAAGAGGATTTTGTAAGCAGGTAACCCATATCAAGAGAGGAGAGCGTTGTTTAATGGAATTGTTGAGTGGCTACATTTATATCCCTGTAACGAATCTGGAACGATCCGTAGAATGGTATGCCAAATATCTTCATTTTGAAACTGCGTTTGAAGATCCTTTGTACGTGGAAATGAGGTCAACAACGGGAATTCGGATCATGCTGATCGTAAGTGGAGAAGCGGTAAACTCACAGATGTCGTATTCAAGTGGTCCGCAAGCTGCGTACGGTTTTGTCGTTCCTGATATTGATCAAGCCAGGCAGTGGCTGATAGATCATGGGATTGAAGTCAGACGGATATCGAATTACCAGGGGAAGTCTTTTGGATTTTATGATCCGGATGGGAACATCATCGAATTATGGAGCGACTATCCGAAGGCATAACCTTTGCCTGAAAGATTTGCAAAAGGGTGATTGCAAAAATGATAAAGAGGTTACCGCTAGTTCCATATAATATGCTGATGCTGCTCGTGTGGATGTACTGGTACAGCCTTTTTTATTGGTGTATGGAGGGATATGTGCCTGCCTATCTCATCATTGGAAGCTGCTTGTTCCTCGCTCTGGTGTGGATTTCCGGTAATGTTTTTTGGATACGAAGGGCTCAGCTTGCTTGGGGAAGTTCCGTCTTGATCATTGGATTAACCCTGGTTTTGATGTACTTCGACCCTGTATTAAAGCCCATTTATTTTGAAAAGATCAATTCGAAAGCGATGCATCAATCTTTTCAAATCCTAGCGTATTTTAGAGATTGGAAATGATGATTTAGCAACAGGAGTGACGATGTTGAACTATCACAATAAAAAGAAGTATTTTTTATCAGCGGATCAGATCGTACAGCTAATCGACTCGAATGAAGGGTGTAGTAGGAGGAGATGAGATGGAAGAATCCACGATAATTGCGAGAACGATTTCTTCACTTAAGAAAAGGTTAGAGTCCAACAATAACGTTCTTATCCTTCAGCTGGAGGAAGGTTTTATTACTGAAGCGACATGTATTTTTTATGAACCCGTTTCCGATGCCGAGCTGGCGGCTTTTTCGGATCGTATAGGCTATCAATTACCTGATGATTATGTGGCATTTCTAAAGATTGCTAATGGATGTAGATTATTCGATGACCCCAATTACGGCGGGGAGAATTATTTGTACAGTCTAGAGGAAATATTGCAATTCACATATGAGGAACCATGCGAGGGATATTTAAAAATCGGTTATTTTTATCAAGATAACATCTTTATTGACCTGAATTTATTTAAACGTGGACAAAAGAATTACCTCTTCGTAAAAGGACATATTAGCCAATTCTCTGAGGGCAGGCCTTTACATATGAATTTTGAATTATGGTTCGACCGGTTTGTCATTAGTCAAGGTACGAAGTTTTGGAACTATTCGATCTACACGCCAGAAAACTACTACAGTACGAGATGAATTGTCATTGATATTCAAGAACTGTCATTTGCACAAAAATACTACTTTTGAGGAGCCTTTTCCTATGCCAACCCAGGATCCTATCTATACGAATCACTCCAACATGTATGACGCCATGGTCAGCCGTCAGCCTGATCTCTATGACATCATCAATACAATCAGAGTTTTCAAAAATTTGGACGTGCTGGATTTAGGCGCAGGGGCGGGGCGATTATCGACGGTAATTGCACCTGAGGCGAAATCTCTAATCTGCACGGATATCTCCCGTCCGATGCTGGACATCTTGGAGAGCAAGCTGCAGGGGATGAACGGTCCGTTGAATTGGAAAACCGTGGTGTCGGACCATAGGGAGCTGCCCCTACCCGATCAGAGCATTGACCTGGTTGTCTCGGGATGGAGTATTTGTTACCTGGCCGATGCGTCAGATAATCATTGGGAACAGAATATGGAACAAATCATGGCCGAGCTGCAGCGGGTGTTAAGGCCTAAGGGAACGATCATTATTTTTGAAACGATGGGAACGGGATATGAGACGCCGCATCCTCCTGAATTTTTGCAGCCGTATTATGCATTACTTCAAGACAAATACGGATTTGACCATCAATGGATCAGAACCGATTATGACTTTGGGAGTATCGAAGAAGCCATTCATCATACGGAGTTTTTCTTCGGACAAGAACTTGTTGATGGGATCCTTCAGAATCAGTGGGCATCGGTTCCGGAATGTGCGGGGATCTGGTGGAAGCATTTTTGAAGATGAGCTTAAATAGCCAAAAGGAGTGTTGATATGAACTTCCATTTGAATGAAGCCCTCGAAATATTGGAGCGCACGCCGCAAACCTTGGAACGCTTCTTATCCGGTCTATCCGAGGGATGGCTGCATAGCAATGAAGGGGAAGGAACCTGGAACCCGCTTGAAGTCGTTGAGCACCTCGTAGAAGCGGAGAAGCATAACTGGATCCCGCGGATGGAATCCATTCTTGCGGAAGGGGAAAACAATCCGTTTCCCGTATTCGACCGCTATGCCCACTTGAAAGACACGTCCGAGAGAACCGTTGAAGAGGCATTATCAGACTTCCATACCCTCAGAATGGCGAACATATCCAAACTGAGGGCAGTCGTCAATCCTCACGATCTGGAAAAGACCGGTCTGCATCCGGAATTCGGCGTCGTGAAGTTAAGGGAGCTCCTCTCTGCATGGGTTGTTCATGATTTTACGCATATGGCGCAAATGGTCCGGGTGATGGCGGAGAGATACCGAGCTGACGTTGGACCGTGGAGTGCATATTTAGGCATTTTAAAAAGGAGCTGAGCTCTTCTGCTTTCGAAGAGCTGCCTAGCTCGCTTTAGCGTTTAACCCTAATTTGAAGGTAGGATGGTGTCGGCCATGAAGACCGGGATCGAGACGAAAGAGCATCAAGCAAGTTTAGGAACAGGTACGATGAGGGCGCTTGTCTATGAAACTTACGGACAGCCGGATGTTCTTCGGATTGAAGAGGTGGAGATCCCTAAGCCCAAGGAACATGAAATGTTGATCGCGGTCCACGCCGCATCTGTAAACTCCTGGGACTGGGATCTCCTGCGCGGAAAACCGTTTGTGAACCGTATTGGTGGGATGCGGAGGCCCCGTTACCGCATTTTAGGTGCAGACATTGCAGGAAGGGTTATTGCTGTGGGGGCGGCTGCCAAGCGGTTTCGTCCCGGCGATGAAGTGTTTGGGGATATTTCCGGCTGCGGCTGGGGAGGGTTTGCAGAGTACGTCTGCGCTGACGAAAAAGCACTGACGCCGAAGCCGGAAGGCATAAGCTTCGAGCAGGCGGCAGCCATCCCTCAAGCAGCGGTTCTGGCCTTGCAAGGACTGCGCGATAAAGGAAAGCTAGCGAAAGGCAGTCACGTTCTCATCAATGGAGCAGGCGGCGGTGTAGGCACGTTCGGGATTCAATACGCCAAGCTGCATGGGGCAGTGGTAACCGGCGTAGATCGGGCCGAGAAGCTGGAAACGCTGCTTTCCGTGGGGGCGGATCATGTTGTGGATTATATGAATGAAGATTTTACTGTAGGTGATAAGCGGTATGATCTGATTCTCGATGTGGTCGGAAACCGATCCGTATTTGCGATCCAGCGCGCACTCCAACAGGGCGGCACCTATGTCATGGTGGGTGGTCCCTTTCCGCGTATTTTTCAGACATTATTGACTGCACCGTGGACGGCTAAGCTTCAAAAAAAGAACTTGGGATTGCTGATCCATAAGCCGAACCATGAGGACCAGTTGATCTGGAGGTCTTTGGTGGAAACGGGTCAAGTCAAGCCTGTCATTGATCGGGTTTATTCGTTGGGGGATGCGGCCAAGGCTTTTGAGTATTTCGGCCAAGGTCGAGCTATAGGCAAGGTGGTCGTTCGAATAGACAGAGGCGTTCCGGAGAAATAAGGATGTTTTAAGGAAAAACCTTGTTAATTTTAGGAATCCATATAAAATGAATTCAATGTTTCATGGGATGTTACAAAATATCGGAGGAGAAGAGGATATGATTCAATCCATCGTGCACATCGCGCTAGTTGTTAAGGATTACGATGAGGCTATCGATTTTTATACGAAAAAGCTTCAGTTTACGTTAGTCGAGGATACGTATCAGCCGGAACAGGATAAGCGCTGGGTCGTCGTTGCTCCTCCAGGCTCGGCAGGTACGACCATTTTGCTCGCAAGGGCATCGAAACCCGAACAGGAACCATTCATTGGCAATCAGTCCGGCGGAAGGGTGTTTTTATTTCTGAATACGGATGATTTCTGGAGAGATTACAACGATATGATCGCCAAAGGGATCAAATTTGTGAGGGAGCCGAAAGAGCAGTCCTATGGAATGGTCGCCGTCTTTAAAGACCTGTATGGGAACCTGTGGGACTTGCTTCAATTGAAAGAAGGCCATCCGATCATGGAGCGAATGAAAGCAGGTTATTCCTAAAGTGAAGAAGCTGATCATGTTCTGTTTGATGTTGTCTTTCTTAGTTGGCTGCAGCTCAGGAAAATCTAATCATACGCCACAGGATGGAATTGCCGTGTATTTCAGCAAAAATGATAATTGGGCTGCTACAGTAACTCTAATTCGTTCGAAGGATTCAATTTTTGAGTCATTATATATTCAGGATATTGGTGATCCAAATGAAACGCATTCCCCGATTGAATATTCTCTTGAAGGAAATGGAGTAAACATGGAAAGTCAGTATCCCCAAAAACTTCAGGGAGTGAGAAGCTTTCAGGCCTCTTCGGAATTTAATCAGAAATTGTTTAAAAAAGAAGGCCTAGACAAGGAATACACACTTACGATAAAAAGCTTAGGAGAAGTTAGCGAATTAAAATTACAATTAATCGACGGCGAGAGGGATTTCTGAGATTCCTTGCGCTGAACCTTTATCATAGACGTCCTGGCTCTAAGCGCAGTTTAACAATACGAACCCAACAGGAGGATACGATGCCCGAAATCCCCAACATACAAAGAGGAACAGCCGATGAAGCGAATTACGTAAGAAATAAATTGATTGAATTTAACTCCAAACAAGTTCCCAATGGCATTTATGAAGAAATGAACCTGTGCGTAAAGGATCAAGAGGAACACATCATAGCCGGCCTAAACAGTGTGATATGCTGGAACTGGATGGAAATTGATATTCTGTGGGTAGATGATGAGCATCGTGGAAGCGGGCATGGGAAAAGGTTACTGGAAGAAGCTGAAGAAATTGCACGCTCAAAGCAGTGTACTTTCATTAAATTAAATACCTTCAGCTTTCAGGCTCCAGAGTTTTATAAGAAATATGGATATAAAGAAATGGCCGTGATCGAGAACGCACCTCTAGGAAGTAAGCATTACTACTTCATAAAAGAGTTAATCGATTATCAAGTTTAGGAGCATGATTGGAATGACAACAAGCTCAGGCAACGTAAGGGCTTGTTTTTTATACAAGTATTAATTGGTGAGCGGGTGATGTCATTGAAGATTGAACTGAAAACCTTATCAGAAACCGACGACAGAGACATTTTTGAGATGATCGATGAAATTGGACTAGGCGAAAACGGATTTACCACCAATTTTCCGGAACATGATTTCGATCAGTTTAAAGCCAGTTTACCTAGATTGGTTGAAATTTCAGCGGGGATTAACTTGCCTGAGGGCTATGTTCCACAGACGATTTACTGGATGTACATCAATGATCGTCCCGTTGCCTATGGAAAATTGAGACATCGATTGAATGAACGCTTGGCGGAATATGGCGGACATATCGGTTATATCGTACGGCCTAGTGAACGTGGCAAGGGCTACGGAAAGCTTTTCTTGTCGGAGCTATTAAAGAAAGCAAAGGATTTTGGAATTGAAAAATTGCTACTCACCTGTGACGAAGTAAATATAAAGTCCAGGAAGGTCATTGAATGTAACAGCGGAACTCTTGAGGGGATTAATAAAGGGATTTGCAAGTACTGGATACAGCTTTAATGGAAGTTCGAAATAATGGGATCGGCATCAGGTAACCCATGTGTTCATTTGTATTTCATTGAAGGGAGAATTTCAATGAATTTTGCAGCAGTTGTTTTGGATTTAGACGGAACTCTCCTCAACTCCGATAAACAAATTACTGACCGGAACTATAAGGCTATTCAGGATT
Source organism: Paenibacillus sp. SSG-1 (assembly GCF_002224835.1). Taxonomy (NCBI): domain Bacteria; kingdom Bacillati; phylum Bacillota; class Bacilli; order Caryophanales; family Paenibacillaceae; genus Paenibacillus; species Paenibacillus sp. SSG-1. The sequence goes on from NZ_MBRK01000001.1 coordinate 144,591, forward strand.
GTTACGAGAAAGGAATGAAAATCATCTTTGCGACCGCACGGCCACCAAGAGCTGTGAGATGGTTATTACCGGAAGAACTACTGAGGATGGGTTCAACTATTTTTTACAACGGAGCCCTATATTAAATGCGAACAAACAGGAATTCATCATCATGAACCTATTGAAGCTCGAATGACCGCTGAGGTTTTGGAATATGGGTTAAGCTGCGACATGGATTTGAAAATAAGTCTGGAAGTCATGGATGAATGGCTGAGCCTTGAGGAGTATGATTATACAGCATATATGAAGGTTCAGGAAAATCCCACCGCGAAATCGTTGGAAGAACTAAAAAAACTGGATGCAACAAAAATTCTTTTTTACGGCAATATGGATACCAGCTCATTTAATGAGAAGCTTGCAGACCAGCTTGCAGACCAGCTTGCAGACCAGCTTGCAGACCAATTGAATGTGATCGTTACAGATCATGGAGAACTTGTTCAGATTACTTCTAAAATGGCCTCAAAGGAGAAGGCTGTAGATCTACTATGCAAAAGCTTGAAAGTTCCTCTGGAAAATGTGATCGCCTTTGGTGACGATCGAAATGATCTTGGATTATTTAGAGTTTGTGGTTGGCCCGTGGCAATGGGAAATGCAGTGGAAGAACTAAAGGCGTTGGCAAAAGAGGTCACGGATACGAATGATAACGATGGAGTTGCGAAGATACTGGAAAATATTCTGTAGGCATTACTTCATTGGAAATCAAATAAGGGTGGTTCGATGAAAATCATTCATAGTTCAGATGAAGAATACACCATTGCAAAAACAGCAATTAGAAAGCAGGTAGAAACTAGCTCATGAGATACAAACATCTTTTATTTGATCTGGACGGCACGATCACGGACCCTAAGATAGGGATTACCAAGTCGGTACAGTATGCACTGAACAAATTCGGGATCCAAGAGGATGACTTAGATAAGCTGGAGCCGTTTATCGGTCCCCCGTTGAAAAACTCGTTTATGGAAATCTATTCTTTTTCCGAGGACCAGGCGCTGCAAGGCGTTGAATATTATAGGGAGTATTTTAGGGAGCGCGGAATGTTTGAAAATGAGCTGTATCCCGGGATGCAGAGCGTGCTGAAGCAGCTGCAGGACGACGGATTTACGCTGTATGTCGCCACCTCTAAACCGAAAGTGTTTGCGGATGAGATCCTCAAGTATTTTGAAGTAGACCATTACTTTGAAGGGGTCGTTGGCAGTCATCTGGATGGGACGCTGTCCGACAAAACCGAAATCATTACATACATCCTCCAGAACAGAAACCTTGTGAAAAGCGAAGCGGTTATGATCGGCGACCGAAAGCACGATATGATCGGGGCCAAAAACAACGGGATTGACTCTATTGGAGCCGAGTATGGATATGGAAGCGACGGAGAGTTGCTCCGTGAAAATTGCACTTATTACATCAAGAAGTTCGAGGACATTCTGGGTATAGTCTATTAAGAATGGAGTGTCATGGACGGTCAGACGACAAAACAAATGTGAATGAGGAGAGCAACCGAGATGAATGCACGATTAATCAAACCTACGGCAGAACTGCAAGAGGAGTACCTCTCTTTTTATCTGGACTGGAAGGAAAGCAACGAACCGATTGTGCCTTGGGTCGTTTCGAAGGATCCTGCGGATTTTGCAGGGATGATCCGGTTTTTAGAGGACAATGAACAAGGCAAGGACCTGCCGGATGGATATGTAAGGAACTCCACGTTGTGGCTGGTGACGGAGACGAATCAGATCGTAGGAGCCGTAAATATACGACATGAGCTTAATGAAAAATTATTGGAAAGCAGCGGACATATCGGATATGGGATCCGTCCTTCGGAAAGGCAAAAAGGCTACGCCACCCAATTGCTCTCCTTATCCCTTCAAGAAGCCAAGAAGCTTGGAATACATAAAGTGTTGGTGGTCTGCGATGCCTATAATATAGGCTCCAAGAAGACGATCCTCAACAATGGCGGGATTCCAGACCAGGACTTTATTGAGGAAGACGGAAATGTCTTGAACCGTTTTTGGTTCGAGGTCTAAGGGCAGCACAGACCGGAAAAGAATACTTCCGATGACATGGCTCACGGACCGCCAGAGGAAGAAGCGGATTTTCACCCAGTAGACTTCAGTGAGAGGGAGTGGGATGACAGTGTTGGTATCCATATCGGCGATGGTATTCACTATTTTGATTTTTATTGTGGTGCTTTTTCAACTGGCTTTGGCACTAGGGATGCCATGGGGAAGTTATGCGATGGGTGGAAAGTTCCCGGGGAAATACCCGCCGGGTATGCGAGTGGGGGCGATTGTCCAGGCTATCGTTCTTCTCGGCATCGCGTCGATCGTGCTGAGCGTGTCGGACTTATTCGTTCCGTCGTGGGATTGGTTTGCCAACAAAGCGATCTGGTTTGTGGTTGCTTTTTCAACGATTTCAACCGTGCTGAACCTGATTACTCAAAGTAAATGGGAAAGAAGGATCTGGGCGCCCGTCTCTGTGTTAATGCTCGTGACGAGTGTGATTGTTGCGGTAGGGTAGCTATGTTAGATCAGGCGGATGTGGATGTAAGAGAGAGGCTCAAGGAGCAGCTGTTTGGGGAATCTTCATAAGATTTTTAAGGATTCACAATCCTGGAGAAAGTGACGGGAACACTTGTGCGTATATGTAATAAAAGGTAAAATATAACTACAATTGAATCTTGGGTGGGCATGGTTTCCCTTCGAAAGGAGGTGAAGCCATGGAAGTAAAAGACGCATTAACGATCATGTTCCTATTTGGGACGTTCATTCTTGCTCTTTTAACATACATCAATAATAACAACAAGAAAAAGTAAAAACCCACCCAAAGGTTGGAAGCAAAAGGTGGGTTTTTTCCTTTATACTGACTAAGAAGGGGGATCCCATCCAAGCCAATTGTATGGACCAAGTGTTACCAGCACTTGGTCTTTATTACATATATAATAACACAAAAAAAATATGTATCAAAGATGATGCAATTTAGGATTTGATCTTTTTGTAGGTGCGCATTTGAAGGATTGTAAGGAGCGCGAACAATTATAAAGATCCGTAAAGACATTATAGGAAATGGTCCGAATCATTTTGAAGTAGCGAGACGGATCAACGAGGAGGAGAGCGTTATGTTTTTCGTTAATGCGAGGGCCATCATTGAACGCGTTCATCGCAACCAAACGGAAATCATTCTTCAGACCCGCAGCAAGCCGGGCGAAGAATCATTGGAATTGCCAGGAGGAAGATTGGAGCTCTATGAACCGATTCTGGATGGATTAAGACGCGAAGTGCGAGAAGAGACAGGACTAACCATCGTCGAAGTAGAGGGCAGCGAGAAAAGGATCGATACGCGCGGGATCAACCCAGGGTTTGAGGTAGAGTGTGTCGAACCCTTTTGTGTATATCAGACTATCAAAGGTCCGGTTGATTCCATTGGCATGTACTTTTTATGCAGAGCGGAAGGGACCTTGCTTCGAAATGGTGATGAAACGGCGGATGCCGGTTGGAGATCGGTCGAGGAAGTCCAGAGGATGATGAAAGAGGAACCAAGACAGTTTTCCGATGTGGACCGGGCTGGGATCATGTATTATTTGAAGCATAAGTTTGGATTGTTACAGTAAAGTAAAGCCATATAACTGCAGGTTAGGCGAAAGGGAGGAACTTCATGAATAGCGCATTTATTTTCGATATGGATGGCGTCATTATTGACAGCGAACCGATTCATTTTGACGTGGATATTAAGACATTGGATTACTTTGGTGTGACAACGACAGAACAGGAGCTGGAGCGGTTTGTCGGGATGACGAATCCCGAGATGCTGGGCATTTTCAGGCAGGAGCACAACTTGGTGCATACGATTCAGGAAATGATTGAGTATCAACTGAATCTGAAAATGAATATTCTCAATAATCTCGAAATAGAGCCTATAGTAGGCATTCGGGAGCTGATTGCTCAACTTAAGCAGCGGAATATTCCGATGGCGGTCGCTTCGTCTTCTCCGAGGATTTTTATTGAAGGTGTTCTTGAAAAATTCGGGCTGAGCCATTTTTTCAAGACCGTGGTCAGCGGTGAAGAGGTTCCAAAAGGAAAACCCGCACCCGATATTTACCTCGAGACTGCAAAACAGCTCGGAGTCGACCCGCAGAAATGCGTCGTTCTTGAAGATTCAAGAAACGGGGTAATCGCTGCCAAGAAGGCCGGCATGAAGTGCATTGGCTATCTGAACCCGAACTCGGGGAACCAGAACCTGGACCAAGCGGATATCACAGTACATTCCTACGATGAGATCAAGCTTGGGGAGATTTTTTAAGCGGATGGAGACTGTAGTAGCTAATGAGTATGTTTTCCGTTGCGTTTTCGTTATATCACATGAGGGAGGATTAGGATGCCAATTTGTATCAATCAAAATGGGGATGTGTTTGACGAATTTCTGCCCGTGTCCGAAGAGGAAGCAGCCCAAATGAACCTGGATTTTCCGATAACTCACGCCTTGGTCGTTGCCAGGAATAAAGACGGATTCTTGCTGCTCCATAATACATGGAAAAATCACTGGGAGTTACCCGGCGGAATATTGGAGCCTGGCGAATCTCTTCGGGAATGCGCTATACGCGAGATGGCTGAGGAGACCAATCAAACCTCGGATCATGTTACATTTAGAGGAATGATGAAGTTCCGGTTAAAGGACGGCAGGATCGAATACGGCGGATTGTTTTGTGCGGATATTGACCAGGAGAGGCCTTTTGTCATCAATAATGAAGCGAGCAGAATTGTATTCTGGGATGGTCAACAAGACATCGGTTATATTGATGAGATTGACAAGGAATTATTGAAATATTATTAAGCCAAAACATGGTTGATCCGTGAAAAATGAAGGGAGGAAGTATTGTGAATCATCTCGTAGAGAACGTCGATCACGTGCAATTACCGGTGCCGGATATTCCGCAAGCGGTTGAGTGGTATAACAAAGTGCTGGGTCTTGAAGTGATGACGGTGTATGATCATGCGGCTTGGTTAAAATTTAACTCTGGTCCGGTTCTCATGCTGCACCGAAGCACAAAGAATGAGCGAACATTTTGGCTGGCGGAAGATGGATTTCCGATGCCGTCATTCATGTTTATCACCCGGCAGATCGAACGCCTGCGCGATACGCTGCAGGACAACGAAGTACATATCAGGCAGTATGAAGATCACGGATTCGGCTGGGTCATCAAATTCGTCGATCCGTTCGGAAATGAGCTGGGTGCCTACCAGCCGAAGGATCAACCGTCATGAGCAGGCTCGTCGTTCTGACCGTTGGGGTAACCCATAGCGGTAAATCGACGTTTGCCCAAGCCTTGGAAGGAGAAATGCCGAACTCCCTGGTCATTGATCAGGACAACCATGCGGACTTTATCAATACCTACTACCGGGCTTTGCTGCCAAAACAAGGACCTAATCGGATCAAATATGCCGTGACTCAGACCATTGTGGATTATGCGGTAAATCAGACCTCCTATCATCTCATCCTGTGCAACTCCAACCGCCATCGCCATGCCCGCTTCAAACTGATCGATTATTACCGAAACCACGGGTTTACGACGGTTGTCGTTTATTTTGACCTTCCGGATGCGATCCTCCAAGAAAGGGTAGCTCAAAGCCAGCGCAGCACTTCCATCTTCAGCAAAGCTTCTTCCTTTAAAGCCGTTTTGGATCGACAGCAGGCGGAGTCTCCGGACAGCGGCGTCATAGAGCCTACGGCGGAGGAAGCAGACCATTTCTTTGTGATCCGGAACGGCGATGATGCCGGTGACGTGATTCGCCAGGTTGCTGAACTGGCAGCACCCAACTTCGACTGAAAAGGGGCAGCGTTTCGATGAGAAGGACCCTACTGCAATCTATCGTCTTCTCGGCAGTCTACGATCATCATTTCCACTTTAGTTATCCTCACAAGGAGGCCCAGAATTTGAATACAGACACGCTATTCGGCACCTTTCCTACCTTACACAACGACAGCATTGAGCTGGGTAAAATCGAACCGGCCCATTTAGATGACCTGTACGACATTTATTCCAACGACCGCGTGTTTGACTACTGCGGAATTATCCCCAAGCATAATAAAGATACGGTGAAAAAGATGATCGGGCATTTCGAACGCGACTATAACAAAAAATCGAGAGTGAAGTGGGGCATCTTTATCCCGGACTCCTCCCGAAAACTGGCCGGTATTGCCGAAGTGTATGATATCAACTCCAAAGTGAATATGATGTCCATCGGCTACTTTTTAAATGAAGATTATTGGGGGCAGGGCATCGCCACGAAAGCGGTGCAGCTGCTGACCGGCTATTTATTCGAACAGGTGGGGGTCAATCGGCTGCAGGCCGAAGTGATGCCGGCGAACGATGCTTCCAAGCGCGTGCTGCAGAAGAACGGTTTTATGCTGGAAGGCACGTTAAGGCAGGCAACCGTCTGGTCGGGTAAAGGCGTTGTCGATTTGGAGATCTACGGTTTGCTGAAAGAAGAATATGCTGCGTCCCATACGGCGCCTGAGCAGTTCAAAAATATAGAAGAGCCCGGGGTTCGTTTCAGATAGCTGTAACCTAGGCTGCCCTTTCTGAGAGGATGATTCGGTTTGAAAATTGCGCTGGTTTTGTTCGATGGTGTTACGTTTCTGGATTTTGTCGGCTTTTATGATGTCATTTACCGCCTGCGGCAGTTTGAGCCAACGAAAGATACGACATGGGACATTTGCGGCTTAACAGAGGAAGTGACAGATGAACTGGGAATGCGGGTCAGCGTAAATGTAATCCGGCCGGATTTATCCAGGTATGACCTGGTGTTCATCCCTGGGGGAATGGGAACGCGAAAGCTGCGGGAGGATGCGGATTTTCTCAACTGGATTCGAACAGCTGAATCGGCGGAATTCAAAGTGTCCGTATGCACGGGTTCCCTGCTGTGGGGAGCTGCGGGGTTTTTAAAAGGACGGAAAGCGACGACCCATCCCAACGTCTACGATTTGCTGAAGCCTTACTGCAAAGAGGTGGTTCAAGCCCGGATTGTAAAAGATGGCCATTTCATCACGGCTGGCGGGGTGGCCACCTCCATTGATCTGGGCGTATACGTCATTGAACGATTCGCAGGAGCAGAAGCGGCGCAGCTCGTGAAAAAGCAGATCGACTACCCTTACCAAGCCACCGGTATTGTAGAGGTATGACCAGGGCAGTGCGGGTAAGCAGCCTGTCTTAGGTGCTTCACGGGTCGCATAGATTGTTTTTATTTTCCGGAAATGATAACTTGAAGTAATGACCAACGGAGGAAGTTGGATTTTATACTCAGGAGTGTTAACGGAAATGACAATCGCCAAGAACTTAACTGAACTTATAGGAAATACGCCGCTGCTGGAGCTGGGCCATGTGATGGAGAAGCACGAGCTTCAGGCGACCCTCATTGCGAAACTGGAGTATTTTAACCCGGCAGGCAGCGTAAAGGACCGCATCGGTTATGCCATGATCAAGGATGCCGAGGAGAGCGGACTGCTGAACAAGGACTCGGTGATCATCGAGCCGACGAGCGGAAATACCGGGGTAGGCCTGGCTTTTGCGGCAGCGGCTCTCGGTTACAAGCTGATTATTACCCTGCCGGAGAGCTTTAGCCTGGAGCGCCGCAAGCTGCTGCTTGCGCTTGGAGCCGAGCTGGTGCTGACACCGGCGAATGAAGGGATGGGAGGTGCCATCCGCAAAGCCGAAGAAATCGCGGCATCCACCCCGAACTCTTTTATTCCGCAGCAATTTAACAACCCGGCCAATCCGGCGATTCACCGGATGACGACAGCAGAAGAGATTTGGAGAGATACCGGCGGGGACGTGGACATTTTCGTCAGCGGTGTCGGGACAGGCGGCACCATCACTGGCGTTGGCGAAGTGTTGAAGGAAAGAAATCCGTCCGTGCGGATCGTGGCGGTGGAGCCTTCTGCCTCGGCGGTTCTGTCTGGAGGGAAGAAGGGGGCGCACCAGATTCAAGGCATCGGAGCGGGCTTCATACCGGATAACTTCAACCCGTCTATCGTCGATGAGATCATCCAGGTCAAGGACGAAGACGCGCTGGAAACGGCCCGTTCGCTGTCCAGATGGGAAGGACTGCTGGTGGGCATCTCGTCCGGGGCTGCCGTGTACGCGGCCATTCAATTGGCCAAAAGACCGGAGTATCACAATAAACGGATCGTCGTCCTGCTGCCCGATACAGGGGAAAGATATCTCTCGACGCCTCTTTTTCCTAACGTATAACCAAGTCAGCATCCCGGGATGATTCTATTTCATGGAAGGGGAGAGACGGATGGCTCAAATTAAAATTTTCGGTTTGCGTTCCGCGCTGAAGCCGATCCAGGGCGCTTTTTCGGATGTGCTTCATGCCTGTGCCGTGGAGGCGCTGCAGCTGCCTCAGGATAAAAGGTTTCACCGGTTCTTTTTCATGGATCAAGAAGACTTCATTTACCCCGGTGACCGCACCGACAAATATACGATTATTGAAATCAGCATGTTCGAAGGACGATCGGCTGCCGCGAAAAAGCAGCTGATCCAGCTTCTTTTCGAAAAAATTCCCGCCTTGGGGATCGGCGTTTCCGATCTGGAAATCACGATTTTTGAAACACCGAAAGCAAATTGGGGAATCCGCGGCCTTCCGGGGGACGAGCTTCATCTCAATTATCGGGTGGACGTGTAGAGCAAGGAGAGCAGCAATGGACAGGGAAATGGAGGCGGACTTTCCGGAGGAGGCAAGCAGTGAAAGAGATCATAAAGCAGAGTTTAGTAGAAATTGAACAGAAGCATCAGGTTAAGATTCTTTTCGCTGTGGAATCAGGAAGTCGTGCATGGGGTTTTCCTTCCAAAGACAGCGACTACGATGTTCGTTTTGTCTATGTGAACAGGCCGGAGTGGTACCTGTCTATCGACGATAAGCGGGACGTTATCGAACTGCCCATAAACGATATGCTGGATATCAACGGATGGGACATCCGAAAAGCGCTGAAGCTGTTTAGAAAGTCCAATCCTCCACTGCTGGAATGGCTCGTTTCTGACATCGTTTATGATGAAAACTATGGATTTAAAGACGAATTGTTAGACATCAAAGAGAAGGTGTTTTCTCCCAAAGCATCCATGCACCATTATCTAAGTATGGCCCAAGGGAATTTCCGTGAGTATTTGCGCGGTGAGCATGTGAAGATTAAAAAGTACTTCTATGTGCTGCGGCCCATTCTGGCATGCAAATGGATCGAAAAGTATAACACGAGTCCTCCGATTCTCTTTCAGGATCTCGTTGCGGATTTAATTTCAGATGAGTCCCTTTTAGAAGAAGTTCATTCGCTCTTAAGCCGTAAGATGGCTGGGGAGGAACTGGATTATGAAAAGCGGATTGATCGCATCAATGACTTTATCGAAGCCGAAATTGAGCACGTTATCGATTTTTTGAAGGACTTTAAGTCAGAACTCCAAGATCCGACGCCGCTGCTGGATGAATTATTCCGGAAGTACTTGAAGGTGGTTTGGAGTTAATGTAAGCACTTATAACGATTGGAGGACGATCACATGTTATTTCTGTTTGTCATCCTGCTGATCGCTCTGGTTGCCATCATCAACAACCAATATACAAGCCTGAAAAGGATGGATGCGCTGCAGCAAACCCTGCGGGAGATCAGCGAAAAATTAAGCGACCGCAGCAGGGAGTAACGCCGGCGCGCATCCGATCCCAATGAAGACAGAGAGGCGTCCTGTGTGGATTCCTCTCTTTTGTGTCGCCAGGAAAGGAGACAGATATGGAAAACCAATGGAGAATCGCGCCTTACGATCCGGCGTGGAGACAACTCTTTTCTGGATTGGGGATGAAACTAAGAGGAGCCTTGGGGGAGGCCGCCGTGAGAATCGACCATGTGGGATCGACCTCTATTCCCGGGATGGATGCGAAGCCGATCATCGATGTTCAGGTGTCGGTAGCGGAATTGCAGGATGTTGCCCGTTACCGTGACAAGATCGAATCCGTCGGTTTTATGTTCCGGGAGGATAATCCCGACTTGACGAAAAAATACTTTCGTGAAGTTCCCGGCACCCGCAGAACGCATATCCATGTGCGGCAGGCAGGGAGCTGGTCGAGCAGCTGAACCTATTGTTCCGGGACTACCTGCGCGAACATCCCCAAGACTGCCAGCGTTATGCGGCCGAGAAGCATCGCCTGATGCAGCGGTTTCAGCACGAACGCGAGAAATATGTGGAGGGGAAAGGGCCTGTTGTATGGGAGATTCTGCAGAGAGCGCATGATTGGTCGCAAGCGACCGGCTGGACGCCGCCGAGATCGGATGCATAGCATAGCCGAAGATCAACATGCCGGGCAGCATTAAGTTGAGGATCACGGTCTGAGTCAACCTGTAGAGCCTGCTTTCTTGACGGAGTTTCTGTAAATGATTTTGCCCTGAACAAGAACGCGGCCGAAGCGCATTTCCGGCGAGCTGATCTTCTTCAGCAGGGAATGGACGGCGGTCTGGGCCATTTGCGGCGTATCGACCTCTACTGTCGTCAGGTGCGGTTCAGTCAGGGTAGCGAACACATCATTATCAAACCCGACGACCGAGCAGTCCTCGGGTACACGGTAACCCTGCGATTTGAGCTTGAGGACGAGCAAATGGGCAACCCGGTCGCAGTTGCAGACGAAGGCGGTAGGCATATCCTCCGGCAGTTCCATATCGATCAGCGTTCCTTCCTCATCACGGTCATTGACGATCCAGCGGTCGTTCAACGGGATTCGGTGCTCGAGCAAAGATTTATAGTAACCCAGGTATCGGTCCTGGATGCTGCTGGTCGAATACAGATTGCCGACGTAGCCGATCTTCCGGTGTCCCTGCTGGACCAGATAGTTCGTGATTTCATAGGCACAGTAGAAATTGTCGGTCGTCACCGAGTCGATGTCGGAATGCTCGTCATAAAAATCGAGAAACAGCTTCGGCTGTTCCATATGCTCCAGCGCTTCGATATAAGGCTTGCTGATCTGGCCAAGGAGGATGAATCCGTCCACTTTGCGGTCATAGTAGATGCGCGGCAGGTGGAGCAGCTTCTCGTCTTCGGCGGACAAAATATGCAGAATGCCGTCGTAGCCGTATGGCTCAAGGGCCATCGAAATCTGCTGGTACACTTTCAGGTAAAAAGACTGTGTCTGTCCGGTAAAACGCTCGGGAATGACGACACCGATGTTATAGGTTAGGCCTTCTTTCATCGATTTGGCGACTTTGTTGATGCGGTACCCCATTTCCTCCGCGAGCTGTTTGATCCGCTCCTTTAATTCGTCGCTGACGCCTTCCTTGTCATTCAAAGCCTTTGAGACGGTGACGCTGCTGACGCCCATTCGCTCGGCGATGTCCCGCAAGGTGATATGCTTGTTCATTCCACCATCTCCTTACAACAATTGGTTATTCGAAAAAGGTCCGTTACATTGAACGCCGGCTGCCTTGCGGCAGCCGGACGCTCCATACATCATATAGTACAAGTATAGCCTGCTTTGGCAAACGAATAAAGAAAGATGTATCTAAATAAGGCCGGGTTGTACAGTGTTGGTTATAACTTAAGCGCGCTCGCCCAGCAGCTGTTCGTTCTGTGCGATCAGCTTGGCGCGCTGGGCCGCATTATCCAGCGAACGGAACTCATCCGCCGGCGTGTTGAACGTGTAGTCGACCAGCCGGTCTACCGTCGTTGTGGCCACATGGATGCGGGTATCGCTTGAAGCATAATAAATAAAGACCTCATTCTTCTCGTTGACGACGGCTCCGTTGCAGAAAATCACGTTCGAGACGTCTCCGACGCGTTCGTCATCGTACGGTGCGATGAAGTGTCCGCCTGGCTTAGCAATAACCTTGGCAGGATCGTCTAAGCTGGTTGCAAAGGTATACAGGACATAGCGGAGACCCGCCGCCGTGTTGCGGACGCCGTGGGCGATGTGGATCCAGCCGCGTTCGGTTTTGATGGGAGCCGGCCCTTGACCGTTCTTCACTTCGTAGACCGTATGATACCGGCGCTCATCGATCACCGTCTCCTGGTCAATGACCGGATTCAGGATGTTATCGCACAACCCGAAAGCAATCCCGCCGCCCGAACCGGTGGATATGAAGCCGTCCTGTGGACGCGTGTAGAACGCATATTTGCCGTCCACGAATTCCGGATGAAGCACCACGTTCCGCTGCTGCGGTGAACCGGTCTGAATGTTCGGCAGACGCTCCCAGGTTTTGAGGTCTCGGGTGCGGACAAGTCCGGCCTGCGCTACAGCGCTCGACGTATCATAAGCCGGTGCGTCCGGGTCCTTTTGCTCGGAGCAGTAGATCCCGTAAATCCAGCCGTCCTCATGCTTGACGAGGCGCATGTCGTACATATTTGTTTCGTTCGGGTCGATATCGTCCCAGACCAGCGGCTGATCCACGAAACGGAAGTTATCGATTCCGGTCTCGCTCTCAGCTAGGGTGAATATCGACTTGCGGTCCAGACCTTCGGTCCGTACGACCAGAATATATTTACCATCGTGATAAATAGCTCCCGGGTTCAGCGTGGCGTTAATGCCCAGCCGCTCCATAAAGAACGGATTGCGCTCCGCATCCAGGTCAAACCTCCAATGGATCGGTACGTGGTGGCGGGTGATCACAGGGTACTTGTATCGGTCATAGACTCCGTTGTAAAACTCCGTATTCCGCTCATTGGGCCGGGACAACAGTTCCTCCTGGCGGGAAGCCAGCTCGGCATATTTTTCATGGATCATGCTTCATTCATCCTTTCAATCATTTCGATACAAAATCGGCTGTTATGATAAGGGCACTTCCAAGGTCCGGCTATTTCGCGGCGGTCCGGCTGCCCGTCCGCCTGAACCGACCAATACCATTCGCCGCCGCCTCTAGAGTCAATGATATGGGTCTTCGTATACGTCCACATCCGGTCGATCAGATCCAGAAAACGGGTATCGCCCGTCCGCTGATAGGCATTGTAGAAACCGACCATAGACTCGGCCTGAACCCACCAAATGCGGGTATCGTCGATACGGTCCCCGTGCTGCTCGTTCATCAGGGAGCCATCATCCGAAACTGCGGTATCGGCGATCTGATAAGCGATGTCTACCACCATCTTCGCGTAATCGGCATGGTCGGAACCGATGGCTTTCATCGCATCGTCAATGAGCCAGCTGGCCTCAATGTCATGACCGAACGAGGTCAGGTCCAGCAGGGAGTTCCAGCTGCGGTCAAAAAATACGTTCAGGCGCTTTTTCTCGGGATCATAAATCCGGTTGTAGAGCATGGACAGCAAATTCTCCAGTGCGGAGCGGACCCGGGGATCCGGCCATACGCGATATAGCGTCGTATACGCCTCAAGCACATGGATGGTGGTGTTCATCGTGATGTCCGCGTTAATTCCATTTTCGCTGAGCATTTCGTTTGGCTGCTCATGCCACTCGCGGTCAAACTCTTCTTTATAAGCCTGAATACCGGTGTCGTATCCCTTCTCTTCAATCAGCCCGAAAAGCTCGCGTGCCAGCTCAAGCGCCTCCGCATCGCCGGTGGCCCGGCTGTATTCGCTGAGCGAGTAGACGGCGAAAGACTGGGCATACACATGCTTGCGCGTGTCTAGCGGCTGTCCCTCATGATCGACCATCCAGTAAATACCGCCGTACTCCCGGTCAATGAGCCGGTCTTTCAAAAACGAATAGGCATGCTTTGCATGGGATGCCCATATCTCATCGCCGGTTACCCGGTAAGCTGCGGAAAAAGACCACAGCTGGCGCGCGGTGGCGATGCCGCCCTTGGGAGCTTGGGTGTCTGTTTGCAGGTCTACGCTCACTTCACCGTAATATCCCCCATGCCGGTCATCCCGCAATCCCGCCCAAAAGGGGAGGATATGCTCGGTCCATTCCCTGCGGATTTCCTGTTCAATGGATTTCAACGCACAATACACTTCCTTTTATTAAGTTATCGATAACTTTATAAATTAATATTAATAATCGTGTAACGATATTGTCAATGAGAAAAAAGGAATGACGACGTTATACAAGAAACTGTAGCAGATAAAGTGGGGACGCTCCCATTTTTTGAATATAGGGTGTTACAGAAAAAAGTGCCTAGTATGGTATTGAATAACTTAAACGTTTAGGTAATGGGTAATAGATTAAGTCGCACGGGAAAAAGGTGAAAATTTCATGCCGGTAAACGGGAAGAGAACCTGTTTAATATTTTTCCATACGGTTAAATACATGTCGTGAAGGAAATTCCCAAAAATTCAGAGGAGTGATTGATCATGGCAAATAACCAAAATGGCAAAATGAGTCCGGAAGAACGAGGCCGTATGGGTGGAGAAGCCACGGCGAAAAATCATGACAAAGAATTTTATCAGGAAATCGGCCGCAAAGGCGGAGAGGCTACAGCCGAGTCGCATGACAAGGACTTTTACCGTAAAATCGGTGAAAAAGGCGGCGAAGCCCGTGCGCGTCAGCGTGACAACGATTAATACGATGACCCCCTAAGTTAAAAATGACATGAGGGTACACGGCGCTTAAAGCCGGCTTTTCGAAAGGAAAACCGGGCCCGGCGATCCGTAGAACCTAAGCCTAAGAATAAAGCCCGAGAAATCTCGGGCCTTATTCTTTTTGTTTTGCAAAAAAACGATTGAACTTTGGAATCAGACTTGATACTATTGCCCTTAAATACATAGAGGGTGGATATATATGGAAAATATTGACGGAGATTTGGGGATCAGCACCGATAAGTCGAAACTGGACGTGGATAAGGTTTGCGATTTTCTGTCGCGGAGCTATTGGGCGAATAAACGGCCCAGGGAAACAATCCTGAAGTCGATCGAAAATTCCATTTGCTACGGGGCTTATATCGGAGACAGGCTGGTCGGTTTTGCGCGGGTCGTGACTGACGGGGCTACGATGTATTGGTTGTGCGACGTGTTTGTGGATGAGGAGTATAGGGGGCACGGCATCGGGAAAAAGCTGGTCGGCACGATTACCAATGCCGATGAGTTCAAAGATTTGAACGGCCTGCTTGCTACCAAAGATGCGCACGGTTTATACGAACAATACCATTTTACAAGAATGGAAATGATGCGGCGCATGGCGGATTACATCAGAAATATGGATAAGGGCGGCTCCGTATAAAACGGTCCGTATCGATCAGAGAGGGTGAGGGGAATGGGGGAAAACGTCTATCACGACCTCCCCGTGCTGGAAGATTCAGACAGAAGGGAGAACGATGCATGGAACGAAACTTTCAATCTACCGTGATCGAATTAATCCAAGGAGACATTACGCGCGCTGAAGTGGATGGTATCGTAAATGCTGCGAATTCGAGCCTACTGGGCGGAGGCGGCGTCGACGGGGCCATTCATCGTGCCGGCGGAAGCGAAATTCTTGAGGAATGCAAGAAAATCCGGGCTAGACAAGGAGGCTGCCCCGTAGGTGAAGCCGTGATCACGACGGCGGGCCGGCTGCCGGCCAAATATGTTATTCATACTGTGGGGCCTGTGTGGAACGGCGGACAGCATGAGGAAGAGGCGAAGCTGCACAGCTGCTATATCCAATCGCTTGCGCTGGCTGATCAGTACGAGCTGGAAAGCGCAGCTTTTCCAAACATTAGCACAGGAATCTATGGTTTTCCCAAGACGTTGGCAGCGCCGATCGCCATCCGTGCGGTAAAGGAGTTTCTATCGGCTCATCCGCAGACCTCCATCAAGAAGGTGCAGTTTGTTTGCTTTGACAAGGAAAATGAAGAGATTTACCGGAAACTGTTAGAACAGGATGCCGAGCTGCTCATTCGCCATTATATCGAAGCTTATAACACATTTGACATCGAGGGGATGTTAAGTGTGCTTCATCCGGATGTCATTTTCAGAAATATCGTCGATAACGAGGTTTCGGTGGAAACGAATGGACTGCAGCCATTTCGGGCTTTGGCGGAAAAGGCGGCAGCCCTGTTTTCGACCCGGCATCAAACGATCTTGGAGCTTCGGGAGATAGGCGGCCGGTTTGAGACGGACATTGATTACACGGGTGTGCTGGCGTCAGATCTTCCTGACGGTGTAAAGGCTGGGGATACCATTCGGTTACAGGGAAGGTCGGTCTTTACGGTCAGGGATGGAAAGCTGTCTCTTATCGAGGACTACAGCTAATCACGATAGCAGAGCTCTAATTATTTACTATAGAAAGAGATGGCAAACATGAATTTTCAAACATCCAGAAAGGCACTGGTCATCATACTCCATGAAATCTATGGGCTTAACGAGCATATTCTCGCTTTTCGCGATAAGGTCTCCCAGGCGGGTTACAAGGTGCTGACCCCGAACCTGCTGAAACGGGAGCCTTTTCCATATGAACAAGAAGAAGAGGCCTACTCCTATTTTGTGAGCCAGATCGGCTTTGACCGGGCCGCTGATGAAGTGAGGCAAATGGTACGAGATCACCGGGATCAATATGACTGCATCATGATCGTCGGCTTCAGCATTGGAGCAACCATTGCCTGGCTGTGCAGTGCATCCGAAATCGACGGGATCGTCGGATTTTACGGATCAAGAATTCGCAATTACGCCGAAACGGAGCCGAAGTGCCCGGCTTTATTGTTTTTTGCAAGGAACGAAAAATCCTTTAACGTATCAGAGCTCGTTGTAAAATTGGAGCATCGTCAGAACACGCACGTCCACGTCATCGAAGGGGAGCATGGTTTCATGAACCCTTACTCCAAAAGCTACCTTCCCCAAGCCTATCAGGCATGTCTGGAGAGAAGCTTTGACTTTTTGCAGTGGATAGCGAAGGGGAAAATGTAGTCGAGGCTTCGGCAGATGACAGCGAGCCGAGTATGATCGGGACCACAGATTGATATCTAATATTTTTGCTTTACATGCGAACATACATTCTTGTAAAATGTATTTGGGTATAAATTCCAAATGGGAGGTTCGGATATGGAATCTGGGCGAATCCTGGGGATTGCTTATAATGTTATCCCGGTGAAAGACGTGGAGAAATCGGCGGAATGGTTTGTGAAGCATTTCGGATTTAACATTCGCAATAAGCGCGACGGTTATCTGAGCTTGTTCAGAGAGAACCGGCCGATTCTTGATCTGATCCAAAGTGAGCACGATTCGAGAGCGGTGTTCGAAGTGAACGGTAGAAAGCGCTGGGTCATCACCTTTTTCTCGGACGATATCGTGTCGCTGCACAGCCGGTTACAGGCCGGGGATGTCAAGGTCGGCAGCCTAAGCGACGAAGGGAAGTACGGGAAGTTTTTCGTACTCGAGGATTTGGACGGCAATCTGTTTGACGTATGGGAGCATCGGGATTGCGAGCTGGTTTACTAGAGTCGGTCATGCGGTCATCTTAGAACGGGTCAAAACGAAAACAAGCACGACCCCATAGTTAAAAGGATCATGCTGCTAGAACACTGTTCATCATCTGTTCGTTATCTTTCACACGCGATCAAATCTTTGTCCCGGTCTTTGCTTTTGTTGGCGTCATAGAGCTCCTTAGAAACATAAGGCTTATATTTGGTCTTGCCGCCTTTGTTTTTGATGGAAGCCGAGCGGGCGACGCCCCCCTTGTAATCTTTGTTTAATTCAGCGCAGTTCTTGTACTTTTTCACTTGACCTGTTGCTTGCGCATGACTGACGGTGCCCAGACTGATCCCGGTACATAGAATCACACTTAGAGAAAGTAAAATGCTTTTTTTCATTCTCCAAATCACCCCTGTTCGTCTATTATGGTTCATAGGCCCATCGCTATCATAGCATGCGGTATCGGGATTTTGGAGGGGGAAATTGAACATAAACGGAGAGATGGAATGAACTCAGAAGAAGAAAACATCATTGTCGCCAGCGTTTCCGTTCTGCGGAACGGAGAGGTGTTCATGATCCAGGAGAAGAAGGCCTCCGCGTATGGTCTGTGGAACTTTCCTTCAGGACGGCGGGAGGCGGGGGAAGATTTGGCCGAGGCCGCTGTTCGGGAAGTTAAGGAGGAGACTGGACTGGACGTACGGCTGAAGGCTGTTACTGGTGTGTACCCGTTTCGAAGCGCCAGTGGTCAGCAGGTGATCCTGTTTCATTTTGTCGGCGAAGCAGCGGGTGACGCTTTAAGAATACAGAATGATGAAATTATGGATGGCCGGTGGGTTGCCATCGATACGCTGCTCCTTCAGCCGGATGAACAGCTGCGGGAAGCGAAGGTCATCAAGCAGATCACCAGGCGGTTGTTACGGAAAGAGTTCTACCCGCTTGACGTATTTCATGGAATGATTCGGTGAGTATCATGGAAATAGAGTAGCATAGTAGTAATGAACGAAAGAGGCTGTCTTTTGGCAAAACCATCTTGTAACCGTTAGGAGAGCAGCATGAAGCTAATGCCTGAATACGCCCATAATATTATCGTTGGTGTAGTTTTTCGAAACCAGTGGAGCTGGTACATAACGGAGAGGGAATACTGGTTTTTGAATGTGGAAATGGAAGACCGCTTCGGTATTGAAGTGCTGGATGAAACCACGGCAACTGAATTTTTTCGTCTTATCGAGGACTTTCGGGTGCCTTCAACGGAGCTCTCTCAAATACTCGTGGATTTGCGGGACTCTTTTCAGCATCAAGACGAGGTTCTCGAGTTTGTTCCAGCGCTTTACGTCCATTTCGATGATCGCGTGCTGTATTCGCTGTTCCCGGAACCGATGTCCTTCGAGCATTATGTCCCCGAGGGATGGACTGGGGAATATCGTGATTTTCTGGAACTGGTGCCGGAAGCGGAGCGGTATTGGATGATCCAGGGGAAGAACTTTTTTAATACGATGCCACAACGGTAAGCAAGGGAGGGAGCTTTTGATATACATTTTAGAGGAACCCCGCGGCAGAGCTTATGAGGGCTTGATCTCGATGGCATTCCGTGTATGTGATGAATTCATTCTGGTCAAAAAGGATCAACTAACGCTAACTCCTGCAATGGAGGCGCTGGCCGAACAATTAAAGCCTTACGTCAAAACGGTCAAGAAGCAGGACGCTTGGCCGGGAACCCAACTGTTTGGGCATTATGCTGACGTATATTATTTTGATTGCCAGCCCTCATTGGAGAAGCTGATTTTGGAGTCCGCTGATGGCCTGTATGACTGGGTGTGGCCCAATTTGTTGGAGGATTTATGTTTTTTTAAAGGCAGTCAGCCTTGGCTCGTTAATATCGCCCATGAGCATGAGGCGTGGATCAAGACGGATGACCGGGAGGAAATTTTGCAATTTAGAGGGATCGAAGGATTGATGGTGTACTAGCCCTAGAATTATCAAAGATAAAGGGGAATTCCATTGAAGCATACTCAAAGCAGCCACTTTCAACCCCTGAATGATTATGTGCATCAGGTGCAACGCAGGATCGGAGCTACGGCGGCGGCAGTCTACATTATTCATAAAGATACAGTGGTGAATGAATGGTACGGCGGAAGGCATGGATCCGAACCGGATTCCCGACCTGTAGACGAGAAAACTCAGTTCAATATAGCCTCCATTCGCAAAACGTATTTGGGCCTTGCCATCAGCCTGCTGATCGAACAGGGGAAAATTCACAGCATTGACGATGCGATCTGTCGTTATTTAGATAAGGACATCCCACAAGCTGAAGAAGTGACGCTGAGGCACCTCCTTACCCATACCCACGGGTTGATGGAAATGCAGGGCAAGCTCGTTTGTGAATTTCCTGCTGGCGACGATTGGGCCTATCGAAATACAGGCATCGCTCTGCTCACCGAATTAGTCCATCAATTAACGGGACATCCACTCAGTACATATATGCAAAGAAACGTTTTCGATCTTTACGGGCTTCACGAAACGGGCTGGAGAACGGAAGCGCGGGAAGAAATGATTTATAACTATTATGAGGATCCGGACACCTGGGTTGGACCTAATGATAGCACGGCCGGGGACCAAAGCAATTTATTTGCCAGCACAAGGGATTTGGCACACTGGGGTGCAATTCATATGAACAAAGGGAACATTGGAGGGGATCAGCTGATTCCCGAAAGCGTATTTGATCGTATCGTTTCCCCGCAAACCCCGAAATCCTTGCCGGATCATGAGCCGCTCAACGGATTCATCTGGTGGCTGCAGCGGGACACTCCCTTGAACCAGCTAGGCGAACGGCTGCCTGGCGGAGCCTACCAGGTGCTTGGAATTACTGGATGCGCCTGCCTCGTCATTCCGGAGTATGATGCGGTGGTCGTTCGGATGTATAACCAGCTCAGCAATCCGGAAGGTTACGATTATTTAGCGGATATCCGGCAGTTCGGAAATATGGCGGGCGATTTGCTCAGGACATTTTAAACCATCAAGACAGGATGAAACGGTATGTCGACGATACGAGAAGAAATGATGATATATGCCCCGATCGAAGTCTGCTTTGACGTCTCGCGAAATGTGGATGACCACTCCCGAACGGTCTGGCCTCACACCCATGAGCGGGTCGTCGGGGGAAGGATGAGCGGTTTGCTCGAAGCCGGGGACACGGTGGTGTTCGAAGCAAGGCACTTTGGGATTCGGCAGCGGCTGACCTCGAAGGTGACCGAGATGGATAAGCCCTATTCTTTTACCGACGAGATGCAAAAGGGGGCTTTTCGCCATTTGACTCACCGCCATGAATTTGAGGAGGCTGCCGGAGGAACGCTGGTCAGGGACATTCTCGATTTCAGCGCTCCGTTCGGATGGGTTGGGCGGTTGTTTGATGCGCTCGTGTTGGAAAAATACATGAGAGCCTTTATCCGCTACCGTCAACGGACGCTCAAGGCACTCATCGAAAACGAAAACAGCCCCAAGTCGTCGACTTGAGGCTGCTTCTGTTTTGCCGTCCGTACATACGAGCGGCCGTTATGCAATGATTTATGGCAAAATGTTACCGGCTGCGCGGTAAATTTCGTACCATTCTTCGCGAGTCAAGGTCACATCGCTTGCTTTGATGCAGTCCTGAAGACGCTCAAGGTTCATCGTGCCGATGACCGGCTGCATGTTGGCCGGATGGCGGAGGAGCCACGCAATAGCGATGGTCGTATTGGTTACGCCGTATTTACCGGCAATTTCGTCGATCTTCTTGTTCAATTCCGGGAATTTGTCGTTTCCAAGGAACACGCCTTCGAAGAAGCCGTATTGGAAAGGCGACCAAGGCTGAACCGTAATGTCGTTCAGTCTGCAGAAATCCAGGACGCTGCCGTCACGATTCACGGCCGATTCATTTTCCATGTTCACGTTAATGCCGGCGGAAATCATCGTGGCGTTCGTGATGCTGAGCTGCAGCTGGTTGGCTACAATCGGCTGCTTCACGAATTTTTTCAGCAATTGGATTTGCATCGGGTTCTGGTTGGATACGCCGAAATGGCGCACTTTGCCGGAGGATTCCAGTTGCTCGAACGCTTCAGCAACCTCTTCCGGTTCAACCAATGCATCCGGGCGGTGCAGCAGCAGAACATCCAGGTAATCGGTTTTCAGTCTTTTCAGAATCCCGTCTACCGAATTCAGGATATGCTCCTTGGAAAAATCGAACATGCCCTGACGGATTCCGCATTTGGATTGAAGAATAATTTGCTCACGGACGTCGCTGTTCATATGGATGGCGTCTGCGAAAATTTCCTCGCATGTACCGCCGCCATAGATATCGGCATGGTCAAAGAAATTAGCCCCTTGCTCCAGTGCCGTTTGTACGAAACGCTCCGCTTCGTTTTTGTCCAGGGAGTTGATGCGCATGCAGCCTACTGCAACTACAGGTACTTCCAAGCTGCTGCTGCCAAGTTTAATCGTTTTCATGAATCCTGTCCTCCGTATTCATATGGGTTTGGATGTTTCGACTCCAACACGAAAGTTCCGGCTTCCTGCTGAAGTTTCCTCTAGTAAGCGTGATCTAGTGATGAATAGTTTTGCAGACAGTCCCTTGTTTATAATGACACCGCGTGTGGCAGGATTCAAGTCTTTTTATGATGAAAATAGCAGATTATGAGTTTATGCGGGAAACTGGAGGCAGGAAGACGGGAGAAACCCTTGTTCAGTGACAATAAAGTTGGGATCTGAAGGATATTCGTAAGTTGTGAACAGCTCTTAAAACAAAGTAAAAGTATTATATTTAAACTAACGTGCAGTATAGTTTAAGATCATGCGCGGAGAACCGTGCAGCGAGTTTTTTTTGCTCACCCCCTAATCAGGCCAGTGTTGACGGTAAAAGGTCAAGGTTACTATAATTTTGTTATGAATATTCCAACTTTATCCACCAAACTCTATATCCCTTTACCTAGGGAAAAGGTCGTTACGCGATCGCGATTAATCGAGCAAATGAATGGGGCTCTAGACCGTCGTTTGACACTCATTTCCGCATCAGCCGGTTCCGGAAAAACGACGCTGATTAGTGAATGGGTAACCCTGTGCGGCAAACCTGTTGCTTGGCTGTCCCTTGACGAAGGGGATAACGACACTGCACGGTTTTTGACATACCTTATCAAGGCATTGCAGACAATCGCACCAAATATTGGAGAGAGCGTGTTGGGCTTGCTTCAATCCCCGCAGCTTCCTCCAATGGATTTGCTGCTAACAACGTTACTCAATGACGTCACGGCCGATATGGAGCATTTTGTTCTTGTCCTCGATGACTACCACGTGATAAAGACTGAGACGATTGTCAATGCGATTGCTTTTCTTTTAGAGCACATGCCTCCTCAGATGCACCTGATCATTGCCACTCGCGAGAATCCACGTCTCCCCTTGGCGCGATTTCGCGTGAAGGCCCAATTGAATGAGGTGGGAGCTTCGGATTTGCGTTTTAACACCTCCGAAGCAGACGAGTTTCTAAGGGTAGTCATGGACTTGCACCTTTCCCCGGAACTCGTTACTCAACTGGAATCCAGAACAGAAGGATGGATTGCCGGTTTACAGTTGGCGGGGCTTTCCATACAAGGGGTCGAGGATCCGACCGATCTCATTAAATCGTTCTCTGGAAATCACCATTTTATATTAGATTACCTGCTTGAAGAAGTGCTGAAGCGGCAGCCCGACTACATTCAAGCTTTTTTACTTCATACCTCTGTCCTCGACCGAATGTGCGGCAGTCTCTGTGATGCGGTACTCAAACGGGTCATCGAGGAAGACTCTGTGTTCTCAAACTCCGGGCAAGAAACGTTGGAATACCTCGTTGAAAATAATCTATTTGTAGTTCCTTTAGACACCGAGAGACGCTGGTATCGCTATCACCACTTGTTTGGCGAATTGTTACGCCAACGCCTTCATCACAATTACCCTACGCCCGGTTTGCAAAAGGCAAAAGTTGTTTCGGATTTGCATATACGAGCCAGCCAATGGTATGAAGACAATGGACATGATATTGAAGCTTTTCAACATGCAGTATCAGCAGATGATGTGGGTTGTGCGACTCGGTTAGCGGAGGGCGAGGGGATGCCTTTGCTCTTTCGCGGAGCAGTGGCCCCAGTACTAGGTTGGCTGAACTCGTTGCCCAATCAGACATTTGAGGCGAACCCTTCTTTGTGGATTCTACAAGCCTCCGCATTATTGATGTTAGGGCAAATGACCGTCGTTGAAGAGAAACTCCATGCTGCCCAAAAAAAGTTGAAAGGTACCGAGCAAGACCCCAAGGCCCAAAACTATATTGGACACATCGCTGCGATACGTGCCACACTCGCGGTTAGCAAACATCAGACGGAAATCATTATGGCTGAATCTCAGCGGGCCTTGGAAAACCTACATCCAGACAACCTGCCAGTTCGAACCGCTGCAACGTTTGCTCTAGGTTACGCCCACCAACTACGAGGAAATCGCACAGCAGCAAGCGCTGCTTATACCGAAGCACTATCCGTAAGCCAACGGATTGGTCATGTAATGATGACTATTATGTCCTCTCTCGGCCTAGGTAAGCTTCAGGAGTCACAAAACCATCTTTGTAAAGCAGTGCAGACCTACCAACATGTTTTGACCATTGCGGGAAACCCGGCGTTACCGGTTGCTTGTGAAGCCCACTTAGGGCTAGCTCGTATATTTTACGAATGGAACAATCTAGAGGCTGCTAGGCACCATGGAGAACAGGCTATTGAGCTTGCGAAGCAGCTGGAACATACAGACCGATTCGTGGCAGCCGAGGTGTTTCTCGCACGATTGAAGATAACGCTGGGGGCGACTGGCGAGGCCTTAATCATTCTAAAAAACGTAGAGCAAGTTGCACGTCAGCAGAATTTCCTGAATTCGGTGTCGGAAATTGCTTCTACAACTGTTCTTGCGTTGTTACGCCAAGGTAATGTCACGCAAGCCGCAAAAATAGTGCAGGAGCACAACATACAAATCAGTCAAGTTCGGGTCCATCTGACACAAGGAAACGTCCATCAAGCCATGTCGTTGTTGCAGTCATTGCGGCGCCAAGCAGAGGAAAAGAACTGGGCGGATGAACAACTCATTGTCCTCGTACTACAATCAGTTGCGCTGCTGGAGCTTGACCAAAGAACACGAGCTCTCGAAGTTCTGGAAGATGCACTGATTTTGGCAGTATCGGGAGGGTTTATTCGGATCTTCGTTGACGAAGGTATGCCCATGAACATTTTGCTATTAGACGCTAAGGCGCATGGCATAATGCCTAGTTATGTTGAAAAATTGTTAACCGAAATTGAAAGCGATATGCGTGACAGCGAAGGTGTATCCGAACGCGATCCGTCTAACAATCCGCTGATTGAACCGCTTAGCGAGCGTGAATTAGAAGTGCTGCACCTTATTGCCCAAGGTCTCTCAAATCGTGAAATTTGTGAACGACTCTTCCTTGCCCTGAGCACAGTAAAAGGACATAACCGCATCATCTTTGACAAACTTCAGGTCAAGCGGCGGACCGAGGCAGTAGCACGCGCTCGTAAGCTCGGTCTGCTGTAAACCGTCCCCAAAATACAATACTTTAGTATCTATCTCAAATGGTGGTGCGACAAATATACTAGACCTAAATCGTGGCCTAGGAGGTAACCCATTTGAAAGCGATGGTCTGCACGAAATACGGATCACCGGATGTTTTGCAGCTGACAGAAGTGAACAAACCGGTTCCGATGGCGAACGAAGTACTGGTAAAAATTCGCGCAACGTCCGTAGCGGCAATGGATGTTCGAATTCGCAGTTCTGACTTTCCTCTAATGTTATGGATTCCTATGCGAATCGTTCTCGGATTCAGAAAACCCAAAAACCCCATTTTAGGGGTAGAGTTGTCTGGAGTCATCGAAGATGTAGGTAAAGACGTTAAACGATTCAAAAAGGGCGATGAGATTATCGCGTATCGAGGAATGGATTTTGGCACTTACGCCGAATACACGTGTCTTCATGAGGACGGAATGGTGGTCATGAAACCAATAAATTCAACTCATGAAGAAGCAGCGGCCTTTGCTTTCGGCGGACTTTCCGCCCTGTATTTCTTAAGAAAGTCGAACATTCAGAGGGGACAAAAAGTTCTGATCTATGGAGCTTCCGGTGCAGTGGGCTCATCCGCAGTTCAACTCGCAAAGCACTTTGGTGCAAAGGTTACCGGTGTCACTAGCACTGCAAATATAGACTTGGTGAAGTCTCTGGGAGCTGACCAGGTCGTCGATTACACCACAGAAAATTTTGTGGACAGAAAAGAGCGATACGATGTTATCTTTGATGCCGTTGGGAAAATTTCAAAAGCAAAATCCTCCAAAGCCTTAGCTCCTGATGGAACCTATGTGTCCGTGAATGGTCAGGGCATAGCGGAAGTCAGCACCAAAGATTTGCTTTTCCTCAAAGAGCTTGTGGAAAAGGGAGAACTCAAATCAGTTATCGACAGACGTTACCCGCTAGAGCAAATTCCTGAGGCTCACAGATACGCAGAAACCGGACGCAAAAAGGGAAATGTGGTCATTACAGTAGGCGGGGCATAAACATTGTTGTTCTTTGCTAAACCAACTTTCATCATATCTGATCGCCTTGAGTTTCGCATGGGCAGATACCGGTTTGAACGTCCGAACCCCCTTCCATTTGGAAGGGGGTTCTTGTATTTAGGCCTGAGCTTCCTGCAATTCCGCTGTATGCGCCGTTGGACAGGGCTGCTCAGCCCACTCCCGCATGGCGGCAAAGATCGGCTGAAGGCGCCGGCCTTTATCTGTAAGCTCATATTCCACATGCAGCGGCACTTCTGAAAAAATGGTCCGCGTGACGATGTGATTCTCCTCCAGAAGGCGCAGCCGGTCGGTCAGCGTTTTCGGGCTGATGGGATGCAGGGACCGTCGCAGCTCCCCGAAACGATGTAACCCGTTAAACAGGTCGCGCAGAATCAGGAGCGTCCATTTTCCCTCCAGCAATTCGATGACCGGGGTAATCGTATCCGGACATTTGGGATCGATCATGACTAAACCCTCCTAGTTCATTTTTTGAAACTAGTGCACTTAAATGTAACTACTTTTCAAATGTACCACAGTCGACTAATCTTAGGAAAGGGAACGGATTCCATTAAATTCCGGTCCCGACCCATAATCGATTATCGGGCTTGCTGGATCCAAGTCTTGGAATATACCCATTGAGAAGATAGGAGAAATATGATGCAAAGACCCTTTGAGGTAGACAATTCGGAATATCCGTTTCAGGATCATTGGCTGCCTTACCGGGACGGTATGATTCATTATATCGATGAAGGCGAGGGGCCGGTTGTCGTGCTCCTGCATGGCAACCCCACATGGTCTTATTTGTACCGGAATGTGATCAAAGAGCTGAGCGGCCAGTGCCGGCTGATCGCGCCGGATTATCCCGGCTTCGGGATGTCGAAGGCCCCTACGGGCTATGGCTATACACCCCAGGAGCATGCGGAAGCAGTGACGGCACTGATCGAGCAGCTGGATCTGCAACATGTAGTCCTCGTCGTTCAGGATTGGGGCGGACCGGTTGGGCTCCATTATGCGGTGCAACACTCTGATAACGTACGCGGCATCGTCCTCATGAATACATGGGCATGGCCGGCCAAAATCTTGCCGATGAAGCTGTTTTCGATGGCCATGGGAGGCTGGCCGCTCGGATACTGGCTTCAGACCCGGCGGAACTTTTTTGCCCATACGATTGTGCCCGGCGGCATTCACCATAAGGAGAAGGTCACGGCAGCCTTGCGGAAGGCGTATACCGATCCTTTTCCTACCCCGGCGCTTCGCAAACCGACCTGGGTGTTCCCCAGAAGCATTCGCAAAGCCGGACCGTGGCTGGCTGAGATTGAATCCAGACTGCCTCTGCTGGCGGAGATTCCTGCGCAAATTTTGTGGGGACTGAAGGACAGTGCCGGTTTTCCGGTAGAGGAAATGCAGCGCTGGCAGGGCATTTTGCGAATGCACGAAACGGAAGCTTTGAGCGATGCATCCCATTATGTGCAGGAGGACCGCCCGGACCGGGTGGCGGCGTCCATCCGCAGAGTACTGGAAAGAACAAATGGCGCAGCGAAGCGGCCGAACACGATTAAATTTACAGAGACGAAATCGAGGAGGATATCCATATGAAAACGATTCTTTGGGCAGCGCTGTCCGCCAACGGAAACTATGCGCAGTCGGGGCCTGACAACCCGCCGAAGCCGGAAGCTCTGGCCGATTTTACGGCCCATGCCGGACGATCGGGGAACTTTATCGTGGGACGCAGAACCTTTGAGGGGATGCAGGCCAGCGGCGGTGGAGCGGTTTTTGAAGGGCTAGATATCGTGGTTGTCACCAAGCGTGTCAAGGAGATCGCAGGCGTGACGGTCGTGAGCTCTCCCGAAGAGGCACTGCAGTATCTCGCGAGCCGGGGGCATTCCACCGCGCTTTTGGCGGGAGGGGCCGAGTTGCATAATGCTTTTCTGGGAAGCGGTCTTGTCGACGAGCTGGTGTTCAATGTAGCTCCGGTGCTGGAAGGAAAAGGGCTGAACTTGGTCACGGACCAACATGAATATCAATTTAAAGATGTGGAGCTGCTGGATTGTAAACCGCTGGGATCCGGTGTGGTGCAGCTGCATTATGCGGTCAAGGGTTCGTTATAGATGCAGTGTAAGTGTAAAAATAAGCGGACGATAAGGAAAGCTTCTTCCTGATGCATCGGGAGGAAGCTTTCTTTTTTTGTAGTGACGATAGTGATGCAGGGACATTTACGTACTTGCCCCCATCATCCATTTCAATGATTCAACTTATACAAGCAGTTTTTGTTTAAAAATGGTGAGTCTGCGGCCTAAAATCCATGCTAAAATAGATCCACATCGCAATGGACATCGGAGAACGAAATATAAGTGTAAGCTCATATCCTTTTTTTAGAATCGGGGGAATCAGAGTGGAAGTCGTATTTGTCCGTCATGGGCACGGGGAGCATTTGCTGGATTATCCTAACCAGCTGAACATGCTGCATCCCGGGTTAACGCTGTATGGAGAGTCACAGGTGAAAGAGCTGCGGGGGCGTTTATTGCTGAACGGTAATGAGCAGGTTGTCGTCAGCCCGACTAAACGTACCATCGAAACAGCGAGGATCTTACTGTCAGACGGTCCTTTTGTGATCTCTCCGCTGGCAGGGCCGCGCATGTTCCCGCAAGATCCTTCGTATTCGCCCTTCGTCTGCGATCAAATCTATTCGAAGGACGAGATTCGCGAGACGGTTCCAGATGCCGTGATCGTTGATTTTGGCTTGGACCTTTGGGAAGAAGGGATCAACCGCATCGGACAGGAAGCCTTCGAGACCTATGGGAGACAGCTGCTGGATTGGTGCAAGGCACAGGCGGAACGTGTTATCATCGTTTCCCATGACGGGACGATTACGAATTATCGCATGCTCCTTGGCGAACAGGGGCTGACCCGGAAGGACTTTCTGGGAGAAGCGGGCGTATACCAGGCGAGGTATGAATAAGACATCGATCGTTTACAAATCAGGGCTCGTCGGAATCCGAACCGAAAAAATACATGGACGGACCAAGCGAGCTTTGACGCATGGGACTACGAATACATCGGTTTGTAAACAAGCCGAAGGGGGAGTTTTTAATGTACAACCTGAGCCAATTCGTTCTGCCGAACGGAACGCTGAGCGGAGAGGGGCTGTGGAAGCGGGAAGCCCTGTACCAAGGCATGAACGGAAAATTCGTGGAACGGTTCTACCCGGATCGGCAGCACAGCTACATTTTCAAGCCGCTGACCAACGGGGAGAGCGTGGACCGGGAAGCCTGGATTTACCGGCACATGCTGTCCGGCTTTCCGGACATTTACCCGGCGCTGCTCGCCTCTTCGGAGGAAGGAGCCGGGGAGGAGGGATGGACGATTTTTGAAGACCTTGGCCCGCTTCGACATGAGTACGATGTAGAAACCGCCATGAAAGTGGTACAGCAGATCGCCTGGTGGCATGCGCTGCCGGAGGAGCGCCGGGAAGGTTTGAGCGGGCCGGGGCCTAAGCCGCAGATCGAGCAGATCGCCGCCGATCTCATGAACAGACGGGATGAGGCGGTGACAGTCATGAACGAAATCGGCGAGCCGTGGGAGCTGGACGGCATGATACTCAGCTTTGCGGAGGGCCGGGCTCTCCCGAAAATAAAGGTGGTATCCCACGGGGACCTGCATCTGGGCAACTATGCCGTTGCGGCTGACGGCCGCTTGTACATCATGGATTGGGAGCATGCCCACCTGAATACCCCGTTCTGGGACCTGTATCATCTCATTGACATGTCGCATCCCTTGTTTCCGAAACAGGTGACCGCTGAAGATCGGGAAAAGCTCCTGACTTATTATGTAGCTCAGTCGGCGCTGTATGGCGCGGAGTGGGATCTTGGCGATTTTATCCGCGATTACTGCCGCTTCGCGACCGTGTTCTCCATTTGGATGCTGCTCCTGATTTCAGGTGACTTGAAACGGGGAGACAGCGTCTGGCCGCAGGACCGGCTGCTGGCACAAAAGGAAGAAGCGATCGCCGGCTTAAAAGGATGCCTGACGAGCCTGTCGCTCGAGCGGGACTCGGCTTAATCTGCTGCTAAAAGGCTTTCCCCCTGAGCACAACACAACTGCCGGTTCCGTTCATGCATCTTATTGAATCAACGTGAGAATGACCTCAACCGAATGATCGACAAAGGAACGCTCCGGGCGGGCTTTCATCATCACCGTCAGACCGATCAAGGAGACGACCAAAGTCTGCGCCAGGGACTTGGCGTCCACACCGGTGCGCAGCTCGCCTGAACGGAGCCCGCGTTCGATCGCCTCCTGAAAAATCGCAGCCAAATACATCTCATGCTCCCGTGTCAAAACCTCAAATTTTTCATCATGCGGAGCCATCTCCACCATCGTATTAATGCAGAAGCATCCGCGGTTCTGCGGGTCAGCATAAGACTCTTCGACAATCCCCGCAAAATAACGTCTGAAGGCTTCCTTAACGGATTCGCCGTGCAGAAGCACGGATCTGGCCTGCGCCGCATGTGCGGCGGTATATTTCCGCAGAGCCGCTTCAAACAGCTCCTTCTTATCCCCGAACGCGGAGTAAATGCTTGGGCGCTGAATGCCCATTCCCGCCGTCAGATCGCTTAAGGACGTTGCCTCATAGCCTTTACTCCAAAATATATGCATAGCGTCTTCCAGCGCCTGATCCACATCGAATTCACGCTGCCTAACCATTTTCGGCACCTCATTTCATATCGATCGGTATGTTTAGATTGTAGGAGATTCATCCCCTCCTGTCAATTCGGTCAGCCAAGATCAGTGGTCGGATTAGCCTATAAATATTTGCGTAATCCTTTAAATTCAGGCCCATGAACAAATTCGATCCACGAACCTCTTGACAGCACTTTGCTCGGGAAGGTAAGGTAAGCACAAATCATTATGTACCGATTGGTACGTTATGATAATTGAAAGCTCGGGAGGGGTTCGTTGTGAACAATCTGCAGGAAACCAAATCGATGGTAACCGGAGAAAGGATGGGGGAGGAAAAGGAACAAAGGGCCGCCGTTCCAACCACCGCAACGGCTGCATCCGTGCAGCCGATAACCCGCTGGACCGCGCTGCTGTTTGCCGCGGCGTGCGGTTTGGCGGTCGCCAACGTCTATTACGCCCAGCCGCTGCTGGATTCATTGGCGGCGCAGTTCGGGATTTCGCATTCGTCGGTCGGGATGGTCATTACCGTTACGCAGATTTGCTATGCCATAGGTTTGATTCTGCTCGTTCCGCTGGGAGATTTGTTGAACCGCCGCAGGCTGATTCCGGGCATGATGCTGATATCCGTGGCTGCATTGGTCGTTGTAGGTACGGCAGTTAATCGGGGCATTCTGCTTGGAGGGATGGCGGTCGTCGGGCTTTTGGCCGTGGTCACGCAGGTGCTGGTTGCTTATGCCGCGACGCTGGCGGCCCCCGAATCACGGGGGCGGGTCGTCGGCGTAGTAACGAGTGGGGTGGTGATCGGGATTCTGCTGGCCCGAACATTCGCCGGTCTGCTAACGGATGCCGCCGGCTGGCGCTCCGTCTACCTGGCGTCTGCGGGTCTGATGCTGATCGTGGCCTGCATTCTGCTTAAGGTACTGCCGGGGAAGGATCCGGAGAAGACTTCGCTGAAGTATCCTCAGCTGCTTCGGTCGGTGCTGGGCCTGTTCGTGCAGGAGCAGATCCTGCGTGTTCGCGCCATGCTGGCGCTGCTGATTTTTATGGCGTTCAGCATATTGTGGACCTCACTGGTGCTTCCGCTCAGCAGCCCGCCGCTCTCCCTGTCGCACAGCGCCATTGGAGCGTTCGGACTCGCCGGGGCCGCCGGAGCGGTCGCAGCGGCAAGAGCCGGACGGCTGGCCGACCGGGGGATGGGACAGCGTACCACAGGTGTTGCCTTGGCGCTGCTGCTCGTTTCATGGCTTCCGATCCGATATACGGAGCACTCGCTGCTGTCCTTGATCCTGGGCATCCTTTTGCTCGATATGGCGGTACAGGCCGTCCATGTGACGAACCAGAGCATGATTCTGAGCGTACGCCCGGAAGCCCGCAGCCGATTGACTGCGGCTTACATGACGTTTTACTCGATCGGCAGCGCCACGGGTTCCATCGCCTCGACGAGCATTTATGCCCGATTCGGCTGGGACGGAGTGTGCATGCTCGGGGCAGGCGTCAGTGCGTTTGCGCTTTTATTCTGGGCATGGACCCGGCGAAGCGGGGAAAAGGAAAGATGAGGTTCTGCTAAGCACCAAGCGGTTAGGCACAAACGACATTGCCGCAATACTCGCATTCTTTTTCCCGCTCCGAGCCCAGAAATACCCTTGCTCCGCAGCCGGGGCATTCAACGGTTTTCGGAGAGGAGGACTGACCGGAAACGGGGGATTGAAACCCCGAAGGCCGTCCATGATCGTGTTCATCAGAGGCAGAGTCCTCTTCATCATACTCGTCATCATACTCGTCATCGTACTCATCGTCGTATTCATCATCATTTTCTTCATCATACTCGTCAACGTATTCTTCTTCATACTCTCCGCTAAGGTAATCCTCAAGGGCCTGTTGTTGAATGTAGACGGTTCCGTTGATAATTCTGCCTTCCGGGAGAAGCCCTTCTTCAAACATAAACGTCAAATCCCGGGTGACATCGGCGGGGGATGTCTGTGAAAGGCTGCGAATCTGCTCAACGGAGGTCAGGCGCATGCTTACAACGGCTTCCTGATAGACTTGAAGCAGGGAGCCGAATTTTTTATCAAGCCTATGGCCGACCAGGAAAAAGATCAGGGTAGGAAGAAACCAATATATCGCCAGAACAATCCCTGAGGTCAAATAATCAATCTGTTCATCTTCTCCAAACGTATCGTAGGTCAAATAGAGAATGATCATGATGGAGATATAGGAAAAGACCATAGCCCATCCCAATAGCCGTAAGTTTCTGCCTTTGGCTTTGTTATGATGGTGGGTCGATGCCAAGCGGATGAAGGCGAGCAGTCCGCCGACGGGAAATACGAGCAGGGTGAGGATGATAATCCACGAGTCAAATGTCGAAAATCTAACTTTATATGGAACCGGGATCTCCATATGATGGTCTCCTTTATGCATGATGATGTTTATGTATATAGAATGAACTAAAGAAATGGTTAAACTTTAGTTCAATCTATGTAGAACCAGCTTTTGCTTGAAGTAACTGGGAATTTCTTTCTCGTGCTGTACGCTCGATATCTTGGATCAGGAGTAAAGCTTCATTGGCTAATTGTTCACGCTGGTCCGGCACAGTGGTAGCGATCAGGCTCACCTGATCCTCCAGCAGCGATATTTTCTGCAGAAGCAGCTGCTCCACTTCGTATAAGGCCGGAACCGAATTGGGGTCGCTGTATCGGAGCGTATCCTCCAGGCGGCGGATTTGCTCTTGAACATGACCGTGCTGGGACTGCTCCGGCAGCGATTGAAGCTTCTGACGGATAGTTTCCAGCCGATTTGCCGTATCCCGCCCCTTGCTCCAGCTGCGGTGATCCCGCCGCTCCTGCCTGGCAGCATAGGTTCCGGACAGTTCCACCGTCCCCGTGAGGATGATGAATCCGATCAAGGTGAGAATCTGGCTCCATACATAAGAGGTGACGGAGAGCGTGGTCCAAAGACTGAACAACAACATCTCCAGCAGCACCGCCCCGGCGTACAGTCCAGCTGCTATACCGGAGCCAATGTAAAAGGGAGCAGGCATGCCTGAACCCTGACGGCGGTTCAGCATGCGATATACAAACCGAAGAACGGCTGCTGCCGCGCATCCCGCGCCGACACCGGATATCCAGGACCGGCTCTCGGCCCAGCCGCCGCTCCACCCAAACCCGATGAAGACAAACAAGGGAATGAGGATGACAGCGGTAAAAAACCAGCTCTTATGCATCAGTGTGGTTCCCCTTCCTTTGGCCTCGTTATCAGGTTTGGGCATGGCCGCATTCCATGCAGAATTTCTGTCCTTGCTGTACCTCCGCCTGACAGTTCGAGCATTTCTGGATGCTGCTGGTTCCGCAGCCCGGGCAGAAACGGGCCTTCGGGTCCATCCATTCCCCGCACTCGCGGCACAGCTTCGGCAGCAGGGTTCCGCAGCTGCTGCAGTTCACCGATCCGATCTTGAAGTCATAGCCGCACGCAGGGCAGGCGTTGTACGGATCGCCGCAGTTCAGACAAAACTTGGCGTTCGGCGGAAGCGGTTGTCCGCAATCGCTGCAGACGATTTTTTTCGCGGGGATGCCGGCTGCTCCTAACGTCAAACTCTGGCCGCAGGCAGAGCAAAATTTCGAATCGGCGGCGTTCAGCTGCCCGCATGTCACACAGGCTTTTTGCTTCACGTCCATATCGCTAGTGGTTTGAACCTTCACATTGCCGGCCATTTGCTGGACAGCGTCGTACATCGATCCTGCCATGCCTAATCCCATGCCGAGTCCGCTGCCGACGATGCCGGCGGTGCTGCCCGGATTTTTGGCGGCGCTTTCGAGCGTATCGTAGGAACGTTCTTGTTGATAGGTGAAGCCGATAATGTCCATTTCCGCTTTTTTGGCCAGCGCTTCCTTAATGCGCTGCGTAGACGGATCATTATCCGGAAAATTAATCGAATCGATAAAGAAATTCACAAGGGATATGCCCATTTCCTCAAAAGACGGTGCGATCGTGTCCCGGACATGCTTGGAAATTTCGGCCGCGTAGGCGTTAATTTCAACCACGCTGATTTTTTTATGGATAATGTAAGAGGAAATCATTTCGTTAATGTTCGAGGTCAGAATCCCGCGATAGTATTTCACCAGTGTATCTTGATCGAACGATGGAAGCGTGCCGACCAATTTCAGCAGAAACTTGCGTGCATCTTCAATCTCGACCCCGAATTGGCCGAAGGCTCTGAGCGATACAATAATGTTAAACTTCGGATCCTGCAGTTGGATGGGAGATGCGGTTCCCCACTTCACATCCAGCGACCGGAGCTTATTCACAAACCATACCTCTGCGGTAAACGGCGATTTGCCGCCGAATGGCAAATTAATGAGGTTGGAGAGGATCGGAATATTCGCCGTGCTCAAGGTGTGGCGTCCTGCCACGAAGGAATCGAGAGCCCGGCCGCCTTTAAATAATATTGCTTCCTGCGTTTCATGAACGATCAACTGGGTCCAGGTCCCGAGCTCCTGGTTCGGGTAGCGCCAGGCGAACACCCCTGGTGGTCCTTCGTATTCCACTACTTCAATGATAGCCATTTGCTGCACTCCTTTACTGACACGGTTCGCCTTCATCCCATAACATTCCATGGAAAAAGGTACTAATTGACTACTATTGTATACGATATTAGCCCTATTTGGGGGTCAAAATTTGGAAAAAACATGTTCGAACAAGGAAATTTTGCATAGAAATTCGAATTGTATTTTATATGAGGTAAAAGTTGAGGAGGAATCCATTTGAAACTGGGTCTGCTGGTCATCGATATGCAGAAGCATCTGCTGAACGGGTACGTGGATCAACAAACGATTGACGGAGCCTGCGAGTATATCAATTATACCGCCGGTCTGCTGCGCTCGAAGGGCCATCCCGTCATCCATATCAAAGATGTGGAGGGCGAGGAGGACGTCAATGACGACGGAATCGGATTTATTCCTGGGATCCAGATGGAGCCCGGCGATACGGTGGTTCATAAAACCTTCTCCAATGCGTTCTGGCAAACGGAATTGGAATCTATCCTATCGGAAAAGGGCGTCGATCTGCTGGTGGTGTCCGGTTTTGCCGCGGAATACTGCGTCCTGTTCACCTATAACGGTGCGCTGGAACGAGGGTTCAAGGCAGCCATCCTGCAAAGGGGGATTGTGAGCACGAAGCAGGGCGCGGTGCAGGACATTTACCGTGACCGGCATCTCATTTCGTATCCTGTCATCGAGGCACTGGTGGAACTGGGCTAGATCGAAAAAAATCAAACGAAGACCCGCATGGAGGGAGGCGATCCCTGCTGCGGGTCTTTTGGTTTCCATTCAGGCGGTTTCCTATTCGGATAGATCCACCCTCTTTGCAGGAGGGGCTGCCTTTGAAGAGGCCCTCTTCTGTGCTTGAAAAGGAGCCACGAACCATTGAACGACGATGAGCGCCACCGTTACTCCCATCAAGCCGTAAATGGCAAACGAAAACGGACCTGCGGCATCATGGATGAGGCCGATGAGAAAAGGTCCGGCGGCCCCGATCAAATAACCGGCCGATTGCGTCATGGCGGCCCATGATGCGGCTTCATGGCTGGTTGCGGCTGCGTCCATCGGGAGGAGCAGGCCCAGCGCAAATAAAGTTCCGCTGGCCAGGCCGATTACGGCCGCGGCCAGCCAGGGCAGAGGCGAGAACAGCAGGATCAGGCCGGCCAGCTGCGTCACCGATGATACCCATAGCCACAGCAGGCGGGAAGGGTAGCGCCGCAGCAGCCGCTGCAGGATCGTACCGGCCGGAATCTGCGTGATGGCAAAGATGGTGAGCATGACGGCTGCTTCCGACGAGGTGTATCCCAGGCTTTGCATCACGGGCGGCAGCCAGGCGAGGAGGGAATAGAAGCAGGCTGCCATAAGGCCGAAGTGCAGGGTGAGCAGCCATGCTTTGGGATTCCGCCAAGGCAGGCTGGAGGCTGGATCTTCGCTAACCTTTCGCGGACCGGGACGGCTCCCCCGGTGCAGGGTCCACCAGACGGCGGCTCCGGCCGCCCCGAGTGCCGACCATACGGCTAAGGCGGCTTGCCACGATTGGGAGTCCGCCTGCAAGGGGAGGGACAAGCTTGAAGCGAGCGCAGCCCCGAGAGACAAGCCGGCCGAGTAGACGGCGATCATTGCAGGGACGCTGTTGGGAAAATGCTGCTTAATAAATCCGGACAGCAGGGGACCCATGGCTGCAATGCCAAGCCCGGCAATCAGGGCGGTCAGCAGCAATACGCCGGCCGAGTGCACGAACAGCCGCAGAATCGTTCCGAATCCGATGAGCACGAGGGACCAGCGAATCACGCGTTCAGTCCCCACCCGACTTGCCAGCTTGGCCGATACGGGGGATAACAATCCCATGCACAGCACAGGGATAGATGTCAGCAGGCTTGCCGCTGCGGACGACATGCCCAGGTCATCCCGGATGAAGGCGAGCAGCGGGGATACCGAGCTGATGGCAGGGCGCAAGTTCAAAGCGGCCAAAAAGAGAGCGGCGGTCATGAGGCCGCCATGGGTTGGTTTTGGAGACCGATACATAGGCGTCACCTTCCTTCCATTCATTGCAAAATCCATCCTACCATGCTAGATTGGCTGTAATAAGCACCACTCTGGAGTGATTTTGAACATACCAATTTGCAAAGGAAGGGAGTGAGCCGTATTGGCACAGAACCCTACAGGCGTGCAGGCAGCAGACACTAAAACGAGACAAATCTACTCCTTGCTCAGGGAGCGGATCTTCCTGGGACAATATTTCGCGGGTATGCGCCTGCCGTCGAGCCGGGAGCTGGCGCAGGAGCTCGGCGTGTCACGCACGCTGGTCGTCAGCGTATACGAGCAGCTGGTAGCGGAGGGATATTTGGAAGGGCGGCTCGGATCGGGAACGTATGTGGTCGATTTGGAAAACAGGAAGCCTGCAAGATTTGAGAAGTCGGATCAGAGCTTTCATTCTTCCCGGAAGCAGCCTGATGACGGTTATGGTTTCGACGGAGTCGATTTCCGGCCGAGCTTTCCGTCGATGGAGCATGTTCCGCGCAAAAAGTGGCGCGAGGTCGCCTACAAGGTATACGACCAGCTGGACGACCGGGAATACGGATATGCCGGTCCCGCGGGGCACTGGGGGCTGCGCCTGCAAATATGCGACATGCTGCTGAATACGAAGGGCATCCTATGCGATCCCGAGCAGGTCGTCGTTACGGCCGGTGCGACGCAGGCGATCACGCTGGTGTGCAAGCTGCTGCTGCAGCCGGGAGAGACGGTCATCTCGGAGGACCCGACGTCTACGTTCATCCATGGGATTTTTCAGACGGCCGGCGCGGACATTGTGCCGGTTCCGGTGGATACCCAAGGGCTGCGGGTTCAGGATATTCCCGGCCAGGCCAGGCCCCGTCTTGTTTTTGTCACGCCGTCGCATCAGTTTCCGTTCGGCAGCATCTTATCCATCGGGCGGCGGATGGAACTGCTGGAGTATGCGCGTAATACCGGCTGTTTCATTATTGAGGATGATTATGACAGCGAGTTTCGTTACGCGGGCATGCCGGTTCATGCGTTAAGGGAGCTGGATGCGGAGCGGGTGATTTATATCGGTACCTTCAGCAAAAATCTGTTCCCGGCGCTACGCATCGGCTATATGGTTCTGCCGCGGGATTTGGTAGCGCCTATGGAAGGCATCAAACGTCTTATGGATATGCATACGCCTACGCTGGATCAGGCCATCCTGGCGAGGTTTATCGCGGATCAGCATTTACAGCGCCATGTCACCCGCATGAAGCGTGTTTACAGCCGGAGAAGGAAGCTGCTGATCCGCAGTCTGAGCGAAACGTTCGGGAACCGGATTCAGGTGAGCGGCGACGCCGCGGGCCTTCATTTGATCGCAGAATTTTCAGGGCATATTTTTGACGAGGAACGAGTCCGAGCATTAGCGGAAAAGGGTGTCCGGGTCTATCCGGCCGAAAAGTATGCCATCGTGAAGGGGAGGTTCGAGGACAAACTGATTATGGGATTCGGCGATGCAGCCGAGCCGCAGATTCCAGAGGGAGTCCGGCGGATAGCAGGGGTGCTGAGGGAACGGGGAGAACAATGAAAAAGCCCGGGAATGACTATAAGGTCGTTCCGGGCTGTTTTTGTAGAGCGTGAACGTTTCTAATTTCGCCGGAAAAGCTTCCGTTAGATGCTTTCCGCGAATTGCACCACTTCCTCCGGCTCAGCCCTCGTCCGATAATCCGGATCTACACTCGCATAACGGATTACGCCCTGCGGATCGATGACGTAAGTGGCGGGCACGGGGAGCTCCCACGAATCGTCACCGTTGAATTGGTCCAGGGGAAAACCGAGTGACCGGTACACCTGCTGCACGTCTTCTGACAGACGGAAGGTCAACCGGTATTTCTCCGCCACCTTGTTATGCAGGTCGCTTAGAACATGATAACCGAGTCCGTTTTTTTCCTGCATGGACAAGGAGTGATCCGGCGTTTGGGGACTAATGGCCAGCAGCCTGGCTCCAGCCTCATGAATGCGGTCCAGAAGCCGCTGGTAGGCCCTTAATTCCAAATTGCAGAACGGGCACCATTCTCCGCGGTAAAAGGTCAGAATGACCGGACCGTGCGCAAGTTCTTCAGATAACGTAACGGGGTCACCTGTCTGATTGCTTAACGTAAAATCGGGTGCGTTATCTCCAACCATCAGGCCGCGTGCGGCACCGGATGTGCGTAAGTCCTCGACGGAGCGCTCGAACGCTTCGGTAACGGCTGCGGGCAGCACTTCCAGGCCGTGCCGGGTTGTTGCCGCCAGTTCGTCATTCAGCTTCCATTGGGGCAAATCGGACATATCTTCACTCTCCCTTGTCGGATATGCGCTCATCATATCGTGACCGGGGAATGAAGCACTACCAGTAGAAGGAGCCAGGTGCTGGTTGGCGGGATTTTTTTGTGAGGCGTTACGGTTTCCTGATCAGCGTACCCGGGTTCATGCCGTACTTCCCGCGGAACGCCTCGGCAAAATAACTGGGATTGGAATAACCGACCGACAAGGATACGTCGATGACGCTGGCATCAGGCTCTTGAAGCAGGTGGTATGCCGTTTCCAGCCGTGCCTCCCTCAAATAGCCGAATACGGTGCTGCCGTACAGGTCCTTAAAGCCGGTCTTCAGCTTGAATTCGTTCAGGCCGATGAGGCGGGAGAGCTCCGATAAGGATGGCGGGTGGCTCATTCGATCCAGTATGATTTCCCTCGCCCGTTCCAGCTTGGACAGATCCGTTCTGGACAGGCCGGAGGGCCTCTGGTCCTTGCCCAAAAGCATCGAACGGAACGCGTGGGACAGCAGCTCCAAAATTCGGCACTCCATTTCTAAGCTCAGCGAATCCGGCCGGGCAGAGGCTTCCATCATCTGCTGCAGGAGGTAGGCCGAAGCAGGATCATAGGCTTCCTGGAACAGACGATATGGCAGCGTTCCGATAATCTGATGAAAATCCACGGCCCGGGTGCCCTCGCCATTTTCCATGAAATGATGGAAGGCGGTGACGGGAATGGCGATGCTCATCATTTGAAACGGCTGATTTTTGGAAAAAGGCATGCGGGCTTCCGCCGGGTTGGCAAACTGGAGGCTCCAGCTGCCCGGCTTCATCTCGAACTCCCTGCCGGACACCTCAACCCTCCGGTAGCCTTGAACACAGCAGCTCAGCTCGACCATCGGCACCTGGGTGTGCAGGGCTACAGTATAGTCATCGTTCAAACGAAAATCGACAGCCGCCACCCCTAGATCCTGCCGGGGAGCCAGTCGCTGCACCGTTCCTTCTCCCATCCATGAATGAAGGCTCATGCGTTCGTACCGGCGCCCTGATGAACCATGCATCTGCAATCCGTCAAAGAACTGCCTAAAATTGTGGTGAACGTCAGGCAATGCCATTTCCTTTGCACCCATTTCCTGTATATTTGTGATACCATTATACGGCTATAGCGTTGGGATCTCTATATGGTGGATGGGTGTGGAGAAGAGGAGAACAACGTGATAACGGATGGACAGAGGGGGAGAGGGATGGAACCGATCGAGGAGCGGATTCGGAAGTTACTTGCCGAAATCAGGGAGCAAGTTGGGTATGACCGGGCTGAGCCGCTTGAGAAGGGATTTTCGGACGCGCGGAAATTTGTGTTGTATCAGGCGGATACCCCGGTGTACCTGCTTCGGATACATGAAGGAAGCATGTATTTCAGACAGCGGATGGAGTTCGAACTGCTCCGAAAGCACGAAGCGAATCAGGTCCGCTGCTCCAAGCCGCTGGTGGCGGAGCTGGTTGGGCATCTTGACCTCTGCTATTTGCTGCTGTCCTACATCCCTGGCGTTAGCGGGGATGAAGTTTTGCCCGGATTAGCGCCGGAAGCTCAACTTCAGCAGGGGACGGCGGCCGGAAAAGAGTTAAGAAAGATTCATCAGGTCACTCCTGAGGTCCCTATACACTGGGCGGCGCGGCGTGCAGAAAAATACAGGCAGAAAAGGGAGAAGGTTCGGGAATTGGGCCTTCGCTTTTATCGGCAGAACGATTTGGAGAAATACATAGACGACAACCTGGGCTTGCTTGAAAAGAGTCCGGTAACCTTCCAGCATGACGATTTTCACCCCTCCAACTTGATCTTTCAACATGGATGCCTTGCCGGTGTGATCGACTTTGGCCGGTTTGACTGGGGAGACCCGTGGGAGGAATTTTTCAAACTGCCGAAGTATACCTGCCAAGTCAGCCCGTATTTTGCCAAGGGCCAGGTTCACGGATATTTCCAAGATGGCATTCCGGATGACTTTTGGCCGAAATACAACCTGTTTGTGGCGCTGAACCAGCACGCGACCTTGATCGGGGGCATCCAACATGATAGAGTTCAGGAAACGCTGAAAAAGATCGAGCGGACGATCAACACGCATGACTTTCAAAACGGGGGGCCGCCGGCGTGGTACCGCCTGCAATAAGGAGGACGGGGCGGGCCTCTATGTCGAGGAAGGATTTAAACGTATGATGTTCTGATGGAAAGGAGCAGATCGATTCATGCTGGATGCACGTTCATTATATTTGCGGAGCGTGATGCTGAGGAGAGAGGAAGTGCCGTCCTTTCGTGCGTATCCCTTCAGCCTGCCGGCTGTCCATGACTTTCACAGCTTGTCGTTTCAGAAGCCGGTGACGTTTATCGTCGGCGAAAACGGATCGGGCAAGTCCACCCTGCTGGAAGGGATGGCGGTCGCCTGGGGATTTAATCCCGAAGGAGGCACCATTAATTTTTCCTTTGAAACAATGTCCTCCCACTCGGAGCTGCACCGGTACATGCGGCTCGTGCGCGGCGTCGTCCGGCCGAAGGACGGCTTTTTCTTTCGGGCGGAAAGCTATTATAATGTGGCGACGAATATCGACCAGTTGGATGCGGAGATGAGCTATGGTCCTCCGATCCGGGACTCCTATGGAGGCAAGTCGCTGCATGAGCAGTCCCATGGGGAGAGCTTCTTTGCGACGTTTATGAATCGGTTTGGGGGAAGGGGCCTGTACCTGATGGACGAGCCGGAGGCCGCACTCTCTCCCTTGAAGCAGCTGTCCATGCTGTCGCGGATCCACCAGTTAGTGAAAAAGCGGTCGCAATTCATTATCGCCACGCATTCCCCGATCTTGATGTCGTACCCCCATGCGGAAATTTGGCTGCTCGACGATCAAGGCATGCGCCCGGTGAAGCTGGAGGATACGGACCATTACGTGATCACCCGGAAAATGATGGAGAGCCCGGGGCAGATGCTGGACATTTTGCTGGAGGAGGATCCGGAATAGAAGATAACAAAGCCGCCCCGATTACCGGAAGCGGCTTTTCACATATCAATCTTAGGCCCGCTTGACCCGTACAGGCAGGCTTACCAGCCCTTGGCCGGCGGCGGAAGGCGTTAAATTCTCTTCCAGCTGGAAGCCGGGAACCGGCTCGATCATCTCAAAGTAATCCATGAACAGCTCCAGCCCGATATTCGCCTCGAGGCGTGCCAGCGGTGCGCCCATGCAGAAATGCGGTCCATTCCCGAAGGTCAGATGCCTTTTGGCGTTCGGACGGTGGATGTTCAGGGTGAAGGGGTCCTCAAACACCTGTTCATCCATGTTGGCGGCGCTCATCCAGGCGACGACGACATCGCCTTTTTTTAAATCGACGCCGAGCACGTTGTTATCCTGCTTGACGGTACGGTCCATTTTGGAAATATTGAAGCGGTAACGCAGCATTTCCTCCACGGTGTTTGGCACCAGCTCCCGGTTTGCCCGGACCTCACCGTAAACCTGGTCGTTATCGTACAGGAACGAATAGAACGAGTTGGCGAGCAGATGGCTTGTCGTTTCTACGCCAGCGCCGAGCAGGAACATCGTGGTGCGGACGATCTCGTCATCCGTGAACCGTTCTCCTTCCACATCAGCCTGGATCAGATCGGAAATAATGTCATCGCCGAGCTGGGATCTTTTCTGAACAATATAAGGAAAAAGGTAAGTATAGTACTCTGTGGCAGCCTTGCGCTTCAATTCGCCGATTTCGGCTGCCTTGTCTTTGTTATACGGAAGAAACAAGGTGTCTACCCACTCTTTGAACAGCAGGCGGTCTTTGGAGGGCACCCCGAGCAGATCCGCCATCACAATGACGGGCAATGCGCCGGTAAAATCCTTGACCACGTCGATGACCGAAGCATCTCCCATCTCATCTAGCAGTTGACGGACGACTTCGTGAATCCGCGGCTCCCACAGCTTCAGGCTTCGCGGCGTAAAAGCGGCGGACAGCAGGGAACGGCGTTTCCGGTGCTCCGGCGGATCGGCATTGATCGTGTTGATTTTGTCGTTTCCCCGGCCTTCGTCATTGTCGGCGCCGACGCTGATCGTCGTCCGCGTTCTCACGCTGGAGAAATACTCATAGTCGCTGAGCACCCGTTTGACATCGTCGTAGCGGAATACGTTCCAGGTATTTGTGGCTTCATTGTAACTGATCGGCTCGTTCTGCAGCTTGTTCCGGTACCAATCGTACGGGTTGAATTCTTCGGATCGTGATCGGAACTGGGTGATATCCGCTAAAGCAATGATTTCTTGCATTCCATTCCCTCCCGTGTTGAAGAATAGTAGGTGACTTCATGCTTAAAATATCATATGTTAATTTAACATATTGGCCGAAGGGGAGCCACTGCCCAACGCCCCATGACTTTGGGTGCAGTAGGAAATGCGGAGTTTGTCGGAATTCGTTGAAGAACGATATCCGAATTGGTATGCTATTAAATACATAAACCCGGACAGCAGTCAAATCAGACGAGAGGGCAGGATCTATGTATATCGACTTACTCATTTTAATCCAGATTGAAAAATCCCCCAAACACGGGTACGAAATCAAAAAAGAGATCCAAAAAGACCTCGGCTATTTGATGGATGTGAATCATAACCTGCTGTACCCGGCGCTGCGCCGATTTACGTCGGAAGGGGCCATTATCCGAAAGCGTAATGAGCAGGAAGGCCGGCCCAGCCAGTACGTGTACGAAATTACCGATGTGGGCAGGGCAAAAATCGCCGAGCTGATCAACGCTTTTACCGAAAAGGACGCCAAGCATGAAATTGAGTTCATGATCCGGGTATCCCTGTTTGACCGTATTTCCCGTGAGAATCGGCTGAGGATTCTGGATATGCGTAAAAAGGACCTTGAATCCCTCTTGGCCGGCATTCAGCAGCGCCAGGAAGGAAGCGTGGCTCATGACATGTTCCTGAATGAGGTTCTTCAGCAAACGATATCGCGGGTTGTAGGGGAGATCCGCTGGATCGACGAGCTGATTCGTAAGACGATGAGTGATGAATGAAGAAATTATAGGACATAACTTCGGGAAGATCAGAGGCCACAATTGGGACGGGGCAGATACCCTGATTATTTTAGATTATTTGGTAAAAAAGGGTGGGGGTGTGTGAATACCGAAACGA
Source organism: Paenibacillus sp. SSG-1 (assembly GCF_002224835.1). Taxonomy (NCBI): domain Bacteria; kingdom Bacillati; phylum Bacillota; class Bacilli; order Caryophanales; family Paenibacillaceae; genus Paenibacillus; species Paenibacillus sp. SSG-1. The sequence continues at coordinate 189,157 of NZ_MBRK01000001.1, forward strand.
TAACGGACATTCTCGGGTTGATTGCCTATATCTCGCCACAAGCAAGGAATTATGTGGAGCTGGCTGTTCGGAATGAAAAGCTTGATGTTATCTATCATAAAGCAACAGAGCAGGAGCATGGTGTTTTTTGTATCGTAGAGGATGATCAATGTGTTATTGCATATTTTTCATTCATACAGGAAGCTGATTCTGATGCCCTCCTTGATCTCATTGCGAATACCATGACTCCTTACCTTCAGCAGACTGGCACCCAGGAGCTGTGTTTCAATTTATACGGAGAGAACGTACGGGCGATTCATTTCGTCCGCCAGTTGGGTTTTCAAACGGATATGGAGGGCTATCATTTGTATTATGACGGGCCTCATGAACCGGATCTATCCCATACGGATCTCATCGTAAATACATATGAAGCGAGTATGCTGACTCCTTTGGCCGACTTATTTGACAGGGCATACGCCGCATTGAATGCAGAAAACGGCTGGCCACTGGACGAACACCGCATGAATATAAGTTTGTTTCATGAGAGATTGGAGGATAAGGTCCGAAATGATGAGTTTCGTTCGTTTTGGAAAGAGGGAACTCTGATTGGAGCTTATATTATTTCTGGTGGATATATCCAGGACATCGTTGTAGCACCGGATCAGCAAAACCGCGGATATGGCAGTGCCATCCTTACTCACTGCATCCGGCATATGCTGGGTAAGCAGATCCCAAAAATCTATTTGCGCATCGCGAAATCCAATCAGGGTGCCAAAAGGCTGTATGAGAGGCATCAATTTAAAGTAGTGTCTAGCTTTGCGGAACATACCTGGAGAGCAACTAAAAAGGATAGCGTATAAAAACCAAAGGCAGTCGGATTCACCGGCTGCCTTTTTTTCTTACCTTGCGTTTAAAAGGGATACGTCTGGATTCGTGTCCTTGCCGTAGTCGATGCCGTCCGTTTCAAATCCGAACAGCTGGAAAAACTCGCGACGGTACTCTTTCAGATCCGTCAGCTCATATACATTATTCGTTGTGACCTGATCCCAGATCCAGGCCACTTCCTGCTGGACATCCGGACGCAGTTCCCAATCGTCGATGCGGATTCGGCCCGCCTCGTCTACAGGCGTTCCACCCTCGTGGTACAGCTTGTCGGCGAACAGCCGGTACGACTGCTGGATCGTATTTTCGTGGATGCCCTTTTCCTTCATCACTTTGTAGAGCGCGGCGATGTACAGAGGGAAGACCGGAACGGCAGCAGCGGACTGGGTGACCAGGGCTTTGCTGACGACGACGAAAGCTTTTCCGCCTAAAGCGGACAGCTCACAGGTCAGCCGCTGCGCGGTTGCCTCCAGATCCTCCTTGGCTTTACCGATGGTGCCTTCCCGGTAAATGGCCCGGGTAAGCTCCGAGCCGATATAGGAGTAGGCAATGGTCATCGCTCCGTCGGCCAGGAGGTTCGCCTGCCGAAGCCGGTCGATCCAGCGCTGCCAATCGGCTCCACCCATTACGGCGATCGTTTGGTCGATGTCGTCACCTTCCGCCGGCTCGGTCGTGACTTCGTCGGTCACTTCGCCGGTATGAAAGTTCACGGCCTTGCCGGTGAAGGGCGCTCCGATCGGCTTCAAAACCGAGTTGTACGTCTTGCCGCTGTCTGGGTCGGTACGCCGGGACGAAGCTACGCTGTACACGACAAGGTCCACTTGGCCGAACTCATTGGCAATCGTGTCCATGACGCGGTCCTTCGTCTCATCCGCAAAGGCATCGCCTGTAATGCTGACGGATGTCAAGCCGGCTTCAGCGGCCCGCCGCTCAAAAGCCGCCGAATTGTACCAGCCCGCCGATGCGGTCCGTTTATCCCGGGCGGAGCTGGGACGGAAGACGCCGATGGTGGCGGCTCCCGCCCCAAAAGCGGCGGTAATCCGGGCAGACAGGCCGTACCCTGTGGAGGCTCCGATAACCAAGACCCGTTTCGGCCCGTTCAATTTAGGCTGCTGCTGTATGTAATCGATCTGCTCCTGCACCTGCTTGGCGCAGCCCTCCGGATGCGCCGTCGTGCAGATGAAACCGCGTGTTCTGGGTGTAATGATCATAGGGAGTGCGTCCTTTCTTTGCGAAGATAAGTCTAGAAATATTGTACCTCTCTTGTTTTGAAAAGAAAAACGGGTGTCATCCGGTAAGCGTGGAAGTGTATGAACAGTCATCGTAGACGCGTAGGCTCGAGCCGGAGAGTGCAAAGGGAATGCCCAAAAAGCAATTTCCCACGCCAAGGGAGGTAATTGACTGGTGAGGGCGAAGCAATATACGAAGAAATATGGATAAGTTCGTCCGAGATCTATCCTTTTTAAAACGCAGATTTGGAGGTTGAATAACCATGATGGATGAAATGACGCAGCGAATGAAGGTATTGACCGAGTGCGACGGTGTGCCCGGACATGAAGGCGCCGTCCGCGCCGAAATGAAAAGCTATCTTGAACCGCTCAGCGAGGAGCTGGTTATGGACCGGCTCGGCAGCGTGTTTGGGGTGAAAACCGGCCTTGCCGGAGGACCTAAAGTCATGCTTGCCGGCCATCTGGACGAGATCGGTTTTATGGTCACCCAGATTACGCCAAAGGGATTTCTGCGTTTTAACCAGCTGGGCGGCTGGTGGGCGCATAACGTTCTGTCCCACCGGGTGAAAGTAAAGACGCGTAAAGGCGAATACATCGGCATCATCGGCTCCAAGCCGCCCCATGTGCTGGAGGCCGAGGAGCGGACCAAGGTCATGAAGCTGAAGGACCTGTACATCGATATCGGGGCCAAAGATGAAGCGGATGCCAAGGAGATGGGGGTTCGCCCCGGCGACTGGGTCGTACCCGTGAGCGATTTCTTTACGATGCGCGATGGCGAGCTGTGGGCGGGTAAAGCGCTCGACAACCGCTCCGGCTGCTCGCTGGCGGTCGAAATCCTGTCCCGTCTGCAGAATGAACAGCATCCGAACGTCATTTATGCGGGAGCGACAGTGCAGGAGGAAGTAGGTCTCCGCGGTGCGGGAACGGCCGCCAACCTCATCCAGCCGGACGTGGCCTTTGCGCTGGACGTCGGTATCGCGCATGACACGCCGGGCAGCGAGTCGAACCCGATGAAATGCAATATGGGCGGCGGACCGCTGGTGCTCATTTTTGATGCTTCGATGATTCCGAATACCGCCCTGCGGGACCTTGTAATCGACACGGCGGAGGAGCTGGGCATTTCCGTGCAGTTTGACGCCATCACCGGCGGCACGACCGACGGCGGCCGGATTCATACGAGCGGCATCGGCTGCCCGACGCTGTCCGTGGGATTTGCCACGCGATACATTCACAGCCATAATTCCGTGATGTCCAAATCCGATTTCAGCCAGGCCGCCGACCTGCTGACGGCGGTGATCAAGAAGCTGGACCGCGAAACGGTGGATAAGCTGATCGGGTAGGGCGGTGGAGCGTGTTATATACTATTATTTTCATGGGTGGCTGAAAAGAGTCCTCAAAATGAGCGCAGAAAGAAAACGGACAGTAATGATCATTGCGGTGATCATCGTCATTTTGGGCGGATACCGGATCTATGCATTGAACTATACAGATGAAGGCATTATGGACCATGTATTCCGCCATAAGGGATATGCCGTGGATCTCGTAAAGGAACAGGTCCCCGTCAAAATTTTCGTCAAACCGGAATGGATTGCATTCGGGCAGGACGAACGGAAAGATTTAAAAGTCGAAGTCCTGGAGCTGAATCATACGCGTATCCTGCTGGACAATGTGTGGAATCGAGGCAATGACATTTATTTCAGCTTTGAGGCGTTTCCCGGATGGGAACACCGATCGGGTGAATTCATGTACAATGGCAAGTTAAATCCGGACGGTTCCGTTTCTCTACAGGGCCCAAACCTGAGCTTAACCGACAGGAACGGACATGAAATCCCCGTTGGGCAATGTGGAGAAGGCCCCCGGATTTCGTTTTCCTTTGGAATAAATCCGGAAGACTACCATTTGATCCGTGACGGATTTTATGTGGAGTACAGCGATTTTAATGTGTATCGTTATGCGAAGAAAATCAACGAGGAGTGGCTGGGTTTTAATTCAATTTTCCAATGACGGATCACTGTGTTTCAAAGCGCCTTCTCTGAAGAGGACTCCTTTTACAATGAAAACAACGGTTTTCGTTGAGAAGGATGTTCCTTTTGACTAAAATGGAATAAAACGTAAAGCGTCAGACATCATCGGTATGTTCTGATGCTTTATTTTTTGAGTGGGGCTAAGTGTAACCAAGCTGCCGAAAGGGACGATGGCCATGACGCTGGTGTTGTATCACTACTATGAGGCAGCACAGGGGCCTTTTCGAAATCTGTCGAGTCTGCCTCTGGAAGAAGCCCGTGAAATTTTGGGGCAGATCGTGCAGGAAGGGAAGACGTTTGCCAGTCAGAGAGCAGGCGATTATATGGAAACGAGGCTTATATTGGAGAGCCGGGCCAGAGAGGCGTTTATAGCCAAAGGCGGCCAGCCCGCAAATCTGTATCCACATTATATGATCCTCGGACCGTGCGATTGGCTGTGTTCCTGGTATACGGAACCAAACGTGGTTCAAATCGATTGGGACGAATTCGATGATCGTTCGATCAGTTTTACGTACGGCGATCTGTTTCCGACAATGCGCTACGAAGATGGCAAGCCCTACCGCCAGCAGGTGTATACGAAGGATGAAATTCGGGAAGTCATCGCCAGGTACGGGCTCCCGCAGGAATGGAACAAGCACGGGGACCGGGGGCCAGAGCGATACATTGAGGCACAGATTTGGGATGAAAACGTGATTGGAAGGTATTACCCATCTATTTATGGATGTTTATAAACCATGCCAAAGGATAAGCAGGATCTGACGGAAAGTGATTTGCCCAAGCTGGCCCAGCCGACGGTACGCGCGCTCCGGAATGCGGGCATTACCCGTCTAGAAGAGGTCGCGAAGCACACCGAACCGGAGCTGAAGCAGCTTCACGGCATCGGCCCCACAGCGGTAGAACAGCTTCGGCGGGCAATGGCCGACAAGGGACTGAATTTTTCTAAATAAGGAGCTGTCCCAAAAAGGAGCAATGATCGGATCGGAGGGAACTGATGGGGATTGATGAAATCATCGAGCTGTCCCCTTATCAAGCTGAATGGAAGAAAATCTACGAGCAAGAGAAAAGGGAACTGGAGCCTGTGTTTGCGGAACAAGCGGTGGAGTTTGCTCATATCGGTAGCACGTCTATCGAGGGAATGACAGCCAAACCGATTATCGATATCCTGATCGGCCTAAAGGAGCTTCATATTGACGAGCAGACAGACCGGCAATTGGTTTCCATGCAGTATGAGGGCATGGGTGTGGCGGGAGTGCCGGGGCGAATTCATTACCGTAAACGTGCCGGGCAGAAGATCAATCTGCAAATAACCGAGTGGGACTCCGCCATTTGGCGGGATAACCTGCTGTTCAGGGATTATTTGCGTACCCATCCGGAACAAGCGAATGCCTATGCACAGGCCAAACGGAACACGTTGGCCAGCGGCATCAACACGCTGCTGAAATACTCGGATGAAAAGTCCGGAACGATTGCTGAGCTATTAGAAAAAGCGCGGGCATGGGCAAAAAGCTGATTTTGCATCAGGAGGGAGGAAGCAGCTATGCGCATTATCGTGACAGGCGGCGCTGTTATTCAGGATCAAGCCGGCCGCATCCTCATGCAGCGCAGGTCTGATTATGGGGATTGGGGATTGCCCGGAGGTGCGATGGAGCCCGGAGAAACGATTGAGGAGACGATGCGGCGGGAAGTGATGGAAGAGACCGGACTGGTCGTCCTGAAACATGAACTGATGGGAGTCTATAGCGGGCCGAGAATGCAGTACACCTACCCTGACGGGAACGAGGTTGTGTTTGTCATGTTCATCTTCAAGGCGGAAGCAAGCTTGCAGGGAAGTCTTTCCGATAACGGAAGGGCACTTCTTTTTCAGGACATTCAGCAGGAGTCGCTTCAGCTTGAATTCAAGTCCATGGATGAAATCGAACAGCTGCCGATCAGTTCCGTTCAGCAGCCTGTTTTTGAGGATTTAATGCAAAAGAAAGTTTCCATATTAAGGAGCTGAAATTATGAGGCCAATCACTGTAAGGACGTATCAGGAGAAAAATATCCCCGCCGCTCAAGTGAAACAGCTGTATGATCACCTGGGCTGGTGGCCGGAAAGAACGTTGGCCGATATCGAATCCATGCTCGGCTCATCCATTGCTGTCGGCGCCTGGGACGAGGACAGGCTGGTCGGGTTTGTGAGAGCGGTTTCGGACGGCTTGTTCCGTGCCTATATCGAGGATATGGGCGTGCATGCGGATTACAGAAAAAGCGGCTTGGGACGGGAAATCATCGACCGGATCACCGCAGAACTGAAAAATATCCACGTGGTCAGCTTATTTTGCGAGAGCGGCCTGGTGGATTTTTATCAACAGACCGGCTACAAGCCGACCCGGCAGGTCGTCATGCACAAGAGTCACGAGGCAGCGAAGGTGACAAAAGGGGAAAAGAACGATGAGCGCGCTTGATGCTTTGCGTTTTCCGATAGGTCTTTTAACGATCAAGCCCGAAAGGACGTCATAATATGTACATAAGCAAAGAACTGGCCGATATAATGGAGCAATCCGAAATCGATTACATGATCGACCGGATGAAAGCGATTCAGGAGCGGCCTGGCAATCCGATGGGGATCGACATTCAAACTTTTGGCGGTGCTGCCGCGTTCTATAGTCAAGCGATGCCATGGCCGCAGTTTAATACGGTGAAGGGGATTGGAGAGCAAGAGGCTGAGCGCCTGGATGAAATTCTGGAATTTTATCGGAAGCGGCAGGGCCGATGCCAATTTGAGGTGGTTCCTTCCAAAACTCATCCCAAGCTGATGAAGGCTCTTTATGATCAGGGCTATTACCAGACCGGGTATCATGCGACTTTATACGGCGAACCGCGCTCTTGTGAGACAGGAAGAGAGCCTATTACGATCCGGGAACTCACCGCAGACGAAATGGACTTGTATGCCGAAATTCACTGCCTGGGCACCGGTCTGCCGATATCCGGCAAACATCACATCGCCGACAACAACATCGTTCTTTATGACAGGGATGGATGGAAGTTCTTTGCTGCGTGGGTCAACGGCAAGCCGGCCGGTGTAGGCGTGATGTATATCCAGGATGACAAGGCTTCGCTGACGTTTGCCACTACACTTGCGGAATACCGCAACCAGGGGGTTCAGCAGGCGCTATTGGAAAAAAGGATCACCGAAGCGCATCAAAGCGGCTGCCGGATCGTGGTCGGCCAGGCGGCCTATGCCTCGACCAGCCACCGCAACATGGAGCGGGCAGGTCTGAAGCTGGGCTATACCCGGGGAACATGGGTTCAGGCATAAGCTGACGGTTGTCGTGTAAAAAGTCACGGACTAGCGTTTTTGCTGATGGCTATTTTTTCGGAGGAGGAATGTCATTTGAAAAGAGTGCTGCCTCTATTCCTTGGTTTCATCCTACTTTTACCGCTATCTATTGCCTCGGCAAGCTGGGCCTATCCATTTGTCGTTTACTCCGGCCATATCTACCAGGTCACAACACAAGCCGTTCAGCCCGAGGACGTCGGCCAAAAAATCGGCAAAGTCACGAAGTATTCGGACCGGGAAGGAACGTATCGGGGGAATTTCTCCAATATGTATCCCAAAGGAACAGGTTACTACGCCATTGAGGGGCGGAGCCGCCAAGAGGCTATCGCAGTTCGAACGGGCGAAGATACGTACATTTTGGCGATTCAGCAGGGTGCTTATTCCGGAGGGCCGGAGATGCGAACGATATGGTGGTTGTACACTGGAATTGGTATCGTCGCTGTCGCATGCTTTGCGTGGGCGGCCAAAGTTATGCAGAAGCGGAGAGCTTAGGAGGGGAGCAAGTGAAGCGAAAATATGCCGACCGGCAGGATTGGCGGCGGGTGCTGGAAAGAGATTTTGCCTGCAGGCCGCTCCGATCCGAAGAATTTAACGGGCATGTGACACTCATCTCGATTCATCAAATCAGCGAGCCTCTTGTGGTACAGATGCAGAACCGGGACTTGTGCCTGGCTGATCAGGGATACGTTTGGATGCAGCACTTTCCGGAAGGGGAGCACTACGCGGTCACCACCATGTTTAATGCGGAGCTAGAGATCATCCAATGGTACGTAGATATGACGACTCGGAACGGCCTGAGCGGGGAGGGCATTCCTTACTGGGATGACTTGTATCTGGACTTGGTCGTCTTTCCTGACGGCAGCTATGTGATCAAAGATGAAGACGAGTTGAGCGAAGCGCTTCGCAGTTCGGCTATTACGAAGGAGGACTTCGTGCTCGCGCATCGAACCCTGAATGGGCTGCTGCCCCAGATCGAGACGGGGACCCATTGGATATGGAACCATAGTAAGAAACACTTGGATTGGATGCTGGAAAGGAATTAGTGAAGCGGAGCAGATTCCGAGGGAGGTGATTACGCGTGAAAAAGGGCATACCCTATTTCCTGATGATTCTGGCCGCGCTGGTCCTTTTGGTGCAAAATCATCAGGATGTATCCGTGGGGGACATGATTTTTTCAAGCTTAGGTTTGGATCCGTGGATAGGGAGTTCAGCGCCAGGTTCGACCCGGTATCATCTGCCGGTCATCGCCGGTTTGGCATTGCTCGTGGCGGGTATATTTGGTACCGTGAGGCTATACCGTGCCAAGTATCCGCGGATTCTCAGCTGGATTTTGCTAGCCTGCATCGGGATCATTTATGCGTTTCCTCTGGTCACCCGGCTAATCGGCTCGTTATGAAGATCATACAATATATAAATAGATAAGGCAGGGGATGTTATTGACGGAGTTTCAGAAGCAAATGGAAAAATATGCTGAACTGCTCGTCCGAGTGGGCGTGAATGTGCAGCCGGATCAAGTGCTCTATGTGGAATCGCCTATAGAGTCGGCTGATTTTGCGCGGCTGGTTACGGCTAAAGCCTACCAGGCAGGGGCCAAGTATGTACAGTTGAACTGGCGTGATGAAACGGTAGAGCGCATGCGCTATGACCTGGCGGGGCCGGAATCGTTTGCGTTCTATCCCCCTTGGACGGCGCACATGATGGAGAGCATTGCGGAGTCCGGGGGAGCGGTTCTCCTGCTGGACGGGGAGAATCCGAATTTGTATGAGGGCGTGGATCCGGCGAAAATATCGGCTTCCCGGAAAGCCGCCGCCGCCGCTCGCCGGAACTATCTCGGATACGTGCGCACTAATCGGATCAGCTGGTGCATCGTCAACGTGCCGAGCCAGGCGTGGGCGGATCAAGTGTTTGCCGACCGCCCGCAGGAAGAGCGGGTGAACGCATTATGGGAATCGATTTTCCACATGAACCATATCGATGAAGAGGATCCGGTGGCTGCCTGGCGGAGGCATACGCAGCATTTACGAGCCGTCACCGATAAGCTGAACGCGAAGCAGTACCGCAGGCTGCATTACAAGGCACCCGGCACGGATCTGACGGTCGAACTCGCTCCGGGCCATATCTGGCTTGGCGGCGGCCAGGTTAATCAGAGCGGGATTCCGTTCGTGGCGAATATGCCGACCGAGGAAGTGTATACGATGCCGCACCGCGCCGGGACAAACGGAACGGTATCGAGCACCCGGCCGTTTGTGCTGAACGGGCAGCTGGTGGACCGCTTCACTCTGACGTTTCGTGAGGGACGTGTGGTGGATTTTACGGCGGAGACCGGATATGAGGCGTTGAAGCAGTTTTTGGATGCCGATGAGGGAACGCGATATTTGGGGGAGATCGCGATCGTACCGCATGATTCGCCGATCTCCCGTCTGAACCGGGTTTTCTATAATGTGGGCATCGACGAAAATGCGTCCTGCCATTTTGCGCTCGGGAGTGCGTATCCGACGAATTTGCAGGGCGGGGCGGGACTCAGCGATGAGGAGCTGCTTGCCCGCGGAGCCAACGTCAGCATGCAGCATGAAGATTTTATGGTCGGTTCGGCGGAACTGAGCATCGATGCGGAGCATGAGGACGGCACGATCGAGCCGCTGCTGCGGAATGGAAGCTGGGTGATTCGGTGATTACCTTTACAGAAGGGCAGAACAAATTTAATTTTCGGGTTGCGGGAATCGCTGTTCACCGCGATCGGATATTGCTGCACACGACGCTGCAAGACGATTTCTGGAATCTGCCCGGCGGGCGGGTAGAGTTTCAGGAATCGACGGACCAGGCTCTCATCCGGGAGATCCGGGAAGAGCTGGGCATCGATATACAGATAGACAAGCTGTTGTATGTCAATGAGGATTTTTTCGAATATGATCGAATGAAATACCATGAAACCGGATTTTATTACACGTTTTCTTTTCCCGAGGGCCATGAAATTCTGGATCGGGAGGGCGAGTTCCCAGGCATTGAGGATGGCGGCAGACTGATCTTCAAATGGTTTACAATTGAGGAATTACAGGGCTTGTCGGTATATCCGGTTGAGCTGAAGACAGACATCATGTCAGTGATTGACGGCAGCGCTGACTTGAAGCATCGGATTCATCAACCGTAGGGTTACATACAGACAGCGGGCAGGGAAAGATCCCTGCCCGCTGTTTTGCTAATTACTTAACTGATCTCGATTCGCTCTTCTGGACGCCATCGGTATGCCGGATAATCGCATCCAGAATGGCATCCCAATCGTTCTCATGCAGCTCATGGCCGGTCCCTTCCAGGGTCAGCAGCCGGGCGCCCGGGATCTCCCGGGCCAACGACTCACCGTGGGCATAAGGGATGATCGGATCCTCCGTGCCATGGATGACGAGGGCCGGCACCCGGATGTCCGGTACCCCAGCAATCAGATCCTCTCCGCCGGCCAGCAGGCCATGATTGAACATGCTCGCCGCCCAATTGCGGGTCCGATGCAGCTCCCGTGCGGCCAGCCGGCGGACTTTATCCTCGTCCGGAGCGTGCTTTGACCCGCGGAGCAGGTTCCATTTTTGAACGCTAAAATCCAGGATCGCCTGTTCATTCTCCCAGTTGACCTGGTCGGCTGAAGCAAAAAAGGCAGCGACCTTTTCTTCCATTTCCGGCAGACTCGGGTCACGGAACGATGAGGTCATGATCAGCGTATCGCTCAGTACCCGCTCGGGATACTTGACCGTAGCCATCAGCGTCAGCAGGCCGCCGAGCGACATGCCCGCCACATGAGCCCGGCTGATTCCGTAGGCGTCCAGAACGCGGATGGCGTCATCGGCCATGTCCTCTAAGCCGTACTGCGGGTTGCCGGGCTCATCATTCATCGATTGGCCGACGTCGCGGTTGTCGTAACGGATGACAAACCGCCCCGCGTCAGCAAGGCGCTGGCAAAATTCATCCTCCCACCAGATCATCGAGGCGGTGGCGCCCATAATGAGCAGGATTGCCGGATCTTCCTTTCGTCCAAAGCTTTCGGTGCACAGTTCAATACCATCTACTTTAATGAGTTGTTCTGTCATTTGTGTTTCCTCCTTAGATTTCAATTCACGCCTACCTGGCGCTCCTTTTCTTTGTTGTTGCTTTCGGCCAGCGATAAGAGGGGACCTTCTCCCGCATCGTATCAAATACGGCTGCCCAATCCCGCTCGCGCAGCAAGCATACCGGCGTATTCCGTTCTACCCGGATGTGCTGCAGCAGGTGCCTGATTTGCACCGGTGTAAAAATCCCGGCCATTACCTCGCACACCGGCAGTGCCGGATCGTTCAGCGCGTATTCGGCCAATCCGCCGAACGCATGATGATGCTGCGTCTGCAGCCAAGGTGTTTTCCGTCTCCGAATACGGAGTACGGCTGCGTCCACCTGAGGTGGGGGTGAAAAATGCCGCCGGGGCACAACCTTCACCAGTTCGAAGTCAAACCACATCCGCCACTTGAGCAGACGTGGGCTGCGAATCTGCCTTGCCGTAAATCCCTTGGCTGCTCCGTGCTGCACGATCAGCACCGCCCCCTGGAACGCAGAACCCGGCGGGTCGAGCAGCTTCTCGAGAATGAATGTCGTCATAAAAAATGGAATGTTGGCTACAACATGAAACGGCTCCTTCGGAAGGTAAGCCTCGCAAATGTCCCTTTCAATAACGGCCACATTGGAGCCGGGAACCGCCTTTTGCCGAAGGGCGGCAGCGAATGCGGCATCGTTCTCAATGGCCAGCACTCTGCCTGCCTTCTTCGCAAGCGGGAACGTGATGGCTCCCCGTCCGGCGCCCAGATCGAGCACCGTGTCGGCGTTTGTAACACCGGCCATTCCGATCATGTCGTGAATGACCGGCTCGTGGTGCAGCAGGTGCTGTCCTTTTGCTGCGGGTTTCTCTATGTTCAAGTGCGTCTTTATATGACGTTGTCGATGTTTATGCATCCATGAATCCCTCCGTTTTCCAGCGATGGTTTCTTGCCCATCGGCTGTGCTGTGAAGTGGAGAGACTCAGGATAACGCCGCGGGATCCGGCCGATTTCACCGAATGAAGGGCAACCGTGCGGGACGGACGCACTGCATGAAAGAGCAGTTCATCGGCATATAAGCCCGGCATTGAAGCGGCGGGTGGCGGCACATTATGCATCGACCAAGCGACATTTTGTCCTGAGCAAAAAGGAGGTTACCTGGCAAAAAGGGCAGACCTATCCTGAGTTTCTCTGTACACAGCAAAGCCAACGGCTTTTTTTCTTAGCAGCTGCACACCATGCGAACCCGGATAAACTGATCTACCACACGTAACCCTCCTTGCCGGAATCATCGTTAATCTAAAAATAAGCACAAAAAAACACAGGCTGTCTGCCTGTGTCAGCGTTTCGCGAAAGGACCGCCCGGTCCAAGGAACAACCGTTCCTTCGGCCGCAGGATATGAGGTCTTACATGAAAGACGGAAGAGGCCCAAGGGCAGGTAGAGACTATCATTCCTATCCCTTGAGGGTACGATCCCGCAATGCGTTCATGTGAGATGAATTTTTAAAGGCAGGCTGGACATGATCATGCGTTTCCTGCAGACGATGCTTCAGCCATAGTCGTTATAAAACCTGGGTTACCTTTAAAAAATGGCAGACCAATCCTGAGTCCTCCGCGTACAAGCAGAGAATTTTGCAATATGTTAGTTGCAAAACGTGCGAACCCGGATAAACTGATCTACCACACGTAACCCTCCGTTCTTCGTAAATTACTAACAGGCTACCATATCGATCCATTTTTAGCAAGTACCCGGCGAAGAAAGGGTATGGCGTTTTCCCGTCGAATAGGTAAATTAACATCGCTTGGGGCAGTTTTACTTGGAATTGATGACACGTTACGGAAAGGAGGGCATCAGCATCAAACAAATTATCGCTATGGGTGGCGGAGGATTCTCAATGGAACCGGATAACCCCTTGCTGGATCTGTACATAGGGCATGTGGTGGAGACGGTCATTCCAACCGTATATTTGGGGGAAGCGGGCCGGGCTATGATATAACCGGAATCCCGAATACCGATAAGGAGGATGCCGCTTGGGTACGAAAGCCGTTTTGTTCGATTTGTTCGAGACCTTGATCACCGAATTTGCGGATGGCCGGCGGATATCGGGGCGCCGCTACGATTACCCGGGTCTGCTTGGTCTGAGCCAGGAAGAGTTCAAGCTGGAATGGAGAAGCCGGGTGGAGCGGCGGATGCGCGGGGAGCTGGCAAGTTTTCCAGATGTCATCCGGGATATTTGCCGGAGCAGGGGCCTGGATGCGGACGAACAGTCCGTTCAGTCGCTCTACCAGGCAAGGATCCAGGAGAAGCGGATTCCTTTTGAAGCCGTTCGCCCTGACATTTTGGAAATGCTCGGAAATCTTCGTACCCATGGCTGGAAGCTGGGACTGATCAGCAACTGTTCGGAGGAGGAAGTCCGGGGCTGGGAAGATTCCCCGCTGGCCGGGTATTTTGATGTCGTTATTTTTTCATACGAGGTACAATGCTGTAAGCCCGATCCTGCTATCTATGAACTTGCATGCCGACGGCTGCAAACACTCCCGGAGGATTGCGTGTTTGTAGGTGACGGAGGCTCCGGAGAGCTGGATGGGGCGCACCAGGCAGGGATGAAGGTCATCCATGCGGTCTGGTTCAATCCCTATGTGGAGAGCCGGTACGCTCAACTGTCGGCGCCTATGCAGCTTGCTGCCGCATTGCCTGTACGATAGCCGGGCTGGCATAAGTTTGGATTAACTTTTAGAGGAGGATGAGTGATGAAGAAGATCACACCGATCTTTCGGATTTTCGATGAGGACAAGGCCAAGGAGTTTTACGTGGATTTCCTGGAATTCCGGATGGACTGGGAGCATCGCTATGAAGACGATCTTCCCTTATACATGCAGGTGTCCAGCGGGGACTGCGAGATCCATTTGAGCGGGCATCACGGCGACTGCACCCCCGGCTCGGCGATCCGTGTGGAAGTCGAAGACATTCAGAGCCTCCATGCCAAATTGATAGCGAAGAAGTACAAGCATGCGCGCCCTGGGCTTGAGGATATGGAGGTGAGCGTGATCGATCCTTTTGGTAACCGGATCACGTTTTTTGAGAGGAAGGATGCATGAACCCGGCGAACAAGCTGACGCTGGCCAGAATCATGCTGATCCCCGTGTTTATCGTTTTTTTCGCAGAGTACCCCGTACGGCTGGCGGATTCCAACGCGTTCATTCAATTTCTGAACCAGTACGGGACCTATATGGCGGTGGGCGTATTTGTTCTTGCTTCCGCTACGGACAAGCTGGACGGGTATATTGCCCACAAATACCACCTGGTTACCAATCTCGGGAAGTTATTGGACCCGCTTGCCGATAAGCTGCTTGTTTCGGTGGCGCTGATCATGATGGTCGAAGCCGGGATGATTCCGGCCTGGATGGCCTTCGTGATGATTGGCCGTGAATTCATAATTACAGCTTTGCGAATGGCGGCGTCGGCCCAGGGGATCGCTCTGGCGGCAGACCGGTACGGCAAGTGGAAAATGGTGTCCCAGGTCGTCGCCATTACGGCCGTGCTGCTGAATAATTATCCTTTTCAATGGCTGACTAGCCTTCGCGTCGATTCCTTCTTGATGGTGATCGCCGTGATGATGACCGTCATGTCAGGGTACCACTACGTGGTCAAAAACGTTAAGCTTTTCATGTAAAAAGGCTCAAACGCTTCGTGCTTGAGTTATGAGGGAGGAGGCGCAATTTTGGTTCTTTGGAGCAAGCAGGGGGTCAGCGTAAGGAAACTGGAGGCGGGCGATGCGGACCATTTGGTCCGTTGGCTCAGCGATCCACGCGTCCTCGAATATTATGAAGGCCGGGACCGTCCGCATGATATGGCCATGGTGCAGGAGCACTTTTACCGAGATGATCAAATCGAAGCCTGCATCATTCAACTGGACGACCGCGATATCGGATATATTCAATATTATCCGGTCGATCCGGAGGAACGCGAGGTATATGGCTATGGCGAAGGGGACGGGCGGATTTTCGGCATGGATCAGTTTATTGGGGAGCCCGACTGCTGGAACCGGGGAATCGGCACAAGGCTGATTCAAGGCATGGTTTCTTATCTGACCAACACGCTTCAAGCCGATAAAATTGTCATGGACCCGCAAACCTGGAACGCCAGGGCTCTGCGCGTATACGAAAAATGCGGCTTCCGCAAGATCAAATTGCTGGAAAAACGCGAATGGCATGAAGGAGAGTACCGCGATTGCTGGCTGATCGAATACAGTGCAGCCAATGGAGAGGAGAAGTGGGATGAATCATAGTTATAGTCAAACCTTGAACCGTTTAGTCGTATATTTTGAGAGCGAACTGAAAGCTTTGCCCGAAGAGGTGTTCAGACACAAGCAAGGACCCGCCAAGTGGTCGAAGCAGGAGATCGTAGGCCACTTATGCGACTCGGCGGCGAACAACCATCTTCGTTTTGTCAAAATAAAACAGTCGGCGCATCCGGTATCCCTTGAGGGATACGATCAGGACCGGTGGGTGGACCTGCACGGGTATCAGGAGCAATACAACCAGACGGATATCATTACGCTGTGGGTTATGCTGAACAGGCAAATTGTCCATGTTCTCGAGCGTTTGACCGCGGAGGATTACGGCAAAACCTGCATTCTTCCCGGCGGCGGTGAAGCGACGCTGGATTGGCTGGTGAACGATTACCTGGAGCATATGCGGCACCACTTTAGACAGATTCTCGGTCCGGAGTCGGTAGAGCGGGCGGAGGCCGGGACATAGTCCGGGCGCGGCTGGCTTCATTGAATATACATCGATATACGTTTGTTCTTAAGATATAGGAAAAGAATAAGCTTCGGGGATTCGAGCTTCGATATATCGCAAGAAAAAGCCCCGCTAAATGCGGTCTGGCTTCATTGAATATACATCGATATACGTTTGTTCTTATCAATGACTGGAGGAAACTAACATCATGGAAACACTGCGAGAGCTGTTGATTGAGGATTACGAACAATGCATGGAGCTGTGGGGCAAAACGGAAGGGATGGCGCTCAGCGACGCCGATTCGAAAGAATCGATTCACCGGTACCTGGTTCGGAACCCGGGCATGAGCTTTGTCGCCACCGAGGGTGATCGGGTGATCGGCACCATTCTGTGCGGCCATGACGGCCGAAGGGGGTATATCTACCACGTTGCGGTCGATCCGGCCTGCAGGGGCCGAGCCATCGGGCAAAAACTGGCGAAAGCCGGGCTGGATAAGCTCCGGGAAGAGGGCATCGCCAAGTGCCATATTATGGTGATCGAGGAGAATGAGATCGGCAATTATTTTTGGGCCAAATCAGGCTGGAGCCGGAGGGACGGCATTCTGCTGTATTCCTCCAATACATAGGAGCATAACGCGGGAGCACCGTCCTTTTTTGGTCCCAGGATGTGATACTTAAAATTATCGGCTGATCACCGGATTAGGCTTGTTATGATGAGGCTGCCTCCGGTTCGGAAATAACAGGGAGCGTCACGGTAAACGTGGTGCCCTCCTGGGGCACGCTCTGGACCGATATGTTCCCGCCATGATTATGGATGATGTTGTGTGTGATCATAAACCCAAGACCGGTGCCTGATTCCTTGGTCGTGAAAAAGGGCTTGCCCAGCGCCTGGATCTGCTCCGCCGTCATGCCGCAGCCTTCGTCCTGAACGCTGATGAAGGCCTCGTTGTTCCGGGAGAGAGCGTGGATCCGGATGATGCCGCCTTGCGGCATGGCTTCCATCGCATTTTTGAGCAGGTTGATGAAGACCTGTTTCAGCTGGTTGGCCTCGCCGGCAATCCAGATGGAAGGTTCGGAGAAGGCGGAAACGATCTCGATATTTTTTAATGCAGCCTGGCCGTTCATCAGTGTAATCACCTGGTCCAGCAACGGCAAAATGTCCATTGGCTTGCTCGCATGCGAAACTTGGGGTTTGGACAGCACCAGCAGCTCATTGACGATAAATTCGATCCGCTTCAGCTCGGATTCCATGATCGCAAAGTACTGGTCGTTGTTTTGGCTGGAGGTGCGGAGGAGCTTCAAAAAGCCGAAAATGGCGGTCAGCGGATTGCGGATTTCGTGAGCGATGCCTGCGGCAAGCTGCCCTGCTGTCGATAGCTTCTCGGACTGCATGAGCCGGTCTTCCTCAAGCTTCTGGTCGGAGATATCTTTAAAGATCCCGATGACGCACCGCTTTTTTTGATAGGTAATCTTCAGCGAAAATCCTTCCACATGCCTCAGCTGTCCATTGAAACAGCGGATGCGATAGCGTACTGAGCCGATGGGCCTGTTGTTGTAGTGCCGCTGCTTGCGCTCGGCCAGAATTTCGTGGTCGGCGGCGTCGACCAAATCGTCCGTTGACATGCCGATTACGGCTTCCAGGCTGTCTGCATGAATGAGCCTGAGTCCGGCAGGATTGGCATACTGAATCTGGCCGTGGTTCGTAATCAGCACGGACAGGGGGAGGCCATCCAGCAGCTGCATGAAGGAATCCTCCCGCTCGTGCAGATGGGTTTCGGTATAATGCAGCCTAGTTTCCATTTGCATCATCTGGGTCCTGTTCTCGAATTGGGTGAAGTAAATCTCAGGTTTCCCGGCCTCATTTCGAATCAAGGAGATGCGGATATCAAGGGACAACCGTTGTCCTGAAGGATGATAGTAATGCTGGTCGATCCGGTGCTGATCCCGTTTCATGGACTGCAGCCACTCCCCGCACTTAACGATGTCGCGGGACAGTTCCTGAATCGCGGGAAGAAGATCCGGCACAGTGAAATGGTCAGGTGTATAACCGAGGAGGGTGCATAAAGCGGGGTTGACCTTTAGGAAGGCTCCGTCAGGCGCGATAAGGGCCATGCCGATCGCGGCCTGCCTAAAGGCAAAGTCGTAATTATGGACTTCAGCGGATCGCATGGCAGTTCCCCTCTCTACTATCAAGCCGTGGTATATTTATACATATTATAATCGCGAATCTCTTTAATCATCAATGCTAAAGTAAGTGAACATTAACTTTTAAAAGAGAGCCGCGAAACGTGGGAACAAAAATACAATCGATATGGAGGTGCTGTAAATGAAAATCACGCTGACTTTGCTCACTTCAGAGGAATTAAAGCAGCAGTGGAAGCAGGCTTTTACCGAACATGACATCTTCCGCCCCGATGAGTACTACGACAAATGTCTCGCTGAAAACGCAGCGGGTGTCCGTGAAACGATCATCGCCTATGCAGATGACCAGGTCGCCGGGGTATGTCACCTGAAATACGAATCGGACTACCCCCCTTTCCAAGAGCAAGGCATTCCGGAAGTGAACGATCTGAACGTATTCCCCGTCTTCCAGCGCCAAGGAATCGGCAACCGGATCCTAGAGGAGTTTGAATCGATCGTAAGCCGCAAGGGCAAACGGATCGGCATCGGTGTGGGCTTATTCAAGGACTACGGTAAGGCACAGCGCATTTACTGCCGCAGAGGTTACATTCCCGATGGCAACGGCATCGTGTATAAGAACCAGCCGGTCGTGCCGGGCGAGATGGTCCGGGTGGACGATGATTTGAATCTCTTTTTCATTAAGGAACTTTAATAAAAGGGAGGTGTACGATTGGGATTGGAACTGGAAACCGCACAGCCGGAAAGCCACGGCCTGTCGTCCGGCGATGTACTTCGGTTCTTAGAACGGATCGAGGAACTGGAGCTTCAGGTCAACCGTCTGATGCTGCTTCAGAATGGAAAAGTTACGGCCCGTTTCAACCGTCAGCCGTATCGGGAAGAGGCACCTACGTTATTATTTTCGCTCAGCAAGAGCTTCACTTCCATTGCCGCGGGAATTGCCAGGGACGAAGGATATATCCGGCTGACGGATCCGGTCGTTTCGTATTTTCCCGATAAGCTTGCCGGTGACATCCCGCCCTACTTATCCCAGATGACCATCCACCATCTGCTCTCGATGAATACAGGACATCATGACAACATCTACGGCCGGGTGATGGAATCCGGGCCCGACTGGGCCCAAACGTTCTTATCCTTGGCGCCGGAGCATCCGCCGGGAAGCCATTATGTGTACAACACCCATGCGACCTATATGGTTGCCGCCATTCTGGAAAGAGCGACCGGCATGAGCCTCGTCGAATATGTAAAACCGAGATTGTTCGAGCCCCTTGGAATTGGCTTGGTGGATTGGGAAACCTGCCCAATGGGAGTGACCGCAGGCGGCATGGGGCTGAGCATTCCCATCGACGGCGTGGCAAAGTTCGGTCAGATGCTGCTGAACGAGGGCGTGTATGGCGGCCGGAGAATCGTATCGGCGGAATACATCCGGTTAGCCACCGCGGAGCAGAGCGATAACCGCCGCAATGAGACGAGGACCGATTTTTCGGAAGGGTATGGCTACCAATTTTTCCGGTGCCGGCAGGGGTGTTATATGGGAAACGGCGGGTTCGGGCAGCTCTGCTTTGTTGCTCCGAAGCACGGCATTGTCATTGCAGCCTCTTCCGGCATGAGCCATATGAAAAAGCAGCTGCCGCAGCTGCTGGACCTCATCTATGAGCATATTGTGGACCGGGTAGACCGATCGCAACAAGTCAGCTCCGAAGCGTACCCGCTGCTTCTGCAGCGGATCGCGCGAATGCAGGAAGACGCTGAGCACAGGGTACCTTCTGCTTCGTCCGCTATGCCGGATGATTGGGCAGGGCAATACCGTGTCCAGGCTCCAGAGCCAGGCGGCGTTGCCGAGATTACGGTGTGCAGGCTGGATGAGCGGTCCGAGCTTCGGATCCGTTATGCTGATGGCAGCCGGCGCGAACTTCCCTTTGATTTGACGAAGAGGGTAAGCACCAAGGACATCTTCCGGAAGGATCTGGCCATGCATCGGCAGGAAGCCGTCATTTCGGCCCGGTTGACCGAGGATCTGCAGCTTGAGCTAACCGTGGTGTACATCGAGACACCCTATAGAGTCACGCTCACCCTAACGTTCGCGGAGGGGCAGGTTGAGCTGGTGGAGGAGGTCAACGTCTCTTTTGACAAGAAGACGACCCGGGTTACGGCCGTAAAGCAGGAACAACTGGCGGAAAGGAGCGGGGCATGATCAAGGGCGTGCTGTTTGACCTGGACGGGACACTGCTGGACCGGGATACCTCGCTGCTGAGCTTTACGGAGGATCAATATGAACGGTTTCCGGAGCTTCAACGCGTGGACCGGGATCAATATATCCGCCGTTTTGTAGAGCTGGACGCACGGGGGTATGTCTGGAAGGACAAAGTTTATGAACAGCTTGTGAGGGAAATGGCCTTGGAGTTGTCCTGGAAGCGCCTTCTGGAGGACTATATCGCCGGTTTTCGCCTTCACTGCATAGGTTATCCGCATCTTCGGGAAATGCTGATTGCTCTCAAGCGCCAAGGAATGAAGCTCGGGATCATTTCCAACGGCTTCGGCGAGTTTCAATGGGGTAGCATTCAAGGGCTCGGCATTGCTGATGATTTTGACGCCATTCTCATTTCCGAGCTGGAAGGGCTCCGCAAGCCGGACCCGGCCATTTTCCGTAGGGCATTGGACAGGCTGGAGCTACAGCCGGAGGAGGCTGTGTTTGTCGGGGATCATCCCGTTAACGATGTCGAGGCCAGCCGGAAGGTCGGGATGAAGGCGGTATGGATGAAGGCGGCTGCCGGATACACGAGCTGTGAGACTGATTATTCGATCACCGACTTAATAGAATTGAAGGACATTTTGAGTAATTAAGCCGGAAACAATATTTGGACAATGGGACCATGAGTTCCATTGTCCTTTTTCCGTGAGATAAGACGGAGAAGAAGGAAAAAACTCTTTACAATGAAATTGAGAATCATTATCATAATAAGTGTGTATACATACACATAAATTGCACTTTTCCACGCATAATGTGTCAACAAAGGCAATTATGCGTTAGACGATACGGTATATTCGACAACGTTGAACATAGCATAAGGCACCCTGCATGCGGAGCGGCGAATCCGCCGCGAAATACAATCCCTAAAAAAGGATGATACGGTATGGTACAAAACACATTGGCTTGGCCGGAGCAAGAGATCGCCTCGGAGGATAAACCGCAGCTCCAGTCGAGGCTCGGTACCGAGCAGCTGAACATCGGATACGCCGATACGCTCATTGTCAACAATTTGAACCTGAGCATTCCGGCGGGTAAAATTACGGCTTTGGTCGGCTCCAACGGCTCCGGCAAATCGACGATTCTCAAAACGATGGCCCGCTTGATGAAGCCATCCTCCGGAGCGGTGCTGCTCGACGGCAAATCGATCCACAGCCAGCCGACCAAGGATGTGGCGAAGCAGCTCGCGATCCTGCCGCAAACCCCCACGGCTCCGGATGGGCTGACCGTAACCGAGCTGATCGGCTTCGGCCGTTCGCCGCATCAGCGGGGATTTGGCAGCATCAGCACGCAGGACCGTGAGGTTATCGAGTGGGCCATTAACGTTACGGGGCTTGGGGCCTTTAGGGACCGGGCGATCGACCAGTTGTCCGGCGGCCAGCGCCAACGGGCATGGATTGCCATGGCGCTGGCTCAGCAGACGGATATTCTGTTCCTCGACGAGCCTACGACCTTCCTGGATATGGCGCATCAGCTGGAAGTGCTGCAGCTGCTGCAGAAGCTGAATGAGGAAGAGGGCCGCACAATCGTTATGGTCGTTCACGACCTGAACCATGCCACACGGTATGCGCAGCACATGGTGGCGATCAAATCAGGCACAGTCGTGGCGGAGGGAACACCCGGCGAAGTCATGACCCGGGAAGTGCTGCGGGAGGTCTTCGCTATAGAAGCCGACATCCTCGTCGACCCCCGGACGGGAGTCCCGCTGTGTCTGCCTTACGAGCTGGCGAGAAGAGCTTGAACCGTTATTATCTTCATATAAGCACCCGTGAAAATTTCAGATATGTCAGCGGCAGGAACGCTGGTATGATGAAGTTGAAACGGGTGTTTTTCTTTTTTAACCCAATAAAATGGAAAGGTTGCTGGTTCATGACTGCTAATTCAGTACATCACCTGAAGCGGAACACGGTTCTTTATTTTGTCCGGCATGCCGAATCGCCTTATGAGGAAGGCAGGGAACGAACACGGGGACTGTCCTGTCAGGGGCTGGCAGACGCGCTTGCGGTCAAGGACAGACTGCTGGGTGAAGGCATTGACCTGTACATTTCCAGTCCCTACGAGCGAGCCGTGCGAACGATCCGGGATGCGGCCGACTCCGCGGGCAGGGAAATCATCATAGAAGAAGATTTGAGGGAACGGGAAATCGGGCAGATCGGGCGCCTATCGTTTCAAGAAGCGAAGCAAAAGGTATACGGCGATGCCGCTTTTGCTTTTCCGGGGGGAGAGTCGAGCCTGAAGGCGCGGCATAGAGCAGCCCAGGTGATCCGGAAACTGCTGGATGAGCATGCCGGAAAGCGGATTGTCATTGGGACTCACGGCGATATTATGACGTTGATGCTGGGCGAATTTGACCCGCGGTTCGATTACGCCTTCTGGGAATCCACTTCCATGCCGGATATTTACAAGACGGAGTGGGAGGGAGAGACCCTACGGCAGGTGACGAGAATGTGGAAGGAGTAGGAAATCATATGTATCATTGTTAAAATTTGTGATAGACTGAAAGCGCTGTATCTGCCAGTTTCATAGAGCAACCCTTCGAGCTCATCCATTGGCCTTGCGGCCAATCCAGGAAGAGGTTGAGCGCACGAAGGAGAATCAACCATTCGGAGGATGATGTTCATTGAGTAAAGTTCACTTTTCGGTTCAGGTTCGATTGGTTTCGGATTTAGAGAGGTCCAAGCGCTTTTATGCGGATGTGCTCGGCTGTGACGTGTCGGACGTTTGGGCGGTAAGGGATGATTTTGCCCTCGGCTTCAAATTGATTCAGGCGGCAAAGGCAGAGGATGTCCGTCCCAACCCTTCCGGGGACAACAAGATGGTTCCATGGGATACTTACGCATATGTCGAAACGCATGAAGAACTGGATCAATTGTATGAGCATTTCAAAGCCAGGGGAGCGCAGTTCATTCAGGAGCCTGTGCTAGAACATCAGGGATGGGGGGACTGGAAAGACTTCGTGCTGGTCGATCCGGATCGGTATGCGATTGCTTTCGGATCAGGCAAAAAGGGGTCATAGTGACGAAATGACAGCTGTTCCCGGTAAGGGGGCAGCCATTTTTCTATATTGGAGGAAAGTTATGAATACGCAGCAGGTGCTGCACCGTTTGACACAGCTTTTTATTACCGAGCTTGGAGCATCGTTGACCGGCTTATATCTGCACGGTTCACTGGCGATGGGGTGTTACCGTGAAGACCGGAGCGATATTGATCTCCTGGCGGTCATTGAAGAGAAGCCGGGACCGGAGGTTTGGACTCGGCTTGCCCGAAGCCTTCTTGAGCTTCACGGTCTGATGCCGGGGCACCGCGGGATGGAAGTCAGCGTCATCCTCAGGCAGTACGCCGGGGAGCCGCTGCACCCAACACCGTTTGAATTCCATTATTCGGAGGCTCACCGGGAGCGGTATGAATCTGATGCGCAATATGTGTGCGGCGGTTATGAAGACCCTGATCTTGCGGCCCATATGATGGTCATTTACCACCGTGGGATAACGCTGTATGGGGAGCCCGCACCGTCCGTGTTCAGGCCGGAGAAAGAGATGTACATCCGGTCGATCTGGTCCGATGTGGAGCATGCCGTGGAGCAGATCGCCGAGGCGCCGGTGTATTACACGCTTAATCTGTGCAGAATTTTGCGATTTTTGCGGGAAGGCGAAGTGTCCTCCAAAAAGGAAGGCGGCGAATGGGGGCTCGGGGCCCTTTCGCCTGCGTATGAGCCGCTCCTGCGCCAGTGTCTTCTTCAGTATGGAGGACAGACGGATGAAGTGAGCGTGGAACCCCGGATGCTTCAGGCTTTTGCCCGGGATATGCTGAACGAGATTAAGCAGCGGATAACGGAGGAGGGGATTCGTCCCTGATGATCCGATCGTGGGCACATTTTACGCACTTGTTCCTATATCATCCATTTCAATTCGTTATTGATAGATTCATAGGCTTTCTTACAGGCCGGGTTCATTGAATACTGGACGGAACGTGGAAGTAATGGTTAAATTTTCATATGGATGGTTCACACCCCGCTGCCGGAGGAATGACGATGAAGCGATTTTTGATCGGGCAATACGGCTCGTTTGACGAGCAAAAGATGGAGCGCGATTTCAGAGACGGCTTTTACGGAATCGAGGCCTGTCTGTTTGAAAATGAAGCGGACACGCAGAAGCTCTTGAGCGCCTCCAGAGCGCGGGACTTCCGCATCGGCGTTCATTTTCCCCTTCGTGCGGGGAAGGCGCTGCTTCGGGACGCCCTGTTTCTGGATGCGGACAAACATGTCCGTGATGGAGCGCTCCGGCTGATCCGGGATGAGCTCGACTATTTAAGGAACGTACGGCCGGATTACGTGTTGTTCCATTATCCGAAGCCCGTTATCCTGGATGACCGGGTGAACTGGGACAAATGGCATTTTTCCGACAGAACGGAGTATGTCTATGATAGCGATTATTCGCCTGAATTGTTTACGGAGCGCAGCGATCAGCTTTTTGCCTGGCTTAGCGCCGCTTCCCGAGATTACGGCTTCACGCCAGTTTTGGAATTCGATGCGCTGAATTCTTATATTTATGAGCATGACGTGCTGGAAGCGCTGCTGAAGAAGTACCCGGACATCCGACTGTGCCTGGATACGGGAAGGCTGTTTTTGCAGCAGAACGTAGACCCTTTCTTTCAGGCCCTGCCAGTCATCCGCAAATATGCGAAGTATGCGGAGGTTATCCACCTGTGGAATCTTCAGTACACGAAATCGTCCGTCAAGCTGCGTTACCCGGTGCTGCCGGAACAGCGCCCGGAGGACGGCTGGGCCCCGATCGGAGATTATTTAACTGTTATCCGCGAGGAAAACCCGCAGGTCAAAATTCAGTTCGAGCACCGCTCCGACCTGGTCAGCCATGAGGATCTGCAGCGCTGTTATGAATGGGTAGACGAATGTTTGCGCAGCACCAATCCCAGCTGATGATGACTGGAAGCTTGAAAGGGGAAAGCCGATGAACAGACCCCAGCTTATTTTGGATGTCGCCGGTGTCATTGTAACGAACCTCTCGCCTGGATTTTGGGAAGAGGCTGCTGCCATGGCCGGAAGCACGACCTATCGTCAGTTAAAAGACAGCTTCACACGGGAAATTCGCGAGTCGTTCTGGACAGGCGGCATCACCATTGAGCAGTTTAGGGACTGGCTTGCCGGGCATGGACCAGATCTGAGCATGGAACGGCTTAGCGCGCTGGCGATGAAGTATTTGCAACCCCTCCCCGCTTTGGGGCGTATTGCCACATGGAGCAGGGACGCGGATATCCACCTGCTGAGCAACCACCGGGAGGAATGGCTGAGCGGGCTGCTGGCACCCGTCAAGGAGCAGGTGAAGAGCCTTACCATATCCAGTAGAGCAGGGTACTGTAAGCCGGATCCCCGCATTTATCAGCTCGTAGGCGAGCAGCTCGGCGATGGGGGAGGACCCTGCATTTATGTGGACGATCAGGAGAAAAATTTGATCCCCGCCAGGGCATTGGGCTGGCATACGGTGATCGCGGATCCCGAAGGCCGCTGGATGGAGGAAGTTTCGCAGCTGCTGAAGCAGCAGCGATAAGGAAAGGGTTGAGCGGCGTGTCGAACGATTTTTATTGCGACGAGGTGCTAAACGGCAAAACGCAGGTTAACCGCGTGTATGAGACGGATCGGGTGCTCGCTTATCATCATACGCGCCCTTATTATGAGCATCATATTGTGGTGATCCCGAAGCTTCATATAGGATCGCTGATATCCGCGGAAGCGGAGAATACCGAGCAACTGCTGATCGAAGTTTTAAGGGTAATTAAGAAGGTCGCCTCAGACATGGTGTTGCAGACGGGAGCAGCCAAGGTCGTCACTAACTTAGGAGACTACCAGGAATCCAAACATATGCATTGGCATGTTGTGAGCGGCCAAACGATACGATGAAAGGAAGCGTAAAATGATGGAACAATGGTCTTACAAGACGGTGAAGTATAAAACAGGCGGCTTTTTGGGCGGCAAGGTGGACGAGGAGGAATTTGAGGATTTGCTGAACAGCTATGGCTACGAGGGCTGGGAGCTGGTATCGTGCTTTGACACGAGCGTATCCCAGGGACAGTCAAGGGACGTCATCGCCATTTTTAAACGTAAAGTATAATGCTTGACATTAAACCCTGACGCACAGGGTTTTTTCTTTCTTGAAGGAGCGAAGGCGGGCGTGCGGGCGTAGCAATATGAACACTAGGCACAAGGAGCGGAGAGTACATATGGATCAACGGATCATTGAAGAGGCAAAGCAGCTGGCGGTCGCCGCAGCCAAGGAAGCGGGAGCCATCGCGAAGGACTATTTTGACAAGCTGGAAAAGGTTGACCCCAAAGGGGATAACGGCGACTTCGTCACGGTGGTGGACCATTTGGCCGAGGAACGGATTCTCGAGCATATCCGCAGCAAATTCCCGGATCACCGGATCCGGGCCGAGGAATCGGGGGATCATGGCCAGCGCAGCGACTGGCTGTGGCTGGTAGACCCTTTGGACGGAACGAACAACTATGCGATCGGCCTGCCTGCGTTCTCCTGCTCGATTACGCTGATGCACCAAGGGCAGCCGGTCGTGGCCGTGGTTTACGAACCGATGATTGACCGGCTGTTCGTGTCCACCCGAAACGGTGGAACTACCTGCAATGGGCAGCCCGTAACGAACGGGCCTGCACCGGCGTTCATTAGAGCAACGGTCGCCTGGATTCAGGGACATGTGGTAGGCATCAATGACCGCGCCATCCGGCTTAGAAACTATATCGACCTGCATACGAAG
Source organism: Paenibacillus sp. SSG-1 (assembly GCF_002224835.1). Taxonomy (NCBI): domain Bacteria; kingdom Bacillati; phylum Bacillota; class Bacilli; order Caryophanales; family Paenibacillaceae; genus Paenibacillus; species Paenibacillus sp. SSG-1. The sequence continues at coordinate 216,549 of NZ_MBRK01000001.1, forward strand.
CGGATGATGCGGCTGTGGGCGCCAACCTTGCAGTGGTGCATGCTGGCGAGAGGGAACATCGATGCCATCATTCTGTATAACTCCGAGGGGGAGGACCTCTATTCCGGCGTTCTGATCGCGAAGGAAGCGGGGATGCTGGTCATGGACTTTGAAGGAAAACCATTTGACGCCATGACGGAAGAGCCTTACCTGATCGCTTGTCATCCGGAGCACCGGGATTACTTTTTGAATATGGTAGCGGAAGGATTGGGCGCCCGATAGAAGCTTGCCGCAGCGGCAGTTAGCAGCCCCTAGGTGACGCATACTGAACCGGCGGCAGAAGGGAGTGGGCAATGGTTTATTTTATCATGGGAATCGTCGTGTTTCTTGCCGGGGGGCTGATCGCAACCTGGGTGTTTGGCCCCTGGGGGACCGTTCTGACCCTTCTGATTATGGTCGGCCTGCTGAGCTATTTGTACGGCATGGTGGAAGACTTGAGGGCAAGGGTAAGCTTTTTGGAGAGGAAGCTGGGCGTGTCGGAAGAGGATGATTACCAGATGAGCGACGAGGACATTGAAGCAGAACTCGAACGGGAGCTGGATACGGAACCCGGCCGTGCAGAAGAAGCGGAAAAGGGGCGCAATCCTACTAAGAGGGAGGAATAACGGGCATGCGACTGATGGGAATGATGCTGCTCGGAGCAGGATTGCTGCTTGTCGGGCTCGGCGGTTTTGAAAAAGTATTGATTTATGCAGCGCACGCCCAAAATATTAACGATGTGCTTACACTAAAGGATTTAACGCCGGATTATATTTGGAATATCACCAATATTACGCTGGTTGGCGGTATCGTGATTGCCGTCCTGGGTTTATTCCTGTTTTTGTATAGACGGATTGCCTCTGACATTCAGCAGCAAAATCGGGAATTTGAAGATAGAATAAGCCGAGACCAACCATAAAAAGGAGTTGAACGGATGGATCAACCGCTTACGATCAAGATCGATGAAGTATCGTTTCAATTGAAAAAGCCGCATCCGCTGGAGTGGCTGTCCGCTTGGGGCAAGGTGTTTGCGGTGTTTGACAAGCAGGACTCCGGCAACCTTTCGTTTGGCGTGGAAAAGGACGGAGTCAGACGGTTTATCAAGTACGCCGGAGCGGCTACCACGGAGTTCGAGGGCGAACCGGCGGACGCCATCCTGCGTTTGAAGCAGGCTGTTCAAGTTTACGAAGATTTAGATCACCCCAGCTTGGTGCGGATGCTGAGCCATTTTGAAGCCGGACCCGGCTACGCCGCCGTATTCGAATGGTTTGACGGGGAGTCGCTGCATCCTCATTGGGCATTTCCGCCTCCAGCCAAATATGAAGACCCGAGGTCCCCGTTTTATCGATACCGCAGGCTGCCGCTGGAGAAGCGGCTGGCGTCCTACAGGGCTATTCTTGATTTTCATGTCCACGTTGAGGAAAAAGGGTACATAGCGGTTGATTTCTATGACGGAAGCGTTCTTTACGATTTTGCCACTGACACGACGAAAATTTGCGATATCGACCTGTACCAGAAAGGCCCTTTTGAGAACCGGATGGGCAGGCTGTGGGGATCGTCCCGCTTTATGTCCCCCGAGGAGTTTGAATACGGCGCTGCGATTGACGGCATCACTAATGTGTATAATATGGGGGCGACAGCCTTTTTCATCTTTGGCGGGGAGATGGACCGCTCCTATGACCAATGGGATGCCGGCAGGTCTCTGTATGACATTGCGCTGAAGGCGGTACATGCCGACCGGGCCGGGCGGTACGCCTCTGTGGCCGACTTCGCGTCTGCCTGGGATAAGGCTCTCCAAGAACCAGATGGCAGATGAGTCCCGGAGTGAATCGCCCATTCGTTTTGGTTTGGGTCACGGACATGGACGCAAGCAGGCGTTTTTGGCGGCATGGTACAATAGGAAAGACAAACCTGCCGAGTGATGCCTTGCATGAAGTTTGAAAATTGAAGGCACACTGACGCCGTTTATATCACTTTACTGAAAGAAGGGTACATCTTGTCTTACGAATGGATTTTGTTTGATGCGGATGAAACGCTGTTCGATTTTAAAATGTCGGAGAGCCACGCGCTGAACCAGCTGCTTACCAGCTGCAGCCTGGACGCGAATGATACGGAAATAACGGGCTGCTATAAAAGGATCAATGAGGAGCTCTGGCGCGAATTTGAACAGGGACAGATCAGCTCGGCGGAGCTCCGGGTCGAGCGCTTTCGCCGATTCGGCCGCGAGCAGGGGCTGAGCGACGACGCCGAGGAATTGAGCAGACGTTACCTGGGATCGCTCGCCGAAGGCGCGTTTATTTTGGCGGGTGCGCTGGATATCTGTCTTTACCTTAAGGAGCACGGTTACAAAATGGCCATCATCACGAACGGCATCAAAGAGGTGCAGTTCGGACGGATCGGCCGCTCCGACCTGAAGGACTTTTTCGAGGCGGTCATCGTTTCCGAGGATACGGGATTCCAGAAGCCGCAGGCGGGCATTTTCGAGCATGCCTTCCGGGTGATTCAGGAGGAACGCAAGGATAAAATGCTGATGGTCGGCGATTCCCTCACCTCGGACATTCAGGGCGGCAACAATATCGGCATCGACACGTGCTGGTACAACCCGAACCGCCTGCCCAACGAAACCGCCATCGTCCCGACTTATGAGATCCACGATCTGGCGGAGATCAAGGACATTTTGGAGAAGAAGGATTGACCGGGCTTGCCGGCTCCTTCATTCACGAAAGCGCTTGAAGAATTTACAACAATTTGACTCGGCTGTAACGAATTTGTGACGATTTGGCCCCCGCTGTGGCTTACAATAAAGTTACATCACAGAGCCCTCTCGCAGCGTTTGAAAACAATCCCGCAGGGTAATGGTTGATATGGATAGAAATCATGATTCCATAAAGGAGATATTTTCAAATGAAAAAAAAGATGACCGTATTCGCTTCCCTGATGATCGTTTTTCTGCTGGGGCTGGTTGTGACGTCAACGAGTGCAGTCGGGTCTGATAACGAATATAAGCCGGTTCCGCAAACCGAGGACACGGTGACGGCGATGCTGTCCACCATCGGGAACAAGAACGGCCACCTCTACGTGACGGTGGATCCGATCGAATGGTACGAGGGCGCGGCGGCAGACAAGAAGTTCCTTGAACGGGAGCCGGATGCCGAAGAGCTGGGCGGCGCTCCTGACGGGTATTACATCGTCAACGACGATGAGACGCTGGAGACGTACGAAATCGCTCCGGATGCTGAAGTGCTGATGCAGCTGTATGATCATGACGGAACCTATGAAGGAATGAACATTCAGTGGAACGAACCGGTCAGCTTGAACAAGTTTTTGGCGATTTACCATAACGACAAGCTGCTGGACATCCGCTCTTTTCCGTTTCATTTGACGGTGAAGGACGGCAAAGTCGTCAAAGTGGTGCAGCAGTATATTCCATAATAATTTGTGTGATAAAAAGAAAATCCAGTGCCCTCGACGGCACTGGATTTTTTGCTTTATAAAAAAGGCAGGTTGGCGCGCATCTAGGCACGAGTGAGCGACAGGGCTCACTTACAGATGCGTTCCGCCGCTGGCGTCCAGCAGCTGGCCCGTGATCCATCGGCTGTCGTCCGATGCCAGGAAGGCGGCGATATCGGCGACATCTTCCGGCTGTCCCCACCGCTTGAAGATCGAGAAGTTTGCGCCAAACTCGCGGCCTTCCGGCGTCTGCAGCGTCTCGGCATTCATCTCGGTCTCCACGAATCCCGGCATGATCGCGTTGATCGTAATGCCGCGGGAGCCAAGCTGAGTCGAGAGGTTCAGGGTCAGCGTATTGATCGCCCCTTTGGACATGCTGTAGGCGGGAATCACCGGCAGCGAGATCCGGGTCGTCGCGGAGGAGATGTTGATGATCCGCCCGCCGTCCCGCAGCCGCGGCAGTGCTTGCTGAATGACGAAAAACGGTGCCTTGACGTTCACGTTCATCACCTCATCGAAGGCTTCCTCCGTTGTCGCCTCAATGGGAAGGGAAAGTCCGATGCCCGCATTGTTCACAAGAATGTCCAGGCCGGGGCCGCCTGTTTGATTCTGCAAAAGGTCGTCCAGGGCTTCATACATCTCCGGGATGCCGCGAACGGAGCTGAAGTCCGCCGCGAGGAGCAGCGCCGTTCCGCCCTGCTGCTCGATCTCGCGGGCGACCGCCTCGGCGGCGGAGCGGCTCTTTCCGTAATGGAGAACCACCAGCGCTCCTTCCGCGGCCAGGCGCAGCGCAATGGCCCGGCCGATGCCGCGGCTCGCTCCGGTAATCAGTGCTGTTTTTCCAGTCAATCTATTCATGTATTGTCAACTCCTCATCGGTTTAACAGGCTGTGGCCTGCTTGAGTCTTTTATAGCATGAGAGGGATTTTGAGATGTTGCTCTCCCATTCGGGCATATGCCCGTCTCAACCGATGAACATAAATAAGGCATCAGCCGGGTATACCAACCGGTTGATGCCTTTCGATGATTTGCGCACGACTAAAAAATGCCCATGCTCAGATACCGTTCTCCGGTATCCGGCGCAATGCACAGCACCCGTTTGCCGGGTCCCAGACGCCGGGCTACCTGCAGCGCGGTCCAGACGGAAGCGCCTGAGGAGGGGCCGACCAGGATGCCTTCTTCGGCGGCAAGCCTGCGCGTCGTTCCGATGGCGTCTTCGTCGCTGACCTGAAAAATTTCGTCGTAGACGTCCGTGTTCAGGATCGGCGGGATGAATCCGGGGCTGGTGCCCACCAGCTTATGCGGTCCCGGCTGGCCGCCGGATAGCACGGGCGAGCCTTTCGGCTCGGCGACATAGATGCCGATGCCGGGGAGTCTCTCCTTCAGCACTTCGCCCGTGCCGGTAATGGTTCCGCCGGTGCCCGCCGTTGCGACGAAGGCATCCAGCCGTCCTTCCATCTGCTCCAGAATTTCCAGCGCCGTCGTGCGGCGGTGGATATCCGGGTTGGCCCGGTTCTCGAACTGCTGAGGAATGAAGCTGCCTACAATTTCCCGTTGCAGCTCCTGCGCCTTGCGGATAGCACCAGGCATCCGCTCCGCTGCCGGCGTCAGCACCACTTCGGCTCCATACGCCTTCAGCAGATTGATCCGCTCCTTGGTCATGTTGTCGGGCATCACCATAATAGCGCGGTATCCTTTGGCCGCCGCGTTCATCGCCAGCCCGATGCCGGTGTTGCCGCTCGTTGGCTCGATAATGGTCGAGCCCGGCTTCAGCAGGCCGTCCTGCTCCGCCTGCGCGATCAAATTATAAGCGGCCCGGTCCTTGACGCTTCCGCTAGGGTTGAAGTATTCGAGCTTCACGTACACGTCGGCATCCTGTTCTCCCGCCAAACGGCGGAGCTTGACCGCCGGGGTATCGCCGATGAGCTCGGTAATATTTTGCACAACTTTCGGTCCAGTCATGGGGTCCATCTCCTTGTCAGTTCATCAGCCGGTTCACAGCTTCTAAGCTTTCCGTTCATTATAGAACTTCGGCAGGGAGATCACAACGTAGAGGCAGCGGAAGGAGATACCGGCGAGGGCAGCGTGAAAGGCTTTGTGGCCGGCTTAAAGAACGCTTTTGTCCCTGGCTTTGGCTGCCGCGGACGCTTTGGATATTTTCGCGGGCAGGACAAAGAACAGCAGCTGCATCAATGCGAAAATCAGCAGGGCGATTCCTTCCTCCGCCAGCAAATATAAGGGGTGCGGACCGAGAAAGTCCAGAATCGAAGCGGTCGGCGGCTTGTGCATCAGAAACATGTAGTTGGACCCCAGCATCCAGTTGATGAGGCCAACTCCAAGTGCAAGAACGTTCAGAAAAATCATTGTCCAGCCGATAGATCTCCAGGTGGGCTGAAGCTTTTCGACCCAGGTCATGTAAAGGGATGCCAAAATGATAAGCATATGGGCAGCGAAAAATTGAAAGAACCGGAAATGAGGGTAGGCAAAATCCAGGCTTGGGGTGATGAGGGCCTGAAGGGCGCCGCCGATCCCGGCGAAGAACAGGATTTGATAGAGGAAGCGGCTGCGGACGGCCAGCATGACGACCGAGAGCAGCAGCGTAATGCTGCACAGCTCGAGCGGCAGCGTGGACTTGATGTTCCAGTAGCCTTCTGTTATGTTCCATATGTCGAGTGCGATTTCGGAGGCGATCAGACAGGCGATGATCAAGTAACGGACCATCTGCCTGGCCGGCATGCTGTCCTGAAGGCGGATTCTGCCCAGGAACATCAGGATGCAGGCGAGCACGAAGACCGTCAGCGCAGCAAGGTGCGGGCCGGAAAACATGACGAACGAATGGCTCATACATTCATGCTCCTTTGCTACTAAAGATCGTAAAGCTGACGCTTATCTCTTATCATATCCACTTTCTGGAATATCGCAAGATCTGAAGGGCGCCTCCTTCAATCGGGTATAGGTATGGTAAGCGGATTTATACTTGGAAAATTATTGTTGGTCAATACTATGGATGGAGTCGATGGCTATGGATGAGACGATAACCCCCGCCGAGCGGGTTCGAATCGGACTTTCCGGCTGGGGGGATCATGACGACATTTACGAAAAGGGAACCAAGGCGGGGGAGAAGCTGGGGATGTACGGCAACGTGTTCCCCATCGTGGAGATGGACAACTCCTTCTATGCGACTCCCTCGCCGGAGCGTATGGAGAAATGGGCTGCCCAAACGCCGGATTCCTTCGGTTTTGTGGTGAAAGCTTATCAGGGAATGACCGGACACGCCCGGGGGAAAAGCCCTTATCCCGATTCCAGGACGATGTTTCAAGCGTTCCGGGAGTCTGCGGAGGTGCTGCGCCAGGCTGGCAAGCTGAGCGCCGTGCTGTTTCAGTATCCGCCGTGGTTTGACTGTGAGCGCAAGCATGTGGACATTCTGCGCCGGACCCGCGAGTGGATGGACGGATTTCCGCTGGCGTTGGAATTCCGCCATCAGAGCTGGTTTGCCGGGGAGATGAGGGAGAAGACGCTGGCCTTTTTGAAGGAAGAAGGATGGATTCATACCGTCTGCGACGAGCCTCAGGCCGGAGAGGGATCGGTGCCGCTCGTTCTGGAGGCGACCCGTGAAGACGTGTCGCTTGTGCGGCTGCATGGCCGCAATGCGGCAGGATGGCATTCCAGCGGTCAGCCCAATTGGCGGGAGGTCCGGTATTTGTACAGGTACAGCGACAAGGAGCTTGAGGAATGGAAGGAGCATATCGGGAAGCTGCTGGAGAAAACCCGGGAATGCTGGATCATTTTTAACAACAATTCGGGCGGAGATGCGGCGGACAATGCAATTCAGCTGATGGACAAGCTCGGCATGAAGACCCCGGAGAAGCCTCCGGGACAGCTGTCGCTTTTTGGCGAAGGAGAGCTGTAAATATTGTCATATACGAGAATGGGTGACAAACTTAATCCATCTGTTTTTTAGATGATAACTATATTAAATGGTTATTTCAGGTCTGGCTCCGAATTGTTTATAATAGAAATTGAGCCGCTTACATTTTCGTGAAATGGCTTACATTACATTGCATTGATTGTTCAGATTTCCGTCCAAATATAGATTGAACAATGAAGCGGTTTATTCATTCTATATGACTATTAAAAAATCAAGGCGGAGGTATCACGTTAACGATGATAACCAATAAGAGAGACGAGCAAGCGCAGGGGGCTTGGGAATCGTATTACGGGCCCAATCTGGGATACGTCCAGGAACAGTACGAACGTTATGTAAATGATCCGGAATCGGTGGACGAAACGTACCGTAAAGTGTTCCAGCTGTGGGGAGCGCCGCCGATGGCGTCTGCCGAGCTGGAGCCGGCTGCGGCACCGAAATCCGTCGCTTTGGATGGCAACCTGCTGAAGAAGGGCGTTGACGCAGGCAAGCTGGTGTGGAACATCCGCACTTATGGACACCTGGCGGCAGACATTGATCCGCTGGGCATTCTCACCAAAGCCGACACACGGGTGCTTGAGCCAGAGCAGTACGGGCTGAGCCAATCCGACCTGGAAGCATTTCCGGCTTCATTGATCTGGGACGGAGCTCCCGATAACGTGAGAACTGGCTGGGAAGCCATCCAGAAACTGCGTCAAACATATACAGGCACAATTGCTTATGAATTCAGCCACGTCCATGAAGTGGAGGAGCGCGTATGGCTTAACCGCCAGGTCGAGAACCAGTCTGTGGTTCCTTTGAACGCAGAGCAGAAAAAGGCGTTGCTGGAAAGACTGGTGGAAGTAGATCAATTCGAGGAGTTCCTTCACAAAACTTTTGTCGGGCAGAAGCGCTTCTCCATCGAAGGAACCGACACGATGGTTCCGATGCTGGATGAGCTTGTCCGCCACATGGTGGACGAAGGCGCAGAGCATATTTTGATGGGCATGGCCCACAGGGGCCGTCTGAACGTGCTGGCTCACGTGCTCGGCAAGCCTTACGATAAAATTTTCGCGGAATTCCATCACTCTCCGAACAAGAAGCTGTTCCCTTCAGAAGGATCGATGGGCATCAATTTCGGCTGGACTGGAGACGTGAAATACCATCTTGGCGCGAACCGTACCGTTGAGGGAGCGAGCGACGTCAAAGCGAAGATCACGCTCGCGAACAACCCGAGCCATCTGGAGTACGTTAATCCGGTCGTCGAGGGCTTTGCCCGCGCCGCCCAGGAGGACCGCACCGAGCCGGGATATCCGCAGCAGGACGTAAACAAAGCCGCGACGGTGATCATTCATGGGGATTCCGCATTCCCGGGCGAAGGCATCGTGGCCGAGACCTTGAACTTCAACAAGCTGCCGGGCTTCCAGAACGGCGGAACGATTCATATTATTGCGAACAACAACATCGGCTTTACGACGGAGAGTAAAGACTCCCGTTCGACGCATTACGCAAGCGACCTGGCGAAAGGTTATGAAATTCCGATCGTTCACGTGAACGCCGACGATCCCGAAGCGTGCATCAACGCGATGCGCCTGGCCAGCGAATACCGCAACAAGTTCAAGAAGGACTTCCTGATTGACTTGGTCGGCTACCGCCGCTACGGCCACAACGAAACGGACGATCCGGATACGACCCAGCCGCTCGTATACCAGAAAGTGAAGGCTCATCCGCGGGTTGCCGCCATTTATGCGGATATCCTGATCAAGGAAGGCGTGATCAGCAAGGAAGAATCCGCGCAGATCATCCAGCAGGTTCAGGAGCGCCTGAAGGCGGCATACGACCGGATTAAGGACAAGGAACAGGATCCGGCCAACTCGCATCACCAGACGCCAGCCGAAGAGCGGATCGCCAAGATCAAGACGGCCGTGCCGATTGGCAAGCTGCGCAAGATCAATAAGGATCTGCTGAGCCGTCCGGATGACTTCAACGTCTATCCTAAGCTGCAGCGTATTCTGGAGCGCCGGGAAACTGCGCTGAACGAAGGGGAAAAGGTGGATTGGGGTCTTGCAGAGACGCTGGCTTTCGCCTCGATCGTCGCGGACGGCAAGCCGATCCGGCTGACCGGTCAGGACGCCGAGCGGGCCACTTTTGCACACCGCAACTTGGTGCTGCATGATACGAAGAACGGCTCGACTTACTGCCCGATTCATCATCTGCCGGACGCCAAGGCATCCTTTGCAATTTACAACAGCCCACTGTCCGAAGCAGCGGTGCTCGGATTCGAATACGGCTACAACGTGTACTCGCCGGAGACCTTGGTCATTTGGGAAGCCCAGTACGGTGACTTCTCCAACGTGGCACAGGTGATCACCGACCAGTTCATTTCGGCCGGCCGCTCTAAATGGGGACAGAAATCGAGCCTTGTAATGCTCCTGCCTCACGGCTACGAAGGCGCCGGACCGGAGCACTCCAGTGCCCGTCTGGAACGGTTCCTGCAGCTCGGCGGGGAAGAGAACTTTACTGTAGCGAACGTTACGACGGCAGCCCAGTACTTCCACTTGCTGCGCCGTCAAGCAGCACTGACCGAAAGCGAAGATGCGCGTCCGCTGATCTTGATGTCGCCGAAGAGCCTGATCCGGAATGCCCGCGTGGCTTCCAGCCCGGCCGAATTCGCCGAAGGCTCCTTCAAGCCTGTGCTGGAACAGCCAGGTCTGGGCGGACGTCCGGAGCGCGTAGAGCGCATCATCCTGTGCAGCGGGAAGATTGCCGTTGAACTGGAGGAGGCGCTGGAGAAGAGCGGCGAGGCGAACGAATGGCTGCACATCCTCCGTGTGGAGCAGCTGTATCCGTTCCCTGAGAAGGAAGTCGCCGGCATTCTGGCCCGCTTTACGAACGTGAAGGAAATTTTGTGGGTACAGGAAGAGCCTGAGAACATGGGAGCATGGCGCTACATCGAGTCCAAGCTCCGCAAGGTGGCGCCGAAGGATACGCCGGTGAACTACAACGGCCGTCCGGAACGCTCCAGTACGGCGAGCGGCTTCCAACAAGTACACGCCTTCGAGCAGCAGCAAATCGTTGCGGCAGCATTGAATCAAAAATCCATTAAGCATAACATCACTCTGGGGAGGTAGCGGCAGTGAGCGATATTACAGTACCGGCAATGGGAGAATCCATCACAGAAGGAACGATTTTTAAATGGCATGTGGAGGAAGGCCAGGCAGTTAGCCAAGGCGACGTCCTCCTCGAACTTGAAACGGATAAGGTCAATTTGGAAATCAGTGCCGAGGAAGACGGCGTGGTGGAGAAAATTTTGAGAAAAGACGGGGATACGGTTCAAATCGGTGAAGTGATCGGACGTATGGGCACCGGCGGCGACGCCAAACCGGCATCCGCACCGGCAGCGAAGGAAGAGGCGCCGCAGGCTCAGCAGCCTTCTGCACCAGCAGCGGCACCAGCCCAACCGGCAGCGCCAGCAGCAGCCGAGCCTGCACGTTCCGGCGAAGGCGAAGGTTACCTTGCCGCGTCGCCGGCCGCACGCAAGCTGGCCCGTGAGCAGGGCATCGACCTGGATCAGGTATCGAGCCGTGATCCGAAAGGCCGCATTTATCCGGACAACGTGAAGAACCATTCAGAAGCTCCGGCAGCGCCTAAGGCTGCTGCACCGGCGCCGCAGGCAGCCGCTCCAGCAGCAGTATCCCAGCCGGGCAAACCGGCGGAACGCACACGCATGTCCCGCCGCCGCGCGACGATCGCCAAACGCCTGGTAGAAGCGCAAAGAACGGCCGCCATGCTGACAACCTTCAACGAGGTGGACATGACGGCGATCATGGACATCCGCAAGCGCCGCAAAGATGCTTTCAAAGAGAAGCATGAGATTGGCCTCGGCTTCATGTCCTTCTTCACCAAAGCGGTGGTGGGTGCGCTGAAGAAGTTCCCTCACCTGAACGCGGAGATTGACGGGGAAGACATTATCGTGAAGAAATACTACGATATCGGTATCGCCGTATCGGCCAAAGAAGGCCTCGTCGTGCCTGTCGTCCGTGATGCCGATCGCCTCAGCTTTGCCGACATCGAAAGAGAGATCGCCACGCTGGCCGGCAAGGCGCGCAGCAATACGCTGGCGCTGTCCGAGCTCCAGGGCGGAACGTTCACGATCACGAACGGCGGAACCTTCGGTTCCCTGCTGTCCACGCCGATCCTGAACGCACCACAGGTTGGTATCCTGGGCATGCACAACATCCAGCTTCGCCCTGTGGCCATCGACGCCGAGCGGATGGAGAACCGTCCAATGATGTATATCGCCCTGTCCTATGACCACCGGATCGTCGACGGCGCTGATGCCGTACGCTTCCTGGTGACGATCAAAGAGATGCTGGAAGATCCGGAATCTCTGCTGCTCGAGGGTTAATATTATATTCTACAAGAACGTATACAACGAAACGGACTGCCTGCAGGCAGTCCGTTTTTTCTTGCGTGTGAGGAGAGGCACGCCTGTCCATGACCCGCCGGTGGGAAAATTGGCTGAAGACGCAGGGTGACCAACACAAATAAAGCAGAAGCACCCTCTGGGCACCCCTGCTGTAATATCCAATACGCTCAAGGTATACTTTTGGAAAATATGTTCAGATTCCCCCGAAGGCATGGTACTATCAAAATACGCGCCCGCGGTCTTCTATGTTAACAGGACAATGGATGGATCGATGTATTGTTGAGGCGTTCGAGCTTGCGGATAATTTCCTTCTGCCACCGGGTGTCTTGCAGCTGCTTCGCCAGGTTTAAAAGGTCAAGATAATCGTCAACCCGCAAGGAAGCGTATTTTTGATCAGGGGCTTTCACCATGGTCGTCGACTCCTTATGATATGTTAATGAATGATGACTCGAGATCATTGTATCACACATTCATTCTCAATGATAATCTTTCTCACTAATTTTTATGAAAAAATTGTTGAATTCGATTCAGAGGAGGAGACCTGCCGATGAACAAACCGTTGAAATGGCTGGAGTGGGCCAAACAGATTCAAGCCGTTGCCCAGACAGGATTGGCATACTCGCGGGACGTATATGACCTGGAACGCTTTGAACAGCTTCGGGCGCTGAGCGTAGAGATTATGCGGGAGTACACCAATGTTGAGACCGAACTGCTGACGGCACTTTTTGCCGGGGAAGACGGATACGCCACACCGAAGGTGGATGTGCGAGGGGTGATTTTTCAGGAAAATCAAATTTTGCTTGTCCGCGAAAAGGCCGAAGGGGAATGGTCGCTGCCAGGCGGTTGGGCGGATATCGGGCTGTCGCCTTCCGAAATTGCCGTGAAGGAAGTACGGGAGGAGTCCGGATTTGTGGTTACACCGACCCGGCTCCTGGCCGTGCTCGACAACCTGAAGCATAATCCGCCGGGACCGTATCATGTGTATAAAATATTCATCGCCTGCGAAATCACCGGCGGCGAAGCGGCTGAGGGGGTAGAGACGAGCGGCGTTCAGTTTTTTGCAGAGGACGACCTTCCCGCCCTGTCGCAAATCCGTAATACGGATGAGCAGATCAGGCTGATGTTTGAATTGAAGCGGCATCCGGAGAAGGCCCCCGTCTGGGATTAAACATAGCACAAAGACAGGAAAGGATTACATATGCTGCAGACGTTTGTGACTACAGTGTACCAGGTGTTCCTCCCGATATCTCTGCCGGTAATCGGAGGGGCGCTGATCAAGCATTTTAAGCCGATCGATACCAAGCCGATCTCCACGCTGTCCCTGTACCTGCTGAGTCCGGCTCTTATTTTCGAAACGCTGATTGGGGCTGACATCAGCTACGGTGAGATTACGGATACGGTTCTGTTCACGGTCCTTAATATGCTGCTGCTCTGGGGGATTGCTGTAGGGATTGGAAAAGCATGGTCGCTCCCGGCCGCCGAACGGTCAGGCCTCACGCTGACGGCACTGTTTACGAACTGCGTCAATTATGGTCTGCCGCTGGTGCTGCTGGCTTTTGGGCAAGCGGGGCTGGATAAGGCATCGGTGTACGTCATTCTGCAGATCATCATCGTCAATACGCTGGGCGTGTATTTTGCCGCACGTTCGCAGTTTTCCGCAAAGCAGGCGGCGCTGTCGATCTTCAAATTGCCATCGATCTATGCGGCTGTGCTTGCCGTGATTTGCCGGACAGCGCATGTGGAGCTGCCGCAGGAGCTGAATCAAGGAATATCGATGATTTCGGGCGCGTATTCCTCGGTGGCGCTGTTTATTTTGGGGGCGCAGATGGTCAGTGTCAGGAGCGGGAAGACAGCTTATACGGCAGCGATGAACAAAGCCTTCTACGCCGGTCTGGCGATGCGCCTGGTGATCTCACCGGTGGCGTCCGCGCTTCTCTTATACCTGCTCAGTATTCAGGGCGTATTGTTTAACGTTATGCTGGTGCTCAGTTCCATGCCGGCTGCAGTGAACGCGGTCATATTGGCCGAGCAGTTTGATGCGGCACCCAAAGTTGTGACCCGGTGCATATTATGGACGACGCTCGCTTCCTTTGTATTGCTGCCGCTGATGATCGGATGGCTGGGTTGATGGGGCAGAAAGTATGCGTTCGTATTGCGCTACGGCCGCTTGCGGTATTTTAAAATGCAGCCGATCATAATCAGCATCAGCACCAGCGACAGCGTATTGGTGATCAGAAACGGAATGCCGACACCACCTACCGCGATATGAACGGCATAGACCTCCATCAGTCCGATGCCGGCTACGAGCGAGCCGAACGTTTTCAGGCTGAGATCCGCGACCGATTTGGTCCGGATGACCTGAATAATTTGCGGAATCCAGCCGAACGCCAAAATAAATCCGCCGATGAGCTGCATGACTGCATAAATCATGGCTAACGCCTCCCTTTATGAGGCTATTATATGCCCGGCGGGCTCGTGTCCGTGAATGGACCGGGACAGGTCTGGTACAATAAAGAATAGGATGGATGAATGAAAGGATGACAACATGCTGACGATAACGGAATACGAAGCGGAGAAGATCAAGGACCCGTTCCGCATTTTGCAGGGAACCCGCTATGAATTCAAGCTCGACATCGAGGTGCCTGATGACGATGAGCTTTATACGGAGAATGGACTATATGTCCGGGTCATTTACAAGGTCGACGAAGACCAATCCGCGGTCGTGAAATACGAAATTTATGAAAAAACGACGGGGCAGTACCTCGATTTTGACCTGGAGGAGGACGAAGTGGAGCTGCTCGAAAACTTCTGCCGGGACCACCTGGACGAGGTCGACGAATAGCTCTGCGAACCTCCGCAACTTGGAGTGGAGTGATCATGTCATCCGCTGCCGGGTACATTACATATAGGATGAATCTGGGGAGTGATGAGGATGAAGCATACGGTACAGACGGTTCCCTACGGGTACGAGCCTCCGGTGCAGAAGCGTAAGGGCACGCTCATTTATTACGATACGTTTGAAGAGACCGATGAAGAAGGTCTGAATGAAGCGGAGTCACTGGCCGGCGTGCTGTCCTTTTCCAAGCTGGTGCTGTATCCGCTGCATGAGGAGACGGTGCGGAGAATGACCAAGGAACCGGTCAGCCCGTATTATAAACGGGAGAAACGGTTGGAAGCCTGGAGGTCTGATGGACACGGGAAGACGGTCATCGAGAACTGGGAGGGGCGCCGGAAAAAATACACGCCGGTGGAAGCCGCCCTTCGCCATCTGACGGAGAAATATCCTGCGCCGCATTTTCTGCTGTTGACGCCGGATATGGCGAATCGGTTTGCCAGTTACAGCACCTTTGGGGAGTGGATCGTCAAGCTGAGGCTGCTGCTGACGGAAGAGCCGGAGGCGGTGCATCCGAAGCTTGAGCAGTACAGCCACCGCTGGGATACCGCTCAAGGAGCAGTCTCGAAGCAGCACTGACCTGGTAAGCCGCGCCGGATCGGTTCGATGTTTAACGAACTTTCCACGAGGAGCAGCTCCACAAAAGCTGAATACCGCCGCTAAGCGGCAGTCCGCCGGTGCATATGGACCCATCGATCATGGGAGGCGCCTGGCGGGCTGCCGACTTTTTTTCGGCCATGAACAAGCGTCCCTTAGTCATAACCGCCTTCAGCTGCCGGCAAGGCCTGATAGGCTTCTTTGGCGTTTAATCCAAATGAGAATCCTGAGAGCACCCGGCCAGGAACGTCATAGCGAGATATCAATCCTCTTTTCATTGCACTCCCTCCCTATGTATCTTTTATGACGAGAACCGATCAGCAAGAGTTACATCCCATGTTCCGCTTAAGCTGCAACCGTCGCTGGCACATTCTGTTTTACCAACAAGAAGTGCACTCCCAGCACGGGCAGAATCCCTTTACTACGGTTGCTCATTCCCGGAAACCCCGGTAAACTTATAGTTGGACTGAATCAAGTCATTCTCGAAAGTCATCATGTATCTATTACCTAAAGTCAAAGGTTGAGTTTAAAAATGTGGCGCAGCCTTGAGAGCTGCATGGGCCGCCGCTGAATTTGCATCGTTAGGAGTTCTTATTTATGAGTGTGGAGACCCCTTCTTTGGAACGGGCACAGGAAATGCTGCAAAAATATTACGGCTATCCCGACTTCCGGGAGGGCCAGAAACATATCGTATCCAGCCTCCTGAAGCATCAGGATACGCTGGGCATTATGCCGACGGGTGGGGGCAAGTCGATCTGTTATCAGATTCCGGCGCTGATGCTGCCGGGCCTGACCTTGGTCGTATCGCCGCTGATCTCCCTGATGAAGGATCAGGTCGATGCGCTGACGGCGATGGGCATCGCCGCTGCATACATCAACAGCACGCTGAGCGGCAAGGAAGTGAACGAGCGGATCCGCGCGGCCAAGCGGGGGGAGCTGAAGCTCCTGTACGTGGCGCCGGAGCGGCTTGAGCTCGACTGGTTCCGCGACGAAATGGCCCAGCTGGAAATTTCCTGCGTGGCCGTCGACGAGGCCCACTGTGTGTCGCAGTGGGGGCATGACTTCCGGACGAGCTACCTGTCGGTAGCTCCGTTCGTGGAAGGGCTGCCTGAGCGGCCTATCCTGGCGGCGTTCACCGCGACGGCTACCCCAGAAGTGACCGAAGACATGGTCCGCCTGCTGAGGCTCCAGGAGCCGGAAGTGTTCGTCACCGGGCTCGGCCGGGACAATCTGGCCATGTCGGTGCTGCGCGGGGAGAACAAGCGCGATTTTGTCATGAGCTACGCCGAGGCGCATAACAGCCAGCCGGGGATTATTTACGCGGCGACGCGCAAGGACGTGGACGATTTGTACCAGCGTCTGAGCAGCGTGGGCTTGGCCGCAGGCCGCTATCATGCGGGGATGAGCGATGAAGAGCGCGCCGCCAGTCAGGAGGCATTTCTGTACGACGACATCCGGGTGATGGTTGCCACCAACGCGTTCGGAATGGGCATTGACAAGTCAAACGTCCGGTACGTCATTCACTACAACATGCCGAAAAACATGGAGGCTTACGTCCAGGAGGCCGGACGCGCCGGCCGGGACGGCGAGCCGAGCCAATGTATTCTGCTGTTCAGTCCGCAGGATATTATTACGCAGAAGTTTCTGATCGAGCAGAACCCGCAGGAAACGGACCGCAAATCGAACGAGTACCGCAAGCTTCAGCAAATGGTCGATTACTGTTATACGACCCGCTGCCTGCGCAGCGCGATGCTGGACTATTTCGGCGAATCTCACGAGGACAAGCCCTGCGGGATTTGCAGTTCCTGTACGGATGACCGCGAGCTGGTCGATATGACGGTCGATGCGCAGAAAATTTTCTCCTGCGTCCACCGGATGCGCGAACGCTTTGGCGTATCGCTGGTAGCGGCGGTGCTGAAGGGCTCGAAGAATAAAAAGGTGCTGCAGTACGGCTTTGACAGCCTGTCCACTTACGGGACGATGGCGAACCGGACGGAGAAGGAAATTTCCGAGATCATTAACGTGCTCGCCTCGGAAGGGTATCTGGCGCTTTCAGAAGGCCAGTATCCGGTGCTGCGGCTGCAGCCGCTGGCGGCCGAAGTGCTGAAGGGCCAGCGGCAGGTGCTGCAGCGCACCGCGCGCCCGGCAGCGGTTCAAACGGGCGGCCGAAGCTCCCGCAGCCGCGACGTCTCGCCGTCGGCGGTCAACGAGACCGTGTTCGAGCAGCTGCGCCTGATCCGGCGCGAGCTCGCGGGCAAGGAGCATGTGCCGTCGTATATTATTTTCAACGATGCGACGCTGCGCGAGATGAGCGTGGTATGCCCGCAGACCGAAGATGAAATGCTGAATATTAAAGGCGTCGGCGAGGTGAAGTTCCGGAAGTACGGCAGACCGTTTCTTGATTTTTTCCAAAATCAGAGCGATGATGCCTACGCTGGCGGATATGATGAATAAGAAGAAGGTCGTGAACCGATGAAAGTCCTGTTATCCACCCTGAATGCCAAATACATCCATACCTGCCTGGCGATCCGCCTGCTCAAGGCATACAGCCAGCATGAGTTTGATATCGAGCTGGCCGAGTATACGATCAAAGATCCGGTCATGAACATCGTGTCCGACCTGTTTCAACGGAAACCCGACGTCATCGGGTTCTCCTGCTATATTTGGAATATCGAAGAGACGCTGAAAGTGATTGAGATCGTGAAGAAGGTCATGCCGGAAGTCACGATCGTGCTCGGCGGACCGGAAGTTTCCTATGACACCCAGTATTGGATGGAGCGGATGCCGGCGGTCGATTTCATCGTCATGGGCGACGGCGAAGAGACCTTCCACCATTTGCTGCAGGTGATCGAAGGAGACCGCAAGTTCCATTTTGTCTATGGCGTTGCTTACCGGAAAGGCGATGAAGTGATCATCAACCCGCCGCGGCCGAAGAGCGACCTCAATACGCTGCCCACGCCGCACCGTTTTCCCGAGGATATCCCGAATTTGGGGAAGCGAATCGTCTACTTCGAGACGAGCCGCGGTTGCCCGTTCCAGTGCCAGTTCTGCCTGTCCAGCATCGAGAACGGCGTCCGGTATTACGACATCGAGCGGGTGAAGTCCGATATTACGTATTTGATCGACCACGGCGCAAAGATCATCAAGTTTCTGGACCGCACGTTTAACATTAACCATCAATATGCGCTGGAGATGTTTGATTTTCTCATTAAAAATAACCGCGGCTGCGTGTTCCAGTTCGAAATTACGGCAGACATCATGCGTCCCGAAGTGCTGCAATATCTTGCTGACAACGCGCCCCCGGGGATTTTCCGGTTCGAAATCGGCGTACAGTCGACGAACGATCCGACCAACGTCATCGTCAAGCGACGGCAAAATTTCGAGAAGCTGTCCCGGACCGTCAGCATTATTAAAAACAGCGGCAAAATCGACCAGCATTTGGATCTGATCGCCGGTCTGCCGGAAGAGGATTATGAAACGTTCCGCAAGACGTTTAACGACGTGTTTGCCCTGGGACCGGAAGAGCTGCAGCTCGGTTTTCTGAAAATGCTGCGGGGCACCGGCCTGCGCCGCGATGCCGGTAAGTACGATTACACGTACATGGATCAGGCGCCTTACGAAATTCTCGGCAGCCATAAGCTGCCATTTGCCGACATCGTCCGCCTTAAGCGGCTGGAGGATGTGCTGGAGAAATACTGGAACGCGCACCGGATGGATCATACGCTGAACTATCTCATGACCCATGAATTTCCGTCACCGTTCGACTTCTTCCAGGAATTCGGCGACTATTGGGAAGGACAGGGCTGGCAGAAGATCGGCCATCAGCTCGAGGACCTGTTCACGCGTCTGGCCGCTTTCCTGAAGCAGCGGGAGACGAAGCGCATGGATGTGATTCTGGGGCTGATGAAGCTGGATTACTTCCTCAACCATAAGTACAAGCCGCGTAAAATATGGTGGGAGCAGCCGCTCGCCAAGGACGATTGGAGCAGCCTGATGAGAAAGGTCACAGAACATCCGGAGCTCGTCTCGGGGAACTTCGCTTCCTTGGGCTTGTCCGAACGGGAGCTGCAAAAGCATGCAGTGCTTGAAGTGCTGCCATTTGCGCTGGATGACTTGCTGGCCGGCAGAGAGGACGGAGCGGAGGCTTCCGGGGGGACGGTGCTGATCGTGCTGTACCAGCAGGACGAGAGCGAACTGCCGTCGTTCTATACGATGAAGCTGCAGCCGGCGGAGTTGCTGTAACTGAACATGTTAAGATCGGCAAATTATGAGCGTCGATAATATGCAAAGAAAAGCCGCTGCACGGGGTATGACCACCGTGCAGCGGCTTTTGTTCATTCAGGCCTTGGACCTGCGGGTATTTCTTCGAAGAAGGGGAAGGGCACTACACATGCCGCTCCAGCCAATCGAGCAGCTCGGTCATGACCTCGTCCCGGTTCATCTCGTTCAGCATTTCATGGCGTCCGTTCGGGTACAGCCTGCATTCCACGTCCTTGATGCCGATGCTGCGATAAATGTCCTCCAGCCGCCGGACGCCCTTGCCTTGTTCCCCGACCGGATCGAGTTCCCCGCTGAAGAGGTACACCGGCTTATCCCGGGGAATGCCGTCATAGCTGCCGGGATTTTGAATATCCTGCAGCAGGCTGAAGAAGTCGTAGAAGAATGAGGTCGTGCAAATGGCTCCGCAGTACGGATCTTCAATGTATTTATCGACTTCCTTCGGATCCCGGGAGAGCCAGTCAAACCGCGTCCGGGTCGGGGCAAAGCTGCGGTTGTAGCTGCCGAAGACCATTGCGTTCAGCAGGACGCTGCGGTGCGACTCCCCCTGGAGTGCGCCCTGCAGCCTGGCGACCGCTTTGCCGGCGTTCAGCATGCTCCGCGGGCCGTTCGTGCCGGACAGAATAAAGCCGGTATACGGTCCGCCGTCCGTCTCCATCACCCGCTGCACGAGGAACGACCCCATGCTGTGCCCCATCAAAAAATGGGGAATATCCGGGTGCCGGTCACGAACGATGCCGCCGAGCTGCTGAATGTCCTGGAGCATATGCCGGAAGCCGTCCTTGCCGGTATGGCCGAGCCGCTCCACATTGCCGGCGGTCAAGCCGTGCCCGCGCTGGTCGTGGGCATATACGGCATAGCGGAACCGCGTCAGCAGCGCGGCGAGCCGTTTGTAGCGTTCGGCCGTTTCGCACATGCCGTGGGTGATCTGCAGGACGGCCTTCACTCCAGCCGGCTCGTCGGGAAGCCAGGCATAGACATGGATCTGCGTACCCAGCGGATCCGTCATCGTAAACGTTTGTTCCCGCAATGGAGGTCACTCCTTCATTCTTTCGTGAATGACAGATGAATCAGAAGAAATGCCCCGTGCCCTATAGGCTTAAGGCAGGTAGGAACGGAGAACGGTAGCATTTCCTTTTAGCTCATATTGACCGAGATTAGCCGGAAGCAGGAAGCACTGGCCGGCTTTGTAGTCCTGCGAGCCGCCGTCCCAGGCGATGGAGCCGCTGCCGTCACATACGACCAAGATGGTGAAGCTGTCCGGCGTGGTGGAGAGGCTCCAGGATCCGTCCACGATTCCTTTTTCCACGATGAAATAAGGGGACTTCGCCAGCTGCAGCCATTCGCCCGCAGCACTGCCGGCGGTCTTCATCGTGGTGGCCCCGGATCCTTCGTAGGCGATGACGTTCAGCGAATCTTCAATGTGCAGCTCGCGCGGCTTGCCGTCCAATCCCGGACGGTTGTAGTCGTAGAGGCGGTATGTCGTATCGGAGTTCTGCTGGATTTCCGCTACGACTACACCGGCGCACAGCGCATGCACCGTGCCGGCAGGGATATAGAACGTGTCTCCGGCTTCGACGGAAACTTCCTGCAGGCTGTCCATGACGGTTCCGTTCTCGAGCGCTTCCTTCATCACCTCGCGTGTAACGCCTTCCTTAAGGCCGTAGATGATTTTGGCGTCCGGCTTGGCGTCCAGCACGTACCACATTTCCGTCTTGCCGAGCTCGCCTTTCGGCAGCCCCTCATAGTCGTCGGTCGGATGCACTTGGACCGACAGGTCGTCATTGCAGTCCAGCAGCTTGATCAGGAGCGGGAAACGGCCGTTTTTCTCGGAAAATCCCTTGGCGCCGAACCATTCCTTGCCGAATTGTTCGCGGACCTGGTCCAGGCCTTGGCCTTTCAGCTCCCCGTTAATCACGGAAGTCGTGCCGTTCGGATGATCGGCGATCATCCAGCCCTCGCCGATATGTCCCTCCGGAATCTGCAGCCCGAACTGTTCGAGCGCCCGGCCTCCCCATACGCGTTCTTTAAACTCCGGCTGAAATAATAATGGATAAGGTTGTGTCATGTCTTCATCGTTCCTTTCTTGGGTTCGTGTGATCGCTTGGGATAAACCGCTACTATGTAAAACAATACCTTGGGCCGGGCCGATCCCCTTGGACCGGAATCTATCCGGATGAAGAGGGCGGCAGGGGCCCTGGGCACAACGGTTTCAAAGTGTTTCAGCATGCTGCACCGCCTGGTGGGGCGGAAGTTCGCGGCACGAGCCGCTTGAGCGGCCAGCGCGCTATTTTTTCTCCAGCGCAATGACATAAGGGGCATCCGCGCGCTGCAGCTGCCTGTATATGACGGCTTGGGCCGATGACTGGGGCAGGGCGGTGGCCCAAGCGGTTACCGCCTGGGCCTCCAGATCGCCGCCGGCATGACCCGGATACAGCACGGCCGTCATAATGCCCCGCCGTCTCAGCAGGGACAAGCCGGCTTCCAGCGCTTCAATCGTGCTGTCCGGCGTGGTGATGACGGCTTTGTCCGCCTCCTCGGCAGGCAGGTAGCCGAGGTTGAACATCACCGCCCCGACCCGGCCGTGCACGCCCTCCGGCAGCGCCTCCCGCATCGCGGCATGGCTCTGCAGGTACAGCGTCACCGGAGCGATCCGCTCCGGTGCTTCCTGCGCCAGCCGTTGCCGGGTCAGGGTCAACGCCTGCTCCTGCACGTCAAAGCCGTAGACGTGCCCCTTGGGACCGGCCGTCTTGGCCAGAAAGAGCGTATCGGCCCCTGTACCGATCGTGGCATCCACGGCGATATCCCCGGGACTCAGACGCTCGGCGATTTGTTTGTGGGCAAAGCTAAGAACGGAAAGAAACCCCATGCTATACTTTCCTCCAATACTTACCCTGCCAGCTGTCCCGTGCCTCGAGCTCGGCGTCGATGCCGTTCAGCACTTCCCATTTCTCCTGAGACCACATTGGGCCGATCAGCAGCTTCCGCGGGGCGTCACCCGTCAGGCGATGAACGATCATTTCGGGCGGCAGAAATTCAAGCGTGTCCGCGACCAGCTTAATATATTCATCTTGTTCCAGGAAGCGGAGCAGATCCGCTTCGTACTGCCTGACCATCGGCGTACCCTTCATCAGGTGAAGCAGATGGATTTTGATGCCTTGAACGTCCATGTTCGCCACGGCGCGCCCGGTCTCCAGCATCATTTCGTGGGTTTCCTGCGGCAGGCCGAAAATGATATGCGCGCATACCCGGATGCCATGCCTCCGCAGCTTCTCCACGGCGTCGATGAAGCACTGGGTGTCATGCGCACGGTTGATCAGATCGGATGTCTCCTGGTGAATGGTCTGCAGCCCCATTTCGACCCACAGATAGGTCCGCTCGTTCAGCTCGGCCAAATACTCGATCACATCGTCCGGCAGGCAGTCCGGCCGCGTGGCGATGGACAAGCCGACAATGCCCGGCTGTTCCAAAATGACTTCATAGTACTCGCGAAGCACATCGACGGGCGCGTACGTGTTGGTATAGGCCTGGAAATAACCGATATATCGGGCGTGCGGCCACTTCTCATGCTGTTTGTCCCGGATGCTGTTAAACTGGGTGATCAGGTCGTCGCGCCGGCTGCCGGCAAAGTCGCCCGAGCCCCGGGCGCTGCAGAAGGTGCAGCCGCCCCTAGCGATTGAACCGTCGCGGTTGGGGCAGGTGAATCCGGCATCCAGCATGACCTTGAACACTTTATCGTTAAACTGTTCCCGCATCTCGTAATTCCACGTATGGAATCTTTTATCGCCCCACAGCAGGGGAGAAGAAAGGGTTGGGCTGTTCATGGATGGTACTCCTTTATTGTGCATTGCGGCTTACGCTTGCTCTATTGTAACAAAAATCAGGCCTAAAGGGTATGAGGAGGCCCGTGGGAAACGCTGAGATTTACGGGCTTTTCTCCCCTTGGATTTTGAGCCGTTATTTCATATAGAGGTTCTCCATGAATCGGGGCGAAATACCCGGATATTTCAGGTTCATAGACTGCAAAAAAATGTTTCAAAAACAGCGCCGCTATGCCGCTAATCAGGCGAATATTCCATTGATAAAACTTACATGAAGTGTTATATTTTAATTAGCGTCAGCACCCCGGTTTCGGGGTAAATACTTTATAGAATTCATAAAAGCGTGACGTCATGGCCAACATATTAACCGTGAGGTGATAATGATGAATTCTTCAACTGCTGAGACACAAGGTAAAGGCAAGATTTCTGTAGAGCTGACTCCTGATGAGGCGCTTGCCCTGACAGGCGTAGAATTTAACGGCAATCCGGAAGTGAAAGCGGCTGCCCGCCGCAAAATTCGCAACGCCTTCGAAAAGACATTTGATTTTCAGCATCAAGATGCGGTAGACTATCAACAATGAAACCGTTGGACCCCAATTCCAAATAGATAATGGAAAAGAATTCCGAATTCCTCGTGTTCGCATGAGAGAGACCGGGATTCTTTTTCTTTTGGGGCGAGTCAAGCTTTGCCTCTTTACATTTCGGCTTAAGTTCGGCACAATATTGCAGTAGCGGCAAGTGCCGCGGCAGGACGGAAGTATAACTAGCGGAGGTATGAGATGCGTTTACGCGGAAGAAAAGGAATCCGGGAAAGTCTGGAAGAACAGCAGGGCTTCGTCGTTCTGGACCCCCGGTCGTATAAAGGAAAATGGTCATCGCTCTTTGGCAACGACCGGCCGATCTACGTGGAGTTTGGCATGGGCAAAGGACAGTTTATCAGCCAGATGAGCTATCGCAACCCGGACATTAATTTTATAGGCATCGATATGTATGATGAACTGATTCGCCGGGCCAGCGAGAAAGCTAAGATCGCCTGGGCCGAACGGGAGGTCGAATATCCGCCGAATCTGCGGCTGGCGCTGGCCAATGTCGAATATGCGGAGGAAGTGTTTGCGCCGGGAGAACTTGAGCGGATTTTCCTGAATTTCAGCGATCCTTGGCCGAAGGCGAGACATGCCCGCCGCCGTTTGACACATCCCCGTTTCCTCGACAAATACTGCGGTCTGCTCAACGATAACGGCGAAATTCATCTGAAGACCGACTCGCAGACGCTGTTTGAATTTTCGCTGAATTCCTTTGCGGATTACGGTCTGCAGATGACGAATATCTCGTTGAATCTGCACCGCGAAGGACCGAACGAAGAGCATGTCATGACCGAGTATGAGACTAAATTTGTAGGTCAGGGCATCAACATTCACCGCTGTGAGGTGATTGTGGGCAAGGAAGCGCTGAGCCGGTATCAGAAACAACGGCTGGACAAATACGGACTGCGGCCGGACAAGCCGGGGCAGCCGGAAGAGGCCTCCATCGAACAACCATAAATACAAAATAAGGTGCCTTCCCTCAGGAAGGCACCTTATTTGATTCCAGCATGTCGATGATGCTCTGGGCGCTTTGCATCGGCCGGTAGCGGTCAATGCTCTTCAGCTGCTCTTCGCGGCGCTGCTGGATCGAATCGTATTCGTGAATCAATTTGTTCATCCACTTCGTGATGACCTCCAGAGAGGATATCGGCTCTCCAAGGCCCTGGGCGGTGAAGTACTGGCAGTTCTCTTCTTCCTGTCCGGGAAGCGGATGATGGAAGAGCATCGGGATGCCCTTGGCCAAACCTTCCGTACAGGTCATGCCGCCAGGCTTCGTCACGAGCAGATCGGAAACTTCCATCAGCTTATCGACCTCGGGGGTAAACCCGATCAGCCGGATGTTGGGATGGTTGTAGCTCGGATCCTGTTCGAGCTTGCGGAGGACCTTCTCGTTGTTGCCGAGGCAGAACACGATTTGAATCTCGTCCCTCCAGCGGGTCAGGTAATTGTTGATGACTTCGTCATTCATAATACCCCAGCCGCCGCCCATGACCATCACCGTGGGCATGTTCTTCAGCCCGAACTTCTCCCGGATCTCTTCCTTGACCGGATGCTCCCAGAAGTTCGGATGCACCGGAATACCGGTGACCTCGATTTTGGATGCGGCGACGCCCTGCTCCAGCATCTTCGATTTCACTTCCTGGGTAGAGACCAGGTAGCGGTCCACTTCCGGGCTGATCCAGGTGCCGTGGGCATCGTAATCCGTGATAACCGTGCACAGCGGAATGTTCGAACCGAGCCGTTTCAAGCGGGAAATGACCGCGCTTGGAATCGGATGCGTGCAGACGACGATGTCGGGCCGCAGCTGATTGACGATATTTTTGGTATGTGTATAAAAAATGCGGTGAAGCGCTAATGTCGTAAACCGGTTCAGTGACTTTTTATACTGGTGCCTGTACATCATTCCAACCAGCCTCGGCTGCGAAAGAACGGTCTTCTTGTAGGCGGTAATAATGAGCGGTGCGACCTTGGGATTCAGGAAGCTTCCGAGCTCAAGCACTTTGGTTTGCACACTCGGCGACAGCTTGCGCAGACTGCTTGAGAGTGCGTAAGCAGCTCGAGTATGTCCCGCACCGAAGCCTTCAGATAATAACAATACTCTTTTTTTCATCACTCTCAATTCACCTGTTCCTGCATGTTTTTCCTTATACCCACCATATCGACTTTAGGGCCACAATGCAACTGTTGCTGTAGCTACGGAAGTACCAATTACTGCTCCCGCGAGCACATCGGATGGGTAATGAAGTCCCAAATACATCCGGGAAAATCCGACCACGAGGCTTAAAGCCAAAAAAAGCGCGGTCCACTCAGGATGCCCGATCATCATAGGAACTGCCAAGGAAAATGCTGCCGTCGTATGCCCGGATGGAAACGAATGGTCCACCAGCGGCTTGCGAAAGGTGCGGGTTCCCGGCAGGGCGAGATGCGGCCTGACCCGGGGATACATTTTCTTGGCTGCCGCCACCGGAATGTGGCTGACGGCCAGAGCGACGGCGGCCTGGGCGCCTTGGGTGCTCCATGACGGCGGGGCCAGGACCCAGCACAGGAGGCAGGCACAGATCGTAAACGTAGCCCCTCCGAGATGCGTCAAATAATACAGCCAAAAATTGAAAAAACGATTATGAAGACGTCCGTTGATCCATTGGAAAAGACGCCGGTCCCATAATTGAAGTTTCTTGAACAAACGTCTCATTCCATCCCTCCGTGTACAGCCAATCTTCTATGAAATAATGGCAGATCATGGACAACTCATGCGATGTTTTTCTAAATTTTATCATATTTCCGAAGGGAGCAGAAACTATAACTTCGTAAGTCCCCTTCTTATAATATATAACCCAATACCGGGTCGTTATTTGACACCACCCGTGAACTTTGTCGGGAATCGGCCGATCTTGTCCAAAGCCATTTTTCGCGGAAAAATGGGGCCCGGCAAGGAATTGGCCAACTTTGACTTCCCCCGGAGGAACCTTTACAATGATTCAAACGGGTGCAATCCGTTTATTAAGAATTGATGTTTAAAGTATAACTTTTCTTGGCTTTATCTCGTTTATTTATAAAGTATGCCGATAATCATGGAAACTGATGACTAAAAAAAGGGGGGACCTGAGAAATAAAAACCCGGAAAAGAGATGAAAATAAGAACTAACAGTCATGAATAGGAGCCCGTAAGGGGCTGAACCGTCAGGAAACCGCCTCATTACCGTTTTTTTAGACGAATACGAGGTTTTACGGTTTTGACAAATGACTGAAAAGTGTGGAAAATCGATAGGGTCATCCGAAGCGTTAACAAAACGTAAAAGAATGTAAAAGGTCAAAAGGGTCATAAAGAATTAGAAAAGGGTAACGGCTTTACCGTAATCTATATAGAATGAACTAAAGAAATGAACGTTACAGGACCGCATTGGACCGTTATAACAGGAAGTTCAACAAACTTTAGTTCAATCTATACTACAGAGAGAAACATGATTATGAGGGGTAAAAAAGGGGGGTTCTGAGAGTCATGTTAGACGCCATTTTTATCGCGCTCCAGGTTTTGCTGGCCGCGATCGGTGTGTACCAGTTTGTATTTTCCATTTTGGGACTGTACAGGAAAAAGAGGAAGCAGCATTTTGAACCGACCAAGTCCTTCGCTGTGCTCGTTGCAGCGCACAATGAAGAGCAGGTCGTCGGGGCTCTGATGGAGAACTTGAAGCAGCTGAATTATCCGAAGGAGCTGTACGACGTGTTTGTCATCTGTGACAACTGCACAGACGGTACGGCACGCATCGTGCGCGAGCATGGCATGAACGCCTGCGTACGTACCAACAACAACCTTCGCGGCAAAGGCTACGCCATCGAGTGGATGCTGAAGGAACTGTGGGCCATGCCCCGCCAGTATGATGCGGTCGTCATGTTTGACGCCGACAACCTGGCAGATACGAATTTCTTGAGAGAAATGAACGACGATTTGTGCTCCGGCGCACGCGTCATTCAAGGATACATCGACACCAAGAATCCCGAGGATTCCTGGATTACGGCTGCTTACGGGATTTCATATTGGTACATCAACCGTCTGTGGCAGCTGTCGCGCCATAACATGAACATGGCCAACTTCCTCGGCGGTACGGGGATGTGCTTTGAAACCAACCTGCTGAAGGAAATGGGCTGGGGGGCCACCAGCTTGGTTGAAGACTTGGAGTTTACGATGCGCAGCGTGAAGCGCGGCGTCTATCCAAAATTCAACTACGACGCCAAGGTGTTCGACGAGAAGCCGCTGACGTTCAAGGCTTCCGCAAGACAGCGCCTTCGCTGGATGCAGGGACACTTTACGGTGGCGCGCCGCTATTTCTTCCCGCTGATCTGGCAAAGTATCAAGGAACGCAGCATCGTCAAGCTGGACTTGGCGCTGTACGGGGCGAACGTATACATCGTTCTCTTGACATTCCTGATGACGGCCACGATCTGGGTGGACAATACGTTCTTCGACGGTCCGAACATCGCCAACCTCTACGGCTATCTGCCGTTGTGGCTGAGCTTTGTGGCGATCGGTGCCAACGTCTTTACGTTCCTGGCTGCGATGATTTTGGAGAAGGTCACCTTCAAGAAGGTATATTTGTACCTGGTGCTCTTCCCGATCTATCTGATCTCCTGGTATCCAATCACGTTCTATGCGTTCTTCACGCAGAACAACAAGCAGTGGAGCCATACCCAGCATACCCGCGTGGTAAGACTGGAAGAGGTTCAGAGCAAGCAGGGGTAAACGCCTGGAAGCGGGTTGACATTGTCCGGGCCCTGTGTTAAATTATTTGAGTGCTTTAAATACGAAATGGATTCAAAGCAGAAGCTCCAGCTTCTCACCTGACCGACGAAGGTTGGCGGGTTACTGATCCAATGATTTGTGAATGCGATATTTCATGAAGAGTTGATCATAGGGATGCTGGGTGATGATACCCGCATCCCTTTTTATTTTGCTTCTGCACACAGAAATACCTATTAGATCTGGAGGTGGACGGTTATCAGTAAGGAACATATGATCAATGAGGAGATCCGGGCGAAGGAAGTTCGCTTGGTAGGCGCTGAAGGCGAACAGATTGGCATCAAGCCCCTTCGTGAGGCTCTGCAGATGGCAGCGGATTTGAATCTGGATTTGGTGAACGTGGCGCCGCAGGCGAAGCCGCCGGTGTGCCGCATCATGGATTACGGCAAGTTCCGCTATGAGCAGCAGAAGAAAGAGAAGGAAGCCCGGAAGAATCAGAAAATCGTTGATATTAAAGAAGTATGGTTCCGAGCAAACATTGATGAGCACGACTACCAGACTAAGCTCCGCAATGTCGTCAAGTTCCTGAAGGAAGGCGACAAGGTCAAATGCTCCGTTCGTTTCCGCGGACGCGAAATCGCGCATGCGAGCATCGGCCAGAAGATTCTGGAGCGTGTAAGGGAAGAAGTTGCCGAGCACTCCAGCGTTGAGCGTCAGCCGAAGCTGGAAGGACGCAGCATGATTATGATTTTGGCTCCAAAAGCCCAATGATCCTGAGGAGGAAGTACAATGCCTAAAATGAAAACACACAGCAGCCTTAAAGGCCGCTTCAAAGTTACCGGTTCCGGTAAAGTGACTCGCTACAAAGCTTACAGAAACCATTTGCTTTCCCACAAGTCCAAGCGCGCTAAACGCGTATTGGCAGGCAACCCAGAAATGGCGCCGGGGGACGTAAGACGCTTGAAACAAGGCTTGGCGAACTTGAAATAGTTAATCACACATTTTTGGGAGGTTTATATTATGGCAAGAGTAAAAGGCGGATTCGTCGTTCGTCGTAGACATAAAAAAGTATTGAAACTTGCAAAAGGTTATTTCGGTTCCAAACACCGCATTTTTAAAACAGCTAACGAGCAGGTTATGAAATCCCTCGTGTACGCATACCGTGACCGTCGTCAGACGAAACGGAACTTCCGCAAATTGTGGATCGTGCGTATCAACGCTGCAGCCCGCATGAACGGATTGTCTTACAACAAGCTGATGCATGGTCTGAAACTGGCTGGCGTGGACATCAACCGCAAAATGCTGGCTGACCTGGCCGTTAACGACATCAACGCGTTCAACTCGATCGCATCGGTTGCCAAAGAGAAAGTCAACGCGTAATATACTTGTAATGCATATTAAAACCGCCCTAACCGGCGGTTTTTTTAAGATATAAGAAAGAAAGTACATCAGAGAACTAAACTACCTTATATCGCAAGAAAGACCTCCGCTAAAAGCGGTCTGGCTTCATAGAACGTACACCGATAGACGTGTTTCTCTGGATATAAGAATTATATCCCCAACAAGAAAAAGCCCCGCTAGCTAACATAAATCAGAACCTAGAGTCGCAGGTACCGGGTGCCCCACTCATGAATGGGTATGAATGTTAATTTCACGCATCTTTTCATTCGAGAATCGACATCAGGTGAGCTTATAGACAGCTACTCTTCCATGGGAATAACAGGCTGTGTGATTTATGGCAAAATAAAGCGTTTTCCCTTGATTTTTCACTAAAAAAGTTTTATTTTCTGACGTAAATTTGCTGGATTTTGGCGTAGGTAAAATGTATAATCTGTTCTGTGGAATGTCCGACATTTGAACAAGCCTTCACAAGCAATTAATTGACCATAGATCAATTGCTGAAGGGCGAAGACAGGTGAAAGGATATAATTCATTCTAGGGGGACTATAAGTTAATGAAGAAAATGTTCAAATTGTCGCTGATTATGCTGCTTGCATTTTCAGTTGTACTGGCCGGCTGCGGTAAAAAGAACGAAGATACGAGCAGCTCGTCCGGCGGCAGCGAAGAAGGCGGCGCAGCAAAATCTAGCGTGAAGGTCGGTCTCGTGACTGACGTGGGCGGGGTTAACGACAAATCCTTTAACCAATCCGCTTGGGAAGCATTGGAAGCATTGAAGAAGGACAAAGGGATCGAAGCCCAGTATCTGCAAAGTAAGTCCAAAGAAGATTATGTTCCGAACCTGAACAAATATGTCAAAGGCAAATACGACCTCACTTGGGGGATCGGTTTTGACCTTGGCGTTGATATGAAAACGGTAGCCGATCAAAACCCGGATGCCAAAATGGCGATTATCGATGCTGAAGTCGATGCGCCTAACGTTCATTCCGTTACCTTTGCGGAGAACGAAGGGGCATTCCTCGTTGGTGTAGTAGCAGGCTCCATGACAAAAACGAACAAAATCGGTTTTGTCGGCGGTTCCGAAATTCCGGTTATCAAACGCTTTGAAGCCGGCTTTAAAGCTGGCGTTGCCGCAGCGAATCCGGATGCGAAAGTGATCATCAACTACACCGGCGCATTTGACAAGCCTGACCAAGGTAAAGCGGCTGCAGCCACGATGTACAACGACGGCGTGGACATTATTTTCCATGCTTCCGGTGCAACAGGTACTGGCGTGTTTAACGAAGCCATTGCCCGCAACAAAGCAGGCCAAAAAGTATGGGTTATCGGTGTAGACAAAGACCAATCCCTGGAATTTGGCGACGAAGTAACGCTGACATCTATGGTTAAAGGTGTAACGACAGCTGTAGACAAAGTAACAAGAGAAGTCATCGACGGCACGTTCAAAGGCGGTCATGAGACACTCGGCCTGAAAGAAAACGGCGTAGGTCTGGCCGATACTTCGAGCAAAAACGTTCCTGCAGATGTCCTGAAAAAAGTGGATGAGTTCAAGCAAAAAATCATCGACGGCGAGATCAAAGTTCCTGAAGAATAATTCCATAACGATAATTTGAACGGATATAATTCATGTGTACCAAACGGCAAGGCTGGTTATTATGACTAGCCTTGTCTTACGTTATGGCCCAAACAGAGGCCGCAAAATATGTGATAAGGGTGATCTCATGGATGCAGCGACCCCTGTCGTTGAGTTGAAGCAAATTACCAAACGCTTTCCCGGCATCGTTGCCAACGACTCGATCAGCTTGAAGCTGCACAAGGGCGAAATTCATGCACTGCTCGGTGAGAACGGTGCGGGGAAGTCGACCTTGATGAATATCGTGTTTGGCTTGTACCAGCCTGATGAGGGCAGTATCGAAGTGAACGGCAAACCCGTCATCATTGACAGTCCTAATAAAGCGATCGAGCTGGGCATCGGCATGGTGCATCAGCATTTTAAATTGGTTCAGCCGTTTACGGTAACCGAAAATATCGTTCTGGGGATGGAGCCCAAAATTGCCGGGGTCCATCTGAACTACAGAGCATCGGTTGCCAAGATCAAGGCCCTGTCCGACCAGTATGGTTTGAGGGTTAATCCGCATGCTAAGATTCACGACATATCCGTCGGGATGCAGCAGCGCGTCGAGATCTTGAAGACGCTTTACCGCGGTGCTGACATTCTTATTTTCGACGAGCCTACAGCCGTGCTTACACCGCAGGAGATCGGCGAACTTATGGGAATTATGAAGCGGCTGGTTGCCGAAGGTAAATCGATTATTTTAATTACGCACAAGCTCAAGGAAATTATGCAAATTTCCGACACGGTGACGATTATTCGACGGGGGAAAGTCATCGACACCTTGAAGACGTCCCTGACGAATCCGAACGAGCTTGCCGAGAAAATGGTGGGCCGCAGCGTCTCCTTTAAGGTGGACAAGCAGCCGTCCGTACCGAAGCAAACCGTGCTTAATGTGAAAAATCTGGTGTCCAAAAACAAAGAGGGAATCCCCGTTCTGAACGGGCTTGATCTCCAGGTGCGTGCAGGGGAAATTCTCGGCATCGCCGGCGTTGACGGGAACGGGCAGAGCGAGCTGATCGAAGCGCTGACGGGCCTGAGCAAGGTCGACAGCGGACTGATCGAAATCAACGGCAAGGATATTACCAACAAACCACCACGTTTCATTTCGGAAAGCGGAGTGTCGCATATTCCGGAGGACCGCCATAAACACGGGCTTGTCCTTGATTTTTCCATGAGTGAAAATATGGTGCTGGAAACGTATTATAAAGCCCCTTACAACAAAGGCGGCTTCCTAAACAAAAGCGCCATTGACGACCAGGCGAAACGCCTGATCGAGCAATTTGACGTCAGAACGCCGAGCATTGAGACGAAGGCTCGTGCTTTATCCGGCGGTAATCAGCAAAAGGCGATTATAGCCCGGGAAATAGATAAAGATCCGGATCTGCTCATCGCGGCGCAGCCGACGCGGGGACTTGACGTCGGTGCGATCGAGTTTGTGCAGAAGCAGCTTGTTGCGCAGCGGGACAAGGGGAAAGCCGTGCTGCTGATCTCCTTTGAGCTCGACGAGATCATTAACGTGTCCGACCGGATTGCGGTCATTTACGAAGGACAGATCGTCGGCGAAGTGCGGCCGGAGGACACGAATGACCAGGAGCTGGGTCTGATGATGGCGGGCAGCAAGGTTGCGGGAGGTAAGGCCTAATGAATAAATTATTTAAAATTTTTACCGTCAACAGCCTGTTGACGCCTCTCGTATCGATCGTGCTTGGACTCATCGTAGGGGCCATCATTATGCTGATCGGGGGGTACGATCCGATTCTGGCGTACAGTTCCCTGTTCAGCACCGTATTTGGAAACCTGTACGATTTCGGGGAAACGATCCGTGAAATTACACCCCTGATCATGACCGGTCTTGCCGTCGCCTTTGCGTTTCGGGCAGGCCTGTTCAACATCGGGGCGGAAGGTCAGTACATCGTCGGCATGACGGCCGCGACAGCGGTCGGGATCAAGCTGACCGGGCTGCCGATCGTTCTGCATGCCATCGTCGCGATCATCGCCGGCGGATTGGCCGGAGGAATCTGGGCGGGAATTACCGGCTATCTCAAAGCTAAGCGGGGCGTAAACGAGGTTATTATTTCGATCATGCTGAACTGGACCGGCCTGTATTTGAGTAACTATATCGTTAGAAACTTCCTGCTTCTCAAGGGCCAGCAGCGCTCTGAGGACATCCAGGATACAGCGTCGATTTCGATCGGCTGGTTGTCCGACATGTTCAGCGATGCGCGTATGCACTGGGGAACCGTCATTGCGATTCTAGCAGCTGTGTTTTTCTATGTGTTCATGTGGAAGAGCAAGCAGGGGTATGAGCTGCGGGCCGTAGGACATAACGGGGATGCCGCGAAATATGCGGGAATGAACGTAAAGAGCAATATCGTGAAAGCCATGTTCATCAGCGGTATTTTCGCCGGATTGGGCGGTGCCTTTCAGGTGCTTGGCGTATTCCATTACCAGGCGATCTTCACGGGGTCTCCGGGCGTCGGCTTTGATGGAATCGCGGTGGCGCTGATCGGCATGAACCATCCGTTCGGCATTCTGCTGTCCGCCGCCTTGTTCGGTACGCTGACTTACGGCTCCGCGGGTATGAGCTTTGGTGCGGACGTGCCGCCGGAAATCATCCGGATCGTTATCGGATCCATCATATTCTTTATTGCTGCACAAGGCATTGTGCGCTGGGTTCTGAAGCCCTTCTATCTGAAGCGCAAGAAAGAGAAGGTGTTGTAAAATGGATTGGATCACAACAATTGGCCAGCTGCTGAATACGACGCTCGTTTTTTCGACAGCGCTTATCTTTGCTGCCATGGGCGGCATCTTCTCTGAACGCTCCGGAGTAACCAACATCGGGATTGAGGGCTTGATGACCTTCGGTGCGTTTGCGGCCGGCGTCGCATCCTATTACGCGGAAGATGCAGGCATGGGGGCGGCTTCCCCTTATATCGGCATGCTCGCTGCGATCGTGATCGGGCTAGTCGCTTCGCTGATTCATGCCGTCGCCTCGATCACCTTTAAGGCGGATCAGGTGATCAGCGGCGTCGTGATCAACTTCCTGGCAACAGGAAGCACGCTGTATATGGTCAAGCTGATGTTTGAAGGTGCGGGAGAAACTCCACTGCTGATGGAGAGTCTCCAAAAGTGGAAGATTCCTCTCCTTTCCAAAATTCCGATTATCGGGGAAGGCATATTCAGCAATTACCCGACAACATATCTGGCTATTATTGTCGTCATTGTCGCTTCGTATATCTTGTACAAAACCTCCTTCGGCCTTCGTCTGCGCGCGGTCGGAGAGCATCCAAGCGCCGCCGACACGGTTGGCGTCAAAGTGCGCCGGATGCGGTATATCGGGGTCATGATCAGCGGTGCATTGGCTGCGCTTGGCGGAGCCACGGTTACGCTCACGACGACGAGCACGTTTTCGCATAATACGATTTCAGGCCAAGGTTTTATCGCGATCGCTGCGATGATTTTCGGGAAATGGAATCCACTCGGTGCGTTCGGGGCAGCTGTATTTTTCGGCTTCTCCCAGGCGATCGGGAACTACTTCCAGCTCTTCGATTGGGCGCATGACATTCCGCAGGAATTTATTTACATGCTCCCGTACGTACTCACCGTTATCGTTCTGGTGGCGGCTGTGGGACGCTCGTCTGCGCCGGCTGCGCTGGGGGAACCGTACGATCCGGGAAAAAGATAATAATCGAACCGCAAAAAGGCTGCATTCCATTCAACTGGAGTGCAGCTTTTTTTGATTAGCATCCAGCAAAGCAGGGCGGCATGACATTGAAACAGCAGCGGATTTTTCCGGACAGGTGTACATGCTACCGATGCTGGCGCCCGTGATGCCTGCTTCACCCATCTTCCCGGGAACCGGGCTATGGAACAAGCGCCGTGCGGGGCATTCGAATAGATTGGTGTGAAGACCATTGGAGGAGGGATTACATGCAACAGTCTGTGACTCGTAAACACGCCCAGAAGTTTGTTGGTAAACATATTGTAGCTGCCAAAAAAGACGGAAGCCTGGTGACCGGAAAATTGCTGCGCATCTCGGGCAACCGCCTGATTCTGCAGCGGGATAAAGGGAAAAAGGTTCACACCAAAGCGATCATTCCGCTCGTCTTGTTTGACCTGCTGGCGATCGGAACGGCTCCATACGCCTACGGCCCTTACGGGGGATACGGCGGAGTACCTTACGGCGGCTACGGCCCTGGCTACGGCCCCGTCGGATATCCGGGAGCTTATCCTTACGGCGGTGGATTCTGGTAATCTTTTAATTACCGGCTCACTTGTTAGAGGGAGTGCAGGAGGTTCTCGGCACGGCTAGGAAAGCCGCTTTTCCAATTCGTAGCACTGGTTTTTGGCGTGGTACTTGATGTTGAAATATCCTAACTTTTGGTAGAATGTCATCCCATTCGCATTCCCGGAATCAACCATGACTTTCGACCGTTTGCACCCGCGTGACAACGCAAATCTTTCCGCATGGGCCATCAAGAGGTTTCCCCATCTTTTGCGTTGTGATTCGGGTGCGACGGCCAACATATCGATATAGAGCAGATCGCCGTGAAGCATAAAGTGGACAAATCCGACCGGATCCCCTTCGTAGTAGGGGGAAGCGATGAGCGTCACGCCGCGGTTCATACGTCCGGGAAGATCCTTACGCACCTGCTCCAGCTGGCTTTTGGTCATATGGGACAGCGGGACAAGCTGGGTCTCGATTAAATGCATGATGACAGCATCGTCCTGCTTGGGTCTGCGGTATCTAATCATAGAGTCTGTCCTCCGTTCTGCTGCCCAATTCATCCATGAGCGACATACGTCATCATATGAAAATAGGGGTGGGCGGTGTGCCGAAAGTTCCCGGGAAAATGGAGGACAAAAGCGGACATGTATTTTTTTATCCGAATCTGGGTATTGACTATAGAATCGATGGGTCATATAATGTGTCTAAACATTTTATCGAGTATACAGTCATCGGCAATGAAGAGGACGAAGTTTAAAGGGCTCTTTTGAACAGAGAGTGAGAGGATCTGCTGCAACCTCCGCCAAAACCCCTTTTATACGAGCTCACCTCGGAGCTGTTCTCCTGAAAAGCGCTAAAGCCTAGTAGGGAGAATCGTCAGGTCCACGTTACGGACTCAAGGTATGGAAACGGATGAGCCATCGATGATGAGGCACCGTTCCTGATTTTCTATACCTGCTGAGGCTGTGCACTGTGAAGTGCGGAGCAAATATGGGTGGTACCACGGAAGAACAACCTTTCGTCCCTCACACAAGAACATTGTGTGATGAGGGATGGAAGGTTTTTTTGTTTACCATCACAAAAAAATGAACGTATTCTTGAGAGGAGGATGACTGATGAGCGCGCAAATTCCTGAAGTGCGGTCTACAGAACAATTACGTGAGAAATGGATGAAGCCGGAAGTCATTTCCGGCTCGGAAATACTGCTTCGCACCCTTCTGCTGGAAGGTGTCGAGTGTGTTTTCGGGTATCCGGGCGGGGCAGTGCTTTACATTTACGATGCGATGTATGGATTTAAGGATTTCAAACATGTGCTGACTCGTCACGAGCAGGGAGCAATCCATGCGGCAGACGGTTACGCACGGGCAAGCGGCAAAGTCGGCGTGTGTATAGCAACATCGGGACCGGGGGCGACCAACCTGGTCACAGGAATTGCCACCGCTTATATGGATTCCGTCCCTCTGGTTGTCATCACGGGTAACGTCGCAACGAGCCTGATCGGAACGGATGCTTTTCAGGAGGCCGACATTACCGGCATCACGATGCCGATTACGAAGCACAGCTATCTCGTTAGAGATGTCAAAGATCTGCCGAGAATTATTCACGAGGCATTCCACATCGCTTCGACCGGCCGCAAAGGTCCGGTGCTGATCGACATTCCGAAGGATGTATCAGCGGCGCTTACGCTGTTCGAACCGGGAAACAGCATTAACCTTCGCGGATACAACCCGCGCCTGGTGCCTAACAAGCTTCAGCTCGACAAGCTGGTTGCAGCGATCGAAGAGAGCGAGCGGCCGATGATCATTGCGGGCGGCGGCGTGATCTACTCCGGCGGACATGAAGCGCTGTACGAATTTGTGAAGCGGACCGAAATTCCGATCACGACAACGCTTCTCGGTCTGGGCGCATTCCCGAGCGGGCACGAGCTCTGGACGGGCATGCCGGGTATGCACGGAACTTACGCCTCCAACATGGCGATTCAGGAGTCGGATCTGCTGATCAACATCGGCGCACGGTTCGATGACCGGGTAACAGGCAAACTGAACGGATTTGCCCCAAAAGCGAAAATCGTGCACATCGACATCGATCCGGCGGAAATCGGCAAAAACGTGCCGACAGACATTCCGATCGTAGGCGACTGCAAGACGGTGCTGGAAATGCTGAACAACGATGTGAAGCGGGCCGGCAAGGCTGAAGCTTGGAGAACCCGGGTTCAGCAGTGGAAGCTGGAGCATCCGCTCCGCTACGCTGATTCGGATACAGAGCTCAAGCCGCAATGGGTTATCGAGCTGCTGAACGATACGACGAAGGGCGAAGCGATCGTTACGACTGACGTAGGCCAGCATCAAATGTGGGCTGCACAGTACTATAAGTTCAATCAGCCGCGCTCTTGGGTAACCTCAGGCGGCCTCGGAACGATGGGATTTGGACTTCCTTCCGCCATCGGTGCCCAAATGGCCAATCCGGAAAGGCTTGTCATTTCGGTGAATGGTGACGGCGGCATGCAGATGTGCTCTCAGGAGCTTGCCATCTGTGCCATCAATAACATACCGGTGAAGGTTGTCATCATCAACAACCAGGTGCTCGGTATGGTTCGTCAGTGGCAGGAACTGATTTACGATAACCGTTACAGCCATATCGACCTGGAAGGAAGCCCGGATTTCGTCAAACTGGCCGAGGCTTACGGAGTGAAGGGACTTCGGGCGACGAACAAGGAAGAGGCCAGAACGGCCTGGAAAGAAGCGCTCGAAACACCGGGACCTGTCGTTGTGGAATTTGTGGTCAGCAAGGGTGAGAACGTGTATCCGATGGTAACTCAAGGCTCGACCATTGATCAAATGTTGATGGGGGATGCATAATTATGAGCATGAGACATACCATTGCCGTTCTAGTGAATGACCAGCCGGGCGTGCTGCAGCGGGTATCCGGACTGTTTGGACGCCGCGGGTTCAACATTGAGAGTATTACGGTCGGGCAGTCGGAAGAAGCGGGGCTCTCCCGCATGGTCATCGTCACGATCGGTGACGACATGACGCTGGAGCAAATCGAGAAGCAGTTGTACAAATTGATCGATGTCATCAAGGTGATCAACCTTAGCTCCAAGCCAATGGTAGCGCGGGAGCTGGCGCTGATCAAAGTCAGCGCGGAGCCGGCGGAACGTCCGGAAATCCTCGGCGTCGTGGAAACGTTCCGCGCTTCGGTCGTCGACATCGGAAGCGGCAGCATTATGGTTCAGGTTGTCGGGGATTCCTCGAAAATCGACGCCATGATCGAGCTCTTGAAGCCGTACGGAATCCGGGAGCTGTCTCGCACCGGAGTCACCGCCATGATTCGCGGAAATGCATAATCATACACAACAACATATTCATTAAATTCCCGCTAAAGAGCGGGGGTTTGAGAGGATCGTATCCCGAAAGCGGGACAAACCGGGTGCAGGGTCCTTTGAAACACCCGCTCTTTATGAAGGGTTCTTTTTAAAAACAAAGGAGGATTTATTCACATGCCAGTTACAACTTATTACGAGCAAGACGCAGAACTCAGCGCTTTAAAAGGAAAAACCGTTGCCGTTATCGGATACGGAAGCCAAGGCCACGCACAGGCGCAAAACCTGCGTGACAGCGGTGTCAAGGTCGTTATCGGTCTTCGCGAAGGCAAATCTTTCGATAAAGCTAAAAACGACGGTTTTGAAGTTCTGTCCGTTGCCGAAGCAACAAGCCAAGCGGACGTAGTACAAATCCTGATGCCGGACGAAACTCAAGCATCCGTGTACAAAAACGAAATCGAGCCTAACCTGAAAAAAGGCGCTGCGCTCATGTTCTCCCACGGCTTCAACGTTCATTTTGGACAAATCGTCGCTCCTAAAGATTCCGACGTGCTCCTGGTTGCTCCAAAATCCCCAGGTCACATGGTTCGCCGTACGTATGTCGAAGGCTTCGGGGTTCCTGGCCTGATCGCCATCGAGCAGGACGCTACTGGCAATGCGAAGCAAATCGGACTGGCCTATGCAAAAGGTATCGGCTGTACCCGCGCAGGGGTTATCGAAACTTCCTTCCGCGAAGAAACCGAAACCGATTTGTTCGGTGAGCAAGCCGTACTTTGCGGCGGCGTAACTGCGCTGATCAAAGCCGGATTTGAAACGCTGGTTGAAGCTGGATACGCTCCGGAAATGGCTTACTTCGAGTGCCTCCACGAAATGAAGCTGATCGTTGACCTGATCTATGAAGGAGGCATGGCTAACATGCGTGACTCCATCTCCAATACGGCTGAGTACGGTGACTATGTAACTGGACCTCGCATCGTAACGGAAGAAACGAAGAAAGCGATGAAGGAAGTGCTGTCCGACATCCAACAAGGTAAATTCGCCCGCGACTTTATCCTTGAGAACCAATCCAACCGTGCATTCCTGAATGCAACGCGCCGTAACGAAGCTAACCATCCGATCGAAATTGTCGGCGGTCAGCTGCGCGAAATGATGCATTGGATCAAGAAATAACATACGGCACTCATCCATCAATAAAAAAAGGCGGATCCCCGGATATAGAGGGGATCCGCCTTTTGTATTTCGGGAGCAGCGGCCGTTATGCCCGCTTACCAGGCATACGCCTCGGGAGCGGCGCCGCCCGGTCCCGGGAAGATTTCGTCCAGCCGCTTCAGCACGGCTTCATCCAGCTTGATTTCGAGCGCGCCGAGGGAGCTTTCGAACTGCTCCAGTGTACGCGGCCCGATAATCGGCGCCGTCACCGCCGGATTGCTCAGCAGCCAGGCAAGCGCGACGTTATCCTGCGGCTCGCCGAGCTCATTGCACAGTTCGGCAAACGCCTCGAGCTTGGCACGATGCTTCTCGATGCGCTCCGCGCTTCCGCCGCTGCGCGTGCCTTCCAGCTTCTTCAGCGCGTTGCGTCCGAGCAATCCGCCGTCGAGCGGGCTCCACGGGATCACGCCGAGGCCGAGGCTTTGCGCAGCCGGCAGCACTTCCAGCTCCGGAAGGCGGCAGTTCAGGCTGTATTTATGCTGCTCGGACACCAGGCCGAGGAAATGGCGGTTCTTCGCTTCGCTTTGGGCGATGGCCAGCTGCCAGGCAGCAAAGTTGCTGGAGCCGACGTAGCCGATTTTGCCCTGGTTCGCCGCGATTTCAAAAGCGCCCCACAGCTCGTCCCAAGTGACGTTTGGGTCGACATGGTGCATTTGGTACAGCTCGATATGGTCGGTCTGCAGGCGCCGGAGCGAGCCTTCCAGGTGTCTGCGGATTTTGTACGCGGACAGGCCCCGCGCCCCGTTCGGACCGTCCGCCGGGTCGCTCATGTCGCCATGAACCTTGGTGGCGAGGACCACCTTTTCGCGGCGGCCGCCGCCCTGGGCGAACCAGCGGCCGATTATGGTTTCGGTCAAGCCGGAATTTTCGCCCCAGCCGTAAATGTTAGCGGTATCAAAAAATTGAACGCCGGCGTCAAGCGCCGCGTCCATGATGCGGAACGCTTCCTTCTCGTCCGTCGCCGGTCCGAAGTTCATCGTTCCCAGGCACAAGCGGCTCACTTTTAAACCGGATTTTCCCAAATACGTATACTGCATGAATCCGTTCAACTCCTTTGCGATTGAAGAGTATAAGTCCAAACAATATCATTGTACCCGGATTAATCAGGAAAAGAAATGTGCCTTGTTAAGGCAGGTATAGAATAATTTAATCCATTCGGTCAGCTTATAGGAAAATACTATTAAGGTCATAGATTCTATATCTTGGTCAATGCTCTCCTTCATGTGTTACAACAGTATATAGAGAATTAGGACAGTGAAAACGAGGTACCTGTACCTGAAGGAGTGACTGATATTATGGCAGAGGTTAAAAAGATTGCAGTAATCGCAGGGGACGGCATCGGGCCGGAGGTTGTCGCAGAAGCGGAGAAAGTGCTCAAGCGCACGGAGGAGCTGTTCGGCTATTCGTTTGAAACGGAGCA
Organism: Paenibacillus sp. SSG-1; assembly: GCF_002224835.1. Taxonomy (NCBI): domain Bacteria; kingdom Bacillati; phylum Bacillota; class Bacilli; order Caryophanales; family Paenibacillaceae; genus Paenibacillus; species Paenibacillus sp. SSG-1. The sequence goes on from NZ_MBRK01000001.1 coordinate 258,450, forward strand.
TGCGCTGTTCGGGGGAATCGCAATCGACGAGAAGGGAACCCCGCTTCCGGAAGAGACGCTGGCGGTATGTAAAAATGCAGACGCGGTGCTGCTTGGCGCGGTAGGCGGACCGAAATGGGACAACAATCCGAAGGAACTCCGTCCGGAGACTGGCCTGCTCGGTATCCGCAAGGCGCTCGGATTGTTCTCCAACCTGCGTCCGGCCGTGGTGTTCGACTGCTTGAAGGACGCCTCGACGCTGAAGCCTGAGGTGCTGGAAGGCACGGACCTGATGGTTGTACGGGAACTGACTGGCGGCATTTACTTCGGTGACAAGCTGAGACGTCAAGGCGAGCATGGCGAAGAAGCGGTGGACACTTGCGTGTACAATGTGGCGGAAGTGGAACGGATCGTGCGCCAAGCCTTTGACATCGCCCAGAAGCGCCGCAAGAAGCTCGCTTCCGTCGATAAGGCGAACGTGCTCGAAACTTCCCGCCTGTGGCGTGAAGTGGTGAATCGGGTCGCTCCGGATTATCCGGACGTGGAGCTGGAGCATGTGCTTGTCGACAACTGCGCCATGCAGCTGCTGCGCCGGCCAGCCAGCTTCGACGTCATCGTGACGGAGAACATGTTTGGCGATATTTTGAGCGACGAAGCCGCTATGCTGACCGGGTCGATCGGCATGCTGTCGTCCGCTTCGATGGGAGAAGGCGCGTTCGGCTTGTATGAGCCGGTTCACGGCTCCGCACCGGATATCGCGGGTCAGAACCTGGCGAATCCGATCGCCACGATTCTGTCACTGGCGCTGATGTTCCGCCTCACGTTTGGATACGGCGATGCGGCAGACGCGATTGAAGCAGCTGTGGCTGACGTGCTGAATGCCGGACATCGCACAGGCGACATCGCAGTGGATAAGAGCAAGGCGATCGGCACACGGGAGATGGGCGACCTGATCGTGGCTGCGATGAAGAAGTAATTTTCAACGTGATATTGAGGTCGTTTTAGCGCTATATAAATGAAGGGATTTTTTTGGAAAGGGTGCTGCCGGGTGATCGGCGGCCCCTTTTTTTCACATCCGTCTGCTGAAAATTCGTTGAAAAGTTCACGATATTTTCTTATTTATAATTATTATAAATAAATAACCTATATAATCTTGACTTTGATTTCGTCGAATGATACCATTTGAAATGTAGATTCCACTTGGGATGCAATACGATACTTAATCTAGAACAGAGCAGTTGTTCTTTATATTAAAGGAGGAATTTTTGACATGGCAGAACGTTTAGTAGGTAAACCGGCTCCTGAATTTACGATGGAAACTGTAACAGGTGACGGCACGGATTTCAGTAAAGCAAGCCTGACTGACTATCGCGGTAAATGGCTCGTATTTTTCTTCTATCCACTCGATTTCACTTTCGTATGCCCTACGGAAATCACTGCGCTGAGCGATGCTTACGAGCAGTTCAAAGCGCTTGACGCTGAAATTCTGGGTGTGAGCACGGACTCCATCCACAGCCACAAGGCTTGGATCAACACACCGCGCGACTCGAACGGTCTTGGAAAAATCAACTTCCCGCTGGCTTCCGACATCACAAGATCCGTTGCAAAAGACTACGGCGTGTACATCGAAGAAGAAGGCGTTGCTCTTCGCGGTCTGTTCATCATCAACCCTGAAGGCGAGCTGAAATATCAAGTGGTTAACCACAACGATATCGGCCGCAGCGTTGAAGAAACCCTTCGCGTCCTCCAAGCGCTGCAATCCGGCGGATTGTGCGCAATGAACTGGAAACCAGGCGACAAAAATCTGGTAACCAACTAATTTTTAAATATTCGGACAAGCCCCCTTTGCCTTGCTTGATGCAGGCCAAGGGGGTTTTTCATCAACTGTGGTTTTGGGTTTAGAATGCCTCGGAGAAGTTGAAATATGGCTAGGAGCGGCATAACGTCTTGTTTTGGCATTAATATAGAATGAACTGATCTATTTAGCAGGATTTGAACAGGGCGATATAGAAAACCAAAGAGCAGGCATACATGATAAAACTTGGGTCCCGTCAGGGTTGAAAAAAAGGAATTGTCGAGCTTGGAATCGAATACATTATGAAGAAATACGGTGGAATCCAGAGGAGGGTGAACTGGAATGAGTTATTGCTGCGGAGCAAGTATGGTTGGAACGAAAGGTACACTTAAACATTATCGCACTCAAGTCCATAATGTTCCCCTGTTGTTCTGTCCCGTGTGCCACCGGGTTGAGGTTCATTACAAGGTTGAGAATGAATACGAAATTTTGGCCGAATATGCGCATGGTGACGGGGCGGCAGAAATTGACTTTCAGGATTATGTGATCGAGGACGAAGAGACCATTTTTGAAAATGTGGTCAACTGTGAGAAGGAAGACCCGAAAGACATCATTCAGAGCCAGATTGACATGGCCCTTGATTTGTTGACGGTCGCCAAGCAAATTCAAGACGAGAAATGGCAGAGCGAGCTGAAGAAAAGACTCGCGGTCATGAGCCAGCGCCGGCTGCGTCTTCAGCATAAATCATAAAATTTCATCGGATACCCGGGCCTGCCGTCGAATCGGCGGAAATCGTCCCGGCTGAGCGCCCGGTCATGACATAGCATCAGGTACAAAAATAAATTTTTTGTGTCTGATGCTTTTGTTTTAAGATTCGCTTTCGCAAGAGACGACATCCTTATTTTTACAGGAGAAACGTCAGCATAAGCGGGGACTTTCGGCTAAGAAAGAACAACGATTGACGGCCATCATTTTCAGGCTGGGACCATTTTTTCTTTTTTCGACAGTATCTCTTGTTGAGTTTTCCGGCGAGCTTGTCTATGATTAAACTAATCTTTATTACTGGCCAAAAGATGGAATATCTGCCTGCTAACGATTTGCCAATTCCGTCATTTCCTTATAAAGGGGGGGCATCGTGTGAGCGAAATCCAAGAGACGTTATTGCAGTCCCTGGAGGCGTTTCAATCTACGCAGCTTGTGAAGAACAAGTACGAGAACATTTTGGAGCACTTGGACAGTGGGGTAATTCTTTTCGACAGTGAGGGCGTTTTGACATTTATCAATGTGCAAATGGCGAGGTTGTTGGAAATTTCCCGTAAGTCGTTGACTGGCCTAACCTTGCTTCAAATTTTGCGTCATCCCCAGTTAAGCCGGTATAAGAAGAAGAAAATATTGCGTATTTACCGCGAAACCATTTTTCACCGAAAAAGATACCATGAGCTAAGTGATGAAACCGGACGCCAGTGGCTTCTTACGGTCACCTACGGCGATCAAATGGACGGTGATTTTTTATTTAGTGTCAAGGATGTATCCGATTTCAAGCAGATCGAACAAACCGCCTACCGAAACGACAAGCTGGCGATGCTCGGCAAAATTTCGGCATCGATCGCCCACGAAATCCGCAACCCGCTCACGGCCATCCGTGGATTCATTCAGCTGCTGAGACCTCATTTGACCAAGCTCGGAAAAGACGAGTATGCGCGCATTATATTGACCGAGATCGACCGGGCGAACGACATTATTTATGAATTTCTGAATTCGTCCAAGCCATCTGCACCGCAAACGACCGTCATCCCGGTTTCGTCTTTGCTAAAGGAAGTTGTTCTCCTTACGGAGAGCGAAGCGCTGATGAATGGCTGCGAGGTTGTTTTGCTCGATGAGTCTACACCCCTTCATATTTCCGTCGATGTAAAGCAGATTAAGCAGGTCATTCTCAACATCATTAAAAACGCCATGGATGCGATTGCTGATCAGGGACATGAGCATACCGGGAGGATTGAAATCCGCACGCGCAAGGACCAGAAAAACGTGAATATATGTATTTCGGATAACGGAAAGGGTATGGATCATATCACGCTGAGCCATTTGTTCGATCCCTTCTTTACGACCAAGGAAAGCGGGACAGGCCTTGGTCTGTCCGTCAGTTACCGGATCATCAAAAATCACCGGGGATATATTTCTGTGGACAGCAAAGTAGGGAAGGGAACAGAGTTTGTGATCTCGCTTCCGATCGTTGAAATGTCCTGATTCGGCACAGCAGGAACATTTTGTCTTTGGAGTTGCTTTGGACAACGGTGGAATAATATATATGACTATCGTCCGAAAACTTGAAGACAAAGGAAGATGACGCCGATGAATGGACATCCGTTTTCCGAAGGACAAGATATTACGGTCACATGGAAGGATCATACGGAAGCTGCTCAGCTCAGTATGGATGCGCTTGTTGTTATGGTTTCCCAAAAGGACTTTGAGGATAACGCACTTTCTCCCAGTCTTGCACCCATTGTGCAGCAGCTCAGGGACAGCCGCCTGTTCGGTGCTGCCTTCAATCAAATCCACGCACTGCCAGTGCCTGATTCAAGCGGCCATCGCGCCGTTATTCTAGTCGGGATCGGCGAACGTCCGCTGACCTCCGAAGAACTCAGGCTTGCTGCCGCCCAGGCGGCTAAAACCGCGCTCAAAATCCAAGCCCAAAGCCTGGCATGGGAAGTGCCGATCACCATGATGCGATTTACTGCGGAACAGAACACGATAACTGCGGCCCAGGCCCTTACCGAAGGGTTCATTCTGGGAGCATACCGGATCAAGCAGTACAAACGAAACCATCCGACGTACCATGGAATTAAAGAGCTGGTGCTTTTTCGAAAAGGAAACGCGGATCCCCGGGAAGCTGAAGAATGGCGTCAAGGCATTGTCCGAGGGAAAGCGGCGGCTGAAGCTACCTGTTTGGCGCGAGATTTAACGAATCTCCCTGGGAATATGCTGGTTCCAGAAGATCTGGCGAAGCATGCGCAGCGGATTGCCCGGAAGCATGGCATGGAATCACACACGCTGGATGTCGAAGAGCAAAAAGCGCTCGGCATGGGTGGATTGCTCTCGGTTGGCCAGGGGAGCATTCAACCTCCGCGGATGATCGTGATGAAGTATCAAGGAAGGGACAGCTGGGATGACGTTATAGGGCTTGTCGGCAAAGGCATTACGTTCGATACCGGGGGCATCTCTCTGAAGAAGCGGCTTGGCATGGAAGAGATGATCAGCGATATGGCCGGAGCCGCTGCGGTGCTGGGTGTCATGAACGCACTTGGAACGCTGAAGCCGAAGGTGAACGTGGTGGCTGTCATTCCGAGTGCCGAGAACATGCCTGGAGGCGGTGCCTTTAAGCCGGGGGATGTGATCCGGTCGTTCAGCGGGCGGACGATCGAGGTGCTGAACACCGATGCGGAAGGCAGAGTGGTGCTCGCCGACGGCATGACTTATGCCAGACAGCTCGGAGCGGTCCGTCTCATCGATGTGGCGACGCTCACAGGCGCCGTCGTGACGGCTTTAGGGGATGTGGCGACTGGAGCGGTAACGAACGATGACACTTTTCTCCAGGAGCTGATCCTCGCTTCGAAAAGATCCGGTGAAAAAGTATGGCCGCTTCCTGCTTACAAGGAATTTTGGGATATGCTCAAAAGCGACGTGGCGGACATTCGCAACAGCACCGGAGGCAAGGGGGCTGCGATTACGGCAGGCCTGTTTATCGGAACCTTTGCCGAAGGGCTGCCGTGGGTTCATCTCGATATCGCCGGAACGGCCTATGCCCAAAAAGAGCGGGGTGTGAATCCGAAGGGAGGCACCGGGGTGATGGTCCGGACCCTGCTGGAGTGGATTTTGTCGCAAGCGGCATCCTCATAAGACCATGAACGTAAAGCGGAATCCTGAGCGGATAGCCGCTTTATTTCGTATGCCGTCATTTCGCGGTCATAACCGTCCGGACAATTAACCTTTACTTTTCTGGTCACCTTCAAGTATGATGAAGGAATAAATTTTATGCCGGAAGGAGAAGCTTGTTGGATGAAAACGAACCCTTGTAAAATTGTCGATTGCACGATTCGCGATGGGGGACTGGTTAATAACTGGGACTTCAGCGTCGAGTTTGTACAAACTTTATACGCCGGACTGAATGAGGCCGGTGTTGACTATATGGAAATCGGCTACAAAAATTCACCCAAACTGCTGAAGGGCGCCGAATCTGCCGGACCTTGGCGCTTTTTGGACGATTCCTTCCTGCGTGAAGTGATCCCCCAGAAGGGCAAAACTAAGCTGTCCGCTCTCGTGGATATCGGCCGTGTCGATGAGAATGATATTTTGCCGCGCGAAGAGAGCATGCTCGATTTGATCCGTGTTGCTTGCTACATTAAGGACGTGGATAAAGCGCTGGAGCTGGTACAGACGTTCCATGAACGCGGTTACGAAACGACGCTGAATATTATGGCTTTGTCCAACGTCATGGAGAACGAGCTGCTGGAAGCCTTCGAAATGATCCGGGAGAGCGTGGTCGATGTCGTCTACATCGTCGACTCCTATGGAAGCCTTGACCACAAGGACATGGAGTATTTGGTCGAGAAGTTCAAGAAGCACCTGCCGAACAAGCGCCTTGGCGTTCATACGCATAACAATATGCAGCTGGCCTTCTCCAACACGCTGACCGCTGCGGAGCTGGGCGTAGAGCTGCTGGATGCGTCTGTATACGGAATGGGCCGCGCGGCTGGCAACTGCCCGACCGAGCTGCTCGTCACCCATCTGAAAAATACCCATTACAACCTTCGTCCGGTGCTGGATTTGATCGAACGCCTGATGATTCCGCTTCGCGAGAAGGAGGAGTGGGGCTACCTGATTCCTTACATGGTTACGGGAACGCTGGGGGAGCATCCACGTTCCGCCATGGCGCTCCGGGCATCGGAGGATAAGGACAAGTACGTGGATTTCTACGACAAGCTGACGACTCCGGAAGTCAACTTTGATCCGAAACACAAGTAAACCGCTTAATTTGATTCATTAGAAAAAGGGCTGCCCGTCGCAAGTACGGGCAGCCCTTTTTTTGGCTTCAATCGAGTCTGATATATTCGCGTTCACCGGTACGGTGATTATAATAGACCTGGTATTTATGACCGTCTTTCGGGTCAATAAATACTTCCGAAGTCGGCGTAAACGATCCGTTCATGATGTCCCTGCTGCCCCCGCTATCGTCCCTGCGGCGGTATCTCTTGTCGAAGAAGCGCCAGCTTACCCATAACAGCAGCAGAAAAGCGACCAGCTCCAAGGCGTATATGAGCAGAATAATGACCATACCTCCCATCAGCTAGCAGGACGGGTTCTAACGACCGTGCCGTAGGCAACAATTTCGCTCATGTTATTGCCGATATCCCCGCTGTCAAAGCGCATCATCACGATGGCGTCACCGCCCATGGCATGCGCGTTCTGCACCATCCGGTCCACCGCCTGCCGCCGCGCATCCTCGATCATCTGGGTGTACTGCTTCACCTCGCCGCCGACAAGGCCCTTGAGAGAAGCCATAATGTCCCCGCCGATGCCTCTGGCTCTAACGACGACTCCAAACGTGGTGCCGAGTACCTCGATAATCTCATGATTGGCTACATTTTCGGTTGTTGTAATGATCATACAATGCCACACCCCTTAGGTATTATAATCTACAATACGGATGAAGGAGGATGAGGATTCATTTTTTTGCAAAACGACTCATGTCGAACGATGGCCCCAATACAAAATTATTGTCTAATGTTAGCAGGAATGTCGGCATAAACGTGGAATTATTTAGCATGAAATTCATATAAAAATATTTCAGAAAAAGCCCGGGGGTCAGAGGACTGCATGCATACCAGAGTAGAGAAAAGACGAACAATCAGGACGGCCTTGGTGGGAATCTTGTTTTTTGTTGCAGTTCAGGTCGTTCAAACTGCATTTTTATACAGTAATGATGGCGCCGGCTGGTTCAAGACGGTTTATGTCCTCGCCGGCTGGAGCAGCGTAGCTGTCAGCTTTGCCGTGTTCGCCCAGGGATGGCTGTTATTTTCGCACAAACTGTCGCGGCATAGGCTGTATACGGCTGCGCTGTTTTTGTCTCTGGCTGTGTTTGACTTTTTGCAGACGGTCAGCTTGCTCGGAATTCCTCTATTCGGCTATGCATTAAACCAGGACGATGCCATGTGGCTGCTTATCATCTCCAAGGGGGCGTGCGCCCTCGGGCTTCTGTCGATTTATAATCTGAAAGACACGATGGTGTCGATTACCCATAAACGCTTCGCATTTATGATCACGTCGGCCGTGATCGTATTTGGTGTGCTTGCCTTCTTCCTGTGGCATCAGAAACTTCCTTTGCTGATGAACTATGGCAGCATTAATTGGCTGAAGAAATATTTGGACCTGGTGATCATTGCGGTATGCCTGATTGGCATCGGATCGATCATGTACCGGGGCAAAAAGGACCGGGCCCCATCGCTGCTTATTATTATCCGGGCGCTGATTTACTCCGCTCTCGGACAGGGGCTGATGATGACGGCGAATCATACGTACCAGTGGGATTACCTGCTTGGCACCCTTTCCGGAGGTGTGGCTTACTATCTGATGCTCAAAGGGGTTTACCGCCTGACGATCGAGGATCCATTCCGGGAACAGCAGCGGGTGGAGGCGCGGATGAACTATCTGGCGTTCCATGATGACCTGACGGGACTTCCGAACAAACGCCGGTTGACTCAGCGCATCTCCAGTAAAATCAAAAATGCGGGACATGAAATGACAGGGGTCGTCGTTTTTAACGTCAACCGCTTCAAAAATATCAATGACTCCCTTGGGCATCAGGCGGGGGACCGGATTCTCCAGCTTGTCGGCGACCGCCTCAAACGGAACACCCGGTCCAGGGAGGAAGTGTTCAGTATGGGCGCTGATGAGTTCGCCATCATTCTGCCTGCGCTTGCCGGTGTGGAAGAGGGGATGGAGCGGATCCGTTATTTGCTGAAGCTCTTTGAAAAGCCCGTCGTCATCGAGGAAAACGATTATCATATTACGCTCTGCGCAGGGATGGCGGTCTTTCCGCAGGATGGAGACACGGCCGAAGAGCTGATTCAGCATGCGGACACCGCCGTTCATCATGCCAAAGACTATGGGGTCGACGTCCGTCACTTTGTCCCATCCATGCAGATGAAGGCGAAGGAGCGGCTCCGCTTGGAGAACGACCTGCGTAAAGCGATTGAGCGGGAAGAGTTTTACTTGGAGTACCAGCCGCTCGTTCATTTGGAGAGCAGCGAGATCGTTGGCATGGAGGCGCTGCTGCGCTGGCGGCATCCGAAACGGGGATTCGTTTCGCCGGCCGAATTCATTCCGCTGGCAGAGGAAAGCGGTCTGATTGTTCCTCTTGGCGAATGGGTTCTCCGCACGGCGTGCATGCAGAATAAAAGATGGCAGCAGGCGGGGTATAAGCCGATCTGCGTATCGATTAATCTATCCATGCGCCAGTTTCTCCAGCCCCAGCTGGCTGAACGCATCGGGTCCATCCTGGAGGAAATCGGCTTGGATCCGAAGTATGTCGAGCTGGAAATTACGGAAAGCATGACGTTTGACAAGGAGACGGCCTTTGACCAGCTTCGGCGCTTGAAGCAACTCGGCGTCTTCATCAGTATCGATGACTTCGGGACGGGGTACAGCTCGCTGCATTACTTGAAAAACATGCCGATCGACCGGCTGAAAATCGACCGTTCCTTCGTCCACGAAGTGATGAGCGACCATAACGATGCGGCGATCGTCTCCACGATCGCATCGATGGCGCATCATCTGCAGCTCAAGGTAACGGCCGAAGGCGTAGAGAATGAGGAGCAGCTCCATTTCTTGAAAGAGCAGCGCTGCCACGAGGGACAAGGCTACTATTTCAGCAAGCCGATTTCGCCGGAGGATTTCGAACGGGCCTTTCTGCTGAATTAAAAAAGTATTGCAATCCCGCGGCATCCGTGGTATATTATTTCTTGTCTTCACAAGATGATATATCTATGCAACGGGATGTAGCTCAGCTTGGTAGAGCACCTGGTTTGGGACCAGGGGGTCGCATGTTCGAATCGTGTCATCCCGATACTAGACATTCACCCTGAGAAAGTACGAGATTCGCCTTGGCGGCTTTGCTTTTACAGGTGATATGCGGGTGTAGTTCAATGGTAGAACTTCAGCCTTCCAAGCTGATAGCGTGGGTTCGATTCCCATCACCCGCTCCATAAACAAAAAAAGGTAACGCCGGAAGGCGTTTTTTTGTTTTTGAGCGGTTGTGCGGGAGAGAACCCACGCGCGTGGGTGCGACCGTCCGTGCAGGCTTCTATGAAGGGACCCAATCAGGACGCGCGTCAACATCTACCTTTGTGGCGAGCCGGAGGCTCGCTGTTGGATCGGGATGTTGAGTATTCCCATCACCCGCTCCATAAACAAAAAAAGGTAACGCCGGAAGGCGTTTTTTTGTTGTTGAGCGGTTGTGTGGGAGAGAACCCACGCGCGTGGGTGCGACCGTCCGTGCAGGCTTCTATGAAGGGACGGACCCAATCAGGACGTGCGTCAACATCTACCTTGAGGGCGAGCCGAAAGCTCGCTGTTGGATCGGGATGTTGAGTATTCCCATCACCCGCTCCATAAACAAAAAAAGGTAACGCCGGAAGGCGTTTTTTTGTTGTTGAGCGGTTGTGTGGGAGAGAACCCACGCGCGTGGGTGCGACCGTCCGTGCAGGCTTCTATGAAGGGACGGACCCAATCAGGACGTGCGTCAACATCTACCTTGAGGGCGAGCCGAAAGCTCGCTGTTGGATCGGGATGTTGAGTATTCCCATCACCCGCTCCATAAACAAAAAAAGGTAACGCCGGAAGGCGTTTTTTTGTTGTTGAGCGGTTGTGTGGGAGAGAACCCACGCGCGTGGGTGCGACCGTCCGTGCAGGCTTCTATGAAGGGACGGACCCAATCAGGACGTGCGTCAACATCTACCTTGAGGGCGAGCCGAAAGCTCGCTGTTGGATCGGGATGTTGAGTATTCCCATCACCCGCTCCATAAACAAAAAAAGGTAACGCCGGAAGGCGTTTTTTTGTTGTTGAGCGGTTGTGTGGGAGAGAACCCACGCGCGTGGGTGCTACCGTCCGTGCAAGCTTCCATGAAGGGACTGATCAGGACGCGCGTCAACATCTACCTTGAGGGCGAGCCGGAAGGCTCGCTGTTGGATCAGGATGTTGAGTATTCCCATCACCCGCTCCATATTGATTAAAACAAACAACGCCGATGGCGTTGTTTTATTTTGGAGTGGTTGTGTAGGAGAGAACCCACGCGTGTGGGTGCGACCGTCCGTGCAGGCATCAATGAAGAGACTGATCAGGACGCCCGTCAACATCTACCTTGAGGGCGAGCCGAAGGCTCGCTGTTGGATCGGGATGTTGAGTATTCCCATCACCCGCTCCATATTGATTAAAACAAACAACGCCGATGGCGTTTTTTTATTGTGGGAGAGAACCCACGTCGCGTGGGTGCGGCCGTCCGTGCAGGCTCCCTTTCTTTATGCTATATTTTTCCCTGCTTTATCCAAGTCCAAATTCGATATGAACCAAACAATGCCGCAAATAGTATAAGTAGTAGCATGAATACCCAAATGCCAAGTCGATTGATATCTCTTAGCCCATCTGCATTAATAAGTACAAAGGTTCCAACACCTATAAAAAGAAGATACATAAAAACGTTTGGAATAATCCAAACAATCCTGAGTTTAATGTTTTTATTGTTCAACATCTCCACCTCCATATGACACCATCTTACGAGCTTTAGAGTAATCTGGATATTATAAAAATTAGCTTCTTACATGCTTCTACAGGACGCGCGTCAACTTCTAGTTGAGGGCGAGGCAAAGGCTCGCTGTTCGATCGGGATGTCGATTACCGTCCGTGCGGGCGATGACCCCGCACCATAGATGAAAAAGGCCGGAGATCCATGGATCTCCGGCCTTTTGTATACCCCCGGTTACAGCGTGACGCGCGCGTGCCCGAGAAAATGCATGACGGCGGCGAAACCTGCGCCGATCATCGTTCCCCGGCTGCCAAGCCGGGAGAAGGTGATCTCGAGCTGCTGCTTATGATAAGGCAGCGTCCGCTCCGCGACGACCGCCTGCATCGGCCCGGCCAGCCAATCCCGGGCTTCGGACAGCGCCCCGCCGATCACGATGAGCTCGGGATTGAAGCTGTTGATGAGGTTGGTTACGCCGATGCCCAAATATTTGCCCATCTGGGCGAATTGTTCCCGGGCAGCCTCGTTTCCCTCGGAAGCCAGGCGCACCAGCTCCGGCGTATTGTGGGCTGGCAAGGCAGTGCCGGCCGTATCGTACGTTTTCTCCGAGGCGTAGAGCTCCCAGCAGCCCCGGCTTCCGCAGGTGCAAGGCCTTCCGTCGGCTTCGATGCACATATGGCCGGTCTCCCCTGCGTACCCCCGTGCACCCTTGTACAGCTCCCCGCCGATGATAATACCCGAACCGATACCCGAGCCAGCACTGATATAGAGCAGGTGGCGCACATCCTTTGCCGCGCCGAAATTCAGCTCGCCCTGCGCCCCGGCGTTAGCTTCGTTATCAATGGTGACGGGCACCGAAAAGGCTTCCTCCAGCAGCTGACGCAAATGAACCATTTCCCAGCCGAGGTTGGGAGCAAATAAAACGATCCCATTCTCATCCACCATGCCGGGCACGCCGACCCCGATCCCGACGGTGCCGTATGGCGTGTCCGGAGCCGCTTCCATAAGACTCGAGATCACCTTCTTCATTGCTTCAAGCACATAAGACAAATCGTGACGCGCAAGCGTATGATCGCGCTCCTCCAGTACGTTGCCTCCCAGGTCGCACAGCACGGCCGTCAGCTGCTTCACCCGCAGCTCAATGCCGATGACGGTGCCGGCCATCGCGTTAAAATGCAGCAGCAGCGGCTTACGCCCACCGCTGGACTTGCCCGGCCCGACCTCGGTGACCAGCTGCTGTTCGCACAGCTCGGCTACCAAATTGGAGACGGTCGCCTTGTTCAGACCGGTCATTTCCGATACCCGGGCTCTGGAGAGGGTGGAGGAATGCTTGCGGATCGTGTGAAGCACAAGCGAGCGGTTTATTTTTTTGACCAGAGCCTGGTCGCCGGTGACTTTCATGTATATCGCACATCCTTCAAGTTATCCCATTAGCACATAATCAATTAGTCTAGAGCCATCCGCGGCAAAAAGCAACCCGAAATCAACTTTTTAAAAAAACTTTGTTTAACCAATATACAAAGTCGGTCTGATGTGTTACTATGTTCCTGTAAACGTTTGCGACAAGCAAATTTTGAGGAGGATTATACATGGCATACTTTGAGAACGTTGGGAAGATCGCTTATGAAGGAAGCCGTTCGACCAATCCGTACGCGTTCAAATTTTATAACCCGCAAGAAGTGGTAGCAGGCAAAACGATGGAAGAGCATCTTCGCTTTGCGATGGCTTACTGGCATACGCTGACTGCCGGTGGTTCCGATCCGTTCGGCGTAGAGACCGCTGTTCGCAGCTGGGACAAATACGACGGCATGGACAAGGCCAAAGCCCGTGTGGAAGCCGCTTTTGAATTTTTGGACAAAATGAATCTGCAGTTCTTTTGCTTCCACGATATCGACATCGCACCGGAAGGAAGCAGCCTGCGTGAGTTCTACAGCAACATCGACACGATCGTCGACCTGATCGGCCAAGGCATGAAGACCTCCGGCAAGAAGCTGCTATGGAACACAGCCAACATGTTCACAAATCCACGCTACATGCACGGTGCCGGTTCTACTTGCAACGCGGACGTGTATGCCCATGCTGCAGCCCAAGTCAAAAAAGGCCTCGAAGTCGGCAAACAGCTCGGTGCGGAAAACTACGTATTCTGGGGCGGACGCGAAGGGTATGAAACCCTGCTGAATACGGACCTCAAGCTTGAAATGGACAACATGGCCCGCCTGTTCCACATGGCTGTGGATTATGCGAAGGAAATCGGCTTTGACGCTCAGTTCCTGATCGAACCAAAACCGAAGGAGCCGACAAAGCATCAGTACGACTTTGATGCGGCGACGACGATTTCGTTCCTGCAAAAATACGATCTCGACAAGCACTTCAAGCTGAACCTGGAAGCTAACCATGCTACACTGGCCGGACACACGTTCGAACACGAGCTTCGTGTAGCCCGTATCAACGGTATGCTCGGATCCCTGGACGCCAACCAAGGCGACATGCTGCTCGGCTGGGATACCGACGAGTTCCCGCTGAACATTTACGATTCCACGCTTACGCTGTATGAAGTGCTGAAGAACGACGGTCTTGGCAAAGGCGGCATTAACTTCGACGCCAAAGTACGCCGTCAGTCGTTTGAGCCGGAAGATCTGTTCCTGGCGCATATCGCAGGTATGGATACTTACGCAAAAGGCTTGAAGGTAGCCGCTAAGCTGATCGAAGATCGCGTGTTCGACGACTTCATCGACAAGCGCTACGCCAGCTTCAAGGAAGGCATCGGCGCAGACGTCGTATCCGGCAAAGCGACCCTGGCTTCCCTGGCCGAGTATGCGCTGAACAATGAAAATCCGCGCCGCAACGAGTCGAGCCGCCAAGAGCTGCTGAAAGCTCAGTTGAACCAGTACATCCTGGCTGAGTAGAAGCAAGCGTCAGGCACAGCTGTTACAAAACCGATCATGAAATCTCTTTGAAATGCAACGAAGGTTGCCTGAAGAAAGCTTCTTCGGGCAGCCTTTTTTTGAACCGGATTTCCATGCGGAATATCCTTGGTTCGTCGTTGATGTCCATTCGATCCATACAGGAGGAAAAAGTATGAAATACGTTATTGGTGTTGATTTGGGAACAAGCGCCGTCAAGACGGTCCTGGTGAATCCCCAGGGAGAAGTCGTGCACGAGCACTCTGAAGCTTACCCGCTGAGCAGACCTGAGCCGGGCTGGAGCGAGCAGAATCCGGAGGATTGGGTGGACAAGACGCTGGTCAGTCTCCGCAGACTGATGGAAAAGTCGGGTGCCGACCCGCAGGAAGTGGAGGGCCTCAGCTTCTCCGGCCAAATGCACGGCCTCGTGCTGGTGGATGCGGAAGGCAAGGTGCTGCGTCCGGCCATTCTATGGAACGACACGCGCACGACAGCGCAGTGCCGCAAGATCGAGAACACGCTGGAATCGAAGCTGCTCAGTATTGCCAAAAACCGCGCTTTGGAAGGCTTTACGCTGCCTAAAATTTTGTGGGTTCAGGAGAACGAACCGGACATTCTGTCCCAAGCCAGCTTGTTCCTGCTGCCGAAGGATTACGTAAGATACCGGCTCACCGGCGAATACGCGATGGATTACTCCGACGCTGCGGGCACGCTGCTGCTGGATGTCTCGGGCAAAACGTGGAGCCAGGACATTGCCGCAGCATTTGATCTGCCGCTGTCGCTTTGTCCTCCGCTCGTGGAATCCTTCGATCAAACGGGCACGCTGCTGCCTGACATCGCCGAGGCGTCCGGCCTGCTGCCGTCGACCAAGGTATTCGCGGGCGGAGCGGACAATGCTTGCGGCGCCATCGGAGCGGGCATTTTGCAGGAAGGGCAAACGATGTGCAGTATCGGCACATCAGGCGTCGTCCTCTCTTTTGAAAGCCGTAAGGAACTGGAGGTCGACGGCAAGCTGCATTTCTTTAATCACAGCGAAAAGGACGCGTACTATGTTATGGGCGTTACGCTTGCGGCCGGTCACAGCCTGACCTGGTTTAAGGAAACGTTCGCCAAGGAAAAAAGCTTCGACGAGCTGCTTGAAGGCATCGGGTCCATCCCTGCGGGCAGCAGCGGCTTGCTCTTCACACCATACATTTCCGGGGAACGAACCCCGCATCCGGACGCGGATATCCGTGGAAGCTTTATCGGCATGGACTCCGGCCACACGCTTTCCCATTTTGCCAGAGCAGTGCTTGAAGGCATTACGTTCTCGCTTCGGGAATCGATCGACATCGTACGCGAATCCGGCAAAAAGATCCATGAGGTCGTGGCCATTGGGGGCGGTGCACGGAACGAAACGTGGCTGCAGATGCAGGCCGATATTTTTAACGCGACGATCATCAAGCTCGAAAGCGAGCAGGGCCCGGCTATGGGAGCGGCGATGCTCGCTGCATACGGCTGCGGCTGGTTCCCGTCGCTGACGGACTGTGCGAAGGCATTCATCCGCCCGGCCAAAACGTACGCGCCGAATGCGGAGCGGGCCGAATTGTACAGCGGCTTGTTCAGCCTGTATCAGGAAGTATACAGCCAAACCCGTGAGCTGAACCGCAAGCTGGTTCCTTACCGGAACTAGGAAGCCGGTGCCTCCCTTGCGCGGATGAGATGCGGAAAGCCCTGCTTAATGTCTAATTTAGACATGATTTTTTATCGAATTTTCGGGGTACTGCAATCGCTTTCAGAACTTTAGAATAAGGTTAGATCATTCGTACCTTGCCTATTTGGCGGTAAAAATAGCGGGGAATACCCGAGACTGCGGACCGTAAGGCTCTGTTCGACTTGGCGTGTGCTGCCAATAACGTTTTGAAGATCATTCATTTAAAATGCTGAAAAGCAAACAGGGCGGGAAGTCTGATCCTATACATCAGGCTTCCCGTAATTTCTTAAGAGATCAGAAAGTATAGACTCCAGAGCCATTGCTTCCTGATCTCGCAAGAAAAACCTCCTCTAGAAGCGGTCTGTCTCCTTTGAAGGTACGTCGATAGACGTTTTTCTTCAGAGATCAGAATGTATAAGTTTCGGAGCTTCTGCTCCCTGATCTCGCAAGAAAAACCTCCTCTAGAAGCGGTCTGTCTTCTTTGAAGGTATGTCGATAGACGTTTTTCTTCAGAGATCAGAACGTATAAGTTTCGGAGCTTCTGCTTCCTGATCTCGCAAGAAAAACCTCCTCTAGAAGCGGTCTGTCTTCTTTGAAGGTACGTCGATAGACGTTTTTCTTAAGAGATCAGAATGTATAAGTTTCGGAGCTTCTGCTCCCTGATCTCGCAAGAAAAACCTCCTCTAGAAGCGGTCTGTCTTCTTTGAAGGTATGTCGATAGACGTTTTTCTTCAGAGATCAGAACGTATAAGTTTCGGAGCTTCTGCTTCCTGATCTCGCAAGAAAAACCTCCTCTAGAAGCGGTCTGTCTTCTTTGAAGGTACGTCGATAGACGTTTTTCTTCAGAGATCAGAATGTATAAGTTTCGGAGCTTCTGCTCCCTGATCTCGCAAGAAAAACCTCCTCTAGAAGCGGTCTGTCTTCTTTGAAGGTATGTCGATAGACGTTTTTCTTCAGAGATCAGAACGTATAAGTTTCGGAGCTTCTGCTTCCTGATCTCGCAAGAAAAACCTCCTCTAGAAGCGGTCTGTCTTCTTTGAAGGTACGTCGATAGACGTTTTTCTTAAGCAGCCTGACATAAAAGCACACGCTTCGGCCGCCGGTCCGGCAAGGTGCTCGAAGCAACCGTTCATCGCGGATAAAGGGAGAGATAAACGTGGAGCAAAGCAGCAAACGCGCCGTCAATAAAAGGCTGTGGTACCGCAAGCCGGCCTCCGTGTGGGAGGAAGCGCTGCCGATCGGAAACGGACGGCTGGGAGGCATGGTGTTCGGCGGGGCGGAAGAAGAGAAAATTCAATTGAACGAGGACACGCTGTGGTCTGGATTTCCCCGGGACACGGTTAATTATAACGCCCTGCGGCATTTGGAGCCGGCCAAGGCATTGGTCGCCGAGGGTCGGTATGCCGAAGCGGAGGCACTGATCGAAGCCGGGATGCTGGGACGACGCACGGAATCCTACCAGCCGCTCGGCGATTTGCATTTTGCTTTTGGCCGCATGGATCAAATTACCGATTACGTGCGGGAGCTGGATTTGGAGCATGCGGTCGCGTCGGTTTCTTTTCAAACCGGCGGGTTGCGTGTCGTTCGCGAAGCTTTTGCCAGCCGGCCGGATGAGGTTATCGTCGTCCATTTCCGGGCGGAGCCCGCAGAGGGCGGGGGTTCGGCCGGGAAGGCGGAGCTGCCGGCGTTGACGGCATGGCTCACCACTCCGCATCTCAGCGATGTGAGCGCAGAGCCGGCGTCTTTGATCCTGACAGGGCAAGCGCCGTCGCATGTTGCGGACAATTACTTGGGGGATCATCCTCAGTCGGTTCTCTATGAAGAAGGACTGGGACTCCGGTTTGCGGCCGTGCTGACGGTGCGGACCGACGGAGAGGTGCAGACGGAAGAAGGGCGGCTGCGGATCGAAAAAGCGGGCACGGTCACCTTTGTGCTGGCTGCGGCGACCGATTTCGCAGGCTTTGACGTCATGCCGGGCGCATCCGGCATCGATCCGGTACGCTTGTGCCGGGAACATGCCGACGCGGCGGACAGTGATTACCTGCATCTGAAACAGCGGCATTTGGATGATTACCGCGCGCTGTTTGACCGGGTGGACCTGCAGGTGGGGCTGAGCCCACAGCTGCCGCAGGCTGAAGCGGAAATGCCGACGGACGAGCGCCTGCAGCTGTATCGCCAAGGAGGAGTCGATCTGGCCCTCGAAACGCTGCTGTTCCATTATGGACGCTATTTAATGATTGCCGGTTCGCGTCCGGGTACGCAGGCGCTGAACCTGCAGGGCATTTGGAATCCACACAAGCAACCGCCTTGGAACAGCAATTATACGACGAACATTAATGCCGAAATGAACTATTGGCCGGCCGAGGTATGCGGTCTGGGAGAATGCCATGAGCCGCTCTTCGACCTGATCCGGGAACTGAGCGTCACCGGCAGCCGGACCGCGGCGATCCATTACGGTGCAAGAGGCTGGACGGCTCATCACAACACCGATTTGTGGCGGATGTCGACGCCTTCGGATGGGCGGGCCATGTGGGCGTTCTGGCCGATGGGCGGCGTGTGGCTGTCCAGACATCTGTGGGAACGGTATGCGTTCCGGCCGGATGCGACCTACCTGCAGGAGGTGGCGTATCCACTGATGCAAGGAGCCGCCTTGTTCTGCTTGGACTGGCTTTTCCAGCTTCCCCCCGG
>NZ_MBRK01000001.1:277311-320751 GCF_002224835.1 Paenibacillus sp. SSG-1
CCGCCTTGTTCTGCTTGGACTGGCTTGTCCAGCTTCCCGACGGACGATGGACGACGGGGCTCTCGACTTCACCGGAGAACGTCTTCCTGACCGAATCGGGAGAGCCTTGCAGTACGGCTGCCGGATCGGCGATGGATATGGCGCTCATTGACGAGCTTTTCGGACACTGCATCAATGCAGCTGAAGTGCTTGGGATTGATGAGGATTTCCGGCAGGAGCTGTCTTCAAAACGGGAGCGGCTGGCACATCCCGGCATGGGTCCGGACGGGCGGATGCGGGAATGGGAGCGCGATTTCGGCGAGAATGAGCCGGGGCATCGGCATGTATCCCATCTGTACGGAGTGTACCCGGGAGACGCCGTAAACGAGAATACGCCGGAGCTGATGCAAGCCGCCTCCTTGTCGCTGAAGAAGCGGATCGAGGCGGGAAGCGGGCACACGGGGTGGAGTGCGGCCTGGATCTTTAACCTGTACGCGCGGCTTAAGGAGCCGGCAAACGTGTACCGCTCCATCCGGCGGATTCTCAGCGACTCCAGCCTGCCGAACCTGTTCGGCAACCACCCGCCTTTTCAGATTGACGGCAATTTCGGTTATGCGGCCGGTGTTGCGGAAGCGCTGCTGCAAAGCCACCAGGGCGAGATTCGGATGCTGCCGGCTCTGCCGGAAGCCTGGAACGAAGGGGAAGCCAAAGGTCTGCGGGCGCGAGGCGGCTTTGTGTTGGACATGAAGTGGAGCGCCGGAACGATTAAGGAAGCAGGAATAACCTCCACGCACGGCGGGACCTGCCGGATCGCGGACCATTGCCTGTACCGGGTGCAGGGACCAGATGGGCAGGAGCTACCGGCTGACGGGTTTGTTACGGCAGCGGGCGAAACATACCGAATTACACCACGGGACAAGGAAAAGGTATCGGTGAGTTGAAGCTGAAGCTGAGGCTGAAATGAAAGCTAAGGAAGCCGAAGGAAGCGGAAAGATAACCTAAGAAAACCGAAGAAGGCCGAAAAAACCGTGGGAAACCTTTTACGGTACAAGAAGCCGGAGAAGACATTTTATTTGTTACGGGCTAAGAGTTACAGGCTAAGTCACGGGCTAAGATTACGGGCTATCGGCGATTCAACAAGAGAAAGGAAGTGGGTACGTGATTAACGATAAACTGCCTAAAATTTGGTACGGCGGAGATTATAACCCTGAACAGTGGGGACAGGAAGAATGGAAAGAGGACCAGCGGATGTTCAAGCTGGCCGGGATCGACGTGGCGACGATCAACGTCTTTTCCTGGGCGTTAAACCAGCCTGACGAGGATACTTACGATTTCGGGTGGCTCGACGAAACGATGGACCGTCTGCACAAGGACGGCGTTGGCATCGTACTGGCGACGAGTACCGGGGCGCATCCGGCATGGATGGCCAAGCGGCATCCGGATGTGACCCGCGTCGATTTTTACGGACGGAAAAGAAAGTTCGGCGGAAGACATAACTCCTGCCCGAACAGCCCGACTTACCGCAAATACTCCCGCTTGATGGCGGGCAAGCTCGCCGAGCGCTACAAGGATCATCCGGCGCTGCTGCTTTGGCACGTATCCAATGAATACGGCGGTTTCTGTTACTGCGACAACTGTGCCGCCGAATTCCGCGTTTGGCTGCAAAAGCGTTACGGCACCCTGGATGCCGTCAACGAAGCATGGAATACCCGTTTCTGGGGCCACACTTTCTACGACTGGGACGAAATCGTGCTTCCGGACGGACTGAGCGAGGAGGGCGAAGGCAACGTCAGCGCGTTCCAGGGCATTTCCCTGGATTATCGCCGGTTTATGTCCGATAGTTTGCTGGAATGCTACAACATCGAGGTTGAAGCGATCCGCGAGCATTCGAAGGACGTGCCGATCACGACCAACCTGATGGGGACGTTCCCGCTGCTCAACTACTTCGACTGAGCGAAGCATATGGATATCGTCTCGTGGGATAACTATCCGTCTCTGACAACGCCGGTCAGTGAAACCGCCATGACGCATGACTTGATGCGCGGCCTGAAGCACGGGGCGCCGTTCATGCTGATGGAGCAGACGCCGAGCCAGCAGAACTGGCAGGCGTACAACTCGCTCAAGCGTCCCGGCGTGATGCGCCTGTGGAGCTATCAGGCCGTTGCCCGCGGGGCGGATACGGTGATGTTCTTCCAAATGCGGCGCTCCAAGGGCGCCTGCGAGAAGTTCCACGGCGCCGTCATTGAGCACGTCGGACATGAGAATACGCGGGTATTCCGTGAGGTGGCGCAGCTCGGGGAGGAGCTGGGCCGTCTTGGGGACACGCTGCTGGATGCGGTGACGGAAGCTAAGGTTGGCATCGTGTACGACTGGGAAAACCGGTGGGCCATGGAGCTCTCGAGCGGACCGACCGTTGAGCTGAATTATGTGCGCGAGGTGCATAAGTTTTACGACGCCCTCTTCAAGCAGGGCATCGAGGCGGACATGATCAGCGCCCAAGCCGACTTCAGCAAGTACGACATCGTGATCGCGCCGGTTATGTATATGGTCAAGCCGGGCTTTGCCGAGAAGTCGGAGGCGTTCACCGCTGCCGGCGGCACGTTTATTACGACGTTCTTCAGCGGCATCGTGAACGAGACCGATCTCGTGACCCTCGGCGGATATCCGGGCGAGCTCCGCAAGCTGCTCGGCATCTGGGCGGAGGAAATCGACGCACTGCCGCTCGGGCAGTACAATGAAATCGTCATGAAGCAGCCGTACGGCAAGCTTACGGGCAGCTATAAATGCGAGATGCTGTTTGATCTCATCCATGCCGAAGGCGCGGAAGTGCTGGCCGAGTATGGCTCGGACTTCTACAAAGGCATGCCTGCGCTCACGGTGAACCGCTTTGGTGAAGGCAAAGCGTACTATGTAGCGACCAGCGCGGACAGCGACTTCATGGAAGGTTTTCTCGGGGCCGTCTGCGCCGAGAAAGGCGTTCAGCCGCTGGTGCCGGAGCTTCCGGCCGGCGTAGAGGTTGCCCGCCGCGTGAAAGATGGACGCTCGTTCCTGTTCGTGCTGAACCATAACGCGGAGAGTGCGACAGTTCGCACGGGGGACGTCAAACGCCGGGACCTTCTCAGCGGCGTAACCGTAGACGGAGCGGCCGAGGTGCCGGGACGCGGCGTCCTGATTCTGGAGGAAGCAGAGTAAAGACAAGGTATCGCGGCTAAAATACGTTCCATTCCAATACAAGCAGGCTTTGCGGGATTTCCCGGCAAAGCCTGCTTTTTTGTAAAGGCAATTTATTGCACCCATTGATTGCGTATGGCCAGCACGACGGCCTGGGTGCGGTCCTCGGCGCCGATTTTTTGCAGGACGCGGTGCACGTGGGTTTTGACTGTGCTTTCGCTGATGTGGAGCTTGGCGGCGATATCTTCGTTTTTCAGGCCGTAAGCCATTTCCTGCAGCACTTCCAGCTCGCGGTCGGTCAGCGGGTCCGGCAGGGACAGCCGCATGTCCTGCCGGTCCTGGAACGATTCCGTCTGGCGCAGCGCCTCCGAAATCATCCGGGCTGCGGCTCCCGTCCGGTAGATGGCTTCGCCGCGGCTCGCCGCCCTGATGGAATGGAGCAGCTCCTCCGGCGCCGCATCCTTCAGCATATAGCCGACGGCTCCGGCCCGGATGCCTTCGTACACGTATTCCTCGAGATCGAAGGTGGTGAGGATGATGACTTTGCACTCCGGCAACTGCCGCCGGAGCTCCCGTGTCGCCTCGATCCCGTTCATGCCGGGCATCTGCACGTCCATGAGGGCGATAAGCGGCCGCGTTCGGAGCGCAAGGTTTACGGCTTCGCGGCCGTCGCCCGCCTCCCCGCACCATTCCATGTCCTGCTGCGCCTTAATGATAAACCCGATGCCGTGCCGGATCAGGGGCTGGTCATCCGCGATGATGATGCGGATACGTTCTGGGTCCATATTAGCATTCATTCCCCTCTGTTATTGGGTGTCGCTGCGGAAAACGGCAGGCTTGCGGTAATCTCCAGGCCATGGGGAGCGAGGGGGGTGAACGTCAGGCGTCCGCCGGCTTTTGCACATCGCTCCCGCATGGTGGTCAGTCCGAATCCCGGCTGGATTGGACCTTGCGCCACGCCGTTATCCCGGATGGTCAAGACCAGGCTTTCCTTGTTACCTATAAGCCGGACCTCAGCTTGGGTGGCCTGGGCATGGCGCATCATGTTGGTCAGTGCCTCCTGAAGGATGCGGTAAAGGACGTACAGCTGCTCCGGGGCGATGGTGCCGGGGATATCCATGGTAAAGGCCACCGGAATCCCGCTTCGCTCGCTGAAGGTGTCCGTCAGCTTCCTGAGCTCCTTCTGCCCTTCGCCAGGCCGGACAAGCCCCATTTCGTGGACGACCGTTCTGACGTCCTGAAGGCATCCGCGGGCCACATCCGTCACTTGCCTGAGCGTTGAGCGGGCTTCGTCCGGCGCCGCTTCGATCATATACGGCAGCGCCTGCAGCTGCACGATCACGGAGGTCAGGCCGTGACCGATGCTGTCATGGATGTCGGCTGCGATCCGGCTGCGCTCCTCCAGTACCGCATAGCGCAGCGCCTGCTCGGAAGTCTCCTCCAGCTCCTCGTGAGCTTGGCGCAGGCTGCGGTAAGCCGCCTCCAGCTCCTGATGAGCGGACGTCAGCTCCTGCAGATGCGTTTCTTTCATCGTTCGGGTCGTTCTGCGCAGCCTGCCGGCCAAAAATAGAAGATAAACCGCCGCGAGAATCAGGCATTGGGTCATCACAGCTTCCAAAGTCCGATGCTGAGCCAGCAGGATCCACGCTGCGGCAGCTATATTTAGAACGGTGTATGAAGCCGAGTACGATGCCGGCAGCCGGTAACTCACCCATCCCAGCAGAAAAAAGACGATGATATACAAGCTGCCGCCAAGCCCCAGCATGACCCCAATGGAAGAGATGCCAAGCAAGGCGCACACGGCAAAAGCGGGGGCCGGCCCCTGGCGGGTAAACCACCGGGGACGCCATTGCAGGCATAGCGCGGCCAACGTCAACAGCACGCCCGGAACAAACGCGCGAGGCTCACCGTACATTCCGTTCTGAATCGCGGAATACACGATCAACAAACTGAGCAGCGCCCTTCTGGCCGGATTGGAAGACAGTATTGTTCGTTCATCGTTGCCTGTTTCCATAGCAGGTCTCCTTTAGCTGGCACATTGAAGCCGGTGATTCAGGTCTTTATGCCCGTTGTCCCGTCATCGCCTGATATCTCCGGTAAATGACGTACCGGCGTGCGCAGATGGAACCGAGCGGCATGAACATCAGCGCATTTGCGATGTGATAGAAGGCGTGTGTCTGCTCCCAGGACTGAGCAAGGACCCGAAGAACAAGCACGGCGAGAAACAGCACAATGCTGGCAATGGAACCCTGCACGGTTACCTGGCCGTCCGTTCCCATGCGCATTTTTTCCATTTTACCCCGGATGATCCCCGTTGCCAAACCTGCCGCGGCAAACACGACGAACAGCACCACTTCGACCGGACCTACCGACGCCCATGGGATGGAGGAAAGGGTCATTGCCCCCCATAACACAGGAACGATCCATATGCTGGAAGGGCGGAAGGTTCTTTCCCTTGCGGTAAGCCAAATGACAAGCAGGATGATAATAATATCAGTTGAGTATTGATCCATCGCTAACACCTCATTCATTTTTCGTGATGAGTCCAGCATATCAAGGAAGATTGGCCGCGTAATCGAACCGTGCGTTGATTTTTTTCGGCCGGATATACATCCGGAGATGTACATGACTGTGGACGAACAGGTTTGGGCTTTTCTTTTTCCGATAATTTTGTTAAAATGGCAGCAAGCATTTCATCCTGAAGAAAACGAGGTAACCACACAGCCGATGGATAAACATGACTGATCTCTCTAATCTGCAAACCAACTTAATGTTGAAACCATGCAGTTTCTGCGCCTGCCGCAGGGAAGAGAATCGTTATGTCTATTTTCAGAGACTGGATACCTCACCGATGGATACGGATAATGCTTTTTTGTGTGTTTTTGACGTGTTCATGGGGTAATGTCGTGCCTGGATCATCATGTTCGGGGCGGTATTTCGTACGGGTAAACCCTTTTTTGACATAGACAATGATAACGAATTTCCTGCCGTAGGCGATGCTGCCTGCGGCTTTTTTGATTCGTGAAAATGGATCAGAGGCCGGGCTGGACTGAAACGGCTGGTTTGTCTGAAACGACGGAAATTCAAATTTATGTTTTAAAGGGTGATGCTTAATGTTGAATATCGTAAAAACGAAACATATAGCCAAAGAATTTAAAGGGAAGACCGTTTTTGAAAATATTGACCTGGAAATCTATGAAGGCGAGAGGCTGGCGCTGTTCGGCGTCAACGGTGCGGGGAAGACGACGCTGCTGCAGATTCTGACCGGGCAGCTGGAACCGGACCGGGGCAACGTGGAACGCGGAGTCCCGCTGGAGCAGTGGGGATATATGACGCAGACGTCGGAAGAGTTGATGCATCTGACCGCACTGGATGCGGCGGGGCGCGAAAGCGGCGAGCTGTGGCAAATCAAGCGCCGGCTGAAGGAGCTGGAGCAGGCGATGGCGACGGGCGAAGTCGGTTCCGATCTCCTGGAGGAATACGGCCAGCGGCTCGAGCAGTATGAGCTCAGCGGCGGTTTTGACTGGGAGACCGGGCTGGAGAAGCATTTGACCATGCTGCACATCGGTCCCGAGCTGTGGCAGGTTCCTTTTGCCGATCTGAGCGGCGGCCAGAAAACCAGGGTCAGGCTGGCGGCTCTGCTGGTCAAAAGGCCGGAGGTGCTGCTCCTTGACGAACCGACCAACCATCTGGACGAGGAGAGTATGAACTGGCTGGAGGATTGGCTTCGTCACTACGAAGGCACCGTCATTGTCGTGTCCCATGACCGGACCTTTTTGGACCGGGTGGTGACAGGAGTCTGCGAATTGACCGAGAGCGGGCTGAAAAAATATAAGGGCGGCTACTCCGATTACCGGCGGGAAAAGGACCGCGAACTTCGGGAGCAGGAGGCGCTCTACAAGAAGCAGAAGCAGGCCCGGGAAGCGTTGGAGGAATCGATCCGCAAATACCAGGAATGGTTCCACCAGGCCGAGAAATCGGCGGATAAAAATACGGAAACGAAGGCGGCGCTGCCTTACTACAAAGCGAAAGCCAAGAAAAACATCTCCAGGTATCACGCCAAGCAAAAAGAGCTGGAGCGGCTCGAGAGCGAAAGCGTGGAAAAGCCGAAAAGCGGACCGAAGGTCAACCTGCAGCTGGGCGAGGGTGGTTTCTCCGCACGTGTGCTGGTGCGGCTTGAGAAGCTGTCCTTCGGCTACGAAACGAAGAAGTTGTTCGACAAGTTCAACCTGATCCTCTCCCGCGGCGACCGGCTGGCCGTGCGGGGTCCGAACGGAGCGGGCAAGTCAACCCTGCTCAAGCTGATTATGGGCGAGCTTGTGCCAAGCGAAGGAACGGTATGGCAGCATCCGGCCCTGAAGATCGGTTACTTCTCGCAGGAGCTGGAGGTGCTGAACGAAGAGGAAACGCTGCTGGACAGCCTGCTCCGCCTGCCTTCGATGACCGAGACGCATGCGCGGACGCTTCTTGGCTGCTTCTTGTTCAAGCGGGAGGACGTGTTCAAGCGAATCGGGGATTTGAGCATGGGGGAGAAATGCCGCGCGGCTTTCGTGCAGCTGTATTTCTCCGGGGCCAATCTGCTCGTGCTGGATGAGCCGACGAACTATTTGGACATCTCGACGCGGGAAGTGATCGAGGAGGCGTTATCCGCATATCCGGGTGCTCTGGTCGTCGTGTCCCATGACCGGATGCTGATCCGCAAGCTCGCGGACCGGCTGCTGACCGTCTCTCATACGGAAGAACCGCATCTGTTTGAGGGCACGGTTCAAGAAGAGGAAGAGCAGCTGGCCAGACATAACGGAGCACTGAAGGAGGATACCGACCGGGAAAACGCCCGGCTGGCTCTGGAATGGGAGCTGACCCGGCTGCTGAACGAAGACGGCGGGAGCGACGAGGAGGCTGCGGCACGGATTACGAATATCCGCAGGCTCCGGAGCGAGCTGGAACAGCTCTAATTTGAGGAATGAAGTCTGGTTCCGCAAAAAATGGGCATGCTGAGAAGGGGAACGCCTATAGATTTAGGCGATTCGGACTTGTCAATACAGCTTTTTTTGCCTATAATTATTGACTATAGTCAACGGACTGATCCCGGTGAATGAATGACCTGTATGGATCAGCCATTGCAATCCAATTTATGTGTCAAGACAAATGCGTTGATGGAGATAAGTAAGCAGTGCCTCTTTACAGGGAGGGGACGCCGGAGATTGAGAGCGTCTCTACAGAAACAGGCTGCTGAAATTCCCTCCGGAGCAGTTCCCTGAACGAATCCACGCGCCAGCATGTTTGCTGACAGGATTCCGCGTAGGGGATAACGGTTTTCGATCCGTTACATCGAATGAGAGTGAGATCAAGCTGGCCAGAGGTGCGCGTGTGCGTATCAAACGGCTTTTCGCTTGTCTAACAAGGGTGGTACCACGGTCTTTTCGTCCCTTTTCGGGAGAAAAGGCCTTTTTGTATTTCTTAGGAATTTTTTCTGAGGATCCCCGCCAAGTACCTGAGCAGTCACCCGGGGCAAAAGCCCTGCTTTGCGGGGCGTTGTTGGTCAAAAATGTATTGGCGATTTCAAGAAGGAGGCAGGAAGTTCATGAAAGAAAAACTGGAAGCATTGCGGCAGGAAGCGATCGCTCAGCTGAATGACGTCGCTGACGTACAGACGCTGAACGATTTGCGCGTGAAGTATCTGGGGAAAAAGGGGGCGCTGACCGAGATTTTGCGGGGCATGGGCGCGCTTAGCGCGGAGGAACGTCCGCTGATCGGCCAGGTGGCCAATGATGTGCGCGGAGCGATCGAAGGACTGATCGAGTCCAAGCAGCAGGCTTTCCAAAAGGCCGAAACCGAGCAGCGCCTGCAGGCGGAGAAAGTGGACGTTACGCTTCCCGGTCGCAAAATGACCCAAGGCGGCACCCATCCACTCAACAAAGTCATTCAGGAAATCGAGGAGATTTTCATCGGCATGGGCTACCACATTGCGGAAGGACCGGAAGTAGAGACCGACTATTATAACTTTGAAGCGCTGAACCTGCCGAAGAACCACCCGGCCCGTGACATGCAGGATACGTTCTACATTACCGAGGAGCTCTTGATGAGAACGCAGACGTCGCCGGTGCAGATCCGGACGATGGAGAGCATGCAGGGCAAGGTGCCGGTGAAGATCATCTGCCCGGGCAAAGTATACCGCAGAGACGACGACGATGCGACGCACTCGTTCCAGTTCTACCAAATTGAAGGCCTGGTGATCGGCGAAAACATCCGTATGAGCGATTTGAAAGGCACGCTGCTGCAATTCGTCCGCGAAATGTTCGGACCGAACACACAGATCCGCCTTCGTCCAAGTTTCTTCCCGTTCACAGAGCCGAGCGCCGAGGTCGACGTAACCTGTGCCAGATGCGGCGGCAGCGGATGCCGGGTGTGCAAGCATACGGGATGGCTGGAAATTCTGGGCTGCGGCATGGTGCATCCGGAAGTGCTGCGCAAGGGCGGCTACGATCCGGAAGTGCACAGCGGCTTCGCGTTTGGCATGGGGCCGGACCGGATTACGATGCTGAAGTACGGAATCGACGATATCCGTCATTTCTATGGCGGCGATGTGGCATTCTTGAAGCAGTTTGCCCGCATGTAAGCGTAAGGTTAGCGAATACGGGAAGAAGGAAGGGAACGCAAGTGAAAGTATCAACTGAATGGTTATCCGATTATGTATCACTGGAAAATGTAACGGCCGAAGAGCTGGCCGAGCAGATTACGCGCGCGGGCATCGAGATCGACGAGGTTGAGCACCGCAATCACGGTATTTCGAAAGTCGTCGTGGGTTATGTAAAAAGCAAGGAGAAGCATCCCGATGCGGATAAGCTGAACGTCTGCATCGTTGACGCGGGACAGGGCGAAGACCTGCAGATCGTCTGCGGCGCGAAAAACGTGGATGCCGGACAAAAAGTACCCGTTGCCCTGGTCGGCGCTCTGCTGCCCGGCGGTCTGGAGATCAAAAAAGCCAAGCTGCGCGGCGTCGCTTCTCAAGGCATGATCTGCTCCGCCAAAGAGCTGGGCATGAACGACAAGCTGCTGCCGAAGGAGCAGCAGGAAGGCATACTCGTCCTTGAGGAGAACGCGGAGATCGGAACGCCGATCACCTCCGTGCTCGGCCTGGACGACAAAGTACTCGACTTTGACCTGACGCCGAACCGTTCCGACTGCCTCAGTATGCGCGGAGCGGCTTACGAAGTGGCGGCTATTCTGGGCCGCGACGTCAAGCTGCCTGATCCCGAAAGGGAACTGGTTGAGGTAGCTGACGCGGCAAGCAGCCATATCTCGGTCAAAATCAGCTCGCCTGAGCACTGCAGCCATTACACCGCGCGTTATATTACGGGCGTGAAGATCGCTCCGTCGCCGCAGTGGATGCAAAACCGCCTTATGGCTGCAGGTGTCCGTCCGATTAACAACATCGTTGATATTACCAACTATGTCATGCTCGAATACGGTCAGCCGCTGCACGCGTTCGATGCGGACCACTTGACAGGCGGGGCCGTAGATGTTCGCCTGGCTCGTGAAGGCGAGACGCTCGTGACGCTGGACGGCCAGGAACGCAAGCTGGAGCCACACATGCTGCTCATTACCGACGGCGTGAAGCCGGTTGGATTAGCCGGCGTCATGGGCGGACTGGATTCCGAGGTTACGGACAGCACCGTGAACATTTTGCTCGAATCGGCCAAGTTCGACGGAGGCACCATCCGCAAGACTTCCCGTCAGCTCGGACTGCGCTCCGAAGCGAGCCAGCGTTTCGAGAAGGAAGTCGATCCGGGTGCGGTCATTCCGGCGCTGAACCGGGCTGCGTCGCTGATCGCCCGTTATTGCGCAGGAACGGTTCATAAGGGCATCGTCGAAGCCGGTGCCGCGCAGGCGGAAGAAAAGGTGATTGTTCTGTCCTTCGACAAGCTGAACCGGTTCCTTGGAACGGAGCTGTCGATGCTGGAAGTGAAGACGATTTTTGGCCGTCTCCATTTCCACGCTGCGGATACCGCCCAAGGCATTTTGGAAGTGCAGGTGCCGACGCGCCGTGGAGACATTACGAAAGACGTCGACCTGATCGAAGAAATTGCCCGCCTGTACGGATACGACAATATCCCGACGACGGCGATCGAAGGGCCTACAACGCCGGGGGGCTATACGAAGTCTCAGGCGATCCGCCGCGAAATCCGCAGACTGTTCACCCATGGCGGATGGCAGGAAGTGATCAGCTACTCCTTCACCCATCCGGAGCTGGCCGCGCTGTTCCCGGCCTTGACGGAAGGAAGCGTGCCGGTGAAGCTGTCGATGCCGATGAGCGAGGAGCGCAGCGTGCTGCGTACGAGCATTCTGCCGCAGCTGCTCGATATCGCGGTGCACAACGCGAACCGGAAACAGTACGATCTGGCGCTGTTCGAAGTGGGCAACGTGTTCTTCTCGCAGGAGGAGACGCTGACGGTTCAGCCAAAAGAGCTGAACGTGCTGTCCTTGCTGCTGTGCGGCAGCCGCGGGCAGAAGCAGTGGAACCATGCGCCGGAGAAAGTCGATTTCTTCGACCTGAAGGGTGCCCTGGAGACGCTGTTCGGGGATTTGGGTCTGGAGGGAGCGATCCGGTACGTGGCGAACCAGCCGGCCGGATATCATCCCGGACGTTCAGCTTCCGTCTACCTGATCAATGGCGGCGGAGAGCAGGTTCTGATCGGAACGCTCGGTCAGGTGCATCCCGAATTGCAGCAGGAGCGCGGACTCGGCGATGTGTACGTTGCCGAAATTCTGCTGCAGCCGCTGTACGATCACGCCGATTTCGATATCCGATATCAGGAGCTTCCGCGCTTCCCGGCTTCGGAGCGGGATATTGCAGTCGTGGTGGACAGCGCCGTGGAAGCGGGCTCCCTGCTTGAGACGATCCGCGAAGCCGCGGGCGAGCTCCTGCAGAACGTACAGGTATTCGATGTGTTTACCGGAAGCAAGCTCGGCGAAGGCAAGAAGAGCGTCGCGATTTCGCTCGTCTACCGCCACAATGAGCGCACGCTGACGGATGAGGAAGTCACCGCGGCGCATGCCGGAGTCGTCAGCGCCCTTGAGCAAAAGTTTCAAGCGGAATTAAGAAAATAGCAGGAATTGAATCCAATCACATCGAATCCTTAGACACAGAGATTCGATGTGATTTTTTTATTGGAGAGAACAAGACATCTTAGAGTCAACACACATATGAAGGAGGGCACAACTGTGACTACACCTGATCGTACACGCGTCTCCGTGGAGATCTACGGGACTTCTTATAAACTGGTCGGCAGCAGTGCCGATTATATGCGAAAGATTGCCAGTTATGTCGATGAACGGATGAATGCCATTTCCAAAAGCAATTCCCGGCTGGACACCCCTAGGATCGCCGTTCTTGCCGCGGTTCATATGGCGGAGGAAGCCGTGCAGATGCAGGATCTCCGCAACGAAGTGAAGATGCTGACCGGCGAGCGCAGCGAACTGCGCTCGGAGCTCACCAGGCTGCAGTCCGAGCGGGACGAGCAGCTGGCGGAAGTCAACAAGCAGAAGGAAGAAGCGCAGCTGATCAAGAAGGAGAAGGAAGAGCTGCAAAAGCGGCTGGAGCAGGAGAAGGCTGCGCTTGCGAAAGAGCTGGAGCAGTCCAAGTCTGAGCTTACGGCGCGGCTGGAGCAGACCCGGAATTCTTTGACGAAGGAGCTGGATCAGCTCCGCGCTTCGCTGAAGCGGGAGACGGAACAGAAGGAATCCTTGCTCCGCAAGGAGAAACAGGCCGCGGAGCAAATGCAGAAGGACAAGCAGGCTGTGGAGGAACGGCATAAAGCTGCCGTGCTGGAGCTGGAACGGAAGCATGCGGCAGCGCTGCAATCCGCCGAGCAGAAGCGGGTCGGAGCGTTGAAAGAGGCGGAGGAGAACAACCGCGCGAAGATCACCGAGCTTGAGCAGAAGCATCAGGGAGCCGTCAAGGAGCTCGAAGAGAAGCATGCAGCCTCTATTCAGGAGCTGCAGGAGCAGCTGACCGAGCTTCGCGGCAGCAGCGGCGAGCTTCAGGAGAAGCTGCAGAACATGGAGCAGGAGCTGAAGAACGCCAAGGAGGCCTATTCCAGACTGCGGCAGCAGCATCAAGTCGTGCTGGTGCGCGAAGAGGAGGCCAAGGCGCAAGTGCAGGCTTTGACCGAACAGGAGGAAGCGCTGAACGGACAGATCAGCAAGCTGAAGGACGAGGCGGCCGCTTCGGAAGAGGAACACCGCCGCATGCAGAAGCTGCTTGAGGATTACAGCGAGGCTTCCAAGAAAATGACTGGCGAAATCGCCCAGCTGACGGCCGAAGCCGAAACCCTTCAAGGCACGATCGAGAAGCAGAAGGAAGAGATCGGCGAATTGGAGCTGCAGGTGCTGGAAGCCGGCGAGCAGAACGAGACGCTGGAGACGGGCATGGCTTCGCTGCATGACGAGCTGAGCGTGCTGAAAGAGCAGGCGGACGGCGAGAGTAAGCTCCGCCAGGAAGCTGAGCAGCAGCGGGAAGCGCTCCGACAGGAGCTGGCCGCGAAAGAGGAGCGGCTGCAGCAGCTTGCTCAGGAGCTGGCAGAAAAGCAGCAGCAGCTCGTAGCCCAGGTGCAGAAGCTGCAGGCGCAGGAGCGTTCTTCCTCGGAACAGGGAGAGGAACTTCAGCGTTTGGAGAAGCAGCTGGAAGCCCAGCAGGAGGTGCTGGCCGCGAAAGAGCAAGAGCTGGAATCGCTGAAGCAGGCGCTGCAAGGGCGGGAGCAGGATCTGCAGGATTACGGCCGGCAGATCGAGGCCAAAGAGGAGCAGATTGCAGGCCTGGAGCGGCAGTCGAGCCAATATGCGCAGCAGCTCAAGGACCTTCGGCTTCAATTGGAGGAACAGCAGGAATTGTATCTCGAGCTCGAAATCCAATCGGAGGAGCAGCAGGAGAACGTACAAAACCTGCAGCAGGAGCTGGAGAGAAGACGGGAAGTACACGCGGAGCTGGAGCTTCAGGCGGAAGAGGAACGGAAACGTTATGCTGGCCTGAAGGAGCAGTGGGAAGAGCAGCAGGCAAGGTATACCGAGCTGCAGAGCCGTTCAGGCGAATACGAGCAGCAGTGCGGCGAGCTGCGGAAGCAGGTAGCTGAGCATGAGGAGCAGTACGAGCTCGCCCAGCTGCTGCTCGAAGAGCAGCAGGAGCAGTACGCAGCGCTGCAGCAGGAGCTGGAAGAGCAGCGGAAGCAGCAGCAGACGGCCGCTCGGGCGCTGAAGGAACGCGAAGAGGAGTACGCATTGCTGCAGCAGGAGCTGGAAGAGCAGCGTGAGCAGCAGCAGACGGCCGCTCGGGCGCTCAAGGAGCGCGAGGAGCAGTACGCAGCGCTGCAGCAGGAGCTGGAAGAGCAGCGTGAGCAGCAGCAGACGGCCGCTCGGGCGCTGAAGGAGCGCGAAGAGCAGTATGCAGCGCTGCAGCAGGAGCTGGAAGAGCACCGTGAGCAGCAGCAGATAGCTGCCCAGGCGCTGAAGGAACGCGAAGACCAGTATCGAGCGGTACAGCGGCAGCTGGAGGAGCAGCGGCAGGAGCACCAAACGACCCGCCAGGCGCTGGAAGACCTCGAGAATCAGTACCTGGAAGTTCAGGAGCAGCTCGAAGAACAGCAGGCGGAGCATCGGACGGCCCGCCGGGTGCTGGAAGATCTCGAAGAGCAATATTTAACCTTGCAGCAGCAGAGCGAAGGTCATCAAGAGCAGTATCGTGCGCTACAGCTCCGGCTGGAAGAACGGCAGGAGCAGTATCACGAGCTTCGGATGGAATATGATGACCACCAGGAGCTGTATCAGGAACTGCAGCAGGCGCATGACGCCAGAGCAGAGCAGCTGGCGGATTTGGAGCAGCAGCTGGAGGACAGCCGGGAAATGATCGGGCGCCTGCGGTTGCAGTCCGAGGAATATGCCCGCGACAACGGCACATTGCGCCAGCAGCAGGAGCAAGCTGAAGCACGGTTTGAAGAGCTGGAGCTTCAAGCCAAGGACGTTCAGGCTCAGTACGAAGAGCTGCAGCGGGTGAACCGGGCAGCTCAGGAGCAAAATGAACAGCTGCGGAGCCAAACCGAAGCGCAGCGCGAACAGTACAACAGCTTGAACCAGCAGTATCAGGGCTTGCAGCGGCAGTATGAGGAATTGCAGCGCCAGGTGAAGGAGGCGCAGAGCCGCCAGGAGGATACCGAAATCGAATACCTGCTTCTGCTGGAGGAGAAAGAGGCCGCGGTGAAGAAGCTGGAGGAAGCATCGCTGCAGCTGGATGAAGCGGCAGACCGGGAGACCGAGCTGCGCGGATTGCTGCGCAGTGCCGAGCAATCCATGCAGTCTTATCAGGATAAGCTGAAGGATATGATGGACCAGCAGGAAGCGTGGGGCAGCCGGGAGCTGGAGTTGCAAGAGGAGCTTGAGGCTTGGCAGCAGCAGATCGCTGCCGGCGAGCAGCAGCTTACCCGGATCCAAAGCGAGAAGGAGTCGGTCGCGGATGAACTTCGCCAGGTGGGGGAAAGCTTTGAGCTGGTGACGCATCAATACCGTCTGCTGCAGGCAGAACATGAGATTCAGCTGGAGAAGACCGGCAAGCTGGAGGAAGAGTACCGCTTGCTCAAGGACGAGTATTCCAAGCTGCAGACCGAATATAACGAGTGGATCGAGCTGATCGAACAGGATCAGAGTTGACTTCTATAGACCACCCACATTACACACTTAAATGAAAATCCCCTCGGAGTAAGCGGCAGGACGGATCATGCATCATCCTGAAGCATACTTCGAGGGGATTTTAACTTTTGGGTTCAAGTCTGCCTAACTTTTATTCCACAATGACTTTGGCAATCATGCCGGAATGTCCCGCTCCGCAGAACACTGAGCAGGCCATTTCGAAAGTGCCGGCTTTTTCCGGTGTGACGACCGCGGACTTGTTTTTACCGTCAAGCTGAAGCTCGAGACCCGGAATGAGAACGCCGTGGTTTCCCTCATCGTTTTCAAGCGTAATTTTGACAGGTACGCCCTTTTTGAGATGATATTCTTTTTGATCGAATGCATAGTTTGTCGCCTTGATCACCAATTCCTCGCTCGGGGCTACACCGGTTTCGGTGACTCCGCTGCCCGATGCGGAATCGCCGCTCTTGGATTGCCCGCAAGCAGCCAGCACCAGAATCAGCACGCAGGAAAGGACGACAGCCAGGGTCTTCTTCACTTGTGATCCTCCTTTATGTATACCTTCATCATTTTAATTGGTTCCATGCCTTATCATACCTTAAGTTGGATATGTCTGGGCGAGGCTCATTTGAAAAATTGGTGAACGCAGCACCCATTGATTTTGCCGCCCCCCAGGAAAAGGATCAGCTGGAAAAAAGATAGTGCTTATCTTGGATTTAAGATATAATGAGCATTGACGATGTACGAAGCCCGCAAATATTCTTGTTTAGAAGATTAGGGGAATGACATTCCAATGAATCGCACGGGGTTGATTTTGGAAGATTTATGGCATCGCAAAATATTGAACGCCTATTGGATCGTGACGCTGATGTTTTTCGCGGCGGAGGCGGTTCTGCTGCTGCTGGGCTGCATTCCTTCCGTGACCGCCGGGGACGGGCCGGAGGACTGGCTGCGTCTGGGCATCCCGGACGGCTGCATCCTGCTGCTCATGCTGGCAGCACAGACCTGGCTGCGATTCGAACCTAAATACCGGAAGCAGGTTGTGGTCGGCTGCGGATTTTTGCTCTCCTACCTGTTCTATTTCATCATTCAGCCGATCGTGGACGGGGCACAGATGGCGCTCCTTCTGCCCGTTCTGATTTCCGTCGTTTATTTTGACCGCAAACTTCTATATGGCTTTGGCTCGTTAACGATCCTCCTGTACTGTCTCATCTATCTCACCGAACGCTCCCTTTATCAGAAACCCATTCAGGAATTCATCCAAATCCAAAGCGTGTTTATTGTCAGCATCATGATTGGTCATACGATTTTGGTCCGAGTCAAGGAATTTATGCGCCATCTGGAATCGGTCATGAAGTCGGAGCAGCAGCTCCTGGTGGAAAGAACGATATCGGACAAGCTGCTCAAAATCGATGCACTGACCGGGCTATACAATCACAAGGCGTTTCACGAATACCTGGAAGCTCTGCTGGAGCAATGCGAGAAGTATCAGCTTCCGCTGCAGCTGGCAATTATCGATATCGATAATTTTAAAAAGGTCAACGATAATTACGGGCATCGGGTGGGCGATGTCGTGCTGAAAGAGGTTGCTTCTAAGGTGATGTCGACGATGACGCCGAATGATTTTGCCGCCCGTTATGGCGGAGAGGAATTTGCCATCATTATGGCGGATAAGACATTGGAAGAAGCAGAACGGATGGCTGAGCAGCTGCGCGAACGGATCGCCAGAACCGAGCTGCCGCATACGGTGAAGCCGGTTACGGTGAGCATCGGACTTTGCAATTTCCAGCAGGGGGACGACAAGGAATCATTATTTCGAAAAGCGGACATGGCGCTGTACCAGGCAAAACGGACGGGAAAAAATAAAGTGGTGACCGCGGGTGAAGACGCAGCCGATTATGCCGGATAAAAAAGGAAAGACCCCTGTCCTTAGGCAGGGGTTTTCATTCTTGAAACGGTTTACCGCTTGTCCCTTCCGGCATTAAATGCGGATACCGGGATAAACAGGTCGATAATACCGATGACGAGGGCGGCGAGAATGGCGCCAAGAATGGTAACTTCAACGCCGCTGACAATAAATTGGGCGATGTATATGACGAGGGCACTGACGATGAAACCGACGATCCCGCGTCCAAAGGGAGTAACCCTTTTGCCGAAGATTCCTTCAATAATCCACCCCAGCAGTGCGATAACCAAAGCGAGCAGCAGAGCGCTCCAGAACCCTCCGACGGAAAACTGGGGAACGATCCAGCCTACGATCAGCAGGACGATGGCAGACACGATAAATCGAACGACATGACCCAGAAAATGCATGCAACTGGCCTCCTTTACACATGGATACTGTGTTATGCAAACCTTATTGTATTCAATTTTCGCCATGTTATGTATGGAATGATTTAGCGCTGCAAATGGCGAAGCGGCAAACATTTCGTATATAATAAAGGCATTGCACGAGAGGAGTAGTGAATACTGTTGGACGACAAGATTTTGCATACGCTCGAATACCGCAAGATTTTAGATAAATGCGCTGCCTATACCCAAACCTCAATGGGGAGGGAAGCGGCCGAGTCCTTGAAGCCCGATACCGATCTGGAATCGGTAAAGCGTTTGCTTCAGGCAACCGACGAAGCGTATACCGTGGACCGTCTGAAGGGAAATCCGTCCTTCGGCGGCATCACGGACATCGCCGCTCCGCTGAAGCGCGCCAGAATCGGCGGCACCTTAAGCCCGCATGAGCTGCTGGCCATCGGCAACACCGTGAACGGTTCGAGACGGATCAAGCGGTTCATCGCGAATGTTCACGAGGACGAGCCGATTCCCCTGCTTGAGGGGATCAGTGAAAATTTATCCGAGCAGAAGCCGCTGGAAGATGCCATTAAAGCATGCGTCGACGAAAGCGCCGAAGTGCTCGATTCCGCCAGTCCGGGGCTTGCCCAGGTTCGGAGG
The DNA here is from genome assembly GCF_002224835.1 of Paenibacillus sp. SSG-1. NCBI lineage: Bacteria > Bacillati > Bacillota > Bacilli > Caryophanales > Paenibacillaceae > Paenibacillus > Paenibacillus sp. SSG-1. The sequence goes on from NZ_MBRK01000001.1 coordinate 296,086, forward strand.
GAGCTGAGATCCGGCGAGGTGCGGATCCGGGAGAAGCTCGATTCGATGATCCGTTCCTCCAGCGTGGCCAAAATGCTGCAGGACCAGCTCATTACGATCCGGGGGGACCGCTTTGTCATTCCGGTTAAAGCGGAATACCGTTCGTATTTCGGCGGGATCGTGCATGATCAGTCCGGTTCGGGGGCGACGCTCTTTATTGAGCCGGAATCGATCGTGGCGATGAACAACAAGCTGCGCGAAACCCGGATGAAGGAAGAACGCGAAATTGAAATTATTTTGCAAAAGCTGACGGCGCTCGTCGGTGAACAAGCAGATCTTCTTCTGCTCGATATCGATCTGCTGGGACAGCTCGACTTTATTTTTGCCAAGGGGCGTCTGGCGCATGTCATGAAGGCCAGCCAGCCGAGAATGAACGACCGTGGATACTTGAAGCTGAAGAAAGGACGCCATCCGCTGATCGACATGGAGAAGGTTGTGCCGATCGACGTGGAATTGGGCAACTCGTACACTTCCATTATCGTGACCGGGCCGAATACCGGCGGTAAGACCGTCACGCTGAAAACGATCGGATTGCTGAGCCTGATGGCGATGTCCGGCCTGTTCGTTCCCGCGGAGGAAGGAAGCCAGCTCTGCGTGTTCGACGCCATTTACGCCGATATCGGGGACGAGCAGAGCATCGAACAGAGCTTGAGTACGTTCTCCAGCCATATGACCAATATTATCCGTATATTGAACCATATGACGCCGAAGAGCCTGGTGCTGCTTGACGAAGTGGGGGCCGGTACCGATCCGGCCGAAGGCTCGGCGCTCGCTATTTCTATTCTGGAGCATATCCACAGCCTGGGCTGCCGGATGGTGGCTACTACCCACTACAGCGAACTCAAGGCTTATGCCTATGAACGCAAAGGCGTCATCAACGCCAGCATGGAATTTGACGTCAACACGCTGAGTCCGACTTACCGGCTCCTCGTCGGCGTTCCGGGACGAAGCAACGCGTTTGCGATTGCGGAGCGGCTCGGACTTCCGCAGGTGATCCTGGATTATGCCCGCGGGGAAGTGAAAGAGGAAGATCAGCGCGTCGAGCATATGATCGCCTCCCTCGAGGAAAACCGGCTGGGCGCCGAAAGCGAACGTGAGAAGGCCGAGAAACTGCGCCAGGAAATGGAGCAGCTCCGGAGCCGGCATCAGCAGGAGCTCGAGAAGCTCGAGGAGCAGCGCGACCGGCTGATCGAGAAGGCCCGGGGCGAGGCCAAGGAAGTCATTGCCAAAGCCCGCCGCGAAGCGGAGCAGATCATCGCCGATCTGCGGCAGCTGGCCAAAGAGGAAGGGGCTTCGGTCAAGGAGCATAAGCTGATCGCCGCCCGCCGTCAGCTGGATGAGGCTGAGCCGCAGCAGCGCAAGAAGGGAGCGGCCAAACCGAAGGCCAAGGCCCCGCGCCAAATCGAGCCCGGCGATGAAGTCATGGTCTACAGCCTGAACCAGAAGGGCCATGTCGTGGAGCTGTCCGGCGCGAAGGAGGCCGTGGTGCAGCTCGGCATCATGAAGATGAAGGTCAGCCTGGACGACCTCGAGCTGGTGAATGCGAACAAACCGGCCGAGAAGCAGGTGCAGCGGCATGCGACTACGGTCAAGCGCACGCGGGATGACAACATACGCAGCGAGCTGGATCTGCGGGGCGCGAATCTGGAAGAGGCGCTCATCGAAGTCGACCGTTTTATCGACGAAGCGTTTTTGGGCAACCTCGGCCAAGTATACCTGATTCACGGGAAAGGCACGGGAATTTTGAGACAGGGAATCTCGGAATATCTCCGCAAGCACAAGCATATTAAAAGTTACCGTCTGGGAAATTACGGCGAAGGCGGAACCGGCGTGACGGTGGTTGAGCTTAAATAATATGGGTGTGAGCCTGAATTTCGGCCGGGAACAGGGGGATGTTGGGAGTGAAGAACGGGGCTGATCTGCTGTTGGCCTATCCGATCGGTACGCTGATTGGTTATTTTTCGGTAGCGATTCTGGGCTTGATCGTCTTTCTGTACTGTTTTGAAATTGTGGCGAAGTACAAGTGCTGGGATGAAATCGGACGAGGCAATATTGCCGCCGCTTTGGCTACCGGAGGTAAAATATTCGGTCTTTGCAATGTGCTGAGGTACAGCATCGAGTCCAAAACGTCGATCTATGACATGATGAAGTGGGCCTTCTACGGCTTTCTGCTGCTGTTTATCGCCTACCTGCTGTACGAATTTTTAACCCCGGTGTTTTCCGTGGACGAAGAAATTAAACGGGATAACCGGGCGGTCGGCCTGATCTCTATGCTGATCCCGGTGTCCCTTTCATATGTGATTGGAGCCTGTTTAATGTAGGAGGAACACATGAAAAATTTGGCGAGGATTTTGTTCGTCGCTGCGGTCGCCTTCTTTGTTGTGGGCGTCGTATATTTGATGAAACATTAAGGAGATGGATCATATGGAAACCACGGTTTGCCCTTGGTGCCAGACGGAAATCGTATGGGACGAGGAACTGGGCCCCGAGGAGGAATGCCCTTACTGCCACAATGAGCTGAAAGGTTACCGGACGCTGAGCATCCAGCTGGGTGAAGAGGAAGCGGACGTAGACGAGGAGCATGAGGGAATCGAAGGTACGGATTGGGAGCTTCCTGAGGATGACGATAAAGCCGTTCCTTTTTGGAATCAGGAAGACATGCAGCAGCTGCCTCCGTCGATCCGGACACTCGATAAGTATGAAGACAGCCATGACCTCATGAACTACGAGGAGACAGTGGAGCAAATTCTGGATGAGCAGGAGGAAGTGCCGGAATGCCCGAAATGCCGGGATTATATGGTGCTTGCCGGCACGCATCAGGTGGGGGACCGATTTCAGCCCGCGGCCTTCGGCGTGCTCCAAGGTCCGGTATTGACTCCGCCTTTTCAAGTTCAAATGTATATTTGCACGGGATGCTTCCATGTCGAATACAATCTGGCCGAGGAAGACCGGCTGCGGATGGTCGACCACTTAAGCCAAGAGAAGAAGAATTCGTAAAAAAAGCAAACCGACCGATGATTTGCCCCCTTTTAGGGAACTACTAATGAGGTAGACCCGGATATGAAGGGGGTAATTATGAAATCAAAATCATCTGCGCGGCTGAACCGGCAAACGATACTGCTGCTTGCCGTTAACGGGCTGATCGTTTTATCCGGCGCCTTGTCGGGCACGTTTCTCAACGTATATTTATGGAAAAGCAAACAGGATTACGCGATGATCGGATGGTTTACCGTCGCCCAGCAGCTGGCCGTCGGGCTCACCTTTTGGCTGGCAGGCAAATGGGTGAAGGAGTATAACAAAATGAACGCCCTCAGGCTGGGGATCGGGCTGACGGGCCTTTTTTATTTGCTGGTTCTGTGGGTTGGGGAAAAGGCCATTTATTATATTTGGCCGCTGGGGATACTGCTCGGGATTGCGATCGGGCTGTTCTGGATTGCTTTTAACGTGGTGTATTTCGAAGTCACCGATCCTGAGAATCGGGACCTGTTTAACGGGTGGGTCGGTCTGCTCGGCTCCATTACGGGCATTGTCGGGCCCTGGTTTTCCGGCCTGCTGATTTCCATGCTGAAGGGCGACCGGGGGTATCGGATCATTTTTACGACGTCCCTGATCATTTATGCGCTCGGCGTGGTGCTGAGCTTCTTTTTGAAAAAGAGGAAAAAGGGCGGAACCTATGCCTGGCTCGAGCCTGTGAAGCAGCTGAAGGACAAAGGCAGCCCCTGGCGGCTTATGGCCCCCGGTCTGGCGGCGCAGGGGATTCGGGAAGGGGTGTTCGCCTTTCTGATCAATCTCCTTGTGTTTGTTGCCACGAAACAGGAGTCGAAGCTGGGGCAGTTCTCGCTCATTACGTCCGCAGTCTCCCTGGCCACGTACTGGCTGGCGGGCAAATGGTTCAAACCGGCCTACCGGAGCGCCGGCATGCTGGTGGGCGCCCTGCTGCTGTGGGTGGTCATGGTACCGCTGATCTGGAAGGTCAATTATTTCACCCTGCTGCTGCTCGGCATAGGTACGGCTATCTTTATGCCGTTGTACATCCTGCCGATGGTCTCATCCGGTTTCGACTTGATGGGGACCAGCGACGAAAACGTGGAAAAGCGGGTCGAGCTGGTCGTTCTGCGTGAGCTCAGTCTGATGGTCGGCCGACTTCTCGGTACGATAATATTCATCATCGTGCTGTCCTTCAGCAAAGACCAGAGCACCATTACCGTGCTGATGCTCGTGCTCGGCGCATCACCGATCCTCAGCTGGATCTGCGTGAGACGGCTGCTCAAGCCGGGGAAATCGGCACGCACTTGAACAATCGCGTTACACAGCAAATCCCCCTGATTCCTTCATTTGGAGTCAGGGGATTTTTCTGTAGGGAAGAGTTCCTACTTCTGGAAGAACAGACTGGTTGCAAGGTTTATCTGCCAATCAGGAGCCGGGAACCTGAGCATTGGGGGACGGTTTGGAGGTCCGCTCCAATGAGAAAATGTCCAGCTCGGGGCGCGTTTTCCCGCAAAGAACATCACTTAACAGTTCCGCCGCAATCATGCAGTAGACCGTCCCGTTGCCGCCATAGGCTTCAATAAAATAACTGTGAGGATACCGGGAATGCGGACCGATCATGGGCAGTCCGTCGTGGGTGAGCCCGAACAGTGAAGCCCATGCATAGTCGGCTTGGATACCGGCGTAACGGGGGAAAAGGGCTTTGATCTCGTTCAGCAGCATTTCGCTTTTATGCCGGATTCGTCCTTCCCTCTCCTCCGGATCGACCGGATGCTCGTCCAGGCCCCCTGCTACGATGCGGTTGTCCGGGGTGGTCCGCATATAAAGGTACGGCCGTGCCGTCTCCCAGATGAGGCAGCGCTCGTGCCAACCGGCAAAATCGGGTACGGGGCTCGTGACGATCGCATAGGTGGTCTGGAGCAGCGCGTTTCGGTCCGGTTTCTCCTCCTGCGTTTCATAGCCGCCCGCATGGACGACTTTCCGGGCAAAAATCCGGCGGTTCCGCGTATAACACACAACGCCGTCTTCTCCATACTCCAAATGAATCACCGGGCTGTTTTCGTACACCCGTATCCCATGATCCACTGCATACTGGACGAGGGCATGCACAAACCGGAAAGGGTTGACTTCGGCATCGCCGGTCGTATACAACGCCGCGGGCTTGGAGAAAGGGAACCGCGAAGCGATATCGGCCTGATTCCAATAAGACGTTGCAAAGCCGTGCCTGTGAAGGGTTTCATATTCCTCTTTGAGGTAAGGCACATCCTCTTCGCTGCTTGCGTAATACAGGCTGCTGCGGGAAATAAACTCGGGTTCCAGTTTGAGACCGCTGGCTGCTTCCTTGAGCTTACTCATCGCGTCCCTGCACATTTGATAAAAGGTGATGCCGGCCTGCTCGCCAAACGTATGGATGATGGAGGTCAACGATTTATCGTTGAAGCTTTGAAGCAGTCCGGTATTGGCTGAAGAGCTTCCTTCAGCGATCCGTCCCTTTTCCAGCAGAACCACCTGAAGATTGGTCCCGGACAGCTTGTGGGCGAGAAGGGCTCCACCCATCCCGCCGCCAATGATCAGCACGTCGCAGGAGAGATCTTCATCAAGTTCCGGATAAGCGGGTGTCGGCTTCAATGTAGAAGGCCATGCCAAATTCCCTTTATTCAGAATCATATGTGTGTTTCGCCCCTTATCGGTAGTATTCAAAGTATTTGCTCTGCATGCACAATTTATAGCTGTTCCGGCAGATCGGCCGGTGGAAGAGGCCATGCCTGACAATACATAGAAAACCTTCCCCGGGACATAATACGGATGGAGTTAGAGATATCCAGAGGAGGAATACCGATGCAGTCCAATCAAATGCAGGCGATTACCGGCAAGGAGCTGGAATATATCGTCGATTCGATTTCCAATGAGGATCTGCTGATCAAGCAGTGTGCGGCAACGGCCGCTGCTACGCAGAACCCGACGATTCAGCAGGCGTGCCAGCAATACATCCGGTCGCTGGACCACCATATCGATTTGCTCGTTCAGGCCATTCAGCAGCACCAGCCGCTGGCGCCGACGAGTCCCCAACAATGATAGCTTAGGAGGCATTAGCGCAATGTATTATCAAACTTCCAATAACTCGCAGTTCATGCAGGACGAGGACCTCTTGTACACCATCCTGGCCGATCTGAAAAGAACGGTCCGCGAATACACCACGGCAACGACGGAATCCTCCTGTCCGACCGTGCGGCAATTGTTTACGCAGCTGACGAACGATACGCTCCGCATGCAGGGAGAATTATACAATCTGATGAAGCAGCTGAATATGTACTCCACGTCATCTAAGGCGCTTCGCCAAGATGTGGACAAGTCGATTCAGGATGCGCGCAATTTGCAGCAAAAGAACCGTCAGTTCGTGCAGCAAAAAACAAGCAGCATGGGCCAATATGCCCAGGCATCCAATCCGTACCAGCAGCAGCAAAGCTCCCAAAATCCGTATTACATGTAATTTGCCTGTGGTGCAGGCGCCGTTTAGTTCTCATGTGCGGCGTCACCAAGCGGATAACAATAAGTACCCAAAATCCTGCTTCTATGAAGCATGGACCCATTTTGCCGTCTCCATTTCGGCCCACGCCGGGGAGACGGTTTTGCTTTGCATGCATGATAATTTCATGTAATATTAGTATTAATTTCGAACCCGGGTCCTTTGTCGTAATAGTGAAGAAGGTCCGTGGAACAAGCGCTGGAGGATGCTGTATGAAACAACTGACGGATTTGAAACTGAAGGTCCTCGACCTGTTGAACGAAGACGCGAGACGGTCCCCGGCCCTGCTGGCAACGCTCATCGGCGTTGAAGAGGAAGCGGTCAAGGAAGCGATCGCGGAGCTGGAACAAGACCATGTCATCGTAAAATATGCGGCGGTCGTGAACTGGAGCAAGATTGAAGACGAGACGGTAACCGCCTTGATCGAAGTACAGATTACGCCCGAGCGCGGGCGGGGCTTTGAAGGGATCGCGGAGCGGATCTATTTGTATCCGCAGGTCAAATCCGTGTATCTCATGTCGGGAGCCTACGACCTTCTTGTGGAAGTGGAAGGGCGCAACCTGCGGGAAGTGGCCAACTTCGTTTCCGAGAAGCTGTCGCCAATTGATTCGGTATTGTCGACGAAGACAAATTTCATTTTGAAGAAATATAAGCAGGACGGAATTATTTTTGAAGACCGTGAAGAAGATAACCGTCTCATGATCTCACCGTAAAGGAAGATGTGTCATGATCGTGAATGAAGAAACGAAGAAACAGCAGAATTCGAAATCGATGCAATCGTATTTGGCTCCTTTGGTCCGCGATATTCCGCCATCCGGAATCCGCCGATTTTTTGACCTGGCCGAAGGTAGTAAAGACATTATTACATTGGGCGTAGGGGAACCGGACTTCACGACTCCATGGCATGTGAGAGAAGCCTGCGTATATTCCCTTGAGCGGGGGCGTACGGCCTATACTTCCAATGCCGGGATGATCGAGCTCCGGGAAGCTATCGCCCAGTATTTGTATGAAAGCTTTCAGGTCTCCTACCAGCCGTCCAACCAGATTCTAGTGACGGTCGGCGGCAGCGAGGCGATCGATCTGGCGCTGCGTGCGCTGATCGTGCCTGGGGACGAAATTCTTATCCCCGAGCCCTGCTACGTATCCTATTCCCCGATCACCTCGATCGGCGGCGGGGTTCCGGTCGGCATCGAGACGTTCGCAGAGAACGACTTCAAGCTGACGGCAGAGGCGCTTGAGGCCAAAATCACGCCGAAGTCCAAGGTGCTGATTTTGTGCTACCCGAGCAATCCGACCGGCGCCATCATGACGTATGAGGACTGGCTGCCGATCGCCAAAGTGGTGGAGAAGCATGATTTGATCGTCATTTCTGACGAGATCTATGCCGAACTGACGTATACGCAAAAGCATGTCAGCTTTGCCTCGATTCCGGGTATGATGGACCGGACGGTTCTGGTCAGCGGCTTTTCCAAGGCGTTCGCCATGACCGGCTGGCGTATGGGCTATGCCTGTGCCCATCCCGACCTGATCGCCGCCATGCTGAAGATTCACCAGTACACAGTCATGTGCGCACCGGTGATGGGTCAGGTGGCCGCGCTGGAGGCGCTGACCAACGGGCTGGAAGAAAAGGACCGGATGATCGAGTCCTACAACCAGCGGCGCCGTTTGATCGTGCAGGGCTTCGTCGATATCGGACTGCCGTGTCATGAGCCGCAAGGTGCCTTTTATGCCTTCCCTAGTATCGCTGAGACCGGGCTGTCCTCGGATGAGTTCGCCCAGCGCCTGCTGATGGAAGCAAAGGTCGCCGCTGTGCCTGGAACGGCTTTCGGACAAGGGGGAGAAGGCTTTCTCCGCTGCTCGTACGCCACCTCCGTCGCCCAGCTGACCGAGGCTCTGGAGCGCATTGGAGAATTTGTCCACAAACTGAAAACCAGCTGAACAATAATTCCCTGTTTCTAGTAGAATTTAACATAAATTTCACTTTTATTTATTTATTTGTATGTTATAATTCTATTTTGGGAGCAAAAATTGACTTGCCAAGGAGGGATGACCTTGTTTTGCGCTGAATACGATTTGCCTGCATTCCGCGGACATTACGCAGCTGAAGGCAGCAATAATGTAAAATGGTCAACCAAAACGACAGATCAGACGAAAACTTTATCCTTGGAAGACGAAATCATGATGCTCCGCAAAAAAATGGAACAGATCTTTATGCAGGAACAGTCTTTTACATCGGAAATCGTAATCGAAATCAGCAGTTTGCTGGATTTGAAAATAAACGAATATATGAAAAGCTGCCCGAAGAAGAAGTCTTAATCGGCAGTAGGAAGACCCCGACACGGGGTCTTCTTTTTTTCTCTCATCAGGTTGTGATATATTGAACCTATCGGAGAAAAGGGGGAGCAGGAGTTGAAGGTATACGGGAAGCTGGCGCTGCTGGTTGTCTTTGCCGTTTTATTGCTGACGGGCTGCGGCAAGGGAGATAAAAACGCGTTATCGGTCTTTATGATTGACAATCAATCCGATCCGTCTCAGGTATATGAGAAGGTGCAGGACAAGCTTCAGGAAGTGATGGGACCCGACCTGAAGGTCAAAGTATCGGCAAGTCCGATTTATAACCCGGAGAAGCTGATGGTTGAATATGCTGCAGGCGGGCATGACATCATTTTTCTGCCGGAAGACGATATGAAGAATTATGCCAAAATGGGCGGTCATACCGTGCTGGATTCGTATTTTGACCCGAAAAAATATCCGGATGGCGTGTTCGCGAGCAACGAGGAAAAAGAAGACGGCACGACGGATACGACCGAGCATCTGTACGGTATCCCCGTTCGTGAAATGAAATTTTTCAAAGACCAGAAATACGTTCCGGAGAAGCTGTACGCCACAATCCCGATCTCGGCCAAGTCGGTCGACAATGCGGTAAAGGCGCTTAAGGCATTGACGGAGTAAAGAAGCCAGCACAAGGGACGCGGCTTCCGCGATTCCTTTGATGTATGATATAACGCGATAAAGGGGAGAAGAAGCTGGTGAGAATCTACACACGCACAGGCGATGAAGGCGAAACTTCGGTCATTGGCGGGCGCGTTCTGAAGGACGACCTGCAGGTGGAGGCCTACGGCACGATCGACGAGCTGAACTGCTTTGTGGGCCAGGCGATCAGCCTGATGGAAGCGGAGTCATTGCAGGACCTGAAAGAAAATATGATCGAGATTCAGCATGAGCTGTTTGACTGCGGCTCCGACCTGGCATTTGTGAAGCTGAGCGAGAGCAAATACAAGGTCGGTCCCGACAAAGTGACGCGGCTTGAGCAGTGGATGGATGCTTACATGGAGGAGACGCCGGAGCTGGAGCGCTTTATTCTGCCTGGAGGCACCCTTCTGGCATCCACGCTGCATGTATGCCGCACGGTCTGCCGCCGCGCAGAGCGCCGAGTCGTGACGCTGGGGCGGGAGAAAGAAATTAATCCCGACGTACGCAGGTATTTGAACCGTCTGTCGGACTACTTCTTCGTTGTGGCCCGGACGGCCAACGCCCGCAGCGGCGTGGCGGATATCGAATACGTGCGCAGCAAAAAGGTATTCGGACGGAAAAAATGAGCGAATACTATCCCCCGATTTCATATACCGTCCCGCCTTCGGAAGACGGGTGGCTGCTGAAGACGATTCTGCAGAAGAGACTCCACGTATCCCGCAAGCTGCAGTCCCGCCTGAAGCTGACGGAACAGGGGATTACCGTGAATGGCCAAAGAGTGTACATCAGCGTTCCGGTCAGGGATGGGGATGTGGTGGAAATCCGGATGGAGAAAGAAATTTCGGATGATATTCTGCCAGAGCCCATTCCTTTTCGCATTTTGTACGAGGATGAGCACCTGCTGATCGTGAACAAGGAAGCCGGCATCATCGTGCATCCGACGCACGGACACTATACGGGCACCTTGGCGAACGGCGTGGTTCACTATTGGCGGGACAAGGGCGAGGCGTTCCGCTTCCGAGCCGTGCACCGGCTGGACCAGGAAACTTCGGGCGTGATCGCTATCGCCAAAAATCCGTATGTCCACCAGCATATTTCGGAGCAAATGATCGCAAACGAGGTGGACAAAAGGTACCTGGCCCTCGTTCATGGCGTTCCGTCTCCGGAAGAAGGGGAGGTGGACGGACCGATCGACCGCGACTCGGAAGAGCCGCATCGGCGTATCGTCACGCCTGACGGGTATCCGTCGCTGACGCGGTATCAGGTCGTTGAGGCGTACGGCTCGTCTTCTTCGCTCGTTCAGCTGAAGCTGGAAACAGGCAGAACCCACCAGATCCGCGTCCATATGACCAGCATCGGCTGCCCGCTGATCGGCGATAAGCTGTACCGGCATCCGGTTTACCAGATGCTTCCGCCAGAGGAAGAAGAGGCCACGGAGACCGTTCTGCCGCAGGGATTAACCCCATCCGAGCGGACCGTGGTGCTGCTGGATCACAGCATTTCGCGGCAGGCGCTTCACGCCTGGGAGCTGTCCTTCCAGCATCCCGTCACCCGGGAACGGATGACCTTTCAGGCACCGCTGCCGCCCGACATGACCCGCCTTATTGGCGAGGCGAAGCAACATGAACTTGATCAATGAAAAGAGTGAGTAACGATGAGCAAATTGAAAGTATACCATTATCCCAAATGCGGTACGTGCCGCAGTGCGGTTAAATGGCTGGAAGCGCACGGCCACGAGCTGGAGCTCCAGCATTTATGGGAGGAGCCGCCGGCTCCGGACGAGCTGTCCCGCTTGGTCGAGAAGAGCGGGCTTGATTTGAAGAAGTTTTTTAATACCAGCGGAGAGGCGTACAAGGAGCTGGGTCTGAAGGACAAGCTGCCGGCCATGAGCCGGGACGAGCAGATCAAGCTGCTGTCCAGTAACGGCCGGTTGATCAAACGTCCGATCGTAACCGACGGCAGCAAGGTGACGGTCGGCTTTAAAGAGGACATGTACGAGGAGAACTGGGCGTAGCCTGGGATTCCGTAAAAAACGGTGGCATGACCGACAGGGGAGGTCCTAGCATTTCCCTGAGGCTTTGCCACCGTTTTGTTTGTTGTTCGAGGATCTATTCCGAAGGGAGCTCTACCCATTGATGGGGCGTTTCCATCGCCTTAAAGCCCTGCTCGATGATTGTGATGACTGCTACCGTCTCAGCCGGATCGACAGGCGGAACGCCGGTTTCAAAGAAGCGGACGAGCGCTTCAGCGAACAGCCCGAAATAATCGGAGTCCGCTTTCAGCATGTTCGTCTCACCGGATGTATAGCTGACCGTCAGCGAAAAGGGGCATCCCCCGCCGAGATGATGGATCTCGGCCTGGCGGCCCCCGCTGAATCCGATCAGCCACGACGGGGCGTGAGGCGTTCCGGTATACATCATCCGGCGGACGCCGGGACCCAGCAGCGAGACGATCGGTTCGATCTGGTGGATCGAATAGTTGTCGTACCGCCCCGGCCCGAAGCTGATGATATTTTCGATGCCGGCGCGCTCGGCCCCGGCATACTCCGCGGCGAAGCGAAGCGCCGAGCTGGAGAACAGCGGCGTGCCGTGCTGCTCAGCTAGATTGAACAGGCGCCGAGCGGTCTGGCGGTCCGGGGCAAAGGTTTTGTCAATATAGGTAGGCTTGCCGGATTGAAGCGGAAGCTGGGCGAGCGGCTCGTGGTACTGCGGATGGTCGGGCGAAAGGACAATGATGTAATCGCTTCGATCCACGACCTCGGCAATCGAAGGGAGCAGCTCGATCCCTTTGTCTTCACTCCACTGCACGTTGGTGCGCCCGGAAGGCGAATCGGCCATTCCAAAGGCATAGGCCACCTTCATGGTGCCGCCCGATGCCTGTTCAATCCATTTCGGATAATGCTCGGCATGCCATTCATCGAGGTAATAATCGATAAAACCGATCGTTTTCAAGCAGCAATCCCCCTCAGTCGCTTATTACAGCTCGATCTCCCTGCGCTGCTCGGAAGAGTCGTAGATCGCCTGAATCATCTTGGAGGTGACGATGACGGTATCGATATGGGATGGCAGCTTTACGCCGGTTTGGATGCATTCGAGAAAGCCGTTGATTTCGTTTTCGAAATGGTCGCTCGTTGAATACTTGGGCTTCGTTTCCAGCAAAGCTCCGTCCTTAGCCCCGTAAATGGTGAAGTCGCCTCCGTATTGTAGGCGGATCCCTGCTTTGTCGCCCAGAAAATCGATGTAGGTTTCGGGCGTGCCGATGTTCTGCGCCCAGGCGCCGTTAATCGTAATGCCCGGCCCTTCGGTGCGGATCATGGCCGTGACGAAGTCATCGACATCATACGTACCGGCGTAATTCGGGGGCCCTGCCCACATGTTCAGGTAGGCGTAATTCGGCAGGTCCCGCCCCAGCTTGGAGTAAGCCTGGCCGGATACCGTCAACGGGCGCGGATCGCCGGCGCAGTACATGACGATGTCCAGATAATGGACGCCCCAATCGATAAGGACGCCTCCGCCGGCAATTGATTTGGTGGTAAATGCGCCGCCAAGTCCCGGAATGGAGCGGTGAGCGCGGAAGCTTGCATAGATATGGTACAGTTCGCCAAGCTCGCCGCTTTCGATCAGGTTTTTGATCATGTTCACGCTTTTGTTGAATCGGTTCACGACCCCGATATTCAGCACTTTGCCCGTTTCGTGCTGCACTTTCTGCATCTCCAGCGCTTCCGCGTAGGTGCGGGCCGCAGGTTTTTCGCACAGGACATGCTTGCCCGCCCGCAAAAAATCGATGGAGATGGCGGCATGAGCATCGTTAGGGGTACATACGGAGACGGCATCGATCTCGGGATCGTCCAGAATGTCACGGTAATTTTCCACGGCGGTGCCGCATTCATAATCCTTGACCGCCTGCTCCGCCTTCTTCTTGTCCGAGTCGCAAAAATATTTGATTTCGGCGTCCGGATGTTTCAAATAGTTGGGGATATGCGCCGCTCTGGCAATGGTCCCGCAGCCGATGACAGCAACCTTGATCGTTTTTCCCATATTCATTCCTCCTGCTTGTTAGGTGGGTTTATCCTTTTCAAGATTCGATATTTGGAGAATAACTCCTGCCGGATGATTCAGGATGAAGGGAGATCTTCTTCACAAATTTTATGTTACAGGCTGTCTGGTTTATGACTTGAACGGGTGGGACAAAAAGGCAGGAATAAGCCGGGAATGGTGATAACAGGAAGGGCCTCATGCCCTGGCGGATATGCTATACTAGAGGAAGCAGTGCCGAACCTTGGAATCCAGGGGAAACAGGCAGACAAGGGGAGAAACAAGAAGTGACAGCAAATGAACAACGCCAATCCGTGATGCTCGTGGATGGCATGGCCTTATTATTCAGAGCTTATTTCGCGACCGCGTCCAGCGGCTACATTCGCCGCACGAAGGCGGGGGTTCCGACAAACGCGATCTATGGCTTTATTCGTTATTTTTGGGATGCAGTGCAAACGTTTAATCCGACCCATGTGGTCTGCTGCTGGGACCTCGGCGGCGGCACGTTCCGCGGACAGCAGTTTGCCGCTTACAAGGGCAACCGTCCGGACGCCCCGGACGATCTGATTCCGCAGTTTTCGATGATCCGCGACGTGATGGACAGCCTCGGCGTTCCGAATATCAGCGCGGAAGGGTATGAAGCGGACGACTGCATCGGGACGCTGGCCGACCAGTTCGGACGGGAGATGGACGTGATGGTCCTGTCCGGCGATAACGATTTGCTGCAGCTCGTCAGCGATCGGACGACGGTCATTATTATGAAAAAAGGGCACGGCAATTATAAGGTGTATACACCGGAATCCCTGTATGAAGAGAAGCAGCTGCGCCCGCGGCAGATTATCGACGTGAAGGCGCTCATGGGCGATACGAGCGACAATTACCCCGGCGTGAAGGGCATCGGCGAGAAAACGGCGATCAAGCTTGTGCAGGAATACGAATCCGTTGAAGGGATTCTCGAAAATCTGGACCAGCTGTCCAAAAGTGTCCGCGCCAAGATTGAGGCTGACCTCGATATGCTGCACCTGTCGCGCAAGCTGGCCGAGATTCACTGCTGCGTGCCCGTCGCCTGCTCGCTGGATGTGTGCCAGTTGTCGCTCGATCACCATCAGGTGATCAGCAAGTTTGAAGAACTGGAAATGAAGAGCCTGTGTTCTCTTATGGGACTGGCCATCAGCTAAACGGGTACAGAGTGCTGGCGTTTTTGGAGCGCCGGCTCTTTTGTGCTCTAGTCGATTGACTTTCAAGGATTAACTGGGCTATAATGCCCGTGATTGTTTTGATATAAAGATAGAAGGTATATGGCATTTATACAGGGCTTGGGAGGCCCGCTGCAGGAGGGAACGACTACGATGAGTTTATTAGGAGCAATTGAAGCAGGGGGAACGAAATTCGTATGCGGAATCGGCCAAGAGGACGGTACCGTTGTGGAACGGATCAGCTTCCCGACTACGACGCCGGAGGAAACGATGGCCCAGGTGGTCGATTTTTTTAAGGGCAAAGACATCGCGGCGATCGGAGCAGGTTCATTCGGGCCGATTGACCCCGTGAAGGGAAGTCCTACATACGGACGGATTACGACGACGCCGAAACCTTATTGGAGCAATTTCGATATGGTCGGACATTTGCGCTCTCACTTCGATCTGCCGATCGAATTTGATACCGATGTGAACGGGGCCGCCTTGGGCGAAGCGACTTGGGGAGCAGCCCAGGGGCTCGAAAGCTGCCTGTACATTACCGTTGGCACGGGCATCGGAGCTGGTGCGGTTGTGGGCGGCGAGCTGATCCATGGCCTGTCCCATCCGGAAATGGGACATATTCTGGTCCGCCGTCATCCGGAGGACAAATTCGAAGGCTTCTGCCCATATCATGGCGATTGCCTGGAGGGGCTGGCAGCCGGACCATCCTTGTCCAAACGCTGGGGCATTCCGGGTGCGGAATTGACGCCGGACCATCCGGCTTGGGCTATGGAAGCTTACTATCTCGCTCAGGCGCTGATGAACTACATTTTGATTCTGTCTCCGCAAAAAATCGTCATGGGCGGCGGCGTCATGAAACAGCTGCAGCTGTTCCCGCTGATTCATGCCGAGCTGCGCAAACAGCTGAACGGCTACGTACAGGTTCCAGCCATCATGGACGATATCGAGAATTACATCGTTCCGCCTCAGCTTGGCGACAACGCCGGCCTGTGCGGCGCGCTCGCGCTCGCCAAGAAGGCGCTGGCTGCGGGTTAAGCCTAAGGTTTGATCGACTGACGGGCTTTCATGAGATGGCTTGCACCGAAAAAAAGGAAAGAGGGCTGAAGAGCCCTCTTTTTGCATTTATGCCGAATGAAGTTTAGACGCATCCCTGAATCATTTCGGTAGAATTTTTTAACACGTGACAGGAAAAATAACAGAAATTATAAGTTTGAGCCCGTATTTATAAATAATTACGGGTTTTTTATGTTTTCTGGACTGATACAGATGGGTGAAACTGGACACAAATACAATGTTATATTGGGTCGCGTATTCAACGATTGTCTAGAGGGATGATTTCAGGGTATTAACATTTTTCGTTTGGAGTTTCTCTTCCGATTGAGCTGCTCCGAGATGATTAATAAATCGTGCCAAAAGTAGTGAATATTATAAATGTCTAAATCATGAAGTTGAAAATTGATAATGATTGTGTTAAATTTATTATTAGTTGGTTTGATGAACGAACTAATGTAAGTTCAAGGTTGTAATTTATCAGGGGAAAAATAATGAGTGGGAAGATGAATAAGAAATTGAGCTGTTTTTTATTTAAAAATAAAAGTGTTATGTGAGTTTGTAAAAATGTAAGGGCTTTTATTTGGTTTCGTATTCCCATCTTTCCCCTAACGAAGTGAGAGGATTAACGAGGTTTAGAAGTTTAGTGAAGTGAAAAGTAAATCTAATATGGTGGTAAAATTTACATCTTAGAAGGAGTTTTCATCATGAGCGATAACACAAATAAAGTTCAGCAAAATGAGTATCACAAGCTTAGTCTTGCTGAACGTCTTGGCTACGGTTTTGGAGACTTTGCTCAAAACCTTGTCTTTGGTACAGTTGGAGGCTTCCTTGCCCTCTACATGACGACTGTCAATGCTATCGGTACAGCAACAGCAGGTTTTATTTTCGCCATAGTCCGGATCATCAATGTTATATGGGATCCAATGGTCGGAACCTATGTCGATAAACGCTCATCAAAAGCAGGTAAATATCGTCCTTGGCTACTTCGTGCAGGCATTCCGCTCGTTATTTTGGCTGCACTGCTGTTTGCGCCGATTCCTGCGATTCGCGATTCTGTGCCCTATGCCTTCATCACTTATCTCTTGCTTGACTTGGTTTATTCCGTCGTCAATATTCCTTACGGCTCGTTGAACGCTTCATTAACCCGTGATCCTAAATCTGTAGACCAAATCACAACGACGCGTATGATGCTTGCGAACGGTGCCAATCTACTTGTCTATACATTGTTCCCAATGTTTGTTCAAATGGCTGCCCCAAAAGATCGTGAACTCAAAGACACTGGCTTATTTGGACTAAAACTTCATATGGGAACTTACACTGACCCTTCTGCAGGTCATGCTTGGTTTGGCGTTTATGCCGTTTATATGGTTATTGGAGCCATTGCGCTGTTCTTCTGCTACAAGCTGACGAAAGAACGCGTTGTCGCCAATGCTGAACAATCGGCACATGTTAAAGTCTCTGATTTCTTTGTTGAATTTAAGAATAATAAGCCATTGGTTATCTTGGGAATGTTCTTCATGTTGGCATTTACATTTATGTTCTTCATGAATACGGTTAACGGATATTTTAACCAATACACTGTCGATCACTCGGAGTGGATGGGGGCTGTGGGGCTGATTGCCTCCATACCTGGTATCGCTTTTGCAGCATTCTGGCCAAAACTTAAGAAAGTATTGGGTAAAAAGGGCTTCTTCTATTTCTTCCTCGGTATGTTTGTGGCCGGCGAAATCCTGACTTGGGTTTGGAGTCTTGACGGTATGCACGATCAACTTTGGTTAGCGTATGTTTCAACATTCATCAAGCAGTGGGGGTTAACTTCAGCGACTGGTTTCATGTGGGCGCTTGTTCCTGAAGTGGTTTCATATGGCGAGTTGAAGTCGGGGAAACGTAATGCGGCTATTATCAACGCGATTATGGGGCTGTTCTTCAAGATTGGCTTCACGATTGGCGGTGCCGTTCCACTGTGGTTCCTTGCCGCTTACGGATTTGACGAACATGCCGATCACCAAACAGCTCTCGCCGTCTCAGGAATTAATACGACTGCTATTTGGATACCTGCTGCTCTTGCTGTTGTTGCTATGATTGTGATGAGATTCTATCCATTGTCTGATAAAGACGTTGACAGCATTAACAAACAACTTGACGCAAAACGCGCTGAAATGAAAGCGTAAAGGTAACACTATTCACGGCCAACCAGAGGTTCACTAAAAGAATTGCAGCATCTATAGGTGATTTTGAACACGATTTCACGAAATGAAAGATTGAATAGATCAGGGGGATACTTTTATGCAAATCGAAAATCCGGTATTAAAGGGGTTCAATCCAGATCCGTCCATCGTAAGGGTTGACGATACGTATTATATTGCAACCTCAACCTTCGAATGGTTTCCGGGCGTGCAAATCCACGAATCAAAGGATTTGGTCGACTGGCGGCTGATTACGCACCCGCTCTCCACGAGAACGCTGTTGGATATGAAAGGGAATAAGGATTCGGCAGGCATCTGGGCACCAGATCTGTCCTATGCTGACGGGAAATTTTGGCTGGTTTATACCGACGTGAAAGTAACCGAAGGCGCCTTTAAGGACATGACCAATTACTTGACTACCGCCGAAAGCATCGAAGGCCCTTGGAGCGATCCGATTAAGCTGAACGGAGTGGGGTTTGACGCTTCGCTGTTCCATGACGACAACGGGAAAAAATATCTTGTCCAGATGGAGTGGGATCATCGCGAGTATCGCCATCCGTTTAACGGCATAAAGCTGACGGAATACTCGGTTGAGCAGCGAAGATTGCTTCCGGAGACGGCAAAGATCATTTATAAAGGGACCGACGTTAAGCTGGTGGAAGGCCCTCATATTTATAAACTATTTGGTTATTATTATTTATTTTGCGCGGAAGGCGGAACGGTTTATACCCACCAAGAGGTGGTTGCCCGTTCGGCAGAACTGTTCGGCTCCTACGAAACGCAGCCTGGCGACGTATTCCTGACCGCGTTCGATTCGCCTGACGGGGAGCTGCAAAAATGCGGCCATGGCTCACTGGTGGATACGCCGTCGGGCGAATGGTATTTCGCGCATTTGACGGGACGCCCCTGGCACCGCGAGACCGAATCGATCCGCGATCCGCGCGGCTGGTGCACGCTGGGAAGAGAAACGGCGATTCAAAAAGTGGAGTGGAACGAGGAAAAATGGCCTTATATCGTAGGCGGCAAGCAGGGAAGCCGGTTTGTCGAAGCTCCTAAAGGCTGCACGGAAACGAAATATGCGCCGACCTATCCGGAAACGGATCATTTTGATTCCGCGGCATTGAATATCAATTTTAGCACGCTGCGCGTTCCGTTTGACGAGCGAATGGGTTCTCTGACGGAAAAGCCGGGGAACTTGCGCTTGTTCGGCAAAGGCTCCTTAACCAATGAGCACGAGCAATCGCTTGTCGCAAGACGCTGGCAGTCCTTTTATTTCGACGCACAGACGGCAGTCGCGTATTCGCCTTACACCTTCCAGCAGATGGCCGGCCTCGTTAATTATTACAATACGGGACACTGGTCGATGATCCATGTGACATGGAACGAAATCAATGGACGCGTCATTGAAGTGACGCAAAATGACCGTGGCGTTCTCACGAGCTTTCTGAAGGATAAAGCCGTTAAAGTTCCCGAACATGCGGAATACGTGCATTTTAAAGCGAAGGTTCGGAAAGAAACGTACACCTACGCCTATTCCTTTGACGGCGAACAGTGGACGGATATCGACGTAACGCTGGATGCTGCGATTTTGTCCGACGATTACGTGGTACAGTCCTACGGCGGATTTTTTACGGGAGCGTTTGTCGGGATGGCTAATGTTGATTATTCCGGTTATGAATTGCCGGCAGATTTCGATTATTTTACGTATAAAGAGCTTGATAAATAATTAATCATGATCCCGAGAAAGAGCTGGAAGAATATGACTTCCAGCTCTTTCTTAGTAGTAATGTTAATTAATATGCTATACTTCTAAGTACGATAACATTTGAAAGGGATTACAACAAATGATTATGAAAACTGATCAGGATGTTATGAGAGAAAATAACAAAAAATTGGTATTAAAAACTCTATTTAATACTGATCAGACGTCTAGAAGTTCAATAGCCGACCAAATCAATCTTCAAAAGTCCACGGTTTCTTCCATCGTACGCGAGCTTCAAGACCAAGGCTTGATTGAAGAGCTGGGAACAGGGGAAGCATCCAACATTGGGGGGCGTCGGCCCAATTTAATACGTTTTAATCGTAAGTATGGGTTTGTACTGGCTTTCGATATGGGCATTCATCATTTAAGATATTCCGTCAACTACATTAATGGCGAGCTTATTCACCATGTTTCCATTAAATTATATACGAACAAAGTAAGAGATATTTTTGCATTGATGAAAAACGTGATTTTGAATTTGGAAAAGTACGATACGATTAACGGATTGGTTGGAATCTCCATTTCGCTTCATGCGCCGGTACTGGACAATCAGATCCTGTATAGTCCGTTCTTGGACTTTCAGTCCTTTGATTTGATCGATGCGTTGAAGGAGCTGATCGACGTTCCCGTTATCATCGAAAATGAAGCCAATCTTACGGCGATTTATATCCGGGATTTTTACCGCCATACCGAGGATATTCAATTCGATAACATTCTAGCCTTAAACATTCATAACGGAATAGGCGTAGGAACGATTATCGAGAGACGCCTGTATAAAGGCTTAAACGGATTGTCCGGCGAAATCGGACGATCCATTATCATGTCGGAAAATAAAAAAAATCGGCGTTTAGAGGAAATTTATTCCGAAAAAGCGGTGCTTGACCGGATCGGCAAATTGAAAAACAAACCAGGATTTACGTTAGAGGATTTTATTCTTTTAATGGAGATCAAGGATGAACAAATTGCGGCTATCATGGAGGAATGGGTCATAGCCATTGCACAAATCTCTTATAATTTAATCCAATACAGCGCTCCGGATGCTGTGTTCCTTTCCTCACGATTTATCGCCTTTTTCCCATACCTATTAGACGGGATTATTAAAGAATATTCTTCACTTGATCCGCTTGGCTCCACACAAATTATTTCGCTTGACCACCATATTCATGAATTAACGCTCTTTGGCGGAGTTGCCTTGGTTTCCAGGAAAATTCTCGGATTGGAATCGCATGATTTACTTTTTACCAAGTAATCCGGGCATTTACGATGAACCGGAATGAAATTCAGCGACGGCTTGTGAAGGGACAACGGCTTGTATTTTGTCCAAATCCAAATGGCTACGTTCTAATTCAGTTGAATTGAAAGCTTCTTAGGAGCTGGTTATTTCGGAGATTTGGCGAAAAACCCATTGACCATTTTACATAATATGGTATGATCAACTATAACAGCACATCTGCACGAATGGGGAAGCACCTCTCTTAATTTAAGAGAGGTGCTTTTTTGCGTTGTGCTGATTACCCTACGTGGATGGAGGAATTGGTGAATATGCAAATCGTTTTTATGAACCGGCTTGTGAAGGATGCGGGAAGCGAGGGAGAAAAGCTCGCGCAGGTATGGATCGGCGAAGAGGAGGGAACCTGGCATCTCGGATGGAGAGATCTGGAGATGACCGGGGAAGCCATGGATACCGCTTGGTATGAAGGCGGATCCTGGAATGAGATGCTGTACATTTACAGGCACGGCCTGGCGGTCAAGCTCGGCGAAGGATTCCGCCCGTTGATCGACGGCACGTTCCATGAGGAAGAGGAGCTGAAGGGCCGCAGCCATGCTGTACAGAAGCTGTACTGCTACAGTGAACTGCACAACAACGAGGAGCTGTACGCCGAACTCACCGCCTGGCGGAGAAGGAAGGCGGCCAGTGAACGCAAGGCTCCTTATTTTATCGCCAGCAACCGGGTGCTCCGTCTGATCAGCGCCTTCGTGCCGCATACCATCGAAGAGCTGCTGCAGCTTCCAGGCGTCGGGGAGAGCAAGGCGTCGGAGTACGGAGCCGACCTGATCGAGATTGCGGGAACGGTGCAGCGCAGCCACGAATTTCCGCTGGATTGGGTGAATGATGCCCTGGACGACCAGTCATATCTATCGTGGACCTACAAGCAGAAAGAGCACAAGTACAAGCAGGACCTGGATAAATACCGTACCCGGCGCACCATGCTGAAGGGAATTTATGAGGGGATGAACCTGCAGCAGCTGGAACAGGAATGCGGCCTGCCGCGCAGAGACCTGGTGGAGGCGCTGGAGCTGCTGGAGAAGGAAGGGTATGATACCGAGCGGCTGATCCAAAGCGAGCTGGAGGAGGTGCCGAATGAGGAGCAGGAGCGGGTGTGGGCCGCGTTGGAGGAGCTGGGCGACGCGCTCTTGAAGCCGGTGCTGCTGCAAGTATACGGAGAGGATGCCGCCTCGGGAAGCGGCATGGAGCAGCGTTATGAGCGGATCCGGCTGATCCGCATCCGGTTCCGCCGGCAGCCCGGTAGCCGCAGAAGCGTGGGGTGAACGGTATGCTTCCCCGCGGAGTTACGGATGGTGACCATGCAAAAAGGACGAAGGCTCTAACCGCATGCGGCCGTCTCCTTCGTCCTGTTTTCCATTGCATGATGATGGGGTGATGCGCTGACTTTCAAATCCAGTCTTTTTTCTTGAAAATGACAACCATGCCGAGACCAAGGACGAGCATGATGCCGAGGATCATGAAATAACCGTATTTCCAATGAATTTCCGGAATGTTATCGAAGTTCATGCCATAGATTCCTGTAATGATCGTCAATGGCATGAAGATCACGGTCATGGCCGTAAACACTCTCATGATCTCGTTCGCGCGGTTGGCGATACTTGACTGGTAGGCCTCGCGCAAGTTGCTCATCAGATCGCGGTACGTATCGAATGTTTCGGAAATTTTGACCGCATTTTCGTAAATGTCGCTGAAATATTTTTGCAGCTGATCGTCAATCAGCCGGAGGTCTTTTTTATTTAACGTATTGATGACATCCTTCTGCGGACCCAGCACTTTTTTCAGCCACAGAATCTCGCTTCGCAGACCGATAATTTCGTTCAAATGGGACTTTTTCGTGTGCATGAGAATGTCTTCTTCGAGCTTCTCGATTTTGGCTTCGATCCGGTCGCCGACCACAAAGTAGTTGTCAACCACGAGGTCGATCAGCAGGTACAGAAAACGGTCCGGTCCGCTGACTTCCTGTTCCCACAGGATCGGCTTCAGCGTCCGCAGCTCGTTGATTTTCTGTTTCGTCACCGTAATGATGAAGTGTCTTCCGAGGAAAACGTTCAGTGCGCGCAGAAAAATCTCCTCATCGTCAAACCGGATGCTGTTGACCACGATAAAATAGTGGTTTTCGTAAATTTCGATCTTCGGGCGCTGCTCCTCTTCGCTGAGACAGTCTTCAACCGCCAGATCATGCAGCGAAAACAGCGGCTGCAGCTCCGCGAGGTCGTCGACGTCGGCGTCGATCCAATAAAAGCCGGCCAAAGGTGGGGTTAGTACAGTTTGCAGGTCATCGATCGGAGTAAATACTCCTTCGTTTACCAACCGGATTTTCATATGACTTCACTCCTTGCTCAAGATGTTTGAGCATAGAAAAGAAATCAGCGCTGCCGGTCAGCGGGATTTGGGGGAGTACTGAATAAACGTACGGGCATGAAAACGAAAACTTCCCTCTGCCGGCAAGCTGATCTCAGGTCTATGCAGTTGTGTTTTCCATGCATTCAGCTTCGGGCTCGGGTCGCCTTCCATCTTTCATGTCACCTCAGTCATATCGGGGTATGAAACACTTGTCTAGTATAACGCCGGGTTTTATTCCTTTCAAGAACAAAATGGCGGCCGGCAGGTCCCGATAACAGGGTATGGAAGCGACCTTCGATCGGTGCACGAAATGCTGCCGAAAATGACAAATCCGCGTCTTGACGAAGGATGGGCTTATGATTTAAAGTAAGGAACAAGACAATGAAAAATTGAATACAGCGAAATCTTATCAAGAGCAGGTGGAGGGACTAGCCCGATGAAACCCGGCAACCGGCGGTATTTACGCACGGTGCTAATTCTTGCAGGAGCATGGCAGCGGCCTTTGGGCGTTGTCTCCTGACAGATGAGAGAGGCGCGGTAATGAGCGTGTAATGACCTTTCTCTTTTGTATGGGAAAGGTCATTTTTGTATACTCGGCTTCTTCTCAAGCTACGATTTTCGCGGTTTTCAGAAAAAAGGAGAGATGATAACGATGCCGATCAAGATTCCCGACACTTTACCGGCGAAAGAAGTTCTTACCCGGGAAAATATTTTCGTCATGGACGATACCAAAGCGTATCACCAGGACATCCGTCCGCTGCGCATCGCGATTCTCAATCTGATGCCGACCAAGGAAACGACAGAAACCCAGCTTCTCCGCCTGCTTGGGAACTCGCCGCTGCAGGTCGACATTGTGCTGCTTCATCCGGGCTCCCATATTTCCAAGAACACGCCTTCGGAGCACCTGAAGTCGTTCTACAAAACGTTCGAGGAAGTGAAGCACCGCCGTTTTGACGGTATGATCATCACCGGGGCGCCGGTCGAAAAAATGGATTTTGAAGACGTGAACTATTGGGATGAGCTCCGCGAAATTATGGACTGGACCAAAACGAACGTCACTTCGACGATGCATATCTGTTGGGCCTCCCAGGCCGGATTGTTCCACCACTACGGCATTCCCAAGTGGGACCTGAAGGAGAAATGCTTCGGCGTATTCCCGCACCGGGTGATGAAGAACAACGTGAAGCTTCTCCGCGGCTTCGACGATGTATTCTATGTACCGCACTCCCGCCACACCGAGGTGCGGCGGGGGGGTATCGAGCATGTGGAGGGGCTGGA
>NZ_MBRK01000001.1:320777-1017501 GCF_002224835.1 Paenibacillus sp. SSG-1
CCCGCCACACCGAGGTGCGGCGGGAGGATATCGAGCATGTGGAGGAGCTGGAAATTCTCTCGGAGTCAGAGGAAGCCGGCATTCATATGGTAGCAAGCAAGGACGGCAAGCAGATCTTTGTAGCAGGCCACTCCGAATACGATCCGGATTCGCTGAAATGGGAGTATGAGCGCGATATCGCGAAAGGCATGGACATGAAAATTCCGGTCAACTACTACCCGAACGACGATCCGAATCAGACTCCGCTCGCCATCTGGCGCTCGCATGCCAACTTATTATTCTCAAATTGGCTGAATTACTATGTATATCAGGAGACTCCTTATGATATCGGGGAGAGTCTTGAAGTCTGGCCGCAAATTTAGTTGACCCTACAGGAGGATACGCATATGGAAAAGGAACCATGGAAAATTGAAAGCAGATTGGCCCAAATCGGCTCCGTCGAAGAACCCGTGACCGGAGCGGTAAACTTCCCGATTTATCAGGCAACCGCCTTCCGCCATCCGAAGCTTGGGCAAAGTACCGGTTTTGATTACGCTCGGACCGCCAGCCCGACCCGCAAAGTGCTCGAAGCCGCGGCAGCGAAGCTGGAATCCGGGGACGCCGGCTTTGCCTGCAGCTCAGGCATGGCTGCGCTGCAAACCATCTTCACCCTGTTCAGCCAGGGCGATCACCTGATCGTTTCGCTGGACCTGTACGGTGGTACATACCGCCTGCTGGAAAGAATCCTTTCCAAATACGGGGTTACCGCGACGTATGTCGACACCAACAATCTGGACGAGCTGGAACAGTCCAGACGCCCGAACACGAAAGCGGTGTTTATCGAGACGCCGACGAATCCGCTCATGATGATTACGGACATCGAGGCCGTCTCCAATTGGGCCCACCGCCACGGCTTGCTGTCCATCGTGGACAATACGCTCCTCACGCCGTTCTTCCAGCGTCCGATCGAGCTCGGCGCGGATATCGTCGTGCACAGCGCGACCAAGTATTTAGGCGGACATAACGATGTCCTTGCAGGCCTGATCGTGACCAAGGGTAAAGAGCTGTCCGAGGAAATAGCGTTTCTGCACAATTCCATCGGGGCGGTGCTCGGGCCGACGGATTCCTATCAGCTCATGAAAGGAATGAAAACGCTGGCCCTGCGGATGGAGCGCCATGAAAGCAACGCCACAGCGATGGCCAAGTACCTTCAGACACATCCGGCGGTTGCCGAAGTATTCTATCCGGCGCTTCCGGACCATCCGGGACATGACATCCAAAGCCGGCAGTCCCGGGGGAATACGGGGATCTTCTCCTTTAAAGTGAAGGATGCCCGTTACGTAGAGCCCGTGCTTCGCCACATCCAGCTGATCGCCTTTGCGGAAAGCCTTGGCGGCGTCGAGTCGCTGATGACCTACCCGGCCGTGCAGACGCATGCCGATATACCGGAAGAAATCCGCAAAGCTGTCGGCGTTGACGACCGCCTGCTCCGTTTCTCGGTGGGCATCGAGCATATCGATGACCTGATTGCGGATCTGGGCGGCGCATTGGATGCCGCGATCAAGGAAGTGGAAGGGAGCAGCCAAGGATGAGTGATTTGGGCAAAGGACATCAGGATAAAAGCAAGCAGGAGCGGAAATTCGCGACCAAGCTGCTCCATTTCGGCTCGGAAATCGATGGTGCGACGGGAGCCTCCAGCGTGCCAATCTATCAGGCGTCTACGTTCCACCATGCAGATATCTTCAATCCGCCGGTGCATGATTACAGCCGTTCGGGCAATCCGACGCGCCAGGCGCTGGAAGACTATATTGCCCTGCTCGAAGGCGGGGTGCGCGGGTTCGCCTATTCGTCGGGCATGGCGGCCATTTCGAGCACGTTTATGCTTCTGTCGGCCGGCGACCACATGATCGTGACCGAGGACGTATACGGCGGAACGTACCGCCTGCTTACAAGCATTTTGAACCGCCACGGCATTGAGAGCACTTTCGTCGACATGACCGACCTGGAACAGGTGAAGGCTGCGCTGAAGCCGAACACCAAGGCTGTATATATGGAAACCCCGTCGAATCCGACGCTGAAAATAACCGATATCGAAGCCGTCACCAAGTGGGCCAAAGAGCATGATCTGCTCACGATGGTCGATAACACGTTTATGACGCCGTATTACCAGCGTCCCATCGAGGTGGGTGTGGATATCGTACTGCACAGCGCCACGAAGTTCCTTGGCGGACACAGCGACGTGCTGGCCGGTCTGGCCGTCGCCCGTACCGAGGAAATCGGCCGCCAGCTGAAGCAGCTGCAGAACGGCCTGGGAACGGTGCTGGGCGTACAGGAGAGCTGGCTGCTGATGCGGGGCATGAAAACATTGCAGGCACGCATGAAGCACAGCGAAGAGAGCGCGGCCGTACTGGCCGCTTGGCTCAAAGGGCGTCAGGATATTACGCAGGTCTTTTACCCGGGGCTCATCGATCATCCCGGCAGAGAAATTCACGAGAAGCAGTCCACCGGCTACGGGGCCGTCGTCTCGTTTGACGTGGGCTCCGGCGAGCGGGCCAAACAGGTGCTGAACCGCGCGCAGATCCCGCTCGTGGCCGTCAGCCTGGGCGCGGTGGAGAGCATTTTGTCCTATCCGGCGATGATGTCCCATGCGGCAATGCCGGCAGAGGTTCGGCTGGAGCGCGGCATTACCGACGGGCTGCTCCGCTTCTCTGTCGGCCTCGAGGACGTCGACGATCTGATCGCTGATCTGGATCAGGCGCTTCAAGGTTAAATCATCAAGCAGGCACCGCTTCGGCGGTGCCTTTCCTTCGTCCAGCCCGCGACGCTTGCCAGCCCGCGTTCGGCCAACGGATTCTATGAATTTCGTTTGCCCTGTGCGCCAATTGTGTTAAGATGGTATTGGTCATGTTTTAATTTATGTTACAAAATTCACATATGATAGGAGGCTGCCAAATATGAGTGCGGTTGACCGTATTCTGGATAAAGCACTGCGGGGCGAACGCCTGAATTTGGAAGACAGCGTGACATTGTTCGAAAGCAATGAAGTGGAGAAAATGGGTCATGCTGCCGATATCATGATGAAGAGGGTTCATCCCGATCCAATTACGACTTTCGTCATCGGACGGAACGTCAATTATACAAACGTGTGCGATACATACTGCACATTTTGCGCATTTTACCGTGTCCCAGGCCACAAAGAAGGGTATACCTTGCCGGACGAAGTGATTTTCCAAAAAATCAAGGAAACCGAAGACGTGGGCGGCACGGAAATTCTAATGCAGGGCGGAACGAACCCGTACCTGCCGTTCGATTACTACACGAACCTGCTGAAGGGCATCAAGCAGCGGTTCCCGAACATCACGATGCACTCCTTCTCGCCGGCGGAGATCCGCAAAATGGTGGAAGTGTCGGGGCTGTCTCTGGAACAAGTCATGCGCGAGCTGAAAGCGGCGGGACTGGATTCCCTGCCGGGCGGCGGCGCCGAAATCCTCGACGACCGGATCCGCTCCAAGATCAGCCGGCATAAAGGAACCTGGCGCGACTGGATGGACGTCATGCAGATGGCGCACAAAATCGGCATGAACACGACGGCCACGATGGTCATCGGTTTCGGTGAATCGATGGAAGAGCGCGCCCTGCATATGCTGCGCATCCGCGACGCGCAGGACGAATGCATCGCGAACGGCTACGACTCGAAAGGTTTCCTCGCCTTTATTCCGTTCACATTCCAGCCGGACAATACGGGCTTGAAGCGGGAACGCGAAACGCCGGAAGCGTATTTGAAGACGGTGGCGATCGGCCGCCTGGTGCTGGACAACGTGCCGAATTTGCAGTCCTCCTGGGTCACAATGGGACCGGAAGTGGGCAAATTGTCCCTCAGCTACGGCTGCAACGACTTCGGCAGCACCATGATGGAAGAGAACGTCGTGTCCTCTGCGGGTGCGGTGCATAAGGTTAACATCACTTCCATCCTGCAGCTGATCCGCGAAGCAGGTAAAATCCCGGCGCAGCGGAACACGAGATACGAGACGCTTCGCGTCTTTGAAGAAGGTTCCCAGGTGGAACGCGACTTCGTCATGCAGAACTAGAACGGATCTTAAATATTTTTTGATACAACCGGCCGCCTTGCTTACGCGAGGCGGTTTTTTGTGTTGTACAAAAGGCAAAGGGTACGTACCGGTGCAGGTTTCCATTATTCTTCCTGTGGATTCTTAAAAAATAGCCGTTGTATTTTTATGCGTTATTTTGTATAGTTTACTTAATTAACGTTAATTAAATAGGAAGTGTGAGGATATTTCATGACCAGAAACAAGCTGAAGGAAGCCGCGCTGCGGCTGTTCGGGGAAAAAGGGTACGACGGAACGGCCCTTTCCGAAATCGCCAAGGAAGTCGGGGTCAAAACCCCGGCGATCTACGCCTTTTTCGAAAACAAAGAGGATCTGTTTATGACGGTCTTTCGCGAAGCGATGCTCTCGTACAACGCTTTTATTCAGGAGCTGTCGGAGGAGAAGCAGGCGATGAGCGCCCGGGACTGCCTGTACGGCGCGGTGTCCAGACAATCGGAGTTTTACCGACAGCATCCGGAGGCGAGCATGTTCGTGCTGCGGTACGTGCTGTTCCCGCCGGACTTTCTGAAGGAGACGATCGAGAAGGCATTTCTGCAGGCCGATGAGCTGTTGACACAGGCGGTCGAACGGTGGATCGTGCAGGGGATTGAGGAAGGGGCAGTCCGGGAGCAGCCAGTGCAGCAGCTCGTGGACGCTTTTTTGAACTTGATGGACGGTTTGAGCATGCAATATTTCTACTACACCTCCAAAGAGGTGTACACCCGCAAAGTGAACAACGCCTTCGAGACCTTCTGGAGCGGCGTGCGTTCGTAAGGCGGGTCACCTCACCGAGAAGATTGTACAACAGGGGGATGGGTTTACATGAGTGAAGCGAGTCAAGTTATCGGCAGTGAAGGCAGTACACAGGATTTTGAAAGGGAACCCGTTCCCCAGCATTTGCGCAAAAAATGGTTGTCCATGTCGCTCGTCTGGATCGCGATCGGGATCGACCTGTCAGCCATGTTTCTCGGCGCGGAGCTTGGCAACGGCATGAATTTGGCGGACTCGCTGACCGCAACCATCGTCGGCTCGGTCATCCTCGGTCTGATCGGCGCGCTTTGCGCTTATGTCGGGGCGAAAACGGGATTGTCCACCGCGATGATCAGCCGGTTTCTGTTCGGGAACGTTGGTGCGCGCATCGTATCGATCGTGCTCGGAATTTTCTCGCTAGGCTGGTTCGGCGTGCAGGTCGGATTTTTCTCGTCGAACATGCATACCGCTTTTGACAAGCTGCTGGGGATTGACCTGCCGCTCGGCGTGCTGTCCTTTGTCGGCGGTTTGCTGATGATGTCGACAGCCATCTGGGGCTATCGCTCGATCGAGCGCCTCAGCGTATGGTCCGTGCCGCTGCTGGTCATTTTTATCGGCGTCGCCATCGTAGCGGCGTTTAAGACGAAAGGAACATCGGCGATATGGGAACCGATTGCCGGGGCGCCGATTCCGATGGGCATCGCCATTTCGCTTGTCATCGGCATCTTTATCGTCGGTACGGTGCTCTCGCCGGACATCGGGCGCTGGGCGCGCACGCCGATGCATGCCGTGACGGCCGCATTTATCGGATTTTTCGTCGGCAACAGCTTGATGACGATTATCGCGATTTTCCTCTCGCGGCTGATGGACACCGACGATTTGACGAACATTTTTATCGCCCTCGGGCTCGGACTGCCGGCCATCATCGTTCTGACACTGGCGCAATGGACGACCAATACGAACAACCTGTATTCGGCGTCGCTCGGCTTCTCGGTCGTATTTCAGAAGTTCCCGAAAAAATGGATCACCATCATTGCGGGACTGATCGCCACCTCGCTTGCCGTCTTCGGCATTTACGACAAGTTCCTGTCGTTCCTGAATGTCATTACGAGCTTCGTGTCGCCGATCGGAGGGCTGTATACTGCCGAGTATCTGCTGGTAGACCGGAAGAAATTTACGTTTGAAGGGCTGGACCGCAACCGGAACTGGATTTTCCGTTCCCTGGTTGTCTGGATTTTGGCTACGCTGTTCGCTTATATGACCACACCGTCACCGGACGGGTTCGGCCTCTTCCAATTGACGCGCGTCCCTGCGCTGGATGCCTTTGTTTTTGCCTTTATCGTACAGTGGATCATTGGAAAAATTGCAAGTAAGAAAGGATAAATCTACATCATGAACAACGTGTTAACGGAACTGGACGAGCAAGCCGTCCATTATATTGCCGTCGGTGCGGCGGTGCTCGGGACCGGAGGGGGCGGCGATCCCCATATCGGTAAATTGATGGCCATCGAGGCCATCCGCAAATACGGTCCGGTTCGGCTCCTGCAGCCGGACGAGCTGGCGGATGACGACCTGGTCGTGCCGCTGTCGATGATCGGTGCGCCGACCGTCATGAACGAGAAAATTCCGTCCGCCGAGCAGATGACGAAGCCGCTCGATCTCCTCGAGCGGGAGCTCGGCCGTAAAGTGACGGCCATCATGCCGATCGAGGTAGGCGGCGGCAACTCGCTCGTGCCGGTCATCGCGGCGGCGGAGCGCGGCATTCCGATGCTGGACGCCGACGCCATGGGCCGCGCTTTTCCGGAGTCGCAAATGGTAACATTCTACCTCGACGGGTACGACTGCAGCCCGATTACGATGGCGGACGAACGCGGAAACGCTGTGCTGATGCATGCCGTCGACGGCATTTGGGAGGAACGGATGGCGCGGGCCGTGACGATTCAGATGGGCGGATCGGCGTCGATCTGCGACTATCCGGTCACAGGGGCCCAAGCGAAGCGCAGCGTGGTACGCAATACGCTGACACAAGCCTATGAAATCGGACGGACGCTGTATCTGTCCAAAGAGCGTAAGCAGAACCCGATCGAAGCGCTGCTCAAGCAGCTGAGCGGTTATGCGCTGTTCCATGGCAAAGCCGTGGATATCCGCCGCCGCACGGAGGGCGGATTTACGCGGGGCGAGGCGGTATTCGATGGCACGGATGCACAGAAGGGCCGGACGATGAAGCTCTTTTTCCAGAACGAGTTCCTGCTGGCAACAGAGGACGGAAAATCCCTGGCGGTGACGCCGGACCTCATTGCGCTGCTGGATCAGGACACGGGCATGCCGATTACGACGGAAAATCTGAAATACGGCGCCCGCGTGACGGCCGTCGGCTTCCCATGCGACCCAAAATGGCGTACGCCGAAGGGACTGGAGACGGTGGGGCCGCAATACTTCGGTTACGACACGTCATACGTGCCGATTGAAGTTCTGGCCGAAGGGAAAGGAGGCGCGGCTCATGAGTAATCCGATGAACGTGAGTAATATGAGCAGTCCGTTGAACGATATCGTGATTCCATCCGGTAGGGAGAAACTTAGCGGCAGCGAAGACCTCTACCGGATCGGCATCGACGTCGGCGGTACGAATACGGACGCGGCTCTCCTCGATTCCAGCCTGAGACCGGTGCACACGGTCAAGGTTCATACGACTCGCGACGTCAATGAGGGAATCGTGGAGTCGATCCGCCGCCTGCTCGCAGAGAGCGGCGTGAATCCGGCCCGGATCCGCTATGCGATGCTTGGAACGACGCACTGCACCAACGCCATCGTCGAGCGGAAGCACCTGGGAAAGGTCGGTCTGATTCGCATCGGCGCCCCGGCAACGACCTCGGTGCCGCCGCTTGCGGATTGGGACGATGCGCTGAAGGCGGCGGTCGGCCCGCATGCTTATGTGGTGAGCGGCGGTTATGAATATGACGGCCGGGCGATCGTCGGCTTGGATGAGGCACAAATTGCCGAAGTGGCGGGCCGGATGCGGGGAGAAGTGGACGCGGTCGCGGTCTGCGGCGTGTTCTCCCCGGTCAACGGCGAGCAGGAGAAGCGGGCGATGCAGATCGTCAAAGCGGTGCTCGGCGATAACACGCCGGTAACGCTCTCCCATGAGATCGGCAGCATTGGACTGCTGGAGCGCGAGAACGCCTCGCTTCTGAACGCTGCGCTGCTGAACGTCATTGCCGGCGTCGTCCGAGGCTTTGAGCAGGCGCTGGAGAGCTTTGGCATCCAGGCCGGTGTCTACATTTGCCAAAATGACGGTACGCTGATGCTCAGCGATTACGCCCTGCGCTACCCGATCCTGACCATCGCCTGCGGTCCGACCAACTCGATCCGGGGCGCGGCCCATCTGTCGGGCCTCAGCGACGCGCTCGTCGTGGACATCGGCGGCACGACGACAGACATCGGTGTGCTCGCCCACGGCTTCCCGCGCCAATCCTCGGCCGCGGTCGAGATCGGCGGCGTGCGCACGAACTTCCGGATGCCGGACATTCTGTCCATCGGCATCGGCGGCGGCACGATCGTGCGGCAGGACGCAGCCGGCAGCGTCACCGTCGGGCCGGACAGCGTCGGCTACGAGCTGCTGCAGCGCGGCCGGATCTTCGGCGGCGACACGCTGACGGCCACCGACGTGGCCGTGAAGCTCGGACGGCACGCCTGGAACGGCGCAGACACAGCAGGGCTGGACGAGACGGTGTGCCGCCAGGCGGACGGCATCATCACGCGCGACATCGAGGACGCGATCGACCGCATGAAGACGAGCTCCGATCCGGTCGACGTCGTGCTTGTCGGCGGCGGCAGCATCCTTGTGGCAGACCGTCTTGAAGGCGTCGCGCGGATTGTCAGACCCGACCATTACGACGCCGCCAACGCCATCGGCGCCGCGCTCGGGGAAGTCAGCGGCGAGACCGAACGGATCTACGCGCTGGACGAGATGACGTATGACGAAGCGATGCTTGATGCGAAGAACCATGCCGTTCAGCAGGCCGTCCTAGCCGGGGCGGAGCGGGATACGGTTCAGGTCGTATTTTCCGAGGATATTCCGCTTGCATACCTGCCGGGCAACGCACTGCTCGTGAAGGTCAAGGCCGCGGGCCGGCTGGCTTGACAACCCATCGATTTCAGATATGAATAGGGGCCTCTTCCTTTGGTGTTCAAAGGGGGAGGCCCTTTATTATTTCCCGGCAAAAGGTACCTTTTTTATTCAGCGGAAACCCCCATTTACCAAGCATTTCATGTCGATTTTAACTGAGAAATGTTAGCCTGTTTTCCATCGATCCCTCCCGTATATCCCCCCGGCTAAAACATATACTTTGTAAGAAGGAATTTGAAAGGAGTGTTCTCCATGGAACTGTTCAGCATAGCAGCCCGAACCTTTAGTCCGCGGGAAGCGGAGGAATATAAGCGCATGGTTTCGGAAGCGAACCAGGTTTTACATAACAAGTACAAATCACTCGCAATCAGCTGTACGGTCCATGAGGATATGATGCTGTGGAGCTGCCGGGAGGACGATCCGCGGTTCTTTAAGGAGCATCATCTGCAGCAGGTGTACGCCGCTGCCGCCAAGACGGTGGCCCATTATATTTTGCAGGAAAAAGAGCAGCGGCTGATCGAGAAGATTCTGGCCGATGATTTTGATTTTCCCGATCCGGAGGAAAAAGAGCAAATTTTGAAGCACTGCCGGATGAGCCTGGAAAAAAGCTCCGAAGGGGGCGCATGGTCCCGCCGTTACGATATGCTCGTTCGCGGCATCAAGCAGTGCCTGAGCGAACGGCCGCTGCTCCATGTCGACGGTTTTCTGACCTTTCGTGCCGCTGCTTACATTAAAGAGCTTAAGGAAGTCGTGGAGTACGCGGTGGATGAGTTTTTGATGGACCGGCAGTATGAGGAGTTTGTCAGCATTCTGAAATACTTCGTCTATTTCCAGCAGCCGCAGGTGCCGATCGCCCATGTCATTCATAAGGGAGGCCAGGATTTGCTCGTGCTGGACGGTGACTTAAGACCGCTGGAGTACCGTCATGACGAAGGCGTCGTGGTGGAGCGGCTGGACCAGCAGGACCTGCAAATGGAGGATACGGTCGTCACGACGCTGATTTCCGTGTCCCCTGCCAAAATCGTCATTCATACGCGGGAACCGCATATGACCGTCGTTCGCACGCTGATGCAGATTTTCGATGAGCGGGTGGAAATTTGCCGTTACTGCCCGGACTGCCACGCCTATTTCCGCGAAACGGGGAAGATATAGCTTGACTCGCCGCTGGACAGGGATTTATAATTACACATAATTCGATAAAAGCGTCGACAGAGACATGGACCTGAAGATACGGACGGTCAGAGAGAGGGAACTTGGCTGAAATTTCCTCACGAATTCCGGCTTCGGTCTACCCCTCTACAGCTGCGGTTTGGAACCTGTTTACCCGGATTCTTGATCAGTCGGGGAAGCTCAGTATAAGCCGCCGGGTCATTCCGTTATCTGATGCTGAAGGACAGCCATCTCGTATTTACTGGCAACAGGGAATATGGAGGTCTGTCGAAGTTGGGTGGAACCACGGGTACAAACACTCGTCCCTTGTATAGGGATGGGTGTTTTTTTGCGTTGCCTGTACGATTTTGAAAAGGGCGGCTGTCCGCCGAAATACCAAGGAGGAATACAACGTGTCAGTAAGCATCAAACTGCCAGACGGCTCGGTTCGCGAATATGCGGACGGAAGCACCATTGAAGACGTCGCCGCTTCGATCAGCAGCGGCCTGAAGAAAAATGCGGCCGCAGGGAAATTGAACGGCATCGTGGTCGATTTGTCCACCCCGCTCGTGGAAGGAGCCGCAGTGGAAATCGTTACGCTCGATTCGCCGGAAGGCCTCGAAGTGATGCGCCACAGTACAGCGCACTTGACGGCCCAAGCCGTGAAGCGCCTGTTCGGGGCCAAAGAGGTCAAGCTCGGCGTCGGACCTGTCATCGAGGACGGATACTACTACGACATGGATTTGGAGCATCCGCTCAATCCGGAAGATCTGCAGAAGATCGAAAAAGAAATGGAGCGTATCGTAGGCGAAAACCTGCCGATCGTCCGTAAGGAAGTCAGCCGCAAAGAGGCGCTGGACATTTTCGGCGAGCTCGGGGATCCCTACAAGCTCGAACTGATCAACGCGCTGCCTGAGGACAGTGTCATCACCATCTATGAGCAGGGCGAATTTTTCGACCTGTGCCGCGGACCGCATTTGCCTTCCACCGGCAAAATCAAGGTGTTCAAGCTGATGAGCGTAGCCGGTGCCTACTGGCGCGGTGACAGCAAGAACAAAATGCTGCAGCGGGTCTACGGAACCGCTTTTGTCAAGAAAGCGCAGCTGGATGAGCATCTTCACTTCCTTGAGGAAGCCAAGAAGCGCGACCACCGCAAGCTCGGTAAAGAGCTCGACATCTTCACTTTCTCCCAGCTGGTGGGACAAGGCCTGCCGATGTGGCTGCCGAAAGGCGCCAAGCTGCGCCGCACCCTCGAGCGCTACATCGTGGACCTTGAAGAAAGCCTGGGGTACCAGCATGTCTACACGCCGGTTCTCGGTAACGTAGAACTGTACAAGACATCCGGCCACTGGGAGCATTACCAAGAGGACATGTTCCCTAAGATGGAGCTCGACAATGAAGAGCTGGTGCTCCGTCCGATGAACTGTCCGCACCATATGATGGTGTACAAGAGCGAAATGCACAGCTACCGCGATCTGCCGATCCGGATCGCCGAGCTCGGTATGCAGCATCGTTACGAGATGTCCGGGGCACTGACAGGATTGCACCGCGTACGCGCGATGACGCTGAACGATTCCCACATTTTCTGCCGTCCGGATCAGATCAAGGAAGAATTCCTGCGTGTTATTCAGCTGATCACGAAGGTGTATGAGGACTTCGGCATTCACGACTTCCGTTTCCGCCTGTCCTATCGCGATCCGGAGGATACCGAGAAGTACTTCCCGAACGATGCCATGTGGGAAATGTCCCAGCGCATGCTGCGCGAGGTTGTGGAAGAAACAGGCATCCCGTTCTTCGAGGCCGAAGGCGAAGCCGCTTTCTACGGTCCGAAGCTCGACGTGCAGATCCGCACCGCCCTTGGCAAGGAAGAAACGTTGTCCACTGTACAGCTGGACTTCCTGCTGCCTGAGCGCTTCGAACTGGAATACGTAGGCGACGACGGGCAGAAGCATCGTCCGGTGGTCATCCACCGCGGCATTCTGGGCACGATGGAACGCTTTACGGCCTTCCTGCTGGAGAATTTCGCGGGCAACCTTCCGCTGTGGCTGTCTCCGGTGCAGGTCAAGGTCATTCCGGTCTCCATCGCATTCGAAGGCTATGCCAAGGAAGTGGCCGAGAAGCTGAAGCTTCAGGGCGTATCCGTGGAAGCGGACGTGCGCAATGAGAAGCTCGGCTACAAAATCCGCGAAGGCCAGCTTGAGAAAGTACCGTACATGTTCATCGTCGGCGATAACGAAATGAACGCGGGAACCGTGTCGATCCGCAAACGCGGCGAAGGCGACATCGGGGCCAAAACCGTGGATGAGGCGATTTCGCTGCTCCGTGAACAAATCGCGAAACGCGAAATTTTCTAAGACACAAACTCGTGTAAAACGATAACTTGATAAGCTTGCACAATCCTCTGCAAAGTGAGACGACTTCACTTTTACATGTATAAACGCCGGAACATATGGACATCCTCGCAAGTAAAGGGGGAGGATTTCATATGAACAAGGTGAAAACATGGCAGAGGATTTTGTGTTGTATGTTTCTGTTTGGCATGCTTGCAGGGGCGCCCAAGATGTATGCGGCATCCTTCTCGCTGCTGGAGAGTGACGGAGTTACGGGGAATGAAAGTGCAAAGAGTCCGATGCTGGCGGCCAATGACTATTATCAAAAGCCGTTAAAATATGCAACGAAGCCGGAAATGTTTCAGGTGGTTGATTTGAAAAAAAGGGCGGCACAGAACGTATTTAAGCAAAATGAGTTCATGCCCAAGTATACGGCCAAGGCGGCTGTTCCCGCGATTGGCAAAGCCGAGGTTAAACCGCAGCAGGAGGCAGGTGCCGTTAAGGAGCCGTCCATGCCGGTCTTGATGCCGCGACAGGAGCAGGTTATCCGCAAGGTCAAAGTCACAGCCACTGGATACACCGCGGGTTATGAATCTACGGGCAAACATCCGAGCCATCCGTCATACGGCATTACGTATTCCGGCGTAAAGGTGCGCAGGGACAAAAATACGATTTCGACGATCGCGGCCGATCCGAAATGGTTCCCGCTCGGAACGATCCTTTATGTACCAGGCTACGGTTATGGTGTTGTTGCGGATACCGGTTCGGCCATCAAGGGCCGTAAGATCGACCTGTATTTCTCCACGACCAAGCAGGTGTATAAGGAGTGGGGGAAAAAAGAGGTGGACGTGTTTGTGATCAAGCGGGGGAACGGCAAATGCAGTGAGGAAATGCTGCAGACGTTGGGAAAAGCGATCCAAACGTATAAGACCGTCCCGGCTTCGCTGC
Organism: Paenibacillus sp. SSG-1; assembly: GCF_002224835.1. Taxonomy (NCBI): domain Bacteria; kingdom Bacillati; phylum Bacillota; class Bacilli; order Caryophanales; family Paenibacillaceae; genus Paenibacillus; species Paenibacillus sp. SSG-1. The sequence goes on from NZ_MBRK01000001.1 coordinate 334,166, forward strand.
TGGATGAAGCGGTGTGAACTTAATAAAGAAGCCCTGGGCCCGGAACGCGGTGCTGCAGGGCTTTTATTGTTTTTCGGTGCCATACATGTATCGTTTTCCATTCTTCAAATTTGCCGTAGAACGGTATAAATTCCAGGAGGCTTCACATACTACGACAGGGGTAAAGCGATGCTTGGATCCCCGGCCAGACAAGCTACAGGGAGGTGAAACCAAATGCAAAAGAAACAAAGCAGCAACTTCAAAACGCCAAACGAAAAGTTTGACGAGGAGTTTGCCGAAATCGGAAACGAGAGCGCAACTTCGACGCAAAAGCAAAAAGTACAAAGCAGCAATTTCAAAACACCTAACCAAAAGTTTGACGAAGAATTTAAACAAAACGATCAACAATAATCATTCTTTCGTCAATTTTTCTAAAGCACCCGCTGAAAAGCGGGTGTTTTATTTTTATATGGAAAAAAAAGTAATGCGTCTCGGTCTGGGGACTGAGAACAGGATCATTCCGCCGCCGCTGTCGGCCTGGCCGCCATTATTGTACACTGATATCAGATTCGCAAGCGATGCGAACTTTATAGGATATGAACAATGGAGTTAAAGGAGATACGGTTATGCAAAAAAAATGGGTGGACCGCCTTTTTGGAGGCCTGGTGCTGATTGCGATCGGAGTTGTATTTTTGTTGAATCAGCTCGGATATATCGACGTCAGCTTCTGGGGACTGGTCGGAGATTACTGGCCGGTGATTCTGGTTGTTTTGGGGCTCAAAGAGCTGGCCAAGGGCCGGCGCTCATTCTTTGGCGGGGCGATCCTGCTCCTGATCGGGGCTTATTTCCTGGGCCGTAATCTGGGATGGCTCTGGATCTCGCCAGGCAATCTGTTTAAAATCATCATTCCTGCGCTGCTGATTATCGGCGGGCTGTATGTCATTTTCAAACCGAATGACCGGACCCCTCCGCCAGCCGACAAGCGCCGTCCCGAGGAGCCTGCGTTTACGCCGGAACCTCCGGTACCGCCGGAGCCGGTAGAGCTTGACGGTTCGTCCCTGGACCGGCAGTTTGAGGAAAAATTTGGCATTCCGTACAGCAAGGAGAAGGGACCGCAGGGCGTTCCGCCGAAATCCTCTTATGAGGAAGAGGTTGATATGGACGATTTGGATTCGGACGATGACGACGAAATGGACCGGATGAAGAAGCACTACAAGAACAAGTACAAGCGGCACTACAAAAGATACTACAAGCATTACGCCAGAGAGGAAGCCCGCCGGGGCGGACCGTTCCGTGAGCCGGAGGATCATGATTGGGATCACCACGGCCCTTTCAGCGAATCCGACCACGACGGGAAAATCAACAAGTCCTCTTTTATCGGGGATATTTATCTCGGACACGATTCCTTTCAGCTGAAGCCGACCAACCTGTCCCAATTTATCGGAGACACGGTACTGGACCTGACCCGGGCGCATATTCCTTATGGGGAGACCAAAATCAACATCTCCGCGTTTATCGGCGATATCAAGGTGTACATCCCGGACGATACCGATCTGGGCGTCACGGTGAACTCGAGCTCCTTTATCGGGGATATGTCGGTGCTGAACGAATCGCGGAGCGGATTTGCGGGGAACATTTCGACCCGTACGCCGTATTACAAGGAAGCGCGCAAGAAAATCAAAATTAACGTCAGCGCGTTTATCGGTGATATTAAAGTAAACAAAGTAGGTTGATCGTATGAAAAGTATCATGAAAAATACCAAATGGATGCTGTTGTTTTACTTTATGCTGACCGGCCTTCTGATGACGGCGATTTTCTATATCGGCAGCGACAGCGGATATCTCGTTATTAAAGGAACCTGGGTATGGATTTATTCCTGCCTGGGGTTTCTGCTGTTGTCGATCATCATCGGATACATGGCCGGACAGCGGATCCAGAGGCACATCGATGTGCTGGAGCTTAACATGCTGCAGGTTTCCAAAGGAAATCTGTCGGTACGGATTGGCGAAACCGATGACCCGACGTTTGCCCGGCTCTATCATGAGTTCAACAATGTGATGGATTCGATTGAAAAGAAAATGGAGCTGCTGCAGCGGATGGGCGAGCAGGAAGTCATCGAAAAGGAAAAAGCCGCGGAATCGGCTGTTATCGAGGAGCGCCGGCGGATGGCCCGGGATCTGCACGATACCGTCAGCCAGCAGCTGTTCGCCATTCATATGTCGGCGTCGTCGCTGCCGAGGGTGCTTGAACGGAACAAGGAGCAGGGCAAAGTCGTTATGGAGCAGCTCATTACGATGTCCCAGATGGCCCAAAAGCAGATGCGGGCGCTGATTGCGCAGCTTCGTCCCGTCGAGCTGGAAGGCAAGAGTCTGGCTGAAGCGCTGGAAGTCTGGTTCCCGGACTACTGCCGCCAGAACGGCCTCAAAGGCATGAAGGAGGTCGAACTGAAGGGCAGCTTGTCGGAAGCAATCGAGCATCAGCTGTTTCTGATCATTCAGGAAGCGGTGGCGAATATAGTGAAGCATGCCCACGCCAGACTGGTCAGCATGTCGCTTCGCGAAGAGAGCCGGCAGGTGGTGCTCAGCATCAGTGACGACGGCCAGGGTTTTGACTCGATTCCGCACAGACCTGGATCGTACGGACTTTCAACGATGCGGGAGCGGGCCGAGAAGCTGGGCGGACAGGTCGAAATTATGAGCCGCCAAGGCGCGGGTACGACCATCCGTGTACATATACCGAAGTTTACATAAGTTTATCTTGAACGGTTCATCAATACAGGCAGGGGGAAATCGAAATGGCAGAGAGCGTGAAGGTGGTCATCGTGGATGATCACGATATGGTCAGAATGGGACTGAAAACATATTTGATGCTGGAGCCTTCCTTTGAAGTGATCGGGGAAGCAGGCAATGGCAAAGAGCTGCTGGACTGGCTGGACCAGCGACCGCAGGAGGAGCATCCCGATCTGGTGCTGATGGATCTGATGATGCCGGTGATGAACGGTGCCGAAACGACGCGGGCCGTTCTGGCGAAATACCCTTCGATCAAAATCGTTATTTTGACGAGCTTTCTCGAAGACGACCTGGTGGTGGACGCGGTGGAAGCCGGAGCTGTCAGCTACGTGCTGAAGACCGTCTCCGCCGACGAACTGATCTATGCGCTGCAAGGGGCCAACCGGGGCATGCCGGTCATGACGGGGGATGTGTCCCAGGCGCTGACTAGAGGCATCCGCCAGCGGACCGTTCAGGGGGATTCCACCGGGATGACCGAACGCGAGAAGGAAGTGCTGCTGCTCGTCGCCGAAGGCAAAAGCAACAAGGATATCGCTGAGGAGCTGCATATCAGCATCAAAACAGTTAAGACCCATGTGAGCAACCTGCTGATGAAATGCGAGCTGGAAGACCGGACGCAGCTGGCCATCTACGCCCACCGCAGAGGATGGGTGCAGTCATAGCCTTTCCCGACATGTTTTATCTGCTTTTTAATTGTTTTTAATCTGTCATTAAGGTTTATAGTACATGATATAAACAGTTAAACAATATCCCTTACGGAACGCTATAAATCAGGGAAAGCAGGAGGCATGAATCACATGGACGAAAGAAACAGATTTGGCCAGCCGGAAGATTCGTTTGATCAAGAGCCAACAAAGCGTGAGCAGCCGTCTTCCGATTCGAATAATTCATCTTATTACTATTCTTACGGGCCGTTTAAGTCCCTTGGAAAAGACAACAATACAGAGCATCCAGGCAGTGAGTCCTCCGACAGGCCGCACTCGGAGGAAGTGGAGATTACTCCTCCGAATCCGGTCAGACAGCTTCCGGTAACCTCCAGCCAGTACCACAGCTCCGGCGAGTCCGGCAGCCCCGGACGCAGCGGAGGTTCGGGTGGCGGTGGCGGTAACAATGGCGGCAGCAACGGCGGTAACTGGCAGTTTAACCAGCGTCCGAAAACCTCGGTAAAAACGGTGCTGATTTCCTTCCTCGCCGGCATGGTTGTCATCACCGGGCTGATGTTTACGGCGGATCGCATGAATCTTTTTACGCCTAACACATCGCTCACGTCCGAAACAGCCACAACGGTGTCAGCTGCTGCCGACAACAGCGAGCCTACCGGGAAGGCGAATACGACCTCGCTGCCGCTTTCGAAACCGACGGATGTATCCGGGGTAGTGCAGGAAGCGGGCCCGGCGGTCGTTAAAATTGAAACGCTCGTTAAACAGAGCAGCCGCACCAATTCTCAAAGTAATCCTTATCTGAACGATCCATTCTCCTATTTCTTCGGAGACCAGTTCGGCGGCGATTCGGGTTACGGCGGATCGGGATCGGATTCCCAATCCCAAGGCTCGGGTTCGGGTTCGAATCCTTCGCAGCTCGTTCCTTACGGCATCGGTTCCGGCTTTATCTACAATAAGGAAGGTTATATCCTGACCAATCAGCACGTGGTCGAGAACGCCGACGTCATTCAGGTAACCATCGAGAACGACGAGAAGACCTACGAAGCGAAGCTTCTGGGCAGCAGCAAAGATCTCGACCTTGCCGTTCTGAAAATCGAAGGCAACAACAACTTTCCGACAGTACCGCTCGGCGATTCTTCGAGCCTGAAAGTCGGTGAGCCGGTTGTAGCGATCGGTAACCCGCAGGGCTTCGACCATACGGTAACGACAGGTGTACTGAGCGCCCGTGAACGTTCCATCGATATCAGCGAGGAATCGGGCAGCGGCACACGCAAATATCAGCATCTGCTGCAAACCGACGCTTCGATCAACCCGGGTAACTCCGGCGGACCGCTGCTCAACCTGAGCGGCCAAGTCATCGGCATGAACGTAGCCGTCAGCGCCGATTCCCAAGGCATCGGCTTCGCGATTCCGACAAGCACGATCAAGAATGTCGTCGACAAGCTGGAGAAAAACCAGGAAATTCCGAAGGATCCGGTTCCGTTTATCGGAGCGTCCTTGATGACGATGACTGAAGAAGTGGCTAAACAAATGGATTCCGATGTTAAAGAGGGCTCCGTCGTCGCCGAGGTTGTCTACAAATCCCCGGCTTACGAAGCGGACCTCCGTCCTTACGACATTATTACCGGCGTGAACGGTACGGCTTATAAAACCAATTCCGATCTGACGGCGTTTATCCAAAAACAAAAGGTCGGCACGAAAGTGACCCTGAACATCGTCCGCAACAACAAGAAGATGGATCTGCAGGTCACCATCGGCGACAAAAATAAATTCACGGACAACAGCGCGGTCAGCGGCCAGTAAACCATACGCTTCGAGATGACAGCGGAAGGGAACTCCCTTCCGCTGTTGTCGTACCATGGTGCAAAGGAAAATGTTCACTGCTACAATAAGAAGCAGAGGCTTGTGCCATGATACTAGATAAAGAGATAAAGGAGTAGTCCGTTGATGCGATCGAAAATTTTGATTATTGACGATGATGAAAAGATCATTTCCATGCTGCGCAGGGGGCTGGCATTTGAAGGGTACGACGTCATTACCGCTAACAATGGGGCAGAGGGACTGAAGGTCATTTTGAACGGGGAGCCCGATATCGTCGTGCTGGACGTCATGATGCCGCAGGTGGACGGATTTGAAGTGTGCCGCAGGCTTCGGGAAGGCGGAAGTCAGGTGCCAATCCTGATGCTCACCGCCAAGGATGAAATCGAGCACCGGGTCAAAGGGCTTGACCTTGGGGCGGACGATTACCTCGTCAAGCCGTTTGCATTGGAAGAGCTGCTGGCCAGAGTGCGCGCGCTGCTGCGCCGGAAGCCGGGGCAGGAGGAAGCCGGCGACCACCGGTTGACCTATGAGGACATCGTGCTGGACGTCGACTCCCGGGAAGTGCTGCGCGGCGGCAAGCGACTCGAGCTGACGGCCAAGGAATTTGAGCTTCTTCATTTGTTTATGCAAAATCCGAAACGGGTGCTGTCCCGCGACTTAATTATGGATAAAATCTGGGGTTACGATTACAGCGGTGAGTCCAACGTGCTGGAAGTGTACATTGCGATGCTCCGTCAGAAGACGGAAGAACACGGAGGGAAGCGTGTCATTCAAACGATCCGCGGCGCAGGTTATATCCTGAGAGGGGATTCATAAGAGATGTCCATAAGATTGCGCTTGACCGCCTGGTATACCGCCATTCTGGCCGTAACGCTGATCGTGTTCGGTTCGGCGGTGTACGGGGTCGTCCATTTTAATACGTATAATTCCGTGAGAGACCGGCTGGCTCAGCAATTTGATAAAATCAAGCCGGCTGTGGTTTTGAACTGGAACAAAGGAAATTATTTAAGTTTTTCGGCGCCTTCCGATTTGGCCTCGCAGACTTACGTGCAGATGATTGATTACGATCATAATAAATTATCGGTGTCCGAAAACCTTGGGGCTTTAAACATCAAATTTCCTTATCCAGATTACGACCATGCGGTGAAACAGCAGGGTTTTAAATCCGTGTATATTCAGGGAAATCCTTTTTACTTATATCAGCGCACCATTACGGAAAGCAGTACCGGCCAGGTGATTGCATTGCTCCAAGTAGCCATTTATACGGGACATGAAGTGGAACTGCTGACCCTGCTGCGGAATATTCTGGTCATCAGCGCAACGATCATGATAATCGTGGCCTCCTCGCTCGGTCTGTTCCTGGCCCGCAAATCTATGAGCCCGATCGGCAACGTCATCGAAGCGGCGAGCCAGATCCAGAACGGCCAGGACCTCAGCGTCCGCATCGATTACGACGGGCCCCAGGATGAAGTCGGACAGCTGATCGACACGGTCAACAGCATGCTGGGACGGATGGAGGGCTTTTATAAAAACCTCGAGGAATCTTACGCGACGCAGCGCCGGTTCGTATCCGACGCGTCGCATGAGCTGCGGACACCGCTGACGACAATCCGAGGTAACGTGGATCTGCTGGAGAAAATGTGGTCAGACGAGGAAGGAGACCGTCCGAAGCTGGACGAAGCGACACTGAAGCAGATGACCCGGGAGGCCATCAGCGACATTGCCGACGAATCCAAGCGGATGAGCCGGCTCGTCGGCGACATGCTCTCTCTGGCCCGGGCCGACACGGGACGGACGTTTGACAAGCAGCCGATTCCGCTCGAAATTCTCGTGGAGGAAGTGGCCAGAAGGGCCCAATTCCTGCCGCGGCAGGCTGATTGGATCACCGGTGACTTTTCGATCCTGAACGGCGTCTATGTCAACGGCAATAAGGACTATATGCAGCAGATGCTGTTCATTTTTATTGAAAACGCATTTAAGTATACGCCTGAAGGCCAAGTGACGTTTGACGCATTGCTGTATGAAGATCAGGTGGGCATCCGGATTGCCGATACGGGCATCGGCATGGACAAGGACGAGGTGCCGTATATCTTTGACCGATTCTACCGTGCGGATCAGTCCCGCGGCATGACGGATGGCATCGGGCTGGGCCTGTCCATCGCCAAATGGATTATCGACGAGCTGGACGGCTCGGTCGAGGTCGTTACTCGTCAAGGAGAAGGTACGACCTTCATTATCTGGCTGCCGGTCGTCTTTCCCGTCCCTTTGGAATAGGGTATAATGGTTAGGTTAAGGCATGCCAGAGAAAGCAGGTGAAAGTCATGGAAGTGATTAAAATTTCGCCCCGGGGGTACTGCTACGGCGTGGTCGATGCCATGGTGCTGGCGCGCCAGGCGGCCCAGAACCTGGACCTCCCGCGGCCGATTTATATATTGGGCATGATCGTGCACAACAGTCATGTCACGAATTCTTTTGAAGACGAAGGGATCATCACGCTCGACGGACCGAACCGGATGGAGATCCTGAACCAGGTGGACAGAGGCACGGTTATCTTTACCGCCCACGGCGTTTCGCCGGAAGTCCGGAAGCTGGCCCGTGACAAAGGTCTTACGACCGTTGACGCGACTTGTCCGGACGTCACCAAGACTCATGACCTGATCCGCGAGAAAGTGGCGGAAGGGTATGAGGTGATTTATATTGGCAAGAAGGGCCATCCCGAACCCGAAGGCGCCATAGGCATTGCGCCGGATCACGTTCATCTGATCGAGAAGGAAGACGAGATTGCCAATCTGCGCATATCCGCCTCCCGCATCATTATTACGAACCAGACGACGATGAGCCAATGGGACATTAAGGCCATTATGAAAAAGCTGCTGGAGCTGTATCCGTCCGCCGAGGTTCATAATGAGATCTGCCTGGCCACCCAGGTGCGGCAGGAAGCGGTCGCGGAGCAGGCTGGACAAGCGGATCTGGTGATCGTTGTCGGCGACCCGAGGAGCAACAACTCCAACCGGCTGGCTCAGGTCTCCGAAGAAATTGCCAACGTCAAGGCTTACCGGATTGCCGACATTACCGAGCTGAAACGCGAATGGCTCGAAAGCATATCCAAAGTGGCCGTCACTTCCGGCGCTTCCACGCCGACCCCGATCACCAAGGAAGTGATCGCATATTTGGAACAATACGATCCGGAGAATCCGGATACGTGGGAAATCAAGCGCACAATCAATATGAAGAAACTGCTTCCGCCCGTAAAAGCGGCAGGTAGCACCAAGGCGTAATGACGAATGAGATGAAGCGGGGCTTCCATTTAATGGGACCCTGCTTCTTTTTTTTATAAATATCAGAAAGTATAAGCTCCAGAGCCTTGGCATCCTGATATTGCAAGAAAAATCCCATTTTTGATTTAGGGTTGACGGATAGGTGGATTTCCGATATAGTTGCTTTAGCGGATAAAAGCTTAAAAGCGAAAACGCGTTTAAGCGTATTAGTGAAGTGAGAGGCGAGAACGGTAGACCAGATAAAGATACCGAATCATTTGAAAATATACGAGAAGCGTACGCTGAAGCGAGGCGCTTCACAGGAGGAATGATAGCCATGATCGTAATTACATCCAATACGACTCCGGAAGAACAAATTGCGGATATTGTGCGTGTGATTGAGAAGGAAGGACTGCAGGCTTCTGTTTCCAAAGGCGCAGACCGGACGGTCATTGGGCTGATCGGTCAGGTCAACCCGCAGCTTGCTGAGCACCTGCGTCAAATGAAGGGAGTAGAGAATGTAGTGAAGATTACCAAATCATACAAATTGGCAAGCCGTGATTTTCATCCGGAGAACACGGTGATCAAGATAAAAGGCGTGGAAATCGGCGGCGACGAGCTCGTCGTCATGGGAGGACCCTGTGCGGTTGAATCCCCCGAGCAGATTGATGAAATTGCGGGCCTGGTGAAGGCTGCCGGCGGACAGGTGCTGAGAGGCGGGGCCTTCAAGCCACGGACAGGACCATACAGCTTCCAAGGGATAGGTGTCGAAGGTCTTATTATGATGGCTGAAGCCGGGCAAAAGCACGGCCTGCTAACTATTACGGAAGTCATGACACCGGAATACGTGGATATCTGCGCCGAATATGCCGATATTTTGCAGGTGGGCACGCGGAATATGCAGAACTTTGATCTGCTGCGCAAGCTGGGAACTTGCGGTAAGCCGGTACTGCTCAAGCGCGGTTTCAGCGCCACCTACGATGAGCTGCTGAATGCGGCGGAATACATCCTTGCTGGCGGCAACCCGGACGTCATGCTCTGTGAGCGCGGAATCCGTACATTCGAAAGCTATACTAGAAATACGCTGGATTTGTCGGCTATCCCTGTCCTGCAGCAGCTGAGCCATCTGCCGGTCATTTCCGATCCGAGCCACGGCACGGGCCGCAGAGAACTGGTTGAGCCTATGTCCAAAGCCTCGGTTGCAGCTGGGGCTAACGGACTGATTATCGAGATGCATACAGACCCGGACAATTCGATGACCGGAGACGGCGTGCAGTCGCTGTTCCCGGACCAGTTCGCCGCGCTTCTTAAAGACTTGGAAAAGCTGGCTCCGCTCGTCGGACGCACCTTCAGTACGTCCAAGGCGCCTGCTGAAGCCTTTAAAGTAGGGGTATAATATTTCCCCGGTAATACCGGATAGACATCGAAGCCTGCCGGCTGATTTTCCCCTGAAAATCAGTCCGTGCAGGCTATTTGCAATTAGTGCAAATAATGTGTTGAAAAGTGTAAGGATACCTCACACCATTTTTAAAAATACCTTACATACATATTGACGATGTCAGGTTTGAAGTTTTATAATGACGACATAAATCATTAGATACTGAACGTTTACGTTTTAAATGCGGGGAAATGTTCGGAAATTGGGAGGAAGAGAGCATGTCGGTTGAAAACGTATTAAAAACAATTCAGGAGAAAGCAATTGAGTGGGTGGATTTCCGTTTCGTAGATTTGGCTGGCCGTGCGCATCACATTTCTTTGCCTGCCTCTGAAGTGGATGAAGAAACGTTCGTGAACGGGGTTGCGTTCGACGGCTCTTCCATCGCCGGTTTCCGGGGAATCGAAGAATCGGATATGGTTATGATGCCAGATCCGGAATCGATTTTTGTCGATCCATTCACCGCTCATCCGACACTGAACATCATGTGTAACATCAACACGCCGGACGGCGAGCGCTATGAGCGCGATCCGCGCAGCATTGCAGCCAAAGCCGAAGAGTATCTGCAACAGTGCGGCGTTGGTACGGCAGCCTTCTTTGCGCCTGAATCCGAATTCTTTATTTTTGACGACGTCCGTTACGAGAGCGGCATGAACAGTTCTTCTTACTTCGTGGATTCCGAAGAAGCTTCGTGGAACACGAACCGTAAAGAAGAAGGCGGCAACCTTGGCTTCAAAGTACGCGTGAAAGGCGGATACGTTCCTGTCGCTCCGGTCGACACCCAACAAGACATCCGCAGCGAAATGTGTCGTTTGCTGGAAGAAGCTGGCCTCCGCATCGAGCGTCATCACCATGAAGTGGCCACTGCAGGCCAAGCGGAAATCAATTTCCGTTTCGATACTCTGAAGAAAACAGCGGATAACCTCTTGCTGTACAAATACATCGTTCACAACACAGCTCGTCAATACGGTAAAGTGGCTACTTTCATGCCAAAACCGATCTTTGGCGACAACGGAAGCGGCATGCACGTTCACCAGTCCATCTTCAATGGCGACGAGCCTTTGTTCTATGAAAAAGGCGCTTATGCGAACCTGAGCGAAATGGCGCTGAACTACATCGGCGGTATCCTGTACCATGCTCCGGCCTTGATTGCCATCACGAACCCGTCGACAAACTCCTTCAAGCGTCTGGTTCCTGGCTACGAAGCACCGGTTAACCTCGTGTTCTCGAAAGGTAACCGTTCGGCAGCGATCCGTATTCCAGTCGCCGCTGTAACGCCTAAAGGCTGCCGCATCGAGTTCCGTACACCGGACTCCACGGCGAACCCTTACCTGGCCTTCTCGGCTATGCTGATGGCCGGTCTGGACGGTATCAAGCGCAAAATCAATCCGGTTGAGCTCGGATACGGACCGATGGACAAAAACATCTATGAGCTCTCCGACGATCAAAAAGCGGAAATCCGCAGCGTACCGGGCACCCTGGACGAAGCATTGGACGCTCTGGAAGCTGATTACGACTTCCTTCTGGAAGGCGGCGTATTCACCAAAGAATTCATTGATAACTTCGTTAGCCTGAAGCGTGCTGAAGCGAAAGCCGTTTCGATCCGCGTGCATCCGCACGAGTACGGTCTGTACTTCGACTGCTAATTCGTATCAAGAAATGGCTGCCCTCTCCGGTCAGGGATGACTGGAGGGGCAGCCTCTTTGTTTGGGGGGACGCTGCGCGTACTCCGCATTCCTCCACTCGCGTGTTGGGGGCGCTCCGCAGCCACCGCATTCCTCCACTCGCGTGTTGGGGGCGCTCCGCAGCCACCGCATTCCTCCACTCGCGTGTTGGGGGCGCTCCGCAGCCACCGCATTCCTCCACTCGCGTGTTGGGGGCGCTCCGCAGCCACCGCATTCCTCCACTCGCGTGTTGGGGGCGCTCCGCAGCCACCGCATTCCTCCACTCGCGTGTTGGGGGCGCTCCGCAGCCACCGCATTCCTCCACTCGCGTGTTGGGGGCGCTCCGCAGCCACCGCATTCCTCCACTCGCGTGTTGGGGGCGCTCCGCAGCCACCGCATTCCTCCACTCGCGTGTTGGGGGCGCTCCGCAGCCACCGCATTCCTCCACTCGCGTGTTGGGGGCGCTCCGCAGCCACCGCATTCCTCCACTCGCGTGTTGGGGGCGCTCCGCAGCCACCGCATTCCTCCACTCGCGTGTTGGGGGCGCTCCGCAGCCACCGCATTCCTCCACTCGCGTGTTGGGGGCGCTCCGCAGCCACCGCATTCCTCCACTCGCGTGTTGGGGGCGCTCCGCAGCCACCGCATTCCTCCACTCGCGTGTTGTTTTCCCGTTTCTTGAACTAGCCGCTGTTTGCGGTAGAAACGGGAAAACAAAGGCGACCGCTGCGCTGTTCCGGAATTGCGGTGTCCGCTCCGCTATGCAGGGGGAGTAAGTGTGGGCGGTTCAGGGAAGTAGGTGCTCAGGGAGACAACACGTCAGCAGCCTCTACGAAGAGGGTGATGTGTCTGGCAAGGAGAGCCAAGCCTGCATGCGGCAGCATATGCCATGCCGGGCCAGCGTTCGTGTACACCGCATTCTGGGAAGCGCTCCGCCTCCACCGCATTCCTCCACTCGCGTGTTGTTTTCCCATTTCTTGAACTAGCCGCTGTTTGCGGTAGAAACGGGAAAACAAAGGCGACCGCTGCGCTGTTCCGGAATTGCGGTGTCCGCTCCGCTTTGCAGGGGAGTAAGTGTGGGCGGTTCAGAGAAGCAGTTGTGCTGGTGCCTTCACAATGAGGTGATTTGTCTGCCAAAGAGAGCCAAGCCTGCATGCGGCAGCATATGCCATGCCGGGCCAGCGTTCGCGTCCACCGCATCCTGGGAAGGGCTCCGCACACCACTTTCCTTGGGAGCGCTCCGCGTCCACCGCATTCCTCCACTCGCTGTTGTTTTTCCGTTTCCCGAATTTAGCCGCTGTCCGCGGTAGAAACGGGAAAACAAAGGCGACCGTTCCACTGTTCCGGAATTGCGGTGTCCGCTCCGCTGGGCATGGAAGTAAGTGTGGACAGTTCGGGGGCAGCGAGCAGGAGTAGGACTGTTGGGAAAACTCCGGTGATGACGGTTATCGAGGTCCCCCTGGCTGGTTCTGACGAAAATTGTCGACTTTTGATCTGCCATTTCCTGCAGTGCTTTACTCCGTTAAATAAACTGTGTTAAAGTAATAGATAAAAACAAACGTCCGCAAGGCGTCATACTATGTGCTTTTTTGTACTTGATGGCCCTTGGGAATACTGCTATCATTGCCATATTATCATTCGCTATAAGAGAGAGGATGGGGAGTTGTTTTGACAAAGAGAGCATACAATTTTAACGCCGGCCCTGCCGCATTGCCGCTGGAAGTGCTGGAACGCGCACAAGCTGAATTCGTGGATTTCCGGGGGACAGGGATGTCCATCATGGAGATGTCGCACCGCGGCAAGGTCTATGACGAAGTCCATAACGAAGCGCAAAGCCGTCTGCTGTCCCTCCTGGGCAATCCTTCGGGATACAAGGTGCTGTTTCTGCAGGGGGGTGCCAGCACCCAGTTTGCGATGGTGCCGATGAACTTTCTGACAACCGGCAAGACCGGAAGCTATGTCTTGACAGGAAGCTGGGCCAGCAAAGCGGAGAAGGAAGCACGCTTGATCGGGGAGACGCATATTGCTGCTTCTTCGGAGAACAATAAGTTTATGTCGATTCCGGATCTGAGCAGCATCGAAATTCCGGAAAATGCCGCGTACCTGCACGTAACGTCCAATGAAACGATCGAAGGCAGCCAGTACCAGCAGTACCCGGATACAGGCAGCGTACCGCTGATTGCGGACATGTCCAGCGACATCCTGTGCCGCGAGTTCGACGTGAATCAGTTCGACTTTATCTATGCGGGAGCGCAAAAGAACCTGGGACCTTCCGGCGTAACGGTCGTCATCGCCCGGGAAGAGCTGCTGGCCGAATCGCCGAAGCATATTCCGACGATGCTGCGCTACAGCACGCATGCGGCGAACAACTCTCTTTACAACACCCCACCATCCTTTTCGGTATACATGGTCAACGAAGTGCTGAAGTGGATCGAAGAACAAGGCTCTCTAGCCGGAGTGGAGAAGATCAACCGGGAGAAAGCCGGCTTGGTTTATGATACAATAGACAGCAGCGAAGGCTTCTACCGCGGACCGGTAGAGGCGGGCAGCCGCTCGATTATGAATATTACATTCCGTCTTCCTTCCGAAGAGCTGGAGAAGCAGTTTATTAAGGAATCGGAACAGGAAGGTTTTGTAGGTCTGAAGGGACACCGCAGCGTCGGCGGTCTGCGCGCTTCGATTTACAACGCCGTTCCTTACGAGAATGTTAAAGCACTGGCTGATTTTATGAACCATTTTCAAAAGAATCATGGGTAATGAAGCCTGAAGCCAGAACATCCATGAGTGAAGCGCCTTTCGCCGTTAGCCGGCGAGAGGCTTTTTAAACTTTAGCAATATCATTTGAACTAAAAAGGTGAAGCATGATTAGCCTTTAGTTCATTTTGTATAGAAAATGAATGGAGTGGAAAACGATCTATGGCATTGCACATCGTACTTGTTGAACCTGAAATTCCCGCGAATACCGGCAATATCGCCAGAACCTGCGCAGCGACGGGAGCTCACCTGCATCTCGTGAAGCCGCTTGGTTTTCGCACTGATGACGCGACGTTGAAGCGTGCGGGTCTGGATTACTGGTATGCGGTTCATATTGAATACCATGAATCTTTTGCAGAGGTGCAGGAGATGTACGCCGGCCGGCGTTTCTTCTATGCGACGACAAAAGCCGACAAACGATACACGGACTTTCAGTTCCAGGATGAGGATTTTCTCGTGTTCGGCAAGGAAACGAAGGGACTTCCGGAGGAACTGCTTGCTGCCAACCCTGATACGTGTATGCGCATGCCGATGACGGATAAGGTCCGGTCGTTGAACCTGTCCAATTCGGCGGCGATCATCGTGTACGAGGCGCTGCGGCAGCTCGATTATCCGGGGATGGAATAAGGACTGCATTTGGATACAATACACGGAAAAATTCAGCTTCTAAAATAAAGTAATAAAATTTTAATCCGGAGCAGGATTCGACATCGTCACATCGAACTATTAGAAAAGACCCATATTTCTGGATTGGAAAGTATGAATAATGATCACAGGGGGTACTTTCTAATCACTTTACATTCGATTAGTCATAGGGAGAGGTGTTGAACATGAAACCTGCCGGTGTTGTACGCAAGGTAGATCAGCTCGGAAGAATCGTCCTGCCGAAGTCGCTTAGAAAACGTTATCAGATGAACGAAGGAGATCCTGTCGAGATTCTGGTGCAGGGGGACCACATCATTCTGGAACGTTACCGTCCGAAATGCGTGTTTTGCGGTTCGATGGACGAAGTGACGGAATTCAAAGAGCGGTATATTTGCGGCCAGTGTCAATCCGACATGCTGCAATTGCAAAAGCATGCATAGCATTCATTTGGGCATCACGAGTTTTCGTGGTGTTTTTCTTTTATAGCCAGGTCTATTTATAACCTGGTTCGCTTAAATGGATCAGGTTTCCATGAAAAAAGGCTTCCTATACAGGAAGCCTCTTCGGCCTTACAGTCCTTTAGTTTTATCATCGTTATAAGCTGCGGTTAGGATGCCGACCAGGAACATTAGCAGCACCACCATACAAATCCAAAAAGTTAATGAGAACGACATTTAAGGCCACCTCCCGCTGAACTACCATTGCTCAATAAGCCTATTATACCCACACTTGCTGGAAAAATAAATGAATTCGTCATTTTGTTCATAATTTTTTTGCAGCTTAAGGATACATTATTTATAAAATAAAAAGTTGGTCGGGACCGGGCGCATGCTGCCGTCCGACGGGTGGTTGACCACCCTGCCGTTCAGCACCAGGGTCGAAGAGCCCCCGCCATCCAGATTATAGGCATCGATGACGCCGAGATGGAACATTTTACTCTGCAGCTCTTGGAGGGTGGCTCCCGAGCTGCCGTTTTCGTTGCGCCCGTCCACGACGATGATCAGCAGCTGGTCGTCTTTGTATTTGCCGATCACGGTCCGCGGCGCACGGTTGGGAGACTGCTTCCATTTGAGCGGGATTTCAACGGGCTGGCCGTTTTTTAGCAGCATCGGCACGAAGGTCGCCCCGAATTTGGGCTGCAGGCGGTCCAGTTCGGATTGATTCTGGAACTTGCCGCCGATAAGCTTGCCGGATTTGTTCAGCCCCACGAAGAAGAGATCCTTGAAGCTGGACTGGAATCCCGTAAGATACTCTCCATTCATGACGGTGGTGCTGAGCGGATAACGCTTGCCGCTGGTGTCGGCAAATCCTCCGGCATTGATCCCGGCCACGGCCCCGTGCCGGCTTACGGCCTGCATCGTCGTTTCGGAGCTTCCCAGCTTGTCCTTGGCAAGGCTCATGCCCATGGCAGAGGGATCCTTGAGCTTCACCTTCATGGCATATCCATTGTACACACCCGGGTTGACCTTGTAGAGCTCGATCCGGATTCGTTCGCTATCGACGCGTTCAATAGGGGCGCCGAGCTTGGACGTAATCCGTTTATTGTAGATGAACTCGGGACGTCCGGCTTGTGTTTTGGCCGTCGCTTCGATCGCATTCATCGCTGAAGTCGTCTGCTTGTATAGTCTGGACGTCTTGCTGATGGACGAAATGGTTACTTTCACAGTTTTGTCGGCCTTGTCCAGCTCCTTCAGCAGCGAGTCGGTATGCGGCTTGAGCGTATCTGCCGGAACGTACGCTGCGGTATCGACCTGGATATGTAGGGGACCTAGGCTGAACAGCAAATAGATGAACAATCCAACGAACGGAGCGGTCACGAGCAGAAAAAAGCGGTTGATCTGTTTGATGCTTACATTCATTTGAGCAGATCCATCTTTTTCTGCAGCGTGTCCAGCTGTTTCTTCACTTCGTTCAGCTGGGTGTACAGCTTGTTGCTGTTATCGGTTTTGCTCGTGGCGTTATCCTTGGTGAACGTCAGCAGTTCGTTAAAGGACTGCACCTTGCTCTCCAGCTCCTTAACTTGCCCCGCCAGTTCGTTAAACTGAGCCTCGTAACTCTTTTTTAAATCGTTCATCTGGTTTTCCGTACTTGCCTGAAGCTGCTTTATCATTTCCTGTTTCACATGATTGCTATATAAATAGGCAGCGCCGATGCCCAGTACAATCAGCAGTATCCATATCAGGAGCACGAACTTGACGGAGGGTGGCTTCTCCCTCTTGGGCTGGTTTCCGAATGGTGCGGAAGGCCCTGTCGAAGTTTGCAATGTCATCACCTCGGTTTTCGTTGAATTTTTTCCAGTCCCCATTCTATCATTACCCTATTATTTTCGCAAAAATGAATACAAGTCATAAAAATACCTAAAAATAGATTGCACGAAATAATAGGGGTGCGATACAATCTGTTTAAGACTGATAGATTTATATTATACATAACCGTTTAGCGAGCCTTGATATGAAAATAGAAACGTCTTAAAACAAGCGTTTAACGCGCTTGTGAGCGGAGGAGAAACGCTGCTGTACTTTATATTCAATAACGATCAGTACCAGGAGGTTACCATTGAAATGACGAGAGTTTGGCGGGTTGTGATTATCGATAGCCACCCCACGAGTATGCTAGGCACCAAGTTGATACTGGAGGAACGGGAGAATCTGAAGGTAACGGGGATGGCCTCAACCTGGGACGAAGGATTGGTGCTGGTGATCGAGCACCAGCCCGATCTGGTTCTGTTGGACTACCAGATGCCCGAGGGAACGGCGGAACCGCTGCTGGAGAAGCTGAAGAGCAGTTCTCCGGAGAGCCATGTCCTCATCTTGACGGATCATGACGGTTTGAAGCTGCTGCATCCGATCATTCATCACGGGGGGAGCGGAATTTTGTCGAAACAGGCCTCGGCCTCCCAGCTTATGCTGATGATCGACGGGCTGCGCGAAGGCTTTGCCGCCCTGCCGATTGAATGGCTGAAGCAGGGGATCTGGCAGATGCAGGCGGCTCCCTCGGCAGAAGGGATGTTTGATCTGACCGAGACGGAGATTTTTATTATGGAACGGATCGTACAGGGGATTACCTACGATAAGATCGCAACGGAAATTACCGTCAGCCGAAGATCCATCGATAACTACCTGCGCAAAATTTACGTCAAGCTAGGGGTGTCCACACGGGCCCAGGCCATCGAAAAATTTGCGCTTCATTCACGCCAGAAGCGAGCGATGTACATTTGAATACGGCATAATTCCATGCGTCTCTGAATACATACTTTAGGGTTGCAAATTATATAGAGAGACCGAACCCAATAAGAGATAAATGGGAGGAGAGACCATGCAGTATTCCTTTGCGGCCCGTACGGAGGTCATGCTGTCGTCACCGCTTCATCTCATCCGGTCCTTGGCAAATCGGGAATCCTTCATTTCTTTTGCAGAGGAGCTTCCGGCCGAAGAGTTATTTCCCGTATCTTCCCTGGAGGCAGCAGCGGCAGCAGTGATTTCGAATAGTCCTACGGCACTTCAGTATGGGGAGCCGCAGGGCTTTTTGCCGTTGCGCGAGTGGTTGTCGGAGGACTGGAGGCGCACCAAGCGCATCGATGTGGGTCCGGATCAAATTCTGCTGACGACTGGTGTGCAGCAGGCAATGGATCTGCTGGCCCGCGTCTATGTAGAGCCAGGGGACCGCGTGCTTGTGGAAAGTCCGGCTTCGCCGGGATACTTGCAGGTGTTCAAGATGCAGGGGGCTGTCGTTATTCCGGTGGACAGCGACCAGAATGGCCTGATTCCGGAACGTTTGCTGGAACAGATTGAGCGGACGCAGCCGAAGCTGCTGGTAGCCTCACCGAATTTCTCCAATCCGACGGGGGTCCTCTGGAGCTTAGAGCGGCGTAAGGAAGTGCTTGACCTGTGCAGGGAGCACAGTATCCTCATTATAGAAGACAATTCTTACGGGGAACTTTATTTTGAAAAGTTATCGCAGCGGGAATTCACCAGTCTGTACCCCTCCCTGTTTGCGCTGGACGGCTCGGGCAGCGGACAGGGGGTGCTCTACATCGGTTCGTTCAGCAAAACGATCGCCCCGGCGCTGCGTACGGGCTGGGCCGCCGGAAGCCGGCCGCTGATCAATATGCTGGCTGCCGCCAAGCAGCTGGCCGATTGGCAGTCCAGCACGCTGAACCAGCGCTTCCTGCACAACATGCTGGAATCCTCCGCTTTCGATATTCATGAGCATATCAAAATGCTGAACCGCGAATACGACACCCGCCTGAAGCTGATGAACGGGCTGCTGCAGCGGCCGGCATGGCAGGATGCCAGCTACGTCATCCCCAAAGGGGGCATGTTTATCTGGCTTCAGCTGCCGGATGGGCTGGACAGTCTGGCCCTCTTGAAATGCGCCTTGGGTAAGGGCGCAGCTTTTCTCCCCGGCACGCTGTGCTACCCGGACGGGCGGGGAAGCGGCTGGATTCGGCTGAATTTCACTCACCCCGGCCGTGACGAGCTGCTGCTGGGCATGAATCTGATCGGCGAAGCGATCGGCGAATTTACGGCGCGCAGCTAAGTCTTTTTGCGGCGAGAGGCACGCGCCGGCGTGGCCGTTTCCACAAGAGCGGGCAAACTGGATGCCCCCGTCTCCAGGATGCCGGCATAGCGCTCCAGATCGGCGGTGCCTGCCGGCGTCAGGAGGTAGCGGCCGCGGGAGATCCGCTGGAACCAGCCGTAATAGTTGTTCTGCAGGATGGCCGCTGCATTCGGCACGCCGCTTTTCTCCCGCAAATGCGCGGGCGACAGGCCGCCTTCCGGTGCGCCTGCGAGGGCGCCTGCGACGCGAAGCGCTTTTTCCCGGTAAGCCGTCATCAGCTTCGCCCGGGTGGTGCCGCCGACGTTATAATCGCCGCTGCGTTCGCGGAATTCGTAGAGCAGCCGGGACTTGCGGACTTTCATCCTGCGGGTTGGCACGTAAGGCGTTCCCGGCTCGCAGAGCACCTCTACCAGCGGTTTCTTGGTTTTATAGAAGGTGACGGTGATCAGACCGACGCCCAGCCTGCGGCATAAACCGGTGATGTCATCCCAGCGCTGGTTCACGGCACCCCGCTTGCTGCGGTTGCGCTCCACCGCCAAATATACATGAGGGCTCAGCTTGAGACGTTCGACTCCCTGCAGCAGCAGGGAGAGGTTGAACGTCTTTTTCATTTCCACGATCAGCGGCTCTTCCTCGTCCGGATGCAGGCCCACCAGATCGCAGTGGCGAACTTCGCCTTTGACCTCGTAGCCCTGCCGCTCAAAAAAAGCCTTCAATGGCTCGTAAAGTTCGGTTTCATGCTGGACGGACATGTTCAGGCTCTCCTTCTGCGGTGATCCGCTTCTGAATTCTTTGTTCATTATATCATTTCAAATGAAGAACCCGAATCCTAGGGGCAGATATCCCGCCGGGAAAGTCGCAGCACCCTTGCTTTTATAGAAAAAGACAATCTGACATGGGCGAAAAAAGAGGTCAACTAATCCCACGGTCCCGCATAGGTATGTAATACACTTTTTAAGAATCGATGGGAGCAGTTGACCCTTGACGCATTTTGTAGGAGTAGCTTGCGATTTCATAACCGAGTCATAGGAGGTACTTGCATGGATATTTTCGAACGCGTAGCGGCATATCGGGCAGAGAGCGATCAACTGGCATGGAATGGCACCTTTAAAGAATACATCGACCTTCTTCGTCAGGACCCATCACCGGCGATGACGGCGCATGCCCGCGTCTATGACATGATCAAATCATACGGCGTGGAAGAGGTCAACGGCCATAAACGTTATAAATTTTTTGAGCAGGAAATTTTCGGCCTGGATCGTGCCATTGAAAAGCTGGTGGAGGAGTACTTCCACTCCTCGGCCCGCAGGCTCGACGTCCGTAAACGGATTCTGCTGCTGATGGGTCCGGTCAGCGGCGGGAAATCGACGATTGTGACCCTGCTGAAGCGGGGCCTTGAGAAATTTTCGAGAACACCGCAAGGCGCCGTATTTGCCATTGACGGGTGCCCGATGCATGAGGAACCACTTCATCTCATTCCGCTGGACCTGAGGCCTGAAGTGGAAAAAGAACTTGGCGTGCGGATCGAAGGCAATCTCTGCCCTTCCTGCCAAATGCGCCTGAAAACCGAATACGACGGCGATATCGAGAAAATGCCCGTCACCCGGGTGCTGATCTCGGAAGACAGCCGTGTCGGTATCGGTACATTCAGCCCTTCAGATCCGAAATCCCAGGACATCGCTGACCTGACCGGCAGCATCGACTTTTCTACCATTACGGAATACGGTTCGGAATCGGACCCCCGCGCCTACCGTTTCGATGGAGAGCTGAACAAGGCCAATCGCGGCCTGATGGAATTTCAGGAAATGCTCAAATGCGACGAGAAGTTTCTGTGGAACCTGCTCTCGCTCACGCAGGAAGGCAATTTCAAGGCAGGCCGGTTCGCGCTTATTTCCGCCGACGAGCTCATCGTTGCCCACACGAACGAATCGGAGTACAAGGCCTTTATCGCCAACAAGAAAAACGAAGCGCTGCAGTCCCGGATGATCGTCATGCCGATTCCTTATAACCTGAAGGTATCGGATGAAGAAAAGATTTACGGCAAGCTCATTTCGCAAAGCGACATGAAGCATATCCATATTGCGCCGCATGCGCTGCGTTCCGCCGCGATTTTCTCCATTCTGACCCGTCTCAAGGAGACGAAGAAGCAGGGAATGGACCTGGTCAAAAAGATGAGAATGTACGATGGCGAAGAGATTGAAGGGTATAAAGAAGCCGATTTGAAGGAAATGCAGTCTGAATATTTGGAAGAAGGCATGTCCGGCGTCGATCCGCGGTATGTCATCAACCGGATTTCCAGTGCTTTGATTAAGCAGGACCTTCAATGCATTAACGCACTGGATGTGCTGCGGGCCATCAAAGACGGACTTGACCAGCACGCCTCCATTACGAAGGACGAACGGGAGCGTTATCTGAACTTCATCGCGGTGGCCCGGAAAGAATACGACGAGCTGGCGAAAAAAGAAGTGCAGAAGGCCTTTGTTTATTCCTTTGAGGAGTCGGCCAAAACGTTGTTCGAGAATTACCTCGACAACATCGAGGCGTTCTGCAACTGGACGAAAATCCGCGATCCGCTCACCGACGAAGAGATGAATCCGGACGAAAGACTGATGCGTTCCATCGAGGAGCAGATCGGCGTTTCCGAAAATGCCAAAAAAGCGTTCCGCGAAGAAATCCTCATCCGGATTTCGTCTTATTCCCGTAAGGGCAAAAAGTTCGAATACCATAACCATGACCGTCTGCGCGAAGCGATCGAGAAGAAACTGTTTACAGACCTCAAGGATATCGTAAAAATAACGACGTCGACCAAAACGCCGGATGCCGCCCAGCTTAAGCGGATTAACGAAGTAAGCAAACGGCTGATCGACGAGCACGGCTACTGCCCGGTATGCGCGAACGAGCTGCTGCGCTATGTAGGAAGTTTGCTGAACCGGTAATCAGCAGAAACCGTATAAATTCCAGTGTCTAACATGGCTCCTGATTCATATCGGGGGCCATTTTTTTCTGCTTTTTTCTTTTTCGGGTCTTGAACCTCACGTAACGTTAGGAAGTAAAATGTGGGGATACTAGAATCGCGGAAAGGAATGTAGAAAATGAAGAGCAGCTGGATTGCAAAATCGATTGCGTTTGACGGAAAAGTCCGTATCATTTTTATGGATAATACCCATTTGCTCCAACAAATCTTTAATAGAAGAACAATGGGCCCGGTGTTGAAAGAGGCATTAGGCAGAACGGTATCGGTGGCAGGGCTGATTGCGGGTATTTTAAAAGATCCGCAGCAGATGAGCCTGAAAATCAAGACAAGCAGCCCCGGCGTAAACATATTTGCGGATGCGGACGCTTCCGGTAATGTTCGGGGATATCTCAGTGAAGAGTGGTTTCAACTGCCATCGGAGGGCTTATCGCTCGGGCAGATCATTGGGAGCAGGGGCAACATCCAAGTGGTGCAGGAAACGCGAGCGAATCGGATGTTTACAGGAATTACGGATATGCCTTACGCAAATATCACGGATGATATTTCTCATTATTATGGCCAAAGCGAACAAACATTGACGTGGGTTACCTTAAACCTTTGTATCGACCATGAGAAGCAGCGGGTATCGTCATCCAGAGGAATATTGGCCCAACTGCTCCCAGGTGGAAATCCGGGTTTGATGCAGCAAGTAAAGGAAATGGTGGATGGGAGCGATTTTATGCTGAGCCGCCATCAAAAAGATCAGGCACATCATGAGCTGCTTCTGTGCCCGCCGGAAGGTTGGGCGATTCTGGAAACCAAGCCGCTGCAGTGGTATTGTGAATGTTCAAAGGAAATGCTTAGCAATCTGCTGCTGGGCCTTGAGCGGGAGGAGCTGGCCAGCCTCGTCCTGCAGGCGGAGCCGGCAGAAGTGGTCTGCAGCCACTGTGGGGAGAAATATGGATTTAGTCCCATCGAGATTCAGAGCTTGCTCGACATATTTCAAGGGAGAAGAACGATCCCATAACCGTTATCAAGCCAACAGAAAGGAACAGAACGATGAAAACTTGGAAAGTTGGAGAAATCGCCAAATTAACCGGCCTAACCGTCAGGACGCTCCATCATTATGACGAGATCGGCTTATTGCATCCAACACTCACGTCGGAAAAAGGGCACCGCTTGTACGTAGAGGACGATCTGCAGCGGCTTCACCATATCATTTTACTTAAACAATTGGGAATTTCGCTGGAAGAAGTGAAGCGGTCGGTCACTGATCCGGAATTTAATCCGTTACATTTGCTGGAACACCAGCTTGCGCGCATCAATGAACATATTCAAATGCAGCTGGATGTAAGGGATCGTCTAAACAATATTTACAGCTTAATGCAGCTCGGACAGCCGGTTGACTCCACCCGGTTCATCGAAGTCGTGCAATTGATCAATATGAGCAGGAGCCAGCATTTTAGCCGGGAGATGGCAAGAAACATCCAGCAGAATTATACTTCTATGAATTTAGAACAAATGAGGGAGAAGGAGGAGGAATTCCGGAGGCTGATTTCCGGGTTCCGCTCCGAAATGGAGAAAGGAACGCCGGAGCACCATCCCACCGTATTAGCCCTAGCAAGACGATGGAAGAGCTGTTTTCAGGATGCAGCGGGTGATTATGATCTGTTAAGCCGGTCGGCGGAAAGCTATTACCGGGAACACTCCGATCAGGCTCTCCGTTTTGGAATGGACCGCGAGCTATACCAATTCATTCGTAAAGCCGTACTAAAAATATAAGCCGGATGCACTATATTTTAGTTGTTTAGTCGTCGATATAGACTATAAT
The DNA here is from genome assembly GCF_002224835.1 of Paenibacillus sp. SSG-1. NCBI lineage: Bacteria > Bacillati > Bacillota > Bacilli > Caryophanales > Paenibacillaceae > Paenibacillus > Paenibacillus sp. SSG-1. The sequence goes on from NZ_MBRK01000001.1 coordinate 358,514, forward strand.
AGACAAAGTTAGATTGTTTAAAATTGGTATAATCAGGGAAATTCTAAAGGAGCCATTCTACATGATTCAAGTATCGGAAGCGCGGCATAAGCAGCTGAAATTTATTGGACTGACGGAAAAGGATTTGGAGATTCTGCGGACGCACCAGCCCGTATTCAGCAAGGTGGTCGATGAAGTCGTTGACCATTTTTATCGGCATATCACTTCGGAGCCGGAGCTCATGCGTATCATTGAACGGAAAACGACGATCGACAGGCTGAAGACGACCCAGCGGGAATACTGGATGTCGCTGGCCGAAGGTGTAATTGACGAGCCGTTTCTGGAGAAAAGAATCGCCATCGGACTGGTACATTCGCGCGTTGGCTTAAATACGGATTATTATCTCGGCAGCTACATGGTTTATTTGGACATCGCTGTTGAGCTGTTCAAGAAGGCCATTCCGGACCGCTGGATCGAGGTGATCCATCCCCTGACCAAGATGTTCAACCTCGATTCGCAATTGGTTCTGGAAGCTTATGATATGAAGGAAAAGGAAAAGATCCAAGAGCTTGCCGACGAGCGGGAGCAGGTGCTCCGGGCGGTAACCGAAGTCGTTCAGCAGCTGACAGGCATGATTGCCGAGCTGAACGAGAGTGCCGGCCAAATCGCCGAGACCGCGAAAGTGACCGCGGCTTCCCAGGACCTGGCCCATTCGCTGATGGACGAGCTGCAGGAGGATGTCACCCAAATCGAGAACATGGGCGGCTTGATCAAGGGCATCGCCGACCAGACGCATCTGCTCGGACTGAACGCGGCGATCGAGGCGGCGCATGCCGGGGATTCCGGCAGAGGCTTTGCCGTCGTGGCCGGCGAGGTTCGCAAGCTCGCAGCCCATTCGCGGGAAGCGCTGGAGACGATCCAGGATAAAGTGTCGGGCATCATGGTCCGGCTGGAGAGCGTGCAGCAGGAAACCCGGCAGACATCAGTCCATGCCAGGGCACAGGCGGAGAGCTCCCAGGAGCTGGCCGCTTTCGTGAAGACGATCGAGAAGCTGACGCTGGATCTGGCGGAGATTCAGAATCACCAGTAAACGCCGACGAGGAGCGTCAAGGAAGCTTCATTTGTTCCAGTACCTCATCATTCGCCATTCAGGTATAATAGATTCGTCATCATGAATATTCGAAATCGTAAATGTTTGAATTGATCGGCAACTGATTTGTATTTGAGGTGATTGTATAGTGGCTTCCATTCATGATGTGGCGAAAGAGGCTGGAGTATCTGTCGCAACCGTTTCCAAAGTCATTAACCATTATCCGGACGTCAGCGATAAAACAAGGAAAAAAGTAAAATCGGCGATTGAGCTTCTTCGTTACCGGCCCAATGCCATTGCACGCGGACTCGTTACCGGGAGATCGTGGACCGTGGGGGTGTTGATCAACATTCCCTTTACGAACCCTTATGTGGCTGAACTGCTGGAAGGCATTAAAACGGCGCTGGAGAACAGCGGCTATGATCTCATGCGCCTCTCTGCCCGGCTTAACGATGAGAGTTACTCTTTTATCGACCACTGCGAGAGCAGAAACCTGGATGGGGTCGTCATCTTCGGCGTGGAGCGGGACCACCGGATTATCGGCGAGTTGATCCGCTCCGATATTCCTACCATGTTTGTGGATACGGACGTCATGGGAAACCGGGTCGGAAATATTACATCGGATAACGTGAACGGCGTTCATATGGCCGTCTCCCATCTGTACGGGCTCGGTCACCGGGATATCGCCTATATCGCCGGTACCCTCGGCCATACGGTAGCCGAACGGCGGCTTCAGGGATACAAGCAGGGCCTTGCCGACTGTTCCATCGAATACAGGGACAAGTATCTGGAAGTGTGTGATTATTCTTTTGAAGGCGGCATGGTCGCCATGAGGAAGCTCCTTCATCTTCAGTCTCCCCCGACGGCTGTCGTGTGTACTTCGGATATGGCTGCGATGGGGGCGATTCATGAAATTGAAGCATGGGGATTTTCCGTTCCCGGGGATGTTTCGGTTGTCGGGTTTGACAACATTTTTGAGGCCAAGGTGTTTAAGCCGAGCCTGACGACCGTGAACCAGAACATACATAATATCGGCGCAAGGTCGATTGAGCATCTGATCTCCATGATCGAAAACCCGGAATACTCGCCGCCGGAAATTATGGAGCCGGCCAGCCTGGTTATCCGCCAATCGACCGGCAAAGTGAAGGTTTCTGAAGATCAATTGCGTTAAAATAGGGGGAAGGGATGTGCCGGGCAGGCATGTCCCTTTTTGCGTCCTGTCTGGTCATTTAAGATTACGTTTCATTTCGGCGTGTTACAAAGGACAGGTGCTTAGGTCAAGAAATGTTGTGAATGGTGCACAATATCTTATAATGATAGAAAATCAGGCACCGCTTATAATCAATGGATGAAAGTGACGTGATAGTCGATGGAGGAAAAAAGAGTGCTGGTGGCCGACGATGAGCCGAGCATCCGCAGTGCGATTTCCTATGCGCTCAAACGGGAGGGGTTCGTCGTTGAAACGGCCGCGGACGGTGAGGAGGCGCTGCAGCAGGCGGATGCCTTCCGCCCGGATATGCTGGTGCTGGACGTCATGATGCCCAAGGCAAACGGCTATGAGGTGCTGCGCCGGCTGGAAAACCGCAAAGGACTCGGCATATTGATGCTGACCGTTAAAAACGATATCGTCGACAAGGTTCTGGGGCTGGAGCTTGGGGCCGACGATTTTATGACCAAACCGTTCGATATCCGCGAGCTGGTCGCACGGGTGAAATCGATCGTCCGCCGGCTGGATAAAGTGGAAGAACCCGCGCCTGCGCCGGACGGGAAAAAAGCCGTGCTTGGACAGCTGACCGTTCATGCCGCCAAACGCACAGCGGAAATCAGCGGCCGGCTGCTGGAGCTGACGCCGAAGGAATTCGATCTGCTGTCGCTGCTCGTGTTTCACCCCGGGCGGGTGTACACCCGCGAGGATCTGCTGGATCTCGTATGGGGCATGGAGTATGCAGGGGGCACCCGAACGGTGGACATTCATATCCAGCGGCTGCGGAAAAAGCTGGGCGACGCCCACTATATGCTGCAGACGGTATACGGGATCGGCTATAAGGCGCTGGAGGAGGGCACATGAGCCTCGGCCTGAGATGGAAGTTTCCGCTGTTCCTGGCAGTGCTGCTGGTGTTTACGACCGGCGTGCTCAGCTGGCTTGTACTCAGCGGAATCAGGACCAATCAGCGCGAGCAGATGGAAGAGAGCCTGCAGCGGCAGGCCGACGTAGCCGAAATGAGGGTCAAGCAGGATTATTTGACGGGCGAACGGCTGAAACCGGTGGATTTTATGGGAAAACAGGGGCAGGAGTTGGCCGTGGACCTTGGTATTTCCACCAACATGCGGGTGATCCTGTACGACGCGAAGGGCCAAGAGGTGGGCAATTCCCTGCCGCTGGCCGAAAAACCGGATGTCGGAGATGCCCTGTCTTATGCGCTGAAAGGTAAAATCGCCTACATTACCGAGGCGGATTCCCTGATCTATCTTGCGCCGATGCAGGGGCCTGACGGCATGCTGGGGGTTGTCCAGCTCCATACGTCACTGAAGGCGCAGCATGAATTTTATAACCGGATGGCGTACCGGCTGGTCTGGACAGGCGGCATCGTATTGCTGCTCAGCTTTATTCTGGGATTTATTTATGTTTACCGTCAGGTCAGGGATATCGTGAAGCTGAAGGCGGAGGCGGACCGGATCTCCCGCGGGGAGTATCCGGAGCGGTCCCCGCTGCGGCGGAAAGACGAGCTCGGGCAGCTCGGAACCGGCATTCTGCATATGAGCCGTGACATCAAGGGGCACATGGCTGCGCTCCAGGAGGAAAAGCACCATCTGCAATTGGCCGTGGAGAAGCTGCAGGCGCTCGAGCAGCAGCAGAAGCAGTTTATCAATAACGTGAGCCACGAGTTTAAAACGCCGCTGACGTCGATCCAGGCTTATACGGATTTGCTGGGCATGTACGGTGACGATCCGCAGCTGATCGAGGAAGCGCGCAGTGCGATTGCCAAAGAGTCCGAGCGGTTGTATCAATTGGTCGAGGACGTGCTGCGCTTGTCGCTGCTGGAGAAGTACGATTTTGAATCCCAGGCGGAAGAAGTGGAGCTTGCGGATTTGCTGCAGGATGTCGTATCCCGGATCAGCGCCAAGGCCACCAAATACGATTTAACGATACAGACCGACCTCGTACCTGCCCGGGTGTGGGGGGACCGGGACCATTTCATTCATATTTTTATGAATCTGCTGGATAATGCGATCAAATACAATCGGCCCGGCGGCCGGATTGTCATTCAAAGCCGGGCTTCGGAAGACGAAGTGAGCGTATCGGTCCGCAACACGGGGCGGACCATCCCGCGGGAATGGTGGGCGCATCTGTTCGAGCCGTTCTCCACGCTGCACCAAGACCGCGCCCGCTCTACCGGCGGAACCGGCCTTGGCCTGCCGCTGGCGTCCCAGCTCGCGGAGAAGCAGGGGGGCCGGCTTGAACTCGTCCGTTCGGATGCGGAGGAGACCGAATTTACCGTTTCGTTTCCGCGGCACGCCGGCCGGGAGAATTAGGAAGGTATAGCCTATGTTTTTCCAAAGGGAATGAACTGTGCTTTAGCTGATGCTTTTTTCAATAAAAGTTTACAACTTGGAAACATTTCGACGTATGCCGGATATCATTGGCGTGTAGGATGGGGGTAAGAAATCAGGAAGGGATGAAGCTCATGATGAAACGACATAAACTACTTCCTCCAGTGATCGGCGTGATGATGGCAGGTGCGCTTTTGGCGGGCTGCGGGTCGCCGCAGAGCAATGCAAGCCGGGAGGTCATCGACAAGCCGGGCAAGCAGATCACCGTTATAGATACGGCCGCCGAAGGCCGGAAAAATACCGGAGAAATCCAGGTGGAGCAAATCGAAAAGCTTAAAGACGTGTACGGCCGGACCTGGCTGTCGGACCACGAAGCCATCGTGGAACGAAATCATGTGCTGATGATCCATGATTTTGCCTCCAATATCGAACGCAAGCTGACGGAAAATCCGGCCACGGCCGGTCAATATCTGGCTGCCGCGTCGCCGGACGGGGAGCATGTCTTTTTTACGGGGGGCAACCCGAAAGACAAGTATGATATCGGGGGCTATCTCCTGGATGCGGCTTCCGGAACCGTAACGAAAACGGGCGCATTCTCCATGCTGTCCGATATGTTCTGGGCCGATCCGCAGCATATCCTCGTGAGCACGGATGACAGCAAGCTTCAATTGATCGACCTGCAGGGCAAACGGACCCCGGTCCAATTCTCGGATCCGGAGCTGTCCGACAACGTGCCGCGCATGGCGAGCAAAGCGGGCGACCGTTATTACTATTTGGGCGTACACGAAGGCTACACCGTGCTGAAGTCGTTTACGGCATCGGCGCCTGAGGCCAAGACGATCCAGGAAGGCGTCGTCACATTCAGCCTGTCGCCGGACGGCAGCGCGATCGCCCTGGAGAAACGCGAGTGGAACACGACCAAGGACGCCGAGCTTCAGCTCATCGATGCCAGCGGCAAGAAGCTGGGAACCGTGGCCAAAGGAACGCTTCTCGGCCGGCCGAGCTGGTCGCCGGACGGCAGCAAGATCGCCTTCTCGGTGTATACCGAGGGCGAGCAGGGCATGAAAGGCATGTACGTGTTCGACAAGGCGAGCGGCAAAACGACGCCGCTGTCCACGGAGATCCAGGCCTATGACTCCCCGGCCGTCTGGAGCCCTGACAGCAAGTCGCTGATGGTGTACCAGACCGTGTACGAAGGCGAGAAGTCGTATAATGTGACGTATGTGGTCCATCTGAAGTGATCGCCGCGGTCAGCGGCGGAGCGTGTGCTGTGCGTGCTGCTAGGCAGGCTTCGTGCGGGCTGTGCTTCGAAGCAGAGCGTTGGCGCTGCAGGTTGCGCGTTCTGAGCGCTCGACGGATGAGCGCATGTGTGCGGGGAAGCCCGCTCCGCGTGCGGATCATGCCTCCGATCGCTGTTGCCCCCGAATTTTTTGGGAATGGAATCGAAGGTGAAAATTCGGGGACAAAGGCGACCGCTGCCGCTTCTCCGGCATGATTCCGCCCGCTCCGCTGCTGCCAGCGGCGAGTGGGGTAGTAAGGTCCTTGCGGTGGCTGTGCAGCACCGCAAGGACGGGAACGGCGTAGGGATATGCTTTGGTGCAAAGCGTTCGGCTGGCGCGTGCTCTGCGTGCTGCTAGGCAGGCTTCGTGCGGGCTGTGCTTCGATGCAGAGCGTTGGCGCTGCAGGTTGCGCGTTCTGAGCGCTCGACGGATGAGCGCATGTGTGCGGGGAAGCCCGCTCCGCGTGCGGATCATGCCTCCGATCGCTGTTGCCCCCGAATTTTTTGGGAATGGAATCGAAGGTGAAAATTCGGGGACAAAGGCGACCGCTGCCGCTTCTCCGGCATGATTCCGCCCGCTCCGCTGCTGCCAGCGGCGAGTGGGGTAGTAAGGTCCTTGCGGTGGCTGTGCAGCACCGCAAGGACGGGAACGGCGTAGGGATATGCTTTGGTGCAAAGCGTTCGGCTGGCGCGTGCTCTGCGTGCTGCTAGGCAGGCTTCGTGCGGGCTGTGCTTCGATGCAGAGCGTTGGCGCTGCAGGTTGCGCGTTCTGAGCGCTCGACGGATGAGCGCATGTGTGCGGGGAAGCCCGCTCCGCGTGCGGATCATGCCTCCGATCGCTGTTGCCCCCGAATTTTTCGGGAATGGAATCGAAGGTAAAAATTCGGGGACAAAGGCGACCGCTGCCGCTTCTCCGGCATGATTCCGCCCGCTCCGCTGCTGCCTGCGGTGAGTGGGGGGAGTAAGGTCCTTGCGGTGGCTGTGCAGCACCGCAAGGACGGGAGTGGGAGCGGGCTGTGCTTCGATGCAAAGCGTTCGGCTGGCGCTTGCTGTGCGTGCTGCTGAGCAGGCTTCGTGCGGGCGACGGCGAGCGCGGGCTAATGCTTCGATGCAGAGCGTTGGCGCTGCAGGTTGCGCGTTCTGAGCGCTCGACGGATGAGCGCATGTGTGCGGGGAAGCCCGCTCCGCGTGCGGATCATGCCTCCGATCGCTGTTGCCCCCGAATTTTTCGGGAATGGAATCGAAGGTAAAAATTCGGGGACAAAGGCGACCGCTGCCGCTTCTCCGGCATGATTCCGCCCGCTCCGCTGCTGCCAGCGGTGAGTGGGGGGAGTAAGGTCCTTGCGGTGGCTGTGCAGCACCGCAAGGACGGGAACGGCGTAGGGATATGCTTTGGTGCAAAGCGTTCGGCTGGCGCGTGCTCTGCGTGCTGCTAGGCAGGCTTCGTGCGGGCTGTGCTTCGATGCAGAGCGTTGGCGCTGCAGGTTGCGCGTTCTGAGCGCTCGACGGATGAGCGCATGTGTGCGGGGAAGCCCGCTCCGCGTGCGGATCATGCCTCCGATCGCTGTTGCCCCCGAATTTTTCGGGAATGGAATCGAAGGTAAAAATTCGGGGACAAAGGCGACCGCTGCCGCTTCTCCGGCATGATTCCGCCCGCTCCGCTGCTGCCAGCGGTGAGTGGGGGAGTAAGGTCCTTGCGGTGGCTGTGCAGCACCGCAAGGACGGGGCATGGCAAGGGGCAGTGCTTTGTAGCGGGCATGTTAGCAGGGGAAACTTGGAACGTGCTGATCAGGCTTTATGCTCGAGGCGATGGCGGTCATATTTAGAAAATAAGTCACCACTCAATGTGGTGGCTTTTTTGTATATGTGCGAGGCCATCAGATTTTATAAGAAAAAAATGTAAAAACCGACTTGACCTTGGAGTCTGCTCCAATGTTATTGTGAATTCATGGAAAAACTATATTCTATACAAGAAGCTTCACGAATGCTTGGAATCCCGAAGGATACGCTCCGCTATTATGACCGTCTCGGAATTGTCTCGCCGACGCGGGAAAACAATCGGTACCGCAGGTACTCGAAGAACGACCTCATCGATTTGATGAACGTTCAAATTATGCAGTATGCGGACTTTTCTCTCGACGAAATCAAGGGGAAGTTTGGGTTTCACAGGATGGAGAAGGTGGACCCTGCTTACTGCCAAGAGGTTGCTGCGTTCCTCGATGCCAAGAATGCCGAGACACGCAAAAAGATTGATCATCTTCAGAAGGTCAGTCAGCTGCTCGACGTAGCTGCCGATACATTAAGAGACTTCAATCCAGAAAAAGACCAGCGGCTGGCGGAGATCGTGCGCGAAATTTATCAGGGTATCCGTAAGAAGGAAACGGAAATTTTCGAGGAGGGATGTGATGATCATCAAGGTTAGCAATTTTTATTACCTGATCGCAGGCATTTTTGCAGTACTGTTTGCCGCTACGCACGCATGGAACGGGCAATCCGCTGTTCTTCCGGAGCTCCAGGTAGGTGCGATCACGATGGGGACACGGACGGTATTCATGTATGTTTGGCACATCATCACGGCGGAAAATCTGGTTTTCGGGGTCATGTTTATTTGGATGTCATTCCAAAGCGATCGATCAAAGGTCCGGTTTGCCGCTTGGATGATCGTGTCGCTTCTGAGCGTACGGCTGATGGTCATTCTTGGCGTAACCGCATTTCAAGACGCTTCGTCTCTTACGGATACGTTAATTGACTCGGTTGCAATCGTCATTTATGTGGCCTTTATCATTTTCGGTATCAGGATGAAGCCTAAAAAAGCTGGAAGGTCAGAAGCTACATTTTGATAGGGAGGAATGAAGGTCATCAGTGGGAGGGAGTTATACTTGGTGGCAGAGAGCTAGGCGTCTGCATGTTGCATAGCTCATCTAGGAAGCATGGATTTTATGTAGCGGACGATATAGTGATTGAGTTGTCGGTTGTTCGGGCTATTCCTTACCAAACCAAAAAACCTCTCGAGCGTCCATGGCAGAGTTCACCATGCCGCTCGGGAGGTTTTTGCGTAAAGCTTTCTTTTGGTCCAGAGGTATTTGATGTTAATTACACGTATCGGATTTGCACGCACCAGCGGAGAGGACGGAATCGTTCTGGAGAAGCGGGCAGCGGTCGCCTTTGTCCCCGGATTTCCACCTAGGCATGTTACCGATCAGGAAATCTGGGGGCAACAGCGATCGGAAGAACGATCCGGCATCGGAGCGGTCAACGAAGCTCAACATCTACAAGATCTGCTCCAATGAGCCGCTACAAGGCTCAACGTATGGATTTACAAGATCTGCTCCTAAGAGCGGCTTAGAGATACAGTGGTCAGCGAAGAGGACGGAATCGTTCTGGAGAAGCGGGGAGCGGTCGCCTTTGTCCCCGGATTTCCACCTTGGCATGTTACCGATCAGGAAATCTGGGGACAACAGCGATCGGAAGAACGATCCGGCATCGGAGCGGTCATCGCAGCTCAACATTTACATGATCTGCTCCAATGAGCGGCTTAGAACCTCCCTCACACGAACCGCCGATGCAGCTTCTTGCCGTCGTAGGAGAACATTACCTTTTTGTCCTCGACGATGGTCTCCAGATGCACGGCGCGGCCCCACAGCTGGTACACGTAAGGCAGCGTGCGCTCCATGTACTTCAGGTCGAGCTCGATGCCCTCGTACATATGCTTGATCACCATCTCGCCGGTCCGCAGGTAATCGCCGTCCTCGACGACGAGGTAAGGGCTGCCGCCGTTGACTCGGGCGAAGACGAGCTGGTCGCGGATGTTTTCCCAGCTTTTATCGGTGATTTTCCACTCGGGGCCCTTCTTCTCAAAGACGTACAGGTCCAGATCCTCGGTCAACTGCTTCGTCATGTAGTTGCGGATAAAGGAAATGTCCGAATCGAATTCGCGCACCTCGAAAATTTTCTCACGGCCCTGCCCGGGTTTGCGGCCGCCGAATTCGATTTCCTCCTTGGTCGGATGGTCCCAGCGGCGCTCGATGTCCTCGAAAATTTTCAGCCCTAAATAGTAGGGGTTCAGGCTGTGCCGGGACGGCTGCACGACGGAAGAGTTGAGCTTGGCGAATTCGATCGTCTCGTCGCTCGTCAGGTCCAGCTCGCGGATGATCCGCTGATGCCAGTACGAAGCCCAGCCTTCGTTCATGATTTTGGTCTCCATCTGCGGCCAGAAATAGAGCATTTCGTCGCGGAGCATCGTCATAATGTCGCGCTGCCAGTCCTCCAGCACTTCGGAAAATTCCTGGATGAACCAGACGATGTCCTTTTCCGGTTCAGGCGGGAATTTGCGGTTGGCCGCACTTTCCTGGGACTCAGGCTCCGGCTTGTGATCGAGGTTCCACAAGTCGTCGTATTCGCCGGGCTGGGTCTGGATTTTGCCGGACTCTTTTTGCGCTTTCAGCTTCATTTCCATATAGCGCTGCTTATCCAGGTGCTGCGGCTTGATCAGCTGCGGGTCGACATGCTCCTGGACGGCCAGCACGGCATCGATAAAGCGCTCCACGACTTCGGTGCCGTGCTCGAGTTCGTATTGGCTGATCCGCTCCGCGGTGGCCGACATGCTCTCGACCATGTTGCGGTTGGTGGCGGAAAACCGGTAGTTGTTTTTGAAAAAGTCGCAGTGCGCCAGGACGTGGGCCACGATGAGCTTGTTCTGGATCAGGGAGTTGCCGTCGAGCAGAAAGGCGTAGCACGGATTGGAGTTGATGACCAGTTCATAGATTTTGCTCAGGCCGAAGTCGTACTGCATTTTCATTTTGTTGAACGTCTTGCCGAAGCTCCAGTGTGAAAAACGGGTAGGCATCCCGTAAGCACCGAAGGTGTAAATAATGTCCGCCGGACAAATTTCGTAACGCATCGGATAATAATCCAGGCCGAAGCCGTCAGCGATCTCCATAATTTCACTAATGGCGTATTCCAGCTGTTTGATCTCGTCGCTCATTCGTTCATTGCTCCTTCCTTCTGCGGAAGAATAAAATATGATATCGGGACTATATTTCAATATATTCAGCAGCACCTCAAGTATGAACTGACATGGCCGGCCGAAAGTCCGGATTCTGTCCCGGATCAGGTTGTTGGCAAATCCCAGCAGCCCGGAAATTAATGCAGTCTTCATGTCGATTTATGTTAGAATATAAAAGCATGAGTCTAAGGTTTCCTATTTACGAAAGCGTTTTATATTTTTGCGGGCGGTGACTGCGTTACCATGTGGAAGTACTTTGTGCAAGCAACCAACAACATGAGGATCCGGAATAAATTGATCTTTTCCTACCTGTTCGTCGTCATGATCCCCGTGCTGATCGTGGGGGGCATCATTACCGCCTATTTCAGACAGGATGCATTGGACAATGCGATAGAGCAGACAGCCAACGATGTGGATAAAATCAAAAGCCAGCTGTCCACCATGCTGTCCGTGCCGATCTCGATTTCCAACAAGCTGTACTTGGACGATAACCTGAAGGACCTGGTCAATACAAATTACACGACCATTCTGCAAATGGTGCAGGCCTATTCGAAATACAACGATTTTGAAGAGCTTCCGCGGCTCTATAACGAAATCAGCAACGTCCGCTTCTACCATTACAACAGGACGATGATCAACAACACCCAGTTTATTAACGTTACCGCCAAGATTGAGGGGGAAGAATGGTTCCAAACGGCCATGAACAACCCGCGGATCGGTTGGTTTTTTATGGAGGGAAGCGACATCGGCACCGAAAAGAAGCTGAGCCTGGTGCGCCGGATCAAGTTCAAGGATTACCGAACCCCGGGAGTGCTGGTCATTACGCTCAACCAGAGCATGCTGAACTCGATCCTGAGCAAGGAAACGTTCAACACGCTCATTGCGGATGACAGCGGATACATTGTGGCCGCCAAAAATCCGCAGAACGTCGGCAAAACCCTGAAACAGCTGGATTTGAACATCGATATGCATCAAGGACAGGAACAGACGATCAGCCGGCGCGTCAACGGGGTCTCCTCCAACATTATCGTGGACAAGCTGACGCCGCAGACGAGCTTGAACGGCCTCAGCGTCGTGTCGGTCTTTTCGACCCAGGGCATTGTCCAGGACGCCAAAAAGGTCGGATGGATCGGCATGGCGCTGGTGATCGGCGTGCTGATCCTGGCGCTTACGCTGATATTCGTCGTATCCAAGCTGACGACCAACCGGCTTCTGCATTTGAGCAGACAGCTGAACAAGGTGGCCCGGGGGAACTTCGATACGATTTCCTTCTTGGATGGCAATGACGAAATTGGGCAGCTCTCCCGCCAGTTCAACTATATGGTCCGAAGCATCAACGACCTGCTGAACCAGGTGTATGAGAGCAATGAGAAGAACACCAAGCTTGAGGTTGCGCAAAAAGAAATCAAGCTCAAAATGATGGCCAGCCAGATCAACCCGCACTTTTTGTTCAATGCCCTGGAATCGATCCGGATGAAGGCTCATCTGAACGGGGAGAAGGAAATCGCCAACATCGTGCGGCTGCTGGGCAAGCTGATGCGCAAAAACCTCGAAGTCGGCAGTGTGAAAAAAACGCTGAAAGAGGAAATGGACATTGTCCGCGCGTATTTGGAAATCCAGAAGTTCCGGTATGAGGACCGCTTGAACTACGAGCTGATCGTCGAGCCGGAAACCGAACGGGTGCTGCTTCCGCCGCTGATCATTCAGCCGCTGGTGGAGAATGCGATTATCCATGGCCTGGAAGGCAAGGAAGTGGACGGGATGCTGCGCGTCCGCTGCTCGATGAAAGAAGATATGCTGCATGTCGAGGTTATCGATAACGGGGCCGGCATGTCGGAGGAACGCAGGCAATTCGTTCTGGCGACGCTGGATGCGGAAGAGGAGGAAGGCAACCGCATCGGCTTTCGGAACATCCATCAGCGAATTAAGCTGACATATGGAGACGACTTCGGCCTGCATATTACGAGTATCCTGGGACAGGGAACCAAGATGGAATTCATGATACCAACAGGGGGAGAAATGCATGTTTAACGTTTTGATTGTGGATGACGAACCGATGATCCGCGAAGGCCTCAAGACGATCATCGACTGGGAGAGCTTCGGGTTTACGGTGGTGGATACGGCGGCCAACGGCCGGGATGGGCTGGATAAAATCAAAGAGCTGAAGCCCGATCTGACTATCATCGATATCCGCATGCCGGGCATGACCGGTCTCGACGTCATTGAAGAGGCCCGGGCCGCCATGATCTCGACGCATTTTCTAATTTTGAGCGGATATGCCGATTTTGATTATGCCAAGCGGGCGATCGGTTACGGCGTAAACGGATACCTGCTGAAGCCGCTGGATGAGGAGGAGCTCGGGGAGGAGCTGCAGCGGATTGGCGCGATTCTGACCCGGGAGAAGCAATCGCACCGTTCCGCGGAAGAGGACCATGTCTTCCGTGAGCACCTGCTTGAATCCTTTCTACTGCAGGAAGAAGCGCTTCGGGATCCGGCGATGGTCATGCAGCTGGGGCTGGACTGGCCGAGGTATCAGATCGTCCTGCTCGAAATCCATGGATCGGCGGACGATGCCCCTTTAGCCGCCTTAAGACGAAAGCTGTCGGTCCATTTTGAAGGTGCGGAGCGTGTCATTGTGTTTTCGGCGGGGCCGTTTGCGGCCGTGCTGTGGGACCGGGGCATGTCCCGGGAAGACGATGCTGCCCGCTATTACGCGGAATGGGGTGCGCTGCTGCCGGATAACAAGGGATGGTTTGCCGCCGCCGGGGGAGCGATCACCGATATTTCGCTCATTGGACAATCGTATGCGGAGGCCGCCGAGCTGCTGCACCATCGTTTTCTGTTCCATGAAGAGCGTTTGATGCTGCCCGGGGATTTGGCCCTGATGGCAGAGTCATACCCGGAGAAGACGCCGCTCGATCCAACCGGAGAAATCGAACTGTCGGATATGCTGTATTATGCCCTGGACATCCGGAGCATGGAAGCGGTCGGCCGCTTTTTTGACGAGCTGGAGGAGCGGGTTGTCGGTTTCGGGCAGGCCGAGCAGGCGGTGAAGTCGGCGGTGACCCATATTTTGACCATGGCCATCAACAAGCTGTCGGGACAGAACCAGGCATTGTATCCGCTGCTGCAGGATGCGCCGCTCTTCATTACGGAGGCGTTCCGCCAGCCGACATGGGAGCAGCTGAAAGCGGTAGCGGCCGCCCATTTAAGCAGCCTGATCGAGAGGATCGGCGGCGGGAGCAAGGATGCCGTGCTGAAGCAGATGATCGATTTTATTCACCGGAACTACAAGGAGAACCTGAAGCTGGAGCTTCTGGCCCAGGTGTTTAATTACAACAGCGCTTACCTGGGGAAAATGTTCAAAAACTATACGGGTGAGAACTTTAACGCGTTCCTGGACAACGTGCGGATTGAGCACGCGAAGGAGCTGTTATCCCAGGGACTTAAGGTGCATCAAGTGGCGGCCTGTGTCGGGTATGCAAACGTGGACTATTTTCACAGCAAATTCAAGAAATACGTCGGGGCATCCCCGTCGTCATTCCGGAAAAAGGAGCCTTCCGAGTAGTCTCTTGACTTTCGCTGATCCTGCAGGATGATTTTGGCTATACCGTCTTTCAAAAACGTTTTCGAGGCAAAAAACCCCCCCGAAAATTAGATTTTTTGGGGGGTTTTTGTGTAAAGTCATGTCAAATTTCGACTATGAAAGCGTTATATCTAATTTTTATATGATTTTAGGTGAAATCCGATGGGTATTTTTATAAGCGCTTCATTTAGTAAGATGAAGGTATCAATTAGAGGAGGGGTTATTGAATGGAAGCGCTCACACCTAACACCATTCCCCGCAGCGGTCAAGATACTGCTAAAGCACCAAAGCGAAAACGAAAGGGTGGCTTCTGGAGTACGGTGCTCCAGCAAAAATATTTATATTTAATGTCGCTCCCTTTTGTCATTTGGGTGTTCGTGTTCAGTTACCTGCCGCTTTGGGGCTGGACGATGGCCTTTCAAAACTACAAACCGGCAAGGTCATTTTCCGAGCAAAAATGGGTAGGATTTAAATATTTTCAAGAGCTGTTCCAAGACGACCGGTTTTATCTGGTGCTGCGGAACACGCTGGCGATGAGCTTCATGGGCCTCATTCTGGGATTCGTGGTTCCGATCTTCTTCGCGATTCTCCTTAATGAGCTGCGGGGCATGTTCTTCAAGCGGTTCGTGCAGACGGTTTCTTACCTGCCGCACTTTGTATCCTGGGTCGTTGTGGCAGGCATTATTACGAAAATGCTTTCAATTGACGGCGGTGCGGTCAACCAGATTTTGATGGCGCTCCACCTCACGGACGAACCTATACAGTTCATGGCGAAGGGCAACTGGTTCTGGTACATTGTAACCGGTTCCGATGTCTGGAAGGAAACAGGCTGGAATACGATCATCTATTTGGCAGCAATCACAGGGATTGACCCGGAGCTGTACGAAGCATCCCGCGTCGACGGTGCGAGCCGCTGGAGACAGATGTGGCACATTACGCTGCCGGGCATCCGCTCGACGATCTCGGTTCTCCTGATTATGTCGATTGGCCACTTGATCAGCATCGGCTTCGAGAAACAATTCCTGCTCGGCAACAACCTGGTGACGGATTACTCGGAGGTTCTCGATCTGTACGCACTGAATTACGGTCTGAATATGGGCAGGTTCTCATACGGTACCGCCATCGGCATATTCAACTCCGTAGTCAGCATCATCCTGTTGTTTACGGCTAACGGCATTTTCAAAAAGGTTCCGAAAGAAAGCATTATGTAGGAGGCGAGAAATCGAGATGCCAAACAAAGCGTTTAATGCGACCAGATCCGATAAGATCTTCGATATATGCAACATCATCTTCATGGCGATCGTGCTGATCGTTACGCTGTATCCGTTTCTGAACGTGCTCGCCATATCGCTGAACGATTCCATCGATACGGTGCGCGGAGGCATCACCATCTGGCCGCGTGCGTTCACATTTGAAAACTATAAGACGATATTTGCTTATGACACTTTGCTTCAAGGCTTGAAAATTTCCATTTTGCGTACGATCGTCGGTGCTGTTCTGGGACTGCTCAGCGCATCAATGCTGGCGTATACGCTCAGCCGGCCTGATTTTCAGGCCCGGAAGTTCGTATCGACTTTCCTGGCGATGACGATGTACTTCTCCGGCGGCCTGATCCCGGGATACATCCTGATGCGCGACCTGAACCTGATCGGCACGTTCTGGGTATATGTTCTGCCGGGTCTCGTTAGTGCATTCAACGTTTTTATCGTCCGTTCCTTTATCGACGGCTTGCCTTATGCCCTTCAGGAATCGGCCAAGCTGGACGGAGCCAACGATTTTACGGTATACTGGCGCATTATCCTGCCGCTCTGTAAACCGGTTCTTGCGACGATCGCGCTGTTCCTTGCCGTAGGTCAGTGGAACTCCTGGTTCGATACGTACCTGTATAACGGCAGCAACGCAACCTGGACTACCCTGCAGTACGAGCTGATGAAGGTGCTGCAGAGCACGCAGCAGGGCGGCGGAGCGATCAACGCGAACGATATGGCCAAGCAAATGGCCCAGATTTCGCCGGAATCGATCAAGATGGCCATTACCATCGTCGTGACCGTGCCGATCCTGATCGTCTATCCGTTCCTGCAGAAATATTTTGTCAGCGGCATGACGCTGGGCGCGGTGAAATCGTAAAATACCGCTTTTTCAGAAGTTACATTCCTATATAGAGGTATCAGCAGGCTAGCCTGTTATACAAAATAGATAAAGAAAAAGATTAGACATCATGGGGAGGGTTTACGCAATGCCAAAGAAAGCGTTCAAGGTAACCGCGATTTCTCTGATCATCGCATCAATGCTAGCGGTTGCGGGCTGCGGCGGAGGCAAGGAGGATACCGCGGCCAAAGATACAGGCGACACGACATCGCCGATCACCTTCAGTTTTTTCGGTGCGGATGCGAGTCCAAACTGGAACAAAATGCAGGATGAAGTCGGCAAGGAAATCACTGCGAAGACAGGCGTTACGATCAATGCGGAGTTCGCTGTATCCGGCGGAGGGCAGGATAAGATTTCCCTGATGGCCGCAAGCGGCGACTATCCGGATCTTATTTTTGCTAAAGGTGACGTTAACAAGCTGGTGGATGCCGGCGCAATGCTCGACCTGACCGATCTGATTGACAAGTACGCGCCGAACCTGAAGAAGGTATATGGCGACTACATGGACCGTCTGAAGTACAGCAATGATGACCAAGCCATCTATGTGCTGCCGACCAATGCGGCGGTGAACCAGCAGTATTTTGACGCCGGCGGCGGATTTGAAATCCAGAATGCCGTGCTGAAAGAGCTGGGCTATCCGGAAGTAAAAACCGTCAAGGATTTTGAGAACGTGCTAAAGGCTTATAAAGAGAAGCATCCGACGATTGACGGCCAGCCAACCATTCCGTTGACGCTGGATGCGGACGACTGGAGAATCATGATCACCGTTACCAACCCTGCGTTCCTCGCAACAGGAGCACCGGACGACGGCGAATATTTCATCAATCCGCAAACCTATGAGGCTCAGCTGCACTACAAGCGTCCGGAGGAAAAAGAGTACTTCCGCTGGCTGAACCATATGTACAACGAAGGCCTGCTGGATAAGGAAACGTTTGTACAGAAGAGCGACCAGTACAAGTCTAAAATTTCGAGCGGACGCGTGCTTGGCCTGATCGACCAGGAATGGGGTTATTCCGACGCAGAGAACGCGCTGAAATCTGCGGGCAAGGATGAAAGAACTTACGCTCACCTGCCGGTAACCTTGTCGGAAGAATATAAGGATCACTCCTTCCAGGATACAGGCTTTACATCCGGATGGGGCATCGGCATCACGAACAACTGTAAAGATCCGGTCCGGGCGATTAAATTCATGGATTGGCTCGCTTCCGACGAAGGGCAAGTATTGATCAACTGGGGTATCGAAGGCAAGCACTACAATGTCGAGGACGGCAAGCGCGTCATTCCTCAAGAAATTCAAGATAAGAAAATCAACGACGCTTCCAACTTTACGAAAACGTCGGGCATCGGCCTGTACACGATCTTCTCCGCTCACTATGGTGACGGCGTGAAGGATCCATCCGGCAACTACTATACGACGAACTTCCCGGATCAAATCGTAGCCAGCTACACGCCAGCCGAGAAAGAAACACTGAAAGCTTACGGCGCTACGACATGGAAAGACCTGTTCCCATCGGAAAAGGATTTCCCGGTTAAGCCTTGGGGAGCAGCATACAACATTTCGGTTGAAGAAGGTTCTGATTACACCGTAACGTACCAGAAAACGCAGGACATTATCCGCAAGCGCATTCCGGAAGCGATCCTGACGACGCCGGACAAATTCGACGCAGTCTATGACAACATGATCAAGGAACTGAATGCCGCCGGTGCGGAAAAAATGGAACAGCAATACACTGAGCTGGTGAAGGACCGTGTCGAGTTGTGGGGCGGAACGACCGAAGCGAAGTAATCCGAATTTTTAAAAAAGAGCAATAAGTTCATCAGGTAGGGCCTGCTCATAGCAGTAGGTCCTATTTGTGATGGATTTTTGTGACTCTATTCAATTTTATACCTTATATAATATAAAGGTGTTTATTTACTGTTGTATCAACATTTTTTGATAATTATTGATCGCAAACGAATCAAAAATTAAATTTAAAAAATATGTATTAAAATGACTTGACAGTCGTTTTTAAATCTTTTATGATTCAAATATGAAAGCACTTTCATTACACATTTTCCCTGCAGGCTGTTTTCGAAAACGTTTTAAACAAAGAGGTGGAGTCGAACAAGAAACCAGAGATGTGAAGTGAGGAAGTTTAGTTATCTGAGTTTTGTAAACGTATTCAATTCATCTAGGTTTCGGCACAACATGCGGCAGTGCCCAGCGTCCATGCGACGTTTGACGCAATGCCGGCTCTAGAATGCAGCACGAAGTAATTCCATTAGTAATGAAGGGGGATATGATTCACATGAAGGGAAACACAAAGAAGAAGTTTGGAATGCTGCTCCTCGCCAGTATGCTGCTCGTTTCCGCAGGCTGCAGCAGCTCAGGGGGCGACAAATCGGCCGAATCCGGCAGCTCGTCTTCCAATGCGGCGCAGGAGGAGAAGGCTGACGATACGAGCCCGATCACGTTCTCGTTCTTTGGCGCTGACGCCAGCCCGAACTGGAACAAGATGCAGGATGAGATCGGTAAAGAAATTACGAAGAGAACTGGCGTGACCATCAATGCGGAATATGCCGTATCCGGCGCCGGCACCGATAAAATATCCCTGATGGCTGCGAGCGGAGAATATCCTGACTTTATCTTTGCCAAAGGGGACGTCGACAAGCTGGTGGAAGCCGGCGCGATGATCGACCTGACCGATTTGATCGACAAGTACGGCCCGAACCTCAAGAAGGTATATGGCAAGTACATGAACCGTCTGCCGTACAGCAACGATGATAAAGCCATCTATGTGCTTCCGACGAACGGGGCGGTGGATCAGCAGTACTTTGACGCCGGCGGCGGATTTGAAATCCAGAATGCCGTCCTGAAAGAGCTTGGCTATCCGGAAGTAAAAACCGTTAAGGATTTTGAAAACGTTCTCCAGCAATACAAAGACAAACATCCGACGATCGACGGCAAGCCGACGATTCCGCTGACACTGGACGCGGATGACTGGAGAATCATGATCACCGTAACGAACCCGGCCTTCTTGACAACAGGCGCTCCGGATGACGGAGAATACTTCATTAACCCTGAAACCAACGAAGCTCAGTTGCACTACAAGCGTCCGGAAGAGAAAGAATACTTCCGCTGGCTGAACCATATGTACAATGTGGGTCTGCTGGATAAGGATACGTTTGTGCAAAAGAGCGACCAATATAAATCCAAAATCGCCAGCGGCCGCGTCCTGGGTCTGATCGACCAAGAGTGGGGCTATTCCGACGCCGAGAATGCGCTCAAGACCGCCGGCAAAGCGGAGCGCACTTATGCTCACTTCCCTGTAACGCTGTCGGATGAATACAAAGACCATTCCTTCCAGGATACCGGATTCGTCGCTGGTTGGGGCGTAGGCATTACAACGGCATGTAAGGACCCGGTCCGCTTGATCAAGTTCCTGGACTTCCTTGCATCCGATGAAGGCCAAGTGCTGCTCAACTGGGGGATCGAAGGCAAGCACTACAACATGGTGGACGGCAAGCGCGTTATTCCTGATGAAGTACAGGACAAGAAAGTCAACGATAACGCCAACTTTACGAAAACGTCCGGCATCGGTCTGTACACCACCTTCTCCGCTCACTACGGCGACGGCGTGAAAGATCCATCCGGCAACTACTACACGACGAACTTCCCGGATCAAATCGTAGCTTCTTATACGCAGCCGGAGAAAGAAACCTTGAAAGCGTATGGCGCAACAACCTGGAAAGACCTGTTCCCGTCTGAAAAGGACTTCCCTGTCAAACCTTGGGGCGCAGCCTACAACATGGCCACTCCTCAGGACGGCAATTATAATGTTATCTATCAAAAAACGCAGGATATTATCCGCAAGCGGATTCCGGAAGCCATCCTGGCGAAGCCGGAACAGTTCGACAGCATTTATGACAATATGCTGAAAGAGCTGGATGCTGCAGGTGCTAAAGAAATCGAAAAACAATATACGGAACTGATCAAGGAAAGAGTCGAGCTCTGGGGCGGAAGCGCTCAATAAGCCGGCCTGATCAGAGGAACGAGGGTCCCGGGATGTATCCCGGGGCCCTTTTTTGTTTTTTTTTTCAAAAAACCATTGCTTCCGGGAGAACATCCTGCTAAGATGTAAACAACAAATTGATAATATCAAAATGATATTATTGATATCTCGCCATTGCCCTCATCGGTCACGGGATCTGTGAAGGCGTAATGGAGCAGCTGGAGGGAACGGACATGGGAAAATGGTTTAAAGCATGGAGCGCCTACGAGCTGGTATGGCTCAGCGTATTTTGCGGAATTGCGGTCGGACTTACGGTGATCATGAAGGATAGCCTGTTCGGGTTTACTGTGTTTCTGACCGGCGTGCTGTGCGTGGTGCTGGCGGCGAAGGGCAACCTGATGAGTTATGTATTCGGGATGTACAACACGTTCGGGTACGCGTACCTGGCTTATACGAACGGGATTTACGGGGAGATGCTGCTGAATCTGCTGTTCTTCGTTCCGATGAACGTGGTCGGCTTCTTCTTGTGGCGGAAGCATCAGGACGGCGGCAAGCTTGAGATGCGACGCATGAACCTCCGAGGGATTCTGTGGACCGGAGCCGCATGCGTGCTTGGGAGCGTGATGATCGGGTATTTCCTGTCGCTGATACCGACGCAGAACTCGCCGTACATCGATGCGATCACCAACGTGCTGTCGGTTGTAGCAACCTTCCTGATGGTATGGCGTTATAAGGAACAATGGCTGGTGTATATCGTACTGAATGCTTTTACCGTGCTGCTGTGGGTGCTGCGTACCCTGGACGGCAGTCCTGACGGGCTGCTCATGATCGTCATGTGGAGCGCGTATCTCATCAATGCGGCATACGGTTATTACACTTGGAACAAAGGGGCAAAGGAGGCTTACCGATGAAAAAGCTGGGACTGACGTTGGGGAAATTCGCCCCTTTTCATAAAGGGCATCAATACATGGTGGAGACGGCGCTGAAGGAAGTGGATGAATTGATCGTGGTCATTTACGATACGACGGTCACGACCATTCCGCTGCATATCCGCGCCGGCTGGATCCGGAAGCTGTATCCGGGCGTCAGGGTGATCGAAGCGTGGGACGGTCCGGACGGCTATTCGAATGACCGGGAGCATGAAATCAGAGAGGAGCAGTATATTTTGGGGCTGCTTGACGGTGAGCAGGTTAGTCATTTTTATTCGAGCGAGTTTTATGGCGAGCACATGAGCAAGGCGCTTGGCGCCGTAGACCGCCGCGTCGATGAGGCGAGGGGCGTGGTGCCGATTTCGGCGACGATGATCCGGGAGGACCCGTATAAGCATCGTCAATTTGTAAGTGACATCGTATACCGTGATCTCATTACGAAAGTGGTCTTCGTCGGGGCGATGTCGACCGGCAAGTCAACGCTGACGGAGGCGCTGGCCGGCAAATACAACACAACTTATGCCAGCGAGTACGGCCGGGATTATTGGACGGAGCATCAGGTGGACCGGCGGATCAGCTTCGAGGCTTTTGACGAGATTGCGGCGGGGCATATCGAGCGCGAAGAGAAGGCGCTGCTGGAGGCGAACCGGTATCTGTTCGTGGACACGAACGCCATCACGACGTATATGTTCGCGCTGGATTATCACGGCCGGGCTCCGGAGCTGCTGACCCGGCTGGCGCTGGAGAACGCCGGCAGATACGATCTCTTTTTCCTGTGCGAGGACGATATCCCATATGACGATACGTGGGACCGCAGCGGGGACCAGAAGCGGCATGTATTCCACAAGCAGATTATCGCCGATTTGAAGGAGCGCCGGATTCCTTACATCCCATTAAGGGGATCGCTGGAGGAGCGGATCAAGCGGGTCGAGGAGGTGCTGAAGGCGTTTGTTCCGTACAGCAACTATTTTGGAAGCCTTGTTTAAGCCAGCCCATTTATTGGATTAAAGAGGGGGCTGCTGGTAGAATAGAGAACGGATTGCTAGATTGGCCTGGAGCCTAAGGCCCGGGCCCGCTAATGAATAGGCAACATTCAACAGGAAAGAGGGGATTTCATTGGCTGTGATCGGAATCGATCTGGGAACGACTAACAGCCTGGTGGCCTGCTGGGCCCAGGACCGTGCGGTGGTCATTCCCAACGTGCTCGGAGAACATTTGACACCGTCCATCGTCAGCGTGGACGAAAACGGCGAAATTGTGGTCGGCCGGATTGCCCAAGAGCGCTTGATTACCCATCCGGAGCGGACGGCTGCCACTTTTAAACGGTTTATGGGAACAGAGAAGAAGTACGAGCTTGGCCCTCACTCCTTTACACCGGAGGAACTGTCGTCCTTTATATTAAAAGCCTTGAAAGAGGATGCCGAGAGTTATCTGAGGGAACCCGTGACGGAGGCGGTAATCAGCGTTCCGGCATACTTCAACGATGCCCAGCGCAAAGCGACGAAGCATGCCGCCGAAATCGCCGGACTGCGTGTCGAGCGGCTGATCAGCGAGCCGACCGCGGCAGCGGTAGCCTACGGCCTGCACCAGGAGCAGCCGGAAACCCAGTTTCTCGTGTTCGACCTGGGCGGGGGAACGTTCGACGTCTCCATCCTGGAACTGTTCGAGGGAGTCATGGAGGTGAAGTCTATCGCAGGGGACAATTTCCTTGGCGGTGAGGACTTTACGGAGCTGCTTGTGACGCATTTTCTGGAGACGCACCAAATGGAGTGGGAGGCGCTGGACCCGAAAACAAGATCGGCTATACATAAACAGGCGGAGAACTGCAAGCTTGCCCTGGGACGGGAGGCGTCGGCTGAAATGGCTTTGACGATCGATGGAACCCGGTATGAAGTGCGGCTTGACCGTAACGAATTTGAAAAGCTGGCCCATCCGCTGCTCCTGAGGCTGCGCCAGCCGATCGAACGGGCGCTGCGAGACGCGTCCTTGTCCCCATCCGATCTGGATGCGGTGATCCTGATCGGAGGAGCCACCCGAATGACGCTTATTAAAAGCGTCATCGGCCGCATGTTCGGCCGCATGCCTTACAGCGACATCAATCCGGATGAGACGGTTGCCGTCGGCGCGGCCATCCAGTCGGCGCTGAAGGAGCGGAATGAGGCGCTGAACGAGATGATCCTTACCGACGTGTGCCCGTATACCCTGGGTACAAGCATTGTTCAGGAACTGGGCAAAGGGGGATTCTCATCGGGGCATTTCTTCCCGATCATCGAGCGCAACACGCCGATACCGGTCAGCCGGATTGAACGGCTCTGCACGATAAACGACAATCAGCGGCGGCTAACCGTTGATATTTATCAGGGTGAGAGCCGGCGTGTCGAGAACAACATCAAGCTCGGCGAGATCCACATTAAGGTGCCGCCGGCCCCTGCCGGCGAACAGAAGATTGACGTCCGTTATACCTATGACATTAACGGGATTTTGGAGGTCGAGGTGACCAGCGTTGCGACCGGCGAGAAGAAGCGCGCCGTCATCGAGAAGAACGCTGGCAGCATGACGAAGGAAGAGATCGAGGCGCGGCTGCTGGAGCTTCAGGATATCAAAATTCACCCGAGAGACCGGGCGGAAAACCGGCTGCTGCTGGCCAGGGGCGAGCGGCTGTACGAAGAGGCGCTGGGCGAGAGCCGGGAAGTGATCGCTGCGTATATCGGGCAGTTCGAAAAGGCACTGCATACCCAGGATGACCGCGAAATCAAAAAAGCTGCCGAGGTCTTCAAGGATCGGTTGGAACAGCTGGAAAGGTGGATGAGCTTCACATGAACATCTGGGAAAGGTTGGGGATCGAGCGGACCACGGAGCTGCGCATCATCAAGAAAGCTTATGCCGCCAAGCTGAAGCAGCATCATCCCGAGGACGATCCCGAGGGCTATCAGCAGCTTCGGGAAGCTTATGAGGCGGCATCCAAGTTCGCCAAGGAGGCCAATACAACGGTACGTGAGCCGGCTGAGGCTGAGGATGAGCTTTCTATGCCGATCTACCCGCCGGAGGATACCAAAGGCGAAGTTGATCAACCTGGCGAGTCTAACACACACACCGTATATTCAAATGGAGTATTTCAATCCACGGCAAGCGCAGATCCGGTCAGACTGTGGATTCATCAGGCCGAGGAACTGTACGACGACTTTCCGGCCAGGATCCGGATGGAGTCGTGGGAGCGGCTGCTGAACGAGGATATCGTATGGGACGTCGAACGCGGGCCGGAGCTGCAGCATGCGTTCGTGTCCTTTCTGATGTCCTGCAGGCATCTCCCGCGAGACGTTTGGCAGCTGCTGGACGGCACGTTTTACTTTACGGAAGATCCCGAAGAACTGCGGGAGCGGTATCCAACGTATTTTGCCGAATACATCCTGCAGCAGCTGGACGGCTCACGGGAGCTGCGTTATGATTCGCTCGCTAACGCTCCCGTAGGGGATGCCGCGGACATGGAGAGATTTTTGGATCTGCGGGAGTCTGCGCTGGATATGCTGATGGAAGGCGATCTGGAAGAAGCGGAAGCGTGCTTGTCCGAAGCTTCGGCATGGTTTGCCGACGATCTGGATCTGCAGCTGCTATGGGGAAAATATAACCTGGCCGTGGGCAACCGGCAGGAAGCGCTGAAATGTTTCGGCCATGCGATCCTGCTGCAGCCGGATGATCTGGAGGCTTATCGTTACGCGGCACAGCTTCGATACGATGATCAGCGGTATGAAGAGGCGCTTTCGGATTGCGAGCGCATTTTGGCTGCCCATCCGGACGATCAGGATGCACTCAGTTTGGAGGGACGGTGCCTCACCGCGATGGGACGGATATCGGAGGCCAAGGAACGGATGAAGCGTTCTTTTGACATAAACAATCAGCATATGAGCACCCTGATGTACTGGTCGTCTACCGCAAATAAGCATCACTACGATCAGGGGAAGATCGACCCGGCCGAGCACCGCAGGTTGGTCAAAAACAATATTATATTCGACGGTTTTTTATTTCTTCGGTTAACTTGGCTTTATATTTTTGTGTATATCGTGCTGCAGTTGTTTTTTGACGTGCCCGTTATCGTCACGGGGGTGTTCGTGGCCATTCTGCTGTGGTATTTATACAGAACGTTAAGAGCACACCGGGTGCTATCAACCTAGATATTGGAGGACGACATGCGCAGCGATTACAAGAAGAAGCAAATCAAACAGCTGGAGCTGTACTTCCGCAGTCTCTCCAGCGTATGCATCGACAGCGTGCTGGCTTATTATTATGTGCCGTACGAGTTTTTGAAATTTGAGCGTTACCTCGGGAACCGGGTTTTGAAAAAGGGGCTGCGGCTCTGGGACATCAAGGATGCCGAGTCTTTAAAGACCCGGATTCGCTGGCTGCTGGAGGACGGGAACCGTGACGATTATAAGGCCCTGCACGCCGAACTGTCGGCGCTGCCGGAACAGGCACGGCAAAACTGGATGGAGGCATCCAAGGACTATCCGGAATATGCCCGGATGAGCGTGGTTCAGACGTTTTTGCTGCAGCTGCCCGCCGGAGAAATAGCCGCCTTCGGGGGCGGCTGGGCGATTTTCTTGAGCCGGATCGGACTCGCTTACGGATATTTGACGAAGGAAGAGGCTTGGGCCATTAAATTGGAAGCGGCCGGGTATGTGCAGCAGCATTACCGCAGCTGGGAAGAGTATTTGATCGCATTTATGGCCGGCAGCCGCTTTTGGAAACCGGAGGAGCAGTTTGCAAATGTAGTCTATATCATGACCCGCGGACAGACGCTGCTGGGGATGGGTACCTTCGCTTCCCGGAAGGCGCCATGGGATATTCCGCTTGAGCCGGGAGGTGAACGAGCAGCGTACCGTAAGGAATCGGCCAGCCTGGATGCCTGAGGCGGTGATCAATGGGCATGCGGATCACAGGGCCTTTAAATTGTGGGGCTTAAGTACGCTGGATGCTCTTAAAGGGGGGATTTGGATGTATACCTTGGAAGAACTCCGGAAGGCATTCCGGAAAGGGACTAAGCTGAAATATGTTTTTTTCTGGGGGCACCAGCCCGCGGCGGACGGTTCTATTTCGAAGAGCTGCTTCAGTCAGTGGTGGGAAGCAAAGTTTACCGTGGACGGTGTGGAATATGCAAGTGCCGAGCACTATATGATGGCCGAGAAAGCCAGGCTGTTCGGTGACGAAGAGATCCGAGAACAGATTCTCGCAGCCAAGCATCCGAAGCAGGCCAAAGATCTGGGACGGAAGGTGAGAGGATTCGATCCGGCCGTATGGGACCGGGAAGGGTACTCCATTGTGGTCCGGGGAAACGAAGCGAAATTTTCCCAAAACGACGATTTGAAGCAATTTCTGCTGGGTACCGGGCAGCGGGTGCTGGTAGAGGCCAGTCCTGTGGATTCGATCTGGGGCGTTGGGTTGGCCGCGGATGACGAGGCGGTCCTGAACCCGCTGCTGTGGAAAGGGAAGAACCTGCTTGGCTTTGCCTTGATGGAGGTTCGGGACCGGCTGCAGACAGAGGGAGCATAGGGATAGTGCGTAGCATGCACGTCGTGCATGCGGGGCCCAGCGGGAGTGAAGAACTTGGCAGCCGTAAGGAGCACGCTGGCAATGAGGAGCACATTGGCAATGATGAAAATGCCGTCGGTGAGGAGCTTGGCAGGAGTCAGGATCAGTCGACTATGGGAAAAAGGCTGCACATCGAGGGTCATGCTATATAGAGGTCACCCGGCCATGCAAAAAGGTCGTTGTCGGTTACTCAGCGTAACGGGACAACGACCTTTTTATATGCCGTAACTTTGCGTTTGATGAGGCGGTGTTTCGGCTTAGGTCAGTGCGCCTTCCTGCTTTTTAAAGAACGTACGCAGCGCCTGGTAGACTTCGCCCTTTTCTTTGATGACGTAATACATGAACTGATCGAGTTTGATATTCCGGTACGCGGACATCAGCGTGCTGCTCCTGTTGTACTGGTTGACCTCTCCGTAACCGAACATATTGCTGACTTTAAGCAGCTCGCCAATCAGCCGCACGCAGCGTTCGTTATCGGAAGTCAAGTTGTCGCCGTCCGAGAAATGGAACGGATAAATATTGTACTTGGCGGGCGGGTAGCGCCGGTCGATGATTTCCAGCGCTTTCTGGTAGGCGGACGAGCAGATCGTGCCCCCGCTTTCGCCCCGGGTAAAGAAATCCTCTTCGGTGACTTCTTTGGCCTCCGTATGGTGGGCCACAAAGACGATGTCGACCTTTTCGTACTGGCGGCGCAGGAAGCGGGTCATCCAGAAGAAGAAGCTGCGTGCACAGTATTTCTCAAACGTGCCCATGGACCCGGACGTATCCATCATCGCAATGATGACCGCGCTGGAATGGGGAACGACGACGTCCTCCCACGTTTTGTAACGCAGATCGTCTGGGCTGATATGGTGAATTCCCGGCTTGCCGCTGGTGGCGTTGCGCCGCAGATTTTCCAGGATCGTCCGCTTCTTGTCGATGTTGGACTGCATGCCTTTTTTGCGGATGTCGTTGAACGTGATCGATTCGGTTTCGACTTCCTGCTGCTCTTTCGGCTTCATATTCGGCAGCTCCAGCTGATCGAACAGCATGTTCTCCAAGTCTTCGAGGCTGATCTCGGCTTCCATAATGTCTTGGCCTGGCTGGTCGCCGGCTTTTTCGCCTTGACCCGGCTTTTGCACCGGATCCCTGCCCAGCACGTCTCCCACCTGGCTGTCGCCGTCTCCCTGGCCGACATGCTTTTGCTTCTGGTAGTTATAAATGAAACGGTATTCATCGAGGCTCCGGATGGGTACCTTGATGATTTGCTTACCGTCCGACATCACGATGTTTTCTTCTGTGATCAGGTCGGGCAGGTTCTGCTTGATGATTTCCTTAACCTTCTCCTGATGGCGGACCTGATCCTGGTACCCTTTCCGGTGCAGTGACCAGTCCTCCTTGGACACCACAAACAGCGAATGATCGTCTGATGGCATGTTCAGGCACCTCCCATGTTCCCATACTCAGCACAAACTTTGGCTTGTTAAACATTTATATTCACGGGCGGGGACGATATGTGATGACGCAAGAGATAAAATAAGAAGTTTGCCGCACCCAAATATATGAAATTTTGCGAGAATCGCTGCTATGGATGAGATAGGCGTTCCGATGCGGGTGATCTCACTCTGGCTATTGCCAAAAGTCAGCAGTTTGGGCTATAGTGGTTGTGAAATTAAATAGGAATGCGGGTGCTGGATGAAGTCCGGCTGAGATGGCAGCCTTATGCTGCGGACCGTTAATCTGATCCAGGTAATGCTGGCGTAGAGAATATCATTCGAATTGCGGTGCCATTCGTGTATTTCTCGAATGGTTTTTTTGTGTTAACCGGGTAAGAGGGCGCTTTCGCAAGGGCGAGGGCTTACCCTTCGCGATGATAGAAGCCGGCATGAAATGGAGGGAAAGGCAAAGGGAAGAGAGGAGAAGCAGTCATGGTCGATTTTCGTCTGTATGCGATTACCGGCGAGACGTTCCATCCGGGACGCCGGCTGGTGGACGTGATGGAGCAAGCCATTCGGGGAGGCGCGGACATCGTTCAATTCCGCGACAAAACAAGCGGAAGAGAGGAGCTGCTGCGCAAGGCGGCGGAGCTGCGGGAGCTGACCCGCCGCTACGGCGTTCCTTTTATCGTGAACGATCACGTTGATATCGCGATGGAGGTGGACGCGGACGGGATTCACCTCGGTCAAGGCGATATGCCGATCGCGGAAGCCAGAAAGCTTGTCGGCTCCAAGATCATCGGCATATCCACCCATGCGATTTCAGAAGCGCAGCTCGCCGAAGCGGAAGGGGCGGATTATATCGGCGTCGGGCCAATCTATGCGACGGCTACGAAAGCCGATGTGGTGGATCCGGTCGGTCTTTCGTACGTTCGGGAAGTCGCCGGGATCATCAAGATCCCGTTTGTGGCGATTGGCGGCATCAAGCTGGGCAACGTGGACGAAGTGATCCGGGCCGGTGCGAGCCGCGTCTGCGCGGTGAGCGAGATCGTCGGCAGCCCTGACCCGGAAGCGGTATGCCGGGCGTTCATTCACAAGCTTGAAGGTAGAGGAGGAGCGGCGGATGGAACTGGTCATTAACGGAACAAAGCGGGAGCTGGCGGCCGAGACGGTAGCCGATGTCCTCCGCCTGCTGGGGCTGTCCGGCAGGCCGGTCATGGTGGAAGCGGACGGACAGGTGCTGAAGATCGAGCAGTGGGAGACGACTCCGGTTGTACCTGGAATGAAGCTGGAGCTGGTCCATTTCGTAGCGGGAGGTTGAAGGGAAAAATGAGCAGAGATAATTGGCAGGTTGGCGGACAGGAACTGTCGTCGAGGTTGTTTTTGGGGACCGGGCTGTTCCCCGATCCTTATGTGCAGATGGAGGCGATCAAAGCTTCGGGAACCGAGGTGCTGACGTTCGCTATCCGCCGGATCCATCTCGATTCGGTGGAGGATGATTCGATTTTGCAGCATGTGGAGCCTCAGAAATACATCTACCTTCCCAACACGTCCGGGGCGACAACGGCCGAAGAGGCGGTCCGGATAGCCCGGCTGGCGCGGGCTTCGGGACTCAGCGACTGGATCAAGGTGGAGATTAGTGCCAATAAGCGCACGCTCCTGCCCGATCCGATTGAAACGTTAAAAGCGACGGAAATATTGGTCAAGGAAGGTTTTACGGTACTGCCGTATATCTCCGACGATCCGGTAATCTGCAAAAAGCTGGAGGAGGCAGGGGCAGCCGCGGTGATGCCCGGTGCAGCGCCCATCGGGACCGGCCTCGGCATTCTGAATCCGTACCATCTCGGATTGATCGTGGAGGAGCTGTCGGTCCCTGTCATCGTAGATGCGGGGCTGGGGACAGCCAGCGACGTGGCGCTCGCGATGGAGCTGGGAGTCTCCGGCATTCTGATGAATACCCCGGTGGCCAAAGCCAAAGACCCCGTGATGATGGCCCGGTCGATGAGGCTGGCGATTGAGGCGGGGCGTTTGGCCTACTTGTCCGGGCGGATTCCGAAGAAGAAATATGCTTCGGCCAGCAGCGGCCTGGAATCGCTCGTCATCGAATAAAAAAGGATGGACAGGGGGCTGTAACAATGAGCGGAGACATCATTGTCATGGGGGGCGGCATTATCGGATTATCCAGCGCGCTGGAGCTGCGCCGCCGCGGCCTGAACGTCACACTGCTTGAAAAGGGACCCTGCGGCGGGCAGGCCTCCGGCGCGGCGGCAGGGATGCTCGCTCCGTATTCGGAGAACGTGGAGTCGCCGGACGAATTCTTCCGGTTGTGCCGTGAGAGCTTGTCGCTGTATCCGCAGTGGCAACAGGCGGTGAAGGACATCTCCGGCGTTCCTTTTGAATATGCCGAAACCGGCAGCCTATACGTGGTGAGGCATGAGGCGGATCTGCTGGCGCTGGAGAGCCGGCTGGAATGGCAGCGGAGCTGGGGCTCCGGTGGCGAAATATTAACGGGGAGCGAGCTGTTCGATGCTGAGCCGGGACTGACCCGCGAAGCAGTAGCCGCCCTGTGGACTCCGGTGGAGAGCCATGTGTATGCCCCGGATTTGACGGAAGCGGTCAAGCGGGCCTGCCTGGCCTCCGGCGTGCAGATTCATGAGCATCTTGGCCGGATCGAGCTGGCTGAATGGCGGGAGCGGGTTGCGCTGTGGGCGCAAAATGGCGAGCGGTTTGAAGCGGACCGGCTGCTGATCAGCACCGGTGCGTGGGTACAGGAGATGTCGGAACCCCTCGGCATCCGGATTCCCGTACATCCGATCCGGGGGCAAATTTGCGCCTACAATTGGAACGAGGAGCGCGAGCCGCTTCGGCATTTGGTGTTCACGAGCCAGGGGTACCTGGTCCAAAAAGCAAACGGAACGCTCGTCTGCGGCGCCTCGGAGGATATCGCCGGGTTCGATACGTCCGTCACGGACAAAGGGATCCGGCGGCTGACGGAGTGGAACAAGCAAGTGCTGCCTGTTCTTGGTGAGGTGCAGCCGTTTCACCGCTGGGCGGGACTGCGCCCGGCGGTGCTGGACGGCCGGCCGCTGATCGGGCGACTGAACGATGCCGGCCATATTTTTGTGGCCGCGGGTCATTACCGCAACGGCATCCTGCTCAGCCCGGTCACGGCCGCGCTGATCGCCGATAGCGTGGAGGGCAAGCCGCTGCCGGAGTGGTGTGGAGCGTTCCGGCCGAACCGGTTCGGTGAGGTGCAGGCGGGCGCTTTTTCGGGGAATTAGAGGATTGGCGTCGTTAAACATTGCTTGTTCTAGCTGATAAAAGTACGGACAATATAAAGTTATTCGTTTGGCATGAAGCACATGGCAAAGCAGGAATGCATTCCTGCTTTGTTTTTTTGTGTCGGGCGACGTAAAACTACTTGTAGAACACGTATCTTATATATCCATTAAACCCATATAATTGAAGTGATGATGTATAGTGATAATTAATGACAAATTTTGCGAAAATCCTGTAGTATACTGCAAGTAGTCCTATGCTAAATAGGAAAGAAGTTTCACAGGAATACATAAGGAGGTGCGGCTGCTTAGGGCCACGCGTGGGCAAGCAGTCCCGTCGGTTAAGAAAACATATTTTTTAGCAAGAGAGTTTAGAGCAACGAAAGAAGCAGGAATTCAGTTGGTAACAGGTTGTCTGGAACAGCCAGGAAGTCAGGAGTTTACCTGGTAGTCAGTAAGTTAGATGGTACCTAGGTATCGGAAACAATCAGAAAGTTAGAAGGGATCAGGGAAGTTAAGAGATTTAGTAAATGCAAAGCATCATATTTTAGGAGAACAGGAGCGGAAGAAGTATGTTCAAAGCGATGTTGATGACCATTTTTGCCGGGGTGATGATTCTTGGAACAGCAGGAGCAATCGAGCAGCCAGTGCCGGCTGCCGCGGCGGCGGCTTTTAAGGACGTGTCTGTGTCCCACTGGGCGTATCAGGCCATTAACGATGCGGTATCCAAAGGTTACCTGAAAGGAGACGGCAGCGGAAAATTCAGACCAAATGACCCGGTTACACGGGCTGAATTTGCGGCGATTTTGGCCAGGGTGTCGACAAACGAAAACGCTGGCGGAGCTGCGGCATTTTCCGATTTGGCCGGGAACTGGAGCGAAAAGGAAGTGAGTGAGGCAGTAGGGAAAGGCTTTTTCAGTCCGGCCGATTACACAAACGGCTTTAAGCCGGGCACTCCGCTGACGCGGGTGGAAATGGCGAAGTGGATGGCCTCGGGACTGGCGGCCCGTGACGGAGAGTATAAGCAGGCGCTCGAGGACACGAAGGACACCATCGTTCCGGTGACGGAGTATTACAAAGGTGGCTTGAACAAGGCCGACTATCCGTATGTATCGGTCATGCTGGGAACGGGACTGATGTCCGGGTACCCGGACGACAGCTTCGGCGGTGGCAAAACGACCACGCGTGCGGAGGTGGCGGTGATCATTCAGCGTTACGAGACGACGCAAACGAAGGCGCCAAGCGCTTTTAAAGGGTTGAATGAGCTGCGGGAAGTGGGGACGACGGGTACGAATCACAGAACTGTTATTCCTGCGTATCGAGATCCAGATAATGGTCACACTCTTCAAACTATCTTAGGTAAAAATATTAGCCTGCGGAATGGCACTGGAAAGGTGAAAATTAATCATTTTATCTTTTTGAGTGGATTCGATTCAAATCAAACTGGTAGTATCTACGGTCGAATGTTTACGGATAGGGAAACTCACTTTGTTAAAGAATCATACTTGGTCTTTGTAGATTCCTCGGTTATCCCTGAATCCGAAACATTTGAACTATCTAGTTATACTAATGGATTGACTTCTGATCTGCAGGGTGGAATTAGAGTTTTCGGTCAATCTCCAGTAAGGTTTGGATATAGCACGCTGCCTAATGATGGTAGAAATTTTTTTGTTAAAGGAAAAGAAATAAAATTCTGGAGTTATTCAGCTATACCGAGAACCGTAACACATGGGAATAGCGTTCTTAATAGCATTTTTGCTGATGATGGTTCTTACGGGGTTATCATCCTACAGAAGTAATAGGAGGATACTCAAGTGATAAAGAACTACAAATACAAGATTATATTATCTTTATTTATACTTTTGATTGATATTATATCCCCGGCAAGAATTAATATTGCAATTGCAGAGAGTTACCCGCCTGACAGTATCGTTTCACCGCCTGGTCCCCAAACTCGACAAGTAGTAACCAAAAGAGTAACAGCAAAAGCACCTGCAAAGCCAGGCATTTACTGGTATCAACTAAATGATGGATCATTTCAAGCCGATAGAAATGACAATGGTATAACCGACCATGCTGCAATGGGTGGATCAGACAGTGCTCCTTTTCCAGTCGAAACAGAAACTGGAGCAAAGATTAATACATTGGAATACACACCTGGTAACTTTTTAGATGAAGGGGGACAACAGATACCAAAGACTTCAGTTGAAAATGTAAAACTGGTCAAAGAAGAATCAGAATACACAGTTTTCGCCTACTTTAGAGCTGGCACAGAACACAATCCAAATATAGTTATTTTAAATGACAATATTAGCTTACTATTGTGGGTTAGAACTGGTGGAAGTATTCCATTTACTGAACGTACAAAACTAGATATAAACGAACGTCCTAATGGTTTCCCTAAATTTCAAGTCAGATACGACATCAACCTTAACCTCACCTGGGAAGGCACCGCCAAAGAAATCAAGGAAATGCGGGTGATTCCCGCGAGTGCATCGATGAAACCCGGGGAGAAGAAGAACTTTAAAGCCGAGGTACGCACGAAGCCTTTCAGCGTGAAGGGCGATACGAGCTTCGGCGACTTCGTTGACGTGACCACCCGAACCGAAACGGTGTGGAGCTCCGACAAAAGCGCGGTGGCGACGGTGGACAGCAGTGGGAACGTGACCGCCGTAGGCAAAGGCACGGCCAAAATCACGGCCGTATGGAAAAGCGGCCTCTACTACCTGTACGGCACAGCCACCGTGACTGTCGGCGATGGAGGCGGGGACGGACCGACGCCGGTCGATCCCCCGGATCCCGGGGTAAGCTGCACTGAGCCGGCGCCGGGTCAATCGATGACCGGCAAATACATGGACCCCGTCGTGACAGCCAAAATCAAAGCTGATGCCCGCGGCAGCGAGCGGTTTGACGTCCTTCAGGGCATTCCGACCTCCGAGAGCCTATACGGCAATGTGCTCGCCCGGAATCACCTGTACCAGGACAAGTTCGTACAGATGACCGGGACGTGCACCTATACGGTTAACGTAACCAAGGAGTACACGCTGAAGTGGGATCCGGGCAAGGAAGTACCGAACGCCGACGGCAAAGGAACGCATATCGAGCCGGACCCGCAGAGCGAGACCGAAAGCAAAACGTATACCTACCAAATTGAGCGGCGGTATGCTTTCTGGAAAATCGATAACCTGGAAGTCTACCAAATCCGCGAGGCGATTCTCGACAATTACGCCCTGCCGGGCGGCCGGATTGCGATCCAGCCGAGTGGGTACAGTCCACCGTATTATGCCGCTGCGACGACTGGGAATTACGATCCGCCAGCTCCGCCCGGAGAGCTTACGGCTGCCGGACAGACGCTGACCGGGGGCAAGTCCAAGCCGGCGGTGCCGAATGACGAAGGCGCCCTAAAAGGGGAAGCGGAGAAAGCCGTCGGCAAAATCCAGGTGACGAATGACTCGCTGGTCTTTAACGGACAGACGATGATGAACAACCAGAAGGTTGAGGAATTCGGCCCGACCCCGTCGCAGATTCCCGAGCCGCCCCAGATCGGCGATAATGTGCTGTACAGCCCGGGAAATCTGATCGATCGCAGCAAAACCAATAAAAAGGATACGCTGAGCGCGGGTAAAATCGAATATGATCTGATGCCGGGAAATATCAACGGCGGGCAGAACCAGGAGTTTCCGATCTACGGCATCAACACCGTGACGGTCCATACGCCTGTGGTCAACTATTCCTCCGTGTCGGACGATGCGGCGCACAACCAGAAAACGAATCCGGACGCCGGCCGGTCCGCCCTGATTCTGGAACGCCCGTTCACGGTCCGGATTCCGACGAGCGGGCAGCATGTCAGATATCCAGGTTACGGCAACCGGGATTACGCCAAGTATTTCCGCACCAAGCAGGTCAAGTTTCCTTTTGACGTCTATGATGGGAACCGGACCACCTTTATTCCGAAAAATACATGGGTGGACATTCCGGTCGGCCAGCTGGACACGACCTTTTATTTGCCGGTATGGGTGGACGAAGGTCCATACCAGATCGCGTTTCGCAATATTGCCGAAAATGCCCCGGCCGACTATACGCAGCAAAATGACGCCAATACGAGCTTGGTGCATCATGCCGCATATAATGAGGTGGCGGTTGATGTCATTGGACGGCTGTACGACTTTCATGTGACCGACATTGCCGATTACCATTGGGAGACCGTGTTCCGGACCCAGAAGGGCAGCGCGATCCAGACGGGCGTCTCCTATTGGGTTGGTCAGAAAGGGATCGATGGCGATCCGCGGGGCAATGCAGCCGTCTTTACGCTGCCGATCCGTCCGGGAAGCAGCCCGCTGCAGGGTTTCAAGAACGTTTCCGTCAAGACCGGGTACCACTTCAAGTTTGATTTTAAAACGAAAGGGAATATGTTCGGCCCGCTGGACGGCATCCGCATCACGCCAACCTTCTATTATGTCAGAAAAGACGGGAAAGCCGTCAACGGCCGTGGGGATACGCGGATTCCGGTGGATCTGTACTACAGCACCAGCTCGAAGCATTTTGTGAAAATCGGATCGCCCGCGGATCAGGTTCAGCGTTACGTGATCTTAAATGATCGGCTGCGGAACGTGCCCGCTCAGGAACTGCGGGATACGGCAGGCTACAAGTTTAATCATGGCGGCGCAGCCGGGGGGCTGAACCGGAACGAATACATCAACAGCTATTTGAACAAGTATACGAAGCAAAAGACGCCGGTCGGAAGCTACAGCCTGCTGATACTGCCTGAGCAGCTGCGGACGTTTCTCAGCCTGAAGGAACCCGTACCTGAATCGGTGAACCGCGAGCGGGCTGACGTATCGATCCAGAAATGGTACGGCGAGTACAGCCTGCCGGCCGATCCCTATGTGGTCGAAGCGGGCACGAATGTGGCGGAATACGGGCGCACGCACGGCGGGCTGGACGACAAGTCCCCGATTTTTCTAAAGAACGGCTACATCGTCGTGAACTTCAATATCGAGTCCATTCAGGAGGGCGACTTGAAAAATCCGCATTTGCAGTACATTTACGCCCCGCTGATGAATCAGTGGCAGATGGAGGGCTTTAACCGGAACATCCAGGATGCCTACGGGAACCGATTTGCGCTAAAAGACGGCGACGTCGTCTTTTACCAGACCGATCAATCCAGCAGGGATGACTTCAGCAGCCAGGTGCCGCATTAACGGGAAATCAGTAAAAAAGGGCTGCCCTTAGGTCCGTTTGTGACCTTGGGGACAGCCCTTTTTTTGTGAGCTAAACGTATCAGCCTTTGACCGAGCCGGCGGCGATGCCCTCCACGATCCGGTTGCTGAGCACCAGGAAGATGACGAGAATCGGCAGGATGCTGATCATCAGCGTCGCCCCGATGGCGCCCCAGTCGGTCGTGTACTGTCCGACGAAGTTCTGGACGCCGACCGTCAAGGTCTTCAGGTTGTCCGAGCTGATGAAGGTGTTGACGAAAATAAACTCGTTCCAGTTATAAATCATGTTGATGATCGCAGCCGTGGCAATAACGGAGAACGTCATCGGCATGACGATCCGGAAGAACATGCGGTTCACGGAGCAGCCGTCCATAATGGCGGCCTCTTCCACTTCCCGCGGGAGCGCGTAATAGAAGCCGAGCAGGATCATGATCGTAATCGGCAGGTTAAAGGCGGTGTAGGACAGGATGATGCTGAGCTGGTTGTCCGTCAGCCCCACTTTTTGAAACAGGATGAACAAAGGAATCAGGGTCGAATGCACCGGGATCATCATGCCCACCATGAACAGGCCGAGGACGAACGAGCTGAGCTTCCAGCGCATCCGGGTGATCGCAAAGGTCACGAAGCTGGCGAGCAGAATCGTCAGCACGACCGCAATGACGGTGATCAGGACGCTGTTTATAAAATAACGGCCGATATTTCCCTGCTGCCATACGTTTTCATAGTTCTCCCATTTGGGATGGCTGGGGAGGGCGAAAGGAGGAAGATTGAATACCTCCTGGTTATTTTTCAAGGAAAACAAAAGCAGCCATACCAGCGGCAAAATTTGCAGGACCGCTCCCGCAATCAGCACGACATAGAGCAGGCCGGTGCCGATTCTGGCGCCAACAGGCCGGGAAGACCGCATTACGGGAACGGATACGGCCGGACTTGCGGTTCTCATCATAAGCACCTCCTCTTATCAGGAATATTGAATCGTGTCTTTGGAGGCGGTTGCCTTGCGGATCGCCCAGGTGGCGACCATGCAGATGATCAGCAGGAAGAAGCCGATCGCACTGCCGTAGCCGAAATCGAATCCGCGGAACGCCTTTTGATACATATAGGACGCCATCACTTCGCTGGCCCCGTTCGGCCCGCCGTCTGTCATGACGTAGATCAAATCGAAGTATTTCAGCGAGCCGACGACGGCCAGCACAATCGTGACTTTGACGACCTCGGAAACGAGCGGCAGCTTGATTCGGAGGGCAATCTGCCACGGATTAGCTCCGTCGATCCGGGCTGCTTCAATGAGCGATGCCGGAATGTTTTTCAGGGCGGCGTAGTAGATCAGAATGTAGAAACCGGCGTACTGCCATAGAATCGGAATGAACAGTGCGTACAGCACGAGCTTCGGATCCGACAGCCACGCAGGGGGATCCTCCACGCCAAGCGACACGAGAAACGTATTGAGGATGCCGTTTGTCGGATGGTAGATTTTCAGCCACAGCTGGGCAATGGCTACCGAAGAGAGCAGCATCGGAATCAAATAGATTTTCCGGAGAAGTCCTGCCCCTTTAATGTTCCCAGCCAGGATCAGTGCAACGATCATATAAACGGCCAGGCTCACCGTCGATAGGACGGCGAATAGTAATGAATGGTACACGCTGTTCCAGAATGCGCTGTCCTTCATCAGGCTGGCGTAGTTCTCCATCCCGATAAAACTCATGCTGCTGACGCCATCCCATTTCATCAGGCCGTAGTATCCGGTAAGAACGATGGGAATATAAATGATAGCCATAATCAGAAGCAGGGACGGCAGCACGTATAGGGCGATGATCTTTTTGTTCGACATCACTTTGTCCATAACTAGGAAGCCTCCTTACGATGCTAGTCGGAGAAGAAAAACGTCTATCGATGTAAATTCACAGAAGACAGACCGCCATTAGAGGAAGTTTTTCTTGCGATATAAGGAAGCCGAGTCTCCGAAGCTTATACTTTCTTATATCTTAGAGAAAAGGACGCCCCGTCGGAGCTCGCCGGTTCGTCCTTTCATCCCCTACCATAACGGTTACTTGCCGGTCTTTAACGCCTCTTCCTGCTTTTTGGCGAATTCCTCCGGTGTGATGGCATTGCCGAGCAGTGCCTGAATCAGGTTGTAATGTTCTTCTGCAGCACCCGGTTTCATTTGTACGTCCAGATAGAGAATGACTTTGCTGGCGTTATTCAGTTCGTTCAAGACGTCAATGAACATTTGCGGCAGCTTGACACTGGAGGTGTCGACCTTTGTTCCCGGGATAATGCCTGCGTCAACCACGGACAGCTCACCCCATCTTTTGACGAAGTAGTTGACGAACTTCTTGGCATCCTCTTTGACCTTGGAGTTTTCGGAGACGAACATGCCGACGCCGACGCCGCCGACCCAGTCGTTAATGTTCCCCTTGCCGCCTTCGATCGTCGGGAATTTGAAGAAGCCGATCTTGTCCTTGAATTCCTGCGGGATATCCGGATTGGTCGTATAGTTTGGCACTTCCCACGTTCCCATAGCGTACATGGCCGCTTTCTCGTTCATAAATTCGGATTTGGCCTCGTCGTTGGACAGCCCGTTAAAACCTTTTACAAAGGCATTGCTCTTCACCAAATCCTGGGCTTCCTTGGCGGCCTGGATCAGGCTTGAATCGCTGAATGTGCTGCTGGCTACCGCCTGATCCAGCATGTCCGGACCACCGAGCCGCTCAGCCAGGTACATGTACCAGAAGGAGCCGGTCCAGGCGTCTTTCGATCCTAGCGCGATCGGGGTAACTTTGTTATCGTTCAGCGTTT
Organism: Paenibacillus sp. SSG-1; assembly: GCF_002224835.1. Taxonomy (NCBI): domain Bacteria; kingdom Bacillati; phylum Bacillota; class Bacilli; order Caryophanales; family Paenibacillaceae; genus Paenibacillus; species Paenibacillus sp. SSG-1. Next base: position 398,368 of record NZ_MBRK01000001.1, read on the forward strand.
TGATGATATTTTTGAATTCTTCATAGGTTTTCGGCGGCTGCAGATTGTATTTGGCAAAAATCTCTTTGTTGTAATAAACAGGCACGATGTTCAGCTCGACAGGCAGCGCGTATGTTTTACCGTCCACGGCGTAGGCTTCGGTCGTTCCCGCTACAAATTTGTCTTTCAGGTCGCCTTGAAGCAGGTCGTCCAGCGGGGCAAACATGTTGCCTTTAACGTACGGCTCCAAAAATCCGGCAGCCCATGTAAAGCCGACGTCCGGCAGGCTGTTGGAGGCGGAGAGGACCTTCAGTTTATTTTTATACTGCTCGTTCTCAAGCACTTCCGTTTCGATTTTGACGTTCGGGTTGGCCTGCTCGTATTCGCTGATGATTTGCTTCGCCAGCTTGTTCTGGGCGGAGTTGCTGCCGTCCGGCCACAGGTGCATCATTTTGATCGTGACTTTATCACCGGACCCACCGGATGAACTCCCGCCGCCGGCGGCCGTCTTGCCGTCGTCCGAACTGTTTTTACTTCCGCCGCAGGCCGACAGCACGAGTGTCAATGCCAGCAGCAGCATGGATGCGGATAACCATTTCTTTTTCATAAATGCCCGTTTCCCCCTTCGTATCATCGCGAGAGATGTATGCGCTTTCCCTCTGAAGCCAAGTGTAGCATCCCGTGTTAGGAGGACATAAGGGCACAGCGTTTGGGTATAGTTCCACTTTATTTGGGTGCTGCCTGACCGCCTTTGCGGTAGGCGCCAGGGCTTGCGCCTTCGTAGTCCTTGAAGACCTTGTTAAAATACTTGGTTGTCTGATAGCCGACGCGTTCGGCGATTTCCGAGACCGGCAGCTTTGTCTGCAGGAGAAGCTCCTTGGCTTTCTGGATTCGGAGCCGGGTGACATATTCGATAAAGGTCATATCCATCTGCTCCTTAAAAAGGACGCTGAAATAGCTGGGGTTTAAATGGACGTGATCGGCCACTTCCCGCAGACCGAAGCCTTGATCCAAATGCTGCGACACGTATTGAAGCGCTTCCTGGACCGGCTCTGCCAGCGTGCTCACGTCCCCGGTGGCGTCAAGGAGCTTGCTGTCGACCATGCGCTGGATTTTGCTCATCCGCGAGCGTTCCTCCTGAACCTGGAGCGCCTTCTCTACAGCATCGAACAGCTTGTCCTTGCGGATCGGCTTGAGCAAATAATTGACGACGCCCAGCTGGATCGCTTGCTGCGCATACTCGAATTCGGCGTAGCCGGAAATCAGAATAATGGCCGGCTGGGCGGCCGGTGATCCGGATTCCAGCTGCTGCACCAGATTCAGTCCGCTGATCTCCGGCATGCGGATATCGGTAATAAGCAGATCGACCGCCTCGCGCTCCAGCAGGTCCAGGGCGTCGCGGCCGTTGTCCGCCGAAATGACGCTGCATGCGCCGTTCCCCCAGGTTTCCAGCATGCGGGTCAATCCTTGCCTCGTTCGGGGTTCGTCATCTACGACTAAAATCGTTTTCGATTTAACCATCGTTACATCTCTCCTGTCTGGATCCCTGTCTGGATCGGAATGGTTAAGCTTACCCGGGTACCCCGGTGGATTTGGCTGTCGATCGCCAGCCCGGATTCATCCGGCCGGTCCCCGCCGTAGTAGAGCTTGATCCGCTGCTGGACGTTAAAAATCCCCATGCCGGAGCCTTTGAAGGGCGGCGTCATTCCGGTCTGGAGCGCCGTGACGATCCGGCGGAGGTTGTCCTCATCGATGCCTTTTCCGTCGTCGGTCACCGTGACGACCAGATGCATCTGATCCGCGGACAGGGAGACGCCGACCGACACCTTGCCGGGGCCGATCCGGCCCTCGATGCCGTGCAGGATGGCGTTCTCCACCAAGGGCTGGATCAGGAGCTTTGGCATCGGCACCGATGCCAAGGCCGGCGGCGACGAGATCGACCAGGACAGCCGGTCGCCGAGCCGCATTTTCATGATAAGCAGGTAGCGCTCGATATGCTCGAGCTCATCTTCGAGCCGGACCCATTCCTCCTTGCCCGGCCCGGTGATCGTATAGCGGAACAGATCGGCCATCGCCACGACATATTCGGCCAGCTCGTCTTCGTCTTTTTCCATGAGAGACCAGTACAGCGCTTCAAGCGTGTTAAACAGAAAATGTGGATGGATTTGGGCCTGCAGCGCTTTCAATTCCGTGCGGCTCTGCAAAATCTCCTTCTCGTAAACGAGCCCGATCAGCTCGTTCATATGCTCAACCATTTGGTTGTAGGAGTGATTCAGCTCGTTGATTTCGATGGTGGACGAAATTTGCACCGTCGGCTTGAGGCCGCTGAGCCGGGCGCTGCGCATCGTCTTGATCAGGCGGAAGACCGGCCGCGTGATCAGGGTCGACAGCAGGAAGGACAGCAGGATGAACAGGATGCTGCCGATGCCCGCGGAGACCAGGATCGCGGTGCGCAGTACCGAAATGCCGCTTGTGATCGCGCTGATTGGCGTCAGGATCAGCAGTGTCCATCCGGTCAAGGCGGACTGCTGCTTGACGAGCATGTACTTTTGTCCGTCGATGGCGACGACCGCGTCGTTCGTATCCACCAGGGACTTGATGCGCCAGGGCGTGACCTGGTCGTCGTTCACAGCGATGAGGCTGTAGTTCCGGTCGGCAAGCAGCATCGTTTCGCGGCCGCCATCCTCGTTCAGCGCCTCGTCGATTTGAAAAATCTCACGGTTCATCCGGATGAGGAGATACCCGCCCGGCCTGAACCATTGGTCCATCAGACTGACGCTTCGGATCGCCAGCACGGAATTCGGATCCAGCGGATCGATCCCGATCCAGACGATGCGCCCCTTTTCTTCGCGGGCGTTATCGATCCACTTCTGGCTGATCCTGCTGTTCAGATGGCCTTCATCCAGCGGGAACAGCCTGCGTTTGCTGCCGCTGTACAGCTCGACCGAGTTGACGCCGTCGGCATAGGTCTGAACGATTTTGATGCTGTTCAGCAAGGACTGGCGTTCCGAGAACGTGGCGTGCCTGCCTGCCGACTCGTTCAGCAGCACCTGCTGAACGTAGGTATTGGTGGCGACCTGAGTGGTCAGGGAATCGATTTGGTTCAGAACGGCCTCAAGCCTTCCGCTCGCCTGAATGGCCGTTTGTTGAATGTGCTTCTCCGCGTTGTTTTTCAGCAGTCTGGAGACGGTATCGAAGTTCACGATTCCCACGACCGACAAAATAATGAGCATCACAAACAGAAAGCCGAAGAGCATTTGGTTCCGGAGCGTGTTGAACCGGTTCAGTTTCGTTCGCATCAGGGTCAACCTTTCTGAACGGAGAGTGGTATGGAAGAGGAATGACATAGTTGAAATGTAACCTAAGTCAGCGGTTTCTGTCATTATCCTTTTTCAGGCGGGTATGGCGTAAAGATGCAGAAAGAGAACGGTTTCTTTTTTACGACTCTTTTGCTAAAATCAGGCTAACTTAGAAGGTAATAGAGGGGAACCTGCCATACACACCTTTGTGAATGCGCTTACAACAGGTGGGTCAATGAGTAAGGAGCGAGGATGATGTTGAACGTACTTTTAGTGGACGATGAGCCGTGGGTTCTTGAGGGCCTCCGGACGATGATCGACTGGAACAAATACGGTTTTCAGGTTTGCGGGGAGGCACAGAGCGGACCGGATGCGCTGCGGTTCATTCAGGAGCATCGTCCGGAGCTGGTGGTCACCGACATCAATATGCCGGTGCTGAACGGCATTGAATTGATCGAGCAGTCGAATCAGCTGCTGGCCAAACCACCCAAATTCGTTGTGCTGAGCGGCTATGACGACTTTTCGTACGCCCAGGCGGCGATGCGGCAGCGGGTGGCTGAATACCTGCTTAAACCGGTGGATGACGATGAGATAGGGGAACTGCTCGTCAAGCTCAGCCGGAAGATCGGCGATGAAATTGAAGCAGAGCATCATCAGGCGAAAAAGGAGCTGTTGGCCGTCAGCCATATGATGAACAGGCTGATACAGGGAGAGTACGGCGAAGCCATGGAGGAGCAGATCAAGCGTTCTCTGAAGCTGGAGGGCACTTCAGAGTTGCAATGCTTGCTGGTATGGATAGAAAACGTATTCGATTCCGCTGAGGTAAGTCCGCTGCTGACTCGAGGATTTGAGGGAGAAACAGGTTGTCTTTTTCAGGACGGAAGCGGAAGAATGGGATTTGTCGTGCAGTCCGGCGCCTCAGTTTCGGGCCGTCTGCAGGATGCCGCAATCCAGATTCACCGGGAGCTGACTGAACGGCTGGACGGGCCGGTCATTATCGCCGTCAGCGAGCCGAAACGCAGTCTGCGCTCGATCCGGGAGTTGTATGCCCAAACGGTGGAAGTCGTGGAGCGGAAGCGCTGTCTGGGGAAAAGCGGAGTGTTTTTCTACCAGGAGTGCATCCGTCCGGTAAACCGGGAGCTGCTCCTGCAAACATTCAAAACGCTTCTGGAAACGCTGCAGGAAGGGGATCCGGAAGGTATCACCGCTTGTGTCAGGGAATCCTTCGGATGGATTGCCGCGGTTCCTGTGGAGCTGGAATGGGTGAAGAGCCATGTGGCGGATATGGAATGGTCCGTCTGCGGCCTGATCAAGGACCTGAACGGCGACCCGGCCGCTTTGATGAAGGCACAGGAAAGGCAGCTTGGCACGCTTGGCGAAATCAGGGATTACCGGGCGCTTCAGGCTTATGTGGAGCGTTTCTGCCTTCAGGCGGGGGCCCTTCTGTCCGAGCTGAAGCTGAGCAGCGAGAGCAACACCATTTACCAGGTCGTGCAATACGTCGACCGCGAGTTCCGCGGAAGGCTGCAGCTGCAGGATTTGGCCCGGCATTTTCATATGAACGCGACTTACTTGGGCCAGCTGTTCAAGAAAACGACGGGGAAGCCGTTTAACGAATACCTCAATGACAAGCGGATCGAAGAGGCGAAAAGGCTGCTCAAGCGCTCCCCGCTCAAAATCTCCGACGTGGCGCTTCAGGTGGGCTACCCGAACACGGACTATTTTATTAACAAATTCAAGCTGAAAACCGGCATGCTGCCTTCGGCCTACAAGCAGGATGCCGGAAATTCGCCGGATGGACCGATGGGGGAGCGATGAAATGATGTCCACGCGCAAATTCAAGCTCCGGAAGATCGTCAACGATATTCCGCTGAATTATAAATTTCTGCTCATCTTTATCGTCGGCGTGCTGCTCCCAGTGATCGTCATCAACCTGGTGGTGACGGACCGCCTGTCGGACCTGATCAAAGCACGGGAGGAGCAGAACCTTGATATCTCGATCGAGCGGGCGAGAAAGGATATTCATGATTTCATCGACGGCGGAGTAGCGGTAAGCCATGCCTTAAGCAGCGATAAGATGTTGTATGAAATACTCGACCGGAAATACGCGAGCCAGATCGATTTTTATGACGCCTTTGACGAGCAGCTGCGCAACCGGGTGACCAGCTACATTCCGGTGAACAACCAAATCGAGCGCATCAGTATTTTCACGGATAATCCGACGATCGTCGACGGAGGGAACTACCACGTCATCGATGACGAGGTCCGGGCGAGCGACTGGTATAAATTGTGGAAGGACTCGCAGAATCCGGTGTTCGTCGCAGCGTACCGGGCCAACCAAGCCAGCAGCAGCGTGTTTACGGCTCCTTATTTGAGCGTGATCGAGCGGATGGATTATTTTGATAACTACGATCACTATCAGAAGCTGCTGCGAATCGACATCGACCTGAACAAAATTTATGACGTGATTGTCCGGGAAAAAGATTACCTGGATCTTTACCTGGTCAATGAGCGGGACCAAATCATTATGTCGGCCCAGAGCGGATATCAGACCGGCACGACGGACGCGTACCCGGTATTCAAACTGTCTGCTGAGGACAAGGAACAGGACGTTCATTCGGTCAACATCGGCACCGCCAAATACGTCAAGGGATGGCGGCTGATCGGGATCACCAAGGGTGTGCGCATCACCAATGCGATGAACGAAATGAGATTGTATGTCGGTATCGTCGCAGCGGGGATTACCCTGTTCACGACGGGATTTATTTTCATTATGCTGAGATCCTACAATTACCGCGTGAAGCGGCTGGCACGGCATATGCAGAAGGTGACGAATGAGAAGTTCGACCTGATCCAGATCGACGAGGGGCGTGATGAAATCGGCGGACTCATCCGCAATTTCAACAAGATGACCGGCCGGATCAAGTTCCTGATCAACAACGTCTACAAGCTGGAAATCCAGCAGAAAAACCTGGAAATGGAGCGGGTGCGGGCCGAACTGAACTTTTTGCAGAGCCAGATGAATCCCCATTTTCTGTTCAATACGCTGAATGCGATCCTCGTCGTCTGTACGAAAAACCACTACACGGACGTAACCGACATCGTCAAAAGCCTGTCCAAGCTGCTGCGGCGGCTCCTCAGCTGGAAGGAAGACATCGTGACGCTGGAGGAAGAAATGGTGTTTATCGACATGTATCTCAAAATCGAGAAGTTCCGGTTCCGTGACAAATTCGAATACCGCTTCGATATCGATCCGGACGCGCTGCAGTACAAAATCCCGAAAATGAGCATTCAGCCGCTTGTGGAAAATGCCTGCAAACACGGGCTTCAGGCGATCGACGGACAGGGCATCGTGACAGTCAGTGCGTACGTTGCCGACGAGCGTCTGCGCATCGTTATTGCGGACAATGGTAAAGGCATGGAGCTGGAGCGGCTCAAGGAAATTAAAAAGGCGGTACAGACCGAAGACGAGTCCGGCGCCAATATCGGCATCCGCAACGTGTACCGGAGACTTGAGCTGTACTATCACGATCAGGTGCGCTTTGATATCGTAAGCAGCCCGCAGCAGGGCACGACCGTATTTTTTGAAATTCCGATCAAGTTTCTAAGCGGTATGGCAGGCTGATCGATCCGTAATACAGGAGGGGAACCATGACATTTAAAGTGTTGTTGATCGATGACGAACCCGCTGCCCTGGAGGGGCTGGAGCTGTGGATCGACTGGGAGGAACTGGGCTTTGAGGTATGCGGCCGTGCAAGCAACGGAAAGGAAGGGCTGCATTTCATCCGGGAGCTGGCGCCGGACCTGGTCATCACCGACGTCCGGATGCCGCTGATGGACGGGCTGGAAATGATCGAGGCGTGGAGCCTGGAGGGAACAGCGCCGGTCAAATTCGCCATTGTCAGCGGATATGGTGAATTTAAATACGCCCAGAAGGCGCTGCGATACGGCGTCAATGCGTACCTGCTCAAACCGGTCATTCCGGAGGAGGCGGCTGAGCAGATCCGGGACATTCGGCGGGAGCTGGTGCGGGAGCGGGAGGAACAGAGCCTGACGAGGATGGCTTCTTACGAAGAGGCGGTTTCGATGATTAAAGATCTGCTGAATGGCGGTGCGAACGCCTTGGACGGCAGGGAGAAGGATGTCACCCGCCTGTCGGATGCCATGCCGGCATGGAATATGTGCCTGGTGCAGGCGGCGCCGGATGCTCTTGCCAGGCTGAGGGCGAAGGCTGCCGCAATGGCAGAGGCGGGGGAATACATATACCTGGTCGATCTGGAGCCGAGCAGCTTCGGGATTGTGTACGGTTGGAACTCGGCAGAGGATAACGATAAGGCAGCTTACGCGATGGCGGAGGAGCTGCTGTCGGAAAGCGCGGACGGACAACGGGTGTTTATGGCGTCAGGGCAGGCGGAGAACAGCCTGCACCGGATCGGCTGCTGCTGCAAGGCGGCGAAGAAGGCCATACAATATGCCTTTTACCTTGATCATGCCCCGGGCTTGATCCTTTACGAGCAGGTAGAACATCTCCAGTTTGAGGATCATTTCGAGCGGTTGGATCTATTTAAAGAAATGCCCCAGGCCGTATCGCTGCTGGACAAGCCGGCTTTGCGAAAAACGGTACAGTTAGCGGATTCCAGCCTGCGGGAGTCCATGCCGAATCCGGACTTCGTCAAAAAACTCGCCATCCATGTCATGTATCAAATCATGAGCCATATGCGAGAAGCAGCCGGCCCGGCAGCGGAGCCCTGGATCGAAAAGCACGATATTCCCCGGATATCCGGCACCGTGATGACGCTTGGCGACGTGATGGGCGATTTGCTGTCCTGCGCCGAGGGCTGCATCGACTTTTTTATACGGGAACAGCAGCGGCAGTCCCAGGGCATTGCCCAGGAAATTATCGACTACGTCCGCGAGCACTACCGGGAGCCGCTGACGATCCGCAAGCTGGCCGAGGTCTTCTACCTGCATCCCGTTTATCTCGGCCAGCTGCTGCTGAAGAAGAACGGCATCGGCTTTAACGAAATGCTGCATAACCTGCGGATTGAAGAGGCTGTACGCCTGCTGGAAAACAGCAGTTTGAAGAACAGTGAAATTGCGGAGCGCGTCGGTTACGGCCATTACGGCCAATTCCTCAAGCAGTTCGAAGCGAGGCATGCGATGTCCCCCAATGAATACAAAAAAAGGATGTTCTAAAGTTTTGAAGGTGACTCCTTTAATTCCGATATAGTTTCGGCTATGGCAGCGCTTTTACAATAAAGGCAGTTACATGAAAAGGCTTACAATAAAAAGCTTGGTGTGGCTAAAATTTGACGGAGGTGCTTTACATGGGGGGAAGATTTAAACCGCTGTTTCGTCTTGGCATACTCATGGCGATGACGTTCAGCGTAGTCCTGTCCGGCTGCGGCGGCAGCAAAGACAACAGCGCAGACAACGGCAGCAGCTCTACAGGGCAGACAGCAACCGGAAGCAGCAGCGACGGAAAGGTGGAGCCGTTCAACGTGAGCGTTTTCATCGGGGAAGCCGGGCAGCAGCCCACTCCGGACAACAAGATTTACAAAAAAATCAAGGATGAGACGGGAGCCACGTTTAATTTTGAGTTTTTGGCAGGCGACATTAACCAGAAGCTGGGCGTCATGATTGCCGGCTCCGACTACCCGGATCTGATGACCGGCAACACGAAGCTGACAGCGGCTGGAGCCTATATTCCGCTGGAGGATTTGATCGAGAAGTACGCGCCAAATTTGAAGAAGCATTATGAAAAATACTGGAACATGATGAAGGACCCGAACGACGGGCACATTTATATTCTGCCGAACTATGGAGTATACAACGGCAAGCTGAACAGCACCTGGTATTCCGGGCCGGCGTTCTGGGTCCAGAAGGACGTGCTGGCTGAGGCCGGCTATCCGAAAGTGAAGACGCTGGACGAGTACTTCGACCTGATCGCCAAGTATAAGGCGAAGCATCCGACCATCGACGGCAGCCCGACGATCGGTTTTGAGATTTTGAACTATGACTGGAAAAACTGGGGTCTCTTTAACCCGCCTCAGCATCTGATTGGTCATCCGAACGACGGTGGCGTTGTTGTGAACAACGGCGTAGCCGAAATTTTTGCCGATAAGGATTATGCCAAGCAATACTACCAGAAGCTGAATCAAATGAACGAGCAGGGGCTGATCGACAAAGAGACGTTCGTACAGAACTTTGACCAGTACCTGGCCAAACTGTCCAGCGGCACGGTGCTCGGCATGTTCGACCAGCACTGGAACTTCCAGAATGCCGAGAACTCGCTGATCACCCAGAAGAAGTTTAACCGGACGTATGTGGGACTTCCGCTCGTATATGACACAAGCACGAAGGACTATTATCGCGACCGGGCTGTGCTTAACCTGAACAACGGCTTCGGAATCAGCGTCAATGCAAAGGATCCTGTGAAGATCATCAAGCTGCTCGACACCTTGATCACGGAAGATTGGCAAAAAGTGTTCTCATGGGGCATTGAAGGTGAGGACTACATCGTCAACGACCAGGGCCGGTTTATGAGAACCCAGGAGCAGCGCGATAAGCAGTCGGACGGAACATGGAAGCTGGCGAACAAAGCTGACGCCCTTTTCGGAAACTTGCCGAAAATCGAGGGAAGCTTCAGCGACGGCAACTCCACCGACGCCGCTGCACAGCCGGAAGAATACAAAGCGGGCCTGAACGATTACGACAAAAAATTCCTGGAAGCTTACGGCTTTGACAGCTACGTCGATTTCTTCAGCGAGCCGCCGGAGAATCCGATTTACTACCCGGCCTGGTCCATCGATCTGGTCGAAGGATCGCCAGCCAAAGTAGCGAACACGAAGCTGAACGATCTATCCACCAAGTATTTGCCGAAAGCAGTTTTGGCGAACCCGTCCGATTTTGATTCGGTATGGAATGAGTACACTTCACAAATTCACAAGGTCGATGTCAAGGCGTACGAAGACAAGATCAACGAGCAAATCAAGTGGAGAATCGATAATTGGAGCAAATAAGGGTTCACAGAAAGTGGGAGGCGCTAATGAGCGCCTTCCGCTTTATAGATACCCGCTCCGGAATTTGAATATGGTGAGGAGAGCAAACGTATGGCTGTGACTGTAACCAATAAGAAAGCTGTCCGGAAACCAGAGAAGAAACGGAAGCTGACCTGGGCTGTGCTGAAGAGCCAGCAGCAGTTGATCTGGATGTCCGTGCCCTTGACGTTGTATATCATTTTATTTGCCTACGTTCCGGTCTGGGGCTGGACGATGGCATTTCAGAACTACAAACCGGCGCGTTCCTTCAGCCAACAGGACTGGGTCGGATTCAAGCAGTTTAAATTTTTGTTTACCGATGACGATTTTATGCGGGTGCTGCGCAATACGCTCGGGATGAGCATTATCAATCTCGTGCTTGGTTTCGTAACGGCAATCGTGCTCGCGCTGCTGCTCAACGAAATTCGAAAGGTCATTTGGAAAAGGACGGTACAAACGATTTCTTACCTTCCGCACTTTTTGTCCTGGGTTATCGTGACCGGGATCGTAGCCACTTCGCTGGCTTCCGACGGCATTGTCAACGATATTTTGATGAAGCTGCATCTGATCAAGGAACCGATTTTATGGCTTAGCGAAGGAAAGTATTTCTGGGGCATCGTCGGTGCTTCCCATGTGTGGAAAGAAGTGGGCTGGAACACGATCATCTATCTGGCCGCCATGGCGTCGATCGATCCCGCGCTGTACGAAGCGGCGGAGATGGACGGAGCCAACCGCTACCGGAAGATGTTTCATGTAACTCTGCCGGGGATCAAATCCACGATCGTGATTCTGCTGATCATGTCCATCGGCCATATTTTGGACGCTGGCTTTGAGGTTCAGTACCTGCTCGGCAACGGGCTTGTCGTGGACTGGGCCGAAACGATCGATATCTTTGTCTTGAAATACGGGATTGCTCAAGGAAACTATTCACTTGCCACAGCCGGCGGGATCTTTAAAACGGTCGTGAGCGTCGCCCTGTTACTGGTGGCCAACTGGACCGCAAAGCGGCTTGGGGAAGAGAGGCTGTTATGAGTATGGAAAATCATCAAATCAGCCCGCAGGGAGCGGCTGGTGTTACGATAAGAAAAAGCATGCGCTCGAGCAAGGTTGAGCCGGTGCTGTTCAATACGTTTAATGCGATTTTTATGATCTTTTTGGTGGTTGTCACGCTGTATCCGTTTTTGAACACGATCGCCGTGTCGCTGAATGCGGGTAACGATACGATCCGCGGAGGCATTTATTTATGGCCACGGCAATGGACGCTGCAGAACTACAAGGCGGTGTTCGCATCGGGCACGATTTATGACGCATTCTGGATCTCTGTGGCACGGACCGTGCTGTCCACGGTGCTGAACATCTTCCTGACAACGATGCTGTCGTATACGCTGAGCCGGAAGGAATACGTCTTACGCAAGCCGATCACCGTCATTTTCGTGCTGACGATGTACTTCAGCGCCGGCCTGATCCCGGGATACTTCCTGATCAAGGACCTGCACCTGCTGAACAGCTTCTGGGTGTATATTTTCCCGTCCATGATCAGCGCGTTCAACATGATCGTTATCCGCACCTATATCGGAACGATTCCGGACAGCCTGGTCGAATCGGCCAAGATCGACGGCGCCGGCGATTTCAAAATTTTCCTGCGGATCATTTTCCCGCTGTGTACACCGGTGCTGGCCACCATCGCACTGTTTGTGGCCGTAGGCGCATGGAACTCCTGGTTTGACGCATTCCTGTACACGTCTTCCAGACAGGAGCTCAGTACACTGCAGTATGAGCTGATGAAGCTGCTCTCGTCGAGTATGAACTCCAACAGCAATCCGAACGTGGCGGCAGGCGTCGGCGTGAACCAGGAAACCGCGGTATCGATGGTGACGCCGCTCTCGATCCGCGCAGCTATAACGATTGTTGCCTCCGTTCCGATTCTGGTGGTCTATCCGTTTCTGCAAAAGTATTTTGTGGTCGGACTGAATGTCGGCAGCGTGAAAGAGTAACCGAGTCAAAAAACGGAAAAGAGCAGTGGATGGCGATTTTTCGAACCCTAAGAGAACCGAACCGCATAGGGGCCTTTTAGTGGCCTCCCAAGAGGTCATCGTGGCGGCCGCCGGATTTCACTAAAGTCCAAATTAACACCCATAGGCAGGAGGGAGTCTGTCATGAATTCAACGGGCACGCATACCGAGCAGGCGCTGAAGGATCTCTTCGCGCAGCATTTCCGGATCGGGGCGGCGGTCAATCCGCGGACGATCCGGTCGCAGGAGCAGCTGCTGGCGCACCATTTTAACAGCATTACCGCGGAAAACGAAATGAAGTTCGTCAGCGTTCATCCGGAGGAAGACGTGTATACGTTTGAGGATGCGGATCTGCTGGCCGATTTCGCCGGCAGGCACCAAATGGCGATGCGCGGGCACACGCTTGTCTGGCATAATCAAACCCCGGACTGGCTGTTCGAGGACAGCCAGGGACGGCCGGCAGGCAAGGCCTTATTGCTTGAGCGGCTGCGCTCGCATATCAATACGGTGGTGGGGCGGTACAAGGGCCGGCTTTATGCCTGGGATGTGGTCAACGAGGTTATCGCCGACGAAGGCGACGCGCTTCTGCGTCCGTCGAAGTGGCTGGGCATCGCCGGGCCGGAGTTTATCGCCAGGGCGTTCGAATACGCCCATGACGCCGATCCGGAAGCTCTGCTCTTCTACAACGACTACAACGAATCACATCCCGCCAAGCGGGATAAAATCTATGCGCTGGTGAAGTCCTTGCTGGAGCAAGGCGCGCCGATCCACGGCATCGGCCTGCAGGCGCACTGGAACCTGTTCGATCCGTCCCTGGACGATATCCGCGCGGCGATCGAGAAGTATGCTTCGCTCGGCCTGCAGCTGCAGCTCACCGAGCTGGACGTGTCGGTCTTCCGCTTCGATGACAGGCGGGCCGATCTGACTTCGCCGGAGCCGGGCATGCTCGAGCGTCAGGCAGAGCTGTACGAGGGCGTGTTCGGTCTGCTGAAGGAGTACAGCGACGTCATCAGCGGGGTGACGTTCTGGGGGGCGGCCGACGACTATACGTGGCTGGACGATTTCCCGGTGCGCGGCCGCAAAAACTGGCCGATGCTGTTCGATGCGCAGCACCGTCCGAAGCCGGCTTATGACCGGATCGCCGCGTTGTTTGCGGAGTAGGCGAAAACGCAAAATAGCGAAGAAGCGGATTCTTGCAGCTTGCAGCAAGCAAGCGCCTGGTATTAGATGATGCCGTTCTCCTATGATCTACGGGGGACGGCTCATTCCTTTACCAATTGGAAATGTTCTAAATCGGAATACATTCGTTACATGGAAACTTCGATGGGGTTCGGGCAGAAACGTCATGCGTCTTACCGACAGGGAAGCGTTGATATCAAAGAGCGGCTGGCTGAGCGAGGGATTGGGGTCTCGCCCATCGATGGTTATCCGAATCTGAGATGAAGGGGAAGTCGAGACTTAAACAGGGGGGTGAGAGGAAACCGAATTTTAATCCGGCAATATAGAATGAACTAAAAAAGAATGTTATCGGCCGTATTTGGGCGGTTATAACAGGAAGTTCAGTGCAACACTTTTGTTCAATCTATATAGCTAAACGATTCTATCAAGAGAATGGAGGTATTGATGGAAATGCATGCAACGTGGTCACGTTTGAAAAAATCGGTTTGCGGATGGTTAGCCGGTGTAACGGCCCTGTCGATCGTACTGGCCGTGCCGGGGCCGGCTCAGGTGTCGGCTTCAAGTAACGCCACCGTCAACTTATCGGCGGAAAAACAGGTCATTCGCGGTTTTGGGGGAATCAACCACCCCGTCTGGATCGGGGATTTGACGGAAGCCCAAAGAGAAACGGCTTTTGGCAATGGGGACAACCAGCTCGGCTTTTCCATCCTCAGAATTCATGTAGATGAAGATCGGAACAATTGGAGCAAGGAAGTCGAAACGGCCAAGAGTGCGATTGCACACGGAGCTATTGTGTTTGCATCCCCTTGGAATCCGCCAAGCGATATGACAGAGACGTTCAACCGGAATGGAGATACGTCGGCCAAACGGCTAAGATACGACAAGTATGCCGACTATGCCCAGTATCTTAACGATTTCGTTACGTTCATGAAGAACAACGGTGTGGATCTATATGCGATATCCGTCCAGAATGAGCCTGATTATGCCCATACCTGGACGTGGTGGACCCCTGAAGAGATGCTTCGCTTTATGAAGGAAAATGCAGGCTCCATTAACTGCCGGGTTATCGCGCCGGAATCGTTCCAATACCTGAAAAACATGTCCGACCCTATTCTGAACGATCCGCAGGCCCTGGCCAATATGGACATTTTGGGTACCCACCTGTACGGGACCCAGATCGGCGATTTCGCGTATCCTCTCTTCAAGCAGAAGGGAGCGGGCAAAGAACTGTGGATGACGGAAGTATATTATCCGAACAGCGATGCCAACTCTGCAGATCGGTGGCCCGAGGCGCTTGACGTGTCCTATCATATTCATCATGCGATGGTAGAGGGAGATTTCGAGGCTTACGTATGGTGGTATATCCGCAGGCAGTATGGTCCTATGAAAGAGGACGGTACGATAAGCAAGCGCGGGTATAATATGGCTCATTTCTCCAAGTTTGTCCGCCCCGGTTATGTCAGGGTCGATGCAACGAAGAACCCCGATACCAACGTCTACACCTCTGCATATAAAGGCAACAACAAGGTCGTGATTGTGGCCATTAACAAAGGCACCTCAGCGGTAAGCCAAACCTTCACCTTGCAAAACGGCAAGGCGTCGAAGGTCACCCCATGGGTAACGGACGCCAGCAGAAATATGGCAGCCGGATCTTCGATTAAAATCAAGGGCGGTTCTTTTACGGCCCAACTTCCTGCCCAGAGCGTGACAACCTTCGTAGGTGAATTGGCGCATTAAACGGTGCAAACTAAACGGTGAGACAGGATGATGATTTCGGCCCGCCGGCTCGTTAATCGGGAATGATATGTAACAAAAAGAGAACACCTCCCTTTCAAGGGAGGTGTTCTTTTGCTTATCACTCTAATCTCAGGCATATGCTCAAGTCCGGTCTTACTTGCTAACCGTCCCCGCCACCGGAACCGTCTGCCGTCTGCGCTCCTGCATATAGACGGCCAGCACGATCAGGAAGGCGAGCCCGACGAGCAGGGCGCCGATCCAAGGCAGGGAGGTGAGCCCCATCTCGTCGATGACCCATCCGCCGAAGAAGGCGCCGAACGCGTTGCCGAGATTCCCGGCGGAGTGATTGGAAGTCGAGGCGAGCGCGGGTGCCTCCTGCGCCAGGTTCATAATTTTCACCTGAATGCCTGGCATGACCGCAAACGAAGCGGCTCCCCACAGGAAGATCGTAACGACTGCGCCAACGGGGCTTTTGACGGTAAAAGTGAAAATCGTCAGCAGCACACAGATGGAGAGGAAGATGCCCAGGATCGCGGGCATCAGCCTCCAGTCGGCGAGCTTGCCGCCCAGCATGTTGCCGACCGTGACCCCGATGCCGAACAGGACGAGAATCCAGGTGACGCTGCTTTCATGGAATCCGGTCACCTGCTCCAGCAGCGGGGCGATATACGTAAAGACGGCGAACAAGCTTGAGTTGCCAACGGCGCAGGCCAGGAGGATGATCATTAGCTTGGGCTGGGCTACCGCCCTGAACTGCTTGCCCAGGCTGGCCGACTCATCGCGGCGGATCCGCGGGATGAACAGGACGATGCCGATCAGGGCCACGATCCCCATCACCATGATCGCGCCGAAGGAGGCGCGCCAGCCCAGGTGCTGGCCGACAAAGGTGCCCACCGGCACGCCGATAATGTTGGCGATCGTCAGGCCCGCCATCATGATGGATACTGCTCCGGCCCGCTTATGCGGCTTGACAAGGCCGGAAGCGATGACGGCGCCGACGCCGAAGAAGGTGCCGTGGCACAACGCCGTTATGAGGCGGGCTGCCATCAGCACGGTATAGTTCGGTGCGATGACGGCAATGCCGTTGCCGAGAATGAACAGCGCCATCAGCAGGCAGAGCAGCAGCTTCTGCGGAAGCCGGTGAGTTAAGATGGTCAGGATCGGGGCGCCGACCGCTACACCCAGCGCGTAGCTTGTGATCAGCTGCCCGGCTGTGGAGATGCTTACGTTCAGATCATCGGCTACATTTGGCAGAATGCCCATGATCACGAATTCGGTCATGCCGATCGCAAAGGCGCCCACCGTCAGCGACAGAAGGGAGACAGGAAAGGGTTCCTTGCCTTTTGCCGTCGTACGGGGATGCAAATCTGGAGTAGAAGTAGAATTCATGCTGCAGCTTCAACCTTTCTGTAACCAGACCGTCGCCGTCCGGATCATGTTCTTTCTCCATAGTAACAGGAAAACAGGGGATTTTCAGAAAAAGTTTCACGGTTACTGGTTAGATAGGGGGCTTGTAAAGGGCCGAAACATTCTAATCTTTGAAATAAAAAGTTGACACAAAGTGTTATAGTAAGCGGTTTAATTGGGATTTTTATTGAA
Organism: Paenibacillus sp. SSG-1; assembly: GCF_002224835.1. NCBI lineage: Bacteria > Bacillati > Bacillota > Bacilli > Caryophanales > Paenibacillaceae > Paenibacillus > Paenibacillus sp. SSG-1. The sequence continues at coordinate 415,213 of NZ_MBRK01000001.1, forward strand.
AACCTAAATCTGAAAATTTGCATTTCATTCGATGGAATTTCCTCAAAAACGGAAATTCAGACGAATTTCGACAAAAACATGACATATATATTGACACGAAATCTCAATTCTATTAAAGTTCAATTAATAACATCACTGGAGAAATTATAAGACCAAAGTCGGACGCTAATTCGGGTAATTATCCCTAAATGCCGAGTTTGAATCCGCTGTGTTCCTTTTTCCTACCAAGATTTTCTCCATAGGTGAAATTAATTAAAATGGAGGACCGTCTCCGATGCAGAAGCACGATCAGGATTATATCCGGAGGAAAAACAGAAGTACGGTGTTTGAACTGATCCGTAAACACTCGCCCCTGTCCCGTGCCGAGATCGCCAGACTGACAGGAATGAGTCCTACGACGGTCAGCCGGATCGTTTCCGAGCTGTTCCAGCAGGACTTTATGCATGAGATCGAGCAGACGACGACCGGCGTCGGACGGAAAGCTGTGATGCTGCATGTGAATCCCGGCTCGGTGCTCTCCGTGGGCGTTGAAATCGACCGCAGCGGCATCCGGATCGGCATTGTGGACCTGGATGGCAAAGTGGTTCACAGTACGCAGGTGACGCGCGATTCCCGCGAAACGCCGGAGGCAACGCTGGAGCGTATCGCCTCGGCCATCGAGGAGCTGATCCTGGCGGAGGACATCGACCGCCGCAAGGTGGTCGGCATCGGCGTCGGACTGCCAGGCATTGTCGATTACGCCGGGGGCAGCGTGGTACTGTCCGCGCAGCTTGGCTGGAAGCAGACTGACATCGCCGGGGAGCTCCGGCGGCTGACCGGATTTGAGGTTGCCGTGGATAACGAGCTGAAAGTCCGTGCGCTGGCCGAGCACCAATATGGCTCGGCGAGAGGATCGAGCCGCTCGGTGCTGATCGGCTTCGGCAGCGGGGTCGGCTCCTCCCTGATCATCGATGGGGAAATCTATCGCGGGGAGACGAACAGTGCCGGGGAAATCGGGCATACGGTAGTAGACCCGGGAGGCCTTCTGTGCGAGTGCGGCAAGGTCGGCTGCCTGCAGACCTATATCGCTGAAGCGTCGCTTGTTGAGCAGGCCAACAAAATCAAACCGATCGGATCGCTGGAGGAATTGTTTCAGGCGAAGAAGGACGGAGAGTATTGGGCGGCGAGCATTGTAGACCGGGCCATGACTTTCGTAGCGGTCACGGTCAGCAACATCGCCTGCGTATACAACCCGGATACGGTGATTCTGACCGGCAAGCTGGTGGAAAGCTTCCCTGAAGTCCGGGACTTCATTTCGGACAAATGCATGGATCAATTTGTGTGGGAGCCGCTGCGCGGAACGTTCCAGATCGTCTACTCGGCTCTGGAGAGTGACGGCGTGGTGATCGGATCGGGCATACTGGCCCAAAACCTGTTCCTGGACATCGACAGACAGATGGAGCAGGCAGACTAAATTTAACGAAGCGGGTGTTGACGTATGAAATTGGAACCGTTGGTGGAGGAATACCGCGGCGGCGTGCTGGAGAACGTGCATCTCGGCGTGCTGTGCGGCGTATCGGATCAAGGAGAAGTCATCTATGAGGTGGGCGATGCGGAGCATATGACCTTCCTGCGTTCGGCGGCCAAGCCGTTCCAGGCGATCCCGGTCATGAAGCAGAACATCGCCGAAAAGTACGGGCTGACGGATGCGGAAGCCGCCATGTTCGCCGCCTCCCACCGGGGCGAAACGTATCATATCGAAGCATTGGAATCGATTATGGCCAAAACCGGCCTCAAAGAAGAGCAGCTGCTGTGCTGCCCGACCTATCCGTTGAACGATGAGCCGAAGTTCGCCCTCATGCGGGAAAATAAACCGCCGCGCAAGCTGTATCATAACTGCTCCGGCAAGCATCTCGGCATTCTGGCTGCGGCGAGGGAGATGGGCTTGCCGACCGAGACTTACTGGCAGCCATCGCATCCGCTGCAGCAGGACATCCTTCACACGCTCGCGGACATGGCCGAATATCCGGTCGATCAGATTAAAGTAGGCGTTGACGGCTGCGGATTTCCGATCTTTGCGCTGCCGCTGAAATCGATCGCCACGGCATACCTGAAGCTGGCCTGCCCAGAGCTGATCCGTGATGCCGGGACGCGGGAAGCCGTGCAGCGTATGGTCCGCTATATGCACGCTGCGCCGGACAGCATCGCGAGCCATCAGTTTATCTGCTCGGAGCTGCTGCGGGACGACAACATCGTCGCCAAGGGTGGAGCCAAAGGTGTCTACTGCTTCTCTTTAATTCGGGAACGCGTCGCTTTTGCGCTGAAAGTGATCGACGGCTCGGAGACACCGTGGCCGATCGCCGTTGCTTCGATCCTCGAGCAAATCGGATACAGCAACCAGGCCACGATTGACCGTCTGTATACGGTCGTTTCAAAGGAAATCAAGAACGACAACCACATTGTAGTCGGCGAGCGCAGAGCCGCTTTTACCCTGGCAGGTAAGTAAACGCAAGCTTCTAAATAAAGTAATACTCTCCTTTTCGAAAAATTGTTCGATCTACGAAACTAGCATTTCGGCAGTAACGAATAGAGGAAGCAGGAGAGACCAAGCACCTGATTGCCATTGACACGCAGTACCGGAAGTTCTTCAGCATGAATGAGCACAAGAGATTCGGATTCACCCGCGGCTTCCTTCGGAAACGGCGGTGCAATCATACATTCACAAAGGGGACATAAAGGAGTGGGACATGCAATGAAAAGGAAAAAGGTAAGCTTGCTGGCGACGCTGCTTGTCGTATCGGCCATTTTCACAGGATGCTCGTTCACCGGCGGCGACAGTAAAGGCGCGAGCTCGGGCACGACGGGGGACACGGGCAATGCCGCACAGACGGCGTCCAAAGAGCTGAGACTGTCTGTAGAAAGCGAAATTAAAGACCTGAATCAATGGGCGGCATCCGACGACGTATCGTTTACGGTGCTGAACAATATCGGAGAAGGGCTGTACCGCCTCGATCCGAAGAACGAGCCCCAGCCGGCCATGGCAGAAAGCTCGGAGCTGTCCGAAGACAAGCTGACGTATACGTTCAAGCTGCGCGCTGACGCCAAATGGAGCGACGGATCGCCGGTAACGGCAGCCGATTTCAAGTTCGCCTGGCTGCGTGAAATGGATCCGAAAACCGGAACCAACGGCTATTCCTTTATTATGACGGACTACATTGTTGGTGCAGCCGAGTACGCAGAAGGCGGTTCGGCGGACAAAGTCGGCATCGAAGCGAAGGATGACAAGACGCTGGTCGTTCATTTGAAGCAGCCGACGCCTTACTTCCTGAGACTGACTTCGCTGGCTCCGTACTTCCCGATGAAAGAGGAATTCGTGAAGTCCCAGGGCGAAAGCTATGCGCTGAGCCCGCAAAACATGCTGTTCAATGGTCCTTACACGCTGACTTCGGTCGATGCCGCCAGCGGTGCGGTGCTCGAGAAGAATGCCGGCTATTGGGACGCTGCGAACGTCAAGGTGGACAAAGTGGACGTGAAAGTCATCAAGGAAAAGAGCACGGCGCTGAACGCTTATAAAGCCGGACAGCTTGACCGTGTGCTGCTGCAGTCTTCCGATGTCAATGCATCCAAGTCCGACCCTGGATTCGGAACAGGCATCAACTTCAGAACGACGTACCTGCAGTTCAACCTGAAGGCGGACGGCGTGAGCAACATCAACATCCGCAAAGCGCTGGAATACGGCTTCGACTCCAAACTGCTGGCAGACCAGGTGCTGAACAACGGTTCCAAGGCCGCTACAGGACTGATTCCGGACCAAATGAGCGCAACGGGAGGCAAAAGCTTCCGCGAAATGCAGGGCGACCTGATCACGCCGGATGCGGCAAAGGCCAAATCCTATTGGGAGCAAGGGGTTAAAGAGCTGGGTAAAGCGCCTAAAATTACGATGCTCGTAGCGGACACCTCCGAAACGAAGGACGTCGCTACCTTTATGCAGAGCGAGTTCAAGAAAAACCTCGGCATCGACGTGGCCATCGACACCAAAACGGCGAAAGCCCGCGGACAGCTGATGGACAACAGCCAGTATCAAATGGCGATTACCGCATGGGGCGCCGATTATGATGATGCCATGACGTATCTGGATCTGTGGGCAAACCACACGCCGTACCGCGGAAACTATGAAAATCCGAAGTACGACAAGCTGATCACTGACGCCAAGAAAGAAACGGACGAAGCAAGACGGATCGACATGCTGCTGGCTGCCGAAAAAATTCTGACGGCAGAAGACGTCGTGGTCGTTCCGATCTACTTCGGCGGATACTCCTACCTGCTGAGCGATAAAGTCGAAGGACTGGACTACCATCCATACGGCAACCCGGTTGACTTTAAATATGCAAGCATCAAGTAATGCCGCTTCACATGGGCATGTATCGGGAGAGGAGAGAAGCGCGGCTTCTCTCTTTCCCTTTCCTGGATCAAGCTCCGGGACGTAATGAAAATTTTGAAGGCCCCGCGTATTGGGAGGTGCAACATTGAAACGGTATATCGGCATCCGGATCGTATACTTACTGCTGACGTTGTTTATTATTACGACCGCCACCTTTTTCCTGATGAAAGCACTGCCTGGCACTCCGTTCGATGAAGAGAAGCTTCAGCAGCTGCCGCAGGAACAAAGACAGATGATTTATGCCAGCTACGGCTTGGACAAGCCGGTTGGCGTGCAGTACGTGAACTATTTAAAAAATATTGTCAAAGGCGATTTGGGAACGTCGTTTTTCTACACCGGTCAACCTGTAAAGGACATCATCATGAGCCGGATCGGACCTTCGGCCTTGATCGGTCTGCAAGCGGTTCTGCTGGGACTGGCCATCGGCATGATCCTCGGGATCATCGCCGCTTACCGCCATAACTCCGGCTGGGATTACGCCACCATGATTATCGCCGTTCTCGGCGTGTCGGTGCCGAATTTCGTGCTTGCGGCGCTGCTGCAGTATTTTGTCGGGCTCAAATGGGGGCTTCTGCCGGTCGCATTCTGGGAGAGCTATCCCAGCTCCATCCTGCCGTCCATTGCGCTCTGCGTCGGCGTCATCGCCTTGATCGCCCGGTTTGTACGGACAGAGATGCTGGAGGTGCTTGAGCAGGATTATGTCACGACGGCTAAGGCAAAAGGGCTTGGGTTCGCGCGCATCATGTTCCAGCACGTGATCCGCAACTCGCTCATTTCGGTCATTACGATTCTTGGTCCGATCGTAGTCAATTTGCTGACAGGTTCGCTCGTCATTGAGAATATTTTTGGGATTCCGGGGATCGGGAGCCTGTTCGTCGACTCGATCAAAATGAACGATTATTCCACGATTATGGGGATCACGATTTTTTACAGCGCCTTCTATGTATTCGTCATGCTGATCGTGGATCTGCTGTACGGCCTGGTGGATCCGCGGATCCGTCTGGCATCGGGAAAGGAGTGAGGACATGACGCAAATGGATAACGTGGATGCGCTGTTTAAGCCGGCCGCCGCAAAGCCGGACGAACGGGAGAAGATTTCGGGCAAATCCTTGACGGCTTTTCAGGACAGCTGGAGACGGCTGAGACAAAACAAAGCGGCGATCGTCAGCTTGGTCATCCTGGTCATCATGCTGCTGCTGGCGATCGTTGGTCCGTGGATCGGACATCACGACTATTACTCTACCGATTATAATGCCGTCTATCAAAAACCGAACGCCGATCATTGGTTCGGCACTGATAAATTCGGCCGGGATCAATGGGCCCGCGTATGGCAGGGAACGCGCGTATCGCTCCTGATCGCCGTGCTCGCCGCCGCGCTCGACCTCGTCATCGGGGTTGCCTACGGCGCCATTTCCGCCCTGTTTGGAGGAAGAGTCGATAACGTGATGCAGCGGATCGTCGAAATTTTGACCGGGATTCCGAGCCTGATCATTATTATTCTGCTGATGATGGTGATGAAGCCGGGGATTGTGACCATCATGGTCGCGATGTCCATTACGGGCTGGGTCAACATGGCCCGGCTGGTCCGGGCACACATTATGAAGCTGAAGTCGCAGGAATTCGTCCTGGCGGCCCGTACGCTGGGCACGCCCACCGGGCGCATCATTACAAAGCATTTGATTCCGAATACGATCGGCATCATCGTCATCAACACGATGTTCACGATTCCGTCGGCGATCTTTACCGAAGCGTTCCTGAGCTTTATCGGCCTTGGACTTCAGTCGCCGATGTCTTCGCTCGGGGTGCTGATCAACGACGGCTTCGCATCCTTGAATACGCAGGCATACCTGCTGCTATACCCTTCGATTGTCATCGTCCTCATCATGGTAACGTTCAATATTCTGGGTGACGGGCTGCGGGATGCGCTGGATCCGAGAATGCGGAAATAGGGGGAAGAGAGAATGGACAACTTGCTCGAAGTGCAGGATTTGCAGGTCAGCTTTTTCACATATGCGGGCGAAGTGCAGGCCGTGCGCGGCGTAGGCTTTTCCCTGGGCCGGGGCGAGACGCTGGCGATCGTGGGGGAATCCGGCTCCGGCAAATCGGTGACTTCCAAAAGCATCATGAGGCTGCTGGCGAAGTCCGCAAAAATTAAACACGGCTCGATCCGTTTTGAAGGCAAGGACATCGCGTCGCTGCCTGAAAAGCAGATGCAGGATATCCGGGGCCGGGACATCTCGATGATCTTTCAGGACCCGATGACGTCGCTAAACCCGACGATGACGATCGGCAAGCAGATCACCGAGGTGCTGAAGAAGCACCGCAAGCTCGGCGGTGCGGAAGCCAACCGGCGGGCGGTGGAGCTTCTGAACCAGGTTGGCATCCCGAATCCGGACAAGCGGCTGAAGCAGTATCCGCACCAGCTGTCCGGAGGCATGCGCCAGCGCGTGGTCATCGCGATTGCGCTGGCGTGCAACCCGAAGGTGCTGATCGCCGACGAGCCGACGACTGCGCTTGACGTGACGATCCAGGCGCAAATTCTGGAGCTGATGAAGAAGCTGCAGCAGGAGCTGGACACGTCCATCGTGCTGATCACGCACGATCTGGGCGTAGTCGCGAATATGGCGTCACGCGTAGCGGTCATGTACGCCGGTAAAATCGTGGAAACCGGTACGGTAGACGAGATCTTTTATGAAGGCAAGCATCCGTATACTTGGGGGCTGCTCGCTTCCATGCCGAAGCTGCATGAGAAATCGGAGGAGCTGACGGCTATTCCCGGCACGCCGCCGGACCTCAGCGACCCGCCCAAGGGATGCCCGTTTGCGGCACGCTGTCCTTACGCCATGGAAATTTGCCACGAATATATGCCAGAATATACAGAACACTCGGAGACGCACCGCGCGGCCTGCTGGCTGCAGGACAGCCGGGCGCCGAAAGTGCAGAGTCCGCTTGCGGGAGGTGATCGGCCATGAAGCATGAGAAGGGGACAAAACCGCTGGTCGAGGTCAAGCATTTGAAGAAGCATTTTGACGTGGGCCGCGGACAGATTCTGAAAGCGGTGGACGACGTCTCGTTCGACATTTATCCGGGGGAGACTTTCGGTCTTGTCGGCGAGTCCGGCTGCGGCAAGTCGACCCTGGGCCGCACGCTGATCCGTCTCTATGAAGCGACGGAGGGGACGGTCAGCTTTGACGGCGAGGCGGTGCACGGCCGTAAATCCAATGCCGAGCGGAAGAAGCTGAGCCGGAGCATCCAGATGATCTTCCAGGATCCGTATGCGTCGCTGAACCAGCGGATGACGGTGACCGACATCATCGCCGAAGGCATTGATGCCCACGGCATCGCCAAGAACCGCAAGGAGCGCCAGCAGATGGTCTACGACCTGCTGGAGACGGTCGGACTGAACCGCAGCCACGCTGAGCGGTTCCCGCACGAATTCTCTGGCGGCCAGCGCCAGCGGATCGGCATCGCCCGGGCGCTTGCGGTTCATCCGCGGTTCGTGATCGCCGATGAGCCGATTTCGGCGCTGGACGTTTCGATCCAGGCACAGGTCGTGAACCTGATGAAGAAGCTGCAGCAGGAGCTGGGATTAACGTATTTGTTCATCGCCCATGACCTGTCGATGGTGAAGCATATCAGCGACCGCATCGGGGTGATGTACCTCGGGGGCATGGTGGAGCTTACGAGCAGCGACGAGCTGTTTGAGAATCCGCTGCATCCATACACCAAAACGCTGCTTTCGGCGATTCCGATTCCTGATCCGAAGCTGGAGCGCGGCCGGGAACGAATGGTGCTGCAGGGAGACCTGCCAAGCCCGATCAACCCGCCGAGCGGATGCCGATTCCGGACGCGCTGCCCGTTTGCTACAGAGCTGTGCGCTGCGGAAACGCCGGTATGGCAGGAAGCGGAAAAAGGGCACTGGGTAGCCTGCCATCTGTATGATCCAAGTAAAAAGATGACTGTAAATAAGGAGGGAGCCGGCGCATGAGCTGGTACGAGATGGCCGAAGAGCGGGAAGAGGCCTTGATTGAAGATCTGTCCGGACTTCTGAGAATCGACAGTGTTTATGATCCGGACACCAGCGGCCCCGGGCAGCCGATGGGCCAAGGTGTTGCGGAGGCATTGCAATATATGCTGGACCTGTGCGCGGCCGAAGGCTTCCGGGTCCGGAACCTGGACGGATATGTTGGCTACGCCGAATTCGGCCCGGAATCGGCCGAGAACTATGTGGCCGTTCTGAGCCATCTGGATGTCGTTCCGGCATCCGGGAAGTGGACGACCCCTCCGTTCGAGCCGTCCGTCCGGGGCGGCAAAATTTTTGCGCGCGGCGCTGAGGACGATAAAGGCCCGGCAATGGCTGCGTTTTACGGACTCAAAATTGTCAAAGACATGGGGCTTCCGCTGAAGCACCGGATCCGCCTTATTTTTGGAACGGACGAGGAGCGGACAGGGAAGTGCATGCAGAAATATAACGAGCTGGAGCCGGCACCGGTTTGCGGATTTACGCCGGATGCCGATTTTCCGATCGTTCGGGCAGAGAAGGGGCAGATCAATACCCGGCTGCTCTTTAAGCCGATCGAGGAGAGCGATTCGTCCGGCTCCGAGTACCGGCTGCAGTTGTTCACGGCCGGCGAGGTGGCCAACAGCGTGCCTGAAGGGGCGCGCGCCGAGGTAGCGGGAGATGCAGGCAGCCTGGGTGCGATGCAGAAGGCTTATGAGGACTACTGCGCGTCGGAAGGGCTGAAGGGAAGCTTTGAGATCGATGCGGACGGGCAGACGGCGAGCCTGTCGCTAACCGGTAAGACGGCCCATGGCATGGAGCCGCAGCTCGGCATTAATGCGGGCCTCAAGCTGATCCATTTTCTGAAGGAGTTCTCGTTCCCTTCGGGTGCGGAGCATTATCTCCATACGGTCGATGCGCTGATGTATGGCGATATCCACGGGCGTGCCTTCGGCATTGCGATGGAAGACCAGATCACCGGACCGCTGACGGTCAACACAGGGCTGCTGCAGTATGATCCGGAAGGAGAATCGTATTTTCACATCAACCTGAGATATCCGGTTTGCGGCAATCAAGCGGATATTCTGGAGAACATCGCGGTCCGGGCCTCAGCCTGCGGCCTTGAGATCGAACCGCCGAGCTTGAAACATCCGCACTGTGTGCCGGACGATCATCCGATGATCGAAGCGCTGCAGCGGGTATACGAGGCGGAGACGGGGCAGCCGGCCGAGCTGCTGTCCACCGGCGGCGGAACTTATGCGGCGTATATCGCAAACGGCGTCGCTTTCGGCCCGGTATTTCCGGGCATGGCCAATTCGGCACATCAAAGGAATGAACATATCGACATCGACGCACTGATTCGCTCGACGGCAATCTATGCCCGGGCGATGCATGAGCTGGCCAATCTGAACCTATAATCTGCGGCTTAACCAAAATTCTTGTAAAGGAATGTACAGCTGATGGAATTGATATCAGGAACAGGGCAACCGGCGGATGTAACGATCTATCCGGTGTTTGAGGACAGCGAAGGCGAACCCGCCGGGCTCACCCTTCGCGAAGGGATGGGCGGCCGCGGCGCCGTCCATTGGTTTTACGGACGGCACGGGGAGCAGGATATTCTCGTCGTCGGTCTGGGCAGCCGGGACAAATTCGGCATGGAGGCGCTGCGGGAAGCCGCCGGCGGGGCGGGCCGCGAAATCCGCAAGGCGTCCTTGAGAACCGCGTCGATCGACGGTACGGCCCTCCGTGACATTTTCGGGGAAGGCGAATGGCCCGAGCAGGCGGCCGTCGCCTGGGCCGAAGGATGGCTTCTGGGCACATATGTGTTCGATAAATATACATCGCGCCACAAGAAGGGGCAGGTGGATTGGATTCGGATCGAGTCCGATGCCGAGCGCAGCTATGCGGAGGCGGCCTGGCTCGGACGTGCGCGGGCCGAAGCGGTCGCCTTGGCCCGGGACCTGTGCAACGAGGCCCCGAATGATCTTCATCCGGCCAGCTTCGTGCAGCGGATCAAGACGGTCTTCGCCGGCCGGAACGTGAAGCTTCACGTGTACCAGGGCGAGGAGCTGAAGCAGCGGCAGATGAACGGCCTGCTGGCTGTCGGCAGCGGAAGCAAGCATCCGCCGGCCATGGTGGAGATCGAATACTTCGGCGATTCTAACGCCCCGCATCTTGCGCTGATCGGCAAGGGGATCACGTTTGACATGGGCGGCATGAACCTGAAGGTCGCCCGGGATCTGAGCGACGCCCGCTTTGACATGGGCGGGGCCGCGGCTGTCATCGGCGCGATGGACCTGCTCACCCGGCTGGAAGTGAAGGCGAGAATCACGGCGCTCATTCCGATCGCGGAAAATGTGCCGGATGGGGACGCCATCCTGCCGTCGCATGTGATCCGCTATCCGAACGGATTGTCCGTGCAGGTGGTCAACACGGATGCCGAAGGACGGCTGATCCTGGCCGACGCCATCCTGCACGCCGCCCGGAACGGAGCCGAGCGGATCATCGATATTGCGACGCTGACCGGTGCGGTGGGACACGCACTGGGGCTGCGGGTGGCCGGCATCTGGGGCGACGCCGGGTTTGCCGAGCAGCTGATGCGGATCGGCAGCAAGAACGGCGACCCGATCTGGCGCCTGCCGCTCGTCGATGAGGACGAGGAGCTCCTGGGCAGCCCGTACGCCGACCTGGCCAACCTGGCCTCCAGCCCTTATGGGGGAGCCAATATGGCGGCCTTGTTCCTGCGGCGGTTTGTGCCCTCTAAGGCGCGCTGGTGCCATATCGACATGGCCAATACGTCCCAGGTCCCGGCGGACCGGGGGTATAAAGCTGCCGGGGCTACCGGTTACGGAGTCCGGCTGCTGGCCGATTTTGTGACGGAACAGGCCAATTCTGGAAATGGAGGCACTGCGGAGTGAAGCTGGAAGTGATCGCAACCAATTTGTACGACGCGCTCGTCGCCGAGAACGCGGGTGCGGACCGCCTGGAGCTGGTGACGGGCATTATGGAAGGCGGATTGACGCCGGGTCCGGGCATGATCCGCAAGGTCGTCGGCTTGATGAGCATTCCGGTCCATGTCATGGTCCGGCCGCACAGCCAGTCGTTCGTCTACGACCAATACGACTTGCTGACGATGCGTGAGGATATCGCTTTTATCAAAGAGTGCGGAGCGGCGGGAATCGTGCTTGGAACGCTAAAACCGGACCGCACGGTGGATACCGAAGCGCTGGAAATGCTGCTGAAGGAGGCCGACGGTCTGAACGTGACGTTTCACCGGGCCTTCGACGAAATCGACGATCAGCTCGGCGCGCTCCAGACGTTATCGGCATATCCGCAGATTAACCGGATTCTGACTTCCGGAGGGCCGCGGCCCGCGCCGGAGTCGACGGACCGCATCCAAGCACTGGTCGAGGCATCAGCCGGAACCGGCATCCGTATCTTGGCTGGATACGGTTTGACCGTACCTGGGTTATCGGAGTTCGTCCAGAAGACGGGCGTGACTGAGGTCCATTTCGGCTCGGCGCTGAGAGCGGAAGGGAATTACCTGCTGCCGCTCGATTCCGAGCGGGTGAAGGCGGCGGCGCAGACGGTGAAATCCATCGCAAAGTCAGCAGGGTAACAACAAAATACTCGATTACTGTGGTGAAATCATTGGACAAACAACCTAAGATGATCGTCGGGGTGGATCTCGGCGGAACGAAAATCGCAACAGGGCTTTTGGACGCCGGCGGACGGATGCTGGCCCGGAGCCAGAAGGCGACCGCAGGGCTGAAAAGCTCGGAAGAGGTCATTCAGGCGATCGTAGATACGATAACGGAAGTGAGTGGAGAACACGAAATCGCCGGTGTCGGCTTGGCCTCCCCGGGGGCGGTCGACACCCGCCGGGGAATCATCCGCAACGGGGTGAACCTGCCCGGATGGAACGGCATTTCGCTGCAGGCGGAGCTGGAGAAGCGGCTGCAGGTGCCGGCCAAGCTGATCAATGACGCGAACGCGGCGGCATGGGGAGAATACGTGTACGGTGCTGGACGCGGGGCACAGAGCATGGTTTACGTCACCCTGAGCACCGGCATCGGCTCGGGCCTGGTTCTTGACGGGAAGCTGTACCTGGGGACAAGCTCCTTCGCGGGCGAGCTCGGTCATACGGTGGTCGACCCGAACGGGGCGCTGTGCGGCTGCGGCCAGCGGGGCTGCTGGGAGACCTACGCTTCGGGGACGGCCATCGCCCGCCAGGCGTCCGAGGCGGCTGCGGCGGCTGCGGAAGGCATGACGCAGATGACCGTGCTGGCCGAAGCGGAAGGCGTGCCGCTGAGCGCCAAGCATGTGTTTCAAGCCGCGGCGATGAACGACAAGCTGGCCCAAGAGACGCTGGAGCAGGTTATACATTACACGGGCCTTGGACTCATGAACATCATTCACAGCTTCAATCCGGATTGCATCGTCATTGGCGGCGGCGTCAGCCGCGCCGGGGCTGCCTTCTTCGAGCCGCTCCGCGGGAAGACCGGGGAGCTGGTCATGGAGCCTTATCGGGGCACTTACGCCATCAAACCCGCTGAACTCAAAGACGATGTGGGCATTATCGGGGCTGCAGCCCTGTTTGTGGAATAGACGGCTGAAAAATTAGCCGCCATCTTATGCATTATGCGTGCATTTTAAAGAGGCAGCATTGATATGAGTTAAAAGGAAAGGGCAAATCCATACATGTTATGGATTTGCCCTTTTTTTGTTGGAGCTGCTGAGTTTTGAAGAGGGTGCGTCGATCCTAATCGGGAGCTTATTTTGCAATTTTATATCAATTTAATGATTGAATATTTCAATGTATTGCAATATAATGCCAATAGAAACAACCGCAATACTACCAATATGATGAGATCGGGGTGGATATTCATTGGCACAGACTCAAGGCGTACTGACGTATCCAGAGATCGGCGGACAATCCGATGCGCTGGCGGCTGCCTGGAAGCAGCTAGAGGCGCAGCAGGATTGGATCTCCCAGTTTATCGGCAATTCTTCGTTTGATGAAGTGATTTTTATCGGGTCGGGGACTTCCTATTATTTGGCGCAGACCGCCGCATCCACGTTCCGCAAATGGACGGGGCGCAGCGGTGCAGCCTATCCGTCATCCGAAATCTTTTTGTTCCGGGAGCAGGCGGTTCCGCCCGGAAAACGTGTGCTGCTCGTCGGGATTTCCCGTTCGGGAGAATCGACGGAGGTTATTCTCGCACTGGAATCGGTGAAGGATTTGCCGGATTGGACGATCTGCAGCATCACCTGCGATGAGGAAAGCACAATGGCGAAGCTCGCTCCATACTTACTGTCACCGCTCGGCAAGGAGAAAAGCACCGTCATGACGAAGTCTTTTAGCAGCATGACTTTTATGCTCCAAGCGGCGATGGCTAGCGCTGCCGGTAAGACGGAGCAGCTGAAGGAGCTTCAGGAAGCCGTGGAGCTCAGCGCAGGTGTGGTAGCCAAGGCGGACGAAGCCGCCAAAGAACTGATTTCCGACCATCCGGAGCTGAACAAATTCATATATTTGGGCATGGGATCCTATTACGGGCTGGCGCAGGAAGCCTGCCTGAAAATTAAGGAAATGTCCTGCGTCTGGACGGAAAGCTTCGGCACGATGGAATTCCGGCACGGACCGAAATCGGTCGTCGAGCCGGGAACGATGGTCTGCCTGCTGCTGTCGGAAACCGCAAGGGACTATGAGATCAAGGTAGCCCAGGAGATGAAAGAATACGGCGCGCATGTTGTTATCATTACCGCGGACAAGGGCGGAGACACCGGCTTTGCCGATCTCGTGTTCGAGACAGGAGGCCGGGCGCTGTCCGATGAGGCGAGAGCGGTGCTGTACATGCCGCTGGTTCAATATATCGGGTATTACACCGCACTGCGGGAGGGGAGAAATCCGGACAGCCCGCGGAATTTGACCCAGGTGGTCAAAATTTAAACCATAAGGAGAGAATCGCTTTGAGTGAACGAAATGGATCGAAAGAAGAACGCCGGGAACAGATATTGGACTACATCCTGCAGCACGGCTCTATTTCCCTTCAGGAGGTGACGGCCCGCTTCAAATGCTCTGAGGCTACGGCACGCCGGGATCTGGAGGCGCTTGAGAAATCGGGACGGGTCATCCGCACGATGGGCGGAGGCGCCAAATCCGCGGGCATCACCGCCGGAAGGGAAATTCCATTTCACGAGAAGCAGAACAAGCTGTACCAGGAAAAGGAAAAAATCGCCGCCATGGCGGCTTCCCTCGTGCAAGAGGGGGACGTGGTCGGCCTGACGGGCGGGACCACGACGTATCTCATTGCGAGGGCACTCAAGAACCGCCGCAATATTACGGTGGTGACCAATGCCGTCAATATTGCGATGGAGCTGTCGGAGAACGAAGACCTTCAGGTCGTGCTGACCGGCGGCATGCTGCGCAGCAAAAACTTCGAGCTGTGCGGACCGCTTGCCGAGCGGACGCTGGAGGCGATCAACATTCACACGATGTTTATGGGGATCGACGGTTTTTCGGCGGAACAGGGGGCCAGCACTTATTCCGAGCTTGAAGCGAATACGGCGATGATCATGATGAAGCGCACCAACCGCACCATCGCCGTATTTGACCATACGAAGAACGGCCGCAATTCCCTGTTCCAGGTGGCGCCCGTGGCGGCCCTGCACGGAATCATTACGGATGCGGATCCCGGGGAGGAGCTCCGCAGCCGGTTGAAAGAATCCGGGGTGCAGGTGCATGTCGCGCAATAACATTCTGTGAAATAAGGGCAGGTGCTCAGCATGGAAGTGTTTGCGGGAGTCGATGTCGGCGGAACGAATATCGTATGCGGTCTGGTATCTTCCGCCGGACAAGTGGTTCATAAGCTGAAGCGGCCGACGGAAGCCGGGCGCGGTCCGGATGCGGTACTGGAGCGAATCGCCGCAATGATCGAGGAAGCGGTCGCCTCGTACCGCGGGGAAGACGGACAGCCTGTAACGCTCGCGGCAGCGGGAATCGGACTGCCGGGGCTGGTCGATCCCGAGGAAGGCATCGCCAAGTTTGCCGGCAACCTCGGCTGGCGTGACCTTCCGGCCGCCAGCCGTCTGAAGGCCAGGCTGCAGCTGCCGGTATTTATCGATAACGATGTCAGAACGTATGTGTTTGGCGAAGCGCTGTATGGAGCCGGTGCAGGCACCGGCCACGTCATCGGCGTGACGATCGGCACAGGAATCGCCTCGGCCATGGTGAATGAGGGGAGCCTGTTCTACGGCTTCCGCCATATGTCCGGGGAGCTGGGGCATATCGTCATGGAGGGGCTCAGCGATCCGTGTCCATGCGGCTTGACGGGCTGCCTGGAGACTTACGCCTCCGCCTCCGGTATGGTGCGGCAGGCCCGGAAAGCGATAGAGTCCGGTGAGCCGACGGTGCTCCGCAGCTGGTTTCCGGGCGAACGCCTCGCGGAGCTGACGGCGGCGGATTTGTCGCGGGCGTACGATCAGGGTGATGCGCTGGCCGTTTCCATTCTGGAGCGGGCGGGTTCGCTGCTCGGCCGGGCGCTGTCCTACGCCGTTTCGCTGAACAGCCCGGAGATGATCATTATCGGTGGCGGCGGGGCGCTGGCGGGAGACCGTATTATGAAGCCGCTGGAGCGGGAGCTGATGAGCCGGATCCTGCCTGATTACCGCGATCGGCTCAAGATCGTTCCCGCCATGCATAACGACGATGCGGGCGTGACCGGGAGCGCCATGTACGCAAAGCATAAATATACCGCATTGAGCGGATCAATACAGGACAGCAAGGCATAACAAACGGGAAGGGGAAAACACCATGTCACTCGTTTCGTCTACGTCTTTACTGCAAGAAGCAAGGGCCAAACATTACGCCATTGGGGCCTTTAACGTGCATACACTGGAAATGCTGCAGGCTGTGGTCGAGGCGGCCGAAGAAGCACAGTCGCCGCTCATTATCCAGTCTACGGTGGGGACCGTCAAGCATCTGGGGGCCGATTATATCGCTGCTGCCGCCCGGGTGGCGGCGGACCGCGCCAGCGTGCCCATCGCACTTCATTTGGATCATTGCAACGAATTTTCCGTCATTATCAGCTGTATCCGGGCGGGTTATACGTCCGTCATGATCGATGCGTCTCATTCCCCATTTGAGGAAAATGTGGCCATGACCCAGAAGGTGGTCGAAGCCGCCAACGCCGTTGGCATCAACGTGGAGGCGGAGCTCGGCAAGGTCGGCGGCGTCGAGGACGACATCGTCGTCGACGAACGCGACGCCTTGCTCGCCGATCCGAAAGAATGCGCCGAATTCGTGGAGCGCACCGGCGTGCATACGCTTGCCCCTGCGATCGGCACCGCCCACGGCATCTACAAAGGGACGCCGAATATTGATTTCGACCGGATCGGACGCATCGCCGAAGCCGTTGATGTTCCGCTCGTCCTGCATGGAGGCTCCGGCATTCCGAAGGAGCAGGTGAAGCGGGCGGTCAGTCTCGGCATGGCCAAGATGAATGTGGCTACCGAACTGCGCATCCTGTTCTCCGACGCCATCAAGCATGTCTTTGCCGAGAACCCGGATGAGAACGACCCGCGGAAATACATGGTGCCTGCCAAGAAGGCGCTGAAAGCGGCCGTCATTGAGAAAATGCAGCTGTGCGGCTGCGCCGGACGGGCGCGGGACTTCTAAACGCCAAAGCCATTCACAAAATAAATGAAACAAGCCTGCTTAGGGCCCGGGGAGCCGGGAAAGCAGGCTTTTTAAATTCATGGGATGTTATAAATCTGAAGCGGCGGATTCCGGGTTCCGCAAATAGTCGAGAAACATCCGTTTCAGCAGGTCCAGCTGGACGTCCGCGCTGACGATGGACTCGAACATGACGATGCTGCGCTGCAGTGACAGCTTTTTCGAAAATATGCCGAATGCATTGACCACGGTCGACAGGGTTTCCTCTATGGGGAGATCGGAGCGGACTGAACCGTCCTGGGTGCAGCTGTCAATGATTTCGGCGAACGCATCGGATACCTTGCGGTGGACGTCGTTGTACTGCTGGATATCCTCCAGCGGCTCGGCCTGCTGGGCGGCATAGCTCTCAAACGCCTCAAGGTACCGGCTCCTGCTGCTCAATTCCGGCAGTTGGAGATTCAGGAAATGATCCAGCAGCGCTTCAAGCTTCTCGATGCCTGTCACCGGTGTGGCGGCAATTGCCCGGAACGCCTCTTCCTCCAGACTGATCAAATGCGTGGCGACCGCCACGATCAGCTTGTCCTTCTTGGGAAAATACCGGAACACCGTGGCGATCCCCACATTATCTTCTGCGGCGATATCCCGCATCGTCGCTTTGTCGATCCCTTTGCGGTTAAAAACCCGCTCCGCTGCCTCGATAATGCTGCTCTCTCTCGCTTTTTTACCTTCCAGCCGTTCCTGTTCCCATCTAGTCTTCGGATCCATAATTGTGAGTCAACTCGCCTTCCGGGTGAAAAGATAAAATCGTAAAAAATGCTATCAAAACCACCCGGAGAAGTCAACGCTGTCCAGGTGCAGGGTCCGGGAATCCATGGGATGACCGCGGGAAAGATTGAAGGGAAAAACAAACGGTGATATAATTGGTTTTGTCATGATAGTGTTACTATCACGACCTTTGGTTTTGCAAGGTCATGCACGCCCAATATGGGCTGTATGTTGCCTCGTTCGTAATCATCTTGGAGCAAATAGGGGAAGGGAGTCTTAACAATATGGGCAGAGTACAGGGGAAAGTAGCGATCGTCACCGGCGCAGCCGGAGGCATGGGCAAGGCGGACGCCGTTCTGTTGGCGCAGGAAGGCGCCAAGGTGGTCGTCACCGACATTCAGGAGGACAAAATCCAGGCTGTCGTGGAAGAGATCAAACAGCGGGGCGGAGAGGCTATTGGCTTCCGTCATAACGTTACCTCCGAGGAGGAGTGGCAGCATATCGTGGACGAAACGGTCAAAGCGTTCGGCACAATCGACGTTCTCGTCAATAATGCCGGCATCTCACTGGCCAAATCGCTCGTAGACACGTCCATGCAGGATTGGGACAAGGTCATGTCCATCAACCTGACAGGCAGCTTTCTCGGTTTGAAATACGTGGTACCGGTGATGCAGCGCGGTGGCGGAGGCTCCATCATCAACATTTCTTCGATTGCCGGTCTCACGGGGAGCAACGGAGCAGGGCCTTACACCGCAAGCAAGGGCGCTGTCCGGATGCTGACGAAGGCGGTGGCTGTGGATTACGGCAAGGACAATATCCGTTGTAATTCGATCCATCCGGGTTACATTGAAACACCGATGACCGAAGGATTGTTTGCCAACGACCAGATGACGGGCTGGTTCCGCTCCAAAACGCCGCTGCCTCGCTTGGGCAAACCGGAGAACATTGCGGCCGGCGTGCTGTTCCTGGCATCCGACGAATCCTCTTTTATTACCGGAGCCGAGCTGGCCATCGACGGCGGCGTATCCGCGACCTGATTTTTATTCGGCAAATCCATACGCTTGGATGAAGCATAAATAGCCTTCCGGGGTATACCCGAGGGCTTTTTTCTTTTTTTGCCCGCAACCTTCGGAGTCCTCTTGACGTTAGATAGGAAAATATAAAATATTTTCCATTTCTGAGGAGGAATGAAGTATGCGCACTTGGGGGTCATGGCTTGCCGCATTCATGTTAGTCATTCTGTTGGTAACCGGCTGCTCGTCCGGGAGTTCAAAGGACAGCGCCAGCAGCGCCGGCGGAACCGTCGAAAGCTCCGCGGCTTCAGACCATGCGGCGAACACCGCAGCGGTTCAGGACCAAAAATCCACGGCAGCATCGACATCTGTGCAGACATCGGCGGATTCGGCCGACCCGAAGCAGGCCGATACGGTAAAGGCTTTGGAGGCGGACACTGCGCCTGAAGCCGGGTTCACTGCCCAGGATCTGGCCGGCGGGTTAAACAAGAAGCTCATCTATAAGGCGCATCTGGTAATGGAGATTCAGGACTATGCCAAGGCGCAGACCGAAGTGAGAAATATGGTAACGTTGTCGGGCGGTTATATCGTCAATTTTTCCGAAACGGATTCAGCCAGCGAACGGGGAGGTACCTTTATCCTCAAGGTTCCTGCATCGGGCTTCTCGTCCTTTTTGAATCGGCTTGAGCAGATCAAGCATGATTCCCTTCAGCGCAGCATTGAAGGCCAGGACGTGTCCGAAGAATACGTGGATTTGCAGGCGAGATTGAAGGCTAAGCAGGTGATGGAGGAGCAGTATATCGCTTTTATGAAAAAGGCGACAAAGACTAGCGACCTCGTGGCGTTTGCCAAAGAGCTGGAGAGGGTTCAGGAAGAAATCGAGCAGATCAAGGGCCGCATGCGCTATATCGATCAGAATGTGTCTTATTCCACGGTGGAGCTGCGCATTTACCAGCCGGAGAAAACGCTGCCCAAAGCCGAGCCTGATCGCCAGCAGGCCCCCCTTGGCCAGCGTGCGGGCGATGCGCTGCAGGGAAGCATGGACGTGCTGACGCAGATTGTCCAGTGGATCATCGTCATCCTGTCGGGAGCCGTTCCTGTTCTGATTCTTGCTGCGATCGTGCTTCTGATCGTCTGGATCGTCCGCAAAGGCCGGAAGCAGCAGCGGGCTGAAGCCGCCGCGCGGAGGAAGACATGGAAAGAGGAGCGCCATAGACCTGCCGGTCCTACAGACGGTCCTATAGAACAGCAGCAGGAAGAATCGGATCCTACACGGGCGGAACGAATCGAGCAAGCTCCCAAGCAACCCGATCCCGACTCTGACCCCGATGCTGACCCCCATAAATAAGGCCATCCCATGGATGGAAGAAAAGAGCCGGACGCACCTGATTGCGCCCGGTATCTTTTTGGGTATATACCTCTTAATAATGACGCAAGATGAAATCAATTGATTTAACGTATGCGTTGCACTATGATGAGAAGGAGAGAGCTGTCATGTTGTATACAGCCAATCACACCAACCAAATCGCGGCATTTACCGGCAAGCTGCTGAGGGACAGGTTTGGCAAAGGTCCGGAGTCGGTGCATGTATCCGTCGGAAACTACGGGATCGCACTCCATATCCGCAATTTTATTGGACCTGTCGAGCGGTTTCTTTTGAACAAGGAAGAAGAAAAAGCATTTCGATATACCCGCGAGCTGCTGATGGAGTCTCTGCTTCCTGAATTGAAGGCGTATCTGGAGAAGGAAATGGACATCCGCCTGGAAGAGGTTTACTACGACTGGGGATTACATAACGCTTCGGGGATCATTGTCGGGCTTAAGGCAGACCAGATCATCGAAGCCGAGGATTATGCGGGCCGTGATGCGCTACATAATGAAGTTAACCGGGTCACCGGTATCGTCCAGAAGGTTCCCCGGAAGGTGTACTCCTGGTGGATGAACCCCAAAACTTTAATTGTCGTCCGGGAAGGACTTCTGATTCTGATCGAGAAGGAATTAATCAATACCGGTTTTGATGAAGTTTTGCGGACAACGAAGAGAAAGCTTGAGAAGCGGTATTTTGAGGAAGAAACCCAGCTGGGGGGGATTTTGGGCCGGACCCTGGCCGATTTTTACGTGGACTGGGATTTTGATAGAGATAAAAGCGTGATTGCCTGCACATTCCAGGATTAGGCGGTCACCAGGCGGTAATGGGTCAGACATGATTGGAACATGAGCTGAACATAAGCCAAAGAAGGAGCTGGAGCGCTCTTTCTTTGGCTTTTTTTCATGGTAGGAGGTTTAAAAATGAAGAGCAATTATGACATTTTATGTGTGGAGGACGACGGAATTAATATGTCTCTCATGCGGCATATTTTCAAAAAAATTCCTAACGCCACCATGTGGGAGGCCTGTACAGGGGAGGAAGCGGTAGAGATCGCCACGGCCAGATGCCCCGATCTGATCATCATGGACATCCAGCTGCCCGGAATGAGTGGATATGATGCTCTAGCCTGCCTCCAGGCCAATGAAAAGACAAGGGCAATCCCGGTGGTGGCCGTCAGCTCTTATGCGATGGCGTCGGATATCGCCAAGGGGAGACAGGCAGGTTTTATCGAATACATTACGAAGCCATTCTACATTAAGCACTTTATTCAGGTGATCGATTCTATTCTCCGGCGGCTGCCATTTTGAAAATATCACATAACTTTGCATCGGATGTGGCATATTACGTTATAGCTTTTAGTGCCTATAATCCAACGCAGGGGGAAATTTCAAGATGAAGCGTTTTGCGTTTGCTGCGGTTGCCGCACTGTTACTGTGCTGCGGATTTTTCCAGGAGACAGCGGCTGCGGACAGCCCTTATCATTTTGGCTTTAAGAAAAGCAGGAACGGTCAGCTTCCTTCCATCAATGAAGAAGGCTTTAAAGACATTCTGCAGAAGAATGGTGCGATCTTCCTGGGGGATACAACCCAGAAAGAGCTGTATTTGACGTTTGACAACGGGTATGAAAACGGGTTCACGCCTAGAATCCTGGATGTTTTGAAAGAAAAGAAAGTGCCGGCTATTTTTTTTCTGACGGGACATTATGTAAAGGACAAGCCGGA
Organism: Paenibacillus sp. SSG-1; assembly: GCF_002224835.1. Taxonomy (NCBI): domain Bacteria; kingdom Bacillati; phylum Bacillota; class Bacilli; order Caryophanales; family Paenibacillaceae; genus Paenibacillus; species Paenibacillus sp. SSG-1. Next base: position 437,175 of record NZ_MBRK01000001.1, read on the forward strand.
GCTCGTAACCCGGATGGTCACCGAGGGCCATCTGGTGGGCAATCATTCCTGGACGCATCCGGATATGACCCAGATTTCCAACGCGCAGCTCAAGGAAGAGCTGGATAAGGTCAAGCAGAGCGTAACCGGGACGACCCGCCAGAAGGAGATGGCATACGTGCGTCCTCCCCGGGGGATTTTCAGCGACCGCACGCTTGCGGCATCACGCGCTGAAGGTTATACGACGGTATTCTGGTCCGTAGCGTACAAGGACTGGGACGTGAACGATCAGAAGGGGGCTGACTATGCCTACCGTCAAGTGATGGCGCAGCTGCATCCGGGGGCGGTCATTCTGCTGCACTCCATTTCGAAGGATAACACGGAGGCGCTGGCCCGGATCATCGACGATGCCCGTAAGCAGGGCTATGAGTTCAAAAGCTTGGACCAACTGAAGCGGCCAACTTACTAATCCGAATAGGAAGACGCCAGGCCAATGTGGCTTGGTGTTTTTTTTGTGCTTTTACGGCAGCGTTAATGGAAAATATTTGTATCCTATTGTTGATAATGCCCGAATATATGAAACCTTCCTCCCTGATTTCGCGTCTATTCTACGTGGGACTTAGGACCCGAGTTCATGAGATGGGGGAAGTAACCATGGAGCAAGCATCGCTGCCCAAACGTTCAAGCGTAAGAAACCAACGGTCCGCTCCAAAAGGGACAAAGAAAAGGAAAAAGAAAAAGGGAGGTTTCCTGCGATTCAGTATACGCTTGTTCTGGAGCCTGGTTCTGGTCGGTGCCGCGGCAGCCGCGTGGTTGTTCCTGACGGTATCCGGCAATCATTTTCGTTACCTGATAGCGGATACGCTCATAACGACACAGCATCGCTATTTGGCGAAATATATTATTGGACAGGACGAGCTGAACAAGCGCGTAGCGGAATACAACAAGCGGTTTGAAGCCATGGGCGTCGAAAAAGATACGCACCAAATCAAGCTGCCGGTGCAAACCCAAACGGCTTCCGCCGAAGCCGGCAAGGAGATGGAGAAGCCGCCCCTTGTGGAGATTGAGGAAGTTTCGGGTAAAGGGTATCACGGGTATGTAATGACCGTTCACGATCCGACAAAAATCCGTCTGGGCGTTCCCGCAAAGCGCGGCAAAGGCGAGAAGGTCTCCAGCATGGTCAAGCGCTACGGCGCGATCGCCGGCGTGAACGGAGGCGGATTCGCCGACCCGAACTGGAAAGGGAACGGCTTTAAGCCGATCGGCATCGTCATATCGCAGGGGAAGCTGTATTACAACGGATTGGGAAAAAATGCGACCACCCAGGTGGTAGGCATTGACCGGGACGGCAAAATGATCGCCGGCAACTATTCGCTAAAGGAATTGGACCGGATGGGGGTTCAGGAAGCGGTGACGTTTCAGCCGCGGATCATCGTCAACGGCAAAGGGCTCATCAAGAATGCCGCCGAAGGCTGGGGCATCGCGCCGCGGACCGCCATGGGCCAGCGTGAGGACGGGGCCATCCTGTTTGTTGTTATTGACGGAAGACAGCCGACGTACAGCGTCGGAGCCAATTTATACGATGTCCAGCAGATCATGCTGAAGCACGGAGCGGTGATCGCTGCCAATCTGGACGGAGGATCCTCCACCGTCCTCGTCAAAGATAATGAAATTGTGAACAAACCGTCATCGGAATACGGGGAACGGTATTTGCCTACCGCGTTTCTGGTGTTTGAACACCCAGAGCAGGCGGACATCCCGAATATATGGGCCGGCCTCAATCCGAGGGACATCGACCCTTCGAAGAAGTAAGAATTGTTTATATATACAAGAAAAAAAAGCCTGAAAATCAGGCTTTTTTGGAATAAATGATTCCGATCGTTTTGGCACCGCAGTGGGAGCTAATGACACAGCCGGCATCCGAGAGGGCAACCTCGCGGGCGCCGGTTTTTTGTTCCAGCAGCCTTTTGATCGCTTCCGCATCTTCAGCCGCCATGGAATGGGTGACGAAGATGAGATCGTTGTCCATCTCGTCCTTCTTGTCCAGCGTATTGTTGACCATCTGCTCCAGAGCCTTTTCCCGCTTGCCGCGGACCTTGTAGGCCGGAGTCATCTTACCGTCGATCACCTTGATGACCGGCCGGATCTTGAGCAGGCTGCTCATGAGGTTCTGCATGCCTGAGCAGCGTCCGCCCTTGTACAGATATTCTAGCGAATCAATGACGAATTCGGTCTCTACGAGCGGCTTAACGGTCTCCACGATGCCGGCGATTTCACGGGCGCTTTTCCCCTGTTCTGCCGCGGCCACCGCTTTCATGACCAGCAGGCCGATGCCGGTGGTCAGATTCCGTGAATCCACGACCGTGATTCGTCCCTCCGGAAACTCCTCACCTGCAATCAGCGCGTTCTGATAAGTCGAGGATAGCTCGGACGACAGGCTGATATAAACGATATCCCGTCCTTCTTCCACAAACGGGGTGAATGCCGCGATAAAATCGGACGGAGACGGAGCGGCCGTCTTGGGAAGGCTGCCCGTCTGCTCCACCTTGGCATACAATTCGGGTGTCGTTAAGTCGACGCCGTCCCTGTAATTCTGGTCCCCGAACGTAACGTACAGCGGAATAATGCCGATGTCATGGGCTTTGATCCAATCGTGAGGAAGGTCGCATGTGCTGTCGGCAAATATTTTGACTTGAGACATAAGATCACCTTTTTCTTCTAATAGACTGCTGGACTGCGGGTAAAGTCCGCTAGACTGCGGCGGAGGCCATGAAGTATATAAAGAACAAGCCGATACTGAGCACGATGACGGCATTCACAATAAGCCCGATGATGGCAAAGATCTTTTTGCGGTTCCTGATGGCCGTCCCCACAATGCCCAGAATCGTTCCGACCACGTTGATGACAACCAGTGCGATCATCAGCAGACCGACGACGCCGAGGCCAAGAATTGCATTGGAATTCGGACCGTCCAGCATACCTTCTTCGAGATAAGGAGCCATAATGGCGCCTGCTGCCGCGGCACTGATGATATAACCCAGCAAACTGACCAGGCCCATGACAAAGGATGCGATGCCTGGCCCGGAATGCTTCAGCGCAGCAGGGGGAACGAACTGAGCATGGGGCGAATGGGGCCCCGGGTTCTGCTGGAATCCGTCCGGCTGGTGCGGAGGCTGGTTTGAATCCATGAAATCACTCTCTCCTTCGAATCGATAGATATGCTTCTTACTTTTCCATAAGATCCCGTAAAAATCAAGCTGATTTGGGCAGTCTTGAGCCATGGTGGTGGAAAAGGCGGCGTCCGATCGGTTAAAATAGTTAACAGTTTGTTAGTAGATTAGGAACATCCAAAGGAGTTGTCGATGTGCAGCGTAAATTTATATTGACCGGCGCCCTGATGGCGATGCTGTCCGTGGTGATCGGAGCATTCGGAGCCCACATGCTGGAACCTATTGTCGGAGAGTCGGCGATGAAGGTTTATGAAACTGGGGTTCAATATCATATGGCGCACGCCTTGGGGATCATACTGATTGGGGTCGTTGCGGGGTTATGGGGAGATTCGCGCAAGCTGGCCTGGGCGGGATGGCTGCTGCTGGCCGGAATCATTCTGTTTTCCGGAAGTCTGTATGTGCTCGCCATCACCGGGATCAAAGTGCTTGGCGCCATTACGCCGCTTGGAGGCGTTGCCTTCATCATCGGCTGGATCTGCCTGATTGCGGAAGCCGCCTCGCGCAGACGAGCCTGACCCGTCCATATCGGAGGAGAACAGAAGAAAGCCCGTCTTCGGCTTAGTGAGCCGGGACGGGCTTGTTTTAGTGTTATAAGCTTCGGAGAAACGGAGCCTTATCCTATTAGATGACCTCGTCCACTTCGTTCAGCTTAAAGGTATAAACCTGTTTCTCATCCACGTGATATACGTTCAGCATCTGGTGTTCCTCATCATAATTCAGGATCCGGCACGGCATATGAATGTGCTGCCCGCTCCGGTTGGCCGTCAGCCGGATCAGCCGGTTGTCACGGATGTATACCTGAATCCAATCATAAATGTCCGAACCGCCATGCACCGGGTTTCGGGGCGGCTGGCTTTTTGCATTTTTCCCCACGGCCGCTGTACGCAGTTCCGCTTCCTTGATCGGAGCAGGGGGAACGGACGGGCGGGAAGGCTCTTCTTTGGAAAGGAGAGATTTGCGCTTGTCCTGAAGCATCGATTCAATCAATCGCCCCAGTTCAATTCCCGATTTGATGCGAAAATCCGCAATATGCCCGTTGCCGTTCAGCATGCCGAGGAGTTCTTGAAGCGCCAGGGCATTAGAGGGACTTTTCACTAAGATGTCGACGTTGAATAAAAAACCCGATTCGTCATTGGATTGATTGTTGTCCATGGATCCCCCAAACTATACGTTCAAATTAGATATGAAAGTGACTAAATAATATCATGAATGTGAATAGAATCATAGTCCTAATGTCGGAGTGGATAGCAACTTTCTTCCTATTTATTTCGGCGCATTTTGGTTATGGACGTCCGCACAGTCACCCCTTCCCCCGGGCGAATACAATGATGCTGGATGGATATCACGCCTGGGGAGGTGTACAGCTGAATGGTGACCATGGTGCCGATTACCGTCGGGGGGCACAGCTTTGTTGGGGTAGAGGTTAAGCTGCCCAAGACGACGCTGCTCACGATCAACTCGCCGAAAGGGTACATTATGTGCGGGGCGCTGGACGTAGGCCTGCTTAACACTAGACTGGCGGAGCGAAAAATCATTGCGGGCCGGGCTGTCGGCGTCAAAACGCTGCAGGAATTGCTTGAAGCGCCGCTGGAGTCGGTGACGACCGAGGCCGAGGCGCTCGGAATCGTTCCGGGCATGCCAGGGCATGAAGCTCTGTTAAAAATGGTGTAATGGCCTCAAGGCCGCCGACTGGAAAGCAATAAAAAGCCAGCCCTGGCAGGGCTGGCTGAGCCGGTGGCATTTCGGCGATTAGAGACACTAGCCCGAAAGATCCACATTGGCCAAGTTCATTAAGCTTGGAAAAGGGCGGCGAGGTTCTCGGCGAACGGCGCTTTGACGATCCCCTTTTCCGTGATGATGGCTGTTACATATTCGTGAGGCGTGACATCAAACGCCGGGTTGTAGACCTTGATGCCTTCAGGAGCGGTTCTCTTCCCGAAGCCCTCGGTGACTTCCTCAGCCGGCCGCTCTTCAATCGGGATGTTGTCCCCTGTAGGGGTGTTCAGATCGATCGTCGACAACGGGCAGGCGACGTAGAACGGAATGCCATGGGCCTTGGCCAGCACGGCCAGGCTGTACGTGCCGATCTTGTTGGCGACGTCGCCGTTGGCGGCCACCCGGTCGGTGCCGACGATCACCGCCTGCACCCACCCCTTGGACATGACCATGCCTGCCATGTTATCGCAGAGCAGCGTCACGTCAATTCCGGCCTGCTGCAGCTCGAAGGCCGTCAGCCGCGCGCCCTGCAGCACAGGGCGCGTCTCATCGGCATACACTTTCAGCTGTATGCCCTGTTCCTGGGCCAAATACATCGGCGCGGTCGCCGTTCCGTATTTGGCCGTAGCCAGCCCGCCTGCATTGCAGTGGGTGAGCACGCCCATGCCGTCCCGGAACAGGGGCAGTGCATTCTCCCCGATGCGGCGGCACACTTCCTCGTCCTCCGCTTGAATCGCGTTGGCCTCGGCGAGCAGGGCCTCGTTCAGGTCGGCAACGCTGCCTCCCCGGCCGGCCAGCTCATGCGCTTTCCCTTTCATCCGGTCCAGCGCCCAGAACAGATTGACCGCCGTCGGCCGCGAGGTGGCCAGATAGGCGCTGACCTTGACGACATGGTCGTCCCAGGCGGCGGCATCGACGCCTCCATACTGGCGCGCCCCGAGCACTACGCCGTAAGCGGCGGCGATGCCGATGGCTGGCGCGCCCCGGACTTTCATCGCATGGATCGATTCCCACACTTCTTCGGGTGTGAACAAATCCAGATAGACGATGGCGTCCGGAAGCAGGCGCTGATCCAGCAGGATCAGCTTGTCGCCGCCCCATTGGACGGAAGTTAACGGTTCGCTGCGTCGTTGTGTTTGTTCTTGGTTGTCATTACTCATTTTACGGCTCCTTTAAGCGGCTCGGCTTCCTTCACCAGCCGGACGATGTCTTCGCCGGACTGGATGGTCCGGTTGAATAGAACGAGCTGTTTGCCGATAGCCAGCGCCGTACGCTGCGCCTTCTCCCGGAGCTTTACGTCCGCGATCGTGTCGATGTCGGCCACATGGGACAAGCCGACGATGCGCCGGATCATTTTGCAGCCGGCGAATCCGCAGGCATCCCGCAGTACTTTGGCCACGTAGGCGTCCTGGTAGCCGGGTGCTTTCGCAAGCGGGTCCCTGGCATCCTCATCCCACATCTTGCGGAAGCGGATTTCAAATTCGGACCATACGTCCGAAACCATGCGCAGAAGACGCTCTTGATTGCCGAGAACTTCCGATTCTGCGGCATCCCAGCCTGGCCGGGAAGCGTAGTTCAGCAGCAGGTTGCCGATGATGGCGCCGAGGTCGAAGCCCATCGGTCCGTAGTAGGCAAACTCGGGATCGATCACTTTGGTCGATTCCGGTGTGACGAAAATGCTGCCGGTATGCAGATCGCCGTGAACCAGCGCTTCGGTCCGGGTCAGGAAGGCTTCCCGGAGCAGGGCGACTTCCAGATGAAGCTTGCCGTTCTCCCGCAGCTCCTTCGCCTCATCCTCCAGATAGTCCGGGTAGTTGTTGTTATCGGAAAACCGGTATGGATCGTCAAAGATCAAATCCTCGGTAATTTTGCACAGATCCGGATTGATGAATTTACGTACCTGTTCTTTCTTTTCCTGCGGGTTCAGGTACAGATCCGAGGTATAGAACAGCGTTCTGGCCGTAAATTCGCCGATATGGCGGGGAAAAAACGGATAGGCTTGTCCTTCGATCAGCCCTTTGCGCATAATCGTATGGTCGCTCAGGTCTTCCATGACGGTTATCGCCAGGTCATCGTCGTAGGAGAACACCTGCGGTGCCAGTCCGGGGCACAGGCGGTACTGCACTTGAAGCGCCTCGCGTTCAATGCGCGCCCGGTCCAGGGACAACGGCCAGGATTCCCCGACCACCTTCGCATAAGGAAGGGCTTGTTTGACAATGATACTTTTATCGCTGTTCCGGTCCGTAATATGGAACACTAAGTTCAGGTTGCCGTCACCGATTTCTTTGCATTCCAGCTGCGCATCGGGCGTGAAATGCCCCGGAATGCCGCGGACGAGAGAAATGGCGTCTTGGACGGTGAGCGGGTGATATGTGGACATGGAAGTCACCTCCGTATAATAAGGAAACGCGAATAAAGCCAACTTGTTCACTTGGTTATAAAACAGTATATCGGATTGCCGACCTCTTTTGAATCTTTTTTTCAGTGAGAGCGTTTGAAAACGAAAGACCCTGCCATTTATGGGCAATTGTTTCGTGCAGCGGGTTGAAGGGTAAGATAAGGGCAGGGAGGCACGCAGCCCAGATTACTCTCGGAAGAGCCTCCCCATACTTATACGAAAACTCCAGCCGGACCCCGAAGCTGCCGTTGTATGCAGCATTGGAGAGGGAAGGCCATATACTTAAAAAAGGAAGGGATATTCATGGCAAAAACGTCATCCAAATCGAAAACATCCACTTTGGAGCAAATCCTAAACCAACAAGTTGCGAACCTGAACGTCCTGTATGTCAAAATCCATAACTACCATTGGTACGTAAAGGGTGAGCATTTCTTTACCCTCCACGTAAAATTTGAAGAGCTGTACGACGATATTACGCTGAAAATGGACGAAGTGGCTGAACGGCTGCTTACGATTAAAGGAAGCCCTGCTGCGACGATGAAGGAGTACCTGGACATCGCAACCATTCAGGAAGCTTCCGGCAATGAAGACCAGCGCAAAATGGTGCAGACCCTGATCGAGGACTTTGCCACCGTTGCCGAGGAAATGAGCGAAGGAATCAGCCTGGCGGAGGAAGCCGGCGACCATCCGACGGCCGACATGTTTATCAAGATCAAGAGCGATCTCGAAAAGCATATGTGGATGCTCCGTTCTTACCTGGGATAAGGGATGCTTCTTTCGCGAAAGCCCGGAAGTGCGCTGGCAGCCAGCGCACTTTTTGTGTCCCGGATCAACCTTTGACGGCATAACGTATAAGACCGCGTTACCTTTTTGATGAATCAGACATGAATCGGACGTACGGGAAATTGAGAAATGGGATCCGGTCTCTGGCGGCTGTTCCCGATAATGATTCCGAGCGTCTGCGCGGTTGTCAGGATCCTCCATGCTGCTGTTCCTTGGATGTGGGAATGCAATCCATAACATATCGCAGAATGTTCACGAAACGCCAGCCGGTGATGAGAACGATGGCTCCGTTGCCGGATGCTGCAGAACTTCCGCGAAATCCGTTCGTCATGAACAGCATCCATGGAAAAATTTGATATTGTAAGGAAACAGGCTTGGCTGCAACCGCGGCGAAGCCTGTTTCTGTAATGAAACACCAGGTTTACTCCGACGGGCGGTTGATATGATTCGCCATTTATTATAAAATTGTGATAATCATTGAGAATCAATTTAGACTCATTACAAATTGATAATAATGATTGATTGAAATCGGGGAGCGCGTCCCTGTTGAAATAGACTTTCTGATTTCGGCAAAACATTTAACGGAGGGAAAAACGAATATGGCTACTAATTTCACCATTGAAGGACTTAAAGCGACAATCGAGGGCAAGGAAATCCTGAAAGGCATCAACCTGGAAATGAAGGGCGGAGAAATCCACGCCATCATGGGACCTAACGGTACCGGTAAAAGTACACTTGCTTCCGCTTTGATGGGACATCCTAAATATGAAGTAACGGACGGCAGCGTAACCCTGAACGGCGAAGACGTTCTGGAAATGGGCGTTGACGAGCGTGCGCGCGCCGGCCTGTTCCTTGCTATGCAGTACCCGAGCGAAATTACGGGCGTGACCAATTCCGACTTCCTTCGCAGTGCCATCAATGCACGCCGTGAAGAAGGCAATGAAATTTCGCTGATTCGTTTCATCCGTCAAATGGAAGCGAAGATGAAAGAACTGGATATGAACCCTGAGTTTGCACATCGTTATTTGAACGAAGGCTTCTCCGGCGGTGAGAAGAAGCGGAACGAAATTTTGCAAATGATGATGATCGAACCTAGCATTGTCATCCTGGACGAAATCGACTCCGGTCTGGATATCGACGCTTTGAAAATTGTTGCCAGCGGTGTAAACGCGATGCGCAGCGACGACCGCGGTTTCTTGATTATTACCCACTATCAGCGCCTGCTTAACTACGTGAAGCCTGATTTTGTACATGTTATGATGCAGGGCCGCATCGTGAAATCCGGTGGTCCAGAACTGGCGGAGCGCCTGGAAGCGGAAGGTTACGATTGGGTGAAGGAAGAACTCGGTATCGAAGACGAAACTGTAGGTCAAGAAGCGTAAAGATAACGGAAGGAGGAGAACGAAGATGACAACACAAACCATTCTTCCGGTTAACGCTGAAGGCCTGAGCGCGCTGTCGAAGGGCAGCAACGAGCCGGCCTGGCTCACGGAAAATCGTCTGAAAGCATTGGAACTCGCGGCAACCCTCGAGCTGCCGAAACTCGAAAAAACGAGAATCGAACGCTGGGATATTCAAAATTACGGAAGCTTCAAATCGGTAAGCCCGATTGCATCGCTGGCTGAAGCTCCTGAATCGATTCGGGAACTGATCAAGGACCAGGAAGCGGGCAACCTGATTATCCAGCGCAATTCCGGAACTGTGTATACGAAGCTGTCTCCTGAGCTGGCTGCTCAAGGCGTCATTTTCACCGATCTGGCGACGGCCGTGAAGGACCACGAGGATCTCGTTAAGGCTCACCTTCATACGGCTGTTACAGCGGATGAGAGCTCCGTAGCCGCACTGCATGCCGCATTGTGGAACGGCGGGGTGTTCCTGTATGTTCCAAAAAATGTGGAGGTATCCGTACCGCTGCAGGCCGTTCTGCTGACAGACGACGAGGAAGCGACCTTTGCTCCTCATATTCTGGTCATTGCCGATACGAACAGTTCTGTAACCTATGTAGATAACTATGTATCCGGTACATCCTGTAAACCGGTCACTCATAACGGCGCCGTTGAGGTATTCGCCAAATCGGGAGCGAAAGTCCGGTTTGCGACAATTCATCAAATGGGCACGAACGTGACGGACATCAGCTACCGCCGTGCCGTGATCGAGAACGACGCGTCCATGGAATGGATTGTCGGCGAAATGAACAGCGGCGATACCGCCAGCGATACTTACTCGATTCTGAAAGGTAACGGATCGACGTCCGATTCCAAGATCATCGCCGTCGGCTCCGGTTCTCAGAAGCTGAACTACACGACTCGTGCGAACCACTTCGGCAAGAGCTCCGAGAGCCAAATGATTACCCGTGCGGTTATGCGTGAAGAAGCACAGGCCATCATCAACGGCATCACCAAGATCGAGAAGGGCGCGACCAAATCCGACGGACAGCAAACGGAGAAAGTGCTGATGCTGAGTCCGAAAGCACGCGGTGACGCCAACCCGATCCTGCTGATCGACGAGGACGACGTTAAGGCAGGTCATGCTGCATCCGTCGGCCAGGTCAACCCTGAACAAATTTACTACCTGATGTCCCGCGGGATTTCCCGCGAAGTTGCCGAATCCCTGATCATCTATGGATTCCTGGCACCGGTCGTATCTCAGATTCCGCTTGAAGGCCTGCGCACGCAGCTTCAATCGGTCATCGAAGGGAAGTTGGGACAATGAACCGCGACATTCTCGAGCAGTTTCCCATCCTGAATCAGGAAATAAACGGCCACCCGCTGGTATATCTTGATAATGCGGCGACTTCCCAGAAACCGCTCGCTGTGATCGAGGCTGTCAAACGCTATTACGAGCATGACAACGCCAACGTGCACCGCGGGGTGCATACGCTTGGAAGCCGTGCAACGGATGCTTATGAAGGCGCGCGCGAGAAGGTAGCTAAGTTCATTAACGCCAAGAGCACGAAGGAAATTATTTTTACGCGGGGAACGACAACAGCCCTGAATCTGGTGGCTTCCTCGTTCGGGCGCTCGATTTGCCAGGAAGGCGATGAAATCGTCCTGACCCCGCTGGAACACCACAGTAATCTAATTCCTTGGCAGCAGGTGGCAAAAGCCACCGGCGCCACGTTGAAATATGTTAAACTACAAGAAGACGGTTCAGTCACCTTGGCCGAAGTCGAGAAAGTCGTCACCGAGAAAACCAAGATCATCGCGATGGGCTATGTGTCCAACGTCATGGGCGTGGTTAACCCGGTGAAGGAAGTTGCCGAGCTGGCGCACCGCCATGGCGCGTATATGGTCGTGGACGGCGCCCAAAGCACGCCTCACATGAAGATCGATGTTCAGGATCTGGATTGCGACTTCTACGCCTTCTCCGGCCATAAGATGTGCGGTCCTACCGGCATCGGTGTACTGTACGGCAAAAAGGCGCTGCTCGAATCCATGGAACCGGTGGAATTCGGCGGTGAAATGATTGACGATGTCGGACTATACGATTCTTCCTGGAAGGAGCTGCCCTGGAAGTTTGAAGGGGGCACCCCGATTATCGCCGGAGCGGTTGGGCTTGCTGCAGCCATCGATTTTCTCGAGGAAATCGGCATGGATCAAATCGAGGAGCATGAGCAGAAGCTCGCGAAGTATGCGATCGAGCGGTTATCGGAAATTGAAGGCCTGAAGCTTTATGGTCCGCGTGTACGTAATGTGGGCTTGGTCACCTTCAATTTGGGAGATGTGCATCCGCATGATGTGGCTACGGTTCTGGATGCCAGCGGGGTTGCGATCCGCGCAGGCCATCACTGCTGCCAGCCGCTCATGCGTTGGCTTGAGGCCAGTGCCACCGCCCGTGCAAGCTTTTATCTATACAATACCGAACAAGATGTAGATCGTCTGATCAGCGCCTTAATCCAGACAAAGGAGTATTTTGGATGATGGAACTTGACGACTTGTACCGGCGTGTCATAATGGATCATTATAAAAACCCCCGCAATCGGGGCAAATTTGAAAATGAAGCCGTGACGGTGGATCTGAACAACCCGACCTGCGGCGACAAAATTTCGCTTCAGCTTATTGTCGATAACGGCATTGTCAAAGATGCCAGATACACAGGCGAGGGCTGCTCCATCAGCATGTCCTCCGCCTCGATGATGACCGAAGCGGTCAAAGGCAAGACGCTTGAGGAAGCGAAGGAAATGGCTTCACGCTTTTCGTCGCTGATGCAGGGTGAGGACGTTCATTTTGACGATTACGAAGATATCGAAGCCCTGTCCGGAGTTAACAAGTTCCCGGCCCGCATTAAATGCGCAACGCTCGCTTGGAATGCACTGCGGAAAGGTATTGACGAGGAACGCATTAACCACTAACGATAGGGAGGCTGAATACTCATGGCCAAAAAAGCGCCTGAAATAGAAGAGTATAAATATGGATTCCGCGACGAACATAAAGCGGTATTCCAAACCGGTAAAGGACTTACCCGTGAGATTGTTACCGAAATTTCCAAAATCAAAAACGAGCCGGAATGGATGCTTGAATTCCGTCTGAAATCATTGGAGCAGTTTGAAAAAATGCCGATGCCCCGCTGGGGCGGCGACCTGGATGAACTGGACTTCAACGATATCCAGTACTACGTAAGACCTTCCGAGAAGCAAGGAAAGACGTGGGAAGAAGTACCGGCTGAGATCAAAGAAACCTTTGACAAGCTGGGTATTCCGGAAGCCGAGCAGAAATTCCTGGCCGGTGTATCCGCCCAGTATGAATCCGAAGTTGTGTATCACAACATGCAGAAAGACCTGGAAGACCAAGGGGTTATCTTCATGGATACCGACACGGCGCTGAAAGAGCATCCTGAAATTTTCAGAGAGCACTTTGCGACTGTCGTTCCTCCTACCGATAACAAATTTGCTGCGCTGAACAGTGCGGTATGGTCCGGAGGAAGCTTCATTTACGTTCCAAAAGGCGTTAAATGTGAAATCCCGCTGCAGGCTTACTTCCGGATTAATTCCGAGAACATGGGCCAATTCGAACGTACGCTGATCATTGCGGACGAAGACAGCTTCGTGCATTATGTCGAAGGCTGTACCGCTCCAATCTACAGCACGAACTCGCTGCACAGTGCGGTCGTTGAGATCATCTGTAAGAAAAACGCACGCGTGCGTTATACGACGATCCAAAACTGGGCGCCGAACATCTACAACCTTGTTACCAAACGGGCGGTAGCTGAAGAGAACGCCACGATGGAATGGGTAGACGGCAACATCGGCTCCAAGCTGACGATGAAATATCCGGCAGTGCTGCTGAAAGGACGCGGCGCGAAAGGCATGGTGCTGTCCATTGCGGTTGCAGGCAAAGGCCAGCATCAGGATGCAGGCGCCAAGATGATTCACTTGGCTCCGGATACGACGTCCACGATCGTATCGAAGTCGATCAGTAAGCACGGCGGCAAGGTCACCTACCGCGGTCTCGCTTCCTTCGGCCGCAACGCGGAAGGCGCGAAAGCCAACATCAAGTGCGATACGCTGATCCTGGATAACGAGTCCACTTCGGACACGATTCCGTACAACGAGATCAAGAACGACAACATCGTTCTGGAGCACGAAGCGACGGTATCCAAGGTATCGGAAGATCAGCTCTTCTACTTGATGAGCCGTGGTCTCACCGAAGCCGAGGCGACGCAAATGATCGTTATGGGCTTCATCGAGCCGTTCACGAAGGAGCTCCCAATGGAATACGCGGTCGAAATGAACCGCCTGATCAAGTTCGAGATGGAAGGCTCCATCGGTTAATAGTAAGCAGACAAAGCGTGTTCTGCGCAGCCGTTACGGCGGCTTCGCGGGGCACGCTTTTTTATTAGAATAAGAGAGTATAAACTTCGGAGACTCGGCATCCTTTATATCGCAAGAAAAGCTTCGGATAAAAGCGGCCTGTCTTCTAAGAAAGTACGTCGATAGACGGTTTTTTCTGGCCATCATTAAAAAGAAGCCCTCAACCGAGGGCTTCTTTTGCATTGAACGGGTTACATATAAATTTGATCGATGGCAATATTCCGGTCAGAGGACAGATCGATGAACCGGTCCTTGGTCTTCACAAGCGGACGGAAGAAATCCGCCGGATTGGTCATGATAATGGTGCCGGTTTCCCCGGAAGTCAAGGTGACCCGTTTGCCGATAAAGTTCGGGAGCATATGGCTGATAAACGCCTGGGTTGCCCGGGGGCTCAGCTTACCGAAGCTGAGGCTGTACAGCTCGCGGAGCACGGTCAGCAGTTCCTGCTTCGTCTGATACACACGGTTCGTTGTCATCGCACTAAACACGTCGGCCACCGCGGTAATCCGCGAAAAAGGATGGACTTCAAGCTCGCCGCATTGGTGGGGATAGCCGCTCCCGTCGTCACGTTCATGATGCTGCAGCGCGACCAGCGCGGGAATTTCATCGTTGGTGGAGCTTCGGATGATATCGTAACCGTAGACGGTATGACGCTTCATTTCTTCAAATTCTTCCGACGTAAGCTTGCCGGGTTTGTACAGCAGCTCGGCGGGGACGAGGCATTTGCCGATGTCATGCAAAAAACCCGCTTTTCCGGCTGCGTAGGCCTCCTCGGGAGCATACCCGAGCCAGGTAGATATGTAGTAGGAAAGAATGCCGACCTGAACGGAATGTTGGTATGTATATTCGTCTTCCGGATTGATGGACAAGAGGAGGGAGACCACGTCGGTATGGGTGCTGAGCCGGTCCACCAGCGGCTCCATAATGTCATTGACGACGGTCGTGTTGATCCGGCCTGTCGAAAGGGCTTCCAGATACAGCGACTCAAACCCGTCCACCGCTTGTCCAACCTGTTCTTCCACCTTGGAAGCAGGTTGACCGGAAAGGAACGGTGATGAAGCGGTCGGCTCATCCGGCCGGGAGGGGTCAACCTCCACATAAGCGATGCCATGCTGAATCAGCTTGCTGATCTCTTCAAGCTTCAGTTCCTTCCCTTTGTGGAGCACATGAAGCCCGATATCGTTAAACGTATCGGCTTGAAGCCGATCACCGGGCCGTAATTCCGTGACATGAACTCTCAAAACTGATCGTCACCTCATTGTTCAGATTGGAACCTATTGTTTTGAAATCTATATTAGCAAGAAAAATATGGATTATCAACGAACTCTTCTTAGACGGAAGGGGGGAGCGTCGGGTCCCACGGCCCCTTTTGATGTCCCTTCCATTCCGACCCATCCTCCCAAATTTCCTTCTTCCAAATGGGCACGGACTGTTTGAGCTTCTCAATCGCATACCGGCTCGCTTCATAACAAGCCTCCCGGTGCCCGGTCGATACCGCGATGATGACGCTGATCTCTTTCACATCGACTGTACCGATCCGGTGCGAAATCGCACAGCGCGTGCCCGGCCAACGTTCGGCGATTTCACGGCCGATCAATTCAAGCTGCGCCAGTGCCATCGGGATATACGCATCGTATTCCAAGTGAACGGTGCGCTGCTCACCCGTCATTTCCCGGGTTGTCCCGACAAAAGACAGCGTGGCGCCATGGTTGTCGTCCAGCACCTTGGACGTCACCTCATCAACGGACAGTGGCTGATCGGTAATACAGTATAGGCCGTCTGCTGATGCTTCCTGTACTGAGCTACTTCCGTCTCCGCCCGATACGGGCGGAATCAGGGCGACTTCGTCACCTTCCGTAATAAGCGCGTCACCCGGCGCATAATTCTGATTAACGGCAACAAAAGAAACGGAGATCTGCGCGGCAGCCTCCGGGTATAATTCGGTCAGCTTTTGTTTCAAGCCGTCGGCTGTGATGGATTCCCCTTCGACGGACAAAGTTAAAACAGAGGTTTGGAGCCGTTCTGCAAGACCGGCAAACAATCGAATATCAAGCTGCATTTCTTTCTCTCCTCGGGCGTGGTAGTTCATGTCTTCAATATACCATATCCACCTTGAAAATGTTATGCTTATCCCTAGGAGCATTTGGGCCTAACAAGGCGAGAACAGTGAAAGGGGAGGTTACCCAATGATGCTGCAGAACCAGGCAAAATCGATTACAATCCTGCATACGAATGATATACACAGCCACTTTGAAACGGTTAGTTCCATTGCAGCCCTGGCTGCCGCCGAACGCGCTCAGGCGGCGGAGAGTCCTCTTTTACTGGTGGATATAGGAGATCATATGGACCGGACGGCCGTCGAAACCGAGGGGACGATGGGCCAGACGAACATCGACATATTGAATTTAACGGGATACGAGGCGGTGACGATCGGGAACAATGAGGGGCTGACATTTACCCCGGACGTGCTGGAACGCCTTTATGCGGGCCTGCAGTCCCCGGTTATTTGCTGCAACATCCATGAGCAGCTCAGCTCGGCGCCGCCCGCATGGATGAAGAAACGCGTCATTCTGGACAAGGACGGGATCCGGATCGGGCTGACGGGAGCTACGGCTCCGTTCGCCGACTTCTACAAACTGCTCGGCTGGGATGCCCTGGAGCCGCTGCAAGCGTTGCAGGAGCAGGTGGAGGCGCTGCGTCCGGAGGCCGATATCGTGATCGTTTTATCCCACCTCGGGCTGTCTACCGACCGGCTGATGGCAGAACGGATTCCGGGTATCGACCTGATTCTCGGCGGGCATACCCACCATCTGCTGGAAGAGCCGCTGCGGATCGGTGATACGGTGCTGTGCGCAGCGGGAAAGTACGGTCAATACGTTGGTAAGGTCGTCATGACTCAACAGGATGACGGCCGTTTCCGTGTCATCGAGGGAGGATGCCAGCCAATTGATACCAACCTTTTAGATGAAACGGTGTCCCGCGCCCTTGGAATTCATCGCGAGCGGGCCGAAGAAGCCCTGAAAGAGCCTGTGGCGGTTACGGACCGGCCGCTGTCCCTGACGCATACGGGAGAGTCGCCGTTCGGCAATTTGCTGGCGCAGTCGGTCCGCCAGTTTACCGGCGCGGAGCTGTCGCTTGTCAACACGGGGCAGCTGCTGGGCGATCTGCCGGAAGGGGAAATTACGGCGGGACTCCTTCACGAGCTCTGCCCATCTCCGATTAATCCCTGCGTGGTCAGCCTCAAAGGGGAGCATATCCGGCGAAGCCTGGAGGAGAGCCTCCTGCCGGAATATTGGAGCAAGGAAATCCGGGGATTCGGGTTCCGCGGCAATGTTCTCGGCAATATCGCGGTGGACGGAATTGAAGTCTTGTACGATCCAAGCCGCATCCCTTATGATAGGATTGTTCAAATTTCGCTTCAGGGGGAGCCGCTGCGGGACGACCGGATGTACACTGTTGGAACGTTGGACATGTTTACATTCGGGACGGGATACGAGCAGATTTCTCGGGGGGAAGATCCGAAATACTTGCTTCCCGAGTTTTTGCGGGACCTGCTGAGACTTGAGCTCCAGCGTCCCGGAAGTCTGGATACCTGCGGCAAGCACCGTTGGATCGAGGTTGTTTAAGAAGGACCAGAGGAGGAAGAAATGGATACCATTACTGCAATTATCTTGGGGATTGTGGAGGGGGTTACGGAATTTATTCCGGTCTCTTCAACGGGGCACATGATATTGACGTCCAAGCTCTTGGGCTATGATGAGCAGGACCCCATTATGAAAACCTTTGAAATCGTCATTCAGCTGGGGGCCATTCTGGCGATCGCCCTCGTCTATTGGAGACGGATTCTGGATCTGCTGGGCATCAAGCGGACCATGCCCGAATCCGGAAGCCTGCGGTCCGGCAAAAAGCTGAATCTGCTGCATGTTATCATCGGGATCGCCCCTGCACTCATCGTGGCCTTTTTTGCCAGGGACTTTATCAAGAGCCTGTTCAGCGCAAATACGGTTATCTGGGCGCTGATCGTGGGCGGGATCTTCATGATTTTTGCCGAGTGGTTTAACAAGTCCAAAGCCAGAATCACCGCCGAAACGATGGATGACCTGTCGTACAAGCAGGTGCTGTTGATCGGGCTTTATCAAATTTTATCTGTTGTATGGCCGGGATTTTCGCGTTCGGGATCCACGATTTCCGGAGGGATGCTGAGCGGGGCTAGCTACAAGGCGTCGGCCGATTTCTCGTTTCTGATCGCCATTCCGATCATGTGCGCCGCTTCCGGCTATGAAATGCTGGATTCGTACAAGTATATGACCAAGGATACGATCGGCATGTTCGTCATCGGATTTATCGTAGCTTTTGTGGTGGCCTATGTCGTTGTGCTTGCTTTTATGAAATTGATTCAAAAAATTCGTCTGACCCATTTCGCTATTTACCGGTTTGTGCTTGCCGCCGTGTTCTGGCTGTTCGTTATGCGCTGATTCAAGAACCGTAATGTGATGGACTAATTCCGCATAGCGTGAATGGGCTACATAGGATGGCATGGGGAAACTAGGTAAACGGACCTGGGAAGCAATAACCTGGCGGCCGTGATTTTAGGCAGGAGTGGATCGTGTTGCGTTTGGTACCCGTTCCGATGCTGCAGCAGGGAATGAAAATCGGCAAAAAGATATACAGCGACGAGGGTGTTGTGCTTCTCGCGGAAGGCGTGGAGCTCACCTCCTTGCTGATCAGCCGCCTGCAAAAGCTGGACATCGGTTATATTTATGTGGAAGATCATCTGACGGAAGGCATCGATATTCCCGAAATGCTCCGGGAGGAAACGAGGCGTCAGGCTCTTCAGAATATTCGCGTCAATTTTCAGCGGTTATCCGAAGCCTCCCCGATTACTGGAGGGTATCACCATCTCGGAAAGCAGTTTTCCAAGGTGATGGAGTCCATCCTTGAAGATGTCAGTTCCCAGGAGGACTGCATGATCATGCTGATGGACATGAACACCGCAGATCATTACTTATATAAGCATTCCTTAAATGTGTGCGTATATTCACTTGTGCTGGGGATTGCGAGCGGTTATACGCAGGACCAGCTGATGGTGCTGGGGCTGGGTTCGCTGCTGCATGACATCGGAAAAACCCAAATTCCCCAAAAAGTGCTGTTCAAGCCGCAAAAGCTGGATGATGAGGAATTCCGTCTCATGCAGGCGCATGCCCAAATCGGCTTTAAAATCCTGAAGGACGAGCCGAATATTCCGCTCCTGGCCGCGCACTGCGCCTTTCAGCATCATGAACGGATGAACGGGTCAGGTTATCCGCGCGGCATCAAGGGTGATGATATTCACGAATATGCCCAGTGGGTGGCGCTCGCCGACTCCTACGATGCGATGACCTCGCACAGGGTGTACCGGCCTGCGATGCTTCCGCATCAGGCCGCTGAAGTGCTGTATGGCGGGGCAGGTACCTTGTACGACCAAAAGAAGCTGGAGCTGTTCCGGGATAAAGTGGCGATCTATCCGCCCGGCTTGTCGGTCAAGCTGAGTACCGGGGAGACGGGAGTGGTGTCGAAAATTCACTCCCATATGCCCCATCGTCCCGTGGTCCGCATATTGCAGGATCCGGAAGGGGTGCCGCTGCTGGCACCTTACGAGGTGGACCTGTCCCAGTCGCTCTCCGTTATTATTGACGGCGTTCTCGGGGATTAGCGAGAGCAGGAATTAGGATTTTTCATGACCGGAAGACCCATAAAGCGAGCGGTATCGGGCAGTAATGGATGCGGTGGAAATTCGATTTCCCTGCTGCCCGCAGGAGCCGCCGGTTTAGGGGTCTTTTTTCTTCTTGTCCCGGCATACCTATTCAGACAGAGAGATTTTTCGCGCTTCATGGTATGATAGAAGGAATGACATATTCATCCTGAGACAACCGGACTGCGCTGGGTCTGGAAAATAAAGGTTACACAAAAACCGTGTTTTGGGTTAAATAAAGAAATAAGGTGAGTAAATAATGAATACTGTAAATACCCGGGGAGCCCTTGCCCCCTTATCTCCGAGCAATGACCCATGGGATCCGATTGAATCCCTTCGTACATATGGCCGGCATGTGCTGACCAGTGTCGAAATGACGGTGACGCATTTGTGCAATATGCGCTGCGAGCACTGTGCGGTCGGCGATATGCTCGTCATGAAAGAGGCAGAATTTCTTCCGCTGGATTTGATGCTGCGGCGTCTGGACGAGGTCGAGCATCTGCAGACGATCAGCCTGACCGGAGGCGAGCCCTCCTTCCGGGAGAAGACGGTGAAAGAGGTGATCGTCCCTCTGCTCAAATATGCTCAGGACCGGGGAGTCCGCACGCAGATCAACTCCAATTTGACGCTGGATATCAGCAGATATGAGGCGATGCTGCCGTACCTTGACGTGATGCATATTTCGTTCAACTATTTGAACGGAGACGATTTCCATGAGGTGGGCTTCGCCAACAGCAACCATCCGGTTCCGAAGGAAACCGCCTACCGCATGTATGACAAAATGATGGAGAACGCCCTGAAGCTGAGCGAAGCGGGCATGTTCATTTCGGCGGAGTCCATGATTAATTACCGGACGCATACAAAGCTTGCAGGAATTCACAAACTAATAGGGGAAATGGGCTGCCGCCGCCATGAAGTGCATCCGATGTATGCCTCCAATTTTGCCACGGAGCTTCCGATGCTTTCTTTGGATGAGACGCGCAAGGCGATCCACAGCTTGCTGGATGTTCGCGATCCGCAGATGTGGATGCTGTTCGGAACACTCCCGTTCTTCGCCTGCAGCGATATTCACGAGGATCTGAAGCTGATCCGCAGGCTTGCGGATGAGCCGAACGTTACCGTGCGCAACGATCCTGACGGCCGCAACCGCGTCAACGTCAATTTGTTCTCGGGCGACGTCTACGTCACCGACTTTTCCGATATTCCGGCGTTCGGCAATATTCAAACCGGCCGCCTCGACGACATCTTTAATGCGTGGCAGACCGGGCATCCGCTGAACAAGACCGTGAACTGCCATTGCGACGCTGTGGGCTGCTGCGGACCGAATCTGCTCGTGAAGGACATGTATTATAAAGATACCGATTTTACCCTGAAAAAAGCGAACTTATTATAGAAATGGGGCGTTGTCATTGGACGGGGAGTTAGAAATAGGCAAACTGCTTTTAAACCTCTTTTTTGTTCTGCTGCTGGTATTTTTTAACGGCGTGTTTGTGGCCGCCGAATTTTCGCTTGTAAAAATGAGGCAGTCCCGGCTGACGCAGCTGGTCAGCGAAGGGAACCGGCTGGCCGGCTATGCGCTCCGGGTGAACAACAAACTGGACGCTTATTTGTCCGCTACCCAATTCGGCATTACGCTGGCATCCCTCGGTCTCGGCTGGATCGGGGAGCCGGCCATTTCGGAACTACTGGTAGAGCCTTTGATGTATAAAATGGGCGTTACCGACAGAACGCTCATCGCCACCGTATCCGTGGTGCTCGGGTTCTGTGTCATTACTTTCTTACATATCGTGCTTGGGGAACTGGCCCCCAAGTCGCTTGCCATTCAGAAGACGGAAGGGGCCGCACTGCTGCTGTCCGCACCGCTGATGGCCTTTTATAAAATATTTTTTCCTTTCATTTGGCTGCTCAACGCTTCCGCCAACGGATTGCTGCGCTTGTTCGGCGTTCATCCGGCCAGCGAAGCAGAAGCTGCGCATTCTGAAGAGGAGATCCGCATATTAATGAATCAGAGCGCCAAAAGCGGGGTCATCGATAAGGACGAGATGAAGCTGATGGACAACATCTTCGAGTTCTCCGACCTGCTGGCGCGCGAAATTATGCTCCCACGGACGGATATGGACTGCCTGTACACGACGAATACGCTGGAAGAGAACCTGCAGATCATCAGTGATACGAAGCATTCCCGTTATCCTGTCGCCGTGGAGGACAAGGACCAGATTATCGGATTTGTGCATATTACCGATTTTCTCCTGGCCGACGCCGAACATCAGAAGGAGCTGACCTCACTGGTCCGTCCGATTCTGAACGTGCCGGAGTCGATGGAAATCAGCCACGTGCTGCGCCTCATGCAGAAGAAGCATGCCCAGCTGACGCTGGTGGTCGACGAATACGGCGGCACGGCCGGCATGCTGACGGCCGAAGAGATCCTCGAAGAAATCGTCGGGGAGCTCTATGACGAATTTGAGGACGAGCGTCCCGATGTTGAAATCCAGGAGGATGTCATCTCGGTTGACGGGCGGATGCTGATCGAGGATGTCAACGATCTGACCGGCGTCATCATTGAGGATGACGAGGTTGATTCGATCGGCGGCTGGCTGTTCAAGGAGCTGGAAGGCAATCCGGTAAAAGGCAAAAAGGTCCAGGTGAGCAATTTCGTGTTTGAGGTCGAGGAATCGACCAAGCTCCGGATTACCCGGGTTAACATTCACCGCGTTGCCGATACGGAAGTCATCGACGAGGAGGAACAGGAAGGGACGGATAACGGGGATTAAGGAGTGAAGCATGACTGGCAAACAGCTGGTGTTCGTCGGTGTGGGACTGCTCCTGCTGTATTTGCTGTTTACGGCAGGCGCCCCATTTGTACTGGCCGCGCTCGTGGCCGTTTCGCTGGAGCCGATCAACCGGATGCTGATCGGGAGGCTGAAATGGAACCGTGTCGCTGCCGCTTCGCTTACATGTACGTTGTTTATGCTCATGATTCTTCTTTTGGTGTACATGCTGGGTTTTCAGGTTTTCGCCCAGCTGCTGGAATACTGGAAGAATGCGCCGGCATATTTTGCGTCGGCCGACGATTTCGTGCAGACGACGCTGATCCAGGCGAGAGGGCTGTTTGACCGGTTTCAGCCGGAGCTGGCCGAGAGCCTGAGGGAAATGCTGACCAATCTGACGTCATACGCCGAGTCGCTCATCAACTCGTTGTCGTCAACCTTTTTATCTTTTGCCAAGGGCATACCCGGCACGTTCGTGTTTTTGGTGGTTTTCTTTGTCGCTGTCTATCTGTTCAGCTTTGGACTGGAGACGATCAAGGCAGGGATTCTATCCCTGTTCGAGGAGGAGACCCAAGACCAGATCAACGAGGTGCTGCACAGCCTGAAACGGTCCATCTTCGGCTTTATTCAGGCCCAGATGATCCTGAGCGCTTTTACCTATGTATTGACGCTCACGGGGCTGCTCATCCTCGACATTCATTACCCGCTGGCGATCGCCCTGCTGATCATGGTCGTCGATATTTTGCCGATTCTGGGGGTCGGCTCGGTGCTGATTCCCTGGGCGGTATACCTGTTTATCGTGGGCGACTCTTATACCGGCTTTGGGCTGATGCTGCTGTTTGGGGTCATTACGATTGCCCGTCGGGTGGTCGAGCCTAAGATCATCGGCGATTCTGTCGGCATCGGTGCCCTGTCGGCTCTGGTGAGCATGTATATCGGCTTCAAGCTCGTCGGCGTGATCGGCGTATTTATCGGCCCGCTGGTGGTCATTATTTATTCGGCGGTCCGGAAAGCGGGACTGTTCCAGATCAAGATCAGATTTTAAAAGTTCATCATCTCATTGAAGGCTCGCGCTTCATCCAGCGCTTCGACAGAAGCTGCTAGAGTCCTTTACACTGACCCCTTGGCGGTAAATCGACCGCAAATCAGGGGTCTTTTTGTTGTCCCATGAACTTTTTTGTTCAGATTCCGCGGATGGGTCATATGTTTAATTACGAAGAGTGTCTGATTTTTCGCCTTCTCGAGGGAAATCAGCGACTTTAGTATGGACAACAAAAAGGAGGAGCAAGTGGTGAACTCACAGGTACGAGTGTATAAGCCTTTCATTGGCCCGTTTGATCCGTGCCCGCCGCTGCCTTACAGGACGTACGTCGTCCCGCCCAACCAGTATATCGTGTTCCAGCCTCTGGACTGGCCGCAATTCAGCCTCGCCGAGGCGCTGAAGCTGGGAACGCTTTGGCCGAACCTTTACAGCCCTTATGAATCTAAAGGCAAAAGAGTGGAGGAGGTGGGGAGTGATGGAGAATCAGTCTAAACCGGCGGTGGATCAGCGCTATTACGAGCTGCTTGAAAAGCTGCAGATGATCGATTTCGCCTTGGTCGAGCTGAATCTGTTCCTGGATACGCATCCGGACGATTTAAAAAGCATCGAGCAGTACAACCGGCTCGCCCAGGAGCGGATCCCGATCGTCCGGGAGTTTCAGGAATCCTATGGACCGTTGATGCATTTCGGCCATGCCTATTCGAAGTTCCCGTTTGAATGGCCGCAGGCCCCGTGGCCATGGCAGGTGTAACCGGCAAAGAATCTAAAGGAGGCGAATGTCCCGCATGTGGATATATGAAAAAAAGCTGCAGTATCCGGTCAGGGTCGGCAAGTGTGATCCATATATGGCCCGGTTGCTGCTGGAGCAGTACGGCGGTGCCGACGGGGAATTGGCCGCTGCCTTGAGATATTTGAATCAACGGTACACCATCCCGGATAAGGTCATCGGCATTCTCAACGACATCGGCACGGAGGAATTTGCCCATTTGGAAATGATTGCCACTATGGTTTATAAATTGACAAAAGATGCGACGCCGGATCAGCTGAAGGCGGCAGGACTCGCAGACCACTATGTCAATCATGACAAAGCATTGTACTACCAAAATGCAGCCGGGGTCCCATGGACGGCGGCGTACATTCAGGCCAAAGGCGATCCGCTCGCCGATTTATATGAGGACATCGCCGCCGAAGAAAAGGCCAGGGCTACATACCAGTGGCTGATTGACATGACGGATGACGTGGACCTGCAGGACGGACTGAAGTTCCTTCGGGAGCGGGAAATCGTCCATTCGACCCGGTTCCGGGAGGCCGTGGAGATCATTAAAGATGACCGGGGTAAAAAACGGTTCTTCTAAAGGCTAACCTTTTTTATGAACGACCGAAGTTTACAAGGCTTGGCACTTCCCTTATCATAGGCATGTAATTGGGTGATACTGAGTATTACGCATTAAAGCAGGCAATGAAAGGGAAGATAACCGATGGACAAAGAGAAGACATTGAACAAGCCGCAGGCGATATTGTTCGACATGGACGGCACGCTGTTCAAAACCGAATCGCTGCTGCTGCCGGCCCATCAGCGGTTGTTCGACAAGCTGCGGGAGGAGGGGCTTTATACTGCACCGACGCCTCCGGCGGAACGGATGATGGGCAGTCTCGGGATGCTGCTGGAAGACATTTGGAAAGTAGTCATGCCGGACGGAAGCGAACGTGCCCATGCACGTGCTAACGAGCTCCTTCTCCAGCTGGAATTGGAGGGGCTCAAGGCAGGGAACACCGAGCTCTATCCCGGCGTGAAGGAAACGCTGGCACGATTGAAGGAGCAGGGCGTGCGCCTGTATGTAGCAAGCAACGGGCTGGAGCATTACGTAAAAGGGATCGCGGAGGCCCACGGCATGCTGGACCTTTTTGACGGCCTGTACAGTGCCGGGGAGCACGGAACCAAATCAAAGGTGCATCTGGTGGAATTACTGCTTCAGCGCGAAGGTGTAAGCAGCGCCTGGATGGTGGGTGACCGATCTTCGGATGTGGAAGCCGGCCGGAAGAACGGCCTCGCCGTCATCGGATGCCAATATGCCGGGTTTGGAAACCCGGATGAACTGGCAGGGTCCGACGTCCTCATCAGCTCGTTCGACGAACTTCTGGGGCTGTATGCCTCATCGGTGTAAATCGGTTATGAGCCGCCTAAGAAGGAATAATCATAGCTGCATATAAAGAAAAACAAACCGCGCTAGAGCTGCGGTTTGTTTTCTTTAGTGTCGGCGGTTTCCGTCTTCTGCTTGTAAACCCACAGGGCGTACTCCAACGGTCTGGTAATGGCCGTGCGGTACAGTTCGGGCTCGCCGATCTGGGAGAAGACTTCCCTCGCGGGCTTGGGATTGACTTCGAGCAGGTAAATCCGCCCTTTCCGGTTGATGGCGAGATCGAGCGCGAGCTCGCACAATGGTCCGTACTGATGCTCCAGATAGGCGGCGATGTCCACGCCCATCTTGCCTGCCGTCGAGATTACTTCCTGCCGCTGCTCCTCATTCGTGATCCAAGAAGACAGCATTTGATGAGCGGGCACGGCTCTTCCGCCGCCGTGCAGGTTGGAGGTGACGCTCCGCGGCGCCCCCACCCGGCCGGCAATGCCGGTCAGCTGCCAATGTCCCTCCTTGTTTTTCTGCACCAGCATGCGGTAGTCATGAACCCGGCCGTCGGGAAGCTCCACGGCGATGCCTTCTTGGATCAAATACCGGTCCTTCATATTCCAGCCGCTCAGAATGGCGCCGAGCCGGGAAGCGTGGATTTTTTGCGGAGAGATGATTTTCCGCTGCTGATTCCGTCCTTGAATGTAGTACTGGGAAGCAGCTTTCAATTTTTCAATCCGTAAAATACCCCGCCCGCCGGTTCCGTTGATCGGTTTTAAAAATACGACAGACCTATTCTTCAGCATTTGGTGGACGTCTGTCAGTCCGTGATACAGGCGCGTTTCCGGCAGAAACTTCCGGAATTCCGCCTTTTTGGACAGCACCTCGTGAATGGTCCATTTGTTGCGGAGCGGTTTGTTCAGAAACAGCATCTTGCTGTACCGGCTCCGGAACTGCAGAAGCTGGGCAAAGCGGGGGCTTTTCTGGATGCGGCACCGGTCATAAATCATATCCGGGAAGTTTCTCCATCGCCGGGTCCACTTCTTTTGCTTTGCGTCGTATTCCATAGCAAAGATTTTTTTCTTGCTGTCGCTGACGTCCATCGGGGTAAACACAAATACGTCAAGTCCCAGCTTGCCGCCTTCAACGATCATTTTCTGATAGATCGGTTTTTCCTCCAAATGCTTATGCTCGTTCAGATACAGCGTCAAGATGCCTAACACGGGTAGCGGCACAGGGGATCACCTTCTTGGGTCAGAGTAATGGATGCACCATCCGGATCTCCACACGGCCCCTCCATGACCAGGGCGGGCTCTCCGGCAGCCCCCTGGTGGACGGCGACGGCGTGAAGTCCGGCGCGAAAGCACATTTTAACAAAAGGAAGCCGGCTCAGAAGAGCCTCGCAACGCATGGTGCCTAACTGCCGCAGCTGCGAGGCCAGAAGGGAGGTGCCGATCCCTCTTCCGCGGTACAGCGGATGGACGACGACGAGACACCCCTCGGTCCCGTAGCCCGATACAAAGCTGACACCGGCCAGACGTTCCCCGTCTTCGCATCGGACGGTTGCGGCCATAAGCGAGGTTCCCGGCGCAGCGAGCTGCTCCGCCGTCAATCGGGCAAGAAGAATGAACTCTGCGCGCGCCGCCTGATTTCCGCCGTGTTCAAACACAAATTTGAGAATTTTGGCGTGCTGGCGCAGCCAATCTTCACGGGTCGGGGTTATCGTTAAGATCTGCACCTGTCAATCACTTCCCTTGCAATTACATTTTAGGTTGATTGGAGAGATATTCGCTGTATTGGAAAATTCGCTTGAGAGACCGCTTCCGGATATGCGGTTCATCGAATTTCATCGGCTTGGCGTTTGCCTCAAAGAACCAGATATTTCCTAACTCGTCAATCCCGAGGTCCATCGACATCTCTCCATGTTCGTAGCCGGAAGCCTTCTCAATCTGGCGGGCGATGATGATCGCCGTCGTTCGGACGCGGTTTAAAATCACGGCCGACATCTCGGATCCGAATACATCGGACAGGAGCTTGCTGGGATCCTCAATCGTGCCGCCTCTCGGCACATGGGTCGTAATGCTCTTAGAACCCGCCATTCTGGCTCCGATACCGGTAACTCCCCATAAGCCTTTGTTGTTTTTTTGCAGCAGCGCCCTTAGGTCAAAGTGCCGGTTGTTAACGGATGCGAGCTCGATGCCCTGCTGAATAATATAGCGTGCGCTGCCGGTTTCGCTTTTGATCCGTGCCCAGAGGCGGTACAGATTCCGCGTTTTGTACGTGGTGCTGGATCGGTGGTGCTGAACTTTGAGCCGGTAGGGAAGCAGTTTGTCCCTCTGGTATCTCAGCATCATAATGCCTTTTCCGGCTTTTCCGCTTTCGGGCTTGAGGTAGAGACAAGGATAACGCTCAAGCATTTTCTGCAGCGTGCTCACGCTTGTGAAGCGTTTGGTTTTCGGTACCAGATGCTCCGTCGCTTTGGAGCTTCTGAGCCACTCGAACAGATGCCATTTGTTGAAAAAGTGCGGATTGAACAGCGAAATGGATGGATGTTTCATGCATTCCTTGATTTTCTGGCGCACAGCGGGCCGGAGTTCGTCTTCACGCTGCGGAATCCGGTTATAGATGACCTGGGGCAGCGGAAAATACTGCTGTTCCCAGGTCTCCTCGTCATTCAGCGTAAATCCTTTGATCCGATCCTCCGTCAGCTTCAGATCTTTAGCTGTGACTACATAGACAGGAAATCCCATTTTCTGTCCTGTCTTGACAATATCTTCAAAATTCTGTTGATTTCCCCGGAAATAACCGTGGGAATCCGACATGGTCAGGATGGCCACTACGGGTTTGTTGTCGGTATGACTCCGGATGTTCACTCCACATCCCTCCTGCGGAACTTGCTCAAATACAGGCAGTGTTCAAGAATATGCTCCACGGATGCCTTGCCTTCCGCTTTAAGGGAAGGATGGCTGAAAATGGAACGGCCCGGCTTGGCGTTCGCTTCAAACATCCACACCTTCTCGTCTTGGTCGATACCCAGGTCAAAACCGATTTCTCCAAGGAGGTGCTGGTGATGGAACTCAATCGCTTCGGCCAGAGTAATCGCGACTTTTTTGGCGTTTTGCAGCACCTCGTCGGATCTGTCGCCAAAGGTCCGGCTCAATGCCTGTTCAGGAGTAAGGAGGGAGCCGCCATTCTTCAGGTGGGTCGTTACGCTGCCGCGGCCGGCCTTTTTGGCACCGACACCGACAACAACCCATTTGTTGCTGCCGTTCTTATGCATATGGAAGCGGAAGTCAATCGGGCAGTTGTCGATTTCGACCAGCCGGATTCCCTGCTGAATGACATACGTTTCCAGGGTCCGGCCATGTCTGGATTTAAGCATCCGCATCAAGCTGTTGAAGTTGCTGAAACGGAGCAGGACGTTGCCGCCTCCCTTGCGGTAACGGGCGAAATATCCCCTTTTCGGGAGGTAAGTCAAACGATAGATGCCTTTTCCCAAGCTTCCTGCGGAAGGCTTATAGTACAGAAACTGATGCCTTTCAAGCATATCCTTGATCCGTTCCGGGGAAGGGTTGATATGGGATTCGGGCACGTACCGGTTCACCGTGTTGTCGTCTTCAAGCAGGCGGTAGATGTCGGATTTGTTGAAGAAGCTCCAGTTAAAAAACGGGATTCTCTTGCGGGTCAGCCGCTCTCTGAGCTGATTGATGGAAGAGGAGGTTTCCGCTTTCCGGCTCGGGAGGCGGTTGTAGACGACATCGGGCAGCGGAACGGTTTTACGGTAAAAGGTGCCGTTGTCGTTCAGAAAATAGCCCCGGACCGTCTCCTGCTGCCAGTTGATGTCCTTGGGCGTAAAGGCGAAAATATACGACTTCCTTTTCCCCTCGCGGAGAAGCTGTTTGATAAAATTCGTCCGGGAAGCGAACGGCTGCGATGGCGACGTGCTGGGTCCATCCGAGAGCACGCCGATCAGAGGACCGAGCTGGACTTCGTCCTCCTGGAGATTTCTCAGCATGACCCCGCCGGCGTTTGGAACGTGGATGCCGCTTCGGACACCGGAGCTGAGGAACAGATGCTTACCCGTCTTTTTTATGGGCTTAATGGTTGCGTTAACCATGTCTTTTCCCAGACGGAGCTGAATATTCTTTTTGCCGGACAGCTTGAGGCTTTTCATCAGCGAATTCGAAATGTAGACGACTTTCTCGGGCTGCTGCGAAAAATGAACATTACAAAATGTCAAACTCATCAATTTACCCTCCTAAGTTGTCGAAGCAATAAATAGCGGGCATAACGGAGCGGATTTTCCGTAGCGAGAACATCGCTGCCTGGTTCCCCAATGTGCCGGAAGGAGGTGCGCCCCGGTTTGGAATTGACTTCAAGCAGCCAGATTCTCCCTTTCGTATCAATGCCAAGATCGATACCCAGTTCTCCGAGCCGGCCATAACGGCTTTCCAGAATCGGCGGAATCTTCTCCGACAGATTATGAAGACGATCCCTTATGTGTTCTGCCCGGTCAGCCCCGAATTGTTCGGTCAGAAAAGGCAGGACAGACAGAGGTTTTCCTCCGCCGTGAAGGTTTGAGGTAATGCTGTCCGGGTTGCCCAGGCGCAGCGCCATGCCGGTATGCATCCACGAACCCGTTTCATTTTTTTGCATCAGCACTCTTACGTCAAAAGGGGCGCCGTCTGCGTTGTACAAATGCAGGAAGGGCTGAATCAGGTACGAACGGTCCCCGGTAAACCGCCGGATCCATGTTAGGCCTGAACTCGTATCGTCGAAATGCTTCACAAACGGCAGGTTGCTTGCGCTTCTTCCCCGGATCGTCAGAGATCCGTCTGCGGCATGGCGCGTGACGCGAAGCGTATTTTTTCCCTGGGATCCGCTCATCGGCTTCATGAACAGCTCGCCGTCATATTTCTCCAAGGTGCGCAGCAATTGGCTGCTCCCACGATAGACGGCAGTCGGGGGAAGAAACGGCAGCAGGCCGGGCTCCTTACGAAGTACTTGGTCCACATGCCCTTTCCCGGGAAGTCCGCGGGACCACAGGATCCACCTCTTCCCAGTAGGGGCGTCCGCAAGTAACCTCGCCGCTGCCCGGTATTCGCTGCCTCGCTGCGGAAAACAGCGGTCGTAGACGATATCCGGAAAGGGGACCGTGGCAGCGTGCCACGCCCCATCGCTGAAGATATATCCATGGATGCTTCTCTGTCCCTCCGGCACGCCCTCAGGGCAAAAAACGACGACCTGAATACCGTATTTCCTGCCGGCCACAGCCAATCGGCGGGCGTATCCTTCTCCCGAAAAGGGAGGGGAGCCCGGTGTGGAGGAACTTAAGATTCCAATGGTTCCGATTGTGGTTCTTTTCATCGCGGCACCTCCTAAAACCCTGACAAGAAGGCGCAGTATTCCAGCAGGCGTTTGACGGAAGGCCTTATTTTCTGTTCATGGAGCGGCGTATTGTCGTTTTTGGAAGGCTTGGAATTAACCTCGAGCAGCCATATTTTACCGGAGGTATCCATAGCCAGGTCGATGCCGAGTTCGCCGAAATGGGCGGGCAGCAGCGCATCCAGGCCTTTGGCGATGTCCAGCGAAGCCCGCTGCAGCTTGGCGTGTGCAGTGCTTTTCACGGCCGGCGGGAGGGCGCAGCGGTTCACAGCTTCCTTTACGGTGCTGAGGGTTCCGCCTCTGGCGAGGTTCGAGACAAAATGGTTCCCGCCCGCGATCCGGGCTACGACCGAAGTCACGCTCCATTTGCCGAGACCGTTCTTTTGGACGAGCGCACGGAAATCGATGGGCCGTTTGCTGTGGTCGATGAGCGTCAAGCCCTGCTGAATCTGGTAGCGGGTGCTCTTCATCTTTCCGGAGACGTTGGTAAACAGTTTGTTAAGGTTTGGATAACTTTGTTTTTTGGGCCCGCCCACCGATGTCGCCAAAGTTTGGTAGGTGCCGTCAGACTGCCTGGAGATCCGGATGATCCCTTTGCCGAGGCTGCCCCGCACCGGTTTCAGAAACACGACCGGATACTGGCTGCACATCTTCTTCAGGATGGAATAGCCGGTCAGCAGGTGCGATTCCGGCATCAGCCGGGATAAGGAGGAGTCCTGCTTCAGCGTGTCGAACACTTCATTTTTGTCCAAAAACTTTTCGTTGAATATGTGGCTCCCGTAGCGGGATTTTACTTCTTTCATAAAATGCTGTACGCTAGGTTTATTCTCCATTTTGCGTGTCGTCAGGCGGTTATTGATGACATCTGCGATAGGCATCGTTGTCTGGCGCCATCCGCCGTCATAGATCCAGCCCTGTATGCTGCTTGCACTCTCGGTGATGTGATTCGGAGTGAAGAAGTATACGTATGCACCCTGCTTGCGGCAGGCGTTGACGAGTTCCCTGCAGAACATGGAAATGGAACCGAACGGCTTTTCCGGCGTGTCAGGATAATCCCGGCTGATCAGGACACTGATGAGCGGACCCAGCCTGAGCGTTTTGCTGGATGGGCTGTATGCCACTCGGAGCACGGGACGGGACGCTAAGCCCATTTTGCGGGCCAGTGGCTCGCTGATGCGCAGGCCGGAATATTTTGCTGCGGAAATAACGGTGATCTCTTGTCTAAAGGAACCAAAGGACAGCTGCAGAGGCCGGTCGGTGGGAATCTTCCACTGTTTGATCAGTCTCTCGCCGAGCATGACGGTGTTTTCTTTCACAATGCCCGGGCTGAACGTTTGGACCGGTAGCTTTTTTTTGGACATCGTGGATCTCCTTCCAACAACAACTTGATGTCTACAGGGCAGATAAGGAGCATCTGCAATATTGCATGTAATGCATCATATGAGGACATATATCCCTTGGTGATTGACCCACTTTTATAAAAACCGGGATTTCAGCCCTTCATTTTTCCGGAGACGGTCGGATTCATAAGCTGTGATCGAAGCGAAAGCTTGCGATTATCGCAGGATTCACTTCCGCGGGAGCCAGCGGTCCGTCTTCCATAAAACACGCCGATTGGTAACTGCCCAAATTTAAGGAGGAAATGACAACCAATGAACATTTATGACAAAGCGCACGATTTGGCCAAAGCCCTAAAGGAAAGCTCGGAGGTCCAGGAAATCAGCTCGGCGATGAGTTTGATTGAAGCGGATCCGGAGAGCAAACAAATGCTCGAGGATTTCCGCCAGCGGCAGATGGAAATTCAGCAGCGGATGATGTCCGGGGATATGCCATCCCAGGAGGAGATGGAGAAGATGGAGAAGCTCTTCGACGTGCTCAGCCTGAACCTGAACATCCGCCGGTTGTTTGAAGCGGAGCGCCGCCTCAGCACGATCATTGAGGACGTGAATAAAATCATTTCGGACAGCCTCCAGCATCTGTACGGGGGACAAAGCCTGTAGGTTGGACAAAACTTTTCTCATATTTTCGCAGACCCCTTCATAGAGTAGAAATATAGAGTTACCAAATGAAGGAGCTGCGATGAGATGAAAAAAAGAAGCAAACTGAAACATTCCATTTACCTACTTCTCGCTCTGGCGATGCTGGTGTACGCTCTGCCCCGGATCAACTTCAGCGGCGGATGGACCTGGGCTTCCGGGTTCGGAGCGGCCTGGGCCGTGTTTGCCTTCCTGATAATCGGCTCACACCTGCATTATTTGCTTGGGGTGGACGAAGAGAAGCAAAGAGCGCTGGAGCGCATCCGCAAGGCCAAGCTGCAGCAGTGGCAGCTGAAATGGCCGGAGGAAACACAGCAGCGCCAGGAAAATGTATAAATGCGATAAAAAGCTGTCTTGCGCAATGTTATTGCGTGGAGGCGGCTTTTTTTGCGTTGTTATTTTCCGGCCTCAACCATGATATAATAGTACAGTATGGTACAGATAGAAACGTGGGGGTGTAACAGTTGGAGGGCCGCGATGAAACGATTACGAAACATGAGCAGCTGCTGCAGCATATCGAAGGGCTGAAAATTGGCACCAAGATTTCGGTCCGCAAGCTGGCGAAGGAAATGTCCGTTAGCGAAGGGACCGCTTACCGGGCGGTGAAGGACGCCGAAAACCTGGGCATCGTCGTGACCAAGGAAAGGATCGGCACCGTCCGGGTCGAGAAGAAGCCGCGGAATATTTCCGAGCAGCTCACCTTCGCCGACGTGGTCGAGATCGTGGAAGGCCACATGATCGGCGGAGCCGATGGACTGAATAAACATCTGCATAAATACGTCATCGGCGCCATGGAGGTGGATGCCATGGCCCGTTACATCGACGCGGGCAGCCTGCTCATCGTGGGCAACCGGGCCGACGCGCATTCGCTGGCGCTGGAGCAGGGAGCGGGCGTGCTCATTACCGGCGGATTCGGAACGAGCCGGGAGGTCAAGGAGCTGGCCGACACGCTCGACCTGCCGATTTTTTCATCGCGCCACGACACGTTTACGGTGGCATCGCTGATCAACCGGGCCATTTTCGACCGCCTGATCAAGAAGAAAATTATGATCGTG
Organism: Paenibacillus sp. SSG-1; assembly: GCF_002224835.1. NCBI lineage: Bacteria > Bacillati > Bacillota > Bacilli > Caryophanales > Paenibacillaceae > Paenibacillus > Paenibacillus sp. SSG-1. The sequence goes on from NZ_MBRK01000001.1 coordinate 471,233, forward strand.
GAGGACATCGTCAACACCCGGGCCAAAATCCACGCCCTCAAGCTGTCGAGCACCGTGGCGGATTGCAAAGCGCTTGCGGATCAGACCGGACAGCTGCGGCTGCCGGTCATCGATGAGTGGAACCGGGTGCTCGGTATCGTGAACCGGAGCGATATGAAGGACCTGCCCGATGGGCAGAGCATCGAGAAGCTGCTGGTCCGCAATCCGGTCACGGCCGGACTGCAAACCTCGCTCGCGTCTGCAGCGCAGCTCATGATGTGGGAAGGCGTGGACTTTCTGCCGATCGTCGACCGCAACCGCAAGCTGGTGGCGACCGTGTCGCGGAAGGAAGTGCTTCAGGCTATGCGCGACGCCCGCAAGCAGCCGCAGCTCGGCGAGACGTTCGACCATTTGATCTGGAACGGATTTGCGGATGAGCGGGATGAGGAGGGAAGGCTCTTTTTCCACGGCTTTATTACGCCGCAGATGGCGACGGATCTCGGTACGATTTCGGAAGGCATCCTGACCACGGTGATGACGCAGGCGGCGCTGCGGGCGGCGAAGGATATGACGGGGAACGACTTTGTCCTGGATAACATGTCAACGTACTTCGTCCGCCCGGTGCAGATCGAGGATCCGGTGACCGTCATGCCGCGGCTGCTGGAGGCGAGCCGGCGGACGTGCAAGATCGAAATCGAAATGCTGCATGACGACAGCCTGGTGGCCAAGGCCGTGCTGACGCTTCATTCTATCGAGCATGGATAACAGGTAACGGACATGGCAGAATGGGCCATGGTCATAGCCAGACATAAATATAACCGGCAGCATCTTTGATCAAAGATACGGCCGGTTATTTGTTGTGTGTGGCCCCGCTTATCTCCCGCACGTTAAAGTTTGGGTCTTGTCCACGCTTGGAAGATTCAGATTACACTGCGCAATTGCAGCACCAGGTTCAAGCTTTCGTATCTGAGGATTTCATGCGGCTGAAATGGCCCCGATTGCGGATGCCCGCGAAAATATTGAACGCCCCGAGGACGAGGAACAGCCCCTCGATAACGACCGCGGCGGTCGATCCATGGAAAATAAACATGCAGATCAGCGCAAGCACGATCAGCATTATTCCAAGGCAGATATTCATATTCGAGCCGTACAAGCCCCGGTCACGGACATCGGCGGAACGCCGGGCGCGGTAGCTGTAGTAAGCGGAACATAAACAGGTAATCACCAGCAGCGCAAATAGGCAATAGCGGATGACGGAAATCATCGAATGCTGCAGCTCCTTTACTGTCAATAACTTCAATATTCCTCATTGTATCACGATTTGCCGACCGAAGCGACACTTTGAGGCTCGATGTCGATCCAGATCTGGAGCACGCCCTCCGCCACCAGCATCGTCTTGATTTCGATGGAATATTCCTTATCGCGCACCCTGTAAATTTTACGATTGAGGAGGTTCCGGGCGATTTTGCTGTCCTCGTCGATATCGAAAATGTTCCGGCCCCGCAGCACCTCCAGATCCTCGCCGAGCTTGCGGATCACTTCCTTGACGATGACCGGATCGAGAGGCGGGTCCTGCTGCTCCGCACGGATTTTGATTTCCTTGATCACGGTCTGCTGATTGTTGTATTTTTTCAGCGTTTTGATGTCGTCCTCGTATTGCTGGATCCGAAGCTCCAGGTCCTGATTGGACGCCCAAAGCATGTCAAAGCTGGAGTGGAACACCGAATTATACACGACGCTTCCGATAATGGCGCCCAAGACGAAGACGGCGGTCAGCTGGGAGAAATGGCGGTATCGGCTGAACGGAGGAATTCGCATCGGCTACTCCCTGCCGCCGCAAACCCATTTGACCAGCTCGCTGCCCATGTGAGCGCCGAGGAAGGCGAAGAGGAGAAACAGAACCTGTTTGATGGCGGGGGAAAGATTGCCCCCCATAAAATTGCTCTCGATGACCCGCATCGGATCGATCGTGCCGCCGATCGCCGCCGCCATCGCCCATATTTTAATCCGATCGGCCACCTCGAGCATGGTGTGTGTCGGTGATTGCAGCGAAATGACGGCACCGATCCCGCCGACCATCGCACCGCCCAGCACGATGCCGAAAGCGATAAAGAAGTCCAGTATGGCTTTGGATAAAAACACGCTCATGATTCCCAGTCCTTTCCCAAGGAGGTCGGAAACGCCTTGTCCAGCGGTTTCCTTATTCCATTCTATGGGCGGTCCTAGGCGGATTATGATAAAATAATAAATAGTGCATGAAACGTTAAAAACCAGTGATCACTGCGGCGAAAAGGAGACGAGACATGAGTTCATTTGTGCATCTTCACGTGCATAGCGAATACAGCCTTCTGGATGGAGCGGCACGGATCTCGGACCTTGTCCGGCGAGCCGCGGAGAACGGAATGAAGGCGCTGGCGCTGACTGACCATGGGGTCATGTACGGCGCGGTGCCATTTTATAAAGCCTGTGTGGCGGAAGGCATCAAGCCGATCATCGGCTGCGAGGCCTACCTGACGGCCGGTTCCCGCAAAGAGCGCGGCAGCCGCAAGGATCAGCCGATCTATCACCTGATCCTGCTGGCCAAGAACGAGACGGGTTACCGCAATCTGATGAAGCTGTGCTCCATCGGGCATTTGGAAGGTTTTCACTATAAACCGCGCATCGACATGGATGCGCTCGCGAAACATCATGAGGGCATCATCTGCCTGAGCGCCTGCCTCGGCGGGGAAGTGCCTCAGCATCTGCTGCACGGCCGGACTGAGGAGGCGCGTCGGGCGGCGCTGCGGTACCGTGACATTTTCGGCGAAGATTTTTACCTGGAGCTGCAGGACCATGGGCTGCCCGAACAGAAGCGGGTTAATCCGCAGCTGATCGAGCTTGCCCGGGAGCTGGACGTTCCGCTCGTGGCGACCAACGACGTCCACTATCTCGTCCGTGAAGATGCCTCCATGCAGGACGTGCTGATCTGTATCGGTACGGGGAAAACGGTAGAGGACGAGGACCGGCTGCAGATTCAGACGGACCAGCTGTATCTGAAGAGCGGAGAGGAAATGGCCCGCTTGTTCCCGCATGTCCGGGAAGCTCTGGACAATACGCTCCTCATTGCGGACAAATGCAGCCTGGAGCTCGAATTCGGCCGGTCTATTCTGCCGGAATACCGCCCGCTTCCCCAGGGGCAGACGGCTGCCGAATACTTGCGGACCCTGTGTCTGGAAGGACTGGAGAGCCGCTACAGCACGACCGGCCTGTGGGACACCGAAGAAGGAAAAAGAGAGCTTCTCCAGCGCCTCGACTACGAGCTCGGCGTCATCGGCAGCATGGGGTTCAGCGATTACTTCCTCATCGTTTGGGATTTTATCGCGTATGCGCACCGGCAGGGAATCGTGACCGGTCCCGGACGGGGCTCATCCGCGGGCAGTCTCGTCGCTTACGTGCTCCGTATCACGAACGTTGATCCGATCAAGTACAACCTGCTGTTCGAACGCTTCCTGAACCCGGAGCGGGTGACCATGCCGGATATCGATATCGACTTCAGCGACGAACGCCGCGACGAAGTAATCGAGTACGTGGCCGATAAATACGGAAGCGAACACGTCGCGCAGATCATCACCTTCGGGACGATGGCCGCCCGCGCGGCGGTACGCGACGTGGGACGCGCCTTGAACGTATCGTACGGCGAGGTGGACAAGGCGGCCAAGCTCATCCCGAATGCACACGGCATCAACATCCGCCGGGCGATGGAAATCAGCGACGAGCTGAAGAAGCTGTACGAGCAGAGCCCCAAAACCCGCGAGATGCTCGATATGGCCATGAAGGTCGAAGGCATGCCGCGGCACGCGTCGACCCACGCCGCGGGCGTGGTCATATCGCGCGACCCGCTGACCGATGCGGTCCCGCTGCAGGAAGGCAGCGAGCGAACCGCGCTGACCCAATATCCGATGGAGCAGCTGGAAAGCATCGGCCTGCTCAAAATGGACTTTCTCGGTCTGCGCACCCTGTCGATCATCGAGCGGTCCATGCGCTGGATCGGGGAAATGACCGGCAGCGCGCCGGACTTCGCGCAGGTTCCGGACAATGACCCGCTGACCTATGAGATGCTGGGGAGCGGAGATACGACCGGCGTGTTCCAGCTGGAGTCCGCCGGCATGCGGCGGGTGCTCAAAGAGCTGAAGCCAAGCGTATTCGAGGACGTCATCTCGGTCGTGGCGCTGTACCGCCCGGGTCCGATGGAGTTTATCCCGAATTTCATTCAGGCGAAGCATGGTACCATCCAGGTCGACTACCCGCATGACGATTTGAAGCCGATCCTGGCCGATACCTACGGTATCATTGTGTACCAGGAGCAGATCATGAAAATCGCCTCGCTGATGGCGGGCTTCTCACTCGGGGAAGCCGATCTGCTGCGGCGTGCCGTGTCCAAGAAGAAGCGGGAAGTGCTCGACCGTGAGCGCAGCCACTTCGTGGAGGGCAGCCTGAAGCAGGGATATACCGAAGTGGATGCGAACAAGGTATACGACATGATCGTGCGCTTTGCCGATTACGGTTTCCCAAGAGCCCACGCGGCAGCGTACGCTGTTCTGGCATTCCAGACCGCTTATCTCAAGGCGCACTATCCGGTGCAGTTCATGGCCTCGATGCTGACGGCCGTCATGGGCAGCCACCGGAAGGTCGCGGAATACGTGGTGGAGTGCCGCCGGATGAACATCAAGGTGCTGCCGCCCGACGTCAACGAGAGCGGCGTGCTGTTTACACCGGTGGCGGTAAGCGCGGAGAACGGGCAGCCGGCCGAAGGGCCGGGGCATATCCGTTTCGGGCTGGGGGCTATCAAAAACGTGGGTACCCAGGCCGTGGAAAACATGATGCGCGTCCGGGAAGAGAAGCCGTTCGAAAGCCTGCTCGACTTCTGCCGCCGGATCGATCTGCGCGTCTGCAACAAACGGGTGATCGAGTCGCTGATCCAGGCGGGCGCCTTCGATTCGCTGCCGGGCCACCGCGCGCAGCTGCTCGCCATGCTGGACGAGACCGTCGATGCCGCCGTCAAATGGCGTAAGGAACGCGAGGATCTGCAGATCCAGCTGTTTGATTTTGTCGAAACGACGAATTGGGAGATCGAATATCCTGACATTCCGCCGTTTTCCGTTTCCCAGCAGCTGGAGCACGAGCGCGAGCTGCTCGGTCTGTATCTGTCCGGCCACCCCCTGGACGACTTTGATGAAGTATTGGACGAACCGGGCGTGGAGCGGCTGATGAACCTGGCCGAAGCTCCGGATGAGACGAAGGTGGTCGTCGCCGGCATGGTCGTGTCGGTGAAGTCGATCACGACCAAGCAGGGCAAAGCGATGGCCTTCATGGAGCTGGAAGACCAGATCGAACGCTGCGAAGTGGTGCTGTTCCCTGAAGTTTGGAAGCGCAGCTCGAGCTATGTCGGCAAGGGCGAGCTGCTGGCACTGCGCGCCAAGGTGCAGCAGCAGGACGAGGGCTTCAAGCTCCTCGCCGAGGAAGTGCTGCCGCTGGCCGGGGCCCCGCTTGCCCAGATGGTCAAGCGGAACCAGGCGCCAGCCGGCGGCAGATCCTTTGCCGCGGGGCCGGGGTCCTCGCGGCGGCAGGGCGCGCCTGCAGGCCGCCCCGCTCCGCAGGCAGCGGCAAGCGATGCTGCCGCGCCGGCCGACGCCCCGGCGCGCAAGGAGCAGGGCGGCGGCGCACCCGCCCCGGCGAAGGAACAAGCGCGCCGCCCCACAACGGCGGAGCAGCGCGTCTTCGTTAAGATTACGCCGGAAGCGGAGAACCCGGACCTGCTTGCCAAGCTGAAGCAGCTGCTTCAGGAGCATCCGGGTCCGGTGGCCACGGTGCTCTTTTACGAGCAAAGCCAAAAGCTCCTTGCGCTCAGCGACAACTATCGGATCAAACCGTCGCCCGAATTTTTCGAAATGATCGAAAACATGCTCGGAAAAGGGACGGTCCGGATTAAATAGAAGCACGGATCAAAGGGCGGCTGGCACAACCGCCGGCAACAGTTCAATAGTTCAATAGTTCATTGACCCTCCGGGCTTCTGCGGAAATGACACAGATTTTACGAACGTTTCCCGAGCCTCCTGCATACACTTAGGAACACCTAGGGACAACATTATCATGTGCCGCCCGGCTGCCTTGGGCAGACGCATCTTTTCGAAGGACCCGGGGGCGGGCGTGCCGTGCGGGAGGAATAAACATGTCATATGATGCAGCGATTGCCATGCTGAGCCGCAGGGGAGTCAAAGTCGGGGACATTGCCGATATCGTGTATAAACTGCAAATCCCGTACCATCCGGAACTGGAGATCGACGAATGCGTGGAGAGCGTGAACGCCGTCCTCGGCAAAAGGGAAGTGCAGTACACGCTGGTGACCGGGATGGCGCTTGACGAGCTGGCGGAGAAGAAGCTTCTTCCCGAGCCTTTGCAGGCGATCATGGAGGCGGACGAACCACTGTACGGAGTGGACGAGACGTTGGCGCTCGGCATTACGAGCGTGTACGGCATGATCGGACTGACAAGTTTTGGTTTTTTGGATAAAGAAAAAATCGGTATTATCGATACCCTGAACAATAAAAAGGACGAGATCCACGTTTTTCTCGATGATCTGGTCGCCGGGCTCGCCGCCGCGGCATCCGCGAGGATCGCCCACCGGTACAAGGGAGCCAAGCAGTATCCGTCCGCTTCCGGAAATTCCGGGTTGTAACGCCTGAAGGCCTTGAACGAACCCTCTGATCGGCCTGCCCGCGTCCCATCACTTTGTTGCGGGAAAAAACGGAGTTATGTTATCATTACTCTATTATACGTGCTCAGAACATGAGATTAGGGGGTTCTGCAAGGAATGTGGACGGTCATCTATATCGCACCTACCGCCAAGGTAGCGGAAATGATCACGACCAAATTAACGGAAGAGGGATTTTTGGTTAAAAGCCGTCCGATCAATTTATCCAAGCAGCAGTTCGAGATTTTGGTTCCCTCTGGTGAGCTGGAGGAAGTCCAGGAAGTGCTTAATTCCATTTTGCATCCTTAATTTTAAGGAAACAAAGTGACGTTTATAGAGGCAGAGTGAAGAGCGGCTGGGCAAATTAACGGCTGAGAGGTGTAGTTGTGTTTAAAGACTTGTTCCAGAAAAAAAGAAAGTACGCGACCATTCCTTCAGAACGTGTAGGAAGAGGCAGCGAGCCGGGTGAAGAAAGACCGCGCCGGGAAATTCCCGAAGGCTTGATGAATAAATGTCCAAAATGCGGCAGCATTCAATACAGCAAAGAGCTGGAGAAAAATCTGAAGGTTTGCCCCAACTGCGGACACCACATGCGTCTGAATGCGTTGGAACGGATCCAAATGACGCTGGATGATGCAGGATTTGAAGAGTTCGACAGCGGTATGGTATCGGTCGATCCGCTCCAATTTCCGGGATATGCCAACAAGCTGGAGCAGCAGGCGCTCAAGTCGGGTCTGCGCGAAGCGGTTGTTACCGGACAAGGCACCATTGAAGGACTCCCGGTTGTCGTGGCCGTCATGAGCTTCGATTTCTTTACGGGAAGCATGGGTTCGGTCGTCGGTGAGAAAATTACCCGGGCGATCGAAATTGCGACCGAAAGGGATCTCCCGCTCATTATTTTCTCGACCTCCGGCGGAGCGCGTATGCAGGAAAGTATTCTGAGTTTGATGCAAATGGCGAAGACAAGCGCTGCTTTGTCTCGTTTTAACGAAAAAGGCGGCCTTTACATTTCGGTCATTACCGATCCGACGACAGGCGGGGTTTCGGCCAGCTTTGCCACGCTCGGCGATATTAACATCGCGGAGCCAGGGGCTGTGTTCGGCTTTGCCGGACGGATCGTTATCGAGCAGACCATCCGCCAGAAGCTCCCGGATGATTTCCAGACGGCGGAGTTCAATTTGGCGCACGGACAGCTGGATTTGGTCGTCCACCGGAAAGAGCTGCGCCAAATGCTGTACAAGCTGATCGAGATGCATACCGTGAAAGGGGGATATTAAGTGGCAGGAGAATTGCCTTTTGAAAAGCCCCTTGTGGAAATGCGGCAGAAGATCAATGAGCTGAAGCAGTTCGGAGCGGACAAGGGTATTGATTTTAGCGACGAGATTGCGAGATTGGAAGAAAGATACGCCCAATTGGAAGAAGAGGTGTATTCAAATATTACGGCCGCCCAGAAAATGCATCTGGCCCGGCATCATCAGCGTCCCACTTCGCTCGATTTGATCCAGCTGATTTTCAGTGATTTCATCGAGCTGCACGGGGACCGTCTATTTGGTGATGACCTCGCCGTCATTGGGGGGCTGGCCAAGCTGAACGGGACTCCGGTCACCGTGATCGGCCAACAGCGCGGGAAGGATACGAAGGACAACATTGCCCGTTTCTTCGGCAGTGCGCATCCGGAAGGCTTCCGCAAAGCGCTGCGGCTGATGCATCAGGCGGACAAATTTAAACGCCCGATTATCACTTTTATTGATACAAAAGGTGCTTATCCGGGTAATACAGCAGAAGAGAGGGGACAATCCGAGGCAATCGCCCGCAATTTACGGGAGATGGCCGCTCTGGGTGTTCCTGTTATTTGTGTGGTCATCGGCGAAGGTGGAAGCGGCGGTGCTCTTGCGATGGCCGTCGGCAACCGTGTGCTGATGCTGGAGCATGCGATTTATTCGGCGATTTCGCCGAACGGAGCGGCTTCGATCCTCTGGAAGGATGCGTCCAAAGCGGATCAGGCGGCCGAGGCCATGAAGATTACGGCCAAAGACCTGCTTGAATTCGAAGTGATCGAAGAGATCGTGCCGGAACCGAAAGGCGGAGCGCACCGGGACTATGAGGCGACGGCCGCTGCTATTAAGGACAGCCTGGTACGCCATCTGGGCGAACTGTCGGGACTTGACAGCGCCGCCTTGAAGGAAGACCGGTATCAGAAGTTCCGCAAGATCGGCAAGTTTGCCTATGAACAATCTTCGCATGTCGGTGTGATAGATTAGTTCGATCTGGGCAATGATGTATTATGACAAACTTTCAAACTTCCTATACAAAACTTTCGTTTTGTAGTAAATTTAATCTTTGGATAAAGATATGTAGGGTAGAGAGACTTTAAAGAATAAAACGGAGGAAACCCAAATGCGTAAAACAAAAATCGTATGTACCATCGGTCCTTCCAGTGAATCGTTGGAAAACACCAAAAAATTGATTATGGCCGGCATGAACGTTGCCCGTTTGAACTTCTCGCACGGCGATTTCGAGGAGCATGGCCGCCGGATCAAGAACATCCGCGAAGCCTGCCGCGAGCTTGGCAAAACCGTTGCCATCCTGCTTGACACCAAAGGACCGGAAATCCGCACAGGCAAGCTTGCCGTGGAGCCGATCGAGCTGGTGCAGGATGAGTACATCACGCTGACGACCGAAGAAATTCTGGGCGACAAAGACCGGATTTCGATCACGTACAAAGATCTTCCTAGTGATGTGCAGCCGGGTTCGACAATCCTGATCGACGACGGATTGATCGGCCTGACGGTTGTGGAAGTCGAGGGCACTGAAATTAAATGCCGTATTGTCAATGGCGGTACGATCAAGAGCAAAAAAGGCGTGAACGTACCGGGTGTGGCGATTTCTCTGCCGGGCATCACAGAGAAAGACGCGAACGATATCGTATTCGGGATCGAACAGGGCATCGATTTTATCGCAGCTTCCTTCGTACGCAAAGCAAGTGACGTTCAAGAAATCCGCGAGCTGCTCGCCAAGCACAACGCAGAGCACATCCAGATCATTTCCAAGATCGAGAACCAGCAAGGCGTGGACAACCTCGATGAAATTTTGGAAGCGTCCGACGGTCTGATGGTTGCCCGCGGCGACCTCGGCGTGGAAATTCCGGCCGAAGAAGTACCGCTGGTACAAAAGCGCATGATCGAAAAATGTAATGTTGCCGGCAAACCGGTCATTACGGCGACGCAAATGCTGGATTCCATGCAGCGCAACCCGCGTCCGACACGCGCCGAAGCGAGTGACGTAGCGAACGCGATCTTCGACGGCACGGATGCAATCATGCTGTCCGGGGAAACGGCTGCCGGTAAATATCCGGTGGAATCCGTTCTGACGATGTCCCGCATCGCCGAGAAGGCTGAATCCGCGCTGAACTACCGCGAAATTTTCCTGAAGCAGCGGATTGCCCAGGAAACGACAATTACCGAAGCGATCAGCCAATCGGTGGCGATTTCCGCACTGGATCTGAACGCCAAGGCGATCATTTCTTCGACGGAATCCGGCCATACGGCACGCATGGTATCCAAGTACCGTCCGGAAGCACCGATCATCGCAGTGACTACGCAGGAGCGCACGCTGCGTCGTCTGGCTCTGACTTGGGGCGTTACGCCGGTCCCAGGCAAGACTGCTACATCGACGGATGAAATGTTCGAGAACTCCTTGAAGGGCGGCCTGGAGTCCGGTCTCGTAAAACCGGGCGATCTGGTTGTTATTACGGCAGGGGTTCCGCTGGGACAATCCGGTTCGACGAACCTGGTGAAAGTTAGCCAAATTCCAAACGCATAAGAGGACTGCGGCGCAGACCGCCGCTAGCCTACCGAATAGATCCATTTCATAGAAAAGCCTGTCAGGGTTCACTCCTGGCAGGCTTTTTTTGCTGATACCGGGCAAATTTCAGAAGCAGGCATCCCTTATGTTATACTAAATTGAAGGACATTAATTACAGCAAGAAAGGGAACAGTGGAGGATGGGAAAAGATAACGGCATTCAGCTCAGCCGCTGGTATACGACGTCACTCCGGGTACGCTATCAGGAAAGCGACAAAATGGCTGTCGTCTACCATGCGAATTATTTAAACTGGTTTGAAATCGGCCGGACCGAAATGATCCGCGAATTGGGCATTACTTACCGCAGTATGGAGGATGAAGGCTTGTTTCTGCCCGTCACGGAGCTTGACATGAAGTTTGTGCAGCCGGCGCGCTATGACGACATGATTACGATTTTTACGAGAATGACGCGGTTCACCAAACTGCGGATTGACTATATCTATGAAATCCGAAGGCTATCCGAACAGGAGCAGGCGACGTTTGACGGCAGCGGGTATAAGATCGGCGAAGAACTGCCTGGAGAAGTGCTCGTCACGGGTTCGACGCAGCATGTGTGGCTGAACCGGGACTGGCAGCCCGTAAGGCTCGACAAGCACTCGCCTGCGCTGTATACGGCCCTGTCCAAGTCGATTACAGGAGGAGAAGCATGACCGCGTTCAGAAAATGGCTGCTGGCCCTGATCATTATCGTTCCGGTGGTCGAAATATTCGGCTTCGAATGGGTGGCTACCCGGGTAGGAGCGGCCAATACGCTGCTGCTGACCATCGTCACCTCCGGAATTGGCATGCTGATGATGCGCTTTGAGGGGCGCAAGGTGCTGGAGGATTCGCGGGCCAAAATGAATTCAGGCCAGGTTCCCGGCCGGAGCATGGTGGATGGCTTATGCGTGTTTATCGGAGGGATGCTGCTTGTCCTTCCTGGCTTTGTAACGGACCTGATCGGGTTTACGATGGTATTTCCGCTGACTCGGCCCTTGTACCGCTATGTCATTTTGAAGTGGATCGAGCGGAAGATGAAAGACGGAAACATTAAGATTTACCGCCGTTAGCGGCAGGAAGAGCATACCTGATAAAAAATTGTTTATTTGGCTGATAAAACAATTTGATGTTTTCTGTCACCTTGTAATTGTTCACATAGACGTCAAAATACTTTATGATAATATATGGTTCCATTACTTGGCGATTGGTGTCAGGTAGAGTAGCGGACAACGGTTTTGCGGGATCCGAACAGGAGAGTACAGCCCGCCCGGTTCCGCGTTAACGGCATTATGGCACGGCCTGTCTGCTGTGGATTGCGTCGATGGACGTTTTTCTTTTCAGTAAAATGTAACTGTTTTCACGGTTCATGCATGTTGTTAAAATTCCGTTATACGAAGGAGAGATGTACGATGACAGCTACCAAAGGTCTGGAAGGAATTGTTGCCGCAGCTTCTTCCATCAGCTCGATTGTCGACGGTGTGCTCACATACCGCGGTTATAACATTGATGACCTAGCAGCGAACGCGAGCTTCGAAGAAGTGGCTTTCCTGCTCTGGTTCGGAAAACTGCCGAATCAGGACGAATTGAGTCGTCTTCAGCAGGACCTCAGCGACTATGCCGCAATTCCGGATGCTTTGATCGAACAAATGAAATTGTACCCTAAAGATATGAGCACGATGGCAGCTCTCCGTTCCGCCGTATCGGCCTTGGCGCTGTACGATGCGGAAGCCGACGATATGAGCCGTGAAGCCAATGAGCGCAAGGCGATCCGTCTTCAGGCGCAGCTCCCTACGATTATTGCGGCCATGGCCCGCCTCCGCAAAGGCCAGGAGCCTGTCGCACCGAAAGCAGGCTTGTCGGTTGCCGAAAACTTCCTGTATATGCTCAGAGGTGAAACGCCTGAAGAGACTTCGGTGAAGGCTCTCGACCAGGCGCTCGTGCTGCATGCCGACCATGAGCTGAACGCTTCGACGTTTGCTGCGCGCGTAACCGTGGCGACGCTTTCGGACATCTACTCCGGCGTTACATCAGCGATCGGCGCATTGAAAGGCCCACTGCACGGCGGTGCCAACGAAGCGGTCATGAAGATGCTGAACGAAATCGGAAGCATCGACAAAGTCGAGCCTTACATTCAAGAGAAGCTCGACAATAAAGACAAAATTATGGGCTTCGGCCATCGCGTTTACAAAAACGGGGATCCCCGCGCCAAGCATCTGCAGAAGATGTCCCGCGAGCTGGGTGAAATGAAAGGGGATACAAGCCTGTACGAAATGTCCGTCAAAGTGGAGGACATCGTGACTGGCCAGAAGGGACTGAAGCCGAATGTGGACTTCTACTCCGCTTCCGTATATACTCAGCTTGGCATCGAGCAGGAGCTCTTCACGCCGATCTTTGCGATCAGCCGCGTGTCGGGATGGACGGCGCACATTCTGGAACAATATGAGAACAACCGCATCATCCGTCCGCGTGCCGAATATGTCGGCCAAACGGATCAAAAATATGTTCCGATTGAGCAGCGTTCTTAAGGTATAATAGAAAAAGGGGGAACACCGTGAACGATCAACCCGGGCACGGGCGGTTCCCTCTGGCTTTGTGCTTGTCCCGGCAGAAATCTGATGCCCGACGAAAACTATAAGGAGGAATTTATTCATGAAACTCGAGAAATTTGCACTCCCTACCGAAGGTGAAAAGATTGAAATAACGAACGGCAAGCTGCAGGTTCCGAACAATCCAGTTATTCCGTTCATCGAAGGCGACGGCACCGGCCGCGACATTTGGAGAGCTTCCAAGCGCGTTCTGGATGCGGCTGTTGAGAAAGCTTACAACGGCGAGAAAAAAATCGCCTGGTATGAAGTATTTGCCGGTGAAAAAGCCTACAATACATACGGGGAGTGGCTGCCGAACGATACGCTCGAAGCTATCCGCGAGTACATTGTAGCAATCAAGGGACCTTTGACTACGCCGATCGGCGGCGGTATCCGCTCCCTGAACGTAGCCCTGCGCCAAGAGCTCGACCTGTATGTCTGCCTGCGTCCTGTGCGCTACTTCAACGGCGTGCCATCTCCGGTTAAGCATCCTGAGCTGGTCGACATGGTCATCTTCCGCGAGAATACGGAAGACATCTATGCAGGTATCGAGTACAAGGAAGGCTCGGAGGAAGTGAAGAAGGTCATCAAATTCCTCCAGGAAGAAATGGGCGTTAACAAAATCCGTTTCCCTGAGACTTCCGGTATCGGTATCAAGCCGGTATCTTCCGAAGGCTCCAAGCGCCTCGTTCGCGCTGCAGTAGAATACGCCATCAAGCACGGCCGTAAGAGCGTGACGCTCGTTCACAAAGGCAACATCATGAAATTCACCGAAGGCGCCTTCAAAAACTGGGGTTACGAAGTGGCTGAACAGGAGTTTGGCGATAAAGTGTTCACTTGGGCACAATATGACATCATCAAGGAAAAAGACGGCGTAGACGCTGCGAATGCCGCTCAAAAAGCCGCTGAAGCCGAAGGCAAAATCATCATCAAGGATGCGATTGCCGACATCGCTCTCCAGCAGGTGCTGACTCGTCCGACGGACTTCGACGTGATTGCAACCCTGAACCTGAACGGTGACTATCTGTCCGACGCCCTTGCTGCCCAAATCGGCGGTATCGGTATCGCTCCAGGAGCGAACATCAACTACGTAACAGGACACGCGATCTTTGAAGCAACGCACGGAACAGCTCCGAAATACGCAGACAAAGACGTCGTGAACCCGGGTTCGGTTATCCTGTCCGGCGTTATGCTGCTTGAGCACTTGGGATGGCAGGAAGCGGCTGATCTGATCTACAAAGGCATGGAAACGTCGATTAACAATAAGACGGTAACTTACGATTTCGCCCGTCTGATGGAAGGCGCGACGGAAGTCAAATGCTCCGAGTTTGCTGACGAAGTTATCAAAAACATGTAGGGGAGAGATCCGATCATGGCCTTGACTCGTAAAAAGATTACCGTTGTGGGTGCCGGTTTTACCGGTGCCACGACGGCGCTGATGCTCGCGCAAAAGGAACTTGGCAACGTGGTGCTGCTGGATATTCCTCAACTGGAGAACCCAACCAAGGGCAAGGCGCTGGACATGCTGGAAGCGAGTCCTGTTCAAGGCTTTGACAGTCAGATCATCGGTACCTCGAATTACGATGATGCGGCTGGCTCCGACATCGTGATCATTACGGCCGGCGTTGCCCGCAAACCGGGCATGAGCCGTGACGACCTCGTGAACACCAATGCAGGCATCGTTAAATCGGTCTGCGACAACGTAAAACGAGTTGCGCCGGAATCCATCGTGATCATCCTGAGCAATCCGGTGGACGCCATGACGCATGTCGCTTACAAGACGCTCGGTTTCCCTAAAAACCGTGTGATCGGCCAATCCGGCGTCCTTGACACGGCCCGCTACTGCACGTTCATCGCGCAGGAGCTGAACGTCTCCGTCGAGGATGTGCGCGGCTTTGTGCTTGGCGGCCATGGCGACGACATGGTGCCTCTCGTGCGGTATTCCAGTGTCGGCGGTATTCCGATCGACACGCTGATATCGCCGGAGCGCATTCAAGAGATTGTGCAGCGCACCCGCGTCGGCGGCGGCGAAATCGTCAACCTGCTCGGCAACGGCAGTGCATATTACGCCCCGGCGGCCTCATTGGTGCAAATGGCGGAAGCCATCATCAAGGACAAGAAACGGATTATACCGGTCATCGCGCGCCTTGACGGCGAATACGGCTACCATGACATTTTCCTAGGCGTACCGACGATTCTAGGCGGCAGCGGCATCGAGAAAGTTTTCGAGCTGGAGCTGACGGCCGAAGAAAAAGCGGCGCTGGATCAATCGGCCGATTCGGTCCGTAATGTCATCGCTGTAGTGAATGTATAAGCGGGACCATTCGTGTCCAAACTTTGAACAAGAAAACCTCTAATGTGTGACAACCATGGAGGTTTTCTTTTCTTTTCAAAGGTTTATAAGTATAATGAATGTTATGGAAACACAAGCACGCGGGGAGGAAATGGAATGACCACTGTGATGTTTTTCGTACATATTTTGGGAGCGTTGGCTCTCGGATTCTATCTGGTTCTGCCATTCGTTGTAGGTAAAGTGGCCGGTTTGTCACTCCCTGCTCAGGAAGGCAGCGCGGCAGCCATCCGCAGCCTCAATACGTTTGCTCAAGTAGGCCTTGTTATCCAGCTGCTGACAGGCGGCTATCTGATGAGCCAAGGCGACTATTCCGTGCCGTGGATGATCATTATTGTCATCCTGCTGCTGGCGCTCGGCGCAATCAGCGGAATCATGGGCAAGCCGCTCCGTCTGGCGATCAAGGGCATTCAGGAAAAAAGGGATATTTCCGTAGAAATGGGAAAAATCCGTACGCTCAGCGCCCTGCTGGCGATCTGCCTGTTGATCATGACCTTCTTCATGGTCTACAACCACATTATTTAAGTAATAGGTTCTAACGTTTGAAGATGACTCCGCATTGCGGGGTCATCTTTTTTTTTTGACAAAAATGATCCATGGACTGCTTTTTCTTGAATGGAGAGCGGTCTTCTACTGTTTAACTCCGGGAGCGATGTGGTAAGTATCAACGGTAGAGAATAATCCATCCGTCATATGCCATCCTAATACGGAATGTGATGGTATGTGCACCGATGAAACCCATCCGTGAAAGGAGAATGAATGATGTCAGGAAATTCGCAATCGCAATCTAAACAGACTTTGCCTCCTCAGCATCAGAATCATCAGCCGGGGACGGAATCGGAAATGAACCCTCTACCGAAATACGAGCCCAAGGATTACAAAGCCGCGGGCAAGCTGCAGGGCAAAAAGGCGATCATCACCGGCGGCGACAGCGGGATCGGCCGTGCGGTGGCCGTAGCTTTCGCTAAAGAAGGTGCCGATATCGCGATCGTATACCTGAATGAGCACGGGGACGCCGAAGAAACGAAGCGCCAGATCGAGCAGGAAGGACGCAAATGCCTGCTGATCCCTGGCGATATCGGAGACGAGTCTTTCTGCAAAAACGCCGTCAACCAGTCGGTACAGGAGCTGGGCGGACTGGATATTCTGATCAACAACGCGGCGGAGCAGCATCCGCAGCAGAAAATTGAGGACATTACGAAGGAGCAGCTCGAAAAGACGTTCCGTACGAACATTTTCGGCATGTTCTTTATGACCAAGATGGCGATGCCGTATCTGAAGAATGGCAGCGCGATCGTCAACACGGCCTCTATTACGGCCTATAAAGGCAACCCGACGCTGATCGATTACTCCTCGACGAAGGGCGCAATCGTCAGCTTCACGCGCGCACTGTCCATGAACGTGGTGGAGAAGGGCATCCGCGTGAACGCGGTCGCTCCGGGGCCGATCTGGACCCCGCTCATTCCTTCCACGTTCGACGCCCAGCAGGTGAGCCAGTTCGGCGCGTCGCAGCCGATGAAGCGTCCGGGTCAGCCGGAAGAGCTGGCGCCGGCCTATGTCTATCTGGCGTCGGATGACTCGTCTTATGTCAGCGGACAGGTGATCCACGTGAACGGCGGCGAAGTCGTAAACGGCTAAGCCGAACGGAACGTTAAAAAAGGGCAGCGATGCCTTGTAACGTCTGGCATCCGCAGCCCATATTTGGATCGGTTGTTATCCAAAGGGATTGAATTCTAGCATTCCTTGAACAAAAGGTTGTACCCGGAAAAAGAAACTCCGGGTACAACCTTTTTTGGTGGTGGCGTCAGAGGGCCGCTTCATTCCGGACTGCTACCGTGATTTCCATCGTCGGCAGTGTCGGCTGGATTACTGCCGCCTTCATCGTCGGCGGACAGCTCATCCAGCGACATTTCGAAGCTCGGTGCCATATTTTCCAGGAAATAATCCGCCTCGGCGAGCTTCATCTGGCGGATTTTCGCCAGTGTCTGCTCCTTGGCGGCGGCGAATTCCCGGTTGCCTGCGGCAACCTCGCGCGTGCACTTCAAGTAAGCGTCCAGCCGGTCGGCGGCTTTGACATAGCGCAGCAGCTCGGACTCCTGTTCATTCACCGTATCCGGATGAAGGAGGGGGCCGTAGACCGCCTGCAGCTCCGGAGGCACCATACCAGCAAGGCGCTCCGCGGCGATCTGCTCCATCTCGCGGAAGCTTCCGAGGAGCCGCGGATTGTTATGCTTCACCGGCGTGGCGATGTCGCCGGTGAACACCTCCGCCGCGTCGTGGAACAAGGCGAGAGATGCGGCACGGTCCGCGTTGAGCTGGCGCCCGAAGAAGACGTTGCCGATATGGCAGAGCATATGTGCGAGCAGAGCGACATGATAGGAGTGCTCCGCCACATTTTCCGGCGAGGTGCTGCGCATCAGGCTCCAGCGCTGGATATACTGCAGACGGTACATATAAGCGGAAAAATGATAGTTCAACGTTCGGTTCTCCTTTCGAAGCAGGATAGATTGAACCTAAAGTTAAGTATTGAATTTCCTATTAACGGTCCAGCAGAGGCCTCAAATTACATTTCTTTAGTTCAATCTATCTGGATAATCCTATTATATCCGGGAAGAGGCGCCCCGGAACAGGGCTGTCCATTTTCCACTGGTCAAAGGGCGGGATTCACGTTAGGATTAGGAATAGAAAAAGAGGAAACTTGAGGATAAAGGAAGGGACCCATGAAACCTTTTCGGATCAGATTGACGCTGATTCTTATGGTGATGATCGGCGTATCCATGCTCGGGGCAGGCATCACGATGGCCCAGGTGTTCAAGAAATCGCATATTACGGGACTTGAAGAGAATATGGTCCGCGAAATAAAGCTGCTCAGCACCACATTTGATTTTATACCGATGCAGGGGGCGGATGCAGTCAGCTATTATACCGGCGAAGCCGGGAAGCTCGGCAAGCTGACGGAAGCGCGGGTGACCTTTATTAAAAGGGACGGCACCGTGGTCGGCGATTCGGAGAGCAATCCGCTGGAAATGGACAACCACAGCAAGCGGGAGGAGATTGTGACGGCTTCGAAAGAAGGGGTGGGGCACGCCATCCGTTACAGCGATACGCTCCGTCAGAATATGCTGTATGTGGCGGTGCCGGTGACTTCCGGTGCGAATTTCGACGGCTTCATCCGGCTGTCGGTCAGCCTGAAATCTGTCGATGAGGGCGTCCGGAACGGCTGGATGGTCATGGCCGTCGGCCTTGTGATCCTGTTTGCCGTGGCAGCCTTGATCAGCTACCGTATCGCATCCGGGATGACGTCGCCGCTGGAGAAGATCACCCGGGTGGCCAGACGCATTTCGCAGCAGGATTACGATGCCCGCGTGGACCTGCGCAGAAAGGACGAAATCGGCCTTCTGGGCAAGGCGATCAACGGGATGGCCGACAGTCTGCAGACACAACTGAAAACGATCCAGGACAATGAGGGTTTGCTGCAGAGCGTGCTCGACAATATGACTGGCGGCATTCTGCTTGTGGATGCCGAAGGGAAGATCGCGCTGGTGAATCCGGCCGCCGAGAACATGCTGAGCGTGAGTGCCCAACACATTACCGGCCGCTCTTATGATGAACTGAAGCAGTACTACGAACTGACGAAGCTGATCAAGGAAGGGATCTCCGAGCGCATCGAAATCCACGAAGAGCGGAAGGTCTACATTCCGCAGGAAACGATCCTCCGCATGGACGGGGTTCCGATGTTCCGGGAACAAAGTGGCAAAGAGTTCAGCGGCATGCTGTTTCTGCTGCAGGACGTTACCGCGATCCGCAGGCTGGAGAATATGCGCAGCGAGTTTGTGGCCAATGTGTCCCATGAGCTCAAGACGCCGGTGGCGGCGGTCAAGGGCTTTGCCGAAACCCTGCTGAACGGCGGCGTCCATGACGAGAAAACGGCCAAGTCGTTTCTGCAGATCATTTTCGATGAGAGCGAGCGGCTGAACCGTCTGATCAGCGATATATTGGATTTGTCCAAAATCGAATCCAAGCAGTCGCCGATGGATTACGCTCCCGTCGACGTGTCCACGTTCTTTGGGACGATGATGGAGACGCTCGGCACGGTCGCCAGGAAAAAAAGGATCACGCTGCAGACGGACATTCCGGATGAATTGTTTATCGAAGCGGATGAGGACAAGCTGCGGCAGATTTTTATCAATCTGCTCTCGAACGCGATCAGCTATACCCAGGATGGCGGCAGAGTTGAGCTGTCCGTGCGCGATCAGCAGGACGCCGACGGGAACGAACAAGTCGTATTCGCCGTTTCCGATACCGGCATCGGCATTCCGAAGAAGGACCTGCCGCGGATCTTCGAACGCTTTTACCGGGTGGATAAGGCAAGATCGAGAAGCTCGGGAGGAACCGGGCTGGGGCTTTCGATCGTGAAGCATCTCGTTGAACTCCATCACGGAGCGATTTCCGTGGAAAGCGAGCTCGGCATCGGCACCACGTTTACCGTTAAGCTTCCGATGCTTCAGGAGCAGGACGGTGTGTAAACGGGGGAAATGGAATATTCCCCCTTTTCGTTAGAGACAATAGGCTTATCTTTTTGAAAAAGGTAAACATCATGTATTCTTTTACACAGCGTTAACAATCAGATGATAAGATGTTGCTTGTCAGCATTCATTCATTTGATACAAGAAACAGGGGGACCGGTGAATATGACTCAACGATTGTTGGTAATCGAGGATGAGCCGACGCTCGCCAGATTGCTTTCGTACAACTTGACGCAGGAAGGCTACGATGTCACGATTGAAGACCACGGCACGTCCGGGTACGAGCGGGCCGCCCATGAACCTTACGACCTCATTATTTTGGATTTGATGCTGCCGGGAATGAATGGATTTGACATTTTGAGCAAACTCCGCAGCAAGGGAATGGAGACGCCGGTGATTATTTTGACGGCCAAAAACGCGGAGGAAGAGGTCGTGCAGGGCCTTAAGCTGGGTGCCGACGACTACATTACGAAACCGTTCGGGGTTTCGGAGCTGCTGGCGCGCGTAAGTACCGTGCTCCGCAGAGTTTCCGGTCCCGGAGAGGAAACGGCGGCCGTTCCGGAATCGCCTACCTCGGCCATCACGCTCGGACAACTGGAGATTTATCCGGAGAAATACGAGGTGATGCTGGGCAGTACCAGCATTAATCTGCGGCCGAAGGAATTTGAAGTGCTGCTGTACCTCGCCCGCAAACCCGGCGTTGTCCTGACGCGGGATGATTTGATGAACGCGGTGTGGGGCTTTGATTACATCGGGGGTCAGCGGACGGTGGATGTGCATGTCAGTTCCCTGCGCAAGAAGCTGGAACTCGACCCCGAATCCGTTCATATCGATTCCATCCGCGGCGTTGGCTATAAGCTGGTCGTCAATAAAAAAAGAAGCTCTCATCCTGTGGAATAAAAGGAGAGAGCTTCTTTTTTTGCATGCATTAGACCTAAGGAACTAGTTCTTTGATCATAGGTTTACATACAATTTACATTGTCCGCATATTCTCTTAACGCTCGGGAGGTATGATGCGGCTAAAGACTAGAGAGCCGAAGAGGGGGAGGGCCATATTGTCCACACTGTACGCCGATCTGGAACAAAGCATTCGTGCAAATGGAAACCGAGCTCAAGAAGGTAACGCCTCCGCGCAAGGCTATACTGAAGCAAGTACGCAAGGGGGAGGGGATTCCGGGGCCCGCCCCACGCCGGCGGAATACTGCCGGGTGGTTCCGCTGATGGAAGCTCAGACGAGCTGCCGAGAAGTTCTGGAGCTGATCAAGGAGCAGCCGGATCTTCCCTGCGTGGTCATCGGAGGAAAAGAGGGCGAGCCGTATGGGCTGGTGATGCGGGACACCTTTTACCGGAAGCTGACCGGCCGGTTCGGTGCCGATCTGTATTTTGCCCGTCCGGTGGAGAGATTTGCAGATATGCAGCCCCTGATTGCCGACATTGGAGCCGATCCCGGACTGCTGATTCAGCAGGCGCTGGACCGTCCCGAATCCCAATTTTATGACTGCGTCATTTTGACGGATCACGGGCAGCTGGCAGGCGTATTGACGGTCCTGGATTTGATGATCATGTCGGGCCTGCTTCAGACGGGGGCTGAGCAGCGGCGCAGGCAGACGGTAGCGGAGAGCTTCAGGCATGTCACCGGGATGGAGGAATCGCTGCAGCAGGTAGCGGAGGCGGCAAACGCCACGCTGATAGAATGCCGCCGGATGAAAGAATGGTCGCTGAACGGACGCAGCAAGCTGGATGAGGTCAGCCAGTCCTATTCTAATGTGGTGGAACGGATGAACGAGAATCAGCAGCAGGTGGTCCGGCTGATCCAGGATGTTGATACGATCTCGGCATTAACCCGGACCATTTCGGAGCTGGCGGATAAAAGCAATCTGCTGGCCATGAACGCATCGATCGAGGCGGCGCATGCCGGTGAGCACGGACGCGGCTTTCAGGTCGTCGCTGCTGAAGTCAGATCGCTCGCAGGACAGACGCGGCAGCTGGCGGCGGATATTTCCGGACTGCTCGGAAGCATCAGCCGGCTGGCGAAGGAAACGGGGGCTTTAACCACGGCCGGAGTGGGCGAGATCACGGCAAGCGCGGAGCTGTTAGGCGAAGGAAGCCGAATGTTCGGGGAGCTGGAAAAGGCGGTCGAGCACGTGGCGGGGACCGGTGAAACCGTCAACCGGTTAGCGGGAGATACGGCCATGCGGGCCGCCGTCATCAGGCAGGAACTGGAAAAGGGAAGTTCTTTTGCTTAATATTGGATCTACTAGTTTACACATTTTACACTGCGTTTACAATTGTGGGACACAGCATTTACATAACGGCATTACTATAAATAGGTGCCATATAGATGAACTGAACTTCATAGACCCTTTTTGAAAAAAGGAGAAGCGATTGTAAATGGAAGATATTATCGATATTGAGCAGTTGAACTTGTACTACGAGCAGTTTCACGCGCTTAAAAATATAGACCTGGACATTCCCGAGAAAACGATTACTGCCTTTATCGGCCCTTCCGGATGCGGCAAGTCGACCCTGCTGCGGACGCTGAACCGGATGAATGACATGATCACAGGCACGCATATCGAAGGCTCCGTCAAGATCGGCGGCAAAGATATTTACGGCAATGACGTGCACGTGGAAGCTCTTCGCAAGCAGGTGGGCATGGTGTTCCAACAGCCGAATCCGTTCCCCAAATCGATCTACGACAATATTGCCTACGGCCCCCGTCTGCACGGCACGCGCGATAAGAAGGTGCTCGACGAAATTGTGGAGCAGAGCCTGCGCCAGGCCGCGCTGTGGGAAGAAGTTAAGGATTACTTGAAGCGTTCGGCCCTCAGCCTCTCGGGCGGACAGCAGCAGCGCTTGTGCATTGCCAGAGCATTGGCGGTTCAGCCGGACATTCTTCTGATGGATGAGGCGACCTCTGCGCTCGATCCGATTTCGACACTAAAGATTGAGGAATTGGTGCAGGAGCTCAAGGAGACCTATACCATCGTTATGGTGACTCACAATATGCATCAAGCTGCCCGGATTTCCGGCCGCACGGTATTTTTCCTGAACGGGGAAGTCGTCGAAGCCGATGATACCAAAGAGTTGTTTACCAACCCGCGGGACTCCCGTACCGAAGATTATATTTCCGGGCGTTTCGGGTAACCGGCAGCAAGATGAGCATTAAATATATCCTAGGGGGAACAGGGCAGCGATGATTCGGAGAAAAGAGTTGGATCAGGATTTAGAGGTACTGCGCACGTTGCTTCGCCAGATGGGCGCGCATGTGGTTCATGCTTTGGAAGAGGCGGTGATCAGCCTGAAAACGCTCGATGCGGTGAAGGCACAGCAAATCGTCAAGGATGACGCCAAGCTGAACGCGATGGAAGAGGAGATCATGGACATCGGCTCTCGCCTGATCGTCACCCAGCAGCCGGTAGCTAAGGATTTGCGGAGAATTCTCGTGGCCTTTAAAATTTCAAGCGACTTGGAGCGCATGGGAGACCTTGCCCTGGACGTTGCCAAGGTGACGCTGCGGCTGCAGGGGCAGGAGCTGATCAAGCCGCTGATCGACATTCCGCAAATGGCTGAGCTGGTGCAAGTGATGGTCGAGGAGTCCATTACGTCTTATTTGGACGAAAATACCGACCTTGCTTATAAAATGGCCAAGGACGACGATCAGGTGGACCAATTCTACAGCCGGATTATCACGGAATTGTACGGCTATATCGCCTCGAATCCCGAAACGCTGTCGCAAGCGATGCTGCTCACACTGGTTGCCCGGTACATCGAGCGGATCGCCGATCACGCCACGAATATCGGGGAGAGCACGGTGTATCTCGTCACCGGCCGGCGTCCTGATTTGAATCAGTAACATCATCATACATGAGATCAAGGAGCTGACCCGCACAGGCGGGAAGCTCCTTTTTTGTCGTCAAGGAATTGACAGAAATTACGCTTAGGAGATTTGGGGCAAAACGGCCTAATTTTTTCTCGAAAAGGGGCGTGTATGGTATCATAAATGAAGGACGTTTGATAAAGGGAAGGTGCCCAATGAACAAGCTGATTTTGATAGATGGAAACAGTATTATTTACCGCGCATTTTTCGCAATGCCCCCGCTGACGAACACCAAGGGTCTGCATACGAATGCTGTGTACGGATTTACGAATATGCTTCTGCGTTTGATCGAAGACCATAAGCCGACGCACATGATGGTTGCGTTTGACGCCGGAAAAACGACGTTCCGCCACGAAGGCTACCAGGAATACAAGGGCGGAAGGGAAAAGACGCCGCCGGAGCTGTCGGAACAGTTCCCGCTGCTCAAGGAGCTGCTGCAGAGCTTTGGCATCGCCCAATATGAGCTGAGCGGTTATGAGGCGGACGATATCATCGGGACCGTCTCCCGCATCGCCGAGGAGGAAGGGCAGCAAATTCTCGTCGTGACCGGGGACAAGGATATGCTGCAGCTGGCTTCGGACCATGTTCAGGTGGGCCTGACACGCAAAGGGGTAACGGAAATCGAAACCTACGCACCTGAGCAGATCAAGGAGCGGTACGGACTGACCCCGCTTCAAATCATTGACCTGAAGGGCCTCATGGGGGACCCGTCGGATAACATCCCGGGAATTCCGGGCGTCGGCGAGAAGACAGCGCTCAAGCTGCTGCACCAATTTGGATCGGTCGAGGAAGTGCTGGCCAATACGGCCGAGCTGAAGGGGAAGATGAAGGAAAAGATCGAAACCCATTCCGATGACGCGGTCCTCAGCAAGAAGCTGGCGACCATTTACCGCGAGGTGCCGCTGGACAAGTCGTTTAACGAGATGGTATTCCCGGGTCTGAAGGAAGAAACGGCAGGGCCTGCGCTCGCCAAGCTGGAATTCAAATCGCTGCTGGAGCGGTTGTCCTTCCATGCGGACGGTAACATGCACTCGGATGAGGAGCAGGCCAAGGCTGCCGAACGGGAGATCGAGGTCACCGTCGTTGACGGCGAAAATGCGGACGAGCTGATCGGTGCACTGGACGCCGTGCAGCTTATTCATGTCGAGACCAGCGGAGAGAACCCGCATCACGCCGACGTGATCGGAGTCATGTTCTCCGCCGAGCCGAAGCATTACTACGTTCCGTTCGAGCGAATGAACGAGTCTTGGGCGGAGCCGCTGCGGACGTGGCTGGGGAACCCGGATGTTCCGAAACGGGGATATGACCTGCACCGCACGGATCTGGCGCTTCACTGGAAGGGAATCGCGTTTGCCGGGGCGTCGTTTGACGTGCAGCTGGCCGCGTATTTGCTCGATCCGACGGAAGCCAACCAGAATGTCAACGCGCTTGCATCCAAATACGGCCTGCCGGTGCTGGCGGCGGATGAGGACGTATTCGGCAAGGGCGCGAAATACAAGGTGCCGGAGCTGGACGTGCTGAGCGGGCATCTGGCCCGGAAGAGCGCCGCGCTGCTGGAGATCATTCCGCTTCAGGAGAAGGAGCTTGCGGACAATGAGATGAGCTCGCTGTTCCATGACCTGGAGATGCCGCTGTCGCGGATTTTGGCGGACATGGAGAAGCAGGGCATCGCGGTCAACAAGGACGATCTGAAGGCGCTCGGAACGGAATTCGAGTCCCAGATCAAGTCGCTGGTCGAGCAGATTTATGAAATTGCAGGCACCGAGTTCAACCTGAACTCGCCGAAGCAGCTGGGAGAGATTCTGTTCGTCAAGCTGGGCCTTCCTGTCGTGAAAAAGACCAAAACCGGCTATTCCACCGACGCCGAAGTGCTGGAGAAATTGGCACCGTATCACGATGTCGTGCGCCTGATTTTGCAGTACCGGACCATCGCCAAGCTTCAGTCGACGTATGTGGAAGGACTGCTGAAGGAAATTTCGGAGGAAACGGGCAAGGTGCACACGTATTATCGCCAGACAATTGCGGCTACAGGACGCCTAAGCAGCCAGTTCCCGAACCTGCAGAACATTCCGATCCGTCTGGAAGAGGGACGGAAAATCCGCAAGGTGTTCGTGCCATCCGAACCGGGCTGGTACATTCTGGCCGCCGACTACTCGCAGATCGAGCTGCGGGTGCTGGCCCATATTTCAGGGGATGAAGGCCTGAAGGAAGCCTTCCTGCACGATATGGACATCCATACGAAGACGGCCATGGACGTGTTCGGTGTTAAAGCCGAAGACGTTGACGCCAATATGCGCCGGTCCGCCAAAGCGGTTAACTTCGGCATCGTGTACGGCATCAGCGACTATGGTCTGTCCCAGAACCTGAACATTACCCGGAAGGAAGCGGCCCAATTTATCGATCAATACTTCGACGCCTTCCAGGGCGTTCGCAAATATATGGATGATATCGTCAGAGACGCCAAGCGCGACGGTTATGTCACCACGCTGCTGGAGCGCAGACGTTATTTGCCGGAAATCAATGCGAGCAACTTCAATCTGCGTTCCTTCGCCGAGCGGACGGCGATGAACACGCCGATCCAAGGCACTGCCGCCGATATTATCAAGCTGGCTATGGTTCAGATGGATGCGGCGCTGGCCAAAGAGAAGCTGAAGAGCCGCATGCTGCTTCAGGTGCATGACGAATTGGTATTCGAAGTCCCTGAGGAAGAGCTGGAGCTCATGAAAAAATTGGTGCCGGAGACGATGGAGCATGCGCTGGCCCTGTCCGTACCGCTCAAAGCCGAAGTGAGCTACGGAGTCAATTGGTACGAGGCGAAATAAAGGGCTCCGTAAGCGCCCGTAATTCAGATTTTTACGGGGCCCCTCGGAGTACTTGAGCAGGCTTCGAAGAAAAGCGCCACTTTGTGGGGTTGTCTTACGTTATAATAGAGGTTGAGGTGAAGTCATCATGCCGGAATTGCCGGAAGTCGAAACAGTCAAAAGAACACTCAATCAGCTCGTGAAGGGAAAGACGATTGACCGCGTTAGTGTCCATTTGGCGCGGATCATTCAGCGCCCCGATGATATAGATCAGTTTGCGTGGATGCTGGCCGGACACACCATTGAAGGCGTGGAGCGGCGCGGCAAATTTTTGCGGATCCTGCTGGACGGGCTTGTGCTCGTCTCCCATTTGCGGATGGAGGGACGATACGGGGTATACCAGAGCAGCGATCCGGTGGAAAAGCATACGCATGTCATTTTCCACTTTACCGACGGCACCGAGCTGCGGTACAAGGATGTGCGGCAGTTCGGAACGATGCATTTGTTCCAGCCCGGAGAGGAATTCCAGCTCCCCCCGCTCTCCAAGCTGGGATTGGAACCGCTGGATTCGGCGTTTACGCTGGAGCGTTTCAAAGAAACGCTGAAGGGGAAGAAGACCAAAATCAAGGCAGTCCTGCTCAACCAGGCATATATCGTCGGCATCGGGAATATTTATGTGGATGAGTCGCTGTTTCGGGCGGGCATTCACCCCGAGCAGCCGGCTGATACGCTGACGGATGGACAACTTAAAGCGCTCCATCAGGCGATTGTAGCCACGCTTGCCGAGTCGGTTGAGGTGGGGGGATCGTCCATCAAGTCTTATGTCAATGGACAAGGTGAGATGGGCATGTTCCAGCACCAGCTGAAGATTTACGGCCGGCAGAACCAGCCATGCGTAAATTGCGGCACCGCCGTGGAGAAAACGGTCGTTGGCGGGCGCGGAACCCATTTCTGCCCGTCCTGCCAAACCCTGAAATCGTAACAATTCGAACTGGGCGTGCACCCCTTTTTTGTACCCTCCATATACTGAGGTAGAGATATCTTATGAAGCGGGGCTTCCGGATGCCTGATCCATGCTGCAGGCTTTTTCGGGGCACCGCTTCTGTCACAGGGAGGGAACGGGGTGCTCAGTCATGTTCTTGCACTGCTGCTGCTTGCGTTAGCATTAAGTTTGGACAGTTTTGGTGTCGGCATTACATACGGCCTTCGTCAAATGAGGATTTCGCCGTTATCGATAGCGATTATTTCTTTGTGCTCCGGGGTCATCATCTATGTGTCCATGCAGGTGGGCGTACTGCTGGCCCAATTCGTATCCCCTTCAATCGCCTCCATCATTGGAGCGGTCATCCTGATCATTATGGGCTCGTGGTCGCTGGTACAGATGTGGATCCAGAAGGAGAAAAGCGGGGAAGGCAAAGAAGTCTTGGAAGCCAAAGACGCAGAGCTCGCCAAGCAGGCTAAAGACGCCCAAACCAGCGGGATGGAGGGGCTAGGCTTGCAAAGCTCCGGCGGAGAAGGTACACTGGACCCTGCCCAGCATGAAGCACCTGAACAGACGGTGTTTTCACTGGAAATCCGGAAGCTGGGCGTCGTGATCCGCATTTTGCGGACGCCATCTTCTGCGGATATGGATAAGTCGGGCAGTATTTCCGGATGGGAAGCCATGTGGCTTGGCATCGCCTTGTCCCTGGATGCGTTCGGCGCGGGTCTAGGTGCGGCACTGCTCGGATTTTCGCCGCTGCTGACCGCCGTCGTGATCGCTCTCTTCAGCGGCACCTTTTTGGTCGTCGGAATGAAGACGGGACTGCGCTTTGCGTCCCGAACGTGGATGCGCCGGTTTACGGTGCTGCCGGCAATATTATTAATTGTAATGGGAATAATGAAGCTGTTATGAGGTGAGTTAAGGATATGAACATCGGGTTAACCGGAGGAATAGCGACAGGAAAAAGTACCGTATCCGCCCTCTTAGTCAGCAAGGGGGCGCTGCTTGTTGACGCCGACGTCATCGCCCGGGAAGTCATGCTCCCGGGTCATCCGGTTTTAGCGGCGGCCGTCGAGCATTTTGGACAAGCCATCCTCCTTCCGGACGGAACGCTGGACCGCAGACGCCTGGGGGATATCGTGTTTCACGATCCGGGCGAACGCAAAGCTCTGAACGATATTACGCATCCTGCGATCCGTCAGGAAATCCGGGAGCAGATGCAGACCTTTGAACGGGAGCACCCGGACCGCCTGGTGGTGGTGGACATCCCGCTCCTGTTTGAATCGGGTCTGGAAGCGATGTTTGAGCAGGTCCTGCTGGTCTATGCCCCGTTTGAGGTTCAGGTGGAACGCCTGATGGAGAGGAATCGGCTGACGAAGGACGAAGCGGTCGCGCGGATTCGTTCCCAAATGGATATCGAAGAGAAGAAGAAGCGGGCCGACGTTGTGATCGACAACAGTGGACAACCTTCCGAGACGGA
Source organism: Paenibacillus sp. SSG-1 (assembly GCF_002224835.1). Classification (NCBI taxonomy): domain Bacteria; kingdom Bacillati; phylum Bacillota; class Bacilli; order Caryophanales; family Paenibacillaceae; genus Paenibacillus; species Paenibacillus sp. SSG-1. Next base: position 500,387 of record NZ_MBRK01000001.1, read on the forward strand.
GCGCCAAGTGGATGAATTTTGGAACCGGAAGGGCCTGCTATGAAGTTTTTACGCAAAAAAAGAGTGCTTCTTCTGTTGTTTTTAGGATTTGTCGTCATCCTGTTTTTTAATACGAACTGGATGTCGTGGTTTTACCCGATACATTATAAAGAGAACATTCGCGAGCAGGCTGAGCGTTATGACGTCGACCCGTTCCTGGTGGCTTCGATTATCCGGGTGGAATCCAATTACAAGCTGGGCAAGGAGTCCAAGAAGGGGGCTCTCGGCCTGATGCAGTTAATGCCGGATACGGCCAATTGGGCGATGGAAAAGGCCAAGCTTCCCGAAGTGACGCTGGACCATATTAAGCATGAGCCGGAGGCCAGCATCGAAATCGGCACCTGGTATCTCAAAACGCTGTCGGAGCAGTTTAAAGGAAACCGGATTGCCGTGATCGCCGCATACAACGCGGGGCCTGGTAAAGTGGACGGTTGGCTGAAAAGGGGCGTATGGGACGGGACCTACGACTCGGTCAAAAATATTCCCATCGGGGAAACCCGGCACTACGTCCAGCGGGTCATTTATTACTACAATCAGTACACGCGGATATACAGCGAGTTTTAAAGGGAGTACTGTTCTGTCGCTAAACATAACAAAAGAAGCATTGGAGAAGCTAGGTTAGCGTCTCCAACACTTCTTCGGGTATCAAACCGAATTAGAATTGACCAGCCAGTTGTTGTTCAGCCAGGGTCACCAAACGTTTAGTGATAAGTCCCCCGATCGAACCGTTCTCATATGCAGTCATGTTGCCTTGGTATCCGTCTTGTGGGATGCTGATACCCAGTTCTTGAGCGACTTCATATTTCAATTGGTTCAGGGCTGCGGTAGCTTTAGGTACTACCAGGTTGTTGGAGCTGTTGTTGTTGGAAGCCATTGTTGTTCACCTCCTCGCTGTTTGTAAATGTATTATGTCTCGAAGCTCAAAAGTTCATTACTCTTTTTGAAAAGTTTTTGTTGGAAATTTAATACATTTCGGTGAGGCGGCAAGTTAATCCCTGACGGGATAAGGGTTCGCGGCATTCGGACCCTGTGAATGTTCGTGATTTTGTTCTATATACACCGTGATTTGCAAAGGAAGGGAGTTTACCATGAAATGTCCGTACTGTGATTATGCCGGCACGAAAGTGCTGGACTCACGGCCCGCTAACGAAAATAAATCGATCCGCCGCAGGCGTGAGTGCGAGAAGTGCAGCCGGCGCTTTACCACGTTTGAGATGGTGGAGGAAACGCCGCTGATGGTCATCAAGAAGGATGGAAGCCGGGAAGAGTTCAGCCGGGATAAAATCCTCCGCGGCCTGATTCGCGCCTGCGAGAAGCGCCCGGTATCTGTCGAGCAGCTCGACATGATCGTCTCCGAGGTGGAGAAATCACTGCGCAACACCGCCGTGGCGGAGGTGGAGAGCCGCCAGATCGGCGAGCTGGTGATGGAGCAGCTGTATCCCGTGGACGAGGTGGCTTATGTCCGCTTTGCGTCGGTTTACCGCCAATTTAAAGATATCAACATGTTCATGAAAGAGCTGAAGGGGCTGCTGTCCAAAAATACGGTGGAGGACTAACCGTTAAGGGGTATGCTGCTTTGCCGGTCCGTTACAGAGGATGCAACCATCTTAAAGAGCAAAAGGGCCTTCCAGGGCCTCTTTTGCTTTTGGCGGTGGCCATGGCATGGGAGCATAAGGCTGAACACTTGCATGAGCTCCAAATCTTTTTTTGAATTTTTTTGTTGACACATGCATAAATCTTTGATAAATTATAAGAGTCGCTGATACATAATAAATCAGTAGAAAATATTAAGGGGCCTTAGCTCAGCTGGGAGAGCGCATCGCTGGCAGCGATGAGGTCAGGGGTTCGATCCCCCTAGGCTCCATAGAAGAAAACCCTTGGGAATCAAGGGTTTTTTTGTTTGTCTTTTTTAATTTTAAGCCCTGGCCCACTTCTTCCGATACTGGTGTGGCGTAATGCCCATGCGCAGTTTGAACAATTTACAAAAATAAGAGCTGTTCGCTAAACCAATCTCCTCAGCAATGAGCGAGATTGGTTTTTTCGTGGTCGTTAACAGCAGAACGGATTGATGGACCCGGCGGGCCATGATGTATTCGGAGATGCTGATGCCTGTCGCCTCTTTGAAGAGATGCGAAACATGATAGGGAGATAAATGCAGCGACTTGGCCATGTCGTCCAGCCGAAACGGTAACGTATAGTTGGCCTCGATCCATGTCAATATGTGCTCCACTTGATGATTTTGGCGAAGGGCTGGTTTGGGCAGCCCGGCTTCCGTCCGCTGATTCCATACGTGTTGGATCGAACGGTACAGCATAACGAGAAATAAAGAAAATTCCTCATATCTTTCCGCCTCTGAAAGCGCGGGTAATTGATTATCCAAGCTTTTGTAGACAGCGTCCAGGATGTGGAGCTCATCCCCGGTGTCATACAAGCACGGAACAGGGAGTTCCCCTAAATACATGAATCGATAAAAGGTATGAAGCGAAGGCCATTTTTCAAAATAAGACTCAAACATCGTCGGTTCAAAGGTTACAAGGGAACGTTCAAAGCATTGGCCTTCGTCGTATTCGAGCTTGAGATGATGGAGCTGATAAGGCTGAAAAATGCAGAGCATGCCCGGTTTGATGTCGTAGCGGTTGTTATTGACGATCATCGCCCCTTTCCCTTGATGGATCAACAATATTTCCACCCCGAGATGGGAGTGGAAGGTTTCCTTATGCTCATCGTTGACGCTTTTTCGTTTATAGGCAAAATGCAGGGGCACCTCGCTATAGTTACCCGCTACAAAAGACATGGCCGCTGCCTCCTTCTTCCCCCGTATGTACTCGCTTTCGAATCTATTCTATCGCAGAACCGCAATCTAGTGTTATTTTTTCCCCCACAGCGAAGCACAATGTTCTCGCAGCTTCAGTTAATATCCTTATATGCCAATGAAGAAAGCTCAGGGGAGGTTAACCGAAATGATCAAGGTTGCGATTATTGGGACCGGGGCGATTTCGTCCGCTCATATCGAAGGTTATCTGCAGTTGAAGGAACGCTGCCAAATTGTTGCGTTATGCGATCTTTATCCCGAGAAGGCCGAAGCCAAGCGGGAGCAATACGGTTTGGACGCTGCCATCGTTAAAGATTACAAGGAACTGCTTGATCAGGAGATCGACCTGGTTTCCGTTTGTCTGCCTCCGTTTGTTCATGCGCCCGTTACTATTGATTTTCTGAATGCAGGCAGTCATGTGATCGTGGAAAAACCGATGGCCTCTTCTCTTGAAGAATGCGATGCCATGATCAAAGCTGCGGAACAAAACGGGAAAGTATTGTCCGTCATTGCCCAAAATCGCTTCAGAAATCCGATTATGAAGCTGAAGCACGTTGTGGACAGCGGACTGGCCGGCAGAATTCTTCATGCCCAGGTGGATTCGTTCTGGTGGCGGGGCCATTGCTATTACGATTTATGGTGGCGCGGCACGTGGGAGAAGGAGGGAGGCGGTCCGACGCTGAACCATGCGGTTCATCATATTGACGCCTTGCTCTGGATGCTGGGTCAGCCCAACGAGCTTCAGGCTTATATGAGCAACGTCGCGCATGACAATGCGGAAGTGGAGGATCTGTCCATCGCGATTTTAAAATATCCGAACGGCAGCTTAGGGCAAATTACAAGCTCCGTCGTTCATCATGGTGAAGAACAGCAGTTTATTTTCCAGGGTGAGCATGCCCGGATCTCGGCGCCGTGGCGGGTCACGGCTTCCAGGTCACTGCCGAACGGCTTCCCGGAAAGGGAACCCTCTCTCGAGGAGAAAATCCAGCAATATTACAGCGAGCTGCCGGATCTGCCATACGAAGGCCATACGGCGCAGATCGACAATGTGCTGAATGCAATCGAGACGGGGGCGCCGGTCATGATTGACGGAATCAGCGGGCGGAATACGTTGGAACTCATTATGAGCATTTACAAGTCCGCAAGCACCGGAGAAAAGATTAAACTTCCCCTGCAGCAGGACGATCCTTTTTATACGCGGGAGGGTCTGATGAAGAATGCACCTCATTTTTACGAAAAGGGCAGCAGCATCGAAAATTTTGCGGATCTAAAAATAACGACAGGAAGCCGTTACGGCGGCGTAACGAACGGACAAACGTCAGACGAACAGTAAATCCCGATCATTGGGATGGACAACCTTAAACGCGAAAGGGATGAAGGAGATGCAGAAGAACGACGGAATGAATTATGCCCCAAAAGGCAAACCCAATCCGGTGGTCAAGCCGGGTGAGTTTATGATTGCCGCTGTGGCGCTCGATCATGGGCACATCTATGGAATGGTCAACGGACTGATCGAGGCAGGCGCTACATTAAAGTGGGTTTATGACCGTGACCGGGCCAAAGCGGAAGCATTCGCACGAACCTATCCCCAAGTAACGATTGCAGCCTCCGAGGAAGAGATTCTGGCAGATCCGCAGATTCAGCTTGTTGCAGGAGCAGCCGTTACTTCGGAACGCTGTGCGCTCGGTCTTCGGGTGATGGACGCAGGCAAAGATTATTTTACGGATAAAGCCCCCTTTACAACGCTTGAGCAGCTGGAGTCGGCCCGCGCCAAAGTGCGTGAAACCCGAAGAAAGTATATGGTTTATTACAGCGAAAGGCTGCATGTCGAATCGGCGGTTTATGCCGGGCAGCTCATTGAGCAGGGCGCGATCGGGCGGGTGCTGCAGGTGACGGGATTCGGACCGCATCGGTTAAACGCTACGTCCCGGCCGGAGTGGTTTTTTCAAAAGAAGCAATACGGAGGAATTCTATGCGATATTGGCAGCCACCAGGTCGAGCAGTTTCTTTTTTATGCGGGTTGTAAACAAGCGGAGGTTCTGCATAGTAAAGTGGCAAACTACAGCAACCCTGAATATCCGGAGCTTGAGGATTTTGGCGATGCCACCCTGCTAGGGGACAACGGGGCCACGCAATATTTCCGGGTGGACTGGTTTACGCCGGACGGCTTAGGTTCATGGGGAGACGGACGCACCCTGATATTGGGAACCGCAGGTTATATTGAGCTGAGAAAATATATCGATATCGCCCGCGACCGGACCGGCAATCATGTCTATCTGGTCAATCAGGAAGGTGAATATCATTTTCATGTTGACGGACAGGTTGGATATCCGTTCTTTGGAGAACTCATTCTTGACTGTCTGAACCGGACCGAAAATGCCATGACGCAGGAGCATGCGTTTATGGCGGCGGAATTGTGTTTGAAAGCGCAGGAAATGGCGCTGGACGTGACCCGAAGCGACAGCTGATTGCATGACCAGGCCAAGAAGTTCATGGAGCAGCTGCTTATAACGCATCTGTTAAAAATAAGCCAGGGAGGGCCACGTATGTATCATACAACCCTCCCTTAATCGTTATTTAGGTTGATCTATCAGCTGTTTGACCATCTCAATCTCAATTTAGCTCTGTACGCTTGTCTTGATAAGATCTTTGGCATGCTGCCTGCCTGTCGATAATAGACTGTCACTCAGCTCGGCATCACTAACGGAACGCGCCAGTACAATCGTGCCGACCATAAGGCTCAGCAAAGCTTGGCCAGTTAATGGATCGACTTCTGCCAGATCAGAGATAAAATCAATCATGCGCTGCAGCTCCTCGGTAAAGACTTGGCGCACCTCTTCGGACATTCGGGATACTTCAGCGGAAAGGGCGGGAAGAATGCAGCCCACCTCGGTCTGGTCGCGATGCTGCGGACTCAAATAAAAATGAATGACCGCGTGGATCTTGGGTGCTTCCGTTTCCAGGTCCGCCGCCTTCTGCAGCAGGGCAATGGTCTCGCTGATCGCAAAGCGGCAAGTTTCAGCGACCAATTGCTCTTTATTGTCAAAGTGGGAATAGAACCCCCCGTGCGTCAGACCGGCACCCTTCATAATAAAGGGAACGCTGATGCCCTGTACTCCGCTGGCTCGAATGGCTTTGGCTGCACTTTCAATAATACGGCCGCGAACCTTTAATTTATGACCTTCCGGATAAGGCAAAGCAATCACTCCTAATGGCAAAAACGCATTTTAAAATATTATAGGCATCATAATAAAACCTGTCAATTTCCTCAGTCCAGTCGTTTGGGTCTCATGGCAAACAAGCAGGGATATTGACTGTTTTAAAATATGATGATTATAATATATTACGTTCATCATATTTTATTTCGGAGGTGCAAAGTTATGATTGACCATAAATCGGTAGACACCCTTGTAATAGGATCGGGTCCGGGAGGTTATGTGGCGGCGCTTCGGTCAGCACAGCTTGGAATGACAACGGCTGTTGTTGAGCGCGGCCGGGTCGGCGGAGTGTGCACCAACACAGGCTGCATTCCTTCCAAAGCGTTGATTGGGGAAGCGCATCGCTTCAAGCAGCGTAAGCAATGGAATCAGGCAGTTGCTGCTGCTTCCTTTGAGGATGCTCAGGCCTTCAAACAAGCCGTCGTGAACAAGCAAGCCGCTGGAGTTCAATATTTGTTAAAGACGGCCGGGGTATCGGTTCTTGAAGGGGAGGCCCGCTTGATTGACGAGCACACCGCTTCCATTCAACAAGCGGGAGCCGAACAAAGGATTTCTTTTAAACACGCCATCTTAGCAACCGGTTCTCGTCCAATTGAGCTTGCGGCTTTGCCCTACGGCGGACGTATTATGTCTTCCACTGAAGCGTTGTCCCTTTCACAAATTCCATCGAGCCTGGTCGTAATCGGCGGCGGTTATATCGGCGTTGAACTGGGGCAAATGTATGCCAAATTCGGAACAAAAGTTACGATTCTGGAGGGAGGAGGACAGGTGCTGCCCGGATTTGAGGCGGACCTTGTGGCTCCGGTTGTACGGCAGTTAAACGAAGACGGTGTAACTATCATTACGGAGGCTATAGCCGTCCATGCGGAACAGGATGCAGACGGGCTGACGCTCAGCTATATGTGTCAAGATGAGCAGCGTACTGTAAGAGCAGAATATGCGCTGGTGACTGTTGGAAGAAGACCGAATACGGACGGCGAATTAGGGCTCGAGAACATCGGCTTGCAGACAACGGTCAGGGGGCTGATCGAAACGGACGCTCAGTGCAGAACGGCAGTTCCGCATATATTTGCGATCGGTGACATTACGGAAGGTCCGGCTCTGGCCCATAAAGCTTCCTACGAAGCTAAAGTTGCGGCAGAAGCTATCGCCGGCAAACCTTCTATTGTGGATTACAGAGCTATTCCGCTTGTTGTGTTTTCCGAACCTGAATTGGCCAGCGCTGGTCTGACAGAGACAGCATGCAAGGAGCAAGGGATCCCGGTTATCGCAGGCAAATCCTCCTTTAGTATTAATGGCAGAGCTTTGGCGCTGAAAGAAGAGCCAGGATTTGTGAAGATCATTGCGGATCAAGCGTCGGGGATCGTTAAAGGAGCGCAAATCGTGGGCATAGAGGCGTCAACCCTCATATCGGAGCTGGTCTTGGCGATCGAAATGGGAGCGACCGTAGAGGATTTGGCGATGACAATTCATCCCCATCCTACGTTAGGGGAAGTCATTATGGACGCGGCCGAGAACGCGGTGAGAAAAATGAGGATTGTAAAATAAATAATGAGAATGGCGAAATAAATGTGGCCTTTTGCCCAAAAGAAAAGCCATTTGCGAGAGCAAACGGCTTTCATGACGGCGATTCATACTCAGCTCATCCTGTCTTTCTCATTCTTCATCTTGTTCATCTCGGTTAAAGTCATCTCATTGCACTGCCGGATGAAGTTCAAAATCAGCTGCAGTTCCTGCTCCGTATACTGCGAGACGATCTCGAGCGTCGACTGCATAATCGATTGGAACAAGGGAGAGATGGATGCCGAGCCTTCCGGCACCGGTTTGACGACGACACGTCTGCGATCGTTCGGATCCTTATCCCGGATGACATAACCCGCTTGTTCGAGCCGGTCGATGACACTGGTCACAGCACCGGTTGTAAGCCCGGTTAACTGGGCCAGCTGGCCGGCCGTGACAGGTCCGGCTTGATTCAAGTAATCCAGGCATTTGTGATCGGTGGCGTTCAACCCCAATCGTTCCGAAATGAGCTGATGGAACATTACGGCACGGGTGCTGTTCTGGCGCAGCTCGTGCACCATTTCCTGCTGTAAGGAAGCGAGTTCAGGTGACACGCGGTCCTTTTCTTTTGACATCTTGATTCCTCCGCGTATGCGACTTATGTCTTTTCTCGTTAAGATAAACATTATATTAAGATGATTTGCCGATCAAGACTTATTTACTCTGCATAGTCACATTATGGCGTCTATTTCGACCCAATCCACGAAAAGGGCGGTTTTACGCAATGTGAAGGAGGCTTAAAGATCAGCAACGGAGGAACTGCAATTAAGCAGAAAGAAAACCCTTGTTTGTTTATCAAGGGTTTTCTAGTTTCTCTCAGTATGTTTAATAAATACGATATTTTCCGCTTAGCGCGAGGAGGCTAAAGAAATAAAGGCAGTTGTCGTAATATCGGCGAATGCCGGTTCTAAGCGGTGTGCTCCAGAACTTGTGAACAAAGGGGAGCGCATCTTCACCGTCGGCGGCCAGCGATGCCATCGCATTGGTAGCCAACAGCCCGATGGGGTGCAGGGCAGGCTCTTCGAAAGGGCTCCCGTCGATGCGGTATCTCCGGTATTCGGAAGGCTCGATCTCCCGGAAAAACCGCTGAATCCGGTTGGACTGCCCGACCTGCCATGGGTCCTGGCGGAACCATTCCCAGTCGAGGGCAATGTTGGCCGCCACCCGGTACGCATCGCTGAAGAAATGGCGGTAATCGCCATGGGGCTGCGGTTCAGCCGGCGTGCCGTCATAATTCGCATACTCCGGAGACAGTCCTGTTTGGGGGTGACAGGCCAGGTGCAGATAAGCCCGGCTGGCGACGGCAGCTTCTTTCCAAAAAGTTCGATCCCGTTCGTCGGCACGCTCGGCGAACAGCTCATAGAAATGGGGAAGGTGATAGGATGGATCGCTGAAGGGAGACTCCGGAATGAACTTGATGAGCTTGGTTGCAGGGTCCCACATCGGATCTCCTTCCTGGTCCCGGCCTTTATGAACGCAAGCGCGAAGAATCGTCTTCGCCTGCTCGGAGTAATCGTACGGCGGCAGTCCGTCGCCCCACCGGCTTGAAGCAAAGAACAGGGCCATTGCAAAATATTCCTCCCCGTCAGGAGCAGGTCCAGGAGACAAGCGGGTGCCGTCCGGCTTGCAGTGCCAGGCGAAATAATCCTTGTAGCGTCCTTCCTTATGCTGCATATACGATTTGGAAAAATTCCAGAGCCGGTCGAAGATGTCTTTCTTATCCATCTGAACGGCCATCATCATGCCGTATGACATGCCTTCGGTGCGGACGTCCGAATTGCCTGTATCCAGAACATATCCTTTATCCTCGCCAAGAGGAAAGTAGATCCGAACCTCAGGTGCACCGTCAAACAGGTCATTCCACGCCTGTTCGAGCCTTGCGTCGATCTCCTCTGGCGAATAACCCGCTTCCAGGAATACATTCCGATATTGGCCGGTATAAAACGCTCCTTGCATCGTTAGAGCCATAATCAACCTCCAGCTGTTAGTTTAAGCTTATCGTAACATAAGGGGCACTCTAAAAATTAAAGCGTTTACCCTTCAAATTATAGATGTTCGTGTTCCGATGTACAAAAATAATACTTTACCGATCGTTCCCGATATGTTATGCTGAATTCGTAAAGAAAAGGGTTCACAGCGTTCGAAGTAGAATGTACATTCTCAAAATAGGCAATACTGTTCTAAGATAAGCGAAAGGAAAGGGAAGCGGAAAGGACAGATTTTCTATACCGATGATTCCCGAAATGATAATATAACGGAAGGAGGTGTACGGGGTGGCCAGAAGCAAAGAATTTGAGGAAAGTGCCGTTCTCGAGAAAGCGATGAAGCTGTTCTGGGAACAGGGCTACGAGAAGACATCCATGAACGACCTTGTCGAGCATATGGGCATTCACCGCAGAAGCCTGTATGATACGTTCACCGATAAGCATACGTTGTTCCTGAAAGCGATCGACCGCTTTGGGGAACGGTTCAACGCCAGAATGTCCGCAGGGGTTAAGCAGTCGGAAACGGCCGAACAAGCGCTGAAGTTTGTTTTCCAATACATGATTCATGGGGATGAAGACGTGCCGCCAGGCTGCATGGTTGTGAACTCGGCCGTGGAACTGGGGATCCGTGATGAAGAGGTGGACGCAAAGGCGACGGAGGCATTTGCCAAAGCCGAGCAGCTGGTGAGGGAAATCGTGTTTTGGGGGCAGCAGAACGGAGAGTTTACAAGGGAATACGAAGCGGAAGAATTGGCGGAGTACCTTCATAACGCGCTGGTGGGAATTCGAGTGATGAAACGGACGTCCCTTCCCCAAGAAAAACTGGAGCGGATCGCAGACGTATCGATACGCTTCGTCAAAAAATAAAAACATATTTTTTTTCATAATTATAGAATGATCGTTCTCAAAATAACCGTGCTTAATCTTTTTAATGAGCATAGCATGACGCATTGTTAATAGAACGATCATTCTCAAAAAAGGAGACCATCATTATGAAGACGTTAATTATTGCTGCACATCCCGATTTACAAGCCTCCCGGATCAACCGGGCCTGGACCGAAGCGGCACAAAAGCAAGCAGAGACGACCGTACACCTGCTGTATGAAGCCTATCCGGACAAAAAGATCGACGTCGCACGGGAGCAAAGTTTGCTGGAGAGCCATGACCGGATTATTTTTCAATACCCGCTGTACTGGTACAGCACGCCGCCGCTCCTCAAACAGTGGTTTGATGAGGTTCTCACCTACGGCTGGGCTTTCGGTCCTGGAGGGGACCGCTTGAAAGGGAAAGAAATCGGTATTGCCATCTCGACTTCAGGCACCGCGGCTTCGTATCAACCGGGAGGATACAACCTGTTTACGATCAGGGATATCGCGAAGCCGGTGGAAGCGCTGGCCAACTATGTTAGCGCCCGCTATCTCCCGCCCTTTGCACTGCATAACGCGCATCATGTGACGGATGAGCAAATCGCCGACAGTCAGGCCGCGTATGTCAAGCACTTGGTTGAGGCGCAGCCCGTGCGATACGAAGCACTTGAAATTCTTTGATCATTTCATAACGATGACCATTTTCATCAAAACAATAACAGGGAGGAAATGAAGATGAATAACAGCAAAATTGCACTTGTGACGGGAGCCAGCAAAGGAATCGGATTTGAGGTGGCCAAACAATTGGGGCAGCAGGGCATTACGGTATTAACAGCAGCACGGACGAAAGAAGCGGCGGATCAGGCGGCGTCGGAGCTGCGTCAGCAGGGGATCGAAGCGGTCGGCGTTCAGCTGGAGGTGACGAATGAAGCCCATATCACGGAGCTTGCGAAGTGGATTGAAACGGAATACGGCCGGCTCGATATCCTGGTCAACAATGCAGGCGTCCACCTGGAAAAATCCGGATATGAAGGCGACGCTTTCAGAGATACGTTTGAAGTGAACACGTTTGCGCCTTATTTTATTACGGAGGAACTGCTGCCATTATTGCTGAAAAGTGAGGCGGGGCGGATCGTGAACCAAAGCAGCGCGCTCGGCTCGATGCAATTTATTCTGACGAACGAGCTGGCGCAGCGTATTGCGACACCCGCCTATTCAGCCTCGAAAGCGGCGCTGAATATGCTGACGGCCTATTGGGCGCAAAAGACCAGCGGGACGAACCTGAAAGTTAACGCGGTGCATCCGGGATTGGTTAAGACCCGCATGGGCGGTGACAAGGCCGAACTGACGGCCGAGGAAGGCGCGGTAACGGCTGTTCGGCTGGCAACGATACCTGAGGACGGCCCGACCGGCGGATTTTTCTACATGGATGATAAGCTTCCGTGGTAAATACTTCTATATATCGGCAAAAGCCCTTGGAGATCAAGGGCTTTTTCTTGTTCTTTCGTATTTTTGCTTTGCATATGACATCTCATGTCATATAATCAAAAGGATAATCAGAATAAGTGGAGGGACATAAAATGGCATCGAAAATCAGAATTGGAATTGTAGGCTATGGTAACCTTGGACGAGGCGTCCAGGCATCCATCGCGCAGAACGAAGATATGGAATTGGTGGCGGTATTCACACGGCGTGACACGTCGCAGATGCCTGCGGAAGCGGGCGTCAAATTTGAGCATGTATCGACGGTGGAACAATATAAAGGATCGATCGATGTCATGATTCTGTGCGGAGGATCCGCAACCGATCTTCCCGAGCAAACACCGGCCATTGCCGCCCTGTTTAACACAGTGGACAGCTTTGATACGCATGCCAAGATTCCTGAGTTTTTTGCAAGCGTGGATGCAGCGGCTAAAAACGGACAAACTGTCAGCGTCATTTCGACCGGCTGGGATCCGGGCCTGTTCTCCATGAACAGACTGCTCGCTGAGTCGATTCTCCCGCAGGGTAAGGAATACACATTCTGGGGTAAAGGCGTCAGCCAGGGCCACTCGGATGCCATCCGCCGCGTTCCGGGCGTCAAAGCAGGAGTGCAGTATACCGTCCCGGTAGAAAGCGTCATCGAACAAATCCGCAGCGGCGAAACGCCAGAACTGGCAACCCGCGAGAAGCACGAACGGATTTGCTATGTCGTTGCTGAAGAGGGTGCGGACCGTGCCGAGATTGAAAAGACGATCGTGGAGATGCCTAACTATTTTGCAGACTATGACACAACGGTCCATTTCATTACGGAAGAAGAGCTGAAATCCGAGCACAGCGGGATGCCGCACGGCGGATTTGTGATCCGCAGCGGAGTGACCGGCCAGGGAACGAAGCAAATCGTCGAATTCAGCCTGAAGCTGGAGAGCAACCCGGAATTCACCGCAAGCGTATTGACCGCTTATGCCAGAGCGGCCGTCCGGTTGGCCAAAGAAGGAGCCGTTGGCGCCAAAACGGTATTTGATATCCCGCTCGGTTATCTGTCCGCGAAAAGCGATGCGGAGCTGCGCCAGCAATTGCTGTAATTTTGCACCGATAAATGCATTTAATCGACTAAAAAAATATTTTTTATTGGAAAAAACCCCTAAACCTGCATTAGAATTTAGTGAAGCAAAGCGTTATAGTGCAAAAAAATGTGCGAATTGTGCAAAAGGGGTTGGGTTATGAATAGTGTAATGGATACGAAGGGTTTAAATACAGCCGAAAAGTATGTTAACGATGTGTATAATTTAGTCGTTTCCCGGAATCCTTCCGAGGATGAGTTCCACCAGGCCGTTAAGGAAATTTTTGACTCGCTGGTACCTGTTCTTGCAAAACATCCGGAGTACATGGAAGAAGGCATTTTAGAACGCATGGTCGAACCTGAGCGTCTCATCACATTCCGCGTGCCTTGGGTGGACGATAACAACAAGATTCAGGTCAACCGGGGATTTCGGGTACAATTTAACAGTGCACTCGGTCCATATAAGGGAGGACTCCGGTTCCATCCGTCCGTCAATGCAAGCATCATCAAGTTTTTGGGTTTTGAGCAAATCTTGAAAAACGCATTGACCGGCCAGCCGATCGGCGGAGGCAAGGGCGGCTCCGATTTTGATCCAAAGGGCAAGTCGGACCGGGAAATCATGCGGTTTACCCAAAGCTTCATGACGGAGCTGTATAAGTATATCGGACCCGATGCGGACGTCCCTGCCGGCGACATCGGCGTAGGAGCCCGGGAGATCGGGTACATGTTCGGGCAGTATAAGCGGATCCGGGGCGGCAACGAAGCCGGCGTGCTTACGGGCAAGGGCATCGGATACGGCGGAAGTCTGGCGCGTACGGAAGCGACCGGCTACGGATGCGTGTATTTCGTGGATGAAATGCTGAAAGACAACGATCTGTCCTTTGAGGGAAGCAAAGTCGTCGTATCCGGTTCCGGAAACGTATCCATTTATGCTATGCGCAAAGCGAAAGAACTCGGAGCTACGGTCGTCGCGTGCAGCGATTCCAACGGCTATATCTATGACGAAAAGGGACTGGACATCGATACGGTTCAGCGCCTGAAAGAAGTGGAGCGGAAACGGATTAAAGATTACGTCAATGAACATCCGGATGCCGTTTATGTCGAGGGCTGCCGTGACATTTGGACCGTTCCATGCGATATCGCGCTGCCTTGCGCCACGCAAAACGAAATCGACGAGGAATCGGCCGCTCTGCTCGTTAAGAATGGCGTGAAGGCGATCGGTGAGGGCGCGAACATGCCGTCCACCCTTCAGGCGATCGAAATTTTCCAGAAGAACGGTGTCCTGTTTGCACCGGCCAAAGCAGCGAACGCGGGCGGCGTTGCCGTATCCGCGCTGGAAATGGCCCAAAACAGTATGAGAATGTCCTGGAGCTTTGAAGAGGTTGACGCAAAGCTGAATGATATCATGAAAAATATTTATGCGAGCTGCGTTCAGGCAGCCGATGAATACGGATATCATGGCAATCTCGTCGTAGGCGCCAATGCTGCCGGATTCCGGAAAGTAGCGGACGCTATGATCGCTCAGGGGATCGTCTAAGTCCTCCCTGCAGCTTAGTAAACCATTCGAAATGAACTCATATCACGATAAAAACCACGGATAAAGGATGAGATACCCTTCCTTTGTCCGTGGTTTTCTTTTTTATACTTTACGAACCAATCGGAGTACCACGGCTTCATCCCGCATATGAAAAAGCCCTTGGGTCCCAAGGGCTTCACTGAATATGGATTTAAAAGGCCACAGGCAGGGCGGCCAGCCCTTGGGAGCTGAGCGTAAAGTTCCAAGGGACCTCATCCCGGGGAATGCTCAGCCGCAGGTTCGGCATGCGCTTCAGCAGCGTAGTAAAGGCGATGTCCCCTTCGATGCGGGCCAGCGGCGCTCCCAGGCACATATGGATGCCGTGGCCAAAGGCGAGATGCCGGTTGATCTGGCGCGTAATGTCCAGCTGTTCGGACTGGTCGAACTGGCGCTCGTCCCGATTGGCCGATTTCAGCACGGGGATCACGGCATCGCCCTTCTTGATGGACTGCCCGGCGAGCACGATGTCCTCCGTGGCAAAGCGGGGTCCGGCAATGGTGGCCGGCCCGTTGAAGCGCAGCAGCTCCTCAACGGCGGAAGGCACCAGGCTCGGCTCGGCCTTGAGCTTCTCCAGCTGCTCCGGATGATCCAGCAGCATCAGGCTGCCGGTGGCGATCAGGTTCGAGGTCGTTTCGTGGCCGGCAAAGATGAGCAGGGTGATCATCGACACGAGTTCAGTTTCCGAGAGCCGGTCTCCTGCCTCTTCGATCGCGATCAGCTGGCTGATGAGGTCGTCCGCAGGCTGCCGCCGTTTGGAAGCTACCAGCCGGGCGGTGTACTCGCCGAAGGCGCGCATATTCTCTTCAACGCCCGGCTCGCGTCTTCCCAGTCCCAGCCCATGGGCGAGAGCGGCCGACCAGGAATGTATCTGCTCCCGGTCTTCCTGGGGAACGCCCAGCATTTCGGAAATGACGTTGATCGGGAGCGGATAGGCGTAGTCCTTGACGAGGTCCATCTCGCCTTGCGCCTGGACATGGTCGAGCAGTTCGTCGGCGATTTCCTGCACGCGGGGACGAAGGCTCTCCATGTATCGCGGCGAGAACGCCTTGGATACGAGGCTCCGCAGCCGCCGGTGGTCCGGGTCATCGACCGTGAGCATGGAGTGTCCGGTGAAAAAGGTGGGAGGTGCGGACGCATCCGAACCGCCGGCTAAGCTCTTTCTGAAATCTTCATTCCCGTCGATCGAAGCGGGGTCTACCGTGAAATGGGCATGGTCTTTGAGCACCTGCATCGCTTCCTCCATCCGGGTGACCATCCACGCTTGACGATCCAGCCCGCCCATCGGAAACGGGATCGGAATGACAGCGTTCAATTCTCTCATTTGGGCGAATACAGGGAACGGATTGTCCCCGCTGGCACCGCTGAACAGATTCAGCGCTTCCGGGGCAATGGGATCTGACGGATTCATCATCAAACCATCCTTTCATAAGCAGAGTATTTTGGCCTTGCCTTAGCAGGACGGAGCTGTCTTTAGGGATGATCGAATGATTGAAATAAGCTGTGATAACAGGTGGAATCATAGGAATGGCCCGTCCCGAAAAGCTTGGGCCTACGTCTTCGCGCTGCTGTGTCCGTATTTTGCATTGTGGATTGCGCTTAAATTTAATATAATGTCACTGAGTGACAAAAGTCAATGAAGGAAGAATTCGAGATGAATCCTAAAAAAAACATACATCCCATAGAAGCGCCGGCAGGTTTAAGGGAGCGAAAGAAGCGTCTGGCCCAGGCGGCGATTGAGGAAGCGGCGCTGCGGCTTTTTCAGCAGAAGGGCTATGAGCAGACCTCGATTCAGGACATTGCCGATGCGGTCACGATGTCGTCGCGCACGTTCTTCCGGTATTATGCGTCCAAGGAGGAAGTGCTGTCGGGACCGATCCGCAGCACGCAGCTGGATGGGGTCCGATACCTGCTGGAAGCGGAGCCTCCGGCATCACCCCATGCCGCCCTGCAATCGGTCTTCGGTTACCTGGCCGGCCAATACGAGAAGCAGCGCCCGGGTCTTGTGCTCCGGTACCGCATAGCCGGGCAGACGCCCTCTATCGCGTCCTTATTTTTGTATACGCTGATGGAGACGGAGCCGGCTCTCTGCGATGCGCTGTGCTCGAGGCTCGAAACCGGGGCGCACCGTGATGAAGTCCGGTTTCTGGTGGCCGTCTATATGGCGGCTCTGCGCGTCTCCATTGAGGAATGGCTGGAGCAGGGGGACGATGCGGATCTGGTGGATGTGCTGCATCGCCATATGGACCGGCTTTCTTCTATGCCGGGTTGAGGTCATACAGTTAAGCGAAAAGATTCCGCGGCTCCTGCGGAATTTTTTTTGTTGATATAACCGAAAAGTGGGGTTCAGCCGGTCCGCCGGATTGCCGAGCGCCCGTATACGGTCGTGCATTGGTCGGAGTTCGACCGGGGCGGCCATTTCGCCGCCATAGAGGTACCGGATCAGCTTGACGAAGGTCTGCGCTCCTTCTTCCGCCAGTTCAGAGACTAATCATAAACAGCAAGAACACACCTTGAAGCCTCAAGGTGTGTTCTCTATTGAAGGTATAAGAGAATATAAGCCTTTTCTAGTCAGACTGGCGCTGATTATTAGCACTCGGAACATATCCGGAAGGCCATCAGCTCATCTGAATAGGATGAATTCGATCAAGCAAGCTTTCTTTTACTGCGGGTTACCAAGCATAAGCCCGAGGGGCTTCTCCGCCGGGACCCGGGAAAATTTCGTCCAGGCGCGCCAGCACGTCTTCGCTCAGCTCGACCTCCA
Source organism: Paenibacillus sp. SSG-1 (assembly GCF_002224835.1). Lineage (NCBI taxonomy): Bacteria > Bacillati > Bacillota > Bacilli > Caryophanales > Paenibacillaceae > Paenibacillus > Paenibacillus sp. SSG-1. The sequence goes on from NZ_MBRK01000001.1 coordinate 517,746, forward strand.
CAACCCGGAGCGTCTGCTCGAACTGCTCCAGCGTCCGCGGTCCGATGATCGGGGCCGTCATCGCCGGATGCACGAGCGTCCAGGCGAGCGCCACCGTCGCTTCGGACTCGCCCAGCTCCTTGCACAGCTTCGAGAACTGCTCCAGCTGCGGGCGCAGCTTCTCGAGCCGCTCGGTCTGGCGCGCAGTCCGCGATCCTTCCTTCGGGTTCAGGTTGCCGCCAAGCACGCCGCCGTCCAGCGGGCTCCAGGCGATGACACCGATGCCATGCTCTTCCGCGGCAGGGAGCACTTCAAGCTCCGGCAGCCGGCAGAGCAGGCTGTATTTGTGCTGCTCGGACACCAGGCCGAGCAGTCCGCGCTTCTCCGCTTCGTACTGGGCCTTCACCAGGTCGCGGCCGGCAAAGTTGCTGGCGCCGACGTATCCGATTTTTCCCTGGTTCTGATGAGTTTGAAAAGCGTTCCAGAGCTCATCCCAGGACACGTTCCGGTCCACATGGTGCATTTGATAGAGCTCGATATGGTCCGTCTGCAGCCTGCGGAGTGAGCCTTCCAGGTGGCGGCGGATCTTGTACGCAGAAAGTCCCCCTTGCTCATTGGGATCCACGATAGGATGTTCCATGTTGCCGTATACTTTCGTAGCGAGCACGACTTTTTCCCGTCTTCCGCCGCCTTGGGCGAACCAGCGGCCGATGATTTCCTCAGTCCATCCGCGGTGCTCATTACCGCCGTAGACGTTGGCCGTATCGAAGAAATTGACACCTGCGTCGAGGGCTGCATCCATAATCTTGAAGGCTTCCTTCTCCTCGGTGCTTGGACCAAAATTCATCGTACCGAGGCAGAGACGACTGACCTTTAATCCTGTTTTTCCCAAATAGGTATACTTCACGTTTCAATTTCCTCCTTTTCCTGGTGGATTCGGTAACATTATAATTCTTCTTTCGGTTTCTGGTAAGCACTGAAAAAAAGTATACTAAGTGAATCTCGTGTTACTTGAGCCTGTTTGGACCTGCTTTGAACTAACCTGCGTTGACCTCATTGGACCCTCCGGATCCTTCACTCCTCGTCATCATCCCCTAAACAGGCTGTAAGCCAAATAAGCGGCCGTAACCCACATAATGATGGCGGACAGCAGATTCAGCCACGATCTGAGCCTGCCTGTCGAATCGAGGTTTCTGGCGGCCCGTCCCGCCGCGGCGAGCCCGGCGAACCATACCCAGGAGACGAGGACGCATGCCGCGCCGAACGCCAGCTTTTCCCAGCCGGCATAGTTTAAGGAACTTGTGCCTACCACGCCGACGGTGTCCAGAATCGCATGGGGATTGAGCAGGGATACCGATACGGCAAAAGCGATTTGCTTTCGGGTCGATAAAGACCGGGTGTCCTCCCCGTTATGGACGGACGGTTTGTTCGTTAACGTGACGTAACCCATGTACAGCAGGAAAGGAATCCCCAGCCCCAGTAGGACCGTTCTGATCCAGGCATATTCGAGCACGACGACGGAAACGCCCATGATCGCCAGGGATATCAGCAGCGTATCGCAAAGGGAGGCGGCAATGACAGCCGGCAGTGCCCGGCTCAAGCGGGTGTGGGCGGCGCCTTGACCGAACACAAACAGGTTTTGAACGCCGAGCGGCAAAATCAGCCCAAGGGCCAATATAAATCCGTGAAATAGGGCGTGTATCATATCATTCCTCCTGTAATGTCCCTATTTTATCGAAGGCGCCACTCTAGGTCTCCATCCAATTGGTTGGTTAAGGACCCAACCAATCTGTTAGAATAAACGAAATCAACCATGATAGGAAGAGGGTCTATGCGTTACGAGGAATGGCATTTGGACAAGTCATCTCCGGTGCCGCTGCACCGGCAGATTTACGATTATATGCAAGGGAAAATCATGAACGGGGAATGGCCTGTCGGCACGAGAATCCCTCCGCAGCGGGAACTGGCTGCCCGGTTTCAAGTGAACCGCAGCACGGTGGTCTATGCGCTCGGAGAACTTGCGGCCAATGGGCTCATCGAATCCAAGGTTGGACAAGGAACCGTGGTGGTCAACAATACGTGGAATCTGCTTGCGGCTGGTCCGGCTCCCGACTGGAACCGCTACGTTCGGGCAGGGGCTTATCCGCCCAACATCCAGCTGATCCAGCGAATTAACCAGGCCGAGGCCAGGGCGAACATCATCCGGCTTGGAACGGGGGAGCTGTCGCCTGAGCTTCTCCCTTCAGCCCATATGCAGGAAGTCATCGGGAAGGGGAGCGGCGGGCATTTGTCGCTGGGTTATTCCGAGCCGAAAGGAAGCCGGTTTCTCCGGGAGACACTCAGCGAATATTTACGGTCCAAGGGAATCTTCGCTTCCCCGTCGTCGATTCTGATCGTGTCGGGTGCGCTGCAAGGATTGCAGCTGATATCGGTCGGTCTGCTCCAGCCCGGTTCGACGGTTCTGACGGAAACTCCGTCCTATCTGAACTCGATCCACGTGTTTCAGTCGGCAGGGATCCGGCTCGCCGGCGTTCCGATGGACCTGGAAGGGATTCGTCCGGATGCGGTGGGACCGGCCAAACGTCAGCATCAGGCGGGGCTGCTGTATACGATCCCGAGCTTCCATAACCCAACCGGACGGGTCATGTCAGGGAAGCGCCGGGAAGAGCTGATGAAGGCTGCGGCCTTGGAGCGGCTGCCGGTAATCGAGGATGACGTATACGGAGATTTGTGGCTGGACGCGCCGCCGCCTCCGCCGCTCAAGTCGGCGGATCCGCAGGGCCTTGTCCTCTATATGGGCAGCATGTCCAAAACGCTTGGCCCGGGACTGCGGATCGGCTGGGTGGCAGGCCCGGAACCGGTCATCGACCGGCTGGCCGACATCAAAATGCAAACTGACTACGGCGCCAGTTCGCTGTCCCAATATGCCGTAGCGGAGTGGCTGAGCACAGGCCGGTACGAGCCGCATCTTGCCGATATCCGGCAGAAGCTGAAGCTGCGCAGAGATTTTGCCCTCTCGATCCTTCAGCAATATTTTCAAGATATGGCAACGTGGGAGATACCCGGAGGCGGGTTTTACATTTGGCTGCGGCTGCATGTTCCCATCCCGGTTCACCAGCTGTTCGAACAGGCGCTGAAAGAGGGGATCCTCTTAAACCCGGGGCAAATTTATGACCGGCATGACCGGCAGCATCTGCGCTTATCGTATGCGTATGCATCCCTTCACGACCTGGAGCGGGGATTGTTCCGACTGGCCGGAATGATTCGAGCGTATAGGTGAGGGTTCACCCTTGTGGTCCTGGAATTTGATTCCATCTCTCAAAAGGAATGGTTAATCTCTTGTTCCGAAGGATGAGTTTAGTAGTATAATGAAGTTTAGTGTCGAACGATCATCTTTCAAATTTAATAGAAAATAACTCTGTGTATACGGGAGGAAGCAACATGGACCATCAACAGATTCTCGTCCGTAACAACGTTCAAGTCACCGGGAGCGGCACGCAGTATTTGATTTTTGCCCATGGGTTCGGCTGCGACCAAAACATGTGGCGTTTTGTCGCACCTGCTTTCGAAGATCATTACAAAGTGGTCTTGTTTGATTTTGTCGGATCCGGCAGGTCAGACATTCGGGCGTATAATCCGGTCCGCTACAGCGATCTGGACGGCTATGCCCAGGATGTTCTGGATATATGCGAGGCACTGGGGGCAAGGGACGCGATTTTCGTAGGTCATTCCGTAGGTGCCATGATCGGCATTCTCGCTTCCATCCGCAGACCCGAATATTTTGAACGGCTGATTCTGATAGGCCCTTCCGCACGGTATTTAAACGACCTTCCCGATTATATCGGAGGCTTCGAACGCGAGGATTTGCTCGCTCTAATGGATATGATGGACAAAAACTATCAGGGTTGGGCAAGTTATCTGGCCCCTGTCATCATGGGTAACCCGGGTCGCCCCGAGTTGTCCGGCGAGCTCGAGCAGAGCTTCTGCGCAACCGATCCGAAGGTGGCCCGGCGGTTTGCCGAAGCGACGTTTCTCTCGGATTACCGGGATGCGCTTGGAAAGGTCACCGTGCCTTCCTTGATTCTCCAATGCGCCGAGGACGTGATCGCGCCTCTGGAAGCAGGGGCTTATATCCATACCCACATGCCGGATAGCGAATTTCAGCTCATGGATGCTACCGGCCATTGTCCGCACATGAGCCATCCCGATGAAACGATTCAGCTGATTCAAGCCTACTTGACTTCGGCCAAAGCCGGTCAGACAAGTGAGTCCACACGGTAGTATGGACGAACGATTGGATCGGGCGCCTTGCGGATATGTGTCCATGGCCGATAATCGCGTTATCCAGGACGTCAACGCCACGCTGTGCCGCATGCTAGGATATGAGAAACGGGGAATGTGCGGAAGCAGCTTCGAATCGCTGTTGACCCGTTCCAGCCGGATTTTTTTTCAAATCTATTTTCTTCCGCTCATGAAGCTGAACCGGGGCGTCGAGGAAATGTATTTGACGTTTAAAACGAGCAGCGGCGAACCCCTTCCCGTGCTACTTAACGCTTCGGCCGTGGAACGGGATGGCGAATGGGTCTACGATTGCATGCTGATGCCCATGCGCCGGCGGATGGAATATGAACAGCAGATCCAGCAAGCCGAGAGCGCTTCAAACCGGGCGCGGGAAGAGCTTGAGCGGATCGAGAACCTTCTCCGGCAGAAACGCGATGAGCTGGAGCGGATACAGGGATCGTCTTCCATGGAATAAGAACAATACTTCATTTTTAAAAATAAGTGGTTTGCTAAAAAAGCCGCCGGACTCTTTGTCAGAGATCCAGCGGCTTTGGTGTTTCCGGGGCGGCATGGCCGTATTTGCGCTTGTAATGGCTCAGCGCCAGAAGCGGCCAAATGTACCGGTAGCTGTGGTACCGGGAGTAGAAGGTACCGGGAAGGCCGGCCCCCGTCGGATAGGCCGTCATGCCGCCGTCCTGCTGCAGCAGGGAAGTCAGCCTTTGGACGCCCCGGTCCACGGCAGGCGACGGCTGCTCCTTCACTGCGATGAGCGCGTCCAAAGCCCAGGCCGTTTGCGACGGCGTGCTCGCTCCGAGGGGGACATAGCGCATGGTTCGGTCGCTCCGGCAGGATTCGCCCCATCCGCCGTCCGGGTTTTGGATCTGCTCAAGCCAACGGACGCCTTTTTGGATCGCATCATGACTGGCCGGTACACCGGCTGCCGCCAGTCCTGTTAATGCCGCCCAGGTGCCGTAGATGTAGCATACTCCCCAGCGCCCGTACCACGAGCCGTCCTTTTCCTGGTGCCGGATCAGCCAGTTTGCGCCCCGCCGGATGAACTCATGCCGCTGCGTCAAACCCGCAAAATGGCCGAGGTACTCCAGCGCCCGGCCCGTCAGATCCGCCTCGGAGGGATCGATGGCCGCGGACTTGGCCCCTTCGATTGCAAGCCAGGTCAGGATGTGCTTGTCGGTATCCTTTTCGAACGCCGGCCAGCCTCCGTCCCGATTCTGCATCGACAGCACCCAATTCAGCCCGCGGTTCCATGCTTCCCGGTACAGCGGGTCTGTTTCCGTTAGGCGGGATATCGCGCGCAGCGCCGCCGTGGTGTCATCCACATCCGGGTTGATCGTGTTCGACTCGGAGAATCCCCAGCCGCCGGGAGCCGTATCCGGGTTATGGAGGCTCCAATCGGCCGGTTTGTCCTGCTGCCGGGACAGCAGGTAGGAGGCGGCCTGACGGATGGCCGGATGATTCTCCGCAACCCCGGCCTCCTGGAGGGCATCGGCGATCAGGGCGGTGTCCCAGACGGTGGAGGGCGAATTTTGAATTGTAGTCGTCCCGTCCGCCTGACACTGCAAGGCAGTCAGCCCTCTGACGGCATCGCTGATGACGGGATGCTCCCGCTCATAGCCCAAGGCAAGCAGCGCCAGAACCATCAGAATCGTGCTGCTTGCGTAGCTGTACAGGGTGCCGTCCGGCTCAATTCGATCCAGCATAAACCGCTCGGCCCGTTCCACGGCGGCTTCATGGATGAAACGCGGCGTCCCGAACAGCCTGTTCATCCCCCGGCGGAGCTCCGTCTGCAGGTTCTCGTACTCCCGCGGCAGCGGATCATCTTCGTCGGCATCCAGGCGCGGGGAGGCAAGGTCAGAGAGGTCGGGAGCGTCCGGCGGAGAAACCGAAAACTTTCGGTCCGCCATGATCAGCAGCGGCGTGAGATGGACCCTGGAATAGCCCGAAAATTCGAAAAAGTTGATCGGAAAATACGAGGGGAACAGCAGCACCTCTACCGGGATCATGGAGATCGACCGGGGCCAGGGGCGCTGGCCCGTCGCTGCCAGGATCGCCTTGGTCAAAATGCTGTCGACCTTACCGATTCCTCCACGCGAAAGGATATACCGCTTGGCGCGCTGCATATGCTCCTCCTCCGGCCGGCTGTAACCGGAGCAAAGTAGGGCATAGTAAGCCTCCACCGAAGCCGATAAGCTGCCCTCTTCCTCATCGGGATACAGTCTCCAGCATCCGTCAGGCTGCTGCTCTTTGCAGATTCGGTCGTGAAGCTGCCGGATGATACCTTCCGGATCCGCCTCCAAAATACGAAAGAGGATGATCACGAAGGCGTCGATGCCGATTCCGTTTTCAAAGCAAAAACGCCAGGAGCCGTCAGGCTGCTGCGTCTTTAGGAGATAAGCCGTCAAACGCCCGATCTCCTCATCTACCGTACTTAGCCTATTGCTCATTTTGCCGCTTCCCTCCGTTTGTTGACCATTGATAGCAATATATGTCGGCAGGGAAGGAGAAATGAGAAAGCCGCTGATTATACCAGGGTTTGCAGAAATCTGCGGATATCCTCGTAAACGAGGCGGCCGTCGTCGAACAAGTCGGTCATGGCGTAAAAGCCGTGGATCATGCCGGGATAACGCCTGAATGTGACTAAGACCCCCGCCTCCGCAAGCCGTCTGCCATACGCTTCCCCTTCGTCGCGGACCGGATCATACTCGGCCGTGATGATTAGTGTCTGCGGCAGGCCGTCAAGGCGGCCGAGCATCGGTGATGCGAGCGGGTTCGAAAGGTCGGTGCCGTTCTTTAAGTAATGCTTCCTGAAGTAATCCAGCACGTTACGGTTTAGAAAATAACCTTCGGCAAATCGATCTTCCGATTCATAGCTTTGCGAATAATCCGTGAGGGGGCAAATTAATATTTGCCCAGCAACATCGACTTGTCCCAAATTGCGCAGCTGTTGGGCAACCACGGCGGCCAGATTGCCACCGGCGCTGTCCCCCGCTAGGGTCAGCTTGGAGGGGTCAAATCCGAGTTCCCCGGCATGTTCCGCCACCCACTTGGCGGCGAAGATGGCCTCTGTCGGAGCGACGGGAAAAGGATGTTCGGGAGCCAGCCTGTAATCCACCGATACGACGGCACAACGGGTTACTGCGGCCAGCATGCGGCACATCGGGTCATACTTCTGCACATCGCAGATGACGAAGCCTCCGCCGTGATAGAATACGATAACGGGCAGAGCGCCTTCCCGCTCTGGTCGGTAGATCCGCAGCGGCAGATCACCGTAAGGCCCCTCGATGCTCCTATCTTGAACCGATGCGAGCTCGAACGTATCTGAAATGACGGTTCCTGCGGCTATTTTGCGCAGCTCCACAGGATCCAGTGTGTGGGAGGGCGGCAGGGATGCCGTATCCTGTATGAATTTTTGGGCTTGTGCATGCAGTGTCATAGAATTCGTTCCTTCTTTCCTGATATTTGGTTAGGGGACATCATGGCTTGAAGCGAGATTAACATGCCGTTTATACTGAAGGCAGTAGCAAACGTAACTAGCATAAAAACTACCTGGATAGGAGTGGACTCGACCGATGGAAGCCGGTTTGAACCGAAAAGCGATCGGAGATTTCCTGAAAGCTAGACGGGCGCAGCTGACACCAGAGCAGTTTGGACTGCCGCAGGGACATACGCGCCGCAGAACGCCAGGACTCCGCCGGGAGGAAGTGGCGCAGCTGGCCGACTTAAGCATTACTTGGTACACGTGGTTAGAGCAGGGCCGGGAAGTATCCGCATCGCCCGAGGTATTGGATCGCCTGTCCTCTGCGCTCCAGCTGAGCCCTACGGAGCGTGAATATTTGTATCTTCTTGCTGGGAGGTATCCTGTACCATCCAGGGATATGTCGGCATACAAGCTGTCGCCCGCCTTTATGAATTTGGTGACGAGTACGCCGTATCCCTTTTTCGTTATCGGACCGGAAAATCGCCTCATCGCCTGGAACGAGCTCGCCTGCGAAATTTTGACGGATTTTTCAGCGATACCTCCCGAGGACATGCAGATGCTCCGCCTTACTTTTATGCATCCTGCATTTCGGACCAAAATTATTAATTGGGAGCACTCGACCAAAATCGCGCTTTCTTTCTACAGGAAGCTGTACGACCGCTCGGCAAGTCAGCCTTGGTATACCCGGCTCATTGAGGAACTGACCATTAGCAGCAAAGAATTTGCCGAATGGTGGCCTCTTCATGAAGTAGCCGAAAAGAACGGCCTGCGAATCGAAGTGAAGCACCCGGCAATGGGGCACCTGCACTTTGAAATCATTACGTTTACCCAAATCAATGATCTGGAAAATCTGATGTGCTGCATCTATATGCCGCTGCCGGAGACACGTACGCCCGAAAAGCTGGAGGCATGGTTGAAGACTCGCCCGGCTGCCCGCATGTAAGCGAATTTTTTCGCCGAAGTGCGGTTTTTTTTTGCCCTGAATGTTCCTGTTAGTTTTTATACTAGTTAAAAATTTGATCTGGTTCCCTCTGCCTCCTTAACGTAATGTGATTTACCGAAAGGAGGCGTCTGTATGAAACCATCACCTGAAGTTCCCCGGCCTTTATCTTCTCCGTTACGCCCTCTATTGGTGCTTTCCTTGTGCGCATTTGCCATCGGCATGGCTGAATTCGTCATCATGGGCATACTGCCCGACATCGCTTCGGACCTGCAGGTCACGATATCGGATGCCGGGCTGCTCATTTCAGGCTATTCGCTTGGCGTTGCCGTTACTGCTCCGCTCATCATGATATTGACGGGACGTTTGCCCCGGAAAACGCTGCTTCTCCTCCTTATGCTGCTGTTTGTCCTCAGCAACGCTTTGGCCGTATCTGCTCAAGACTTCTCCGTGCTGATGACAGCGAGGATCTTGATGTCCTTGACGCACGGCTCGTTTTTCGGCGTGGCCACGGTCATGGCGGCTGAGATGGTGACCGCCGATAAGAGGGCCTGGGCGATATCCGTTCTCGTCAGCGGCTCTTCCATAGCGAACATCGCCGGCGTTCCCTTTGGTACGTGGGTTGGCCATGCCCTTGGCTGGCGTTATACGTTTGCGGCGATTGCCGTCATCGGGGCCGCGGCGGTGGCGGGACTCTTCCGGCTGCTTCCCGGCCATCTGAGCACCCGGACTGAGCCGCTGAAACGGGAAATCGGCGTTCTGGGCAAACCGGAAGTATTACTCGCGCTGCTGGTGAGCGCTTTATGTTTTGGCGGCGTGTTTATGACCTTTACGTACGTAGCTCCGCTGCTGGAGCAGTTGGCCATGTTTGACGGCCGCTCCGTTTCGTGGATCCTGGTTTTGTTCGGCATTGGCGTAACCCTTGGCAATGTAGCGGGAGGGAGGTTGGCCGATTGGCGCTTGAGACCTGCGCTGATCGGAATCACCGCGGGGCTAGCAGTATGCCTCTTTACCTTTACCGTGACACTGGAAAGCAAGATTTTTGCCGTGGCGGATATTTTTCTTCTGGGGGTGTTCAGCTTCGGCATTCTTCCCTGTCTTACGGTCCTCGTAATGAGCAAGGCAAAGGAAGCGCCAAATCTGGCCACCACCATGAACGTATCTGCGCTGCATATCAGCAACGCAGTGGGGGCCTGGCTGGGAGGAATGGTCATCGACAGCCGGTTTGGGCTTCGAGCAGTACCGCTTTTTTCCGGAGGGGTTACGCTATTGGGATTGACGCTGATCGTCTTCATGATCCTGCTGGAAACGAGGCGCAGAAAGATTCATCGAAAACAGCAGCAGGCGATTCCAGTAGAAAATTAGAAAGGAGAGTAATTCTGATGAAAGCTCTAATCGTAGAACAACCGGGGGAGGCGCAAGCCCTTCGCCTGAAAGAAGTGAAGACTCTGTCTGCAGCACCGGGCAGATTGACCATCGACGTCGCGTATGCCGGTGTAGGCTTCGTGGATGTGATGCTGGCCAGAGGGGAATTTGACCACGTTCAGCCGCCTTATGTTCCCGGTTTAGAGGTTGCCGGCTATGTGCGGGAGATAGGCGAAGGCGTCAAGGGCTTCCGTGTAGGCGAGCCGGTTGCGGCGATGACGCTGTCTGAGATTGGGGGATTTGCTACGGTGGTATCCGTCAGACCCGAACTGACCGTACGGCTTGCAGAGCTCGATTCCACTCTGGATCTGGCAGTGGCTGCCGCTTCCATCGTCAATTTGACTACGGCTCTGATCGTGATGAAAGACGTGATTCGCCTGCAGACAGGCGGAAGCCTGTTGGTCCATGCCGCCGCCGGAGGACTGGGAAGTTTCCTTGGCCAGGTCGCCCGCCGGCTGGGTGCCGGCTTGGTGTTGGGCACGGTTGGATCGGAAAGTAAAAAGAGCCTTGCCTCCTCCCTTGGGTACGATGAATTATGTATCCGCTCCGGATTTGTCGAAGAGACGATGAGGGCTACTGGCGGCCAAGGCGTTGATGCCGTACTGGATCCTGTAGGTGGAGCCATGAGAAGGGCGAGTCTTGACGTGATGAAGCCATTTGGTCAGCTCGTTGTGCTTGGCAACGCCGGTGGGGAGCCGGATACACTGCAATCGACCCAAGAGCTGTGGTTTAAAAATCTGTCCGTCGCCGGATTTCAGCTTGGTACATACAGCGATGCTAACCCCGAGAGGGCAGGCCAAAGGGCCAATGAAGCGCTGCAAATGCTGGCCAAAGGAGAAGTCCATGCCGACATCTTCGGGACTTACCCGGCACATGAAGCCAATGAAGCGCTTCGTCTTCTGGAGACCGGATCCACGCGCGGGAAGCTGCTGCTTAAGATGGATGAGTGAACATGCGTTTCGTTTAAGCAAAAAAATAGATTGGCTTCAACCAGCCTGCATGCTAAAGTGAAAAAATGGATGAAACGATCCAGCAACACCCGTTCCTATCAAGCAATGGAAGGTGAATGAAATGGCAGTCAATCCATCAAGCAGCAGCTTGACGTACGAAGTCTTGATCGCAGCTCCGCCCGAGCGGGTGTGGGCGGCCATTGCCACATCGGAAGGTACACGCGCCACGTTGTTCGGGTCCAGCATCGAATCGACCTTTGAGCCGGGAGCCCGTGTCGAATTCCGGGGACCGGGGCCGGATGGGGACCGGACACTTCATGTGTACGGATTCGTGAAGCAGTACGAGCCGAACCGCGTATTTTCGTATGAACAGCATCCCGCTCCGGCATACAATGAACAGCATGAATCTGTATTTTGTGATATGACTTATCAATTGACGCCGGTGGGGGACCAGACCAAGCTGGAGCTCACCTGTGCATGGTCCGAAGGTAACCCGGGATATGAGCACGCCAAGCAAGAGTATCCGGCCTCGTCCTATATGGACGCGATCCGGAATTTTGCCGAAGGGACAGCTTAGACCCTGACGGCAGGGACACCGCCGGTTGAACTGTCTCTCCATTTCGTGATGCCGGGACGGCACTGCAAACCCAAAAAGGCTTATCTCCATTTGGTGGAGGTAAGCCTTTTCATTTTGCCTCGAGCGTGTCACATGCAATTACTTCCCGTACGGATCGATCGTTTCGATCGTACCGTCCTCGTGGATCGTCAGCTCGGTGAATTTGACGCAGCGTTTGTTGTCCGCGCCGCCCGAGAGGGAGCTGTCGTGATAGAACAAGTACCATTTATCCTGGAACTGCACGATCGAGTGGTGAGTCGTCCAGCCGATGACCGGCGTCAGGATTTTTCCTTTGTACGTAAAAGGTCCCTGCGGGTTCTCGCTCACAGCGTATACGATGTTATGGGTCGTGCCGGTCGAGTAGGACAGATAATACAGTCCGTTATGCTTATGTACCCACGGTCCTTCAAAATATCTCCGTTCCTCGTCCCCTGCCAAAATCGGCTGGCCGTTCTCATCAAGAATGGAGATTTCGCGTGGCGCGTCCTTGAAGGTGAGCAGGTCGTCGCTCAGCTCAGCCACTCTTGGCCCCAGCGCCGGTTCGTCGGCCGCCGGGCCTTCTGCATTCGGATCAAAGGTGCCCGTCTGCCATTTTTCCAGCTGGCCGCCCCACAACCCGCCGAAGTATATAAAAGCGCTTCCGTCATCATCCATAAGAACGGCCGGGTCAATGCTGAAGCTGCCCGGAATATATTCCGGCTGCGGAGTGAACGGTCCCGCGGGAGAGGAGCTGGTGGCTACGCCGATCCGGAAAATGTTGTCGTGATCCCGTGCCGGAAAGAAGAGGTAGTACGTGTTGTTCTTATAAGCCGCATCCGGAGCCCAGAGCTGCTGCTTGGCCCAAGGGATATCGCGGAGATGCAGCGCCTCGCCGTGGTCCTGGCATGGGGAGTTCGCATCGTCCATAGACAGGATGTGGTAGTCCTCCATGTCGTACTGGTCCCCGTTATCGTTGGACGTGTGCTCATGGTCCAGGTCGTGGGAAGGGTAAATATACAATTTGCCTTCAAACACGTGAGCCGAAGGGTCAGCGGTATAAATGTGGGTGACCAAAGGCTCGCGCTGCGTCACAGGCTGAGTCATCTCGTTTCCTCCTTAATCAGTGGTTGGATGGATGCTGCAATAGGTGCTCCTTTCCATTTTAACAAACAAACCGGGTCAAAAACCTACAAGATTTATAGGTCTTTTCCTCAAAATTTTAGGTTTTTAAGAAAATGGATGGTTCTCTTTTTGAGACGATCAGTTCTATGGGGGTACCCTAAATAAAAACAGGCGCCATTTCTGGCGCCTGTACTGATCTTTCTACCAAGGCGTTTCCGTTTTATGTTCAATCACTTGCGATACTTTGGGTTCAACCATTTGTTTCAATTGTTCCAGCGCACGCTTGTCATCGGAAGCTCCTCCATGCGAATCGGCCTGGAATTGTTTTTTAGCCTGAGTACTTGCGATGACGTCTATGACTTGTTGCTTGGAGATCTTTTTGGATGCTGCGATCTCGGCGACAGATGCACCTTTTGCCAATTCTTGTTTCAATTCTGCTGGGCTCATGTGAAGTAAAGCAAAGAGCTTTTCATCGTTTAAAAAGGCATCCGCAGTATAGTCAGGCTTGCCGTTTGTAGTGAAGAAGCCTTCCACGGTTGCGGCAGGGCCGCCTCCGATCAGCGAAACGCTGATCGTATTCCCTTGAACCAATGCCTGATAGAACGGCGTTGTCGATCCCTTTTCCGTATAGTTCAATATCAACGTTTTTGAGTCCGAATTCTGCATCGGCTCCATACTGTATTCGTACTTACCGGTGCTGCCGTACAGTTTGTTAATGAGATCATCGACCTTCGACTTGATTTCTTGATCGGTTAAGGAGATGACCGGCTTGTCTTGAGGCTGCCAGTTTTCTTGGTTTACATGTTCGATTTCACCCGTAATCCCGTTCAGATCAAGCCGGATCTTTTTGCCGTGATCTCCCTTTTCCTGCAGCACGATACTGGTTTGGATAGCTTTCCCCTGACTTGCATTCGCGGGATTTCCTCCAAGCTGGCTGGCGTCGACAATTTCAAACGACTTGGTTTCCGGGTAAGAGCGATACAGCTTGTCAAGCGCTGCCTGGCCAACCACATCCACCTTGACTTGTTCAGCCGTCATCGGTGTTCTCGTCGCCATTTCAATCAGGGGAGGGGCCGCGAATGCTGCGGTTGGAATCATAATTGCGGCAGCAACGATGCCGCCGATCCATCTTTTTTTCATCGTTTTTTTGCTCCTTTGTCGTTGTACGTATTGAGAATAGGATTGCTCGATTCGTTTGGAAACAGCCGGGGGGCATTCCATGGTCTCTGCCTCTCGGGTCAGGTATTCGCGGATTTGGCTTTCAATAGGCATTGTTCTTTTCCATCCTTTCCAGGGGGAGGTTTCCCAAGTGTTTTCGAAGCGACTGCAGGCCCGCATGATATCTGGACTTGACGGTTCCCAGCGGAATATCGAGTAATGTTGCAATCTCCTCCAGCGTATAGTCGTGGTAAAAGCGGAGAATGATCACCGTTCGCTGTTTATCGGTCAGCTTATGCATGGCTTTTGATATCTCGGGGTCTGTCCCATCCGTCGTCACCGCGGGCTGATCCCAGTGATGCTCTTCCCGGGAAAAGACACGGACGCGTTCGAATATTCGGAACCTCCTCCAGCTTTTCATCCGGAATCTCTGCACTTGGCGGATGACCAAGCCGTGCAGCCAGAAGTGGAAAGGACGATCCGGATCATAATTGGGAAGCGAGGTCCACATTTGCATGTAAATCTCATTCATGATATCTTCGCGATCCTGCGGATGATCCACCAGAAAAGAGACGGTCCGGTAGACGTCCCGATAGGTGGCATCATACAAGGTGTGAAACGCCTGCTGATCTCCTTCGATCATTTTTGTGAGCACGTGGTACATGGATTCGTTTTGCATTCAGAGGGCCCTCCTGGGTAAGCAGCTTACACCCTATATTGTCGCTCGATGGAAAAAAGGTTCGGTTTTTATATCATCCTATAAAAAAATATTTGGGCAGTATAGGAGGTGGTGCTTTTACAAAGCGCTGAATTACAACGTCGCCTTGGAGGAATTATACCAATATAAGGGCTGGGGAAGTATTCGGAAGAGTAACGGTTTGCAACCATGCGATACACGAACCGTATTAGGATACAAAACGCGAACGCGAATATGGAGGTAATAAGAGATGAATGAACAACAGGGATGCGTGAAATGCGGCAGCCGCAACGCCAAAACGAAAGAGGTGGCCATGACCGGCACAGGCCTGTCCAAAATGTTTGATATCCAGCACAACCAATTTGTCGTCGTCTATTGCGAAAATTGCGGTTATTCCGAATTTTACAATAAGCAGTCGTCGACGGGATCGAATATTCTCGACCTGTTCTTTGGCTAAGCCGTGGAGGGGCGTCCTCCACAGGCTTAGATAAAAGATCGCCTTTTCCAGGGCGGTCTTTGTTGAATACATCGTCAGTCTCCTATTTTTTTCGTCAACAGCAGCTCATCGTCTTTAACATAATTGCAGTGTTCATACGTTTTAATGGCAGCGTCATTCCTCTTGCCAGTCAACAATTTTACGCTTTTTACGCCGCGTTTCCTAAGATTGTCTTCCAGACATGAAATGATTGAACCCGCAATTCCTCTTCTTCGTGCGGCTTCTTCAACAAACAGTTCCGTAATTTCTCCCTGCGGCTCTTCGTAACAAAATGAATGAAAACTTTGGGCACAACCAAACCCAACGAGTTTGCCCCTTATTTCCGCTACGGCAATCAATTCGTTGTTGATCTTCAAGCTCTCCATGATTTGATGGGGAGGCCGCTTGTCACCTCCGTTAAATGCTTGATTTAACCTCGAGAGTTCCTCTGCATCGGATTCTGATGCCAACCTTACCTTAATATCCGCATTCATTCTTTTCACCTGACCCATAAGTAATATGATTACATATTCTACCATACGGATGCGGTTCAAGGGTGAAGATAACAGGCGTTTAGCCCCTTAACTTCAGTCACCCGCGCCTCGATTTGACAACCACCTTTAAATTTATTACTCTAATTAAAGTATATAAAACAAAGTAAAGCGAAAAGGTGGAGTGGAGTTTGAAAGCATATTTTAAAAATAAAGCCGTCCTCGGCGGCATTTTCATGATGATTTTTTATCAAATTATCATGATCGGAATCTTCATGTCCGGTTACAGCGCGCTTCCGAAAAACGTGGACCGCTTGACGATGGCGATCGTGAATGAAGACCAGCAGTCGGGCGCACAATTTGTAGAGCAGCTGCAGAAGCAGCTGCCGCTGCATGTCGTCACGGACGAATCGCTTGAGCAGGCGCAGAAGGACTTGGATAATCGCGACATTCAGTTCATCATGCATATCCCGCAGGATTTTACGCAGAAGCTGGCCGCCCAGGGCGAACAGGTGAAGCTGGACTTTTTCATCAACGAATCCAATCCGGCGTCGGTCAACAGCACGATGCAGAGCATTGCGACACAGGTTTCCTCCAAGATCAGCACGCAAATTCAGACGCAGAGCTTTGAGGCCATGCTGCAGGGTATGAAGGTGCCCGCGGATCAATCCAAGCAGATGGTTGAAGGCGTGATGTCAAAGGTGACGCCGAATATCGTGTCCACGAACACACCGCCTGCCGGCATGCATAATCAGATGGCACCGATGTTCCTGACGATGGCGTCCTACGTAGGTGCGATGATTTATTCGATGATCAGCTCGGGCGCGCTGAACCAGCTGAAAGCCAAAGTTGGCAAATGGAGAGCGTTCCTGTCTCTGCAGGGCGTCCATGTGGTGCTGTCCGTGATCGCGCCGCTGGTCGGTTTGGCTATCTACTTCGGCTTCCACAACTACGGGGTGGAGACGTTCCTGAAGATGTGGATGGTGCACTCCCTGGAAATGCTCGTCGCCATCGAGTTCACCAGCATTTGCGTGCTGCTGCTCGGCCAGGCCGGCATGATGCTGAATCTGCCGCTGCTGCTGTCGCAGACGATTGCGGGCGGAGCTGTGCTGCCGCCGGAGATGATGCCGGGATTCTTCAAGGCATTCAGCTACATTTCGCCGATGTTCTACACCATTCATCTGGATTACAACCTGCTTTTTGGAGGCGGGAAAACGGCGGAATACGTCCTCGGTTTGGCCCTGGTGGGTGCGGGTGCGCTCGTCATCAACCTGTTCATTCACCAGTTTAAGCCGGTCAAATCGGCCAAGGCGGGAAAGGAGCCTGCAGCGGAACCGCAATTCATGTAAAATAAGATCGGATGGGCTGACAGGAAAAGGTCCTGTCGGCCCTTTTTTCATATGATGAGGAGGATCGCAATGTCGCTTCAGATCTTTATTCTCGGCTTGCTCAGCGAGGGGGAGCACCATCCGTACGACATCAAGAAACAGGTGTTCAAGCCTCTGGAAAATACGATCACAATTAACGACGGGACGCTGTATTACAATTTTGAGGTCCTGCTGAAAAAGGGCTACATCCGCAAAATCAAAGTCGTCCAATCCGAAAACCGTC
Organism: Paenibacillus sp. SSG-1; assembly: GCF_002224835.1. NCBI lineage: Bacteria > Bacillati > Bacillota > Bacilli > Caryophanales > Paenibacillaceae > Paenibacillus > Paenibacillus sp. SSG-1. Next base: position 534,966 of record NZ_MBRK01000001.1, read on the forward strand.
CGGAGAAAACGACATATGGCATTACCGAAGAGGGCCGCAAGGCGCTGGAAGAGGAAATTTACGCGGTATTTCAAAATTTCACGAGCATCACGAGCCTGTATTCATCCCTGTTGTTTCTGGATAAAGTGGATAAGCATAAGCTGGCTTACATCATCGAAGAGTCCATCGCCCGGCTGGAGAAAAAAATCCGGCTGATCGAGGAGCGGCCCGGCTTTTCCGAGGTTCCGGACAGGTACCGGGATTCGGCCCTTTTTATTAGCGAGCATGCCTACCACGCCCTGTCGAATGACGCCAACTGGCTCCGGAAGCTGATGGAACATCTCCGTTCTGCTTGACCTCCCGGCTTCAACTTTATGGAAAATCCAGGGTTGACAAAAGCAAATGGATGCCATAATATAATTAACAATTTCATACATCATAAAGGTTTCGATTAGAAATAGTAGAAGTGAAGTGACTTTTCAGAGAGCCGCTGGGTGGTGCGAAGCGGTATGGTCGATCATTTCGAACTCGTCTATGAACCGCCACCTGACAATGTAGGGTCTGCCGGAGTTCCACCGTTACAGGGATAGATGGTGATTGCCATCGAAGAAGATCATTTTTGCATTGCTGAAAATGAATTAGAGTGGTACCGCGGGTTAAACCTCGTCTCTAGCGTAGAGACGGGGTTTTTTTGTTGGCCAAATTCCGGGTTTGGCCGGCACCCCTTTTAAATATATATGAACTACACTCATTTGGGAGGAATAGCAGATGAACCGCAAAATTATCGTATTGGACACGACGTTACGCGACGGAGAGCAGGTGCCTGGCGCCAAGCTCAACACGCAGCAGAAGGTTGAATTCGCGCAGCAGCTGAAGCGCCTCAATGTAGATATCATCGAGGCGGGCTTCCCTGCGTCGTCGGCGGGGGATTTTCAAGCCGTGCAGGAAATCGTCAGAACCGTGGGGGACAGCGTCTCTGTGACCGCGCTCGCCCGCGCAGTGAAGAGCGACATCGAAAGCGTGTATGAAAGCATCAAGCTGGCACAAAATCCGTTTATCCATATCGTGCTGGGCACGTCCAACATCCATGTGGAGAAAAAGTTCAGCCGCTCGAAGGACGCCGTCATGCAGATGGGTGTGGATGCGGTCAAATTTGCGAAGACGCTGCTGCCAGAGGTGCAGTATTCCACGGAGGATGCGTCCCGGTCGGAATTCGAGTACCTGTGGCAGACGATCGAAGCGGTGGTCAAAGCCGGCGCGACGATCATCAACGTTCCAGACACGGTAGGCTATGCCGTTCCGGAAGAGTTCGGTGAGCTGATCCGCAAAATCAACGACCGGCTGAAAAATCTGAACGACAAGGTCGTCCTGAGTGTGCACTGCCATAACGATCTGGGGCTGGCCACGGCAAACACGCTGGCCGCCATCAAGAACGGGGCCGAGAAGGTGGAGTGCACCATCAACGGGCTTGGCGAACGCGCCGGCAACACCTCACTTGAGGAAGTGGTGATGGGGCTGAAGGTGCGGGAGAATTATTTTAACTGCCACACCCAGATCCAGCTGAAGGAAATACTGCGCACCTCCCGGCTGCTGACGCATTTGACAGGCCTGGATGTGCAGGTCAACAAGGCGATTACGGGCGAAAACGCGTTTGCCCACTCGTCCGGCATTCATCAGGATGGACTGCTGAAAGATAAAAACGTGTACGAAATCATGTCGCCGGAGGAAGTCGGGGCTGAGAGCATGGAATTGATCCTGACCGCGCGTTCCGGACGGCATGCGTTCAGAAATGCGGTAGAGAAGATCGGCTTTGACACGAGCAATCCAAACGATTTTGAGGAGCTATTTGCGAAATTTCTGCAGCTGGCCGATGCCAAAAAGGAAGTGTACGACCATGACGTATTCTACCTGGTGACCGAGCACCGCAAGATCGATCAGGGCACCAGCCATCTGTATGAGCTGGAATCCTTCCAGGTCGTGACCAACGACCTCGTGCCGACGGCGACCGTCCAGCTGAAAAAAGGCGGCGAAAGCTATACCGACAGCAAAGTCGGGGACGGACCGATCGATGCGCTGTACAGCGCGATCAAGGCCTTGGTCGGACTTGACGTGCAGCTGAGGGATTATAAAATCAACAGCCTTTCCCGGGGCAAAGAGGCGATTGGCCGCGTCAACATCCGGCTGGAATACCAGGGCAAAACTTATTCGGGACGGGCGATGGATACCGACATTATCAAGGCGAGCGCGCTGGCGTTCCTCAACGGCATCAACGCCGCCGTACTGGACGCACCGGGCGAGCCGCAGGCGGCTGTGCAGGGTGCAAGCGAGTAAAAGGAGGCATATATCATGGCATTAAAAGAGAGTGCCGAGCGGGTGCAGAGCCGTCTCCGTGACATGGGCTACGACCATCGGGTGGTGGAACTGCCGGACAGCACTCGCACGGCGGAAGAAGCCGCGGCGGCGATTGGCTGCGAAGTGGCACAAATTGCGAAGTCCATTATTTTCCGTCTGAGCGGTTCCAATGAACCTGTACTTGTTGTAGCAAGCGGCGTAAACCGTGTCAATGAAAAGCTTGTTTCCTCCTCGCTTAACGTCAAGCTGAAGAAGGCGGACGCAGATTTCGTGCGGGAACACACCGGCTTTGTCATCGGTGGTGTAGCGCCGATTGGTCACCTGGAGAGAATCACGACGATTATTGATGAAGACTTGTTGAAATTCGGCACGATTTGGGCGGCGGCCGGTCATCCGAAGGCGGTATTTTCTTGCACCCCGGAGGAGCTAACTGCAATGACAGCCGGACAGGTAATGACCATTCAATAAGGTATGGGGCCGAGGTTATGAGTACAGCCGGAGACGAACGTATTTTATGCGGTTGGGAACCAGTTCGGGCTCCGCATTTAAGATCCGAATCCAGAAGAGGCAGCAGGGATGTGCTGCTTCTTCTGTTTTTATCATTTTTCGTATAGTCCTGCCGCGGATCTGCCGTCATGCCTTGACAAAAGGAACGATTTTGAAGAAACTAGACGTATATGAAAGTTTTTTTGATGTTCAAAATTATTTTTAGATGACAGATTGAAGAGAGTGGGATCTATGGAACATATCAAGGAAGAGCTGAATGTGCTGCTGCCTGTTATCCGGGCCATCGCCGCCCAGTTTGGGGAGAAATGCGAAGTGGTGCTTCACGATTTGACGCAAGGGTACGAAAGCACGATCGTGGCGATCGAGAACGGCCACATTACCGGGCGGAAGGTCGGGGACTGCGGCAGCAATCTCGGGCTGGAGGTGCTGCGCGGAACCGTAACGGAGGGAGACCGCTACAACTACATCACCCAGACGAAGGACGGCAAAATATTGCGTTCCTCCTCAACCTACTTCAAGAACAGCAAGGGTGAGACGATCGGAGCGCTCTGCATGAACCTGGATATATCCGATCTGCTCGTGGCGGAGAATACGATCCGCTCGCTGACGATGCACAGCCTCGATCAGGAAGTGAAAGAGGTATTCGTCAACGACGTGAACGATCTGCTTGATTACCTGCTGCAGGAATGCCAGAAGGAAATCGGCAAGCCGGTCTCGCATATGAGCAAGGATGACAAGGTGAAGGCGGTGCAGTTTCTGGATATGCGCGGCGCTTTTCTCGTGAAAAAGGCGGGAGATAAAGTATGCCAGTTCCTCGATATTTCCAAGTTTACGCTGTATAACTATCTCGACGAAATTCGGGCAAACCAGGACAAAGGCATGCCGAAAAACAGGGTATAGGGCTGGATGAATTTTGAATAGCAATGCGGCAGACAAGGGCAGAAGGAGTCCGCGCAATTGCATGAATATAAGTGGGGAACGGATGCTGAATAAGAGTAGGCCTTTATTTCGGGCTTTTCTTTGTCATGAGTTGAAAGCGTATTCAAACTTGTGCTGAATCATAGAAATTATATTGACAATGCGCAGCGAAGGGATTCATAATGTGAACAATCAAAAAAATATTTTTTTGACCTAATTATTTTTTTGTAGTTATGGAGTTTGATTGTCTCAGCGAGCCTATCACAAGGGCATACCCATGACCCAGATCTGTGTCATTTAAGGAGGGAGCAAGATGGTTCAAACCGTATCAACGCCTGCCGTCATCGTCGATTTGGACATTGCCGAACGCAACATCCGCAGCATGGCGGAGGAAGCGAGAAAGGCCGGAATCCGGCACCGTCCCCACATCAAATCCCACAAGTCGGTTTATTTTGCCCGCAAGCAGCTGGAGGCCGGAAGCACCGGCATCACCTGCGCCAAGCTGGGGGAAGCGGAAGTGATGGCTGAAGCGGGGATCGACGATATTTTGATCGCTTTTCCCATCATTGGCGAAGACAAGAAGGAACGGCTGTATCAGCTGGCGCAAAAGGTGAAAGTAACGACAGTCGCCGACAGCGTGGAAGGCGCCACGGCCGTGTCGGAGGTGGGTGAGCGTCTCGGCCGCCGCATACCGCTCTACATCGAGGTTGACGGAGGCATCGGGCGCTGCGGCCGGCAGCCGGGGGAGGACACGCTGCAATTTGCGCAGCGGATCCAAAGCCTGCCGGGGATCGAAATCACTGGGCTGCTGTCCTACGCGGGGCAGATTTACGGCGAAGAGAGCCGGGAAGAGATCCGCAGCACGGCGCGCCAAGAGGCGGCTACCCTGAAGAATACCGCCGATCTGCTGAGGGAAGCGGGGATCGACGTTCCGGTCGTCAGCGGCGGTTCGTCGCTGTCGTCCAAGTTCGCAGGGGAACTGGAGGGGGTAACCGAGATCCGCGCCGGAAATTACATATTCCACGACGTGGGCCAATTGTCGATGGGCATGATCACGGTGGACGATTGCGCGCTGCGGGTGATCACGACGGTCGTCAGCATACCGGCTCCGGGCCGGGCGATCATCGACGCGGGATCCAAAACGCTCACCACGGATACGATGCCGTTCTCTAAAGGTTTCGGCTACATCGTGGAGCATCCCGACATCGAAATTTTCAAGCTGAATGAAGAGCATGGGTTCCTCAGCTATGATCCGGCTTCTGTATCGCTTCACATCGGCCAGCACCTGACGATTATCCCGAACCATGCCTGCGTCCTTCCGAATCTGTGCGATGACATCGTCGGCTTCCGCGGAGGAGTGCCGGTCGAGAAGATCCGGATCGACGCAAGGGGCAAGAACAGCTAAGCGCTACAGGGAGGAGGCTGGGATTCATGGGGAAGGACCTTGATTCATTTCACGAGCAGGAGCTGCTGGATATCGTCTGCGGACTGATCCGCATCCCGAGTGAAAATCCGCCGGGGCGCGAAGAGGAGGCCGCCCGGTACGTCTTGCAGCTCCTCTGGGACGAGGGGATCGAAGCCGAGCTGCAGTGGGCCGCGCCGCAGCGGCCGAATGTGGTCGCCCGGTTGAAGGGCACGGCCGAAGGGCCGGCGCTCCTGTACAACGGCCATCTCGACGTTGTCCCGGCCGGGGAAGGCTGGAGCGAGGACCCGTTTGCCGCCGTCGTCCGAGGCGGTGAGCTGATCGGCCGGGGTGCGGCCGATATGAAATCGGGCGTCGCGGCCATGCTGTACGCGGCCATCCTGCTGCACCGGCGCGGCTGCCCGTTCGCCGGGGAGCTGATCCTGCTCTTCAACGTGGACGAAGAGCGGGAGAATGTCGGCATGCGCCACTTTATGCGCAGCGGCGTGCACGCCGATTTCGCCGTTATCGGCGAGCCGACCGGGCTCGGCATCTGCACCGCCCATAAAGGCGTCGGCCGCTACCGGATCCGCACGGCGGGCGTCGCCGGACATGCAGCGAAGGTGCTGGAGCCCGACAACGCCATTCCGAAGATGGCGGCGCTCATCTCGGCGCTGGAGCCGCTTCGAAGCCGCCTCAAAGAGAGCGCCGATCCGCTCCTCGGGTACGCGACGCTGAACGTCACGCAGATCAAGGGCGGGACGGCGCCGAACATCGTGCCGCAGCACTGCGAGATCGAGGTCGACCGCCGGGTTATCCCCGGCGAGACGGCGGCGCAGGTGCTGGAGCAGCTGAAGGAGGCGCTAAATGCAGCTGCAGGCACAAGCTCAGGCGAAGGCTTAAGTGCCGGAACTGGTGAAGTCGCCTACGAAGTGGACGACTACTTGTTTATACCGGCGTCGACCATTCCGCAGGACCATCAGCTTGTGCAGGCGCTGGTGGAGGTCACGGGTCATGTTCTCGGGAACCCGTCCGCCATCGGCATTTTCGAAGCGACCTGCGAGGCGCCGTTTCTGTCCGTTGACTTGGGCATACCGACGGTTATATTCGGACCAGGATCGCTGGACCAAGCCCATGTTAAGGATGAGCGGGTTCCTGTCCGTCAGATCACGGACGCAGCCAAGGTATACATGCAGCTCGCCATGCGGCTGCTTCAACAACAACCATTACAGGAGGAATGATGATGAGCATTCAAGAGAGATTGAAAGAACTGAACATCGAGCTGGAGCCGGTTGGCGAGCCGAAATTCTCGTACGTTCCCGTAAACCAGGTAGGAAATCTGCTGTACACTTCGGGCCATGATTGCCGCAAGAACGGGGAGCTGATTCTAAAAGGCAAGCTTGGAGAAGAGCTGACGATCGAACAGGGGCAAGAGGCGGCGCGCCGGTGCATCGTGAACATTTTATCGTCGCTGCAGGCCCATCTGGGCAGCTTGGACCGGGTGAAGAAAGTAGTGAAGATGCTCGGCTTCATACAAAGCGCTCCGGGATTTAAAGATCAGCCTTACGTGCTGAACGGGGCGTCGGATCTGCTGATCGAAGTGTTCGGGGAGAAGGGTAAACATGCGCGCTCCGCGATCGGGACAAACGAGCTGCCGTTTGATACGCCGGTCGAGGTGGAGATCATCGTCGAGATCGAATAACGGCGGTAGAGCAGACTGCCGGAAGAGCTATTTTTCATATAAAAAAAGGAGGGGGTTCAACCCAATGAACCACCACTCCAGAAAATGATCAGATTATTAATGTAACAGACCGAAGCTTGAAAATCAACGAACCGGAGGATCGAAGGATGAAGAGCAGGGTTCCATTATATCTGCTGTCTCTTATTGCATACCTGGGGATGCCGCTCGGCGTCATCTGGATGAATCGGATTTACGAGGAACGCCATGTGTTCGTGCTCGGCATGCCTTTATTGTTGTTCTGGATGGTGCTGTGGATCCTCCTTGGGGTTGGCATCATGCTGCTGGTTCATAGGCTCAATCCGGACAACCTGGAAGAAGAGAAGGAGGCGACGGAATAATGTCACATCAGGCTATTTCCATCTCGATTATCGGCATTTTTCTAGTTCTGGCGCTGTATCTCGGCATCCGGGCGTCGAAAGGTAAAAAAATGAGTCTCGAAGAATGGTCCGTCGGTGGGCGCGGATTCGGGACGGCTTTTATTTTTCTTCTGATGGCGGGCGAGCTGTATACGGTCAACGCCCTGATGGGCATCAGCGGCTGGGCTTTCGGGCGCGGCGGGGCTGCGTTCTATAACATCACGATGCTCAATTTCATCATCGGATACTGGCTGCTGCCGAAGATTTGGAAGTATGGGAAGGAGCATAATCTGATCTCCCAATCCGACTTCTTTATCAAAAAATACAACAGTCCGGCTCTGGGCATTTTCGTGGCGGTCGTCGGCTTCATTTCCATGATTCCTTATCTGATCATCCAGCTGAAGGGGCTGGGGCTGATCATTTCCGAGGCGTCGTACGGCGCCATCTCCCCGACAGCCGCCATCTGGATCGGTGTGATCGCCGTCACGGTCTATGTGATGATTTCGGGCATTCACGGCTCGGCGTGGACCGCCGTCATCAAGGATATCCTCATCGTGGTGGTCGTCGTGTTTCTCGGTTTGTACCTGCCGATTCACTATTATGGCGGCATTGGGGATATGTTCCGGGCGGTGGAGGACGCCAAGCCCGGTTTTCTCGGCCTGGAGGACAAGGGGTACAGCACGTCCTGGTACGTATCCAGCCTGATTCTGCTGTCCTTCGGATATTACATGTGGCCGCACGGCTTCATCGCCACCTATTCCGGCAAAAATGCGCGCTCCATCCGCAAAAATACGCTCATGCTCCCGCTGTACATGCTGTTTACGCTGTTCGTCCTGTTTATCGGGACGTCGGCGGTACTGCAGGTGGATGGTGTCAGCAACAACGACATCGCCATTTTTGCCATCGTGAAGCAGACTTTCAGCCCCTGGGTCGTCGGTCTCCTTGGCGCTGCCGGGCTGCTGACGGCGATCGTTCCGGGATCAATGCTGCTGATGACGACGGCCTCGCTGATCGCCAACAACGTCGTCAAAGCGCTTCGTCCGCGGACGGACGACCGCACGGTCATGAGTTTGGCGCGCTGGCTGGTGCCGGTGGTGGCCGCGGTCGCGCTCATCTTCACGTTCAACAGCGGCTCGGCGATCCTGCTGCTGATGCTGAGCGGTTACGGTTTTGTGTCGCAGCTGACGCCGGCGGTGGTCACAAGCTTTATGAAACGGAATCCATTGAACAAGTACGGCGTGTTTGCCGGAGTGACGGTCGGCGTGCTGATCGTCGCTTATATCAACCTGATTGGCGCCACCATGGGCACCTTTTTCCCTGCGGCCCCGAGCTGGTTCCAGGATTTGAACGTGGGGATCGTGGCGCTGCTCGCCAACATCGTGGTTTCCCTGATCGTTAGCGCAGCGACCCGATCCTTGTCCGCCAGCCGCGGCAGCGCCGCTGCCGAGCGTGCAGCCGTCAAAGGTGCATGATCGGTGCTGCGAGCAAGCAGCGGGAAAAGTTAGAAAGATATCGTTATGGCCGTGGGGTGAGCCTTTAGATCAAGGAGCCCCTTAGTGGATGAACTGCCATTTGACAGGCATTTTTCGTTATACACGGCGCTTCGTGCCGGGAACGTCCAGAAGATGGACTTCCCGGTTTTTTTGTATGTATTGGGAGGTTATTAGAACCTGGAGAATCATGAACCTGTACGGGGCAAAAAGAATGACCTTTTGGATGAATTAAAATCTGTTAATTCCGCCTGCTTTAAGGTTCATTTAATATTGACCGGGTATACTGGCCCTGACCAAGAAGAAGGAGGACCTCATGCTCATGGGCAAACCGCGAATCGAAGAATGGACGCAGCTGCGTGGCCTCGCCTTTCTGGCGATCGTGATGCAGCATTCCATTGCCGAGTACATCTACAGGCCCGACATTGTGGCCGCGGATTCCACCATGCTGACGATGATCTACCACCTGACCCGTTTCGGAACGCCGACCTTTGTATTTTTGTCCGCCGTGCTGCTGTTCTACAACTATGGTGAACGGTTTCGGTACGGTCCGTTTATCCGCAAACGGTTCGGGGATGTGTATGTCCCTTTCCTGTGCTGGACGGTGATTTATTGGCTGTATGTCCACGTATTTACCCCATCCTTCTGGCAAAAAGGAGGACAGGACTGGGGAGCGCTGCTGAAAGAGATGTTCGTTCCTCAGACGGGATACCAGCTGTGGTTTATCCTGATGATCTTTCAATTCTACCTGCTGTTTCCGCTGTTTGCCTGGGCGTTCCGGGCGGCGCGGCGCGTGATCGGTCCTATGGAGGCGAAGAAGCGGGCAGGGGTGCTGTCCGCGATCCTGGGCGGTTCTTGTATGATCTACGCTGCTCTGCTGTATCTCTCCTATTACCGGATGGGGAGCTGGGCCGAAGGGCTTGGCGGACCCTGGTCCGTTTTGCTGCAGTACCGCAGCTATTCGTTTGTGATGTACGGTTTTTATTTTGTGGCCGGTGCTGTATGCGCGGCATCTGTCTCCAACTGGCGGAAGTGGTGCACCCGGCTGCTGCCTTGGACCGGACTCCTGTTCCTGGCGATGTACATCAAGCTGGGCTATGACGTGCTGCAGGGGTCGGGCGAGGTCGTGAATTTAAATATATCCACGTACCTGCGGCCATCGACCTTTGTCATCATCGTCGCGCAGATGCTCCTGCTGTACGGGCTGCTCATCATGATGCAGGGGCGGAGCCAGGCTTTCCTGCGGCTGCTGACCTGGATCGGCCGATATTCATTCGGCGGCTATCTTGTGCACGCCCTGATCATTTACGTGATTGCCTTTTTTACGCGTCCGATGGATCTGGCCGGCAGCCATGTGTCTTTTACGCTCCTGACCTTCGGCCTGACTGTGCTCGCTTCGCTCGGCATCAGCTACACGCTGTCGCATCTGCCGGGATCGCGCTGGATCATTGGCGCAAAGCGCCGTGACGTGAAGCAGGGCAAGCCGGACGAGACTGGCTTCCGCAAGGAGTCTCCGACGGTGTCTTGATGCCTTGATGTCCTGATGCCTTGATGAAAGTCCATTGAAACAAACCATTTATGATTCCAATCATCCCGCAGCTAAAAAGGGTGCCATCAATCCAATGATTGATGGCACCCTTTTTGATTTCGAAGGTAAGTTAGACCGAGAGAACGATCTTTCCGCGGCCATGGCCGGATTCGATCTCCCGGTGGGCTTCCCGGGCCTGATCCAGCGGCAGCACTTTGCGGATATGGATGTCGACTTTCCCTTCGTTGTAGATGCGGACAAGCTCGGCAAGGCGTTCTTTGCTGCGCGTGCCGGTCAGCTGCCGTATGCCGAGTGTTTGGGCCCGAACACTGGGGACCATCGCTACAATTCGGCTGAGGTCCTGGACCAGGTCCACGGATGCCTGCAGGGCGATGTCATCCCCGCCGCCGGCATGCAAGGCGGCGTCCACTCCAGCGGGAGCGATGGCGCGTACGCGGGCGGCAAGCCCATCCCCGTAGCCGAGCGGGATGGCGCCCAAACGCTGGAGATGATCGTGATTGGCCTCGCTGGCCGTGCCGATCACCCTGCCGGCGCCCCAGGCCAGCGCGAGCTGCACGGCAAAGGTGCCCAGCCCGCCGGCCGCCCCATGGATCAGCACGGTATCCCCGGGCTGAATCCGGATCGCTTCCAGTCCCATATGGGCGCCCTGTCCGTTGCCGGTAAAACCTCCGGCGGTCTCCCAAGGCATGCCCGCCGGTTTGCGGATCAATTGGTCGCTGCTGACGACGACATATTCGGCATATCCGCCAAACATCGTAAAGCCGATCACTTCGTCCCCGCGCGCGAATTCGCTGACGCCGTCCCCCACCTCGTCGATGATCCCGGCAAATTCATTGCCCGGGATGATCGGAAACGGGTGGGACTGCGCGTATGGAACGCTTCCGCTGCGGACCTTGGCGTCGATTGGCATGACGCCGGCCGTTTGAACGCGTACCAGGACGGTTCCCGGCCCGGCGGACGGAACGGGCAGCTCGGTCAGCTGCAGTACATCGGGCGACCCCAGGCGGTTAAACGTTATGGCTTTCATTGGACTCACTCCTTGACGTATTCAGAATTGTAGATCCCATTGATTTCCTTTTCACGTTATTTTATAATCAGGCTGCGATAAACGGAAATATATATTTAATTATGACTCTATATATTCAAGTATATAGGAAAAGGAGGGAAAGCTATGGAGCTGCTGCAGCTTCAATATTTCAGGACGGTCGCCAGGCTGGAACATATGACGAAGGCGTCGCAGGAGCTGCGGATCGCCCAGCCGGCGCTCAGCAAGACGATTTCCCGGCTGGAGGAGGATATTGGCGTTCCGCTTTTCGATAGGCAAGCGGGTAGAATTCGGCTGAATTCCTATGGGAAGGCGTTTCTGACAAAAGCTGAGGAAGCGCTCCGCCTGCTGGAGGAAGGAAAGCGGGAGGTGGCAGATCTTGCCGGGCTGGAGCGCGGCAGCATCCGTCTGGTCACGGCGACGCTGGAGCGGATGACGGGGCCGATCACCGAATTTATATCGGCTCATCCGGAAGTGAACTTTCAAATTTCCCAGGCTCCCATTGAGCAGATGAGCGAATTTCTTACCTCGGGTGAGGCCGATCTCGGCTTTACGCCGCTGCCGCTGGATCAAGCGGGATATGCCTATAAGGCGGTGCTGAGCGAGGAATTGTACTTGGCCGTGCCCTCGGCGCATCCGCTTGCCGGCCGCCGTCAGGTTACTTTGAAAGAAGCGGCGGCGGAGCCCTTTATCGGATATCGGGAGGACTTTGTCTTCCAGCAAATCAATGACAGCTTCTTTGAGCAGGCCGGAGCGGCTCCCCGGTACATTTGCCGGGTCGACGAACCGCCGGCGATCCTAAGCCTCGTACGCGCGGGCGTCGGGGTAGCGCTGTCCGGCTGCAAAAAAGGAGATAAAGAAATACCCGGTGTCACTCTAGTGCCCGTGTCCGATCAAGCGTGCCGGCGCCAATATTACCTCGTATGGAGCGAGCAGCGCTATTTGTCGGCCGCCGCGTGCGAATTTAGGGACCACGTGGCCGCATATTTTGCGGAGTGATTCACGTCAGACGAGAAATGACCCGGTGGCATCCGCTGCGGTGCGGCTGAACTCGAGCCTGGACTTTTATTATGGCTGTAAAGACAGGGGAGGCACCGCCGATATTCGGCTGCCTCTCCTTTGATTTGGACAAGGAAATACGAAGGAAGGGGACTTATGGATTCGAGTGAGTCTAATAATTCACTGCATTAGCGCGTTACCTTGTGATCTTGCATCCCTTCCACCGAATGTAATACAATGCTTTTAAATTTTAGTTCGAGCTAATTCATAGGACACAAGCTGTGAAGGAAAGAGTAAGCGGAGAAAGCTCCTGCCAGGGACGGTATGCCGATAGACTGGAAGCATCCGAGGGACACTGCCCGCCGAAGTTCATTCCTGAGCCGGTATTTTGATTCCCTGCATGAGGAATGCAGGACGTAGGAATACCCGTTTCCCTTGCGTTAAAAGGTTCAAGTGAGATGTGCAGCCAACACGTGTGCATGTCTAATAAGGGTGGTACCACGACTCCTCGTCCCTTGGCGGACAGGGGTCTTTTTTGTTTGATTTTATATTTTTTTAACACTAGGTGAGGAGAGATGAGAGATGAGTCAAGGGCGCTTGGAAGAACTGCGCAATCAATTGGATGAGGTGAATCTTCAGCTGCTGTCGCTGCTGTCCGAACGGGCACGGATCGCACAGGAGCTTGGTGTAGAGAAGGAAAAACAGGGCGTGCCGAAGTTTGATCCGGTCCGTGAAAAGGAAATGCTAGAGAAGCTCGTGGCCAGCAACGAAGGACCGTTCGACCATGAGACGGTTCGGCATCTGTTCAAGCAAGTTTTTCAAGCGACGCTGACACTGCAGCAGGTCGATCATAAGAAGCACCTGCTCGTCAGCCGCAAAAAAAAGGCGGAGGATACCGTCATTCAGCTGGGCGATGTGACGATCGGCGGCGGCAAGCCGGTCATGATCGCGGGGCCATGCTCGGTTGAGAGCTATGAGCAGGTCCGCACCGTGGCGGCCGCTTTGAAGGAAGCGGGCATCACGGTGATGCGCGGCGGCGCCTTCAAGCCGAGAACTTCGCCTTATGATTTCCAGGGGCTTGGCATCGAAGGCCTGAAAATTCTGAAGGAAGTGGCGAGCGAATTCGGGCTGAAGACGATCAGCGAAATCGTGGATCCGGCTCATATCGAGCTGGCGTGCGATTACATCGACGTCATCCAGATCGGGGCGAGAAACATGCAGAACTTCGAGCTGCTGAAGGCGGCTGGCGACGTCCGGACACCGATACTGCTCAAGCGCGGGCTGGCAGCGACCATCGACGAATTCGTGCACGCGGCCGAGTACATTTTATCCCGGGGCAACACGCAGATCATGCTGATTGAGCGGGGCATCCGCACGTACGAAAAAGCGACCCGCAACACGCTCGACATTTCGGCCGTACCGATTCTGAAGCAGGAAACGCATCTGCCGGTACTGGTCGACGTGACCCATTCCACCGGCCGCAAAGACATCATGGCTCCTTGTGCTAAAGCGGCTCTGGCCGCCGGCGCCGACGGCGTGATGGTCGAGGTTCATCCGGATCCGGCTACGGCGTTGTCCGACGCGGCCCAGCAGTTCAACATTCCGCAGTTCCAGGAATTCTACAACCAGGTTAAAGGTTCGGGACTGCTGTAAGCACCGGATTCCATTATTACTTTGCCTGAATAAATGACGTTAGCAAGCACAACAAAAGCCGGGTCTCCTCTAGAGCTGCATGAGAGGGGATCCGGTTTTTTAGATAATGCAGTCTGTCTGCGATGAGTTTAGACCGATTAGGCCTTTCTTTATAAAAAATGGCTCGTTTCCACAAAGCTTTTTTCCAACGGGGACATCTCATATCCCGCTCGGGTCACCAAATATTTGTCCACATAGCGGAACGGCTCGGGCAGCTGGGCAAACGCCGAAAATCCGTGCTGCATCACGATGTTTTTGGAAATCAAGGAGATGCCCATCCCAAGGGAGGTCAGCTGAAGGAGGGTGTCCAGAATCCCCACTTCGGTGCTCTCTCCTTTTTCCAGGCCAAGCTCGGCGTAAAGCCGCTCCAGAATCGCAGCGTACAGGCAGTCCCGGGTCAAAATGATCCAGTTCTCCCCGTGGAGGGCGCATTCCAGGCTTTGTCCGCCGGCGAACTTTTTGCCGATGAGCACCATCTCCTCCGTACCCAGTTTTTTGTAACTCAGCTGCGGCGAATCGGTCCTGCCGATCGTAAAGGCCAAATCGATGTTTCCTTGGAGCAATTCGTGCTCCATCGACTGCGTCGTCCCGGTCTTTAGCGTGACGGACAGATCGGCGTGATTTTCATATAAACGGGTCAGTGCATCCGTGAGCTCTTTGCCAAAGACGGACTGCATGGTGCCGATCCGCAGCTTTATCTCCCTATAGCTCATATCCAGCTCGGTTTCTTCCCATAAAACAAGCATTTTTTTATATTGGCGGTAGAGCTTCCGCCCCTCCGACGTCAGCTCCATGCCTTTGGCACTCCGGATGAAAAGCTGCTGTCCGTAATGGGCTTCGATTTTTTTAATCTTGGCCGTCATGTTGGACTGGAGATGGTTCAGCTTGACGGCTGCGGCCGACAGGCTTTTAAGCTCGGCAACGCTGACAAAGGCTTTCATATTATCGATATCCATATCGGCCTCCAAGGTATCAAAAATGATGATGACTCTATTGATAACATGCATTATTCATGATATCCCAATCCCAGTATACTGGAACCGTAAAGATTCATAAAGCCAGGAGGAGAAGAGAAATGGAGATAAAGGGTTCTGAAAAAATACGCACCGGGATCATCGGAGGCTCGTTAAACAATCAGTGGGCCAGCAAAACTCACATTCCGGCTCTTACCCGGAGCGCAAGTCATGAAATTACAGCCATTGCCACCTCGAATATGGCATCCGCCCGGGAAAGCGCGGATGCACTGGGCGTCGCCCATGCTTTCGACGACTATCGTGAACTGGTGCAGTCCGGGAATGTGGATTTAGTAGTCGTCAGTGTGAAGGTTCCCCATCATTACGAAATGATCAAGGAAGCCATCGCCGCGGGGAAACACGTGTACAGCGAGTGGCCGCTTACCGTCACGCCAGAAGAGGCGGAGGAATTGGCGGAGCTTGCTTCGGAACAGGGGATTCATCATGCCGTTGGCCTCCAGGCCAGACAGTCGCCTGCGCTGCTGGATGCGAAAAACCGCATCACTCGCGGAGACATCGGCCGGGTGTTATCCGCCAGCATGTCGGTGTCTACGCCGGGTAAGGGAGGGTACACGGAACGGAACAACATTTATCTGCTTCAGGAGAAGTATGGAGCGACCCTGCTGGCGATTAACGGGGGACACTCGCTCGACGCGTTTGGATTTGTGCTGGGGGATCTGAAAGAAGTCTACGCAACGATGAACAGCAATTATTCGGAGGCCAAAGTATTGGGAACCGGGGAGACGGTACCCAAAGATACAGCCGACCAGATTATGGTTCATGGCACGCTCGAGAACGGCGCGTCGGTATCAATCCATATTCAAGGCGGAACCTATCCGAAATTTGAATTGGAGATTCAAGGGGAGAAAGGGGTCATCCGCATTTCCCAGCCTCAGTCCCAAGGTCATGTCCAGTTTGGTGGACTGGTGGTCGAGCAGGCGCTGTATCCGTCAGGACATATTGAGGGTTACGGAGATCAGGAGGCGTTTCAAAAGGTGTACGACGAGACCGAAGAATCTTCAGTCATCGTGAATCATGTGATGAAGGCACATCAGGTCATGGCAGAAGATATTCGTCTAGGGACGTCTCAGGCCCCTGATTTTTACGAAGCCGCCCGCCTGCACCGGCTGCTGGAAACGATCCGGCAGTCTGCCTTAACCGGCAAACGGCTAAGCGTAAGCTAATCGGAACAAACATGGCGGTGTGGTAGGACTTAGACCGAAAAAACGGCGGCAGCTAGGACAGAAGAAGGTCCTGGGCTGCTGCCGTTTTTTGAATCAAGCGTGTTTGCGGCACTTCATGAAGCAGCGCTGCTTGTTTCATCGGATTCGGCGGTTTGCCCGTTTTCGCAGCTGTGGAAAATAGCTCATCTCCTCAACGGAAATGGGCTTTGCACCGTCCTCCGGGTTTTGAGCCGAATATTCCCCGCTCGGGTACCCATCTTCCAGTCTAACGTCAATGAAATCAACGAGCTGCTGAAGTGAGGAGATTTGCTCGACGATCTGTTCACGGTGGCTTTTTAAAGTCTGGGTCAGCTCAATATATTCGGCGGGATCAGGGTTGCCGGATGCCTTCAGGAACGGCCTCATGGCCTCCAGGGAAATTCCTGTTTTTTTCAGGCAGGATATTAATTTGATCATATGAATATCCTTCCGGCGGTAGACGCGATGCCCGTTGTCCTTTCTGTCCGGCGGAGGGAGCAGCTTGATTTTTTCATAATAACGGATCGTGTCCTCGGAAAGTCCAGTCAGCTCCGCGGTTTGCTTGATCGTGAACGTTTGCTCGGTCATCATCCTGCACCTCCTGTAATGGAAACTTAATTGCATTATATATCTTGGAGCCGGCTCCAAGTCAAACGGGGTCTGCTTACTTTTTATTCATACAACGGCTCTTCATAAGGGGCCTTGACTTCGATTCGACTCCAACTTTTACAATGTGCTCTATCAGGGAGACATATCCCTGACATATGAAGGAGGAGACGCATATGAACCCTAAATATCAGCCTATAATGGAACCTTATCGTTTCAAAAATGGCGTCGAAGTCAAGAACAGAGTCGTTCTTGCGCCCATGACGATTTCTTATTCCCGGCAAGACGGTACGATATCGGATGATGTCATCGCGTATTATGAAAGCCGTTCGAACGGTGTTGGAATGGCGGTCACGGGAAGCGCGATCGTCACATCGAACGGAAAGGTATTCGGAGGGGAGATCGCGGCGGACCATGACGATCGGATCCCAAGCTTGCAGCGTCTGGCTGCAGCGATGAAGAAACGCGGGGCCAAAGCCATTTTGCAAATCTTTCATGGGGGACGCGAAGCTCTTCCGGAGGCGGTATCAAACGGTGAGATCGTAAGCGCAAGCGCGATTGCAAAAGAAGGGCAGAGCGTGATCCCCCGGGCGCTTGAAGAACAGGAAATTTTAGAGATCATCCGGGCATTTGGCGCCAGCACCCGGAGGGCAATCGAGGCGGGTTTCGACGGGGGAGAGATTCACGGGGCCAACCGGTTTTTGATCCAACAATTTTTTTCGCCATACACCAACCGGCGCGATGATCGTTGGGGAGGAAATCTAGACAAGCGTATGGCGTTTCCGCTTGCTGTAGTGGATGAAGTGAACAGAGCAGTGGTTGAACATGCTAAACGGCCGTTCCTCGTAGGATACCGGTTTTCGCCGGAAGAAGAAATGACGCCTGGCATTACGATGGCGGATACACTAAAACTGGTGGATGCCCTCGCCAATAAAAACCTGGATTATTTGCATGTTTCTTTGATGGACTTCTGGTCTAAGCCTAGACGTGGAGTAGAGGACAATCGCTCCAGAATGGAGATGATTGATGAGCTCGCCGGGCAAAGAGTTCCCGTCATCGGTGTAGGATCGATCCGCACACCTGATGAGGCGCTAAGAGCGCTGCAATCGGGAGTCCCGCTTATAGCACTGGGACGTGAGCTGATTATCGACCCGGATTGGGTTGAAAAGGTAACGCAAGGCAGGGAAGACGAAATCCGAACGGAGATCACGTTAGACGATCAAGAAAAACTGGGAATTGCCGATCCGTTATGGCACAAAATCGTCCATACGCCGGGATGGTTTCCGATCGCAGGCCAGGGCGTAACCGGCTAAAACGGGATTATGGTTATGCGAAAAGCGCGCCTAAGGCGCGCTTTTCTGCTATGACGCTAATCATCCAGCCACAGAACATTTCGGTGAAGTCGAAGTCATTATAGGGGACCCCGAGAAGCCAATTCATAAGCTTAACTTTGGGTACACCCTCCTTTTTTAAGATTATAGAATTTATAAATCTCAGCGAAGCTGAACCATTCTATAATCGCAAGAAAAACTTCCGCTAAACGCGGTCTGTCTTCTTGGAAGGTACGTCGATAGACGTTTTTCTTATGCAAAATAATGCCCTTCTTCGAGATCGGCGATTAGTCCGGGCTGCACCGGTTTCCAGTCCAGAAGCTCCCGTGTTGCTTGACTCGCCTGCGCAGTGTTGAACACGCCTGCGATGTCGAATGCCGCAATGGGGCCAAGAAAGCCGAAATGGGCGGCAGCTTCTTCAGGTGTAATGCTGACCGTCGGCACGTTCAATTGCTGCCCGATGACCTCGGCGATCTCGCGGAACGGAATGCCTACATCGCCGACTGCAACCATCTGTGAGCCCGTCGGGGCGGATTCCAGCGCCAGACGGTACAGAACCGCCGCATCCAGGCGATGAACCGCCGGCCAGCGGTTCGTTCCATCGCCGATGTAGGCGGAGAACCCCTTCTCCCGGGCGATGTTGATCAGCTTCGGCACGAATGCCCTATCTCCTTCGCCGTGCACGGTCGGTGCAAGCGTGACGATGGATGCCCGAATACCCCGCTCTGCCATGGCGAGCACTGCATCGTCCACGGTATGTCCATTTTCATGAGGGTGACCAGTGGTAATGAACGGCTTCCCGGAGCCTTCGAGCGCCGCTCCAATGGCTTGGACAGCCCGCAAATCCAGAGCCAGCGCACCTTCAAAGTTGGAAAAATCGTTGGTGGGTGAACTGAACGCCAGATGAATCACACCGTCCGCTGCCGCGGCGGCGCTGCTTAGCGTATCGAGATCGTCCAGCGTGCCGTACAGCGCTTCAGCTCCCGCCGCCTTTAATCCTGCAGCTTTCTCCTCAGAACGACAAAGACCCGTTACGGTATGCCCCGCGCCGATCAGTTCCCGGACGACCGCAGAACCGACAAACCCTGTTGCTCCTGTAACAAAAACATGCATGATGATATCCTCCTTCATAGGTTGACTGTTTGATCGTGTTAAGCATAAACTATGAAGCGAACTCTAGGGCAAGCGGTCCAAAGGAGAAATGATGATGAGAATTCAGGAACTGGCGGACAAGATGGGATTAACGATCCATACGATCCGCTTTTATGAAAAGGAAGGCTTGTTGGATGATCGACATGTCCGGCGAGAAAGCAACAATTACCGAAACTATTCTGAAGAGGCTGTCGAGCGGTTGGGGCTCATCAAGAAGTTCCAGTCCATCGGCTGTTCGCTGGCCGAACTGAAGGAAGCTTTGCAGGAATGCGACACCAATATGAGTACCAATCTAGAGATTATAGATTGGATTCGCGGTAAGAAAAAGGAGATCGAAAGTAAGAGGGAAGAATACGATCAAATGCTGGACACCCTTAACAAGATGCTGGAGTACAAGACTCTACTCATGGACGATCCGCAAAAAGCTCAAGAGATTCAGAGGACTTGGTATACCGGCTCATCCGTAAATAAAAAGCGCGCCCCAGGCGCACTTTTCTGATGTTTCTCTGGAAACCAACCGATTCGCAACCATGTTGGTGCTTGCTATTTTGTTGAGACGCTGAGTCATGTCAGAGTAATACAGTCAGCCCAGCATGCCGATCAGAACAATGCCGCCAAAAATAACGACGGAGCACAGCATCCGCCGCAATCCCTGCTGCTCCTTCAGAAGGAGGACGCCGAGGAAAGTGGCGAAGATGGTGCCGATTTCACGCAGCGGGCTGATATGGGCCATCGGCGCCTGGGACATGGCGAACAGGAATAGCAGATAAGATCCCGGATTTAAAATCGCCCCAAGCAGCAGCGTAGTTTTGTTGGCCTTCCATTCCTCAACAATTTTTCGAGAGGCGATCACGGCCGGGGTTAGACCGAGCACAAATCCGATGTTGGTCACCTCCAGCAGCGCGATCGGAGAGACATGCTCCAGATTCAGCTTGTCGACGAAGACGTAGCAGGTGGTACACAGCCCGACGCACAAAGCCATAAGCACGGGCTTCAAGCCTTGGGCCTGCTGCCCGCCGCTGCGGCTGTTGGAGCCGATGCCGCTCAGCACGGCGAATCCGCCGAGCATGCAGAGGATGCCGAGCCAGCCGAAGACGGACAGCGATTCGTTCAGAAAAAGGACGCCGATCACAGGGACGAGCAGCGTGCTGGTGCCCCGCATGATCGGATAGATTTGCGACAGGTCGCCCAGCTCATAGGTTTTCGACAAGAGCCAGGAATAGACGGCCTGAAGAAGCATCGACAGCAGGAGCAGGCCGTAGGAAGCGGCGTTCATCGGATTTTTCCAGAGCTCAGTGATCAGCACCGGAAGCAGCAGAATCGTCGCGACCATCATGATTGACCACAGAAAGACGCTTTTGCTGCGGCTCCGCTTGGTGAACATGCTCCACACGGCATGGGCCATGCCGGAAGCAATCACAAGAACTATCGGTAATAACAAAATGAGTCAGCCCCTTGATTGTTTAGTTGGTTTCTTGGGTATCGGGTTCATGAATCGGCTGTTCCAGAGCGGCGGACCCGTCCTCCAGCCGGAGCCAGGTATCGAAGTCCTTCTCGCCAAGGGACAGGCGGATGACGCGGGCACCCCGCATAAATCCTTCTTTGCCGTATGTGTTGCAGCCGGTGGCCCGCCCGTAACTCAGGCGGACGCCGTGCAGCGTTCCGCTGTAATCGTTGATATGATCGTGTCCGCAGAACGTACCGATGACGTCGCCCATTTCGACCAGTGCCGCAAACAATCCGGAGTTGACCGGAGGGCTGCAGACCCGTTCGTATTTATGGCCATAGCAGACTTGGGTGTCCCATACTTCCTGATATTCGGGAATCGGGATATGGAAGAATGCCAGCGCAGGCAGCTTCTCCGCCTGCCCGCTCGGATTCAGCCTGGCGGATTCAGCGGCGAGCCAGTTGATTTGGTCCCGCTGGATCCAGTTGTAGCCGGGAACCTGCTCGAGGCTCGAATAATCCCCGGAATCGAGGAAATACAGGTTGGCGGCCGGACGCCCTTCCGCGTCAACTAGCTCCAGCGTGTAATTGCCCGACCCGCTCAAGTCCGCCGGACCGGGCTCTGTTACCGTGTGCCGGTGCTCCAGCACAGTCTGCATCAGTTCGTCCCGGCTGATCCGGTTTTCCGTATCATGATTGCCGAAGACGACCGCCCACGGAATGCCGCGTTCTTCCATGGCAGCGACCGCATCACGGAAGGCTTCCCGGGGATGCTCGCATTCTTTTTTTCCCGGGGACACGGGTCCGGTATAAATGACGTCTCCGGTGATAACGACCAAATCCGGTTTCTCAGCATCCATGACCCGTTCCATGATCTCGCGTGTGTGCTGGTCCTCAGGTCTGCCGTCCATCCAATGCAAATCGGTAAACTGTACAATCGTAAAGGTGCCGTCCTTTCGAAAAGACAAGCTCTTGCTCATCTCACGTGTCCCCCTCGTCATTTTACGTTGATTTAACAAACCACACATATCAATGTTGCATTGTGTGTGTTTATGTGGTTTTAGTTGATTTTAGTCCTGGTGAAGGCTGCTGTCAATTGATTTTTTTGAAGTTTGACATTCCTCTCCATCGCCAACTACACTTATAAGAAACAACAACAAAACACATGTAAGCGATGAAAAACCACATGTGTCCAATACTAAGCCTTTGGTATAAAGGAGGATTTCGATATGTCCTTAACCTATGAGGAGCGGCGGGAGACCATTCTCGGCCAATTGGGGATGGAAGGGAAAGTCCGCGTGCACGTGCTGGCGGAGATGTTTGGCGTTTCGACAGAGACGATCCGCAGGGACCTCGACCGCCTGGAGAAGGAAGGCAAGCTTCGGAAAGTTTACGGCGGCGCGGTCCGGGTCCGTTCCGGCTTCACGGAGCCGACGTTTACGAACCGTTCCCTGATGCACCGCAGCGAAAAGCAGGAGATCGGCAAACTGGCTGCGTCCCTGATTGAAGACGGGGAGACAGTGCTTCTGGACAACGGCACCACGACACTGGAAATTATGCGGAATGTGATGGAGCGCCCCCAGGTCACGGTCATCACCAACTCCGTGCCGATATTAAACCTTGCCCTTGAGGGGTTCCGGGGGAAAATCGTGTTTGCTGGGGGCGAGATCAATCCGGAGCATCAGGCGGCTACGGGGATGATCAGCCATGAGCTGCTCGATCGCTTCAAAGTGAATAAGGCGTTTATTTCGGCAGGGGGTATATCGCTGACTGATGGGATCACCGATTATCATCTTGAAGAAGCGCTCCTGTCCCGCAAAATGATCGAGCGTACGGAAGAGGCCATTCTCGTCGCGGACCATTCCAAGTTCGGGGTCACCACCTTCGCCCAGATCGCACCGCTTACGCAGATCTCGATGGTCGTCACCGATGCAGGCTGCTCCAGGGAATGGATCGACGCCCTGAAGCAGCTGGACATTGAAATCATTTCGGGAGAGGCCCGGCTCTAAGAGGACTCTAAGTGGCGGGTTCCTCCGCGGAACTGCCTTTAAATAAAGGCGCGATCCGGTCGATGCGGTTCGTCCAGATGCCGCCGCTGTAGTGGGCCGGCAGCCGCTTTATGTCTTCGGGGCTGTCAAAACCGGATGAGAAATCGCTGCCGTCGCCGCCGACGACAATGACCCGCGTGTCAGCCTTGTCCATCCGGTTCAGGAAGCGGTTTGGCCATCCCCACAGGAGCGGGGCGATTTTCTCGGGAATATGCAGCTCCGTATGCTTGCAGGCTGAAGGCATATACCCCGTCCATCCCGCGGCCAGATAAGGAATCAGGCAGCGCTTCATCGTGGCGATGGACATGACGCGGGCTTCGGGAAGCTTTGCTTGGAGAGCCGCAACCGGCTCATCCCCGCCATAGAAGGCGAGCTGCTTCAGCCGCTGTTCGGGCAGCGCCGACATCGCATCCGCCAGCCGGGTGCCTTCCTTTGGATCACTGCTTTTCATATGAATCAGAAAAGACCGGTCCGGAAATTGCTTCAGCACCTCATCCAGCGTCGGCATAAGCCCGACGCCTTTTCCACGGAACGGATACGTTTGTCCGCCGTCGGCGGTATAACCGTAGCCGATATCAACCTTTTTCAGCTCGGCCATCGTGTAATCCGTCGTCATGCCTTTCACATTGGTACGGCAGTCCAGTGTCCAGTCATGGAACACGGCGATCTGATCGTCTTTCGTCAGCTTGATATCGAGTTCCACCATATCGGCACCGGCCTGAAATGCGGCTTCCATGGACGGAAGCGTATTTTCCAGATAGGGGTGCTCGGGGGGATAAATCCGTTCCGCGGTACAGGTGTCGTTCGTGATTCCCTCCATCGTAAAGGTTTGGGCCAATCCGCGATGGGCGAGCAGAAAAGGGGAACCATCCCGGGGCTTGGCCAGCAGGGAGGTGTTATTCAGATAAATAAAAACAAGCAATAGTGCTAAAATCATAAAGGTTTTGCTTCGTACGATCCGCTTCAGCCGTTTCACCTTCCGATTCCCTCCCACACGGCATCCAGCTGCCGTTCAATCGATCCGTATATCCCGTCTTCATTCATCTTGGAGGAGAGCGTTATCAGCGTTTGGAAGAACAGTCCGACCACCACTCCTGCGCTTAGCTCGGGGTCTGACAGCCGCTGCTGCGGATCTTGTTCTCCGGCATCCACCATCACCCGGCGCAGTGCATTTTTGAAATTCGAAATGTTGGTTAATTCGCTGCCTGATACGATTTCAGCTTTGATCGTTTCCATCAAGGTCAGCCGCAGAAGCTCCTCATGCTGCATATAAATGTGCAGCAGGTCGCGCAGGATTCGCAAAACGCGCTGCTTCAAGGGACCATCCTGATGACGCGCGACGATGTCGTCCATCAGGCCGGCGTACGAATCGGCTACATACAGAAGCACATGCTCTTTTTTGGGGAAATAGTTAAAAAAGGTTCCTTTCGCGATTCCGCACGCGGCGGCAATCTCCTCCACGGTGACGTTGTCGTAGCCCTTTTCCTTAAACATTTGAATGGCATTGCGGGTAATGTTTTCCCGGGTGCTCTTCTTCTTCTGGTCTCTCAGCAAACCGTTCACCTCACTTTTAAAAAATGACCCCGGTCATAAATGACTGTGGTCATTATATGGCATAAACCGGCTTATGCGCAAGTCCATGCGCATATAAACAGACCTTTTGGCGCATGGTAATAAAAATGAACGATTTTCTGCAAGGCAGTTGATCGTTTTAAAGCACCCGAACCAGTTTATAACTTACATGAAAAACAATCCAAATGAGGAAAGGAGGTCAGGGATATGGGGAAATTTGCCGTTAAATTGGTAGCTCATTTGGTTGTGATCACGGCGATGCTGTTGGTACTCTCAACGGCAACGATCTGGGGGGCATTGGCCACGGCGCTGGCGATCGGCGTCATTTCCTATTTGGTCGGCGACCTGCTGATTCTCCGCGCTTCCCAGAACAATATCGTTTCCACGCTGTGCGATGCTGTTCTGGTTTTTCTCATGCTTTGGGCGGTGCGTGCATCGAATCTGTGGTCCTTGTCGTATACGGATATGCTGGTTATCACCATCGTGGCGGGGATTTTCGAATACTTCTACCACATGTGGCTGCTGAGCGACGACCGTTCGGCCAGAAGGCAGCGGGCCTAATGAGCTTTTCTGCTTTACCTTTAATTGAAATTGAATAGATGAATAGATGAATAGACGGAACCCTAAGACCCTCTGCCAACAGGCAGAGGGTCTTCTTTTAGCGGTTCTGCTTCAGCTCGGCAAGCCCGATCAGGAACATGAGTACGCCGATAAGAAGCGGGGAGAGCAGGGTGCAGTACAGCAGCGTCTCGTATTCACCGGTCAAATTCATATTGTAAAAAAATATATTCCTGAAGAAGAAGTAACCCATCGGCGCACTGAAAAAAATGAACACAAACGATAATGCGAACCATGCCGTCGACCTTTTCACAGATGTATCATCCCTTCCTGTATCTATTCTCCTTTTTACCATTATTTACATAGATTGTCATCCGAAATATCCACATCGTCTTGGACGGATCCGAAAGAAAGCCGATAAATGCAGTGCTGGAAATCGATAGTATTCATTTTTGCACAAACCGGACTTCCAGGAATTGAACTGTCATTCGCAGCAGGGCCATAGGTATAATCGAGTCACAAGGAACGACATATTTCGTCAATGACAGGAGGGATGCCGGAATGCTTGATGAACGCAGTACCGAAATACTGAAGCTGCTGGTGCAGACGGACGATTACGTGACGCTGGATGAACTGACGCAGAGGCTCGGCATCTCCCGAAGAACCGTGTATTACGATATGAACAAAATCAATGACTGGTTGGAGACTTTGGAGCTGCCCCCTGTTGAGTACGTGCGCACGGCCGGTTATTCGCTGCCGGAGGCCAGCCGCCGGGGGATCCCGGATACGGCAGGAGCAGAGAGCTCTGCGGCCCAGCAGTATTATTTGTCCCAGCGAGAGCGGCTTGCCTGGATCGCGATCCGGCTGCTCACGGCAAAGAGTCCCGTCTTTATCCACCGACTAACCGAGCTGCTCCAAGTCAGCCGGGGGACGGTGCTGAAGGATTTGAATGCGGTCCGCGCGCAGCTGGAGGCGGCCGGCCTCGAGGTGGTGTATGACCGGAAGCGGGGCTACGAAGTGCACGGCGAAGAGGCAAGGATCAGGAGAGAGCTGACCCGCTGCTGCGATCAGCTTGCCGGCAGCGTCAGCTGGGAGCAGGCGGTCAGCCGTACGGGCTACTGGGGAGAGCAGGATCCGCTGCGGGACATCATGCCGGAGAATACGGACGAAGGCATCCGGCGTCAGATCTACCGGTTGATCGCGGCCAGCGAGCGGATGCTGAACGTGGAGCTCACCGACGAGATGCTCTTTCATTTGACCACCCGATTTTTGCTGTTTATCCGCCGGATCCAGTCCGGCCGGGTGATCCGCGTGGATGAGGACGAGCGGGAAGTGCTTCGGCAGACACCCGAATATGACGCGGCTTCCCGAATTGCGGACGGCCTTGGCCGCTTGTTTGGCAGCCCGGTACCGGAAGGAGAAAACGCTTACCTTACGATGCATCTGCTTGGGGCAAGGGCGAACCGGATGGAGCAGCTGACAGGCTCGGATGAAATTATAGGACGCCTGCGGGACGCGGCCCGGGAGATGACGGATGCGTTCCAGCGCAGCGCCTGCGTCTGGCTTGGCGGCCGGGAAGCCGTGGAGGAGGACCTGCTGGTTCACCTGAAGCCGGCGTATTACCGGATCATATACGGTTTGGAGCTGGTCAATCCTCTTCTGGAGGACATCCGCAGTAAATACGGCGATTTATTTGAGCTCACCCGGCGCTCGGCATATGCCTTCGAGGAGCTGGTCGGCCGGAAGCTGAGCGACGTCGAGATCAGCTATCTGGCCATGCATTTCGGCGGATGGCTGCGCCGGGAGGAAGTGGAGCCGGCGGCCCGGCGGAGGGCGGCGATCGTCTGCGTGAACGGGATCTCGGCATCGAGAATGCTGAAGGCCCAGCTGGAGGGGCTTTTCTCCACTCTGGACATTATCGCGATGCTTTCCCTGCGGGAATATGAGCAGTTCCAGGAGCGGGTCGATTTAATTTTCTCAACAGTCCCGCTGCCGGACAGCAGAGTGCCCGTTTATGTCGTCCGTTCGATCCTCAGCGACAAGGACAAAGAGAATCTGCTCGGCAGGGTGAACAAGGCGGGCGGCAGAGGCCAAAGGACACAGGCGAGCTCAGTGCAGGCACTGCTCGATATCGTCCGTAAGCACGCCGACGTGACCGACGAAGCGGGCCTCGCCGACGAGCTCGGCCGCTACCTGTCCGGCGGCCGGAGCAAAGTGTGGCTGGGCGAGCGGCCCAAGCCTTCCCTGGCTGAGCTGCTGCCCGCGCCGATGATCCGCCTGCAGCGGGAGAGTGCGAGCTGGCGCGAAGCGATCCGGGAAGCAGCCCAGCCGCTGCTGGCGGAAGAATACATCGACGAAGGCTACATCGACGCTATGATCGGCAAAGTGGAGTCCCTCGGCCCATACATTGTGGTCGCGCCCGGAATCGCCATCGCGCACGGCCGGCCAGAGGATGGTGTGAAGCGGCTGGGGATGAGCCTTCTGCAATTAGAGCGGCCCGTGGCTTTTTCCGGGGAAGCGCGCCATCAGGTGAAGGTTGTTCTAGTGCTGGCGGCCATCGACGGAGAGTCGCATCTAAAGGCATTGTCCGAGCTGACGGGCATGCTGAAGGACGCAGCCGGCCTGAACCGGCTGAAGGAGGCGCATACGAAGGAGCAGATTCTGAAGCAGATCGGGACGGCTTCAAGTTCCGGCTAAACTATCCGAACGGGAGAGATGAACATGAAATTTCTTGAACCTCCGCTCATTGCGCTGGATGCGGAAGCGGCATCCGCCGAGGAGGCAATCCGGCTGGCAGGTGCGCTGCTGACGGAGGCGGGTGCTGCGGAAGCACGCTACGCCGACGCAATGGTAGATTCCTACCGGGAGAGGGGCCCGTATTTCGTCCTTGCCCCGAGTATTGCCCTGCCGCACGCCCGGGCGCAGGACGGCGTGATTGAGGCTGCGGTGTCTTTTGTCCGGCTGAAGGAACCGGTGGTCTTCGGCCACAGCGCCAACGATCCGGTGCAGCTGGTATTCGCCCTTGGCGGGTCCGACAGCGGCGAGCATATCGCCCTGCTGCGCCAGCTGACGACGCTGCTGAGCAGTCCGGCGCATCTGGAACAGTTCAAACAGGCGGCCGATGTGGAAGCTATCCAACAAATCATTAGGGGGAATGAGCAATGAAAGTATTATGCGTATGTGGTTTGGGACAAGGAACGAGTCTGATTCTTCGGATGAACGTGGAAAATGTGCTGAGTGCGATGGGCGTCAGCGCCGACGTGGAGCATACGGATGTCTCCACGGCTTCGGGTACGGCGGCCGACTATATTATCACTAGCCAAGAGCTGGCGCAAAGCCTGGAGGGCCATTCCGCCCGGATCATCGTCGTCAATAACTACTTCGACAATGACGAAATCAAGCAAAAGCTGGAGGAAGCCTTGTAAGCCCTATCTTGACCTAACCGAGGAGGTGTCCATCCATGGACGTGCTTTATTGGATCGCAACCAATATTTTCGGAACACCTGCCATACTGCTCGGCTTCATCGTTCTGGTCGGCCTTATGCTTCAGAAAAAATCGACCAGCCAGCTGGTGAGCGGGACGTTCAAGGCGATCATCGGCTTCCTCATCATCGGAGCGGGTTCGGACGTCATCGTGAACGCGCTGAACGTGTTCGAACCGATGTGGAAGGAAGTGTTCGGCCTGAAGACCAGCTCGCTCGGCAGCTTCATGGGCCAGGAAGCCTTCAACGCCAAATTCGGCAGCGCCGTCACGCTGGCCATGCTGGTCGGCTTCCTGATCAACGTGGCGCTGGCCCGGTTTACCCGGTTCAAATACATTTACCTGACCGGACACATGATGTTCTGGACCTCGACGATCTTTGCGGGCGTCATCGTCCATGCGGCAGGCACCGGCGTTCCGGTATGGAAACTCGTGATCGTCATCGCCGTCATTCTGGGCCTGTACTGGACCTTCCAGCCGGCCCTGGTTCAGCCGTTCCTGAGAAAGGTTACCGGGAATGACAACATCGCTCTGGGCCATACCTCAGCCTCCGTCGCCCTGCTGGCCGCGCTGCTGGGCAAGGTGCTCGGTAACAAAAAGAACGATTCCGAAAAGATCAAAGTGCCGAAGGGATTCGAATTTCTTCGCGACTCCAACGTGATTACGGCGCTCAGCATGGGCGTGCTCTTCCTGATCGGAGCGATCATTCTGTCGACCAAAGGGACTCCCGAGGCTGCTGCCCTGATCGCCAAGGCAGGAGACCAGAACTTTATCATTTATTCCATTATCCAGTCATTTACGTTCGCCGGCGGCATTGCTATCGTGCTGATGGGGGTGCGGATGTTTGTCGGCGAGCTCGTGCCGGCCTTTAACGGGATTGCGACCAAACTGGTGCCCGGAGCCAAACCGGCGCTGGATGCCCCGGTCGTGTATCCTTACGCGCCGAACGCCGTTGTGCTCGGTTTCCTCGGCGCCTTCGCCGGAGCCATCATCTGGCTGCTCGTGCTCGGCAGCACGGTGTCCTACATTTTTGTACCGACGATGATCGTGCTGTTCTTCCACGGGGCGACGGCCGGCGTATTCGGCAACTCGACGGGCGGCGTGCGCGGCGCGGTAATCGGGGGCTTCGTAACATCGACGATTGTAGCCTGGGGGCAGTTTGTCATGGTAAGCTTCCTGATCTCTTCAACCGTGCCGGACACGGCCATGTGGGCCGCTGACTCGGATATGTTCATCATCGGTCCGATTCTGCACTTTATTGCCAAGCTGCTCTTTTAAAATGGATATTTGAAACCGGCCAAACGGAAGACGGCGAGCGGTCGGGGCGCCGTCTTTCCTGGGCCATAGCGGGTCTTGTATGCAGCCGGATCTTACCAATGACACCAATCACTCACCAAGAATGGAGGAGGAACGATTATGGGCTTTATTCGCACACTTCACGGGGACATTGATCCGAAGGAGCTCGGGTTTACGTACTCCCATGAGCATATCGTATGCCGCCCGGCCTATTGGCAGGAGCGGGGCGAAGACGATCTGCTGCTGGACGACAAGGAGAAGTCGAAGCTGGATGTGCTGGATTTCAAACGGTACGGCGGGCAGTCGATCGTGGATGCAACGGCGGTCGACTATGGCCGGGATATTCATGCCGTAGAGGAGATCGCCCGCGAGACGGGCATCCGGATTGTCGGGACGGCCGGATTCAACAAAAGCTTTTTGTGGGACGCGGGCATCAAGGAAGAGCTGAAGCCCCTTATCGGGCCCTATGATACTTACGCCCAGTGGATTGAGGCGAAGACGATCAACGAGCTGGCCGATTTCGTCATTCGCGAGGTCGAGGAAGGGCTGGAAGGGACGCCGTTCAAGGCAGGCCAGGTCAAGTTCGGAACGGGCTACAACCGGATCACGCCGCTGGAGGAAAAGACGCTGCGGGCCGTGGCAAGGGCGCATCACGAAACGAAAGCCCCCGTCCACTCCCATACGGAGGTCGGCACGATGGCGCTGGAACAAATTGAGCTCTTGAGAAGCGAAGGCGTAAACCTGTCTTATTTGAGCCTCGGACACATGGACCGGAATCCGGATCCGTATTACCACGAGCAAATCGCCGCAACCGGCGCTTTCCTTAGCTTCGACGGCATCGGCAAGATCAAATACGCGCCTGAAAGCACGCGGATCGCGCTGATTCTGAATCTCGTCCGCAAAGGGTACGAAGACCAAATCCTGATCAGCGGGGACACGGCCCGCAAAACCTACTACAAGCATTACGATCATGGACTGGGGCTGGAATATATCATTGCCAAATGGGTGCCCCGATTCATCGACGAGGCGGATCAAGCAGGACTTGACGGCAAAAAGCTGATCGAGAAGTTTTTTGTCTCCAACCCGGCCCGCTGCTTTACATTCAAAAAGTAAGGGGGCAGAGTCATGAAATTCGAGCATGAAAACTCGGCTGACGTCATGGACAAGATCCGCCGGCACCGCACGGCCATACTGCCGGTTGGCGCCGTGGAAGCGCACGGCCCGCATCTTCCCCTCGGCACGGACAATCTGCTTGCCGAACGGCTCGCGGACAAACTGGCTGCGCGCACCGGCGGATTCGTGCTGCCGACGCTGCCTTACGGGCAGGTGTGGAGCCTGCGTCATTTTCCGGGGAGCATTAACGTGTCTAACGAGGCGTTGATCCAGTTACTGGCCGATATCGGGGAAAGCCTGCACAGCCAGGGCTTCCGCATTTTGGCCATGGTCAACGGCCATTTGGGAAATGCCGTCGCCCTGAAGGAGGCCGCAAGGGTGCTGTATGAACGGGTGCCGGACCTGAAGGTATTCTATTTCTTCTATCCCGGAACGAAGGAAGTGACCGCAGAAGTCCGGGAAACGCCTGCGGCTCATGGCACCTACATGCATGCCGACGAAATCGAAACGTCCTACATGCTGTATTTGGCTGAAGAGCATGTGGACATGGACCGTGCGATCGACGGGAAACCGTATATCCCAGCCGACGCAGACTGCACCCCCACGCCTTGGGAGGAGATGACGTCTTCGGCAGTGCTTGGCGACGCGACCCGGGCCAGCCGGGCGAAAGGGGAAAAGATCATCGAACGCAGCCTGGACGCGATGGCGGACATGGTGCTGCAGGCCAGAAGGAAGCTGGATTTTGAAGCGAAGGGGGAGGAATTATGCTGATGAACGCGTATTTCAACATTATCGGCGAGCTGCTGCATAAGGTACGGACGAAGCAGGCAGAGGAGATCCGGAGTGCTGCCGTCAAGGTCGCGGATTGCATAGAGCAGGGTGGCATCATCCATTTATTCGGCTGCGGGCATTCGCATATCCTCACCGAAGAAGTGTTCTATCGGGCCGGAGGGCTTGCCCCCATCCGCCCCATCTTCGTGGAGAAGCTGATGCTGCACGAAGGCGCAGTGCGCTCATCCGAGCTGGAGCGGCAGAACGGCCTTGCGGCAGACTTCATGGATGAGCAGGATATCCGTGAAGGCGAAGTGGTATTCGTGCTGTCAACCTCCGGGCGTAATCCGGTACCGGTGGATGTTGCGTTAATGGCCGGGCAGAAAGGCGCCTTTACCATCGGCATAACTTCCCTGGCGTATTCCAAGAGTCAACCATCCCGCCATGAGAGCGGCCGGCATCTGGCCGACGCCGTCGATCTGGTCATCGACAACTTCTCTGTTAAAGGGGATGCGGTGCTTCGGTATCCAGGTATGGAGGTCGCCTTTGCGCCCAGTTCGACGGTAATCGGCGCAGCGATTCTGAACGCCGTATTCGCGGAGGCGATCGGGATCATGTTCGACAAGGGGCTTACGCCGCCGGTATTTTTGAGCGGCAACATCGACGGGGCCGACGCGCATAACGAGGCATTGATCGAAGCTTATAAGGGCCGGATCGCGCTGCTGGCGTGACCGGCTTCATAAAGGGGAGGAGCAACATGATTACACAAACGGTGACCATACGGAATAAACAGGGCTTTCATGTGCGGCCGGCTCAGCAGTTCTCGGACCGGGCGGGACAATATGAAGCGCAGGTGGCGGTCGTAACGGAGGATGGACGCCGGGCCGACGGCAAAAGCATGCTGGAGCTGATGACGCTTGGGCTCGAAGCGGGATCGGTCGTAACGATCGAAGCCGCCGGACCGGGAGACGAAGAAGCGGTCCGCGCTTTGGCGGAGCTCGTGGACGGCAAGTTCGGTGAGGACTGATGGACACGCTGTATCTTCAAGGCATTGGCGTGTCGGAAGGGGTACGGATCGCGCCGGCCTTCATCTACCGGCGGAAAGAGGCAGGCGGTGCACCGGCTCCCACGGAGCTTCCTGGCGGCCCGGAGGCGATTCGGGCTGAGCTCTCCAGGCTGGGAGAGGCGAAGCGCCGGTGTGCCCGGCAGCTGGAGGAGTTGGCGGCAAAGGCAGCGGAGACGCTCGGCGAAGACCAGGCCGGGATCGTGACGGGTCAGCGCAGGCTGCTGGATGACCCGGCCTTCTATCCGAAGATGGAGGCCTGGGTGCAGGAGAAGCGGGTGCCTGCGGAGCAGGCCGTTGCCGGCATCGTGGAACAGGTAGCCGGCGTGTTCGAGGCCATGAGCAGCGACTATATGAAGGAGCGGGCCGCGGATATACGAGACATTGGCGGACGTTTGCTGAACGCGTTGGCGGTGAAAGAGGACCGCGGGTTATCCGCGATTACGGAGCGGGTCATCCTCGTGGCGGACGACTTGGCGCCGTCGGATACGATCCAGCTGGATCCGGAGCGGGTGGTGGGGCTGATCACCCGCGCCGGCGGTGCGACGTCGCACACGGCGATCCTGGCGCGCTCGCTCGGCATTGCCGCCGTCGTCGGCGCCGGCAGCGCCATCGACGGCATCGCGGACGGCGATCTGATCGCCGTCGACGGGGCGGCCGGACGCTGCACCGTCCGGCCCAGCGAGTCGGAGGCGGAGCAGAGCCGCCTCCGGATGGAGGAGGGCGAGCGGGAGCGCGCCGCGCTCGCCCGTTACGCCGCGCGTCCGGCGGTGACCGCCGACGGGACGCGCGTGGAGCTGGCGGCCAACATCGGGACGGCCGCCGAAGCGAAGGCCGCCGCCGCGCAGGGCGCCGGCGGCGTGGGGCTGTTCCGCACGGAGTTTCTGTTCATGAACGCCCCGGCCATGCCGGGCGAGGAGGAGCAGTTCCGTGCGTACCGGGAGGCGGCCGCCGCCATGGATGGCCGCCCGGTGATCATCCGCACGATGGACATCGGCGGTGATAAGGCGCTGCCGTATCTGGATCTGCCGCGGGAGGACAATCCGTTCCTCGGCTATCGGGCGATCCGGATCGGCCTGGGCAGGCAGGATCTCCTGAAGGTTCAGCTGCGCGCGGTGCTGCGGGCCAGCGCATTCGGCAACGTCAAGGTGATGTTCCCGATGATTTCCGGGCTGCAGGAGTGGCGGGAAGCCAAGGGCGTGCTGGAGGAGGCGAAGGAAGAATTGAGGCGCAGCGGAGCAGCATTCGACGAGCGCATCGAGGCGGGAATCATGGTCGAGGTGCCGTCGGCGGCCGTCATGGCAGGGGCGTTTGCCCGTGAGGTCGATTTCTTCAGCATCGGTACGAACGACCTGGTTCAGTACACGCTGGCTGTGGACCGGATGAACGATAAGGTCGCATACTTGTACGATTATTTTCACCCGGCGGTGCTGCAGCTGATCCGTCAGGTCATCGAAGCTTCCCATCGGGCGGGCAAATGGACCGGCATGTGCGGCGGGATGGCCGGCGATCCGCTGGCCGCTCCGCTGCTGCTGGGGCTCGGCTTGGACGAATGGAGCATGGAGGCTGGCAGGCTGGGCGTTATCAAAAAAGAACTGTCGGCTCTCGACCGGGAAGCCTGCCGCTCGCTGGCCGACAGCGTTCTGACGCTGGATACGCCCCATGCGGTTCGTCAGGCAATCGAAGAGTTTCGACGCGCCATCGGGCATTCGCTATAGGCACATTGTTTAAGCATCCGACCGCTAGAGTTTGCAGGAAAAGGCAGAGCGTCCTCTCTGAGAGGATTCTCTGCCTTTTGGATTTGCGGCATGGCGGATTGCGATATTGCTGTAATTGCTGAATTGCTGAACTGCTGAACTGCTGAATTGCTGAACTGCTGAATTGCTGAATTGTAGTAATTGCGGTAACGGTAATTCGCAATACGGTAATGCACTATATAGTAGTGCACTATACAGTAATGCACAATACGGTTTTCCGCATTACGGCACAGCGCATTACAGCATTGCGATATTCTTCATATCGCAATGCTGCGGTCAGCCCGAGTGCCTCTTTGTTTTTACTGGCTCCTATTCTCGTACTCACTGTTAAGGGCCATTTATATTTTCAGCACGGGCCACAGCAGTACCTCCAGCCGCGGGGTATACGTCAGCAGCGCCGGCTCCGGGTCGTGGACCAAGCCGAACGAGGCCGTCAGGCTGTTTTCCTCGATCCACAGTCCGGCCTCCTGGAGCGGCCAGGGAAGGTGGTGAATCTCCCCGATTCGGAGCTCACCGTCGGATCCGGCGGAATACAGACAATACCGCTCGGTCAGCCAATGGACGAGGGTCCCGGGCTCGGCATGATAGACCTTCGGGTTTACCGCGCGATACCGGCTTTTCCATACCGCCGGGGACTCTCCATGCCCGCGATCCCTTTCGCTGACATATTGGATGAATCCCTCTTGATGGCTCTTTTGCATTCGGGCGTAGCGGTAGGGCAGGCGGGCCAGCATGCGGGCACCCGCGACCGCCAGCGGATTCGACGCTTCCAGCGTCAAAAACCAAATGCCGGGTTTGCCGCTGCAGTTCACGTACGTTCTAACGTTCAGCTCCAGGAACTTCCGGGTCCCCGGTACGGGCGGCATCCCCCGCAAGCGGAGCGGATCCAGCAGAAACGGGGCGACGCTGATCCACGGCCTTCCTTCCCATCGCTCAAGTTCAAGGCCGGGGGGAATATGGGGAAGCAGGCTGTGTTCTTCTACCGGCCAATGGGCGAAAAGCAGGTCGTTCCAACCCTGCTTCATGACCCAAGGCCCGTCTGGCATAGGTATCGGACGATGGCTCGTTTGCTCTAGTATGCTGCGGTTTTTCATGGTTCTCTCCTCTCGGCGGTTTGGGCAGGGGCTACGTATCGTTATTACCCATCTATGCACAAATACGATGTTTCATATCCAGGGGCACGGGTAAGTAATGAATGCAAGCGCAACACTCAAAACCCTAGAAGGAGTGATTCGAAATGGCAAATAACAAAGATAACCGTAAGATGACCGTCGAAGAAGCCGGACGTATGGGTGGCGAGCAAACCGCCAAAACGCATGACAAGGAATTTTATCAAGAAATCGGCAGAAAAGGCGGCGAAGCGACGGCAGATTCCCATGGCCGTGAGTTCTATGAGGAAATCGGCCGTAAGGGCGGCGAGGCGACATCAGACTCGCATGACCGCGAATTTTATCAGGAAATCGGCCGGCAAGGCGGAGAAGCGAGAAACGATAGCGATGGCAGGGACGGCAAAATGAGCCGTGAGGAAGCCGGCCGCAAGGGCGGAGAGGCCCGGGCCCGTCAAAGAGACAACTCTTAATCAGTCGATACGATAGATGAACCACAATAAAAAGGACCTTCCTTCGGGGAGGTCCTTTTTACTATTACATGGCGCGTCAATCTATGTCCGCGGCCGTCAGACCGGCGAGTTTGGCGCTCGTCATCGCGGTATCGGCAAGGCGCCCATCGCGGCCCACCCAGTCGCCGGCGACGTACAGCCCGCGAATTTCCGGAACGGCCGGTCCCGGTGCGGGAGCACCCCCGCTTCGCAGCGCAGGCCGGGAAGCATGAGCGGCAAGCAGATTCGGGGAGAAACGGACGGCGGCGGTCGCCCGCTCCCAGCCCGGCTGAATGGCTTCAAGCCTTTCCTTCAGGCGCCGCAGGACCAGCTCGGAATCACCGGCAGGACTGGAGCCGTGGTATGTCATCACATGGATCACCTGGGAACCGTCGTCTGTAAGTGGGATCGCTGCCGAATGGTTCGAATAATAGAACGGCTCATCCAGTCCGAGAACAAACGCCCGATCCGGATGGGGCACCTGTTTCAAAGCGACGTCCAAGCAGGAAACGTACAGCGGGTGAGACTGCTCCTTCCAGACTTCCAGCGAACGGCTGTGCAAGCCGGAACCCTTGAGCCATTTGCTGACCGCATGCGGTCCGGCCGCGGCGATGATGCTGCCTGTTCTAAGGAGGGTCCCTTCGGACAGAAGGATACCGGTGACCGTTCCCTGCTCATGCACAACTTGGGCAGCTTCGGCACCTGCGGCGATGACAACGCCGGCCCGGACGGCTTCCCGCTGCAGGCTGTCGATGACCGTCTGCCAGCCCCCAAGCACATACCGGACGCCTTGGCTGGCGAGCTGTCCCTGTTCCAAAACGTAACCTGCGCTTAACCGCTCCATGTCGTCATCGTAGGCCCACTGTCTGCACATGGCGTAAAAGAACTGGCGGACGCGGTCGGAACGGACATGCCCCAGCGCCCATTCCTTTATGCTGATCGAGCGGATTGGTTCCGGATCGATCCGGTTCAGGCTTCCCATGAGCGTACTCCATTCCGTCTGCTCCTCGGGACTTAGCTCCTGGGCGGCATGGATGAGCTTCCCATCCAGAATGCCGTACATGGCATTTTTCGTCCCGCTGCCCAAGGAAGGTTTGCAGCCGAGCTCTTCCAAAATCCGCAGCGCAGCGCTTCCTTCGTACATGGCGCGGGGACCGTAATTAAACAAGGCTCCACCGATTCTGGCGGTTTGGGCCAAGCCGCCTAGGCGGCTGTCTTTTTCAAGCAGTATGACGGATCGCCCGGACCGAGCTGCATAAATCGCTGCGGTCAGACCGGTCAGCCCGCCGCCGATTACAGCAATATCATAAAATGGGTGTTCCATAGTCATGTTCATATTTAGTTTCATTATAAAGTACACTCCTTTCAAATTCGTTACCAATTAGTCACATATAATATATGTTACTTTATGGTAACGTGTCAATGGGGTCATGGAGGATTTATTTGAAGAGCCTCAGCAGGGATGGTACGGAAAATCAGATGAAAGAGGGGATGATTGCATTCCTGCAGCAACAAAAAAGCCCTGCTCCCGGGAGTGGGGAAAAAGGGCTTGGTCATGGATCGGCGATGGCGATACCCGGTATGAATTTGGATTGCTCAGCCTCCAATAACATCCAGAACCATCTCGGTCAATCTGCCGATCGTAGGCTGATCCAGGGGACGCTGCAGCTGATACATATTCACGGATCCCGACAGGCGGGTTGTGCATTCAAAATGCCACGGGGTTAGACCGCTCTCCGCGAGGAGAGAGCTGCGGTACGTATGGCGGTAAAGAAGGGGCAGGCGCTCCAAGCCTCCGATTTCCCGGATCTCGGGCTGCTCGCAGTCTGTTTTGACCAGTTCAAAAACGCCAGCCAGCGGAATCGGTTCGGATGCAAACTTAGCGAGAACCGGAACCGCATACTTCGTTTCCCGGTCGAACAGAGGACGGAGACCGCCCGCGTCCATGCCAAACGTGTCAAGGCTGTCCTGCCAAAGCTTCTGCTGTGGATAGGCAGGGGCAACAAGCGGAATCTGCTCCGAATCCATCGTAACGGCGATGACATCGTCGGTCAGCAGCTGGCATCCCTGCTGCAGCAGGGCGGATGCCAGCGTAGACTTGCCGTGTCCGGAGTGGCCGACCAGGGCGTAAGCCTTGCCGTTCATGACGACGGCGCTTCCGTGCAGGGGCAAAATTCTCCTCTGCATCAGAATAGCACCCATGCAGGTACCGAGGACATACAGCCGGATCTGATCCTCGTCCGCTTCTGCCTCCGGCGAGACGTAAATGTCGGTTCCGTTCTCTGCGCTGAACACGGCCAGCTTCGGAATCCGGAACATCACCTGCTGCTCGCTTACGGCGAATTTGTTGACGGGTGTTTCCCGCTGTGCCCAGGCATCGTCAAGGTCGGCGAAGCCGATCCGCACCTGGATATCTTGGCCGAAATGCAAGGCCGGCCGGAGCTCGGGCAGCGGGATTTCACTTTCTATCCTAAGCCCGAAGGCTGTATATATCGCTGGTTTGATCATATATTTTCTCCGCTTCGTCAGAAGAATGTGGATATAAGAACAGCCCTTACCCCATATAATTGGGACCAAGGGCTGCTCCTGATCACTCGGTTATGAATTGGGATTAGCTGTAGAAGACAGGATCATCCGGGTCCGGTTGGAAAGAGTCCGGTTTGCCTTTTCCGGGGCCAGCCATCGTCATGCTGACTTCCAATACTTCCAGTTCAGGTGTAGTCCATTCTTTTTTCATCGATTTCACCTCCTTTCAAAAGTTCCGCTCCAGAAAGCGGTACACGATCAAGCTTCGCATAAGCACCTTGATGGCAGGGCTGTAGGCCTGGCTTGGGTGCATCCCGTTTCTGGCTTCGTCAAGTGCTTCGCGTACGACAGAAATGTTCAGCACCTGCTGCATGCGGGAATCCCG
Organism: Paenibacillus sp. SSG-1; assembly: GCF_002224835.1. Lineage (NCBI taxonomy): Bacteria > Bacillati > Bacillota > Bacilli > Caryophanales > Paenibacillaceae > Paenibacillus > Paenibacillus sp. SSG-1. The sequence continues at coordinate 573,913 of NZ_MBRK01000001.1, forward strand.
GCACAGTTGGTCCAGCTCCCGGATCATTTGCGCCCAGTGCGGAGTCATCCGGTGGAGGATGTCGGCCGCTTGGATCCCCTTGAGCCGCTGATTCAGCCGGACGTTGTCGGGAAGGTAGCCTTGGGCAGAGCGTCTGATCAACGCGCGGTCGAGGCCGTTCTGCACATACTGCTCCATTGGTACCGACAGGCAGTACCGGATGACGCGCAGGTCGTTGGTCGGATCATGCGCCCAGAGGGGATACTGCAGCGAGAGCTTGCTGACGCTCGTTCCTGTCGTGCTCCATACGTTATAGCTGTCAAAATGATACTTTCTCGCCTCCACCGGGTCGGAGGGAAGGTCTTCGCCCGATCCGATTTCGGTGAACTGCCTGTCCGTCAGCTTGTCGTAAACGCCGGCCTGTCTGGCAAACTCCGGGTTAACCAGCTGCGGAAATTCATTGGCGGATGAGGCGGCATGCCGGCGTTTTAGAAGCGGAAAAGCCTGCTTGCAGAGCTCGGCTATGATGCGTTTGCGTCCTACGCCAATGTTCATACTGTATTGGTTAATCTCCCCACGAAGGCGGACCCACGCCATTTTCTTCATCAGTTTGGCATAATAGTCCAAGGCGTTGCCCCAGGAGATGCTGTAATTTCCTCTTGCGCCATTCAGCAGAATGCCCACCCCGCGCTCATGCGCCTGTTCGTAAATTCCTCTAAGCCAGAATGAATTTTCGAAAAATTTGTAGGGTGTCTCCATAATATCCAGCCAGTGGTCGATATCCGTAAACGGGCTGCGGCCGTTAAAGCTGAGGTAGCTGTCCTCGATGTTGCCCGCATGCTGGACGGTCTGACGGATGAGCGGCCTTTCGTCGGCCAGTCTCCGCTTGGGCGTCCAATCCTCGAAGCCGTCTTCGGGAACGTAGCTGAACGTATGCAGTTTCCGGTGATCACGCTCCAGCGCTTTGGCCGCAAAACCGGCAACCGATCCGGAATCCAGTCCCCCGCTTAAATGAGCCCCGACCATTCGGCTTGTCCGCTGCAGCCTTGAGGTAACGGCCCGGTTAAACACGTCGCGGAAAGCTTCCTGATATTCTTCGGAAGTCTTAAGCTGCAGGGGGGAAGTCTCCGTCAAGCTGTAGTATCTGGAGACGGACACCTGGCGGCTGCGGACCGTGAGTGTATGCGAAGGCGGCAGCTGCTCGATATGCCGGTAAACCGTTGTAGATAAGTCCGGCGGCTCAAAAACCCCGCTGATGGCCAGAAACTCGGCCAGCCAAGGTTCGTTCAGCTCCTGGTGAACATACGGCAGAGCTAACAGCGGGCGAATGGCCGTACAGAAGGCCAGTTGTTCCCCGTTCCGGTGATAATAGAGCGTTCGCGCGCCGGAGAAATCCCGGGCTCCGAACAGCATCTGCTTGTTCCCGTCCCAGATCATAAAAGCAAAGTCGCCGACTAAACGCTCCGGCATCGACTCTCCCCATTTTTCGTAAGCGAGCAGCAGAATTTCCCCGTCCGTCATGGCTTGTCTTGCACGGGTAGGGACCTGCAGCCCATCCATCAGCTCATCCCGGTTATCGATGATGGCGTCGGCGGTAATGGCCAGCCTGCGTTCTGCGCAATAGAAGGGCAACAATTCGTGGGCAGACTGCTGCGTGATCCACTGGGCGTGACAACCGAACCACACATGGCCCTGCTGCCATACCGAACTCCGGTCTGCCGGATACCGTTTCAGTGACTCCATAATGGGCGCTCCGGCGCTGACGTCTAAGGGGTCTTGGCTAAACCGGTAAATCCCCGCAATTGCGCTCATGACATCTTCCTCCGTTATGTACCGTTCAAACGATTTGCGACAATATGTATCTAGTTCTTCTGTATCATACTACATGTATACATATTGTATCAACATATTTTTTCAACGTGCGAAATTTAGTGAATTTGGATGAGGAAAGTTTACCTGGTTTGCTTTTTGTCGGATGGGAGAGCTGAACGCGGAGGCCGTGCTGCCGTTCTGGCACGGTTTGTCCGCTTGATATAAGCCTGGAGCATAAGGCCGAACAGGTAAGCGCAGAGGATGCCGAACGTATCGTTCACGATGTCGTAAATCCGTCCGCTTCGAAAAAAATACAGCTGAAGAACCTCGGTTAACGCTGCGTACAAGATCGCCGTCATGACGGCAAGCTTCGAGCCGCGCAAATTGGACAAGAGCAGTTCCAATAGAAAGAAACCGATAAAATGCCCGATTTTTCGGTTGATCCAGGCCTCGCTCGACCACTGTAAATCAAGCTTGAGCAGCTCACTCCAATCGGGTGAGGGGTTCAGCCGGAAATCCGCCTGGTGATGGTGGAGAAGGGCGTTGAAATCGAAAGAACAAGTAAAGACGAACAGGCAGACCGCCCACGTCACGGTGAGAAAAATGCGCATAATTCCTCCTTCATTTAAAGCGCTTCCATTATATATGTGTTCGTTCTGAGATGAGAGAAGGCGTGTTTACGATACAAAGTGTAACTTTTTTCGGCAAGTATATAGCAGCATATTTCGGATTTCAAGTTTGCAGGCCGTCAATTTTTTTAACGCCCGGAAAGGAAATGCGGATTTTAACTGTCTGAATATGCATGGAAATGCGGATGAAAGCGGTTTTTCGCTGCATAATCATGTCGCTTTTCGAAAAAAATTAGAGTCATTTGCTTGACATGATACATTTTGTATCTTAAAGTGTAGGATGAATAATACATACTGTATCGGTAAGGTGTGACCCACAACTGCAGTTGAAAAATGATTAGCGGGGGTAGCGTGTTTATGGAGCTTAAACAGTATTTTCGAATCATTGTAAAAAAGTGGTGGTTAATCGCGGCGATTGTCGTTATTGCCGTTGCGGCTACCGGAGTCAAAAGCCTCTACCTCACGACGCCGGTCTATGAGGCCAACGCCAAACTGATCGTTAACCAATCCGCTTCCGCGGACGGCGGGGCCAGCCTCAATGCCGGAACGATCCAGACCAGCATTTTCCTCATTAACTCCTATAAAGAAATCATCAAGTCGTCCGCCATTATGAACAAAGTCGTGCAAAAATATCCCGATCTGAAAGCATCGCCCGGTGAACTTGCAGCGATGATCTCGGTCACTTCAGCCAACGATTCGCAGGTCATGAACCTGGTGTATCAGGATCCGTCTTATACCCGGGCGGCCAAAATCGTCAATGCTGTCTCCATGGTGTTTAAGGAACAGATTCCCCGCATTATGAACGTGGACAACATTACGATTCTTAGCGAAGCCGACACCAAGGCCACCCCAGGACCGATCAACATTAACCCGGTCATGAACATGCTGATCAGCTTTGTCGTTTCCCTGATGCTCGCCGTCGGACTGGTTTTCCTGCTTGACTATCTGGACGATACGGTGAGAACGGAGGCCGAGGCTGCGGAAATTTTGGACATGCCGGTGCTTGCGGTCATCAGCGAAATGAACCGGGCGGATTTGAAAACCCGAAGCGGCACAAGTATACCAAATCAAAAAGTAGGTGAAGGCAAGTATGCGACGCTCAATCAATAAAGAAGCCCTGGTCGTATCCGGGAATCCAACCTCCCGGGTATCCGAGGCATACCGGCTGCTCCGGACTAAAATTCATTTTTCCCCCAAAGACGCGGCGCATCAGGTCATCATGGTCACATCGACGCGCTCTTCCGAAGGCAAAACGACAACGGTCAGCAATTTGGCAGTGACTTATGCGATGGAAGGCCGGAAGGTGCTCCTGATTGACGCGGACATGCGCAAACCGGCGCTGCATGACATCTATTCCCTTTCCAACCGGCACGGGTTGAGTACGGTATTGGCCGGAGACGTGCTGGTACAGCAGGCCGTTCAGGAGACGGGCATCAACCATTTATCCCTGCTGACGGCCGGGCCCGTGCCGGCAAACCCGGCAGAGCTGATGGACTCAGCCGCCATGCGGGACATGCTGGTGGAGCTTCGGCAGGAGTACGACGTCATCCTCATCGATACGCCGCCGGTGCTTGCGGTGTCGGACGGCGTCATTACGAGTGCGTTATGCGACGGCGTCATCATGGTGGTTGCCGCGGGCAAGGTCAAACGGAGCCACCTGAGGGCGGCCAAGGAACAGCTGGATCATGTGAAGGCCAACATGCTGGGGCTGGTGCTTAACCGAAGCAGCCGCGACCAGCAGGCCTTTGCTGCGGACCATTACGGTATGCAGGCTCAATAAAGACATGTTTTTCAAGAAGGTAATGCCTACTGCACCTTTATCACTGGAGGCACTCGGTCACGCTGTGGGTCCTATGGACCTTAGACATTCATTGTCGAGGGTGTGATGTGAGGACGGGTTGAATGCCCTGTTTTTTAGAAAATGGAGCTATGGTCTTTTCCCTGTTTGCGAAGAGCATATAGCTAGGTTTTCTACATACACAGCATGCATCTGGGGTACAAAGAAAAATATAAAAGATGGGTAGTGAATGAGATGAGGAAAGTGAAAAAAGCGATTATTCCCGCCGCGGGGCTTGGAACCCGGTTCTTACCCGCGACCAAAGCGATGCCGAAGGAAATGCTGCCGATCGTCGATAAGCCGACGATTCAGTACATCGTAGAAGAAGCGGTGGCCTCCGGAATCGAGGACATTATTATCGTGACCGGCAAAGGCAAGCGCTCCATCGAGGACCATTTCGATCATGCGTTTGAGCTGGAGAACAACCTGTTCAGCAAGGGGAAGTTTGACCTTTTGGACGAAGTCCGCCGGTCCTCCAACGTGGAGATTCACTACATACGCCAGAAAGAAGCCAAAGGGCTGGGGCATGCCGTGTGGTGCGCCCGCAACTTTATTGGCAATGAGCCCTTTGCAGTGCTGCTTGGGGATGACATCGTACAGTCCGAGGTGCCCTGCATCCGCCAGTTGGTGGAGCAGTACGAGCAAGTTGAAAAGTCCGTCATCGGCGTGCAGACCGTTCCGAGCGAACAGACGCACCGGTATGGGGTGGTTGCGCCTTTGGAGAAGTTCGGACGTTTGCACGAAGTGAGCTATTTTGTGGAGAAACCGCCGGCAGGACAGGCTCCGTCGAACCTGGCCATTATGGGCAGGTATGTTCTGACGCCGGAAATTTTCAGCTACCTGGAGCTGCAGGAAGAAGGAGCCGGCGGGGAAATTCAGCTGACCGACGCCATTCAGAAGCTGAACGAGAGCCAGGGCGTCTATGCTTACGATTTCGAAGGCACGCGTTACGATGTCGGCGAGAAGCTGGGCTTCATCATGACGACACTGGATTTTGCGCTGCAGTACGAAGAACTGCGCACCCCGCTGCTGCAGGGGATGGAGCATATTCTCGAGCGGGAACAGCTCGGCAAAATAAATCGCTAGTGAGGTGATAGGTGGTGATCTCTCCCACACCGCAAAGAAACGAGTCGGATGTCGCATTCGAGGGTACGCCCGCGTACTCGCCATATGTTCTGGAGAACGACAATCCCCGGGTCATTTATCAAGCGTTTAAAAGAGCGACGGATATCGTCCTTGCGCTGATCGGCCTTGTCGTGCTCTCACCGCTGTTTCTGATCGTTGCGATTCTGATTAAACTGGAGGACCCGAAAGGGTCCGTTTTTTTTGGACAAACCCGTGTCGGTAAAGAAGAAAAGCCGTTCCGGATGTACAAGTTCCGCTCCATGGTATCCAATGCCGAGGAGCTGCTCGATGGACTTCTGGAGCAAAACGAAATCAGCGGCGCCATGTTCAAAATGAAAAAGGACCCGCGCATCACCCGGGTGGGCGCCTTCATACGCAAAACGAGCATCGACGAGCTGCCGCAGCTCTGGAACGTTGTGCGCGGTGACATGTCGCTTGTCGGCCCCCGGCCGGCCCTTCCGCGGGAGGTCGCGGAATACAGCAGCTACGATAAGCTGCGCCTAAGGGTCATCCCCGGATGCACCGGCCTCTGGCAGGTGAGCGGGCGAAACGAGCTGAGCTTCAGCGAGATGGTGGAGCTGGATTTGCGGTATATCGAGCAGCGCGGCGTGATGATGGATTGGAAGATTATTTTTATGACGATCCGGATGTTTGCTGGTTCAAAGAATGCTTATTAAAGATCATATTATACGGTGACGACAATGGACAAAAAACTAAAGGTTGTGTTTGCAAGTCATACGTTTATCGGAGGGCCTTTTGTGGTGGGTTCCCACCATTTGGCTCGAGAAATGACCAATTTGGGACATGAGGTGCTGCATATTAGCACACCGATAACACCATTTCACTATCTTTCTTCTAACAATGAGATTAACACCCTCAGGAAAAAAATCTCACGGGAAGTATCAAGGATATCGTCAGCTAAAATCGGGAATATCCCGATTAACTATGTACCATTTTCATTTCTGCCGTGGAAAATTGCTAGGACGTTTTACCGCCAATTCGGCATTAATTTCATGGTGAATCCGGTCTCAATTCCTTCTATGCGGAAGCATTTGAAGCAGCTATCCTTTCTTCAGCCCGACATTTTATTTATTGATCAGCCTACTTTTCTGGGTATTGAGAGTTTTATCTCACCCAAAGTTACCGTGTACCGCGCTACTGATCTGTATAAAGAAATGACAGGAGATCCCATGATTTCTAAAGTGGAGGAAGAGGTCATTAAGGGAGCCGATGGTATTGTAGGAACTTCGGAGCCGGTTGTGGAGTATTTGAAGACAATAAATCGTACGCTGCCTAATTTGTTAATTGAAAATGGCGTCGATTTTGAGCATTTTGCAACATCCGGATCAGAGCCCGAGGAGTATAAAAACATACCTTTCCCTCGGGCCGTATATGTTGGGGCTCTTGACGACAGGTTTGACTTTGCTGCATTAGAATCGTTGGCAAAACATATCACAAATCTGCAAGTAGTGGTTATCGGCCCTGGTGATGGTAGATGTGAACGCCTTTCTCAACAGTTCACCAATATCCATTTTCTTGGGCCGAAACCATATAGCGATCTTCCTTCTTATTTAAATCATTGTCAAATTGCCTTGCTCCCGTTATCAGATCATGAAGCAAATCGGGGTCGCAGTCCAATGAAGCTATATGAGTATGCAGCGAGCGGCCTACCGGTTATTGTGAAGGAAACTCCGGAACTTCAAAGAAGAAAAGAAAAGTTCACTTACATGTACAAGGACCCTGAGTCCTTAATTTCAGTAATGAACAGATTATTAAATGAAGTGAATCAGAACAAGGTCAACAGAGAGGAGATTCAACAAAGTGCCAGGAGTCAATCATGGAAATCTAAAGCGTCCCAACTGCTTGAATTCTCGTTAGATTTGCCGAAGAAGGTGAAAAGATATTAATGGCCAAATTGCTTAAGTTTGTCATGAAACCCCATAACATCGTGTTATTTACTGTTCTGATTAGTTTTATGGCTTGGAGTTTACCAGCTGGTAACATGAGAAGGGGCTTCGAAATAAAGGAAACGCTGACGAGTCAAGCATTTCTCGTTATATTCTTATGGTATTTAATTATCTATGTTTTCACATGTGGTGCTTACTTTTTTGGAACCAGACTTAAAAAAAGTGAAAAACTCGATTCAGTATCAGATGACTCATATTATAGAATTATAACTGCACTGAGTACCATTGGAGTTATGTATGTTTATTTAACAATTTTAAAAAATAATCCGGAAGTGTTCATAAGTGTATTTCAGAATAATGCTAACGCATTAAAGGAAACCTTGTATGACAACTATGATACCGGTCTTCACTCTTTAAGATATATCTCTATTCTTGGAGGGGCTTTTGGTATCTTTAGAATCATAACTATTAAAAAGATAAGAGCAATTGATTTATTGAACATTATATTACTTTTAATGACTGCTCTCATCTCTTCAAGATTATCGATCATTGTTTCAATTTTAGTACTATTAGGAATGTTGGCTCATAGAAATCATAAAATTTCGTTCAAGGCGGTAATCATTCTCGCTATAGCGCTGTTTACCGTTTTAACACTTGCCAATTATTTCAGAAATGGAAACTTTTACAAGGAGAAATATAATATTAATAACCCTATTTTAATGAATATTTCGGAAATGGTAACTTATTTGGGAGCTCCGTTTCAAACGAGTGTTTCTATTGCTAACAATGTTGATCATATTCATTATAATGGGGAAAAAAACGATTTGATGTTTTATTTTGTACCCACATATTTTCATGGGGTATTTAATATTAACAGTAGTCCGAGTAATGATTACAGACAGTATGTAAATATAGAAAAAAGCCTGACAACGAATTCAGCATTTACCCATTTGTATTCTTCACTGGGGATCACGTCTTTCTCATTTATTTTGATAATTGTTACAAGCTTCGCTTTTATTGCTGGAGCGTTATCGAATTACAATAGTTTAATTTTTACGGTGCACTATCTAATCAGTTATTGTTTTGCAGAGCTCTGGCGAATGTATATGTTTAATACGGGAATTATTCATACTTTGATTTTCGCCGTCTTATTTGTTGTATTTATTAAGGTTTATTTCAAACCTCCAGTAGGAAGTAGGCACTTACATGTTAACCATTGATGTACGAATGATCAAGCAATCCGGAATTGGAACTTACATTGTCAATTTGTTGCCTCATGTCATTGAAACTATATCTTTTATGCCAATTACCTTATTGGGAAGAAACGAAGAATTATCCCAATTTCCCTGGATTCGTCGTTCAAACATTAACGTTATTGAGTTCGATGAGCCGATTTATTCGATCCAGGAACAAGTCGGCATGAGCCGTAAAATCCCCAAACAAACGAAGCTGTTTTGGTCTCCTCACTACAACATTCCTTTGCTGTACTCTGGAAAGCTTTTAGTAACGGTACATGATGTTTTCCATTTGGCTATGAAGGAGTATGTTGGAGGTATTCATAAAAGAATGTATGCGAAACTGATGTTCAACGCGCTGAGCAGGAAAGCATCGCATATTATTTGCGTTTCTGATTTTACGAAAAATCAATTCATCCAATATACCGGCTCTACCAAGAGTCCGATAACCACGATTCATAATGGAGTTAACTCAAGCTGGTTCCGTCCCGCAGACTTCCGCGAACAATCGGAAACTCCGTATCTACTGTATGTTGGAAACGTGAAGCCGCATAAAAATTTAGGGAACCTGCTAACTGCCTTCTCTAAAGTCATGCATCTGATACCGCACAATTTAGTTATTGTTGGCCGACGTGAAGGTTTTATCACTGGTGACCAGGCAATTGTCAATCAATCCGAAGCATTGGGTGACCGTATACAATTTACTGGATATATAAGCGATGAAGAGTTGAAAAAGTACTTTAGTCACGCCTCCGCATTCGTTTTTCCTTCGGTATATGAAGGGTTTGGTCTCCCCCCGCTCGAAGCAATGGCATGCGGATGTCCCGTCTTAGTCTCAAATCGGGCCTCGTTGCCAGAGGTTTGTGGTGATGCGGCTCAGTATTTTGATCCGATAGACCCTAAGGATATCGCGGAAAAAATCATGATGGTTGTTAACGACCGCAGCTTGAGAGACAAACTCGTCCAAGCAGGTTTAGAACAATCTCAAAAGTTCAACTGGGATATCAGTCGCGATAGGACGATGGAGAAAATCCGTTCATTACTGATCCAATAATTCGAATGGGGGCTGACAACATGAAAGTAGCGATTGTTCACGACTGGCTCGTTACATATACAGGTGCCGAAAAAGTATTAGAGCAAATGATAGATATGTATCCCGATGCGGATCTATTTTGTGTCATAGATAATCTTGACGAGAAGGACCGCCATTTTATCAAGTACAAAGAGCCGGTGACCACTTTTCTCCAGCATATTCCTTTTGCCAAAAAGCATTACAGAAATTTGCTGCCTTTAATGCCATTGGCGATCGAACAGCTTGACCTATCGGATTATGATATGATCCTTTCAAGCTCTCATGCCGTGGCCAAAGGAATTATTACGGGTCCGAGCCAACTCCATATAAGCTACGTACATTCTCCAATCAGGTATGCCTGGGACTTGCAACACCAATACCTCAAAGAATCCGGTCTTCAACGTGGAATGAAAGGAGCATTGGTTCGTTTTTTCCTGCATTACATCAGGCATTGGGATTACCGCACAAGCAACGGGGTAGACTATTTTGTCGCGAACTCCAACTTTATTGCGAAACGAATATATAAAGTATATCGAAGAGAGTCAAAGGTGATCTATCCGCCGGTTGATATCTCTTCTTTTGTATACAGCGAAGAAAAAGAGGATTATTACTTCACTGCGTCTCGCATGGTCCCGTATAAAAAGATGGATCTGATCGTGGAGGCATTTGGCGAGATGCCCGACAAGAAATTGATTGTCATTGGTGATGGTCCAGAAATGCCGAAAATCATGAAAAAAGCAAAACCAAACGTTACGTTGTTAGGTTACCAGCCTAACAACGTGTTGAGGGAGCATATGCAAAGGGCAAAGGCTTTCATTTTTGCTGCCGAGGAAGACTTTGGTATTACTCCTGTTGAAGCCCAAGCCTGTGGAACTCCTGTGATCGCATTTGAAAAAGGTGGAGCACTGGAAACCGTTAATGGACTGGATACACCACATCCAACGGGACTCTTTTTTAGTGAACAAACAACAGAGAGCATTATTGATGCGGTACAACGTTTTGGAATTTCTGGAAATCGTATACAATTCTCTAACTGCCGGGACAATGCATTAAGGTTCAGCAATCAACGCTTTAAGGAAGAGTTATCTGAATACATCAATACATGCATTCGCAACTATAGTCCAAATACTCAAACGAAGGATTTTGAATACAGTGTTACATCGTAAAGATTCTATTGTAAAGTCGAGATGACAAAAGATGGTAAAGCATGGCTTGATTTACTTTATAGCGAAACTGTTTGCCGGAGCGGTTGGGTTTTTATCAATTGTCCTTTATACCCGTATGCTTGTACCGGATGAGTATGGCCGATATGCGTTGATCCTCGTTTATGTGAACCTGATTAATTCTTTGTTGTATCAATGGTTTCGGCTGGGGCTGATTCGATATATCCCGAGATACCATAACGATAAGGGGAAATATAACAATCTTCTCAGTACTGTGATCGTTTGTTACCTCGGATGCTGCCTGTTCACTCTTTTAGCAGGAGGCGTCCTTGTGCTCGTGGGCATCCAATCCGCAGTGCAGATGGCAGTGACGCTGTTTTTCCTGTGGACGGCGGCCTGGTTTGAGCTGTCGCAAGCCGTACAGCGCTCCAATTTAAAACCGGTCCGCTTTACGTTGATGACTGGGTTGAAATCGACGGCAAGCCTCGGCTTTGGGGTGCTCGCCTTGGCGATGGGATACGGCGAAGTGGGCCTACTGATTGGGATTTCACTTGGGACCCTTGTGGCTAATGTAGTGTTCATCCGGGAATGGAACATTCGAGCAGGATGGTCGGTAGACCGCTCCATTCTGGTAGAGCTGGTGAAGTATGGGCTTCCGCTCATCATTAGCGGTGGAATGGCCTACATCATGCAGTCGATTGACAGGGTGATGATCGGCTGGTTAGAGGATGAGTCCGCTGCCGGGATCTACTCCGTCACATTCGATTTTGCGCTCCAGACTGTGGGCATGCTAATGCTCATTGTAAACTTAAGCGCGCTTCCGCTGGTCATCCGGCGTTTGGAGACGGAGGGATATGAATCCGCGCAGGGACAGCTCACGCAAAACTACCAGCTGCTGCTCGGAATCTCCTTACCGGCCGTTCTTGGATTAACGATCCTATCTGGAAATATTACAAGTGTTGTTTTTGGGAGCGAATACGTGCATGAAGCGGCCATTATTCTGCCCATAATCTCTTTTGCAATGCTTTTTCAAGGCTTAAAAAGCTACTATACGGACAATTCATACCAGTTAGGGAGAACAACCTACAAGCAGGCCATTCCTGTACTGATCGGCATTGTACTTAATGTCGTCCTGAATATGGTGCTCATTCCACGGTTTGGGCTCACTGGAGCAGCGATATCCTCTTTGACGGCGTATTTATGTTCGTTCCTGGCAAATTGGTTTGTGGCCAGGAGCGTTTTTTATTTACCGCTCCCCCTTGCGGAAAGCGCGAAAATTATTGGATCTTCCTTCGTGATGGGACTGGTCCTTTTCCTGCTCAAGGGACAGTCTGGGCTGCTGGCTTTAATCTGCCAAATCGCCGTAGGAGCTGTCGTATATGCAGCCATGTTCGTCATCTTGAATATCATGAATGCTCGCACGCTCCTGATGCGAAAGCTGTCAGTTGTAAGACAGAAACGGCTGGCCAAGTCGGATGCTTGAACGAAACGGAAATGAAACCAATTTGAAATAGGGGTGAATGAGTATGAAAATCGTATTGTTGTCCGGCGGCAGCGGCAAGCGGCTGTGGCCCTTGTCCAATGACGCCAGATCGAAGCAGTTTTTGAGAGTGCTGGAAACCGGATCCGGGGAGCGAATTTCCATGCTGCAGCGAGTATGGGACCAATTAGCGGCTGAAGGTTTGGGACAGGACTCCTGCATTGCGACAAGCAAAGGGCAGGTCGACATGATCCAAAGCCAAATTGGAAGCGAGGCTGAGATCGTGATCGAACCGGAGAAAAGAGATACGTTTCCGGCGATTGCTCTTGCGGCGTCTTACTTATATTCGATGAAGGATATGCCGCTCGATGAAGTCATGATCGTTATGCCTGTGGACCCCTTCGTGGAGCAACCCTTTTTTAACCGGCTTCGGAAGCTGGAGAGAGTGGTACAAACCTCGGGTGCAGATCTGGCGTTACTTGGAGTTCTTCCAACGTACCCATCCGAAAAATACGGGTATATCGTTCCTGAGAACATAGAAGACAACAATTCTGAATATGTACAGGTACACAGCTTTCGGGAAAAGCCCCGCGAAGAAGAAGCCGCCGATATGATCCGCCAAGGCGCGCTTTGGAATTGCGGGGTTTTTGCTTTCCGGCTCGGATTTATCATCGATATGTTAATCGAGAGAAAGCTGCCAATTCACTACGAGGAAGCTGTTAGGCAATATGGCCGTTTCCTGAAGACGAGCTTTGATTATGAAGTGGTGGAAAAAACGGAACAGATCGTGGTCATGCCTTATGACGGTGAGTGGAAGGACTTAGGAACTTGGAATACGCTGACAGAAGAAATCGCCTCTCCACTGATCGGGAAAGGAACGCTGTCACCGGATTCCCAAAATACTCATGTCATCAATGAATTGGATATTCCTGTCACGGCAATCGGCGTATCCAACCTTATCATTGCGGTTAGTCCAGATGGCATTCTTGTATCCGATAAAGAGGCAAGCCCAAGAATTAAGGAACTGGTGAACTCGGACGAGCTCCGGCCAATGGTTGAGGAACGACGCTGGGGTAGATATCGCGTATTAGACTTTTTGAAATACGAGGACGGACAGGAAGTACTGACGAAGCGAATTTGTATTCAGGCCGGAAAAAATTTGAGCTATCAATACCATCACAAGCGGAAGGAAGTATGGACTGTCATTGCCGGTTCCGGTGAAATGATACTGGACGGACAATATCGGCGGATTACCACTGGCGATGTCATTGTCATACCGGCTCAGAGCAAACACAGCCTGAAGGCCGCAACCGATATGGAGATTATTGAGGTGCAAACGGGAACAGAGCTGGTGGAGGAAGATATCGTAAGGCTGGCAATGCGATGGGAGGAAATTCTTCAGTTTTGTTTTATCTGACGAAGAATTCATTAAGAGTGAGGTGTATGAAATGAAAATTACAGTCGTCGGGACGGGATATGTCGGCCTGGTCTCCGGGGTTTGCTATGCTGAACTCGGGCACGATGTCATTTGTGTGGACAAGGACATTGAGAAAATCCGAAAGCTGGCTGAAGGGGAAATTCCCATTTACGAGCCTGGGCTTCAGCCGCTCGTCATTCGAAATTCTGCTGAAGGCCGACTGCGTTTCCAAACAGAGTTAAAAGAGGCAGTTACCGCTTCAGATATTATCATTATTGCTGTTGGCACTCCGTCATTACCGAATGGGGAGGCCAACCTTTTTTATATTGAGCAAGTGGCTCGTGAAGTCGCAGAGGTCATTGACTGTTATAAGATCATTTGCATTAAGAGTACCGTTCCCGTTGGGACTAACGAGCGCATCCGGTATTTGATTCAGAGTCAGTCGCCGGTTCATTTCGACAGTGTCTCGCTGCCAGAATTTCTTCGAGAAGGAACAGCTGTTCAGGATACGCTTCATCCTGACCGTATTGTCATAGGTGCGGAGAGTGAGCAGGCAGCTAAGATTATGCGGGAACTTCACCAGGGGCTGACCGAACATATTCTCGTGACCGATATCCGCAGCGCGGAGATGATCAAGTATGCTTCCAATGCTTTTCTTGCGACGAAGATTTCCTTTATCAACGAAATCGCGAATATCTGCGAGAAGGTCGGGGCAGACATTACCAAAGTGACGGAAGGCATGGGATACGACAATCGTATTGGCTCCTCCTTTTTAAAAGCTGGGATCGGATACGGAGGCTCTTGTTTCCCAAAAGACACCCAAGCTCTAATTCAGATTGCTGGGCAAATGAATTACGACTTCAAGCTGCTGAAATCGGTAGTTGAGGTCAACCGGGGGCAGCGCTTTAACGTGATCCGTAAGCTGGAACAGCTGCTTGGCGATCTCTCCGGAAAAACCATTGGCATTTGGGGGCTCGCCTTCAAACCAGAAACGGATGATGTTCGTGATGCGCCTTCCATCGAAATTATCCAATCGCTTATTGATCGAGGGGCAGTCGTCAAGGCTTATGATCCAATTGCGACCAATAACTTTAGAAGCGTACTCGGCTACGCTAACGTGAAATATTGCGAAACAGCGAGAGAGGCAGCTGTGGAGACGGATGCCCTGTGCATTCTGACAGAATGGCAGGAATTTAGGCAGATCTCGCTTTATGAGCTTGAAACCTGGATGAAAACTCCGAACCTCATTGACGGACGGAATATTTACTCGGAAGAAGAGATTGCAAAGACACAATTTGCTTATTACTCCATTGGCCGGCCCAACCTGAACAAAGGGATTCGCGAGCAGAGCCCAGTCTTTATGATGCAGGGATGAGAGGAAGAAATGTGAATGAATAACTCGCTGAATACGAGTGATTTTTCCAGAGAATTGTCGCTGCTTCTCCGAATTATTGGATCCGGACCATGGGGGGAAGAAGATTTAGAAGGGGTAGACTGGAAAGAATTGATTCGCCTTGCTTATCATCACCGGGTCTATCCGTTGTTGTACATGCGTTTAAAGGAACGGGGCCGGGAGAGTGTTCCACGCTCTATAATGGATTCGCTGTATTCCAAATATTCCGCTAATGTGATCAGCATGCTGCGCCTTAGCTCTGAAATGGAGAAAATCAACTCTGCTTTGATGGAACATCAGGTTGAGGCGATTTTTCTGAAAGGACCGGTTCTAGCACAACAGCTATACGGAGACTTGTCGCTTCGGACCTCCAAAGATCTCGATGTATTGGTTTCCCCCAAACACTTGGAAAAAGCAGAAGGGATTTTGTCTGAGTTAGGCTATGTTACAGAAGACGAGAAAACTTTGGGCTCCTGGAAACGGAAAAAGCACCATATCAGTTACGTGCATCCGCTCTATTTTACTCAGGTGGAATTACACTGGCGGATGAGCGCGGAACTGCCCGGGGCCTCTTTCAGAACACTGTGGGATCGGCGAACAACGGTCTCCTTCTCCGGACGGCCGATTCATTACTTAAGCGACGGAGATCTGTTTATGTACTTGGTGTCGCATGGCGCAAGACATGGCTGGTTCCGCCTTCGCTGGTTATGTGATATTGACCGGATGATTCAAAAAAAATCATTCAATGTACAAAAGATAATGGAACACTACCTTCAGCGGAAGGAGCGGGATCTGGCAGGACAGGCTGCCATTTTAACGAATCGGCTGTTGTCAACGCCACTAGGCGGAGACCTAGAAGAGCTATCCCGTAATATGTACGCAGAGGAGCTTGCAAGAGCATCGCTGTATTTCATCAAGAACCCTGTTGACTTATCCCCTAATGGTGATAAGGACACATTGGCATACTACAAGCGCTATTTACATTCTTTAATGTCGAGAAAAGAAAAGCTGTCGTTGATCATGGATTATCTTTACCCCAGCACAAAGGATGTTTCGCTGCTGCCACTGCCTAAATTACTGCATTTCCTCTATTTTCCCCTTCGTCCGTTTCTGTGGTTTTGGCGCTATGTATTCAGTAAAGAGCCCGTGAACAACGGCTGATCCCAAAACCGATAGAAAAGAGGAGAGGCATGCAAGTGAATCGACGGTTTAAGGACAACCCCGCTATTTTGGTTACAGGCGGTGCGGGGTTCGTAGGGGGGAACTTTCTGAGGCTGATGCTTCCGAAGTATCCTTCATACCGCTTCATTAATCTCGATAAGTTGACCTATTCGGGAAATATACAAAATATTGCCGCCTTGTCAGACTATGACCACTATACCTTTATTCAAGGCGATATTTGCGACCGGGACATGGTAGATGCCGTCATCAGGGAGCACCAGATCGATGTTATCATCAATTTTGCAGGCGAATCCCACGTGGACCGGAGTATAGTGGATCCGGTGACATTCGTCGGCACGAATATCAATGGAACGCAATCTCTGCTTGATGCCGCAGTCCGCTATGACATTGGGCTGTTTCTGCAGATCTCAACCGACGAGGTTTATGGTTCTTTGGATGACACGGGCTATTTTACGGAAAACTCCCCGATCGCCCCTAACAATCCGTATTCTGCCAGTAAAGCTGGAGCCGATATGCTGATTCATTCCTACAGCAATACGTATGGATTACCGTTCAATATCGTCCGGTTCGGCAACACATACGGCCCTGCACAGCACCCGGAGAAGCTCATTCCTATGGTCATTATGAACGCTTTGCAGGACAGGAAGATTCCGATCCACGGCGAGGGTCTCAGCATTCGCGACTGGGTCTATGTCCGCGATAACAATACGGCAATCGACCGTGTTCTGCACCTGGGGCGCAGTGGAGAGGTATACAACATCGGTTCACATCAGGAAGTGAAGACGATTGACGTCACGCATTTTATTCTGGATATGCTCGGAAAGCCCCGAAGCCTCATTGAGTTCATCCCGGACAGGCCGGGGCAGGATTACCGATATGCCAACAATCCGGCAAAAATTATGAATGAGCTCGGATGGAGACCCGAATACAGGTTTGCCGAAGGGCTGAAACAAACCTTGGAATGGTACGTCGAGCACGCAGATTGGTGGCAAGAGCCGAATAGTCGTAGCTATGAATCTAACATCCCGATGGGTTCTCAACAAATTATATGAGAAAGAGGTAGGTCAATCATGAGTACAGCAGAAATCGCCGCAGCCAACATCATCTCCCAATCCCCCGGCTATCTCGTCAGCGACATGGATGGGGAGAAAGTCATGCTGAGCATCGAGACCGGCAAGTATTACAACCTGGGGCAGATCGGCGGGCGGATCTGGGAGCTGATTGCTGCGCCGACCAGCCTGACGGATCTGGTGGGCCAATTGGTCGAAGAGTATGATATCGGGCCGGAAGCCTGCGAGCAGCAGGTGCATCCGTTTCTGAACAAGCTTGCGGCGGAGGGCCTGATCCAGGTGAGAAACGGGCATGAGCTGGAGTAGGCAGCTGCGCGCGTTTGTCCGTTTTCCATGGACCCAGAAGATGATGTATGCTGAAGCCTACGTGCTCCTGGCATGGGGAAGAGTGCTGAAGGCACTCCCGTTCGCCAAAGTCGCCCCTTCCCTGGGGAGCTATATGAAGGAGACTCCGGAGGAGGAGCTTAGCCGACAGGAACTGCTGACCATCCGTCAAGTCTCCAAAGCCGTTCACGGGATGAGCCGGTACACGTGGTGGGAGAGCCAATGCCTGGTCAAGGCGATCGCCGCCATGAAAATGCTGGAGCGCCGCGGCCTGTCGAGCACGCTGTATTTGGGAAGCGGCAGGGACGAGCAGGGGCGGCTGGCGGCTCACGCCTGGCTGCGCTGCGGGTCGTACATCGTGACGGGTAGGGAAGGGCACGAGAAGTATACGGTTGTGGGCATTTTCGGCAACGGAGCGGCAGCCGACCGAGAGGCCGGGCTCATGACGCGGCAATCCGGATAAGGAGCTACGTACAATGAAGGATTTATTCTACTATATTCGCAAAATCCAGCGGGTCGCCGGAGGCAAACTGTACTTGAACATGTCCATGACCCTTCTCATCAGCCTGTTGGACGGCATCGGCATGTATTTGATCGTTCCGCTG
This sequence comes from Paenibacillus sp. SSG-1, assembly GCF_002224835.1. Lineage (NCBI taxonomy): Bacteria > Bacillati > Bacillota > Bacilli > Caryophanales > Paenibacillaceae > Paenibacillus > Paenibacillus sp. SSG-1. Next base: position 592,143 of record NZ_MBRK01000001.1, read on the forward strand.
CTGGGCATGATCGGCCTGCTGCAAATGGATTCAGGGAGCCTACCGTTTTTGGCCCCGCTTACCGGGCTGATCCATTCCTGGTCCCTGCAGCTCAGCCTGCCGCTGGTCCTGGCGGTCTATGTCCTCATCCTGGGTGGACAAGCGCTGCTGCAGCGAAGCCAGACTCTCCTGAACGCAAGGATTATACAATCCTTTATCCGGACGCTGCGGACCGAGACGTATGAAGGGCTGCTGCGGGCCAAGTGGGAGTTTTACCTGCGTAAACGCCGGTCGGATTTTAACCACGTGATGTCCAACGAGCTGGGGCGGGTCAATTACGGAACGACTTTATTTTTACAGATGGTGACGTCGCTGATCTTTACCGTGCTACAGATTGCCCTGGCCCTGTGGCTGTCGCCGGCATTGACAGTGATGGTGCTGGTCAGCGGGGGGCTGCTTGCTCTGTTCGCACGGAGGTTTGTGCGCAGGTCCAAGCGGATCGGGGAGGAGACCACCGAGCTGTCCAAGCATTATTTTGCGGGAATCAGCGACCATTTCGGCGGCATTAAGGATATCAAAAGCAACCGGCTGGAAGCGTCTCACATCCATTGGTTCCGTAAGTTGACCGACCAAATGGAACATAATTTCCTCGAGTTTGGCCGGGTGAACTCCATGTCGCAGGTGATTTACCGCCTGTCCTCCGTCGTTCTGATCGCGGCATTTATGTACGTGGCGATCGCGGTACTGCATACTCCGCCGGAGCAGCTGATTACGGTTGTGCTCATTTTTACCCGGCTGTGGCCGAGGTTTATCGGCATTCAGTCGAATATGGAGCAGCTCAGCTCAAATCTGCCGGCGTTTCATGACATGCGGAAGCTGCAGCAGGAATACGAAGCGGAGCAGGAGCTGATCAGCCCGGAAGCGGCGGGGGCTTCGAAGCTTGCTTTGGCCGACGGAATCAGCTGCACCGATGTCAGCTACCGGTACAACCCCAAGGAGCCGCAATACGCGCTGCGTGATATCAATGTCCATATTCCGGCTAACCGCATGACCGCTATCGTCGGCAAGTCCGGCGCCGGGAAAAGTACACTAGTCGACCTGCTGATGGGGCTGATCCATCCCGAAGAGGGAGAAGTGCGGGCGGACGGCGTTTCGCTCCAGCGCGAACGCCAGCTGCTGGCGCTGCGCGGCTCGATCGGATACGTGGCGCAGGATCCGTTCCTGTTCAACGAGAGCATCCGCTACAATTTGCAGCTGGTGGACCCCAATGCGCAGGATGACGATCTATGGCAGGCGCTGGAGTTCTCGGCTTCGGCCGAGTTCGTCCGCAAGCTGCCGCAGGGATTGGACACGGTCATCGGGGACCGGGGCGTTCGCTTGTCGGGCGGAGAGCGCCAGCGGCTGGTGCTGGCCCGCGCGATTTTGAAGCGGCCGAGCATCCTTGTCCTGGATGAAGCGACCAGCGCGCTCGACAGCGAAAATGAGCTTCTGATCCAGCAGGCGTTGGAACGCCTCAAAGGAAGCATGACCATGATCGTAATCGCCCACCGGCTGTCCACCATCCGGAACGCGGACCATGTGATCGTGATGGAGCAGGGCGAGGTGATTCAGCAGGGCGGTTATTTGCAGCTCTCTCAGGAGAGCAAAGGTTCCTTCAGCAAACTGCTGAGCTACCAGAGCGGGGCTCAAATGCAGGTATGATTCGGATGAAAAGCAGCCCCCGGGAGGCGTTCGCGCTTCTGCGGGGGCTGCTTTTTTATTTCATGTGAGAGGGTTTCGAATAGAACCGCATGCATACTCCTTTTCCTTATGAACGTATATTGGATAAGATTTTATCGATATTAGGCTTGTTTATGCTCGCTGCTTAACAGGTCATACAACAGGTTCGACAAAGGTGCGGGGGCCCCGGCCCGCTGGGACGCTTGTTTAAAAATGCCCACATCCTTTAACGGAATATGGCTTTGAGTAAAGAGATGATCCATGTTCTCGGCAGCCATCTGGCCGTAACGCTTATAAATCGGGGCGTTAAACAGCGTTTGGGTCAGCATATCCATCACGGGCTTGGGATCGCCACCGCTCTTTTCGACCATGGAGAGAGCCTCCCGAATGGTGTACACGGCGGAAGTAATCATGAAGTTCCCAACCAGTTTCACCTGATTCGCAGCCCCGGCTTTTTCACCAAAATCGAAAATATTCAGCCCTCCCATAGCCTCCAAAACCGGGCGGACTCGGTCTTTCGCCTGCTGCGGCCCAGCCATAGGGATGGAGAGCTGACGTGCTGCTGCAGCCTCCGGAACTCCAAAGATGGGGGCTTCGACCAGGGTGCTGCCATGCTCTGCGTGAACAGCGGCCAGCTTTTTGGATGTATCCGGCGATATCGTGCTCATCGAGATATGAATCCCCCCTTTGCCAAGCTTCTCTAAAAAGCTATCGCTCATGACGATGCTCTCCACAGACGCATCATCCCACAAAATGGTGACGACGATTCCGCCAGCGGTTACGGCCTCATCGGGTCTGGATGCCAGCCGGGCGCCTTGGGCAATCAAAGGTTCGGCTTTGCTGGCCGTCCTGTTATGCACCACCAAAGGATACCCTGCATCGAGGAGATTCTTAGCCAGCGGCAAACCTAAGCTGCCAAGTCCGATAAATCCAATCGTCTCGTTCATCATGTTTATCCTCCTGGAAATGTGAATATTATAAACATTACGTTAACGTCACGTTTGCGGCAAAAAAAATTAATGCTGCTCTGCGTCCTTGATCCATTGCTCAAAGCGTTCGATATGGGTCAGCAAATCGGTCCGGAATTGTTGTAACCCCTCGATCTTCTGATCCGTCTCTGCGAGGTGCTGCTTCAAGATGCCGAGCACTTTCTGTTTAGGTTGTACACCACTGGGGTCCATGAAATAGAGATCGATCACGTCCCGTATTTCCTCCAAGCTGAGCCCAAGCTTCTTTAATTGATCGATTTTGCGCAGCCGGGCAACGGTCTCATCTGTATAGTAATGCTGCCCATTGCCTTCACGCTCGCCTGGAGGGATCAGCCCCATTTTTTCGTAATATCGAACCGTACGCTGAGTAACCCCCGCTCGTTCCGATAAATCCCCTATGCGCATGCGATCCTTCATATCTTGCCCTCCAAACATGACGTTAACGTCGTGTTTATAACATATCATCTTCATCCGGCTTTGTAAAGCGCGTAAGTATATTGTGCCGGCTGCATCCCGTGCGGTGTTGAGCAAAATGATCGCAAAAACAAACGCAAAATAGGTCACAGGTTGCCTTTAACCGGCCCATGAGGCATCAAAGCTTATTCGTTCAGCCTTTATAAAAAGAAACAGGTTCTGCTTTGGACAACACAGCCCCTGCATTATACAATGAAGAAAACATCTTTCGAAATAACCTTACAGAAGACAGACCGCGTTTGGCGGGTTCGTTTTCTCGGGAAGTAAGTATACAGGCGTCCATTTTGATGCTTACTGATTTCGTTAGGAGAAAAGATACAGGCGAGGGGAGAGTGCAGGATGAATTCCATGCAAACGGATCCGTTTATACGAAATAATCGGGAGGCCGAAATCGCGTCCAGGTCCGAGCGGCTTGCGGCGGTATTTGCGGAGAGGGCTGCGGAACATGATCGGGAAGGATCGTTCCCGTTTGAAAATTTTGCTGACCTGAAGGAGTCGGGTTATTTAAAGCTGACGGTGCCGGCGGAGTTTGGCGGTGAGGAAGCGTCGCTGTACGAAATGATCCTTGCCCAGGAACGGCTGGGAAAAGGGGACGGCTCGACGACGCTCGCGGTCGGCTGGCATGTGAGCCAGGTGCTGCAGATGCGCATCGGCCAGTCGTGGCCGCGCGAGCTGTATGCCGACTTCTGCAGGCAAATCGTCCGTGACGGGGCGATGATTAACCAGTTTGCCAGCGAACCGTCGACCGGCAGTCCGAGCCGGGGCGGCCGTCCGGGAACGAAAGCGGAGCGTACGGAAGGGGGCTGGCTGCTGACCGGCCGCAAAACGTTCAGCTCGCTTATCCCGGTGCTGGATCAGTTTACGGTCACTGCATTTGTGGAGGAAGAAGACAAGACCGGAACGTTTTTGGTGCGGAAGGGTCCAGGCGTCAGCATTGACGAAACGTGGAATACGATGGGCATGCGGGCGACCGGCAGCCACGACCTGGTGATGGAAGAAGTGTTCGTGCCGGACGGGGAAAGGATCGATAGTGAGGATCCTTTAGGAGGACAGCCGGCAGGTAAGATGTCCGATCACGGCGGGGCGCTGCTGCATATCCCGGCATGTTATATCGGCATCGCCTGGGCTGCCCGGGATTTTGCGGTGCGTTACGCCGCCAATTACCGGCCAAACAGCCTGCCGGGGCCCATTGCCGACCTGCCGCATATTCAGCAGAAGATCGGGGAGATGGAGTCCGAGCTGATCACCGCCCGCACGCTCATGTACAGTGTGGCGGACCGCTGGGACCGCCACCCGGAGCTGCGGCCGGGCATGAGGCCCGATCTCGGGCTCGTGAAGACGACGGCGACCCATGCGGCCCTCCGCATCGTCGATCTGGCGATGCGGATTGTGGGCGGGGCCAGCCTGTCGCGCCAGCTTCCGCTGGAGCGGATGTACCGCGACGTGCGGGCGGGTCTGCACAACCCGCCGATGGACGATACGGTCACATCGTTGCTCGCCCGCCGGGCGATCGCGGACGTATCCGGGGCCGGAGAAGCGAACGGAGAAGGGAACTCGGGAACCAACCGGTAGGCTCGGCCCGTAGGCTCATGCTCGTAGGGTCGCAGGACTTCGAAACAGTATAAAAGGCAGCCGGAATGATTCCGGCTGCCTTTTTCTTTTTTAAAGATAATGTACTTCTACCCTCTAATGTACGGTAACGGCCATGGGTGCACTTCTCGATTTGAGAGGGCACCGGGTGATACGGATCCGGTTCCGCTATATATATATATCTATGTCTCAAGCAGGATCTCCCCGGTACGGGACAGATCATACCCTGCGATGCTCTGCAGCTCGCGGCGGAACTCCTCCGAACGCAAAATGCCCATCAGCGACTCGATCCAAGGCATATTCTCCGCCGATTTGAGCACGACCAGGTCGTAGCGTTCCTCGATCAGCGGGATAAAATCCACGCCGCCTACGATTGCTGCCGCCTTTTCGATACCAATCCCGACATCAGCCTCCCCGGCAGCGACCGTGCCGGCGACCGCAATATGGTTGGTCTGCTCCTCGCCGTAGCCCTGCAGCTGATCCCGCCGGATCCCGTGCAGCCGCAGCTGTTCATCGAGCAGAACGCGGGCACCCGACCCTTTTTCGCGGTTGACGAGCCTAAGCCCCGTGCGGGACAGATCGGCCCAGTCTTTTAGCCCAAGGTGATTCCCTTTTTGGACATAGAGTCCCGCCTTTCGGGATAGCAGGTTGACGACCAAATACGGAAAGCCAACCAAAATCCGCTTAATGTACGGCAAATTATATTCGCCCGTATCGCCGTCGAGCAGATGGGTGCTCACGATGTCGGACTCTCCGCGGTACATCGCAATCAGGCTGTCCAGACTCCCGACATATGCGCGGAGCGGACGGATGCCGGGCGTATGCTTTTCCATATGCTTAACGAGAATGTCAAGGCTGATATCCTGCCCGGTAATGACTACCGAACGGGTTCCGCCGGCTCCGACAGCGGCAGGTTGAAAGGAAAGCGGCTCCGCTGGAGCCGGGCGGTGTTCGGCCGCCTGCAGTCCTTTAGCCCTTTGCTTGTAGGCTTCCAAATCTGCGGCATCGACGCGCATTTGCTTGCCCACCCGATACGAAGGCAGCTCCCCTTTTTTGATCAGGTCGTAGACGGTGAGCTTGGATATTTTCAGGAGCTTGGCAATCTCCTCGGTCGTATACGAAATGTCGCTGGACATGAGCTTCCTCCTTGTACGTTGTATGTTTCGCTGAACGTTTCGTTATATGTTATCTTTTCTTGTAATGGCTTAGGTCTGAACCCTGTGAACATAGTGTCTTCTATTGTATCACACCCGGATGTGAAAATTGTGCAAACCGTATTTACAACCTCGCGGCCCACTGGATATAATCAATTATATCTAATTATAACTAAATATAACGATTAAGGATTGGAGATTACGGATGATCAAAAGGGGTATGAAACCAGGTGTTTGGCTGATCCTCGCCGCCTTCGTTCTGATGCTGGCATGCTGCGGATCGAATTCCGGTTCGGCTGCAGACCCGAAATCGGCCGACTCAGGAGCCGCTGCGGAAACTTCTAATAGAGAGGCTGCACAGCAGGTAGAACTGACCATCTCCGCTGCGGCCAGCATGACGGATGCGCTGCAGGAGATTCAACAAGCGTACGAGGCGGAGCATGCGAACGTCAAACTGAACTTTAACTTTGGCGCTTCGGGGGCGCTGCAGCAGCAGATCGAGCAGGGCGCACCGGCGGATCTGTTCCTCTCGGCTGCCGTGAAGAACATGAAGGCGCTGGAGGACAAGCAGCTCATCGATTCTTCGCATGAGAAAGACCTTCTCGCCAATGAGCTTGTGGCCGTGGTGAACGCCAAAGAACCGGCCCAAGTCTCGGGCATGGAGGACCTGAAAGGAACCGGCTTGAAAAAAATCGCCATCGGCATTCCGGAAAGCGTTCCGGCAGGGAACTACGCCAAGGAAGCACTGACGAACGCCAAGCTGTGGGACACACTCCAGCCGAAGCTGGTGCAGGCCAAGGATGTGCGGCAGGTGCTGCAGTACGTGGAAACTGGCAATGCGGATGCGGGTTTTGTGTATAAAACGGATGCATTGACTTCGGATCAGGTCAAAGTGGCGTTTACTGTCGACCCGTCTGCCTATACGCCGGTCGTTTACCCGGTCGGAATCGTTAAGGCGACGAAGCACAGCCAGGAGGCGGTGGATTTTTACGAGTACCTCCAGACGGATTCGGCCGTGGACATTTTTAAAAAGTACGGATTTTCCGTGCCGAAGCAGGGTTAACAGATGATGGACTGGCAGGCATTTTGGGATCCGGTCAGACTGTCCTTACAGGTTGCCCTGCTCTCGAGTCTGATCGTGATCATCCTGGGTACGGGAGCTGCCTGGTGGATGGCAAGGCATCATTTCCCGGGAAAAATCGTCTTGGAGACGCTGTTTATGCTGCCTCTGGTTCTGCCGCCGACCGTGGTGGGATTTCTGCTGCTGATGCTGCTTGGCCGCCGCAGTTGGGTGGGGCAGCTGATCGAATGGCTGTGGGATGCGCCGATTATTTTTTCCTGGTGGGCCGCTGTTGTGGCGACCATCGTCGTGGCATTCCCGCTCGTTTATCAGACGATGAAGAACGGCTTTGCCACCGTTGATCCGGATCTGGAAAAGGCGGCCCGCTCCGACGGGGCAGGCGAGTGGAGGGTGTTCCGTTCCATTACGCTGCCGCTCACTTATTCTTCGCTGCTGACCGCGCTCGTGCTCGGATTTGCCAGGGCGCTCGGCGAGTTCGGCGCTACGCTCATGGTTGCCGGGAACATTCCCGGCAAGACGCAGACGGTGCCGACGGCTATTTACGTGGCGGTCGACGCCGGCAACATGCCGATGGCTTGGGCGTGGACGCTGGCGATCGTCGCGCTGTCTTTTGTCATGCTGCTGCTGACCGGATGGAAAGCACCGGAAGCGGAGCGGCCGCGAGCGGGCACAGAGGTATCGAGAGAAAGCCGGAGATAACGGAGGAGTATTGGTTTCGGGCTGTTTGTTGATCATGCATCGATAAGAATATACAGCCCCAGGCAAAACAGTATAGCTGATATCAAATAGAGGACTGTTTTTCTCAGCCACCATGGAAAATGCTTATAGATCAACCCTGCAATAAAGCTGCAGATTATTGCTGCGATATTTCCTGATATCGTATCGGCAAGGGGCCATACATTCATCACATCCGTAACGCTACCCTTAGATTTTCCACGCTTCATGGCAAGGCCAGATCTAATCGCTATTAACGATAATATCCATATGAGGACAACGAGTATAAGCTTCCACCACTTCATGTGCAATTCCTTTCTATGTAGCAGGATATTGTAGCAATATATATAAACGGGCGGATTACGCCGAGACTAATGTTTGTACGGTATATCGCCTAAAGTCCGTAGGATATTGTATAGCATAAGGTTGCTATATGCCTATAGAAATAATCTGGAATAAGTGATTTGATTTTGGCCCATAAAGCGGCTTTAGGGCGAAGATAGGTTTACTTGTGCTTGATCGATTATGTCATACAAAAAAAGGGCTGTCCCCACGCCAAAATGGCGGGGACAGCCCTTTGTGATATTTATGGCAAGGCTATTTATAAAAGGTCACACCTTACGGCAATGCCAAACCTAACGGTTAAATGTTATACCTGGCCAGTAACTTACACCTGCTCAATAATGAGCGGCACGACTTTGCCGGCGTTGACGTCGATCAGTCCGTGATCGGTGATTTTGAGGTACGGGCTTACCGGCAGCGAATGCGTCGCGATCGACATGATCGGGTTGTAGTGCTTATACCCGAGCTCTTCCATCGCCTCGCGAACCTGCTGGACGGACTCGGCGGCCAGATCAAGCGGATCCTCGGTCAGGATGCCGCCGACCGGCAGGTGCATGTTGGCTTTGATCTCGCCGTCCAGGGTGACGCAGAAGCCGCCCTGCTGGCGGATGACGGTGTTGGCGGCGAGGACCATGTCCTCGACGTTGTGACCGATCACGAGCAGGTTGTGGTTGTCGTGGGAGTAGGTCGTCGCCACGGCGCCGCGCTGGATCGTATCGCCCGCGATAAAGCCGAACGCTTTTTGGCGTCCTTTGCCGTACCGTTCAAATGTGGCGATCATGCCGCAGCCGCTGTCCTCCCACAGCAGCCGGCCATTCGCGGCCGACACGTCCACTTGGCTCTCCTTGGTGAAGGTCGAGCCGTCCTGGATCGTCATCACCCGGCACCGGTAGATGCCGTCCTCCACGCCGGCCGCCGCTTCAAAATCGGCGGAGCTCAGCTCGTCCAGCTGGACGCTGTGGTAGAAGTGCTCCGGGAACCGGTAGCCGCTCGACTGCGGCTCAAAGGCCTTGGCGGCGGAGTACACCTCCGCGCCGTTTTTGTACACCGATTCCAGCTTCAGCTCGGACAAATCCGAGATCAGCTGGAAGTCGGCGACTTTGCCCGGTGCGATGGAGCCCCGATCGTACATCCGCATGCGGCGGGATGGGGAGAAGGTCGCGGCGTAAATCGCCCGCTCCGGAGACATCCCCATGCCGATGGCCTTGCGGACGATCTGGTTCAGGTGGCCGCGGGCGCGGAACGAGTCCGCCATGACGTCATCGGTCACGAAGCAGAAATGCTCGGATACATCGTGGCGGATCAGGTAGTCCATCACTTCTGGCGTCATCGACTTCTCCTGGATTTCAATGAACATGCCGGCCGCAATCCGCTCCTCCAGACCCTGCAGCGTCTGATGCGTATGGTCCGAGTTGACGCCGGCGTAAATGACGCGCTGCAGGTCCAGATCCAGCAGCTTCGGCACATGGCCTTCAATGACGAGCTCAGGATAATGCGAGCGGATATGCTCCAGGATGCGGTTCGTTTTGCAATCTGGGTCGGTAATGATGTCGACGTAGTTCATGATCTCGCCGAGGCAGATGACATCCCCTGTGGACAGGAGGGCATCCATGTCCTCGATCTCGATCGATCCGCCCGTCGTTTCCATCGAGGTGGACGGGACCGAGCTCGGAATGGCGTAGAACATGTCCACCGGACAGTTCCGGCTCGCCTTGATCATCTCAAGAACGCCGTCGAGGCCGAACACGTTGGCCATCTCATGCGGCTCGGGTACGATCGTGGTGACGCCGTTTCGCAGGAGACCCGCCGAGAAGGATTCAGGCGTCACCATCGTGCTTTCGATGTGCAGATGGATATCGATGAAGCCGGGGACCATATAGAGTCCCTCTGCGTTAATGACCTGCTTGGCCTGGAACGTATCTTCGCCCCTCAGGCCGATATAGAAAAACTTGCCGTCCTTGACGGCGACGTTGTTGGTAGACCACTGCTTAAAGTAACTGTTGTACACCTTGGCTTGAAGAAATAGCAAATCTGCATGCATACGTTGTTCCCCCTATGGTTATTCGACAAGAACGAGCTTATCCGATGGAAACAACAGACGGATTTCCTGCCCGTTCGCATAGGGCTGCTGCATTTCCTGGTTGACCGTAAATTCGCCCAGCGGCGTATCGACGACGTATTGGTAGCTGCGTCCAAGATACGTGCTGACTTTGACCTTGCCGGTCAGTACATTGTCGCCGGAATTGATCTCCTGCAGCGTACCGGCAATGAGGTCGTCGGGGCGGATGGCGCCCTTCATGGTGACAGGCATGCCATCGGCCTTGGCGGCATGAAAGTGGTAGTCTCCCTTGCGCAGGGTGAAGAAGGAGCCTTCACTGTCCCGCTCGTCAAAATGGATGAAGTTGTTGAAGCCGATGAAGCGGGCGACGAATTCGGATTTCGGATACTGGAAAATGACCGACGGCTGATCCAACTGCTCGATGATCCCTTTGTTCATGACGGCGACCCGGTCTGAAATGGAGAAGCACTCCTCCTGGTCGTGGGATACGTATACGGTCGTGATGCCGAGCTCTTGCTGGATGCGGCGGATTTCCACGCGCATGTTCACCCTGAGGTTGGCGTCCAGATTGGAGAGCGGCTCATCGAACAGGAGCAAATCCGGCTCAATGACGAGGGCCCGTGCGATGGCGACGCGCTGCTTCTGGCCGCCGGAGAGCGCCTGCGGGAATCTTTTTTCAAATCCGCCGAGGTTGACGATCTCCAGCATGTTCATGACCCGCTTCTTGATCTCGTCTTCCTTGACTTTGCGCTGGCGCAGTCCGAAGGCGACGTTGTCAAACACGGACAGGTGCGGGAACAAGGCGTAGCTCTGGAAAACGAAGCCGAAATTCCGCTTGTTGATCGGCACGCGCGTATAGTCCTTGCCGCTGAATTTGAAGGCTCCGTCCGTCGCTTCGAGGAAGCCGGCGATGAGCCGAAGGGTGGTCGTTTTGCCGCAGCCGCTGGGACCCAGCAGGGAGATCAGGTGACCTTTCTCAATGGAAAGGTTGAAGTCTTTCAGAATATACTGCTGGTCATAGGCGACCGATACGTTTTCAAGTTGTAGTAGTGCCATCGTCTCACGCCTTTCGTTATTGTTTGGTGAAATAGGTTAGTCCGAGCAGCCTTTCGATGACGAACATGAACACGGCCGTGATCAGCATGAGCAGGACCGAGATGGCTGCGATGGTCGGGTCAAAATAGTTTTCGACGTAGGTCAGCATTTGGATCGGCAGCGTGCTGACGCCCGGACCGGTCATAAACAGCGAAATATCCACGTTGTTGAACGATTCGAGGAACGCGAGCAGCACCGAAGCGATGATGCCGGATTTAATGTTCGGCAGGACGACTTTGAAGAAGGTCGCAAGCCGGCTGGATCCAAGGCTGAGCGCCGCTTCCTCGACCGCGAAATCGAAGTTGGCGAGACTGGAGCCGATGACCCGGATAATAAACGGCAGCATAATGATCGTATGGCCGATCAGGAGCGACGTATAAATCGGGAAGTGGAACGTGATGACGACGTACTTGAGCAGCGTAAAGCCCAGCACGATCCCCGGAATGAGCAGGGGGGACAGGAACACCGCGTTCAGCGTGTCTTTGCCCCGGAACGTCACCCGGTTCAAGGCGTAAGCGGCCGGAACGCCGAGCAGAATCGCAATCACGTTGCCGAGCAGCGAGACGAAGATCGACGTTTTGAAGGTCGACATGAACATCTCCACGTCAAAAATATTCTGGTACCATTTCAGCGAAAAACCGGTCGGCGGAAATTTCAGCACCGTTCCCGGCTCGAAGGACGTCACCGCGATGATCAGGAGCGGCCCGAGCAGGAACAAGTAAACGATAAAGGAAAAGAGGGCGAGCCCCGGATTTTTGGTCTTCATAGTTCTACCCCTTCGGATTGAATTTGGCCGCTGCTTTATTCATCAGCCCGATGACGATGAACGTAATGATCATCATGATGGTGGCAATGGCCGAAGCCGCCTGCCAGTCATTCAGCGTAATGGCGTTCTGGTACAGGAAGGTCGCGACGACGCGCTTTTTCCCGCCCAGCAGGGCAGGCGTGGTGTAAGCGGTCAGGCTGCCCACGAACACGAGAATGCTGCCGACGATCAATCCCGGTATACTGAGCGGGATGACGATTTTACGGAAAGCCGTCAGCTTGGACGCACCCAGGCTCTGCGCCGCCCGGACCAGATCGTGGTCGATGGACTCGAGCACCCCGACCAGCGTAATCAGAATCAAGGGAAGGAACAGATGGACCAGACCGATAATCATCGCCGTCGGTGTATAGAGAATGCTGAGCGGATCGTGAATGATCCCCAGCTTGATCAGCACATTGTTGACCAGACCGTTTTTGCCGAGAATGATCATCCAGCTGAAGGAGCGGACGACCGAGCTCGTGAGCAGCGGGAAAATCGCCAGCGCCAGCAAAATGCCCTTTTTGCGCGGAGGCATCATGGACAAATAGTAGGCGACCGGGAATCCGATCAGGATGCACAGCAGGGTGGTCGCGACGCTGACGAGCAGCGTCGTTCCCAAAATATCAAGGAAATACGAGTCCTTGAAAAATTGTAAGTAGATGCCGAACGTGAAGCTCCCGTCCTTGAACAGCGTCGAGCCGACCGTGAGGATCAGCGGAACGATCATGAACAAGGTCAGAAACAGCAGCCCGGGTGCGAGCAGCAGGTACAAGTATCGCTTTTTCATGAATGTAATCTCCTGTTATTGGTAGGATCCACCGCGCAGCACGGCGATAAAGCGGTTCAAAAATGCGTCTGAATCGGCATCAAGGCATACGTCCAGGTTCGGCTGGCGCTGCAAACGGTTTTGGAAATCGCACACCGTCTGCCCGTCGCACAGCTCGCTCCGGGTCTCCACATCGACGTATAGACGCTCCGTCCGAACCAGCTCGGGCCAAATGGCGGCGCCGACCGCCAAAGGGTCGTGCATGGCGCAGGCCCGGACCCCGTTGCGCTCATAGTAGCGCTCCATGTAATCCGATGTGCTCTGGCGCACGTAACCGGCGATCTCCGAGGAGCCGAGCGCATCAATGTGCGCGCTGGTCAGCAGCGCTTTGCGTGTCACGTCGAGTCCGACCAGCGTCAGGGACGGGAATCCGGCCTGAAAGACCAGGCGTGCCGCTTCCGGATCGACATGGATGTTGTATTCCGCTGTCGGCGTAATGTTGCCGTGCGTACGGACCGCACCGCCCATGACGACCAGCTCCTTGATATCGTGGACCAGGCCCGGATGCTTGGCGAGTGCAAGAGCCACATTCGTGAGCGGTCCGGTAGCGATCAGCGTAATTTCGCCGGGATAGCGCTTGGCCTGCTCTACAATGAAATCGGGCCCGAACATATCCGGGTCGGTCCGGTCGGCAGGCTGCATGTCCAAGAGTGCGCCGCCCAATCCGTCCTCGCCGTGCACGCGGTGCTCAAAGAGACGGTCCCGCAGGAGCGGCCGGGATGCCCCGGGATAGACCGAGATGGACGCCGGCGCCTTGATGAAGTCCAATATTTTGCAAGTGTTCAGGGTTGCAGTCGTCAGTGACACGTTGCCGTTGACTGTCGAAATCCCGAGCACGTCCAGCTCGCCGCTGCGGACAGCCAGCATAATTCCGAGCGCGTCGTCAATGCCGGTATCGACATCCAGGATGGCTTTCTTCACATGGATTCCCCTTTCAAAATGAAGGATGTGCCGCCTTGTATCCAGGCAGCGGTGAATAAAAAGCAGGGGCGGGCAGCCCCTGCTGAATCATAACCCCGTAAGGCTGCTTATATTTACAAAAAAGGCTTGGCGTTACTTCGTCACTTCACGGTTGAAACGGTCCGTCCAGCTCTTCAGGTTTTTGTTGACGAACGCCATGTCCAGCTTTTGCAGCTTTTCAACGACACTGGAGCCGTACGTTACGGCTGCAGCTTCCTCTGCGCTGAGGCTGACATTGCGGTTGGCAGGAGAATCGACCTTGGCTTTAGCCGCTTTTTCCTGAACTTCCTGGCTAAGCTGCCAGTTGATGAAGTCTTCGGCAAGTTCTTTGTTTTTGCTTCCTTTGACGACGTTCAGCGTATTGACGATGGCGTACGCACCTTCCGACGGCGTTACGAATTCGACGTTCGGGTCGGCCTTCTTCAGGTCGCCGAGATACATTTGCATGATCGGTCCTGCAGCGGCTTCGCCCTGCGTGAACATGTTGATGAACTCGGACGTCTGGCTGTAGTATTTCACGACGCTCGGATTGAGCTCGGCCAGTTTGCCAAATGCCTTGTCTTCATTGAATTCCGTGCTTCCAGCTACCTTGGAAGCGGCGTCGACCATCATCGGACCGCTGGTGGATGTAATGCTCGGCATGGTCACTTTGCCTTTCAGCTCCGGCTTCCACAAGTCAGCCCAGGAGGATATCGTCGTTCCGGCTGCCTTCTGGTCATAAGCGATGCCCAATTGGCCAATCGTGTAGGCCGGACCATACTCTTCGCCGTTTGGTGCTTTGGCGATATCATAGAGCGAGTCAAGGTTGCTCAGCCGGCTGCGGTCGATCTTTTCGAAGGCTCCCGCTTCAATGCCCTGCTGTGCGTAGTAATCCGACAGATAGACGACATCGACGTCGGAGCTGCCCTGCAAAATTTTGCTCAGGCGGTCGGCGTTGTTGCCGGTCTCCAGGACGATTTTCACATTGTGCTCTTTTTCGAATGGGGCATACACTTCTTTATTGTAGAAATCCTCAGCAAATCCCCAAGTCGAGACGACCAGCTTCTTCTGACCGCCGGAAGATCCGCCGGAGCTGCTGTCTTCGCTGCCTCCGTTTCCGCATCCCGCAAGTACCAGCGCTGCCAGCGTACAAGTCATGAGTCCCTTAATCCATGGTTTCTTCACAATCGATTCACTCCTGTAATGGTTTATTTTTTATTTGTTTTTCTGCTGCAGGCCGTATGCCGGGCTTCCGCCGCCGGGAAATTTTTTTCTCTGCTGTATATGATTGTTTTTCCCTACTGGACGGTTGTTGTATCCCCCTTTTGAATAGACATTTTGGCATGTCACAAGAAAAATCAAACAAATTCTATAACTAAATCTATAAACTAAAAAAGAAAAGCACTCTAGATAGAAGAAAATCTCTAACTAGAGCGCTTTTCAATGTAAACAAAGAATAGCGGCATCCGTTCTTGTTACGGTTCGGCCAGTCCTTAAGATAAATCAAAAGAAAAGGGCCGTATCATTCAGGCTGTGACATTATGATGTTCGTGACTGCCCACTGCGTGGCGGGATCATAATCCCGAAGGAGAACCTCGATGTTTAGTCCCAGTTCCTCTTCCAGCCGAGATTTCAGCTTCTTCTTGTAAATCATCGACATGTAAAAATCGACCTCGTATTTCAAAGCCGGAACCTCGCCCTCGAGCACAGTGGAGCGGGGAGACCGACGGTGTCTGGCATACAAGGTAATCGCATCGGGCTGAATGCTTGTCTTCAATAAAGAAGTACCAAAGCCGAACAGCTCCTTGGAAACTTCATTATATACCTGACTCAGCTTCTGCTTGAATTCGTTGGAATCTAAATGAACCATTGGTCACCTACAAACGGTTGATTATTTTGGTGATGAGGAGTTCAGATAGGTCTATATTACATAAAAAAAGAGTTTTTTGCAAGACCATCGTTCGGGTTTTGTCGATTTTTGATGATAAATTAATGTCATAAATGATTTGAATTGAATCCATTCACGAACTTTCCAACCCATGTCAGGTTTGATTGACTGCTCCGAAACGAAAAATACGGTTGAAAAAGCATCAATGATAATACGGCCAACCGCTGTTTCCGCTGTCGATGACCGACGCGGCGCCGTTTTTCATGTCGGTTCCGTATTTGTCGACGTAAGGCCCGAGAATGCTCTTCGAGCGATGAAGTCGGGCTACGTGCCGTGCTTCCTCAGCAAATTTTGAATCGATGGAAAAGAATGTTATTCTACCTGTACGCCAAAATTTCCATGTTTTGAAGGAGGTCATCCGATGAAAGTCATCAACAGCTCCGTGTCCGCCATTCTGCTCTGTGCTGCTGTTACCGGCTGCTCCGCTGCGTCGGATGAACAACAAGGGCGAGGAAGCTCTGCTCATAACGGTGCAGTAACGGAAGGCTCTGCCGCTGACGTTCAAGCCCTGTTCACGAGCGAAGGCGAACGTCCGGAGAAAGCGATCGTACAGCTCATCAAGGGGGCCAAATCCTCGCTGGATATTGCCGTGTACAGCATCAGCTACGAGCCGGTTGTGACGGCCATCATCGATGCGGCGGACCGCGGGGTTCAGGTACGGCTGATTACGGACCGGGCGCATGCCGAAGAAAAAGGGAAACAGAAGAAAGCGCTGAAGCGGATCCGGGAAGCCGGCGTTCCGGTCAAGGTGAATGCGCATGAAGGGAAGATGCATCTGAAAATGCTGATTGCGGATCAAAGCCGGGTGGAGGCCGGATCGATGAATTATTTGGAGTCCTCTGCCCAGGAAAATGACGACGTCGTGCTGATTATCAAGGATGCGGCCGTTGCCGCCAAGTTTGAGCAAGCGTTCAGCCATCTGTGGGACGATGCCGATCGTTTCACGGACTGGAGCGGGTGATATGTCAGAGGTCAGAACTTTTTTTAAATTGTAACTTACTTTTTTACAGTTAGTGTGATATGATAACTTCATAGCCAGTTGGAAATTTATACATACGGAGGCGAACAGCATGACGTCCTTTACAGACCTTGTCAAAGCAAGAAGATCCGCCAATAAATTCGACCCGAGCGTAACCATCAGCCCGCAGGAGCTGGACGACATGTTCAACCTCGTCAAATTTGCACCGTCGGCCTTCAACCTGCAGCACGCTCACTACGTTCCCGTCATCGATCAAACGAAGAAGGAACAGGTGCATGAAGCAGCATTCAAGCAGTACAAAGTGTTAACGAGCTCGGCCGTCATCGCCGTATTGGGCGATCTTGAAGCCTATCACAATGTGGGACCGATCAATGAAGGGCTGCTCAGCCTTGGCGTTATCGACCAGCGCGAATTTGAGGAGACGGTCAGCAGCGTAACAGACATGTATGAAAGCAGGGGCGACACGTTCAAGCGGGATGAGGCCATCCGGAACGCCAGCTTGTCCGCGATGCTGTTCATGCTGATCGCCAAGGACCGGGGCTGGGACACCTGTCCGATGATCGGATTTGATCCGGAAGCGCTGCGGAAGGTGCTGAACATTCCGGACCGGTATGTGCCCGCCATGCTGATTACGATCGGCAAGGAGGATGCGGGCAGACAGAGACCGCGCGGCTACCGGAAGCCGGTGGCGGAGTTTGTGACATATGACGGGTTTAACTGATTAAAAAATAAGCAGCTGCCGTTCCAACGTTTTTTACCGTAAGTCCATGCAATTATTCATATAGTAGTGTCAAGCCAAAGCCCTCTCCGATATGCGGAAGGGCTTTTTCGTTTGCAATCCTTTGCTTATACTCTGTCATTCCCTTGATGCAGGAGGGGAGATCATGTCGATAAAATGCCGCGCCGCCTGGGACAGGTGGTGCTCCTTCAGCCAGATCAAGGCATACGGCGATGTTAAGTCCGGGTCCGCGATTCTCGCAACCTGAACATCATGACGGGTATGAAGCTTTACGATCGTCTCAGGGACGACCGCCGCCCCGAAGCCGCTGGACACTAAAGATAGCAGCAGGGGAATGTCCGAGCATTCGGCGATGATCCTGGGCTCGAAACGGTGCTTCGCGCAGGCCATCAGGACGGTGTAGTGGACGCCTAGTCCTTCTGTGCTTGGAAGGATTAGGGGGTAGTTTCGAATCTGCTCAAGCGGGATCTCCGGAGCAAGAGGCTCTGGGATAAGCCGCCTGGATGCCATCAGATAAAAGGGCTCTGTATTCAAATGAAGCACCGAGAACTCGTCCAGCGCAAGCGGAAGGCGGATGATCGCGAGCTCAAGCACCCTGCTCTTGACCATGCTGCACAGTTGGGCGGATTCGTTCTGCTGGATTTTGTAGGTGACCTGCGGATAGTTCTCCTTGAACCGCATCAGCGTATCGGGGAGATCCACCGACGACAGGGTGTTGATGCCGATGCGGAGTACCCCTTTAAAGCCGCTGCCGATCTCCTGAACTTCGGTCTTGGCTTCGTCCATCAGCTGCAGCAGCTTCAGGGCGTAGCTGTACAGTGCCTTGCCCGCTTCGGTCAGCTCCAGATGTTTGCCGCTCCGCTCCACAAGAGCCGATCCAAGCTCGTCCTCCAGTGCTTTTAGCTGCTGGCTCAGTGGAGGCTGTGACATGTGCAGCCTTCGGGCTGCGGCGGAAATCTGCTTTTCCTCTACGATGATCGTAAAATACCTCAGCTGTCTGATATCCATGGGTCATCCCTCCAGTCAATTCTGTTCAATGTATATATAAAACCTTTGCATTTCAAATATTATAAATATTTTTCATATATCAAATCCCATGTTAGCATACGGGATATGAGGCAGGGAAGTCTGCGCTTCTATCACAGGACCACCAAAGGAGGAAGGGCTTGATGGAACATTCATCATTATGGCTGACCCATGTCCGGCTGGAGACCGGCTGGCGTTACGAAGGAGACGCCGTCAGCGGTACGGAAACCGCATTGTACCATATCCGCATTTCCGAGGGGAGCATCGCTGAAATCCGGCCGGCGGATGCGCTGCCGGAGGACGGCTTCCCCCACACGGACATGGGCGGGGCGTTGATGCTTCCGGCGATGCGGGACATGCATATTCATTTGGACAAAACGTATTACGGCGGCCCATGGAAAGCACCGGGACCGGCGCCCAAAGGCATCTTTTCCCGGATCGAGGAGGAGGAGAAGCTGCTGCCCAAGCTGCTGCCGACCGCGCAGCATCGAGCGGAGCGGCTTATCGAGCTGCTGCTTGCGTCCGGGACGACGCATTTTCGCACCCACTGCAACATCGATCCGGTTGTCGGGCTGAACAATATGGAAGCGACGCTGCGTGCGGCCGAGACCTATAAGGGCCGCGCCACCTTCGAGATCGTGGCGTTTCCGCAGCACGGGCTGCTGCGCAGCCAAGCGGCCGGCCTGGTGCGGGAGGCGCTGCGCAGCGGGGCTTCCCTGGCAGGCGGTGTCGATCCGGCCACGGTGGACGGCGACATCGAGAAGTCGCTGAACACCATGATGGAGCTCGCCGTGGAGGCCGACGCCGGGGTCGACCTGCATCTGCACGATCCGGGCCACCTGGGCGTGTTTACGATCCAGCGCCTTGCGGATCTGACCGAGGAGGCCGGATGGCAGGGCAGAGTCACGGTCAGCCACGCGCTGGCGCTGGCGGACATTCCGCCGGAGGAGGCGGCTGCGGTAGCCGCCCGGATGGCGGACCTTGGCATCTCGGTTACGTCGTCCGTACCGCTTGGACGGACGATTCCGATCCCGATGCTGGCAAAGCAGGGGGTTCGGGTGGAGCTGGGGCATGACAGCATCACCGATCATTGGTCCCCGTTCGGCAAAGGGGACAGCCTGGAGAAGGCCGGAACGCTTGCCGAGCGTTTCGGCTGGGGCAGTGAGGCGGCGCTTAGCGCCAGCCTCGGCTTTGTGACCGGCGGACGGACACCGCTGGACGGGGAAGGCCGCCGGGTGTGGCCGATGCCGGGGGATGAGGCCAGCGCCGTCTTTGTGGACGCCAGCTGCTCGGCGGAAGCCGTGGCAAGGCGGGCAGCGCGGAAAGCTCTGCTGCATCGGGGCAAGCCCGTTTTCGGCGTGAAATAGATATGAGGGCATAGCCTCTTGTGAATTTTTTTCACCCATAGAATGAACTAAATACAATGTGAAACTTTTAGTTCAATCTATAGAATAGAAAGGATGTTGATATCGATGCAATCAGCTCTTTGGCTTACCAACGTCCGCCTGGAGAGCGGACTCCATACCGACAACGGCGTGGTGACCGGCACGGAAACAGAGCTGTGCCATCTCCTGATCCGGGACGGCAGGATCGCGGATAAAATACCGGCGAATCAGGCGATTACAGACGATCTGCCGCGATTGGACGCCAAGTCGAATCTGGCGCTTCCTTCTTTTATCGAGAAGCACTGCCATCTGGACAAGACGCTGCTCGGTTCCAAGTGGCGGCCGGTTACGCCGGCAAAGCATATTTTTGACCGGCTGGACGAGGAAAAACGCCTGCATGCGGAGCATGCCGTTTCCATCGCCGAGCGGGCCTCCCTGTATTTGGAGACGGCACTGCGGTCCGGCGTCACGCATGTCCGGACCCATATGGACATTTATCCGGAGGCCGGCCTCAAACAGATGGAAGAGGTGCAGAAGGCGCTGCAGGCGTTTGATGGCAAGCTGACGTATGAAATCGTCGCTTTTCCGCAGCAGGGGCTCCTGCGCTCGCAGTCTGCCGGGCTTGTGCGGGAAGCGCTGCGCAGCGGGGCGTCGCTCGTCGGCGGGGTCGATCCGGCGACGGTCGATGGAGATTTGGAGAAATCGTTGCGAACGATGGTCGAGCTGGCGGCCTCCGAAGGAGCGGGGATCGACCTGCATCTGCACGACCCGGATCATCTCGGGTTGTTTACGCTGAAGCGTCTGGCCAGCCTCACCCGGGATGCCGGTCTGGCGGGCAAGGTTGCTGTCAGCCATGCGTTCTGCCTCGGCGACA
The DNA here is from genome assembly GCF_002224835.1 of Paenibacillus sp. SSG-1. Classification (NCBI taxonomy): domain Bacteria; kingdom Bacillati; phylum Bacillota; class Bacilli; order Caryophanales; family Paenibacillaceae; genus Paenibacillus; species Paenibacillus sp. SSG-1. The sequence continues at coordinate 612,860 of NZ_MBRK01000001.1, forward strand.
TTCCCGCCGGGCAGGCCGAAGCGGCCGCAGACATGCTGGCGGAAGCCGGGATCGGCATCATCACGAGTGTGCCGATGAACCGCAAGTTTCCGCCCGTACGTCTGCTGCAAGGCAGGGGCGTATCCGTGTCGGTCGGCTGCGACAACGTCTTTGACGTATGGTCGCCGTTTGGCACCGGCGACATTCTCGAGCGCGCCGGCCGCCTCGCCGAAATCTCCGGCTGGGTGAACGAGCAGGCGCTCGCGCAGGGCCTGCAGTACATCACGGGCGGAGTAACGCCGCTTGATGCCGAAGGCCGCCAGGCTTGGCCGCGGATCGGCGACGAGGCGAGCCTTGCGCTGGTCGACGCGTCGTGCTCGGCCGAAGCGGTCGCCCGCAAATCACCCCGGGTGGCTACATTGTTCCGGGGGAACGTCGTGGCCGGAGCGCTGGACTGAAGCAGTAGGTCGGGCCGGTCCTTGCCGTGCCGCTGGACTGACTGAAGCCCAATAGACAGCCGGGCTCTGCGGGCCGGGGACAAACTTGAAAGCCGTCAGCCTCTGCGATGCAGGGTTGACGGCTTTTTTATGCCTGCGGTTTGGAGCCTGAGGGATCTGTCAACAGGTGAGATGACTTCCCTTATCTAAATTAGGTCTTGCAACAATACGCAGGGTTTTCTATAATCAAGACAGCAATTAATGGAACTGTGTTTCATTCTGTGAAACATATCATCGAGAAAGTACAGCAGGATGCAGGTTCGTGGTTCGATGCGAGGGCATGATCTAATGATGCTAAAGGAGCGTGAAGCATGATGAGCAGTGACAGCAAGGCAAGATTTTCAAACCGGGTGGAGAACTACGTCAAGTACCGCCCAAGCTACCCTGCCAAGGCGGTGGATTACCTCTATTCCGTAGTCGGCATGACGGCCGATTCGGTGATTGCGGATATCGGTGCGGGCACCGGCATTTTCTCCAAGCTGCTGCTGGAGCGGGGCAGCAACGTTATCGCCGTGGAGCCCAACGCAGCCATGCGGGAAGTGGCGGAGCAAGAGCTTGGCGCATCGCCGAATTACCGCTCGCACGCCAGCGCTGCGGAAGATACCGGGTTGCCTGCGGACGCGGTCGATTTCATCGTGTGCGCCCAATCGTTTCATTGGTTTGACCGTCCGGCCGCGCAGGCGGAGTTTCACCGGATCCTGAAGCCCGGCGGCAAAGCCGTCCTGATCTGGAACTCCCGGCTCACGAGCGGCACGCCTTTTCTGGAGGGATACGAGCAGCTGCTGCGTCTGTACAGTAACGATTATGAGAAAATGACCCACAAAAACATTTCCGGGGCGCAGCTGCAGCCGTTTTTCCGGGATGGAGGCATGCACACGGCGGTATTTGGCAACCGTCAGCTGTTTAATCTGGAAGAGCTGATCGGCAGGGCGATGTCGTCTTCCTATGTGCCGGCCGAGGGCGAGCCGAACCATGAGCGGATGAAGCAGGGGCTGCAGGAGCTGTTTGAGCGGACCCAGGTGGACGGGAAGATCAGCTTCGATTACGAAACGGAATTGTTCTGGGGTGAAGTGTAGCGGAAGTTTCGTCCCGGTCCGGACAGCACAAAAGCCGCGGATGCCCTAGCTAATAGACGCAGGGCTCCGCGGCTTTTTGCGATATTTAGAGACGGTTCAAGATCATGAGAAATGAATAAATATCTTAGTCAGGCTGAACCATTTCTGCTTGCAGGAAAGTCTCCCGCTAAACGCGAACGCGTGCCCGACTCATGTAAACTCAGCTAGATGGCATACGGCTCCAAGCCTCAAGGATGCTTGCGGATAATCGAATCATCCTCTTCCATAAAGGGCCACGCCGGATATTCGATCGGCAGCCGGCTCACCTCATCCAGACGGGCCAGCTCGTCATCTGTCAGCACGATCCCACTGGCTTCGAGGTTATCCTGCAGCTGATCCGGGCGCTTGGCGCCGACGATTACGCTGGTTACCGCCGGCTGGTTCAGCACCCAGGCGAGGGCGATGCGGGCCACGGTAGACTCGCGGGTTTTCGCGATGTCCTCCAACACGTCGATGATGGAATAGGCTTTATCCACATCTACCGGCGGAAAAGCAAACTTGGTATGCCGGTCATCGGTATTTCCGGTACGCGTGCGGGCGTATTTACCGGACAGGAAGCCGCCGGCAAGCGGGCTCCATACGAGCAGGCCCATGTTCTGATCCTTCAGGACGGGAATGATCTCCCTTTCGATGTCACGGCCGGCCAGCGAATAGTAGGACTGGCTGCTTTTAAAAGCATGCAGGCCAAGTTCTCTGGAAATGCCCCGGGCTTTCATCAGCTCCCAGCCGGTCATATTGGAAGAGCCAATGTAGCGGACCTTACCGCTGCGGACCAGGTCGTCCAGCGCCCGCAGCGTTTCTTCCCAATCGGTCAGCTGGTCCGGGTTATGGATTTGATACAGGTCAATGTAGTCCGTGCCGAGCCGTTTCAGGCTTTCCTCGACCTGGCGCATAATATGCAGTCTGGACAAGCCGAGGTCGTTCGGGCCGCTGCCCGTACGCCCCCTCACCTTGGTGGCGATGATGACGTCCTGCCGCTTCGCCCCAAGCGCTTTGCCGAGAATTTCCTCTGAGCGTCCGCCGGCATAAATGTTGGAGGTATCAAAAAAATTGACCCCCGCGTCGAGCGCCTGCCACACAAGGTGTGCAGCGTCCTGCTCTCCCAGCCCGCCGAAAACGCCCCATTGTCCGCCGCCGCCAAACGTCATGGCTCCCAGCCCGATCTCCGATACCAGCACGCCTGTATTTCCCAACAAATTGTATTTCATTTTTTTTCCCTCCAGGTTTTGTTTTAAGAGATCAGAATGTAAGCTTTTCAGTGGTGAAACATCCTGATCTCGCAAGAAAAACTTCCGCTAAAGGCGGTCTGTCTTCTGAGAATGTACGTCGATAGATGTTTTTGTTAAAAGATTAGAAATGATAAACCTCTGAGGCTAAACATCCTGATCTCGCAAGAAAAAGTTCCGCTAAACGCGGTCTGTCATCTGAGAATGTACGTCGATGAATGTTTTTGTTATATTGATGGAGACGGGGAAACCCGATCAAAGACGCAAAAGTGCGGGAATTTTTTTGAAAAATTTATATTAAACGCAGGATAAATATAAAAAAGCCGTGTTCTACGGGGAAGGAGATGTCATAATGCAGGATAGACCAGCACAGAAAAAGGGATATGAACCGAAGCAGGTACACACAGCCGTGAACCATTCCGTGATGACGGAAGATCAGGCCGGATACACGGATGCTGCAGGATGGAAGGCCAATGGCTGCCGGCCGGCGATCACGCCGGAAATGCTGTGGGATCAATATCACGAGCCGATTTCCGCTTTCGTAGCGCGCCGGACGAATCGCCACCCCGATACCGAAGATATCGTGCAGACGGTCTTCATGAAGGCTTACCTGCACCTGCCGGAACTGCAGGACCCGGATCGGCTTCGGGCCTGGTTGTATCAGATTGCGCGGAATGCGGTGACGGATCACTTCCGAAAGGAGAGACGGTTGGATGAACTTCCGGAGCAGCTGCCAAGCGTTGCGGAAGAGGAAAGCGAAGACTACTCGCAGGAGGCGATCTGCGGGATGAAAGGCGTTATTCCTTACCTGCCGGATAAGTACCGGGAGGCGGTTGAGCTCTCCGAACTGAAAGGGATGTCGCAGAAGGAACTGAGCGAGAGGCTTGGCATTTCCTATTCGGGGGCCAAATCGAGGGTCCAGCGGGGCCGTGAAATGGTGCGGGAGCTGATGAACAGCTGCTGTACGATCCGAACAGACAAGTACGGCAGCATCATCGATTACCGTGTGAACCTGCCCAAGCCGGTCGTCTATGGAAGGGTTGCCAAGAAGCCGGCACGGCGAAAAGCTTCGACCCGGGCGGAGCGTTAACGTATTTGGGTGGGTCAGCGAATGTTGTTAATCCCTTCGTTGTAAAGAACACGTCACAATAATGAGTGGCGTGTTTTTTGATTTGAAGGGATATTTTGCCATGGTGTCGAATCATACAAGGATTTGCCTAAATATGACAAAGAGGGGTTATGAACTTGAACGTAACATGGAAAAGAAGGCTGTCTACGATTGCGCTGGGCGCCTTGATGATGGGTGCCGTCCCGGCTTTCGGCCATCAGACGGCTTCTGCCGACGGGGCTCAGCAGCTGCAGATTAAAGACATCGCCGGCAAAAATACGTATCTGATGAGTGACGGCTCGATGTGGTCCATGGTCGACGGAAACCGGACCATCTATACGAAAGGCTCGGTCGACGAGATTTCGGGGAACGTGTACGAAGGCTTGGGTATCACGCGTGACGGCCGGTTGGTTGAATGGGATATCGGCATGAAGCCTCATGTGGTTGAGGGGAAAAGCGGAATCAAGCAGGTGTCCGGGCCGTACCGGCTTCAGGCCGATGGTACCGTCTGGGCCGGTGACAGCAAGCTGAAGAATCTTAGCGACATAACGCTGATTGGCTACGGGGAGAAGGATTTTGCCGCATTGACCCAGAGCGGAGAGCTGTTGTTCAAGGATCCGTACAAGACCGATCAATACAAAAAAGTCGGAACCGTAAACAATGCCGGATCGGTCAAGTCGATGGCCGTGCATGACGACCGCGTCGCTCTGCTGTACACAGGTGGAGAAGTCGTGGTCTATCAAATGTCGAACTTTGACGACAATGGCCGGGTTATCCCGGTAACCGTTGCTACTGATGCGGTACATATTTCTTATGTTTCCGCAGAACCAACCGATGTGCTGATTGTGACTCGCAAGGATGGAACCGTATGGCAGACGGGAGAATACTCCAACCGCTGGAAGCTGACCACGCAGGTTCAGGGGCTGACCAACGTGGTCAAGACGGCGGTAGATGCGTATAAGGATGACTTGACCGAAGGCATTTACGCGCAGCGTGCCGACGGGACATGGGTCATCAGCAAGGACGGCGAGGTCCAGCCGGTGGAGGTGCCTGCCGTGAAGGCGGTGTCCATGTCCGTCTCCGATAAGAAGCCGTATGTTGGCGATACGGTACAGGTCGATATTCAAGAGACGTATACCAACGGGGCCAAGCTGAAGGTGCCTCTGAAGGAAGCGCAGATCGACATGGACAAGCCTTACCTGCTGAAGGTGCAGCCTGACGGCAAGCTGAAAGCGGCCGGCGTAGGCGAGACGAAACTGACGGTGACTTCTGGCAGCGTCTCATCCAGCGTGACGGTGACGGTCAGCCTCCGCGATCCGTTGAAATATGCCAAACAGGTCAGTGGAACCGTATATCTTCCAGCCAAGACGGTGTTCAAGGCGCTGGGAGGTACGGCTGAGGTATCGGGCGGAAATTGGAACGCTGCTCTCGGAGATGCGAAGCTGTCATTTAAGGCCGGCAGTCAGGCAGCACAATTTAACGGCAGTCATCTGACATTAAAAGCGTCGCCAATCATCGACAAAGGCGAAACGTACATCCCTGCCTCCCTGCTTGCCGATACGCTGGGGGCCAAGGTCACCTGGGATGCCAAATGGCGGCAGGCCGAAGTTGCACTCGGTCAGGGCAAGATGACGATCGTCTCCCAAGACACTGCGGGCTTGATCAAGAAAGCAATGCAGGGCAGTCTGGCCAAATTCATCGGGAAAACGTATTGGGTGAACGACTTTGATGGCTGGGAACGGTTCTCCAAAGTCACGGTGACGGATGTTCTTCCCACGGACACCGGAAGCTTTGTCGTCGTTTTCAAATCGGCTGCTGGAAAAACGCTGAAGAGCTATGCCATGAATACGTCGGAAGTGACGCAGTTGTTTGCCGACTCAACGTACTTTTTGAAATATGATCCCTATACAAAGTATAAATGGTCATCTTCCGTCTGGAGCCAGATCAAGGCGGGCAATGTAACGCTTGGCATGACCAAGGAGCAGGTGCTGCTGTCCTGGGGAAATCCCGCCGCCAAAGATATCCAGTCCGTGAACGGAACGAAGATCGAGACCTGGGGCTGGTCCAATTACGATGTTGTCTCTTTCATCGATGGCAAGGTTACATTAATCATCATGTAACGGCTGGATCAGCAATCATTTGAGCCGCCAGTCCATTTACATAAACCGGCGCCGGGTACACCCCGGTGGCCGGTTTTTTTAGATCGTGTCACAGGAAAAATAAACTGCGGCTTGCCATGAAAAAAATGCCGTGCTACAATACTGACTGAACGTTCGGTATATATATGTATTGGAGTGAGCGTCATGAACCAGAAGCAGCTGCAAAGCGAACAGACCAAGAGGAAGATTGCAGATGCCGCCCGCACGCTGTTTGTTCAAAAGGGTTATAAGGCGACTTCGATCGAAGATATCGTGGCCGCGACCGGGAGCAGCAAAGGCAACATCTACTATCACTTCAAGAGCAAAGAAGGATTATTCCTTCACCTGCTCGAAGAGTGGGACCGCGAATGGGAACTGAACTGGGAGCAAAACGAGCACTTGTATAAGACCACTACCGATAAGCTGTATGCCGTGGCGGAACAGTTGGCGGCTGACGACTTGAACCATCCGCTCACGAAGGCAGCCGATGAATTTTTTCATAACGAAGAAAAGACATCCGAAGTGGAATCCCGTATGGCCGAGATGAAGGTCAAGCATTTGGCGTTTAATCAGAACCTGCTGCAGGAAGGAATCGACCGCGGCGAATTCATGCCGGGCGATGCCGAGCGGCTCGCGGCCGTGCTGGAGGCGATTTTTTTCGGCGCCAATCAGCTGTCGCGCAGATTAAACCCTGAGAAGACGACCCTGCTGTACCGGGATGCCGTCACTGTTTTTTTGAACGGAGTGGCGACGGATAAGCAAGCAAAAGAACGATAGCGGAGAATGGTCTTCGTTATCTCACGCCATAATACATAACGAACGTTCAGTATACATGCTGAATTTGCTTACGGAGGCTTTTTTATGTCGCTGCTAGTTAGAAACCGGGGAGCCATTCTGCTCCTCATGCTCAACAACTTCATTATTTTTACGGGCATCGGACTTATCATTCCAATTATGCCGAGTTATATGAATCTGCTGCACATTAACGGAAGCGTGCTGGGCCTGCTGGTCGCGGCCTTTTCCATCACGCAGCTCGTCTTTTCGCCGATCGCCGGCAGGCTGTCGGACTCCATCGGCCGCAAAAAGGTCATCCTGGCCGGACTGCTGCTGTTCGCCGTGTCGGAATGGTTGTTCGGCGCTTCCAGCACGCTGCCGTTTCTGTTCCTGGCGAGAATGCTGGGCGGGGTGAGTGCGGCTCTGGTTATGCCGGCCGTCATGGCCTATACCGCTGACGTCACAAGTGAGGAAGAGCGCGGGAAAGGGATGGGCTTCATCAACGCTGCCATCACGACTGGTTTTATCATCGGACCTGGCATCGGCGGCTATCTTGCCGAATATGGCATTCGAGTTCCTTTCTACGCTGCCGCGGTCGGCGGGCTGCTGGCCATGGCGGTTACCGCGTTCTTCTTGCGGGAAGTGGCGAAGGCCGCGCAGACCAGCGACGGATCGGATACCAAGATGGCACCGGCCGGATTGCTGCGCCAGCTGGCGGGTGCCTACCGGGCCCCTTATTTTATCAGTCTGATCGTTGTGTTTGTCGCTTCGTTCGGGCTCGCCAATTTCGAGACGGTGTTTGGGCTGTTTGTCGATCATAAATTCGGCTTTACGCCTAAGGATATCGCCTTTATCATTACGTTCGGCTCGGTCTGCGGGGCGGTGGTGCAGATCACCATCTTCGGCTGGATCCTGAACCGGTTCGGAGAGAAAAGAGTCATCACGCTCAGCATTTTCGTATCGATCCTCTTTATTATTTTCACGCTGCTTGTGCATACGTTCTGGCTTATGGTCGCCGTGACCTTCGTTCTGTTTCTGGCAATGGATATTTTGCGCCCGGCCATCGGGACGCAGATGTCCAAGTTTGCCAATGAGGAGCAGGGTTATGTGGCGGGGCTGAACTCCGCGTTTACGAGCCTTGGCAACATTATCGGTCCGATCATTGCGGGAGCGCTGTTTGACATGAATGTGAATTATCCGTACATTCTCGCGAGCATCGTGTTGGTATTCGGATTCCTGCTGTCCTTCAAGTCCCGGGAAACGCAGTATGAGCTGGAGTCCAGATCGGTGCGTTAATTCAGGGACGGGTTAGCATGATATATAAATAAACACCGGAATATGATGAAAAATCCTCCGAGCCCTATGGGCCCGGAGGATTTTATTGTATCTATTAGCGGAATAAAGCCGCAAGTCATGGCCATGGTCCCTGTGAATCCGCGCCAGCTCTAAGCTTGCGGACAGACAACGGCCATCCATGAGCAGGCAGCCACTCGCCGCATCAGCTTGTCGGGGCAAGGTTGCGGAGCAGCGGGTGCAGTCCGGGCAGCGCTTCGCACTGCCGGATCGCTTCCGCTGCCAGTGAGGCGATTTCCCGCGCACCCCGGTCCGAGAAGTGCGTGTCGTCGGCGATCCCATCGGGATAATTGGGATGGGACCCGGCGGGCAGATGCATAAACAGATGCTTCGACTCCTCCCGGCCCATCCGGAGATACAGCTGCTGGGAAGCCGCGAACAGGTCAAGCAGCGGCACGCCGGCCTCCTGCGCAGTTTCACGCATTGCCTCGGGGTAGGGACCGACAGCGTCGGGATCCGGAAGTCCCTCCGCTGTGAACCGGCGGCGGCTGACGGAAGTCAGCAGGACGGGGATGGCGCCGCGCGAGCGGGCCGATTCGATAAACCGCTTCAGGTTGGCGCGGTATTCCCCGCCGGGAGCAGGATCCGCGAAGCGCGAAGGATCTTCCTGCTTCTGATCGTTGTGGCCGAACTGGATGAACACGTAGTCGCCGGGCTGAAGCTCGTTCTCCACGGCGGCCAAGCGGCCCTCGGCGATAAAAGAGCGGGTGCTGCGCCCGTTGATCGCCCGGTTGTCTACCCGGATCGCCGGATCGAGGTGCTGCTGGAGGTATTCGCCCCAGCCGGTCATGGGCTTCTCGATGGCGCCCTTCAGGGCGGCCGTGGAATCGCCGACGATATACAGCGTCATGGTCATAGAACGGAGTCCTCCCTTTCTTTTACCAGAGACCCAAAAGTGGTCTGCTGGCATGGCTTGGGGTGGTTATCGCTCAGCATTGCCTCACGCTCATGCTTAGGAGCGAAGCGCTTCGGGAATGCCGAGCTCCTTGAAGCCGAAATACCGCTCCGCGTTGCCGTAGGCGATATCTTCCACGATTTGTCCGAGCAGCGCCTCATCGTCAGGCGCTTCCCCGCGCTCGGCCCACTCGCCGATCAGCTCGCACAGCACGCGGCGGAAGTATTCGTGCCGGGTATAGGAAAGGAAGCTGCGGGAGTCGGTCAGCATGCCGACGAAGTTGGCCAGCAGGCTGTTGTCGGCGAGCAGGGTAAGCTGATGACGCATGCCGCTGCGCGTGTCGTTGTACCACCATCCGGAACCGAGCTGGAATTTACCGGCCGTATCCTTTTGATAGCAGCCCATCAGAGTCAGCAGGACGGGATAGTCGTTCGGGTTGAGCGAATACAGAATCGTCTTCGGCAGGCCCTGGCCGCATTCAGCACGGTCGAGCAGCCGGGACAGCGGGCCGGCCAGCGGCAGGTCGTTCAGGGCGTCATACCCGGTGTCAGGCCCCAGACGCTTGAACATCGGCGTATTGTTGTTGCGGAAGGCATGGATATGCAGCTGCATCGTCCAGTTTTTGCTGTGATACAGTCCGATCAGCGCGCTCAGCAGCTCCGTGCGGTAAACGGTGATTTCCTCCAGGGAGAGCGTCTCGCCGGCCACCCTTTTCGTAAAAATCCGCTCCAGCTCTTCGGCGCTGCCCTCCTGATAGCGCAGCACGTCGATCGCATGGTCCGAGAGGCGGCAGTCCTGTTCATGGAAAAAGTCGATCCGCTGCTTCAGAGCATCCAGCAGTTCGGCATACGTCGTGACCTGCTGGCCCGCGGCTTGCGCAAGGCGCTCCAGCCAATCGGTAAAACCGGGAGCGTCGATGTTCAGCGCCTTATCGGGGCGGAAGGCCGGAAACACGCGGAAGCCGGTATCCTCTTTTTTCAGCAGCTGGTGGTATTCCAGCGAATCGGCCGGATCATCGGTGGTGCAGACGACCTTGACGCCCGAATTCTTGATGATGTTCCGCCGCCGGAAGTCGTCCGTCGCCAGTTTGGCGTTCACCTGTTCCCAAATCCGCGGGGCGGATTCTTCGTTCAGCAGCTCGGTAATGCCAAAGAAGCGGCGCAGCTCCAGATGAGTCCAGCTGTACAGGGGATTACCGACCGTTTTTGGGACAGTCCGGGCCCATGCCAGAAACTTGTCGTAATCGGAAGCGTCGCCGGTAATATGGGATTCCGGGATGCCGTTCGCCCGCATTAACCGCCATTTGTAATGGTCTCCGGCGAGCCAGGCTTCGGTCAGGTTGCGGAAGTTCTGGTTGTCATAAATTTCCTTGGGATCAAGGTGGCAGTGATAGTCGATGATCGGCATGTCTTTGGCATGCTGATGAAACAGCTTGCGGGCGGTATCGGTCGTCAGCAGAAAATCGTCGTTCAAGAACATGGTCCACAGCTCCTTTGGATAAAAATCGAAATAGATTTATTAGTCCAGTGACATCACAGAGTAACCCCGGTTTTAAAAATGGCCAGCTCCCGTACGTCGTTTTGCTCGTTCCGCGTTTGTTGGCCGCTCGCCACCTGGATCAGGTAGGCGATAAATTCCTCCAGCACTTCCTGCATCGGACGGTCCAGCAGCGAGCCGGCGTTAAAATCCATCCAGTGCTTTTTCTTGTTGTAGAGGTCGTGGTTGGTGGCGATTTTGACGGTCGGGACGAAGCTGCCAAACGGCGTGCCCCGTCCGGTCGTGAACAGCACGAGCTGGCAGTCTGCGGCGGCGAGTGCGGAAGACGCAACCAGATCGTTGCCCGGCGCCTGCAGCAGGCTGAGGCCCTTCTTGCGCAGCTTCTCGCCGTACTGCAGCACGTCGACGACCGGGGCGGTGCCGGCCTTCTGCGTACAGCCGAGCGATTTGTCCTCCAGCGTGCTGATGCCGCCGGCCTTATTGCCTGGGGACGGATTCTCGTAAACCGGCTCCCCGTAGGACATGAAATACTGCTTGAAGTCGTTGATCAGCGAGGTGATGCTCTCGAAGACCTCGCGGCTCTCGGCACGGGCCATCAGCATGCGCTCGGCGCCGAACATTTCCGGCACCTCGGTCAGGATCGTGGATCCGCCCTGCGAGATAAGAAAATCGGAGAAGGCGCCGAGCAGCGGGTTGGCCGTAATGCCGGAGAAGCCGTCGGAGCCGCCGCATTTGAGGCCGACGTTCAGCTCGCTGAGCGGGATCGGCTCGCGCCTGTCGAGGCTTGCGGCTTCATACAGCTCTTCGAGCAGGGCCATGCCGGCTTCGACCTCATCGCCGACCTCCTGCGCCACGAGGAATTTGACGCGGGACTCGTCGTAGCCTCCGAGCAGTTCACGGAACTCGGTGACGATGTTGTTCTCGCACCCGAGACCGAACACGAGCACGCCGCCGGCATTGGGATGATGGACCGCGTCCAGCAGGATGCTGCGGGTCTGGCGATGGTCGTCGCCAAGCTGTGAGCAGCCGTACGGGTGCTTCAGGATCGTGACGTTGTCGAAGGGACCGAGGTCCGGGTGGACGGCCTTGAATTCCTGCAGGATGAGCTCGGCGACGCCGTTCACGCAGCCGACGGTCGGTACGATGTACAGGTCGTTGCGGATCCCTGCCTTGCCATTGGCCCGCCGGTATCCTTCAAAGGTGAGGCCCCGGTTCGGGTAGGAAATCGGGTGAAGGTCCGGCTGGTATTCGTATTCTTCCTCACCGTCCAGGTTGGTCCGGAGATTATGCGTGTGCACCCAATCGCCAGGAGCGATCGCGGACACCGCATGGCCGATCGGATACCCGTATTTGATCACCATTTCGCCCGGCGGAATCGCCGTCAGGGCGATTTTGTGGCCTTGCGGAATTTCCTGGGCGGACTCCAGCTTCACGCCGTCCACTTCCAGCGGTTCCCCGGCCTGAATCGGCCGGAGGGCAACGGCGACGCTGTCCCGCGGGTTCAGTTTCATCAATGATTTCATGTCAATCCTCCTCAGGTCAGTTGATGGAGCGAAGCCCGGACGCCATCGCGTTCCAGCAGGCCGATATGCTCCCCAAGCAGCGTTTCAAGACCCGGAACTGCTGTTAAATCCGTGCCCCACAGCCGTTTTTCCTTCAGGATGCCGGTAACGAACGATTCCGGGTCGATCCAGTTCCGATCAAATGCCTCCAGCACTTCCGGCACATCGCGGCGGGCGACCTGATCGCCGCGGTAGGTCAGGAGGAGTGCGGCGAAGGAGAGGACGAGCAGGCGGGGAAGCTTCCCCTGGGCCTGCTGATAACGGATCAGCACCGGCAGCAGGCGCGCCGTGAATTTCGAAATGCTGTTCAGCGAAATCGATGCCAGCTCATGCCGGATCAGCGGGTTGTTGAACCGCTCGCGGATAGCCGCCGCGTATTCGAGCAGCTCGGCCCGCGGCAGCTTCAGCACCGGCAGGATTTCGTCTTCCATCAGCTCCTCGACGAAGCGGCCCAAATCGCTATCCTTCATTACGTCCTCGACCGTTTCAAGTCCGGCAAGGAGTCCCAGGGGCACCATAGCCGTATGCGGTCCGTTGAGAAGGTGAACCTTGCGCTCGCGGTAAGGCGACAGGTCATCCGTAACGATGACGTTCAGCCCGGCTTCGGCAAGGGGAAGCTTCTCGGGCAGCCACGCCGGCCCTTCGATCACCCACAGATGATAGGGCTCGGCACTGACCATGAAGGGGTCTTCATAGCCGAGCTTCTGCTCCAGGTCGTCCGCCTGATCCCGCGGGTACCCCGGAACGATGCGGTCGACCAGGCAGGAGCAGAACGTGTTGGCTTCCGTGACCCAGGCGGCAAACGCATCGCCAAGCTGCCAGTCGGCGGCATGCTGCAGCACGAAGCGGCGCAGCTTCTCGCCGCTGTCCTCGATCAGCTCGCAGGGGAGGATGATAAAGCCGGCTTTGCCGAGCTGGAACCGCCTGTAGAGCAGCTCCGTCAATTTGGCGGGAAAGCTGGAATGCGGAGCGTCCTCCCGGCGCAGGCCGGCCTCATACACAATGCCGGCTTCGGTCGTGTTGGAGGTGATGAACTCGAGTTCGTCCTGTTCGGCCAGTTTCAAGTAGGCCTCATAATCCGTATAAGGATTGATGACCCGGCTGACGGTGTCGATAACTTCGCTTGAGTTGACCAGCTGTCCTTGAAGCCGCCCTTTAAGCAGCACGGTGTATAAGCCGTCCTGCTCCATGAGCGCAGTGCTCTTGCCGTGTGGGGTCGGCTGCACGACGACGGCACTTCCGTTAAATAATCCCTTCAGATTCATCTGCTGCATCTGCCAGTTCACAAAAGCCCGCATAAAGTTGCCGCCACCAAACTGGATCATGCGCTCGGGCAGGGCGGGGAGATCGGGAAACAGGCTGCGGGAAAGACGTGGTGTCATACGTATTTCATGCCTCCTTTAGAGATGATGGACATAATGCACACGTTAACATTTTGGTGTAAAAAAATCATGTTTGAATTGTCGCCTTCAAAAAATCAAGGGCATTACAGCTGTCCCTCCTAGGTGACAGCCGCAACGCTTTGCCGCACAATCAGCTCGGTCTGGACAAACAGCTGTTCCGGCGCCGAGTCCGGCTGCTCGAGCCGCTCGATCAGCTTGGTGGTGCCGAGCTTGCTGATATCGGCAATCGGCTTGCGGATCGTTGTCAGCGGGGGGTACGTATACTGCGAGAACAAAATATCGTCGAACCCGATCAGCGACAGCTGTCCGGGAAGCGCGACGCCCCGCGCGTAGCAGGCATTCAGCGCGCCGATGGCCATATCGTCGTTCGAGCAGAAGACGAGGGTCGGGGGATCGGACAGGGAGAGCAGCGACATCATGGCGTTATAGCCGCTTTCGACCCCGTAGTCCCCGGCGGTGAAATAGTCCGGAACCAGCGGGAGGCGGTGGGCGATCAGACTGTCCATGAATCCCTGCTTCCGCTCCGTTGTCGACTTGAAGCCGGCCTTGCCTTCGATGATGGCGATCTTCCGGTGGCCGAGTCCGATGCCGTAATCCAGCGCCTCCCGGACGCCTTCGCGGTCATTGGCGACCACGTTCAGAATGCCGGGGTCATCCAGCTGGCGGTTCAGGACGACGAAGGGGATGCCGGTCTGTTTCAGGTGATAAATGAAAGCATTGTCCGCTTCGCTCTGGCTCATGACGAGCACACCGTCGAAACGCCTTGGCGTTATAGCATCATAGTGCCGGATGCTGTCGATCCCGTGGACCGTAAGGCTGTAGTTCTCGTCGAGCACCTGATGAATGCCCTTGATGGCGTCCACGAGAAAGCTGGCCGAAGTTCCCTGGTCGATGCTGGAGAAGAACAGGCCGATCGTATACGACTTCTTCATGACCAGGCTCTTGGCGCTGTAATTGGGAATGTAGTTGAGTTCGGCGGCGATGCGTTCAATGCGGTCGCGGGTTTCCTTCTTGATGAGCGGGTTGCCGTTCAGCGCCCTGGAAACGGTCGTATGCGATACCCCCGCAACGCGCGCGATGTCTTTAATCGTAATCATATGACCTCGTGACAAGAAATATTTGTTAACGGTTTCAGTTTAAGTTCAGACAGGGTTCAAGTCAATATAAATCCGGAAAAATGCACACGTGAATCATATTGTCAACCCAATCATGAAAACGCTATAATTGGAAACAAGAACGGGCTAAAGGAGCATCACAATGAAAAAAGGCCGCATGTTTTATAAAACGTTTATTCCCATTCTGGTCCTTGGGATCGGACTCGTCGTCAGTTTTGGCAGCTACATTTATATCAATACGACCCACTCGGTGATCGACCGGGTGGCGGGCAGCAAGCAGAGCTTTATTACCCAGACCAAAAATTCGCTTGAGCAGAAAATCCAGACGATCGAATACGCCTTTAATACATACAGCACGACGAGCTCGTTTGATGCCGTCGTAAAAAGGCCGATCACGGAACAGGATTTCGAAGAATACCGGAACGTCAATACACAGCTGAACTATATCGCCACGATGGGCCTGGAAGGGACCGAGTATTCGCTCATCAGCCTCGTACAGAATTGGCAGATTACGAGCGGAAAGCTGTCCTATTTGACGGATGCCGACCGGCGCAAGCTGTACGAGGCCTACATCGATGACAAAGACAAAGGGCTGTTCTGGATCAAAACGGATGACGGCATCCGTTTCGTGAACACGCTGCCGGTCTTTTCCAAGCAAAAGCAGGCGATTGCCCTTTCGGATATTTCACGGTCCACGCTTGACCGGATCCTGAAGACCGAGGACAATGCGCCGGTCATCATTTTAAACAAACAGGGCGAGCTGATGTACGAAACCGATCCCGACAAGCAGCTGCTGTCCGCTGACCAGCTTGGACGCATCGTTCAGTCGGCCGGGGAAGATCACCGGGCCGGCAGGCTGAAGGTGACGGCATCCGGGCGCCAGTCGGCCGAAGCGATTTATGCTAAATCCAGCTACAACAATTGGATCTATGTGACGCTGCTGGACCAGAAGGAAATTTCCGGCGCGCTCAAGACGACCAAATACGGAATCATGCTGATGGTGGCCGTCATTACGCTGCTGATCATCGTGGTGGCTTACGGCATCTCCGTTTATTTCACGAAGCCGATCCGCCAAATCCAGCGCAGCCTGCCGCGCAGCTCCCATTTGCCGTACAAGAACGAAATCGAAGGCATCCTTCATTCCATCGACACGATCGTCACCGAGAAGAAAAACCTGGAGAGCATGATGGAAGCCGAATTGCCCCAGCTGGAAACGCAGCTGATCCTGAACCTGTTCCGGAACCGGGTATCCCCGGAGGAGCTGGAGCGGATGCTGCCGCGGTTCGGGTATCCGGAACTGACGCAGCCGTCATTCGTCGCGATGCTGATCCAGATGGACAGTTACGGCGGCCGGGAGGCGTCGGACCGGGATATGCTGCTGCTCGCCATCAACAAAATGGTCGAGGAAGTCGTGCCGAAGGAAGGGCGCATGCTGCCGATTATTTTAAACGACAACACGCAGGCGACCATCCTCACGTTTACGGACCAGGAGGAACAGGAGATACGCAGGCAGGTGCTCTCCTTTTCGAAAACGATTATGATGACGGCGCGCGACTATTTGAACTGCTCCGTCAGCTTTGGCATCAGCAAGACGTACCGGCATCTGTGGGAGAGCAAGGAGGCTTGCGAAATGAGCAAGCAGGCGCTCCGGCACCGGCTCAATCTGGGTAAAGAATCGATCATTTTCTATGAAGATATCGAGACGGTCGTCTCGGGACCGGTGCTTCTGCATTACCCGACGGAGCTGGAAACCCAGCTGTTCGACGCGATCCGGCTGGGCGACGAAGAGCAGGTCCCCCGGGCGCTGTACCCGCTGCTGGCCGAGATGATGAAGAAGAACAAAAACTCGATGAATTTTGAAGTGGCCCTGGTGCGTTTCGTCAACAACCTGATCCAGCTGGAGCAGCTGCTCGGCGTAGAGGTGCTGCTGACGCAGGACAATCACGCGCTGTACCACCGCCTGCTCGATATCCGAAACCCGGAAGAGATCGAGCGGATCCTCGTGGAGGAAGTCATCTCGCCGATGGTGCGCAGCATGAAGGAGAAGACCAACCGCCAGTTCCGCTCCCTCGCCGAGAAGATCGCCACGATCGTCCGCACGGAGTACGACCAGGAATTGTCCCTGGAATGGATCAGCGACCGGCTTCATTATAATCCGAACTATTTAAGCAGCATTTTTAAAAAGGAGTTTGGCATGACGTTCAGCGAATACCTGATGAATTACCGGCTGGAGATGGCCAAGAAATGGCTTGTCGAAACGGACATGACGATCAAGGAAATCGCCGAGCGGCTGCAGTATCACAATCCGCAAAACTTCATCCGGTCCTTCCGCAAGAAGGAACTCGTGACGCCGGGAAATTACCGCAAAGTCAAACAGGCTCAGTAATCAAAACACAAGTCTTGCATTTCCGTCCGGGCTGCTTTCTTGAGCGGAATGCAAGACTTTGCTGTTCGTTACCCTTTGACCGAGCCGAGCAGCGCCCCTTTGACAAAATGCTTCTGCACGAACGGATACGCGATCAGCATCGGTACGGTCGCGATGACGATCACCGCCATTTTGATGGTCTGCGCCGGCGGAACGACATCCACGGACGTCCCTTCGGCCTGCATGCCGCTGGAGACGATGACGATCTGGCGGAGCAGCACCTGGATCGGCCACTTGGTCGAATCCGTCATGTACAGGATCGCATTCATATAGGTGTTCCAGTAAGCTACCGCATAAAACAGCGAAATGGTAGCAATGGATGGCAGAGCGAGCGGAAGCATAATTTTGAAGAAAACGCCGAAATCGTTGCATCCGTCAATTTTGGCCGATTCCTCGAGCGCGTCCGGAAGCGCCTGGAAAAAGTTTCTCATTATAATCAGGTTAAACGCGTTAATAGCGACCGGAAGGATGAGCGACCAGTAGGAGTCGATCAGTCCGAGGCTTTTGACGACGAGGAACGTCGGGATCATGCCGCCGCTGAACAGCATGGAGAATACGACGATGAAGTTGACGAAGCCCCGGCCGTAGAGATATCTCCTGGACAGGCCATAGGCCATGAGCGCCGTCAGGATCATGCTGACGATCGTGCCTACTACAGTGATCCCGATCGATACCCCCAGCCCTTTAAAAATCGTAGGCGTCGACAAAATGTACTTATAAGCATCGAGGGAGAACGTCGTCGGAAACAGAATGAATTTTTTGGCCACCACTTCCTGGGTGGAAGCGAAGGAGCTCGCAATCACGTTTACAAAAGGCAGCAGGCAAACGAGGGCAATCAGAATGAGCAGGAGGCTGTTTACGACGGTAAACAGGCGGCTGCCGAAAGACTCTTTTCTACGCAAAGCTGTGGATGGTGTCATACGCGGGTATCCTCCTTGTAATCGTTTACAGTTAGACTGTACCAAGCGCACCAGGTTACGTATATAATCAGCTCCTGAGGTGTTGTCCGGCAGGGGGGAGAGCGGGGAATCCGCGGCTGTCACCCGGATAATCATCAGCTTCAATCCGTAATCATCAGCTGAGATGCGGAAGGCAAAAATGGCGCCGTTATGCGGTTTTATGGCCGGTGTCAATGAAATGATTATGTACGGAATTCCCAAAACGGCCTAAGCTGGAGTCGTAACAGGAAACGCTTACAAGGAGGTCGACCTGGTGAAGGACTCGAACACGGCCGTCATGAACATGAATGTCAAACCGGCCAGGAAGGTACGGACGGACACCGCTCTGGACCGTATCAAACGTCACAAGCTGCTGTACCTGATGATTTTGCCCGGCGTGTTGTATTTCATCATCTTTAAGTATCTGCCGATGGGCGGTCTCGTCATTGCCTTTCAGGATTACCAGCCTTTCAAGGGGATCACGGGCAGCCCTTGGGTCGGAATGAAGCACTTTGTCCGCTTGTTTACAGAACCGACGTTCTTCATGCTTTTGCGCAATACGCTGATTCTGTTTGCACTCAACATCGTGATCTTTTTTCCGCTTCCCATTATATTGGCGCTGATGCTGAATGAGGTCAGGCACAGGCTGTTCAAAAACTGGGTACAGACCATCATCTACATCCCGCACTTCATGTCCTGGGTCATCATCGTCTCCATTACCTATGTATTCCTCACTGTGGACGGAGGCGTGCTGAACGAGCTGATCGCCAGGCTGGGCGGGCACAAAATCAGCTTCCTGACCGCTCCCGAATGGCTGCGCACTGTGTACATCGGGCAAATCATCTGGAAGGAGCTCGGCTGGTCCACCATTATTTATCTGTCTGCGATCACGGTGGTGGACACTCAGCTGTACGAAGCAGCCGAAATGGACGGAGCCGGACGGTTCCGCAAAACGTGGCACGTGACGCTGCCGGCGATCCGGCCAGTCATCATCACCCTGCTCATTCTCAAGATCGGCAGCACGCTTGATCTGGGATTCGAGCATATGTACCTGCTGCTCAATTCGCTGAACCGCGAGGTGGCCGAAATTTTCGACACCTACATCTATACGGCGGGACTGAAAAACGGACAGCTGAGCTTTAGTACAACGGTAGGCTTGTTCAAAGGCTTGGTGGGACTTGTGCTGGTCATGGCTTCCAACCGGCTGGCGAAGAAGTTCGGCGAGGACGGCGTGTACTAATCAACGCACGGCGGGTGTGGGATCCATCCACGGATGTGGGATCCATCCACGGATGTGGGATCCATCCAAAGGATAATAGAAAAGGGGAAATGGCACATGAAACCAATGGTAAGCAAGATGGCTGCGTTTACGCTGGTCTGCGGGCTGCTGCTCTCGGCCTGCGGCGGGGGAGGCGGCAAGGGGGAAACGGCCCAGGGCTCGGGAGGCAGCGCTGCGGCAGGTGACGAAAAAACGACGATTACGTGGCTGAACATTTTGCACACGGCGTCGCCGCCGACCGATACGGTGCTGAACAAGATTGAGGAGAAGACCGGGGCGGATATCAAATTTTCGTGGATTCCGGATGCTTCCAAGGAAGAACGCATCAATACGTCGCTGGCGTCCGATTCCCTGGCGGATATCGTTACGCTCACCATTCTCGACAATTCCTCCGTACGAAACGCCCTGAAGTCCGGCATGTTCTGGGAGGTAGAACCGTTCCTGGACGAGTTCCCGAACCTGGCGAAAATTTCGCAGGATACGCGGAGATCGGCTTCGATCGACGGCAAGCTGTACGGTGTGCCTTTCCAGAAGGATCTCGCCCGCAACGGCGTCGTCATCCGCAAGGACTGGCTGGATAAGCTCGGACTGTCCGTGCCGAAGACGACCGATGAGCTGATGAACGTCGCCAAGGCATTCACCGAGCAGGACCCGGACGGCAACGGGCAGAAGGATACGACGGGCTTCATGGACCGGAGCGATCTGATCTACGGCGCCTTCAAGACGCTGGGCTCTTACTTCGGCACGCCGAATAACTGGCAGGTGACGGATGACGGGAAAATGATTCCCGAATTCGAAACCGAGGGGTACGTCAAAACGATGGATTACATGAAGACACTGTACGAAAAAGGATATATCAATCAAGACTTTGCGGTGACCGCCAAAACCGACCAGCAGCAAAAATTCGCCCAGGGAAAAGCCGGAATTTACGTCGGCGCCCTGTTTGACGGGAAGAACCTCTTGAATATGGCCAAGGGCGTTCAGGATAACATGCAGCTCGCCTTGGTCAACAACATTACATCGACAGGCAACGAAAGCGACCGCGCGATTTGGGCGGCGAACAACGGAATCGGCGGACTGCTGGCTTTCCCGAAATCCGAAGTGAAGGATGAAGCCGAGCTGAAGCGCGTTCTGAAGTTCGTCAACGACCTGATGGATGACGATGTGTACGCCCTCATGACATACGGAATCGAAGGCGTCCATTATACCGTGGATGCGAATGACGCGGTTACGATCACCAATACCGATTTGTGGCAGCAGGAAGTGCAGCCGTTTGCCTCTTCCCGTCCGAGCGAAACGGGCTACAAAATCCATGATGCCGATCCGCTGAAGGCCGAGGCCGACAAGCTGATCAAGGAAAACGCAAAATACGGGGTGCTGAACCCGGCATATTCCCTGGAATCCGAAACGTACACAACGCAGGGCTCCGAGCTGCAAAAGATCATCACTGATGCGACTTACAAATACATTCTCGGCAAAATCAACCTGGACGAATTCAAAGCTGCGGTGGAGAACTGGAAGAAATCCGGCGGCAGCAAAATTATCGAGGAATACGAGGCGGCCTACAAGGCTACGCAGCAAAAATAACGGCTGAGCCGGACGCAAGAAGAAAGTACCAGGTCCTATCCCGCCTGCATGGGGGTTAGGACTGTGTTTTTTCCAAGACGGCAGGGTGCAAAAAAGCAATCGCCGGCGGAGATGGAAATTTTATTAGAGAAAGCCGGAAATTTTATCCGAGGAGGATCAGCATGCAGACATTCAACGCGGCGCAGCGCATGGCCGAGTCCATCATGGCACGGACGCCGAAGCTGTACGAGGGTAAGGGATATGAAGGCAAGTGGTCGTATGATTACGGCGTGGTGCTCAAGGGCTTCGAGCTGCTCTGGAAGCAGACGGGAGACCGCCGGTATTTGGAGTATATCCGGGACAACATGGACCATTTTATTCAGGAAGACGGGAGCATCCGCGGGTACCGCCCCGAAGAATACAACATCGACCATATCAACAACGGCAAGCTGCTGTTCACGCTGTACCGCGAGACGGGGGAGGAAAAATACAAGCAGGCCGCCGGGCTGCTGAGATCCCAGCTGGCATCCCATCCCCGGACGTCGGAGGGGGCATTCTGGCATAAGGAAATTTATCCTTATCAGATTTGGCTGGACGGCCTGTATATGGGCTCGCCTTTCTATCTGGAATATCTGCTTACGTTTGAAGACGGGGCGGGACTGGACGACGTGACGAAGCAGTTCAAGCTGTGCGAGCTCCATACGAAGGATGAGGCCACCGGGCTCCTGTATCACGCTTGGGACGAGAAAAAAGCACAGCCGTGGTGCGACCCGGCCACCGGCTTATCTCCAAATTTCTGGGGAAGATCCCTTGGCTGGTTCGTCATGGCGCTGGCGGACAGCCTGGAGCTGCTGCCGGGAAGCCATCCCGATTATCCGGAGCTGAAGCGCATCTTGAGCGATACGCTGCGTGCGCTGAGATCCTATCAGGATCCGGGCAGCGGCGTCTGGTACCAGGTGGTCAATGAGGGCGGCCGCAAGGGGAATTACTTGGAGGCCTCGGCTTCCAGCATGATCACCTATGCCATCGCGAAAGGGCTCCGCCTCGGCGTGCTTGCGCCGCAGGAATGGCAGGACTGCTTGGACAGAGCGTATCGGGGGCTGCTGGAGGAGTTTGTGCTGGAGACGAAGGAAGGCTGGCTGAACCTGAACAAAAACTGCCAGGTGGCCGGGCTGGGCGGGGCCGACCGGCGCGACGGCACGTACGCCTATTACATTAGCGAGCCGATCATCACCAACGACCAGAAGGGGCTGGGGGCGTTTCTGCAGGCCTGCGGCGAATACGAGGCCAGGGTTCCGGCCGCTGCGGCGACAGGAGAACAGCCATGAGCGTGTACAGCATCACCGAGTTCGGGGCGGTACCCGGCGGCGCCGAGCCGGCGACCCGGGCCATCGCTGCGGCGATCGAGGCGGCGGATGCCGCGGGCGGCGGGACCGTGTTCGTCCCCGCAGGCATGTACCTGACCGGGGCTATCCTCCTGCGCAGCAACATCGAGCTGAGGCTGGACCCGGGCGCGGTCCTGTCCTTCAGCACCGATCCGGCGGATTATCCGGTCGTGACCTCCCGCTGGGAAGGGGTGCTGCGTGAGGTGCACGCCTCATGCGTGTACGGACACGGGCTGAAGAACGTGTCCATTACCGGCAGCGGCACGCTGGATGGCAACGGCCAGCCCTGGTGGGACAAGATGCGCAGCCGCCCGGATGAGCTGACCCACCCCCGGCCGAAGCTGATCAGCCTCGACCGCTGCACCCGGGTGACGATCCGCGATGTCACGCTGATCAACTCCCCGAGCTGGACGGTCAATCCGATTCTCTGCGACAACGTGACGATCGACAACGTCTCGATATACAATCCCGCGGATTCGCCGAATACTGACGGCATCGACCCGGAGTCGTGCCAGAACGTGCGGATCAGCGGCTGCCACATCGACGTCGGCGACGACTGCATCGCCATCAAGGCCGGCACGGAAGACACGGCGCAGCGGGTTC
The DNA here is from genome assembly GCF_002224835.1 of Paenibacillus sp. SSG-1. Classification (NCBI taxonomy): domain Bacteria; kingdom Bacillati; phylum Bacillota; class Bacilli; order Caryophanales; family Paenibacillaceae; genus Paenibacillus; species Paenibacillus sp. SSG-1. The sequence continues at coordinate 635,718 of NZ_MBRK01000001.1, forward strand.
CGTGCGAGAACATCACGATCACGAACTGTACGATGATCCACGGCCACGGCGGCGTCGTGCTCGGCAGCGAAATGAGCGGGGACATCCGGAACGTCGTGATCAGCAACTGCATCTTTAAGCACACCGACCGCGGCATCCGGCTGAAATCGCGGCGGGGGCGCGGAGGAACGGTGGAGGATATCCGGGTCAGCGGCATCGTCATGGAGGAAGTCATCTGCCCTTTCATTTTGAACCTGTATTATTTTTGCGGACCGCGGGGCAAGGACAAGTACGTCTGGGATAAGCGGCCTTATCCGGTCACCCTGGAAACGCCGACGTTCCGGCGGATTCACTTTTCGAATATTACCGCAAGGAACGTACATGCGGCGGCAGGGTTTGTTTATGGTCTTGCGGAAAGGTATATCTCGGAATTAACGTTTGCCGACATCGATATTTCCATGGCGGAGAACCCCGTTCCGGGGCGTCCGGCCATGATGTCCGGCATCCAGGATATGAAAGCGCGCGGCTTTTATCTAGGCAATGTGAGGGACATTCGGTTTGACCGGGTCACGGTTGGCGGCCATGAAGGGCCGGCTTTCTATGTCGAGAACGGCGAAGACGTGGAATGGCAGCAGTGCCGGTCAAAGGATACGAAGGTGCCGGAGCAGCTTGTAAAACAGGTAAGCGTGGTTCCGCAGGAGGAGGATCTCAGCGAAGAGGAGGTTTAACCAATGATGAGGGAACGGTTGAAGAAGCTGCTGGGCGATGTGCCGGAGGACCGGCCTATCCAAGCGGAGCTGCTCAAGCAGGAAGAGACTGAAGGGTACCGGCTCGAGACGCTGCTGCTGGATTTAAACGGTCTGGAGCAGGTGCCCGCTTATGTCGCACTGCCTATAGACGGAGAGGGACCCTATCCGCTCGTCGTTTTCAATCACTCGCATGGCGGCAATTACACAAACGGACGCAGGGAGCTGATCAGCGGCAGCTCGTATTTGCAGCAGCCGTCTTTTGCCAGCACACTGACCGGCATGGGCTATGCCGTCTGCTGTATCGACATGTGGGGCTTCCATGAGAGGTCGGGTAAGACGGAGAGCGAAATCGTCAAGGAAATGTTATGGCAGGGGCGCGTCATGTGGGGCATGATGCTGTATGACAACCGGCGGATGCTGGATTACATGTGCTCCAGGGAAGATATCGACGCCTCGCGGGTCGCGACCCTAGGCATGTCCATGGGCGGGATGATGGCCTGGTGGCTGGCGGCGCTGGACGAGCGGATCAAGGTGACCGTGGACATCTGCGGACAGGTGGATGCCCATACCTTGATGAAGAAGCGCGGGCTGGATCACCACGGGTTCTACTACTACGTTCCGGGATTGCTGAAGCACTTCACGACGCTGGAAATCCAAGCCATGATCGCCCCGCGGCCAAGGATGAGCCTGACCGGGCGCACCGACCGGCTGACCCCGGAGGAAGGCGTCGTGCTGCTGGCCGATGGCCTGCGGGAGGTATACCGGGCCGCCGGACAGGAGGAGCATTGGCAGACGGTCATGACCGGCGGCGGCCATATGGAGACGGCTGAAATGCGGGCCCGCTGGCAGGGATTTTTGGCGGAACACTTGTAAGCGATGGCCGCAGCCCGAAACGAAAGGGGGGAAGGTCATGATTGTAGGAAAGCTGGACCACTGCGATTATCCGACGATTCAGGAAGCGGTGGATGCGTTGGAGAAGCAAGATCCGCAGCGGCCCGAAACCCTGTACATCCTGTCGGGTGTCTATGAGGAAGCGGTACGGATATATCGGTCCGATCTGGCCGTGATCGGCATCGGATATGTGGAAATCACGAAGGGCCGGTATGCCAAGGAACTGGACGAGAACGGAAATGAGATTGGCACCTTTGCAACGCCGACGCTGTTCCTTGGCGGCCGGCGGCTGCTGATCGAGAATTTGGTCGTGACCAATTCGGCCGGGCAGGGCGAGGACATCGGCCAGGCCGTGGCGGTCTATGCGCATTGCGACGAAACGGTTTTTCGCTACTGCACCTTTAAAGGGCACCAGGACACGCTGTTTACCGGACCGCTTCCGCCTGCGCCCAAGCATGGCGGCGTGTTTGGAGGAATCCCGCTCCGGGAGCATCACCGAGAGTACCGCCAGGTGTACGAATACTGCCGGATCGAAGGGACGGTGGATTTTATATTCGGCGGCGCGGCCGCCTTCTTTGACCGCTGCGAGATTCGCAGCCTGCGCCATTCGAGCGGGCATGCCGGTTATATCGCCGCGGCTTCTACTCCCGCGGGGCAGGAATACGGGTATGTCTTTAACCTCTGTTATTTGACGGCAGAGCCAGGCGTATCGGGCGTGTATCTGGGAAGGCCGTGGCGCGAATATGCACGCACTGACTACGTCGACTGCCGGATGGGCGGACATATCGAACCGCTGGGCTGGGACGACTGGAACGATCCGGGGCGGCGGCTGACGGTCAAATACCGGGAATTCGGCACCCGCTTTGATCCGGCCGCGCCGGCTCCGGAAGGACAGCGGGCCGGGTGGGCGGTCTATCAGAAGACGCTGGAAGGGGCTCCGCGGAAGGAGCAAGTTTTTGCCGGAACGGACTTTTGGAAACGAAAAGGAGAGGGAAGAGCATGACTATATCCACCCAAACGGCAACCATTCGAAACCCGGTGCTGCCGGGCTTTAATCCGGATCCGTGCATCGTGCGGGCAAAGGACACTTATTATATCGCGGTGTCTTCCTTCGAGTGGCTCCCTGGCGTAAGGGTATATGCTTCCAAGGATTTGGCGGTATGGGAGCACTGCACCGACGTGCTGACCGATCAGGTCGACCTGCGGGGAAACCCGAAGAATTGCAGCATCTGGGCGCCTCAGCTCAGCTACCATGACGGGTTGTTTTACCTCATTTATACCGATGTGAAAAGCACCAAGCGCCCATTTAAAGACGTTCACAATTATTTGATTACGGCGCCTTCGATTCACGGGCCTTGGTCCGAGCCGGTCTATTTGAACAGCAGCGGATTCGATCCGAGCCTGTATCATGACGAAGACGGACGGAAATGGCTGCTGAACGAAATCTGGGATTACCGCATTCCGGAAGGGAATAAATCGAGCGGCATCGTTATTCAGCAGTATGATCCGCAGCAGCAGAAGCTAGTTGGTAAACCGTTCAAGCTGTTTGACGGGACGGATCTGAAGAAGACCGAAGCGCCGCATATTTATAAGCATCAAGGCTATTACTACTTGATTACGGCCGAAGGCGGCACCGGGAGCGGCCATGCCGTGACGGTAGCCCGTTCCCGCAGCTTGATGGGCCCTTACGAAGTGGACCCCCGCAATCCGATGCTGACCTCCCGGGATAACCCGGAGCTCCCGCTGCAGTGTGCCGGCCACGGCAGCCTGATCCAGACGCCGCAAGGGGAATGGTACATGGCCCATTTGTGCACGCGTCCGGTTGAAGGCCAGTACGCGCTCCTTGGCCGGGAAACAGCGCTGCAGCAGGTGTACTGGGACGAGGAAGGATGGCTTCGCCTGACCGCCGGGGGGAATTCCCCGCAGATGGAGGTCCCGTGTCCGAAAGGGATCACGCCGGCAGAGGCCAAGACGGCCGCTGAACGGAGCTTGTTTGAGGATACCTTTGACGGACCGGAACTTGCCAAAGCCTGGAATACGCTCCGCATACCGGCGGATCCATCCTGGTGCTCGCTGTCGGAGCGCCCGGGGTATCTCCGCCTGCATTCCGGGGAATCGCCGCAAAGCCTGTTTCATCACCACATTGTGGCCCTCCGGCAGGCGGATATCCATTTCCGGGCCGAGACGTCGCTGGAGTTCGAGCCAGCAAGCTATTTGCAGATGGCCGGGCTGATGCTTTATTTGAACGATGAAAATTATTTGTATGCTTATGTGACGCAGGACGAAGAGCAGAGCAAGGTGATCCGGCTCATGCGATGCGCGGACGATGCGTTCACCGTTTTTCCGGACATGATTCCGGTGAATGCCGGGGAAGCTGTTCAATTGGCCGTGGAAGTCCGTGGCATCCGCGGACGGTTCTATGGCCGGTTCAGCCCGGGGCAGGATTGGGTCCCGTTGTTTGAAGAGCAGGACATCCGCTTCCTCTGCGGCGGCTTCACCGGCAACTTTGTCGGTATCGCCGTCCATGATATGCAGTCCTTTGGGGGAAGCTATGCGGACTTTTCCCATTTTCGTTATACGGGAATTGAAGCATAGAAGAGCAGGGATGATCGGTAATGATGAAACAGGGGCTGCTTCTATTGTGGAGCAGCCCCTGTTTTCGGTTCTTACTTTTCCTTGGACGGATTAATGAACGGCCTGCGTCTCAGCTGAAGGCCCGTGTTTTTCAGCTCGGAATCCAGCTTGAACTCCAGTTTTGCTGTCGAGTACAGCTTGGGCCACCGGTCGTATTGGCTGGGTGGAACTTTTCCTCTGAAGCGGTTGCCAAGTCCAAAAATGTCGGATTCCTGCGCCTGCGTCATCCGGAATACAGCGGCTGCCCGCTGCTCAATCAGGCGGTTAATGGAAGCTTCCAGATGCTTTGCCTTGATGTCGATCCCGCGCGCGGAATCCATGAGGGTCATCGAGAGCTTGGCATGAATGCGGATGACGGGCTTGCCGCTTCTCATATCCGTGTCGATATCGGCACTGGAATTCAGAATTTTAAGGTTCATTTTATCCGCGGTTTCGATTTCGAAGGGGGACATCTTGCCCGTAACGATTTCGTAAATCAGGGTTTCCTCCGGAGAGATCATGCCGACCATGGCGTCATTTTTAAAGAATGCATTGCCCGCGACCCGGAATATCGTTTCAGAATCCGTCACCAATACAGGCACGAGGCATTCCTCAAGCGGATCATAGTACCCCCTGAAAATTTCCCATAGCGACACGACGTTTTTTTGCGAGGTTCCGCCGCCGTAGCGTTCAAAGAACAGCTTCGTGTAGATGCCCGAGAGCTCGCCCGTCGGGTTGGGACGTTCAAATATTGACTTCATGCCGCCTGTCGTAATCGCAATTAACGAATCCAGAGGAACGGTGCGGTCCCTGATTGTGAATTCCAAATAGGGCATGAATCCTTTTTTCGCCAGTGCCTGATCCAGAAAGATTGACTGGTTCTGCGACATATCCAGACTTTTGGGCAGCCTTAACCGGAGCTGGTCTATGGCTTCAATCACGGTGCTGCCTTCCTGCTTGGTGACGAAAAAATCCTTATGGGCTCCGTTCTGCGACTGCGGGAGTGGGAACCTCATCCAGACCCGCACCCGGTCACCGCCGGCCGGCTCGATACCGATCGCGGTCTCGAGGAGCCGGTTGTCGACATCTTTGACATCCCAGCAGCCGGGGAGGAAGAGAAGCAGGCATAAGATGGCCAGGCATCGGGCTGCGCGTCTGCTCATTGGCGGGCCCTCATTTTGTTGGAAATGAAGGACTTGACCAGCACAGCCATAGGAAAGCCATACATTAAGTAAAGGCGCAGAACCGTATCCCACTCCACGGCTCTTTCGATCCATTCCCATGAAGGAATAAGCCGGATGGCGGCGTATGCCGTGACTCCTGCCAGCACATATAGCAGCTTTTCGTTCCAGCTGGGAAATACCGCCCTGATTGCCGTTACGATGCAGTTCAGGATCAGGGCAAGCAATAAAAACAAATAGAGGATGGAGCTAACGATAAATACGGCGGTTAAATTTTCGATCACCAGCCAGTAATAGCTTACCGAGTCCATTTTGCTGATATAAGGAAGCGTCAAAATTCTTGACATCTCCGGACTAAACGTCAGCGCCGGCTGATAGACGGCGGCGGCCAGTAAAGGCAGAAAACAGAGCGCAGCCACGGTATAAGGCCGCCACAGCTTCTTCGGCTGTTTGGCGTATCTGCCGCAAGCCGCAAAGTAAAGATAGCCGGCCCAGATGAAGGAAGTCGTGTAAAACTTCGGGCTGGTCAGAAAATCCCCGTTGGTATAGAGCCATGGTTTGCCCAGATTAAAATCGAGATCGCCGAAACCCAGCAATACGAGCCCGACGGACAGCGGAAAGCTGACGAGCAGAAACAGGACGGAAGCACGGATAATCGAACCGATTCCCCCGAAAGCCAGAAAGACGCCAATAAAGATCATCCCGTCCAAAAACCACTGCGGCGTGCTGTGAAGGATCGTCATCGAGATGATCTCGCTGTGAGCCCGGACGATGATCACCATGGCGCTCCACATAAACCAGAGCAGCGGGACGATAAAAAGAATGACCCCCGGCCACCCAAGCACGCGCTTTGTAATCGTATAGGCGTCTTTTCCTTGATGCAGCGACAGCACCCGGCTGAACAGCCAGGCTCCCAGCAGTCCGAGCAGCATCCAGACCAGGATCGGGATCCAGTAGCTCTGGGTGGTGGATTGCAGGACGAGCCAAGGGTACACATGAAAGGAGATCGCCCCGAATACCATCATCTGCAGGACGAAGTATTGGGGCATGGAGATCTTCAGTTCCTCGTTCGATGGATTCATTGTCTCGACCCTCTTCCGAAGGTAATCCAGTAGCTGAGTGAAAATTTGCGGGAGCCGCCGATCAGCCCAAGACTCATGGACCGGATCCGGGCACCGGGACCGATCGGAGTCAAATAGGAAACGCCGAACGATTGGATGCGGGAGAGGCAGATGACGAGAATGGCAAAGCAGATGAATATGCCGAGAATTCCGATGACGCTGGCCCCGGCGAGCGTGAAATATTTCAAAATCCGCTGAACCAGGCCCATCTGATAATCCACGACGATAAAATTGGTCAGCGCCGTCGTTGCGACGATGATGACCAGCAAATTGCTCACAATATTCGCTTGAATGATCGCCTGTCCCAGCACCACCCCGCCAACCATCGTAACGGTGGAGCTGATCGACCTTGGCAGGCGTATGCCGGCCTCAACGATGCAGTCCAGAAGAAACAGCATGATGAGGGACTCGAGCCACACGGGATAAGGGACCCCTTCCCTGCTGCCGGCGGCGGCCAGACTGATCTCCAGACGGTTGAGGTCAATGTTCACCGACGTGATGGCCACATAGAGGGCGGGCAGAAACAGGTTGATCATGAGTGCGATGAACCGCAGCCACCTTAAAAATAATGCGATCAGCGGCGTCAGGTATTGATCTTCGGGGGATTCCCAGAAATCAAAGAAGGACCCCGGGGCGATGATCGAAAACGGCGTTCCATCCATCAAGACGACAATCTTCCCGTTTAACAGGGAGGCCGTTACCCGGTCCGGGCGTTCCGTCGTGACGGCGGCAGGGAAGAGGCGGGAAGATCCGGGGTCCATGAACCGCAGCAATTCGCCGGAATCTTGGATTCCGTCCGCTTGGATGGCGCTGATTTGACCGCAGGTGTATTGGACGAGACCTGGATCGGTCACCCCTTCCAGGTAAACCACGCCCACCTTCGTATTGGTCAGATCTCCGACGCGGGCCTCCCAAATTTTCAAACGGGAGGTTTGCATCCGCTGGCGTATGAGGGCGATATTGGTTGAATAGTTTTCGATAAAACCGTACATCGGGCCCTGAATCACGTTCTCCGTCTGCGGCTGTTGCAGTCCCCGCTGCTGCGGATTTTCCGTTGCCAGAATCAGGCCGTTGGCAGACTCCGCAGTGCACAGCACGGTTTTGCCGGCGCATACCGCTTTTTCGCAAGCGGAAAAATCACCAGCCGAATAGCTGGTGCCGTAATAACTGTGCAGTGTGGTCAGGACACCATCCTGCGGCTGCCGGTTCATATTGAATATGAAATGATCGGAGCCGACAAGCGTCGTCAGGTACAGCAAATACAGCTTGCCGGCGTCCGATTCACCGATGCAGACGGCCTGGAAGTCGGCCGCATGCTGAAAAGCCTCCTGGAGCCGGGAAAGAAGAAATTCAGAGGACGTATGCTGGAGCGCCTGAAGCATCGTTGCACCTTTGCTGGGTTCCACGGGTCGATCATCCTTTGCATGACACTTTTTGCCTTCGAATGAACCTAATTATTCCAATTACGGCATCAAATTATGCAGGAGGATGGTGAGGTTACTCTGAAGGCAATCCTGACAGCATCGATCCGTAGTGTTCCGCGATTCCCCGGCTGACTTCGGCCATGCGCAGCACCAGGGATTCCGGCTCGGCGATGGTCAGCGCTTTTCCGTAGGGAAGAAGAAAGTAGGGGACGTATGAATGCAGGGAGGTGGAATCAAGCCGGTATACCGCCTCCCCTGGGCTTCGCTCAATCAGTGCATGTCCGAGCAGCCAGTGCTGCTTCAGTTCATTCAGGACATGATCGTGAGCCTGAATCCGGACCGTGACCAGGGAAGGGTCGCCAGCCGGGTCAGGCAGCAGCTGTTCCAGCAGAACGTCCTTGGCCGAAAAGTTCTCGGGGCGCTCAAAACGCCGATCCGTCACGTCCAGGCTCACAATCCGGTCAACGCGGAAGTTGCGCAAATCCTTGCGGAGATGGCAGTATCCGGTGGTGTACCATTGCCCTTTCCAATGGATGATGCTGTAAGGATCGAACTCCCGTACCGACCCGGTTCCGGAATCTCCATTGGAGCCGCCGTACACCATCCGGAGGGTCTGCCTTTGTCCAGTGGCTTCCTCAAGGCATTGCAGCCGCCCTTTTTGCTCCGAATCGATGGGCGGTTGAAGGACGGACAGCCCGCTGCTGTGGCGTTCAATTTGCGTGAGCTGCTTCTCGTTTGTATACCGTTTCAGTTTGTCCACGGCCCTGCCCAGGGCATCGGTGTGAGGATACCCAGCCTCCTGGGCAAACACCGAAGCATGGACGAGGGCTTTCTGCTCCTCCGCATCGAACATGAGCGGCGAGTCGGCAAAGGTCCCAAGGATTTGGAATCCGCCGTTTGGGCCGGAATCAGCAATGATCGGGACGCCGCTTGCGCAGAGCGAATCAATGCACCGGTACACGGTGCGGACATGGATCTCCAGCTCGTCGGCAAGCTGCTGTGCCGTCATTTTTTTGCCGGACCGGAGCATCCAGAGGATCGAGAGCATGTTATCAGCTTTGGACATCGGAGAAATCCTTTCGTAAAAGAGAGTTACCCGGGATACGATCCCGGGTATCAGCTCCATTGTAACGCGTCTAGGCGAGCGGTTCCATTCCTTGTTCCACCCATGAATCGTAAGTCGGACCGTACAAATCCGGCAGTTTCAATCCGGCCTGCCGCATCAGGACGGTCATCTGTCCGCGGTGATGGGCTTGGTGCATGAGGGTAAAGCGCAGCGAACCTCCGTTGTTCCACTCCTGGCCGGCGATGGTTTGCGTCTCCAGAAGCTTGGCGTCCGTCCACTGCGTCTCGACCGCTTGGAGAATGGCCCGGCTGACCCGCTCGTACTGGCCGGCAAGCGCAGCGGCCGATTTTTTTACTGCGTCACTGTTATCGGGTGCATCAAACGCCAGCCCGAGCGATGTCATATAATGAACGGATTCCACGAGATGCCATGCAAGCCCGCCCAGGGTCCGGTGCTTGTCCGTTATGGCCTGCCCGAGCGATTCATCGGTCAATGCGTTCATGATCTTCTGGGTCATTTCCGCTTCGTTGGTCCATTCCGCTGCAAAATCTTTAATGCTTGTAAACATCATGCATTCCTCCATTTTTTTGAAGTTTTGTTCGGTTTATTAGCAGTATACACAAAAATCACTGACAGTCTCGGTCAGTGATTTTTTGGAATGATGCTGTATTTATTTATTTTTAATGTGGGCAACCGCTAAGCCGTTCCTCGAAGGATCAACTGGACAATATAACTGGCCGTTTCTTCTGCTGGGCACGCAGCTGTTCCTCTGCTCCATTCGAGGGCGGCGCCGTAAAGGGTCCAACTGGCCGCAAGGGCTACGGTATCCAATGGAACGTTCCAGCCGAAATCCTCCGGTTTGAGCCGCTGCAGCCAGGCCGTGAGCAGTGATTTGATTTCCTGCTGCATCGTTCGTTCAAAGACAGGATTGATCGTTTCCACCGGACTGCAGCGACCGTGAAGGGACCGGAAATGCTCAAGGAGGTTCACGGCCAGCATCTGAAGATGATCGCTGTTCCATTCGGCATCCGGGGGCAGATGCTGCTGCAGGCGGGTATGGAGCTTATCACGGATCGATTGTTCCAGCAGGGCGTATTTGTCCGGATAATGCGAATAAAAGGTGCCCCTATTGACATCCGCACGTTCGGCAATATTTCCAACCGTCATGGCGGTAAAGCCCTTTTCTTTCATCAGCTCAGCGAACGACTGCTTCAGCAGATTCTCCGAGCGCCTGCTTCGCCGGTCTTGCGGAACGCCTCTGTTTTCCATGCATGTGCCGCCTCCTTTATACCTATGTAATATTCAACAATGAGGCTCAGATGTCGGATAACGATCAAACGCGGACGATTGACGATTTTCTCCGGCACGTGTTTTCCCTATTGTAGGGGGTGGCAGGAAAAGAATCAATCCATGGAGGTAAGGTGAACATGCCTGGTTATCAGCGAAAAGAAACCATGAAAGCGATCCGGTATCACCGGCACGGAGGGCCGGAAGTGCTGCAGTATGAAGTTGTTCCGGTTCCGTTAGTCAACGAGCGCGAAGTGTTGGTCCGCGTGCATGCGGCATCGATCAATCCGGGAGATTGGCAGATCCGCTCGGGGATGGCGGGAGACCGTTTTCCGCTGCCGTATATTCCCGGGTGGGATATTTCCGGCACCGTCGAAGAGGTCGGAGCGGGCGTCACGTCTCTGCGGGTCGGTGACGAGGTTTTTGGCATGACGGCGAACAGCGGCGCGTGTGCGGAATATGCGGCTCTGCCTGCAGCGCAGCTTGCACGAAAGCCCCGCAGCATCAGCCATGAAGCGGCGGCCGCCCTTCCGCAGTCGGCCTGTACGGCCTGGAACGCGCTGTTTGTTCAAGGTGGCCTGAAGGCCGGCCAAAGGGTGCTGATCAACGGTGCATCCGGCGGCGTCGGCCACTTCGCCGTGCAGCTCGCCAAATGGAAGGGAGCCGAGGTGACCGGCGTAGCCTCCGGCAGGAATGAAGCATTTTTGCGTGAGCTTGGGGCTGATCAATTTGCCGATTATTCTTCCGGATCATGGACGCAGGCTGTTGATCCGGTCCAGCTTGCGGTCGATACGGTCGGTGGGACCGAAGGAAACCGGCTTTTGGAGGTGATTACGCCTGGGGGATCGCTGGTTCCGGTCACGTGGGGGAATTATGACACCGATCAGGCGGCCGCCGGGCAGATTGACGTTCACGAAGTTGCGATGCTGCCGGTCACGACAGCGGATTTGGAACGGATATCCCGCTTAGTGGAGGAAGGGCAGCTTCGAGCGGTCATCGACCGGATGTTTCCTTTAAAAGAGACCGCCCTGGCTCATGGGCTCAGCGAAAGCCGGCGAGCCAGGGGGAAGATCATTATTCGTGTAAGCAGCACGGCGGATCGATAAAAACTTCCTTATTTTTTTCGTGGAAGGAACAAGGCTGCGACTCCCCCGATGATCATCCCGGCGGCAGCCAGATACATGGCCGTGCGGACGCCTGCTGCCTGGGCGACCAGAAGCGAGCCGCCGCTTTGACCGGCGATACCGGAATTGGCGATGAAGATCAGGAAGGCCATGCCGATGGCGTTGCCGATATTCAGCGTCGTCGAGGCCATACCCGAGGCCACGCCCTGCTCCGATGGAGCCACACCCGCGGAAGCGGCGATCCACATGCCGGTCCATACGACGCCCTGGCCTAGGCCGGAAATGATCAATCCGGGCACGATAAGCAGATAGCCGGAGTCGGCATACGCCCCCAGCGGGATGAGGGCGGTGCCAACGATGCCGATCATGCTGCCGGTCAGAATCGTGCTGCGCATGCCGTAGCGAGTGGCAAGCTTTTCGCCCCATTGGGTTCCAAGGGCAATAGAAAGCGATGGCACGATAAAGGCAAGGCCGGTTTGCAGGGCATTGAATTGATGCACGTTCTGGAACAGTACCGTGAGAAAGTAGGGGATGGCTCCAAAGGTACCCATGTAAAGAAAGGTTATGATCATGCCCGTGACCAGGCTCCGTCTCCGGAGAAGACGCGGCGGCATCAGCGGATTGGAGGTGCGGTTTTCGATCCAGGCAAAAGTGAGAAATAACAACAGGGACAGAAGGGCGCATATCAGAATACCGGGGGAGCCCCATCCTGCCTCAGGCCCCTGAACGAGGCAATACACGAGTAAAGTTGCAGCGCCAGTAAAGCTTAGTGCCCCAGGCAGATCAAAGCTGCTCCTTCCGGATTGGACGGAGTCCCGCGGAATGGCAGCGAGTGCGGCCAGAGCTGCACCGCCGGCAAACAATACGTTGACGAAGAAGACGGCTTCCCATCCAATGGCGTTCGTCAGCACGCCGCCGAGGAGAGAGCCCAAGGTCAATCCGCTGGCTCCCGCTCCGCCCCAGACTGCGAGGGCCCGGTTGCGCTTAGGTCCTTCTTCATACAGCCGGTTGATAAGGGATAGGGTCGCCGGAAAAAGAAAAGCGGCTCCGATACCTTGCAGCGCTCTGGCCAGGATGATGACCAGCGGACTCCATGCCAGCCCTCCAAGCAAGGAGGCCAGCGCGAACAGGAGCAGCGCGGAGATGAACATCCTCTTTTGCCCGAGCTGGTCTGCGGCACGTCCGCCAAGAAGGAGGAAGCCGCCGCAGAAAATCGTATAGGCGCTGACGACCCACTGAAGGGATTGTTCCGAAAAGCCCAGTGCACGGCCCACTTCGGGGAGCGCAACAAACACGATATTAATATCAAGGGAGTAGATCAGCTGGGCGAAAGCGAGGATGGCCAGGCTCCAGCCCAAGGCTTTCTTTGACATCGCCGGTGTGGCGGCAGAATGGGCAGCGGTAATGACCTCGCCCCTTGGACTTGCTGACAACGGGTCTCGTGATGACACGCGAAAAGCACCTCATTTCAAAATGTTTTGAAATGATTATATTTCAACAAAAATTGAAATGTCAATACAGAGGGTGTATAATATGATCTATGAGATCCCATTACGAAACCGAGATGGCCAAAGCGGCCAAAGCACTCAGCGATCCGATCCGGATGAAAATTTTGACGATGATTAAAATGGGCAGGCAGCTGGATTACCAGTCTCCTGTCTGTACTTTTGAGCCTGCGGCCGTATGCCCCGCGGACCTGCAGCTTAAGCTGGGAGACGTATCGCCGTCCAAGCTGTCCTACCATTTGAAGGAGCTTAAGGATGAGGGGTATATCAAGGAATGCAGGGAGGGAAAACGGCATTATTATTCGCTGCAGCCGGAACGGCTGAAGCAGTTCACGAAAGATTTAAGCTGGCTGTATGAATAGGAAAGCGGAGCGGGGGTTTGGAGACAGATCAAGCTGATGCCTGCCCTTTATCCGTAAGCACAAACACCCCCCGACAATGTCGGGGGGTGTTTCGATTTGATGCAAGACAGAGAGCAGTCAGCTGCGTTCAGGCCTGCTCCTCCCGGCTGTATGGCAGCCGGACCCGGAACGTGGTCCCCTCGCCTGGTGAGCTCTCAGCTTTGATGGTGCCTTGATGCGCCGCGACGAACTCCTTGGCGATGGCGAGCCCAAGCCCCATTCCGCCGCTGTGCCGGGAGCGGGAAGCATCGGCCCGGTAGAAGCGGTCGAAGAGGTTCGGGAGATGCTCGGGGGCGATGCCGGTGCCGGTGTCCTTCACCGCGATCTCCAGCCATGGCCGTCCTTGTGCATCCTGGACCTCAGACAGGATCACTTGGATCGAACCGCCATGCGGCGTATGCCGAACGGCATTGGTCAGCAGGTTGAGAAAGACCTGGGTTATCCGGCCGGAGTCGACCGGGATCATCGTGGAGCCGGCTTGGCTCACCAGCGTCATGGCAATGCCGGCATCCTGTGCGCGGGGCAGAAGCCGCTCGAGCGTCTGCTCCAGCAGGGCACGTCCGTCCGTCCGGCTGAACTCAAACGACAGCTTGCCTGCCTCGGCCAGTGAGAGCTGATGCAGATCGTCCACGAGCCGGGTGAGCCGGATCAGTTCATCCTGCAGCGGAAGCAGCTGCTCGGGTTCGATCGCTTCGCCTTGCTGCTGCAGCATATCCATCTTTCCCCTCATGATGGAGAGGGGAGTTCGCAGCTCATGCGCGACGTCGGCCACGAGATTGCGCCTCGCATCCTCGGCCCGGCCCAGCTGCAGGGACATCCGGTTGAAGGCGGAAGCGACCTCGCCGTACTCATCTTTAGTCGTGACCGGAACCTGCACCCCATGCCGGCCTTCCTTAATCTGCTCAATCGCAGAAACCAGCCGGCGAAGCGGGGAAGTAAGACGGCGGGAGATCCAATAGGCAGCCAGCAGGGCATCAACAATGAACACCACGGCGCTGACGATCAGCAGAAAGCCGACGCCGTGTGAAATGCCAAGCTTCACCTTGGAGATCACGCTGATCTCCGGGTCGTAGTATCGAAAAGACCCGACGTCCCGTCCATTCGTCTCGATGCGGTATTCTACCCCGAGCCCCCTGATCATGGGCTCGGCCACGCTGCCGAAGATGGCCAGCTTCCTGTCGTGGACGTCGTACAAGATCAGGCCGCTGTCTTGAACTTCTTCCAGTAAGTCGCCGGGAGCCAGCTTCTCAACACCGTTCCAGGAACCGCCGTGCCGATCATAATATTCGGTGAGCGTACGCGACAGGGCACTGATTTGCTCTTGGTCGGAGGACGGTGTCAGCTCGCCCAGCAGCCCGCGCACGACTGCATTTGTGATCAGCATAAACGTCAGGCTCATGACCACGATAAAGGCGGCCATGGCCCAAAACAGTTTCCGGCTAACGTTCACGGCGGTCACCGAACCGGTATCCGAATCCGTACACGGTGTTAATAAACACCGGGTTGGACGGATCGTCCTCGATCTTTTTGCGGATCCGGCTGATATGGGCGTCCGCGGTCCGCTCGTCGTTCAGCAGGTCGTCATCGACCGCAGCCAGCAGCTGCAGGCGGCTGTATACAATGCCCGGCCGCGAAGCCAGGGTGGCGAGCATTTTGAATTCGGTCGGTGTCAGCAGAACTTCCTCCCCGCGTTTCCACACCCGGCACTGCGCCTCGGATATCGTTAAATCTCCCCGCACGATCCGGTCGTCCGGAGTCTCGTCCCCATGGATTCTTCGGAGAACCGAGCGTATTCGCGCGACCAGCTCCCGGAGGGAGAAGGGCTTCGTCAAATAATCGTCGGCGCCGACCTCCAGCCCGATGATTTTATCCGTTTCCTCCACTCTGGCGGTCAGCATGATGATTCCCAGCTTCGGCAGCTTCCGCAGCTCCCGGCACACGTCAATGCCGCTCATTCCCGGCATCATCCAGTCGAGGACGACCAGGGACGGCTTCCGTTCGCCGGCGATCCGGAGCGCTTCCCGCCCGGATAAAGCCGTGATCGTCTCGTATCCCTCCTGCTGGAGAAACGGCTCCATAAAGGCCAGCACTTCCTTTTCATCATCGACAAGCAGCAGAGTATGCGTCATGTGTTCATTCTCCTTTTTCTCGAGAGCCTCGGGCCGTTGCAGCCTTTCCGGCTTTTATCCCCCTCATTATATACCGGTTCCCGCGGATGCGGGGACAATTCACCAAAGCCGTAAGGAACCGCAACAAGTTCGCAACATTCCTGAAGGAAAACCCCGGACAACCCCGCATGGACCAGGGAAAAAGCCGCGAAAAATCGGATGCATTTTCATCGCAACAGCAAGAGAACTTCACAGGTTCACAACAAGTCGCTGCTACAATAAACTCCAGGCGGCAAAACACGGGGTGCGCCGCAAACTATCGCAATCCATTGCCTTCATTGCGGTCCATGCAATGGAATGCAGTTCAACGGGGGAGGGGTGATGATGCTGAAGCAGCACCATGTGATCAAAGTACTGCTGGCTGCCGTCGGCGGCGCTGCCTGCGGCATCTTTCTGTCAACCATTATTGCCGCTCTCGGTTATCTGATCCATGACCGGCCGGCCGGGACACCTTATCTTCCGCTGATCATGGCTGCGTTGTTTGCGGGGATCGCCGCGTTGACGTCCGATTATAAGGGAGGAAAACCACATGACAAGCATCGATCTTAATCCATCTAAAGATAAAATTTCAGGGGGCAGACGGATTTCCCGAGGCATCTTTATCGGACTGTCCTGTATATTGGTCGCCTGCATCACGGTTCAGGTGTACATCGCAGGGTCGGCTGTGTTCCAGAATCCGGTGAACTGGCGGCTCCACGAAAACTTTGTTCATTTCTTTGGGTTTGCCCCGCTTCTGATGATCATTTTTGCCATTACGGGAAAATGCTTTAAAGGCAGCGCGTGGCTCAGTTTGGCCATGTTTGTTCTGATCGACTTGCAGTACATGACGGCGCATGTGCCTGCGCTGGGCGCCATGCATCCGGTGATGGCCCTCGTGCTTATCCTGCTGTCGCTGTACACCGCACTGCGAAGCACACGGCGGCAGTAATCGGGAATTTATGCCCGAACAGTTGTGGAGGGGACCGGTGCCCGGGTATACTTTGAAATAAATGAAGATCATATCGTTGTTTCAAAGAGAGGGCTGTAGCATTGACCTTACAACAGTTAAAATACGTCATCGAAGTCGCCAACCGCGGGTCCATGAATGAAGCGGCCAAACGGCTGTTTATTTCGCAGCCAAGCCTGTCGAATGCGATCAAGGATCTGGAGGAAGAGCTGAACATTACGATTTTTGAACGGACGAACAAAGGGATTACCCTGTCCAAGGAAGGCGCCGAATTTCTCGGCTATGCCCGGCAGGTGACCGAGCAGGCGGAGCTGCTGGAGAGCCGCTATATGAACGCCAAGCCGTCGCCGCAGCATTTTTCCGTATCGACCCAGCACTATGCGTTTGCCGTCAATGCGTTCGTGCATTTGGTCAATGAGTATGGGCAGGACGAATACGAACTGGCGCTGAGGGAAACGAAGACCCATGAAATCATCCAGGATGTCAAAAGCCAGCGGAGCGAAATCGGCATTCTGTACCTCAATGAATTCAACAGCAAGGTCATCAACCGGCTGCTGAAAGACGCCAATTTGAAATTCACGAGCCTGTTTACGGCCCGGCCTCATATTTTTATCAGCATCCATAACCCGCTCGCCAAGCAGTCCATCGTGACGATCGACCAGCTGCAGGATTATCCCTACCTGTCGTTTGAGCAGGGGGAGTACAACTCCTTTCACTTCTCCGAGGAAATTCTGAGCACACTGACGCATCCGAAAAGCATCCGGGTCAACGACCGTGCCACGCTGTTCAACCTGCTGATCGGACTGAACGGTTATACAATCTCAACCGGTGTTCTCAGCGCCGACCTGAACGGGAACGAGATTATTCCTGTGCCGCTCGACTGCGACGAGACGATCAATGTCGGCTGGATCTGCCATCAGAATGCGGCGCTGTCCAAGCTGGCGCTGGAGTATATCGAAGCGCTGCATCAGGCGATTTCCGATTGATCCGTAATTTGGAAAATATGGATGAAGTGCCTGGACGCAGTCCCAAGGTATGATTTTTTTTGCAGCCACGCTTGCCGCTTTATGCGGCGGGGGTGGCTTTTTGTAACGCATAAGTTGGGTGCTCCATCTCATATATTGTCCAGTGACGGATGGTTATCGATGGGAGGGATACGCCTGCAATGAATGAAGAGGCGCTCTTTGAGCACAGGTTTTGGCTGCAGATTTTGGGGGATCATGCCCGTTTTATCTACAATGCTCTGGCTTCGAAGGAAGTCAAGGACGTACAGACGGCGGCTTCGTTCGTCCAATGGTTCGACCGGCTGCTGGGACAGGCGCGCTCGTTTCCTGAGGGACAGCCGCTGAAGGAGCTGAACGAACAGGCGAATCAGGCGGTACATGAACTGCGGGCGTTTAAGCTGGATCTTCTCGACCGGGTGCTGCAGCGCAAAGTGGTCATCGGGTTGTCGCCAACGTTTATCAATCATATGGTGAACGAGCTGGAGGAATATGAGCGCATTCTCGCTGAGCTGTTGAAGGGAAACCCGGTTCCCCGCTATCACCCGCTGCATCACGATCTGCTGTGGCTGCCTGACGCGGCTTTTCACTCGGCATCAATCGCTTCGGATCTCGACGGGGTGGAGCGGAGGCTGATCCAGAGGAGCAAGGAATTTGAGCAGCATTTCAACGAATTTTATTTGAAGGCGCTTGAGCTTGTCGGATACTTGCGTACGCTGCGGACGACCTATCCGGCGGTGAAAAAGTTCCACAGCGACGTAGATCTGGAAATGTCGGCGTTTATGAACTTTCTGCTGGAGATCGAGGAGCTGGACATCAGCGCCGAGCTGCTGAGCAGGCTGAACAGACTGGTGCCGGACCATATGTTCCGGGAAGAATGCTATTATTTGCAGAAGCTGTCCCAATTCGGCGAGGTGCCCCGTCCTGATTGCGACCCGGCAAAGCCGAGGGTGGAGTAACGCCCTAAGGGATTGATCATAAAACCGCTTTAGAATGCCTCTTTGCTCTTCGGGTATGTCCCGGGTGCCGGGAGGTTTTTTACTCCTGAACACAAACCGGCTGGCTGCGGACAGGGATGGATAATATCAAATAAATCCAGTTTATTTGCGCTGCAGTCCATTGAGTTCGACCGGGCGATGCGTGATAATGAGGGCACAAGATCACTACCAAACGAAGAGAGGTTGATGTATTCGTGCGTAAAGTCAAGGTTGGCGTCATCGGTACCGGCATGATCAGCACCGTATATCTGAAAAATTTGACCGGCATGCTCGACCATATCGTCGAGGTCAAAGCCGTAGCGGATATGGTTCCGGAGCTCGCGCAGAAAAAAGCGGACGAGTTCGGCGTTCCGAACGTGTACACCGTGGAGGAGCTGCTGGCCGATCCGGAAATTGAAATCGTTCTCAATTTGACGGCGCCCGCCGCGCATGCCCCGCTGAACCTGCGGGCACTTGAGGCCGGTAAGCATGTGTACACGGAGAAGCCGTTTGCCCTCAACCGCGAGGATGCCGATGAGGTTCTGGCTCTGGCCGATTCCAAAAACCTGCTTGTCGGCTGCGCGCCGGACACCTTCCTCGGCGCCGGCATCCAGACCTGCGTTAAGCTGATCAATGACGGATGGATCGGCACGCCTTACGGTGCAAGCGCTACGATTATCATGGGGAACGCCGCGGGCGGCATGCATCCGAACTTCCGCAACTTCCTGAAGCTGGGCGGCGATCCGATCATGGATATGGGGCCTTACTATTTGACGGCGCTGATCGCGCTGCTCGGACCCGTACAGAGGGTAACGGGATCCGCCCGCCAGCTGCAGCAGGAGGTCGTGGTGGCCAATCCGAAATCGCCGGCATTCGGCCAGACGGTGCCGGTGGAAGCGCCGACGAACGTATCGGCGGTGCTGGACTTCCACAGCGGCGCGGTGGCTACCCTTCAGGCAGCCAAAGAGGCGTTCGGCTATTCTCCGCGGCTGGAAGTGTACGGTACGGAAGGCATCCTGTACGTTCCGGATCCGAACTTCTTTGGAGGCGCCGTATCCATCCAGTTCCCGAACGGGCAGACGAAAGAGATCCCGCATTCCCATCCGTATGCCGAGGAAGGACGCGGCATGGGCGTCGCTGACATGGCTTATGCGATCCAGTCGGGACGTCCGAACCGGGCAAGCGGCGAACTGGCGCGCCATGTGCTGGACATCTCGCTCGGCATCTTCGAAGCGTCTCAGCAGGAACGCCACATTCACCTGGAATCCACGGTGGAACGTCCGGCTCCGCTGCCGCTCGGCCTGAAATACAACATGCTGGATCTGTAACGATCACCTCACGGAATATCTATCTCATTTCAAACCAAGAGAGGATGCATAGATCATGACCCAATTTCCCGTCGCCGTACAGCCATATACGGTTCGCGAACAATTAAGCAAGGATTACATAGGCACGCTGGAGAAAATCGCCGCCATCGGCTATCAGGGCATCGAGCTCGGACGCCCGCCGGAAGGCATCACTGTGGCAGAGCAGAAGGCGCTGCTGGACCGGATTGGCCTCAAGGTCATCGGAACCCACGCCGGATTCGATACGTTTGATTTCAACCCGGACGACATCGCGGATTATCTCGAGGAGGTGGACGGCGGTAAATTCGTGGCGCTGTCGCTGCGTTTTGCGTCCCGGGACGAGGTGCTGGCCAAGGCCGCCAAGCTGAACGAAGCGGGCGAGAAGTTCCGCCGGCGCGGGGTTCAGCTGCTGTACCATAACCACGACTGGGAATTCGCCAAATTCGACGGCGAATACGCGCTCGATATTTTGCTCCGCGAAACCGATCCTTCCTTGGTTCAGATGGAGCTGGATACGTATTGGGTCAAGCGGGGCGGTGAAGATCCGGTGTCGTACCTCGCCAAGCTTCAGAACCGGTGCCCGCTGCTCCATATCAAAGACGTGGAAGCCGGCGAGGAGCAGTTTTTCGCCGAAATCGGGGAGGGGATTCTCGATTTCAAGGCCATCGCTCAAACGGCGCGGGAGGTAGGAACCGGCTGGCTCGTCGTCGAACAGGATCAGAGCCGGCGAGATCCGCTGGAGAGCCTGGCGATCAGCTACCGCAATTTGCAGGGGCTCGGACTGATTTAATCATTTATTTTCTTACGAACGAACATCGAATGGGCCTGAAAAGGAACCGAAGCTAAGACTCCACTTCGTGGGGATGAGGAAGGGAACTGCCATGAATACAACGGAAAGCCAATCCAGCCGGGCGGCCTCGCATCTTGTGCACCTCCCGAGAATCCATATCGTCGGGGACATCGTCAAGAAGCCCGGCACCTCCCTCGGCCCGCGGCGGATTCACGATTACGAGCTGCTGTATTTTCCGGATGGGACGCGCAGCGTCTACAGGGTGGAGGGAGAAGCATACGTCCTGCAGGAACCGAGCTTTATCGTGACCAGGCCGGGCGAATACCACGCCTATGAATACGACCCGCAGCAGCCGGCGCGCCATCTGTTCATTCATTTCGGATTTCCGGAAAATGGCGGGACGGAGGCGGCTCTTCCGCTCCTTGCGCCCGGCGGGCCGAGCTGTATTCCGCTGGACGAGGAGCTTCCGGTCGGTATGATGAAGCAAATCATGCATATTGCCCATGCCCACACGGACCGGATGCAGAGCCGCGGGAGCTCGCTTCTATGGTCGCTGCTGACGGAAATCAGCGGCCACCTCTACGACGAGCCGCTGACGACGCCGGCCAACCGGATTCCTCCCCAAATCGTCAAGGCGCTCGATTATATCGACAAGCATTTGGGGGAGGCCATTTCGGTGGAAATGCTGGCGAGGCGGATCGGCTGGTCGCATGAGCATTTCTCCAGGTCTTTTGTGCAGTATATGGGCCGCACGCCGCGCGACGCGATTATTCAACGGCGGATCGAGCGCGCCTGCCAGCTCCTGCTGTACGAGGAGCACAGCATCAAGGAGGTCGCCTTTGCGGTCGGATTCTCGGATGAAAATTACTTCAGCAGGGTGTTCAAAGCCGTGAAGGGACTCACCGCCAGCCAGTACCGCAAAAAGTATTACAATCCGATGTACCGGGATTTGGTTCCGGTCAAGGAGTCGGAATCGCTGTATCCGGTCAACCGGATTCTGTATAACATCGGGGCCGGCGAAGGTTAAACATTCGCCTGGCTATAGAGGAGAGTGATGCGAATGAAGGAGAAGGTGAGGACAGCGGTGGTCGGTTACGGATTCGCCGCCAGGACGTTTCACTGCCCGGTCATCACGGCCGTACCGGAGCTGGAGCTGGCGATGATCGTCCAGCGCAGCGGCCATTCGTGCCTGCAGGTTTACCCGTCCGTCCGGGCTGTACAGGACGTCCGGGAAGCCTATGAGGATCCGGGCATCGACTTGATCGTCATTACGACGCCGAGCACGGCGCACTACTCGTTTGTCAAGGACGCCCTGCTCGCAGGCAAGCATGTCGTCGTGGAAAAGCCGTTCACGGCGACGACGGAGGAAGCGGACGAACTGATCGCGCTGGCCCAAAGTAAAGGGCTGGTGCTCAGCGTATTCCATAACCGCCGGTGGGACGGCGATTACCTGACGCTGCAGGAGGTTGTCCGCCGCGGTCTGGTCGGCCGGATTACCGAAGCGGAATTCCGCTGGGACCGGTTCAGCCCGAATGCCGATCCGAGCCGCTGGCGGGATGCGGGGGCCGAAGGGTCCGGGACGTTCTATGACCTGGGCGTCCACCTGATCGACCAGGCGCTGACGCTGTTCGGGCTTCCGGACAGCGTGCAGGCAGAGGTGCGGACGCAGCGGGAGCGGACGCTGGCCCCGGACTATTTTGACGTATCGCTGGGGTATCCGGATGGGCTGAAGGTGTCGGTAAAATCGACCCTGCTGGCCCGGGATCCGGCTCCGAGATACCGGTTGTACGGGACGGAGGGTTCGTTTGTCAAGTATGGAGAAGATCCTCAGGAAAATCTGCTGAAGGCCGGCAGGCTGCCGGGATCGCCCGGATGGGGCGAAGAGCCGCAGGAGATGTGGGGAAGCCTCGTGGCCAGCCGGGACGGCCTGCAGTTTACGGGGCGTCTGAAGACGATTCCGGGATGTTACGACGCCTATTACCGCAACGTGGCTGAGGCTATCCATGGTGTGTCAGAGCTTAGTGTAAAGCCCGAGCAGGCCCGGATGGCGATCCGTGTCATCGAGCTGGGCATGCAGAGCCATGCTGAGCAGAGAAGGGTGCCATTTACCCCTTAACTACTTACGGAAAGAAGGAGATCAAGCTTGTTTCCTTTTAAATTGTCATTGAATACATCTACACTCCTGCCTTACGGACTCGGCGTCAAAGAGCAGGTCCGCGTGGCGGCGGAAGCAGGCTATGAGGGCATCGAGCTGTGGGTACGGGACATTGAAGCTTACCTTGCAGAGGGCGGCGAGCTGCAGGAGCTTAGACGGTATATCGAAGATCATGGACTGAAGGTGGCGAACGCCATCGCCTTCTGGGCTTGGGCCGACCGTGATCCTGAAGCGAGACAGCGCGGCTTCGATCAAGCGGAGAAGGAAATGGAGATGCTGGCGGAGCTGGGCTGTCTCGCGGCGGCGGCGCCCCCCTTCGGACAGGTTGACCACGTCACGCTGGACGAATTTGCCGCTTCCTTTGCCAAGCTGGCCGAGTTGGCCCGCCGGATCGGCATAGAGCCCTATCTTGAATTCTGGGGAAAAGCGGCCCGGCTGAACTGCTTGAAGGATGCGATTTACGTAGCTCAAGCCAGCGGGGTGGCGGACGCCAAAATTCTTATTGATCCGTTCCACATGTATACCGGCGGCAGCGAGCTTCGGGACCTTGAAGGCTTGCCTGGGAACCGGATCGGCATCGGCCATGTGAACGATTATCCGGCGGCGCCGTCCCGCTCCGAGATCCAGGACGCCCACCGGGTATTTCCGGGAGACGGCATCGCTCCGTCCGGAGCGCTCGCCAGAACGCTGGCGGATGCGGGATACGAGGGCTACCTGTCGCTGGAGCTGTTTATGGACAGCTACGGCGGGTTGACCGCCCTGGAGACCGCGAAGCTTGGCATCGCCAAGATCCGGGAGGCTTACAGCCTGTAATGTCCAGATCCATCGCGGGAGACAACCCCGTTAGCAAGCTGTCGCTGCTTGCGATTACGTGGCCGATTTTTGTGGAATCGGCCCTTCAAATGTTTCTCAGGACATCGGACACGTTCATGCTGAGCAAGGTGTCCGACGGCGCGGTTGCGGCGGTCGGTGTCGCGAACCAGATCATCATGTTTGCGGTGCTGATGTTCAATTTCGTGGCGCTCGGCTCCGCGGTGGTCATCTCGCAGTATTTGGGTGCACGCAGGCAGCATGAAATCGGCCGGCTTGCCGGGTCCTCGCTGGCGCTGAACTTCCTGTTCGGCCTGGTCGTGAGCGTCATCGTCATGATGCTCAGCGGGCCGCTGCTGCGGATTTTCGACCTCGATCCTTCCCTGTTCGGGCAGGCGGAGAAGTATTTGCTCATCGCCGGGGGCGCCCTGGTCATTCAGGCGCTGCTGACCGCCGTCACGGCCATGATCCAGTCTCACGGATTAACCCGGCAGACGATGGTCGTCACGATCGGGATGAACGTGCTGAATATTTTCGGCAATTACCTGTTTATTTACGGCCCCGGAGGCTTTCCGAAGCTGGGCGTCGTCGGGGTGGCGATATCCACCGCCTTTGCCCAGTGCGTCGGGCTGGCCGTCAATCTGGTGCTGCTCCGCAAGGCGGCGGGCGTCTACATCCGCTGGAACGACCTGTTCGTGTGGAGCCGTGAGCATATCGGGAAGGTGCTTCGCGTCGGGGTGCCATCCTCGGCCGTGTCCTTGTCGTACTCCGCCAACCAGTTTGTGACCACGGCCTTTATTTCGTCGCTTGGGGCCAGCGTGCTGGCAACGAAAATTTACACACAGAACATCATGTTCTTCGTCATGATTCTGGCCGTCTCGCTGGGCCGGGGCGGGCAAATCATCGTCGGGCAGCTGGTCGGCGCGGGCCAGAGGGAAGAGGCCTACAAGCAGGTGATCCGGAATCTGATCCGCAGCGAGCTGATTACGCTGGCGGCCGTCGCCGTGCTGACGCTGTTCCGGCAGCCGCTGATGAAGCTGTTTACGACCGACCCGGACATTATCGCGATGGGAGCGGCCTTGCTGCTGCTGAGCTTTCTGCTGGAGCCGGGGCGCAACTTCAACGTCATCCTGGAACGGTCGCTGCAGGCCGCCGGCGACGCCCGGTCCGCCATGATCGTGTCCATCACGGTGACCTGGCTCTTCAGTGTGCCGCTGACGTACCTGCTCGGCATTTATTGGGGATACGGCCTGTACGGCATCTGGGCGGCTTTTATCGCCGACGAATGGCTGCGGGGCATCCTGCTCTGGGTCCGCTGGAGGAGCAAGGCCTGGCAGCGAAAAGCGCTGGTGCAGCTTCGCAGCGAGGAGCAGGCGCTATAGCCGCCCGCGCAGGCAGCACAAAAGAACCGCCACTCGGGGATTATCCGGGGTGGCGGTTCTTTGTGCCGGCGCCGAACAGGGACAGATATGCCGAGGAGCGGCGGATCAAGGCGCGGGTATCCGTCGGGAATTCCCGGCCGAGCAGCGGGAGGCGGTTGTAGGGAGCTTTCGCCTGGATTTCCGTTTCAAGGGCAGCCGTCCGGCCGGAGATCGCAAGCGACGTTCCTCCCCCGATGCGCAGCGATGCTGCGGCTCCTTCGGCGTAAGCCGTACGGTTCAGCTTGAGAAGGCCGACATCAAGGGATCTTCCCATCTGTTCGGCTGTTGTGCGCGCGGTATGCTGCTCCAGGCGTGACCTGACATCAAGCAGCGCCATCAGCGCGAGCGGGTACTGATTGTGGTCCGGATGCTTCAGAATGTTCATGGCCGTCGCGGTGATGGCCTCTTCCAGCGTCAGGCCGCAAATATAGCGCAGGCGGCAGCCCCACCGTACCAGATCGAAGGCTTGCTTGCCTGAGCACAGCAGGCCCTCGGCAAGCCCTTCCTCGCCGGAGTAAGGCAGCTTTAAAATGCCGATCCGGCAGTTTTCCAGCCAGCCCAGGCTGTGGTGCTGGTATCTTGGAAGAACGATTTCAAACAGTTCGATGGTGGGAATCAAAGCCCGGTTCATCGTGACATCCTCCTTGACCGTGATTTCATGGATACTCCCTGCCGTCTTGTTCCGGATCGTCACGGCCAGTAGGGTTCCATACATGTGTCCGATTGGTAAACTATCCGCATCATACGTCCAAGGGATATCTTTGGCAAGAAGACGAGGCGGATTTTTCGGATCAAAACCAGCATCTTTCCAGTGTAAAGTCCAAAATTGCGGCAAAAAGCCGCTTTTTTTCAGCCTAGCGGCTTCAGCCCTATACCGGCATTATATTCCGATCCAATGGGCGGGTTCAGCCATATGAATGGCTTCCCGCCTTCAGTTATCCAGCAAAGCTAAGGAAAGCGGTAGGAAAGGCCGTAAAACAATGATTCCTACGGATTAGGACCCGTTTTCCCATCAGATCCCCAAATAAAGCAGGGAATCGTATCGTTTCCCTGCTTTACAGTTCGCCGTCCCAGGCGTATATTCATTTCATCATCCAATAGAGTAAGATTTGCGACTTGATGAACGCTGAATTTTCCGATGAAAAGCGGGGGAACCAATCGCAGTCCTCGTCCCACGGATCTTTATGCTGGGGCTTGCGGCTTGCAGGGGTGAATCGGAGGCAGGACAATGCCTGTTTCCGTAGGGCTACTCTCACGGCCCGAATCCGTCAGCTAACCTCGTAAGCGTAGTTGAGAGCGGAGGAAACTGTGATTTGACGCATCAACACAGGGTATCTGCTCTGTGTTTTTCTGTGCGCTCATTTTGAAGGATGAAGCGTGTACATGGAATATGTCTATTCGCTGAATTTCCGCCGGAGGGCGGAAAGCGGGGGAACCGGTCGTGTCTGCAGCATCCGCTGCGGCCATATGGGGTGAATCTCGAAAGTGATGAGTAGGGCTACTCTTGGGCCCGAATCCGTCAGCTAACCACGCAAGCGTGTTAAGAGAGGCAGCTGTTATTCATGCAGATGGCAAGGCTTATTCGGCCTTGGAGTTGGAAGCATGGAAGAGTGTCCTCTTTCCGGTGCTTCTTTTTTGTTGTTTAAACAAGGAGAAGCATCGATTCCCAAGCGGGCGGCGCCCGCGATTTTGCACAAACAGAGAAAACAGGTTATGTGGGAGAGAGGAGAACATGAAGTGCCTCAGATACAAGTAAACGGAACCACGTTATATTATGAAATTCACGGCAGCGGCACGCCCATCGTGTTCATTCACGGGCATTTGTCGTCCCATCATATGTTTGAGCCCCAGGTCGAATATTTCAGCAAGCGGGCGAAGGTGATTGTGCTGGACCTCCGGGGTTATGGCAATTCGGGGAAGCTTGACGTGGAGGTCGGGCACATTATGGAAACCCAATGCAGCGATCTGTGCGAGCTGCTGGATAAGCTGCATATTTCGCAGGCGACGCTTGTCGGCTGTTCCAGCGGAAGCGTGCTCGCCCAGACGTTTGCCGCCCTTCACCCGGACCGGGTCAGCGCCCTGGTGCTCGTAGACAGCTACTTCGCGGGATGCTTCGGGAAAAAGAACCATTTGCTGAATATTTGCGAGGCGTGCAGCTGGCTGTCTTATTATTTGCCTGCGGAGTTTTTCCTCCGGTCGCTGCGGGTGACGTATAACCGGTGGAGGCCGGTCTACAGCATCCTGCGCAAGGAGCTGTACCACAAGCGGCCGACAGAGTCGATCAAGCAGCGTATGGAGCTGCTGCGTATGGAGATGCCTGCCAATTTGGCACGGCTGCCGATGCCTGTACTGTGCGTCGCAGGCAGCCAAAGCGAGTGGTTCGTCAAGCAAATGCAGCGGGCGGCCACCCTGTTCCGGCAAGTGCAGCTGGCGACGATCGAGGATGCGATGTACCCGACCCATTTATGCCAGCCGCATGCATTCAACCGCATGCTGCTGAACTTTTTGATGGACCAGCATATTTACCGGACCCGGGAAGCCTATGGAGGGTAGCCCGCGGTCATGGGATTTGCCTCCTGGAAAGAAAATCGCATCTTGAATCGCACTGGCCCTAACCAAACGATCTACTCGCTATATTAGCTAATAAGTTAACCGCCCGATAAGAAGGCGGTTAACTGAGCTCTAGCGAGTATTCGTTTTTTCAATGAGACTGATTATATTAAAAAGGGAGGGATGAACCGTCCATCAATATCGGTGAACCCGTATTCCTGGGCAAGATCACCAACCTGTAGTACCCGTCCGTTTTTCAGTTTCACCTCATCATCCCCAGCTAGGGCTGACACCGCTCGCCCTACGTAGTACGGCGACTCCGTGTGTTTCAGAGCCTCAACCTCTTTCCAATGAGCTTCATCTGTACCGAAGTTCCTTAATACCAGTTCTGTTCTCATCCAGCCAGGGGAGACCGCTACCACGGTTATTTCAGTGCTTTTGAGATCATGAGCTAATCCGAGCACTGAGCGGTTAATGGTATTCTTGGCGAGGTCGTAATAGAAAGTTCCTAAATACTTATCCTGATCCTGAAATGTGGTATGTACGATCAATCCAGAATCAGCTTCCAGCATAAGCGGGATCGCATAATGGTTTGTCGCTATTTGTGGGCGTACTCCATTCTGAAACATAGCATCCCACATGTTCAGCGGATATTCCCAGAATGGTTTGGATTGTAAATTCACTTCCAAGTCATGCAGTCCCCAGACGTTATTCACTAGGATATGGAGCCGTCCTTGTTCCTGTCGGATTCTCTCGATCAAAGCCTGTGTATCCTCATCACGGGTATGATCGCAACGACATGCGT
Source organism: Paenibacillus sp. SSG-1 (assembly GCF_002224835.1). Classification (NCBI taxonomy): domain Bacteria; kingdom Bacillati; phylum Bacillota; class Bacilli; order Caryophanales; family Paenibacillaceae; genus Paenibacillus; species Paenibacillus sp. SSG-1. The sequence continues at coordinate 664,028 of NZ_MBRK01000001.1, forward strand.
ACGCCTCTCCTCCATGACTTCGAATCTCCTCCACAGTTTCATCGATACTGCCTGGAAAACCGTGTGTAGTCGTCCCTCGTAAACTTCTTCCGGATACATAAACTACTGCTCCGGCTTTCCCAAGCTCAACGGCAATCCCACGTCCTGCTCCCCGGCTTCCTCCGGTTACAAGAGCGATTTTCCCAGCGAGTCTCTTCAAGTCCATCTACTCCTTCGCAGTTATTTATTTCATCATACTATGGTAATACGTCATTAACTGTCGTAGTTTGAGGATGAACGATTGATTTTTGGAATAAATGAAAAGGCAAGCTTGAAAGTTAGGCATATTGCTAATTTGTTATTTGCGGCTATATCGATAAAATACGTTATGGGAATCTGGGCTGCGGTGTGCAGCCTTTTTTAGGTTGGTGAAAGTGCTTGTGCCATTGACAGGCAGGGATATAATGGAGAGATATCATCATGGCATAAGAAGGAGGAAAAGTTGTGGCAACCATCGAAGATTTGATGAAGCTGGACATTCGCATCGGAACGGTGGTCAAGGCGGAGCCTTTTCCGGAGGCGCGCAAGCCGGCGATCAAGTTGAGCATTGATTTTGGGGAGCTTGGAGTCAAGCGTTCCTCGGCCCAGATTACGAGAAGGTATACCCCGGAGCAGCTGATCGGCCGCCAGGTGGCCGCCGTCGTTAATTTTCCCGTGCGGCGGATTGCCGGATATGAATCGGAAGTGCTCGTTCTCGGCGGAGTTCCGGAAGAGGGCGATGTGGTGCTGCTGGCCCCTGATGTGCCTGTCGGTAACGGCACGCCCATTGCTTGAACATTTAACAAAACGAAAGGATGGATACCGATGATTCTGCGCCCAACGAAGGAAGACTACAACGAAGGTTTCGCCAAGTATGTCTCTCTCGTACCTGAGGGGAACCTCGAGGAGATTCTGAACGGGTCTCTGAACCGGACGAACGCGTTTTATTCTGCACTGACGGAAGACAAGGCGAATTACCGCTATGCGCCAGGCAAATGGAGCTTGAAAGAGGTGCTCGGCCATATCACGGATAATGAGCGCATCATGTGCTACAGACTGCTCCGCATCGCCAGGGGGGACGCCACGCCTTTGACCGGCTATGACGAGGAAGTGCTGATGGAAGGCGCAGCCTTCGACCGTTTCTCCATCGCTGAGCTTCTCGAGGATTTTGCCGCCGTTCGCCGCTCCACGCTGACGCTGCTGCGGAGCATTCCGGACGAGGCCTGGACCCGGAGAGGTACTGTAAACGGCTATGAATCCACCGCCGCCGCTTGGGCGTATATTCTGACCGGACATGAAATCCATCATTATAACGTGATCCAGGAAAGATACATATAACTTCCCAAGGGTCAAAATTGGGCCGATTGCCGGCCATGCTGCGTGGCCTCCAGCTCGCACTATGATTTGAGGCGCTCCTCGGCAAGATGAATAAAAGCCTGCGCAGCATGGCCCAAATATTTATCCGCCCGGTAAATGATGCTCATTTCCCTGTAAGGCGGATCATCATGGATGGGGAGGAACCGCAGCTTCGGATCGCCGATGGCTTCGACGAGCGTAGGCGTCTGAACGGTAACCCCCATATTTTCCCTGACAAAGCGGAAGAGCGAAGGGTTGGACGTCGTTTCCACGACGATGTCCAGGTTAAACCCGTGCTTCCGGCAGTATTGCTCGACGAGCTCCCTTCCCCAGAACCCCTTGGGATACATAATGATCGGCAGGCCGTTCAGTTCAGTCAGGGAGACCGACTCCCTGCCGGCCAGCTCGTGTTCGGCAGATACCACCACGCCGTACTCCTCCCGGGGCAGGGACCGGACCACCAGCCGGTTGTCGTAAAGCGGCTTGAGCGAGATGCCGATATCGATTTCCGTACTAAGGACGAGGTCCGCTACATCGACGGCCGAGACGATCTTGAGCCGGACGTTCGGATACCGGTTGCGGAAATCGATGAACATCGGGGTCAGACGGAAATCGAGCTCGGAAGGCAGCACGCCGACGCCGAGCGTGCCGCCCTGGTGATGGCGAAGCTCGCCGATCTCCAGCTTGGCGTTTTGCAAATTTTGAAAAATTCCCCTTGCCTGCTTAAGCAGGACCGAGCCCGCATCGGTCACCACGATCCGTTTGCCGATCCGGTCAAACAGAGGCATACCGACCTCCTCCTCCAATGCCTTAATCTGCAGGCTTAAATTCGGCTGGGAGATGCCGAGCTTATCTGCGGCCCTCGTAAAATGCAGCTCCTCGCAAACGGCCACGAAATACTCCAGTTGTCTCAGTTCCATGTTAATTCCTCCTGTTCATGAACAATAGAACGCGGCACACCGAAGTAGAAGTAAATTCTAGAATGTGTGAAAACACGGTTTTATCATTTGTATAACAAATTATTATTATAATTTCAATATAATTGATAAATGATTGCTCTCCCATTAAGATGTGATCAAATCGATCTGAGGGAGAGAGAAATAATGAGAAAACCTTCACTGTTCATGATGGCTGTCGCCTTCATTTTGGCCTCTTTAAATTTGCGGCCCGCGATGAATTCCATCTCGCCCATGCTGCAAGCCATCCAGCGGGATTTGGGCATGAGCTCGTTGTCGGCAAGTCTGCTTACGTCCATTCCGGTGCTGTGCATGGGGATATTTCCAGCCTTTGCGGTCAAACTGGGCCAGCGTGCCGGGCTGGAGCGCGTCATCGGCTGGTCGATTGCGGTCATCGGCGCCGGTACGGTGCTGAGATGGTTCACCGGGTCGTCAGCATACCTGCTGCTAACCACCGTTCTGTCCGGGCTCGGGATCGCTGCGGCAGGTCCGCTGCTGTCCGGGTTCATTAAGCAGCATTTTCCCGCCAAGGTGCCCGTCATGATTTCGCTCTATACCGTATCCATGGCGGTCGGAGCCGCGCTCGCATCGGGATTGTCCCTGCCTTTATCGGTCCGGGCCCATTCGTGGCAGGAATCGCTGGCGGTTTGGGCTATCCTCGCTGCCGTCGCCCTGCCGGTATGGTGGTGGTCGGTTCTCCGTCATACCCGTCGGCCTGCCCGTGCGGAGCGCTCGGCAAGGGCGGCCGGACTTCCCTGGAACAGCGCCAAAGCATGGGCTCTCACGCTGTCCTTTGGCCTGCTCGCTGTTCTGTTCTTTTCGGTCACGGCTTGGCTGCCGCCGGTCGTGGAACATATGGGATACGGCAAAGACTATGCGGCGAACATGCTTGTCCTGTTCTCCCTGACACAGATCCCCGTCGGCCTCCTGTTTCCGCACTTGCTCCGGCGTCTGCCTTCCCGACGCTTCTGGCTGGCGCTGGGCGCACTGTCGATGGCCGCCGGCTTCCTGATGCTCTGGATGTCTGTGACGCCGTGGCTGGCGGCGATTCTGATCGGCATCGGTCCCGGCGTACTGTTCCCGGTCAATCTGATGATGCCGATCGAAGCGGTAAGCGATGCTCAGCAGGCGACGGCCTGGTCGGCCATGACCCAATCGGTGGGATACGTGATTGGCGCGATGGGACCGATGCTGCTTGGCGTGATCCACGACGCTGCCGGCAGCTATACGCTGCTCATCCCGGTGCTGCTGGCCGTCACGCTGGCCATGGCGGGGGTTCAGCAGCTGGCTGCGAAGCCCGGTGCGGCGAAGTTGCTAAACAAGCAGCGGGCGAAGGAAAAGGAAACAGCCCTTCCCTTGGCAGAGTAAGGAAAGGGCCGTCGATGACGGAGCATCAGCCTGCCGGCTGGCAGTATAGATCGGGACGGGGGCAGGCTTTAGCAGAGGACCTCGACCGTAAACCCGCCCGGTGCCTCGACGTAGAACGTATACCCGTGCGCATGCTGCGGAGGCTTGACGTCGTATCCGTCCTCCAGCAGCTTTTGGTTGATGCGGTCGACCTGCTCCTCGGTCTGCTGGGGAAAGCCGACGTGGAACGTTTTGGGGTACTGCACCTCACGGCCCTTCATCAGCGTCAGCACAAACCCGTCATCATCGAAGAGCACCGCGAAGTTGTCGCCTCGGGCCGCCCGGCACTCCAGTCCGAAATAAGTTTCCAGAAAGGCCCGTGACGCCGCCACATCGGTCACCGTTAAATTCAAATGGTTGATTTTCATCATTACCGCCGTCCTTTCAAAATGGGATGACTTTCTTTGCTTACCCCCTTATTATATGACCTTTATGCAAGTGATAAGGTTTCGGTATAATAGGGGTTAAAAGAGGTGGGGTTCACGATAAAAACCCGTCACCTGGCAGGAGGCATCGGTATGGAAATTCAGCTTCAGAAGGTGACAAGGGAAAATTGGGAGGAAGCCATTTCCCTCAGGGTTGCGGAGGAACAGGCCGGCTTCACCCCGCCGGTTGCTGTATCGCTGGCTAAAGTCTACGTTAAACCCGATGGGGACAATGTCGACTATATCCCTTTCGCCATATACGATGGGCCGCGAATGGTCGGTTTTATAATGCACGCATGTGAAGAGAACACGGCGGATATGTACTGGATCAACGGCTTTTTGATTGATGAGCGATACCAGGGCCAAGGGTACGGCCGGGCCGCCTTGACGGAGATGATCCGTTGGATCGTAAGCCGGTGGGACCGCTGCCGGGAAATCCGCCTGACCGTCCATGGGGACAATAGAATCGCCAAGCGTCTTTACGAGTCGGCAGGCTTTACGCCAACCGGGGCGGTATACGGGGAAGAAGAGGTATGGAGCCTGCCGGTCGCAAAAGGCTGATTCATCAGCCTGAATTTCATGAGGGCCGCAAGGCGGATAGGCTTGCTGGGGCGCAGATCTCTTGCCCCAGCCGGCAGTCTGTAATATAATGGGGAAAATTTCGTAATTGATGGAGGCTGGAACGATGATGATGATGACCGTTTTCTTGACCATTCATTCAGTGAACTAAACTGAATAGCATACCGGAAGCATGAGGTATCCAAGCCCAACAGGGGCTGGGCATATTTGACATGCAGCTTCCGGGGATGCAGTGAATGGTCTTGAAACGGAATTCCTTAATCACGTTCTTATGCAGGCAGCCTTAGGGGCAGCCTGTGCCTTTTTGCATAGAAGACGCGAATGGACTTTGGTTCATTCGCGTTTTTTTGTTTCCGGGGCAAATGTTTGAAACACATTTAACCGGCCGCCGGGGCAAAAACCGCGCTCTGCGGGCTTCATTCTATGCTTACCATCAATGACGAGGTGATCGATGTATGCCACGCTACTTTTTTACTGTACTGCCTGGGCTGGAAGAAATTATCGCTGATGAAATGCAGGCAAAAATTTCCGGGGTACGTATTGGTGACAAGGCCAGGGGAAAGGTTTATTTTGACTCTGACTTGCCAGTAGAGTATTTTCTGACGCTGCGGACTGCCGACAATCTGTATCGTTTCATCCACCGGTTCCCGGTGGGTCCTCATAAATTGCATTTACACCATATCGAACAAGAAATCTCCCGTTTGGATTTATCCATGATCGGCCCGGATTCTTCCGAAAAGATTAGCTTTAAGGTCAATGCCAGCCGAGCGGGAAACCATACCTACAGCAGGTTTGATGCGGCAGAGGCTGCGGAATTGGGAATCATGCGGCGCTATCGGCATTTTAGACAAGATCACAGCGGCGGGCATCAGCTCGAGTTTCGGCTCGATCTGGTTCAGGAAGAGGCTGTCTTTGCCATCAGGATAACCGATGCGGCGTTCAGGTATAGGGGAAAGACGCGGGAATTTACGCCGGCCGCCCTGCGGCCGACCGTTGCGCACGCGCTCGTGTGGGTGTCCCGTCCGGAGAAGGACGACATCTTCGTTGACCCCTGCTGCGGATCAGGGACTGTGCTGTCCGAGCGCTGTGCGTATCCTCACGCCGGCATTTACGGAGGAGACCTCTCCGAGGTAGCCGTCACAACCGCCCGTGCCAATGTGGGACACACTTCCGGTGTACATCTTAAGGAATGGGATGCGCAGCGACTGCCGCTGGATTCGGGATATGCCGGCAAAGTGGTGACCAATCTTCCTTTTGGAAGGCAAATTTCGTCGATAGCATGCATTCCCGTGTTGTATGAAGGAGTGCTTAGAGAAATGAAGCGGGTGCTGAAATCGGGAGGCCAGATCGTCTGTTTAACCGATGCGGAGGGTCCTCTGCTGGCGGCTGCCGAGAAAGCCGATCTCCGTTTGGCCACGGTAGCTGACCTCCGGCTGAAGGGACTGCATCCGTCCATTTATTTGCTGCAAAAAGATTAATCCGGCGCGGTCGCACGGCTGAAACGGATTTCAGGCAAGATGCAGCGGAATGCAGCGTGCCGGCAGTGCTTGCCGCATTACACCGGGCTGCTGCGGATCAGCTCGACCAGGTTTGCGGCCGCCGGAGACAGAGGCTCATCCTTGCGGGTACAGATGGCGATGACGTTCGTCAAACTGACGTCGTCTACATAGACCCGGCATAGCTCCCCCCGGGCTACATATTCGCGTACGACCAGTGAGGAGACAAAGTTCGCGCCGTATCCGGCAATGACGGCGGTGATCGCCTCGTGCAGACCGTTAAATTGCAGCGCTACTTTGGGGGCCGGGGCGTTGTAGGTGCGGCATAGCGCGAACAGCCGCTCCCGCGTGGAACTGCCTTCCTCACGCATGACAAACGGCTCGCTCATCATTTCGGTAAGCGACAGGTGGCGGTTCGCAAACTTATGATTCGGCGCGACGACGAACCACAGCTCGTCCTGGAACAGCTCCTCGGTCTGAATCGTGTCCGGATATTCTTCCGGCAGCCCGCCATAGATGGCCAGGTCGGCTTCGACGCTCAGCAGCTGCCGGAGCGCCCCGCTGGAGTTGGTCGTGGTGATGCTCATCTCGACCTGCTCATACTGCTGCTTGAACCTTGCCAGCCAGGTCGGGAGGAGAAAGTGCGCAGGCAGGTAGGTCGCCGCCAGGCGGATGTGGCCGGCCGTACCCTGCCCGTAATCCCGCGCCAGCTGCTCGATTTGCTGCTCGACGGCGAACAGCCTCTTGGCGAGCGCAGCTATTTTGTCCCCCGCATCGGTCAGCCGGATGCCCCTTCCTTGCGGTTCGAGCAGGATCAGGGACAGCTCCTTCTCGAATTTCTTGATCTGGGCGGTAATCGCAGGCTGGCTGATCTTCAGCAGCTCAGATGCCCGGGTCACGCTTCCGGTGGAAGCAATCACATGAAATAAGCGCAGGGCGTGCAGGTTCAAGGTGTATCAACTCCTCATCCACTCATATCTTTAATGTATGAAAATCGGCGAAAGATATATTATTCATATCATTATAGACGATCTACAATAGAACCAGAAGCGCTTCTATCCTAAAGATGAAACCAAATGATAAGGAGTGACGGGGAATGAATCCTGTATGGGAACAAGTAGATGAGTATATTGTCGACCGGCTTTGCCCGAATGACCGGGTGTTGGACGAAGTGATCGTGGCGAACCGGAAGGCGGACCTCCCGGAAATCGATGTGACGGCGAATCAGGGGAAGTTTTTGCAGCTGCTCGTTCAGATCAAAGGGGCGAAACGGATCCTGGAAATCGGGACGCTGGGGGCCTACAGCACGATATGGATGGCTAGAGGCTTAAGTGAAGGCGGGCGGATCATTACACTGGAGCTGAGTCCGCATCATGCCGAAGTCGCCAAGAAGAACATCGCGCGGGCGGGGCTGAAACAGACGATCGAAGTACGCACCGGGGACGCGCTTGAACAGCTGGCCCAAATGGAGAAAGAGGGGGTGGAGCCGTTTGACCTCATTTTTATCGATGCGGATAAGCCGAACAATCCGAACTATCTCCGCTGGGCGCTGCATTTTTCCCGGCCGGGAACGGTCATTGTCGGGGACAACGTTATCCGCAACGGAGAAATTGCCGATCGGCACAGCACTGACCCGCGGGTGCAGGGTGTCCGAACGTTCTACGATATGCTCAGCGGGCATCCGAATGTTTCGGCCACGGCGCTGCAGACGGTGGGGAGCAAGGGGTACGACGGGTTTATGATTGGCATCGTGAAATAAGTGTTACTTATTCCATAAAATCGGGTTTTTGTATGGCCCGTGGAAGGAGATTTCGAGCAGCTTGGACGCCATGGTGACGGCGGAATATTTATAGTTGCTGCGAACCCACCAGACGATGCTTTCCAAATAAGCGCCCGTTGTGTAGGCAATGACGAAGGACATCTCCATGCGGAGCCCTTCTTCGGACGTTTGGGATACGCGAATGCCGTCTTCTACGTAATGCCTGATGATGTTTTTGACTTCCTGAATGAATAAGTCGTCCGGTTTATACACGAGCATGACTTCATAGGCAAGCTGATTCTGAATGATATGCTCAAACAGGGCGACCATGTTTTCCGGAAGGTCCTCGGAACGCAGCTCGTCAATCCTTTTGGGATGGGTAATGGTCAAGGACTGCCTTAAATCGTTTAAAATCGCATTATGCAGGTCGACGCGCAATTCCAGGATATCTTTATACAATTTATAAAATGTAGGCCGCGTTACATGAGCTTCCTGACAGATGCGCTGAATGGTGATGCTCTTTTCGTTTTCCTTCAGCATCAGCGACAAATAAGCCCGTTGTATTTTTTTCATCGAATGCACTTGCCTTGGATCTTTTCTTTCCACCCACATCACACCTATCTTTTGGTAACTCTATACTAGCATAAAAAACGTCATTCGACGTATATTCAAGGCAGCCAGACGTCATCTGCGGATGATCTATCTTGCGATAGAAGGATGCCGAATAGCCGGGAAAAAAAGGGACTGCCTCAAAGGTTCGAACCATTTGAGAAGCAGCCCCTGTTTTTTTGCGATAGAAAAAAATGCTCCCGTTACAGCGCCGTCCAGCCGCCATCAATGACGAGTTCCGCACCCGTCATAAATCTGGACTCGTCACTGGCCAGGAATACGACGCCATAAGCAACGTCTTCCGGCTCGCCCATGTAAGGAAGCTGGGTGTGCGCCTCATAATAAGGCATGGCGGATGCCATCGAAGGAGCGGTCATCGGCGTGACGATGATGCCGGGATGGACGGAGTTGACGCGGATCCGATCCTTGCCGTACTCGACGGCAGCGGATTTGGACAACGCGCGCAGCGCCCCTTTGGCAGCCGTATAGGGGCTAGAGCCTGCCATGCCCACAATGCCGCCGATGGATGAAATATTAATAACCGATCCGCCGCCGGCCTTTTTCATTTCAGGGATGCAGTATTTCATGCCAAGCACGCAGCCGTTCAGATTGATGTCCATGACCTTGTTCCACTCGTCCATCTCCATATCGGCCATCGTTTTGGGACTTGCGACGCCCGCATTATTCACCAATACATCCACTTTGCCGTAGAGCTCAACCGTTCTTGCAACGATCGTCTCCCATTCCTCTTCCGAGGTGACGTTCTGCTTCAGCGCCACGGCTTCGCCGCCGTTTGCGGTAATTTCGGCAACGATTTCATTGAGCTTCGCCTCGTTTAAGTCGGTTGCGACGACCTTTGCGCCTTCTTTGGCAAACAATTTCGCTTCCGCCGCACCCATTCCGTTTGCTGCCCCGGTGATGATCGCCACTTTGCCTTGTAATCTCATGCCAGATTGCCTCCCCAATATAAAGTGTAAACGAATCCTGCTTCAGTGAATTTCGTTTACATCGTGTAAAATAGTTCATACAATTATTAGCACACTTTCATGACGAATGCAATGGCGCTATATGCAGGCTCATTCCATCGAACTAGGTCCAGAGGGTTGCAGATAGCCTTGATCGGTGAACGGAAAACCGTTCATACGACACAGGGATTTAAGAGATTAGGGGGATACCCACCTGGATGATTTGAACCCATAATTAGAGCAGATTGAAATATTATGGAATTTAATCAGACGAGACGTGAGGGGTGCGCATATGTCCAGGTTTTTACTGAGATTTACAAGCATGATGTTGGTATTTTTGATTGTATTGCCAGGGGCAAAGGCGGAGGTAGTTCGCGCGGAAAGCGACAGTCAGACGCATATGGAATGGTCCCGGGAATACGGCAGCTGGTCCGCCGGTGAAGGCGTTCTTCCCACTTCGGACGGCGGATACCTGGCATTGGGCAGTTATACGGAAGTTGTGCCTGCCGGGGAGTGGGACGACTATGAGCAACAAGCGTATATCATGAAGCTCAGCCCGGAGGGAGAGGTGAAATGGGAGCAAAGGTTGGCCTACGGCGGTTCGAGCACCAATGAAGCGCTGTCCGCGATTGAAACCCGGGACGGCGGGTATCTCGTGTACGGAACATCCACCAATCAGGCCGGTGAGCCGTACAGCCAGATGTACCTGGCCAAACTGGATGCCGATGGCGGTCTGAAGTGGGACCGGACCCAGGATGATCCTTATATTTACAGCACGCCGAAGGCAGCGGTGGAGCTGGAGGATGGAAGCTTCGTTATCGGCGGCAAGGGCATCTCCAAGATGGGATACGAGACCGCTTACGCGCTTAAGGTCGATGGGCAGGGACAGGAGCTGTGGTATAACAAATACCGTTATGCGGAGAGCCAGTATTTTGACGATTTGATTCCGGCAGTCGACGGCGGGCTGATCGCGGTGGGCGCGGTGAATACTCCGGAATATGAGGCAGGGGATCCGGACGCGCTGCTGATCGTCAAATTGAATGCGGATGGGCAGGAGGTCTGGTCTAAGCAGATCAGCGATCCCCACACGGACCGGGGCGCTTTTGCGGTCATCCCCGCGGGTGACGAAGGTTATTTGATCGGCAGCCAGCGGGTGGTAGACCAGCAGCGCATTACGATTCTGACGAAGACGGATCTGAACGGGGAGCCGCAGTGGGAGAAGACGTTCAAGACGGAGGGCTCGGACTATGAGGTGTTTAACAATTTGATTCCGTTGGGCGACGGATACGCCCTGCTGGGGGGCCACTATTCGGGAAGCCCTTCGAACCGGAAAATCCAGTACGATGTGCTGACTGTGGACAGGGACGGTAACCTTCTGAACCGCCATTTGTTCAAGGAGGCTGCTTTATCCCGCTACGGCATCGGTGCCGCTGGTCCGGACGGAGGCGTCATCGTTCCCGGCACGGTACTGCGCGAGGAAACGACAAAGTTCCAGCTCATTAAGGTTGCTCCTTTTCAGGAGCAGGGGCCAGCGGATGACCGCAAGCCGACAAGCATTGCTTTTTCCGGAAAGGAACTGAAGCTGAAAGAAGGGGAAACCGTTCCTTCCGTGCTTGAGGCGGTATATGAGGATGGATCGCACAGCGATCTGTCCACAGCGGCGGTGTACAGCATCGAAGATGCGTCCATTGCCGAGGCGGACCCTTCCGGGCGTGTCATCGGTGTCTCGCGGGGGAAAACCTATCTGCTTGCGGAATTCCAGGGGCTGAGCGCTAGGATCAAGGTCCAGGTGCTGCCTAAGGACAGCGACGAATTCGATAAGGTCAAAGGTCGGCTCCAACTGGATTCGGACGAGTATTCTTTGGCTGCCGGCACGCAGATCGATATCCGTGTGACGGTACTGGATTACTTGACCGGCAAGGAAACCGACGTAACCAAGCAGGCGAAGTTCCGCAGCGAGAACCCTGACATCGCGGATATCGATGCGGAAGGAAATCTGGTTGGGAAGCGGGCAGGGAACACGACGATTTATGCTTTTTATAAAGGCAGCCATGTCATGGCAGACGTGCAGGTGATGCGCTCGGCCGTTTCGGAGCGTTAAAGAAAACGCAATTCGCCGGCGTCAGCCGCACCAAAGGGGGAAGCGTGAATTCTCCAATCGCCCCCTCCCATGAATAAACCCTGGAAAGAGGAAAAAAGACGGACCAGCTGCAGCTGATCCGTCTTTTTGCGTCCATCGATCCTGATGGTCCTGGATCTTGATGGCTTCCGGTACGCCTGTTAAGCGTTATGCGCAAACGCCTCGGCTGCGGTGCACAGATAGTAGGACAGGCCGGTTTGCTGGGACTCCAGCATGTTCCGGTGAAAGTCGTCCTGCAGGAAAAAACGCGCCTGCGCAGCAAATGCGTCCGGTCCGGTGTCATGTCCATGCTTCTTCAAAGCCTCCAGATGCGATGCGATCAGCTGCCGGATCTGACCGTCGTCGTATTTGACGCCATCCTTCAGCGCCTGCGCCATTCCGTTCATAAAGCGCACCGCCTCCGCGGCCTGCTCGTTCATCTCGGCCGGATCCACCCGGTTTTCTTCCAGCATGTCGTATCCGTAATTCTCCTGGATATGGCGGCTTTGCTCCGCCAACGCTTCCTTCCATTCCTCTTCGCTCTGAAATCCTTGGAACATATCTTTCGTATTCATCGCTTTTCCCTCCCGTGTATGTTGAATGGACTCATCCAGCGTATGGACAAGCCGCTCGAGCCGGCTCATCCGGCCTAGGAGAAGTTCCCTTTGACCGGACAAAATCTCGGCTCTGCCCGGCTGATCCTCCAGCAGCTGCTTGATTTGCTCCAGCGGAAAATCGAGCTCCTTATAGAACAAAATGTGCTGCAGACGCTCCAGTTCTTCCATGCCGTATAACCGATATCCCGCCTCGGTAATCTCCCTCGGCATCAGGAGGCCGATCTTGTGGTAGTGATGGAGCGTCTTGATGGTGACATTCGACAGCTCCGATACTTCTTTCACGGTGTACACCTGGTCCTTTCCTCCTTTCGCGGTTAGTGTATAGCCTCCCCTAAGGTCAGAGTCAAGCGGGGAACCCGAAAAAATGATTCATTGACTCTCCCCTTGGAGGAGGCTGCATCATGAAATCCGAAACGCACATGATGAAATCCAAACCAGGAAGGGAGTCGAAGAATATGTTCGCTTCGTTAAAGCTGTTACATCATCCATGGATTCGCATCGTCCTCATTTCCAATCTGCTGACGCAAACCGGCATTTGGGTCCGGAACTTCGCAGTGCTGCTCTATGTGGTGAACAAGACTGGCGGCGACGCCTTCGCCGTCTCTATGATCTCGGTTGCCGAGTACGCTCCGATGCTGGTATTTGCCTTGATCGGAGGCGTGTTCGCCGACCGGTGGCCGCCGCGCAGAACGCTGATCTGGTGCGATGCGCTCGCCGCCGTCTCCATCTGGATCGTCCTCGCGGCCATGAAATCGGGTGCCTGGGAAGCCGTATTCTTCCCGACCTTGATATCCGCCGTGCTGTCCCAATTGTCGCAGCCGTCAGGAATGAAGCTGTTTCAAGAACGGGCCGCGGCGGACTTGATCCAGCCGGCGATGTCCGTGCTGCAGACGATGTTTGCCGTGTTTATGGTGCTCGGCCCCGTTCTGGGGACATGGGTGTACCAAACCTTCGGCATCGGGGTTTCCATGGGCTTGACCGGGACTGTTTTTCTGCTGTCCGCCGCCGTGCTGGGATGGATTCCAGCCGATTCCAAGGCCGAAGGGGGCGGCCGAAGAAAAGGAACCTCGGTATTCCGGGAGATGAGGGACGGCATCCGTTATGTCACTTCGAACCGCTTACTGGGTCGGCTCAGTCTCTGTTTTGCGGCTGTCGGTCTGGGGATCGGCCTCATTTCGCCGCTAAGCGTCTTCATCGTGACCGACAAGCTCGGTCTTCCCGCCGATCACCTGAAATGGCTGTCCATCCCGTATGGCGCCGGGGAGATTGCCGGCGGGATCGCCGCATTTGCGCTGGCCGGCCGCATGGCTCCCCAGACGCTGCTGATGCTCGGCCTGATCGTCAATGCAGCCGGGATTGCCGTCACCGGATGGTCCGGTATGCTGTGGCTCACGATGCTGGCCCAGTTCGTTATTGCCCTGCTGCAGCCGGCGATATTCATCGGTAACCAAACGCTCGTCATGCAGCATACGGAGCCCGAATACATCGGACGGGTGAGCGGAATCCGCACGCCGCTTATGACGGGAGCCATGCTCTTGATGATGAGCCTGTCCGGCGTGCTCGCCGGCCGCTTACCGCTCGGAATCATCTACAGCTTGGCAGGGTTGTGCCTGCTGATCGGCCTGCTGACCGTGCTCCCACTGTACCGGCAGCGGGAATCCGCTCCCGCAAGCCGGCCCGAGTAACGGATCAAGCCCGGCCGGGCAGGCCGGGCTAATCCGCCTTTGAGGTATCCGGATCCAACCGGCGCAGGATTCGGGTCATCTTCTCAAGGCAGAAGCCGAGATCGCTTCGGTCCTCCTCGCTAAGACGGTCCAGCTGCCGGCTCAGCTCGTGGTGGAAGGACTCCCACCGGCTGCTTACGATTCGCCGGCCTTTCTCGGTCAAGGACAATCCGATCTGACGCTTATCCTGAGGGTCCGGCTGCTTGGTGAGGCACTCCTTCTCTTCAAGCTTGGCGATCAGGGGCGTAAGCTGCTGCTTTGATATATGCAGATGTTTGGCCAGAAGGCTCATCGAATAACTATCCGGTTGATGATATAAAGCCTCGAGCACGTGGTACTGCAAATGCGTCAGCTCAGGCAACATTTGCCGCGCAGAAGGCATGTCAAAGCCGCGGTGAAGCAGCGGGATCAGCTGAATATAAGCTGCGGCAAGCTTGGAGTTGTCTGAATTCATGGCGTGTTCTCCTTCATCCCTGTCCATTTGACAGGTAGTAAATATTTATTTATATTATTCACGTATTAACGCAAAATATCAACAGCAATAGTAAATAAATATTAATTAAAAACGAGACGGAGGAGGAACCCTAATGACCCGCACCATGGCCAATGATCCAATAAATCGCAGGAGCGGTGGTCCCCGCCGGAGGGGAATCAACTATGATGTCGGAACGTACACCCGGGGACCGGATCAGCCCTCCTCGAGAGAACTTTTTGATCCGGAGACCGTCCGGAAGGAAATGGCGATCATCCAGAGAGAACTGCACTGCACCAGTATCCGTATTTCGGGCAGGGAGGTGGGCAGGCTGGTGGCGGCTTCGGAATGCGCTCTCCATCAGGGGCTCGAGGTGTGGTTCTCCCCGGCTCTGATCGATGAGGAAGAACAAGCGATGCTCGAGTACTACAGGGAATGTGCAATCGCGGCGGAGACGCTGCGGCGAAAAGGAGCGGACGTCGTGTTTGTGGCCGGCTGCGAGTTGAGTCTGTTCATGAAAGGGATGTTGGAAGGAGCTACGTCCTTCGACCGGATCGGGGTGCTGATGAGCCCTTGGCGGCTGCTCAAATACACCATTCAGAAGGGATCTTTTCATAAGCGTCTGAACGCTTTTCTCAGCAGAGCCGTAAACGTGATCCGGGAGCATTTCCACGGGCAAGTCACCTATGCTTCCGGTACGTGGGAAAATGTGAATTGGGGTCCCTTTGACATCGTTTCGGTTGATCATTACCGCGATGCGTATAACGATAAGCGCTACCGAGAGCAGCTGCGCGCCTATTTCAAGCAGGGGAAACCGGTCGTCATCACGGAATTCGGATGCTGCACCTACGAAGGGGCGCAGGACCGGGGAGGTTTTGGCTGGAACGTCGTAGATCATGGACATTCGCCCAAGCGGCTGGGGGAGGGCATCGTGAGGAACGAACAGGTGCAGGTCCGGTACATGAGGGAGCTTTTCGATATTTTTCAGGAAGAAGGGGTGGATGGAGCCTTTTGGTTTACCTTTGCCATGCCAAGCTATCCGTATGACGAAGAGCCGGCCTTAAATTTGGATACGGCGAGCTACAGTGTCGTGCGCACGTTCAAAGACGGGCGGACAGGGGCGGCCTATCCCGGGATGCCGTGGGACACGAAGGCTTCGTTTGCGGCATTGGGCGAGCTTTATGCTCGGCCGTAGGAATCCGGCAAGCGTACCATCCGCTCATTGACACGGGCATTCTGAAGCTATATATTCAGGGCAGCATCCTGCTGGCCAGGCGGGATAACGTCGGTACTTTTTTCTCGAACACGAGGGAGGTGAAGCACTTTGGAAGATCATGCTTTGAAATATGATCCCGAAGAGTCGGGCTCGAAAATTTGCGAGGTTTTGCAAATCCTGAAGACCAAATGGGCGTTCCTCGTTCTGGATGAACTGCTGAAGGGCCCGCAGCGGTTTAATCAGCTCCAGCGCAATGCGTCCGTGATCAAAACCCAGTCGCTGACGGATACGCTCCGGCATCTCGAACGGATGGGACTTGTGAACCGCGAGGTGTTCCCCACGGTCCCGGTGACCGTCGAATATTCGCTGACGGAGAAGGGCGCCGATTTCCAGCTCGCCTTAAAGGAAATGGAGCGATGGGTGGACAAATGGGGCGGGCGGAACCCTGCTTCAGCTGAATAATGGAACATAGCCATAGGTCAAATGTTACTTCAAGGGCTGCAAGGCATGGCTTTCGTCTGAAGGTCGGCCTGGTAAGTCCTTTTTGTTGAGTGCAAAATAGGTTTGACATTGACGTTACGTAAAGGTGTACAGTGAAACCGTCAGGAGGTGATCCCATGGAATACACCGTGCAGAAGCTGGGACGGCTCGCGGGCGTCAGCACCCGGACCCTGAGGTACTATGACGAAATCGGTCTTCTTAAGCCGGCTAGGATCAATTCGTCAGGGTACCGGATTTATGGGGAGGATGAGGTGAACAGGCTGCAGCAAATTTTATTTTTCAGAGAGCTGGACGTAAGCCTGGACCGCATCAAGGAGCTGATGTCCTCACCTTCTTTTAACAGCAGCGAAGCTCTGAAGGAACATCGTGAGAAGCTTCTTGACAAACGCAGGCAGCTGGACCGGCTGATTGCCAACGTGGAACGGACGATCCAGTATCAGGAAGGGAGAACGAACATGACGGATCAGCAGAAATTTGAAGGCTTCAAACAACAACTCATTGACGATAACGAACAGAAGTACGGCAAGGAAATCCGTGAGAAGTACGGGGATGCGGCCATCGAGCGTTCCAACGCCAAGGTGAAAAACATGACCAAGGAGCAGTACGAAGAGGTGTCGCGCCTGGCCGATGAGGTGCTGTCCACGCTTGGGCAGGCTTATCAAACCGGGGATCCTGCCAGTGAGCTCGCCCAGAAGACGGCTGACCTCCACAAGCAGTGGCTGACGTACTACTGGAGCGATTACAGCAAAGAGGCGCATGCCGGGCTGGCCCAAATGTATGTGGACGACGAGCGCTTCAAGGCTTACTATGATGCGAAGCAGCCGGGAGCGGCGGAGTTTCTGCGGGACGCAATTCTGGTCTACACAGGGATGGCGAAGCCCTGAACCGGGACTGCGAAGTTAGTGGTTCCGTCCATGCAGCAAATTTATAAATCCGAACCGGAGCCCAGCCGGGACCAATGTACAGTGACCTTCCCGAAAGAAACCGCGAACGTTTGGCGCATTACCTAAAAGCCCTGATGGGGCTTTTTTTGCTTGGAGGACGAAGAACCTTTCCCTATGCAGCTATGGGCACCTTAAATGAGTAAAAACGTTTCGGCATAAAAAGGTAATTGTAAGCGCTTAAAAAAGTTGTTGCCAACTCGAAATACCCTTGCTATAATACGCCTTGAAAAGGTTTTCTTAAAAAGGAAGTTGCCTACATGAAACCAACAATCAGAGATGTTGCCAAGATGGCCGGTGTCTCCATCAGTACGGTCTCGCGGGTCATGAACTCGCCCGAATCGGTGGTGGAGGCCAAGCGCTCACGCGTACTCGAAGCGATCGAGAAGCTCCAGTATCAGCCGAACGCCTTTGCCAGGGGACTGATTTACAGAAAGTCCTTTACCCTCGGGCTCCTTATCCCGGATATCGAGAACATGTACTTTGCCGGGATCATCCGGGGGATGCAGGACGCCTGCGTCAAGCTCGGATACAGCTTGATGATCTGCAACACCGACCGCGACAAGGACCGTCTGCTGTCGTACATCGACGCCTTCCGCGAGAAGCAGGTGGACGGCATCGTCTTCGCCAGCGATATCCTGTATCCGGAGTACTATGAGAAGCTCACCGCATGCCGCATCCCGTTCGTGCTGCTGTCCTCGCATTCGGACGAATTCGAGGTTCCGAGCGTCGAGGTCGACGACGAGGAGGCCGCCTATGAGGCCGTGAAGTTCCTCATTGAGCTGGGCCACCGGGAGATCGGTATGATCGGCTTCAATCATGTGAACTCGGTATCGGGGCCGCCGCGTTACGAAGGCTTCGTCCGGGCCATGAAGGAAGGCGGGCTCACTCATAACATCGAAAGGGTGGCGTACGCGGAACACCGGTTCGAGCAGGCTTATCATGCGTCGCACGAGCTTTTTTCCGCCCATCCGGACATTACGGCCGTCTTCTGCGTGGCGGACGAATTCGCCATGGGGACGATCTCGTATCTGAAGGACCGGAATATTCTCGTGCCGGGTCAGGTGTCGGTCGTCGGGTTCGACAATCTGCGGATGGCGAATATGTTCATTCCGAAGCTGACGACGGTGGCCCAGCCGATTTACGAGCTCGGATACCGCGCGGCGGAGAAGCTTCATGAACTGCTTACGACAGGCAGTGTGAAGGTCCCAAAGGAGATGATGAAGCATAAGCTGATCGTAAGGGAGTCATCCCGCCAGAGATAAGCAGATCTTTTTTTTTAGAGATCAGAAAGTAAAAGCTTCGGAGATTCCGCTTCCAAATCTCGCGATAAACTTCTGCTAAATGCGGTCTGTCTGCTGTGAAGATACGTCGATAGCTCTTTTTTTTACACGATATTGAAAAGCTTTTCAGAGGGGGATTTCCTCCCGGATTCATGTAAGCGTTGTATTTGACCAATATGTTCATTGGTGTATGAACTGGATGTTTCAGGAGGGCGCCGAATTCAATTCTGTGAAGGGGGTGAGCGGCCGCTAAGCTAGGAACCCGTGATGGCATCCGTAACCTGAATCAGGAATCATGAATCGTTTTCTAAATGAAGAAAAGGGGATGTTCCAAAATGAAAAAAACATCAAAGCCCAAACTATCGCTGCTGATGGTGCTGGGACTGTCGTTTACCATGGTGATGAGCGCCTGCGGAAGCAGCAAGGATGCAGGTCCTTCGACAGAACCTGCTGGTACAGCGTCTAACAACGGAAGTTCGACAACGACGGCAACCGAGCCTGCGGCCACACCGGGTTCGCCGCTGGAGGAGGCGCTTCAGGGCAAATATAAAGGCACCAAAGTGACGATGTTCGGGCCGTTTGTAGATGCGGACCTGAAGAAATTCGAATCCAGCATCAAAGACTTTGAGGATAAAACGGGCATCGATATTCAATATGAAGGCTCCAAGGAGTTCGAGGCGACCATCAACGTCCGCGTGGACGGCGGCAACGCGCCGGATATCGCCGACTTCCCGCAGCCAGGCCTGCTGGCCTCGATCGCCAAGACCGGCAAAGTGGTGGATCTGACCAAAGTTCTGGACCAGGAGAAGCTGAAGAAAAACTACAATCAAAGCTGGCTCGACATGGGGACGATGGACGGCAAGGACGGCAAAATTATGGCCGGCATCTGGAACCGCAGCAACGTGAAGAGCTTGGTCTGGTATCCGAAAAAGCAGTTTGAGGAAGCCGGCTACAAAGTTCCGGAAACTTGGGACGAAATGATGGCTCTGACCGAGCAGATCGCCAAGGACGGAGACCCGGCATGGACGATCGGCATCGAGAGCGGCGCGGCTACCGGCTGGCCGGGTACCGACTGGATCGAAAACATAATGCTGCGTACGACAACACCTGAAAACTACGACAAATGGGTCAAAGGCGAGCTGCCTTTCACCTCGCCTGAAGTGAAAAACGCGTTTGAGCTCATGTCCAAAATCTGGATGAACAAGGACTATGTGTATGGCGGCACCAAATCGATCGTGACGACCGCTTTCGGCGATGCGCCGAAACCGATGTTCGAGAATCCTCCGAAAGCCTGGTTCAACCTGACAGGCAACTTTATTACCAGCTTCTTCCCTGAAACGGCTAAGGTCGACCAGGACTACGACTGGTTCTACCTGCCGCCGATCGATTCGAAATACGGCAAACCGGTGCTTGTGGCCGGAGACATCTATGCCATGTTCAACGACCGTCCGGAAGTCCGCGCGGTGATGGAGTTCTTCACGACCGGCGAATCGATCAAGTCGTGGGTGCAGTCCGGCGGCGTGATCGCTCCGATGAACGACGCTTCGCTCGACTGGTACACCTCCGAGTCCGACCGCCGCATGGCGAAGCTGGTCCAGGATGCGACGACCCTCCGCTTTGACGGTTC
This sequence comes from Paenibacillus sp. SSG-1, assembly GCF_002224835.1. Lineage (NCBI taxonomy): Bacteria > Bacillati > Bacillota > Bacilli > Caryophanales > Paenibacillaceae > Paenibacillus > Paenibacillus sp. SSG-1. The sequence continues at coordinate 684,098 of NZ_MBRK01000001.1, forward strand.
CGACCTGATGCCGGGCAAAGTGGGCGCCGGCACATTCTGGAAGGGCATGACCGACTATGTCAGCGGCACCGCGACGCTGGATGAGGCGCTGAAGCAAATTCAGGCCGGCTGGAACAATTAACCGCAGCCGCTTAGCTTTTTGGCAGCGGTGAGGCAGGGATGGGGCAACGAAAGAGGCTGATCGGGTTTAGCGATCCGTCGGCCTCTCTTTTTCCTCCCCGCGTTTGATCAACCCATGAAGTCGTCTGTTTAGGAGGATACCTATGAATACGCAAACGAAACCGGGATTCAGCATCAAGGCACTGCTCATCTTTATGGGCGTCCTGATCGCCAATATCGCCGTCAACGGCGTGATCTTCGTCTTTTTCCGGGATTCGTCCCTGAACCCGCTGCTTACCGCAGTGCTGGCCGTTCTATGGGGCGTTCTGGGCGTTTACTTGATTTACTATACGTTTACCTGGGCGGTGGAGAAGTTTCCCGACCGGATCAGCCGCAGAGTGCTCCCGTATGTGTTTATCGGACCGGCGGTTCTGGTGCTGGGCTGGCTGCTCGTGCTGCCGGCGCTGCGTACGCTGTACCTGAGCTTTTTCAATGCGTCTTCTGATAAGTTCGTCGGTCTGGGCAACTATATCGCCATTTTCAGCGACCGGCTGCTCGCAACCGCGCTGCGCAACAACCTGCTGTGGGTTTTCGTCGGAACACTGGCGTGTGTCGCCTTTGGGCTGCTGATTGCCATTCTTGCAGACCGGAGCAGTTATGAGCGGATCGCAAAATCGATCATTTTCATGCCGATGGCCATTTCCTTCGTGGCGGCCGGCGTCATCTGGAAGTTTGTGTACTATTACCAGCCGGGAGACGAGCAGATCGGCCTCCTGAACGCCATCGTCATGGCGCTCGGCGGTGAGCCCCAGGCTTGGGTCAGCATGCTCCAGCCGTGGAACAATTTCTTCCTGATCATCATCCTGATCTGGATGCAGACGGGCTTCGCCATGGTCATCTTCTCGGCGGCCATCAAGGGCGTGCCGGACGATATTCTGGAAGCTTCCCGCGTCGACGGTGCTGGCGAAATCCGCATTTTCTTCCGCATCATCATTCCGTTTATCTCGACGACGATTCTGACCGTTACGACGACGATCATCGTGTTCACCCTGAAAATTTTCGATGTGGTCATGGTCATGACGGGCGGACAGTACGGCACGGAAGTGGTGGCGACCCAGTTCTACCGGCAGTTCTTCATGTACCGGAACTTCGGCTACGGCTCAACGCTGGCCATCGTGCTCCTGATCGCCGTCCTGCCGGTCATCATCATCAATTTGCGCCAGTTCCGCAAGCAGGGGGGATTCTGACATGGCAGGCAAAAAGAAAAGAAGAAGCAAAAAGTGGATCGTCAACATCGTGCTCGGTATCATCTGTTTCGTATGGCTGCTGCCGACGCTGGGGCTGCTGATTTCGTCCTTCCGTCCGGCTGCGGATATTTTGGAGACCGGATGGTGGAAGGTGTTCCCTCACCAGGAATGGAAAACGAAGGACACGATCCAGCTGTCCAAGGATGTCGACCTGCGCGGGCCGATCGAAGTGAACGGCCAGACGTATACGGACGACCAGCTCAAGAGCGGCGTCATGCAGGACGGGAAGCGGCTGACCTGGGAAAACCGCCGCGCACGCGAAATCAGCGTGCAGGATCAGGGCTGGGTCGGCTCGTCCAAACTGACGCTCGATAACTATAAAAACGTGATCACAGGCAAGGAATATACGATCAAAAATGCCGACGGCAGCGAGTCGAAGGAGAAGGGAACCGGCTTATCCCAGGCGTTCTGGAATACGCTGACGATTGCGGTACCAGCGACGGTTATTCCGGTCCTGATCGCTTCCTTCGCCGCCTACGCCTTCGCCTGGCTGCGGTTCCCGGGACGCAAGACGCTGTTCGTCGTCATTATCGCGATGCTGGTCATTCCGATTCAGGTGGCGCTGATCCCCGTGCTGAAGGATTATACTTCGCTCGGCCTGAACGGCAGCTACCTCGGGATCTGGCTGGCGCATACGGCGTTCGGCTTGCCGCTGGTTACGTACTTTATGTACAACTTCATCAGCCAGCTGCCAAAGGACTTGTTCGAATCGGCCTTTATGGACGGGGCTACCCACTTCACCATTTTTAGCCGGCTGATCCTGCCCTTGTCGGTCCCGGCGCTTGCTTCCATCGGCATCTTCCAGTTTCTGTGGGTATGGAACGACTATCTCGTCTCGCTGATCTTTATCGGCAACCAGCCGGAAGTGCAGGTCATGTCGATGAAAATCGCCGATCTGGTCGGCTCCCGCGGGAACGACTGGCACCTGCTGACGTCCGCCGCCTTCATCTCAATGCTGATGCCGCTTGCGATCTTCTTCCTGCTCCAGAAGTACTTCGTCAGAGGACTGATGGGCGGATCGGTGAAAGGTTAACGGTACCTCCGGGTAACATGAACATATAATGAAGCCCTTGCGGCGTAAGGAGCTGAAGTCGAAGATGAGGATGGAAACGTATGTGAGGCCGCAGCCGCTGTACCCTTACGAGGCATGGAGTCTGTCCGAGGAAACGTATGACGAGGCAAACAACCAGCGCAGCGAAAGCCTGTTTGCCATTGGCAACGGATATATCGGCATGCGCGGCAATTTCGAGGAAGGTTTTTACGGCATGTTGGGCACCTCCGTCACCGGCAACTATCTGAACGGGTTCTATGACTCCGAGCCGATCGTGTATCCCGAAGGGGCGTACGGGTATCCGGAGCGGAATCACGCGATGCTGAACGTGACCAACGCGCAGCGGGTGGAGCTGCGGATCGAGGGCCAGCTGTTCCACCTGAACAGCGGCGTCGTCCACGACTACCGGCGGGAGCTGGACATGAAAAAGGGGATGCTGACGCGCGAGATCGACTGGGAAGCACCCGGCGGCCAGCGTGCCCGGATCCGCATCCGCCGGTTCGCCGCCCTCCAGCACAAGCATTTGGCGGCGATCCATTATGAAGTCACCGCCCTTAATTTCAGCGGGGCTATCAGCCTGACCTCCGCGCTGGACGGTAAGATCGCATCGCAGAACAACAACGGCGATCCACGTCTGGGCGCCGCCAAGGCTGAGCCCAGCTTGCTGCTCGAAGATACGGGCCGTGACGAAGAACTGTCCTGGATGAGACAGCGTACACGGCATTCGGGATTCGTGCTCCTGACGGCCATGAGCCATGATCTGCAGACGAATCAGCCCTCCCAGACTTCGGCGTGGTCGGAGAACGAGTATGCGGCATCCGAATTTACCGTATCACTCCGGCAGGGGGAGAGCGCAGCCCTCACCAAATACGTCACGTACCATACGTCCAAGGATTATGCCGAAGGGGAGCTGATTGTCCGTGCTGAAGAGGTTCAGCGGATGGCCCGGCAGTCGGGGTTTGAGGTGCTTGCCCAAGAACAGCAGTCTTTTCTCGAACAGTTCTGGAGAACCGCCGATGTGGAAATCGCCGGCGACCCTGCACTGCAGCAGGGCATCCGCTTCAATGCATTTCAGCTGCTGCAGTCCGTCGGCCGGGACGGCGTGACCAACATCGGCGCCAAGGGTCTCACAGGTGAAGGATATGAGGGCCATTACTTCTGGGATACGGAAATGTACATGCTGCCGTTCTTCACCTATACCCGGCCGGATATTGCCAGGGCGCTGCTGCATTTCCGCTACGCCACGCTGGACAAAGCCCGCGAACGGGCCCGGGTCATGTCGCAGAAGGGAGCTTTGTTCCCTTGGCGGACCATCGACGGGGAAGAGAACTCGTCCTATTATCCCGCCGGGACGGCCCAGGCCCACATCAACGCGGACATTGCCTACGGGATCAAGCAGTATGTGTCCGCCACCGGAGATTCCGATTTCCTGCTGAATGAGGGCGCCGAAATATTGTTTGAGACGTCGAGGTTCTGGGTGGACCTCGGGCATTTCAATCCGGCCCGCGACGGAAAGTTCTGTATCGACGGCGTGACCGGACCTGACGAGTATACGGCCATCGTCAACAATAACGCCTATACGAACCTTATGGTGCAGGATCAGCTGCGCTACGCGGTGCAGGTGGCCGGCTGGCTGGCGGAATCACATCCGGCGGAAGATCAGCGTCTGCGGACGGCGATCGGCCTGACGGACGAGGAAATCGCGTTTTGGGGCAGGGCCGCGGAGAACATGTTCGTGCCGTATGATGCCGAGCTCGGCATCTATGCGCAGGACGATACGTTCCTGACGAAGGCCAAATGGGATTTTCAGAACACGCCGGCCGACAAGTACCCGCTGCTTCTGCATTTTCATCCGCTCGTCATCTACCGCCACCAGGTGCTGAAGCAGGCCGATCTGGTGCTGGCGCTGTTCCTGCTCGGCGAACGGTTCACGATGGAGGAGAAAATCCGGAACTACCGCTACTATGAGCCTTTGACGACGCATGATTCCTCACTGTCGCCGTGCATTCACAGCATCGTCTCGGCCGAGATCGGTGAACTCGAAGAAGCGTATGCTTATTTCGACCGGACGGTGCGCATGGATTTGGACGACATCAACCGGAATGCCAAGGACGGGCTGCATACGGCGGCCATGGCCGGGTCCTGGATGTCCATCGTATATGGGTTTGCAGGCATGCGCTTGGTAGACGGCATGCTGGAATTTGCGCCGGCGCTGCCGGGGCAGTGGGACAGCTACCGCTTCCGGGTCATGAACCGGGGCCGGCTCCTGGAGGTGCTTGTCGACGCCAAGGGAACGGTATACGGACTTCTGGAGGGTGATCCGCTGCAGATCCGCCACAAGGGGGAAGAGCTGACCCTTGAGGCAGGGAAGACGGTCAGAAGGTAACGAAACACGGCGGAGTTTTAGAACGAGAGACACTGGGGAATCACCCGGCAGGTTCGTCCCGGAACTCCGCTTTTCAACTTTATAAAAAAAGTTTGGCGAAACGCTTGACGATGATAATGGATCCATGGTAAGATCTATCTTGTCGCTAAGAAAAAAACATTTCGAACGTGACCAACTGAATATGCGGTCGTGGCGGAATTGGCAGACGCGCACGGTTCAGGTCCGTGTGGGCTAACCCCCCGTGGAGGTTCGAGTCCTCTCGACCGCATCGTTGATAGGATCATGCGATTGCTGAAAGGCAATGCATGATCCTATTTTTATGTTTATTTACGCCGATAGGCGTTTTTTTTATGCTCTTCAGGCTTGTGATTACAGACTGGAGCCGGGTGCTCTTGGATCAGGGCACCCGGCCTAACTGCTCCCGAAGCCGCGTGATGTCGCTGATCGGCGGAAGGCCGAAAAGCCGGGCGTATTCGCGGCTGAATTGGGACGGACTTTCGTAACCGACTCGAAAAGCAACATCCGCTGCATCGGCAGATTCGGATAACAAGAGACGGCGGGCCTCCTGCAGCCGCAGCTGCTTTTGGTACTGCAGCGGGCTCATGGCCGTGACCTCCTTAAAGTGACGGTGCAGGGAGGAGGGGGCCATATGGGCAGCGGCCGCCAGCTCATCGATTCGGAGCGGCTCCATGTACTCCCGCTTCAGCTGCTCTACCACTACGGCAATCCGGTTCGAGCTGCTTCCCCTCAAGGCCATTTGCCTTAATACGTTTCCTTGCTCTCCCTGCAAAACCCGATATAAGATCTCACGAACGATGAGCGGTGCCAGTATCGGTATATCCTCCGGGTTATCGAGCAGGCGTGTAAGCCTGACAGCCGCGTCCAGCAGAGGAGCAGTCGATTGTTCCACGAATAACCCCCGTTTCGAACGGAGCTTCTTCCGGGATACCGGATTCGCCTCGTTTACTAAGTCCAACGCATCTTTTAGGTTAAGTTTAAGCCTGAAGCACAAATAAGGCATATCCGGCGTTGCTTCAATAATCTGGGCGGAGACGGGCAAATCCAGGGAGATGACCAGATAGCTGGACGGCCCATACGTAAAGCTCTCATCTGCGAGCATGACCACCTTCGAACCTTGGGAGACGATACACAACTCCGGTTCATGGACCGAAAACGAAGGGAACGTCGTTTTCGAACTGCGAATCAGAGAAAGTGAAGGAATGAGCGTCTCGTGAATGCCGTCTCCGTCCGTATGTTTTTCCATCAATAGGGACAATTCCTTCTGATACGAAACCAAGGAATTGGCGTGGTTGGATAAATCCCGCATGGATTGTTTTCCCCTCCTTATCTATGTCCCATTATAAGCCCTGTTGGACCCAGCGATGAATCGTTTTGAGAGAATCAGGCAATCATTTGCGATTTTTAGACTACCTCTGCTTTTTTCGGCTGGTTCATAATCAGGTTGAAAGAAAGGAGAGGAAGAGTAATGGATAAGCGCATTTTCATTCTGGCGCTGGCTGCCTTTACAGTAGGCTCCGTTGAACTGGTCATTGCCGGGATTTTGGATATGATCGCCCGGGATCTGCGCGTTTCCGTCGGTGTGGCCGGCCAACTGGTTTCGGTGTATTCTCTGGTTTTCGCCTTAGGATCCCCCGTCTTGATCGCTTTAACTACGAAGGTTGAGCGCCGAAGGCTGCTGGTCATCGCCATGCTGGTGTTTACGGCTGGAAATATCATGTCTATGTTAAGTCCGAATTTTACGATGCTGCTGCTGTCCAGGGTTATTCTGGCGGCAAGCTGCTCCATTGTTGTCGTTCTGTCGATCACCCTGGCTTCGGGGATTGTGACACCTGAAGCAAAAGGGCGTGCGATTGGAATGATCTTTATGGGGATCAGCGGCTCCCTCGTGCTCGGCGTTCCGCTGGGGACGTTGATCGGCGAGGCTTGGGGCTGGCGGGCAACCTTTGCTTTTATTGGCGTACTTTCGTTCATTGTGACGATATGCATCATGAAATTTCTGCCCCAAGCGGCGTCTCCGCCTAAGCTTCCGATGCGGGAACAGCTGCGTACGTTGGGAAATTCTAAAATTGTGTTCGCCCATCTCGTCTCCATTCTGCAAATGACGGGCCAGTTTACGATCTATGCCTATATCACGCCGTTTTTACAGACCATGTTGAACCTGTCTCCCGGTCAAATCAGCTTCGTCTTGCTGGTTTATGGGCTCGCCGGCATTGCAGGGGGGTGGATTGGAGGGTGGGCGGCCGACCGCTTTGGGGCAGCCCGGACAATGCTCGTCACGCTGCTGCTCCACGCCGTGGCGATCCTGCTTCTGCCCTGGGCAGCTGCCTCCATGCTGCGCTTGCTGCCCGTCGTCATCGTCTGGTGTGCGTTTAACATGGCGCCAAGTCCGGCTATTCAAAGCTATTTGGTGCGGCTTGCACCAAAGTCGGCGGACATCCAGCTCTCCCTAAATACCTCCTCGCTGCATCTCGGCGTAGCTGCGGGATCTGCCATCGGCGGCGTGGTGATCAGCCGTTATGAGGTAACGGCCAATGCCTGGATCGGAGGTCTGATTGTTATCCTGGCTATTGTTTCGGCCATCGTTACCCTGTACAGAGGCAGGGTGATTCATAGTAAAGGAGATAACTCCCTTCAGGATAGCCCCTCCTGAGAAAGCCGTCTCTGCCATGTAAAAGGTAACCCTAGTGAACCGCCCATCCGATAACCGGATGGGCGGTTTTTGGCATTCTATTTCTCCTGCTCCTGGATCACCTGCTCGATCCCGAGCAGAATCAGCTTCAGTCCGAACTCGAACGCCTTGTCTGTCCCCATCAGCTCGAACAGCCCGTTCTTGAACATCCTCCGGAACAGTCCGGCATCCGTCTCGCTCATGGAGTCCAGAAGGCGAATCATTTCCTCACCTGGAAGCGCTCCTTCTCCGTGCTCCTTAACAATCGCGGAGACGTTGCGCTGGTGCTCATAATCGTCCAGAACAAAGTTGAAAATATAATTCATCAGCGTAAGAACCACTTGCATTTTCTGCTCCTGCTCGAGCGGCGTCGATTCCACGCAGAGCAGCATCCGGTTGGTGAACCGGATGATGTCCGGTTCGTGGGGCAGCGTCAACATCATGAGCTGCGTGGAGCAGGGATACCGGCCGAGCACGCTTCGCACCGTTACCGCCAGCTCCTTCAGCTGCTCCTTCCAGTCCCCCTCGGCATGATACTCCTCCAGAATGATTTTCGATACCTGGTTGGCCAGACGCTGGTAGAGATTTTGTTTGCTCTTGAAGTACCAGTATATCGAGGGAGCCTGAATCCCCAGCCGGTCGGCCAATCGTCTCATGCTGAACTTTTCGATACCTTCCTCGCCAAGAAGCTCCCACGAGGCTTCCAAAATCCGATCCTCCGAAATCTGAGGCTGCTGTTTTTTCATCGGGAATCCATCCTTTTACCTAACAGTGTAAGTTTATGCTTTACATGTTCATAAGACCATGATATCATCTAACACTGTAAGGTTCAAACTAACACTGTAAGATGACATCTGCACTGTTAGACGGTTGACCTAAAACAATAAAGAAAGCAGGGACCCGCATGGATACAGAAAATCTTTATTACTTTGAAAAGGCACCGGTTGCCAAAGCCGTAGCTCATTTCGCTGTACCGATGATGCTGGGCACGTCAATGAGTGTCATCTATTCCATATTGAATGCCTATTTCCTGGGCACACTCCACAATACGGCGATGTTAACCGCTCTCGCGTTAACCTTGCCGTTGTTCGCCATTATTATGGCACTGGGCAACTTGATTGGCATCGGGGGCGGTACCTTCATTTCCCGTTTGCTGGGAGAGAAAAAATTGGATGATGTCAAGCATGTGTCCTCATTCGCTTTTTACAGCAGTTTAGTTATTGGTCTTATCGTGATGGCCGTAGGTATCCCGCTGATTGATCCCATTGTCCATGGATTGGGGGCAACGCCCGACTCCTTCGGCTTTACGAAGGACTATGTGACGATGATGCTTATTGGTTCACCATTCGTCATCTTATTTTTCACACTGGAAAATATCGTACGCTCGGAGGGTGCGGCAATGACGTCGATGATGGGTATGATTCTGAGTGTTGCCGTGAATATTATTCTCGATGCACTGGTCATCTTCGCTTTTCATTGGGGCGTGATCGGCGTTGCGTCTGCTACGGTCATTTCCAACTTGGTCGCCAGCGTATTCTACGCCTACCATATGGGATATAAGAGCTCATTTTTAACCATTTCCGTTAAATGGTTTAAGGCGTCCAAAGAGATTTTGAGCAATGTCATCAAAATTGGAGTTCCCGTCTTTATTATGAGTATCTTTTTAGGGGCCATGTCGCTCATCTTTAATCGTTTTCTTGTAGAATATGGAGATCCGGCCGTTGCAGCTTACGGAATTTCATCGCGTTTATTGCAGTTTCCCGAGTTTATTCTGATGGGTTTATGTGAGGGAGTCGTGCCATTGATTGCCTTCTCTTTTACAGCGAATAAATTGCGTATGAAGCAAACGATCGGATTTACGATCAAAACGATTGTAGCGTTAGCCGTCGCGTTCGGCATCATCGTTTATTTGATTTCCGACCACTTGATTGGTTTATTTACGAATGACCCGCAATTAATCGAAATGGGCAGCTATATCCTGCATGTGACGTTCTTATCCTTGTTCATTACAGGCATGACCACGTTGTTTACGGGGATCTTCCAAGCGACCGCACAAGGAACCGCTGCGTTTATTATGTCAATTATTCAAGGCGTTACTCTGATTCCTGTACTCTATATCGCCAATCGAATGAACGGCTTTCACGGGGTAGTTTGGTCGCTCGTCATCGCGGATGCCGTCGCGTTCCTGGTTGGGGCAATTATGCTGTATGCTTTGCGGAACAAATTGCAGCCCGATATGGAGAGTTTAGTACAGTAGAAAACATAGGGTTACCGTTCGTTGAGGAGATTACATTTTACGAAGGAAAAAAGGGAAGAGAGGCTTACCACGAATATGAGGCCGATGCTCTTTTACTGCTATGATTGAGATATGTAGACATCTGTCGTTCTTAAACACAAAAAAGCTGCGGTCAACAACCCCGCAACTATTGATTATATGAAGGATCGAGACGACAGGATTTGAACCTGCGACCTCTTGCTCCCGAAGCAAGCGCTCTACCAAGCTGAGCCACGTCTCGTTAAGAGAAAGCTTATACTATAAAATTTACTCCGATTTTACATTTTGTAAAGGGGGTAAAAGAAAAATTCACAATTCGTTTAACGATGGGGCAAAATGATCCTGTGCTGCCAGCAAATGAAAAGACCGGGGGAATCGCGAAGATTCCTTCCGGTCTTGTTTGGTTTCTAAAGCGTAAGTTTTATTTGCCTGCAGCATCGGCCGGCTTGGACGGCTTTGCCGAATCATTCGCAGGGGTGGTATTGCCTGGCTTGCTGCCCGCTGGTGTATTGCCAGCCTGGGTACCTGTTGGAGTGCTGCTAGCTTTGGCATCCGCCGGTTTGGTCCCATCTGTCTTGGCATCAGCGGGTTTCGTGCCGCTCGTTTGATCATCTGCCGGGGAAGTTCCTGCTCCGGATCCGGCCGGAGGAGAAGTCGCCTCCGTGTTAGCATCCGCATTCGAATCCGTATTCGCATCCGTGTTCGCATGCTCCTTCTCCTGATCCTTCCACTCCGGCAGCGCCGCCACATAAGCATCCGACATGCTGATCAGCTTGTGCGCCCGCTCGTACGTTTCCTTCGAATCCAGCGGCTTGGTGACCTTGCCTCCGTTCAGCGGATAGGTCACCCCGTCGGCGTAACCGGAGCCCGGTACAAACGCTCCCTTAGCCGAAATAAACGAGCCTGACGGGAGATAATACCGCTGCGACAGCACGGGGCTGTTCTGGTTGAGCAGATCCTGGCCGAAGTGCACCTGGTTCTTCAGCGAGACGCCGATCAGATTGGCCAGCGTCGGGAAAATATCCGACTGCCCGCCGACCTGCTCCAGCGTCTGGGCTTTTTGGTTCGGCACAGAGAGGACGAGCGGGATGTTCATCATATCGGGGAGGGTGTACTCCCGTCCGTAAATTTCCTTCATCAGCTTTTTCTCTTTGTTATTGAGTGAATATATCGGAAGTCCCTGATGATCACCGTACAGGACGATGACGCTGTTGTCCCAGACGCCGTTTTTCTTCAGCTCGTCCACGAACTGGCCGAGGGCGTAGTCGGCATAGTTCTGGGACTGGATATAATCCCCGACAAGGGTTCCCTTATAACGGTCGGGAAGCTCCATCTTGAACTTGCGCTCCGGGATGCGGAACGGGTGATGGCCCGACATGGAAATGACCTGCACGTAGAACGGCTTGCCGGTTCCCTGCATCCGTGCCAGCTCGTCGGCCGTCTTGGCATATAGCAGCTCGTCCGATGAGCCGAACGAAACGAGGTCATTTTTGCCGAAAAACTTGTCGTCGTAATATTTTTCCCATCCAAGCGCTTTATACAGCTGATCCCGGTTCCAGAACACGACGCTGTTCGTATGGAACGTCGCCGTCTGATAGCCGCTCGCGGCAAACGCTTTGGGGGCGCTCGGCAGCGCCTTGTCCGCATACACCTCGGAAGCAGCCCCGTTGGACGGAACGTAGAGGGAAGTGTTCACGACGAATTCGGCATCCGCCGTGTTTCCCTGACCGACCTGCTGGAAGAAATGCGGGAAATACATATGATCTTTGACCAGCTTGTTCATGTTCGGGGTAATTTCCTTGCCGTCGATCTTCAGGTTGACAAGGAAATTCTGGAACGCTTCGAGCTGAATGACGATGACGTTTTTGCCCTTGGCGGCACCCCAGTATGCCGGCTGCGCCGGCTCGGTCGTTCCTTTCACCTGGGCAACCGCCTCAGGCGTGACCGACTTGGCGTCGACCTTGATGTTCTTGGAAGGGGCAAAGCCGACATACGCTTCGTAGTTGAGAATCCCCATATCCCGGGCCTGCTGGAATTCGTTCATCCCGCTCCGGAACGGATAAATGCACGCGGCACAGGCGATCAGTGCCAGGACGGCTCCCCCCGCAAACCACGGGCGGCCCGTTCGGACGGACAACCTGCGGCCAAAGGCGCGGAACGGCCGGCTGGAACAGATAAGGATGAACAGCACGACGATATCGGTGAAAATGAACAAGTAATACGGATCCATGAGCGAAAAGACGCTGCTGTTGACCTCGGATACCTGGTTTACTTGGCGCAGCTCATGATAAGTAACGATAACTCCGAAATACTTATAGTACATAATGACGGCAAAATAAATAATGGTCAGAACCAGGTCCACAATCAGGTAGGTGACCAGCTTCTTGCGGTAGGCCAGCGTTTCAATCAGGCAGAAGAGCAGCCAAACGGGCGGTATGCCCGTCAGCAGCATCATGCCGAAGCCTCCGGCATTTTCCCTGAACACGACCGTCCAGACCAAAAGCATTTTTAAAATCATGACAATGGAGAAGAAGATAAAAGGTTTACCTATCAGCGCTCTCCATGAAAAACGGTTATGCAAAATCAATCGACGCCCCTTTCGTAATTTCCACACAGATCGCTAAGCCCATCCAAGGGCGTATAGGAATCAGCAGCGTACGGTCTGTCATCCGCAGGCTGTCCTGCCAGCGGGCCGCCCGCGTTCCCTCTTCAGCATCATAGATTACCCCTTATCAAAAACGCCATCAGGCCACAGCAAACACAAGGCTTGGACACCTGTGCTAAGCCGGGCCATACGCGGGACAATGAAGTTAATAGTAACTATTACACTATTGCAATTTAAGCACAGGGCCCAGGGAATTGCAAGATTCGCCCGGGATGCGAAAGAGGGGGTGGACCCGGCTGGGCATAGCCTCCCGAACCGGGCTGATGATTGATGAAGAAGGATGTCATCACTCTATTATATATAGGAAGAGACAGGATCATTCCATCGGGGAGAAGGGGAGATGACTGTGTGGAAAAAGGCGGCGGTTCCCGTTACTTCGTCAATCCGGCATGAATCGTATCGAGGTTCCATTTCATCATGGCGAGGTAGCTGTCTCCCTCTTCCCCGGGCTTGCCGGTGGAATCGGTGAACACCTTGCCGAATATCCGAACCCCGGTCTCCTTGGAGACGCTCTCCATACTGCGCGGATCCACGCTGGTCTCCACAAACAACGCAGGCACCTGCTCCGCCTTCACGATATCGATAATCCGCTTCATCTGCTCAGGGGTGCCTTGGTTCTCCGTATTGATCTCCCAAATGTATTGGGCCTTCAGCCCGTAAGCCGCGGAAAAATATTTAAAAGCCCCTTCACTTGTAACGAGAATCCGGCGTTCCTCCGGGATGTCGGCAAAGCGTGTCACGGCATCATCGTGCAGCTTCTTCAATTCCTCGATATAGTTCCCGGCATTCTTCTCATAATATTCACGGTTGGCCGGGTCTGCTTTCGTCAGCGCCGCAAGGGCGTTCTCCGCATAGCGGATCCCGTTCTCAATGCTCAGCCAGGCATGCGGATCCTGCTCGGATTCCTTGCCGGCGGAGGTCAGGTACATCGGCTCCACGCCTTCGCTCAGTGCATAGACAGGGGCGTCTTCCCCGGCTTTTCCCGACGTCTCCAGCAGTTTGGCGAACCAGCCGTTCCCCGTCTCCAGATTAAGCCCGTTATAGAAAATGACATCGGCATCGCTGGCATGCTTGAGATCCGCAGGCAGCGGATCATATTCATGGGGGTCCGTGCCGACCGGCACGATCGAATACAGCTCTACGCGGTCCCCAGCAACCTGCTTCACGATATCGTACAGGATCGAATACGTGGTCAGCACGACCGGCTTCTCCCCGGAAGAGCCGGCTTTATTCCCGGTTTGACCGGAGCAGCCGGCGGCAAGTGCCAGGACCAGCATAAGTACGGCTCCGAGCCAAACCTTCCTTTTATGTTTCATACAGATCCCCTCCTATTTAAAAAGAATCATTGCGGCGCGAACCCTGCTGCCTTCCGGGCAGACGGCGTCAAAGTCCTTTCAGCGCCGCCTTTTTGCGCCGGGAACGGAAATGCCGCCACAGGACGCCCTGTTTTGGTGAAAAGGCCAATGCCAGCATGAACCAAATAGCTGACGCAAGCACGATGGCTGCACCGGAGGCCAGATTGTATTTGACGCTGAAATACAGTCCCACCACGGCTGATAACGCGCCGAAGCCGGCGGCCAGATAAATCATCACCCACAGCCGGTTGGTCAGCAGATAAGCGGTGGAGGCGGGGGTGATCAGCATGGCGACGACGAGGATGATGCCGACGGTCTGCAGGGAGGCGACGGTCACGAGGGTGAGCAGGGTCATCAGCAGGTAATGGATAAGCCGCCCGGGCAGCCCGTATGCCGCGGACATAACCGGATCGAACGAGCTGACCAGCAGCTCTTTGTAGAACAAGTAGACGACCGCGGCGATCACGATGCCGATGATCAGCGTGATCCACATATCGGAGGCGCGGACCGCAAGCACGTTGCCGAACAGGATGTGATACAGGTCGGTCGAGCTTTTCGCAAAGGTAATCAGGATGATGCCGACGGCAAAAAAGGACGTAAACACGATGCCGATCGCCGAGTCGTTTTTGATCCGGCTGTTTTGGCTGACGTATCCGATGCCGAGCGCTGTCAGCACGCCCGTCACCACGGCGCCGAAAAAGAAGTTGATGCCCAGCATATAGGACAGGGCGACGCCGGGCAGGACCGCATGGGAAATCGCATCGCCCATAAGCGCCATGCCGCGCAGAATGATAAAGCAGCCGATAATGCCGCAGATCATTCCGACCATGACCGAGGTCAGCAGCGCTTTTTGCAAAAAGCCGTATTCCAGGATTCCGCTTAAGAATTCCATTACACACCCACTCCGTTCTTTTCGAGAAAGGTCAGCTGCGCCGCATAAGCCTGGCTGAGAATGTCCGGACGGCAGACTTCGCGGGCCGGACCTGCCTTCACCAGCTCGCCGTTAAGCAGCACAAGCCCGTCGAAATACGCTTCCGCCTTGCTCAAATCGTGATGGACCACGAGCACCGTGCGGTTCTGATCCCGGAGCTCTTTCAAAATGGCGACGATCGTCTCCTCGCTGGCGGCGTCCACGCCGACGAAGGGCTCATCCAGGCAGAACAGCTCCGCCTCCTGGGCGAGTGCCCGGGCGAGAAATACGCGCTGCTGCTGCCCGCCGGACAGCTCACCGATCTGCCGGGAGCCGAAATCCTCCATGCCGACCTTCTCCAGGCAGTGGTAGGCCAGCTCTTTATGCTGCCGCCGCGGCCTCTTGAGCAGGCCGAGCTTCGGGTAGGTGCCAAGCAGGACGGTATCGATCACTGTAATCGGGAACGTCATGTCGATTTCGCTGCGCTGCGGAACATAGGCGATGCGGGTCCGGGCTTCCTTGACGCTGCCGCCGAGGATGCGAACTTCGCCGTGGTCCCGCGGAATCAGCTCAAGGAGCGACTTCATCAGCGTGGATTTGCCGGCCCCGTTGGGTCCGATAATACCGGTCATACTGCCGGGAAGCAGCGTAAAACTGACGCCGCGAAGGGCATCCTTGCCGTGATAGGAGACGAATAGGCTGTCGACGGACACCGAAGGGTCGCGGTGACGGGGGAGCATAGCATAAACCTCCTTTGGATTATGAAAACTTTGACATAAGTTTCCCTTGGGACAAATTAATGCACATATATAAAAGTTTTTACCTAAGGAAACTTTATTGAGTATAGGCTAAAACAGATGGGGAGAATTGTAAAGTGTTTTTTTACCTGGGTTGTCCGTTTTTCGTAGGGTAAGACGAGGACAAAACAGTGTTAGTATGCGGGGCGATCATAGGGGGCGGAGCCCAAAAAAGCCCCGATTCCGTGGAATCAGGGCTTCATATTCTGCTCGGTGATTTGCTGTTTGACGAACTGCTTGAACTGCTCCCTGAGCGGCGAATAGGGCTGATCGGCATGATAGGCCATATAGGCCTTGACCGATTTGCCTGCCGGACCGGGGGCGGGCAAGTATTGGAGACTTCCGGCGGCGAGCTCGCTTGCGATGCCGGACAAGGGGAAGAAGGAGATGAAATCCCCGTCCTCTACCGTGTGCTTGACCGCCTCCGGCGAATTGATGATCATGCGCTCCCACAAATGGATTCCGCTCTCGATCGCGTAGGTCCGGGTGAAGTCCCGCATAAAAGAGCCTTCAGCATGCTGGATGAAAAAGTGTTGGGCGACCAGCTGGTCGCTCAGCGATTTCAGGCTGGAGAAAGGGTGTCCCGGCGCAAAAATGACGACAAGCTCATCTTCCAGCAGCAGGTCTTCCTTAATGCCGGCAGCCGCAACGTCCTGCGAATAATAAAAGGCCAAGTCCACCTCATGGTTGTAGTGCAGCTCCTGAACGGTCCGGCTGGGCTGAACGGTCAGCTCGATCTGGATGCCGGGATACTGCCGGCAGAACCGGTTGACGAGCTTGGGCAGATGTATCGTCCCCATCAGGCTGTCGGCGCCGATATGAAGAATGCCCTTGCCCAAATCGGCGTAGTCCTGCACGGCCTTCCGCGCCTCGGCGGCCAGCCCCGTCATTTTGACGGCGTAAGGGTACAACGCCTTGCCGGCGTCGGTCAGCAGGATGCGGCCCCGCCTGGACTCGAAGAGGGCGATGCCCAGCTCTTCCTCTAAGCTTTTCATATGAAAGGTGACGGTCGGCTGTTTCATATCCAGCTCTTTGGCTACGTCGGTTACCTTCTTGTATTTTTCAATATAAACAAGGATTTGCAATTTTAACAAATTCAACGATGATTCCCCCTCGGTCACGTCCGATTCCTCTTCATTATAGAATTAATCTATGGACTCATAAAGATTATATTCTGATATTTATCTTTCTTTTTACAAAACGCATCATTTTACAAAATGATAGAGAACTACAATGAACTTGTCGGTAAACTTCATAGAGTTACACGGCAAACCAAAATGGGGGGAAACATTAGATTATGAAATTCAAAAAACCGTTACTTATGTTTTGTACGTTGGTCCTGGTTCTTATGCTGGCTGCCTGCGGCAGCAAAAACGCCTCGGATAGCGGCAGCACTACGGGTTCGGGAACCGCAACTGAAGATAAACCGGCTGCAGAGGAAACGCTCAGCGGATCCGTTCTGGCTGTAGGCTCCACAGCACTCCAACCGCTCGTAGAGCAAGTCGCACAAAAGTTCATGGGTGAATCCCAATACTCTAAAATCCAAGTTCAGGTGCAAGGCGGCGGCAGCGGCACCGGCCTGACTCAAGTTTCCGGCGGCCAAGCCAACATCGGCAACTCCGACGTATTTGCTGAAGAAAAGCTGGATGCAGACAAAGCCAAAGAACTCGTTGACCATCAAGTGGCCGTTGTAGCCATGGCGGCTGTAACGAATCCTGACGCAGGCGTAGACAGCCTGACGAAGCAGCAGCTGGTTGATATTTTCACAGGAAAAGTGACGAACTGGAAAGACGTTGGCGGCAAGGATGAAAAGATCGTTATCGTCAACCGTCCTGCAAGCTCCGGTACCCGCGCAACGTTTGAAAAATATGCACTCGGAACGAAGACCGAAGACCTGCAAGGTTCGATCCAAGAAGATTCTTCCGGTACGGTGAAAAAGATCATTTCCGAAACGCCAGGTGCCATCGGATACCTCGCTCTGTCCTACCTGGACGACAAAGTGAAAACTCTGAAATATGACGGTGTGGAAGCAACGGAAGAGAACGTAGCCTCCGGTAAATACCCAGTATGGGCTTACGAGCACATGTACACCAAAGGTGAGCCTGCTCCGGAAGTGAAGGCGTTCCTGGACTACATGACTTCGGATGCTGTGCAAAACGGCGACGTGGTTGAGCTCGGATACATTCCGGCTTCCAAAATGGAAGTGAAACGCGACAAGGACGGCAACATCACGAAATAACATCAGGTTCCTTGAGCTCTCATGAAACACTGAATATGTACGACAAGAGGCGGAGAGACCAACTTCTGCCTCTATTTTCACTTTAGAAAGAAGGACAACGATGAAAGCTATAGATGAAAGGCCTGTAGGCATCGCTGACAACCCCCGTCCCGGACGGTTTAAAAAACATCATATGGAAGATTTCGCGGGACGCAGCTATACGACGATTTGTGCGATTCTGCTGATCGTCATTATTTTGTCCATCGTTTATTTTGTCGCTTCCAAGGGGCTGGCGACCTTTTTTAGAGACGGCGTCAGCTTCAGCGAGTTTCTGTTCGGTTCCAAATGGGATCCGGACGGCAACCATGGCGAGCCGCAGTTCGGCGTCATGCCGTTTATTTTCGGCTCATTCGCGACGTCGATTCTGGCGGCGGTCATCGCCAGTCCGCTCAGCATCTGCGCCTCGCTGTTCATGACGGAAATCGTACCGGGCTGGGGCAAAAAGCTGCTGCAGCCGGTCATTGAGCTGCTTGCCGGAATTCCGTCCGTCGTATACGGATTTGTTGGCCTGACGGTCATCGTTCCTGCCCTGCGCGACATGTTTCCCGGTCAGGGGATCGGAATCGCCGCGGGCTCGATCGTGCTGTCGGTCATGATTCTGCCGACGATTACGAGTATCGGTACCGACGCCCTGTCCTCGCTGCCGCGGGGCCTCAAGGAGTCCTCGTACGCACTCGGCGCAACGCGCTGGCAAACCATCTACAGAGTTATTCTGCCAACCGTGCTTCCTTCTATTCTGACCGGGGTGGTCCTGGGCATGGCCCGCGCCTTCGGGGAAGCGCTGGCGGTACAGATGGTCATCGGGAATGCGCCGCATATTCCGCGGTCGCTGTTCGAATCCGCCTCGACGCTGACCAGCGTCATTACGCTGGATATGGGCAACACCGTCATGGGCACCGCGCACAGTAACGCGCTGTGGAGCATGGCGCTCGCACTCATGTTTATGACCTTTATCTTCGTCGTTATCGTTCGCCTGCTCGAAAGGAGAAATCGGATTTGAAAGCTAAAGCCGCTGACAAAATTGCAACAGCCATTATTGTGGTGTTTTCCTTATTAATCGTAGCGGTTCTGCTCGGACTGCTCGGATTTATTCTGTACCGGGGACTCAGCCACATCAGCTGGCACTTCCTGACTTCTGTGCCCCAAACGATCCGGGAGGGCGGCGGCATCGGTCCGCAGCTGTTTAACTCCTTGTTCCTGCTGGTACTGACGCTTATTATTACAATTCCACTGGGCCTGGGTGCTGGCATCTATATGGCCGAGTACGCGAAGCCAGGCAAGATCACTGGAGCAATACGCCTCGTCGTCGAGGTGCTGTCCTCGTTTCCGTCTATCGTCGTCGGCTTGTTCGGCCTGCTCCTGATCGTCAACACGTTCGGTTTTGGCTTTTCGCTCTTCTCCGGCGCGCTGGTTCTGACGATCTTTAATCTGCCGCTCATGGTCCGCATCACGGAGCAGGCGTTCCGCAGCGTACCGAAGGAGCAGAAGGAAGCGGGACTTGCGCTCGGATTATCGAAATGGAAAATCATCACGTCCGTGCTGTTTCCCGTCGCCCTGCCGAGCATCGTGACCGGTACGGTTCTGGCGGCAGGACGTGTATTCGGGGAAGCGGCAGCGCTCCTGTTTACCGCAGGGATGTCCACGCCTCGTCTTGATTTTACCAACTGGAACCCGCTGAGCCCGACGTCGCCGATCAATCCGTTCCGTCCGGCGGAGACGCTGGCCGTGCATATCTGGAAAATCAACAGTGAGGGCATTGCGCCCGATGCCGCGGAAATTGCCGCCGGCGCTTCGGCGGTGCTCGTGATTCTCGTGCTTGTCTTCAACCTGTTTGCCCGCTGGTTCGGCAACCTGCTCTACAAGATCATGACGGCATCCAAACGAATGGGATAGGAGAAATGAGCATGCAACAATCATCGACTACATTCCGCACTGAAAACCTGAGCGTGTTTTACGGGGCGTACGAAGCCGTGAAGAACATCAGCCTGACCTTCCCGGACAAGAGCGTTACCGCGCTCATCGGCCCGTCGGGCTGCGGGAAATCGACGTTTCTGCGGTCCCTCAACCGAATGAACGACGAGATTTCCCAGGCCGTGATCAAGGGGAAGATCTGGATCGGCGGGGAGGACATCAACGATCCTTCCACCGACGTCATTCAGCTGCGGCAAAAAATCGGAATGGTATGGCAGAAGCCGAATCCATTTTATAAATCCATTTATGAAAATATCGCTTTTGGACCGAAGTACCATGGCGTGAAAAATAAAAAAGAGCTCGACCAGATCGTCGAGTCCAGCTTGCGCAAAGCAGCGCTGTGGGACGAAGTGAAGGACCGCCTGAAGCAGTCCGCCTTGTCGCTCTCCGGAGGCCAGCAGCAGCGCCTGTGCATTGCGCGCGCCTTGTCGGTCAACCCGGGGATTCTGCTCCTCGATGAGCCGGCGTCGGCCCTCGATCCGGTTTCGACCTCGAAGGTCGAGGAACTGATCGTCGAGCTCAAGAAAGAGCTGAGCATCGTCATCGTGACGCACAACATGCAGCAGGCCGCACGGATTTCCGACTATACGGCGTATTTCTACCTTGGCACGCTGATGGAGCATAACGATACCGAAATTATTTTCACCAACCCGGCCAATGCCATGACCCAGGAGTATATCTCCGGACGGTTTGGATGAGCCGCCGTTTGTTCGCACAGCAAAAAGCCGTCTCCCCATCAAGAATGGGGGACGGCTTATTTAATTATATAAGTTAGAACAAGAGCGATCGTAGGAACTTATTACGTAATTGCCCTTATCATCGAGCAAAAACTCCACTTTGTGGGGAGGATTAGCGGACGATCATCACCGGGCAGTGCGCATGCTGGACGACGCTGTGGCTGACGCTGCCGATCAGCATTTCCGAGACAAGGCCCATGCCCCGGCTGCCCATCACGATCAGGTCGGCCGACTCTTCCTTGGCCGTCTGGCAGATGACCTTGGCCGGATCGCCGGTTTTGCTGACCGTGCGGAAGGCGATTCCCGAGCGGCTCGCTTCTTCGGTGGCCGGGGCGAGGATTTTTTCGCCTTCCTGGCGGATGTGCTCCTCCAGATCTACGCCTACCGGCGGTTCATTGATAGAAACGGTCGGGTTGACGTGCAGGACCACGAGCTCGGGAGCGGTATTCAGGCTCTGCACAAGCGATACGGCGGAATCCAGCGCATGCCGGGCATGCTTGGATCCGTCGACGGGTACGAGAATACGTGAGTACATATAAGAACCTCCTTAATGGCCTTCTGCCCGGTCAACATGGGCAAGCTTGCGGCGGGATACGAGCAGGGCGACAACACCAAGGAAGACCATGACGGCACCGAAGTAGAACGGTGTCTCTGCATGGTACCACTCGGACAGCTTGCCGGCGAGCCATGGAGAGACGGCACCGCCGAGGAATCGGACGAAGCTGTATGCCGCGGAAGCGACGGAGCGCTCCACCGGAGCGGCCTGCATGACGGCCGTGGTGATCAGCGTGTTGTTGATGCCCAGGAAGATCCCGGCCACGATGACGCAGACAATAACGGTTTGTGGCGAGTGATTATACGTGCCGATGCCCATAATGAGCAGCACAATCGTAAACAGCGTAAGCACCGCTGCGATGGACGACACGACGCTGAAGCGCTTCTGCAGCTTCGGAGCGACGAATACCGACGTGAAGGCAAGCAGAATGCCCCACCCGAAGAAGACATAACCCAGGCCGTGCTCATCCAGGTCCATGACGTACGGCGAGTACGCCATCAGGGTGAAGAAGCCGAAGTTATACAGGAACGCTGTAATTCCAAGGATCAGCAGCGCCGGATAAGACAGCGCCTTGAACGGGTCGGCCAGCGTGCTGGCTTTTTTCGGCTTGGGCACGTTCGGAAGCATAAACGTAACGAAGATAAATCCGATGGCCATGAGAACGGCCACGCCAAAGAACGGTCCGCGCCAGGAGATGGAGCCCAGCTCGCCGCCCAGCAGCGGTCCGACAGAAATCCCGAGACCGAGCGCGGCCTCATACAAAATGATCGCTTTGGCCGTGCCGGACGTGGACAGCCCGACGATCGCGGACAGTGCGGTGGCGATGAAGAGGGCGTTGCCGAGTCCCCAGCCGCCGCGGAAACCGACGATGCCGCCGATGGAGTTTGACAGACCGCCCAGCGCCGCGAAGATGACGATGAGCAGCATCCCGGTCAGCAGCGTCTTCTTGATGCCGATCCGGCTGGAAATGACGCCGGTAATCAGCATCGCTACGCCGGTTACCAGGTTGTAGCTCGTAAACAGGAGCGAAACCTGGCTCTTGGATGCGTGCAGCTGCTCGGCGATGGCCGGCAGAATCGGGTCAACCAGGCCGAGGCCCATAAAGGAAATGATACAGGCAAAAGCGATCGCCCATACCGCCTTCGGCTGGGACAACAGCCCGCCTTGGCGCTGTTCCAGCTCAAGGGGCTGCGAAGCATTGGTTTTCATAAGTAACATTACCTCCATTTTGATGAATCATGTATTTTCAAATTTTCATGAATCTCCACAACAAAAAAACGTCTGTCGACGCCCTTGCATAGACGCGTGCAGCGGCTTCAGCTTTCCTGGGAATCGGTTTCCTCGTCGAATTTGCGGATGAAATCATCCAGCCGCGTCTGCGTCTGTTCCAGCTCCTGCTGCATAAGGCGCATTTTTTCCACTTTGGTGCGCAGCATTTGAAGCTGTTCTTCCAGCATCTCGCTCATATGGGTCAATTGCTGCCTCCGATGAGCCCGGCTGGTCATGTCGTGGTAAGTTTGGTGGTGCAGCTTGTAAGCGTCCGATACGGATAAGTACGAAACCAGCTCCTGCAGGCTAAAACCGAGAATTTCTTTGGCATTGACGATCTTCTTCAAGTACTCGATGTCTTCGCGGGTATAGAGGCGGATGCCTCCTTCGCTCCGTTCGGGGGTCGGAAAAACGCCGATCTCTTCGTAATAGCGGATCGTCCGCTTCGTCAAGCCGCACTCTCGGGCGACATCGTCGATTTTATATTCATCCATTTCCTTCCTCCCTCAAAGATTCCCGGGTAACATTACCCATTGTAATCCTGACTAACGTTAACGTCAACGTTAAATTTATGAAACGGAAAATATATTTCTTACGTCCTATTTATCGCGGAATACGGTTGTCGGCTTAGTATGCCCGGTGTTCTCCGTTTATGTGCGGAGTCCGGCCGTGATCGGGAGAAGGGCTTTTTCATTGAACATTTCCCTATGTTTCACGGTCCGAAAGGCATTGCAGTGCGGAGTGCTCAGGGGGTGATGGGGGAGAAGAGGGCGGGGGCTTTATAGCTGGCATCTCAGCGAAGGGAGAAGGGAAAGCTGGCCGTGTTGTGCGAGACCTGATTGTCTGTACACATAAAAAAGCTGCCCCCACCGCGCAGCGGTTAAGGGACAGCTTGTTAAATTAAGGCTGAAAAGTTGGCTATTCGGCGGACGTTAAGCGCGAACGACGCGAACTTGGTCTGCTTCCAGCTCGACACGAATCTCCTTGACGTCTTCGTCGTCCAGCAGCAAATCGGTGATGCCGTCTTCCACATGCTGCGAAATAACGCGGCGGAGCGGACGGGCACCAAAGGCCGGATCGTAACCCAGTTCGGCCAGCTTGCGTTTCGCTTCGCCGGTCACGTCGAGGGAGATGCCGCGCTCTGACAGGGTAGCCGATACTTCGCTGAGCATATTGTCGACGATCGTTACGAGGTCTTCTTCCTTCAGCGAGGCAAACGGTACGATGCCGTCGAAGCGGTTCAGGAATTCAGGCCGGAAATAGCTGCCGAGCGAATCAAGAATCGAGCGGGTCTGCTCGGATTTGGCGGTGAAACCAACCATGACTTTCTTATCTGCGGCCGTGCCGGCGTTAGAAGTCATAATGATCACCGTATCCTTGAAGCTTACCGTACGCCCTTGGCTGTC
This sequence comes from Paenibacillus sp. SSG-1, assembly GCF_002224835.1. Taxonomy (NCBI): domain Bacteria; kingdom Bacillati; phylum Bacillota; class Bacilli; order Caryophanales; family Paenibacillaceae; genus Paenibacillus; species Paenibacillus sp. SSG-1. Next base: position 707,849 of record NZ_MBRK01000001.1, read on the forward strand.
GGTCAGACGGCCGTCGTCCAGCACTTGCAGGAACATATGCTGCACGTCCGGATGCGCCTTTTCGATCTCGTCGAGCAGGATAATGCTGTACGGGTTGCGGCGTACGCGTTCCGTCAGCTGGCCGGCTTCTTCATGACCGACGTATCCTGGTGGCGAACCGATCAGCTTGGAGACGGAGTGCCGCTCCATGTATTCGCTCATGTCGAGGCGAATCATCGAATCGGTGCTGCCGAACAGTTCATCGGCCAGCGCCTTGGACAGTTCGGTCTTGCCGACACCGGTCGGACCGACGAACAGGAAGGACGCAATCGGCTTGGAGTCGCTGCGCAGTCCGGCGCGTCCGCGGCGAACGGCTTTGGCGACCTTGTCGACGGCTTCGCCCTGGCCGATGACGCGGCTTGCGAGGCGGGCGGCCAGATTTTTCATCTTGCCGCGCTCATCCGCCTGCAGCTTGCCGACCGGGATGCCGGTTTTTCGCTCGATGATGTTCTGGATATCCTCGACGGTTACTTCTAGGACCTCTCCGGCAGCGGCATCCCCGTTCAGACGCTGCTGCAGGTCGGCTTCCTCGTCGCGCAGCTTGGCGGCGAGCTCGTAGTTTTCATCGCGGGCGGCCGCGTCTTTCTCGATTGTGATCTGTTCCAGACGGGCGCGGATCTCGTCCGCACTGCCGACCGGAGCCCGCAGATTCAGCTTGGCGCCCGATTCGTCGAGCAGGTCGATCGCTTTATCGGGCAGGAATCGGTCCTGGATATAGCGGCTGGACAGACGCACGCACGCTTCAAGCGTTTCGTCCGGGTAGCGTACGCCGTGGAACTGCTCGTATTTCGGACGCAGCCCTTTCAAAATTTCGATCGTTTCCTCGGCGGTCGGCTCGTCGACGGTTACCGGCTGGAAGCGGCGCTCCAGCGCGGCGTCTTTCTCGATCTGACGGTATTCCTTAAGCGTTGTGGCGCCGATGACCTGCAGCTCGCCCCGTGCCAGCACCGGCTTCAGGATGTTGCCGGCATCCATGGAGCCCTCCGCGGAGCCTGCGCCGACCAGCAGATGGATCTCGTCGATGAACAGCAGAACATTTTTACGCTGCTCCAGCTCGGCGATTAGCTGCTTGACCTTTTCTTCGAATTGCCCGCGAATGCCGGTTCCGGCTACGAGGGAGGCGACGTCGAGCGAATAGACTTCCTTGCTCCGCAGCTTCGCTGGTACGCTGCCCTCCGTAATGCGCAGCGCCAGCCCTTCGGCGATGGCCGTCTTGCCGACGCCCGGTTCGCCGATCAGCACCGGATTGTTCTTGTTCCGGCGGTTCAAAATTTCAATGACGCGGTCGATCTCTTCATCGCGGCCGATGACGTTGTCGATCTTGCCGCCGCGCGCCGCGTCGTTCAGATTGCGTCCGAGCTGATCCAGCAGCCCGCCGCCGCGCCGTCCGCCTTCTTGAGCGGCGGCTCTCGGAGGCTGCTGCGCCGCGCCGGATACCGGCTGGCCGGATTGCATGAAGCCGCGGAACAAATCTTCCAACGGAGAAGAATAGCTGCCCGAAGGACCAAAGCCGGCCGCAAACGGCACGCCGCCGTTTACTTTGGCATAGCAATCTTCGCAAAGAAACAATTTCTCGGATTTATGGTTGACAGTGAGGCTCAGACCTACGGTTGCCTGGTTATGATTACAATGTTGACAGCGCATGAAGGCATGCCCCTTTCGTTAGTTAATGGATTAATCAATTTTTGAATACTTCATCTGGATGCCCTAATCAGGAAAACGGCTGCCCGGGCCTTACGGGAGCGGGCCGCCGGAATAAAGGGATAAAAGTCAGAACTTCCGTCAGGACAAAGACGGCTGCACCGAAAGTCAAACTCCTAAAGAGGTTGTTCATGCAGTACAAGTTTGATCTTTTGCTCTGACTTTGACTTTCTTTGACCTTATTATACCTCACTTGGAACACATGTCAACAGGTTTTCAGTTATTTTTCGTAAGTATATAGAAAAAGGTTTGAGAGAAAGAACGGTTCGGCCTTTTCGGCGTGCTTGAGGCGGAAAAAAGGCTGGAAGGCAAAGAAAAACGTCTATCGATGTACATTCGAAGAGTGTGACGCATTTAGCGGAACTTTATTACGATATAACCGAAGCCCGGGCCTCCCGAAGCATGAAAAAAGCCCTGCCGTACGGAATGTCTCCGTAACAGCAGGGCGTACCTTGTATGATCAATGCGGTGAATAAGCCAAAAGTGTCATGATTCCTCGTCCTGCAATATGCAGTCGGCAAACAAAATGAATTTCGGGATGCGGAAAAATTGTTCCGCCCGGTCTTGAAAGCTGGCTGACGGCAGCGTCCCTTGGTGCAGCCATTTCCGGAACGTTCCGGGATGGATGTCCATCCATTCGCTGACGTCGCTGACGGACAGGTCGTGAACCATGCACAGCCCCGTTAGTATTTTGTTGCTGACAGGCGACCGGGTCAGCGTCCGGCGCATGAAGCGCGAAGAGGAAGGCTGACAGATGATCGGGCTTGTCGATGTGACGGTATGATTAAACAGAATGTGATGCGGATAGCCCAGGTATTGGCATACCTTGTCCAAATTCTTTTTTCCCGGGATCCGTCCTTCATATACCCAGGCGCTCACGCTCCGGGAAGAAACCGAAATGTCCTCAGCCAGCTGGGACAGCTTGATGTCGTTGGCCATCAGGACAGCCAGCAGCACGCGGTTGCGGATTTGGCAGCGGGATGGCTTGCGGAAGCGTTTGACGCGGATTCCTTTTCCTAAGTATTTGCGATTGATCAGAGACCACGCCTGAATGGAATGCGGTTCTTGTTGTTTAGGCATATTTCCTCCGATGATTTTTCTTAAAATTCTACAATAGTTTCGGCTACGTTTTCAATAGTGCTATCGCCTGTTTCTGCAAGGTCCCGGTTTTCAGCCGAATGACCCGGGAATTTACGGTATCCCGTTGTCAAGTGAATAATAGGAACTATTTTTTCACTTCAACCCCAAAATGCTTCCAATTCAGTCATCAAACTGTTACCGAATTGAAATTGAACTCGCCAGCCGGGAAGGGTACAATGCAAGGGTGCTAGATTACTAGATTCGCGTATCTACGACATCTTAGCCAAATCCGAGAGAAAAAGGTTGGTAGATTATGTTGAAAAAGAAGTTGCACTACTCGAAATGGCTCTTATCATTCCTGCTTGTTTTTAGCACTGTACTTTCGGCAGAAGGAGGGCTGGCTACAGCCGCGGGCAGCACGGCGTCCTCTGTCAAGGCATCCGTCTTTGTCGCTGTCAATGACAAACTGATCACTTACGACCAGCCCCAGCCGCTTATACATAACGGTACATTGTTTGTACCCGTCGCCTCTACGGTTTCCCAGATGAATGCGTCGGCGAAGTACGCCGCAGGCAAGCTGACCATTTCGCGCGGAAAGCAGGCGCTTGTCCTGACGGTTCCCGGGAAGGACGCCATTCTGAAAAACGGAAGAACGCTCGTCTCCCTGCGGAAGCTGACCGACAAGTTCGGCTACCAAATTTCCTACAATGCCGCCCAGTCGCTGTACCGTGCGGTGAACAGCTCCGCCTCCTTGACGGACCATCAGCTGGCACTGAAATACAGCACGTATATTAAGGAACATAAGAAGACGGCTGTCCAGAAGCCTTCCACGGGGAACGGCACGACGGCGCAGCAGGGCAGCAAAGTGATCTACATTACGTTCGACGACGGTCCGAATGCAGGTACGACCCGCCTGCTCGACGTGCTGGACCGCAATCAGGTGAAGGCGACCTTCTTTATGCTGGGAAATAACATCGCTTCGCATCCGTCCGCTGTCCGCAGGATCGTGAAGGAAGGGCATGGGGCCGGCCTGCACGGCATGAGCCACAAGAAAAATACGTTCTACGCATCACCTTCGTCTGCGCTGGGTGAGATGAACACCGATAACGACAAGCTGCACGCCGCTGCTGGCGTTTATACGAAAATGATCCGCCCGCCTTATGGAAGCAAGCCGTATTTTACTCAGAGCTACCGGGATTTGACGGCTTCGTATGGCTACCATCTGTGGGATTGGAACATTGATTCGGACGACTGGCGCTACAAGAGCAATCCGCAGACAATTTATAACAACGTGCTGAGAGATGTGAAGGCGATGAAGAAGAGAGGGGTTACCCCGATCGTGCTCTTCCATGACCAGACGGCGACCACGTCGATTCTGGACAAGCTGATCAAAGCGCTGAAAGCCGAAGGTTACACGTTCAAGCCGCTGACCAACAGCACGCCGCCGGTCAACTTCTGGAACGACAAACGGTAAGACCCATCGCCCTGCAAATCTATGAAATAGGCCCGTGATGGAAGATATCCGGCTGCGCAGATTCCTCTCTCCTTTCATACTCATATAAGAGATGGTAGGAAAGGAGGGGCTGTGAGATGAATCATCTGGTTGTTAACGGCATCAGTGCGGCCGCTGGCGGAATTCTTACCGTTGTATTGGGAGGGTGGGATCAGCTGCTTACGGTGTTTCTGATCACCATACTCATCGACTATGCAACAGGGGTTCTGGCCTCCATCAAGGAAGGATCCGGCTTGGACAGCCAGGTCGGATTCTGGGGTCTTACCCGGAAAGCGCTGATGCTGCTCGTCATCGTCCTTGCGCACCAGATGGACGTGCTGATCGGCAGCGGAAGCGACGTCATCAAGACGGGGGCGATCTATTTTTATATGTCCAACGAACTCATATCGATTACCGAAAATTACGGACGGCTTGGCCTGCCCCTGCCGGATAAAATCCGCCAGCTCGTCGCCGTTTTGCGAAATAAAGACAAAGGTAACGGTCCCGATCTGTGACGGTTCTTCATGTTTCCTTTCCCTGAGGGGGAGGATATGGTATATTTTTCTCAGTACACTTTTCGAATGGGACAAGGAGCATGATACCATGATTAAGCATATCGTCTTCTTTAAATTAAAGGACAGATCACCGGAAAGTATTGAACGCACCGCCGCAGTCCTCCGCAATATGGAAGGGAAGATCCCGCAGCTCGTATCGATTGAGGTTGGACTCGACGTCATCCATTCGGAACGTTCTTTTGATATCGCGCTGGTGACAGAGCTTGCATCGCTGGAAGATCTGCAGGCTTACCAGGTTCATCCTGAGCACCAGATCGTGATCCGCCACATCAACGAAGTGAAAGACGTATCCGTGAGTGTGGACTACGAATTCTAAAGAATAGGAAGAATGGGACATGAGCGATTTAGAATATCCAATGGAGACCTTATTCCTGCTCATCGTATTTATTGCGGCCTTGTTTGTCATGTTATTCTGGCTGAAGCGCCGCGGAAAACGGGACAAATAAATTTCCACATCATGGAGGTAAGGCCGTGTATTACGTGAACCAGGAACAAATTCAGCGGCGTCTGGAAGCGATTCCGGATATCGTGGAAGCATTGAAGCAGGTTGCCGGGAATTGGGATGGCGGGATTGTGTCCGGTTTCGTTCAGGAACGGGCGCTGCATTTGGCCATCGAGGTCGTAACCGATGTCGGCAGCTATTTAATTGATGGATTTATTATGCGCGATGCAAGCAGCTACGAGGATATCGTAGAAATTACGCATGAGGAGCGCGTGTTTGACGATGAAGTATTTGCCGTGCTGGCGGAGCTCGTCAGTCTCCGCAAACCGTTGGTGCAGGAATATTACGCATGGGACCGGAGAAGCCTGCACAAGCTGACCCCGGTTTTGCCGGACATTCTCGAACAGTTTTCCGTACAGGTGCGTGATTATTTGAAGCAGGAGCTGGGTGCGTAATCCGGTTCTCCGCCGCAGCGGCATAGGTTGTTATTGGCCCGTCCATGGGAATGGACGGGTCTTTTTGTGCTTCTGTAAATTTTTTTAAAAAATAGCGCCCATTTTGTGTCAAGACAACCCCGCCCTGCTTATAATACACCATCAACTAGGCATTAGCCCGGCTGGGCGAAGGGAGTGAAACATCATGGCGGAATGGGGCTATATACTCATCGCTTGCGGATTTATCATGTTCGCTGTTGTGGCAATGATCCTTCTACATACGCTGAGGAGAGTACTGCTGCGGGCGGAATCCGTTCTGGGGAAGGCGGGAGCCGACATGACACAGCTGGCTGCAGAATCCAGGGAGCTGCTGACTCAGGCATCTTCAACACTGTCGCTTCTGCATGAGCGGGTGGAAGACATCGAACCGTTCAGTTCATCGCTGCGGCTGGCTGGCGAAACTTTAACCGGCACGCTGGAGCGGGTAGATTCGATTTCGAAGCTCGTCACCGATTCCGCCATGGAGCGCCTGGAGAAAGCCCACCGCGACAATGAGCTTCGGCTCGCGGAAGCGTTCCGGTGGCTGGATGTGGGGCTGTCGGTATGGCACTCCTGGAAGCAGGAGGCTTACCCGCCGGGAACGGTGCCATCAAGCGAAAAGGAGAGATGAGATATGAAGGAAAAGAATAAAAGCCTGCTGTGGGGCGCATTGGTCGGAAGTATTGTAGGGTCGGTAACCGCGCTGCTGCTCGCGCCGAAATCCGGGAAAGAACTGCGTCAGGATATTGCGGAGGGCGCACGCACGGTTGGCGGCAAAACCCAGGAATGGGCCGGCAAGGTGAAAGATACCGCAGGCAACGTCATCGCCGATATCCAGTCCTGGCGCAAGTCCAAGGCTGACGGGGAAGAAGCCGGCGAATTGGCCCAAATCTCCTCTTTCTCGGAAGAAGCCGCCGGCGAGCCCGATGAGTTCGAAGATTTCGATTTGATCGACGCCGAAGCGAAGCGGGACTAATTTGGAAGCAGGCATGAATTCAGGATCGTAAAACGCAGGCCCACTCCTGGTGTCACCCGGGAGCAGGGCCTGTTTTTCCATATTTTCGGGTGCGGTGCCGCGGTTGTCCGAAAAAACGAAATGGGTTAAGATATGAGGTACGTTTTGTTGACGGTTTTCATATGGTAGCTACAGAGAGAAGAAAACGAGAAGGAAGCGGTGTGTTCGTGCAGCAGGCAATCGCAATTTTAGACTCGGGTGTGGGCGGGCTCACCGTGGCCAAAGAGGTCATGAGACAGCTCCCACGGGAAAAAATCATTTATTTTGGAGACACCGCCCGCACCCCTTACGGACCCCGTTCGTCCGATGAAGTGAGAAAATTTACAGAGCAGATCGTCGATTTTCTGATCCAATTCAGTCCCAAGACGATCGTGATCGCCTGCAATACGGCGACAGCTGCGGCGCTGGACTATATTTCCGGGAAAGTGCCGATTCCGGTCATCGGGGTGATTCATCCCGGAGCCAGAGCCGCCATCAGCGCGACCAAAACGGGTCAAGTGGGCGTCATCGGGACCGTCGGTACGATTCGCAGCGGGGCCTATACCACCGCGCTTCAGCAGCTGTCGCCTTATGTCAAGGTGGTCAGCCAGGCTTGTCCGGATCTGGTTCCGCTCGTGGAGCAGGGCTTATTCCGCTCGGAAGAAACGACGGCGATCGTGGAAAGGTCGCTCGCGGGAATCCGCCAATCCGACATCGATTGTCTGATTTTGGGATGCACGCATTATCCTTTTTTGAAGGATACGATCCAGGAAGTGATCGGCAGCAGCGTCAAGCTGATCAGCTCGGCGAACGAGACGGCCCGTGAAATCAGCACTATTCTGTATAATCAAGGGCAGCTCGCGAGCCGGGAGGAGAGCCCGGTCCATCAGTTTTTTTGCAGCGGCGACCCCGAAATGTTTAAACGGATCGCAAAGCTGTGGCTGGGGGAGCAAATCCGGCGGACGCCGGTCGTATGGCAGGTCTCCAAATTTGATGAATAAGGATTTTGGATGGTCTCAAATCCGTAAGGCGCCTTCAGGGTGACTTACGGATTTTTTGGATATAAGGAAAAGGAAGTCGCGGCATTCCTATTGTGTGACAACTCCGTTTAAATGGAGTCTGGCTTCTTTGAGGTTTGATAGCTATTTTAGTTGGACTAAAGAATACGATGCCAGCATGGGAGTAAAATGATTCCGAAGAAGCGAAGCGGTCGTAAGAGCTTTCCAAAGGAAAGCTAACATCGGAAGCATATGCTTTGGCTTTCGGATTTCTACCTTATTGTAGGTTCAATAAAATCAAAAATTCCGAAAACAAGAGTGATCGTAGGAACATTTTACGTACATACCCTTATCATCGATTTCAATGTTTTAACTAATAGTTTCGTAAAGGACGCACGGTATAAGAGATCGTTTTTACCGCATGGGCCAAGCTCACTGGGGCATACAATGTTACGAATGGTGATGATGACTGCGGTCTAGTCCCGCGGAAAGGAACGATGCCATGCAGCAGTATACCGTGAAGAAAGGCGACACCCTGAGACGCATCGCCGCAAGCAAGGGGTTATCGGCGAGTCATATTATCAATGCCAACCCATGGGCTTCCGACCAGCCCTATTTAATTCCGGGGCAGATTCTGTACCTTCCCTCTTCTCCGCGCAGAAGGTATGAGGTTCAGGCGGGCGATACGCTGGACCGCATCGCTGCAGCCTTTCAAACCCGGGAAGAGGCGATCATGGAGATGAATCCCGGCATTTCGCCGCATGTTCTTCCCGAAGGGCGCGTCCTGGTGCTTCCTCCGTCCGAACGGGCGGGTATTGTCCAGCTTCTGGGAGAATACGGTTACCGTCAGATGAAGGAGGATATCCGGCAGTTGGCGGCGTTCTATCCTAAGATCGAAACCGGATCGATTGGAGAGAGCGTACTCGGAAAACCGCTTCCGTATGTAAAAATCGGGGAAGGCGGCAAACATATACATGTGAACGCTTCCATCCATGCAAACGAATGGATAACGACGCCGTCCGTCATGCGTTTCATCGAGGAATACGTCCGCAGTCTGCAATGCGGGGAGCGCTGGAACGGCTATGATCCCGTGCAGTGGTACCAGCAGTGCACGCTCTGGGTCGTCCCGATGGTCAATCCGGACGGCGTGGAGCTGGTTCAAGAAGGGATTCATCCCGGCCATCCGTATTACAGGCAGCTGACGGAGTGGAACGGCTGCCGCCGCGACTTCCGGCATTGGAAGGCCAATATTCACGGCGTGGACCTGGGCGATCAGTTCCCGGCCCATTGGGAGGAAGAGGTGCAAAGGCGGGGCAAACGGTCTCCGTCCCCCCGGGATTACCCGGGTACCGCTCCGCTGACGGAGCCGGAAGCGGCCGCGCTGGCGGCCTTTACGCTGGAAACGTCGCCTGATGCGGCCGTATCTCTGCACAGCCAGGGGCAGGAGATTTACTGGAATTACCGCAACTATGAGCCCAAGGAGAGCCGGGAATGGTCCCGCCGCCTGGGCCAGGTCAGCGGCTATCGTCCCGTAAAGCTGGAAGGCAGCGACGCCGGCTATAAAGATTGGTTTATCCAGCATTTCCGCCGTCCCGGCTTTACTGTCGAGGTCGGGTTGGGCAAAAACCCGCTTCCGCTTGAGGATTACGATCAAATCAGCCTGGACGTCGGTTTGATTCTGGCTGAACTCATGTCATTGTGAAAAAAATATTGAAACATTTTCTGCAAGATTACGTATGATATGATTAAGGGAGCGGACGCTGTGTTAGGTTTAAGTAGAGACCGGCGATCGTTTCCTTTTTTTCGCGTAAGAGCTCGTCCGGGTCCGGATGGATCCGTAATCCACGTATACAAGAAGAGGAGGGAAAGGCATGAAATGGAGAAGACTGCTGTCGCTGCGGCGCTGGTCCCACATGTTCTCGCGGATTTGGCGCTACCTGGTTTCGCCTCAAGTGGCCATCATGGACAAGCTGCTGTTTCTCGTTCCGGTGGTGCTGTATTGGGTGCTGCCCGACGTTATGCCGTTTATCCCGATTGACGATATAGGAGTCACGATGCTGATGACGGGATGGTTTGTCTCCCGGATGGATAAAAAATACCCCGGCCTGCTGGACAACGGCACGATTCATCCGCCTAAGGGTCCGGTGCGCTGAGGCTTCTTGCCATCCTATATCCGATACTGTACAATCAATAGTTACAAATAGAATGAACTCAAGAAATTTATGTTGAAGAGCTTGGATAAGCTGTTACAACAGGGGTTCAATTCGAAACTTGAGTTCAATCTATACCGTATGTAAAACTGACCTTACCTATAGGAGATGTAGCCGATGAAATGCAAAATTACCCGCAATGCGGCCAAGGTGCTTAAAAAGGAACTCGAGAAGGAAGAAAACCGCGATCTGAAGCTTCGCGTGCTCGTGACCCACGCCCATGGCGACCATGCGCACTACGGCCTGGATATGGACAAGCCCAAGGATTCGGATGAAATCGTCAGCACCGATAAGGAAATCGATGTGCTTCTGGACAAGAATGAGCCGCTTCTTGACGGCGTCAAAATCGACTATTTGTATTTTCCGCAGGAAGGCTTTGTGATCACCAATCCATCCCAAGGCAACCACGGCGATCACTAAGGCGCTCTATTTCGAACCTGAGTGCAGGGACCTGGTGGAAAATGGTGGATTCCCGGATTGCTGCATAGTTCCGCTCCTTCCATACCATTCTAAGGACGGGTAGGAACTTTGTAGTGAAGGGAGAGCAACTGTTTATGACAACACGTTACGATTCCAGTCTGCAATCACAAAATTCGGTATCCCAGGCTCAAAACGCGGTGGAGAAGCTCCACAACGCGGTTTCCTCGGCTCTGTCCCATCCGACCGGGCAAATGATCGAGCAGGCGCACAACCGTCTGGCTCATACGGAACAAGCCGTACGTCAAGCTGGCCTGGCGGAGAACCGTCAAGCCGTCGAATTGGCAGAAGAAATGTTGGCCGAGGAGAAGAGCCGTTTGGCGTCACTGACGTCCGAGGAAGGGAAATCGAATTCGTAGGTTCCTGTCTGAACCCGTGAAGCGCACTGTGCTTTGCGGGTTTTTTGCATGTCATCCTTCGGGATTCGGGTCATATCCATACAGCGGAGTGACGACTATATTGAAAGGGCTTTTTTGGGGCCCGTCCCTGATTATGCTATAATGAGGATTGTCTTCTTTAGTCTCCTCATTATTTCATAAGGAAGGTTGTGAGAGTATGAAGCACATTACCGATTGCACCATCCTGAATAACGGAGTTACGATGCCATGGCTTGGGCTAGGCACCTTCAAAGCCCAAGGGGACGATGTGTATAAGGCGGTAAAGCTGGCGCTGGAAATCGGCTACCGAAGCATCGACACTGCAAAGGTTTATGGCAACGAGGAAGAAGTGGGCCGCGCGATTGCCGAGAGCGGCATTCCGAGAGGCGAGCTTTTCGTCACGACCAAAGTGTGGAACGATGACCAGGGTTATGATTCCACACTCCGGGCCTTCGAAGGCAGCCAGAAGCGGCTTGGCCTCGAGGTCATCGATTTGTACCTGATTCATTGGCCTGGCAAAGACAAATTCAAAGATACGTGGAAAGCGATGGAGCGCCTGTATGAGGAAGGACAAATCCGCGCCATCGGCGTCAGCAACTTCCACGTTCACCATCTAAAGGACCTGCTGCAGGACAGCAGGACGGTTCCTGCCGTGAACCAGGTGGAGCTGCACCCGCGGCTGATCCAGCAGGAGCTGCAGGATTTCTGCGGCGCACAGGGAATCCAGCTCGAAGCGTGGAGCCCGCTGATGCAGGGCAAGCTTACCGATGATTCGACGCTGGCGGGCATCGCCCAGAAATACGGCAAAACGCCGGCTCAGGTTATCCTGCGCTGGAACCTCCAGAACAAGATCGTCACGATTCCGAAGTCGGTTACTCCTTCCCGGATACGCGAGAATGCGGACATCTTTGATTTCGAGCTGTCGTCCGACGAAATCAAGAAGATCGACAGCCTTAATCAGAACCGTCGCGTCGGCAGCGATCCGGACAAGCTTCTGTTCTAGCATTCTCTTCCATATAAGCAGCAAAAACCCGGACTCCTTAAGGAGTTCCGGGTTTTTCTTTTTAATTGAGCTCAGGGATCAGGTCATACTGCAAGGTTTCATCGGAGGTGTACAGCTCTTTTTTCGCCCGGTCGTAGCCGGCACGGCAAGTGCTGACATCAACTGTTTTGCCGGTCTTCAGACTATAGCAGCTGCCATCCTCGAACATGCCGCTTTGGGAGGGAATGTAAAACCGTTTGCCGTCTGTATAAGCTCCGCTGCGCAGGACCACGAATCGGTCTTGGCCGTCAAACAGATCATTTCCCATCATGTACTGGGACTTGGCGGAAATGCCCAGCAGGTGCAGGAGCGATGGCGCCATGTCCAGCTGTCCGGCGGGTTGGTCATACACCCCTGCGCCTTCCCCGTCCGGCAGATGCACGAGGAGCGGCACCTCGTTCATGATCTGCTCCATGTCCAAATCGGTCAGGCTTTTGCCCAGAAACTTCTCATAGACCGCTTTGTCCTTCACCGAATTGTCATGATCCCCGTAGATATACAGGATGGTATGATCCCAAAGGCCGTCCTGCTTCAGCCGTTCCACCAACTGACCGAGCGCTGCGTCCACATAGTGGATCGCCTGCAGGTAATCTCCGAAGACGGTTCCGTCGAACTCGCCGACATTCAGCTCCTGCACGTCGTCCGGCAGCGAGAACGGATGGTGGGAGGAGAGTGTAATCAGAAATGAGTAGAACGGCTGCGGAAGCTGCTCAATTTGATCCATGGACTGTTTGAAAAAGGATTTGTCCCCAAGCGACCAGCCGAGAGGCTCATCGATTTCGTAATCCTTTTTGCTGAAAAACCGGTCGTAGCCCAAGGTTTCGTACATCGCATTCCGGTTCCAGAAGCTGCCGTCATAAGCATGGAACGCATTTGGCGTGTAGCCGTGCTCCTTCAGGATCGCCGGAAGCGAGTTGAACTGATGGTCAGCGTAGCGGATGAATACCGAACCGTACGGAACCGGATGCAGGGAAGTCTGGGACGAGAAATCCGCATCGGAGGTTCTCCCCTGGCCGGTTTGATGATAATAATGGCTGAAGTACATGCTTTCCTTCATGAGCCGGTTGAAGTTCGGCGTGATTTCCTGTCCGCCGATCTGCTTGCCGATCATGAAATTCATGAATGCCTCGGTCTGGATGACCATGACGTTGCTGCCCTTGTACCTGCCGAACATGGCGTCGTTCTCCGAACGCGTTGTATCTTTATGATCAAACCATTCCTGCACATGGTCGACTTCGCCTGAAGCGAGCATGGACTTTGGACCCAAATGCTCTTTACCGAAGCGGTATGCGTCGTATACATGAAAACCGAGCAGCCCGGTTACGTTATAAAGCGAAAGGTTCCACCAATTTCCGGTAAAGAGGCCAACAGCGTAATAATCGATGTAGAACTTGAGCGGCGCAAACGTTACGACACAGCCGATCACCAGGGCGGCGATCCCGGATGAGAAGCGGCGGGCGAATCCGGCCCTCCGGGATGGTGATTTGCCGACCGTAAAATTCAGTGCCCCCCGTGCCGGACTTCGCCATCCTGACGGCTTCCATATCGCGAAGACGGCCAGCAGCAGCCAATCCACGGCAAACCATAGATCGCTCCAATGAAGCAGTGTCATAATGCTGTCCCCGAGGGAGTCCACCTGACTTGCCTGCATCATCACCGTAAAGGTGACCAGATCCTGAAAATATCGGTAGTACACCAAGTCCGTGTACATCAGCGCCGTAAGCAATAGGTTAACGACGATAAGCGCGATCCGCTGCCCGCGTCGGGGAAGCCATAAGGTCCAGAACGATACGAGGATCAGGGATCCGAGGCCGATAAAAAAGTCCAGCGGGTTGAAATCGATTTTGCTGATATGAAGTTTAAAATGGAAAAGAAGCAGCTTATATATCATGAACAGCAAAAATAGGCTGTATGTGAAGTAACGGGAGCGGATGAACCGCCCGAAGCCGCCATTTGAAGCGTGACTGGACATGCTGTATGAGTAGTTCAAATTGGACAACCTCCTGCTATAGCGTTGTAAATAGGTCATGATAAGATATACCCCAAAACCATATAGGAGCTGTCCAAGTGGACAGCTCCTGACAAAGCGGCAGCGTTTGTTACGAACGGCGGGGCGGAAGAGGCCCCAGGAATTGATAATATTGGCATTCGATGCGGCCGTTGAACAGCTTCCGCCGCTTGTCGGCCTTCCGGCCGAAGTAATGCTCGAACTGTTTGGTCGGGCTTAAGGCAAAGAAGGACCACGTCGGCAGCTGATTGGCCGTATGCCCCAGCGTGCGGACAAGCTTCTCGACTTCGGTCTTCTCGCTGAGCCGCTCCCCGTAAGGCGGATTGGTAATCAGGCAGCCATATTCCCCTTGCGGATGGGCTTTGGAGGCAGGGAGCACCTGAAAATCGATCTCGCCAGCGAGGCCTGCGCTCTTGGCGGCTGCTTTGGCGACTTCGATCGCCTTCGGATCGATGTCGCTGCCGGTCAGCTGGAGCGGCTGATCGTCCTGCACCGCATCGAACGCTTCCTCGCGCGCCTCGCTCCACAGCTCCTCAGGAATGGCCGGCCAGTGTTCCGAAGGGAAGGACCGGCGCAGACCCGGCGCAATGTTCCAGCCGAGGAGGGCCGCTTCGATTAGGATCGTGCCGGAGCCGCAGCATGGATCATACAGCGGCCGCGACGGATTCCAGCGGCTTATCTGCAGCAACGCGGCGGCCATTGTCTCCTTCAGCGGGGCTTCGGTAACCAGCTTGCGGTATCCCCGCTTGTGCAGGGCCGGCCCGGTCGTATCCAGCGTCAGCAGCGCCACGTCCTTGAGCAGATTGACTTCGATGACATAACGCGGACCGTTCTCCTGGAACCACTCGGTATGATAGCTCTGTTTCAGCTTTTCAACGATCGCTTTCTTGACGATGCCCTGACAAGCGGGCACGCTGCTGAGCTGGGAGTGGTGGGAGCGGCCTTCCACGGGGAACTCCCCGTTCGTCGGAATCCAGTCCTGCCAGGGCAGCGCTTTGGTTCCTTCAAACAATTCGTCAAACGTTTTGGCAGGGAATTCCCCCATTTTGACGAGGATGCGGTCGGACGTCCGGAGCCACAGGTTGCAGCGGCAAATATCTTTGTAATCTCCGGTAAAATTGACCCTTCCGTTCTCGACTTGAACGTCGTTATAACCTAATTCCTTCAACTCGCGCGCGACGATGGCTTCAAGGCCCATCGGGGCGGTTGCAATCAACTGCAGCTCTGGCATGGTGCGTGTTCAACTCCATTATTCTTGTAGATCACCGTAAAAATTCATACAATGATGGTAGATCCTGCAGCAGTGTTCGAGTGCGGATCTTTGTTCATCCTCACATTATAGGATAATGTAAAGTCAATCACAAACATTTGTGTTCGTTACGTAAAAATTGCCGGGTCCGGTAGGAAAAAGGGGAAGTAGGAAAGTGAATCCAGAACAATATGCAGACCATTTTATCGAAAATGACGAGGTCCTGAATCGGGTCAAGCAGGTGACCGCCGAGAAAGGCATGCCCGAAATCGCCATCGCGCCGGGCTACGGACGGCTGCTGACGCTGCTGGTCAAGGCGACGGGAGCGGCCCGTGTCCTGGAGATCGGGGCGCTGGGCGGATACAGCGGCATTTGTCTCGCCCGGGGGCTTGCACCGGAAGGAACGCTTACCTCGCTCGAACTGAAGCAGGAATTCGCGGACGTTGCGCGGGCCAATGTGACCGAAGCCGGGTTCGGCGGCCAGGTGGAATACCGGGTCGGACCGGCGCTGGACAGCCTGGCACAGCTGAAGGCGGAGGGGCAGAGGTTCGACTTCTTTTTTATCGATGCGGATAAGGAGAACTATCCGAATTACCTGGAGTACGCGATCGAACTGGCCAATCCGGGCGCGCTGATCGCGGGCGACAACACCTTTCTGCGGGGGCGGACCCTCAACCCCGACAAAAACGGCCCTTCGGTGCAGGCGATCCGCCGCTTCAACGAAGCGATGGCAACCGACGACCGGCTGATCGGAACCATTCTCCCGGCTTATGACGGGCTGGCGGTGGCCATGGTCAAGTAAAACAGCAAACGAAAGCCCGATCCGGATGCAGTCCAGGATCGGGCTTTTTTTTGGAATGAAATAAAGATGATGAGTGCAATGATTTCCTGAATGACAGCTTAGTCGATTTCCGTGACCCCGTAGGTCGTGAACCACGACTTGACCGTTTCAAAGTCGCTGCTGAAGGACAAGCAGAGCATCAGGAGGATGCGGGCCTGCTGGGGACTCAAGTTGTCCCCGGAAATGATGCCCTTTCCGCCGCCGTAGACGCTGCCGGAACCGGTCCGGGTCGTGGTGACGAAGACCACACCCTGCTCGACCGCCTTGCTGCGCGCCTTGCTCATCGCGGATGAAATGCCTCCGGCTCCGGTGCCTGCGGTAACGATGCCTTTGGCTCCGGCAGCGGTAAACCCTTCGATGGCTTCGCCGCCCGCGTCTTGATAGGAATAGGCGATTTCGGTTTTTGCCAGATCGGACTTTTTGATTTTGGCGAGGTCGAAGACCGGCTTGCCTTTGCCCGGCCCAAGGAGGGCCCGCTCCGGTGCACGGTAGATGCGGATCGTCGTTTCATCGATATATCCGACGGCCCCGAGCATCGGCGTCTCGAAAGTGTCGACGCGGTAATCGTTCGTTTTCGTGACCCCGCGGGCGAGGTTGATCGTGTCATTCAGCATGAGGACGGTGCCGAACGAGGCGGTCCGGCCGCTTGCCGACAGCTTGATGGCGTTATAGAGGTTCGCTTTGGCGTCGGAGCCGACGACCGTCCACGGCCGCATGGATCCCGTAATGACGACCGGCTTATCGCTTTGAACGGTCAGATCCAGGAAGTAGGCGATTTCCTCCATCGTGTCGGTGCCGGAAGTGACGACGACGCCGTCGTAGGATTTGAGCGCTTCGTCCACGGCCTTGGACAGGTCGTACAGATCGGCCATCGAATAGGCGGAGGAGCCCGAGTTGCCGAATTGGAGTGTTTCGACGTCGGCGATTTTTTGCTTGTCCGGGAGCTCGCTCACCATTTGCGCGATAGGAATGCTGCCCGCCTTGTAATTTTGGAAGCTGGTCTGGTCGACGGACTGCCCGGCGATGGTGCCGCCTGTGGCGATCACCAGCACGTTAGGCAGCTTGGAGGCCTTGTCGGCATCGGTGATCGGCGGGATGGCCGTGTTGCGAACCGGGGCCGTTGTACCGGTTGTCGTTGTGGTTGCAGGTGCGGTTGTCGTTACAGCGGGACTTGTCGTTGCGGTTGCCGCCGCTGTCACCGAGCTGCTTGTTACCGCTGCCGCGTCGGCGAAAACGCTGCCTGCGGGTGCGGCGAAGAGGGACAGTGCCGTCAGCGCAGATGCATGAATCAGGGACCACTTGCCGAATTTTCTTTTCTCCATCAATCGATCAGCTCCTCATTTGCATGTAATGGTTATGTAATGAAATCTAAGATGATCATATATGGTGTTAGGTTATATGACAAATTAAAAGGATCAGCGTGTAAGCGTTTATTATCGAAGAAAATGCTAGATAATAGCCCTTTTTGTTGGTGATTTGATATAATTTATAAAATAATCAGGGGTTGATTTACAATGTGAATGGAGGGGAAACAGTCCTGTGGATCTTATTTCATGTTAGAATATATTACGTATATTAAATTTGGGATTATAGTTAGGGAAACGGAATACATATCGGTGAGTTTGTCATTTGTCACGGGAGGTTACTTTCCATCAGAACATTTTTCGATGAAAACTTGTTCCTTGCGGTCATACGGCAAGAAAAAAAGACGGCCGCAGGGTCACTAATGTGACTCTGCGGCCGTCCCTTTACCGCCAACGGCGGCTGTTTAGCGGTACTGCGGCGTGTTGCTGCGCTTGTACAGCTTCAGCCGCACCCAGACCATATTCAGCAGCAGCAGGCTGCCGGAAATGATGAACAGTCCTTCGATGCCGATAAATCCCGACAGGAATCCGCCGACGAGCGCGCCCAGCATATTGCCGAGTGCGAGCGTGCTTGTGTTGAAGCCGAATGCCCGGCTTTCCATGCCTCCAGGCGTGTAAGAGCGGATGAGGGCATTGACGCTGGGCAGCAGGCCGCCCATGAAGATGCCCATCAGGAAGCGGACGACGATCAGCTGCCATACGCTCTGCACGAACGCCTGCGGGATCAGGCACAGTCCTGCGCCGATCAGAGCGTAGGTCAGAATGCGGTAGGCGCCGACCTTGTCGCTGAAGCGCCCAAGGATCGGGGAGGTGATCATATTGGACAATCCCGTCACGGCGCTGACCACGCCTGCCCAGAAGGCGATGTCAACCGAGGAGCGGTGCAGCTTCTCCACGTACAGCGGCAGGAGCGACATGGGGCTCATCATCGCAAATTGCAGCAGAAACGTTACCGCAAACAGCGCGGGAAGCTGCGGGATACGGGCCAGCTCCTTAAAGCCTTCAAGCACCGACACCTGCGGCGCACGGGCGGCCTTTTCCCGGTTGAAGTTTTCCTTGACCAGGAACAGCGCCAGCAGGGAAGCGGCGAAGATGAGCATGCCGATAATGTAAAAGATCGGACGGAAGCCGATCAGGTCGGCCAAGCCGCCGCCGATCAGCGGTCCGAGAATCGTTCCGGCCACCGAGCCCGACTGCATGATCCCCATTGCAAAGCCCATCCGTTCCTTCGGGGTCGTGCTCGATACGAGCGAGATGGATGCCGGGTTGAAGCCGGAGATCGTGCCGTTCAGCAGGCGCAGCAGCAGCAGCTCCCACGGATTCCGGGCAAAACCCATCAGCACGATGACGATGGCCATCCCGAAGCCGGAGCGCAGCAGCATGATTTTCCGGCCGTACCGGTCCGACAGCTTGCCCCATAATGGCTGAAAAATAAATGAGGTCATGAAGTTGGCCGCAAAAATAAAGCCCGCCCAGAGGCCGATTTCATGCTCGCCCTGCACCCCCAGATCTTTAGCCAGATACAGGGACAGGAACGGCGTGATCATCGTCATCCCGGAGTTGACCAGAAATTGGCCGAACCAAAGCACAATGAGGTTGACCTTCCACGGTTTCAATGTGCTTTCACTTCCTTTCTAAGTTGACTGAAATGAATGATTGAAAAAAACACAGTTTTACCAGTATAGCACAATTTCTAAATGTCTTATGTTAAAGATGTCATACGATTGTCATCAGATGTCAGGGCGCGGCGGTTGTTACTTACTTTTAAAAAGGGCATAATAGAAAGCAGAGAATTTTATAGATATGGAGGCCTGTTCGTGACCTATAACGATACGTTGATCCGCGCCAGCTACAAGCAGGAAGTGAGCCATGTTCCTGTTTGGTATATGAGACAGGCGGGTCGCTATGATCCGGAATACCGCAAGATTAAAGAGAAATATTCGCTCCTGGAAATTTGCCGTCAACCCGAGCTCGCTGCCGAAATAACGATGATGCCCGTGCGCAAGCTTGGTGTGGATGCGGCCATTCTGTATTCGGATATCATGAATCCGGTCGCATCCCTGGGAGTCGATTTTGATATCGTGAAAAATGTCGGGCCTGTGATCGGCAATCCGATCCGGACCGCGGCCGACGTAGAGCGCCTGCGTCCGATCGACGTAGACAAGGATCTCAGCCACATCATAGAGACGATCCGCATCCTGGACAAAGAGCTGGACGTTCCGCTGATTACATTTGCCGGAGCTCCGTTTACGATTGCCAGCTATCTGATCGAAGGACGTCCTTCGAAAAGCTATATTCTCACCAAGACGATGATGTACAGCCAGCCCGAAGTTTGGCATCAGCTGATGAACAAACTGGGCGACATGGTCATAACCTATGTGCGTGCGCATATCAAGAACGGCGGCAAGGCGTTCCAGCTGTTTGACAGCTGGGTGGGGGCGCTGGCGCCGCAGGATTTCGAGAAATTCGTACTACCTACCATTACCCGTATCTTTGCCGAACTTTCAGATTTACATGTACCGAAAATCTATTTCCCTGGCGTTAGCTCAGGCGAGCTGCTGCCGACGCTGAAGGAGCTGCAGGCGAACGTGATCGGGCTCGACTGGAGAGTATCGATTGCCGAGGGACGGAAGCGGACCGGCGGGAAATTCGCCGTTCAGGGCAATCTGGATCCTTATGTGCTGACGGCGCCGATGGACGTCATCAAGCGGTACGCCAAAGAGATTATCGATCAAGGCGTTCAGGAGCCGGGGTATATTTTCAACCTTGGCCACGGCTTGTTCCCCGAAGCTTCATTGGATAAGCTGAAGGAATTGACGGAATATATTCATGAATATTCGGCAACCCTTCTCCGCTAGGAGACTGTTTCTTCATAGAAGAACCGATATATATATAGAAGAGGTGAGCGTTTCGTGAAAAATAAAGTAGGCGTACTGGTGATGTCCTATGGCACACCGGAGAGCATGGAAGGCATTGAGGCGTATTACACGCATATCCGCAGAGGGCATGCCCCTTCGCCGGAGCAGCTCAAAGAGCTGGCCGACCGTTATGAGGCGATCGTGGGCGGCGTATTCCCGCTTCGTGAGAACACCAACCGGCAGGTGGCGAGCCTGCAGGAGACCCTGAACCGGGACAGCCGCCACCCCGAGGTGGAATTCGTCTGCTATCAAGGCTTGAAGCATGCTTCCCCGTTCATCGAGGACGGCGTGGAGGCGATGGCCAAAGACGGTATCAGCAAAGCGGTCGGGATCGTACTGGCGCCGCACTACTCGACTATGAGCGTCGGAAGCTATATGAAGCGGGCCAAAGCGAAAGCTGACGAGGTCGGGGTTGAGATGACCTTTGTGCAGAGCTACCATATGCATCCGCAGCTGATCGAGGCTTTTACCCGCCGTGTGAACGAAAAGCTGGCTTTGTTCGAGGAAGCCGGTGCGGACCGCAGCAAAGTGCGCGTCCTCTTCAGTGCGCACAGCCTGCCTGAGAAAATTTTGGAGCTGGGTGATCCGTATCCGGAGCAGCTTTTGGAAACATCCCGCGCGGTGGCGGAAAAGGCCGATGTCACTTCCTGGCAGTTTGCCTGGCAGAGTGCGGGCCGTACCGCCGAGCCATGGCTCGGACCGGACATTCTGGACACGCTCCGCAACTTGAGCAAAGAGGAAGTCGAGGACGTGCTGGTCGCTCCGATCGGTTTCGTGTCCGACCATCTCGAAGTGCTGTACGATCTGGACATCGAAGCCCAGCAGGTAGCGAAGGAGCTGGATCTGCGCCTGATGCGCATCGATTCTCTGAACAGCGATCCGCTCTATATGCAGACGCTGTCCGACGCGGTGATCGGGCAGTGGGAAATGGCCCAGGCGGAGTAAAACTCTCGAATACGGCTGCATCTCTATATACGATGATGAACCCCCGTGTCACGGACCGGGGGTTCTATTTGTTCCCGGGAACCTGATATAATGGAGTGGGCTTTCAGGGGAGGGCCGGATCATTTTTAGAAAAATCGCTATGAGGGGTGAATCATGTACCCGCCAAGATCACAGAAACACCAGGCTGGAAAAAAAGCCAGGCGAAAAAGGCAGGGGCGGAAGTGGGGATACGTGAATCTCTGCCTGCTTGCCGTCATTGCACTACTTATTGGATATTATTTGTTGACGCAAAAGGCGCATACGGGCGGCTCTGCGCAGGAGTCCCACAAGCCTGCACAGCAGACCGCAGAGCAGCCGCCTGCTGACCCGAAAGGAACGGTGCCGGGAAGCGGAGAAGAGGCGGGGGGTTCCGGCCAGGAGACATCTTCGGAACAAGCGGCTGAGGAAGCTGCGGACCCGCCTCCGCTGGATCAAGCGGGAACTCCGCCGGATCAAGCAGGAACTCCGCCGGATCAGGAGGCTGCCGGCGTGCAGCAGGACCAGCCTGCTGGAAGCGGGAAGGAGCAGGCCGCCCAAGAAGGAAAGCAGGAGACGGGAAAGGATCCCGATTCCGGCAAAGCCAAGCCGCAGCAGGATCAAATCCCGGAGAAAACGGCTTCCGGGGGGACGTCGGATGCGCCATCCGGCCAAACGATTCGCATTCATTTTGTGGGCGACATGATTTTTTCAGGCAAAGTGGAAACGCTGCTTGAAAGCAAGGGCTATTCATACCCCTTTACATATTTGGGGGATTTGTTCAAGAAGGACGACCTGACGCTGGGAAATCTGGAGACACCGGTCACCACCCGCGGCGTCGGGGCCAAAAACAAAACGTTTGTGTTTAAATCATCCCCTAAGGCGCTCAATGCGCTGCGAGCCGCAGGCATGGACGCCGTCACGCTCGCCAACAACCACATCCTCGACCAGGGGGAGGAAGGGCTGCTGGATACGATCACTCACCTGGGTGCCAGCGGCATTAAGTATGTCGGTGCAGGGAAGAACGCAGCCCGTGCCTACGCGCCGGAATACTTCTCTATCAAAGGCATGAAGGTGGCGCTGGTCGGTGCCAGCCGCGTGTACCCGGAATCAAGCTGGGCCGCGGGTACCAATAAACCCGGTGTGGCCAGTGCTTACGGGCAGGCTCCCGAGGTGCTAAAATCCATTGCCGAAGCCCGCAACAACGCCGATCTGGTCATCGTCATGGCGCACTGGGGCATCGAGCGGCAGAGCACGCCGGATGCCAACCAGAAGGCGCTGGCCCACGCCTTTATTGATGCGGGAGCCGATCTGATCATCGGAGCGCATCCGCATGTGCTGCAGGGGCTGGAGCAGTACAAGGGCAAATGGATTGCTTACAGCACAGGAAACTTCATTTTCACCAAATCAACCGTTCCGGCGACCTGGAAGACCGCGGTATTTGAGGCGTCATGCGGTCCGAAGGGCGGATGCGGCATGAAGCTGATCCCGTACAAGACGGAGCTGGGACAGCCGGTTCCGATGAACGCCGAAGAAGGGAAGAAGCTGCTGCAGGAAGTGCAGCAGCTGTCCATTGGGGGCGTTCGGGTATCCGGCGACGGAACCGTAACGTCCGGCTCGGCACGTTGACCATAACTCAGGAGAGCGAGGGAGAGGGAATGAACAACCTGTGTGTGGCCCATCGGGGATTTTCCGGCAAGGCGCCGGAAAACACGATGGCGGCTTTTCGGATGGCGATGGCGGAGCCTTACGTCCAGTGGATGGAAATCGACACGCAGCTGACCGCCGACGGCATTCCCGTCGTTATTCACGATTTCAGCCTGGACCGGACGACCAGCGGGAGCGGCAAGGTCAAGGCCCATACGTGGCAGCAGCTGCAGCGGCTGGACGCCGGGAGCTGGAAAGGGCGCGCTTTTCAAGGAGAACGCATTCCCTCGCTGGACGAAGTGCTGCGCCTAAGCTGCGGCAGGGTCCGTTTGAACATCGAGCTGAAAACATCCGGCAATATGTACCCGGGACTGGAGCAGGCGGTGCTCGAACGTGTATCGCGCTATCATATGGAGCAGGACGTGGTGATCACTTCGTTTGACACCGGTGCGCTGCAGCGGGTCAAGGAGATCAACCCGGCGTTCAAGACGGGGCTGATCCTTGACGGAAGGCCGAAGGATCTGCCATCGCGCCTCAAGGCGCTGCAGTGCTCGTTCCTGTCGATCGGTCACCCTAATCTCGATTCGGGCCTCGCGTCGCTGCTGATCTCCGAAGGCATTAAGGTCATGGCCTGGACGATCGATGACGCCAGAGGCATGAAAAGGATCGCAGCAATGTCGCCCGAAATATTGATCTGTACCAACCGGCCGGACGTTTGGCGGAATACCTTTCCCGGCTGAACCCTGCCGGAAACGGCTATGTTCGAACTCGGCAACCATTGTAGCCTTGCTCGATGCAACACCCAATCCATCTTAGCAAAGGATGATCGAGATGATTCGTAACGTATACTGTGTTGGCCGAAATTACAAACTGCATGCCGCCGAGCTCGGCAACGAGGTTCCGACCGAGCCGATGATCTTTATGAAGCCGTCCCATGCGGTCGTTCCGCTTGACGACGCCGTTCTCGCCCTCCCGAAGGATCAGGGGGAGGTTCATTATGAAGGCGAAATCGTCATCCGCATCGCGCGTGATTATGAGCCTGGAGCCGTGGTGGATGATCTGGTGGACCAAATGGCGCTTGGCATCGATTTTACGCTGAGGGACGTGCAGTCGGTCATCAAAAAGAAGGGCCACCCGTGGACAGCGGCCAAAGGGTTTAAAAATTCCGCTCCCATTACAGGCTTCATTCCTTTTCCGGGAACCGGCAGCGTGACGGAGAAGGATTTTACCGTCTTGAAAAATAATGAGGAAGTGCAGCGCGGCAATGCGCGGGATATGATTTTCTCCCTCCAGGAAATCGTGGATTATATCGGCGCGCGTTACGGACTGGGCGAAGGCGACGTGATTTTTACCGGTACGCCGGCTGGCGTCGGCCCGGCATCCGAAGGCGATACGTTCGCTCTAGGCTGGGGCGAAGAGCAGCTGGGAAGCTGCCGCATCGGCTAAACCGCCATGATGTGGATCATCGGGGCGCTGTGCGCGCTCGTTGTTGCCGGGGCTGCGTACTGGAAGCGGTCGCTCACCATATCGGGAGCGATCTGCGCCTTTGTTATGGGAACGATTTATTTCGGAGCGGGGAATCTGCTGTGGTTCGGCACCCTGCTCGTCTTTTTTATCAGCTCCTCGGCGCTGTCGAAGGTGAAGGCAAGCCGGAAGGCTGAGCTGGAAAAATCCTACGCCAAAACGGGCAACCGGGACGCCGGACAAGTGCTGGCCAACGGGGGCGCCGGCATGCTGCTGTGCGTGCTGAATGCCTTCTGGCCGCACGAGGGCTGGGTGTTCGCCTTCATCGGCGTCATGGCGGCCGTAACAGCCGATACCTGGGCTACGGAGCTCGGCAGCCTCAGCCGCAAGCCGCCCCGTTCGGTCCTGAACGGGCGCGTGCTCCCTCCCGGCACGTCGGGAGGGGTGTCGCTGCTCGGCAGCACCGCCGCCGCGGGAGGAGGAGCGCTGATCGGCCTCTTCGCCTGGCTGTTTGAACGGCTGTCCGGGCCGGCCACCCATTCGCTGGCCTTGGACTTGGTGCTGGGCATAGTCGGCGGATTGGCCGGGGCTTTCGCCGATTCCATCCTTGGCGCATCCGTGCAGATTATGTACCAGTGCCCGGTGTGCGGCAAAGAGGTCGAGGTCATGACGCACTGCGGAAGCCCGACCCGCCGTATGGGCGGATGGCGGTTCATGAACAACGACGCCGTCAATATCGTCTCTTCCTTCATCGGAGGGGGAGCGGCCCTCGCGGCCGCGCTGCTGCTTTTCCCATGATTTTCGGGAGTTTAAGGGCTTAAAGCGTTCAAGGCAGCCCCGCTCTCCGTTTACCCCGCGTTTGGGGTAAGCGCAGTTCATCCTGGACAACCCGCTCTCAACATCTGACAGAAGCACAGCATACATGCCGCCCAGCCTTTGGGCGGTTTTTGTGTTAATATATAAGGAAGCAGAAAATCGCTGGATGAGTAGGGGAATTAGCTATGAACATAATGACAGTTGAACATATCTCCAAAAGCTACGGAGAGAAGGTATTGTTTGAGGACGCGTCCTTCGGGATGGCGGATCAGGATAAAATCGGGATCATCGGTGTCAACGGCACCGGCAAATCCACCTTTTTGCGGGTCATCGCCGGACTTGAGCCTCCGGACGAAGGCCAGATTTCCATCGGCAACAGCGTCCGGGTCCGTTATCTGGCGCAAAATCCCGATTTTGACCCGGGCATGACGGTGCTTCAGCAGGTGTTCCAGGGCCAGGACCCGCAGATGAAGATCGTCCGTGACTATACGGAGACGATGGAACGGGTCGAGCTGAATCCTTCGGACGAATCGCTGCAGCAGAAGCTTCTTAAGCTGAATCAGGAAATGGACGCCCTTCAGGCGTGGCAGCTTGAGAGCGAAGCCAAGACCATCCTGTCCAAGCTGGGCATTTCAAGCTTCGATGCCCTGATGGGGACGCTGTCCGGCGGCCAGCGGAAGCGTGTCGCGCTGGCGTCCGCCTTGATCCAGCCGTGCGAGCTGCTCATTCTGGACGAGCCGACCAACCATATCGACAACGACTCGGTCGCCTGGCTGGAGCAGTACCTCCAGAAGCGCCGCGGCGCGCTGCTGATGATTACGCACGACCGGTATTTCCTGGACCGTGTTGCGAATGTCATGCTGGAGCTGGACCAGGGCAGACTGTACCGCTATGAGGCCAATTACTCGGCCTTTCTGGAGCTGAAGGCCCAGCGGGAAGAGCGGGAGGCGGCTTCCGAACAGAAGCGCCAGAACCTGCTGCGGACGGAGCTCGCCTGGATCCGGCGCGGGGCCAAGGCAAGATCGACGAAGCAGAAGGCGCGCATCGAACGCTTTGAGGCGCTGAAGGATCAGAAGGGGCCGCAGCGTGCCGGGAATGTGGACATGGCCGCGCTTTCGACCCGGCTGGGCCGGAAAATCCTCGAGATCGAGCATTTGGCCAAAAAAGCCGGTGACCGGACGCTGATCCGCGATCTGAGCTATATTGCCGTGCCCGGCGACCGCGTCGGTATCGTCGGCCCGAACGGAAGCGGCAAATCGACGCTGCTGAACCTGATTGTCGGGCGGCTGGAGCCCGATGAGGGCGAAATCGTGGTTGGACCGACGGTCAAGCTGGGATACTTCACCCAGGAGCATCAGGAGATGGACGGCAATATGCGGGTGATCGAGTACATCAAGGAAGGAGCGGAAGTGATCCGGACCGATGACGGCAGCCAGATCACTGCTTCCCAAATGCTCGAACGCTTTTTGTTCCCGCCGGCTATGCAGTGGACACCGATCTCCAAGCTGTCCGGCGGAGAGAAGCGCCGCCTGTATTTGCTCCGGGTGCTGATGTCAGCCCCGAACGTCCTTCTGCTCGACGAGCCGACGAACGATCTCGACATTCAAACGCTGTCCGTGCTGGAAGATTATTTGGACGATTTTCCGGGCGTAGTCTTTGTGGTGTCTCATGACCGCTTCTTTCTTGACCGCACCGTAGAGAAGATTATGGCTTTCGAAGGCGAAGGGGCAATTCGCGTCCATGTGGGGGCTTACACGGAATATGCGGAATGGATAAGCAAAAATGCGCCGTCTGCCGCAGGCGGCTCCCCTGCGGACGGTCCGAAGAAGGCCGGCGCCTCCCAGGAGGCGGCCCAGCCTTCGGCTCAGGCGAAAGAAGCGCCGCGGGAAAAGCTGAAATTCAGCTATAAAGAGCAGCGCGAATACGAGCAGATCGACGGCCTGATCGAAGCCTGTGAGCAGAAGCTGGAGGGCATACAGAAGGAGATGGAAGCCGCGTTCAGCGACTCGGCGAGACTGCAGGAGCTGCTGCAGGCGCAGCAGGAAGCCGAGCAGGAGCTGGAGCATTTGATGGACCGCTGGACGTATCTGAACGAGCTGGCGGAGAAAATTGAACAGAGCAAGGCTTAGATTGAAGCGGCTCAAGGAGCTGAAGGTTAGTATATTAGGGCGTTCCCATAAAAGTTTACGGGAACGCCCTTTTTCTGTTCATTTTCAGCAAATGACATTTTTCCGGGCAAAGAACGGATTGACATCTTGGATTACATGTGTAATATTGGATGTATATGATGATTACAAATGTGATCACTAGAAAGGAGAGTAAACTGTGAAATCACTTCCCGTCATTTCCGAGGCCGAATGGGAGGTCATGAAAGTGCTGTGGGCCAGCTCCCCGCTGACGGCTGGTGAGGTCATTGACGTTCTGGCCGGCCGCATGGACTGGAGCCCGAAGACGGTCAGAACGCTGTTGAACCGTCTCGTCGCGAAGGAAGCCGCTTCATTCGATCCGGACAGCCGCCCATACCGATACTTCCCGCTTGTCTCGGAGGAAGAATGCCAGCGGGCGGAGACGAAAAGCTTTTTGCAGCGCATTTACAGCGGATCCTTCAAACCGTTGCTCGTGAATTTTCTCAAAGAGGAGAAGCTGTCGCAGGAGGAGATCGCCGAGCTGCGCAAACTGCTGGATGAGACGAGCAGACCGGAAGGGAGGGGGTAAGCATGCCGGGAAACCTGAACCCTCTGCTGAACGATTTGTTTGACTGGATGATCCATACGACGCTACTGGCCGGTATGATGGTGGTCCTCATTTTGCTGATGAAGCGGGTGTTCGGCAGATGGCTGAAGCCCGAGTGGCATTACGCCTTGTGGCTGCTGTTAATTCTGCGATTGATCATCCCGGCCGGGCCTGAAAGTTCATTCAGCATGGGGAACCTTTTTTCCATGGCAGGGCAGGGAAACGCCTTGTTTGGGCAGCAGGCGCCGGAACCCCCTTCTTCCGGCAAAGCACAGCCACCAGTGAAGGTGGGGGACGAGGCCGATTTATTCCCTGGCGAACTCTCGGAAGGCCATGAATCCTCCGGTACTTTAGTTCCGACGCAAAAGGAAAGTCGGTTATCCGTCCGATCGATCCTGATGACGGTCTGGCTGACAGGGGCAGCTCTTCTGCTGATCCGGCTTGCCATCTCGAATATCCGTTACGCACGGCTGCTCGGCAGACATGCCCAAGCGGCAGACCCGGGAATGGTTCAAATGCTTGAAGAGGCTAAAGCCAGCATGGGCGTGAGGCGAAGCATCGGGCTGCAGATATCGCCCGCCGTTTCCTCGCCCACGCTGTTTGGGGTGCTGCGTGCGCGGATGATCATGCCGCTGGGCGTTGCGGAGCTTGACGAGGCACAGCAAAAGCATATTTTTTTGCACGAATTGGCGCATGCGAAAAGATGGGATATTTTACTGAATTGGGTTGCGCAGATCCTCCTCGCCTTTCATTGGTATAATCCGCTGCTGTGGTACGGGTTCTACCGGATGCGGGAGGATCAGGAACTGTCCGCCGATGCGCTGGCATTGAGACGGATGGATCCGAACCAAATCACCCAGTATGGGCATACGATTCTGACGCTTTTGGAACAATACCGGACGGATGCCTATGTTCCGGGAACCGCAAGACTATCTGCTTCACGCAGGCAGCTGAGAAGGAGGATACTCATGATTAAAACGTTTAAACCGGCTTCGATCCGCTGGACGGTGATCGGTTTGGTGCTTGTGCTCGCCTTGGGCGGATGTGCCCTGACCGACGGAAAATCCACACAGGATCAGGCGTCTCCGCCGACTGGAAGCACCAATACGGATTCGGGCACGACTCCCTCGGATGACGGGAACGGATCGAATGGGCAGACCCACAACGGGGATGGCCAGAATGAGTCGGGCGGCCAGACGGATTCCGGATCTGACAATGCCGGCAATGGCGCAGGCACAGGCTCCACTACAGGTGACAGCACCGGTTCTGCGGGTGGCGGCCCAGGCACATCCGGGACCGGCAGTGCAACAAGCGGACACCAGCAGCAGATCAAGGATATCGCCACTTTAGCCAAGAAGGGCAGAGTAAAGGGTGCTGACTTTGTATCCGGCAAAACAACGATTGAGGACGTGCATACCGCATGGGGTGAGCCGGACCGGCCATGGCAGCCGACCGACCGTTACGCCTATGATTCCTACTCGCCGGGAGCGGGACGGGGCAGCTACGCTTTTGGCATCGGGCAGGGTGAAGTGGTGTACGACATCCGTTATTTCGGATCGGGTACGGATGAGAGCACCGATCTAAGCAAAATCAGCTTCCAGGAAATCGAGGATACCTTAGGCAAACCAAGCTCCGTCAAGACAAGCGGATCGGATGATGTGCTTACCTATAAAGAAGGCGATTATGAGCTGAAATTCGTCGGGCCGCATGCCACCAAGCGCCTGGATCACATTTCGGTCTATTCGCCGAAAGCGGCCCGCTCCACCATGGGCGGCGATGCGACTGCGCAATCCGGCGCAAGCGAAAACGCCGCTTCGGTACGGGCGCAGGCCGAGACGGCACCAATCTCCACGCAAGCGCGGGCCAGTGTTCAAGCTGCTGCTGTCCCGGTTGAGATAGCAGGAAACGCTTCGGCGCCTTCCGAGCAGGCAGCACCCGGCAATAGCCCGGTCTCGGAATCCGGCCCCGTACAGGCAGCCGTACCTTCTGGCGGAGGACGCTGATACAGGCGTGAGCCTGGCGTGCGGATCGAGATTTCGCATAGTGTGCGTGTGCGAAATCAATGTATAAACGCTGCTGATATCGTGATTCAGCACCATACAGAACAAACCGGCTGTCCGAGTGGACAGCCGGTTTGGCTTTGACGGGCGTGAGCCCGGCATATGGCTGATGAAAATGGCTGTGGCGTTGCTAGGGCGTTACCCGCGGATATAAGCCGCAAGCAGCTTGACCGTATTCAGCACCGCCTGTTTATGGGTGCGCTCCATCGCGTGGGAAGCGTGAACGCCCGGCCCGATCAGCGCGGCACGAATGTTATTCCCGCCGGACAGGGCGGCGGAAGCGTCCGAGCCGTAGTGCGGATACACGTCCACGGCATAAGGAATGCCTTCGGCTTTGGCCAGCTCGATGAGCCGGCTTGTCATCTCATAGTCGTACGGACCGGAAGAATCCTTCGCACAGATCGAGACGTCGGTCTCCTTGCAGCTGAGGTCGTCGCCGATGCAGCCCATATCCACGGCGATCATCTCATCAATGTCCGAAGGAATATAGGCGGTGCCGTGTCCGACTTCCTCGTAATTGGAGATCAGCAGCTTGACATTGGTGGACGGTTTCCAGTTTTCCCGTTTCATCGACTCCAGCAGGCCGAACAGCGCCGCGACGCTGGCTTTGTCGTCGATATGACGGGACTTGATATAACCGCTGTCCGTAATCGTCGCTCTCGCATCGAAGGAGACGAAGTCGCCGACCCCGATGCCCAGCTTCAGCACGTCTTCCTTGGATTCCACCAGCTCGTCGATGCGGACCTCCATATGGTCCTCCTGGCGTTTGAAATCGCGTGCGTCGCTGTAGACATGCACCGACGGATGGGTGCTGAGGATCGTGCCAGTATAGGTTTTGCCGCTGCGCGTGTGGATGACGCAGTATTCGTTCTCGATGCTGTGCATCATGAAGCCGCCGACGGACGTCAGCCGCAGCGTGCCTGAAGGCTTGACCGCTCGGACCATCGCCCCGAGGGTATCCACGTGGGCGCTCAGTGCAACCGTCCGGGAAGTATTCTCACCCTGCACCTCCAGAATCGCCCCGCCTTTATGATTCCGGGTCAGCGGAATGCCCAGGCTAGCCGCTTCCTCCTCGATGAATTTCATAATGTGTCCCGTAAATCCTGTGGGGCTCGGTGTGTCGAGCAGTTTTTTCAAAAAGGTTAAAACGTATTGTTCATTGGGTTGTATCGACATATTCACGGTTCTCCTCCGTTAGAATTGCATTCCTCATTTACGACGGCTTCAAGCCGCCGGCATCTTCCTCAGAGCCCGCCTTGTTCGCGGCAGGATCGGGGAAAGTATACCCCGTTTCGGCCTGGACCTGAGCCAGTTGGGCCGACAGATGTTTGACTGTTTTCTGAAGTTTGTACTGCCTGAAAATTCCGTAGGATCCGACGATGATCCCGCCGATCAGCGTACATCCGAGAATGAGCAGAATCAGCGGAATGTTCACCTCGGCAAACATAAAGTTGACCTTCACGGGATCGACGTTGATCACGGCAAAAATCGCGGTGAGCAGCGCAAACAGAAGCCCGAATATGAGTGACCACTGCATTTTCACTTTTGAAAACACCCTCTCCGGCAGACAGTAGAAAAATCCCCCGCCCCCGCGGGCAAGGGATTTTCATAAGCCTGGCCGTTCAACTTATTTTGTCAGCTGTTCCATTTGCTCGATGACGCTCTCGAAGACGCTCATCGCTTCGCGGACCGGCTGCGGCGAAGACATGTCGACTCCGGCCTTCTTCAGAATGTTGATCGAGAAGTCGCTGCCTCCGCTCTTCAGGAAGCCAAGGTAACGGTCGACGGCCGGCTGGCCTTCTTCCAGAATCTGCTTCGAGAAGCTGGTCGCCGCCGAGAAGCCGGTGGCGTATTTGTACACATAGAAGCTGGTGTAGAAATGGGGAATGCGAGCCCATTCCATCTCGATATCCTTGTCGACGACCATGTCCTTGCCGTGGTATTTCACATTCAAGTCGTAGTAGATCTCCGACAGCGCCTGAGGCGTCAAAGCTTCGCCCTGCTCCGCACGTTCGTGGACAAGCTTCTCGAACTCGGCGAACATCGTTTGACGGAATACCGTTGTCCGGAACTGGTCTGCATAATAAGTCAGCAGGTACATTTTTTCCTTCGGATCGGTCGATTTCTTGAGTAGATAATCCATCAGCAGCGCTTCGTTAGTGGTGGAGGCCACTTCCGCCAGGAAGATCGTATACTGCGCGTCGCGATATTTCAGCGCGTTGTCCGAATAATAGGAATGCAGCGCGTGACCCATCTCGTGCGCCAAGGTAAACATGCTGTTCAGGTTCTCCTTGTGGTTCAGCAGCACATAAGGGTGCGTGCCGTAGGCGCCCCAGCTGTAAGCGCCAGTGCGCTTGTTCTCATTTTCATAAACGTCGATCCATCCGTTGTCAAAGCCTTCCTGCAGGGAAGCCAGATAGTCCTTGCCGAGCGGCTTCAAGCCTTCGGATACGGTCTTCTTCGCCTCTTCATACGTAATGTCCATTTTGTACTCGTCGACGAGCGGAGCAAACAGATCGTACATATGCAGCTCATCCACGCCCAGCAGCTTCTTGCGCAGGTTCATGTAACGGTGCAGCAGAGGCAGGCTTTCATGGATGGTGTCGATCAGGTTCGTATACACGTCCTTCGGAATATTGTCGCCGTAGAGGGACATTTCCAGCACGGAAGGGTACTTGCGCACATTGGCGTAGAACATGTTCTTGTTGACGTTGGCACTCAGCGTGGACGCGATCGTGTTCTTTTGCTTGGCGTACGTTTCGTACACCGCTTTGAACGCCCGCTCGCGGACTTCGCGGTTCGGGTTCTCCAGGAACTGAATATAGCTGCCGTGAGTCAGCTCAACTTCCTTGCCGTTCTCGTCCTTGATCTTCGGAAATTTCAGATCGGCGTTGTTCAGCATGCCGTAGATCGTCTGCGGTGCCTGGGACAGGTTTCCGACCTGGGCAAGCAGCGCTTCTTCCGCTTTGGACAGAACATGCGCTTTCTCGCGCTTCATTTCGGTCAGCGTAAATTTGTATTCGGCAAGCTGTGGATCGGCAATAAATTCGTCCAGCTTGCTGTCCGGCAGCGACAAAATTTCCGGCGTGATGAAGGAGAGGGCTTCGCCCACCTGTACGCTCATTTTTTTGGCTTTGGCCGAAAGGGCCTGGTATGTAGGGTTGGCTGTATCTTCGTCGTGATGCAGGTGAGCGTACACGTATAAACGTTCCGTCTTCAGCGAGATTTCATCCTCGAGGGCGAAGCAGTCTTTCACCGCTGCCGCATTATCCAGTTTGCCTTGGAAATCGGCGGCCTTTTTCACTTCCTGCTGAAGCTCGGCATACGTTTCGTCCCAAGCTTGCTGGCTGGCGAACAGGTCCTCAATCTTCCATTTGTGCTCGGCGGGTACTTCTGAACGTTTCGGTAATTGTTCCATCGGAATCCTCCTTGACTGTTGGGTTAATATGAATCGGGCTCCGTGTGAAGAAGCCGCAGGAGGAACAAATAGGACCGAGAGCATGCTGATGGCGACGGCAAGCTTCAGGGTCTTCGAGTATTTCACGAAAGGGGGCCTCCTCTGACGGTCTGTCTTGAAGAAATATACCCCTTAGTATGACCTTACCCGAAAAAGATTATTTATCCTCCATTAGGGCTGGAACCCATGGTAAGCAAATTGTATACAATAAGGAAAAAGGCAACCAGGATCATGATAAGGGCGAAGATGGCCATACCGCGCTTCAGCTTCGGCGGGATCGTATCCTTCCTCATGATCAAGACTGCGCCTAAACAGAAGGCCAAAATAACAAAGACCAGGACGCTGCCGTATTCCATCCTGTATTATACCTCTTTAAACGCATTCATGATTTGACGCCATTCATCCTCGTTGCCCTGGTAATCTTCCTTCGGAAAGCGGTTGTTCACCCACTGCATCATGGCCGGACGGCTCATAAAGGTGTGGGTCTCTTCGCCCCATTGATCGGAAATTTCCCGCAGGACGATGTAGCGGCCCTGGACCTCGACAGTCATCATGTTCCATTTGTCTTTTTTGTATATTTCATGTTTTTTGATCATGTCGCATTCTCCGTTTGGTCTTTTGGTAAAATGATACCGCAGAGGCTTGTGTAAAAGCAAATAAGAAAAACGTCATCCATGCATAATTCATTAAAGACAGGCCGCAATTAGCGGTAGTTTTTCTTGCGATAACGGAATGGTGCAGCCTGGATGAGATTTACAAATGCCATTCCTTAAAAAGAAGCTTCGGACGAAAAAGAGCGATTGCATTGTCAAAGTTCATGAAGTATAATGTACTTATTCGCCACAGATGGCGGTATTTTTAGGAGGTTGTTCATTTGAAAGGTACAGTTAAATGGTTTAACGCAGAAAAAGGCTATGGCTTTATCCAAGTTGAAGGCGGCGAGGACGTATTCGTACATTTCTCCGCAATCCAAGGAGACGGCTTCAAAACTTTGGACGAAGGTCAAGAAGTTGAATTCGAAATTACTGAAGGCAACCGTGGCCCTCAAGCTGCTAACGTAATCAAATTATAAGATTGACTCCGGTAACGGATTTCTTATAAGTTTTGGTTAACAATTGCTTATTACGCACAGTTCTCATGCGGGGACTGTGCCTTTTTGTTATCATATATTTTTGTGTATAAAGGGAAAGCCCGTTTTCTTCCGTTCTCCGCGGTTAGAAAATGGGCTTTTTTTTGAAGGGTTACATCTTGCGGCTGTCCATTGAAGCACCCGGAATCTTGGCATTTCCGAGCAGGTGCCGCGCCAAAAAACCGGCGCAGGCGACCAAAGCCAGCC
This sequence comes from Paenibacillus sp. SSG-1, assembly GCF_002224835.1. NCBI lineage: Bacteria > Bacillati > Bacillota > Bacilli > Caryophanales > Paenibacillaceae > Paenibacillus > Paenibacillus sp. SSG-1. Next base: position 742,602 of record NZ_MBRK01000001.1, read on the forward strand.
CTGCGGCGATGAAATAGAAGGTTGTGCGCCCGGTCTGCTCATACAGCACGCCGCCGAACGTTCCGCTGACGAGCCCGGCTGCGCTCGACCATACGATCGTAAACAGCGCAAGTCCCGTCGCCCGGAATTCATCCGGAATGATCCGGGTGATGTAGCGGACCGCCGTCACATAGTAGATGCCAAAGGTTACGCTGTGTAAAGTCTGAACCGCGATGACCGTTCCGGGGTGATCGGCGATCGACATTAAGAAGAAGCGCAGAGCGAACATCAGCGCGGCCAGGGTGAGGAGCGGCAGCTCCTTGAAACGCTCTCCGAAGCGGCTGAGCAGGAAGAAGACCGGAATTTCGCTGAGGGCTGCCGCGAGCAGGGACCAGCCGATCAGCCCCTCGCTCGCGCCCATGCTTTTGAGCGTCAGGGTCAGGAACGCTTCATTCATCCGGTAGGGGAGGGCGAGACAGAATACACCTGCGAAAAACCACAGCACTTCTTTTTGCCGAAGCACGTTCCACAAGCCCCTCCATTCCATCTTCTGACCGTTCGTTTTGACGCCGTCTCTGAGCCTTGTAGCGAGCAGGAGGCAGGCTCCAGCAATGATTATGGCCAGAAGCAGTGTTCGGGAAATACCGACGTTGCCAAGGACATAGCCAATGGATAGGGCGAAGAAGGCATAGCCGATCGAACCGAAGACCCGGATGACGATAAAGTTTTTCCCGTGCCTCTGGGCGGTTTGGATCGACATCGTATCCGATAGCGGAAATACCGGATAGTAGAAAAAGTAGAAGACCGTAATCAACGCGAATACCGCATAAAAGGAAGAAGTGGCCGACAGGAGTAGGCCCATACCCAGCTGTCCGGCAAAAAGCAGGATCATCATCTTCTTGGTCGTCCGGTAGCGGTCGCTGGCCATGCTCCAAAACATATTGGAGAAGATGGAGATGAAGGGCCCGACGGCGTACAAATAGCCGACCTGCGAGCTGCTGAAGCCCAAGTAGCTGAAGTAAAGCTGGAAGTAGGAGGCGACCAGGACGCTGGTCCCATAGATGGTAAAGGTGAAAGCCCTTTGCCAATTGACGTCTGGCGTCGATTGTTCTAGTTTCATGATCAAATACCCCGATGTTTTTGTGATTTTTGTGCAAAAAGTCACCCTGCAGCACGATGCCGCCCGCTATACTATAGATGAGCATATGCTGCTGCGGTGGAATCTTTCAGCTTACCTTTTCGAGGAGATCTGGGCACACTCCTTTAATTGGACACATATTGTTGTAAAAAAAGGGAGGATTCATGTACGGTTTATTTGTGCAAATTCCAGGACCATATTATAATAAAAGACATTAGGATCGATACAAGTAGACAACAATGTGGAGGCACCGTCTTGAATGAAAATAGGCAAACTCGATATCAAGTTCCCCGGAATCCTGTCAGTTTAATGAGCCGGGTGTACAAGCATATATTGCCGGAAGTGCGAAAAGAACTGGACGGATGGCGGAGGAAGGCAGGGAACATCCCTGATCCCGAGCTGAGAAAGCAAGCCTTGGCGAGTATAGAGACGAAGCAATTTCACTGTGAGGGCGGAGGCGTCTATGCCGCCGTTCCGCTGCCGGAGCGGCTTATACTTACCAAGCTCATCGTGGCCTATCAGACGATCAGCGACTATCTGGATAACCTGTGTGACCGCAGCACATCCATGGAAGCCGAAGATTTCCGCCTGCTTCACCAATCGATGCTGGATGCGATCGACCCGGCGGCTGAACCTGTCAATTACTATGCACTTCGTCAGGAGCAGAATGACGGAGGTTATTTGCATGGGTTGGTGACAACCTGCCAAAGCTGCATACGCCAGCTGCCCGGATACGCTGCCGCGATGCCCTTTATCCGGGATTTAGCGGGCCTGTATACCGACCTGCAGGTTTACAAGCACATCAAACCGGAGTTAAGAGAACCGGCGCTGCTTGAATGGTGGGAGCTTCATCGTGAACGGACTCCCCAGCTTCAATGGAACGAGTTCGCCGCAGCAACCGGTTCGACCTTGGGCGTGTTCATGCTCTTTCTGGCCGCAAGCGACCGCCATTTGAGCAGCACTGCCGCCGCCTCCATTCATGCGTCATATTTTCCACATGTTTGCTGTCTGCATATTATGCTGGATTACCTGATTGATCAGGAAGAGGATCGGCTTGGCGGAGACCTCAATTTTTGCAATTACTATGAGAGCCCCGAAGTCATGCTGGACCGGATTGCCTTTATTGTGGAATCGGCCCGGAAGGATGTTGCAGCCATCCCGGTGCCCCCGTTCCATCGGATGATCATTGAGGGGCTGCTGGCAATCTATTTATCCGATCCCAAAGTCAGCGAGCAGCAGGAAGTTCGCTCCGTATCCAAACGTTTGATGAAGGGAAGCCCGCTTACCCGCTTATTCTTCTTCTTCAACAGCCGGTGGATCCGCAAGCATTTGTACGAGTGATAAGAGGAGGAAATAACATGGCAGTCAAAAAAATCGCAATACTAACCAGTGGCGGAGATTCGCAAGGGATGAACGCAGCCGTACGCGCCGTCGTACGCAGCGGCTTGTATCACGGACTTGAGGTTTACGGCATTCAGCGCGGGTATCACGGCCTGCTGAACGACGACATCTTTTCGATGGATCTGCGCAGCGTGGGCGATATTATCCAGCGCGGCGGCACCATTCTCCAATCGGCACGCTGTAAGGAATTTATGACGCCGGAAGGCCAGCAGAAGGGTGCGGAAATCCTCCGCAAGCACGGAATCGACGGCCTTGTCGTCATCGGCGGCGATGGCTCATACCAGGGTGCCAATAAGCTCAGCAAGCTCGGCATCAATACGATGGCGCTGCCCGGAACGATCGATAACGATATCGCGTTTACGGACTACACCATTGGATTCGATACCGCCGTCAGCATCGTCGTTGATGCGGTAAACAAGCTGCGCGACACCATGTCCTCGCACGAGCGGTCCTCGATTGTGGAAGTCATGGGAAGACACTGCGGCGATATCGCTTTGCATGCGGGCCTCGCTTCGGGTGCGGAGACGATCCTCGTGCCGGAAATGCCGCATGACATGGATGAAATTACGGAGCGGATGAAGCAGAACTTTGCTCATGGCAAACGGCACAGTATCGTGCTCGTGGCGGAAGGTGTGGGAAGCGGGGAAGAGGTTGCCAAAGCCCTGACCGACCGCTGCCCTACTCTGGAACCGCGGGTAACGGTTCTTGGACATATCCAGCGGGGCGGAACGCCGACTCCGGCGGACCGGAATCTGGCGAGCCGTCTGGGCGATTTTGCGGTGCGTATGCTGATCGCGGGTGAATCCGACAAGGCGTGCGGGATCATTAAAGGCGAGCTCGTGCTCACGGACATTGATAAGGTCGTCAACACGAAGAAGGAATTTAACCGGGAGCTGTATGAGCTCGCTTCACGGCTTTCGCAATAAACATAACGGTAACACAGACAAGGCGCTGCGGGTTTTAACCCTGCAGCGCCTTTTTGTAGTGAGCCGAAAGTGGGAGAGCGGTATGCCGGTTTCGCTTCCGCAGTTTCAGTAACCGCTCGGGGGAACCCGGGCGGGCTACGCTCGGCTTGGGGCAGCGAACCGCCGCTGAATCTTAACGAGCCGTCCGAGCAGAAGGGCCGCGCCGACCGCGAGTCCCGTAATCAGGCCGACCCAATAGCCATAGGCCTGAAGAGGGGTGAACTCGGCCAGAAGGTAGCCCACGGGCAGGCCGATGACCCAATACGAAATAAACGTAATGATGAATGCCGGATTGACGTCTTTATACCCGCGCAGTACGCCCTGAACGGGGGTGGCTACGGCATCGGAGATTTGGAAGAAAATCGCATAGATCAGAAAATGCTGAATGAGTTCAATCACATGGCTCTCCTCTGAATAAAATCCGGCGACATAACGTCCGGCTACGAGCAGGACGACGGCGGTAATCAGCGAAAGGCCCACCGCAGTGGAAATGCCGAGCCTGCTGTATTGTCTGGCGTCCCGCAGCCGGCCCGCCCCATTTTCGTAGCCGACCAGAATAGTGAGCGCCATGCTGATGCTGAGCGGAATCATATAGAGTGTGGACGCAAAATTCATCGCCGCCTGATGGGCTGCGATCGTCACCGTGTCGAAACGGCTCATCAGCAGGGTGACGCCGGAGAATACCCCGGTTTCAAAAAAGATCGAGAAGCCGATCGGCACCCCGATCTTCAGCAGCTCCTTCCACACGGAAAGCGATACACCGTACAGCTTCCGGAAAATGCCGTAATCGGTGAACGGATGGAGCCGGTGGATGAACAGGATCGCGATCAGGAACACGCACCAATAAGTGATGGCGGATGAGATTCCCGCGCCTGCGCCTCCCAAGCGGGGGAAGCCCCAGTTGCCGAAGATCAGCAGGTAATTGCAGCCGACGTTAATCGGCAGCGAGATCAGCGTGATCAGCATGGAAATCCGGGTCTGTCCCAGGGCATCGATATAGCTTCGCAGCACGGTATAACCGAACATCGGGACGATGCCGATGGACAGGTAGCTCAAAAAGCGGAAAGCGATGTCCCGGACATTCCCTTCCAGGTTCATCCCGTCCAAAATAACGGGAAGCAGCAGCGAGCCGATTCCAAGGATCACAAGGGCCAGCAATATGGCGAGATACAGGCCCTGCACGACGTGATACGCTACCTTATTGCGGCTGCCGCCGCCGACCAGATGCGACACGATCGGGGTCATGCCCATCAGGATACCGCTCAGACCGGTCTGGAGCGGTATCCACAGGCTTGTGCCGATCGCTACACCGGCGAGATCAGTCGAGCTGGCCCGGCCGGACATGTTGGTATCGAAAAACGTAATTGCGGACAGCGCGATTTGCGTGACCAGAATCGGCAGCAGGATGACGAGAAACTGCATCGTTTTTTGCTTGAGCGACATGGTTGTTTTCATAATAAAATGAGCCTCACAGATTTCTGGAATTCTGACATAAAGGTGACAAGACTATTATTGTAAACCATGGCACACCGGTTTGAACAGGGCTCTGTTCAAATAAATAAAACCCGGCGAAAGCCGCCGGGATAAAGAAGTGCGTTTATAATCATGCCGTTTGATCTAGACGGTACCTCTTATTTGTAGGCCACCCCTTGGGAATACCGGTTCGAAGCGTTCCACAGCAAGTATTCGTCCACGCCGGCGTCTTTTAAGGCGCGAATCTGATCCTGTACCTGCTGCTTGCCGTACTTCTCGTAATGGCCGCTGCCGAGCCAGCTTGCGGTAAAATCCTGAATCCACGGACGGATGATGGGCTTGCGGTCTTTTAGCGGATCCAGCTTTTTGTGCGTATCGGCCATAGAGCCCTTGATCGTCTTGTAAGGCTCCTTGTCCGGATCCTGGGCGCCGAACCAGCCCGTCGTGTAATGGCTCGGATACACCATCGGACTGATGACGTCCACGTTTTCGGAGATTTTGCCGAAATCCTGACCGATCCCTTCGGCTGCCGGAACGGACGCCGCATAACCGAAGATGTCCACCGACACGCGAATGCCGAGAGGGGCCAGCTGCTTGCGGGCATACTGGACGAACTCTGCGACCGTATCCACGCGGGATTTATCGTTCTTAACGTATTTCAGCGTATCGGCCCGCTTCTCAAATCCTTCCGGGAACCGTACATAATCGAACTGAATTTCTTTAAAGCCAAGCTTGGCCGCTTCCTTGGCAATCGCGATGTTGTAATCCCATACTTCCTTGCTGTACGGGTTGACGAAGCTGTCTCCTTTGCCGTTCTCCCAGAGGGTTCCGTCCGGATTTTTAAACGATAGATCCGGCCGCTTCTTGGCAAGGACCGTATCTTTGAATACGACCACCCGGGCAATAGGGTACACCTTATGCTTGTTCAGGCGCTGCATCAGCTGGTTGATGTCGGGAATGAACGGCTGCGGTTTGCCCATCTGCTTCAACGTGGCATTGTCCGTCTTATAGGTTATGTATCCTGCATCGTCTTTGATGTCGACCACCATGGCGTTTAAATCGGTTTTGTCGATGAGATCCAGCAGTTGATTCATGCGTGAACCGCCGGCACTGTATGCGGTAACGTAAATCCCTTTGACTTTGGGAGCCGTGACCTGCGGATCTACCTTGACGGGCGGGTGGTCTGCGCTGACCGGAACGTCTTGTTGGGATGCGATCATTGCGGAATGAACGGTTGCCTGAAACAATTGGCTCAACGGATGATGGCTGTCCTGCTGCGGGTGACCGGCACTGCTGCCGAGCAACAGCAGCAGCGCCCAAATAATATTCATAATACTCTCTCCCCTTGAATGGCTTTACATGTCAATTATATCGGAACGACCTCCTGTTTGGTGCAACAGCTTTGTAATCATTTGGCGAAGGCTGCGCGGCTGGAATCTGAGGCGCTTTTCCTTTTCTTAAACGGATCAGCTTGGAATCAAACGGTCTCCCTCTTCCGTAGGGTTGCCACCGTGATGCTTAAATACTTGCAGGAAAAGCGACTTCCAACATTTTGACAAAATTGCAGTTCCCTTGCCCGGTGGCCACTTCAGGCCAAATAAAAATGCCACCCGCGCTGCCGCCGAAAGCGGCCATTCGCGAATGGCATGTTATTCAAGCACTTGCTACTTGCTATAAATCAGTGAAGCAGCGCGGAGCTCTGATGTTCACAGATGCTGTACTGGATGATCTCCATGGCATCTTCTTGTTCCAGAATGCTAAGTCCGTCCCGCAGCACAATGAGGGAATTCAGTTCATTTTGCTTCAAGAATGGCATCATATCCGGGAACCATTTCATGACGATTTGGGACAACTTTACCGTTTCCATTTCCATTTCCACAAAAATCACCCTTTCCTCCTTCGAATCTTCACAGTCAGATGATCCAACGCAAGGCGAATCGGAAAAGCGTTTTGGTGCTTTGGGAAATTCGGGTCTATCCTAATCTCATGGAACTATTGTAGGAAGCGCGCACTATTAATATACCACATTTGGTGTTTTTTTTACACAGCGCATACAAAAATCAGCTTCTGCGGAAGGAACCCATGACCCCGACGGTCTCGACAATGTTGACGAACGCCTTCGGGTCGGTCTGCTTGATGATGCGCTTCAGCTCGGCCAATTCGTACCGTGTGGTAACGGTCATCAGCATATCCTTTTCCACATTGGAAAAAGCGCCCTGCGTCTTGATCTTGGTTACGCCGCGCGGACGTTCCAGCAGCTGTTGAAGAAGGGCTTCCGTCTCATTCGTGATGATGTACACAGTGACCTTGAAATGGCTGACGTGGATCATGTCCACGACCTTGCCCGTGACGAAAATGGAAACGATGGAGGCGAGCGCCAGGTTCCAATTGTCCTGCAAGTAACCGGCTGCGAGGATGACGACCCCATTCATGGCCACCAGTATGTTTCCGATCGGGAAGTCGCGGTAACGCGTAACGATGGACCCGATAATATCGAACCCGCCGGAGGAGCCGCCGGCCCGGAAAGAGATGCCTGCCCCGATCCCGACGAGGACGCCGCCGAATACCGCAGCCAGCAGCGTATCGGACACGAGGGACGTTTCGGGGACTACCGCGATCAGCCACGTCGTGGCGACGACCGAAAGAATACTCAGAATTATGAAACGTTTGCCGAGCTGGAACCAGCCGGCGACAAGCATCGGTATGTTAAACACGAAATAAAGAACGCTGAGACTGATCGGTGTAAAATAATTCACGAGCATGGACAGGCCCGACACGCCCCCGCTCAGCAAATGAAGCGGTACGAGAAATAAATTGAACCCGCAGGCAATAAAAGCCGCACCAAGGACCACAACCACATACTTCCAAATATTTTTGAGCTCCAAGCTCATCACCTCATTATGTAATTTTCTGCAAGACGAGTGAAAGTTGTTTCAGCTTGACTGGTGTTTGTAATTTGGTTTGTGATATAATGTATTAGATGTTCTTGAGTACGGTTGTACAATAGTATTATTTTGCATTGTTTCAGGAGAATAATTACCGTTTACTAAATTCTGTAGGCTGTTTTGTTTGCCCGGATAAACGCTATAGAGAATCGAAGCCATGAAAAATTTGATCGAAGTTTGGCTACCCTATATAATGTTTACCGCTACTTAAGAATACAGACAAGATTGTGGTATGTCCACTTTATAGAAGGAGTATGAAAAATTTGAAAAATTTCGCAGAATTAGGCCTCGAACCAAAGGTATTGCAGGCCATTACGGAGCTTGGATTTGAGGAAGCGACACCGATTCAGGCACAATCCATTCCGATCGCAATGAGCGGACGGGACATGATTGGCCAAGCACAGACGGGTACAGGCAAAACCGCTGCCTTTGGTATTCCGCTGATTAATAAAATCTCCAAAGATACGGATAAAATCGTCGCCCTCATTATGACACCTACCCGTGAGCTTGCGATTCAGGTCGCAGAGGAAATTGGAAAATTGACCCGTTTCAAAGGAATTGGCTCGCTGCCGATATACGGCGGCCAAGACATCGGACGCCAGATCCGGGCGCTAAAGAAGAAGCCTCAAATTATTATCGGTACACCAGGCCGTTTGCTTGACCACATTAACCGCAAAACGATCCGCCTGGACGACGTTGAAACCGTCATTTTGGACGAAGCCGACGAAATGCTGGATATGGGCTTCATGGAGGACATCCAAACAATCCTGAAGCTGGTGCCGGAAGAACGCCAAACGATGCTGTTCTCCGCGACGATGCCTCCGAACATTCAGAAGCTGGCTCAGCAATTTTTGAAAAATCCGGAGCATGTTTCCGTTATTCCGAAACAAGTCAGCGCACCTCTGATCGACCAGGCTTATATCGAAGTGCCGGAACGCCAGAAGTTTGAAGCGCTCAGCCGCTTGATCGATATGGAATCTCCGGAGCTTGCCATCGTTTTCGGACGTACGAAGCGCCGTGTCGACGAGCTGGCCGAAGCCCTGCAGAAGCGCGGATATTCCGCGGACGGCCTGCACGGCGACCTGTCCCAGAACCAGCGCGACACCGTGATGCGCAAATTCCGTGACGGAAGCATCGACGTGCTGGTAGCTACGGACGTTGCGGCCCGCGGCCTGGACGTATCCGGCGTTACCCATGTCGTGAACTTTGACCTTCCTCAGGATCCGGAAAGCTACGTGCACCGGATCGGACGTACCGGCCGTGCCGGGAAAGAAGGAACCGCGTGGACCTTCGTTACTCCGCGCGAAATGGATCATCTGCACCTGATCGAACGCGTAACCCGCCACCGTATTCCGCGCAAGCCGCTCCCTACGCTGGCCGAAGCCATCGAAGGCAAACAGCGCGTGACAGCAGAAAGATTGCTTGAAACCGTGGAGAAGGGCGAATTGAACGAATACAAAGGACTAGCCATCCAACTGCTGGAGCAGTACGACTCCGTGCAGCTGCTGTCTGCGGCATTGAAGATGCTGACAGGCGAGAAGAAGGATTCGGATATCCAGCTGACGCCGGAAGACCCGATCCGCGTCAAGCGCCGTCACAGCGGCAAGCCAGACTTGCGCAGCGGACGCAAACCGTCCGGCGGCTATCGCGGCGGCAGCAGTGGCAGCCGCAGCGGCGGAGGGTATAACCGTGACCGCGGCGACGGACGCGGAGGTTACAGCAAGAGCTACAGCGGACGCGGGGATTCGTACCGCGGCGACCGCAAACCGCGGACCAGCAGCAGCGAGGGACGCCGTACTACGAAACGCGAAGATTCTTACGAGAAGTAAGAACATAACAAAGAGGCGAAGTGCCGCGTGCACTTCGCCTCTTTTTTCATATCATCAAATTACCAGATAAATGCGCGAGTGATGATAACGAGCAGGATGAACAGCACCAGAATGGCGCCTGTGGAACCCCAAAGGCCATGACCGTAACCATAACCAACTCCGCCTACAGCGTGAGACATTGAACATAACCTCCTTCAAAAAGTTGAACTCTTTGGATTACGGTGTATCTTATGACGGTTTTCGCCCGCATGTATAGACCAACACCCAGATGCCGGAAATTAGGCTCTGGCAATGTATGTCCCTAATGCGGTATTATTAAGGTACAGGCATGTTAGTGGAGGAGGAGACTTTTACTTGGAATTCAAAGGTGCAATGGGTGGAATTTACAAAATTACAGAGTGGATTACCCGGATAGCTTACAGCAATATCTTGTGGATGCTGTGTTCGATCCCGTTCTTCTTTTTTCTCGTAACGAAGCTGTTGGTAACGGGGGCTAACGAGTCGCTGCAGATGAACTGGGCTATGGGAATCGTGGCACCGTTTACATTGTTCCCTGCAACGGCGGCGCTGTTTGCAGTGGTGCGTAAATGGGTGATGGGCGATACCGATATTAAAATTTTCAGCACCTATTTCAGAGCGTACAAGGAAAACTACAAACAAAGCATGGTCGGCGGCATTTTCTACGTGCTGCTGCTGGTTATTATGATGGTGGATTATACGGTCTATATGACCCAGTTCCGCAATATGCAGCTGATCGGGATTGTGATGCTGATCCTGCTGATCGTTCTGTTTCTGTCGATGTTCAACTTTTTCTCGATGATCGTTCATTACCATATGTCCATCGGACAGATTTTGAAGAACGCGATTCTGATTACGATCATCCGGCCTTTCCGGGTGCTTGCTACCGTGCTCGGGAGTGCGGTCGTCCTGTTTATCGGGTCTAAGTATCCTGCGCTGATCTTCTTCTTTGGCGGTAGCGTCATCGCATTGTGGGCGTTTTTCAACTTCTACGGCACCTACATGAAGATGCAGGAGCAAGCGGAGCGGCTCAAACAGAAGGAAGAAGAGGCGCAGCAGGAAGCCGCTGACGCAGATGATTCCGTAAGTTTGCAGGGCGATCCGGACAAGAGAGATGAATGGTATGAAGAAAGCGTTTCAAATGGCGATGAGCCGGGTAAAAGAAACTAAGCCAGCAAGCGATAATTTTCTTCTAAATTTTTACCATTTCGTTTACATGCTGACGATTTCGGTCTATAATAAGACTACATCCTGCGATGTTCGCCACGGTTAATCGTTGTTTTGAACCAATGATAATGTCTGAGGGAGATCTATATGAAGCGCAGCTGAAACGCCCTGTCTATATGACATGGGGACTTCAAAACCGCTTATGCGATCACCCACCTGCTAGAGCAGGTTCAGAAGACAATTTAACCGGACGGCATAGGCGGGTTTTTATTTTGTCGATGAACCCATTGCGACCATTATGGTGCAGAATAGAGAACATCCCAGCCGGTTCTATTTCCGGATTGGGGTGTTTTTTTGTTGAATCTCCGGCATCAATCCGTACTTACTCTTTTGTTCTGACCGTAACAATGATAAACTGTTAAGTATTGATGATGTTTACTATAAAGGAGGAAAGGTCTTGTCGCTAAAGAGAGTTCTAGTGGGGGTCATTCGCAGTCAAGAAGGAACAAGCGACCGCGCGAAGGATCCTAAAATGAAAACGCGCTATTACAATTTATCGAAAGACAAGGCATGGGAGGAAATCTCCTCGACACTTAAAAAAATTCCTGGCTACAAAGTGCTGCACGAGGTGTCTTCCGTCGGGGAAATCACGCTGGAGAAGAGAACCTCGCTTGGCCGTACCGTGGATATTACCATTTCGGTGCTATCGGTTGGTCCAGTCCGCACCGCTGTTGATATGTATTCCGCCTCCCGGGGCTCGCTGGGGGATCTGGGGTATAATTACCGGATTATTTTGAACTTGTTCGGCATATTGGATAAGAAACTGGCTAAATACAAAATAACACAATGAGTAAGGAAAAAGCGGGAGAAAGATCAGCTCTTTCTCCCGCTTTTTATGGGAACATGGCGGTTTAAGCCGAATTACAGCAGTTCTTTAACGGCTGCTACGGCATTTTCGTAGTTCGGATGCTCGGCCATTTCCTTCAGGTACTCGACATATGTAATCTTGTCGTTTTTGTCCACGACGAAAATGGAGCGCATGTCCAGACGGAATTCCTTGATATGAACACCGTATGCGTCGCCGAACGACATCTCCTTGTGGTCGGAAAGGGTCACGACACGGTCGATTCCGGCAGCGGCACACCAGCGTTCCTGGGCGAATGGAAGGTCGGCGCTGATGGTCAGCACGATCACGTCGTCGCCAAGGCCGGCGGCTTCTTCGTTGAAACGGCGCGTTTGGGCGTCACATACTCCCGTATCAAGAGAAGGAACGACACTAATTAATTTGATTTTACCGGCATAATCCTTAAGAGTAGCCTCTTCAAGCAAATTTTTGCTGACCTTGAAATCCGGAGCGGCGTCGCCCACATGAAGTTCCGGGCCAATGAGGGTAATCGGATTGCCTTTGAATGTAGCTGCATTGGTACGTTCTTGTGCCATATGAAATCTCCTTCCTGGTTATCAAAAATTGGTGATTCGTGACAAAGTCCATTATAATCTTTTTAAAAAGGCATTGTCCAATTTCGTCGGCGGTTTACTCGGTTATAGAAGGAAGGATAACATGTTATTTGTACGTTATGAGAATCTGAAAAGTTATTTGAAGTACTACCCGATCACGACGCTGCTCTTTGTCATCAACCTGGTGATGTTTCTCATTATGGCCTTTAACGGGGGCTCCACCAACAATGAAACGCTGATCCGGTTTGGAGCACTGACGAACATCGATCAATATAATGAGTGGTGGAGATATGTCAGCTCCATGTTTTTGCATGCGGGTTTTTCCCATTTGCTGTTTAACAGCTTCGCGCTGCTCGTATTTGCCCCGCCTCTGGAGAGACTGCTTGGTTCTTGGCGATACGGGCTGCTGTACTTGTTAAGCGGTATTCTGGGCAATTTGATGACAGTGGCTCATTACAACCGTACCGGAGAGATTCTGATCTCCATAGGCGCTTCAGGAGCGATTTACGGCATTTACGGCGCCTATCTGTATATCGCTTTGCTTCAGCGGCAGTGGATGGACGACGCCTCCCGGAAAACCGTGTACGGCATATTGATCGTGGGTGTCGTCGTAACCTGGGTTTCACAATCCAACATCAACTGGGTGGCCCATATGGGCGGATTGATCGGCGGTTTCTTTATTTATGGACTGATGGCGAGGGTGCTGAGAAGGCGCCGCTAGCCAAGCTCGGATGAACAGGTATCGTATAAGCAGAATGGAGCGAAAGTAGTGGAATTAAGACAGTTGCAATACTTTTTGAAGGTAGCACAGAAGGAGCATGTCACGCAGGCTGCAGAGGAGCTGCATGTCGCCCAGTCAGCGGTGAGCCGGCAGATACATCAGCTGGAGGAGGAACTCGGAGTCCACTTATTCATGCAGAAAGGAAGAAACCTGCAGTTAACCCCCGTAGGGCAGTTGTTCTGCAAACGGGTGGAGGGTATCCTGAAGGATTTGGATAAGGCGGTCATGGAGGTTCATGAATTTCTGGATCCGGAGCAGGGAGAAATTCGTATCGGATTTCCGCACAGCCTGGGGATTCATTTGATCCCTTCCGTGGTGGCCGAATTTAAACGCCGGTATCCGAACGTGAAATTCCGTTTCAAGCAGGGGATGTTCCCGTCCTTGATCCGTGATGTGATCTCGGCGGAAGTCGATTTGGCCTTCATTTCACCTTTCCCGGAAAAGCATGAACATGTGGAAGGCGAAGTGATCCTGACCGAAGAGCTGTATGCGATTCTGCCGCCGAACCACCCGTTGGCCGAGAAGGAGAGCATCAAACTCGTCGAGCTGAAGGATGAGAAGTTCGTTCTCTTCAGCAAAGGCTATTCTTTGCGGCCGATTGTCTGGCATGCTTGCCTCGAGGCGGGCTTTACGCCGAAGATTGCCTTCGAAGGTGAGGAGACCGACACGATCCGCGGACTGGTGGCCGCTGGCATGGGTGTCAGCATCCTGCCGGAGCTGGCCTTGTTCCAGACCAATCCGCTGCAGCCGGCACGCGTTAAAATTTCGGAGCCGAAAGTCACCCGCACGATCGGGCTGATTCATCGTTCGGACGATAAGCTTCCTCTGGTGGCCCAGTCTTTCCGCACCTTTCTGCTTAAATATTTCGGCTTACACCAGAACAATAAAAATACCCCGGTCGGTTAAACGACACGGGGTATTTTTATATTTGAAGCCGGATATTTACATACTTGTTTGTATTAGTCACGGTTGTTGCTGTTCGTAAAGATCAAAATGTACCGGAGCAGTTCGAGCAGGGAAACCAGCGCCGCTGCAACATAGGTCAGGGCTGCGGAGTTCAGCACCTTGGCCACGCCCCGTTCTTCTTCGTTCGTGATGTATCCTTCCGAAACCATAATCTCGCGGGCCCGGTTACTTGCGTTAAATTCGACCGGCAGCGTGATCAGCTGGAAAGCAACCGCAACGGAGAAGAAGATAATGCCGAGTCCGATCAGTCCAAGCCATTGGAAAAGGAAACCGGCAATCAGAAGGATCGGAGCAAGTCCAGATGCAAAGTTGACGATCGGGAAAATCCGGTGGCGCAGTACCAGCATCGGATAGTGCTCCTTATGCTGAATGGCGTGGCCGATCTCGTGACAAGCAACGGAAATCGCCGAGATGGAGCTCTCGTAATACACCGGTTCCGACAGGCGGACGACGCGGTTAATCGGGTCGTAGTGGTCGGAGAGGGCTCCGCGTACCGGTTCGATCGGCACGTCATGCAGCCCGTGGGTATCCAGCATGTGCCGGGCCGCGTCATATCCGGTCATGCCGCTGTTCGCCTGAACCGTGGACCACTTCTTGAAGGTACCCTGAACTCGAAACTGTGCCCAGAGCGAAAACAGAAATGCAATAATGATAAGTATATACATTCCGTCGAAATACATTTCCATACCTCCTGCTTTATTTTGCGGGAAACTAGAGGGTTGGGCCGTGCTGTTCAAGGAAGAGGCGGATGGCCTCGATGCACGCCGCACCTTGCGGGAGGAGATTCAGCAGCACCAGCCGCGCATGGCTTGGCTTCATTTGCTTAATCAGCGGTTCGAGTTCCTTCACTTCGCGCTGCAGCTGCTGCATATGAAGCTCGAGGTGAGACAGCTTGTCGGACACCTGCTTCTCTTCCGGAACCGAATCCCACTTCTCAAGCATCTCTTTAATCTCATCCAAACTATATTTCTCTTGTTTCAATTCATTAATACGTTTAAGCCGGACCAAGGTTTCATGGCTGTACAAACGGTAATTCTTAAGCGTGCGCTTCTCTGGAAAAATCAATCCCAGCTTGGTGTAATAATCAATTGTACGCTCGCTGACACCACCAGCCTTAGCTAATTCACCGATCCGATACAGTATCATATCCCCATCCTATATCACCTCGCAGGAAATTAAACGAATGCTCGTTTCCATATTATATTACTTAAATTATGATACATGAATCCGAACCGTACAGTCAAACGTCATGCTTTTCCTGTAAAGCTGACATTGTAAGTTAATATTACATCAGAAACATTTTTTCAGTATTTTCAAAAAATATCTTGTCAATTTCAGGACTATCGGCTTATAATGTCATTAAGAATTTCACTTTGTGTTAGAAATATTGACATTGGGGGAATGGGGTACATGAAAAGAAAATGGTTAGGAATCATGTTATTAATGCTTACATTGTTGACGTTTCCCGTAACGGTTTTTGCAGCCGATGACGGGGCGACCAACGTTCAACTACAGGCTGGGTTGAACACCTTCTTCGTATTTATGGCTGCTATGCTCGTGTTTTTTATGCAAGCGGGTTTCGCGCTTTTGGAAGCTGGTACGGTACGGATGAAGAACGCGGGTCATATCGCAGGGAAGACTGTACTGACACTCGGAATTGCCATCGTCGTTTTCTGGGCAGTCGGTTTTGGCCTTGGGTTCGGCAATGGGAACAGTTTATTCGGAACGACGGGATTTTTCCTGACCGGCGATTCTATGGCAGCGTCCTTTGATTCCTTATCCGCATCGGATGCGTCGTTGACGGTTAAGTTTTTGTTCCAGCTGTCCTTTGCGGCCGTATCGCTGGCCATCGCCTGCGGCGGCATGGCGGAACGTGCTAAATTAAGCGTATATATCGTATTTGGAACCATTTTTATGATCGTGATTTATCCGGTTGTTGCCCACTGGGTATGGGGCGGAGGCTGGTTGGGCCAATTGGGTATGCAGGACTACGCCGGATCGACCGTCGTGCATCTGACAGGTGCGACCGCAGCCCTGGTCATCACTTACATGCTGAAGCCGCGCCTTGGCAAATACAACAAGGACGGCAAGCCTAACAGCATTCCGGGTCACAATCAGGTATTATCGGTACTTGGCGTGTTTATTCTGTGGATCGGCTGGTTCGGTTTTAACCCTGGCAGTGCGCTGACACCGCTGATGGACGGATTTTTCGGATATGTGGCCTTGACCACCAACCTGGCTGTAGCTGCCGGTGCTGTTGCCGCCCTGCTGATTTCCTGGGCAATATTCGGCAAAGCCGATATCCCTAGCATGCTGAACGGTGTTTTGGCCGCTCTCGTTGCTATCACCGGTTCTTGTGCATTCGTGGATGCGTGGGCAGCAATCGTGATCGGTGCGGTTGCTGGTATCATTACCTTCTTCACGGCTCAATGGTTTGAGAGAGCGGGCCTTGACGATCCGATTTACGCTTTTTCCGTACACGGTATTGCCGGGATTTGGGGTGCCGTTTCCACAGGGTTGTTTGCAACGCCGAAGCTTGTTGAGATTACTGGCGTCGGAAAACCCGGACTGTTCTATGGCGGTGGATTCTCGCAGCTGGGCGTTCAAGTGCTGGGTGTCCTCGGGGCGTTCGTATTCGTTCTCGTGATCTCCTTCATCGTCATCGCTATTATGAAAGCAACGATGGGAATTCGCGTTACCGAAGAAGAAGAAATGATGGGTCTGGACATCAGCGAACACGGCACTTACGGCTATCCGGAGCAAATGAGACTGCTCGTTGATTCCGAGATCAGACCATCGGCGTCTTCCGCATCGGCTCCTAAGCCATCTGCGGGAACCAACGAGTCCTTTACCTAAGTCTTAAGAAATATGAATGAATATAATTCACCATGGAGGGGGTGAACCGTATGGAACCGCTGAAGTCGGAATCATGTGATCTGGACCTCGGTACGATCGCTTATGCGAACTCGCGTGAAGAGCTTCGGAGTCGGCGGCTGGACTGCCAGGAACAGCTTCAGGAAATGTTCGCTGACATGCCGATCGGGGCCTGGTCTGCACTCGTCAATGAAATGCATGATTTGATCGCGGCCAGAGCCGTCGACATCTGCGAGCGGGAACTGGAGGAGGCCGGTTACGGCCTGCCTCCCGTCTCCTACGCCTTCGTCGTATTCGGCAGTGCGGGCCGTAGGGAGTCGACGCTGTGGAGCGATCAGGATAACGGCCTTATTATCAGCGACGAGCCGGATGCATATAAGGAAGCTTACTTTCAAATCTTCGGTCAACGGCTGTCGGACCTGTTTGAATATTTGGGCTATGAAAAATGCAAGGGGAAAGTCATGTGCTCCGAGCCGCTGTGGCGCAAAACGCTGGAGGGTTGGAAAACGCAGCTCTCCCGCTGGCGCAATGACTTCAGCTGGGAACCGGTTCGCTACCTGATTATCGCTACAGATATGCGCTATATTTCTGGTGATCGCACACTTTCTGAGTCGTGGAAGGTTTTTTTCGGAAAATGTCTCGATGAGACGCCGGAACTGGCGATCGCGATTCTGCGGAATACGGTCAGACATAAAGCAACGCTAAATCTGCTCGGCCAGGTCGTTACCGAACGGTTTGGAGAACATGCCGGAGATTTTGACGTGAAATACGGGGTGTACATCCCGATCGTCAACAGCGTCCGATATATGGCGCTCCAACAGGGAGTCAAGGAATCGTCCACGCTGAAACGGCTGGAGAGGCTGATGGTGCTGGACGGGGGCAACATGCTGCTGGAGAACGTGCAGCGCGCCTTTCTTACCGCCTTGATGCTGAGGTCGACCGCCCCCCACCGCGAAGAAAGGGGCATCTTCATGAGCAGCGGATACATTCCGCAGAAGGAGCTCAAGAAAAGGCCGCTGATGTATGAGCTTCGCGAAAGCCTGACCGTCGTCAGGCGGACACACCGGGCGCTGCAGCGTCAGCTCCGTTTCGCGGAGAGGAGAAGACCATGAAGACGCCGGAGCGGGGGAACAGCGGGTTCTGGAGCCTGCTTCGGCAGGGAGGCATGCCCTCTGCGATTGCTTCAGTGATGGGAGGATCCTCCGCACAGCAGATGGCGTTTATCCGCTCGCTGATGAGAGAACAACGGCGGCCGGAGGTTTTGCATACTCCGCTCAGCGAGCTGGAAACCGTCGTGTTTGATCTGGAGACGACGGGATTTAACGTTCAGCAGGGCGATGAAATTTTGTCGATCGGGGCGCTTCGGGTCAAAGGCGGCGAAATCAAAGAGGATGAGTCGTTCTACAGCCTCGTTCAATGCAAGCGCCCGGTGCCGTCCCACATAACCGGATTGACGGGGATTACGCAGGCGATGATCAACGAAGCGCCGCCGCTGATGGACGGTCTGCACGGTTTCATGAATTTTGTTGGGGGAAGGGTGCTGGTCGCCCATGCGAGCGCCCATGACAAATCCTTTTTGAATGCGGCACTGTGGAAAACCTCGAAGGTGAACCTCAGCCACCGGGTGATCGACACGATGATGATTGCCCGCTGGCTGGAGCCGCAGCGCGCGAGCTTTGCGCTGGACGACCTGCTGATGGCGAAAAATATTCCGATCGAGGGAAGGCATCACGCTTTGGAGGATGCCAAGATGACCGCAAAGCTGTGGGTTATGTACCTGTGGGACATATCGCGCAGGAGACAGGTAGAGACGCTGGGCGACCTGTACGCCTATTTAAGCCATGCGTAACCGGGCCGGGCGGAGATGAAACTCGCCTGCCGCTGATCGTTCAATGAAGTAAGCCTGAGTCAGGATGGAAGATCCCGATTGGTCGGGGGAGCTGATCAAGTAGATACGAAGCAAATCTCCGAAAAGCGGGAGCTGACGCAAATCCTCCTCGGACGGAGCGGGAACGGTGTGTGGATGCGTATGAAAGATTCCGAGCAGTCCGGAAGGGTTCAGACACTGCTGGACCCACTCCTGAGGATCCAGGGCGAAGCGGTGCAGCGGGTCAGGCGCTACGTTGCGGATCGGGATCAACGTCTCGATTCGCATGCCGCCCGCTGCAGCATTACCCCGCAGTACACCGCAGGCTTCATAAGGCCGATGAAGAAATAGCTGCTCCGCCAATCCGTGGGCGCAAGCAGCATCCAGCCATATTTCTTCATCGTGTATGTGAAGCTCTGTCAACCGTATTCTCCCCTCTCACTTTGGCCTCTGCATTTGGCAGGGGCTCTTTTTTTGTGCATTCATATCATGTCAAGTGTAGCGGGATGCCCGTACAATCGCAAGGGACGTGTTCGGGAGATTGCACTGTGGGCCAAGCCAAATAGGTCGTTGGGAAAAATTTTGCAGTTCATTTGTAAGTTCCCGTGAAAAGAGGGTAAAATATAAGGGATACCACTTTATGAAAAAAAGGGACGACATCAATGAAACGTAATTTGTATATTCTGCTCGCCTTTTTGGTGCTGGCGGGTGTTGTAGTTTACCAAAGTGCAGGCGACAAAATCCAGGCTGCCTTTCAGCAGGAGAAGCCGATGCCGACCGAAACGAAGCCGCAAGCGGGATATCTGGCACCGGCCTTCACGGCCACGGGGCTCGACGGGAAGGAATACCGTGTCGGCGGGGCGCAGGACAAGGCTATTCTGGTGAATTTTTGGGCTTCCTGGTGCGATCCGTGCCAGCAGGAAGCGCCCGAGCTGCATGCCTTGGCGGAGAAATACAAGGATGACCTGAATATTTACGGCATCAATGTCACCAAATACGACAACAAGAAAAACGCCAAAAGCTTCGTCGAGAAATACGACGTGAACTTTCCGGTCATGCTGGACCTGAAAGGAACCATTTACGACCAGTACAAAGGAGCCGTGTTCCCGACGAACGTGCTGATCGACAAGAACGGCGTCGTGCAGGATGTGATCCTGGGCATTCTGCCGTCCAAGGATCTGGAGAAGAAGATCAAGCATCTGATCGAGTCCTAGTTTAGGTTGAATGGAAGACCCTCTGCGTGAACGGAGGTCTTCTTTTTTTTGTGAATTTGTTGTAGAACATAAAAGACCGTCCAGGATAGCTCCCGGACGGTCTGCTTCAGTTAAGCTGATATGAATGGTTTAGTGATTGACCAGCCCTTGCGACGGTGAAGCCGCTTCAGGTTCCGATGTCTGAAGGATCTGTCCCAGCAGGGCGTAGCGCATACTGTCGACCAGCGCCTCCCAGCTCGCCTCGATGACGTTCTCGGACACGCCGACGGTGTTCCAGGACTGGTTGATGTTGCGGGATTCGATCAGTACGCGAACCTTGGCCGCGGTCGCATCCTTCTCATCGAGCACGCGGACCTTATAGTCGGACAGGTGCATTTCTTTGATCGCCGGGAAGTACTGCACAAGCGCCTTCCGCAGCGCATTGTCAAGCGCATTGACCGGACCGTTGCCCTCGGCCGCAGTATAGACGTTGTTGCCGGCGACGTTCAGCTTGACGAACGCCTCGGAAACGACGGCTCTGCCGGCGGTTTTCTCTACAAGCATTTTGAAGGATTCAAAGGTGAACAGCTCCTTCATTTCGCCGCCGGCTTCGCGCAGGAGCAGCTCCAGGGACGCGTCGGCCGCCTCGAACTGATAGCCCTGGTGCTCGAGATCCTTGATCTTCTCGATCACTTTGCGCGAATGCTCGCTCGTGGAGTCGAAGTCCAGGCCCATATCCTGCGCCTTGGACACGATATTGCTCTGGCCGGCCAGCTCCGACACCAGCACGCGCTGCTTGTTGCCGACGAGCTCGGGCACGATATGCTCGTACGTGCGCGAGTCGCGAAGAATGGCGGAGACGTGGATTCCGCCTTTGTGGGCGAATGCCGCGTTACCGACATACGGCTGGTTCACCGGCATGTTGACGTTGGCGATTTCGCTGACGAAGCGTGCGGTGTTGGTCAGCTGCTTCAGGCGATCTTCCCCGATGCACTCGTAACCGAGCTTGAGCTCCAGGTTCGGAATAATAGAGCAGAGATTCGCGTTGCCGCAGCGTTCGCCGTAGCCGTTGATCGTTCCCTGAACCTGGCGGGCGCCGGCTTCCACCGCGCTGAGCGTGTTGGCCACGGCGAGCTCGCAGTCATTATGCGTATGGATGCCGAATTGGGCCTGAGGAATAAGCGATGTCAGGCTGGTGACGATCCCGTGGATTTCGTGCGGGAGGGTTCCGCCGTTCGTGTCGCACATCACCAGCCAATCGGCGCCAGCTTCCTTGGCTTTCTTCAGCACGGACACGGCATAATCCGCATTGTTCTTATAGCCGTCGAAGAAGTGCTCGGCGTCAAAAATGACTTCAAGCCCCTGCTGCTTCAAAAAGGCGATCGAGTCGTAAATCATGGCCAGGTTCTCATCCAGCGTGGTCTGCAGCGCTGTATGGACATGGAAGTCCCAGGATTTGCCGACGAGCGTGGCGGCCTGTACACCGGATTCTAGAATGCGCTTTAAGTTTCCGTCCTGCTCAGCTTTGCTGTCTTTACGGCGCGTGCTGCCGAAAGCGGTGATTTTGGCGCTCAGGCCCAGCTGCTGAACCCTTTTAAAAAACTCGATGTCCTTGCTGTTGCTTCCCGGAATGCCACCTTCAATATATTGTACGCCAAGCTCATCGAGCTTCTTGGCAATCTTCAGTTTATCGTCGGCGGACAAGCTGACACCTTCGCCTTGGGTGCCGTCCCGCAGGGTCGTATCGAAGATGGAAATGGACTTAGACATGGGAGTCCTCCTTTGGAAGTCTTGGAATGATCACTACGTCATTTGTATAATTCATTATTATATCATTTTTACGCGGGAATGTAACAAAGAATTCCTCGTGCAAGTAGGTTCCCAGGGTTCTTGACCTCGTTTCTGGCGAGGGGTATGCTGGATTTATGAATTTGGTAAGGGTGAGAAAGATGGACAAGCCAAGCGTTGATGCCTATTATCCGCAGAATGGAAGGGTCATTCTGCATGTCGATATGAACGCGTTTTATTGCTCCGTCCATGAGGCGGAGGAGCCGGAGAAATACCGGGGCATGCCCACCGCGGTTGCAGGGAGCATGGAGCTGCGTAAGGGAATTATCGTTACTTGTTCCTATGCTGCGCGGAAACGGGGCATTTCAACAGGCATGCTGGTCACCCGGGCGCTGAAGCTATGCCCGGAGCTGATCGTCATCAAGCCTGATTTTGATTTATACCGCAAATACTCCAAGGCGTTTATGAAAATCGCCTATTCCTATACGCCGCTGATGCAGGCGACTTCGATTGACGAATGCTATCTCGATATTACCGGATCGAAGCAGTTCGGGACGCCCCAGCACATCGCTGAGGAAATCCAGCGGCGGATCTATGAGGAGCTCGGGCTGCCGTGCTCTATCGGGATCGCCCCGAACAAGCTGCTGGCCAAGATGGGCTCCGATATGAAAAAGCCGAACGGCATCTCGGTCCTTCGCATCCGCGATGTGCCGAACGTGCTGTGGAGCAAGCCCTGCGGCGAGCTGTTCGGGATCGGCGGCAAAACGGCGGAGAAGCTGCGCAAAATCGGCATCCATACGATCGGCCAGCTGGCGCGTACGGACGAAGAAGCGCTGATCCGCGTGTTCGGGGTCGTGGGAGCCTGGATGAAGCAGGCGGCGAACGGCATTGACCATTCTCCGGTGGTGGAGGATCGGGAGCAGAGCAAATCGGTCGGGCATACCACGACGCTGCCTCACGACATCAGCGCCAAGGAAGATGTCAACCGGGTGCTGCTCAATTTAAGCGATCAGGTAGCCCGGCGCTT
The DNA here is from genome assembly GCF_002224835.1 of Paenibacillus sp. SSG-1. Taxonomy (NCBI): domain Bacteria; kingdom Bacillati; phylum Bacillota; class Bacilli; order Caryophanales; family Paenibacillaceae; genus Paenibacillus; species Paenibacillus sp. SSG-1. Next base: position 765,471 of record NZ_MBRK01000001.1, read on the forward strand.
AAGAAGGAAGGAACTGGTTGCAGGCGGGGTGCAGATCACGATCCGGACGCCAGACATGAAGACGATCACGCGTGCCCGCGTGCTGCCTGCCCCGACCGAAAATGCCGAGGACATCTACGAGGCGGCACGCAAGCTGTATGCGGAGCATTGGAGCTGGGACAAGCCGGTCAGGCTGCTCGGCGTGACGCTTCAGCATTTGGTGCCGAAGGAGGAATCGGCGATCCAGCTTGATCTGTTCAGCTATGAGAAGCAGCCGAAGAAGGAAAACCTGACGAAGATCATGGACGAGCTGCGGAACAAGTTCGGGGAGAACGCCGTCGTTACCGCGGGGATGCTCGGCGACGATCCGTCGGCGCTGCTGCGCAACCATCGGGTGCGGGGAACGTCGCTGCAGATGGATTTTGCCGATAAGCGCGACGAGGATCTTCCGTAGGGGGCTAGGGCGAAAGTCACGAAACAAAAATATGTGATTTTTGTCATTGAAGAGACGGTGAAATTTGCGTTACCATAGAAATATGGTTTTGCTGCTATAGTGGAGAACATTTCGTTTTTTTTTTGGATAGATCATTTATATAGATAAATAGAAAGGTAGAGGAGAGCCATGGCCAAATATACTTGGGTTGAGAAAGATACCTGCATCGCGTGCGGCGCCTGCGGCGCAACCGCTCCGGATATTTACGATTACGACGATGAGGGGCTGGCGGGAGTCGTGTACGGCGGCGACGACAACACAGGCAACACCGAAATTCCTGAAGAGATGTACGATGACCTGCAGGATGCCGTTGACGGCTGCCCGACCGATTCCATTAAGATCGCGGACTGCCCTTTTCATAAAGAAGGCTGAAGCAACGCTGCATGCTTACGCCTATGTCTGAAAGCATCCCCCGGCTGAATAGGCCTCGAGGGGGATGTTTTTTTGTTTTCCGCGTGCCGATATAAATAGAAAGAACATTTGCGCATGGAGGTTACCGTTGAAGAATTCGCTCTATCTCAAAAAATACGTTCAGATGCATCCGGACAATAAAATGGGATGGTATTTGCTGGGGAAGGAATATGAAAAAAGCGGGCAGCAGGGGAAAGCCAACTACTGCTTTAACCAGTCGGGCGGAATTTATGAAGCCTTTGAAACGAGCCGGGTGCCTTCGGATATTTGGCTGGAATACGAACAGAAGCTGCTGAAGCAGGCCGAGGATGCGGAGCGGAAGCGGCGGCGGATCCGCCGGGCGGCGGTTGCCTTGATGATTCTCTTTCTTGTGCTGATTCCTTCGGTGGAGTCGCCGCAGCGGCAGAGCCTTGCCGAAGAATCGGCGAACCCCGGGGAAGAAGTGCAGGCGGCTGCAGCAGCAGGTGATATGCCGGAGAAAAAGGATACGGGTAAGGGCGAGGGGGCTGCAGCTGAAGCCGGACAGCCTGCATCCGGTACGGTGTTTACCGCACTGGGCGAGGACGATGGGGACAGCAAGGCGCACCTGCTAGCGGGTGAAATGTTAATCGCGCAGAAATCCAGGAACCGCTTGGCGGTCCTGACCATGAAACGGCAGGGAAAATGGCTGCTGTGGTCGCGCGATCTGCCAGTCTCTTATACGATGCTTTCCGGCGGGAAAGGAAAGATGACCTATCAGTCCTATAACGCCAAAGATTGCGCATGCAAACCGGAGGATCAGGAAGCATTGCAGTCCGCTGCCGCGAAATGGACCCTGGAGCAGGAGGAGCTGGCTTTGCTGTACAGCGCCATGGCTGCCTACCGGGACAAGAACGGAGCCCTGCCGAAGTCCGTGAACGATCTGACGCGGCCGTTTCCGGAAAATTGGGTTTCGGGGCGGACGTCGCGCATGCAGGAGGCGTTTGCCCCGATGGCCGAATGGATGCAATCCGGCGGAAGTTCCTCTAAGGGACAAGAAGGCGGGAGCGGTGAAACGGCATCCGGTGCCAATACGCCGTCGTCTTCGTTTGCTTCGACATGGGGGCAGGAGCCCTTTTTGCAGGAGCGGCTCGAAATTATCGTCGATAAAGCGGCGCACCGTCTGGCCGTAGTCAGCGGGGATAAGCTCATTCGCAGTTATCAGGTTGGACTGGGGGGAGAGCGTACGCCGGAGGGAAAATACAAAATTTCGATCAAGGTGATGAATCCGAACGGCCGGGATGACGGCGAATTTGGGAGCAGGGGCATGCAGCTGTCGGACACGAATTACGCGATTCACGGCACGGACGAACCGGACAGCGTGGGTAAGGACGAATCCAAAGGCTGCATCCGCATGAGCAGGGCGGACATTGAGGAGCTTTTTGATCTCGTACCGTTAGGCACCCCTGTACTCATCAGCAAGGGGGTTCTGCCTGATCTGCCGCTCGTGCCGAAGGAAAGATTCCTTACGAAGCCGAAGCAGGATCAGACGAACCCCCATCAGACGTATCACTGGCTGTGAACCGCAGCCCTGGCAGAAAGGCTTGTCCCAAACGAAAATGCGTTAGATTATAGAATTAAAAATTTACACGTTGAAAATAATCAGAACCGAAATGAGCAGAATGAGCAAAAGCAGGCCGATCCCGACCCAAAGCACCGCCCTCCGGTTGACTTCGTCCTTCTTCTGCTGAAGCGTCGGCGGTTTGCGCTTGGTTGCCATGGCGTTCTACCTTCTTTCCTAATCAGATTCAATCTTACCCTCATTGTAATGGCTTTCAATGTAAAATACCAGCAGGGGAAGGGCTTGGAGCCAGCCGGTTTGATCAGGCAAAAAACTTTATTTTTATACCGATTAAGGATAAACTGAAGGATAGAGACAACAATGTGCATGGAGAGGAAGATTGGCTGGTGCTGTACCGAAATTTGGCAAAACCGATATTTTTTAAAATGGATCCGGAGAAAGCTCACCATTTGGTCATCGGCGGACTTCATTCCGCGGGCGCGTTTCCGGGAGGAACGGGCCTACTGCGAAGCATGTACGGCGTGAACGAGACGGCAGACCTCGCAGTGGATCTGTTCGGCATACATTTTCCGACACCGGTTGGACTTGCAGCAGGATTGGACAAGAATGCGGCAGCGGTCGACGGTTTTTCTTCCATCGGCTTTGGTTTTATGGAGGTTGGCACGGTGACGCCGAAGGGACAGCCGGGCAACGAGCAGCCCCGCCTGTTTCGCCTTCCGCCCGACGAGGCGCTTGTGAACCGGATGGGATTCAACAACGAGGGAGCGGAGGCCATGGCCAAGCGGCTAGCGGCCGTCAAGGACCGCCGGATCCCGGTTGCCGTGAACATCGGCAAAAATAAAGTAACTCCGAACGAGGAAGCCTATAAGGATTATCAGGAATGCCTGCGTACCCTGTATCCGTACGGGGATTTTTTTGTGGTTAACATCAGTTCGCCGAACACTCCGGATTTGCGCAATCTGCAGTACGGCAGCGAACTTTCGACATTGGTCCGGCATATTATGGAAGAGATGCGGGCACAAGCCGCCAAGCACGGGGAGTCCAAGCATATTCTGGTGAAAATTGCGCCTGATGTGAGCGACGGCGAGCTGGAAGAAATGGTCGACGCGCTGGCTCCGAGCGGGATCTCCGGCATTATCGCCACGAACACCACGATCGGGCGGGAAGGGCTGAGCCATCCGAATGCCAAGGAAACCGGGGGACTTAGCGGCAAACCGCTGCGTATCCGTTCCACGGAGGTCGTATCCCGGGTATACTCCCAGACGGGCGGCAAGCTGCCGATTATCGGTTCCGGCGGCATTTTTACGGCTGAAGATGCTTATGAGAAGATCAGGGCAGGTGCTAGCCTGGTGGAAATTTATACTGCCCTTATATATGAAGGACCCGAAATCAACCGGAAAATCAACGCCGGGCTGAGAGAGCTTTTGCGTCGTGACGGCTTTGCCCATATCTCCGAGGCTGTGGGGGCAGACCATCACTGAGGGAGACAGACAGGAGGCATGTGAATGGACGGCAGAGATTGGGGATTGTTTCTACTACCGTATGAACAAACCGTTGAGGAACTGAAGGTCAAATTCAAGACGATGCGTGCGGAACTGAAGAAGAGAGAGGAATATGCCCCGATCGAGTTCGTGACCGGACGCGTCAAGAAAATATCGAGCATTCTGGACAAGGCGAAGCGGCTTAGCGTTCCAATGGATCAATTGGAGCAAGGGATCGAGGATATCGCCGGCATCCGGATCATGTGCCAGTTCGTCGAGGATATCCGCCGCGTGGCCGAATATATCCGCAAGCGGAAGGATCTTACGGTGCTGTATGAAAAGGATTATATTACGAATTATAAAGAAAGCGGCTACCGCAGTTTTCATATGATCGTGGAGTACCCGGTTCAGACGGCGCTTGGTCAAAAACCGGTCCTGGCGGAGATCCAAATCCGCACGCTGGCGATGAATTTCTGGGCGACGATCGAGCATTCGCTCAGCTATAAGTACCGGGAGAGCCTTCCGGAGAACATCCGCAAGCGGCTGCAGACCGCGGCCGAAGCGGCATCCGTGCTGGATAACGAAATGTCGAGCATCCGTGAGGATATCCTTGAGGCGCAGAAGCAGTTTGAGGACGATTCCAACGTGACCTCTACGGTGCTGGCGATGATTCATCAGCTCTACTTCTATCATCTGGTGAACGAGGCGATGGCGTTCCAGGAACGGTTCAATCAAATCTGGTCCCAGACCGAGCCAGGCAAGCCCCATGACATGGAGAGCATGAGACAGCTCCTCGACGAGGTGCGGGAACTGATGGCGGCCTATAAGAAAAATTCTATCGACGTCTTCTCACAGGAGACAGACCGAGATTAGCGGAAATTTTTCTTGCGATCATGGGATGTTTCAGTATCCCTGAAATCTTACAGCCATGATCTAAAGAAAAACGATCCTTCCGATGAGGCATAACATTCGGATTCAGCCCGCTGCCGATCATGCGCAGCGGGTTGTTTGTATGGTCGAGGGCTGATACAATGGGGTCCGGCCAACGATTTTATATTAAAGACAGGATGATGAAGCACATGGCACTTAAGCTGCCGGCTGCATTTCAGGAACGGATGCGTTCCTTGCTGAAAGAGGAGTATACCGATTTTATGGATTCGTATGACCGTGTGCCGCGCAGCGGCATCCGGGTCAATACGCTGAAAATTTCCACAGAAGACCTGCTGTCTATCGCCCCATGGGATTTGCGGCCGATTCCCTGGTGTGGGACAGGCTTCTATACCGAAGCGGGTGAACGGCCCGGCAGGCATCCGTATTACCATGCGGGCCTTTATTATATCCAGGAGCCAAGCGCAATGGCTCCGGTGGAGCTGCTTGACGTAACGCCGGGAGAGGCCGTACTGGACCTGTGCGCCGCCCCTGGAGGCAAATCGACGCAAATTGCGGCCAAGCTGCGGGGGACAGGCATGCTGGTCTCCAATGATTTGAATGCCGACCGGACCAAGGCGCTGGCCAAAAATATCGAGCTGTACGGCGTCCGCAACGCGGTCGTGCTGAATGAGCATCCCGACCGGATCGCGGAGAAGTTCCCGGCCTTTTTCGATAAAATTCTGATCGATGCTCCTTGCTCGGGCGAGGGGATGTTCCGCAAAGACGAAGCGATGATCAAGGAATGGGACGGGGATTCGCCGCTGAAGTATGCGGACATGCAGCGTGGCATTCTTAGGGCAGCCGCCACGATGCTCAGACCCGGTGGACGGATCGTGTATTCGACCTGTACGTTTTCTCCGGAAGAAAACGAGGGGATGATTGCGGAATTCGTGGCAGGTCATCCTGAATTCCGCGTGCTTCCGGTCGGAGGTACCGTTTCTTTTGCCGCAGGGGAAACGGATTGGCTGAAGGAACAAGGCTCCGGATTCGGGCATATTCCGGATCAGGTTTGGGAGCAGGTTCGGGGCACAGCCCGGCTGTGGCCGCACCGGATTGAGGGCGAAGGGCATTTCCTGGCTGTCCTTCAGCATGAGGTGGACCCTAAGTCTGCCGCCGAAGCGGAACGGGCCAGAGATACGCTGCTGAGCAGCACGGCTCCGGCGGAGTCCGCCGACCGGCCTAAGGGAAAGGAACGGCCGACGCGAAACGCCAAGCCCGTGAAAGGAAAACCGCCGAAAAAAAGTGCGGGGAACCAGGGTGAAGCCGCACCAACGGCCGCGTATGAAGCTTTCATCCGCGAACATCTCCTTGGCTTCGTGCCGGGGGGCCATACGGTCGTCTACGGCTCCCATATTTATCAATCGCCGCTGCCGCCAAGCCTTCTCGACGGGCTGAAGGTCGTCCGCCCGGGCTGGTACATGGGCGATGCCAAGAACGGCCGCTTCGTTCCGGCCCATCCGCTGGCGACGGCGCTGCATCCCGGTGAGTTCATCCGGGTCATCCGGCTCGACTCCGGGAGCGGCGAAGCCGTGCGTTATTTGAAGGGCGAAACGCTGAGCATTCCCGGGGACCGCGTGGAATGCGGCGGCGAAGCTTCGCCCAAGGGCTACGCCCTGGTCTGCATCGACGGCTATTCGGCCGGATGGGGCAAGTGGCAGGAGGGCATGCTGAAGAACGAATATCCGGCAGGCTGGAGGTGGACATCCGCATGAGCAAGCAGGGCAGAACGACACTGCGGTTGGACAAGGTGTTAACGCATATGGGATATGGCTCCCGGAGCGATATCAAGAAGAAAATCAAACAGGCGGGGGTTACCGTCAACGGAGTCCGGGCCAAGGACAGCGGCATGCATGTCGACCCGTATAAGGATGACATCCGGATTGACGGGGAACAGGTGCAGTATAAGGAATTTATCTATCTCATGCTGCATAAGCCGCCTGGCGTCGTATCGGCGACCGAGGATACCCGGGACCGGACCGTGCTGGATCTGCTGGAACCGGAACATTTGGCATTCGAGCCGTTTCCGGTCGGGCGGCTGGATAAGGACACGGAAGGCCTGCTGCTGCTCACCAACGACGGCAAGCTGGCGCATGAGCTGCTGTCGCCCAAGCGGCATGTTCCCAAAACATACGAGGCCGTCGTATCCGGCGACGTGACCGAAGCCGATGTACATCAGTTCGCCTCCGGGGTAACGCTGGACGACGGTTATGTTACGCTGCCCGGCGAGCTCACCATTTTGCGCAAAGAGCAGCAGGGGGACGAAGTCGTCTCCCACATCTCCCTTGTGATCCATGAGGGGAAATTTCACCAGGTGAAGCGGATGTTCCAGGCTGTCGGAAAAAAGGTTACCTACCTCAAGCGCGTGCAAATGGGGGAACTGAAACTGGATGAAGGCTTGCGCATCGGGACTTACCGTGAGCTGACGGAGGATGAGCTGCTGCAGCTCGGGAAGGATGAAACATCCCGATAACATTGGCATACTACAATAGACCAAAGACCGGCTCGCTTTAGAACAGATAGAGATATTACGGCAAAGGATGGATGGAGCATGAAATACAAACTGATTGCATTGGATGTCGACGGCACACTGCTTAATGATGAGCATGAAGTAACCGAACAGACGCAGAGGACGATTCAGGAGGCCGCGCGTCAAGGCGCTGAAATCGTGCTGTGCACCGGGAGAGGACCGCAAAATTCCATTCCGTTTATGGAACAGATGGGGCTCTCCGGCTACGTTATTAGCCATAACGGGGCAGCGACGGTGAAGGTGGACACCCGGGAAGTGGTTCACCAATACGCGATGGACGCCAAGGCGATCGTGCCTTACCTGGATTACTTCCGGAAGGAAGGCGTGCATTTTGACGTTAATACGGCGTTTCAGATGTTTGTCGACGACGTTGAGGGACTGGCCGTGGAAGTACGCAGCATGTATGAAAACTATCTGATGCTGCCGTCGGTTCTGCCGCCGCTGCATGACCTGAGTGATCCGATCGTCAAGGTCACCGCGTTTGGGCAGCCGGACACGATGGACCGGGTACATCAGGACATCGCGGCGTGGACGCCGGAATTTAACATCCTGCGGAGCGGCGAATACTTCGTCGACCTGATGCATCCGGAAGCGTCCAAAGGGAACGCCCTAAAGCAGCTCGCTGAGCGGCGCGGCTACCGGCAGGAGGAGATTCTGGCAATCGGCAACTATTATAACGACATTACGATGCTCACCTACGCCGGCCTTGGCGTGGCGATGGATAACTCGCCGCTGGAGGTTAAGGCCGCAGCTAATGAGGTGACGGCTTCGAACAATGAGGACGGCGTGCACGCGGCGCTGCTGAAATACTGTTTGTCGTAATGAAAAAAAGAGCCTTCCTACAGCTTCAGCTTGGTACACGCTGGCGTAGGAAGGCTCTTTGCTGTTGATGGCCGGTACGGGGCGGCTAGTGCTGCCGCAGGCCTTTGGGCAGGTGGTTCTTGAGCTGCCCGCTGCTGGCTTTGCCCCAGCCGAGCGGCAGGCCGTCCACGGCCGCGAGCACCCAGCCCTTCAGGGAGGCATCGACCTGAAGGGTCTCGCCCCGCAGGTAGGCGGAGACCTGCGGGTCCTCCGCGGCCAGCGTGATGCGCTTGGCCGCCTGCTGCGGGGAGAGAGCCATGGCGAGCGCATGCGCCGGCTCGATCCGGTTTTTCTTGAGGTGGGCCAGGTGGAGGCCCGCCCGCGGCACTTTCAGGCCCTGGAGCTGCTGTTCCTGCAGCAGCTCCCCGCCTGGAAGCAGGTACAGCGATTCGCCGAACAGAATCGGCGTACCCGCCGGCAGCGCGAAGTCCGGCAGCTCCTCATCCGCCCAAGCCTGGAACGCCTTCAGCGCAGACTGGGCGTCCTGGAGGCCGGCTCCCGGCTTGCCGCTTCCGCTGCGGCCTTTTCTTCGCTGCCGCTGCCGCTCGCTTGGCGAGGCCTCCAGGGTGTGCCCGCCACCGCTGGGTTCGCCCCGTTTCTGGAGGAGGGCGACAAAATGCCCTTCCCCCGCCTCGCGATGCGGCCACAGCCGCTTCATGGCGATGATTTCCATATCGGCATAATGAGCCGTAAAGCGCTGAATCATGTCTTCATTCTCGCTGCGGTTAAACGTGCAGGTTGAATAAGCCATCGTACCGCCGGGTTTCAGCATGGCGTATGCCTCCTGCAAAATATCCCACTGCCGGGCGGCGCACAGCTCGACCAGCTGCGGCGTCCATTCCGCGATCGCTCCAGGGTCTTTACGGAACATACCTTCGCCCGAGCAAGGGGCGTCCAGCATGATCCGGTCAAAAGCCTGCGGGAAACGGCGCGACAGCTCGTCCGGCGCCGCGCTGGTAACCACAGCGTTAGTAACGCCCATACGCTCGATGTTCTCGGCCAAAATTTTCGCCCGTTCCGGGTGGATTTCGTTCGAGACGAGCAGCCCTTCGCCCTTCATTTTCGAGGCGATATGGGTGCTCTTGCCGCCTGGCGCCGCGGCCAGGTCCAGGATCGTCTCGCCGGGCTGCGGATCGAGCAGCTCCACAGCCGACATAGCGGACGGTTCCTGGATGTAATATAAGCCGGCCGTGTGGTACGGATGCTTGCCGGGCCGGACGTTCTCCCCGTAATAGTAGCCGGTGCTGCACCAAGGAACCGGGGTCAAGCCAAACTTCCGGATGACGGCCTCCTTGAGCTGCGGCACGCCCGCAAGCTTTAAGCCGTTGAACCTCAGCCCATGCGTTCTCGGCTGCTCGTAGCTGTCAAGAAATGCTTCGGTATCGCTTCCCAGCAGGGATTCCATCTGTCTGACAAAAGCTGCGGGGAGTTCCTGTTTACCCATTCGTTACATACTCCTTTATTCAACATCATCATGGATGCGGTTTCTATGTATTCGCGCTTTCCGCCGAAGGGGCCGTCCCGGCGGCTGCCGGCGGATTTGAAGACCGGTATGCGGTCACTTTATTTTTGCCTGTCGTCTTCGAGCGGTACATTGCCTGATCCGCCTGCGAAATGAGCGTACCGGCGTTCGTGCCGGCGCGAAGGACGCTGTATCCGACGCTCAGGGTCACGATCGTTTCGGCTTCGACCCGGGCCCGGATTTGCTCGGCGATCCGGCTGACTTTGGCCCTTTTGTCCACGATGAGGGCAACCAGTTCTTCGCCCCCGTACCGCCCGGCCAGGCCTGCTTCGTCGACTTCCTCCTCGATAATAGCGGCCACCTGCTTCAGCACCTGATCCGCTCTGGCATGGCCTTCGGTATCGTTCAGCTTCTTGAAATTATCGATGTCGCAGAAGATCAGCGAGACCTTCAGCCCCTGGTCCACGTAACGGTTCAGCTGCCTCGTAAAGAAGCGGCGGTTGTATAAATTGGTCAAGCCGTCGGTAATGGATGAGCGGTAGATCGACTGCATTTGCTCCACGATCCGCGTAAACAAAATAAAAAAGAGGAGCGTGTAAAACAAGAGCGGCAGCCAGATCCAGATCGCCGGAATCCAAGTCTTTTCCAGGGGGATGAGGTTGTTCAGCAGATGGACCGAAATGTAGATGAAATAGACGGCCAATCCGGCGGTATATTTCTTGCGCTGGCCGACCCGCGGCGCCATGCCGAATAGCCCTATCATTACGGTGCCCAATTGGCACAGGTCTATATAACCCGCCTGCCAGCTTCCGGCCCCTTCCAGAAACCCGGGAGACAGGAGCGGAACGACATACAGAAGCGCCATGACGATCAGGAGCGCCCGCAGCCTGCGGTTCATCCGGTGGTACAGCTGGTACACAGCGAAGTTGAGGAGGAGGAGGGAGAAGGCCTGGAGCCAATCGGCACCTTCCGGATAATTCCCTTGCCTCAGCGATCCGGAGAAGGCGAAATGGATGTTCACCCCTTCGTATGCCATAATGAACAGAAAGGCCGCCACCATGTAGAGATAGGCTTTTTTGCGCTGCCTGCTGTACATCGTGAGACAAATCAGCAGCATGATGAGTATGATATATAAACCTGATGCGGCGGCAATCCCCGGTACAATGGGGGATAAGAATGAAGAGTAGGGCATGGATCGTTCTCCTGCTCTCTTGAATATTCTTTGGATCAGCGGTTTTACTTTACTGAAACATATGTTCTAATATATCATAATTTACAAGATGCCGAAAAGCTAAGAGACCTACAGAAAGGGGTGGTTTTCCCATTATGAGATTGTTACAGGCCCTCTTTTTCCCACCCGAGCAGCCGGGCGGAGTATCCTCCATGATTCCGTATATGCAGGAGCGATTCCAATCATCAAGATGGGATATGGAGCTGTTTTGGCTTCCTAAACGGATCCGCAACAAGGGGCACGAGGAGGTCGTGTTTGACACCTTCGATTGGACCGAGTTCAAGGACTCCCCTGTCGTTCAAAAATATATTCAGACGTACAAGGATTACTTGTGGTGGACGCGTCTGCGGATCCAGAAGCCGTATGACCTGATCCATGCGCACCATCCCATCGCCGGGCTTGCCGCCAAGCAGGTTTTTCCCGATACGCCGTTAATTCAGACCATTCACTCCAGTTATGAACGGGAATTAATATTGAACGGACGCATTAAGAACGGTGGGCCGGAGCATCGGTTCCTCGTATCGCTGTATCGGGAGCTGGAGCAGAAGAGCCAGCGCATGCTGACGGTTTCCCGGTCGTTCGCCGGCTATTTGTCGGACTATGTGGACCATCCGGATAAGATTGGGGTCATTCCGAACGGTTTTGACGAAAAGCGGTTCAAGCCGGTTCCCCATGAAAACGAGGTGCCGCAGCTGATTACGGTCTGCCGCCTGGTACCCGCCAAAGGGCTGGATATTTTGCTGAAGGCCTGCGCCGAGCTTAAGAAGAAGGGTCATGACTACGTGCTGCATATCATCGGAGACGGACCGTTCCGCACGGAGCTGGAGAGCCTTGCCAAAGAGCTTGGCATCTATAACGAAACTATTTTCTATGGATACACGCTGCATCCGGAAGAGTTTATGCCGTTTTTTGATATTTTCGTGCTCCCTTCCAGAGCGGAAGCCTTTGGTTCGGTTTTTGCGGAAGCGGCGCTCAGCTGCCTGGCCCTGGTAGGAACCGACGTGGGCGGAATTCCGGAGCAGATCGAAGACGGAGTGAACGGCCTGCTGGTGCCGCCGGAGGACCCGATCGCGCTCTGCGAAGCGCTTGAGAAGGTCATCACCGACCCGATGTACCGCTACGATCTCGCCCGGACGGCCTGGGATAAGGCGAAGAGCCAATATTCCCTGACGCATGCGGTGAATGAACTGAAGAAAATTTATTTATCTTATCAAAAGGTGTAGCGTGCTGGCCGTTCAACACAAAGAGGCAGGTGCTGAGATTTTCAGCTCCCGCCTTTTTTTCTATTTCATGGCTCTGTCATTTGGATATGAACATCAGCTTCAGCACCAATATCAGGCACAGCGCGCCGATAATCGGGTACAGCACGGACAGCAGGGAGCTGAATCCGATCTGGCTCAGCAGAAAGCAGATGAACATGACGCAGACAATCAGAAGCTTTGGCGGCAAAGGAAGATGCTGCTGCAGCTGAAGGGTGACCCCGTAGATGTCGGCGACGAAGGTGCTGAAGATCTCTAAAAAGATCAGCATCACATAAATCAGCTGGATCGCGGTGCCCAGGTTGCTGGCGATGCTGCCCATCGGGATTTCGTACTGCCGGATGCCCGGCATGTGGGCAGACATGGCAACATGCGCGGCCAGCAGCATGAACCCGACGCCGACGCCCCCCAGAATGCCTCCCCATTTAACCACCGTATGGCTGTCCGTCTTGCTTCCAAGGGGGACCAGCACCGCTTGCGCCATAACGAGATTGAAGGCTGTATACAGGAGCGGAGAGGTCCATACCGCCGTAAAATGATGGTCGGTCGTAATCCGCAGGAAGCTGTCTGCCCCCGGCATGCGGATCGTATTGAAAATAATGGCCAAAGACAAAGTCAGCATCAAGGGGACAACAATGCTGTTCATCTGCACGATGGCGTTCATTCCCCGGGTGAGCAAGACATAGGATCCGACCAGAGTGATGATCAGGCCTGTCTGATAATGAAGGTGTAAATGCTCGACGAAAACGGAGCCGGCTCCCGCCAACATGACGCTGTTTACGCAGATGAGCACGAACATCATCACGATGCTGATCACTCCCCCGGCCCGGTCCCCGAACAAATGCTTGTTGAAATCCTCATAGGATCTGGCCGATATCCGCCGTGAAATGATCATAATCTTGGTCCCAAGCCAAATAAACAGGGCGGTAGACAGCAGAATCGTCAGCGTCGCCCATTTGCCGTATTGGGTAAAAAACTGCAGGATCTCCTGTCCGGTCGCAAAGCCTGCACCCACAATGGTTCCGATATATGTAAAAGCAATTTGAAGCACCCTGATCGCGTTCTTCATCGTTCTCCTCCCTGCTGCAGGCAGTCCGGTTTGTGTCCTGCCTGTACTACAGGTTATGATGATTAGAGGTAGGACATGACTGGAACCTGTCCATGTCTCATGAAGGCAGTCCATCAGGCGGTTCCCGTGAGCGGCTGCGTTCGAATGGACGAATAGACACCGATAGGAAAGAGAGGCTTTGGTATGGCAGGGATTACCTTTTACATTGCCCATTACGGGTATGCCGCCATGTACTTTTTGCTGGCCCTGGGCATTCTGGGTATTCCGGTGCCTGACGAAACGCTGATTGTTGCTTTCGGGGGGATGGCCGCGAGGGGGGAGTTCAACTTTGCCGGCGCGCTGGCCGTCACTTTTCTGGGAAGCATGACCGGGATGATGATCAGCTATTCTCTTGGACGTCTGGTCGGGGAACCCCTGCTTCACCGGTATGGAAAATGGGTAAGAATGACTCCGGAGCGGCTGGCTGGGGCGGAGAAGTGGTTCAGGCGTTATGGATCACTAAGCATTATCGTCGGCTACTTCGTGCCTGGACTTCGGCATTTATCTTCGTATATCGCGGGGACGACGAAACTTCCTGTCAGGGCTTATGTGGTGTATGCGGGAGCAGGTGCCGCCTTGTGGTGCACCATCTTTATGCTGATCGGACATGCCGTTGGATATCATTGGAACGAAATTGCCGGGAGGATGACGCACACCACGATCCGGATCGCGCTGCTTGCGGCTCTTCTTGCACTCGGAGCGGCCATTGGTTTGCTTCTGTGGAAGAAACGCTGACATTTGAAGTTATGTATGGAGTTTCCCCTTGAAGTGGGAGCCCAAGATATGTTACTTTTACGTCAAAGGAACGGCGTGGGGGGCTATTGAAATGGATAAGTTAAAAGAACGAATTTTACAAGAAGGCGTCATCGTTTCGGATCAGGTGCTGAACTTGGACGGTCTGCTTAATCACCAGGTGGATCCGCAGTTGACAATGGAGATGGGAAAAGAGTTTGCATCCCGGTTTGCCGAAGCCGGTGTGACCCGGGTCGTTACCGTGGAATCGTCCGGGATTGCGGTGGCCTTTGCGACGGCTTACGAGCTTGGCGTGCCGCTGGTGTTCGCCCGCCGCAAGAAGACGCTGCTGGCCGATCCGGACGCTCTTTGCGAACGGGTTCCTTCGTTTACCAAAGGGATCGTGACGGATATTATGCTGTCGCGTCATTATATCAGCGAACAGGATAAAGTGCTCTTTATCGATGACATCATTGCAAACGGAGATGCTGCGCGGGGGCTTATCAAAATTATCGAACGCTCCGGCGCGGAATTGGTCGGCCTTGGTGTCGTCATAGAGAAGTGCTTTCAGGCAGGGGCCCGGACCATCCGGGAGCAGGGCATAAGTATTGAACCGCTCGTCCGTATCCAGTCGCTTGAAGGCGGCGTCATCACTTTTGCCGATTAAGCCCGGGATGAAAGCCCGTTTCGCCGCATTTTCCGCGGATAAATCGAAACAATTTCTTTCAACCGGCCGTCTTTTGGCTTATAATATGTATTAGATGATCATGAGGGGAGGCAGCACAATGGGGAAAGAACCGGTAACCGAACAGTATTTCATTGATAAATTGGCCAAAGCAAAGGATCACTTTGAAAGAGCGCTTGATTGCAAGCATACCGAATTCGATGACCTCTATCCCTATATTATAGAGCATCCTCAGTTTTTTTGGTATAAACGTTACGTGGCCTGGTCAGAACTGCTGACCATCGTGGGCATGTGTGATGAGCTAGACTTCTCCTGGAAGGAATTGTTTACCCCTCATCAAGTTGAATATCTGGAAAAACGAGTGATGTCGTCGACGGTGCTCGATTATTGGTACGAGAAGAACGACAGTAAAGAACACGCACAACGTTAATTGCTGAGCGTCACCGAGAGGTTCAGTTGATTAATATACACACCTTTATACCAACACATTCAGGATCAGCGGCCGATTGGCTGCTGGTCCTTTCTTATAATATCAGAAAAGTATAAACGCCAGAGCATTGCTTCCTGATATTGCAAGAAAAATTACCTTTAAACGCGGTCTGTCTTCTTTGAAGGTACGTCGATAGACGTTTTTCTTAATCATGCCGGATGACTTTAACGAAAAATGCCATTGAACCCGCTCAGTCTTGTGTCTAATAAAGGTCGGTACACACCGATTCCATTGTAAGATATGCGGGAAAAGCATATACTTATCCATGTTCACTACATGAAGAGATTGCTTCAAAACCAAAGGAGGATTGGAGATGATCAGCGATGAGGAATTGGATGCGTACCGCCAATCCGGAGAGCAGGTCCGGGTGGTTCGCGACGGCATCGAAAGCAATGATGTGACAGGGATTGTTGTGGCTTGGGACGGCAGCCAGGTGCTGATCCGCCGCCGCAACCGCAAAGTGGTCAAGCTGGACCGGAACTACTTGTTCCAGCCTGCGAGCGCTCCGCGTCAAAGCCCTCTGGAATAATAGCAGAGCCGTCTGGTTCGGTTCCCCTTGGTTCATATGGGGGGACTCCAGGCGGCTCTTATGGTTTGGAGCCCTCCTGAAAATAGGGAGCAGCGGGATGGTCCATATGGTGAGTAAAAGAAGAGACGGGAAGGAGAGAACGGTCTTCGGGAGAGAAAGGATCCAGCCCGAGATACACTCTCATCCGAACGAGCATCTCGTTACGAAAAGCCGGCCATAGGATATTCATTTCGTCGGTATAGCCTCTGCAGGAATATTCCGCCCTGACCCCGGTATCATCTTGTAAGATACGAAGGATCCGGATCTTGCGTCTTCTCATTTCCCGCTTGACTTCAGCGAGCAGCGTGCCGGCCTGCCGGTCGCCGTTCACAATCAGTTCCGAATACAACTGGGGGGTCTTGAATACGCCGCTCTCCTCCATAATCCGAATGTCCCGTTCGAAAACTTTATGAATAAAAATCAGGAGCAGATAACTCTTAATCAGCGATGTCTCTTCCGACGTCATGCCGGGTGCTGCCATACATATCACCACCTGTACGAACTTATGTTCTTATTTTACCCGCAAATGCTTGGATTATTCAATAGATAGGAGCTGGAAATTGTTCAGAATGAAGAGGAAATTAAACTTTTTTTGAAAAAGTGTTGACTATACCTGTCCAGCATGGTATGATCTATCTTGTCGCCGCGAAAGATTGAATCTTTCAAAGAGTGACCGACCGATTTGCGGTCGTGGCGGAATTGGCAGACGCGCACGGTTCAGGTCCGTGTGGGCTAACCCCCCGTGGAGGTTCGAGTCCTCTCGACCGCATACATACATAAGGCGTTCCCGTTTTGAACAACGGGGACGCCTTTTTGTGTTATTTGTTATTTCCCGTAACTTTCCTGAGAGGGGAGCAGCGGGGATTTTTGCTATACATAATTCCTCCAACTTCCTCAAACAATGAAACCACATCGTGGAGATACCGAGTAAAGGAGGAAGTTGCTTGAGTACATCATCTTTCAATAAGCTGCATCGCGGCTGGCGGAATATTGCGGCAGCGGGACTGGCGCTTACGGTTGCGCTTTCTGGTCAAACCGCCTTCGCGGATGGGGAACGATCACTGGCGGCGGAGCGGGTCTTCAACGAGCAAGCGGAGCAGCCCGGGGCAGACCAGCCACAAAGTGACATGAAGCCGGATAAAAAGGTTGCGATCATCATCGACGACTTCGGGAACGGGCAAGGGGGAACCGAAGAAATGCTGTCCCTGCCGATTAAGCTGACCGTGGCCATCATGCCTTTTCTTCCTACCAGTAAAACCGACGCGGAGCTGGCCCATAAACAGGGGCATGATGTCATTGTCCATATGCCGATGGAGCCCAAGCAGGGCAATCCCAAGTGGCTAGGTCCAGGCGCCATTACCTCCAATATGAGCAATGAGGAGATTCGCAAACGGGTGGAGGAGGCCATCGACAACGTGCCGTATGCGGTCGGCATGAACAATCATATGGGATCGAAGATTACCGGAGACGAACGGATCATGTCCATCGTGCTGGAGGTCTGCCGCGAACGCGGGTTGTTCTTCGTGGACAGCAAGACCAACTACCATTCCGTTGTCGGCAAGCTGGCCGTTCAGATGGGAATGCCTCCGGTGGCCAATAACATATTTCTGGACGACCGGCACACCGTCAGCCATGTCAGCAAACAAATGAAAGCCGTTGAAACCTGGGCGAGCGAACATCAGAACTGTGTAACGATCGGGCATGTCGGCGTGCAGGGGAAAAAGACTGCGGAGGCCATTCGCCAAAGCATCACCGGTATGCAGAATTCCGTATCTTTTGTAGGAATCAGCGATCTCGTCCGGGATATCTGGGATTGGAAGCCGGCGCCTATATTGCCGTCAAATAATAATTGATTCCGTTTGCGATGGCCTGCGCGATCTTGAGCTGCCCGCGCCGATTGCACAGCATCGCCCGGTCTGCGGCATTGCTGAGAAATCCGGTCTCTACGATAACCGCAGGATCTTTGACCTGGTTCAGCAGGTAAAACGGGCTTCCCAGCCGGATGCTTCCCTTCGTCTGGTACAGCGGGTTAAGCTGCTGCTGAATGCTGTCCGCAAGCAGGACGCTGCGCCCTTCGTTCTGGTGAAGCACAAGCGCCCCGTTCTTTGAAGGATTGCGGCCCCAATTGACGTGAAGACTCACGACGATCAGGGTCGGCAGCTGATGGCTTAACTCCTTCCGCTGCGCGAGATCGCGTTTATGGCGGGAAGAGCTGCGGAGCCAGTGATTGTCGTCGCTGAGGGCGTAGTCAGCCGTCCGGTTCAAGACCGCGTCGTACCCCTGGCTGCGCAGCAGCATAAACAGCTTCTGGGCGATGGCGAGGTTAATGTCCTTTTCCAGAATGTTCTGAAATGAAGTCCCTCCGTCAACACCGCCATGTCCTGCATCCACGATAATCACTTCATGCGGAAAAGCCGGATGCTCCGGATAGGCGGTCGTACTTTGGTCACCGGGGCCAACGGCCCAAGCGGACGAGCTGCCTGCGCACAACATTGCCGGGATCAGGAGGATGGCGGCGATCAAGCTTTTGATAGGCATATAGGATGGCCCTCCTTTCGTTAAGCGGGATTGGAGCGAAAAATTGATGTCGAAGTTAGAATGTGCAATAAACGGTAAATAATGCACCGTCCGCATTCCTCCGTTTAGATTACCGTATCTCTGTGCAAACTAAGAGCATAGCAGAGCTGTAATTTGGCATTGTGGGGGGGATGGAAATGGCCAGTGGAGATGAACTTGTAAAATACATTACAGAGCGCGTCGTCAGCTACATGGAAACACCCAAGGAAGAACGAAGGAAGCAAAAATATAAAGAGCCGTGGACGGTCAAATGGTTCGGCATGATCCCGTTCGGATTGTCCCAATGGGGAGGCCGGACGGCTGACAAACGCCATCCGAAGCGGCGAAAAATCAAGATGCGGAATCTTCATGACTGAACGAAAATGAAAGAAGCGGACCTCGTGGGATACGAGGTCCGCTTCTTTTTGGGAATGAAACGTGATAAGGGCAGGAACAGATAATCATGCAGGAGATCTAGGGGCGGGCATGAAATTCTCCGGCAGCCATCAGCATGGAGACAGGGAGGTACCGGGTTCCGGCACGTCCTGTGGCCGCGTAGTTGACCGCAGGAGCGCTTGCGGCCGGGGACCATGTCTGAATCCCGCTTACCGCAAACGGCGCCCCATAGGACGCGTTACGGCCGGGAGCGGTGAAGATCAGGCTGCCGCCGGATGCGACTGCTTTCAGCAGATCGTCTCCGCGGCGGATGTTCAGCCGGGGGGAGGTCATCCAGAGCAGGTCGTCATAAGGATCGTTGCCATCCATCTTAGCAGCAGGTGACGATGCCTCGAGCCGGAGACCGTTCTGATTGGTAACGACCGCCGTCTTAGAAACGGAGGCGGTGCTGGCGGAAACGGCATTTGCCGGCAGAAGCTCCAAGGTCAGCGCATTGATGTACATGGCCGGCTTGCCGGGCAGGGTCACTTTCCAAACCGGCAGCATTGCCGAATATTGAGCTTGGATTTGAACGTTTGCGGGGAGGCCGGGGTGATCGGGAATAAGGCCATCCTCAGCCAGCCGGTCATGAAGCGCATCGCTGCTGTAAGGGATGGCTGGACCGCTGCCGTACTCGCTGAGCATATATCCGCCTTCCTCCCTGGCGGTGAATATTAAATATCCCAGCTGCTTGCTATCCTTTGAAACGACCGCAAGCCAGCTGTGGGTGCCGGGCCCTAGCGGGTAATAGTCGATGGCGGCGCCGTCCCACTGCTGAAACTCGGACTGCGCGGACAGCTCGCGGACGACGGAGCCGGCAAAGCTCTCCAGCGGCGCGGGCACCGCCTGCATGTCCGATCCCGCTGCGATCCGAAGCAAGGCAGCCCGCGCGGGGCTTGCCGCCTTGGCGGCAGCGATGCCGACCGCTGCGGCCGATTGCGGGACCGCAGGACTCCAGGCCGGCCAGGCGCAGCTGACGGCACAGGTCAACGCCGTCACTTTTAAAGCGAGAGATACCATCCTCACCACATTCACCCTCCTCGATTTCAGAGCTTTATTGACATCATTGTATCGGACAAGCCGTAAAAAGGCTGTTGCAAGGTGTCGGGCTTTGGGGCGCGGGCACGGGTCTTTTTTTGCCTTCTTTTAGCGAGGGAGGTCAAATGCTCATGGACGGATGGATCTTAAGTGAAACAGACCGCAGGTTATGGCGGACAGGTTCACCTTAGGTTCATACTGCCATGTCATTTCGCTGCGCCGGTTGTCGTATTGCTCCCGGATGGCCGTAAGCTTCTCCTCCTCGGTTTCCTTGAGGAGGTCTTCGTAATACATGTCGATCACCGCAAGCTCATCCCTAAGGCGCTCCCTTGCGGCTTCCGCCCAGCTGTAATCCTCGCCCCCCAGCTGATCCTTCATATGCTTCTCCAGCAGATTGGCCGCGCCCGCGAGCGAGAGGCTTCCCGGCTGGATATGGATATTCTCGGGCAGCCGCGGCCCGAGTTGAAGCTTCTCCAGTCGCTGGGCAAACTGTTGGTCGATCTGCCCCGTCACCAGCGAGATGCCGATGAAGTGGAGCGCTTCTTTCTTCACGTCGCAGGTCATCTCGACCTTGAAGCAGACGCCCAGCCAAGGCTCGTAGGGGGCGGAGAACAGCGTCTCCCGCTGCAAAGGGCCCGGCTGCTCAAACAGGTACACGCAGGAGCCCTCCTGCCGGGCTACGGCCCAAATTTGCTGCAGCCGGCTGCTGCCGTATGTGACGTCTTCGCGGGGGATCCGCCCCGGGCCGATCCGCGGCCCTGCCGGATTCACCCCGAAATACCTCGACAGAATGCTGTCTTGCGGCTGAGGCTGCGCTGAAGGCAGCGGGGTTTTGGCCGCCTGTTCGTTATATTGGTCCGGATCAAAGACGAAGGTGTAGGAGAGAGTCTCCGGCTCCGCCCCAGTCCGTTCAATAAAGCCCCAGTAGTAGGGGCGGTTGGTCAACTGTTTGTCCGCCTGCGGTGACAGTTTGACAGTCACGTGATAAGGGGACTTCTCGATAATGCTGCATTCGGTCGTTTCCAGATAGGTTAGCACTTGCTTCTGAACTTCCTGCGGGGACAGGCTCATCAAGCTTCCTCCTCAATGACGGTTTCCGCATCTTCGTATTCGATCTCGCGCTTGATCTGGTCAAGCGACTGCCCGAGCGAGCTGACCTTGCTGCGGATTTCCTCATCCGACTCCGACTCGAGGAACAGCTTGTACAGGCTTTTCTCGAACGATTCCTTTTTCTCGAAACGCTCCAGAATGACATCCAGGCCGCCGATGACCGTCTCGAACATGTTGATTTTTTCGTGCAGCAGGTTCAGGATATGCTCCTCGATCGTTCCGGTGGTGGACAGGTTGTAGATCTTCACATCGTTCTGCTGCCCAAGCCGGTGGACGCGGCCAATCCGCTGCTCGACCCGCATCGGGTTCCATGGCAGGTCAAAATTGATCATATGGTGGCAGAACTGCAGGTTGATGCCCTCGCCGCCGGCTTCGGTGGCGATCATGACCTGGGCCCGGCCGCGGAACAGGTCCATCATCCAGTCCTTTTTGCCCCGGTTCATTCCGCCGCGGTACGGTACACAGGACAAGCCGTGCTTTTGAAAATACTGCAGCAGGTATTCCTGCGTCGCCCGGTATTCCGTAAACACGATGACCTTTTCGTTCATGTCCTTGATCAGCTCGATCGTCTTTTCGGCCTTCGTGTTCGCTTTGATATTCCGGATTGCGTTCACCAGCTCCCACACTTCGGCGGTAAGCGGGGAGTCGTCCGGAATCTTCTTGGACAGGTTCACGAGGGTCAGGAACACCGCGTCCCGGCTGCTGCACACCTCGCGCTGCAGCGTGACCAGGGACAGCATGCTGCTGAGATTGCCCCCGGACGCTTTGTATTGGTTCTTGACAAAAGAAGTTACACCGTCGTACAGCGCCTGCTCCTCAGGAGAGAGCTGCAGGCTGACGTTGCGCACCGTCCGTTTGGTGAACTGCACCGGGCCTTCGCCGCGCCGGTTGCGGATCATTACCTTGGCGAGCTCGTCCCGGAGCTGACCCTCGTTCTTCGCCTGCCGTTTGCCGACAACGAAGTTGGCCGCAAAATCCCCCTGCCGCCCGAGCTGGCCGGGCTTCAGCAGCGTAATAAGGTTGAAGAGCTCGCTCATATCGTTTTGAACCGGCGTCGCAGTCAGCAGCAGGCAGTACTTTTTCCGCAGCTTCTGGATAAATTGATAGTTCGTCGTTTTCTTGTTCTTCAGCTTGTGCGCCTCGTCGATAATGAGCATGTCGTATTCCTGCTCCATCAGCATGTCCTTGTGGGGCTCGCGCTTAGCGGTATCCATGGAGGCGACGACGACGTCGGAATGCCAGGAATAAGCCTTTTTCTGGGCGACCGCCGGGATGCCGAATTTGCTGTTCAGCTCGCGGACCCACTGGAGCACCAGGGAGGCGGGTACCAGAATCAGCACTTTGGATACCAGCCCGCGCACCATGTATTCTTTTAAAATGAGTCCCGCTTCGATCGTCTTGCCCAGTCCGACCTCATCGGCCAGAATAGCTCTGCCGGACATCTCAAACAGCACCCTCCGCGCCGTGTCGATCTGATGGGGAAGGGGGGACAGGTCCTGCAAATGCTTCACACACTGCAGCTCGTCAAAGCTCGTCACAAGCCGCGCCTCTTCGCCCTGAACGGCCAGCTGAAACAGCCGGAAGTCACCCCAGGGGCCGCCTTTATCCAGGCGGGATTCGAGGTTATCCAGCCAGCTGCGGTCAATATTCAGGGGAACGGGAAGGTCCCCGGCCTGCGCCCCGCTACCGAGATGAGAAGTTTTCAAGCCTTGTACCTCCTTCATAGGTTCGTAATCTCGCGTATCAGTAGTATGCACGTAAACCGGAGAGTTCATAACCTCCGTATGGATGGAGGCATCCGCTGATTTTCACAATTTTTTTCAAAGGAACCGAAGCAAAAAAGTGAGATTGGCGGAGAAAAGCAAAGGTTGTCCCAGAGTGAAGAGCTTTCATGGTCTAAATTTCAGGATTAAGGCGTGGAGTAACAATATGTGGTATAGTATAATCATCAATGCACACAATATATGGTACATGACGAGCGGATTTGCGTTTTAAATGGGGATATTTCGTTTATTGAATGGAAGGAACCCGGCTACATACAGGCCTTTCCCGGAAGTGAACCGGCACTTTTAGCGCAGTCGGCAGACCGACATCATCCGCTGATCGGAACTAAGAGCCGATACGTTCGGCATAACAGTCATGGGAGGAGAATGTAACAGTGAATCAAGTTCAGAGCAAACAGAAGCTTGAGGGGTTAAGCGAAAAAATCTTTTTGGACCGGTATGCTTGGAAGGACCCGGACCCGAATCACGCCAAAGTAGGGGACGTTGTACTTGTACTGACCAAGGACGATCCGAAGTTTCCGACAAAGGAAGTCGGCGAGATCGTATCGCGTGAGGGGAAACGGGCGACGGTAAAAACACGCCGCGGCGAGCTGGTGGAGACGGACGTCGAGAAGCTGACGCTGAATATCGAGAAGACGCCGGAGGAAATGTGGGACCGGCTGGCCGGGGCCATGGCATCGGCGGAGCCGACGCCGGAGCTGCAGGCCGAGTGGAAAGAGAAGTTCCGCTACATTCTGGAAGACTGGAAACTCGTTCCGGGCGGGCGGATCGCCGCCGGAGCGGGTGCCAGTGACGAGCTGACGCTGTTTAACTGTTACGTCATTCCTTCGCCGAAGGACAGCCGCGGCGGTATCATGGCGACGCTGTCCGAGATGACCGAAATTATGGCGCGGGGCGGCGGTGTCGGCATCAATCTGTCCTCGCTCCGTCCGCGCAGATCCGTGGTCAAGGGCGTGAACGGATCCTCGAGCGGTGCGGTATCCTGGGGCGGATTGTTCAGCTACACGACCGGCCTGATTGAGCAGGGCGGCAGCCGGCGCGGCGCGCTGATGCTCATGATCAACGACTGGCACCCGGACGTGCTCGATTTTATTACGGTCAAGCAGACGATGGGACAAGTGACAAACGCCAACCTTTCCGTCTGTGTCAGCAATGATTTCATGAAGGCGGTCAAGGAGGACCTGGACTGGGAGCTGGTATTCCCGGATACGACGGATCCGGATTACGACGAGCTGTGGGACGGCGACCTTGAGAAATGGAAGCAGGGCGGCCATGCCGTCATTCCGTACCGGACGGTGAAGGCGAGCGAAATCTGGCATACGATTATCGAATCGGCGTGGAAATCGGCCGAGCCGGGCGTCGTCTTTATGGAATATTACAACCAGATGTCCAACAGCTGGTACTTCAACCCGATCATCTGCACGAACCCGTGCGGAGAGCAGGGGCTTCCGGCATGGGGCGTCTGCAACCTGTCTGCGATGAATCTTTCCAAGTTCTATGATGAAGAGAAGCATGACGTGGCTTGGGACGAACTGGCGACGGTGACGCGCTACTCCGTGCGTTTCCTGGATAACGTTATCGACACGACGCCGTACCATTTTGAAGAAAACGAGAAAAACCAGAAGAAGGAGCGCCGGATCGGCCTCGGTTCGATGGGTCTGGCGGAGCTGATGATCAAGCTGAACATCCGGTACGGCAGTCCGGAATCACTCGAGTTCCTCGACAAGCTGTACGGTTTTATCGCCCGCGAAGCATACCTGGCATCGGCTGACATTGCGGAAGAGAAAGGCTCGTTCCTGGCGTTTGACGCGGATCCGTATTTGCAGAGCGGATTTATGAAAAATATGACCGAGGCGTTCCCGGAAGTCGGCACGGCCATCCGTGAGAAGGGCATGCGCAACGTGACCGTCATCACCCAGGCGCCGACCGGCAGCACGGGAACGATGGTCGGCACGTCGACCGGTATCGAGCCATACTTCGCGTTTAAATACTTCCGTCAGAGCCGCCTCGGCTTCGACGAGCAATTTGTGCCGATCGCGCAGGACTGGCTGGACGCCCATCCGGGCGAAGAACTGCCGGATTACTTCGTGACGGCGATGGATCTGACGGCGGAAGACCATATCCGCGCTCAGGCGGCCATTCAGCGCTGGGTGGACAGTTCCATCTCGAAGACTGCGAACTGCCCGGCCGACTTCACGGTCGAAGAAACGAAGCGGCTGTATGAGCTGGCGTTCGACCTTGGCTGCAAGGGCGTGACGATCTACCGTGACGGCAGCCGCGACGTGCAGGTGCTGCAAACGGAGAAGAAGGAAGACAAGAGCGAAGCGAAGGCCGCTCCGACTGCGGAAGCAGCGGCCTCCGAGGCTGCCGTGCCGGCTGCCGCAGAGCAGGCGGGTGCCCAGGTAGCCGCTGCCGTGGCAAGCAGCCAGAGCTCCGTAGTGGATAAGCAGTACAAGCGCCGGCCGCAGGTGCTGCGCGGCGCAACCTATAAGATCAATACGCCGTTTGGCATGGCGTACATTACGATCAACGACCTCGACGGCATTCCGAGCGAAATCTTCCTGAACGTAGGCAAGGCAGGCTCCGACGTGTTCGCCATGGCGGAAGCCCTGGGCCGCGTCTGCTCCCTGTTCCTCCGCTACGGCGACCATGGCCACAAGGTGGAGCTGCTGATCAAGCACCTGAAGGGCATCGGCGGGTCCGGCGCGATCGGCTTTGGCGTCAACCGCGTGGAATCGATCGCCGACGCGGTCGCCAAGGCGCTGGAAGCCCACGTGCAGAGCGGCATCGACGATGAACATCCGGAGCCTGCGCCCGTGGCAGCTACGCTGGCACCGGAGACGGTCGACCATGGCGGCACTCACTCGCACAGCCATGATGCGCCGAAGGCGTCGGTGGATTTGTGCCCGTCCTGCGGGGCTGCGGCGCTGATCAACATTGAGGGCTGCAAGACTTGCGGCAACTGCGGGTACAGCAAGTGCTCTTAAGGTGGATGTGTTGATGGTAGGATGATAGAGAGAGAGCTGGTTAGAAGTGAGCTGTATTTAGGCCAGTTAAACGTGCGCCACGACTGGGTTTTTAGTGAAATCCTAGTGGGTTCCAAGATCGGCTATTTCGATAAAGATTGAGAAAATATTCTTGCGTTTTTTCTCATTAATTGAAAAAGTTTACAAAAAACGAAGCGGTATTTAACGCTTCGTTTTTATTTTAGATGAACAAGACTAATCGCCAAATGGAACTCACCTGCCTTTTTTAAATTTACTTATTTGTGGTCCCTGCTACCTAAAATGTATTATTATGGTATCCGAGGTGAGGGGACAATGCTAAAGAATTTTCTGATAGGATTCGTTGTTGTAATATGTCTATTAATTTTGGTCGGTGTCTACCATTTCATTACCACACAATAGTTGAAGGGTGAATCTCATCGGAGCGATAGAAAGGGTCTGGGGCATTATTGGATCAATTTTAGGAATTGTTCTGTCCGTATTTTTGACTTTTTGGTTTCGTACAGATCCCGGAGACATTCAATATTGGGTTGTTATCTTTTTATTGCTTTTGCCTTCATTGCTTGCCTCTTATGCTGTAATAAAGGCATCATTCAGTATGCTGCTAATAGCTGAGATATGGACTATTCCTTTATTAAGTTATTTGACTTTTAAACCGCTCTTGGAGCGGTTTTTACTTTTGAAGTATTTACATGATGAGGGATGGAAAGCCCATACACGGCGAATAAATGGCTTCTCAGCAGGACAATATTTAAGTTTATAAGTCACCGCGCCGGGAATAGCAAGGCTATGCTAACACTTTTTCACAAATGAAAAGGAGCCGGGTAATTAATATCCGACACCATTTTCATACTTTATGATCGATTATGTTGGTCCATCTGCAAGATGCATCCGTTTGCTAACATTATGAAATATTTAAGAGCTTTTTCGAATTTTAAGGAAGAAATCAACCTTTTGCAGATCTTAGAAAGAATTTAACTACTATTTTCAAATTAAAAGAAGAACCCGTTGTAACTTTTGTGAAAATACCTCTTGATATGCCTCGATTTAATCAATTGTTTTTTTAAACCTTCTGAAGAAGAACAAATAATAAGTATTCATAAATATTTATAATCACTCAAAAAGACCAGACAGTTCTGGTTTTTTTGAATTATCTATTGCCACCATAATTTAAAAGAAAATCCAATGGGTTACTCAAGTTTAATAAGTTCGGCAAGTAATTGTTAGGAATAGAGTCTTTTAATATTTGCCAGAAAGTATCGTAACAATAGATAAAATGTTCGTTTTAGTCAGCGGTTTTGAAAATTTGAGCAGAGCGCGATAATCGATACCGGCTTGCCGACATTCCATAGTTTATTTTGAAAGCCGAGCAAAATTGCTCTAGAGACGAGTATCCGACCGTTTCTGCGATATGGCTGATTGTCATGGTCGTCGTGGTAAGAAAATGGGCGGCTGCGCTTAACCTGGCCATATTACGCTTTTGAGTAAACGTCATGCCGTAAAATCGTTTGATCGTTCTTTCCGTTTGTCTAACGCTTAAGCCCAATGTGCTCGCAAGCGCTTGTACGGTAATGAAGCGATATTGAGCCAGAAAGCTGTGTTCGATGGTGGCCAGTCGATTGTCGTCCCGCGTTTGCAGCGGTGTCGGCGAGACGGATACGGCCGTCTGGTCCCCCATATAATTCCGAATGAGCTTGATAACAATCTGTTCGAGAATGGTGCCTACATACCGGTGATATCCGATGGATTTGGAAGTCGTTTCGAATGAAAGCTGTTCGAACAGCGCCATCAAGTTTTGCGAATCTTGGCCGAACCAGAATGGAGTTTGCGCGAATACTTCGGTCAAGATATCAAGTTCCCGATCCCGAGTAGGCTCGTGATCCAGCAGCTCGAAGCAAATACAATATTCCGACATAGGATCCGATGGATTCGTAATCTGCTCATGGACGACATCAGGGCCTGTCATAAACAAGGTGCCGGGGATGATTGGATAACTGTGGCCGTTCGCGATCAACGTTCCTTGCCCGAGAGGAATAAAATGCATTTCATAGCTTCGTTTGCTATGACTGTGTTCCGGAAAAGAACGATAAAAAATGCCCAACTTGATATAGAGCACATTCAGTGCAAGCCCGCCGACTGTGATTTTCAGATTCGTATTTTCCAAGTGGATCGGCGGTAAATTCATGCTCCATTCGCTCCTCGGACCGATTATGTTCCCATTATAACAGATCTGTGAATTTGCGACATTTACAACAAGGATCTGTCGTTCTAGTGAATGCCGCTTTATACGAGGTGATCGTTATAATAATAGTCAAACGAGGTGAAGGAGAATCATAGCATGACGAAAGATTCGAATTCTGTACGCTTGTACGAAAAAGGCAATTATGCCGGCACTTATACCGAGATTCCAGCGTTCAATCCCGGTCGGGCGTGGCGGGACGGAATGGTTAGCGGAAACGGCGAGAACGGGTACGTCACGTCGGGATCGCCGTATGCGGACACCTTTATTTTTCAATATATGTGGTTCAACTATCCGTCCGGCGATCCGAGAGTGATTCCGGAAGAACTGACGGGACAGCTTGCCGAGGCCAGGGGGAATGTTTTTCATCTTAACGATCAATGGAAGATTACTTTTCCGGACGGGTCAACCAGGAAAAGAACCTTTTTGTACAGCTATCATCCGGGACACCAGCTCAGATTAAACGCCAAGAACAAGGGAACTGTGTCCGGCTATGAACGATGGACGAACTATGAGACGGCGGAAACCGGCGTCCGTTATTCCGATGAGTGCGGCGAGTGGATCCGAACCTCGTTTACGTCCAGGGAAGACAATGTATCGATTACGAAGATCGCGCAATCGTCCGCCGGCGCCAAGATCAACATGATCATTTCCATCGATGACATTTCGGGCATGTACAAAGCGCGGGACGGGGCGTCCAAGCTGACGGCGCTCCAATACAAGAAGCTGATTGACCCGAATGCGACCTATATCGCGCAGGTTGCCCATTACCCGTCCTACCCGGGCAGCGAGTTGATCGATGGAGGATACGCAGGCCTGACCCGGGTTATGGTCGTTAACGGAACCCAGAAGAGAGTGCTGCTCGCGGACACGAATGAACCGATGAATGTCGGAGAGGAACAGAATCCGGCGATTCAAGTAATCGATGCCGACGCCGTATATTTAATTACGCAATCGAACCGAACATTTGATATGGGCAAAATCGATGATTTTGCAGGTATGACGCAATACGAGGTCGTTAACCGTCTGTTTCAGAATACGAGTGCTGTCGCTGAAAAATATAAGGACGTTTCCGGTAAATTCGATTACAACGCCGCCCTTGCGCCTCATGCACTAAAGCATGCCGCGGAATTCAACGCCGTGCGTTTTTCTCTTGCAGGCGACGAGGACGACAAAATCGCAGACAATGTAACGCTGATCAACGCGCAGAAGGCATCCAAATCGAGGATCCATCATGCTTTTATGGAACAGGTATACAACCAGGGACGATACGCCTTGATTTGCTGCAGCGGCTCAAGCGCGCCGCGGTTGTATGGCATGTGGACCGGAGAGTGGAATCCGGGCTGGCGCGCCATCTATACCCTCGACGCCAACGTGAATTTACAGGTTTCTCCCATGAATACAGGCCACATGACGCATGCCCAGCTTGGATATATCACCTTCTTCTTGAGAAATACGCCCGATTTTGAATACAATGCTCGAATGGCCTACGGGATGCATGATGCGCTTCAGGTGTCGGTCAACTCGGACATCGACCGTGGAATGCACGTGGAATACGACAATGAATACCCGTTTCAATATTGGAATGCGGGGGCAAGCTGGTGTCTGCTTCCCATCTTCGAATATTGGCAGTGCTACGGCAACCAACAGATTCCGATCAACAATCACATGAGAATCCATGAATTGAAGCCGATTCTCAGCGTAAAGGATGGAGGGCTGACGGATGAAGAATTCGAAAAGCTGCTCGAAACGGGATATCTGGATTTGGAAAAAGATATTTTGCTTCCGCTGCTGACCAAGCAGGCTAATTTCTGGGAGCAGCTATGTACGCCGGAGTACTATACGGATGTAAACGGCAGCGCGTGCTATGAGCAAGGCAAGTCGGTGCTTAATCCAGGCGAGAAATATCTGCTCATCCCTGCCTATTCGCCGGAGAATAACCCGATCGGTTACAACAGCACACTTACGGCCAATGCCACCATGGATATTTCGGCTGCGCGGGACGGACTGCATATGGTCATAGCCGTGGAACGAGCGGTCATGCGTGACGGATACAGAGCAGCGGTCGCTAGGTGGGAGTCATTGCTGGAGCTGCTGCCGGACTACAAGGTGGACAAGGACGGCGCTTTGCGCGAATGGGCGATGAATGAATATACGGAGAACAACAACCACCGTCATTTGAGCCATCTCTACCCGGCATGGCCAGCATACGAGACGCAGAACGATGCGGAGCTCACGAAAGCCGCCATTACCGCGGTGAAGAACCGAAACAAATACAATACGTCGGACGCCACGGCGGGGCACGGCTGGATGCACAAGGCGCTGGTCTCTGCGAGATTAAAGGAAGGCAACGAAGTAGCCGCTGCCCTTCTTCCGATGATGACGGATTCCGGTTATTACGCATCGCTGATGACGGACCATGATACAAACAGAAGATGCGATACTTATTGCACAGATACTTTATTCGGTACTGTGGGAGCCGTAAATGAAGCGCTGCTATTCTCCAACACCGGTGAAATTGAACTTCTTCCGGCACTGCCTTCCGAATGGCAATCGGGGTCCATTCTTGGGTTAATGGCAAGAACCCGGGTGGAGGGCCGTTGTTTATCATGGGATCTCTTATCCAAAACGGCGAGCGTTACCTTGAATTCCATTGCTAATGCCAACGATATCATATTGAAAATGGGCCTTCCTTGGACAAAAGCAACGGTCAACGGAAGAGAAGTAGCGGCTCTTGAAGGGGGATCTGGCAAACATCTTCACTTATTGCTGAATTCCGGTATAGACGTTACCGTCGAATTTACATTATCCGATTAACGGGATTGGTTAGCTCGACTTTTATCTGGGGAGTTGCGGAGGAGGAGGCTAATGAGTAAGATTTGGCTTCGAAAGATGATCTGGTCATACATCCCGCTCTTTCTGATCGTTTTTTCTTTTTTGCTTTTCGTTTTTCTTCGGGTAATCGTGGACCAGAATCGAAAGAATGCGAAAGATTCCAGCGAGGTATTCACCGCCCAACTGCTGCAGTCGGTCAATGTTTCCTTGAAAACGGTGGATCATATGGTGATCCGCGAGCTTCTGAACAGCAAGATGCTGGCCAGTTATTTCGAAGACAGCGGAACCGGCAGCGTTTATTTAAACTATGAGGTTCTGGAGCGTCTCAACGAATTGAAGCGGGAAGTGCCGTTGATCGATTCCTTCTATTTGTACCGATACAGCGACGGAACCATTCTTTCGGGAAATATGCGGAAAAATATCGATATATTTGAAGACCGGGCGTTTGCTCGGTCCGTTTCCGGTTTCCGTAACGGGCCTCTTTGGACCGATGTACGGGAGTATCGTGAACTCTCTTTCCAGAACACGAAGCGCGTCGTCAGCCTCGTTCATGAGGTTCCGGTCAGCTCCGGATCGAAAGGGATTATTGTGGTGAATATCGATACTTCTTCCATTCGGGCAACCGTCTCCTCTCTTTACGACGAAGCCAACACTTACGTGAATATTTTTGGCCGGAACCGGCAACCGATTTATATCGGTAATTTGGAACCGGGCCGCAAAGTAATGGCCAGCCTAACGTCCGATTACACCGGCTGGACTGTAGAAAGCGGGATGAACAGCGGACTGCTGGCCCGGTCAACATCGGCATTCTCCAGCGTTTGGTTTGCAGTCGGTGTACTCGTGTTTGTCGGCGGGCTTATACTCACCATTTACATTACGCGAGCGAACTATAAGCCTCTTGAAGAGCTGGTGGTGAAGCTGAATCATTCACTGTTCGACGGAAACGGCTCAACAGGGAGCGTATCACTCGATGAGTTTGCTTTTATTGAATCCGCTATCAATAATTTCGCAGCACAGTCGAAGCTTGTCGAGAAGGAATTCAGCGAGACGGCCATCCTGAAACGCAAACATGTATTCAGCATTCTGATTCGCGGCCATTACGAGAATGGAGAATTGTCGGAGACGTCTTTCGAAGACTTGCAATTGCCGGCATTCCATACGGTGAAGGCGATTGTGATCGAGGTTGACAATGCGGAGCAGGCATTCTTTACATACAGCGGCCGGGACCGCTCGCTATTCAAATTCGTCGTCAGCAGCGTTGTCAACGAAATGATACAGCAACCGGGTACATCCGTCTGGCAGGAATGGACATCTCCTACTCAATTGTCCGCTGTTATTTTCCAGCATGATCAGAAGGATCTCACTTCCGTCTATGGATCGATTGTCGACTGGATTGCCAAAAATCTTAAGTTCACCGTCACCATTGGCGTCGGTCGTGTGGTATCCCGTCTTGAAGATATTCGGTCTTCCTATGAAGAGGCTTGCTCGATCCTGCATTTCAAGGCCGTGCTTGGTACGAACCGGATCATCCGGTACTCGGACGCCGAGCACCAGCAGCGTAAGAATGAGCATGAGCATCTTCGTGTGATTCACGAGATCTCGTCCGCCTTTCGCCTTGGGGAGGAGCAGTGGAAGACTCTATATTGGAAGCTCTTCAACAATATTCGCGCGGATAAACCCAGGAAAGCCGAGATCGTCAAACTATTAGATTATTTGTTCGCCTACCTGGGGCTTCATCACTCGAACGGGTCCAAGGAGGAAAACCAGATTGTCAGGCAGGCGCTCGAAGACGTTCGCGTTAAGATGGGGACGTTCGATACGCTGAACGAACTGAGCCAGACGCTGTTCGCGGTGCTGGACGAATGCAGCAGACAGCTGCAGGAATTGCGCTCGCCGCGAGCCTATTATAACTTATTACAGGACATCAAGGAGTGCATAGAGAACGAGTACGCAAACCCGAATCTGTCGCTCGATTTCCTGAGCGATAGATTTTCTGTCAATTCCAAATACCTAAGCAGATTATACAAAGAAACATTCGGCGAAAATTTCCTGGACTTCCTGGCTTCCGTAAGAATCGGTAAAGCAAAGGAGCTGCTGATCCACAGCGAGATTCCAATCCAGGAGGTGGGCGAAAAAGTGGGATACCCCAATTCCGCGACTTTCCGCCGCGTATTCCGAAAGATGGAGGGACTGCCGCCGCAGGATTATCGCAGTCGAATGAAGGAGTAGGAACTTGCTTGCCGCCAGATCGGCTCAAGCTTGCCCGGAGGGTGGTGTACGATGATCAGAAGTCGAACGATTGTATTATCCGTGGCGATTACGGCTGCAATCGCGCTGATAAGCTGTATGTTATGGATCATTCGTGAAAGGGGCCTTTCGGCCGGCGGATCCCTGAATCGCGGCGCGGAGACGGTCATCCGAAAGCCGGGTGAATTTCCTATCGCCGACAAGCGCGTGAAGCTTGAGGTATTGGTGGGCTCCGACCTTACGAAAGAGGAATTGGAGAATAACTGGTTCACGAAATATGTGGAACAAAAGCTCGGCATTGATCTCCAGTTCGTCATTGCCAAAGAGAGCGAACTGGACAATGCGGAAGACATGTTGTTTGCAAGCGGGGACTACCCGGCGGTCATTCTCGACGGAAGTCTTACACCCGATGAACAGGTGCGATATGGACAGAGGGGCATCTTTCGTCCGCTGAACGGCTTAGTAGACCAATATGGCGACCGTCTGAAGGAAATTTTTCGCCAAAATCCGGATTTAAAGAAGTCGATTACGGCTCCCGACGGAAACATTTACGCGCTTCCGTCAGTAAATGAATGCTTCCATTGCTGGTATGCGCAGAAGCTATGGATCAATACATCGTGGCTGAATGAGCTGAACCTGGAAATGCCAAAGACGACGGAGCAGCTATACCAGGTGCTTCGCGCCTTCAAGCTGAAGGATCCGAATGGAAACGGGCTCCAGGACGAGATTCCGCTCAGCGGAGCCATGAACAGCTGGCATACGGAAATCACGGGATTTTTAATGAGCGCCTTTATTTATAACACAGACACCAATTACTTTTATGTGCATGACGGCACTGTCGGAATGGCTGCCATCCAGCCGGAATGGCGGGAAGGGCTTGCCTATATCCACAAGCTGTTCCGTGAGGGATTGATCGACCCGGAAGTGTTCACCCAATCCCTTGACGGGCTAGTGGAGACGGCATCTCGCAAAGATAACGTGCTTGGCGCGGTCACTACGGGATTTGCCCGGATGGTTTTCGATAGCAACACTGGCATCCGGAGCCGCAATTATGAGGCTGTCCCGCCTTTGATCGGTCCTTCCGGCTATCAGACTGCCGGGTACTTCAGCTCATTCGACCGCGCGGCCTTTGCCGTGACCGATAAAGCAACGGCTGCCGAAGCGGCTGCCGCTCTACGCTTAGCCGACTTCCTCATGACGGAAGAGGCGACTATCCTTAACGAGTGGGGGCCAAAGAACAAGTGGTGGCGGAAAGGACGGCCTGGGGAATACGACGAGCACGGAAGGCCCGCAAAATATTGGCTCGATCCCGAATTTTCCAGTTCGTCCGCGCAGAACGACGTCTGGGCTCAGATGGGCCTGCTCTATCGGGATCGGGACCTGCGGGAGTCGTGGGCCGTGACGGAGAGTCCAGGTTCGTTCGTAGACTATGAGCATCGGCTTTATGAGGAGACGCTGCGGAAGTATGCGGGCAAGGAACCGGATGAGGTCTATCCGGACTATATCTTTATGGATACCTCCGCCGCCGAGGAAGCCGCCCGATTGAAGGTCCCTATCGATGAATATATTCAAACAAACCTGGTTCAGTTCATTACGGGCGTGAAGGATACGGTTGCCGATTGGGACGATTATGTGGCCGGACTGAAGCAGTTGAAACTCGACCGGTATATGGAGATCCATCAGAACGCTTACGATGCCTATAAACAAAAATAACAACAGGCCTTGGTTCAGAAAATCCTTCTGACTCAAGGCTTTTATTTTGTTTGGAGAATATTGACCGGTATGCGAAAGATGAGCGGTTCCTTAAATTTACAGGCGTGTAAGCGCTTTTTAGAAATCTGCTCGGCAGTAGATTTCTGTCCGTTGACGGTCTCGGCCGGAGTTCGCTATCGTTAGGCCAGTCAGATTGAATCTACCGCAAGGAAAGGGCGTGGTCGGGTAAATGGAAACAACTCGAGTTATGGATGCGCGCGGCAAGTACAAGAGAAGCGGATTGCCGTCCGCCAGGAGGAGGTGGAAAGGGATCAAGCGGCATTGGCAGCTGTACCTGCTCATTATTGCTCCAATGGCTTATATTGTGATCTTTAAGTACATTCCCATGTACGGCGCGCAAATTGCGTTTCGGGATTACAGCGTCATTAAGGGATTTACGGGAAGTGAATTTGTAGGACTCAAGCACTTTCAATCGTTCTTTCAATCGCCAAACTTCTGGCTGCTGATCAAGAACACGCTCGGCATTAGCTTGTACTCATTGGCCGTCGGTTTTCCTGCTCCGATTATTTTGGCGCTGGCCCTTAATGAGATCAAGAGCATGAAGTTCAAGAAGACCGTCCAGACGGTAACCTTCGCACCCTTTTTCATCTCGACCGTCGTTATGGTTTCCATGATCATTATTTTTCTCTCTCCGCGGCTCGGCTTCGTGGATTACATTGTTCGCGGGCTCGGTTTCGATTCCATCAACTTCATGGGCACGCCGGGTTATTTTAAGAGCATCTACGTCCTCTCCAATGTTTGGCAGGGAATCGGATACGGGGCCGTCATTTACCTGGCCGCATTAGCCGGCATCAATCCGGAGCTGTACGAAGCGGCAAAGGTAGACGGCGCTTCACGATTGCAGAAGATACGACATGTCGATTTGCCGGGCATAGCTCCGGCGGCAATCATCCTGCTGATTCTAAGCGTCGGCCAGATTATGAACGTCGGCTTCGAGAAGATTTACCTGATGCAGAATCCGCTTAACGTCAGCACTTCGGAAGTCATATCCACTTATGTGTATAAGATGGGTCTGCTCGGAGCGAACTTCAGCTTCTCGTCTGCCGTCGACCTATTCAACTCCGTCATCAACCTGATTCTACTCATTACCGTCAATTCGATTGCCAAACGCATTTCCGAAAATAGTCTGTGGTAAAGGAGGAACGACATTCATGAACCGTGTAAACGCAATACGCGAATCGGTCCGGGACAGAATTTTCCTTGGGCTCATCTACATCTTTCTCTTTTGCGTGCTTGTCGTGGTCATTTATCCGCTCATTTTCATCCTCAGCTCCTCGTTCAGTTCGCCGCAGGCTGTCGTCAGCGGACGGGTCTGGCTGTGGCCGGTCGACTTTAGTCTGATGGGTTATAAGGTAATCTTCTCTAATCCGGCAATTCTAACCGGCTATATCAATTCGTTCATTTATACCGTGCTTGGTGTCTTGATAAACATTGTAATGACTGTGGCAATCGCCTATCCGCTGTCTAAGTCGACGTTCGTGGGGCGTAATTTGATCATGATGATTCTCGTCTTCACCATCCTGTTCAGCGGTGGACTGATTCCGACTTACCTGACCGTCAAGGCGGTTGGCATTCTGGATACAAGGTGGGCCATGGTTTTGCCCGGAGCGCTAGCTGTCTTCCAGGTTATCGTTGCGCGAACGTTTTTCCAGTCTACCATTCCGAAGGAACTGGGCGAAGCGGCGGAGCTTGACGGGTGCTCGGATATCGGATTTCTGTGGCGAGTCGTCCTACCGCTCTCGAAGGCCATCCTGGCCGTACTGATATTGTTCTACGCGGTAGGCAACTGGAATGCTTACTTCGACGCGCTGATTTATTTAAAATCACCCGAACTTTATCCGCTTCAGATCATTCTACGCAACATCCTTATTCTCAATAGCATTGATGCATCTTCACTCGTGGATGCCAATCAGATGGCCGCGAGACAGGGGTTGCGCGATCTTTTGAAATTTTCTCTTATCGTGGTTGCGACGGTCCCTATTCTTTGTATCTATCCGTTCGTCCAGAAGTTTTTCGTCCAAGGGATCATGATCGGTTCTATCAAAGGGTAGCGGGAAATCGCATAGTAGGAAGGTGAGGCCGAAAGCGGGCAAGAAAAACGGAAGATAGCAGAATGACGCAAACCGAGCAAAGGAATAAAAAGGAGGAGTCATCTTGGAAAAGAGACGAAAAATCGGAATGGCCGTCAGCCTCGCGTTGATAATCGCCCTGATCCTGAGTGCATGCAGCGGTGGCAACAACAATACGGGAAACGTCGAAGGCGAGCAGGCGCCGGATAGCAAAGGTCCGGTTACGCTGGATGTATTCCTGTCATTATCTCCACGCATTGAGGATATAAAATCAAATGCCGTTACCAAGTATATCGAGAATAAGCTGAATATCAAATTCAAGTTCGATGCTGCGCCGAGTGCGAGCGCAGGGGATAAGAAGAAGTTGATTATGGCAAGCGGCGATTATCCGTCTGTATTTCTTTCCGGAGATTTCACGCAGTCCGAACAGATCGATTACGGCCAGCAGGGTGTGCTGCTGCCGCTAAACGATCTGATCGATCAATACGGCAATGAGATCAAAAAAGCATTCGAGGATGATCCCGATCTCAAAACGGCCGTTACGGCGCCGGACGGCAACATTTATGCGCTTCCGCATGTGAATGATTGCTTCCATTGTTGGTACTCCCAGAAAGCATGGATCAACAAGGCATGGTTAGACAAGCTTGGATTGGCTATGCCAAAAACGACGGACGACTTCTATAACGTTCTCAAGGCGTTTAAGACGGGTGACCCGAACGGCAACGGCAAAGCCGATGAGATTCCCTATTCCGGCGCCATTGGAACATGGCATGGCGTTCCTTCAAACTTCCTCATGAATGCGTTTATTTATGACAATGACGAGGACTTCTTTATCATGAAGGACAGTAAGGTTGATCTTTCCGCTAATAAACCGGAATGGAGACAAGGCCTCGAATATGTGAACAAGCTGTACAGCGAGGGACTCATCGACAAGGAATCGTTCACGCAAAACAGTGACGCGCTTTCGCAGGTAGCCAACCAAGATGGCGATAACGTGCTAGGCGTCATCGCCGGCGGCATTCCTAGTCTGTACTTCAGCCTTGCAACCGACCAAACACGCCACAAAGATTATGTATCCATTCCTCCTCTGACGGGCCCGAACGGCATCGCATATACGGCTTACTACAAATCGTATGGTAACGGGCAATTCGCCATTACGAACAAGGCGTCGAAAGAACAACAGATTGCGGCGATCAAGATGGCGGATTACATGTGGTCCGAGGATCATGCGATCACGAACGAATACGGATTGGAAGGAAAGTTCTGGGAGAAGGCGCCTCCAGGAACCGTTGATGTCCGAGGCAGACCGGCGAAGTATAATCTTAAGCCTGAGTACTTCGATATGGCTTCTTCTACTACAAATAATGA
This sequence comes from Paenibacillus sp. SSG-1, assembly GCF_002224835.1. NCBI lineage: Bacteria > Bacillati > Bacillota > Bacilli > Caryophanales > Paenibacillaceae > Paenibacillus > Paenibacillus sp. SSG-1. The sequence continues at coordinate 803,687 of NZ_MBRK01000001.1, forward strand.
TACGTGGGATCAAATGGGCATCACACGCCGGACGCGCGATATCCGCGAATCCTGGGTTGCTCCGAAAGATCCGATGACGCAGGAAGGGTATGAGTACAGACTGTTCCTCGAGACGCAGAACAACTACGAGAACAAGCAGCCGAAAGAGACCTTCCCGCTCGGTATCTTCATGGAAACGGCGGACGCCAAGGAGGTTAACCAATTGAAGCCGCAAATTAATGACTACATCCGCTCGAATATGGCGCAGTTCATAACCGGATCGAAGAAGCTTACGGACAATGAGTGGAACGCGTACGTGAAGGGCTTCGATGGCTTAAAACTGAAACGCTATCTGGAAATTTACCAGAACGCGTACGACAAAATGGCAAAGTAATGGAGATCATGCCAAGACAACCAATTAGGAGGTTTTACGTTTGCTGAAGACAGAAATTGCTAAGGGTCCCTATGAACCAACCTTTGATTCATTGCGGACGTTCGAATGCCCGGACTGGTTCCGGGACGCCAAGCTTGGCATCTGGTCGCACTGGGGTGCTCAATCGGTCCCGATGTACGGAGACTGGTATGCACGCAACCTTTACGTCGAAAACTCGGAACAGTACCGCTATCATGTCCGGCACTACGGACATCCGTCGCAATTTGGCTACAAAGACATCGTACAGCTGTGGAAGGCCGAGAAGTTCGATCCCGAAGAGCTGATGGACTTGTACGCAGCGGCAGGAGCTAAATACTTCGTAGCGCAGGCGATGCACCACGACAACTTTTTCAATTACGACTCCAGGATCCATCGGTGGAATTCCGTGAACATGGGGCCGAAAAAGGATATCGTCGCGCTATGGAAGCAGGCTGCAGTGAAACGGGGACTGCCGTTCGGCCTGACCGAACATCTGGGCGCTACGTTTAGTTGGTTCCATTGGAACAAAGGGCAGGACAAGGAAGGACTGTATAAAGGCGTTCCCTATGACGGCAATGATCCCGAGTATGAGGATCTGTACTTGCCTAACCGCGAGCATCACGACCCAGGCAAGAAAATGTACGATCTGGACCCGTGGTATACGCCGAATCAATGGTGGCACCAGCGCTGGTTCGATGTCGTAAAGGAAGTTATCGACCTGTATCAACCGGACCTTCTGTATTCGGACGGCGTGCTGCCGTTTGTCAACACGTGGGACAAATCGGATTGTAATCCTGATCATCCTGATTATCAGACGGGGCTGCACGCAGTCGCGCACCTGTACAACACGAGCGCGTCGCTTAACGGCGGCGTAAACAGGGCAGTTTATAACCAGAAGGATCGCAAGAAAGAGATTTACAGCATCGGCGTGATGGATATCGAGCGCAGCCAAGAACCGGATATCAAACCAGAACCGTGGCAGACGGACACCTGCGTGGGCGACTGGTTCTACAATGTAAGGTCGGTCTACAAAAAGCCGGGGCATGTCATCGAGATGTTTGTAGATATCATTGCCAAGAACGGCAATCTGCTGTTGAACATACCGCAGAAGCCGGATGGCACGATCGACGATGAATGCAGGTACATCTTGAAGGAAATGGCGCGGTGGATCGAAGCCTGCGGGGAGGGTGTATATGGAACCCGGCCGTTCCGCGTGTCGGGCGAAGGTGGTACTCGCGTCGTTATTGATCACTTTAAGGAAGACAAGGTGGAGTGGACCGCATCGGATTTCCGGTTCACGCAGAAAGGCAGCACGGTCTATGCGTTCCAGATGGGTATGCCGAAAGACCGTCTTGCCGTAATCCGAACGTTCGGCTCGGAGGAGAAGGTGAAGAACGTTCGATTGCTCGGTGCCGGAGAAGTGCCGTTCCAGCAATCGTTCGGCGCGCTCATCGTTTCGCTGCCGGAGCGGCTGCCGACGGAGTACGTCAATTGCCTTGCTATTGAAATTTAAACATATGCTTGAACGGAGAAAAGAGCAAAAATTGCGTTTGCTCTTTTCTTTTGATCAGTAGGACCTGACGATCCATGCCGTCGGGTCTTTTTCTTGCAAACCGCCTGAGTTCAAATCGCATCGGGACGCTGAAACATTATTTTTTTGTTTCGTTACATCAATATGATGAGTTATGAGGAATTACCCTTCGAAGGGAGTGCGAAACAACGCATTTGCCTGCATCCTTGTTTGAATTGTCAGTGTGAAACCGGAGCAAAAGAATAATCTCCTGCAGATCTGTCCATTTGACGGGTTTAATCCTATGGATTACATTAGGCTTAAACCTAATGCAGGGAGAATGGGATTGTGAGAAAAGGAAACTTGGAGCTTTTAAAAAAAATTAATAGGGATCTCGTACTCGAAACGATACGCTCCCAACAGCCCATCAGCCGTGCCAAAGTTGCACAACGTCTCAATTTCAGCCGTTCGACAGTTTCGTCCATCGTCGACGAATTGATCGCAAAGAAATTCGTGGTGGAAACCGGTCTCGGGTCATCAACCAGGGAAGGCGGAAGACGGGCGATCGAGCTCGAATTTAATCCGAAATCCGGTTTCGGGATTGGCGTCGAGCTGATGGCGGACGGACTGTTTATCTGCATCACGGATTTGGATGGGAACATAGTATGGAAAGATCGATCGGACTTAGGCAACGACTTTAAGACAATCTACGAGTGCATCCTAGCGAGTTTAGATAAAGCGTCTATATCGATGGATAAAGTGATAGCCATTGGATTCTGTATTCCGGGTCTCACCAACAGTAAAAAAGGAATCATTGTGGATGCGCCAGAGCTTGGCTGGAAGGATGTTGCCTTTGTCGACGAAATGAAAAAATACTTGGCCAAGCCCATCTATGCAAACAACGACGTGAACTGCGCGGCTCTTGGTGAACGTTGGGGCGGCGGGGCCAAGGATCTGGAGAATTTTATCTACATCTCGATCGGAATGGGCTCGGGTGTCGGCAGTGCGATTGTCGCGAATGGCAACCTGGTGCATGGCAAGGATTTCATGGCCGGAGAAATCGCATATCTGATCCAAGAAGAAGACGTCATACGGAATCAGGTGAACGTAGCTGGACAATTCGGCGTCTTTGAGAAAAAGGTTTCGGGCAAGTCGCTCGCTGATGACGAGAGCTCGGTCCAGGCTCTTTTCCGTGCCTATGCACAAGGTGATCCCCAATCCGTTCAAACGGTGAGCCATTTCGTTACACACCTATCCATCGGGATCGCCAACATGGTCAGCCTGCTTAACCCCGAAAAAGTGATTCTTGGAGGCGAATTGGCCGGGTATCTGGAGCCCGTGTTAGCCGAAATCCGTTCCACCGTTGACCGGATGACTCCGATTCGAACGACAGTAGAGACTTCACAAATGGGTGTAGAAGCTGGGGTTCTCGGTGTTATCGCTTACGCCTTTGATCAGGAACAGAACGTTATTTAGGAGCGGTTTGCTCACAAACTTGATTCATCATGCGGTTGGTTCGAATGTAGAACCAACCGCATTTTTTTATTGACATCTCTATGAAATCGGTTTATTATTCGTTTTAGTTAGTACGTACACAGTACAAACAAACATAAATCAGCGGAAACTGGGGTGCCGATAGAGTGATTAAACAGTGAAAAGGAACAATGCACAGCTGTCACAAGCTGAACAGTTATACGGTGTCGGAGTCGATATCGGCGGTACGAAGATCATGATTCTGATCGCCAATCAAGCCGGCGATATCGTACACAGGAAAAAAGTGAACACCAGCGGCGAATTTGACGTTATTTCTGAGCATATCAAGGAAAGTCTGCGCGCCGCCGGCATCTCTCTGGATCAAGTGGCCGCCATGGGTTTCGGGGTTCCGGGCATTACCAACAGCGAGGAAGGCAGCGTGATCGAGGCGCCTGCGCTGCAGTGGGATCATGTACCGTTTCGGGAACGTATGCAGGAGTACTTCGACAAGCCGATTTTTGTTGACAACGATGTCAATTGTACGGCACTTGGCGAGAAGTGGCTTGGTTCAGCAAAAAACTCGGAGGATTTTGTCGTCGTAGCGATCGGAACGGGCGTGGGCAGTGCGATCATGGCGAACGGATCGCTGGTAAAGGGCAGCAACCACATGGCAGGGGAAGTCGCTTATTTGGTTGTCGAGCAGGACATGCTCGGCGATCGTGTTAACGCTTTCGGCGATTTCGGCCAATTTGAGAAGAAGATCTCAGGAGTTGCCTTATCACAATACGGTGCGTTGCCTCATGAACTATTCGAGCAATACGCTCGCGGCGACGAGAAGTCGAAAGGAATCATCCAACAGTTCGTGACAGATTTGTCGATCGGGATTGCCAACATGGTGAGTCTGCTCAATCCCCAGAAGGTCATTCTTTGCGGTGGAGTCTCACAATCGTTGGAACCGGTGCTCGAACTTATTCGCTCAACGGTGTCGAGCTTGACGCCGATTCCCACTTCGATCGAGTTGACTTCGATCGGGGAAGAAGCGGGGGCCATCGGAGCAGTCGCGCTAGCATTTGAAAAAGCAGGTATGGATTTAAACAGGGGGGATTAGCATGAAAACGCATATCGCACGCAATTATCATGAAATGTCGTCACAAGCCGCGGAATTGATTATTCATCAAATCAAGCAAAAACCCGACTCGCTGGTTTGCTTTGCTGCCGGCAATACTCCGCTCGGCACGTTCTCCTGTTTGGTAGAAGCGGTGCACCAGGGAAGGTTAAGCCTTGATCAGTGCCAATTTATCAGTCTGGACGAATGGGTTGGCCTAGGAGCTTCGGATGAAGGAAGCTGCCGGGAGACGATGGACCGCCATTTATTTGAACCTTGCGGAATTAAGGAGCAAAATATCCATTTCTTTAACGGGACCAGCAATGATCTGGAAGCGGAATGCAGGGCGATGGACGACTTCATCGGGGCACACGGAACGATTGATTTATTGCTGCTCGGCGTTGGAATGAATGGTCATTTGGGCTTTAATGAACCCTATGCCGACTTTGAAGGGTATTCGTATGTGACGGACCTCGACTCTACTACGAAGCAGGTTTCCGTGAAATACTTTCCGGATCAGAAGGACGTCCAAAAAGGAATTACACTCGGGATCAAACATCTAATGCAGGCCGGAACTGTGATTCTAATCGCGGACGGAGACAAAAAAGCAGATATCATGAGAAAGGCTCTTAAGCACGAGGTGACGAACGAAATACCGGTCACGGTTCTGCAGCGCCATCCAAATGTCTACGTCTACATGGACGAGGCAGCCGCAGCGTGGGTTCGCTGAAAAGCGAACCCCACGGCTAGGCAGTAAACTATTTTAGAGATGAGAAGAGGGGGCATTCCAATGTCTAAAATGAAAGCGGGTCTTTTGTTCGTCAGTTTGACCGTCATGATTGTCAGCCTTTTTGGTTGCGGTTCCAATGGGGGAGATTCGGCTGGGTCTTCTTCCGGCAGCTCATCCGGTTCAGGAAAAATCACGTTGAACGTCACTTCCTCCATGACCGACGAAGCCCGGGTCAACATCATGAATGAAACGATCAAGATCTTCAACAAGACACATCCCGACGTCACCATTGAGTACAACCCTAGTCCATGGTCTGAATATACGCAAAACCTAAAGCTGTCATTCAATTCCGGTTCAGGTCAGGATATCGTCTACGTCGACGATACGATGCAGCAGATGCTGCAGAAAAACAATTATTTGATGGACATTACTGACGATATAAAGAGCCGAGGCTGGGTCGACAAAGAAGTAGACGGGGCGATAGACTTCCAAAACGCCAGAACGCCAGGCAAATACTACAGCGTTCCGTTTGCGAATGCTCCCATCGTTGTTTACTACAACAAAGACATTTTTTCGAAGCTGAATTTGACGCCGCCGAAGACGGTAGATGAATTTAACGCGATTCTGGCCAAGGTCAAGGAAGCCGGATACATTCCATTGGAGAATGGCGGTATGACCAATAGAACGAAAATATGGGCAGTGTTCCACATGCTGTATAACCAGGTGCCGGTGGACGATATCAATAAGTTCTACTTCCAGCAAGGTATTACGCCTAAGTTCGAGCAAGCGTTTACGGCAGCGCTGAACCAAATTAACGAATGGGACAAAAGCGGATATTTTCGGAAGGAAGACGCGTCGATCGACGACACTGCGGTGCCGACCTATTTTGCGAAGGGGCAGTCCGCGATGGTGCTTAGCGGCAACTGGGTCATCCCAACTTTTGATGAAACAAAGATGCCGCTCGGAGCATTTGCCTTCCCTCAGCAAGATGTGAACAGCAAGGAACACCGGATTGTAAATCCAACAGATGGCGGATGGGCGCTGAACGCCAATCTAAGCGGTGAAAAAAAACAAGCGGCACTGGATTTCATCGACACGTTCATGAACCCGGATGTCGTCAAGCTTTGGTATGAAGGCGGCATGACACCAACGATTAAAGCGGACATGTCTGGGGTTGAGGCTTCCGACTTGAAGAGAGACTTCGATCAGGCCATTGAAGGTACCCAGCTGGGCTACTACCTCGACAATGCCGTTCCGGGACTGCTCGATATTATCAACAAACAAATGCAGTTAATGTACTTCCAGAAAACCACACCTGAGAAGGCATGGGATGAGATTAAGCAGGAGTACAACAAGCTGACCGAGGCAGCTCAGGGACAGTAGGCACATGGACACATGTCAAGATGTCCTTTAACTCGTCCAGGTTAAAGGACATCCATCCTGCAAGATTGAGGTGATTAATATGAGACAAGAAGCCGTGCCCCAGCAAAGGCGTACGTTCAGACGAAGAGGAGCCGAGAAGACCAATCCGCTGGCGTACTTGTTCCTTCTGCCGGCATTTGCGATGCTGGCTCTCTTCATGATTTGGCCGGCGCTGCAAACGGTTTATATCAGCATGACGAACTGGGATGGGATTAGTCCGAAGAAGTTTATCGGATTACAAAATTATATTCATCTGTTTACCGACGAGCCTATGTTCCTGCAGGCGATCAAGAACACGCTGCTGTGGGTCGTTGGTGGCGCGACGATTCCCGTCGGACTGGGTCTTATTTTTGCTAATTTGCTTGTTCGTGGGAATATCCGATTCACGAAGTGGTTCCAAATGGGCTTTTTCTTCCCACAAATTATCTCTTCCGTTATTGCAGCGGTGATCTGGAAGTGGATTTACGATCCAAGCTTTGGTCCGCTGTCCACGATTCTGGATCATCTCGGCATCGCACGACCGATGACCGGCTGGCTTGGTAATCCTGATCTTGTCATGTACGCTCTGTTTGTCATTTTCGTATGGGGCAGCTTCGGCTATACGACGATGCTCTTCACTGCAGCACTGCAGAGCGTGGATTCGCAATTGTACGACGCCGCTAATATTGACGGCTGCAGCGCTTGGGGCCAGTTCTGGAACGTCACCATTCCCGGTCTGCGGCAAACCATGACGACGGTCATCATCCTGATGACGATCAGTTCCTTCAGCGTGTTTGACATCGTTATGGCCACCACCAAGGGGGGGCCGGGATACAGCTCGTACGTCATTTCCTATTATGTCTACACGCAAGGCTTTATCGTCAATCGGTTGGGATTTGCAGCGGCCGCTTCCATTATCATGACGTTATTTATTCTCATCGTTTCGAGAACCATCATTTGGATGAGAGAAAGGGATCAAAGCTGATGAATATGACCCGATCTTTGCTTTTGCGACGCACACTTGTTTATGCCTTCATGATCTGCACGGCGCTGTTGACGGTCGCTCCGTTTCTGCTCGTCATCAGTACATCACTAAAAACGATGAACGATATCAACATGGACGGCCCCTTAGCGCTGCCGCAGGTTTTCCATTGGGAGAATTATTCTCGTATCTGGGAAGTCGGCAATTTTCTTATCTATTATAAGAATAGCGTCATCGTTACCGTCGTGGTCGTTGTGTTGGTCGTCTTGTTATCTATGCTCGGCGCTTATCCATTTGCGTTCATGAAATTCAGGGGCAAGAGCATATTTTTCCTGATCGTCCTCTGGGGATTAACGGTTCCTTTGGATTTGATCATCATTCCGTTGTTCAACAATTTAAAGTCCATGGGCTTGCTGAATACGATTTGGGCACTCATTCTGCCGCAAATCGCGATGAATATTCCGTTCTCTATTTTTCTGCTGAGAGGGTTTATGAAAGACATTCCTTATGCCCTGTTGGAATCAGCCCGGATCGACGGCTCGACTGAAGCGAAAAATTTGTATCATATTATCATGCCGATGCTGTATCCACCCATGGTGTCCCTCATCGTGTTTACGGCAATCGGAACATGGAACAACTTTATGCTTCCGACCATTTTGATCCAGAATGACGCATTGAGAACGCTGCCGGTCGGACTAAATTATTTTCAAACCAAGTTCACCATGGATTATCCCATGATTGCCACGGCTGCCGTTGTTTCGGCCCTTCCGGCTGCGCTGGCTTACATCATCTTCCAACGCAAGATTATTTCGGGCGTCATGGTGGGTGCTTTGAAAGAATAGATCACAAAGGAGTTGTTTAACGATGAAAAAGATGAAGATTGCGTTAATCGGAGCGGGAAGCGTCTCGTTCGCCTTGGGAGCCCTTCAGGATATCGTTCTGTCTCCACGGCTCAGAAACGAAGCGGAGCTTGAAATCGCACTCATGGATATTAGCGAGGAGAACGTCAACCGGACGTATCGATATGCGAAGGAAATGTTTGATTCTTTTTCCCACCCGGCTTCGATCTGGCAGACGACGAATCTGGAGCAAGCGCTGCGGGGTGCCGACTTCGCCATTGTTGCGATCGAGGTGGAGCGTTACTTCTACTGGTCCCAAGATTTCCACATTCCACGCCGCTACGGCAGCAAGCAAATCTACGGGGAGAACGGCGGACCGGGATCGATGTTTCATACGCTCCGCAATCTTGGGCCAATGCTCGAAATCGCCCGGACGATGGAAAAAGTATGCCCGGACGCCTGGTTCATCAACTACACGAACCCGGAAGCAAAATTGGTGGAGGCCATTTCCAAGTTGACTTCCATTAAGATTGTGGGCCTCTGCCACGGTTTGGATATGGGCATTCATCAATTGTGCGAGTTTCTGGAGCGGAAGCCGGAAGAAATCGGCATCGAAGGCGGCGGCTTGAACCACTTTGGCTTCTTCACGAAAATTTGGGACAAGAAGACAGGTGAAGATCTGTATCCGTTGTTCCGCGAAAAAGAGAGCAAAGCAAATCGCCTGGCACAGTTCGATCATATCGGGCTGTCAAGAGCGATGTATCACATTTACGGCTATTATCCATACCCGGGGACGAACCATTCCGGTGAATACGTATCTTATGCAGACGATTTTTATGCAGGGCTGTCTCTGCAGTACCGCTATAATCCAATTCGGGAGCAGCTGTGGAAGGAAGGCTCGAGAACGCCTGATTTTGTCTATGCTGCGAGCGGCAGCAGCCTGGACAAAGGACTGTTCGACAGTGTGCAATCGCAGGAAAGCTGGGTTAAACAAGCTTACACATTCGATAAAGAGAAAGTTAGTCCGAGCAACGAATACGCCATTCCGATCATTGAGGCGATCTTTTTCGATGACGAGGTGCAGATCAATTCCGTGAACTTGCCGAACAACGGGGCTATCCGTGGTCTTCCCGACGATATGGTGGTTGAGACTCAGGCGTTCGTCAACGGGCAAGGTATCACACTGAAGCCGATGACCGTTGAGCTGCCGACGGCGGTGATTGGTACGATTCACATTCAAGGCACCATTCACAAGCTGCTGCTCGAAGCGTTCGTTGAGAAGTCGAAGACGAAGCTGCTGCAAGCGATTCTGCTCGATCCAAGCGCGCCAACTTATTATCAGGCCTGCGCGATGATCGACGAAATGTGCGAGCTCCAAAAGGACATTTTGCCCGCCCTCGAATGGGTGTAATCTGGAAGAGAGGCCTTACGATGGATAATAACCGATTGAAAGAGTTACTGGCGTCCATGACGCTGAAAGAAAAGTTCGGACAGTTGTCGCAAATTACAGGTGAGCTCTACGTCGGCCAAGTCGACGAGGAAATGGTGGAGACTGGACCCGCCTACCCGCAGCACATCCTGGACGAGGACACAATCTACACGATCGGCAGCGTCATTGGCGCCTCCGGCGCCGAAACGACCAATCGGATTCAGGCAGAGTACTTGCAGCGCTCCCGGTTGAAAATCCCCTTGCTCTTCATGCATGACGCGATTCACGGTTACCGGACGATTTTCCCGATCCCCCTCGGCCTGTCCTGCAGTTGGGACGAGCAGCTGGTGAAACTGGTGGCTGAAGAGACAGCTTCCGAGCTGCGGGCGGGCGGCATCCACGTCAATTTCTCACCGATGACGGATCTAGTCAGGGACGCCCGCTGGGGCCGGGTCATGGAATCGTTCGGCGAGGACCCTTTGCTATCGGGCAACCTGGGCAGAGCCATGATCCGCGGGTATCAGAAAATCCTCCGCGATGGGCGAATCGCCCCGGACGGCGTCGCTGCCTGCCTGAAGCATTTTGCAGCGTACGGAGCGGGAGTTGCGGGGAAAGATTACAATGCCGTCGATATGTCCATGCGGGAATTTTTCGAGTTCTACGGCAAGCCTTATGAGATCGCGCTGCAGGAACGGCCGAAATTGGTCATGAGCTCGTTTAACAGTTTCAATGGGGTGCCGGTAACAGCCAGCTCCGAAATGCTCAAGGAAATTCTGAGAGGCCAGTACGGATTTGAGGATTTGGTCATCTCTGACTGGGGCGCAGTTACCGAGCTGCAGAAGCACCGCGTGGCCCGAGATGGTAAAGAAGCTGCCGAATTGGCGCTGGAAGCGGGCGTCGACATCGAGATGGTTTCGACGCATTACCTGGAGCATTTTGAGGCCATCGTTGCAGAACGGCCGGAACTGCTGGAGGACGTGAACGCGGCCGTGATGAAGGTACTGCGACTCAAAAACGAACTGGGCCTCTTTGAGAATCCATTCGCGGACGAAGCCAATGAAGACGAAGTTATTCTGAATCCGGTTTCCCTTGCGCTCGCTGAAGAAGCGGGCATACGAAGCTGCGTTTTGCTGAAAAACGAGAATGAGATGCTGCCGCTGCGTCCGGAGCACCGAAACATTATTCTCGTGGGACCGTTCGCCCGCACGCGGGAGCTGCTCGGGAATTGGGCCTGCAAAGGCCGCTTCCGCGATGCCGTATCGCTGGAAGAAGGTTTAAAACAGGCAGATGACTCGCTGTCGGTCGCTGCCTTTGACTCACTGGAGGACTGCCCGAAAGAGGTGCTGGCCCGGTGTGATTACATCGTCGTGGCGATCGGCGAGTATTGGGAGCAAAGTGGAGAGGGACACAGCAGCGTCAATCTCGAGCTGGAAGACAAGCAAAAGCAGCTGATTCGGGATGTGAAGAAAACCGGGCTGCCGTATACCTGTGTTTGCTTCTCCGGCCGGCCGCTGGCGCTGCAGGATATCGTCGACGATATGCCGGCGTTGCTATGGTGCTGGTACCCGGGGACAAGGGCAGGGGTTGCTGTTTCAAAGCTTCTGACCGGTCAAGAGACTCCGACCGGAAAGCTGACGATGTCATTCCCCCGCGTTTCGGCACAGACGCCGATTTATTACAACGAGTACAGCACGGGCCGGCCAGCCAACACATCCAGCTACAGCAGCCGGTATCAGGATTCCGACATCGGACCGCTGTTCGCGTTTGGCCATGGGTTAACCTATGCTCAAGCGACCTACTCGGACTTCGTAATATCAGGCAGCCGAATCACGGAGACCGAGGATTTATGGGTGACCTTTCAGATTAATAATCCCAGCCAATACGAACACTCGGAGATCGTCATCCTGTATATTGAAGATGTCGTATCCAGGACGGTTCGTCCGGTTCGGGAAATGAAGGCTTACCAGGTCGTTCCGGTTCCGGCTTATGGTTCCGCGAACGTCGAGATGCCCATCACCTTGGAGGACTTAAGATATGTAGATGCCGATTTACGAAAGACGGTCGAACCGGGTGAATTTCGGGTCTACGTCAACGATCTTGAACATCCGGTATTTACGTTCGAATATTGAACCATGCGGTCATACTGAAGCCATTTAAACTTTTAATGTAAACAAGCAAAAGACTATCCGATGACGGATAGTCTTTTGCACTATTCATTGGACACTTTATATTTTGTTAGAGTCTCAAAAATACAAAACGGCTTTGGACATTCCTAATATCTCTTGGTGGAGGTCTTCTCCGGCAGCAAGAATGCTGGTGCCAGGGAGGTATACATTAACCGGTTCTCCGTTTAAACAAGTCACGGTACCGCCTGATTCTTCGATTAGCAATTTACCGGCAGCAAAATCCCACGGCTTTTGGTAAGAACTAAAATACGCATCAAATCGCACCCGCAAGCCACGTAGGCTAATTCCAGAGAGCCGCATCCGGTCATGCGGATTCCTCTGGAGTCATTAGCTATTTGGTGTACAAACCGGCCCAATCCAAGCTCTTTTTCTTCCTGGTCATATCGAATGTATGTCGCAATTAACGATCTTGATAATTCCACTGATTCAGTATGAATCCATAGTCGCTGGTTGTTCAGATAAGCACCGGAGCCTTTTTCCGCCCAGAATAGCTCTTCCCGAGTCGGATCATATACAGCCCCGCATAACCCCTGACCATTCCGATATAAAGCGATGGAGATCGCAAAACTCTGCTTCTGATGCACATCGTTTGTTGTCCCGTCGATGGGATCAATCACCCAAACGAAGTCGTCCTGCTCAAAAGCATCTCCGCTGTAACTTTCTTCTCCCATGATTTTGTGAGGGGGGTAACTTTCATGGATTCGTTGTTAATTATATCTTAGAATTAAGACCACATTCCGCTCAGGAACATGGTACAGGTCAATGTAATATCCTTACATTAGACCATATAACAAGGAGCGCTTAGATGAGCCGGAAATTAACCTTTGATTATATTATCGTAGGAACTGGTCCTGCTGGTGCCGTCATCGCCAAAACATTAAGCGATAATAAAGAAGTATCGGTTCTTGTCCTGGAGGCCGGTGGGAACAACGATAAAGACACCCCCATTAAGGACTCTACATTCGCACTGGAATTGGAAGAACAGTTCTTTCCCCAATATTTTTGGCAGGGGGAGGGGGTTCCGCAAGAGGAGCTGGATGAACGGGCATTTGAATGGACAACGGGACGCCTTTTAGGCGGAGGGTCATCGATTAACGGTGAGCAGTATGTACGTCCTACATCAGCCGTTTTCAGGGAATGGGAAAAGCTCTTAGGTCCGCTGTGGTCACCTAGACGGGCCATTCGCCGATTCAAGAAATTAGAGAAGTATAATGGAGAAACAGATAATCTGAACGCCCATGGATTCAATGGACGGATCGATATCAGGCAGGCCCCGGCAAATCCCACATCTATGGCGGAAAAGCTCACGACGGCTATTGAGAGGGCTACAGGCTATCCCGAGATCCTCGATTATAACGATCCTAAAACTCCCCTGGGCCCATTTACCCGCTGGCAGTTGTATCAAAATCCCAAAGGCCGAAGAGAAAGTTCCTCTAGAGCCTTTCTCTCCTCGGATATCATGACGCCTTCCGGCCGGGGTGTAGACGGCAGGAAACTTAAAGTGTTCTTTAATTCGACGGCTCTGCGCGTGCTTTTTGACAAGAAACGCGCCACAGGAGTGGAATTCCTGAAAGAAGGAAGACGCCTTCGTGCTTACGCCCAAAAAAAGGTCATTATCTCTGCAGGCATCAATAGCGCTCAACTATTAATGCTGTCCGGAATTGGTCCAGCTGCATTACTTAAAGAAGCGGGTATCCCCGTGATTTTTAATAACCCGAACGTAGGTAAGAGGCTGAGAAATCATACGCTTAACTTTGCCGCTTTCACTACCAATCCGAACGATGCTGCCCTGCCTGCGAATGACCCGGATGCCCTTTATACAGGGGGGGCCTTTTTGCCCGATCCGACGGGTGTAAACAGCAATCGCCGGGCGGTTCAACTGATTGGCATTGGTTCTGACAGCACGTTAACTTTAGCGGTTCTTTACTTGCGACCCAAGAGCCGCGGCTCGATTAAGATTCAGAACAAGGATCCGCTTAAAATCGTGCTTGCGGATGAAGGATTTCTGACCAATCCGGATGACATGGAAGCCGTAAAAAATATATTTAGAACCTATGTTAAAAATATAGCGGCAGAGCTCGCAGCCATCGATCCGTCGTACCAGCTTGTTTCGCCGACACTGGATATGATTGAGGACGACGCCCAATTGGAGGAGTATATTAAACAGAATTTCGACCATAATCATCACCAGCAAAGCTCCCTTCGCATGGCTCCGCTAAAAAAGGGAGGGGTTGTGGATCGAACGGGCCATGTGCATGGGGTGGAGGATTTAATCGTTGCCGATGCTTCCATCATTCCATATACGGTGGACGGCAATACTTCAGCCGCTGCTTTTCTTATTGGTTATACGATTGCCAGGCAGTTGATATCGCCGGATAAAAAAGGCAGAAGACATCCATCCGAGGGTGACGAAGAGTAATGAACTCAACTTATTCATAAATAACACCTAAGTCCCCGAGCTCGAAAACCCGGGGACTTTTTCTATATGCTGTGCAGCTGATGCGTGAAGCGCTTTACTCCTTGTTGTTCCTCAGCCCAAAAACTTAATGGATTCTTTGGTTTTTCTGGCAAATGCAATGGGATCATCGATCGACTCCCAGTGAACGTACATCAAGCGCGGATTCTCGAATAACCAGTGATTGTGGACGGCCGTCACTTTAATCCCGTTTTTGCGGAGATTGCTCAGCAAGCGGTTGACTTGACTTTGGAAGAGAGCGGTTTCGCCTAAACAGAGTGCCTTGCCTGAACTGTTCAGGGATTCGAAGGAGAAGAGCTGGTAGCGGACCAAAGGAGAAGTGGTACGTCTTCCTAAAATCGAGGCTCTAATGACCCGGTTTCTGGAGACAAAACAAACCGGACCTTTTGTGATTTCGTGCTCCGTTCCACCTAAAATAGCTGAGAATTCGTTACAAAGTTTTTTAAAGCGAGGACTTACTTTAACTTGCGCCATCCGAAATCATCCTCCCATGAAATGATATAATACAGCCTGCCCGTTTAACCGTGTTAGCCCAGGAATTTAATGGATTCTTTTGTTTTTCTGGCGAATGCAACCGGATTGTCAATAGACTCCCAGTGCATATACATTAAGCGAGGCTGCTCTTTCAGCCAGTGGTTATGGACTGCGGTTACTTTAATCCCGCGTTTACGGAGGTTCGACATCAACCGGTTCACCTGATTTTGGTGAACGGCCGTTTCACCCAAACAAAGCGCGCGGCCCGACTTATCAAGAGATTCGAAGGAAAACATTTGCATTTGAACCAAAGGGGAACGTGTTCTTTTGCCAAGAATGGTTTCTCTTAAATTCGTCATCCGCGTAACAAAGCAAACCGGACCTGCTTCAATTTCCGATTCGCCTCCCAATATTTTTCCGAATTGGGTACAAAGTCTTTTGAACTGCGGGCTAACCTTTACTTGTTCCGCCATCATAAGTCCTCCTTTAATCAAGTTCTATGTATTCTATGATCAAAGAAGGAAGAGGTATGGACTGATAGCGTAGGGTACTCGCATAAAAAACGAACGATCGAAGCTGCATCATGAGCAGGCCGGTCCGTTATCTGAACCCGTATCGCGTTTTCTTCCAGAGCAGCATGACAAATGCTTGACGGGGAGAGGCATTCTGTGATAGTTTCATCCATATCAAATGAACAGGGAGGGATAAAGCGATGACGATTTCTGAGATTGTAGATGATCAGGTGAACCTGTCTTCGGGAGCAATGCTGGGCAAGGTTCACCAAATCACAAATCGGATACCGGAGCTTTATCCTTCTATGCATAAATATCGCAGGTGACTTGTTTTTAAAATAGTCGCTTGTTTGTGTATAGCTTGGTTAATGTATCGCAAGAAAGCACCGGTATGCTGGTGCTTTTTTTTTGCGTTGTCTCCGTGTAAAAGGAGATCGTTAACGTTGAAGCACATCACTAAGTATGAAAAAATCCGTCAGATCCTATCTATCCTGAAACAACCGGATTATAGATACAAGCAAATAACTGATGCTATTTTCAAGCAGAAAATCGGACATTTTGAAGAAATGAGCAGCTTGCCTAAAGCCGTAAGAAACGAATTAATCAAGGAGATTGGCAACCCTGTGCTGAGCATTACGCCCAAAATCGTGCAGCAGTCCAAGCAAGTAAGCAAAATTCTTTTTGCCATCCCTGGCGACGAGCACATTGAGTCCGTAAAGTTAAGTTATAAAAACGGGTGGGAATCCTATTGTATCTCATCCCAGTGCGGCTGCGGGTTTGGCTGTACCTTTTGCGCTACGGGAACGTTGGGGTTGAAGAGAAATCTCACAGCGGATGAAATCACGGACCAGCTTCTTTATTTCCATTTGAACGGCTACCCATTGGACAGCGTGTCCTTTATGGGGATGGGCGAAGCCCTTGCAAATCCGTATGTGTTTGATGCCTTACATGTGCTGACCGATCCTGAGCTTTTTGGCCTGGGGCATCGGAGAATTACGGTGTCTACCATAGGCATCCTGCCTGGAGTAAAGAAATTAATGAAGGATTTTCCGCAGATGAATCTAACGTTTTCTCTCCACTCCCCATTTCCGGATCAGAGAAGCGAGCTCATGCCCATCAATCATCATTTTCCGCTGGAAGAAGTGATGAAGGTGCTTGATGAGCATATTCAAACGACGAAACGAAAGGTATACATTGCTTATATCCTTTTGAGGGGAATCAACGACTCGGCCAAACATGCTGAAGCGGTTGCTGATTTACTGCGGGGAAGAGGACCATGGGAACATTTATATCACGTCAATCTCATCCCTTACAATGCCACCACGGCCACCCCGCAAAGTTATAAAGAATCGGATCACAGCGGAATCAGCATGTTTCTTAAAATCTTAAAGACCAGAGGAGTCCATGTTACCGTCAGAACCCAGTTCGGTTCCGATATCAACGCAGCATGCGGTCAGCTGTACGGATCACAGTGAGATTTTGAAATTTTGCTGCCTGAACCATTTTTTCAAGGAGTGAGTCTCAGTGAGATACATTAACGCCTCTGCCGTCCTGCCGGAGGAATTGGTTGAAAAATTACAGGAATTTGTCCAAGGGGAATACCTCTATATACCGGCTATAAAAAATAAACATCGAAGCTGGGGAGAGCTATCCGGCGCCCGACAAGAGATTAATAAAAGAAACCGTGAAATACTGAAAGCATATTTACTGGGAGCATCCGTCGAGGAGCTTTCGGAATCGTTCCATTTATCGACCTATGCGATCAGAAAAATAATTTATCAGAAGTAGAAGTAGAAGTGGATCCCCCCCCTCAAGCAAATCGTGCTAAAGGAAAGCATGGTGTGACTTGCAGGGGGGTTTTTACGTTGTTGCTACGAAATGCTACAGCATCATTCGGTATATAGATCAGGAAAATCCAATCTGTTAACGTATAAATGTAGGCAGGGAAGAGGGGGTCAAAGTCATGAATGCCATCGTAAATATTTCGGTTGTAGTTTAAGTGAGCATAAAAGTAAGAAGATAAATTATACGGGTAACAACTAATTATCGCTATTTATGCTTGCTTAAGGGCTGATCGTACCTACGCATATAATGCCCATTACGTCTAGAGGATCATCAGGAGGTAGTTAGATTGTTAAAGATTTCAGTATATGATATGGATGGTAGAGTGACCGGTGAAATGGAGCTCGAACAATCCATCTTCGGCATTGTCCCGAACGAATCCGTTTTACATGAAGCGGTGGTCAATGTTCTCGCGAATAAGCGCAGCGGGACGCATTCCACCTTAACCCGCGGCGAAGTTAGAGGCGGAGGCCGAAAGCCCTATAAACAAAATAAAATCGACCGATCCAGAGCGGGTTCGATTCGTATGCCGCACTGGCGTCATGGAGGGATTGCGTTTGGCCCCAAACCTCGCGACTATGGTTACCGCCTGAATAAAAAGGTCAAGCGTCTGGCGATCAAATCGGCTTTGTCGGCTAAAGTACAAAATTACGAGCTCATTGTCGTCGACCGCATTCATTTAGAGAGTTACAGGACAAAGACCATCGTTGCCATGCTGAATGCTCTGGGTTCCGATCGAAAAGCGCTCATTGTCTTACCTGAAAAAGATCATATGATCTTTAAAAGCGCAAATAACATTCCGGGTGTACAAACCACAGAAGCCGATTCGCTGAATGTATATGACATTCTGAATTGCGATAAGTTCATAATCACTAAAGATGCTGTGAGAGTGGTTACGGAGATCTATGTTTAGGAAGGAATTTAATTTCATACGCGTAACTTGTTTTTTGAGGCCGAAAATGTGTAATGGTTGTTTTTATTGGTACCGTACACTGTGGAAAAAGCTGTAGTCGATTTGAAAAGAAACTACTCGCCCTTTTATAGGGCGGGTAGTTTTTATGCAACCACAAGTCTTGAATCAGAGAAGATGCTCAGTATTTCTCCAAGTGGTAATAGTTGCGCGGGGATTTGCGGTATTGCCCTGGGCTCATGTCGAACATTTTTTTAAAAGTCCATTGAAAATGGGTGACGTTATTGAACCCGACCGAATGAGCGATATCCGTAATCCGCTGGTTCGTATACAGGAGCATTTCCTTGGCCCGCCAAATGCGTTTGAAGGTAATGAACTCCACGACGGAAAAGCCTGAATTTTGCTTGAATACGCGGCTCAGATAGGATGAATTCACTCCGATAAAATCGGCGATACGGTCCAGAGTGATTTCTTCGGTATAGTACTGCGCGATGTATTCCATGGCTTTGGATACAACGGGTTTGAAATGCACATGCGACGCGTCCTCCATCTTAGAATATGGGGAATTGTTCTCATAACCTTCTTTGATCTCCAGTAAAATCCATTGCAGGAGTGACTTGATTTTTTGGCTTGAATAACGGTTTTGATGGTTGTAATGCTCTTGCAGCTGACTGAAGCCGAATTCGAGCTTCTTTTTTAAAGGTTCATTGATTCTAAGGCAATGGGAGAACCCCGGCTCGCGTTTTTCGAACAATGACAGCAGATTGACCTCGTCCAGCAGCGGATCGGTTTCGGCAAGCTGCCGGTTGAACATCAGTACTTTGGCTTCAAACGGTTCGTTGTTGATCAGCTGGCTTTTATGGAGCTCCTGATTGCCGATGACGAACAGGTCGCCTGGTTCAAACACATAGGTTTTGTTATCGATATAAAACTGCCCCCGTCCCGATAAGACATAGAACACCTCCAACTGCTCATGCCATTCAAAGGGCATCCGCCACTCTTCCTCGTTTAGATTCGTAAATATTTGAAATTCATCGAATCCCTGGAACGTTTTTAATGAATCGGGCAGACCATCCTTCGGGGAGATATTGTTCTTGTGCTTATCCATCTCTTCATCCTCCCCCGGTTTTATTGGATTATATGAGATATGAGCTGCCATAGATTTTGCGAAAGGATTCGGTTTTCCGAAGCTCGCCATCTTTCGAAGCGGACTGGACATGTCTCAAATAGTTCTCCTTGAACGTTCTGCCTCCGGAACCTTGACTGACATGCGAATCAGCGGCTTGAAGCTTGGCCTCCCATGTGCCAGTGACATCCACCGTATAATTAGGTTCATCCGACCATAGGAGGTAGACCTCGCGCGGCTTCCACGGCTGAATGCCTTCTTCCAGATGCTTCGGATAATAACCGTAGCTGTCGGCCAAATAAGCGGCTTCGGCAGCGGCTAGGCCGAGTGCGCGATGGTCGGGATGGAATTCCCATTTTTTCCAGGCGTCCAAAGTGATCACCACAACGGGTTTTTCGTTCCGGATCAGGCGGAAGATGCGTTCCTTCAAGTCCGGCTGTTCGCTTAAGGTTCCGTCATCGAATCCGAGCTGGATCACTCGATTCACACCCAGAATACGGGCGGCATCCGCCATTTCCCTTTCGCGGGTCTGGGCTAATTGTTCCGGCTTCACTGACGTATCCTGCGTTCCCCGATTCCCGTTCGTCGCGATGGCGATGGTTACCGAATGGCCTTGTTCGGCCAGTTTGGCCAGCGTGCCGCCGCAGGATACTTCGTCATCGGGATGTGCCGTGATTACAAGTACGTTCCACTTTTCCATATGAAACCCTCCAGTCATTTAGGTTTTGAATCGTTATCCCTTTAACCCGCCTAAGGTAATTCCCTCGATGAACTGCTTTTGCAGCAGAAAAAAAATAAGGATCATGGGCCATACGGCCAAGAGCATGCCTGCCATCAATACCGGATAATTTGTCGTGAACTGCCCCTGAAGGGAGGCAAGTCCGACGGCCAGCGTCATTTTGTCCATCGAATCGTTGACCACAAGCGGCCAGAGGAAGTCGTTCCACGACCATAGGGTGGAGATGATCGCCACGGAAATCAATCCTGGCTTTGCTAACGGGAGCATAATATTCCAGTAGATACGGAAGGGATTGCACCCGTCGATCTTGGCAGATTCCTCGAGTTCCGAAGGAAGCCCGAGAAAAAACTGACGAAGCAGAAAAGTGGAGTACGCGCTGAACATACCGGTTACGGTAATGGCTTTCAGGGAGTTCAGCCACCCCAAATCTTTCATTAATAAGTATTGGGGAATCAGAAAGACTTGGCCGGGCACCATCATAACCGATAAAACCAGCAAAAACAGCAGGGTTCTGCCGGGAAAATGAATTCTGGCAAAGGCATAAGCGGCCAGGGAACTGATTAATAAACCGAACAGCACCTTGACGAGCGTCGTTACAACCGTATTCCAATAAAACGTCATAAAAGGAAGCAAGTCGGCTACCTTTTGGAAATTGTCCCAATGCAGCTCGCCCGGAAGAATCGTGATCGGGATCCGGGTCACTTCATCAGGAGCTTTTAAGGAAGTAAGGAGTGACCATAATACAGGAACAACCATAAGGAACGACCCGACCATGAGCACGATATGGATGATCATAGGCTGGAATCTTCGTTTCTGTTTTGCATGCGTGACTGTGGTCATCTTTGCGGCCCCTCCTTAATCATAATGCACCCATTTTTTCTGCAGTTTGAATTGGAGCGCCGTCACGATCAGGATCATGATAAATAATAGAACGGCAATGGAAGACGCATATCCCTTATCATTTTTAATAAAAGCTTGTTGATAGAACAAGTAGACAACCGTATTGACATGATCGATGGCTACTGTGCCGACCATCATATAAATGAGATCGAATACCTGCATGGCTCCGATGAGCGAAGTAACCGATACGAAAAACAGGGTCGGCGTGATCAAAGGGAGCGTGATCCGGAAAAATTGGGACACTCGGCCTGCGCCTTCGATGGAAGCCGCTTCATAAAGCATAGGGGAAATTCCCTTAATTCCCGATATGATAATAACGGCTTGAAGACCAACCGCTCCCCATACAGCTACGCCTACGACGGAGATGAGAACGGTTCGGGAATCCGTCAGCCAGCTAACGCCGTAAATCGAAAGCAGCTTCAGGCCGGCGTTCAGCAGCCCGTAATCGCCATTTAATATCCATTTCCAAGACATGGCGATGGCAGCCGGCATCAACACGGACGGCAGGAAAAAAATCGTCCTATACACCGATATGCCGCGAACTTTGCTGCTCAGCAGAACACCCGCCAAGGTGGACAGAATGACAATCGCAGGCACATAGATGATTACGTATTGAAGCGTGTGCAGAAGGGAATGGTATACGGCCGTATCACGGATCAGCCTGGTGTAATTGCTCAGACCTGTCCAATGATAATTGCCAAAATCGCTCCATTCCGTGAAGGATAAATAAATGGTCCTCAGTACCGGCCATATGAACAACGCGCTCATGCCGAACAGAAGGGGTAATACCATGGCGTATCCCCATCCATATTCCCTCCTCTTCAGCTTTGAACGCTTGGCGTTGATAGTGGATGGTTGTTTTGCATTCATCACATGAGTTTCCCTCCGATGCAATGACGTTTATGGATTGGATGCGATGGCTTCGTTCACAGCATTGGCATACGCTTTGGCGGCTTCTTCAGGAGTGGATTCACCTGTATAAGCACTTTTCAGGTACTCTTCTTCCAAACCGTCGAGCTTGGCATTTTGCGGTCCGCGCGGTAATGCTTTTGCAGCGTTAGCCATATCCAGCAAGTTCTGCAGGTGGAACTGGGGTACCGATTTGAGCCACAATTCCTGTCCGCCATGAAATGCAGGCAGTGCGGTTCCGTCTTCCCCTTGGATATCGGCAGATTCTTTGGAACCCAGGAAATCAAGGAATTCGATGACTTCTTTAGGATGCTTCGTATTAGCTGCACCTACATTAGCCAGCCCATGAATGACGCTTGTTCTTAACTTGTCTTTAGGTAGAAGAGCAACATCGACATTGTTCTTGGTATACTCATTGGTGGCAAAATCTTTGACATTCCAAGATCCATCTATCAGCATGGCTACTTTTCCGGATTTAAACAGATCTTTGGGCGACGTATCCGTCATTTGGGCAAGCGTTGGAGAAACCTTATACTTGTGAATCAGATCGGTCTGAAGCTGGAGGCCGCGAATGCTCTCCGGAGAATCGTACAAGGATTTCTTTCCGTCATCCGTATAGAATCCACCCCCGGCCTCAAGTATTGTATTGTAATATCCTGTTTGTCCCTGGAACTGAGCGGGAAGTCCCCATATGCCATTGGCCGGATCAGTTAATTTCTGCGCGGCCAGGGCGGCCTTGTTCCAATCCCATGTTTCATCCGGATAAGGGATGCCTGCTTGATCGAATAAACTTTTGTTGTACCATAAACCGATAGCGTCCATGTCTTTGGGTACCCCGTAATGTTTGCCATCGTATGTATAAATGTCGACGAGGCCCTGAGGATAATTCCCGAAATCGAGGCTTGTGTCTTTCGCGTAGTCGTCCAGATTCAGCAGTTGATTGTTGGATGCATACTTCGGCAAACTTGCTCCGTTAATCCAAAATACATCGGGGAGGTTGCCTCCGGTAGCTGCCGTTTCCAATTTGGTCCAGTATTCATTCCATGGGGTTAACTTGATCTCAACATGGATATCCGGATGCTGTTCCTCGAATTTCGCGATAATTTTCTCCATGGCTGGCTGTTGGACTTGATCCCACAGTCCGTATGTCAGCGTGACATTGCCGGAGGCGGACCCTGATTCGTTGGACGAATCGCTGGCTGAATTTCCGGCTCCGCACCCGGAAAGAAGAAGTGTGAGCATAACCGTAAAAATGAGGATGGGTGCATAAATTTTGTTCATATCCGTTTGTCACTCCCCTATGAATTAAATAGAATAAATCCGTGTAAACCACTAGGATTTAATGATATTTAATATCTTAGGATAATCTATCGTGATTTTCAAATGATTCCTTGCGTGAAACATTAGATATTTTTACCTTTTGCTAATTTTTTTTTTGAAGAATATAGCATTGGAAATGGAGGGGAAGCCTCCAGTGCAGCGGTCTTTTTCTATATGCGCATGAACGGTGAAGGATTATAGTTATAACTAAGCCTTATCATATAAAGATCATGTTTGAACAGGAGGGAAGCGCATGGCATCCGGTACGGAGACAGGCACATACGGCTTTCGTTTCACGGCGCCTTCGCACCTGGCGCTGTGCGAATTGTTTGCGGTCGGGCGGGACGAGATCAGGCATCCGTCGTACCGATGGGACGGGGAGGAGCGGAAGGACGGTCCGCTGCTGCTGTTCCAGTATACGCTTGAGGGTGAAGGCATGTTCGAGTCGGGGACGGAGACGTACCGGATCGATCAGGGACGGGCAATTATGGCCGAGATCCCGGGTGATCACCGCTACTACTTTCCGGCGGATGGGTCGCAATGGTCCTTCGTGTTTATTCTGATACGCCCATCGCTCATCCTGCCGAATTGGGAGGAAGCAAAGCTGCGGTTGGGAGAGGCTCCCTACCTGCCGCCCACAAGCCGGCCTGTCCGCGCGCTGCTGGAGATTTGGGATCAGGCGGGCCACGGCCGGATTACCGACCCTTACACGGCCTCTTCCTGTGTATACTCTTTCATTTCTGAGCTGTGCCGGTATGCGGTAGCGCCGCATGACGAGCGACGGAACTGGCCGGAGAAAGTGCGCCAGGCCGCCGAGTATATGGATGCGAATTACCGCTCGATGATCAGTCTGGACCAGCTGTCGGACCGGCTCGGGTGGTCCAAATACCATTTGCTGCGCACGTTTGCGGCTGCGGTCGGCCAGACCCCGAGCGAATATTTAAACCGGGTCCGCATTGAACAAGCGATGCGGCTGCTCCGGCAGACGGATATGAGCGTTGAACAGATCGCGGAGCAGGTCGGATATTCCGGCGGCAGTTACCTGATCAAGGTATTCCGCAAGATGACCGGGCTGACACCCGGGGGCTTCCGCTCCGAAGAGGGGCAGCTGACGTTCAGCCGGATGTTTTTTGAAGATTATAACGTCGATAGACGTTTTTCTGATTAGTCGGCGAATAAACCGCAATATTTTGCTGTAATAGAAGAAAGATTACTATGGAAACGTTGTTCTTCCCGGACGTAATATAGGAGGCGTAAAAGCAATTTTATGATACGAAATCAATTCGGGAGGAACGTCATGCAGCATCATTCGTTTGCACCAACACCCCCTATGGGATGGAACAGCTGGGATTGTTACGGCGCAACCGTTACGGAAGCGGAAGTTCGGGGCAATGCCGAATATATGGCACGCCATTTAAAGGATTACGGCTGGGAATACATTGTCGTCGATATTCAGTGGTACGAGCCGGGAGCGGTCTCAGACCTGTACAGGCCCTTCGTCCGGCTGGAAACCGACGGTTACTCGCGCCTCATTCCAGCAGTGAACCGCTTTCCGTCTGCGGAGGGAGGCCAGGGCTTCAAGCCGCTGGCGGATTACGTACATAGCCTTGGACTAAAATTCGGCATCCATATCATGCGAGGCATTCCACGGCAGGCCGTACATGATAATACGCCGATCAAGGGCACGAACGTTACGGCCCGGGATATCGCCCATAGCTGCTCTTTCTGCGGGTGGAATACGGACATGTATGGCGTCGACGCGGGCAAGAAAGGGGCTCAGGAATACTATCATTCCTTGTTTGAGCTGTACGCCGAATGGGGCGTCGATTACGTCAAGGTGGATGACATTGCGGATTCTTGGCTGCACGGAGGGCCGCATTTGGCGGAAATAGAGCTGATCCGCAAGGCGATCGACCATGCCGGCCGGCCGATGGTGCTGAGCCTGTCGCCGGGACCCGCACCTGTGAAGCATGCCGATTTCCTTGAAACCCATGCCAACATGTGGCGGATGACCGACGATTTCTGGGACCGCTGGCCGCTGCTGCTTGATATGTTCGACCGCTGCGAAACCTGGCAGGGACGGCCGAAGCCCGGCTGCTGGCCGGATTGCGACATGCTCCCGCTGGGCCGCATCGGCGTCCGGTGCAGTCATCCCGACCGGATGACGAACTTTACGCGTGACGAGCAGCTGACGATGATGACGCTGTGGACGATCTTCCGCTCGCCGCTTATGTTCGGCGGGGAGATGCGCGACAACGACGAGTGGACGTTATCGCTGCTGACAAACCGGGACGTGCTGGACATGCATCAGCACAGCTTCGGCGCCCGCCAGGTGAGCCGGAGCGAAGGCCGAGTGATATGGGCTGCTGAGGGTCCTCATGGCGAGCGTTACGCCGCGCTGTTCAATACCGGCGAGGAGGCTGCCGAAGTTTCCGTGTCGCTGGCTGAGCTGGGCATTTCCGGCTCGGCGCATGCGCGAAATTTGTGGACCGGAGAGGAGCGCAGGGAGCTGGGCGGCACATTGGCTTCTGCCGTTCCGCCGCATGGAGCTTCTTTGTTCCGGCTTATAGCGGAATAACACCCTTTTGTTGATGCAGACATGATCAGAGGAAGTCTATCTTTTATAGATAGGCTTCCTTTTTGTTAAGATGATCGAATTCATAAAGCTCTGTACGGCCCTGGCTGCCCGATGTGACGATATATCAATTAGATGTTGGTATAGATCATTGTTTAAATCAGGGGAGTCATTTACAATTTTTTTAAATTTAGTGCAAGTCATATAGAGATACAATGATATCTTGAGAGAATGTATGGAGGTGTTCCGAAAAAACAGATGGGACCATTGTGATTGGAGAAATGGATGGGGTCAGAGCGTTTTTTGCTTATTATTGAAAGCGTTTTCGAATGATTGGCTGGGAGTGATATTGTGGTTCCCCGTCAAATCTACGAATCTTTAGGGAAGGTGACACGATGCGCATACGAGAGTACAGCACGAAAGGCATATCTTTCAGGAAATTCCTCTACATACTTCCGTTCATGCTTTTGCTTGCTGTCTTTGCCTACTATCCGCTATACGGATGGGTCTATGCATTCTTCGACTACTCGCCGCCGATTCCGTTGTCCAAATCTCCGTTTGTCGGCTTACAGTGGTTTCGTTCCTTGATCGAAAACCAGGTCAAGATCGACCAGCTGCTCCAGGTCATCAAGAACACGTTCGGGATGAGTGGATTGGGGCTGCTGTTCTCCTGGCTCCCCATGATTTTTGCCATATTCCTGAACGAAATAAAGGCCGTGCGGTTCCGGAAGTTTGTGCAGACGGTAACGACCCTGCCGAATTTTATCAGCTGGGTACTGGTATATTCTTTGGCGTTTTCCATGTTTTCCAGCGAAGGCATCGTCAACGGTCTGTTGAAGCAGCTGGGACTGATCGATTCCCCGATTTTATTCCTTCAGAACTCCGATCACGTCTGGATCACCATGTGGCTGTGGACGATCTGGAAAACGTTAGGCTGGTCCGCCATCTTATACATAGCGGCGATTACGGGAATTGATGATTCCCTTTATGAGGCGGCCCATGTGGACGGGGCAACGAGAATGCAGGTGATATGGAACGTCATCCTGCCGAGCATGCTCCCGACGTATTTTGTTCTGCTGATGCTGCAGATCGCCAGCTTTCTGAATAATGGCTTGGAGCAATATTTCGTATTCCAGAATGCTTTCAACAAGGAAAATATACAAGTTCTGGACCTGTATGTTTATAACCTGGCGATGGGGGGCGGCAGCTACTCCGTATCGGTCGCGATCAGCATGCTGAAGAGTTTGATTAGTGTTGTTCTTCTCTTTTCGGTAAACGGATTCTCTAAATTGTTAAGAGGAGAGAATATCGTATGAGAAAAGCAGTTCAGGTAAGCCCGACCGACAAAATGATCACCGTAGTGATCTACGTCCTTTTTTCCCTGTTTGCTTGCGTGTGCGTCTATCCGTTTTACTCCATCATCATTAATACGATAAGCGCAAACGATATCAGTGCCCGGGGGGACGTCGTCTTTTATCCGCTGCATATCCATTTCCAGAACTATTTGGACGTTTTTAAAATACCGGGATTGGGGAATGCGGCTTTGATCTCCCTGGGCAGAACCGTGATCGGAACTCTGCTGACGGTAGGGGCCTCCGCCTTTTTGGGATTTATGTTCTCCCAAGAGGATATGTGGGGGAGAAGATTCTGGTACCGGTTCACCGTCATCACCATGTTCTTTAACGCCGGCATTATTCCGTGGTATCTCACCATGCGTTCCCTGCATCTGACCAACAATTTTTTGGCATACATTCTGCCGACGATCGTAGCCCCGTTCTTCATCATTCTGGTCAAGACCTTCGTGGAATCGACGCCGAAGGAATTGCAGCAGGCGGCAAGCATCGACGGAGCGGGCACGATGATGATCTTCTTCAGGATCATATTGCCGATAAGCAAGCCGATCTTGGCGACGGTCGCGATATTTACTGCAGTGGATCAGTGGAACTCTTTTCAGGATACGCTGCTGCTCGTTACGGACAGCAAATTATACACGCTGCAATTTATTCTCTATAACTATATCAATCAGGCGAGCTCATTATCGACCATGGTTAACCTGCAAAATGCCGGTTCGACGGCCATAGCCAGTCTAGCCACAGAGCAAACCACGACTTCCATTCGCATGACCGTTACCATTATCGTCGTTGCCCCCATATTACTCGTCTACCCGATCTTCCAGAGGTTTTTCGTCAAGGGAATTATGATCGGGGCGGTCAAAGGTTGATTTTCGCATGGGATTAAAAATGGATTAGGAGGATGGTCAATGAGTAAAAGCAAGAAAGCAGCAAAAAAATCGGTCATGCTATTGTTCGCTTGCCTCTTCATCGCCTCGGTCGGGCTGGCCGGCTGTGGAAGCGGATCCAATGAGGAGCCGGGTACCGATACAAAGACTTCCGAGAATAACACAGCCATCGATCACAGCAAGCCGCTGACGATTACGGTGTTCGATAACGCGGCGAATTACCAGGGCGAGCAGACCGGATGGTATGGCAAGCTGCTTAAAGACAAGTTTAATCTGACGCTGAACATCCTTGCTCCGCAGGTTGCCGGGGATCAGTTATACAAGACGAGGTCGGCAGCAGGAAATTTGGGGGATCTCCTGATCATCGATAACAGTCAGCTGGAAGAGCTCATCCCGGCCGGTCTCATTATGGACTTGACGGATAAGGTCAAGAACACCAAGTACTTGTCCCAGTATGTGGATAATCACTTTAAACCTTTCAACGAAGCTTTCGATAAAGTGAATCCGGACGGCAAAATTTATGCGTTACCGACGTTTACAGCCGATACTTCGCCAACGACCTTCTCGGAAGACCAGCCTTATTCCAGCCCCATTTTGCCCTGGGATTATTACAAGGGGGTAGGGGCACCCAAGCTGAACAATTTGACCGACCTCCTGAATGTACTGAAAAAAATGCAGGAGAAATATCCCAAGACTCCGGACGGGAAACCGATCGTTCCGATCACCCTGTGGAAGGATTGGGATGGCGGAGGGATGGAGAACGTACGCTGGCTGAGTAACTGGTACGGCTATGAGCAGCCTGACGGCACTTCAACCTTACAGCTGAATGCGAAAGGCGATATCGTTCCGCTCATCGATGATAACAGCATGTACAAAAAGATTTTGCAATTTTATTTTACGGCCAATCAGATGGGGCTGATCGATCCGGATTCCGCGTCGCAGGATTGGAACAAAGTCTCTGAAAAACTGACCAACAAACAGGTGCTCCTCTTATGGTATTCCTGGCAAAGAGGGTTCTACAATTCCATCGAAAGGGGCAAAAACGGCGACGGCTACGTTTCAGTCCCGATCGCGGATTCCCGGATCATTCAGACCAGTGATGCCTACTACGGCAACGGCAGGGTTTTTGCCATCGGTTCAAAGGCCAAAAATCCCGAAAGGATCATGGAATTCCTCGATTGGTCGGTTTCTCCCGAGGGCTTGCGCTACTACACGAACGGCTTTGAAGGGTTCAATTACGAAAAGACGGATGACGGCAAGTTCAAGCTGACCGAAACAGGGCAAACCGCTTTCCAGAAGAACACCCCCGTACCGGATCAATATGGCGGCGGCGGATACCAGGACGGACAGAGCAAGATCAACAGCATGATCATGAGCGATTTTGTCAAGGATCCGGACACCGGCGAATTCTATAACAACAATTACTGGAGTTCCACTATAGAAGCTAACAAGACCGCCTTGACCACGGACTGGCAAAAAACCTACGACGCCAAGAACGCAACAGACTACTATCAGAAAAATAAGATGATCGACATCGTGCCGAATATCAATACAAGCTTCGGCGTCGACTCGTCGGATATTAAAAATAAACGCAGCCAGATTTCGGACTATGTAAAAAATGCATCCTGGAAAATGGTGTTTGCGAAGGATCAGGCGGAGTTTGACCAGCTGTGGGCAAAGATGAAAACGGATGTGGCAGGTCTCGGCTGGAATGACGTACTTGCTGCGGATACGGCAAAAGCGCAAAAAATCGTTCAAATGCGTTCCGAGGCATCGGCCGGCAAATAAGAGCACCGGCAGTGAAGGCCGGTAAATTCTAACGATGAAGGGAGACGTTACACATGCTTCGAATCGTACAAGTTGAAAACGGGGTGGTGCAGGGACTACCGGCAGCCGACCCCCGAATCACCAGTTTTAAAGGAATCCCATTCGCCGCTCCGCCCGTAGGCGACAACCGGTGGCGTGCCCCGCAGCCGGCCAACGACTGGGAAGGCGTGCTTAAGGCGTACGAATTCGCGCCAATCTCGATGCAGGTAAGGCAGGAGATCGACGAAAACAATATCTATACCCGGGAATGGGCCGTGGAACCGGACATCGCCATGGACGAGGACTGTCTCTACCTGAACGTATGGACACCGGCTAATCGGACCGATGAGAAGCTGCCGGTCTACGTGTGGTATTTTGGCGGAGGTCTTCAGGTCGGCCATACGGCTGAAATGGAGTTCGACGGTGAGCGCATCGCCAGAAGAGGGATCGTGGTCGTCACGATCAACTACCGCCTCAATGTGTTCGGATTTTTATGCCATCCGGAAATTACGGCGGAAGCGCCCGAAGCGCCGGCTAACTTCGGCAATCTCGACCAGCAGGCGGCCACCAGATGGGTCAAGCGCAATATTGCGGCTTTCGGCGGCGACCCGGACAACATCACGATCGGCGGTCAGTCCGCCGGCGGCGGCAGCGTGATGACCCAGCTGACTTCGCCTCAGAATGAGGGGCTGTTTCAAAAGGCGATCATTCAAAGCGGAATCTACACGAAGCTGTATCCGGGGACTCGCGTGCCCCCGCTTCGGAGTCATTTGGCTGAGGCCGAACAGGATGGCGTGAAATTTTTTGAATATCTTGGCGTATCTTCACTTGCGGAAGCCCGGCAGCTGGATGCCGTCACTCTCCGCGACAAGGCTGTGCAATACAAGGGATTCTGGGGCACCGTCGCAGATCAGGTGTTCAGCGTAGGCAATCCGTTTGAATTGTTCCTTGAGAACAAGCGCTGGAATGTGCCGGTCATGTTTGGCCACACGTCCTCCGAGTTCTTCAGTACTCCGGATGTCCATACGCCTGAAGAATTCAAGAAGCTGGCCGAAGACATGTTCGGAGACGACGCAGAGGCGTTCCTGGAACTGTGTGGCGCGCCATCGGCCAACGTGGAGGAGAGGCGGCAGAAGGCTGCGGTGAGCGGCATCGAATATGCGATCCGCATCGCCGCACAGGCCAATGCCGAGACCGGCTCCGGTACGCCATTGTACTATTACAATTTTGATGCCGAGATCCCCGGCTGGGATGATCCGGGCACCTTCCACTCGGTAGATCTCTGGTTTTTCTTCGAAACGCTGGCGAAATGCTGGCGGCCGTTTGTCGGCAAGCATTACGATTTGGCCCGCCAGATGTGCAATTACTGGGCGAACTTCATCCGTAACGGTGATCCGAACGGGCTGGATGCAACGGGAGAGGAACTGCCGCGATGGGAGCCTTATACCCCGGAAGCCCCTTATGGAATGCTCTTTGCGGATCAGGCTGAATTTTCCCAAGAGCAGCCGAGCGAGATCATGAAATTTCTGGTGCGCCAATATTTCAAGAAGAACAGACCCGTCTTGCAGCCAGAGGCTTAGCATGGCGTGATATGGATATCAAGCTTGTTTATGCTCCTGGAATTTTCTTGGCGAATAGCCTGTCATCTGTTTGAACTGTCTGCAGAAGTGCTCCACATTTTGATACCCGCATCGGGAGGCGACTTCAGCAATGTTTTGGGTGCTGTGAATTAAATATTCTTTGGCCAACCGGATTCGGCTGTTGATGACGTCTTCCATGCAGGTGACCTTAAAGGTTTTTTTGTAGATGCTCTGCAGGTAGCCTGGGCTGATTCCGAGATATTCGGCCATTTTCGCAATCGTCCAGTAATCGCCCGGATCGTTCTGGATCGCGGTTCGAAGCTTCAACAAGTTATAATACTGAGGCGTAATCGGTTCGTGAAAATAAGATTCCAACAGCTTGTTGAACAGCGTCCGCAGCAAACAGTCGATGGACGAAGCCTTGTAATCCCGATGAAAGTTGTGTTCGATGGTCAACAGTTCAAACAGCTTGCGGCAGTAGTCCGGATCATCCAGGGAAAAGGGGACTCCGAGCGGCAGCGGCGATTCCGTAATATAGGGCTCATTAGATTCAAAGCGGATCCAGTCATTGATGAATTGATCGGCGCAGGCCCGATAATACACTTTCTGCTGCGGGCGGTAGAGGATAACGCTGTGCGTAGGATATTCCTTCAGCGCACCATTGACCCAGAACTGCGCGGGAGTCTTGGTGATGACAAGAAGCCAGTGATGACCCACGGGAACATCGATCACAAAGTTGCTTGGGTGCGTCGTGTTATACTCAACAAAATGAATACGGGCCATCCTTATCCCTCCTTGGAATGATGTTTCTACTATACTATAACAAGGAAAATATGAACGAAACCCTATGAGTTCTACCTTAGCATCAGGAAATATGTTCAGTGACCGGGTCATGAGATGATCCACCGTTTACAAGCGCCTCGCGGCTGCCGTCAATTCGCCGCGGGGCGCTTGTTTGTGTTAAACCTTGGGCGACTATATTTTTAGGGGGAACATCTTGAGTTTGTGAATTGTAAGCGATTTCTAGAAAGATATAATTTAGTTATCACCAGGTGAGAATATGTGACAATAGATGAAAAAGGGGAGGGCACAAAGAAATGCGCAAAAAGGTAAAACGTTCACTCATCATTTTGTGTATCGGCATGATTTCTACGGCACTGCTGCTATCCGGCTGCAGCGGATCAGGAAAAACGAGCGGCGGGGGATCGACGGCTGAATCAAGCGGGGACGATACGAAACCCATTACCCTGTCTGTGTTTATGGACGCCCCGGGCCAGCAGCCTACGGCCGACAACAAAATTTATAAATTGATTAAAGAAAAAACCGGCGTCAGTCTGAATATGGAATTTTTGGTCGGGGATCTGCAGCAGAAGCTGGGCGTTATGATCGCAGGCGGCGACTACCCGGATCTCATCTCGGGCAATGACAAACTGATCAATGCGGGGGCTTATATTCCGCTGGAAGATTTAATTGAGAAGTATGCGCCCAATTTGAAGAAGCATTATGCGGAAGTATGGAATCAAATGAAGGATCCGAAGGACGGACATATTTATGTACTCCCAAGCTACGGCGTGTATACCGGTTCGGTTCACGA
The DNA here is from genome assembly GCF_002224835.1 of Paenibacillus sp. SSG-1. Taxonomy (NCBI): domain Bacteria; kingdom Bacillati; phylum Bacillota; class Bacilli; order Caryophanales; family Paenibacillaceae; genus Paenibacillus; species Paenibacillus sp. SSG-1. Next base: position 836,735 of record NZ_MBRK01000001.1, read on the forward strand.
TACGACCTATCAGGGACCGGGGTTCTATTTGCAAAAGGATGTTTTGAAAGAAATGGGCTATCCTACGCCGAAAACGCTGGAAGAGTACTTTGATATTATCGCGAAATATAAGGCTAAGCATCCGGATATGATCGGATTTGAAACCTTGAATTTTGACTGGAGGGTATTTCCGCTCCAGAACGCGCCGGAGCATTTATCCGGTCACCCTAATGACGGCGGCGTGATCGTGGACAACAACAAGGCGCAAATTTTTGCGGACAAGGATATCGCGAAGACCTACTATAAGAAGCTGAATGAAGTGAACGCACAGGGCTTGCTGGATAAAGAGGCCTTCGTGCAGAACTATGACCAGTACCTGGCCAAAATCGCCAGCGGGCGAGTGATCGGCATGTTCGATCAGCATTGGAACTTCCAAGATGGTGAGAATTCCTTGATTTCCCAAGGGAAAATTGGAAGCACTTACGTCGGCTTTCCGCTCATGTATCCCGGTGCAAAGGAATACTATCGTGATCGCGGAGGGTTGAACCTCAATCGCGGGTTTGGTATTTCCGTAAAAGCCAAAGATCCGGTTCGGATCATTAAGTTTATGGATGCATTGATGACAGAGGATTGGCAGAAGACGCTGCAATGGGGAATCAAGGGAGAAGATTATGAGGTCAAAGAAGACGGCACGTTCTACCGGACTCCGGAGCAGCGGAAAAATGCCGACAACAATACCTGGAAATTAGCCAACAAGGCAGATTCGTTCTTTGGATACATGCCTAAAATGCAGGGATCTTACAGTGATGGCAACGCGACGGATCCCGGAACCCAGCCGCAGGAATTTTATGATAGCTTGAAGCCGTATGATCAAGAAATCTTGAAAGCATACAACCATAAAACCTGGGCGGAATTTTTCAAGGAGCCCGGCCCGAACCCGGTATATTTCCCGGCTTATACCATCATTCTGGAGGACGGTTCGGCCGCTCAACTGGCCAGCACCAAATTAAACGACCTGTCGGTAAAATATTTGCCGAAAGCGATTATGGCTTCCCCTTCGGAATTTGATAGTGTATGGCAGGATTATGTGAATCAGATCCACAAGCTGGATATTAAGGCTTACGAAGACCGCATGAATGAACAAATTCAATGGCGGATTAAGAACTGGAGCAGCAAGTAAGAGCTGTAGAAATCCAAACGGGGCGGGGAATTCATTCCCCGCCCCGTATTGGAAATGACATAAGGGAGGGGAACAACGAGATGTCTGAAATCGTGCTGACCGGGGAGGTCAAGAGCAAGAAGAAGAAGAAGAGAGTGGACCCGGAAATTGGTGTCAGCCTGAGCTGGAAAACCCTGAAAGCCCAAAAACAGCTGATATTCATGTCGGTTCCAATTGCCATTTACTTAATCATCTTTTCATATGTCCCCGTCTGGGGATGGCTGATGGCTTTTCAAAACTATCGTCCGGCCCTGTCCTTCTGGAAGCAGGATTGGGTTGGACTGCAGCAGTTCCGTTTTCTGTTCCAGGACGATGCCTTCCTTGGGGTGCTGCGAAATACGATTGCCATGAGTTTCATCAACCTGGTTTTGGGTTTTGTAACGGCGATTGCCTTGGCACTGCTGCTGAACGAAATCAAGGTGCGGTTCTTTAAAAGGACGGTACAAACCATATCCTATCTGCCGCATTTTCTGTCATGGGTCATCGCGGCAGGCATTGTTGCGACTTCCTTATCTGTGGATGACGGCATCGTCAACACCGTGCTCATGAAGCTGCATCTGATTGATCAGCCCGTGATGTGGCTGAGTAAAGGGCACTATTTTTGGGGAATCGTCGGGCTGTCGAACGTTTGGAAAGAGGTTGGCTGGAATACGATTATCTATTTGGCTGCCATTACCTCGATCGATCCGTCCCTTTACGAAGCAGCTTCCATCGACGGTGCAGGCAGGTTTCATAAAATGAGGTATGTGACGCTCCCTGGGATCAAGTCCACTTTTATCATTCTGCTCATTATGAATATCGGGCATATCCTGGATGCAGGATTTGAGGTTCAGTATTTGCTGGGAAACGGCCTGGTCGTGGACTGGTCGCAAACGATTGATATTTTCGTGCTGAAGTACGGGATATCGATGGGGAATTATTCTCTTGCCACGGCAGCAGGCATATTTAAAACGATCGTGAGCGTCATACTCGTGCTTATTGCGAATTCCATCGCAAAGCGTCTTGGCGAAGAACGATTGGTATAGAGGAGGACGGGGAAATGAAAACAGAAGTCAAGAGTCAGTTTCGCCTGGAACCCGTCGTTTTCCATACGCTGAATACCCTGTTTATGCTGATTGTTGTCATTGTCACGCTGTACCCTTTTCTTCATACGATGGCGATTTCATTTAATGACGGAAGCGATTCACTGAAGGGGGGCGTGTACGTTTGGCCGCACACCTGGACCCTGCAAAATTATAAAGCGGTATTCGTATCGGGCACGATCTATCACGCCGCGTTCATTTCTGTGTCCCGTACCGTCATTTCGACCGTGCTCGGCGTATTTCTGACGACGATGCTGGCTTATACATTGGCCCAGCCTCACTATATTTTCCGCAAAAAAATAAGCATGCTGTTTATATTGACGATGTACTTCAACGCAGGCTTGATTCCCAACTATTTTTTGATCAAAGATCTGGGTTTGCGGAACAGCTTCTGGGTCTATATCCTGCCGGGTTTGGTCAGCGCATTTAACCTGATCGTGATCCGAACGTACATCAGGTCGCTCCCGGGGAGCCTGGTAGAATCCGCCAAAATTGACGGAGCCGGTGATTTCCGGATTTTCTGGCGGATCGTATTTCCGCTGTGTACGCCCGTCCTTGCGACCATTGCCTTGTTCATCGCCGTAGGCTCCTGGAATTCCTGGTTCGACACGTTCCTGTACGCTTCTTCTGAACAGAACCTCAGTTCACTCCAGTATGAAATGATGAAGCTGCTTGGATCGACCATGAGCACGAATAACGATCCGTCCATGATGGCAGGGGCTAATACGAACCAAACCCAGGCCATGGTAACGCCGGCGTCCATTCAGGCTGCAATCACGATCGTGACCGCGATGCCGATATTATTCGTTTATCCTTTTTTGCAAAGGTACTTTGTGGTAGGCTTGAACTTGGGAAGTGTCAAAGAATAAAAATTTTTCGGGTGCTCGTTTCAGACGAGAACAGTACCGTTCCGGCAGCCTGCCGGAACGGTTTCTCCTATTCCATGGGTGTATAATGAAGCAAATTCAATCGGTGGAGCGGTGATGCCAAATGCTTAAAGTCTTACTTGCCGACGACGAACCCTTGATGCTGGAAGGTCTGTGTTTTTTGGTCGACTGGACCGAATTGGGCTTTGAGATTTGTGGTACGGCTATGGATGGGGATGACGCCTTGCAGCTAATCCAAAGTCTCAATCCCGATTTGGTCATTACGGATGTTCGTATGCCCGTCATTGATGGATTAGAGCTGATTAAGCAGGTGCAGGGCGGGTCTCTCCAACCGAAATTTATTATTATAAGCGGATATGCTGATTTTCAATATGCCAAGACAGCCATTCAATATGGCGTTTGCAACTATCTGACCAAGCCTCTGGATGAGGGCGAGTTGGAATCGGCCGTGAAAAACATAGCTTCGGAGATCCGGTCCGAGCGGAAATCGGATGCGTGCCGCAGAGCCGAGACTGCCTATGTCCAAACAGAACTGCTCTCGCAGCTTCTCACAAGAGAATACGCTCCGCAAGAGCTGGAGCAGGCGGTTAGGCAGCTCCCCATCGGCGATGAATCGCGGATTCGCTGCATGCTCGTGTATGGAACTGCTTTGGAGCACGGAAATGTTCGCGGCTGTCAGCTGCTGGATCGGCTGAGCCGTCTGGCCGAACAGCAAATAGAGCATATTACCGTGCTTCCTTTCGTGATTGGGCAGGACAAGCACGGCTACGTATTGATATCCGGCCCCGACGGCCCGGAACTGACTCCCCTTCTTGTTACCCGGTTCATTCGATGTATTAGAAACGATTATCAGGAGAATGTCACCTTCTCGGTGAGCGATGAGCATAGAGGACCGTATTCCCTCAACACCATTTTCCAAGAAGCCGTTGCCGCTGGGGTTTCCCGTCTCGATAACCGTCATCAAGAGGTTTACTATTATGAGGAGGAGAATCTGGAACAGCAGCTCCTTCTTCCTTCTGCGTTTATGAAATCGCTCACAAAGGCGGTTGTGGAAGGCAGGGTGGATGAGCTGCCCGGTCGTGTGCACGAGTTTTTCGCCGTCATTTCGGGAGACCACGCTTCAAAACCGTGGATCAGCGCTTATGCAGCCAATATCAAGGTTGAACTCCTCTATGAAATCGGCAGAAGGGGAGGCAGCACAGCGGATTGGGAGAGGAGATGGTTTACTGGCTCACCGGCGTTGACGATGCAAAGCGACCTTGAACAACAAACCCTGACCGAGCTTCGCGAAGCGGCTGAGTGGTTTGCTGAAGAAGATGGGGTTCAGACGGATCAAAACATATCGAAAGCGATAGAATTCATCCGTGATCATTATCCCGAGAAACTGAAGCTGCAGGATATCGCCGAGGTTCTGCATGTCAATGCGGCCTATCTGGGACAGCGCTTCAAGAAGAAACTCGGCATTTCCTTTAACGAATATTATCATGCCGTGCGGATTGAAGAAGCTATGAAGCTTCTTCGGCGAACCGACTTGAACATTCGCGAGATTGCGGCTCGTGTCGGCTATGCCGATACCGATCAGTTTACGGCCAAATTTAAAGCCATCAACGGCATATCCCCTTCGGTTTATAAGAAGGGCTGAAAATATGATGCAGGAGACAGGTGCATGAACGTGAAGTGGAAGACCTCAGCTCTCATGGACGATATCCCTTTAAGATACAAGTTTTTAATCATCCTGCTCGGTGTGCTTATTCCGATCATCAGCATTAATACGCTGTTCTATTTGCAGACCAGCAAGAATGCCGAAACCCGTGAACAGGAAAATCTGCAAATTTCGGTAGAGCGGGCGGGCTATGATTTTATGCAAATGGTTAATGAATGCGTTGCCATCGGCAACACGGTAGCTGCGGACCGGACGTTAAATGAAATGCTGGATTATAACTATGCGGATTATGATGAGTACTATGAAAATTACGATAATGTATTAAGAGATCGGCTGCGTCAGTACAGTAACCTGCATTCCTATATTTTATGGCTTGGCGTATATACGACGAATCCGACCATTCAAAGCGGCAACAGCTATTTTGTCTTGCAAGACAGCGATAAGAACAGCGAGTGGTATCAAAAAATCGCCGGGAGCAAAGAAAAAGTGCTGCTCACTTCGTATTTGGATACGAACCCGATGTACCCGAATCAAAAGAAAGTATACATCAGCATCATTCGGAAAATGGACAATTACCCCGGACTATTAAAGCATACAAAGTATCTGCGGATCGATTTGAGATTGGACAGTCTGAAGGAATTGTTCGCCAAGGAACGGGATTATATGACATTAAAGCTGATCGATGACAAAAACAGAATCGTTTTGGCATCTGATCAGTCGCATGATGATGCGGGTGACAGTCAGCTGTTGAGCCTCCCTGTTGAGAGCGGAGCTTCCGGAGATGGAGCGATAAAGGATATTATCAGGCCATTAGGACCGGCAAATTACACACAGGGCTGGAATCTGGTCGGAACGCCCGAAAGGAAAGATATCAACGGTGAGCTTCGTCATATCCTTCGTTTTATCGTGATTTTGGCTCTGATCACCACGCTGATCCCGGCCATCTTATTTGTAGTCATTCTGCGTTCCTATAATCTAAGAGTAAAGCAGCTGTATAAGCATATGAAACTTGTGAATTACGAACGTTTTGAAACGATTCATATGTACGAAGGAAAAGACGAAATCGGCGGGCTCCTGCGGAGCTTTAACGTGATGACCGAAAAAATCCGCAATTTGATCAACGACGTCTACAAGCTGGAAATTCAGAAGAAGGATCTGGAGCTGGAACGGGTCAGGGCGGAATTGAACTATTTGCAAAGCCAGGTGGACCCCCACTTTTTATTTAATACATTAAATGCGGTGCTGGTCATCTGCAAAAAATACAAGTACGAGCAGGTGACCGATATTATTCGCAATCTGGCCCAGATCCTGCGCAGACTATTAAGCTGGAAAGATGACCTGGTGACGATTGAGGAGGAGGTGATGTTCATTGAAATGTACCTCCAGATCGAAAAGTTCCGGTTCCAGGACCGGTTTTCCTATGAGCTGGACGTTGATCCCGGCCTGATGAAGTACCGGATTCCTAAAATGAGCATCCAAGCGCTCGTGGAAAACTCTTGCAAGCATGGACTCCAATCGGTCAAAGGAGCACGGTTGATCCGGATCGGGATCCATCGGTCCTATGAGGACCTTATCATTACCGTTGAAGACAACGGGATCGGCATGAACAAGGACAAGCTGGATTGGATCAACCGCAATCTTCATTCGGACGATGACACCGGAAAAAATATCGGACTGCGCAACGTGTATAAGCGGCTGAAAGTGTACTACGACGGTCAAGCCAAGCTTGTCATTGAAAGCGATCCATATGTACGTACGGCGATCGTAATCCAAATCCCGTTGAACCAGGTTCATGCCCAAGCGGGAGGTGAAACTCATGTATAGCGTGCTTCTTGTTGATGACGAAGCGATTGCCCTCGAGGGGCTGAAGATGTTGAGCGATTGGGAAGGACTCGGTTTTCAAATCTGCGGAGCATGCGACGACGGCGAAGATGCCCTGTCTCTGATTATGGACACGCTGCCGGATTTGGTGGTCACCGATATTCGCATGCCGGGGATCGACGGACTGGAATTGATACGCCGAGTCCGTTCCATGGAACATTATGATCCGATCTTTATCGTTCTCAGCGGGTACAGCGACTTTGAATATGCCCGCACGGCTCTTCGGTACGGGGTGAGATTTTATATGCTCAAACCGGTCATTGAGCCTGAGTGGGATGCGATAATCGCGACGATTGTTAGTGAACTTGACGCCAAATCACGCACCAGGGAACAAGAGGAAGCCACCTCCAGACAAGTCTTGGCCATCGCCCTTTCCCGAATGCTTCGCGGAGAACTGACCGAAGTCGACGGGGATATTGCGCATTTGATGGATCAGATGAATCAGCAAGCCACCGGCTGGCGGTATATCCACATTGAAGGACTGACATGCGAAGGAACGGAAATTTGCCGGTCGCTGTCCCAGTCAGGGCATGCGTTATATGTAGATATGTACTGCAATCAAGCCGGTCTTATCGTAGATACTGCCCGTAATCCATTAGAGCTTGCGCGGCGCGTGTATGAAGAACTGCTGGAGCATGGCCTTGACTGCTCCGTATCCGTCGGTCCTCTGGTTCAAACCCTTCATGACTTGCCTGAGTCTTATATGAGGGCAGCCAAGGCTTCCCTTCAGCACTTCTTCCGTTCGGAGGAGGGAGGGGTGATTGACGGTGACCCGGATTCCTCGCATGAAATGAGTTACGTTCTTCCTCCGTCCCTTGTCCTGGATGAATTGCTCATCGCTGTTGAGAGATCACAGGAGCAGAAAGTTTGCGATATGCTCCATCAGTTGTTCGAGACATTTAAGGATAACAAGACTGCCCCTGAAGTGGCGTACATGGCAAGCATTCAAATTGTCATGAAAAGTATCGAGCTGCTCAGGGAATTCGGGGGGACCACGGATTTATGGCGGGATGTGTTCCATTTTTTAAAAACGAAGCCGGGTTCCGTTGCTGCGTTAAAGCAGTCGCTGCACGCGTTTTTAGAATTATGCATGGGAACCGTCAAGCACTACAAAGAAATGAATTCCGAGCATCCCTTGGTGCAAATCGAGCGTTACTTGCAAGAGAATTTCCATCAGAATCTGACGATCAAGAAGATCGCGGAACGATTTTTTATCAATCCGGTTTATTTAGGGCAGGCGTTTATCAAAAAGAACGGTGTCGGCATTCTGGAATACATCCACGATCTGCGGATTGCCGAAGCCAAAAGAAGATTGTGCGACACCGAAGAAACGGTGCGGGTGATCGCAGAGGATCTCGGATATGTCCACTATCACCATTTTTTAAGAGAATTCGAGAAGCGGACGGCTCTCAAACCTGTAGCTTACAGAAAATGGCATCAACCGGGAGGTCGGTTAGGTATTTCTGCCCCGTAAGCAGTAAACATCGGGTGGGTATGTAAAGAGATGCGGATTGAGTTTATCCGTCCGCTGCAGGGATAATGAAGTTTGATAAATCGAAACGCAAATTCCTAATCACAATGAAGAGGGGATTTCCATGACAGACCATCCAGTTGCATCCACGAACGAAGCTCGCGGCCCCGCGGCCCCGCGGGACCCCGAATACCGGCGTGAAGGTGATCAAGCTGCCGAAGACATGATCGATCCTCCGGTTGACTTTGAAGGGCAGTCCTACCGTGGCATGGTCGCCAAATCTCTTTTGAATCGAGGCAACAACAAGAGATTGAAAGCGGCCATCGAAAAAGCGAAGAGAGGGGAGCCGGTCACCATCGCCTACATCGGCGGCTCCATCACCCATGGAGCTGGGGCTATCCCGCTTCCTGCAAATTGTTATGCCTACAGGTCGTACGATCTTTTTAGGAAGCGGTTTGCCTCCTCCGAAGGCAGTCCGATCCGTCTGATCAAAGCGGGAGTAGGCGGGACGCCGTCAGAGCTGGGGATCGTACGTTATGATCGGGATGTGCTCCGGGACGGTACGGAGAATCCGGATATCGTGATCGTGGAGTTTGCCGTCAATGACGCCGGCGATGAGACGCGAGGCAATTGCTACGAAAGCTTGGTGCTCAAGGCGCTTGGCGGCGATAGCCGGCCTGCGGTGATCTTGCTGTTCAGCGTGTTCCTGAACGACTGGAATCTTCAGGATCGGCTGGCTCCGGTCGGGTGGCACTACGACCTTCCCATGGTCAGCATAAAGGATGCTGTCGTCGAGCAGTTCAGTTTGGCCAGGGACCAAGGAGGCGTCATCTCCAAAAGGCAGTTTTTCTATGATATCTATCATCCGACGAATAGCGGTCATCAGATCATGGCGGATTGCCTGGACTGGCTGTTCGAAGTCACGGACCGGTCTGCTCCTGATGAGGAGGATGTCCTGACCGATAAACCGCCGTTGATCGGCAACGATTACGTTCAGACCCGGCTTCTGGATCGCCAGAACGTTGACCGTATCGCTCAGATCGATACCGGTGGTTTTCGGGAGACCGATACCGATCTGCAGCTCGCGGAAATGGACGATCACGATTATGGCACGCCCCAGTTTCCTCATAACTGGATGCATACAGCCGGATCGGGAGAGGGCCATTTTACAATGACCATCAGGAGCAAGCGTCTCATTCTCGTATTTAAAGACTCGGGAAGCAGCGATTTCGGATCCGCGGAGATTCGGGTGGACGGAAAGCACAAGCTGACCGCTGATCCGCATGAAGTGAATTGGACGCACTGCAGCGCGGTTATTTTGTACGATGAGCCGGAATCAGGGCAGCATACCGTCGAGATCCGTATGGCGGCGGGCAGCGAACATAAACGGTTTACTATTCTGGGGTTTGGTTACGTGCTGTAAAGCTTGTTCGTACTTGATACAGTTCTATTTAATCATGTGAGTCATAACAGGGGAGGAAAAGAAATTGATAGAAACAGCGCCAACGGGCTTTGACCAATATAGGGAACATATCAGCCGCGGACAAATCGAACTTGTGGAATATTATTCAGAAACTGTCGGCTGTAACCGCAAAATGTTCATATACACCCCACCCGGGTACTCCGAACAACACAAGTATAACGTGCTCTTTCTCCTGCACGGAATAGGCGGGGATGAAGCCGAATGGAAGAATCACGGCAATATACAGGTCGTGCTCGATAATCTTTACGCCGACGGCAAGCTCGAGCCCATGATCGTCGTACTCCCTAATGGCCGCGCGATGCCGAACGACAGGGCGGAAGGAGACATATTCGACCCCGACAAGGTGAAAGCCTTCGAGACTTTCGAGTCCGATTTGCTTCATGATCTGATTCCTTTTATGGAATCGAAATACCCGGTATTCACAGGCAGAGAGAATTATAGTATCGCCGGTTTGTCCATGGGCGGAGGGCAGGCGCTGAATATCGGATTGAATCATCTCGACCGCTTTGCCTGGGTAGGAGCCTTTTCTCCGGCCCCGAATACCAAGGTCCCGGAACTGCTCGTACCGAATCCCGAAGAGGCAGCAAATCTGCTCAGACTGCTCTGGCTATCCTGCGGAGACCAGGATGACCTGAAGCATATCAGTGACCGGACGCACTCGTATTGGTCAGAGCACGGCGTTCCTCATGTCTGGTACGAGGAAAGCGGCGGTCACGATTGGCCGGTTTGGAAAAACGATCTGTACCATTTCTCGCAGCTGCTGTTTCGAGTTTAGCATCATGGATCAGGAAGAAACCTTTCCTTTACGGATAGGTTTCTTTTTTTTAGTTAAAGCAGGTCAGGTTCAGGAAGGCTGAAAAATGATGTTTAAAACTTACAAATGCCATTTAGATTATCTATGGTTGTTTGCCGGAAATCCATTTAACATGATCCGTGTGCTTGCAGTTCATCAGGAACCACCGGCATCGAAACCGATTCTTTCGGTCTCACGGAGGCATACGCGTGCAAGCTCATGTTTTGAAAGCGCTGTCCTATGAGACAGCGAAATCCAAAGGGGGGGGGGTATTTTATGAGGAAGCGTAAGTCAATGGTGCTGGTTTGGTGTTTGATTCTGATCCTGATGGCCTCTTGCAGCAGCGGTTCCGGAGGAGGCGCATCCAACACGGATTCAAGCGGCGGAAATGCCGCTGAGGAAAGCACGAATGCACCCGCGAAGCCGGACGAAAAAGAAGAGAGCGGTACTTCGGAAATGAATTTCGACATGGGTGGCCGGACGATCAAATGGGTATCTTGGTACGACGAATCGATCAAGGAAGATAATCCGGACAATATTAAAAAGAAGCAGAACCTCGACGAACTCATGAAGAAGCATAACTTTAAAATGGAATACGTTACGATCGACTATGGCGAGTACGTGAATAAAGTGACGTCATCGCTGCTCGCGGGAGAGCCGCTCGGCGACATCATCCGGATGGCCAGACCTTGGATGATTCCAACGCTCGTGAAGCAGGATTTATTCTCCCCGGTTGATGAATTCACAAAAAATCAGAACGTATTTATTCAGCAGTACACGAACGATTATTCGCAGTTTGAGGGCAGGGGCTATGGGTTCAGGGCAGGCATCAACGGTGCTTCATCAGGTATTTTTTATAATCGGACCTTGATGGAGAAACTGGGCGTTAAGCCGCTGCAGGAATACGTCAACGAAGACGACTGGAATTGGGAGACCTTCATCCAGGCAGCCAAAGAGGCGAACAAAGATACGAATAATGACGGTAAGCTGGACACCTGGGGGCTTGCTTCCGCTTCCATTTTAGTTCAGGCTCTGGCAGCCAACGACGCAAATATCGTGTCGGGAGATAAGCAAAACCTGGAGGATCCGAAAACGAAAGAAACCTTAAACTTCATATCCCAGCTCGCAACGGAAAACATCGCCAGACCGACCGAAGGCGGTGATTGGACCGAACCCGGCCAATTTTTCCGTCAAGGGAACACGCTGATGTATGCCGGGAGCGATTATGAGATGGATGGATTCAAAAAGGATATGCCTGATTTGGACATAGGCTTCCTGCCCTTCCCTAAAGGGCCCAGCGCGACAGAGTACCACTCCCATCTTACGATTCCGAATTACTTAACGATCCCGAAGGCGGTCGAACATCCCGAGCAATTGGTTTACATTTATGAAAAAATCAACGATATCGAGTCCATCTACGACTACCCGAAACAAGCTTCACTCGAAACGTTATTCAAGAACGAAGACGACATCAACAATGCAAAAATGGCAGGGGAAAGCATCAACGTCGTCGACGGCAAAGACGGGTATCCTTCCATGCCTTACTACGAGCTAGTCGGAGACATTATTGACGGAAATTCCGTTTCCACGGTCATTGGAAAATACAAAGAGCCGTTCCAGGCTTCGATTGATGAGGTTTGGAAAAAGTAGCGGTGATAGGTATCGTCCCCACGAAGAAAATATCCGAAGTGGGGACTCCTTATTCAAGGAGGTGCTTCTGCCCTGCCTGCTTCCTTGCAGCGGATGGAGAATAGCCCTTCATTTCCTTGAACAGCTTGCTGAAATAGTAAATATCGTCAATCCCGCACATTTCCGCCGCGTTCTTCACGGTAAAGTCACCGGATGACAGCATCATTTCGGCATTGTTGATGCGAATGCGTTTGATGTACTCCTTGAGTGTCGTACCGGTATTCTGCTTAAATAACCTGCCCAAATAGACGGGGCTCAGATGGAGCCATTCCGCCAATTCGGCGATCGAGAGATTTTCCGAGTAATGCTCTGAAATGTATTCCGTTAATTTCTTGATCCGCGGATCGATCGGCATGGGCGCTTTCCGGTAATAGTTGGTGAGCAGACGGTGGAGGATAAGCTCGAACAAAGCACGTGCCTGGATGTGGTAAAACGGCTGCTTGCTCATCCATACATGGTTGAATTCACGAATATACCCCAGAATCTCCTTGGTGATCACTTTCTTGGTGACGCCTTTAAACGGGAGATGGATATGATTATACGGTTCGGCCCAAAAAAAGTTGAACGGATACGAATGCATGAGGGACTCCTTGAACGTATGGGCTTCCCGGATGCTTCCCCCGGGGACGTAGATCATGTCACCTGCTTCTACTGTGAATTTTTCTCCATTAATATAGTAATTCGCCATGCCTTCAACCACAAACGTCAGATCGTGGAAGCCGATTTTCGCTTTCTGGATCGTCCACTCGGGAAAGCATCTACGGTCGATGAACAGAAAGATATTCGGAACAAGATGAGGATGATGCTCAATTTCCAAGTACACCGCCTCCTTTAAGCTAATCATAGATTTCGCTCCAGAAAATTCAAGAGAAAATCGAGATTGTATGAATCATCCATGATGAAGTATTTCATTTCAGTTCAACAAATGAAGGGGGTTTTGTCATGATTACATTAACTGGTTTCGCGGATGAGATTTCATCGGATTTGGAAGAACAGCTGGATGTCCTCGATTCGGAAAATATTCGGTATCTGGAGCTGCGGGGAGTCTGGGGGAAAAATGTATTGAATTTAACCGAAGCGGAAACGGTGAAGATTAAAGAACGGATGACCCGGCGGGGATTCGGCGTCTCTGCAATCGGCTCTCCTCTGGGAAAAATCAAGATCACCGAGGACTTTGATCCGCATTTTACGAAGGCCGAGCACGCCATACGATTGGCAGCGTTTTTTGAAGCGAAGTTTGTCCGCATCTTTTCGTTTTATATTCCGGAGGGAGAACATGAAAGATTCCGAGAGGAAGTATTCCGTCGTATGAAGCGGCTCGTTCAGCTGGCGAATGATGCCGGAATCGTACTGCTGCATGAGAATGAAAGCCACATTTACGGCGATACCGGAGAACGCTGCAAGGACATTTTGGAGGCCGTTTCGTCGCCCGGCATGAGAGCGGCCTTTGATCCCGCAAATTTTGTGCAATGCAGGGTACACCCCATGTCTGAGGCATACCCGCTGCTCGCCGGCTACATCTCTTATATTCATGTGAAGGACGCGCGGATGGACAATGGTTCAGTGGTTCCTGCCGGCGAGGGAGACGGCCAGCTGCGTCTGCTTCTCCAGCAATTGAAACAGACGGGATATTCCGGATTTATGTCTTTGGAACCGCACCTGCAAGCAACCGGAAAGCTCGCGGGGCTCAGCCAACCTGAACTATTCGTAGTAGCCGCGAAAGCAATTAAGAAACTGCTGGCCGAGCAGGAAATGAAGTGGAATTGACTGACGCAAAGTCCTACATTTATTGGGGGTATTTCTTTAGTTTATGAATAGGAAGGATCATAAAAACTGATTTAAAATAAATAGAGAAAATGTTTACGCTTTCACAAAAAAGTAAAAAACGGGTGAGCAAGTAAAAAGTTGCGGGTTGTGTGTGTGCGTACGCCATCAAGATAATAGTCTTGATACGCTTTAATGAATCTAATCGAAATGGGGTTGGCGCATTGCGTATTCCCAAATGGAGTGTAGTTGGTCTAGTCCTGACGGTCACGATGCCCTTGTCCATGCTGGCTTCGTGCGACCGGGTCGGGGTGTCTGACGGTGAGGAGGTAACAGGGAAGACCGATGGTCAGTACATCTACTCGGAACCCGGCCTGGAGAAGTATGATCCCCCGATTGAGCTCACTTTCGTGCGGGAGACGAGCGATGATTTGGACAACCTGATCAAAACGTTTCAGGGAGAAACGCTGGAAGATAACCGATGGACCCGGCTGTATGAACAAGTTCTGGGCATCCAGATCAAGTATGATTGGACAGCCAAAGGCACCCTCTATAACCAGAAGCTGGGCGTTGCGCTTGCCTCGGGAAACCTGCCTGATGTCGTGAGAGTCGATGCAGATCAGCTGCGTCAGCTGAGCAATGCAGGCCTGATTCAGGATTTGACCGAAGCCTATGAGAAATATGCGGCGCCGTTCACGAAGGAAATTTTGAGCCAGGAGGGGAGCGGGCCGTTTGAAGCGGCCACGGTAGACGGCAAATTGATGGGAATTCCCGAGACAAGCTCATCGATCGAGGGAGCACAGTATATTTGGATCCGGACGGATTGGCTGGACCGTCTCGGCTTACAGCCGCCACAAACGATGAATGACCTCCTGAACATTTCGAAAGCGTTTACAGAAAATGACCCCGACCGAAACGGAAAAAACGATACATTGGGGCTCCCGGTAACCCAATATTTATGGGATCCCGTGATGGGCTTGTCGGCATTTATGGCCGGTTACGACGCCTTCCCTAATATATGGATTCGCGATCCATCCGGCAAGCTCGTATACGGAGCCGTTCAACCTGAAGTCAAAACTGCGCTGAAAGTCCTTCAGGACATGTATCGGAACGGAGAAATTGACGAGGAATTTATGTTTAAAGACGGCATCAAGGCCAAAGCAGACCTTATCGCAGGTAAATACGGGATGATGTACGGCGAACAGTGGGGATCGTTTGTCGTGCAGGGCAATCATGAGCAGGATCCGGAAGCCAGATGGCAGGCTTTTCCCATTGTTTCGGCCACAGGGAAACCGGCGAAAGTGCCGCTCCGCTTCGCTACCCATCAATTTCTTGCCGTCCGTAAGGGAGTCCAGCATCCCGAGGCCATCGTCAAGCTGTTCAATTTGCATCTGGAAAAGAATTGGGGAGCGACGGCCGAGTACGAAATCTATTACAGCACCCCATATCCGGCTTGGCAGCTTTCTCCGGTTACTCCGTATCCTGCACTGAAGAATCTGGACGCCTACTACCAAATTGAAGAGGCACGCCGAACCGGAAACCCTAATGTGCTTAAGGATGAGGCAAGGTCGATTCAAAAGAACATCGAGGCTTATCTGACCCGTGGCAATCCGTCCGGCTGGGGCTGGGAACGAACCTATGGCCCGTCGGGAGCGTTTTCCATCCTTGACCGGTATAAAAGGAACAACCAGTTATTGTATGAGAGTTTTGTGGGCGCGCCAACCGATACGATGATCGAAAAACAATCGATTCTGGACTCTCTGACGATGGATACGTTCACTAACATTATACTTGGTCATCCCATCGATGAATTTGACCGTTTCGTCGAGGAATGGCATCGTCTGGGCGGTGATAAAATGACAGCCGAAGTCAATGAATGGTACTCGAACAAACAGAAAGATTAGTGCATCGGAGGCGTTGTTTTGATTAGGATTCCTGTGAATTCGTTGCGTCATACCATCCTGGCCAGGCTCGTTCTGATGTATCTGGTGGTGATCCTCCCGATTATTCTGCTCGGCGTATACCTGTACAATTGGAGCTATACCAACGCAAGCGAAGAAATATCAAGAAATTCACTGGCGCAGTTATCGTCCTATCTCGAGGGGCTGAACCGGGAAATCGAATGGCTTGAAATTCAGCAGTTCGACATTTTGCAGGAAAGCGAGCTTCATAAAATTGCCGTCACTTGGGGGATGATGGACAGCGCCGAGAAAAGGTCCAGCGTAAATTACTTGCTCCACCGTCTGACTTCCATAAAAAACAGCAGCCCGTACATCAAAGATATTTATGTCCATATTCATTCGATCGGTAAAACGATTTCGGCCAGCAATGCTGTCCGTTCGCTGGACCAGCAGAGATATGATGCAATACGCTCCATCGGAGAACGAAGCGGCGCCCGGCTGATGCGGCAGGGGGATTCGCTTCAGCTCACCGCCTCGAAGTTTGGCGGGAACAATGTGGAGGATCCGCTGTACCTCGTTGAAATCGAATTGGATAACGACAAGCTGAAGGACTCATTGAAACCGCTCAGCGTGTATCCCGGAAGCGGCTCGATTCTGATCGCGAGGGAAGCTGGATTCACATTGTCCAGCAACGGCACGCCGCCAGAGCTGCTGGAGGATTTTATAAAGGCGACCAAGGGCTTGGACGACAGTACGATACTGCTCGATATCGGGAGAAGGGAGTACCATTTCAATATCGCCAATTCCGACAAGCTGGCCCTCTCGCTCGTTTCGTACTTACCGGAGGGGACGGTCAAGAGACCGCTGATCAAATTCAACCTGTGGGCATGGGTGTTTGCGGTAACTTCGGTTTTTGCCATTATCGTGTATGCCTATTCCACTTATCGTTACGTTCATCGTCCGCTGCTGTCGCTCGTCCAAAGCTTTCGAAGGATGGAAGGCGGGTCCCTTGATATTCCGATTCAGCATGAGCAGAAGGATGAGTTCGGCTATTTGTATGACCGGTTTAATCAGATGCTCGTCAAGCTGCAGACGTTGATCGATCAAGATTTTAAACAGAAATTGATGATGCAGAAGGCGGAACTGAAGCAGCTGCAGTCGCAAATCAAACCGCATTTCCTGTATAACAGCTTCTTTATCCTGAATTCGCTGGCCAAGACGGGCGATACGGACCGGATCGAGCTGTTTACGATTATGCTCGGCGAGTATTACCGGTTCATCGCCCGCAACGGCGAGGACCATGCCACGCTGTCGGAAGAAATCAAACATGCGAGAATGTACACGGAAATCCAGCAGCTCCGCTTCTCCCGGCGCATCCGTGTCCAGTTCGACGAATTGCCTGTGGACATGCAGCGCATCAAGGTGCCGAGGTTGATCGTCCAACCGTTGATCGAGAACGCCTATGAGCACAGTCTGGAGAGCATGCCGAACGAAGGGTTTCTCCGCGTTACGTTTGAGCGAACCGGCTCCGAATGCGTCATCAAGGTGGAGGATAACGGGAACAGCATCGACGATGCCGGGCTCGAAGCCCTCCATCATCGGGTAACAGGTCCTGCTGAATCCCACGAAATGACCGGGATAATCAACATCCATCGGCGGATCCTGCTTACGTACGGCGAAGGCAGCGGACTGTTCTTGTCCAGAAGCAGTTTGGGCGGGCTTCAGGCCGCCATTCGTATCAAGATCAGGGAGGAGAACGGGGATGTACAGACTGCTAATCGTTGACGATGAAGATATCATTACGGACGGACTATATGAAGTGTTCAACCGCTATCAGCCGGAGCGGCTCGATGTATGCAAAGCCTATTCCGCCAAGGAAGCGCTGGATTGGATGTCGCGCACGAGAATCGACATCGTCTTGACCGATATAGCCATGCCCGGCATGAGCGGGCTGGAATTATCCGAGGAAATCCGGAAGTACTGGCCCAGATGCAGAGTCGTATTCTTGACCGGCCACAGTGAATTCGAATATGCGTACCGCGCGATCCAAATGACCAATGCCCGTTATGTGCTGAAGACGGAAGGGTACGCCAAAGTGACCGACACCGTGCAGGATGTCTTGGACGATATCGAACGCGCGCATCACGACAGTCTGCTGCTGGAACAGTCCCGCGAGCAGCTGTTGGCGTTCCAATTCATGGCGCAGGGTGACTATATGAGGCACCTTCTCCAGAACAGCCGTGTATTGGATGAGGATACAGACATGCTGGCTCGCGAATTCAGCAAGCTGGGCATCGGCCTCGATCCCGCCCAGCCTGTCGTGCTGGTCCTTGGCCGCATCTCGTATCCGGAGGGCAGGACGTATACGGAAAGAGGCGAAATCCTGTCGTCCGTCAGAAGGATATGGGATACCTATTTTTCGGGCAGGGCCCGGAGTATGGGGATCACCGACAAGCATGGCGACGCCTTTTGGTTTCTGCAACCGTCTGAACTGGCCGAGGGCGGGACCGACAGCCATTTCATCCGATTCGTGGAGGGGACCTTGGAGCTGGTTCAGGAATCCTGCATTGGTTTTCTTGGATTGAGCATCGGATTGGCGCTGAGCAGCGAAGCATGCAGGTGGGAAAGCTTGACGCGCCAATACGAAAGGCTGCGGGAGCTGCAGCAGTTAAGGAGCGGCAGCGGGGGAGCCATCATTGTACGCGACGGCTTCGAGCCGCTCGATGGAATGGACTGCAAAGCGAGCTTTGCGGACAGTCAGACAGCGGAGGTGCTGAGGGCTTATCTGGAGTCGGGGAGACACGATGAATTTATCCAAGCGCTTGAGGAGGTAACGGCCAGTGCACTGAAGATGAGCTGTAAGGTTCAGTTAACGATCGAGACGTATTATACGATTGCGCTGATGCTGCATTCCAGCATTGGCCGTATGGGAATGCACGGGCATATCGGCGATACCGGAAAATTGCTGCGGCTGAACGATCATCCCTCAATGGAGGAGGCCTTCGGTTATTTGAAACGCGTCGCGGAATCCATTTTCCTAAGCAAACAAACGCAGGAGAGGGACAGGGCCTCGCTGATTGTCGACCGGATCTGCCAGTACATCGAAGAGCACTTAAGTGAGGATTTGTCCCTGGTGCGCCTAGCGGAAATCCATTATTTCAATCCCTCGTATTTGTCGCGGTTCTTCAAGCAGGAGAAAGGAATCAACTTATCCGATTTTATCGACAAGTGCCGGGTGAAGAAAGCCAAGGAGATGCTGCGGGACAACGATTTGAAAGTGCGCGAGGTGGGATTATCCGTCGGTTACGAGGCGGCCCATTCGTTCACCCGTTTTTTCAAAAAAGCAGCGGGGCTCACGCCACAGGAATACCGGGATACACTTTCTTTGAATTGAACCTCTGGAAACTAGAGTTTGGCGGGTGATCCGGACGGATCAGACAGGTTGTTACCGCTGAACGCAAGCCTTACTCTTTTTAAGAGAGTTTGGTTATACAAAAAATGCTGAATACGGGAGTTGACACAAAAATGAATGAACTCGTTCATGCACCGATCGGCAAGCTGCCGCGAAACGGAAATCCGCTTGTCGCCCATAAATTTGGAGCAGACCCCTATGTACTGGTGTTCGACGGGCGCGTATACCTCTACAATACAGATGATGTATTAGAGTATGACGAGCAAGGAGCGGTCAAGGAAAACAGCTATAGCTCCATCAACCGCATATCGGTAATTTCCTCGGATGATCTGGCGAACTGGACGGACCATGGCGCCATTCAGGTGGCAGGTCCGGATGGAGCAGCCAAATGGGCGACGCAATCCTGGGCCCCTGCGGCAGCTCACAAAAGAATAGACGGCAAAGACCGCTTCTTCCTGTACTTTGCCAACAACGCCAGCGGCATCGGTGTGCTGACGAGCGACAGTCCGACCGGCCCATGGATCGATCCGATCGGCAGGCCGCTTATCGCAAGGGACACGCCGGGCGTTCCAGGCGTCGTATGGCTCTTCGATCCGGCCGTGCTGGTGGACGATGACGGCAAAGGCTATATTTACTTTGGCGGGGGCGTTCCGGAAGGCCAGGATGAGAATCCCGGGACCGCTCGGATGATGCGGCTGGGTGACGATATGATCAGCGTGATCGGCGAAGCCGAGCCGATCCCGGCTCCGTTTATGTTCGAGGATGCCGGCATTCATAAGGCAGGCGGCCAATATTACTATTCGTATTGCTCCAACTTCTACAATGGCGTTCGCCCGGAGGGAAGTCCTCCGGCAGGGGAGATTGCCTATATGACCAGCACCGGCCCAATGGGGCCATGGACGTACCAGGGGACGATCCTTAAAAATCCCGGCCATTTTTTCGGTGTCAGCGGCAACAACCACCATGCCATGTTCCAGTTTCATGGGGATTGGTATATCGCTTATCACGCCCAGACCTTGTCGAAGGCCATGGGCGTGGTGAAGGGGTATCGGTCGACCCACCTTAACCGGGTGATCTTGGACGAAGATGGTGCGATCCAATCCATTGAAGCGGACATGGCCGGCGTTGAGCAGATCAAGCCGCTGAATCCATATGACCGCGTTGGAGCGGAGACGATCGCTTGGTGCGCAGGCGTGAATGTGCGTAAGCTTCAGACGGATGGACGGGAACAGGGCGAGGACCTCATGGTTTTAACGGACATTCATCATGGGGACTGGACCGCCGTGTCCGGCGTTGATTTCGGCGCCGGGGCCTCAGCGTTTTCAGCGTCTGTATCGTGCGCGAATGATGGGGGAGTCATCGAACTCCGCCTGGACAGCCCTGAAGGCAAATCGATCGGTACGCTTCAAGTGTCTTCGACCGGCGGACAGTGGAGCGAAATGGCGGCGCCCGTCAGCGGTGCTGAGGGCGTGCATGATTTGTTCCTGATCTTCAAAGGGAAGCCGGATATCGAGCTGTTCCAGATCGACTATTGGCAATTTCGATAATGCGTCGGTAATGAATATGTGAGAGTAAGGTCGTTGTAAGAAATGCCGTCCGTTTCATCGGGCGGCATTTTTTAAGATATCAGAAAGTATAAAATTCGAAGCGAGACCTTCCTGATATCGCAAGAAAAACAACATCTAAACGCGGTCTGTCTCCTTTGAGAGTACGTCGATAGTCGTTTTTCTTATTGCAAATACACGCAGCCGCAGAACTTGCAGCCTGCACATATCTACATTTTCTCAGGTAAACGAACGGGAACTGGCGGGTACTTCCCCCTGAATGGAAGCGCTACAATGAGGTTGGTGAAGGCGAATCGGGTCAGAACAAAGGGGCGAGTGCAATGACCGGTAAGGAAACGGAGACGAAGGTTACGGGCGGCGGACCGATTCTGCAGGCAAGCGGGATCACACGGATTTTTGGCAGGGGGAATACCGCCGTTACCGCTTTGGAAAATATCCATCTGAACATTCCGCCTGGAACGATCGTGGCTCTGAGAGGGCGCTCGGGTTCCGGAAAGACCACACTATTGAACATTCTCAGCGCATTAGACGATCCGACGGAGGGACAGGTGTATTTCAAAGGGAGGGAAATCACCGGTTTATCCGGCTCCGAACGCAGCCAGATCCGGCGCAAGGAGATCGGCCTCGTGTTCCAGTCGTATGGCTTGATTCCGCTGATGTCGGCTTACGAAAATGTTGAATTCGGGCTGCGTATCGCGGGACTGAAGGGTAACCGGGAGGTGGTGGAGCATGCGCTTGACCGCGTCGGCATGCAGGAGCGGATGAAGCATCGGCCGTCCGAACTGTCGGGCGGCGAGCAGCAGCGCGTAGCCATTGCCCGCGCAATCGTGCACCAGCCTGAGCTGTTGATTGCGGATGAGCCGACCGCCGAACTGGACAGCCGGATGGGGCTGCAGGTCGTCCGCATTTTTCGCGAGCTGGTGAAAGAATCGGGGATGACGGTCGTTCTCACGACGCATGACCCCGGGATGATGGAGCTTGTCGATCACGTTATCGCATTGGAGGATGGAAATATTGTATCGCAGACAACGAACGAATCTCCCCTTATCTAGAATAGACCGGCGTCTGCGGCGAATAGCCGCGCTTCTGACGGCGCTGATGCTGCTCTCGGGCTGTTCGCTCCTTCCGGTCGAACCGGAAACACTGCAGCCGCCCTTGGTCGAGCCGGCCAAAGAACAGTTTAACCTTGTGCAGGCCAGCCGCGGGAAGATTCAGACCTTCCTGAAGGGGACGGCTTATTTTGTGTCGGCCCAATCCGAAGCGCTGTCCTTCAAGGAGATGGGCGGAAGGCTCAAATCGATTCCGGTGACGGTGGGCCAGGAGGTGAAGGCGGGCGATTTGCTGGCCGAGCTGGAGACGGGCGACCTCGATTTTCAGGTGCGTCTGCAGCAGCTGAATGTAGAGCGCGCACAGCTGCTGTACAAACAGGCACGCGATGCCGGTGCAGGCGCCGTAGACCTGCGGCTCAAGGAAATCGACCTGGAGCGCGAGCGGATGTCGCTGCAGGAGATGAAGGCCAAGCTTGGCCAATCACGCTTGTACGCTCCCGTCTCGGGAACGGTGACGTTTGTCGAGAAGCTGAATGCGGGAGACAACGTGAACGCTTATCAAGCGATCGTCACGGTCTCCGACCCGTCCAAAGTGCAGCTGACTTATGTTGCAGCGGACAGCAAGGATCTGAACCCGGTCAAAGCCGGCATGCCTGTGAGTCTCAAGTATAAAGGCAAGGACTATAAGGGAAAGGTCCTTCAAGCCCCTTCGGATTTGCCGGCAGCCGCCGACAGTTCGAAGGCCGAGAAGAACGGGGTTACGATCTTCATGAGCATGGACAATGCTCCGGGAGACGTCAAGGTCGGCGACAGCGCCGAGCTGACGATCGAGCTTCAGAAGCGGGATAACGCCATCATTGTACCCCGCTCGGCAATCCGCTCCTATATGGGGCGTTCCTATGTTCAAATCGCCGAAGGAGAACGCCGCAAGGAGGTTGACATCGAGATCGGATTGACGACGCCGACGGAAGTCGAGATTGTCAAAGGACTTGAGGAAGGCCAGAAGGTCATTCTGAACAATTAACCGATGAGCTATGGCCCGGGCCGACCGGGCATTTAGGGATGGGGTGTATGTATTGGCTTTGTGGACGATGATCCTGCGCAAGATGGCCAACAACAAATGGCTGCAGCTGAATTTGTGGATCGGCCTTACCGTATGTGTGGCCCTGTTCAGCTCCATGCCGCTCTACTCGCAGGCCATTTTGCAGCGGACATTACTGAAGGAGCTGCAGTCCGTGCAGACCGGGAACGGCGTGTATCCGGGCTTTCTCCGAATAAGCACGACGGTCTCGGCATCATCCATGGACGCAAAGACGAAGGAAGCCATCGGAAGCGCCGACCGGTTCGTGAAGACGATTCCGGAGCGCATGGGGCTGGAAGCACTGTCGTTCTATCAGCAGCGGTTCACGCCGAAGATGAAGGTATACGGCGCCGATGCTTCGGCTCAAGAGAAGCAATCGCAAAAGACGTTAGGAAGCTTTATGTCGCTGTCTGATCTGGAGAAGCGGGTCCGGCTGATCGAGGGGCGGATGCCTGCGGATCGTTCGGACGGGATCATCGAGGCGCTGGTCACGCAGAAGTTTCAGCTGGCGACCAAGCGGAAGCTTGGTGAAGAACTGACCGTAGAGCCGCAGGATGGCGGAAGTACCCGCTTTCGGGTCATCCCGGTCGGCATCGTAGAGACGAATCCGGAGGCGGACCGGTATTTGCCGTTTCTGACCACGGAGAACGAGGACGGATTCCTGATCCCCTTCCAGCAGTTCGAGCGAGAATTTACGCAAGGCGGCAAAGCCAGGGTCTCCAACATGGAATGGCGGCTCGCGCTCAATTACGAACAGCTGTCGCTGGGCAAGGTCGATGCGTTCACCCAGGCGGACCGGGAGGTCCGGCGTTATTTCAAAGGCAAGCTTGGGGTAGCCGAAATCAAAATTCCGGCGAGCCCGACCATCGCATCGTACCAGGGCAAACAGGAGAAGCTCGATACGGTGACGCTTTCGCTGTATACCCCTGTCATGCTGATGCTGGCATTCTATTTATATATGACCGCCAATCTGATCATTGACCGGCAAAAAACGGAAATTTCCGTGCTCCGCAGCCGGGGAGCAAGCCGGCTGCAGATCATGGCTGCCTACCTGCTGGAGAGCCTGCTGCTCGGGCTGAGCGCGCTGGCGGCCGGGCCGTTTCTCGGCGTATGGTTTACCAAACTGCTTGGCGCCTCCAATGGGTTTCTGGAGTTCGTGCAGCGCTCCGCGCTGAAGGTCAGCATGACGAGTAGCGCCTATCAAGTGGCTGCAGCCGCTGTGGCGGGAGCGATCATCCTGATCCTCATTCCGGCCTTCCTCGCAACGCGGGTCAGCATCGTAAGCCACAAGCAGCAGACGGCGCGCCTCACCCGGCTGTCGATCTGGCACAGGACAGGTTTGGATCTTGTTCTTATCTGCCTGGCAGCTTACCTGCTGTACAATTTCAACCAGCGCCAGGAGGATCTGCGGAGGCTTGCGCTGGGATCTGCCGACCTGCAGGTTGATCCGCTCCTGTTCCTGACCCCGGCTCTTTTCGCGCTTGGAGGCGGCCTGCTGGTGCTGCGGGTATACCCCTGGTTCGTCCGGCTCGTTTATTGGCTGGGCCGAAACGGATGGCCGCCTGCGCTGTATCATACGCTCGTTCAGATCAGCCGCTCGTCCGGGCAGTATTTGACTATTCAGGTGTTCCTGATCATGACGGTGGCGACGGGCCTGTTCAGTGCGAACGCGGCCAGGACGATCAACGACAACATGGACAGCAAGGTTCGGTATGCCGTCGGCACGGACATTGCGCTGACGACAAAGTGGGAAAGCGATGCGCCTCCACCTGTATCCCCCGGGGCGGGAGGGCAGCCTCAGTCTGAGCAGGCAACGACAACGGTGCAGAAACGGGTTCAGTATACGGAGCCGCCCTTCGAGCCCTTTGAGGAGCTTGACGGCGTGCAAGCGACAGCAAAGGTGTTCAAGAAGCAGGAGGCCAGATTCAGTGCCGTCGGTAATGAAAAGTCCGGCAAAACGGCTCTCTTTGGCATCGACACGAAGGATTTCGGCAGTACCGCCTGGATGAAGGAGGGGCTGCTGCAGTATCCGATCAACAGCTACCTGAATCTGATCGCCCCGAATCCGGAGGCCGTGCTCATTTCGCGGTCGCTCGCAGAGGATGCCAAACTGAAGCCCGGCGATCCGATCCGGGTTTACTGGGACAGCTTGGACGGGGCGACGTTCACGGTGTATGGCATCATCGATTATTGGCCCAGCTGGAGCCCGCTGCCATCCGATCAGGGAAGCGGAAAACCCGAGCAGCCGCATCTCGTTGTCGGACATCTGGGCACGATTCAGAACAGGCTGGCCGTCGAGCCGTATGAGGTGTGGCTGAAGCTGGCGGACGGCACGAACAGCGAACAAATCTACAGGGAGCTGCAGGCGAAGAAGCTGCAGGTGACGAGCCTGCGGGACGCGACGCAGGAGTTGGTCCAGTCCAGAAATGATCCGTTCCGTTTGGCGATGAACGGCGTGATGACGCTCGGTTTTTCCATTTCGATGCTGGTCAGCTTCATCGGTTTCCTGCTGTTCTGGGTGCTGACCTTGTCCGGCCGGACGCTTCAATACGGGGTTCTGCGGGCCATGGGCATCTCTTTCCCGCAAATGATCGGCATGCTCGTCAGCGAACAGCTGCTCACGTCGGGGGCCGCGGTCCTCATCGGCGTGTTCATCGGCAACGTCACGAGCATGAAATTCGTGCCCCTGTTTGAAATGTCGTTTGCGTCCAAAGAACAAGTCCCTCCATTCACGATTACATATCAGCTCAGCGATTATTTGCAGCTGTACGGCATTATCGGATTCACGCTGGCGGTCGGCCTGCTCATTCTGGGGTACCGGCTGACACGAATCCGCATCGCACAGGCGCTGAAGCTCGGGGAGGAATAGAGCATGATTCAATGCGAAGGGCTCGTCAAAATCTATAAAACGGCGGATTTGGAAGTCGTCGCCCTTCAGGGCCTGGACCTTCAGGTGGAGAACGGTGAATTCATGGCGATCATCGGCAATTCCGGCAGCGGCAAATCGACGCTGCTCAACATGCTGGGCGGCCTCGACAAACCTTCGGCCGGCAAGCTGTTCGTAGACGGCAAGGACCTGCTCGCGTTCAGCGAGCGCGACCTGGTGCAATATAAACGGGAGTCGGTCGGGTTCGTCTGGCAAAATAACGCGCGCAACCTGATTCCCTATTTGACCGCGATCGAAAATGTCGAACTGCCGATTCTCCTGCGGGGCCGAAGACGCCGTGCCCGCGCGCTCGAGCTCCTGGAAGCGGTCGGCCTGAGCCACAGGGTGAAGAACAAGCTCAGCGAATTGTCCGGCGGTGAGCAGCAGCGGGTGGCTATCGCCATCGCGCTGGCGAACGAACCGCGGCTGCTGCTGGCCGATGAGCCAACCGGATCACTCGATACGGGCACGTCGAATCAGGTTCTCGATTTGTTCCGGACGTTGAATCGGTCGATCGGGATTACGATTGTGATCGTGACTCATGATCCGGAGCTGGCCCGCAAGGTCGACCGGGTTGTTCAGATCCGCGACGGCAAGACGTCGGCCGAGATGATCCGCAGGATCTCTTATTCCGATGTGCTGACGCAAATGGACGCCGACACCGCCCGGCGGGAAGCCGAGAGCCATATCGAGTATGCAGTGCTCGACAAGGCGGGACGGCTGCAAATTCCTGCCGGTTACCTCGACACGGGGAGCTTCAAGGACAGCAACAAGGTGCGTGTCGAGCTTGAAGACGGGCGTATCGTTCTGTACCCGGCAAACGAAAGGCAGACGGTCTGAACTTAACCTGGTTTTATTTATGGAATGAAGTGATCCATAACATGGCCATGGAACGCCGTTAAGCGGCGTTTTAATGGAATAGATGACATGAGGAGAGGTGGATTCATGAAAAAGCATCGAATCAAACGTTCTATTCTGCTGATGCTCGCGCTTGTTCTCGTACTGACCCCTTTATCGCTCGGCACACGCCCGGGTCTGGCCAGTGCTGAGCAGGAGCCGGCCGGCCTGCTATCTGAAGGCCGCATGGGAACAGCCGGAACGAGCGATGCGGCAGCAGGCGTTCCGGTAAGCATCTCAAAAGATTTTGAGGACGGGACGCTTCAAGGCTGGTACGGGCGGGGCGGCAGCGAAGTCCTGACGGTTTCCCCGAATGCAGCCCATACGGGATCTTACGGGTTGCAGGTCACCGGTAGAACCCAGGGCTGGAACGGCCCGCAGCTCGACGTGACGCCAATCATGGAAACGGGAAAGACATACCACTTATCGGCTTGGGTCAAGCTGCCTGCCGGAACGGCAAGCTCGCCGGTATCGATTGTGGTGCAACGCACGACGGATGGCGCCAATGCCTATGAACTCGTCAAATCGGTCCAGGCGAGCGACAGCGGATGGGTCAAGCTCAGCGGAGAATATACCTTGCAACATCCAATTGAAAGCCTAGCCGTTTATATCGAATCCTTCGATTATCCGACGCTTGATTTTTACGTGGACGATGTTGTGATTGAGCGCGCTCCCGATCCGGTTCCGATCGAGATTCAGAAGGACATTCCGAGCCTGAAGGACGTGTTTGCCGGCCAATTCAAGCTGGGGACGGCGGTGTTGGTCAATGAAATCCAGAATCCAACCAGCCCTGATGCGGAGCTGGTCCGGAAGCATTTCAACAGTCTGACGGCCGGCAACGAGCTGAAATGGGACGCCACCGAGCCCACGGAGGGTCAATTCAATTTTACGGCAGCCGATAAAATTGTAAACTTTGCCATGGATAACGGGATCGCCATGCGGGGCCACACGCTCATCTGGCATTCCCAGACGCCGAAATGGGTGTTTTATGACAGCGACGGCAACCTCGCCAGCAAGGAGCTTCTATATGCGCGGATGAAAAAACATATCGATACCGTCGTCGGTCGGTACAAGGGAAAAATTTACGCTTGGGACGTTGTAAACGAGGTTATTGAGCCCGGCGATCAGAAACCGGGGGGCCTCCGCAACAGCTTATGGTATCAAATTGCAGGCGAGGAATTCATTGAAAAGGCGTTCATTTATGCACATGAGGCCGATCCGGACGCCAAGCTGTTCATCAACGATTACAACACGAATGATCCCGTGAAACGGCAGTTTCTGCATGATCTCATTAAGCGTTTGAAGGCCAAGGGGATTCCGGTTGACGGCGTCGGTCACCAGACGCATATCGGGATCGAATATCCCCGGGTGCAGGAATTGGATGATATGATTCAGGCGTTCCGGGATCTTGACATCGATCAGCAAATCACCGAACTGGACATGAGCATCTATACGAATGACACGGAGGCTTATGAGACGTTCCCAACCGAGCTGCAAATCAAGCAGGCCAACCGCTACAGGGAGATCTTCGACGTATTCAGGAAGCATTCGGATCAGCTCAGCGCCGTCATATTCTGGGGCAAGGATGACCTGAACACCTGGCTGCGCACGTTCCCGGTCGTTCGCAACAATTGGCCGCTGCTGTTCGATGAAAGGCTGCAAGCCAAATACGCATACTGGGCGCTCGTCGATCCGGCGAAGGTTCCGGTTGAAACGAAGCGCACGAAAGCCCTGGAGGCCAGCGCGAAGATTGACGGCCAGGCGGAGGCGGTATGGAATGTGGCGCAGGCGGTACCGATCCAGACAGGCGGCAAAGCGGCAGCGACTTATAAGACGCTGTGGGATGCGGGACATCTGTATATATGGGTTGATGTCGATGATGCCACGGTGAACGGCAATGACTCCGTCGAAGTGTACATTGACGGCAATAACGGCAAAACGAATGCTTATGAAGCGGACGACAAAAAGTATACGTTTCGGCGCAGCGGCGCCAATCCGCATAAACCGGCCGAGTATAACGTGGTGAAAACAGAGAAGGGATACCGGATCGAAGCCTCGATCCCGGTCGACGGTGCGCACACCGGAAAGGAAATCGGCTTTGACGTCCGTATTCGCGACCGGTCCGGTGCAGCGGAAGAGCTGGCGTCCTGGAACGATATTCATCACAGGCAGGATTCGGATACGTCCGGGTTTGGCGTATTGACGATGGTGGAAGGTCCGCGAACCGCCAAGGCTGTAAAAGGAACGGCGGTCATCGACGGAGACATCGATGACATTTGGAACAAGGCCGAGCAGATCGTAACCGACCGCTGGGTCAGCGGAACTTCGGGTTCAACGGCAAAGGTCCGGACGCTCTGGGACGATCACCGTCTGTACGTGCTGGCCGAGGTGACCGACTCTCTGGTGACCAAGCGGAGCGCCAATGCGTGGGAGCAGGATTCGGTCGAAATCTTCATCGATCAGAACAACGCAAGAGCCGCTTCTTATGACAGCGACGACGGGCAGTATCGTGTCAACTTCGATAACGAGCCGTCGGTCAGCCCCGGATCGCTCGGCGCCAATTTGACATCCGCCGCGAAGCGGACCCCGACCGGCTACATCATTGAGGCCGCTGTCGATTGGGTCGGAACGCCTCCAAAGGCGGGCAGCCTCATCGGGTTTGACGTACAGGTCAATAATGACGGGAACGACGACGGGGTTCGCGACAGCGTGGCGATCTGGAATGATACATCGGACAGAACGTGGCAAAACCTGTCTAACATCGGACTGTTAACATTGGAATAACCCCAGCGAGTGGGGGAACGAATAAAGGCCGCTCCCGGATAAACAGCCGGGAAGCGGCCTTTGGTTTAAGGGATCAGGTGATCAGGCTTCATCGAATGTGCGCCATGTATGCCGAAGTGTGCTTAAATCACGCCGTTATGATCAGGGTCTTTCTATATTTGTTAGCGCTTACACCGGTATACGTTTTGAACTTCTTATAGAACCAGTCCATCTCGGTATAGCCGACTTCATTAGCAATTTCATACACCTTCATGTCGGTATTCTCCAGCAGGAATTTTGCCTTCTCCATGCGCTGCTGAAGCAGATATTCCTTGAAGGTCATCTTCTCTTCAACTTTAAATTTCTGGCCGAGGTAAGAATAGTTGAAGTGAAAAATATGGGAGATTTCCTTCAGCGTGATGTTCTGATGCAGGGCCTCTTCCACATACGCCTTCACCTTGTCGATGATGCCGGCCGAAGAGATGGCGGAGGCAGCTTCCTGAACGCTTCCTGCCCATGGGACCGGTTGATGTCCGGAATACGGCGCTTCGTCCATCTCCCGCTTCACGGTCTGCAGGCTAGCCGCGAATTCCTCCGGTGATACGGGGTCGGGCAGGTAGTCGTTCACCTGATAATACAATGCCTTCCGGGCAAGCTGAAACTCATTGCGCCCGCCGATCAGAACGATCGGGACACGGCTTTTCTCCCGGATACGGCCGCAGAGCTGAAGTCCTTCTTCCTCCGAGGCTCTCATGCTGATCAGCACCAGCTGATGATCCTGGGCGGATAGCATCGACATCGCCTCGGCAGCTGCAGCGGCATGGCACTCCAATTCAAATTCCGCTTGGTGTCTGTCCAGCATACGCTTTATCCATTCCTTCGCATGATGATCGGGATCAACAAGCAGCACCTTATACACGATATTCCCCCCTGTTTCTTTTTCGTCAATCATTGGCTCCGGTGAAGCTGCTTATCTCTCATTATGAAAAAGAACCCGATACCCAAACAATGTGCTTTTCTTTATTTTGCTATCCGTTGTTTACTTATTGGCCATTTGTAATGTAAGGGGTTACAAGCAACCTATATTTTGACGGGTAGAATATCTAACTTACCACAGGTTGTTGCCCTTTCAATGTAAGCGCTACACTTTGAATGTAATTGGGATGCAAACCACTTTAACGGGGGGATTAGAGGAATGCGTATGGGAAAAATGATGCTGCTGCTCTGCACACTGTTACTTGTGCTTTCGGCGTGCAGCAGCGGCGGCTCTAAAAGCGGGTCAAGCGCCGGTACGGCGGAGACGAGTACGGAGTCAAGTACCGAGACTGCGGCAACCAACACCGACAATAAAGGTGCGGAAGAGAAGGATGCGGAGCAAACGTACAAGACGCCTGACATGGATTTCGACATGGGCGGAAGAACGATCAAGGTCGTATCGTGGTGGGATATGACGATTCCGGAGGATAACCCGGATAACATCCAGCGCAAAAAAAATCTGGAGGAGTTGGAGAAGAAGCATAACTTCAAAATCGAATACGTCGCGATCGATTACGGCGAATACCAGCAAAAAGTGACGGCTTCCCTGTTGGCCGGCGAACCGCTTGGCGACATCGTCAGATTGGGCAAAACCTACACGATTCCGGCACTTGTGAAACAGGACTTGTTGTGGCCCGTCGATGAGTATACGAAAAATCCGGTAGCCTTTAACCAAAGTGTAACCAATCAATACATGCAATATAACGGAAGGGGTTACGGATTCTCAGAAGGGCAGGGCAACAATGTCATGGGTATTTTTTACAACCGGACGCTCATGAGCAAGCTTGGCTTGAAGTCGCTTCAAGATTATGTCAACGAAGACAGCTGGAATTGGGATACGTTTTTGCAAGTAGCCAAAGAAGCCAACAAGGATACGAACAATGACGGCAAGCTTGATTCCTGGGGGCTCGCTAACCCGGCGCCGCTCGAATTTGCGCTCGCTTCCAACGAAACGAGCTTGACGAAGGACAACAAGCAAAACCTGGAAGATCCGAAAACGACCGAAGCGCTTAATTTTATTTCCAAGATTGCGACCGAAAAAGTGGCCAGACCAACGGAAGGCGGCGACTGGACGGAGCCGGGCCAATTTTTCCGCCAAGGCAACACGTTGATGTACACGGGAGCGCTCTACGAACTTAGCGGTTTCAAGAAGGATATGCCTGACGCGGATATCGGATTTGTGCCATTCCCTAAAGGGCCTAGTGCAAGCTCGTACCACTCTTACGAAGGCCTCTATCAATCTTTGTTCATCCCTAAGGCTGTGAAGGATCCGGATAAGCTGCTCTATATTTGGGAGAAAATCAACGACATCGATTCGATGTATGACTATCCGGACCAGGCCTACTATGAAACCTCGTTCACGGACGAAAACGACATTAACAATGCGAAGGAAGTTGCCGCCAATTTGATTGTCCTCGACCACTTCACATTCCCGAACCTGAAGTTCTACGATTTCCTCGGCGAAATCACCAGCGGAACCTCGGTGTCTACGGTGGTGGAAAAGTACAAAGCGCCGTTCCAGGCAGCCATTGATGAGGTATACGGATCGAAATAATTTCACATGTTGAAGCAGCAGTCCCTATTAGAAATTTTTTCTAACGGGGACTGTTATTGACATGACATGTCTCTTGCTTCAGGAGGGAGAAGCGTGAACAACCGAAAGAAGAGCTACGTCGCTGTCCTGCTCGTCCTTGCCATACTGGTGTCCATTTGGGCATTCTACCCTTCCGGTTCATCCGAAGTGCGGAGCGTTCAAGCCATGGCCGATTTTGCGGCTGTTACGGGATCGGGCGGGGATGACGGCGGCTACGATGCATATGTGAAAGCCCATTCGGCTGCTAAGCGCCCGGATCAGGTTATCCGGATCGAGGGCGAGAGCTTTACCCAAACCGACGGGCCGGGATTCGAGGTCGTCCATCCGTCAGGGGAAACCGCCGTCCTCACGCCGGAGTCGGGTTCCATCAGCTGGAACGTGCCCATCGAACAGGCGGGCCTGTACAACATCCGAATCCGGTATTTGCCGGTTGAAGGCAAAAGTTCCGCGATCGAACGCGGATTGACAATCAATCAACAGCTGCCCTTTAAGGGCGCCGACCTGGTTACGTTTGACCGGGTCTGGGGCAACCGGGACGACAAGATCGGTCGCGATGACAGAGGGAACGAGCTGCGTCCGAGTCAGGTAGAGAAGCCGATCTGGCAGGTCGAATCCGTCACCGACCGCAGCGGTTATTATGACGAACCCTATTTGTTCTATTTTGACAAAGGCAACCAAAGCGTGACCTTGACGGCATTGCGTGAGCCTATGGCCATCGATTATATCGAGCTGTACCAGGAAGAAGCATTAAAGACGTACGAAGAAATCAAGAGCGATTATTCAACCGAAGGGCTGCAGCCGGTCAAAGACCAATACACCCTGATTCAGGCAGAGGATGCGGTGTATAAGTCCTCTCCGACCTTGTATCCGGTTTCTGACAGATCGAGCCCGACGGTTATTCCATACGA
Source organism: Paenibacillus sp. SSG-1 (assembly GCF_002224835.1). Lineage (NCBI taxonomy): Bacteria > Bacillati > Bacillota > Bacilli > Caryophanales > Paenibacillaceae > Paenibacillus > Paenibacillus sp. SSG-1. The sequence continues at coordinate 869,777 of NZ_MBRK01000001.1, forward strand.
TGTGTCCAAAATTCGGATCAACACGATCGGAGGGCTGAACTGGAAGCTGCCCGGACAATGGATCGAGTGGGAATTCGAAGCGCCGGAGGACGGCTTGTACCAGATCGCTTTAAAAGAGAAGCAGGATCAGCTGCGCGGCGTCTTCGCCACGAGAAGCCTGACGATTGACGGAAAGGTTCCGTTCAAGGAGATGAAGCGGATCCCTTTTGAATTCAGCAGGGACTGGAGCATGTACGTCTTGGGAGAGGATGAGCCGTACCTGTTTCATTTGACCCAAGGCAAGCACCGGATTCGCATGACGGTTTCCCTTGGCGAGCTGGCCCCGCTGATCCAGACGATCGAGTCGAGCGTGCTGCAGCTGAACGAAATGTACCGCAAAATTTTGATGATCACATCCAATTCGCCCGATCCGTACCGGGACTACCAATTGGAGAAGCGGATCCCGGAAATGGCGGAGGTTTTCCGCAAACAAGCCGAAACGATCCAGAGCGTGGCCGATTACCTGGAACAAGCGACAGGCGAACAGAGCGACAAGGTGGCCATTTTGCACACGATGGTCAAGCAGCTCCAAGAGATGGCCGAACGGCCGGATACGGTTGCGAACCGTTTGGAGGCCTTCAAGACCAACGTCGGCGGCCTGGGTACCTGGATTCTGACCGTCCGGGAACAGCCGCTTACGCTGGATTATCTGGTCGTTTCCTCCCCGGATCATAAGCTGCCGAGAGCGGATGCGTCGTTTCTGCAGGTGGTGAAGCATGAAGCCGGGGCGCTTACCGCTTCTTATACCGAGGATTACGACAGCATCGGCAATACCGGCAAGCAGAAGCGGTCGACGACCGTTTGGATTACGACGGGACGGGATCAGGCACAGGTGTTGAAAAACCTGATCGATGATTCGTTTACCCCGAAATCGGGCATTTCGGTCAATCTGAAGCTCGTACCCGCCAACATCCTTCTGCCCGCGACACTCGCCGGGGAAGGGCCGGATGTGGCTATGCAGATCGGCGAAGACGTGCCCGTGAACTATGCCATGCGGGGAGCCGCCGCCGATTTGTCGAAATTTGCCGATTATAACGAAGTCGCATCCCGCTTTCGCGACAGCGGATTGGTGCCTTACGAATATGACGGAGGCGTCTACGCGCTGCCGGAGCAGCAGTCGTTCCCGATGCTCTTTTACCGCAAGGATATCCTGAAGGAGCTTAACCTGGAGCCACCCCAGACGTGGCAGGATATCTATAACATGATTTCGGTTTTGCAGAAGCACAACATGGAATTTTATCTGCCGATCGAGGCCGCCAACGCGAGCCTGGTGCCGAACCCGACGTTCTCCATGCTGCTGTACCAGAACGGCGGCGAATTCTACCGGGACGGCGGCAGAAAGAGCGCGCTGGATTCCGAAATCTCCATGGATGCCTTCAAGAAATGGACGCAGTTCTATACGAGCTACAAGTTCCCGCTGCTTGCCGACTTTCCGAACCGGTTCCGCACCGGCGAAATGCCGATCGGCATCGCGGATTATACGACGTACAACATGCTGACCGTCCTCGCGCCGGAAATCAAGGGGTTATGGGAATTTACCATGGTGCCCGGCACGGAGAAGAACGGCACGATCCATCATGAAGTGGCAAGCCACACGACCGGCGTGATGATGCTCGAGGGCGCACGGGATCAAGAGGCGGCTTGGGAGTTCATGAAATGGTGGACGGATAAGGATACCCAAATCGCATACGGCCGCGAGATGGAAGGGCTGATGGGCGAGGCGGCCCGTTATCCGACAGCCAACGTCGAGGCGCTCGAGGAGCTGCCTTGGCCGGTTAAAGACTATCGTAATCTGGAGAATCAATGGAAATGGGTCCGGGGAATCCCTCAAGTTCCGGGTGGCTATTTTACCGGCCGGCATCTGGACAACGCATTCCGCAAAGTCGTCAACGCCAGCGAGAATCCCCGCGAGGCTTTGTCGGATTACCTCTTGTACATCAATGACGAAATTGCGGTCAAGCGGAAGGAATTCAATTTACCTGAACAGTAAGGGGGGAATCGGATGCAAGCCGAAACAACCAGCCCGTCCGCCGTATCGAGCCTCGTGCAGCCGAAAAAGCAGTCGCGGCTGGCCAACGTCTGGAGAGAGCTGAAGAAAAACAAGCATTATTACATCCTGATGAGTCCGTACATGCTGATCTTTTTTGCCTTTACGGTGGTTCCGGTCGTTTTCTCGATCGTTCTCAGCTTCTTTTATTTCAATATGCTGGAATTCCCCCGGTTTGTCGGGTGGCAGAACTACTCCAGATTGTTTTTGAATGATGACGTCTTTATGATCGCTTTGAAAAATACGCTGCTGTTTGCGGTCATTTGCGGACCGATCAGCTACATTGCCTGCTTTCTGTTTGCATGGATTATCAATGAGCTGTCCCCGAAGGTCCGCGCGTTGATGACGCTTGTTTTCTATGCGCCGTCGATTTCCGGCAACGTTTTCTTTATTTGGCTCATTATTTTTTCAGGCGACAGATACGGCTATTTGAACGGCTTTTTAATTAAATTCGGCTTTATGCTGGAACCGATTCAATGGCTGACGAACGAGAAGTACATTTTGCCGATCATCATGATCGTCCAGTTGTGGCTCAGCCTGGGCACCAGCTTCCTGGCTTTTATCGCGGGATTGCAGACGATCGACAAGTCCCTGATTGAAGCCGGAGCGATCGACGGCATCCGCAACCGCTGGCAGGAGCTGTGGTTCATTACGCTGCCGTCCATGAGGCCGCAGCTGATGTTCGGCGCGGTTATGCAGATCACCAGCTCGTTTGCGGTGGCCGATATCTCGGTGGCGCTCGCCGGTTTTCCCAGCGTCAACTACGCGGGGCATACGATCGTCACTCACTTGATGGATTACGGAACGATCCGCTTTGAAATGGGGTATGCGTCCGCGATTGCGACCGTGCTGTTCGCCATGATGCTCGGTGCCAACAAATTGACACAGCGATTGCTCAGAAAGGTAGGGGAGTGATTTGGTGACGAGAATGATGGCCGCCTTTCGCATGCCGAGAAGGCTGAACCGCTCTTTTACCGTCAGCTTTATGCTGTTCGCGTTCCTGGCCGTATTCGGCGCATTCATGGCGCTGCCGCTGATCTACGCCGTTAATAATGCTTTTAAACCGCTGAACGAACTGTTTCTGTTTCCGCCGCGTTTCTTCGTGAACAATCCGACGATGGACAACTTTTACGATCTGGTGGCGTTAATGGGAAATTCCTGGGTTCCGCTGTCCCGGTATATCGTGAACACGCTCTTCATTACGATTGTAGGGACTGTCGGCCATATCCTGCTGTCTTCTGCCGCGGCCTATCCGCTGGCAAAATACCGTTTTCCCGGATCCAGGATCCTGTTCTCGATCGTCGTCATGTCCTTGATGTTTTCCGGGCATGTTACGGCGATTCCCAACTATATGGTGATGTCGTGGCTCGGCTGGATCAATACGCACGCATCGATTATCGTCCCGTCGCTTGCGTTCCCGCTAGGCTTATTCCTGATGAAGCAGTTCATGGAGCAGATTCCGGATGCCCTGCTGGAAGCGGCCAAAATCGACGGGGCGAACGAATACCGGATTTATTGGACGATCGTCATGCCCAATGTGAAGCCTGCTTGGCTAACGCTGATGATTTTGCAGTTTCCGATGCTGTGGGGCTCGGACGGAGGCAATTTTATTTACAGTGAGAACCTCAAGACGCTTCACTACGCCTTAGGCCAAATCACCGCGGGCGGGATTGCCCGGGCCGGCGTGGGAGCTGCCGTCGCGCTGATTCTGATGGTCGTGCCGATTACACTCTTTATCATTTCGCAGAGCAACGTCCTTCAGACGATGGCGACCTCCGGAATGAAAGAATAGAGGGGAGACTAGCACGATGCGAATGAGCATACCGAATGTGAAAAAGTACCTCCTGGCGGCTGCCCTCTGCTGCCTGCTGGGGACGAGTATAGGCGTAAATGCGGCTCACGCCGAAGGCAGCGGCTCCTACAACTATTCCTTCTGGAATGACACGACGCCGGCTCCTGCCGCGTATGAGGCCACGTCCTTGCTGAACGGCGCGCAGCTTGGCGTGGGCCCCTTCAAAAACCCAAGCGACATCCACGTAACGGCCGACAAAGAGATTTACGTGCTCGATTCCGGCAACAACCGCATCGTCGTCCTCGACGAGCATTTTAAGCCGGTTAAGGTGGTGGATTCCTTTGACTACAAGGGGAAGAAAGATACGTTCAATAACCCGCAAGGGATTTTCGTGACCAACCGGAAAGAGCTCTTTATCGCCGATACGGGCAATAAACGGGTGGTTCATCTGGATTCAAACTTAAGGGTGGCGGGGGTGCTTGAAGCGCCGAAGTCCGACCTGCTGCAGGCCAATTTCGATTTTCAGCCGGTCCGGGTGGTTGTCGACACGGCGCAGCGGATCTACGTCATGTCGACCGGCGTATTTGACGGTTTTATGGAATTCAATCCGGACGGGGCGTTCACCTCGTTCATCGGCGCCAACCGGGTGACGGTCGATCCGGTGGAGCTGTTCTGGAAAAGGATGTCTACGCAGGCGCAGCGGAGCCAAATGGTGATGTTCACGCCTACCGAATTCACAAATCTGGATATGGATGACGAAGGCTTCATTTACGCAACAAGCGGTGACTACTCGAATAACCCGATCAAAAAACTGAACGCTCAGGGCAACGATATTCTCCGGCGGACGGGATATCTCAGCCTGGTGGGGGATATCCGGTATTCAAAAGATGTCGGCCCTTCACGGCTCATCGATATCGATGTCACCAACAGCGAAATGTATTCGGTCCTCGACTCGAAGCGGGGCAGGATCTTCACTTACAGCGGGGATGGACATCTGATGTACATATTCGGCGGCTTGGGCAACCAAATGGGCCAATTTAACACCCCCGCGGCGATTGAACGGGTCGGGGACGATTTTCTTGTGCTGGATAAGGCATTCGGCGAGATAACGGTGTTTCAGACAACAGCGTACGGCCGGATGTTGAACGAAGCGGTCCGGAGCTACTACAGGGGCGATGAGGAAAAGGCGTTTGATCTCTATCAACAGGCGATCAATATGAATGCGAACCTGGAATTTGCTTATTCCGGCGTGGGCAAGGCCCTCCTTCGGAAAGGGGACTACAAAGGGGCGATGCAGTACTTCAAGGAAAGTTATGATCAAGTCAATTATTCAAAGGCGTACCTGCTTTACCGCAAGCAGGTGATGAGGGAATATTTCCCGGCAGTCATGACCGGATTGATCGTGCTTGCCGCTGCTCTCCTGTTCTTCAAAAAGCTCCGGAAGCGGATGAGGAGACAAGGAGGTGTTACGATTGAATCGTGAGCTCGTAAAATACCCGCTTTATCTCATCGTGCATCCGTTTAACGCCTATTGGGACCTGAAATACGAACGAAACAAGCGGCACACGCTGATCGCTTCCTTGATCATTTTGTTTTTGATGATCATCACCAATGTCCTTAGCAACCAGTACAGCGGCTTCCTGGTCAAAATCACCAATCCGGATGATATGAACAGCCTGATGGAAGTAGTGTACATCGTTGTTCCGGTCTTGTTCTGGTGCGTGGCCAACTGGTCGCTGACGACGCTCATGGACGGCGAAGGGAAGTTCGTTGAAATTTTTACGTCGACGTGTTTTGCCCTCGTTCCGATGATGATCATCAACTTCCCGTGGATCTGGCTCAGCAATATCATATCGCTGCAGGAGACGGCGTTTTATAACTTCTGCAGCACCGCGGCCTTCCTCTGGTCGGCGTATCTTTTGTTCGTCGGCAACATGACCGTGCATCAATACTCGCCGTCGAAGACCATCGGGACGATCCTGCTGACGATCGTGGCGATGGGATTTATGGCTTTTATATGCCTGCTGTTTTTCGGACTGATTCAGCAGATGATTTCGTTCGTTCACGTCATTTATCAGGAAATCATGCTGAGAAACTAAAGAAAGGAGGAGAAACCATGCGCAAAGCCAGAATCGTCCTGTGGCTCCCTGTACTGATCGCGGGGATCGCGCTGGCCGGCTGTGCCGATTCGAACGCCGCCCGCTCCGGGGCCAAGGATGCACCGGCTGCAGCCCAATTCACCAAGGGCCAGCCTTTGAAGGCGGCTTTCACCGACGCCCGCGCAGCCGGCATGAAAGGCGTGGCCGAAAATGAACGACTGCGGCTGTTCGTGGATGAGAGTACGGGCGCTATTGCTGTGTTAAATAAGGAAACCGGAGAGACGTGGTACAGCAACCCGCCGGAGCAGGGCAAGGATCCGCTCGCCTCGGGGGTGAACAAAGCCAACCTTTCTTCCCAGCTCAAGATCGATTATTACAACAATTTCGGCCAGGTGAATTCCATCAATACGTTCACGGACAGCGTCTCGCATAAGCAGATCAAATTCGAACCGATCCCAAGCGGGGTAAGGGTCACATACCAGTTCGGAACGGCCGTGAAGTCAGCGGCCGATTTGCCGATGATGCTCAGCGGCGAGCGGATTGAGGCGATGCTGGGCAAGCTGGACAAAACGGGGCAGCGGGCTCTGAAAATCGCCTATAAAGAAGATCCGGATAAAAAGGTGTATGTCCGTAACGACAGCGCCTTAAATGGACTGCAGCTCGATCGGGCCTTCAAGGCATTTGACGATGCCGGATATACGGAAGAGGACCTCATGAAGGACATGGAGGAGCTGCATTTTACACAGGAGAAGCCGGAACCTCGGATATTCCTCGCATCGATCGAATATGCTCTGGACGGCGGCAGCCTAGTCGCCAAAATCCCTTCATCCGGTATTCAATATCCGAGCGCATATCCGATCGGGAATATTTCCTTTCTCAGCTTTTTTGGCGCCGGCAGTTCCAAGGAGAAGGGGGCGATCTTCGTGCCGGACGGATCCGGTGCGCTCATCCACTTCAACAACGGGAAGAAGCAGTATCCCGCTTACCAGCAGCCGGTGTACGGGGAAGACCTGACGATGAAGACGACCGAGGATGCCAAGACCGAGCAGGCCGTCCGGCTGCCGGTGTTCGGCATCATCCGGGAAAGCGGCGCGATCCTCGGCATTATCGAGGAAGGCGCATCGGCTGCGGCCATCCATGCCGATATTAGCGGAAAGCTGAACAGCTATAACTATGTATATCCCAGCTTCAATGTCATGAACAAAGGAGAAGTGACACTGCAAGCGAACGGCCAGGAGCGTACGCTCCCCAGGTTCCAGGAACAGGCTATGAAAACGGATTTTACGGTCCGGTACGCATTCCTGAACAAAGAGGAGGCTTCTTACCAAGGCTTGGCCCGCTACTACCAGCGTTATTTGGAGCAGCATGGAGGTCTCCCTAAGCCAGAAGAGGCTACCGCAGGTACGACAGATACGCCGTTCTACCTGCAGCTGGTCGGCGGCATCGCCAAAGAAAAGCATTTCGCCGGCATTCCTTACCGGACCATTGAGCCCCTCACGACGTTCGAACAGTCGGAGGATATTATCAACCAGATGAAGAGCCGCGACATCTCCAACATCAAACTGAAACTTTCGGGCTGGTTCAATGGCGGGATGGATCATGAGGTTCCGGATCACATTTCGGTCGACAAGGCGGTCGGCGGCAGCAATGGATTGCAGAGCTTCCTGTCGTTCACGAGGGATCAAGGGGTTTCTTTCTTTCCTGATGTAGCCGTTTTGACCGCGAATACAGGAAAGGGATTCAACGAGAACGCGAATGCTGCGAGAACGCTGAGAGGCGTTCCTGCTGCTCTTTATCCGCTGGATCAGGCACTCAATCGAAGGGACCGGGATAAGCCGCCTTCTTATGTTGTATCACCTCGGCTTACTGTTCCCTATACCAAGTCGGTGCTGGAGGGCTTGAAGGGGTATCAGACAGGCGGCATTTCACTCCGGGATCTCGCCGATCAGCTCAACAGCGATTACCGCAAGCACAATCAACTGGATCGCACGCAGTCCGAGAAACTATCGGTTCAGGCGCTGGGCAGCATCTCGCAGCAAAATTTGAAGGTCATGGCAGACGGCGGCAACGCTTATGCGCTTCCATTCTTGTCGGATATTACGAACGCGCCGATGTCCGGCAGCCGATTCAAGATCGAGGACGAAGAGATCCCATTCTATCAAATGGTCATTCGGGGGTCTGTCGACTACACGGGAAGCCCGTTTAACCTGTCAACCTATACGGATGAACGGCAGTATATCCTGAGATGCCTCGAATACGGAGCGGGCGTGTACTTCGAATGGATCCATGAACCGAATGACAAAGTAAAGGATACGGATTATAACGAGTTGTATGCCGTCCATTACAAGCAGTGGATCGACCAGGCCGCCGAAATGTACCGTGAAGTGAACGATGTGCTGAAGAACGTCCGGAATGAGCCGATCACGGGCCATGAGAAGCTTGGCGAAGGCGTATTCAAGACCGTGTACGGGAACGGCGTATACGTCATTGTGAACTATAACCGTACGGATGTGACGGTGGACGGCCAAACGGTGAAAGCCGAGAGCTATTTGACGGGTGGTGTGCAATCTTGAAGTCGATCATGAAAATCGGCGCGAAGCGGCGGACGTACGCCGAACAGAAGGCGCTTTGGGGCTTTATCTACGTTTTGCCGTGGCTGATCGGATTCCTTCTCTTTTTTCTGATACCCTTAATTTCCTCATTAAGGTACAGCTTCAGCTCCATCGAAGCCAATGCTAACGGCATGAACATCAGCTTTATCGGCATCTCCAATTACGTGGAAGCCCTTACGGTCAATACGAGCTTTAACCGTACGCTGACGACCTCGATCGTAAACATGGTCATCAACGTGCCGCTCATTGTGATCTTCAGCCTGTTTTTGGCTGTACTGCTGAACCAAAGGTTTGTCGGCAGAGCCATTGCCAGATCGATTTTTTTCCTTCCGGTCATCCTGGCGTCCGGAGTCATTGCGAATTTGGAGACATCCAGCCTCGTTCAGGCCATCAATGAGCAGAACGCCGGCGGTGCCGTGAGCGGCCTGGGGACCAGCGAGCTGACGCGGATCATGGTCAATTCCGGTGTCAGCGATAACATCGTCGCGTACCTGACCAGCGCCGTGGATCGCATCTACCAGATCGTCAGCCAGTCGGGCGTGCAAATTCTGATCTTCCTGGCAGGGATCCAGTCGGTATCCCCCCAGCTGTATGAGGCATCCAAGATCGAGGGAGCGACCGGTTACGAAGCGTTTTGGAAAATCACGCTGCCCATGGTCAGCCCGCTCATCCTGGTCAACGTGATTTATACGGTGATCGACTCGTTCTCCCGGAGCGAAATGACAACGCTGATCAGGGAAACGGGATTTACAAATTTCAATTTCGGCCTCAGCTCGGCGATGGCCTGGATATACTTCCTGGCGATCATGGTTATTTTGCTAATCATTACGTTTTTCATTTCCAAAAGAATTTTCTATCAAGAATAGAAGGAGCGTGAGCAGCGTTGATCATCGCCCGTTTGTTGTCGCTCGAAAGCTGGAAGCGCTGGCTGTGGACCGTCGTGCGGCTGGTCCTGATGGCGGGACTGTCGTTTGTCATTCTGTACCCCATTCTTCAAAAGATTTCAACGGCCATCAAGGACAAGAGCGATCTGTATTCGCCGATCGTCGTGTTTATCCCGGAGCATTATTCGCTGGACAATTTCAAAAAAGCCATCTCGATCATGGATTACTGGCACACGCTGTTCAATACGTTTACGTTATCGGCCATGACAACGATCCTGACGGCCGTGTCCTGCGCGTTTGCAGGCTACGCTTTCGCGCGGCTTAAATTCAAAGGCAGCAATTTGCTCTTTGGAGGCGTCATTCTGACCATTCTGGTGCCGCCAACGACCATTCTGATACCGATCTACATGAATTTGAAGGATTTCAGCCTCATGGGGCTGATCCCGCTGCTGACCGGGAAGTCGGTGAACCTGCTGGATTCGTACTGGCCTTTCTTTCTAACCTCAGTCACCGCAAACTCGCTGAAGGCGGGTCTCTACATTTTTATTTTCAGGCAGTTTTTCCGGGGGATCCCGAAAGAAGTGGAGGAGGCGGCTTATATCGATGGGGCTGGCGTAAGCAAAACTTTTATGCGCATCATGCTCCCGAATGCCGTTCCGGCCATCGTTACCGTGCTGTTGTTTTCGTTCGTATGGCAGTGGAATGACAGCTTCTTTACGACAACGTATTTAACGTCGGGCAAAGTGATGTCCACCCAACTGGCGTCGCTGCCGCACAACCTTTCCATCATGCTCGAGGGCGGGGTGGCGACCAACAAGGATCCTTTCTATATGAGCATGGTCCAGGATACCGGCATCTTGCTGGCGATCCTGCCGCTGATCATTATTTATTTGTTCGTGCAGCGTTACTTTGTGGAAAGCATCGAACGGACCGGCATTGTCGGGTAAGGTTGGGTTATGGTATTAACGAAAAAGCAGCATGCGGTCCCGCATGCTGCTGCTCTATTTTAGTTATCTATAAGGAGAAGGTTTCTATTGGAAACGGATAGAAAGCTGCTTGATTATTACCTCGCGCTGAAAAGCCCGGAAGCTGCGGAATGGAATTTGTCACCGGAGTGCCTGTACGCAGAGTGTATGACAAGGGATTATGTCAGAAGATATGTGGCCCTAAAGGACGGTATTAGGGTGTGCAATGTTGGGATCGGAACTGGCGACTGGGATGACTATCTTGGATACTGGCTGAACGGCACAGGAACGCTGACAAGCATCGATATGGATCCGGAAATCTGCAGTATATTCTCGATGAGACAGCATCTAGAAGGACATCCAAATCGTTCGATAGTTAAGAACCAAAGTATTTTTGACGTTGATTTGCCATCAGCATATTTTGACCTTGTGACGCTCATTGGTTCTACAGTGAATGAAACGGGCGATTTCGATCGCTGTATCGATGCTTGCATGAGTCTGCTCAAACGGGAAGGCTGGCTCTTGTTCATGGCACATATAAGCAGGAATCCTGTCAACGAACTGGTGGATTATGCAAAAGATCGTGATCTTCGCATTGAACAATTAGAGCAATACGACACTTTTTCAAAATACCCGTTTTATATTTGCAAGTTGAAGAGAAACAGCTTGCAAAATGAACAATCATAGCCGTAAATCACCCGACTGCCGGTACTCACGAGGCGTGCAGCCCACGATACGCCGGAATTGTCTGGAGAAATGCTCGACATTTTTGTATCCGCACAGCTCGCTGATATCAGCGATTCGAAGCGATCCGTGGATTAGCCTTTCCTTGGCGAGGCGGATTCTGCACTGGATTACGTCGTCCATGCAGGAAATCCCGAAAGTCGCCTTATACAGCGTTTGCAGGTACCCGGGGCTCAAATGAACGTCATCGGCCATGGAAGGGACGCTCCATTCAGCGCCGGGACGGTTATGGATCGCCTTGCGCAGATTCAGCAGTTTCTGGTAATGCGGCGAATTTTCCTTGGATTGAAAAGCTTCGAGCAGCTTGTTGAACAAGATCCGAAACAGGTAGTCGATCGAGAGCTCCCGGTAATCGCAGCTGAAAAAATTTTCGGTGGCCAGAAGCTGGAACAGCTGGCGGCAGTATCCGGGATCCGGGACCGGAATCGGAACGCCCTGCGGAAGTGTCGTCTCCAGAACGTAGGATTCGTCCGTCTCGAAACGGACCCAGTCATTCACAAATTGGCCTGAGCAGGCGCGGTACATAATCTTTTGCCGAGGGGGAAAGAGAACGGCACAGTTTGCCGGGTATTCCCGGATTTCTCCTTGAACCCAGAACTCGGCCGGCGTTTGCGTAAGAATCAGCAGCCAAAAATCATGTCCTTCCGGAATGTCATAAATAAAGTCTCCGGGATGGGCGGCATCATATCCGACATAGTAAATGGATGTCGTCATCACGATCTCCAATCTTAGAATAGATCAAGTTTCTGTCAGCATAGATCATTCATTGCTGAGATGTCCTAATTTATAATTTCATAGTAAACCCAATATAAAGTCAATAGAATAATCAGAAATGGCGTTACTCCGTCAGCAAATCCGTATTTGAAATGATCAATAAAGGTGAGGCATGCCATGATATTGAAAAGCGAATTTATCAAAGTACTATGCTATACCCGCACTCCGCAGGAGGACATCATCTATGCACCTAGACTGGCGTACAGCATGCATCTTGCCTATAGCGAGAACGGCAGGGACTTCCAAGCCTTGAACCATAATTCAGGCGTTCTGTTCGCCAAGGCAACGAATCATGAAAACGGGACGCTCCGGGCCAAAAGCCTGAAAAATCCGTACCTCTTCCGCATGGCCGACGGAAAATTCGGTGTCGTTGCCGTACGGACGGAGGCGGATGGACAGCAGGATGAAGAGAGCCGAGGGGCGGTGCTGTTCTTTACTTCCGACGATTTGCTGCAGTATCAAGAAATCGGGCTTGTCGATTTGAAGAGCGATGTTTACGTCCATGATGTCGCTTGCGAGTACGATGAAACAAGCCAGGCATACGTCATCCGGTGGAGCGACGGGAAGGGCGGCAGCTACCAAAATAAGATTCAGGACCTTTATAATTTGGCTGGCGCCGGGACTCCGGAAAAAGCGGAGGCGTTTACGCTCGAAGCCGTATCGGCAGACATTGAAGGCGTCCAGCCCCGTAACGTGATCCGCGTTCCGCGGGAAACGGCACAACGGCTCGTATGCCGGCTTACGGTTCCCGAGAATATCGCCATTGAAGTTCCGGATGGCATCAAGGCGGCATCGGCCGAGGATTTGAAAGCGCTCAAAGCGACCGCGGTATACAGTGACGGCACCACGGCCCCCAAAGCCGTGGACTGGGATACGGCAGCGGTTTGCTGGGATCAGGCGGGAACCTATCGGGTGAAGGGAAGGGTTCGTCAGGAGCATTATGCGTTTCCGATCGCGCCGAACCGGGCGGACCCCTGCATCGCGAAATGGAACGGCAAGTATTATTTCATTGCGACCAACGACGCCGACGGCAACCGAACCTTGTATATCCGGGAAGCAGAGACGATATCCGATCTGGTTCAGGCCGGCGAGTCTTTAATTTTGGATACACAAACCTATGATCACATTAAAGGGCTGTTATGGGCGCCCGAGTTCCATATTATCGAGGACGAGCTGTACATTTTTCATGCGGCAACGACAGGCGAGTTTTTCTATGAAGAGTGCCATGTGATGAAGCTGCACGAGGGTGGGGACCCCACTTGCGCCGCTGATTGGTCGATGCCCCGGCGCGTCGTCAGGAAAGACGGTACCGAGTTATGCGAGGCGGGCAAGGTGATCTCACTGGACATGACCGTCATCCAAGTGAACGGGGATTGTTACGCGGCTTGGTCGGAGCGGCAGTTCGTGCCTGTAGATCTTGGCGCCTGGGTTTATATCGCGAAATTGGATCCGAAGGAGCCGTGGAGGCTGACGAGCGATCCGGTGCTGCTGACCAAGCCGGACTTTGGCTGGGCCAATAACCATACCTTTGTCGATGAAGGGCCGTTTGCTTTACTCCGGGACGGCAGGATTTTTCTAACCTTCTCGAGCGCGGCGGTAGACGCTACTTATTGTGTAGGCCTGCTGACCGCCGATGCGAATGCCGACCTGCTGGATCCCGGCAGCTGGACGAAGGGCAATTATCCGCTGCTGACGTCGAGAAGTGTCCCGGACGAATACGGTCCGGGCCATAATTCTTATATTACCGATGACGATGACGTCACTTGGAACGTATATCATGCCCGACCTGGAGTAGAGGGGCCAAGAGGCTCCGGAATCCGCCGCGTTCATTTCGGCATGGACGGATATCCGGTGCTTGATTTAACGGAAGAAAGGGATTTGAACCTGGCTTTGGCCGAGGTGTCGATCGAAATCATTGTACAACGCGATTAGGAAGGGGCAGAGAGAACATGTATCCAAATCCGATTATATGGGCCGATTATCCGGATCTTGACGTGATTCGGGTAGAGGATACCTACTATATGGTAAGCACGACGATGCACATGATGCCGGGCTGCGTCATTCTGCGATCATACGACCTGATTCAATGGGAAGTGGCCTCACATGTGTACGACGTACTGGACAATACGCCGGCGCAGCGGCTCGAAGACGGCCAACATATTTACGGCCAAGGCATGTGGGCGCCATCTTTTCGATACCATAAGGGTAAATTCTACGTCATCTTCGTGGCGAACGATACCCGCCGGACTTACCTGTACACGGCAGATAGCGTAACCGGTCCATGGACGAAGCAATACATCGAGGGTTTTTATCACGACTGCTCCCTGCTGTTTGACGATGATGGCCGGACGTATTTGATATACGGCAACACCGAGATTCACCTGCTCGAATTGAAGGAGGATCTTTCCGGTCCCAAACCCGGCGGGCTGAACCGCGTTATCGTGAAAGAACGGGAGCCGTATCATCTCGGGTACGAGGGTGCCCACTTTTATAAGATCGACGGCAGGTATTATGCTTTCTTTATCCATATTTCGAAGGCTTCAGGGCGCCGAACGCAGGCCTGCTTTGCAGCGGATTCCCTGGAGGGTGAATTTACGGGCGGAGAGGTCTTTAATGACGATATGGGGTATTTCAATTCAGGCGTAGCGCAGGGCGGCATCGTGGATACGCCGGACGGGAAATGGGTGGCTGTGCTGTTCCAGGATCACGGCGCCGTCGGCCGGATTCCGGTGCTTGTTCCGCTGCGCTTTGAGAACGGTTTTCCGGTATTCGCCAAAGCAGCACCCCCAATGATCGAGCTGCCAAGCACAAGACCGGGGTATACCTACCAGCCTTTGGTTGGAAGCGACGACTTTGATTACACGCCGGACGAAGACGGCAAAGTACGCCTGAAGGATGTTTGGCAGTGGAATCATACGCCTGACGATGCATTATGGTCCGTAACGGACAAACCGGGAGTCTACCGGGTCACATCCGGCAAGATCAGCCCCAATTTGACGTTCGCGGTCAATACGCTGACGCAGCGCGCCATGGGACCGGCATGCGAGGTGACAGTCACGCTGGACGGCAGCGGGCTGAAAGATGGCGATTATGCAGGCTTATGCTTTTTGATCGGTACGTACGGCTTGATTGCCCTGACCAAGGAGGCCGGCCGCTCCTACCTGGTGATGCTGGCCAGAGAGGCCAAAGACCGCTCCATATTCGGCAAACTGGTCGACGAAGAGCCCGGGACCGAATTCGCCAGAATTCCCGTTTCCGGAAACGTCGTCACACTCAAGACGATCGGCAATTTCGTGAATAACGCGGATGAGTGCATGTTTTATTACCGGGATGGCGCGGATTGGAGGCAGCTCGGGATTACGCACAAAATGGTATACAAGCTGGACCATTTTATGGGATGCCGCATCGGTCTGTTTTTGTTTTCCACCCGGGAGGTCGGAGGGACGGCGGATTTTTCCGATTTTCAATACCAGGTGCTGAAGTAACCCGACTTCGTTCGCTCTTTATGCAAAGGGGATGTTCCTCCGGGAATGTCCTCGTTTGCGCTGGCTGTTTGAAAGTCGCAAGGTGTGGTCAAAGACAACCATACTTTGCCGGGTGAGGACACGGTCAACGGCAGGTTGTTGCGTGATCATGAGGAGGCTTACACTTTGGGATGAAGGTGTCTTTCATAAAGCATTGGCGTTTAGAACTTCTCTAGGAGGGGATAGGTATGATGAGGTTGCGCGAAGCGTTTAAAGAACAGTTTTTGATCGGGGCCGCCGTCAATCCGGTGACGTTGGACTCGCAGCGTGATTTGCTTATTGAGCATTTCAACAGCGTGACTGCCGAAAATGAAATGAAATTCGAAAGATTGCATCCCACGGAGGACCGGTATACGTTTGAGGCGGCAGACCGTATGGTGGCCCTGGCTAAAGCCAACGGTATGGGAGTAAGGGGCCATACGCTGGTGTGGCACAATCAGACGCCGACATGGGTGTTTGAAAATGAAGACGGCAGCCAAACGGATCGGGTGACGCTGCTGGCCCGCATGAAATCTCATATCAACACGGTCGTATCCCGTTACCGGGGAGAACTCTATGCTTGGGACGTGGTGAACGAAGCGGTATCCGACAGCGGCAGCGAGCTGCTGCGGCCTTCGAAGTGGCTCGATATTATCGGCGAGGATTTCATCGCCAAGGCGTTTGAGTACGCTCATGAAGCCGATCCGGAGGCGCTGCTGTTCTACAACGATTACAACGAGGCCGATCCGGTGAAAAGTGAGAAAATCTACACGCTCGTCAAATCGCTGCTCGAGCAGGGGGTGCCGATCCATGGCATCGGGCTTCAGGCGCACTGGAGCCTGTATCACCCGTCGCTGGATAATATCCGCGTGGCGATCGAGAAATACGCCAGTTTGGGCGTGAAGCTGCATATTACGGAGCTGGACGTTTCGATGTTTGCGTTCGATGACCGGCGGACCGACCTCACGGCTCCGACGGAAGAGATGCTGGCTCTTCAAGCGGAACGTTACGGTCAATTTTTCCGGTTGTTCCAGGAATACAGCGAATATATCACTTCCGTCACTTTTTGGGGCGCTGCCGATGATTATACCTGGCTGGACCATTTCCCTGTACGGGGCCGAAAGAATTGGCCATTCTTATTTGATGCGAAGCATCAGCCCAAACCGTCTTATTCGGAAGTGCTGAAGACCGTGGGCTTGACTCTTTAGGCAAGGCATGTTTTTCATTGGAATGGTGCTTATACAAGCACCATTTTTTTCGTGTTAACGGCAGCTGCACCGCTTTTAATTAAGGCGATACCGTTTGATGGGAATTGAAGGTCATCCGGTATGCGGTCGGCGAGAAGCCGGTCGATTCCTTGAAAATTCTGGATAAGTAGGAGATATCGGATATTCCGATCCGGTCGCCGATTTCAGATAACGGGAGGTTCGTCGTCACAAGCAGCAGTTTTGCTTCCTCCAGCCTTCTTTTCTTGATGTATTGGATCGGGGAAATCCCGAACTGGCGTTTAAATACACGGATGAAATAGTTGGGATGCAAATGAGCCTTTTCGGCCAAGTCCGTAATGGTCAGGTTGTGACGGTAGCTGCTCTGAATATACGAAATCACCTGTTCGAGAGGTTCGGGCTCCGTCGAACGATGGAGGCTGACCTCGGAGGAAACGGCATGCTCAATATAATAAGAAACCAATCTTAGCATGGCTGATTTCACAAGCAGCGGACCGCTAATGGAAGCCGCAGCATCGCTGTCGAGCAATTCGCGGAACAGCCGGATCGCTTCGCTGTCATTTTTTGTGTCCACATACAGTGGGGTTTGAATCAGGTCAAAGAGATTGCGGTCTCCAATCCGAGCCGTAAAATGGCACCAATATTTCGTGTATCTGGGGCCCGAAGTGTAAGAATAGGACTGCTTAACCCCATGAGGCATAAGAAACCATTGTCCGGGTTTGGGTCTGAATTCCGAATCGCCGATTTTCAGCCATCCCTCCCCGTCACAGATCAAATAAAACTTGTTAAAGTCCGGCGTGTAGTCGAGCTCCCGCCAATCCGTCCATACCTGGTTATATCCCATCGATGTGACCCGTACATCCAGATTTTCCATATACAGCCTTGCTAATGATTGGTTGCCCATATTTGTATTCCCCGTTCTATATAGAGTAGATAATTTTATCCAACAGAAGGTTAGGATTCTGTATTCATTCATGGCATGAGGATTGCTAGGATAAAATCAATTCCTGATTCGAGCAAAGGAGGCAATACCGATGAACTGGAACGAAATCGCCGCTGGCCCCTACCAACCTACCTTTGAGTCCCTCCGCCAATTCGAATGTCCGGAGTGGTTCCGCGACGCCAAGTTCGGGATTTGGTCGCACTGGGGCGCCCAGTCCGTACCGATGTACGGAGACTGGTATGCACGGAACATCTACATCGAAGGTTCGGAACAATACCGATACCATATCCGTCACTACGGGCACCCATCGAAATTTGGCTATAAAGATCTTGTGCAGCTGTGGAAAGCGGAGGCGTTTGACCCGGATGCATTAATGGACCTATACACGGCAGCCGGGGCCAAATATTTCGTGGCGCAGGCGATGCACCATGATAACTTCTTCAATTATGATTCTAGCATCCATCGCTGGAACTCGGTCAATATGGGACCCAAAAAAGATATTGTCGCTCTGTGGAAGGATGCGGCCGCACGGCGTGGGCTGCCTTTTGGCCTAACGGAGCATCTCGGCGCCACATTCAGCTGGTTCCATTGGAATAAAGGTAGCGATAAGGAGGGGCCATATGCCGGCATTCCTTACGATGGGAACGATCCGGCGAATGAGGATTTGTACCTGCCCAATAAGGAACACCATCAAGGCAGGATACAGGCTGATTCGATTGCGCCTTGGTATACATCCAATCCATGGTGGCATCGTCACTGGTTTTCCGTGATGAAGGAAATCATTGATAAATATCAGCCGGATCTGCTGTACTCGGACGGCGGGCTGCCGTTCACACCAGGCTACTGGGAAAAGCCGGAGCTCTCCCTGGATGATCCCGCCTACGAGGCTGGACTGCGCGCTGTCGCACACCTGTATAATACGAGCGCGGCGATTCATGGCGGCGTGAACCGTGCGGTCTATAACCAGAAGGATCGGCGCAAGGAAATATACGCGATCGGTGTGCTGGATATCGAGCGGAGCCAAGAGCCTGACATTAAGCCTGAGCCGTGGCAGACCGACACATGCGTAGGGGACTGGTTCTATAATGTGAGGTCTGTGTATAAAAAGCCGGGGCATGTCATCGAAATCCTGGTCGATATCGTTTCTAAAAACGGCAATCTTCTCTTGAATATTCCGCAGAAGCCGGATGGTACAATCGACGACGAGTGCACGCATATCCTCAGGGAGATGGCCGAGTGGATTCGAGTCTGCGGCGAAGGAATATTTGGCACCCGCCCGTTCCGCGTGTCGGGCGAAGGCCCTTCGCAGGTGGTCATTGACCATTTCACCGAAAACAAAGTGGAATGGACAGCGGCAGATTACCGATTTACGCAGAAGGGGAATATTCTCTACGCCTTCCAAATGCGCTGGCCGGAGGATCGTCTGGCCGTCATTCGTACGTTGACCCCGGCTGACAAAGTAAAGTCCGTGCGGCTGCTGGGTGTGGGCGATGTACCGTTCGAACAGCCTTACGGAGCTCTGGTTGTTTCCCTTCCGGAGCATGGGCCGACAAATCATGCCCACTGCCTGGCTATTGAGCTCGGGTGACACGCCGATGATCCATTTGGACCGGCATCGCTGGCTGAGTTAGGCATATAATCAGTATAAAAATATAATACTCGTTGGATTACGCCCTGCGGCTGTTATAATGATGCCGTGGGGCGTTTTTAATAACTCTTTTTAAGGAGATGATGACGATGAAAGCGCTGAAGCTGAGGCCTTTTGTTCCGTCCGGTGAGGATTATCCGCTTGCTGTGCAGTTCTATGAGGATTTGGGATTTAAAAAAATCTTCACCAGCGATGAGCTTACGATTTTCCGGATGGACGAAACGGAGTTCCATTTACAGAACTATCAGAACGCTGAATTGCAGATGAACTATATGCTGGAGCTATGCGTTCAGGACTTGGATGCGTGGTGGACCCACCTTCAACACTCCGGTGTCATCGGAAAATACGGCGTGAAAGCCAAGCCTCCTGAAATCCAGCCTTACGGCAGACGGGCCATCCACCTGCTGGATCCCGCCGGCGTTCTCTGGCATATTACAGAAGTCTGAACCCAGCCGATTGGACAGGTTAGACGCAGCTGATGGCTTTTGTATAGAGAGGAGGAAGATTACATATGGACGGTGATAAGAAGCAAATCTATCTGATCTCCGGTCCGCTCGGGGTCGGAAAATCGACAACGGCGAAAGAGCTCGCTCGGCTCGTGGAACGCTGTGTGCTGATCGTGGGCGACGATTTACTCCACATGCAGATGACGGAGCCTGCCCCGACATGGGAGGAGCGTCTGAGCTTGGCCTGGATGAATATCCTTTCGGTCACCAGAAACTTTATCCAAAGCGGTTTTCATGTCGTGATCGACTTTGTCGTCGAAGATGAATTCGAGTGGTTCTGCCGGCAGATCGCCGATTTAAACGTTCAGCTCAAATATGCGGTACTGCACGCAGACGAAGAAACGGTAAAGGAGCGTCTCCATAAGAGAGGGGATATACATTTACTGGACCGTTCGCTGTTTTTGCTAAATAAACTGAAGTCTGCAGCAGTCAATGCGGATTATCTTGTGGATACGAATCAAAAGGATCCGGCCGATACTGCCGCAGGAGTGATCCAACATGACAGGTTTCACGTTCATATTGGAATGTAACGGAAAGCATGGTTAAACAACGGCTGCCGCAGGGATAGACTGCGATTCTTCAAGTCTTCGCCGGCCGCCGTTTTGTTGTGCCCGAAAGTGTCTGAACAGTCAAATGCTGATGCATGAAAAAAAGGGTTGACAATAACTGTTAATCACCGCATAATGACATTGACTGACTGAGTCAATCTAAATTATGGAACTTCATATTTTTTTGGAATATTATCGACTGAACGAGTCAATCTAAACTAGGGAGGAATCAATTTATGGTTACCAAGGCGAACACAAGCAAGGCCATCGTCATCGGTGGAGGTATGGCTGGACTCATGACCGCACGCGTGCTCTCGGAACATTTCAAAGAGGTACTGATCGTCGAAAATGATGCCTATCCGACTGGGCCGGACGTCCGGCCGGGAACGCCTCAGGCATTCCATCCGCATCGCTTTACGGCGCGGGGGAAAGCGGTCATCGAACGCCTCTTTCCTGGTTATGAGCAGGATATGATCGCGAACGGCTGCCCATCTTCACTGAACAAAAACGCGTATTTCATGAACCAGTACGGCACCCTGGAAATGAAGTACGACCGGGATGATCTTAAATTCAGCAGAGCGATTCTGGAGTGGGTCATCCGGCAGCGGACGGCAGCCATTTCCAACGTGAAATTTCTGACGAAACACCAGGTGACGGGGTTGTTAACGAGTCCTGACGGATCCGAGGTAATGGGGGTGCAAGCCAGAGACCGTGAGCAGTCCGGCCAGGAGAAAGCTCTGATGGCCGACCTGGTTATTGATACAAGCGGGCGATCTTCAAAGCTGTCGGGCTGGCTTACGGACCTGGGCTACGAGGTTCCCCAGCCGGATCTGTTGAAAGTTTCGCTCGGATACAGCACCCGCCGCTATAAAGTACCGCCGCACCTGACTCATTTGATCGATGAATGGGATGTCATCAACATTCAAGGGCAGCCGGCGAGCGGTACGTATACGAGTGTCTTCTCTTTTATCGAGAATGATACGGCTGAAGTGCTGCTCGCCCGTCCGGGCGGGAATTACCCTCCGACGGATGCCGCCGAATTCGAGAGCGCCTTGGAGCAGCTTCCGAGCCCGAAGATCGCAGAACTCGTCCGCGATTTCGAACCGATGGCGTCACCCAGACCTTTCCGCGTTCCGGAATTGTACTGCCATCGATACGAACAGATGCCGCAGTGGCCGCAAGGCTTGCTGGTCCTGGGAGATGCTTACTGCATCTATGACCCGATCTTCGGCCAGGGCATGACCGTGGCTGCCATCTCTGTCGAAATCCTGGAGGCTTGTTTGCGGGAACAGCGCCCCGAGAAGCGGTCGGATTGGGAGCATGGCGTACTCTGCCGCATCAAGGAGGCCATCGAGCCGGCGTTCTGGCTGAACTGTACGGCCGATCTCCGGTGGGAGGGAGTCGAATACCATGGGACGGATTCGAGCAAGAGGAACGCCTTCAGCCGGGAATATATGGAGCTGTTCCTGAGATATGCGGTCAGCAAACCCGATTGGAAGTTCTATGGACTCTATTGGGCGGTCAATACGTTAGCGGTTTCCCCCCGAAACATTTTCAACCCTGAAACAGCAGTCCAAGTGTTAACCGATTCGGAAGAAGGTAGGGAACTGCTCTCCCGTCTTACAGCGGACAACAGCCAGCCGGTTGAAACGATTCTTGAAGAAATGCTCCCGCAGTTCCCGGAATCGGCGTTCGAGCTGGTCAGACCATAGCGATAGCCAAGATGGATTTGATATACTGGTAGAAAAAACGGTAGCTTCCGGTAAAGGGGTACTTGACATTGGCACCATTAAACGAAGAGCAGTTGCACCAAATTCGCGATGAACGAAAAGAACAAATCAAGGCGGCAGCGCTGCAGGTGTTTGCCCGCAAAGGCATCCTCAGCGCAAAGATGAGTATGATCGCGGAGACGGCAGGCATCAGCAACGGGCTGCTGTACCATTATTTTAAATCCAAAGACGAATTGTTCACGTCACTCGTTCAGGAGGCGATGGCCGAATCGGAAGCGGCGCTGCGCAGTGTCTATGACATGCCGGGAACGCCGCTCGAGAGAATTAGGGCGTTAACGGCGGAAATCCTCAATGAAGACGGCACTCCATACTTCATGCTGATTCACCAGGCAGCCACGTCCGACGGGGTGCCTGAACAAGTCAAGCAGCTCCAACAGCAATATTCTATGGATACGTATGTGGATATGCTGCTTCCGTTATTCGAAGAGGGCCAGCAGGCAGGGGAATTGGCGGAAGGAGATCCGCGTGAGCTCATCGTTTGTTATTTATCCGTCCTCTCCGGTGTGATGGTCATCAATTCGAATGGAAGCAAGGTGTATCAAATTCCGAAGGCCGACATGCTGATGCGGCTCGTTGCCCGGAAATAAACGCAGTCTGTACATCGTGAAAAAACTCTTTCCTACCCGTCTATCAAGGCGGGTGGAAAGAGTTTTATGATGTGTTCTCCTTATTCAAGAACAGCAATCCGTTTCCAGCCTCTAACGCTGCCTGCTTATCCGGCTCCATACTGGGCGAGATACTGCGGATACGAGCGGAGATGGACCGCTTTGGCCTTGCGCTGGGCCTCTTCCCGATGTTCCGGGACCTCCTCCGACTCGACGTAATCGGCCAGTACGTCAATGACGTCGTCCAGCAGTTTTGCCCGAAAATACAGCTCAAGCCGCTGGGCAACCGTATCTCCTGCCGTGGCCAACACCTTTTCCCTCCAAACCGGCCATGATGGGCCATGCCTTAGCGGCCATAACATAACCGAATAGTCCATCGCCGCATCTCCCTGGGCGGAAAGATCGTCCCAGTCGATGATCCGAAAGCTGTCCTTGCCGCAAGTCAGCACGTTGTTTCCGTTCAGATCGTTATGAACCACATCGCGCGCAGGGAGTCCAAATGCCGGGGTCTGCCGGACGGTTTCCCTCAGCCTTTCGATCTCTTCTCCAAACCACAAAATGGTCTCATCCGATACGAAGTCCCGCAGCAGCTCCCGGGATCCGCGGATTCCTTCCAAGTCTTCCGTAAACCTGGATATGTACTCGTCTTCAAATGCATCCGCATAAGTGCGGACTTCCGCTTCAGGCAGCATTCCGCGGAGAATGCCGTCGCGATGCAGCCTGGAGGCGGTCTCGATGACGCCCGTCAGAATAGCCTCCGAATTCGGCGCTTCCGCCAGCGGGACCGCATCCTCGATATATTCGAACACAAGGCCGTACGGATACCCTTCTATGATCTCGCTTTCAATTCTGTGGACCAGCTTGGGGGCGGCGTAGTGTTCGGCAAGATAATCGCTGACGCCCGCCCACTGCTGCAGCCGCTCGCTCCGATCAGGCGGAGCCAGCTTAACATGAAACCGCGTGCGGCCGTCCGACAAGCGGAGGGACAAATTGCCGAAGCCTCCCGGATTATAGATGTATGAAGCCTGGATATGATGGGGATCTAGGCCGATCGCATCGGCGTTCGCCGATGCCCATTTTTCGATGAGTCGTTCTGATAGCCTTACATCCATTGCAGCTTCCTGCCTCCTTACCTTTTTTTAGGATATACCGGATATTTTATCATGGAACGGATGTAATTACCCGGCCGTCATGCAGCAGGAAAAAACCATTCGTTCACGAATGGTTTTTTTAAAAGATGTCAGAAAGGACATCCCAAGCATCCTGGATAATGGCCAACAATGGAGGTTTAGCGCAAAATGTACACCGTTCTGATCGCCGAAAATGAACCGTGGGTATTAAAAGGAATCGTCCAGATGGTGAAGACGGCCGGGGAGGAATTCGAGGTCGTCGGAGAATGCAGCAACGGGGAAGAAGCGTGGAGCATGATTCAAGAAGTATGGCCCATGCTCGTGATCACCGATATTATGATGCCTGAACTGGACGGGTTATCTCTGATCAAAAGAATAGCTGAGCATCGCATTCCACTCGTATCGGTCATTATTAGCGGATACGACAATTTTCAATATGCCCAGAAGGCGATGACGTATGGCGTATCGGACTATTTGCTGAAGCCGGTAGAATTTGAAACGCTGACCGAGGCATTAAACCGATCGAAGGAGAAGCTGGAGTCGCTAAAGGACCTGAACGATTACATCGTCAAGTTTCAGTCTTTACTGGATAACAGCCAGGGCTTGGCGGTCGATGCGGTGATGCAAAAGCAGCGCCAATTCATCGAGTCCATCTTAAGGCTGCATCTGCTGAACAGAAATGCCCGGGTCGGGCTGCTGAATATGATGGAGCACAAGCTGAAGAACCTGATGAATGAATTCGGCCTGGACTTTACGGACGTGCCGAAATATCAGTCAGGCGATGATGCGTCCACCCTGAAATATTACATGACACTGCTGGAAAAGTGGTACCTTGGATACCCGGGAACACCGAAAACGAGCATACCCGCGGCCATTGCCGAGTCGTGCCGGTATATCGACGCCAATTATAAAACGAACTTATCGCTCACGGACATGGCGAACCTGACGAATTTCAGCGTCTCCCATTTCAGCGCACTGTTCAAAAAGCATACGGGCAGCTCGCTTGTCAGCTACGTCAACCGTTTGCGCGTTGATGAGGCCAAAAAGCTGCTCCGAACGACTTCATACGCCGTATCCGAAATTGCGGAAATCGTCGGCTACTCGTCTACGCCCTATTTTACGCGGGTATTCAAGGCACTTGCCGGGGTGGCGCCCCTCGAATACAGAAAGAGGATGGGATCATGAAATGGGGCCATTGGCATTACCGATTTTCGTTCAAGACGAAGATCCTCGGGCTGGTGCTGTCGGTGAGTTTTGTGTCCATTGCACTGATGGCGGGCTTCACATCCTACTACTACACGGAATCAGCCAAGGATGATTTCTACACGATTGCCCAGGACTCAACCGCAAGAATTAATCATCAGCTGGACCGGTATTTTACGCAAATGGCCCAATCGACCTACGCTTCGATTGCTGGTCCATTGCCCTCGAATTCGCTGCTTGGCGACAATCCGGAGAGCGGTCTCCTTCAGAAATGGCTCATCAGCGGCGAGAATTTCAACCGGGAACAGGAAGCGCTGGTCGAAGGCATCATGTCGAAATATATCGCGATCAACTACTCCAACGTCCTGGGCATCGTTCTCCGTTCGCTGGACGGCCGGCTGATTTATTCGAAAGATCACTCCCTGAGCCATCCGATGATTGAATCCTCGCCTTGGATGGTGGGCCCCTTGTCCGATCAATTAAAAATCGTTCCCTCCTATTACCGCCATGAAGATGCGGTTGTGCCCGCATACCCTTATATTACGCTCATCGTCCCTGTATTTGATCCGAATTCGCTTAAGCTCATCGGCAATCTGAATATTGCTTTATCGATTACGGAAGTCCAGGATATTCTTGGACAGACGAGGCTTGGGAAAACAGGGTATTTTTTTATCGTCGATTCGAGCGGCGAAATCGTGTATCACCCGGACGTGAGTTTGGCGGGCCGGCACGTGGAGGACACAGCTCTGGGCGTCCTTCCTCTTGGTAAGCAGGATGCCGTCATCGAACGAAACGGGGAAAAAATTCTGATGTCCGGCAATCGCTCGGAAGTGACCGGCTGGAATATGGTCGCCTCCGTGCCTATGCACGAGATGGCCAGCGGCCTGGACTTCGCCCGCAAAGCTACGTTGTGGGTGATGACGGGCATCATTGTGTTATCGCTGTTCTTTATCCCCAGGATGGTCGGCCAAGTGGTCCAGCCCATTCTTCACCTGAGGAATCTGATGAAGCGCGTGGAAACCGGCGATACCAAAGTCAGTGCGATCGTGGTTCCCGGCAGGGACGAAATACAGCAGCTGAACGGGAGCTTTAATCAGATGACGTCCAGGCTGAATGAGCTCATCCATACCGTCCATCGTCTGGAGATCAATGAGATGAAGCTGCAGCTGCGGCAAAGGGATGCGCATATTCAGGCGCTTCAGAACCAGATCAATCCCCATTTGCTGTACAATACGCTGGAAATTATCAAGAGCATCGCTTTTATCGAGAAGGTGCCGACCATTGAAAAAATGGCGACCCGCCTGGCGGGCGTTTACCGGTATACCTCGAAAATGCCCGGATCGGAAGTGCTGCTGCGGGATGAACTGCAGAATCTGCTCAATTATCTGGATATCATTCATATTCGCTTTGATCATTTTCACAGCAGCATATCGGTGCCTGAGTCCTGCATGGACTGCCGCATGATCAAGCTGTCGCTGCAGCCGATCGTGGAGAACAGCGTGAAGTACGCGGTGGAACCCAAAAACGGCCATGCCCAAATTACGGTGGAAGCCTATGAGAGAGCGGGCGACCTCGTCATTGACGTCACCGATAACGGAAATGGATTCCCTGAGGAAGACCTGGAGCGGATCATGCATCGAATGAAGCTGGTAGAGCAGCAGTCAGAGCCGTTCGCTCAGGAGGAATCGGTTGGAATCATTAACGTTCATGCCCGAATGGTGCTGAAATACGGTTCAGCTTACGGCGTCCGCGTACAGTCAATACCGGGTAAAGGAAGCGTCGTCACGCTGAAATTCCCAAAAAAGATAAATCCATGATCGGAAATTTGGATAAAAAGATCATCATTTTGTGAAAAAGTGACCCCTGTCAGCAAGATATATTGAAATGGAAGAGGACAAAATCCAATGGGTAATGGAGGTCACCTGAAGTGAAACGAATGCTCTCAATCATCCTGGTTATGAGTCTCGTATTTTTAGCGGCCGTTGGATGTTCATCCGCGGGATCGGAGGATACGGGTACCGCATCTGGAACGAACGGAGATAAGGACAAGCCCAAGAAAATCAAAATTGACATGATGATTGCGTCATGGAAAGGAGGGGGCTGGCCGGACAACAATCATCCGATCATCAAGTACATCGATGACAAATTCAATGTGGACCTTCAAATTCAATGGGTGCCGAATGCGAATTTTTACGAAAAGCTGAACGTGATTGCGGCATCCGGCAAACTGCCCGACGTGATGCGGATCGATAGTCCAAGCCAGTATTTGAAATGGGTGGAGGAGGGCGTTTTTCAGGACTTAAAGCCTCAGTTAGCCCAATATCCTCATTTGCAAAGCATCGCAAAACCGGAAGAATGGGCGCTGCTGAACCCGAAGGACCAAATCTTCGGCATTCCGATCTATGCCACAGCCCAGAATACCATTTACGTCCGCAAGGACTGGCTGGATAAGCTGGGAATTCCCGTACCAACTCCTGATACATTCACCATCGACCAATTTTATGATATGGCCAAAGCTTTCACGACTCAGGATCCGGACGGCAACGGGAAGAACGATACGTTTGGATTCTCGGCGCTGGGCAATGCAAGCCTGCTGGGCATGCCGGAGCTGTTCGCGCCATTTGGGCTCGCGAATGGCTGGAAGGAGGAGAACGGTAAGCTGATTCCGATGCAGGTCCAATCGGACGAATGGAAGGCGTTCCTGACCTTTATGAGCCGTGCATATAAAGAAGGCGTGCTCGACAAAGACTTTGTTACGAACACGAATTTTAACGAGAAATACGCGCAGGGCAAAGTGGGCTTTGCCGACATGCATTACCAGTTCAGCCAGCA
The DNA here is from genome assembly GCF_002224835.1 of Paenibacillus sp. SSG-1. Lineage (NCBI taxonomy): Bacteria > Bacillati > Bacillota > Bacilli > Caryophanales > Paenibacillaceae > Paenibacillus > Paenibacillus sp. SSG-1. Next base: position 897,667 of record NZ_MBRK01000001.1, read on the forward strand.
AACCAATCAGCAGCTGCAGACGATTGCTCCTGGAGCCAAATTTGTGGAGCTGGCGCCGCCGATGGGCAAGGACGGGATGCGGGGAACACCGACGCCAACGAGCGGAACGATCAAAGTCGTCCTGAGCAAGGACGTGGATGCCGAGAAGCGGGATCGCATCCTGCAGTTGTTTGATTGGTGGGTATCGCCGGAAGGGGAAGACATCTTGAAGAACGGGATTGAAAATATCCATTACAAGAAAAACAGCAGCGGAGCCTATGAAATGACCGATGAGTTGAAGGCCGAAGGCGAGGGGCGGCAAAGTCTCTTGTGGAACTGGGTATTGCGGAACAATTCCAATACATTCAACACCTACAAGTGGAGCGATCCCACATGGGCTAAAGAGATGGAGCAATCCATTGATAACGCTGGCAAGTATCCATATAAGAACGCGTCCGACGCCTATCTGTTCTCGTCCAATACGTACTTGGAGAAAGGAACGGCACTCGACGAAAGCTTCCACAAAACCGTCATTGAAATTATCGCAGGCAAAAAGCCGGTGGAGAGCATCGATGAAGCGATCAAAGAATGGAAGAGCAGCGGCGGAGACCAGATTATCGAGGAAGTGAATGCCGCATACACGGCGAATCCATAACGTTCGCCTGAAGGTCCCGGGCGGCTGCGGCCGCCTGGGGCCTTTTATTTCCAGGCTGGCTATACAGCGAGTTGGAGGTTGAAGACATGAAAGCGTACTGGAAGAGGGCATTTCCCATTTATCTCATGATCCTGCCGGGTCTGCTCTATTTTATCATTTTTAAATATATCCCGATGTTCGGGATCTCGATCGCCTTTATGAAGTATAGTCCCTTCAAGGGAATAATGGGGAGCGAATGGGTAGGTCTTCATTATTTCCGCAGATTATTTGCTGAAGGCGACTTCCTGCTGCTTCTCAAAAACACGCTGCTGCTCAATTTGCTGGATGTGCTGTTCTTTTTCCCAGCCCCGATCCTCGTCGCTCTGCTGTTGAATGAATTGAGAGCCAGACGAATGAAGGCGGCGGTCCAAACCATTCTGTATGCACCCAACTTTATATCGTGGGTCGTGATCGTCGGTATTACGATCGTGCTCTTCGCCACCGGCTCCGGAGGCATCAATCAGCTATTGGAGGACTGGGGGCTGGGCCCAATTGAACTGATGACGGATCCCCGCTACTTCCGGTGGGTGTGGCTGTTACAGAACATTTGGCAGGGGGCCGGGTGGGGAGCGATTATTTTCCTGGCCGCCCTGTCGGGCATCGAACCTACGCTGTACGAAGCGGCTAAGATGGACGGCGCGAACCGATGGCGCCAGGTGTGGCATATTACGCTGCCCGGCTTGCGGGGCGTCATTGTCGTCATGTTTATTTTACGGTTCGGGCACATGATGGACCTCGGCTTCGAGCATATTTTCCTGCTGCAGAACCCGATGAACCAAGAGGTGTCCGAGGTGTTTGAGACTTTTATATACAAAAAGGGTCTGATCGAAGGCGATTACAGCTACTCGACGGCCGTCGGTTTATTTAAATCCGTGGTCGGTTTGGTGCTGGTATGGGGTGTGAACCGGCTCGCCAAGAGATTCGGCCAGGAGGGGGTATTTTAAATGCGGCAGGCAAAAGGGCCCGATCTGTTCTTCACGTGTCTTGTTTATTTCATCCTTTTCCTGGCGGCCGCGATCGCGATTTTTCCATTGTTCTACGTGCTTGCGGTTTCGTTCTCGACGGAGTACGAGTATTTAACGCGGGGATTCTTCGTCATTCCGAAGCAGTTTACCTTGGACGGTTATTTGTATTTGCTGGCCCATCCGGGCTTTACCCTAGCATTCCGCAATGCAGTGATCATCAGCTTGGGAGGGACGGCGCTGAATATCGTGCTGACCTCCCTTATGGCCTACGGGCTGTCCAAGCGATGGTTAAAGCTGCGCAGTACAATGAATTTTATTGTATTTTTCACGATGCTGTTCTCAGGAGGCATGATTCCAACCTATTTGGTCGTTCGATCGCTCCATCTATTGGACAGTTTCTGGGCGATCTGGCTTAGCTCGGCGATTGCCGCGTTCAACGTCATTGTGATGAGAAGCTTTTTTCAGTCCATGCCGCTTGAGTTGGAGGAGTCGGCCCGGATCGACGGGAGCGGAGAGTGGCGCCTGTTTCTATCAATCATCGTGCCGTTGTCTATGCCGGTCATTGCGACCTTTACGTTGTTTTATCTGGTGAGCAACTGGAATACGTATTTTTCCGCTATTATATATTTAAACGATGCGAAGCTTATGCCGCTGCAGGTCTTTCTGAGGCAAATGCTCGTTGAGGATGACCCTTCCATCTCCAACGCGTCCACTGTATTGTATAAATATACGCCTGCAGCCAAAATGGCAGCCATCATGTTAACGGCGCTGCCGCTGCTGATCATATTCCCCTTTTTGCAAAAATACTTTAACAAAGGGGTTATGCTCGGTTCGATTAAAGGATGAGGACAGCAACAAAAATTCGGATCATGGGGTGAAAACAGGTGAATCAGCAACCGAAGTATGTAGCCCATCGGGGGCTTAGTATGCAGGCGCCTGAGAATACCGTCGCGGCTTTTGAACTGGCGGGACGATCGGGATTCTGGGGCATCGAATGCGATACGTACTGCACGACGGACGGCCGCTGGATTGTTCATCATGACCGTACCGTAGACCGGATGACGAACGGATCGGGGAGGACGAAGGATTTCTCGTTTGCCGAGATCCGAGGGCTGAGCATCACCTCCGGAAACGGGATCAGCGATTATTCCGGCCTGCAAATCCCGGCACTGGAGGAAGTATTGTCCGTATGCGTCAAATACGGCATGCACGCATTCGTCGAGATCGAGGAATACCACCAGGATCGCGATCTGGAAAGGCTCGTTGAGCTGGTCCGCGGCTCCGGCATGATGGGACAAATGAGCTTCATCTGCTTCAATGCCAACGATCTGTTGAAGGTGCGTGCCATCGATCCGGCGGTGCCGCTCGGCTTTCTATCGGCGAAGCCGCCAAGCGAAGCAGACCTTGAGCTCATCGGCCGGCTGCAGCCTGCTTTTCTGGATTACGACTATCGTTCGGCGACGCCGGATGACGTGCTAAACTGCAGCAAGGCCGGAGTTGACGTGTCGATCTGGACCGTAAACGAGCGGGAGATTTCGCGGCCGTTTGAGGAGGCGGGTGCGGCCTATATAACGACGGATACGATTTTGTGGGATTGAAAGTGGAGTCTCTCTTTCTAATGATAAAAAGGAATCCTCAAACCCTATGTGGAAACTACTAGGCAGATGAATAACCGAAAGAGAGGAATATCGTGATGATGCCGGTTCTGGACCAACTGAATCCAAAAGCATACCCGATGCAAAGTTTACATCTTTGCTCCATGCAGAGTCTATATGACAAACAGCGGCGGTTGTTTTGCATGGAGCCTTATCTATTAACCGCATCATTTTCAATTCATTAGCAGGATGTTTGTCATGCAGGCTTTGCTACCTTACCATCTGCAACTCACTTAGATGAAAGGGCGAAGCCAATGAAATATGTATCTGCGAGCGACATTTTACCTGAACAGCTGCTTCAGGAAATTCAAAAATACGTCCAAGGCAGGACGATCTATATACCTTCTCGCGAGGATGGCCGCAAAAAATGGGGCCAGCTTTCGGGACAGCGGGACTATCTGCGGAAACGCAATCTAGAGATCAGGCAATCGTTCCGTAAAGGAATTGATGTGGAGCAGCTCTCCCAGTCCTATTGCCTCGCGGTAGAAACGATCCGAAAGATCGTATACCAGAAAAATTAATGCCAGGGGCTTGCGTGTGATCAAACCAGCGCGAGCCCCTTTTTGTATCCTAAATGGTTATGTGTATTCTCTGCCTATTGTTTCAAAGCGCCAGCCGATATACTTTACGGTAATAGATAAAAGGCTCTTTGAGGAGGATCCAACATGGCGGAAATAACGGTTGAATTAAGCAGGCGTGATACACAATCAATCATCTATAACCTTTACCCCCTGTACCTTCACGATTTAGCAGGGATTCGTAACGTGCTTCCCAATCGGTATGGCGTCTTTGAAGACAGCGATGCCTTTCAAACGCTTCAGCAGCAAATGCCGGAGTTTGATATTTGGTGGGAAAAAGAGGAGTGCCTTTTTCCTTTCTTGATTCGGGTCGACGAAGTGCCCGCAGGATTCGCATTGATTGCCACACCTCCTTATGTGGAGGATGACAGCGACTTTTTGGTGAACGAATATTTTATACTGCAGCCTTTCCGGGGTCAGGGCGTGGCCGAGGAAGCCATAACCCAAATCTTCAACCGATTCCAGGGAAAATGGCTGATCTACACGACCCCGACAGAGAGGAATTCAAGGACCATTCATTTTTGGAGAAAAACCCTCGCGCGTTATACGAACAACAGGTTCACGGAAGAGGACAAGGAACTGCGGGCTGAGATCGGTGCGGCAAAAGTGTTCAATTTTATAAATAAGTAAGTAGTCTGGCGGCTGATCGATAAGATCGGCTGTTTTTTGTTTAATTCATGGCTGTTGCTACTCACCGATGGGTCCGATTCTACGAGGGGGAAAATCTTTTTTGCCGCACTTGTATACATATGCACCTATCCAAACGTTGTACTGCTTGGAGGGAGGTTGAAAGTGGATAACGAGCAGATGCTGCGGCTGATGCAGGATAAAATGAAACAGATTCAGCGGTACCTGATTCGCCTTGGGGCAAGCAGGGCTGACGCCGAGGATATCGTCCAGGACGCGGTATATAAAGGTCTCCTGTATATTGATTCCATCGGGCCTGATAAGTTTTCGGCGTGGCTGTATCGGGTCGCACTCAATCGATATTATGACATGCTCCGAAAACGCAAACGAATCGAGATTTCGATTGAGGAGGCGAATGTGGAAGGCAGTGAAATTCCAGAGGAAATCCTGCTGCGAAAGGAACGGAGAGAAGAGATCGAAAAGGTGATGGAAGAGCTGGCTCCGATCTATAAACAGCTGCTTATTTTAAAATACGAACTGGGTTTTAGCTATAAAGAAATCTCTGAACTCATAGCCATTCGTGAGGAGAAGGTGAAGACGTACCTATATCGGGCACGCAAACTATTTCAGAAAAAATATGGAGGACTATACGATGAACGATAACGAATCCAGCTTTGATGATGGGGCGAAGCTGTCGGCTCTCGTCAAGAAGGCACGCCGCAGAACGATACTTAGGAACGCAATCATATCATTGGCAGTTACGATATTTATCCTTGCGGGAGGGTGGTTTACGAATTTACAGCTTCAGTACAGAAGCTCGGAACATGCGATGCGTGATATTGAGATGCTTAAAGCGATCAGTGGTCCCAATCAGTATATAATTAGTTTCCAATTTAACTACGGCTTTCTTCACGGTACACTCGGGTACCGGACATATAAGCTTGTGGATGGAGTCCCAATCATCTGGGGGGAAGAAAACTACGAGTTCAGTTCCTGGGGAAGTTTCTCTCTGCCTCCCGGCGACTATTCTGACCTGTCGCTTATGGACCCAGAAATGAAGGCCAAAGGATTTCATTATTCACGCCCCTATAACCGTTATAACGGAGAAAGAGAGATGCTGTTCTATCTTCCGAGCGTAAAATACGCGAACTATCTTAACGAGCTTCCGCAGCTGAAGGACATGGATGGACGGAAGCGGGTTGAAATGGGCATTTCTTTTGATAAAAATTATTCGGTAGAGCAGATCAAGGCGATGCTTCCGCCAGGTGTCCATCCCGTGTGGTATTGGGTAGATACTTACTCGGATATGAAGCCCTATACGGCCGCTAAAATGCCTGATGGATCCGTTGTTGATCCGTTTCCTGACTGGGCGAGCAGCGTATACGGTTTTGGAATTCATCCAGATAGTGATGATATTTCAGAAAAGAACTTTCTTGACGCCCTGGAATATGGAGTGCATCACAATCGAAAATATAAGCAGGAATTTAAGCGGATTTATGATTATTTACGCAAGGATAAGGAACAACCGGAAACAAGCGACGTGCGCCTGTTTGGCGTTGTCGTAACGGGAACGGCTGAAAGCCTGAAAGCATTGCAGGGCCAACCCTACGTAAAAGCAGCCGTCATGGGTGCAACCGTCGACAGATGAGTGAAGTGTCCCGACTTCATCAGGAAAAGAAGGTATCCGGTCAGTGCGAACGGCTACCTTCTTTTTTAACTCATGGGATCAAAATAGCATTTTGTGATCGTTTCTATTTTTCGCCGGATATAAGCTACAGCCTCAATAGGCTCCACGATCTTTGCTTCTCCCCCTAAGGGCCAAATCAAATCCGTAAAAAATTCGATTTTCTGAACGGGGATCCGCATGCGTAAAGTACCTCTTCCATCTTCATGGAGTTCTATGTGAGCACTGAACCAGACGTTGGTTTCAAGCGAACGTACGCCTTCTTCTGTTAATTCGACCAACAAGTCGCACTGATGCTCGAAGCGGGAAAAATCCGTGTGATCCAATCAAATACGGATCGGCCACCCAGATCCTTCCGGTCAGGAAAGCCGCCATTCAGACTCGCAAAGCTGATTCGGTCTGCGCGGAAAAGCCGGTAAGTCTGGCGGAGAAAGCAATAGGCCGGACAATACCAGTATCCTTCACTCGCATAGAGACCGACGGGCTGGATATCTCTTTGTGTGACCCCATCGCCGGATTTATATGAAATGGTCACGACGCTGTCGTTCATGATCGCCTGAAGCAGGGTTTGAAGGCAATCGGCGGACATCGTCCGATGAGGATTCCAAATGACCACCCGATTTCGCAGCCGGTCGATCTGCTCTTTCGCATCGGCAGGCAAGTAGTGATAAAACTTGTGAATCGCCGAAGCCGCACTCTCGTCAAAGGGAACGGAACCAAAGTACTGCAGGGATTGGCAGGCAAAAAATACGGCGACCGCTTCGTTCTCTGAAAAGGCAATCGGCGGAAGCATCCTTTCTTGGAGCAGCCGGTAACCGCCGCCGCGCCCTTGCACGGAATAGATCGGAAACCCTACTTCGCTCAGTTCCTGTAAATCCCGGGTAATCGTCCGCGGAGACAAGCCAAACTCGTCGGCAAGCTCCCTGACCGTAAACGACCTTTTGGCGTTAATCACCATCATTAATTGAATTAGGCGCTGTGATTTGATCAATACACGCTCATCCCTCGCCACATATTTTTCATCCATATTATCACATAAAATAAGCCAAGTTCTGACTTATTTAGGTGTTATATTCATGCTCGTAATGATTCTTTGCCCCGAAGAAAGGATGAGAGACATGAATCCGGAAGTATCCCGCATCAAGGATTTGCTGTTTGAAGAGATGGAGCTGGCGCTCACGACAATCGCCTCGCTGCTCTCTATGATTGAGGAGGAGCATTGGGAGTATCGTCCTCGCGAGAACATGCGGAGCTTAATCGAGCTTGCCCGCCATCTTGTTCAGGTCCCCGAGCAAGAACTGGCTATTTTGCAGGAACAACCCATGGAGCAGGTTAGAAGTCTAGTCATGTCTGTTATGCATGTAAAAGACGCAGCTGCCCTGTCAGAGGTTATGCATCGCGGAGTCTCAGCGTTAAAAGACTACATGAACAACTTGGATGAGGCAGATCTGCTGAATAAATCGACCGCCCCTTTTTTTGCCAAGCACCAGCCTTCTGTTCAGATCAAATGGTTGATCGAGATTACGACGCATATCTATCACCACCGCGGCCAAATGTTTACCTATATGAAGCAGCTTGGCATCCCGGTTTCGATGTATGATCTGTACGGACCGGCGTCAAAATCGTGGACGTTATGAGGCATAGGCGGAAAATAGATGTGCAGATGGAACAGTGTAGAAGTAATAAAAAAACCGGCACAAAGTGTGCCGGTTCCATGCATTAATGGGTTTACTAAAAAAGCCATAGATACATAATAGTTTATAAAAAAATTGAAGATAAGTCTATTTCTTTTTTGGGGTAGATTGTATGTTATATAAGCGACCGCGGCGCAAATACGTTAAGGGAGATCCTTCATGGAGCCATATTATTGGGATGGTCAAATCGAGTATTTAAAAAGGTCTACTGCCTTGTATTATAACGATGATTATATTGATTTTTTGATTCATCGCGTATGGAACATTGATGATCCCGTTCGAATCTTAGATTTTGGATGCGGGTTTGGGCACTTGGGGCTCCGATTGTTGCCTCTGCTGCCAGCCGGTTCGGAATATGTCGGTGTCGATGCCGGTGTTAAGCTGATAGAGCACGCAAGAGAGCTCTTTCGAAATCTACCATACCGTTCGGAGTTCATTGCCGCGGATTTTAACTCGGTATACTTTGATGAGGAATTTGATCTTGCCGTATGCCACGCGGTGCTGCTGCATATGAACGACCCGCTTTGCACGCTGAAAAGAATGAAAGCTTCTGTCAAACCCGAAGGAAAAGTTGCTGCATTCGAGCCTCACTGGATCGGAAATAGTGCAGGTTTCCACTTGGATGGCATGGATCAGTCCACGGTGATTCCATTAGGGCAGTTGCAGGAGTTGTTTGAGCGAGACTTGAAACGCACCGGTAAGGACGGAAACATCGGAATCAAGCTGCCTTTATATTTCAATCGGTTGGGATTACGTAATGTCCAATGCCGGATGAGCGATAAAGTAAACATTTATGATCCCACAGCGAAGATAGGTACCGATATTTATGAAGCTATGCAGTTCAGTAACCCGGGGGAGCGTTCAGCATTTATTGATAGCCTGTTAAAGAGAGGAATGTCAATGGAAGAGGCCATCCGACAATATGAATGTGAAAATGCAATGTCGGAGTTCTTTACCTCATCAACAGCGGCCACCTATGCAGCGGGTATGAAAATCACCTTCGGAACGGTGTAAAAGATAACCCACCCAAAACTATAAAGCAAATCAAAGCAGCGGATCCCAACGATCGGCTGCTTTTTTTCGCTAACCGCGCGGATAACCTCATTTATAACGCAATTTATGGTACAATTTGGGATTATGAGAACATCTTTGGGGAGGTAACATGCGCTTAAAAGCATGCATATTGATCATCTTTTTCGTCTTAACGGGATGTTTTGCAGAGAGTAAGGAAACGACGTCACCTGATAGGGAATCTAGCCCTGCCAAAATAGAGCTGGTGCCCGTTGATTTGTTCAAGGGGGAGGCAGCCAAGTTTCAGCCGTTCCTCGGGGCGATGTCCGGTGCATTTAAGCTGAAATATGAAGGAAGCAAGCCGATCGCTAATTTGGACATAGACATTTGGAAGGACGGTCAGAGAGTAGATTCTATAGGCTGGATAGGGGATGTGTTTTACAGTCCGGATGAGCAGAAGAATAACGAAATAGAAGTGATCATATCCACGGATATGGTATCTATTGGGGAGAAGGACGAGTCCGCAATCATTAAGGTAGGCATTGTGAATCGCTCGGGAACAGACCTAACCACATTTCATATCCCTTGGGAGAAGAAGCTGGCGGCCCGAGGATTGATTCAGGATGCGGAGCCCCGTTCGTTTACGGCCGATCAGGCCGTGTATGTGTTTGGCATGCAAGCCACAAGCTCCAATACGATCCGTACATCGGATCTTTCAACGGAATCGTTAAGCCAAACGGAGTGGGCACTCGTATTCACCTTACAGTTTGAGGCGTAATAACCTTTAAGGCAAAGTTCTAGCGTGTTTCCTAATATCTTATGAACCTTTATATTCACAAGGAGAAATCATGGACCCCCTAATAAAATTAATGTTCAAGGATGAGCATGCCGCAGAAGGTGCCGCCCGGTTTGGCGTCAGCCCTAAGGAGCTGACTTTCATCGGCGGCTTTCAGAACTTTATTTATTCCTACATGAATGGCGATTCAAAATATATCCTCCGTTTCACCCCGAGCACGCTTCGCACATGGAATGGACTTGCGGCTGAGATCGAATGGATTCGTTATCTTTCGGCGAATGGACTTTCTGTTTCAGAACCGGTATCTTCAGTTGACAGTAAAGACATTGAACGGGTGCAGGGAAATACGATTGATTTCTATGTAACGTCATTCAGGCACGCGGTTGGTCGCAAGATTGGATATCCGGAGTGCTTAGGAAATGCCCTGCTTTATGAACAATGCGGACGCATCACCGGACACCTTCATGAACTGTCGAAGCGTTATAACCCAACGCTCAGAAGACATACGTGGAAGTCTAATGAATACCTCTTGCAGGCCCAAAATGTGCTGCCCTCAGAGCATCAACCGATTCTTCTGGCCCTGGATGAGCTTAAAGCACAGCTGGCTGTCCTGCCTGTTGCTGAAGATCAATTTGGTTTGATTCACGGGGATATGAATGTCGGGAATTTTATGGTGGATGAAGCTGGAGGAATCACACTTTTCGACTTCGACGAATGCCAGTACAGTTGGTATGTCGAAGACATCGCCGTCCAGCTTTATTATTTGCTGTATGTTTATGGGGAAGATTCGAAATCCGAGCGGAAAGCACAGTATGAACTTTTCGTTAAACATTTCGTGCGTGGCTATACCGAGGATGGGCGTACTATGCCTGATGGCTGGAAAGACCTTCTGCCGCTCTTCCTTAGACTGCGTGAAATCATTGTATTCGTCGGTATGCACCGGAGCTGGGATTTACGTGAACCGGACGATTGGACCCGCGACTTTTTGCAGGGCAGTCAGATGCGAATAACGAAAGGAATGTCATTGATCGACGAGTTCTTTTAAATGATCAAAAATCATTTATGTTTGTGCATCGAAAGTTAGCACTCAGGCTGCCGCTTCATAACGGCAGCCTGTTCAGCGTCACAAGAAATACTCATGATTCCATGATGAGGACGTTGTCGGATGCATCGGTGCTACCGAAGTCGCAGCCCGCCGTCCACCTCCAGCACGGTTCCGGTCACAAACGTGTTATCGATTAAGTAACGGACCGCTTTGGCAATATCCTCCGGCTGGCCTATTCTGTTAAGCGGGGCCTGTTCTTTGTAAAATTCATACGCGGCGTTTTTTTGATCTTTCGGCAGCCAATTCCACCAAGGCGTATCCACGACACCAGGAGATATAGCGTTAACGCGTACAGGTGCCAGCTCTTGTGCCAATATGGGAACCATAGACTCCAGGGCGGCGTTAATCGCAGCGAGTCCGGCATTGCCTGGCGCATGGGAACGGGCCGAAATCGCAGTGAGGAAGGTGATCGAGCCGCTGCCGCTCAACGTATTCAGGCTGAGCTGGGCAGACGTCACTTGCGGCCAAAACTTGGCATCGAAGCCGCTGCGCAATTCATCGAGCGAGAGTTCACGGAAGTTTCCGCCACCTTTAGCCCCCGAGACCGCAATGACCAGGTGATCAAAGCTTCCTTGACGTTCATAAAAAGATTTCAGATCTTCGTAAGAAGCTGCATTAAGCTGCTCTCCTTTAGCGCCAGACCCCAGAAGTTGAAGAGCGGTCTCCAACTTGGCCTGATCCCGCCCCGTGACGATGACGTCAGCACCCAATTCGACCAACAACTGGGCTGAAGCCAGCCCCATTCCCGATGTTCCACCCATAATAATGACACGTTGACCTTTTAAAGATTGTTCCATTGGATCGACTCCTCACTGTGCTTGATTGAAGTTCTGGTTTGAATTATAATATATTACGTAACGTTCTGTAAATAAATTATTTTGAGGGAGCTATCATGGATACTGAGCAAGACAAAACAACAGCTGTAGGTCGGCCAAGAAGCCAAAAAGCGTATGAAGCCGTGATGAAGGCGACTCTTGACCTTCTCAAATCGGGCAGGTACCCGAGCTTAACGATGGAAAAAATCGCAAAAGAGGCTGGTGTAGGAAAGCCTACGTTATACCGTTGGTGGCCTGGCGTTCCTTTTATCGTAATGGAGGCGCTGAAACTGCACGCGGGTACGGAGATCGGCCTGCCGGATTCAGGCCATCTCAAGAGCGATGTGCTTGAATATTTAAAGCGGACCTTCCGTTCCCTGATAGAAGGAAAGGATGAAATCGTATGCAGTTTGATGGCGGAAGCCCAATTTAACCCTGAATTTGCCGCAGCCTTTCGTGACAACTTTATCTTTTCGCGCAGAGCAGCCTTGATTCGGTTGTTGGAGCGGGGACAGCAGCGTGGCGAATTGCCCAGGGATACAGACTTGGAGCTTATCGCGGACTTGTGTTATGGACCGATGTGGTACCGGCTTCTGAACCGGCATTCGACCCTGGAGGATCCTTTTGTGGATAACCTCGTATCGTACTTATTCGATTCCCCGCGTCCGAAGAACTAAAAATAAAATTTGCCGGCTGATTTTAAAAATCGGTCGGCTTTTTTTGCATGGCGTTAATTACTTGCAGCGTCCCGTGTCTTGGTAAAAGGTCATCCAGCTTTAGCACCCGATCAAAATCAATGGGTAGACAGATACAGCAAAATCATTTATGTTATTACTTATTAAAAGTATTTTAATAAGTCCGGAAGGGGAGGGTGGCGGCAATGAATCCCGTGACGCACAATACGATGCGAGTCAAAAAGATGAATCAGGAGCTCGTGCGGCAAGCGCTCAAATCGATGAAGCAGGGTACCAAGTCGATGGTGGCACAAATGACCGGATTAAGCGTGGCGACCTGCGGCAGCATTCTGAACGAAATGCTGGAGACCGGTGAACTGCTCGAGCTGGATCGAGAGGAATCGAGCGGCGGCCGTCCGGCTAGACTGTATCAATATAATGTGAACTATGCTTATATCGCCTGCGTGATCATCCGGGCCGGCGTGAAGGTGCACTCCCTCACGTACAGGGTTGCTAACCTGGCCGGTGAAGCGGTAGAGGAGGGGCAGCAGGAAGCGGGCCGGATCGATGTAGCAGCGATTGAGAAACTGATCGACGGGCTCATCTCCCAATACCCGCAAATCCGGGCGGTTGGGATCGGTGTCCCGGGTGCGGTTTATCAGGGCGTGATCAATGTCAGCGATATACCTGAACTGATTCATGCCCCGCTGGAGGCGATCATTCGCGACAAACACGGGATCGAGGTCATACTGGAGAACGACATGAACTCGACCGTGTACGGCTTTTACCGGAAGCAGGAATATGACAGCGAGAAGTCGATTGCGGTTGCGACGTTTCTCGAAGGGAGCTTGCCGGGTGCCGGGCTAATCGTCGATGGACATATTCATCGGGGGAATACCCGCTTTGCCGGAGAGATCGCCTTTTTACCGTATGGTATTTCGCAGGCGGAGCAGCTGCGGCAGCTGCACGACCGGGAGACCTTCCATTCCCTGGCTGCGCATGCGGTGTCCAGCCTGATTGCAGTCATGAACCCGGAGACGATCGCTCTGACGGGAAGTCTGGTACAGGCAGATGATATCCATCTGATCCGCCAGGAATGCCTGAAGTATATCCCGGAGATGCATATGCCGCAGCTGGCGCTGCTGGAGCATCCGGATGAGGACTACATGTACGGGCTGACGACCATGACGTTGGAAAGCCTGGCTTATTCCCTGCAGTTGGTAGAGAAGCGGAGGTGAGGGTCAGCCCAATGACATCTTCGAAAAGTAAACCACATCCGGGAACGGTCCGGAATATTCTGTTTCTGCTGTTTGCCCTGCCGGGTCTATCCTTTGCGTCATGGGTCTCCCGCACGCCTGACGTTCGGGACACGCTTCAAGTCTCCACCGCCGGGATGGGCATGATTATATTTGCGATTGCCGCCGGTTCTTTGTTCGGTCTGCTTACGTCAGGTTCGATCGTAGCCCGGAAAGGCGCACGATTTGTCATCCTCATCAGCTCTTTGCTGATTGTGATTGGCTTTGTCGTTGCGGGAATCGGTACGTCGCTGGCTTCGGTACCCGTAGTTATTATCGGTCTAATTATTTTCGGCGGCGGCTATGGTACGGCAGAGGTTGCGCTCAATGTGGAGGGTTCAGCTGCGGAAAAGGCGTTGAACCGGACGCTCTTACCGGCGTTTCACGGCTTTTTCAGTGTGGGGACGCTTGTGGGCGCAGCACTCGGCGCCGCCGCGGTCGCCATCCATCTTCAGGTGATGGTCCATTTCACGATCCTTGCCTTAATTATGGCGGCAGCTGTGCTCTATAGCTGGCGTTACCTGCCTGAGGAGTCTGGGAAGGAACCGGCAGGTGCTGGAGCACCTAAAGGATCGGCGATTCAGCAGCAGTTAAGGATGTGGACGGAGAGGCGCACCTTGCTGATTGGAATCATCGTTTTGGGCATGGCGTTTGCCGAGGGTTCCGCCAATGACTGGCTGCCGCTCACCATGGTGGATGGATACGGGGTGAGCTCGCTGACAGGTTCATTTATTTACGGATTGTTCGTTGCGGCGATGACGCTGGGACGGTTTACGGGCGGATGGGTTCTGGACCGTTATGGCCGGGTGCCGGTGTTATCCGGATGCGCCGTGGCAGCCATTTTGGGGTTATCGCTGGTAATCTGGGGTCCGAATGACGTTGTGGCCTCCATAGGCGTTGTCCTGTGGGGACTTGGAGCTTCTCTTGGTTTTCCGGTCGGACTGTCGGCGGCGGGAGATGATCCTCAAGGCGCTGCCGCAAGAGTCGGAGCCGTGGCGACCACAGGCTACATCGCTTTTCTGGTGGGCCCGCCTGCGCTGGGGTTCCTTGGAGAGCATTTCGGGTTATTGCACGCACTGATCGCAGTGCTGATCGGCATTGGGATCGCAGGTTCTCTGTCTAGAGCAGCCAAGCCCGTGCAGCTGCACCAAACATTACATCAAGATGAGAGGGGGCTTCACTCCTGAGATGAAAACAGAAAAACAAAAGATGCTGGACGGCGAATTGTACGTCGCTGCCGACCCTGAATTGACGCGGGAGCGGGCATATGCCCGGCAAATGACCCGCATGTACAACCAGACGACCGAAACGGATGAAGCATTGCGGCTGAAAATCCTGAAGGAGCTGCTGGGCTCAACCGGGAACTTCTTGGCGATGGAGCCCAACATCCGCTTTGACTACGGCTACAATATTCACGTCGGTGAACACTTCTACGCCAACTTTGACTGTACCATCCTGGATGTGTGCGAAGTGAGGATCGGGGACAACTGCTTGTTTGGTCCCGGGGTTCACGTCTATACCGCGACTCACCCGGTGGATCCGTATGAAAGGATCAAGGGACCGGAATACGGCAAACCCGTAACGATCGGTGACAATGTATGGGTCGGCGGGAGGGCGGTCATCAACCCGGGCGTAACGATCGGCAACAACGTCGTCATCGCTTCCGGAGCGGTCGTGACCAAGAATGTTCCGGACAACATGATCGTGGGAGGCAACCCGGCGAAAGTCATTAAAACGATCGAAGCCTAAGTTGTGATAAAAAAAGGAATCGCCCGAGCGGAAACGGCCGCCGGGCGATTTTTACATTCCGGAAAAAGGGTTATCTCCGAGGGACGCCCATAGCTTAGTTGCTTATGGGTGAAAATTGATCTTCGAGTTTCACATTCGAGAATTTGGCAAAGTTTAATTGCTCGATCGCATTGGCCACATCGTTGCTGTCCACGGCAAAACCGACATAGACCGAATCCTTCATCGCGATGGTTCTCTGACCGATCGGCTTCCATTCCTTGCCATCCGTCGATCCGTAGGCGTAGAAGGTGTTGCCATTCCGGCCGAGCTTAAGCCAGTAGCCCTGCTCGACGCCGCCGATTTTGAACGGAATGTCGGGAACCAGCTGAATACCGGCTTCCTGCGCGCTGGATGCGCTGTCCAATGTTTCGGTCAAAGGATCAAAGCCTGAGCCCTGCTGATCTCTACCCGTCAGATAAGCCGACCAGCTTGTTTCTTTGGACAGCTTCACCCAGGATAATCCAAGGGCTGCAGTGGCGCTGTTATCCTGCAAATCATCACGGATCATCAGTCCGGTAAAGGCATGATTGTCAACGGCTCCGATGGCTTCCAGCTTCGCGGTGAATTCCATGTCTCCGGTCATTTCCTTATATACAAAATGAAAATCGTCTTTCGCAGCATCGTTTTCCGGCGACTGCTCGGTGCTTCCTTCGCTCGTTCCCAGCTTGCCGTTGCCTTTAACGGTGATTACGCCGTCCGTCAGACTTCCGGTCCCTTTAATATCCGGGCGGCCGATATCGGCCGATTCCCAGCCTGCATCAGCCAGCGAGCGCGGAGCCGCGTTGACATGGATCGTGGCTGCGGTCGTTTGGGTCGCATTTCCGTCCGTGTCCGTCACTCTGGCGGAAATATTGTAGGAAGCATCCTGAAGGCCCTTGATGGTGTACACATAGGCGCCGCCTTTTTTCACCGCTTCTCCAAGGTACTGCGATCCGTTGTATACGGCCACATTGTTGATTTTATTGCCGAATTTGGAGGAGGCTTTGACGTTGATCTCAATGTCCTCTCCCAGAGCAAACTGCAAATTGTTCGCCGGCGCCGCAAGCGTAGCATCCGGATTTTCGGCTGCATGGTCCATGTCGGCCAGGCTGTTGAGGTACAGCTCAAGCCAGGTGTAGCCCGTGCCGGTTACCGTCTTATAGGCATCTTGAATGCCCCAGATGTTGTTTTTCTTTTCCCATTGGTCGTCGATTCCGTTCCGATTCGTATCAAAATCGGCGCCGCGCTGCTCCTCGATCACGCCGAATGGGGAAACATACCCGCCAACCTCGTTTTCGGTGTTGATGTATCTGCCGAGGCCCTGCTCGACTTCCGCAACGATTCTTGCGTCGATGGCATCACGCCGCGGGTAGGTCGCACCCGCCTTCTGCAAAATGGCCTTCAGCAGCGGCTCATTTGCTTTTTCCACGCCGTGCTGCACGTAATCGTCAAACGCCGGATTGGTCACCCTGTGATTGACTCCCGTGCTGTCCGTAGAGAGATACGGTTTGGACGCAAAAGATGTCGGCTGGTCTCCGCTGGCGTCACCGGAGCTTTTCACCAATGGGGACGATTCGTCGAGCCATCCCGTCAGCTTGCCGTTGATCCGGTTCCCGGCGATGTAGAAGCCGCCAAGCTTTTTGGATTCGCCCGCATCGATGACCCGGCCGGTTACATTATCCCTTGTGCCTGGACCGGCGATTTCGATATTGTTCATATAATTCGTAAAGGTGAACCCTCCGCCATAGGTGCCGTTAAAGCCCCAGTTATAGATCACATTGTTGGAGAGCTGCACGACCGCCACGTGATCGGCATCCGCCGCGCCGGCATACCCGCCGCCGAGCCTTGGATTCCGGGAAGTGTGGCTGGCATACAGATTGTGATGGAACGTCGTTTTGTCTCCGCCGGCGATGCCGCCGTAGCCGTGTCTGCCTTTGGAATGCCCGGACAGGGTGAGGCTCTCCGAAATGAGGGACCATTGGACAGTGCCATTTTCGCCCCTGTACAGCGACAGCGTTTCATCGGTATTCCAGCTGAAGGAGCAGTGGTCAATGATAAAATAGTTGTTGTCCCTGCCCCAGAGCGCATCCATCGAATCGCTGCCGTTGTACACGTTGGTCGCCCCCGGCCGGAAGGAGAGGTACCGGAGGATGATGTTCTCCGAGTTGCTGATGTTGGTGTCCCAACCTGCAAGGGTAATGCCGTTGCCCGGCGCGGTTTGCCCGGCGATGGTCAGGTTTTTAATGTTTTTGAACAGCAGGGAGCTTTCCAGCTCGATCGTACCGGATACGTTAAAAACAATCGTGCGGCCTTCTTTCGGGGTGGACATAATCCCATAGCGAAGCGATCCCGGGACCGCCTTTTCGTTGGCGCCGTAATCTTCCAAGGTCGTGACGATATAGACGTCGCCCCCACGGCCGCCGCTCGTATAAGCCCCGCCGCCTTCCGCGCCCGGAAAAGCGGGAATCGATGCGCCCGCAAACTTCTGCTCATCCGCCGACTGGGCCGAAACCGAACCGGAATGCGGCATTCCCACAAATGGAAACGCTACCATAATACTCAACACAACAGCCATGCTTTTCATTCCTTTGTTCTTCTGTTTCATCCGCTTGCCGTGTAACATAAATGCACCCCTTACTGTTCGATTTGTCATTCGATCACACTTCCTCCCTTCAACGGCAAATGGAGCAGGAAGCCCGGTGGAATGCTGCGTTTCTCCGCTCCATGGAGCCGCTTACTGCTCTAACTTTAAATCTTTTAGGCTGCTTTTACCTGCCAAAAACGAATTTTTTTGTGCCAGAAGTTGCGCCCGGTGCTTGTGCAGATACAGACATCCATATTATCTTTTTCATAACAAACCAAGCTTGGCTGCCAGGGTTCACATCAGACCGAAACGGGGGATCGCAATGAAAATCAAATACCAGCACAGGGACCCGCAGTTTCATTTATTCATTTCCACCAACAATACCTATCCTCTGCATCTGCATAAAAACGTCGAAATTGCCATGGTCTTGTCCGGCGACATCCGTGTCCACATCGATCAACAAGAGTACGTCCTCTCCGAAGGGGACATGGCGATCATTTTCCCTAATCAGCCGCACGGCTATCAA
This sequence comes from Paenibacillus sp. SSG-1, assembly GCF_002224835.1. Taxonomy (NCBI): domain Bacteria; kingdom Bacillati; phylum Bacillota; class Bacilli; order Caryophanales; family Paenibacillaceae; genus Paenibacillus; species Paenibacillus sp. SSG-1. The sequence continues at coordinate 916,116 of NZ_MBRK01000001.1, forward strand.
ACCATTGACCACAGCCAAATCCTGCTGATCTTCTTTGACGCTTCATTTCCGGGGGATTACACAGGAGATTTGCTTCATTATGTTCCGGACCACCCGGTCGTCCACAAACATCCGGTCGTATCAGGCACCCTGACCAGCTTGTACAAGCTGTATCACGAACCTGGCGACAGCCGATTGCTCAAGGCGTACATTTCGGTATTATTAGGGCATGTGCTGCCGCTGCTGTCTCTGAAAAGGGTGGATTACACAAAAGATATGGATCTCTTCCAAAAGATCCTTGCTTATATCGACCTTCATTTTCTGGAGGCGATCAACTTGGACACGCTTTCCAAAGAACTCGGGATCAGCAAGTTCCTCATTTCGCGAATTTTCTCCGAGCAGTTTCACGTCTCGTTCCGCGATTATATCAACGGTCAGCGGGCGGCCTACGCCCACATGCTGCTGCTGTCCACCGCCGATCCGGTCACCGAGATTGCGTTTGACTCCGGCTTCAACAGCTTGCGTTCGTTTTACCGCGTCTTCAAAAAGGAATACGGCATGACTCCGAACGAATTTCGCCGAAGCCTCCTGGATGGGATGCCTAAGAACGAATCGGCCCGGTGAGTGAAAAAGGCGGGGGACAGAAGTATGGGGGAATGACTCCCGTGACTTTTTAAAATGCAGTCAAATGTGATATACTGTTTATGGTATATACATTTTTTTGGGCGCATAATGGCTAAGGACGACTAGGGGGTAGATCTGATGAGTAATGAAGAAGTGACACCGGAAGAAGCGGCGAAGATGCTTCCTGCCGGCGCAGCGCTGAGCTGGGGACTGGTGAAGCCTCCGCAGCGGGGGCCCAAGCGGGAGATGAGCATCGACCAGATCGTGTCGAAGGCGATTGAAATCGCGGACCAGGACGGCCTCGCCGCCGTTTCGATGAACCGGATCGCGTCGGCGCTCGGTTTTACGGCGATGTCCCTTTATCGTTATATTCCAAGCAAAGACGACCTGCTCATCCTCATGCAGGATGCGGCATGCGATATTCCGCTGACTCCTGAGCGTCCCCAGCATGAATGGCGGGAGAGTATGCGCGAGTATGTACTCGGAACGGTCGCTATTTTTCGGAAACATCCATGGTATGGGGATATTCCGATCCTCGGCATTCCGATCACGCCTAACAATTTACGGATCGTCGATTGGGCGCTCCGGCCGCTGCGGGACATGCCTCTGGACGATTTTGAGAAAATGTCGATCGTTCTTCTGCTGAGCGGCTATGCCCGTCATTGCGGGATGCTCCAGCGCGACATCGACCGGGCCGTTCAGGCGGGTTCGAGCGAGGAGGAGTTCAGCGGAATCAATTATTCGGTGGCGCTTCAGACGCTGGTGAAGCCTGAACAATATCCGAACCTGTACCCGATCGTCATGTCCGGGGTTTATTCGGGCGAGAACGAGGCCGAAAATACGGTAGGCGATGATTTGGAATTCGGGCTGGAGCGGTTGCTGGACGGGATTGAACAGTATTTGAACCGGAAAATTAGCGGCGGCATACACAAATAAAGCTGCCGCTAAAAAAGGCTGCTTCCAGGGATAATTCCTTGGAAGCAGCCTTTATTCATTTCATTTGCGCTGATCTTACGCAGCGGTGTGGACGGCCTTCTTCTGTTCGCGAAGCATTCCGAGCGTGACTGCGGTGGCCAGGAGCAGGATGACGGCGGAGATCAGGCAGGTGGCGTGCATGGCGGTGATAAACGCTTCACGGGAAGCCTTCATGACCTGCGCGGCAGCATCCGCCGGTAAATGCAGGGCGGCGGCCGATGCGCCAGCAATGGTCTGCCCTGCTGCCTGGGCCGCATCCGGCGCGAGTCCTGAGGGCAGGAACGGGGTGACCGCATGGCGGTAGATGGCCGCAAGGACGCAGCCGAGGAGTGCGATGCCGAATGCGCCTCCGAGCTCGTTGGACGTTTCAATGAGGCCGCCGACGGCTCCTGCTCGATCGGCCGGAGCGACGCCTACGACATAATCGGTGACGAGGGTCATGACGGATACGATGCCCGCGGCGACCAAGGCGGCGCCGACGAGCAGCACGGTCAGCGGCGAGAAGCCTTCCAGGCGGACCTGGGTCAGTACGCCGAATCCGACTGCCGACAGGAGAAAGCCGCCGGCCATGACGCGCGGTCTTCCGTAGATTTGCGACAGTTTACCGGCAATCGGTGCCGCTGCGCCGACCACAACGGAAGGCGCCACGCTCCAGAGGGAAGCGACGAACGGGGAGTATCCAAGAACCGACTGGAGGAATTGGGTATTGATGAGCGAGCTGGCCATGAGCGTAAACGTAGCGATAAAGTTTACAAGGATCGAACCGCCGGTCCGCCGCTCCATCAGCGCACGGATATCGAGCAGCGGATTAAAGATGGTCAACTGGCGCCGTACGAACAGAATGCCGATGAGCAAGCCTGCGGCAAGCAGTGCAGCGGGAAGGATGGCCCAGCCGTCTTCCGCCAGCGTCTTCACGCCGTAAGTCACGGGAAGGATCGCGGCGAGCGCGAGAGTCGAGCTGAATACATCGACTTTGACTTTTGCCGTGCTGCGGGACTCCGGCAGCAAAAACGGCGCGATGATGAGCAGCAGGACCATGGCGGGGATATTGATGAGGAACACAGATCCCCAGGAGAAAGAGTCGAGAAGCAGGCCGCCGATAATCGGCCCGACGGTGACGCCGCCCGCCATGACGGCGCTCCAGATGGCCATCGCCTTCGTCCGCTGTGCCGGGTCCTGGAACATCGTGCGGACGAGCGCCAGCGTCGACGGCATGAGGGTCGAACCGGCGATCCCCAGAATCCCGCGGGCCAGGATCAGCGTTTCGGCCGACTGGGCGTACGCTGCGAACAAAGAGCTTAGGGCGAATCCGACGGAACCGATCATCAGCAGGCGCCGCCGTCCAATCCGGTCGCCGACGGCGCCCATCGTCAGCAGCAGCCCGGCGAGGATGAAGCCGTAAACGTCGAAAATCCATAATTGCTGGGTGGCGGTCGGCAGTAGATCCGCGGCAATGGCCGGTGCCGCGAAGAACAGGACGGACACGTCCATCGAGACGACCATCAGCGGGAGACAAAGGATGCAAAGCGCGATCCATTCTTTGCGGCCGGCCAATTTGGCCGCTGCGGGGGGTGAAATGCTCATTTAAAATTCCTCTCCTTATTGTTTATTATATAAACAGTAACTTCTGAAAACAGTATATTATATAAACAGTATATGGTCAACACAAAAGAAATGTATTTTTTCCACGGGTACGGGCGGAGCTCTATGGAGCATTGAAGAGCCGCATGATAAACCATATTTTTATTGCCCGACCCCATTTTTCTATGAGACAATCCGGGATATAATGGGTTCAATCCGGAATCGCGGGTAACCGATCGAACGATATGGAAGTGAAAGGGAGGCGGACGGCATGACCGAATACGAAAAACCAATCGTGGACATCACTTTGGTCGAGGAGATGATCAGTGAGCATCTGGGTGATGGTGCGGTAGAAATCACGCCGCTGCAAGGGGGGAACTTAAGCCGCGTTTTTTCCTTTAACCATGAAGGTCAAGGGTACGTGATCAAGTTCAGCGACCTGGAGGGGGCGTACCAGTCGGAAATCTACGTATCGGATCTGCTGTCCAGCCAGGGCATACCTTACCCCCGGTGCATCGGACATGGAAAAACAGGGAATCTCGAATATTCCATTTTGGAAAAGATAGAAGGCCGCAATCTGGCGGATTTTTCGGCTGAGGAGCAGCGAACCCGGCTTCCGGAGCTTATTCGGATTTTGACGCGCTTGAACCATATTGACCTGGGTGGAGCCCGTGGATACGGCTGGATCGGGGCGGGCGGTGACGGTGCGTTCCCAACCTGGAAGGATTATTGGGAATCCGTCTATGCGGAAGACCAAACGGGCAGCTTCTGGGAGAATTGGTACGCCTTATTCCATACCTCCTGTTTGGAGAAAGAGGTATTCGATGAAATTTACAGCCGGTTAACGGCTTATTCACACTTTAACGAACCGTACCGCTATTTTATACATGGGGATTTTCACCAGTGGAACATCTTATCTGACGGCAGCCGGATTACGGGAATTCTGGATTGCAACTGCGCTTACGGCGACTTTCTTGTGGATCTGGCCATTCTGGACCGGCACATGGACGGGCACAACGTCGTACAGGCTTATCAGAACCATCAAGCGCAAGCGGGTATCGTCATCCCCGATTTCAATGAGAGATTAAAGGGCGCTTATTACTTCAAAGGACTGGACGGACTTCGCTTCTATGCCAAAATGGGATGGACCGACGCTTACGAATATACACGCAACTTCCTTCTGGGCTTGGACAAATCATAAGTCTGTTGTTACGTGCTCGGATGGAACGGTTTGCATTTGTGTTTTGGCAACTCCGAGTGCCCTGTTCCCCCACAGCGTCTGCTCAACAAACGGGGCTTGCTCCGCTCTGCATTGGACGATCAATATCACTTCACCGGCTGTGGTCTTGACCGTTCGGATCTTTTTTCGTTTCACAAGGTTTTTGATCAAATCGTAAACAAAGCCAATAGCAAATCCCACAGCCGCTCCAATTAGCCCCCAATAGACCGGACCCCAATGGAGAACAAATCCTCTGGATACCCCAATGGTCCCGCCCATCATGGCTAGGATAAGCCCGATATCGATTAACGAGGTTCCGTCCGTACCATGCATCGTATCAACCAACTTCATATCCATCGAACGATTATCCAGGGGTACAGCGTAAATCTGGACGACATCGTTTTCCTTAAGCTTGCTTATAGCCAGCTCAACGTAGTGTGAATGCTGAAATGTAGAGAAAAATTGGATTCCCATTAGACTTTTTCTCCCTTATGCAGTACAAAATTTTGCGGCTGATAGTTTTCTTTCAAATAATCGGCTTGTTCCCAATCAAACAGTTTTGTCAGCTCTACGGCATTCGTGTAAGAATCATACATGGTAAAGAAATAGACCGAGGGGAAGTAAAGGAACCACTGAACTCCAATCACTTCTCTAGATTTCGGGAAGTCTCCCAGCAAAACGTAATGCAGCGCTTCGATCATATTGGACTGAATGACAATCATCATAGTCATAACAAGCGTCAGAACAGCAGCTAAGATTCGATGAATATATAGTTGTCCAAGACTTGGAATTGTCATTGCCCAGACTAACGCAATCCATGGCTTTTTCTTGTCCAGATAATTGACCTCGAAGGGGCTCATCGAAAAATTCGGGTATTTGGCATTTTCCCTTTTCGCCAGCAGGTGAATCTTATTGATATCGACTGTGGTCCGGTAACTGTCCCATATGGCAAATAAATAAACGGGGATATAGAGATATATGTACTTTTCATTTAATACAGCCTTTGCGTGGGCGATATCTCCGTTAAAAGAATAAACAATGGCCGTATTCAGCTGAGTCTTTTGGTTGATATAAAATTCCCAAAAAAACAATGCAAAGCCGGAAATGAATTTGTGTAATAAGATGTGGCCGAATCCAGGAAAAGCTACGGACCATAACGCTACGACCAGGGGATTACGCTGGTGAAGCTGGATGGTGCCGAACGTCGTGACAAAGGCATGATAATAACGATTTCTATATTTGGCTCTAAAGTTATCCACTTTTCAACGCTCCAATGGAATACAGTGTAATCGAATTTTTTGTCAATTGGCGAAAGATTATTCTTCTTTGGGAGATATAACGCGATTGGCTTAAAGAAGACATGGAATTAGCGGGATTACTTTGGGGAAGTTTAAGGTCAATCCATGGACGATGAATGGTGCAAAAAAAGGAGCTGCATTACTTTTGTCAGACCGATATCCTTCCTTTGAAGAAATCAAAGATGTAGATCGTAAACTTACTGAAATGAGAAGACTGTATTATTATCGCCATGACCTGTTCTCGATTCAATGGTGGTTTTTGTTGGTGCTTTTGATTGTGCCGTGGATCATTTGGTGGAAAGTGGTTGATAAATCAAGACTGAAGGATATTTTACTTTACGGTTTTGCAATAACCATCGTTATTGTTCTTCTGGATGATATTGGAAGTGAGCTCGGATTATGGTCTTACCCTCATCAAGTCTTCAGGCTGATTCCTCGCTTAAGCCCGATTGATTACTCCGTATTACCTGTCATTCATATGTTGATCTATCAGTATTTCAGAAGTTGGAAGTCATTCTTTGTTGCCAACGTCATACTGGCCCTAGGAGCTGCCTTCATTGCAGAGCCTTTCTTTGTCTGGATTGATATTTATGACATGGACCATTGGAAATCTATTTATTCGTTCCCGCTATATATAGCTAAAGCCTGTTTTGTTAAGTGGTCGCTGGAGTTCATGCTATCCAGGGCAAACCGATCACAACAAAAACCTGCGAACTAAAAGAGGGCATTGAGCCCGCTTTTAGTTCCAGGATACAATATTGATAGACTGAATAACGCATCGAAGGCGGATTCGATGCGTTATTTTATGATTTGTTATACGGTACTCTCTTCCTGAAACTGGTTAACCTTGGTGAAAAGGGAGAGCTGTGCCCATGGATTACTGCTGTCCTTTGGCAAGAATCCGGAATGTAATGCCGAATGGATCCGTCACATTGCCGTAAGCGGGACTGAAGAAGCTGGCTTCAAGCGGCGTGTTCACTTGACCGCCCTGTTTCAAGGCGTCAAAGTATCGTGCGGCCTGATCTTTGTCATCGGTTTGCACAACGATGGTCACTGGCGAGCCCTTCTGGTAGCTGCTGCCGGTAACAAGGTCGGACAGTTGGAGCTGCGATTCGCCGATGACCAAGACCGCAAAGGATATCCAGTCTTTTTTCTCCGGCGGCAGCGGGGATTCCGGATTTTCCGGTAAATCGCCCAGCCGCTGTGCATAGACAATCTTGGCTTCCAGCGCTTTGACGTAAAAATCGATGGCCTCATTTGCTTGACCGTTCATTTCAATAAAAGGGATTAAACTCGTGCTCACAACACTCATCTCCTGTACATGTTTTTTACCGGGATACCGACGGACCTTTTATTTGGCAGCGGGATTCCCTTCACTACCCATGTCGTTCGCTGGCAGGTAAACGTGACCGTTAAAGTTAATATATTTTTTTGCGATTTATTTTACGATTTCGGTCACATCCGATAGATTTCTTACGACATATGAGTAATAAGGAAAAGGAAAGGTTGGGGCGCGTGAACAATCACAACGGGCTTGCAGAACAATTCGAATCGCATCGGAATCACCTTCAGTTTGTGGCTTACCGAATACTGGGATCACAGAATGAGGCGGATGACGCCGTACAGGAGTCATGGATACGTCTTAGCCGTTCGGATATGAGCAGCGTGGAAAATATCGGGGGATGGATGACGACGATCGTCTCGCGGGTCTGTTTGGATATGCTCCGAGCCCGTAAATCACGGCATGAAGATCTGACGATAGATCGTGCACCAGAGCCGGTTACCCACTTCCGTGACGGAAGCGACCCGGAGTATGAAGCGCTGATGGCCGACGCTGTGGGGAATGCCATGCTTGTGGTCTTGGGAACATTAAGTCCCGCCGAACGAATCGCGTTCGTGCTGCACGATATTTTCGGCATGTCTTTCGCGGATATCGCTTCCATCCTGGGGAGAAACGAGGCGGCAGCCAGAAAGCTTGCCAGCCGTGCACGTCAACGGGTGAAGGGGGATGAATCGGCTTCGAGAGCAGAAGAACTCAGGCGCAAACAGGAGCTGGTAGATGCATTCCTTGCTGCATCGCGCGCCGGAGATTTTGAGAAACTTCTCTCTATCCTGGATCCGGATGTGGTGACACGAAACGATCCGGCATTTCCGCCGGCCGCAAACGCGCCGGTTGTTCATGGTTCGCAAGCTGCGGCCAAGCAATTCGCCGGCCGTGCCCAAGGCGCCCAGCCTGCGCTCGTGAACGGTTCCGTAGGCGCCGTGATAGGTCCGCTTGATCAAATCCTGTTCGTACTCGTATTTACGGTAAAGAATGATAAAATCACCGAAATCGAAATGATTGCCGATCCGGCGCGCCTGCGCCAGCTTGACCTGGCCTTGTTGAACGATTAACGGGTATAAAGAACACGGAGAAAAGATCATTGAAGCAAGGAAATGGCACCGTTTGCAGCCGTAAGGCTTGCAGCGGGTGCCTTTTTTTGTTCCCAAACCCCGGTCAGGACAACCGGTATACTCTGGCTTCATAGGGGCGCAGCTCAATGCGGTCTCCTTCCGCGTCAGGCGGCAGATCGTAATTGCTGATCAGCAGGTCTCGCGACATGCCCCGCAGCGTTTTCGGCCATTCCATGATCGGCGTATCATCAAAAAAGTTAAGGATGACCAGGATGGTATCTTGCTCCAGCGTACGGGTGTAAACATAGAGATCCGGATCCAATGGAAGCAGCAGCTTGTACTCTCCGTAGATCAACGCTTTATGGGTCTTACGCAGGGAGAGCATCCGCTTGTAGTAATGATAAATGGAATCCGGGTCCTTTATCGCCGAAGCCACGTTTACATCCGTATAATTGGGGTTAACCTTGATCCAAGGTTCGCCGGTCGTAAAGCCGGCTTGAGGTCCGTCGTCCCACTGCATCGGGGTGCGGGCGTTATCCCGGCTCTTCGCCTGGATGGCCTGCATCGTCTGGTCGATCGGCTTGCCTTGAAGATGGGACTGCTCATAGTAATTCAAGGTTTCCACGTCCCGGTAGTCGCCGATTTGGTCAAAGGCTGCATTGGTCATCCCGATTTCTTCGCCTTGGTAAATGTATGGCGTCCCTTCCAGGGTGAGCATGAAGGTCGCCAGCATTTTTGCTGATTGGACGCGGTACTGCTTGTCATTGCCGAACCTTGAGACGGCTCTGGGCTGATCATGATTGCCGAGGTAGTTCGCATTCCAGCCCTGGTTATGCAGTGTAGTCTGCCAACGGCTCATCACTTTTTTGAGCTCCAGCAGCGTCCACGCTCGGGATTCCCACTTACCGGTGCCGTTTGAGGCGGAGTCCAGCGTCATATGTTCGAACTGAAACACCATGTTCAGCTCATGGCGCTGGTCTCCCACATACTCCAAAGCCTGCTCCGGGCCGAGTCCCGAGGTTTCGCCGACGGTCATGATATCGTAGTCCATCAGCACTTCCTCGTTCAGCTTTTTGAGCATAAAATGGACTTTTTCCAGGTTGGAAAATAGCTGGTACGCCCTCACGACAGGGAGATGCTGGGGATTGTCGGCATCCGGCAGTCCTTTCGCCTTTACGATGTGGGCGATGGCATCAAAGCGGAAGCCGTCCACGCCTTTTTCCAGCCACCACCGGATCATTTGGTACAATTCATGTACCATTTCTTCGTTTCTCCAGTTCAAATCCGGCTGATGCTTGGAATACAGATGCATATAGTATTCGTCCGTCTCCGGATCCATCTCCCACACCGAGCCGCTGAAATAGGACTCCCAGTTGTTCGGGTACAGGCCGTTGACCCCTTTGCGCCAAATATAAAAGCTTCGCTTTGGGTTGTCGGTCGACGATTTCGATTCCTTAAACCAGGGATGCTGGTCGGAGGTATGGTTCAGCACGAGGTCCATCATGATTTTCATCCCTCTGGCATGGGCTTCTTGCAGCAAATCATCGAAATCCTCCATCGTGCCGAATTCAGGATTGATCGCGTAGTAGTCGCTGATGTCATATCCGTTGTCTTTGCCGGGAGACTCGTAAATCGGGCAGATCCAAATGACATCGATCCCGAGGTCCTTTAAATAATCCAGCTTGGAAATGATTCCGCGAAGGTCACCTTTGCCATCTCCATTGGTATCCATGAAGCTGACGGGATAAATCTCGTACACGGCGGCTTCTTTCCACCAGGTTTCGTTCATGTGCGCATTCCTCCTGTCCGTGCATGAAATGGGTTGTACGGGAATTAACCGTGTCCCCCTTGAAAAGCGGGGTATTTGGTCATCCCGCCATCCGCAAACAGGGTAATGCCCGTAACATAACTGGATTCGGAGGAGGCCAGCCAGGCGGCTGCAGCCGCGATTTCCTCCGGCTTGCCGATATACCCGAGCGGGATCAGCGCCTCAACGCTTGCTTTGGCGGCGGGATCGGAAAACTTGGCGGCATTGATCGGCGTATCGATCGCACCGGGACCGAGGCTGTTGACGCGGATTCCCTTCGGCGCAAATTCCAGCGCCAGCGTCTCCGTCATCATCTTGATCCCGCCCTTGCTCGCGGCATAATGCACGAAATGGGGCCACGGAATCATCTCGTGCACGCTCGAAACGTTGATGATCCGTCCCTTGATCCCGTGTTCCAGCATGTAATCGATCGCCTCGCGGCAGCCGAGGAAAGCCCCGGTCAAATTCACGTCCAGCACCTTGCGCCAGTCCTCCAGCGTCAAATCCTCCGAGGGAACTTCGTTTTCGATGCCCGCGTTGTTGACCATGACGTCCAGCGAGCCGAAATGCTCATGCGCGGCGGCTACCAGCTTTTTGACATCCTCTTCACGAGTGACATCGCCGTACACGCCTATCGCTTGACCGCCGCTTTGTTCAATCTCCTGGATGATCGAATTCACTTCCTGCTCCCCGCTGCGATAGTTAATGACCACATTCATCTTTTCCCGACCGAACCTCAGCGCCATTGCCCGTCCGATGCCGGAAGAAGCTCCGGTAATAATGGCTGTGTTGCCTTCAAGATCTTTGTACATAATCATTCCCTCCTGTCGTCCCATCAAAATGACTACAATAGTATTTAACCGGAACGGGCATGGTTCAACAGGGCGGGGTCATAACTTCCGTCGAAGAAACGGCATTATAGTATCGGGATCAGTCTATGAGTCATTTCCATTTGACAATATCGTTCGATAGGTGTAATTTATAACTAACCAGTTAGTTATTAAAGCTAATGGCGTATACTAAGAGAGTGGGAGAGGATTCGAAATGAATGATCGTACTTGGCTGATCACCGGCATTAGCAGCGGCTTTGGACGTCAAATGACGGAGCAGCTTTTGAAACGCGGGGAACGGGTTGCGGGAACGGTCCGCAATATGGAGGCTGTGAATGATTTGCAAGCAAAATACGGCGACCTATTATGGGTTTCCAAGCTGGATGTCACCGATACACTCGCCATACACCGGGTTGTGGACAACGCTTTTCATGATCTAGGCAGCATTGACGTTGTGGTCAACAACGCGGGATACGGCCTTTTCGGCGCAGCAGAGGAGTTGACAGATGAGCAGATACGCCATCAGCTTGAAACGAACCTGATCGGATCCATCCAGGTGGTGCGTGCGGCTCTTCCACACTTGCGGAAACAAGGCTATGGGCGGATCCTCCAGCTGTCGACCGTAGGCGGCCAGGCCGCTTTCCCGGGCAGTTCTTTGTATCATGCGAGCAAATGGGGAATTGAGGGGTTTGCCGAATCCGTCATGGCTGAAGTTGCCCCTTTTAATATAGGCTTCACTATTGTGGAGCCGGGCAGTGCAAGGACAAATTTCCGGTATCAAAGCTCCGCGCTGGCACCAAAGATAGATGCTTATGAGGCCTCCCCGGCCATCCATGCGCGGCGGATTATCGAAGAAGCCAAGGCACCCTCGCTAGGGGACCCTGCCAAAATGGCTGCTGCGATGATCAACAGTGTAGACCAGAATCCGGCGCCTAAAAGAATCGTGCTGGGCAGCGACGCTTATTCGACGATTCATAAAGCTCTTACCGAGCGGCTGGCGGAATTGGAACAGCAAAAGGATCTCGCTTTTTCAACCGATTTTGACTGATTTCCATTTGAACATAGCGGCTAATGTAGGCGATAAGTCTTCGTTAGCCGCTCTTTCATGATCTGGTCATGCGAAGCGAGGGCTAAACCCTGGTAAGCTTATCCGGGTTTCGTACGATATAGACTCTGGACAGCTTGCCGCCCCGGAGCTGCATAAAGACAGCTTTCACGGTATCGTCCCCCGAACGGATGACGATGCCGGACCCGCCATTCAGAGGGGCAATCTCGGAGTGAAGATTTCCTTGATCATAGGGCTGTATACCCTCGAACACGGCGGCAAGGAATCGGGCGACTTGATCGCGTGTCTGTATTGGACGGGTGGCCGCAGTTACTTTTCCGCCTCCATCGGAGACGAGCATGACGTCTTCAGTCAGCAGGGAGAGCACATGATCGACGTTTCCTTGCTTCAGCGACGTGAGGAAACGGCCAACCCATTCCATATCGGGGGCTTCGGCTGAGATCGTCTCCTCTTCGGATATGCCCATCTTGCCCTTTGCCCGGCTCATCAGCTTGCGGCAATTTGCTTCTTGTTTGCCGAGCATTTCGGCAATTTCCGGATAATCGAAGCCCAGCGCCTCGCGCAGCACGAAAACGACCCGCTCTGTCGGCGTCAGCCGCTCAAGCATGACGAGCATGGCGTAAGACAGCAGGTCGCGGCGAACGACCGCCGTCTCGAGCGTATCCGTTTCCGGCGTCCGGATCGGCTCAGGGAGCCACGGACCGACGTACATTTCCCGCTTTTTGCGCGCCGTCTTTTGCAGATTGAGGCAGTGATTAGTGACCATTTTGCATAAATACGCTTTGGGCTCCTCCAAACGTTCGGGGGGCAAGCCGTACGCCTTTAAGAACACGTCCTGCACCGCATCTTCCGCGTCAGCCGCAGACCCTGTCAACTGATAAGCCAGCGTGAACAGCAGTGCTTTATATTTCCCGTACAGCTCCTCCATTCGTGTCTCTCCTTTTCAAGGGCGTGCATGCGGAGTTTCCATGCCAGTTCTTTCATTTTCAATAAAAAACCACATTTACGTCAAGAAAAAAAGGGCGGTGAAAACTCACCGGCTGCCGAAATTCAGGTCTGGTCAATATGAAGAAGCCGCCCCATTTGTCATCATGACATCTGGGACAGCTTTGTCTTGAAATCCGCAGCTGCACGATGCTGCCTATCGTTCGTGGGTGGTTTGGATTTTTATCAATTGATCGATGATTTCCTGAGGCTCCATACGCTTCATGAAGTCCGGATTGACATAAACGCGGCGGATATTCCCTTCCTGATCTATAATAAACGTGGCCGTAAGCGGCAGGATCCAGCGATCGGTTTGGTTGAACTCGGTGAGGTCCAGGCCGAAATTGTTGTAGGCATCCTGCAGGTAATCCGGCAGCTCATACAGGATTCGGTAGCTTTCTGCGACACGCCCGTTCGGATCGCTCAGCACCTGGAAGGTTAGTTCTTCCTTCTCCTTATGCGACAGCGAGTTGTCGGGGCTCTGCAGGGAAACGGCGATCAGTCGGCCACCAAGTTTCACAATATCCGGCAGCATTTGTTGATAAGCCCGAAGCTGGATATTGCAGAAGGGACACCAGCTGCCGCGGTAAAATGTCAGAATGACCGGACCTTTCGCAAGCTCGCGATACAAATTCACCTGTTCACCGAGCGGACCCGTTAGCGTAAAATCCGGTGCTTTGTCCTCTTCGGTGAGGCCGAAAACGACGCCGGACTCCTGCTGCTCCTGAATGTGCCGAAAAACTTGCGACTGCACCTCTTGAGGCGCTTTGACAACAAAACCTTCCTTTGCTTGATCCAATAATGCTTTGACCGCCATGGAACAACACTCCCTTGAAAAAGTGGTAGGGTAAATCCAATGATCATTTCTCAGCTTTATGACGTTCTGCACATATAACAAGGTAAGGGTCTGATTTGTGACATGGGGAACGAAAAAAAACGGCGGATAAAAACAAACAAGCGTCCTGATCATTCAGGGCGCTTGTTTATTGGCGGCTATTTCCACTTTTTATATTCATTTGGCGTGACGCCGACCACTTTCTTAAACAGCTTATTAAAGTAAGCGGGATCCGCATATCCTACCTCCGCTCCGATTTGGTGCACCTTCATGTTCGTCTCGGTCCGCAGAAGGCGTTTGGCGTTTTTCAGTCGTACGTCGGTGATGTACTCGGTCAGCGTCAGACCGGTTTCCTGTTTGAACAGCTTGCTGAGGTAGCTCGGTGTCAGATACACCATGGCCGCCAATGTGTTCAGCTCGGCATGCTCGCTGTAATGCTCGGCGATCCAGCGCTTGACGATCTCTACGGCTTTACCGCCCATCTCGCTGCGCAGTCCGTACACTTTCTCCAGCGCCGACCTGAACACCTCCACAAAGCATTCTTCCATGCCGGAGAAGCTCATGCAGGCTCGCAGCTGCGTCTCCAGCCGGGCGCGGGCTTCTTTGCCCCGGATCTCCCGGTACTCCTGCACTTCCCGGCATGCCATATCCTCCAGCAGACTGCAGACACGGACGATCGTCCCGGTACCTGCACGCTGCTCTTTCAGCCGCTCAAAGCCCTGACGGACGCATTCCAGCACGGCTGGAATATGGAGGAGCTGCAGCTGCTCGGCAAGGTTCATGCCGCGGACGGCATCCTCCGCTTCGACGATGTCTCCGAAAGCTTCCCCGGCATAACCGGCGGCATAATATAGGGCCGAATCTGAGTATAAGCCCAGGTCGCAGGCTCGCATGGCTTCTTCATAGGAGGCTCTGAGTTCGGCAGTGCCGTTGTGGATGCGGCTGAATCCGATATGAACCGCCGTTTCCTCTTCGCTTGGTTCCTCCGCGCCGCCCAGCAGACGGGCGATCCGGTCCAATTGTTCTTGCCCCGGAGCTTCCGGAAAATAAAAGACCCAGGCGAGCATTCGCTCCTGGACCGAGATCCAGTCACAGACGAGCTCCGGGTGCTGCTGGATCCGCCCGGCTGCGGCTTCCAGCGACCCGCCTTTCTGAACGAACGTGGCATAACAGGACAGGGGCAGCCCGGTATCCTCGGATAGATAGGGGAGGGGAGACTCGCTCAGAAAGCAGGAATGAAGCAGCCGCTTGCGGCTCAAGGCTTCTTTCTCGAGCGAAGACTGATGCTCCTCGTCCAATTGGTACAACAGCTCAAACAGCTGTTCTTTGTTGATCGGCTTGAGCAGATAGTCGACCGCGGAAGCGCGGATCGCTTCCCTGGCATAGTTAAATTCAGTGAAACCGCTCATCAGGATGGAACGGACGTGCGGGCGGGCAGCCTTCAGCTGCTTGATCAGATCTAGACCGTCCACAACCGGCATCCGGATATCGGTAATAACCACATCGACCTCCAGGCCGGGAAGGCTGTCCAGTACATCCTTGCCGTCCGGAAACTGCCCGACCACACGGAAGAGGCCGCTTTCCTTTTCGATCATGCGCGACAGGCCTTCGCGAATCAGAACTTCATCGTCCACAATCACAATTCGAAGCATATTTCTCTCCCGCCTTTGCTGTAATGATGTTTACTCTTGGTCTTCGTCGGGGAGTTCTTCCTTAATGCGCACAATGACCCGGGTTCCGTGCCCGGGCTCGCTCTCCACTTCAAGACCGCAGGTGCCGCCGTAATGCAGACGTACCCGCTCGGCCACATTATGCAGCCCGATGCCGAATGCACCGCCCGCGTCGCCGTGCTTCAGGCTGCGGTTCAGCTGCTGGACGGTATCGGCATCCATGCCGACCCCATCATCGCCGATCACGAAGACGACGTGGTCCTGTTCGCGCGAAGCGGTGATGGTAATGGTGCCGAGTCCGGGCTTGCGCTCCAGCCCATGAAAGACCGAATTTTCCACAATCGGCTGGAACACGAGCTTGAGCACCGACAGGCCGAGGTAGGGCTCAGGCACATCCATGATGAGCCGGAATTTATCCGGGAAACGGATGGCCAGCAGGTCGAAATAGTTACGGACATGCTCCAGCTCCTGCCGGATGGTCACCGGGTCCCCGCTGCGGACGATGGAATACCTCATCTGGTTTCCCAGCAGGTAGGTCAGCTTGGCGACGCGCGGATCGTCGTTGCTCTCGGCCAGCATGCGGATGGACTCGAGCGTATTGTAAATAAAATGAGGGTTGATCTGGCTCTGCAGCGCCCTCATGTCGGCGGTCTGCTTGCGTTTTTCCGTCAGCTTGATTTCGGTGAGCAGGTCTTTGACCCGCAAAATCATCCGGTTGAAATGGCTGCCCAGCATGCCGATCTCATCATTGTATTTAGGCGAAATCCATACGTCGAGGTTGCCGTGCTGAACTTTGCGCATCAGCCGAACCATGGATTTCAGCGGTTTGGTCAAGGCGTGAGAGAAGAAGGTTGCGACGAACAGGGCGATCGCCAGCAGGATTAAGGTCGTAACCATCAGCGCCCGGCTGTTCTGCTGGACCTTGTACAAAATTTTGGACAGCGGAATCGTGACGGACGTCGTCCATCCGGTCTGATCCGACGTGTAGTAGACGGTCAGATAACGGGTTCCGTGTATCGTCGATTCAAAATGGCCATCCTTCTGACCCTTGGCCGCCGTCATCAGCGCGGTCAGCCGATCCTGAACCGAATTCGCATCACCGCTGGCGTACACCAACTGTCCTTGCTCATCCATAATGAGCGAGCTGCCCTGGGTCACCCGATCCATTGGCTCGACGATGCCTTGAAACAGGCGGATATCGATATCCAGGACGATGATGCCGAGATATTGGAGCGAGCTGGCCGAGTTAATGGTCCGCAGCACGCTGATGACATCCATCGTACTGCTGCCGTTGACCGTGATCGGGTGGCGGCCTTCCAGGATCGGACGGGCTCCGCCCGCCTCGCCTAAGAGCTTCTTCCAGCCGGGAAGCTGATTTTCGGCCGACAGATCGTTGATGTTCCCGTTCTTGTCATAAAAAATATGATCATACCGGTCAACGAGGTAGACGGCCACGACGTCTTTTTTGGTATGGCTCAGATAGCTGAGAAACATGCCCATACTCTCGTTCTTGTACCAGTCGGTGTGTTCCTGTCCGAGATAGTACTGCACATCCTTGTTATACAGGGGAAGCGCCGTGTAGCGCTTCAGGTCGTCCACGTACCGGTCGATCGTATCGGAGGCGTTGTCGGCCATCTGTCCCGCGTTGTTGGTGGCGTTCTGCAGCACGGAATTGAACGTGGACCTTGCCGACAGGTAGCTGACATAAGTGATGGGCAGCGATAACAGAAAGACAAATACGAGAATCAGCTTTTTCTCCAATGACAGATTGGCCAGAAAGAGCCATCCCCTGCGTATGATGCGGCCGATTGCAGTACTCATAACCGATAGTCCACTCCCTGATGCTTGTCTTATTTAACCGCTCCGCTGGTTACTCCTTCAAAGATATAACGCTGCAGGAAAAAGTACAATATGACCGTAGGCAAAAGGATGACCAGAATCGCGGCGCAGATGAGGTTCCAATCGGCCGTGTTGACGCCCTGGAACCGCATCAGTACAGTGGTAACGACGCCGAGGCTCTGCTTCGGCATGTATAAATACGGAATGTACATATCGTTATAAATGCTGATCGTTTTCAGAATAATGAGCGTTGCCGTGGCCGGTGTCAGCAGCGGGAAAATGATCGAACGGTAAATTTTGAACAGGGATGCGCCTTCCACCATGGCGTTTTCATCCAGGTCATAAGGGATGTTGCGGATGAACTGCAGGTATAGAATGATCTGGATCACGTCGGCTCCGATGTACAGGACGATCGGGGCACCCATCGTGTTGTACAGCCCGAGGCTTTTGATAATGCCGAATGTGGCAACCTGTGTCGTGATGCTCGGGATGATGGTAGCGACAAGATACGCCCCGAACACGATCGGTTTCAGTTTGAAATCGAACCGGCCCAGGACATAGGCGACCATCGTGCCGAACAAAATGTTCAGCGCGAGCGAGACGACGATAATGATCAGAATGTTGCCGAATCCGCTGAGCAGGCCGCCGCGCTCGAACACGACCTTGAAATTTTCGAAATTCAAAAAGTTATGGGGCAGCGACATTGAGCTGCTGCTGTTAAATTCATCCCTCGATTTGAATGCGTTGATGATGACGACATAGGGAGGGAACAGGACGACGAATACTCCGATGAGCAGGGTCAAGTATTTAATCAGATCCTGGATCTGGAATTTGGACGAATGCATTATTTATTTCCTCCTCTGCTGAGCACAAGCTGCTGAACGGCCAGTACGATGACCACAAAGAACAATAAGATGACGCTCATCGCCGAGGCCAATCCATAGTTGTTGTAGGCGAAGGCCGTTTCCACGACGCGCTGCACGTAGGTCTGGCTCGCTCCGGCAGGTCCGCCTTTGGTCAGCACAAACGGAAGGTCGAACACTTCGAGCGCGCCCGTCACGGTCAGGAACAGGTTCAGCTGAATAACCGGCTTCATGTTCGGCAGCGTAATTTTCCACAGGGTCTGCAAAGAGCCGGCACCGTCGATTTTCGCCGCTTCGTAAATATCCTTCGGAATGGCCTGAAGGGAAGCGATGTAAATGACCATGTTGTAGCCCATAAAGCGCCACAGTCCGGTAGAGGCCAGCGCATAGTTGACAAGCCCTTCCGTGCCAAGCCAGCTCGTTTCGCCAAGATGCTTCAGTCCAAGGCTTGAGAGGAACAGGTTCAGCGAGCCGTTGGTCGTGTCAAATACGTATCCGAACATAAAAGCGACCGCCACGCCGTTCATGATGTAAGGCAGAAACAACAGAATCCGGAACACGTTCCGGCCGCGCAGCCGGCTGTTCAGGACGACAGCAAAGTAAATGGCGATGATATTCTGGACGATCCCCATCGCAAAGTAAGCGAAATTGTGCTCAAACACTTTGAAAATATCCGAATTGGAGAACACTTCCCGGTAATTGTCCAGGCCGACCCAAGGCTTCTCCGGGCTGTAGCCGTCCCAGTTCGTAAAGCTGTAATAGATCAGCTTGATCGCCGGGTAGTAGGTGAAGGTGGCTAGTAGAATTAAAGGAATCAGTAAAAAAGAGACGATAATGATCGTCTTCTGTTTGCGGTACGAGAGCGTTCCGAACATGCTATACCTTCTTTCTGCAAGCTTATAGGCGTTTCTTGGATGCAAGCCGACAGCAAAGCGGATTACCTCCTAAGGCGGATAATCCACTTTGCCGGGCTATTTCTGTAAGCAGGCGTTATTTGCCGAGGTCTTTCTTGGCTTTGGCCCACGCCTTGTTCCATTTATCCAGGACGCTTTGCGGATCCTTGGCAAGGACGAATTCCTGAACCATGGCCGGCAAATCGATCTGGGCTTTATTGAGGATGTCGGTAACCGTCGCGTCGTCCGGTGTGCCTTCCTGAAGCTCCACGCCGGTAGCCTGGAATTCCTTCAGCTGGGCCAGCTTGGACTCTTTGTCTTTCAGCGGCGGGATGAATCCGGCGAAATCTTCGTAACCGGAATCTTCGATCATCCATTTCACGAAAGCTTTGGCAGCATCAACGTTTTTGCTGTTTTTGGATACGGCATAGAAGAAGTCAGGGCTAAGGGCGGCGCGCAGCGTGCCGGAGTTGTCATACGGCAGCGGGAAGAAGCCGACGTTGTCCGAAGTCGTTCCTGCACCGACGACTTGATTGATAACCCAGTTGCCAAGGAAGTACATGGCGAACTTGCCGGAGGCCACATCTTTCTTGGACTGCTCCCAGTTGGTGGAGTTGATGTCCTTCTCCAGGTAGCCTTTTTCATTCAGTTCACGGATCAGGCTGAACGCCTTGCCGTAACCGTTGTCCATCGTGAACGGCGTGTCCGTGTTCAGCTTCGCGTTCGGGAAGTCCGCATTGTTCTCGATCAGCCGCGGCAGGTCATACACCCAGTTGTTCAGCGGCCACTTATCCTTGAAGTTGGAAGCCAGCGGCACGATGCCCTTTTGCTTCAGCTTTTCACAAGCCGCCAGGAACTCGTCCCAAGTTTTCGGGATTTCCGTAATGCCTGCATCGGCGAACGCTTTTTTGTTGTACACGATACCGGAAGTGGAGTTGCCTGTTGTGATCCCGTATACTTTGCCTTCATAAGATCTGAAGTCTTTAAACGTAATCTTGTCATCCAGCCCGAGATCGTCAAGCGGAGCAAAATACTTCGGCAGGTCGGAGTTCGGAATCGTCGGGATAAACATCACGTCCGGAAGCTCATCGCCGGCCATTCTCACTTTGGCCTGCTGGTTATAATCGGTTTGCGAACCCTCGAATTCCACTTTGATATTCGGGTATTTCTCGTTAAAGCGCTTTACATAATCGTCATACTCTTTGCCGATCATGTCGGTGCGGTTGGTCAAAAAGGTGATTTTGCCTGACAGCTCGGTTCCGCTTCCGGTAGATCCGCCGGACGAAGTGCCGGTGGTGTCCGTGCCTCCTCCGCTGCTGGCCGAATCATCACTGCCGCCGCTTGATCCGCAGGCGGACAGGGACATGGAAAGCATCAGGATCATAACAAATCCTAACAACGTAACAGATTTCTTTTTCATTTCTACTCTCCCCATTTCGAATATGTTAGCGTTTGCATTGCTATTATAGCTTTTTGAATGCGTTTTTTAAATGTACTCATTTGTTATTTATTGTCTTCTATTATACTAATCACAATAAAAATTAGTGTTATTTATATAACAAAATAATAACAAATTAAATATTGAAGGAGAAAGAAGAAAATACTGCTAAAGAGAGTTGGCGGGGAATAGCATTATTTTGCTGTATAAGTGTGGGGGAGAAAGGGGATTGTTCGTGACGAGCTAAAGTGCATAGAGAAAGGGAAGAAGGGGATGGTGCGGACTTAAAGAGCGAAGAAGAAGGGCGAAGTTGCAGCGCTGGTTCGCCGCAGTTCCGCCGGATCGGTGTGTACATTTTGGCATGAGCGGAAGAACAAACAAGAAAGGAGCCGTCCCATGAGGGACAGCTCCTTTAGTAGATATAAGAAGGTATAAGCTCCAGAGAGTGATCTTTCTTATATGGAAGAAAAACCTCCGCTAAATACGGTCTGTCTTCTTTGAATCTGGCGCCGATGGACGTCCTTCAAATATTGCGCCTTGTTGGCCGCTTACACGCCTTCCGGACGCATCCGGCACACGACAAACGGCTCATGCAGCGCCCGGAGGGCTGCCGCAAGCTCATCCTCCGGCAGCGCCGGCTCCGAGCTGACATGGTATTGAAATTCGTAAAAGCCGCCGAGTGTCGCTTTAAAATTGGTCTCCCAATAGTTGGTCATCAGCCAGGCGTACGATTCCGGCTTCTCGTCCTCCGCTTGCTGGGTGTGGAGGCGTCTTGTGCCGTACTCCAGCGGGCCCCATTGCATGAGCGGCGTATCCGGCGAAGCCAGGAGCAGCGAGCTTCGGTCATCCTGCCAGGCAATGCCTTCCTGGACGCAGGCATAATCGAGGCAGGTCCCCGGAATCTGGTCCTTCCACGGACGCACCAAGCCTCCCGGTTTATCTGCATACAGCGTATCCCGCAAGGTGTCCCCGCTTGTAAAAGGAAGCGAGAGGTAGACGTTCTCCGGGCTCCAGACGCTGTCTTTATGAAAGCGCGCCGACACGTCGACCCGGTTCCGGTTGGCATGGACCCGCAGGAACAAGGCGAAGTAAGACAAGCCGTTCAACTGGTACGTGATTTCTACCGTTGCATAAAGCGGTCCGTTCTCCATGGTGCGCACCGATGTAATGCGCCCGGCGGAGCGCTCGGCGTGAAGCCCCTTGCGATTGCGGCCCATCCGTGCCCGGGTGCTCCATACCTGGGAGGCGTCCGTCTCATCCGCCGGCCGGGTAACTTCGTAGATCGGTGTGAACGCACCGTACGGATTGCCGCTGCGCAGCATCTCGGTGTCCAGTTCCTTGTTGAACCAGGAATGAATGCCGCTGTCGGACCAGGCCAGACGGACGAACGGGGATTCCAGGCCGTTCCGGG
Organism: Paenibacillus sp. SSG-1; assembly: GCF_002224835.1. Lineage (NCBI taxonomy): Bacteria > Bacillati > Bacillota > Bacilli > Caryophanales > Paenibacillaceae > Paenibacillus > Paenibacillus sp. SSG-1. Next base: position 937,822 of record NZ_MBRK01000001.1, read on the forward strand.
TCATGCGGATCGGCGGATGGCCGGCAGCGCCGGAAGTCCCCTGGAACATGTCGTCCATGTCGTATACCTGGTCTGCTCCGATCAGGCGGGTGTTGGTCGTCGTCGTGCCCTGCTGCCGTCCCTGAGCCAGCGGGCGCAGAAGCAGGAAGCAGGTTTCCTGCGCCTGCAGCTTGAGCTCGGTGACGATGGTGTGCGGATGGACGGACTGCTGCGGCAGCACTTCGCCGGTATCCTCCCGCACGACTTCGACGCCTTCGCGCAGGGCGCCGGGCTCCCAGCCGTCCAGCTGGAGCGTGACGAGCTCTGTCACTTCGCGCCCGGCCAGATTGCTGACCCGGAACCGGTACGGCCGATCCGGGTACAGCGTGGCACTGCCCTGCTGCAGCAGCACCTTGTCCAAGGCGCGGTAGGCCCGGCGGCTTGCTTCGGCGGCGTGCGCCAGCTTACGGACCTCCAGCAGCTGGACGTTTTTATGCCACGGTTCATAAATGGAGGAATGGTAGCCCCACGTATGCTCGGCATACAGCGCCAGCGCTTCCTCAGTCTCATCGATCTCGGCCCGGCTCAATACGCTTGCTTCAGGGTCCAGCTTGACCGCCTTGCGGAGCGTCCGCTGGGCATCCCGGAAGACCTGGGTATGCATCGGTGTAGAGCTGACGCCGTCCGTCCACCAGTCCGGCCAGTCTCCCCGGTGGACGGGCAGTTCGGCCAGATTTTCCTGCTTCAGGCGGGCAAAAAAGCCGCTCAGGCTGGTCATTTCGATCGTAATCCGATCGCCGTGCTGCTCGTTCCAGGCCTGGATCCATTCGATGATCCGGCTGTTCGGCGCGCCGTTATCGGTGCCGAGTCCCGAGAGCATGACGGGGACGAACGCATACGGGTACTGCTCGGCTTCCAGCTGCGCCAAGTACCGGCGGATGCGGACCGTGGCGATGGCGTCATGGATCGCTTCCGGTTCCACCAGCTGGTGATTGAACTCGTCGCGGATCATATATTTGCCGAGCGCTCCAGGGCACAGGCCCAGCTCGTTGCCGATCATATAATGCTCCCCGTTCCAGACGAGAAGGCGGCGGCCGTCGCGCGTTTCCCACCAGAAAGGAGCCTGCTTGCGGCCAAGGGCGTACATGCCGTGATGCGTATGGATACAGCTGAACAAATGCTCGATTTCATGGTTCAGCAGGCTGTCGGCATACCCCCAGCCGTACCCGTTGATATCTGCGGTCATGGCGCTGTCCACACGGCTGCCAATGGAGGCGGCGTAGGCTTGGGCTTTGCTGTGAAGGCTGCTGAGCAGCTGTTCGTCCGGCAGCTCCGTCATGTTCAGATAGGTGCCGGACAGCTCGAGGTCGCCGCGGAGGACGGCTTCGGCAAACGATTTTTGCTCCTCGGGCGTGGCCGCCTTCAGAAACTGCTCCACCGCCCAGAACGTTTCGCACGTCCAGCGGAAGCCTTTCCATTCGGGTTTGGCACCTGCATGAGCGGCATTGGCGATCCGCAGCGCCTGGCGGATGAAATCGACATGGTACTGCTCGATCTTCTCTTGACGATCGGTATAGCCGAGGTCGGTGTGGGAATGGTGAATGGCGTAAATCGTCCATTTACGGGCGGGCAGCGGCGCGTCGGCCTGTTTTAACTGTTGTTCTAGTGTCATCGTATATCCTCCTTAAGGGGAGAGTTGTATTGGCCTTCCAGCGAAAGCCGATTTAGGGAAAAAGGATCCGTATTAGTCAAAAAGCATGTCGGCTCCGTAAAAGACCAGCCGCAGCAGATCGTCTTCATACAGCACGGGCAGCCGTACCGGGAGCAGCGCGTCCGTAAGTGAAGCGCCGAAGAGCGGCAGGCTTTTGGCAATCTGGCCGCCCAGGATCAGGCGGTCCGGCCTAAAGCTGGCGGCATACGGGCGCAGCATCCGTCCGAGCCGCTCGCCGTAGGTGCGCCAGACCCGGAGGGCGGCGGCCTCGCCCCGGGCGGCCGCCGCGGCAAGGTCGATGACATCATCGCCTTGCCGCCGGGCCTGGAGCGTGTCCGCCAGCGCCAGCACGCCGCGCCTGCCGAACTGGCCGTCGACCGGCGCGCCCTCGAACGTCTCGGCATACAGCATGCCGCTCTCGGGCACGCCGTCCGAGCCGCTGACCGTCCGGCCCCGGTCCATGAAGACCGAGCCGAGACCGGTGCCCAAGGTCAGGCAGAGCAGCCGCTCGCCGGGGTAGCGCTTGGCGGCGCCCATGCCGAACAGGACGGCATCGTTGCCGAAGGCAATGTCTGCTTCCGCGAGTGTCCGCATCCATAAGGCGCTGCCCGGCAGCCCGGCGCGGCGGCGAAGCTCCTTCTTGAGCAGCTCACCTACGGGCACGCCGTACAGCTGCTCGTATTTGCCCAGCCCCCGGATGCGGCTGATGCCGCGTTCGTAATCGAAGGGGCCCGGAAATGCCGTCCCGATGCGAAACGTCACATCGTGCTCCGGGGTGCCGCTTCCCTTCATGTATGCTCCGGCAAGCCGGATGATCAGGCTGGTGAAATGGGCGATGAAGCTTTCGGCATCCGCTTCCGAGCGTGAAGGCTGCTCCAGATACGGCTCGGGCAGAAGGATCCCGTTCTCCAGCACGCCGCCTTTCATGAAGGTTCCGCCGGCGTCGATGGCCAATGTGGCGACCGTCCCAGCCGGCGTTTTGCCGGGGGTCCCGCTCATGCCCGCTCACCGGGCTTCCAGTGGTGCGGAAGGAGCGGCGTATTCCAGCCTGGCGAAACCTGGGCGCGGATCAAGGTGCAGGGCCCGGGGCCAACCGGCTCGAGCCGGTAGCCGCCGATCGAGGCGGGAACAATGTAGGCTTCTGCATACCCCCATTCCACGGCGGCTTCCTCGTCGCGTTCCGGAATCAGACGGACGCGCTGCCCCTCGACCAGGTTGTACATGACAAAACCGCCTTCGGTATGATCCTCCCACGGTCCGTCCAGACGCAGCCGCTTGACCTGGAACAGCAGGTCGTCCCGCTCGCCGAGCAGCTCCTCGGTGCTGTTTCCCTGCACGCGGCTGATCTTCGGCTGTGCGATCAGATGCTCACGGACATACGTGGTGTCGAAAGCGTCGATCATGTTCTGCTCCGCATGGTCCCGGTTGATCGGACGGGGCAGGCCGTCCTGGTCAAGGCGGAGGTGATCGTAAATTTTAAAGGTAAACCACCAGGTGGTGGACGATATTTCGAGCACGAGATTGTCCCTACCGGAAAAATGGACGGCGCCCGGCGGGATCAGAAAAAGATCCCCTTTGCGGGATTCCCATACGTTAACATACTGACCGATGTCCAGCGGCTGTCGCGTCTCATGGGCCTGATCCACCGCCTGAAGCAGGTCGCTGCCGCCCGTTCCCTCCCGGAAGCCCAAGGCGACGATGGGGGAGGACCCCGGCTTTTGCTCCATAATGTAATAGGATTCCTGCTGCGTCATCGTTTCGTTGAACGTCCGCTCGATGTATGCCTGCTGCGGATGGACCTGCAGCGACAAGTTGTCGCCGTCGATCGTATCCAGGTAATCGAAGCGGATCGGAAAATAATCTCCGAACAGCTCCACGTTGCGCCCTCCCATGATTTCCTCCGGGTGGGAGGTAAGCAGGAGCGGAAACGGCACTTCGATGACGCTGCCATTTGCTTCGATCAACAGCGTATTCTCCGGGGCGATCGGCTCGAATGCCCAAGCGCAGTTGCGCCAATCTTCAGGCAGTCCGCACAGCTCCTTCAGGTACTGCCCGCCCCATATGCCCGGCGCAAAGAACGGCTTGACCCGAAACGGGCGTCGGGCGGCGGCAGCCAGCAGTTCTCTGAGCGCCGGGAGGGTAGCCCAGGCCGGCGATTCCGGCTGATTCATATCGATATACACATCGAAATCATACAGATGCCGATTCCGATAGTTCTCCCACACGGGCCATTCCAGGAACAGGGCCTGTTTGTATGTCTCCACCGGATCGGCGCTTTCGCCTAGGCCAAGACTGCCCATGCCCATCCGGTGGAGCTTCTGCTGATACTCCCTGGACAGGTCGCAGTAGACGGAAACATCCGGAGAGGGGCAGAGGAAGAGCGCCCCGGGACCGGCGGTCACGACCATCGGAATCGGAGTTTCGCCGGCTTTGACCGCTTCGCTGCAGATTCTCAGCTTCTGCTGAACGTCCTGGAGCCACTTTTTCCCGGCTCCTTCCTGAAAATAGCCGTCTTCCGAAACGTCGGCGGCGATTCTGCCAAACGCGCGGTTATCGGTCAGATAGGGATGAAACTGCCGCAGAAGGTCCTCCGGTTTCTTCATATAACGGGCAGTATCGATTCCGATCCAGGGAACGTCCTCTTCCTCGCAGTAAGTGCGGAGCCGGTTCACCCAGCGGCCGTACTGGGCTCCGTTCGCCGCATCGATCGCGACGACAAAAGCCTCTCCGCCGTGATTTTTGTACATGGCGGTCAGCCGGCCCATTAAGGTATCGTAATCTTTAGAGAAGCCGTCCAGAATAAGAGAAGGTTCTTCGAGGCTGTGAACGGGAATGGAATTGACGGGTAACGGATTAAAGGATGGGGGTACTGATGCAGTCATGGGTGCTTCCTCCCTCTTGTCTGTCGTTATGTGTAACATTGTAAGACGAGAGAGAGGAAGCGTCTTTAAACGATCCAGAACAGCTTTTGTACAATCAGGACATGTTCGGAGGGAAATGTTCTTTGCCCGAACGCCCTTCGGTGAACTGGGAACGTCTGAATTTCGCGGGGGATACACCGAGCCGGCGGGTAAATATTCGTGTAAAATAATGGACCGACTGAAAGCCGCACTGCGATGCGATGTCCTTGACGGGCAGGTCGCTCTGAAGCAGCAGCTGGGAAGCCCGGCGTACCCGGCGTTCCTGAATATAGTGGACAAACGATTGGCTCAGGTTGGCCTGAAACAACCTCGTTAAATGGCGGGACGAAATATGCAGGTGCCCGGCAACCAAGGCGAGTGTCAGCTCTTCGCCCAGGTTGTCGTCAATGAACAGCTTGACCTGCCGGAACAGTGAGTTCTCTTCGGCGGCTGCCACATCCGAGCCGGCGTCCGGCGTATCCTGCTGCTGTGTTCCGTGCAGGGAGAGGATGGACAGCATCAGCGACATCGAGACGTGGCTGAGTACCGGTTGGAGGGCCGGTTTTGGAGTCAAAAACATAGAGATGAGCGCATCCCACAAATGCCCGGCGGGCTGCTCGTCCGCACCGTCCACCACCGGCTGCCCATGCTCGGCCAAGTGCCGGTAAGCCTCCAGGTATGGGCTCCCGGTATGCTTTTCATCCACCTCAAAAGCGGCATAAACGAGCGTAAGACCCGTCTCGCTTTGGATCTGGTGCCAGACGCCGGGCAGCGACAGGAAGGCGGTGCCTTTCTTCAGCGGGTATTCTTTGCCTTGTTCGATGTATGCGCCTTCGCCGTCCACAACGTAACAGGCTTCAAAGAAGGAGTGGCGGTGCATGGAATTGTCATAGTGCGTGGGCATAAACCCCCAGTACATCATGGCGATGGACAGGCCGGCTTCCTCCAGCCGGGTCAGTTCGCGGTTGCAGATTTGGTTGGCCCGGCGGAAAACGGATTGGATCGTCATGGCAGGCGTTTCTCCTTTGGAATGATGGGTGAACTCTGAAGATGCTGTGTTAAGATGCGGGTGGAACAGCCATAAGCGATAGTTCACGGAAATGTAAGTCTACATGCCATTCTAGACCATTCCGTTTCCAAAATACAGTCGGGTGTTAGGGGAGAAATGAAGGGAGATGGCCACGTGAAACCAGGTCGTCTTTTGCGGGTCCGGGGCGAATGAACGGTAATATCATTTTAAGGAAACTGGATCGGATTGTTTGGGGAGGCATTTAAAAAGGCGCAGGATCGTCACCGCGAAATGAGACCTGCATGGTTGTGTCTGAACCGCCTGTTTGTGCTAAACTGTTGGTGTATTATAGAAATATTGACAGACGACGATGAGTTTAATATATTTTTAGGGAGACTAAATAAATGTCGCACTCATATCAAAACAATATCGGGTACTGGATCAAACTAATTTTCCGGGAGACCGGCAGGCTTTACGATCAGCGGTTGGCCCAATATGGCATTACCACTTCGCAGGTTGGGGTCCTTGTCCAGCTGTGGAACGTCGGGGATGGGCTGACCCAGAAAGAGCTGCATGAGCGGCTTCGCATTCGGCCAGCTTCGCTGACCAACCTGCTGGATCCGCTGGTCAAGGGAGGCTGGGTTATCCGTAAACAGGATGCAGAGGATGCCAGGGTAAAGCGTATATTTCTTACGGACGCCGGCCGGTCGTTAGAACAGGTTTGCGGCGGTATTGTGGAGGACATCGAAGAACGAATCCAACAGCAGCTGACCCCGGAGGAGAGCGCTTTGATGCTTGTTTGGCTGAGAAAGATCCACAACGGCGTGATGGAAGGAGGAGAGGATCGAGGGAAAGACTTGCATTCATTATTTATTGAGAATGATTCGGAATAAGCGAAGGTATCGAAGATAGCGGAGGTAGCAGGGATAACAGTGGTAGCAGAGCAGCGAAGGTAGCAGGGATAACAGAGGTAGCGGAGCAGCGAAGGTAGCAGGGATAACAGAGGTAGCGGAGCAGCGGAGGCATCAGAGGTATCCTGGCGGTTGCCATCAAGGACAGCCGGCAGGAAGCGTCGGAGAATCGGGGATGCAAGCACGCATCATGATTCGTGACGTTTTTCTTTTGGATATATATTTAGGATAACTAAAAATTTAAGTAACTAAATAAAATGGAGCTCAATTTATGATTCATTTTCATTTATAAAGGAGAGATCGGGATGGATCTGGGACTTAGAGACAAGGTTGTAGTCATCACTGGAAGCTCAAGCGGAATCGGAGCGGCGACGGCTGAAAAATTCGGTATGGAAGGGGCCAAGGTTGCCGTTACGTATGCGAGCGGGCGGGAAGCGGCGGAACGTACGGCAGAGAAAATCAGAAGCCATGGCGCAGAGGCCATTGCAGTTCATTATGATTTAACGGACGATCGTTCCATGGATCAAGCCGTACATCAGATTGCCGAGACGTGGGGAGGTATTCAGGTACTCGTTAACAATGCTGTTCTGTGGGGAGACCGCGGCGTCATGGGCCTGGCCTTTGAAGACACGGATGCAAGCGGTTGGAGACAAACCATACGCGCAAATCTTGAGGGATACTACTATACCATTCAGAAAGTGCTGCCATTGATGCGGACATCCGGCTGGGGAAGGATCATCAATATTTCTTCGGAGCTGGCTGAGGACGGCATGGCTGGAGGCGGGGCGTATACAGCGGCCAAGGCCGGTCTGCACGGTTTGACGGCGACGTTGTCCAAAGAGCTGGGACCCGCCGGAATCCTGACGAATGTGGTGATGCCGGGCTGGACGATGACGGAGAAAGCCCTAGCGATTTTTCCGGCGGAGATGATCGAGAAAGAGCGGGAGAACGTGCCTACGCGCAAACATAGCGCACCTGAGGATATCGCGAACCTGGTCGTCTTTCTCGGGTCTGAGGCAAACGGGAATATTAACGGCGAATTGATTCGGGTTACCGGAGGAAAATAAAAGTAAAAGGTTAATGAAGTACTTCAGCCCCCTCTCTTGAGGAGGCTTTTCTGTACCCTGGAATGTTACTGTAATAACGCTTTGAAAAGGGAGGTACGGGGCCTCTGCTAACTATTGAATGAATTCCAGTTGACACCCGTCTCTCAGCCCTTCCACTGCTGTCGGTACTGCCTGGGCGTGAGACCGGTCTTTTGCTTGAACAGCCGATGAAAAAACTTCAAATCGCTGTACCCGGCCCGGGCGGCGATTTCGCTCACGCTGCCGTCGCTTTCGATCAGCATACGGCAGGCGGCGTCCATGCGGATGCCCTGCAAATAGGCGGTGAAGCTCATTCCCGTCTGGCGGGTGAACAGCCGGCTGAAATGCCTCGGGCTGAGGCTGGCCTGCGCCGCCAGCTCGCCCAGCCGCAAATCGGAGGCGAAGTGACGCTCCATATAAGCGATCGATTCGTTGATCGTCAACGAGCCTTGGCGCCTGACGGCTGGCGGATCCAGCTGCAGCCGGTGCCGGTACAGGCCGGTCAGCACGCGGACCAGCAGCGAGGCCAGCAGCAGCAGCCAGCCGGGGCTTCGGCCGGCATATTCCCGGTAAAGCTCACGGAACAAAGCGTGGTATTCGCCGCTCTGATCTTTAATTTCCAGCCAGGGCATAGCCGGATCCAGAAAGGCGGCGAACACCTCCCGATCGCGCGGAAAAGCAGCTTCAAGCTCCCGGAGATAATCGGCCGGAAAGATGCAGTTGTACACGACCAGCTGCCGGTCCTTCCGCGGCGTCTTCGGCCGGAATACATGCGAGAGTCCGACCGGGATGAGAAACAGGCTGCCCTGCTCGGCCGGCCAGGCTTCCCCGCCGATATAATGGACACCCGACCCTTCACTGACATAGGTCAGCTCCACAAACTCGTGAGAGTGTTCCAGCATATCGAACGATTCGGACACGCGGTTGACGTAGAAGGGTACACCGGGCTCGAAAAAAGCGTCCATCCGCAGCAAGGCCTGGCTTCGTTTTATGCTCACTTGCCTTCACCCCTCGATGGTGGATTTTCTGAAAATCAACCTTTGCTCCTATCCTAGGTGATCATTCGCGATATGTCCAGATCAGCCTATATTTTCGTCCTGATCACCGCCTGTATCGCCAAGCAGCCTTTTTTATAATATCAGCAAGTATAAACACCAGAGGCATTGCATCCTGATATTGCAAGAAAAATTACCTTTGAATGCGGTCTGTCTTCTTTGAAGGTACGTCGATTGACGCTTGAAACACATGGCCAAAGACCCTGGCTAGCATCCAACGCAAAAAACGGGAGGGAAGTCTATGTCAACGCTAGGCATTACGAAATTGACCTGCGAATACCGCAGCGAGCCGCTTGGGCTCGGCACGGAGCGTCCCCGCTTCAGCTGGCAGCTCACGTCCGGCCGGATGCATGTACTGCAGTCGGCTTATCATCTTCAGGTGACGGGAGAGGAAGGGGATTTTGCCGGGGATCATCTGATCTGGGACACGGGCGTCGTGGACTCGGACGAATCGGTGCTTGTCGAATATGCGGGTGCCGCGCTTCAATCCGGACAATGCTGCAGCTGGCGCGTCAAAGTGTGGGACCAGCAGGGGCAGGAGTCGGAATGGAGCGACACGTCCTATTTTGAAATGGGGCTGCTGCGGACGGCGGACTGGAGTGCGGACTGGATTACGCCCGAACCGGGACGAATCGATCCCCAGGCGGAGGAAGAGTTCCTTCTTCGCAAAGCGTTCCATGTGAGTAAAGACGTCCAAAAGGCACGAATATACGCGACAAGCCTAGGCTTCTATGAGCTGGAGCTGAACGGCGAGCGGGTGGGCGACTGGGCATTCACACCGGGCTGGACCAGCTACCGGCACCGGCTGCAGGTTCAGGCCTATGACGTCACCGACCTGATCCGATCCCGGGCTGACAATGCCATCGGTGCGGCGCTGGCCAACGGATGGTATAAGGGCAATTTGGCTTGGGAGAACCATCGCAACCTGTATGGTGACCAGCGGGCGCTGCTGCTTCAGCTGCATCTTGAATATGCGGACGGCAGTACAGAAATCATCGGAAGCGATCCTTCCTGGAAAGCGTCGACCGGTCCGGTACGCATGTCGGAAATTTACCACGGCGAAACGTATGATGCGCGGCTGGAGGCGGGCGGCTGGAGCCAGCCCGGGTTTGATGATGCAGACTGGACAGGGATGGTGAAGCTGGATCACGCCAAGGACATCCTCGTCATGCAGGAAAATGAACCGGTGAGGGTCATCCAAGATTTGAAACCGGTTACAGTTCTGCGGACGCCTGAAGGGGATACCGTACTCGATATGGGACAGAACATGGTGGGCCGCATGCATATGCGCCTGAACCTGCCGGCCGGCACGGCGATTACGCTAAAGCACGCAGAGGTGCTGGACAGCCGCGGGAATTTTTACACGGGCAATCTCCGCAAGGCAAAGCAGTCCGTAACGTATATCTGCAAAGGCGGCGGTGAGGAAACGTATGAGCCTCATTTCTCCTTCCAGGGCTTCCGTTATGTGAAGGTCGAGGGCTGGCCGGATGCCGAGCCGCTGAATCCGGACCGGTTTACAGGCCGTGTCATGCACACGGATATGCCGCAGACTGGGCGGTTCGAGTGCTCGCATGAGCTGTTGAACCAGCTGCAGCATAACATCGAGTGGGGCCAGCGGGGCAACTTCCTGGACATTCCGACCGATTGCCCGCAGCGCGATGAGCGGCTGGGATGGACCGGGGACGCTCAGGTGTTTGTGCGGACCGCCGCGTTTAATTTCGGCGTGGCACCGTTTTTCTCCAAGTGGCTGCACGACCTGAAGGCCGACCAGCGGGAGGATGGCGGCGTGCCGCATGTCATACCGCAGGTTCTCGACGATAACGCCTGCTCGTCCGCAGCGTGGGGAGATGCCGCCGTCATTTGCCCTTGGACGATCTATCTTTGTTATGGCGATAAGCGGGTTCTGGAGGAGCAATATGACAGCATGAAGGCATGGGTCGACCATATCCGCGCCCAAGGGGACAATGAATATTTGTGGAATACCGGGTTTCATTTCGGCGACTGGCTGGCGCTTGACGCGAAGGAAGGCAGCTACGTCGGGGCGACGCCAAGGGATTTGATCGCCACCTGCTTCTATGCATATTCGACTTCCTTGTTCGTAAAGACCGCCGAGGTTCTCGGGCGTACCGAGGATGCCGCCGCTTACCGCCAGCTGTACGAACGTGTGGCCGAAGCGTTCCTGAACGAGTTCGTCACGCCGGGCGGAAGGCTGGCCGCGCATACGCAGACCGCGATGATCCTTCCGCTGATGTTCGGGCTGGTGGAAGGGGAGGTTCAGCGCCGGATGGCGGCTACGCTGGCGGAGTACGTCAAGGAACAGAACCACCATTTGACCACCGGATTCGTCGGTACGCCGTACCTGTGCCATGTGCTGACGGAGAACGGCTACCACGACCTGGCCGTGAAGCTGGCGATGCAGGAGGATTACCCGTCCTGGCTGTATTCGGTCAAGCAGGGAGCGACCACGATCTGGGAGCATTGGGACGGTATCAAGCCAGACGGCTCGTTCTGGAGCGATGACATGAACTCGTATAACCACTACGCCTTCGGCGCCATCGGCGACTGGCTGTACCGGGCCGTGGCAGGGCTGGATTTGAATGAAGCTGAAGGACCGGGGTATAAGCGGATCCGGCTTCGTCCACGGACGGACTCGGCGCTGTCTTACGCCAAAGCTGCGCTGGATTCGATGTACGGTACGATCCGGAGCGAATGGAGCTTGTCGGACGAGGACGGGGACGGGGACAGCCCGCTGGCGTCCTACGAATTCGAAATTCCGCCGAACACGACCGCTGTGGCTGAACTGCCGGGCGCTTCGATCGCTACGACGCGGGTCAATGGGCAGCCGGCGGATCAGGCATCGGGTGTACTGAGCGCCAAGGAAGACGACGCTGGAGTGCTGAAGCTGGAGCTGGGATCCGGCGTATACCGGGTGACCGTCCAGCAGCCGAGTCCAGCATTGTCCGGGGCGTGAGGCTAGGGCATGGTATGGGGTTCATTTATACCCTTGCTTCCTGTTCCTACCCGTGCTGTTAGGTTTCGTTGTAAAAGAAAGCAAGCCTCGCCGACAGAGTCGGCGGGGCTTTTTTAGATATAAGGGAGCATAAGCTTCAGAGACAAGGATTTTCTTATGTCATTAAAGAAAAACTTCCGTTGAATGGGGCATGGATGCTTAGAATGTGCGTGGATAGCTTTTTACACCTGCGGTACCGGCTCTTTCGCCAGCACGCGGCTCGTGCCAAAGATAAGCAGGGACGCGGCGAAGCAGCAGGCTGAGAACAGGCCGACGGCCGCATACCCTCCGGCGTACAGCAGGCCCGCAAGGGAGGCGCCGACTGTCGTGGCGGCGTTCATGGTCGCCGTAGCCGTGCTTGAAATCGTCCCCCGCAGCGAGGGATTCAAGTTGTTCAGGACGCCCATGATCATTGGAAAAAGAATGCCCAGGATGAAAAAGATAGCGAAATACATAATCGACGCGGCCATGAAAGACGGCAGGTGCGGGAGCGCGGCATAGCCGATCATCAGGAGCGGCACCGCAGCGGCTACGATCCTGGACGGCGTCCACAGGTTGTTGACATATCCGCTCACGAGACTGCCGGCCAAATTGCCCACGCCGAGGAAAATCATAATCGTGCCGATCTGGTCAACGGGTAGGTGAAAGCGTTCCGCTGACCATTTACCCAAAAACGCAAACGCGGCATTGCTGCCCAGATGGATCAGGAAATAAGCCAGGAAAGCGCCTCTAGCCCTGCCGCTTCCGAGAAGAGGTGCATATCTGCGCCAGAAGGCCTGCCGCGATGGAACGGCATTCGATTGCGGCTTCATGGAAGGCAGGATGAAAAAGGCGGCGCCGGCAAGCAGCAGGGACAGGGCTCCGATCGCGAAAAAGGGGAGGGACCAGCGTTCTGCCGCGAGCCAGCTGCCGATCGGAACTCCGAACGCTTGGGATACCGCGAGCCCCGCATAGGCAAGCCCCATCGCCTTACCTTTTTTCTCTGCGGGCAGCAGTGTTTGGATGGACGCCCACACCTGCGGTGCGGCAAAAGCTGCGCTGATCCCGGCGAGCAGCCGGAATAGGCACATCATCCAGAAGTCTGCGGCGATTCCGCACAGCGCGGTGGATACCGCAAAGCCCAGCAGTCCGAGCAGCATGACCTTTTTCCGATCCAGACCGTCCGAGAGCGGGCCGGCAATCAAGGCGAAGACCGCGGCGCCTAGCGTGTAGGAGCCCATCATCCAGCCGGACATTCCCGTGGGGACGCCGTACAGGTCCTGAAGCGTTGGAATCATCGGGGAGATGAGGAAGGTATCCGTCCCTATCATAAACATGATCAGAAAAAACAACGCAGTAAGTTTCATATTTACTTCTCCTTTCCTTCTTCGTGGTTTTAGAGAGGGTGTTCTTGCTGTCATTGCATCGCTTAATAGTGACAATTATTGTCATGAACTTTGATGGTACAAAAATACGCCAAACAGCACGGGAAGCGCCGCCGTAACCGTAAATGTTTCGGGTATGCCCACCTAGCGAATGTGTTGCTTTAATTCGTGCGGTATGGAAAGGAACAGGGAGGCATGCCAGCATGCCCCTGTTTTGAAAGACACCGCCGCCCACGGATCACGATAAACTGACCCATTGATCCTTGCGGTACTGCTTGGCGATATAAATGATTTGGCCGATGTGGTATGCGTTATGGTACAGGCTTTTTTCAATGGCCTCGATGACGGTGACGGACCGGCCTTTGATCGTGATTTCCGTCAGCAGCTGCTCCTCCCGGAGCGCGGCGATTTGTCCCAGGAACAGGCTCCAGCCATGTTCCCAGCGATCCAGCAGGGCTGCGCGGTCGAGCTCTTCATGAATGAACTCCGCATCGCGGTTTCGGTCCGGTTTCTCCCCGTCGGTGGTAAACGGTTCGGTCCATCGGGAAATCATATTCCCGCTCATGTGCTTGACGATCACGGTGATGCTGTTGGAACCGGATTCCGGGGCCCAAGCAAGGGCAGAATCCTCGAGCTGCCCGATGGCAGCTTCGGCCGTGCGTTTCATTTCTTCCAGTCGGGTTTTGACCGCGCTTTGATATGTTGTGAACAATGTTGATGTCATAGGTTGTGCCTCCTTTGGGATATCGGTCTGAAAAACAAAAATCTCATCCATGCTTCTCCACAGTCGGTTTCATGACCGTGCTGTGCTTTCAGCATAATGAGATTTTGAGTATAAATCCAATATATATATCAAGCAATATCATCAAAATAATTGATGATTTATGATCCGACCTGGGATAGCGGCGGTGCAACCATGGCCATAAAGTTAGCCGCCGGCGCCAGAGGCTCTTCGCCAATCCGGGTGTACAGCCGGATCGGGTCCTTGACGCGCATCCCGGGAACACGCACCTCCGCAAGCTCGCCGGATTTGAGCTCCCGGGCTACCGCAAGGGAGGGCACAAAAGAAACGCCGTATCCCGATTTGACGGCTTCAATCGTTTCATGCATCCCTTCAATGCAGATCCCGGTTCGCGGCTTCGGTACTTCGTAGGCATCGCAGAGGGAGAAGAGCTTCCTGCGGGTATAGCTGCCTTCTTCCCGGAGGATAAAGGCGGTTGCCATCAGCTCTTGGAGCGTAGTGGCGGCACCCGCTAAGGGGTGGTCCGGGTGGGCGATGAAGATCAGCTCATCTTCCATGAGTGTGATGTATTCCAAACCGGAATTCTTCGGACCCTCACCGCAGATGAGCGCGATGTCCACCGAATGGTCGAGCAGCCGCTCCATTGCGATACGGGAGCTGCCCCGGGTCAACTGGACATGCACCTTCGGATACTGCTGCTTGAAGCAGACGATCCAAGCGGGAAGCACCGTCCGGCCGGGCAGATCTGTGGCGCAGATCCGGAGGCTGCCTTCGAGCCCGATTTTGAGTGCGTTCATTTCCCGCTCCATCTCGTATTCCAGCGAAAACAGCTGCCGTGCCCGGGCAGCCAGCCGCTCGCCGGCTGGCGTCAATTGGATGGAGCGCCCCTTGGAGGTTACCAGCTTCATCCCGAGCTCCTGCTCCAGATTCCGCAGCTGGGCGGTGGCTGCGGGCTGGCTGAGCAGCAGCTTGCCGGCGGCCCGGGTCACGCTTCCCGTACTAGCCACCTCCGCGAATACGCGCAATGCGTGCAGATTCATCCTTTTCCCACCTTTGTCGTTGGATTGTATTCAAATTGCAATTAATTGTAGTTGTATACTTGTTTATGACCTAATCATCGATTTTTTTAATGCGTCGAAATGTTGCATCCATCAGATCGATGAGTTGTTCTTATTTTAACGTGTAGGATATCGGTCGTAAAGGTGGGGGGAGCAGGAGCCCGGACATAACGAATTCAATGAAAACAGGCTCCCGACAAGGCCGGAAGCCTGTTAATACCGTTTAAACGTCGTCAAATCAACCGCGGTCATCCAAATCCCATTTCAGGATCAGTCCGGCGTGGGTCAAGCCGCCGCCGAATCCGTACAGCAGCAGTGTATCTCCGTTCTGCAGCTTGCCTTCGTTCAGTCCCAGCTGGAGAGCCAACGGGATCGAAACCGAAGACGTGTTGCCGTAATACTCCATGCTGGTCAGTGTCTTCTCCACGGGGATGCCGGCTTTTTCGCAGATGGATTCGACCATGCGGAAATTGGCGCTGTGCGGAACGAACCAATTCACGTCCCCGGCCGTCATTCCCGCCTGCTCCAGCAAAGATTCTACGCCCTGAGCCACGGTGCGCGTCGCCCATTTGTAGACTTCCCGTCCGTTTTGGACCATTTTCTCGCTCGTTAGCAGATCCTCACCATTCATCGTTTTGGAAAGGTTCGTGCGATAGACGTGGATGCCGCCTTCGCCGTTCGTGCCCAGATGGGCCGCGATAAAGCTTGGGCGCTGCTCATCCTTCTCGACCAGAACGGCCGCGGCTCCATCGCCGAACAGGATGCAGGTCGACCGATCCGTATAATCTGTTACGCGGGACAGCGTCTCGGCCGCGACGACCAGGACCTTCCGGTGCAGACCGGATGTAATCAGGCCGTTGGCCATATGCAGCGCATAGGTGAAGCCAGCGCAGGTGGCGTTCAGGTCAAATGCCGCACTGCTGGGGATGTGAAAGTACCCTTGAATTTGGCAGGCCACGCTCGGAAAAGCGTAATCCGGCGTCGTCGTCGACACGATGATGCAGTCCACATCGGTCAAGTCCTGACCGTAACGGCTGACCAAGTCTTCCACGGCCTTATAAGCCATGGTAGAGGAGTATTCGTTCTCACCGGCAATCCGCCGCTCCCGCATACCGGTCCGCTGGACGATCCACTCGTCGCTCGTATCCACCATTTGCTCCAGATCCGCGTTCGTCAATTTTTTTTCTGGAACATAGCTGCCAATAGCCGTAATGCGGGCTGTCGATACTGAAAGGTTCATTATCAATCGCTCCTTTTAGGAAAATTTGAGTTCTTTTGGGTATAAAGGATGGGGTGTATATTAGGAAATTAAAAAAATAAGGCCAATTTGTTGATATCAAGTATTAGTATCTGGTACTAATTATAGACGTGAATTGGGGAGAGGTCAATAGGGTGGTGGTGGTATCGTTAGTGCGCACTTTTGCCTGATTCGGATCTCCCGATAATATAATGGTTAAAGGGATGAAGAATTACGTTTAAAGTATTCTAGTCAAAGTAAAAGACGAACATACTATGTATAGGAGTAAGCAACTTGACCTAGAAAAAACCTCTTCTGTAAGGAAGGAGTGAGACTTCCATAGCAGAAGAGGCATGATTTAAATGATATCTATTTTAGATTTAATACATTGGAAAATGTTCTTTGGCGTAATGATCTACTTTGTCGAAAACTTCTTTGGTGGACTTCTTGTCTTGCATGGTTGTATCCTTTAACACATTATTTAAATCATCAATGTAGGATTTGTACTTTTTGGCATCATCAGTTATATCTTTACCTTCCATTGTATAACTAGTAAATAATCGTGAGGAAGTTATTACAAAATCTGAAGTAAAGCTGGGAAGAGGGGATAACCCCCTTTTGTATAACAATTTACTTTTAACATCTAGTAGTTTTAAATCCGAATCCATCTTGTAAGTGGAACTTAACAAGTCGTATAGCGCCAGTTGTTTCTTTTTTTCATCCGTTTCCTCGAAATAGGTATTTATACTTGTTTGCGCAGCACGAATGTCAACCATAAACAACTCGTAGGAACCTTTAATTTCACCATTATTTGGAGTGGATTTGTAATCTTGATACAACATTGAAACATTAAAGAAAATTGACACAATTAATAAAATAAGGAGGATCGCACTAATATATTTTCTCAAAATTTCTCTCCTTTCTTAAAAGTAGTTGATATTAATCCATAGTAAAACTATTGAGCATTTATTTGCCACTTTTGCGTTACTTGAGCGACAGGTGCCCATTGGTAATAGTTGTATTCATCCGCGGTAGCAACATGATAATGTAATATAAGCAGAAGATCTCATCGGATAATAAGTAGAATTGCGCCCTAAGTTGAACCAAAATTTTGCTTGCATCCCCTTTACAGAATCCTCCGTATAATAGTCGGGATTTTTTGTGGGATTTTCAACTCCAAGATCTACCCTTGAATCTGGAAAATGGTCTGTTGAAAAATTTCCTGAACTTTGGGTTACATTTCTCCAATATGCTGAGGATTCGTTTACTGTTACCCCCGGACCATTTTCATTTAAAGTATTTACTATCGCAGAAATTGCATTATCTGGCACACCAGCCATACTAATGGTATCGTAAGCTATCGTAAGCTATCGTCCACCACTGTGAAGCTCCCCCTGAAGTCGAAGATGGTCCAGGGTCAGTATTGTATACATTAAAGTAGGAATCGTGATTAACTGTATCATCACCCGTCGTAAGTTCAACTTGACGAACACCACCAACAACCAAATAGCCTGGATTACGTGGCTCAAAATATTCTTTTACTGGAGCAAGATGAGAAAAACCGCGAACCCGTGCTGTACCCATTTGAGATGTTGAATCGTATAGAGCACTAACAGTTACGTCCGCAATATCATTCCCATAAGAAGTTCCACTACTAGAGACTGTCGTCTTATTCCAACCTTTTGTTACCATTTTATCAGTAGAACTTTCGTTTGCGGCATATCCAGTAGCAGCCATTCCGTTTATGATTAAAAGAGCTGTGATTGTGGAACAAAAGATCTTAGTTATTCTCTTCATTGATTTGCCTCCTGGAATTTCTTTTCGATTTCTTCATTTAATTGCTTTGTCAGAAAAGAATTATCACCAAAAGACATGTATACATCGTTTCCCATCGTACCAACTATTACATTACTTACTTGTTGCTTCATATCTCCAGTGATATAGGAAACGATTGAAATTATATCGGTACTTTTTTTGTTTTTTATATGCCCCTGAAGGATTCCTTTATAATAAGTCTGACCGTTAACCTCAGCCTCCCCGATACTAGATGATACACCTTCTCCGTTCTCTTCAATTGTAAAAGGATAAGTATCATTATCAATCTTAAGGACACCATTACCGTCCACGATCAGGCCCTTACCATCTTTAGTTTTTTTATATGAAGATTTAGTTTCAATTTGCTTGAGTCAAGATTCTTTGAAGCTACATTAAACTTTTCTTTGACTACTTCGGGTTTTGTCGGCATTTTTTCCATTTCAAAATTTTTGTTTTTTTCCATCTCCATGCTTAAATCTTTTGATGAATCAGGGGAAAACCCAAATAGTAAAATTACTACTAGAATGCAAATTACTATGGCAATCCCTTTAATTTTATTATTCACTTTAACATCCTCCGAATGATCCCGTTTAACTATGTATGGCATACAAGCTCAACCATTATAAAGAAAATTTTCAAAGATTGTCTAATGTTAAGTTAATCCAAAATTTAAGAAAGGGGCGCTCCCTCAGCAGTAGAATAATATAAATATGGGGCACTATAGAATCGGCGACTTGTTAGGTCCCAAGGGTATTTGGCAACCTTTGAAGCGTGTTTTTGTTGCTGATAGATTAAAAAAAAGAAGCCTTGTACGTATGAACAAGGTAATATTATCGTGAGGAAGAAGGGGGAGGTTCGTTCTGTGGACACCGTAATATTTTCTTTAGGACCATCCTTGGCCTGGATTCAACAAGGGAGCGGAATTCTGTCAACTTGAAACCAAACCACTGATTTCTGCCGTTGCCAAAACAACACGAGGGCTTCTATATTGTCGAAAAGAAGCCCAATTGGTCTAGGCGAGCTGGGACCTATTCTATAATCGATGTATATAGGCGAATAAATATGCAAATTCAGTTTTACAGGAATTCTCATTAATACTGAAAATAAGCATTATATCCGGTTTTACTAAAGGAACTCCTCTCATTAAATATGAAAACACGCCTTGATGTATCAACATTTCCGTCTTGGTTTTTCTCACCAATTATGACAACACACAGGGGGGGATGTGTGTTGTCATAATTGGTGATCATTTTTCATAATCGATTAGTAATATTTTCACGATTAGTGAGAAAATGAAAAAATATTCAAAAAATGCATAGAAAGTTGTCAAAAAAAACCGCCTTTAGGCGGTCCAATTAATTCAGCTTAATTAAGCGTTCGACAAATTCAATTTCATCATAGGGTATCCATAATGGACCATCATAAGTGCGCACTTTTGCCCGAATCGGATTGGATGGATCCTATTTATCCATCCAGAATCATTTAAATCTTATTTATCTTGAAGAAGATAGGGATGCTTCCCTCTGTAGAGCGCTCAAGGCTGGCAAAGTGATGCTGCTGTTAGTGTCCATCTACATCTACGTCATTTCTATCGGACTGGCGCTTATTCATTAGCCATGTAAATCCTATGCCGCCGAGGAGGGACCGTTTATGGTGGTCCTTTCGATTACAAGCTGACGTTTGATCCGTATTTGTTTAAATCGGTTCATTGCATTTTCCGGCTAAGAGTGCTGTATGTAATAAACACGCCCAGAAACGTGATGACGGAAGCAGCGATGAATGACATGTGAATTGCAGAATTCAATTCACCCGGATTCATTTTTTCTAACTGAAGATTCGATTTTAAGTTGTAGGAAACAATTGCTATGATGGCGGCCAATCCCACCGCACTGCCTATTTGCTGGCCGGTTGAAACGATTGCAGATGCTACTCCTTGTTCCTTGGAATTGATACCAGTACTTCCTGCTATGAATGTCGTCGTAAACACAAGCGCTTGACCAAAACCGATGATAACTGTTCCTGGGATAATCCCCAAAGCAGTGCCTTTCTCGGATAGCTGCGTAAGCACTAAGAAACCGATTCCACCTAGAACCATCCCGATGGCGACCGTACCGGCTAAGCCTGCATTTAAGAGTACCTTATTGATGAGTCTCCCGCCGATAAAAGCACTGATTGTAAGCGGCAAGAAACTTAGTCCAGATTGAATGGCCGAGTAGTGCAATATCTCCTGAGTATATAAGGATAGAAAATAGTACAGTGTACCGAATGAAGCCGAAAACAATGCAGCAATGATCGCTGCTCCAATCAAATTCCGGTTGCGGAATAATCTAAAAGGGATTAACGGTTCTTTCGTACGTTTTTCAATTATGACGAATAAAATTAGCAATATTCCGCCAACCAGTCCAAACGGCAAGGTTTCGATATGTAGCCAGCCTTCGACTGGAGATTGAATCAAGTAATAAACGATAAGAATCATCCCCACTGTCACTGATATTGTTCCCAATGCATCGTAACGCTTTGGTCCTGAAGTCGTTTTGTTCTCTAACAGCACTAACGGTGCAAGGATGAGCGAAATCAGACAGATCGGCACGTTAACAAAAAAAGTAAACTCCCAGCCCAAAAAACTGGTCAAACCCCCTCCAAGAAGTAATCCAAGTGACAAACCGACGCCTCCCATGGAGGCCCAAATGCCCATTGCACGATTGCGTTCGGCCCCCTCACCAAAATTAGACATGATCAGCGATAACGTGGATGGCGACAGCAGCGCCCCGCCCAGTCCTTGCAACCCTCTCGCAGTAATCATCATTATTTGCGAGTTTGCCAATCCGCCTAGGAGCGACCCCACCCCGAAGAGAGCGATGGCAATCATGAAAATGCGCCGCCTTCCCAACAAGTCGGATAGTCTCCCGCCAATCAGCAGAAATCCACCGAAAACGAGCGAATATGCGCTAATGACCCACTGCAAATGATTCGCAGAAAAACCTAAATCTGCTCCTATCGAAGGCACTGCAACAAAAACGATGGTATAATCCAACGCCAATATTAATTGGGAAACGGCAAGTAGAATTAGCGCCACACCTTTTTTCCTGTTTTTGCTCATGGTTCAGTCTCCTCGTATGTACTTATTTAAAAGTAAGTAATGAGCCAATTTCCATCCTACAAAGGGTTGTCGGCCGCTCAAAAATTTCAAGCTTACCTTTTGAAAATGGCAATTGGGATTGGACTTTCCTGTTTGCCTCTGCACAATGGAACATAGGGCCCACTCTCGGAAAATTCATCAATCTCTTTAGAGTGTTTACAATGAAAATCTTTTCATAGTAATTGACCCATTAGTATTTTTGACCATTTGATCTAGAATTACCAAAAGAAGAAGCGTTAAATAACACTTCACTCAATAGTCAATGAGGACAGACAGCGTAATGGTGACTTTTTCGTCTAACTCTTTCGGGTCATTGGATAGCTTTGCTACTTGAGCCATCGCATACTTTGCATGATATAAATACCGCGCAGCATATGCAGATCCTTGTTTGCTCCGACTTCCCCTTTGCTTTGGGCAAGGACTAGCGCTTCATAAAAAGCATTATGAAGTCGTATCCTGTCCTGCTCGAATAACCCAGCAATTTCTGTATCATGCGGGATCTGGTAGATGGCACTGTGTAAAATCATGTATACCTTTCGCTGCTCTTCATCCTGAAGTGTGGATACGATGATTCGAAAAATATCGGCGATCGTTCGTTTCACCGCTTCTGCTTTCTCCTGATTGGAAACTACAGCCGAAGTTTTTTCATTTAAGTAATGTTTGAACGCTTTGATAAATAAGTCTCTTATCGTCCCGGAAAGTAACCTCCTTATTCCCTGATGAAACGTATATTATCACTTTCCGGACCAAACAGTCAATAATATCCGAGAAACGTTTCCCTTCCTGTATTTTTTTAAGCGAATGAATCAAAGAAGAAATTATTATTGACGCGTCATATTATTACTAGTTATATTATGACTATGATTACCAATATCAAGAAATCACCTGTCGCTTTAGCCATCCTTTGTTTCCTTATTGAGGAGCCTATGCATCCTTATCGGATGCAACAGTTAATTAAAGAAAGGGAAAAGGATGAGGTCATTAATGTTCGCCATCGAGCAAGTATTTACCAAACGATTGAACGGTTGCATCGAGACAAGGCCATTGCCATTCAAGGAAAGAAAAAGAATGAAGGGAGACCGGACTTGGTTGTTTATGAAATTACGGATTTGGGCCACGAAGCTGCCTATACTTGGATTCGTGAAATGATTTCTACACCGGCACAGGAGTTTTTGGAATTCCCCGCTGCTGTTTCTTTTCTGGCGCTGCTCACGCCCAAAGATGTGGCTCTCCTGTTCAAACAACGGGTCAACGCGCTAGAGAACACACTTGCTCGGCTCAAGGATCAGTTTCAGAAAGGCGTTACGCTAAGACTGCCGAGGCTGTTTTTGTTGGAAAGCGAGTATCAACAAGCCGTGCTTGAAGCTGAAATCGGGTGGATCCAATCCGTCATTGTCGATATTGAAGCCCGAAGTCTGACATGGAGCATGGAGGAGCTGCGCAAGAGAAACGAGTCAATCGATAACTGATTAGATGAAAAAGAAATTGAATAACGAAAGGACATGGTCATAATGAATTCGTTAAATTCCACTAAGATTGACGACACGGTACCTGTGCTTATTGTAGGGGGGAGTCTCGTAGGTCTATCCCTTTCCCTGCTTTTGGCTAAACAAGGGATAAAGTCAACAGTCGTCGAACGCCATCCGGGCACGGCCATCCATCCGCGCGTCTCAAGCTTGACTGCCCGCACGATGGAAATCTTTCGCTCTGCCGGAGTTGAAGAGGAGATATGCCATGAAGAATCACCTTTCCCACGGGAATTCGGCATCATGTTTGTCGAGAGTCTGGCCGGGGAAGTATTTGAGAATCTGATGGAAGATATGAGCGCATATTTTACGGATGCCAGTCCTGTTGAAGGAAACGGCATTGCACAAGATTTGCTTGAGCCTGTGCTTCGGATGAAGGCTGAACAAGCAGGTGCCGATCTTCGATACAACACAGAAATGATTGGATTCGAAGCAGATGAGCATGGCATCTCGGCCACCATTCGGGATCGCACCAACGGCAAAACACGCCAGATTCGATCCGAGTATATGATTGGAGCTGACGGAAGCAAAAGTGGTATCCGTGCAGCGTTAGGAATCGGGCAGCATGGAGAGGGGACACTTTTTCATCTGATCAGCGTCATTTTTGACGCGGACATCCATGATCTCTTCAAGAACCAGAATGCACATATGTGTTTCTTCGCCAATGAAGACGCAAGCGGAAGCCTTGTCTTGTATCCCGGCACAAACAGGCGGCCTCATGTATACCGATTGGATGTGATCTATGATCCGGAAGAGGAAACGATTGACGATTACCCGGAAGAACGATGTATTGCATTAGTAAGGGCAGCTATCGGAATCCCTGACATTTCAGTCAAGTTCAAGAAGGTATTAACCTGGGAAATGGCTGCTCGCGTAGCTGATCGCTTCCAACAAGACCGTATATTTATCGTTGGTGATGCCGCACGGGTTCAACCTCCCAGCGGCGGCTTGGGAGGAAATACTGGCATTGCCGAGGCACACAACCTCGCTTGGAAGCTGGCTGCCGTGTTGCGCGGTGAAGCTGGCGAGGGCTTGCTTACCACTTACGACATGGAGAGACGGCCTATAGCGGATTACACCGTAGAACAGGTCGTCATGCTCTCCCAGCAGCGCGAACACGAAGGAGCAAATGGAATTACGGTAAACACCCTACATGTCAATATGGGTTATCGCTATCCAGACGGCGCGTTCATACCGGAAGGAGACGGGCAGAACCACCCCCTTGTACAACAGCCAGAGTCGTGGACCGGTCAGCCAGGAAGCCGCGCTGCGCACGTCGTTTTGGAACGCAACGGTCAGCGGCTTTCCTCCATCGATCTGTTTGGTTCTCGATTTGTGTTACTCGTTGGATCAGACGGAAAAAACTGGGTGGAGGCTGCTGAATATGTTAAAGATACGCTACGTTTCCCGATAGATATTTATCAGGTTGATGGGCATGCTGATTTCAACAATCCTGGGAACGATTTTCTTGATGCATACGGTATAACTTCTACAGGGGCTGTCATCGTGCGGCCAGACGGGTATATCGGATGGCGAAAACCGGGTACTGGGGGGAATAAGGGAGAAATGGAAAAAATGTTAACCCATGCTCTGTCGACAATCCTTTTTCGTTAAATCCACTACATCAAAAACGAAGGAATAATAATTATGCTTATATTTGAATATAACGAAATCTATAATTATCCCGCATCTATCGTTTTCTCACGCCTCGTTGATTTAAAGGGGAGACCTTCCTGGATTAAAGGTATTATGGAGGCTCGAGTTACTCCAGAAGGACCTGCTCAGTTGGGGACCAAGTATTTCGAACGTGGAAAATACTCGGGCTTCAAGAGCGAAAAAAACATGATCGTGACCGAGCTTGTTCAGGATCAATTGTTAACGATGGAGACAGTTCCTGACGAAAAACAATCGTTTCGCGAAAGCTATCGTATTGAGCCGATCTCGGATCAATCTTGCCGTGTTCATTTCTCAATTCAAGTTGACAACGTTCCGAAGGTAGCTGAATTTTTCATGCGTCAATCGATGAAGAAAGAGCAGCGGCAAACAGCTGCTGGCTTAAAAGCTGTTCTTGAGGGTTAATATCCATACGGTTTGCTGCAGTGCAAGAGTGGTATAGGCTTCAGCATAGTCTGCTAAGTCTAGGACTAAAATTAGTTCTAAATTTGTAATAGACATACCTCATCACCCCATTTATCTTAATGATTAAGATAAATGGGGTTGGACTAACGACATCGGCTTTACTGATTCTCTATAGTTGGTTTACGAAGGTCGTCGGTAAGCTTTCGAAGAGATTGACAGGAGAGAATCAAGTAATCGAGTATGGTCTGTAACTCCTCTTGACTGTACTTTGAGTAGAGTTCAAGCATGGCATCGTTTAACGGAGTGAATGCCTTTTAATCGTATGCAATTGCGAATAGAGTGGCTCGGCATAGACCACTCTGAGATCGTTAGGATCCTTCGTCCGGCGGATATAGCCCGCTCTTTCTAAGCGATTTAGCACGCTTGTAATAGCACCCGTGGTTAGTCCCGTCCACTCTGCTAGATGCCCTGCAGTGGCTCTTCCTCTGCTTAAAATCAAATCTAAGCACTTATGATCTGTAATGTTAAGGCCAAGATGGAGTAGAAGCATCCAAAAAATTAGCGGAAGGATCAATTATAAACCAATCAGTATTCGTAGGATTTATTGTCATTGTGGTTATTGCAATTATCACATTGATTTGGTCAACTCGCGTTTATAACAAGGCCATTGCATAAGATTTTAATGGAGTGGCAAAAGCGATTGGAAGCGAAACGGGCAATCATCCTAAATAGGAGTGGGACGTGTTTACTGATATTTCGAGGATTTTTCGTCACGTGAACAAAAATGCAGTGGGGGGAAAACAGATTGAAACAAGTAATAATTCCATCGGTTCTGCATGATGTTTTTGGAGAAAAACAATCTCTTGCATCCATTCTTACGATTCTACTGTTTGGCGGACTGTTGACTGCTATATTGTATTGGATGTATCCCGAAATGACATCCAATTTACCGGTATGGCGTAGAGTTATTAGTTTATTGTTGATATTCGATATTTTCGCGGGTTGTATAGCCAATTTTACGTTGTCAACAAGCAATTACTATGCTGCAAGGAAAAGGAACCGGATTGTGTTCATTGCCATTCATTTTCATGTCGTATTCATTGGGGTTTTACTAAACACGGCTATCGGATATTCTATAGGGGTATGGATATATACTATAATAGCGGCTTTTATCGTGAACTCGCTTAAAGGAAAGCAGTCGCAGCTGTTTGTTGCAGGCTTGCTTCTATCGATCGGCCAAGGTTGTACCCCCTTGCTGCCTCATATCCCACCTTATATTTTGATCACTTGTCTTTTATTTATGTTGAAGGTAATATTTGGATTTTCGGTCGACCACTATAACAAAAAACTATAGAAACAATGGCAAATTGACATAAGTGCGTCAGGAGGGGAGCGAACAAATGCAAGAGTTTGAAGATCTACTTGCTCGTCAAAATCAGCTGCAAGCTGAGGCCGCTGTAGTGTTGGAAGAATTGAACCTTATCCAAACGCTAAAAGCGGCCGGTGTGCCCGTTAAAGTTGGAAGTGCGGCACTTGGTTTAATGACTTGGAGAGACCTTGATATGACGGTCATTTGTTCCAAGTTGGACGTTGCTGTAATTTCCGGAATTGCTTCGCAATTGATATTGAATCCCAAGATTCGGCAGATGAAATTTATGAACGATACCGGTAGCTGGAACACTGATCCGGCCTACCCAGATGGGTATTTTATTGGGTTGGATTACCTGTCTGAAAGCGGAAGCAAATGGTCGCTGGATATTTGGTTCGTTGACGATCCTGAGAAACAACCTGATCTGCGGCATATTCGTACGTTGCCCGGTCGTCTTCATGAAGATGCGGTTCTCTCTATCCTGCGGATCAAAACCGTCTGGGCATCGAAAGCCGAGTATGGTAAACAGGTGAAAAGCTTTGATATCTATACGGCTGTATTAGATCATAAAGTGAGCACACCCGCTGAATTTGAACAATGGCTGCAAAACCGCAACAACAATATATCACCTTGAGTGCTTTTGAAGGGGGAAGCCTGATGCCGGATTTTTCAACTTTACTGGCATATGTTATCGTTGTCATTCTTTTATTTTTAATTCCAGGACCAGCCGTTCTTCTTACCATTACTCGTACTGTTCAAAACGGGCGAAAAGGAGGCATTATGGCAGGGCTTGGCATCGCAATCGGGGATTTTCTTCACACCTTATTTGCTACTGTCGGGCTTTCCACTATACTGATGACCTCTGCTCTAGCTTTCAATATGGTTAAATATGCAGGAGCGGTATACTTACTCTATTTAGGAGTTCGCGAAATGATGAGAAAGCCATCAAATCCGAAACTTCCAAAGGTAAAATCGGCAGGAGCTTTAAAGTCATTCTTTACGGCAACTGTTGCAGAAGTTCTTAATCCTAAGACAGCGTTGTTTTTTTTGGCGTTTTTGCCTCAATTTGTTCATCACGAACGAGGTCAAGCTGCCACGCAGTTTTTGATCCTTGGTGTCGTCTTTGTGATTTTAAGTGCATTGTATACAACCTCAATTGTACTAGGTATCTCTGCACTTGGAAAACTGGTTAAAGAGAGGACATGGATAAGCCGGTTAAGCCGCCTAAGCGGCAAATTCGTCGGAACAATCTATATCGGACTAGGCCTAAAGGTTGCATTCCAAAGACAGTAATGATGCAATAACGTCAAGATTGAAGGCCGCCCTTTAGTGATATCGTCAAGTAGACGGTGGAATAAAACAAAATGTCTAAACAGCCTTAGCTTGAGCTACCCATCGGGCTAAGGCTGTTTTAGTCTAGCATACTTCTCTCATCTTTGAGAAAGGCACATCACGTGCGGCAGGATCGAGGGCGACGCAAGGCTGCCCGGATAGACAGAGCGCCCTTTGGGGGCGTTCTCTTTTTTACGTAGCTTCTCACCATTTTTCCATAAAAATATATCTATAAAATATATTTACTTATTATATTATTTTGATATAATGAAAATCGATCAAACGATTAAGGAGGAAATATAAGATGTTCAAAAGCGGCAATGTGACTGTAATGGTAGCGGATATGAAAAAGGCGGTGAAATTTTACGCCGAAACCTTGGGATTGGAGCTGCAGCACGGTGACGGGCATTTTGCGCAAATCGCGGCACCTGGATTGACGATCGGTCTCCTGCATCTTGCCGGAGAACAAGGTTCCCTTCCGGAAAAATCGGGCAGCATGTCTATAGGGTTTGAGGTGGCGGACATGGAGTCAGCTATCGAAACGCTGAAAACCAGCGGCGTTCAATTCCACGATTCCGTGGAAGGCAAGGCGGCCAATGTCGTGCATTTCAACGATCCTGAAGGCAATACCCTTTACTTGGTTTGCAATCGTTAAACCAAAGGGCGGCATAAAGAAAATGTAAGGAGGCGTTTTCCGCATGGCCTCGAAAACCAACGTCAACATGGTTGTCGCCGGACTGCTGGCGGCGATGTTTATTGGCGCTTTGGATGCGACCGTCGTCGCCACCGCTACCCCGCATATGATCAGGGATTTGCACGGCGAGACGCTGTTCAGTTGGGTGTTTGCGGTTTATACGTTGACTACCTGCGTGGCGACCCCCATTTTCGGCAAGCTCGCCGATTTATTCGGGCGCAAACCCGTGTTCGCCGCGGGCATCAGTTTATTCATGCTCGGTTCCATCTTGTGCGGAGCCGCACAATCGATGACGGGGCTCATTTGGTTCAGGGCTTTGCAAGGATTTGGTGCCGGGGCGCTTGCGCCCGTGTGCTTTACCGTCATCGGCGATTTGTTCTCGGGCAAGCAGCGCGGCAAAATGATGGGTATCTTTTCGTCCGTTTGGTCCGTGGCTGGCCTTCTCGGCCCGCTTATCGGAGGTTACTTCGTCGATCAAGTTTCCTGGCGATGGATCTTCTACATCAACTTGCCGATCGGCATCATCGCCCTGCTGCTGGTCGTCGTATTTTTGCACCAGCCGATCGAACGTCAGGCGAAAAAAATCGATTACCTCGGCGCAATTATGTTTACCATTACTTTCTCCGCACTGTTGTATGCGCTGCTGAGCGGCGGGTCCCGGCATTCCTGGGATTCCCCGGTGATCGTGGGGCTGTTCGCGTCATCGGCCGTATGTTTTATGTTGTTCCTCTGGATTGAAAAACGGGCGGAGGAACCGATGATCCCGTTATCGATTTTCCGTATCCGCGTATTGAACGTCACCAATATCAGCGGTTTTCTGACGTTCAGCATTACGACGGGGTTGACGGTGTACTCGCCGATCTGGATTCAATCCGTGCTAGACAGTTCCGCGACAAGCTCGGGACTGATCGCTATGCCGATGTCGCTGGCCTGGCCGCTCGCCTCCAACATCGCCGGCCGGCTCATGTACCGGGTCGGGGTGAAGGCATCGATCGTATTCGGCTCTTCGCTGGTCATGGCAGGCTCCCTCTGGCTGATTGCGATTCAGATGAACTCGCCCTATGTATTTTGGATCAGTATCCTCGTGCTAATCGGACTGGGAATGGGGTTCATTGCGACGCCCTCCACCGTTGTCGTGCAATCGGTCGTCGGCTGGGAAAAACGCGGCGTCGCCAACGCTTCCAGCATGCTGGCCCGTGCGCTGGGCCAAACGGTCGGCATCGCGGTATTCGGCACGATTTACAACCAGTATGTAACCATAATTGGCTCCAAAACGGAGCTGACTGCCGGAATGCATGCCGTTTTTCTGTTCATGTTGGGGATCGCGATTGCGAACCTGCTCGCCGTATTGTTCCTGCCGAAACACCGCCAAGTGATGGCGCAGCAGCATTCAGCGTAACGGCAGGATAACAAAGCGAAATACCGGAACCGGCCGCAAATGGATGCAGCCTGGAAAAGCCGCGACCTGCGGCTTTTCTGTTTTTACAGGCATCCGTATGTTATACTGTTGTTTGCATAAAAGCAGTAAAACCTACAAGGGGGCCTTTCGTTTGTACGAATTATTCATACTAGGCGAATTGATGAATAACCCGATGCACGGCTACTTGCTGCATCAGATTTTGAACGGGATCGTTGGTCCTACGCGAAAAGTCAGCTGGGGGGCGATTTATCCGCTGATCCACGGCATGCTTGCGGACGGTTTGATCGAACAGGTTCCTGATGAGCAACCGGAGGGTGCCAAACAAGGAAGAGGAAAAAAAATAAAGACCTATAAACTTACGGACGAAGGCAGAATACGTTTTTTTCGGTTGATGGAAGAACCGATTCCATATTCGCCGGATTACGAGCTTCATTTTTATACGAAACTGAAAAATTTTGAACTGATCAGCAAAGAATTGCAGTTTTTAATTTTGCATCAATACAAAGATTACCTGCGTTATGAAATCCGTCACGAGGAAGAACGGTTGGAATACGCTGGCAAAGACGAACGGATTCCCGGCGGGGAGCAGAAATATATTCAGATCTTCTTCCGGCATCGGTTGGAAAAGCTTCGATTTGATGAAACGTGGGTTATGCAGTTAATCGAGAGCCATCGCGTGGATGGACAAGGGCTTGAGCGGGAGTGA
Organism: Paenibacillus sp. SSG-1; assembly: GCF_002224835.1. Classification (NCBI taxonomy): domain Bacteria; kingdom Bacillati; phylum Bacillota; class Bacilli; order Caryophanales; family Paenibacillaceae; genus Paenibacillus; species Paenibacillus sp. SSG-1. Next base: position 967,963 of record NZ_MBRK01000001.1, read on the forward strand.
AATTGAAAGGCTTAAGGAGTAGCAGATCATTAATAGGATGGGGGGCGAGCTAAAAAGGCTGGCCTCTTTGTTGAAACAAATGACGCGAAAGGGCGAAAATATCCTATTTTGATTTACTTGGCAATCCATGACTTGAACTGAAAGCGAAGGAGTGTGTTATTTGAGATCGGACATATATAATTGGATGCCTCTATCCATACCGGAAATTCATGATATCTTCTCTGAAATACCGATTCATTGGTGTATTGCCGGCGGTTGGGCACTGGATTTACATCTTGGTAAACAAACAAGGAAGCATAGCGATGTAGACATTGCGATTACAAGGGAGCAGCACCTGCTTGCATATCAATATTTAAATCAAGATTGGGTTTTATATAAAGCAGAAGAGGGCAAACTTACTCTTTGGCAAGACCAGGAATACTTGCATACAACAAATGATATATGGGTTAGCAGAAGTAAAGATGCCCCGTTTGTTTTTCAATTGATGCTATTGAATACAGAGGGGACCTCGTGGAAATACAATCGAAATCACTTGATAACAAGACCGGTCGATGAGTTGTTTCTAAAAACAAAGGAAGAAATACCTTACATGAGACCCGAGATTCAGCTTCTTTATAAAGGAGGGGCTTCTCAAGTAAGAGAAAAAGATTATCTGGATTTTCAAACCGTACTGCCAAGTCTTTCACCTAAAGAAAAAGCATGGCTGAAATCCTCACTAAACCTTCAATTTCCGGAAGGACACGATTGGATTTCTACTTTAAAATAGTTTCTTCAGACGAGGGCAATTGAAATCCCGCGGAAAGTTGCCGTACTCCTTGCATCATCCGATTATGGATTTTACCTTTTCCAAAATTTCGCAGGTGGTTAAAAAGATGGGTGATTTTAGTAGAGTGAAGGAGTAAACGCCGTTCCGGAACTCAGGATGAAGGTAAGAACCGCCGATGTGGTATGATCCCCTCATGGTAGACAACGAAAAAAAGACATCTGGTAAGATGTACTTAAACGTTGGATACCGGAGGGGATTTTTTGTGGGGAAAACAGGCCGTACTAATAATAGATATCCTGAAGAGTTGAAAATGCAGTCCGCAAACTGGTACTGATGGGAATATAGCAAGAAGCCTTTCGTAAAGGACGACCGAAAACAAAGTTCGCCAGCGTAGAAAAAGAAATGGCGTACTTGAAGGCGGAAATGGAGTACTTAAAAAAGCGGTATCCAAATCTTCACGGGGAGTGACGAGCAAAACGAGTCGGTGTGAAATTATTGAAGAGATGGGGCGGAAGTATACATTAGCATGGCTCATAAAACTGGCGGAAGTCTCGCGAGCAGGCTATTACTAATGGCGTAAATCTCCCCACGGACAGCGATGAGATCAGGGATGTTGATATTATCAACCACGGTGGGGAGCAGGCTTATGCTACACTGTTGTTAGGTTATGATAGATTATAGGTTTATGGTGATATTTGGATGTAAAAGAACAATTCGTACTAACCTAAGGGGGTAATTATGAATCCAATACGCATTCTGGTCGTCGAAGACGACGCCGAGATCAATTTACTCGTCTCCACCTACCTGAGCAAAGATGGCTTCGATGTCGATTCCGTTATGGATGGTCAAGATGCTATTGAGCGGTTCAGCGGCCATGGAGGCTCCGAGTATCAGCTTGTTGTCCTTGACATGATGCTCCCGCGCGCGGGGGGACACGAGGTGCTGCGCACAATTCGCGCCAAAAGCACGATACCCGTCATCATTCTGTCGGCCAAGGACCGCGAGTCCGATAAAATCATTGGGCTCGACCTTGGTGCTGACGATTATTTGACCAAGCCCTTCACCATAGGTGAGCTGGTTGCCAGGGTCAAAGCCCAGATGCGCCGTTACACGATTTTCAATCCTTCCTCCGAGTCGAAGAATGCGAAAGAGATGCTCGCTTGGGGCGATCTCGCGCTGGATACTGCGACCTGCGAAGTCACCGTGGCGGGAGAGAAAAAAACGCTGACGGCCAAGGAGTTCGCGATCCTTAAACTGTTTCTGTCCCATCCTTCCCGCGTATTCACGAAGGCTCAAATCTTCCAGGCTGTCTGGGAAGAGGAGAGCATATCCGACGACAACACCGTTATGGTCCATATTAACAGGCTGCGCACAAAAATCGAGCCGGATCCTTCCAACCCCGTCTTCATCCAAACCGTATGGGGATTCGGCTACAAGCTGGGCTAGAGGAGATAATATGCTGATCACGATCGCTATACTTTTGATCATCAACTTCATAGCGGGTATATATTTGATTCACAGGCATTTCCGCCTACGTCTAGAGTTAAGGCAGCTGATACGTGCCACGCGGGAGATCCGAACGGGCAATCTGAATATGCGTTACCGGGGCGTCACATCCAACAGGGATTTGTCGGATCTGGGGGGCGAGCTGAATCGGATGGTAGATTATTTTCAACGCACGTATGAAAGAACCCGGTTCCTTGAAGAGGAGCGCAAGCGAATGATTGCCAATATCTCGCATGATCTCCGGACGCCGCTAACCGCTCTTCTCGGATACTTGGAGGCACTTCGATGCGACGGCACGCTTTCAGCCAAGGAGCGTGAACGCTTTCTCGGAATAGCTTCGGATAAAGGCAGCGTATTATTGGCCCTTCTGCAAGACTTCTTCGAGCTCGCTAGGCTGGAATCGGACGAGTCGGAGCCTGATCTGCGCCGCATGGACTTGGCCGAGAGTGTGCGGGAAGCATTAGCCGGGTTTTATCCCCAGTTCGTCAAAGCCGGCATTACTCCGACGATCGAGATCCCCGAGACGCCTGTATACGGAATGGCTGACGCTTCCTTTCTGACCCGGATATTGAACAACCTGCTCTCCAACGCGCTCCGGTACGGCTCGGAAGGCGGGGAGATCGGCGTTAAAGTTCGGGATGAGGCCGGCGAGGTCTGGATCGATATATGGGACCGCGGCAGAGGGATTCCCGCCACCGATCTGCCTCACATATTCGAGCGGTTATATACGGGTGAGGCTTCCCGCAATACGGCTCTGCAGGGCACCGGCCTGGGGCTAACGATCGCGAAAAATCTCGTCGAGAAGTTAGGAGGCCGGATCACTGCCGCGAGCTCGCCCAACATCAAAACAGTAATTTCATTTTCCGTCCGACAAGGTCAATAATCTCGCTTTCCCTCGCTGCCTCAACCGGCAACCGCTCCCCATGCATAGCTCCTTCCTCCTTATTTAAGAGATTTGTTAGAAATTTAATAAGGGTTTGTTAGAATTTCGCGGTATCCTAGGTTTTGAAAGGAGAGACACCCATGAGCTATGTACTGCAAACCCATCGCCTGAGTAAGCGATATGGGAGTAAATTGGCTGTTGAGAACATCAATATGAATATTCGCCAGGGAGACATCTACGGTTTTCTCGGACAGAACGGGGCCGGCAAAACGACGACATTGCGAATGATTATGGGACTGATTCGTCCAACCGCCGGCGAGATCGACTGGTTCGGCAGTTCGAGTGTCGCCGGGAGGAACGAGACGATGGCGCGAATCGGGGGCATCATTGAATATCCCGGCTTCTATCTCAATCTGAGCGCGGCCGACAATCTGGAAGTGCATCGGCGGCTGATGGGAATGGGCAACAAGGAGAGCATCGACGAGGTGCTGGCATCCGTCGGTCTGCTGGGCGCCCGAAACCAGCGGGTCAAGGAATACTCGCTCGGTATGAAGCAACGCCTGGGCATTGCCCGGTCGCTGCTTCATCATCCGGAATTTCTCGTGTTGGATGAGCCGACGAACGGTCTTGATCCAGCCGGCATCAAGGAGGTGCGGCAGCTGTTTCTGGATCTCGCCCGGCAGCGCGGCATCACATTCCTGATCTCCAGCCATCTGCTTGGCGAGATCGAACAGCTGGCAACCCGGGTCGGCATCGTCCATGGAGGCCGGCTGCTGGAGGAGGTCGATTACGAAGCGCTGCAGCGGAAATCGAGACGTTACCTGGAGATTCGGGTGGGCGATGATAAACGCGCCGCCTATATCCTCGAGCAGAGACTCGGGGTATCCGATTACCTCGTGGCGGCACCTGGGGTGCTTCGTCTGTATGAGATGTTGGATGAACCCTCCAAGGTCAACCGGACGCTGACGGGCGAAGGCATCGCCGTTGAGGAGATCAAGCGCGCCGGCGACAGCCTGGAGGACTATTTTCTGAAGCTTACTGGAGGGGATCCGCTTGTTTAATGTCTTTTCCGCCGAATGGCTCAAGCTAAAAAATACCAAAATATGGTGGATGGTGTTCATTGGTGCTCTTCCATCGAACCTGATCTCCTTTTTCGCATTTTTGCCGCGCGTGATGTTAAACGGAGAACAGGCTGGACTGGATATACAGGACATGTTCTACCGTCAGGGCATGCTGCTTGTCATGATGGGACCGTCCATCTTCGCGCTGATGACGGGTTCGATCTTCGCACGGGAATACCAGGAACGCACGATCAACCAACTGTTCATCTATCCGGTCTCCCGGGCATGGATTTTCGCCGCCAAGCTGGCAGTCGTATTCACGCTGATCGCGATCAGCTCCATCCTGTCTTGCGCGACCGTTACCGTAACGACAATACTGCATGCCATCAGCGGCAGCGTTGACCTCGACTTGCTATGGTCGGGCGTGCGGATGAACGTGTTCGTTTGCTTGCTGTCTTTCGGTACCGTTCCCGTTGCGGCTGCACTGAGCATAGCCGGCAAAAGCATCGTTCCTGTCACGGTCGTCGGCATCTTCGCCACGATTGTCACCGTAATCGGCGTGATCGGCCACAGCCGAGGCGCGATCGTATTCCCCTGGCTTGCGCCCTATTGGCCGGTCCGTCAACTCGCCCAGAACATTGCTTATGCAGGCGGTACCAATCCGTACGCAGGTGCAGCGATGATCACCTTAATCTCTCTGTTCCTGATTTCATTGGCTTTCTCTCTCGTGTATTACACGCGGGCGGACGTGCACAGCGGTTCGTGAAATCCCTGTTTAGATCGGCATAGGAAAAAATCGATGCGGACTATTGAGGTCACGCTTGTTTTGTCATGCCTCTAAAACCTTGAAGATCGAAGTTTAATAGGAATTTAGAAGAGTTGTAGAAGAGGAGTCATCTGATGAGAACCTATGAAATCATATTGCTGTTGGCGAACTTATCGACATTTTTTTTGGTGTTTCGCAAGCGTTCCAGGAAAGTTTGGCTGGGTATGGCAGGATTGAATCTGGTGATTCTCTGCCTTCACGGAGTCATAGAGGGGTTCCGTGTTCAACTGATTTTCTCCTACGCGTATGTCGTCCTGCTTACGGTGTATGCATGGGTCAAATCAAGCGGCCGTTTTACTTTTAAAAGCCCGCCCCCGCTAAAAGCTGCCCTATTGATCTTATCCGCGGCAGGTCTCCTTTTGACCTCCATCCTCACGTACGTTTTTCCGGTATTTACGCTTCCCAAACCGACCGGAAGCTACGAGGTGGGCGTGAAATACTTCAATTGGGTCGATGCCAATCGCCCGGATCCTTTTCTGGATCCACCCTCTCAAAAGCGTGAGCTGATGGTGAAAGTCTACTATCCAGCCGAGATAGACCGTACTGCACCTTATGCTTATTATTTTCATCATTCTCCGGCATATGTAAAGTCATTTATCGAGGGCTTTGGAATTCCCGCCTTCTTGTTCCAGCATCTTAGCCGGGTTACAACGAATGGAAAAGAAGGCCTGCCGCTCTCCGATCGAGAACCAAGCTATCCGGTGATCCTGTTTTCCCATGGAGCCGGAACCTCGGTCGAAGTTCAGACATCCCAGTGTGAAGATCTGGCAAGTCACGGGTATATCGTTGCAGCGATTGATCATCCTTATATTTCTTCCGTCACGCAGTTCCCTGATCGATTAGTTTCGGCTCGCGAGGCTACGGCAATCTTGGATACGAGCGAAGCCACAGCGGTTCTGTCTCAAATCATGGTCGACGATTCCGAATTCGTGATCACAAGCTTGAACGATCTCAACGAAGGGAAAATCCCCTCCGACTTTAAAGGAAAGATAAATCTGAACGAAATCGGGGCTATAGGGCATTCCCTTGGCGGATCGTCCGCGTACAACTTGGCGTTGAACGACAGCAGAATCCAAGCTGCCATTGATTTGGACGGCGACGTCTATATTACGCCTCGTGACACTTCGAAGATGGCCCCCTTTCTCATGCTGGCCAGTGATCAAAATACCCGTTTGATTCAAGATCGGGAACCTTTGATGATGAAAAATATAAACCATATTCCGGACGAGATGCGGGAAAAAGCGCTGGCGCCCTATGGAGGCAGCGAGAAAGCATACAACGAGGATTACGAACGTGCGCGGCAAAATATTTTAGGACTAATAGATGTTCTAATAGAGTCCGGCAATTTCTATCACATCGAAGGCAGCAGCCACTTGGAATTCACCGATATGGGCCTCTTTATCGGCAACCGCCAGCTTCGCGAGCTTTTAGGGCTAGGCGGGAAGATCGATCCGGAAAAATGCCTTGAAATTACGAAATCCATAACGTTGGCGTTTTTTGACCAGCATTTAAAGGACGGATCTGAAAATGAATTGGAATCCTTAACTTACAAGCATCCGCAATTAAAAAAGCTGCAACTGACCCATTAACGTACCATACTTCATTTCAGCTTATGAAAGGAATTACCTGGAAAAGTAGAAAGATTAGTAGTTGTTTCGGTCTTTTTAATTACCTTGATTTACGTTTGTCAAGGCAGTACGCAAATAACAGGATTCCAAAACAACATTTCTTAAAATCGGAGAATATGGTGGTAATTATCTAAAGACTTGATTTGCAGCGGTAAATTAGTACAATGGTTTTATGACAACTCAAAAAGTGATAAATGATGAGCTCAGAGTCAAAATATTTAAGGCGTTAGCTGATGAAACAAGATTGGACATCATTCGAGCTTTATACATCAGCAAGAATGAGATGAATTGTGGAGAGGTCGGCCACATTCGCGATACTACGAAATCAAATACGTCGTATCACTTGCGTACTTTAAAGGAGGCGAAATTGATCAAGGTACGAAAAGAAGCTCAAGCGAAGTATATGAGCATCGATTTGGAGACATTTCAAACTTACTTACCCGGATTTCTGGATACGTTGTAGAAAGAAATTCTCTTTTTTTATTTATTAGTTCAATGATCATTGAACAATAGAACTAACTATAGAGGGTGAATAGAATGATCCAATTAACTACTTTATTTTTCCTCATCATGTTTGTTATCGGTACAGATACGTTTTTGATTTCTCCGCTCATCCCCACGCTTCAGAACTTATTTCATATCCCAACGGAATATTCCGGTTGGATGGTTGGGGCTTATGCTTTAGGTTATGCCATTTTCGCATTAATCGCTGGACCGCTTTCCGATGGATGGGATCGCAAAAAAGTAATGCTTTTTGGCATGGTCTGCTTCTCGGTTTCAACCATATTATGCGGCTTTGCCACAAGTTTTTGGTCGATGTTCGTATTCCGTTTTTTAGCTGGAGTCAGCGCAGCATTTACGGCGCCTCAAGTCTGGGCATCGATTCCTGCTCTGTTTCCAACACCAAAAATAGCCAAAGTATCAGGAATCGTCATGGCAGGCTTAGCTGCTTCCCAAGCGTTCGGCATCCCTATTGGAAGTCTGCTTGCCTCAACCCATTGGTATTATCCTTTTTTTACAATCGGTGCATGTGCACTATTAGTGGCGGTATTCATCTTCTATGCTTTGCCCGAAATGAAACCAAATCATGGCCCAAAAACCAAGACTCCGATTTTCAGTAGATACATACCCTTATTGAACAGCCGAATGGCGAGAAGGGCTTTCCTCGCTCACTTCTTATTTCAGTGTGGATTCTTTGCCGCCTTTTCTTTCATTGGAAAATGGGTGACAGATCGTTTTCATCTTTCAATTGACCAAGCGGGGTACGTGATGTTTTTTCTTGGTCTCGGGAATATAGTCGGAAGCTTCGGCGGTGCCTATGTGATCAAAACGTTTAACCGTTTCAATACGCTAGTTGTGGGCTTTCTTGTCTCTATCGTATGTTTTATTGTTTTGCCTCACTTGTCATCGGTTGCGGCTTTCGAAAGTGTTTACTTTTTCATATTCGTTAACATGGGGATCGCTTTTCCCCTCATATTGGGAATGTTGAATTCATTAAATCCAACCATCCGCGGCACGACTTCCAGCTTGGCCAATTCAATCATGTATGCTGCGACAACGCTCGGGTCTTGGATCGCTGGCCTCATTTACGCGACTTTTAACGGTTTTTCTGCCGTTGGCATGTTTGCGGCTATATGCTTTGCCGGTTCCTTGTTATCTTTCATACTCAGCGGTATTTTGACCAGCCAAGCGAAAACAAAGAAGGAGATTGCATCATAAATGCAAGAAACTCATATGGATATTCTAAATTTTCCGAAATTTAACATCCTGAGTATATGTGAGAATGAGTTTGAATTTCTAATTCAAATGGTGACGAACTCTCCACCTTTGGCTTGCCCTCATTGTGGATGTATAGCCAACCTCTACAAACACGATAGCAGGGAACAGATTTGTATGGACTTGCCTCTTCACGGCAAGCGTGTAAGCCTTCTCATAAAGCGTCAGAGATATTGCTGTAGAGACTGCAATCGAACCTTTTGGGAACACTTAGACCACACCATAGACAAAAAGCGAAACTGCACCAAACGATTATTGTCTTATATAGAGACGCAAAGCATTGAACGTACGTTTGTTAGCATATCCGAGGATGTTGGATTGCATGAAAAAACAATACGCAACATCTTTCGAGATTACATCAACCGTCTTAGAGAAACGCATCGATATGAAACTCCCAATTGGCTTGGGATTGACGAAATTCACATCATTAAACCAAGATGCGTTTTAACCAACATTGAGGAATGTACTTTGTTGGATGTTTTGCCAAATCGTAATAAGGAAACCGTTGCAGATTACCTCTTACGCCTTCCAAATAGAGGACAAATCCGATACGTCACTATGGATATGTGGCAACCGTATAAGGACGCCGTAAGGGATGTATTGCCAAAAGCTCTTATCATCGTAGATAAATTTCACGTTGTCCGTATGGCAAACCAAGCGTTAGAAACCATTCGTAAGCAGATCCTTGAAGGATTATCGCCAAAAGAACGCCGCGGGCTGATGCCAGGCCGTTTTATCCTCTTAAAACGGGATATAGAGCTTACAGAGAAGGATCGGATTACGCTAGACCTTTGGAGAAAGAATCATCCGTCTCTCGTCACTGCTTATGACTTAAAGGAATCATATTTGGATATTTGGGAATGTGATAACAGACAAACGGCATTTCTTAAATACAACGAATGGAAAGCTAAAGTACCAACGGAACTGCAATCCGCTTTTGAACCACTGACAAAGGCTATGAAGAACTGGGAAGAAGAAATATTCGCTTATTTCGACCATCGCATTCGCATTCCAGATGCTTATACGGAATCTCTAATTAGACTTATTCGAGTCATTAATCGTTTAAGAAGGGGATACTCTTTTGAGGCCCTAAGCGCCAAGATACTCTTTACAGAGGGACTTAGAAAGCAATGCAACCCAAAGTACCAGAGGCGGTTTGATAACTACCATCTACGGGAGGAAAACTTCCCGATGTTTAATAAGCCAGCTATCGAAGTTGTTCGTGAGCCAGAAGAAATAATCTTCCTTGGAATTGATTTTTCCACCTTAATCGATAAATTGGAGAAGGACGAATGTTGACGATACCCGGCGTTTAATAGTCAAAAAGAGATGTCATTGCACTGGATCCATGGTGAGATGATTTCTCTTTTTTGTTTGTCTAAGGTATATTCAGATTTTTGTACGAAAGCAAACATTGAATGAATAAGGTTGTCCTCTAAACTCTGCCCCGGGCAGAGTTTTTGAGAGTGGTCCGGGAAACCTTCACAAGTTCTTCATAAGTTTTGGGTAGAATGTTTGGGAGATGAGGATTCAATCCAAATAGAAATATGCAAAGGTGTGTGACAAACTGTGAAAAAAGTATTCATTTTTATTAGCCTTGCAGCAATCCTGGTGCTAAGTGCGTGTGGAAACAAGGATAACGCAAACAATAATACGAACATGGACATGGGCAGCGACCATTCAAATATGGGGGATATGGGCAGCATGAACCATTCGGGTTCGGGTGAGGTTCCTGAAGGGTTGAAAGAAGCTCAAAATCCCACCTTCAAAGTTGGAGATGAGGTTGTGATCCATGCCAAGCATATGGAAGGGATGGATGGTGCCAAGGCTAAGGTGGTTGGGGCCTACGACACGGTGGCTTATGCTGTAACGTATACTCCAACCACTGGAGGTGAACCCGTCCCCAATCACAAGTGGATTATCCAGGAGGAAATAAAGGATGCGGGTAGTGAGCCCTTGCAGCCAGGAACTAAGGTGACCATCGAGGCTGATCACATGGAAGGTATGAAAGGCGCAGAGGGCACCATTGACTCTACTGAAAAAACAACGGTATATATGGTTGACTATACGCCAACTACAGGAGGAAACCCCGTTAAGAATCATCAATGGGTAGTCGAAAGTGAGCTTTCTAAATAGAGTATTTTTTAGCAGGTGAGTGATGCTGCGTGGCACAAGACGGCGAGTTCCTTTCTCCTTATGTACGTTATATGACTGATACTGTAAATATTGGATATGGGCAGCGTTATGACGTGTTATCGACAAGCTCAATGAAGATCATGGTTCGACTGTGTACTGACGGATAAATTAACCGATCTGACAATGCCAGATCGGTTTTTTGTTTGGCGTCTATATGATGATTTGCCTTAGTTTTTTGTTGCTCGGAATCTAGCCATTGACAAAAAAACTGATTATATACTACATTATGTAGGGTTACATTTTTTTAATCATTATTGCCGAATTTCTTGATACTGAAAACGGGGGAACCATTTTTGGGTGAAATATTCTCATTGAAGAATAGAGGGAACCTTCTACCGAACCCTTAGCTAACTCCGTAGGCATCGGAAGGAGAACTACATAGTGAAGAAAGTAATACTGTCAATGTTAGGTGCGGCCATTGTTTTTTCAGCAAGTGCAACCAGTTCCTTTGCCAGCTCCGTTAAACTCGAAAGTGAGGTGGATAAGGTCGTAGGCACTCCTTATCAGTGGGGCGGCACATCAGTGGCTGGTTTTGACTGTTCCGGCTTTATTTTATACATATTCGATAAATTCAATTTAGATTTACCCCGCACATCTAAAACACAGGCTCAAGCCGGAACTCCAGTAGATCGTGAAAACCTTAGAGCAGGAGACCTGGTATTCTTTAATACGGACGGTACGGGAATATCCCACGCGGGTATTTATATCGGCAATAATGAGTTTGCACACTCTTCAAGCAGTAAAGGCGTTACCATTAGCAAATTATCGGATTCATATTATAAAAATCGGTATGTTACAGCACGCCGCGTCGTGAGTCAACAAAGTTACCTGAAAATGATCAGTGAAATTTGATCTAGTCGGGATAATCTACCTAAATCAAAAATGAAAGCACCGGCTTAAGTCAGCCGGTGCGTTTTGTTGTTTATTCAGGGACGTTGTTCACATTGGGATCAGGCGTATAATTATTTTGATAATCATCATACATCACATCAGTTACCATTCCAGCGGAGGCGTGGTGTAAATCGTGGCAATGGAACATCCATTCACCGGGGTTGTCAGCTTCAAAAGCAACTTCATACGTTTCGCCAGGTTTGACGTTCAGCGTGTCTTTCATGATCGGAGATCCTTGAACTGGCTTGCCATTCTTGCTCAAGACTTGGAAGAAATGGCCGTGCAGGTGCATCGGGTGATCGTCCATTCTGGATTGATTTACAAAGGTCACCTTTACCTTATCTCCTTTTTTTACTTTGATTGTATCCGTGTCCGGAAAAACCTTTCCATTGATCGTGTAAACCATATCTCCATTTCTCATCTCGGTATTTAGATTCATCGTCACGTCTTCATCAAAGCTTTGATCCAAAGAAAATGCGGATGCAGACATGGTTCCGTACTTCTCCAAATCAAAATCGGGGAGTTCTTCGAAGGCATCGGAAGGGTCGGGTTTCGCATTGGAACCTTCGTATTGAATCATGGCTTTCATATTTTGTGCTCGATTATTCTTCGCGTGTTCTTCCAGCAACCAATTTCCGGGATGATCTGCGGTAAATTCAATGTCATATCGTTCTCCGGGAGCAATCGAGACGAATTGATCCTTGATCACAGCCGGGTCATTCACGGGCTGCCCGTCGGATGCAACAACCTTAAAGGAATGACCGTGTAAATGCATCCGGTGCGTGATGTAGCCGGCGTTAATCAACCGAAGTTTTACTTTTTCACCCTCTTTAACGGTAAGCTTATCGATCGCATCACCTGTTTTTCCGTTGATCGTATAAAGGTCATACATACTCATATCATGTCCTGCCATATTCATCCCATCGTTATCCATGTCCATATCTCCAGAACTCATCCATTCATCGAGCACAAGGGTGTAATCGCGGTCAGCGGTATCTTGGGGGTCTTCGACTACAAGAGAACCATACAAGCCTTTGTCCACTTGATTCACACTGTCTTGATGTGAATGGTACCAATAAGTACCCGGTACGGTGGCTTTAAATTCATAGGTGAAGGTCTTTCCGGGTTCAACAGCATCTTGTGTGACTCCTGGAATTCCGTCCATGTTGTTTGGAACCGGATAGCCGTGCCAATGGATGGAGACAGGCTGCTTGAGTTGATTTTTCAAGTTTATTTTGACCGTATCCCCAACCTTTACCCGGACTTGTGGACCGGGAACCGAGTTATTAAATGTCCAAACAGGAATGGTTTTTCCCTTCTCCACTTCAAGATTACTTTCCTGAGCGGTTATGGTGAATTCTTTACCATTCACAACAGGTGTTGCTGTTGTCAGTTTTGCGGATGTAGCGGATTCACTCGAGTTGGAAGTAGAGTTAGAACCCATATTCATTTTTGAATGATCCATGCCGTTCATATTGCTTACTTTCGAGCAGCCAGCCGCAAAAACGGCCACTGAGCTAGCGAGGATTATTGTTCTTAATATCGCTGCTTTCATTTGAAGAACCCCTTTCTAATTCTTTTGATGTAAGCCTCATTCATCATAAAGTAAACATGTATAGAAATGATGAAGATGGCTGGGGTAGTATAACTTTAGGCTTGAATATTATACCATAGGGGGGTATACTAATAACAAATCGAAAGGAGGAGTCGAAATTGAAAACCATTACTTTAAACGTAAACGGAATGAGCTGTCAACACTGCGTGAATTCCATTGAAGGAGCTCTTAAGCAAATAGGGGCTGGGGGGAAGGTTAACTTGTCCAATGCTTCTGTTGAAGTTCAATTCGATGAGACCAAACTTACGGAAAGCAAAATTAAAGAGACCATCGAAGACCAAGGTTATGACGTTGTTTAAGTAACCTTGAAGTGATATATAGAGGTGCCAAGAAAACCTTGGCGCCTCTAACTATGCTCGGAACAAGTGAACCCTTAATATAAGACATTGATGTCGTCAAAATGAAAAAAATCGGGAAGAAGCATAACAGGTCATTTCGTTGTGAGAAATGACCTGTTTGATTATATAGTCTTGCAGAGAACGGAAGTTGAGGCGTAGGAAAAAAAATCCGCCTATACGTTTGGAGGGAATTCATGCGTAGAATTTTAGTTGTTGAAGACGAGGAGAAAATCAGGGAAGTCATCGTCGCTTATTTAAAAAAGGAAGGGTTTGAAGCGCACGAAGCGGCTGGAGGGGAGAGTGCATGGAGTGAATTAGCCAATCAACCTTTTGATTTGGTTTTATTGGATCTTATGCTTCCCGATATGAACGGAGAGGAATTATGCCAGAAGATTCGAACAGCTTATCCCACACCAATTATTATGCTGACAGCTAAATCGTCCGTTTCACATCGTATTCATGGGTTGTCTGTTGGGGCAGACGATTATATGGTGAAGCCTTTCGATCCTCAAGAACTCATAGCCAGAATTCGCACTGTACTGCGGCGAACCAATCAGCAAGAACTTCTGGCCGATCGATTAGAATATGGCGAAGGACGTCTGATGATTGATAGCCATGCCAAACAGGTTTTCGTTCAACATAAACCCATCAGTTTAACCCCATCCGAATATAAATTGCTTCTAGTTATGGCGAGAAACTCGGAGCGTACGTTTTCCCGGGAAGAATTGATTGAACTCGTTATGGGCTTTGAATTTGATGGAGACTCGCGCATTATTGATCAGCATGTCAAAAATTTGCGTCAAAAAATAGAGGAGGACCCCAAGAACCCCTTATTCATCCGGACTGTTTTTGGTGCAGGATACCGCTTTAATGGGGGGAGTTTATGAAACGTACATTATCCTTTCGCTTAAGCACGGTTCTGATTTTATATACCGGCTTTATTTTGGTGATCGCTTCGATTGCTATGATCAATGCAACCCACTACCATTTTCAAATGTATGGACGCGAAATGTCCGAAGCGCAGCATTCAGCTGATTCACTGAATTCTCACTTGGAGCAAGCGATTATACAATCCATTGGCTTAACGATTGGGGGAGCTTTAATCGTCTCATTTGTGTTAAGTGTGTATATCGCCAAACGGATTTCGTCGCCATTAATCAGCATGAAAAATCTTACATTAATCATGGCCCGAGGAAAACGGGATGTGCGTCTCCCGTTGAAGAGTTTGCCCAGAGATGAACTGGAGGAGCTGGCCGCTTCCATCAATCACTTAGCTGAACAGCTGGAGCAGCAAGAAAAATTGAGAATCGCTATGACCGAAAATATTGCACATGAGTTGCGGACACCCTTAACCACATTGAATAGTTACCTCGCGGCTATTCAAGACGGAATATGGGAGCCTACTCCGGAACGGATCCAGTCCAGCCGTGAAGAAATTCACCGTTTGATTCAGCTGGTTCATGATTTGGAAGAGCTTCAAATCGTTAATTCCATCGATTTTCAATTCATGCTTGAGCAAGTCTCCTTAAAGAAGTCTATGGATCAAGTCATGGACCTCATGCGTCCTTCATTTCAACAAAAGGGAGTTAACCTGGAGAAAAAAGATATACCCAATGTTTGCGTAATTGCCGATGAAAGCCGGCTTATTCAAATCTGGACAAACCTGTTGTCTAATGCATTGAAATATACACCTGAAGGCGGTACCGTTGAAGTCAAGGGTACCGTCCGGTTAGGTGTGGTCCAAATTACCGTCTCAGATAATGGCATAGGAATTCCATCAGCGGATCTTCCACATATCTTTGAGCGTTTTTATCGGGTAGATAAATCACGCAGCCGTAAAATGGGTGGCGGTGGGCTTGGATTAGCCATTACCAAAACGTTGGTAGAGCGCCACGGTGGGCAGATATGGGCTGAAAGTGATCATGGTGCACAATTTTACGTACAATTACCGATACAAAGGTGAGGATTATAATGGCTGCAATCCTGACGCTCCTACGGGGGCGTTTTTTATTTTGATAGGAGCCAACTAATAACCCAACATTCGCTGTTTATTTCAAAAAAATAAATCGCTTGACAATATAGGGTAGGGGGCTATACTATATTCACATCAAGCCCGGTAATTTATGGTATTTCACCTCGTTCATCTGACGGCCGTCACGAGCGTGAAAGGGATGAAGGACCGGTTTTATTTCTCTAAAGGAGGATGATAGAAATGACAACTCAGTCTCAAGGTCTTTCCCAGGCTGATCCGAGGCGCTGGATGGCACTCGCATTGTTATGCCTTGCGAATTTTATGGTGATTATGGATACATCAATTATCGGGGTAGCTTTGCCCGCCATTAAAGAAGCGCTGGGGTATTCCCAGGAAAGCTTACAGTGGGTGTTTAATGCATACGTTATTTTCTTTGGCGGCTTTTTATTGCTGGGGGGCCGGTTGTCTGATCTGTTTGGACAAAAACGCATGTTCATGTGGGGTTTTCTTATTCTAACTGCAGCTTCGTTACTTGCAGGGCTAGCATGGAACGACACCGTACTCAACATCGGCCGAGCGCTCCAAGGCTTTGGGTCTGCACTCATTGCACCGTCCGCGTTAACGATCGTTATGATGTTATTTAGCGGAAATCCCAAGGAATTAGGGAAGGCGTTGGGATTCTGGGGGGCATCCGCTGCTGCAGGAGGTTCCGCGGGGGTGTTTCTTGGCGGTGTCATTACCGAATGGTTAAGCTGGGAATGGACATTTCTGATCAACGTCCCTGTCGGAATTCTTGCCCTACTATTGTCTCCCGGGCTTTTAGCAAAAGGAACACGCAGAAAAGGCGGCATTGATATCGTAGGATCCGTATTTGTTACGGCTGCATTAGTTTTAATAGTGTATGGGATTGTCACCGCAGAACATAACGGATGGGGAGCACCTACAACGATATGGACACTGATCTTAGGTTTAGCTCTATTTATCCTCTTCCTCATTGTTCAGGCGGTCAAAAAGGAACCCCTTGTACCTCTTCGAATTTTTAAGGCACCTAATCTAGCAGCAGGTAATATCGCACTGTTAATGTTATCAGGGGGATGGATCCCGCTTTGGTACTTCCTGAATCTATACATGCAGCAGGTTTTGAAATTTTCAGCTTTTACCGGCGGTGTTGCGCTGCTGCCGATGACCATTGTCATCGCCATTTTCATGATTGCGATAACGGGCAAGCTCATCGCCAAGATCGGCGTAAAAGCGAATATCGTAATAGGTTTGACTGCCTTAGGAGGTTCGATGATCCTGTTCTCCACGAACACCCCTGTAGACGGAACCTTCTTAGCGAATGTGCTGCCGGCTTCACTTTTAGGTGCGCTCGGGATGTCTCTGGCTTATATTCCTTCCATGATGTCTGCCATGAACGGAGCTAAACCTGAGGAAGCAGGGCTTGCATCAGGGCTTGCCAATACCAGCTACCAGATTGGTTCAGCGATCAGCTTGGCGATTATGGTTGCCATTGCTGCAACAACGAACTCGGCACAAGCAGGTGGTGATCCAACGGCAGCTCTGAACAGTGGATTTCAAGCTGCATTCTTGTGGTCGGGTATCGTTGCATTTATTGGCGCATTATTGGCATTGATCTTCATTCGTTCACCAAAAAAGGTTGGCTCCGACATCTCTAAATCGATGTAATCTTTTTAACTTCAGTCACCTTGTGGCTGAAGTTTTTTGACTCCGGCTAATTTTAGGTGATTTGGCGGCAGAGACATTAATGGGTGTTACCATCTTGACTTTATAGGGGCGGGGGGTATATATTGAGTGCAAGAGATTAATCATGCCGTGATATATGAAGTAAACCGATACGTTAGTAAGGATCTTTATACAGGAATGGAGGCAGGGACAATGAGTGTTGAACTGGAAACGGTAGAAAGTACTTTAGCAGAAAATGCAGGGTGCTGCTCAAGTGAGGAACCGGGTCGGAAGAGCCATCATTCCGAAAAAGAAAAAACCAATATGATATCCAGGTTGAACCGAATAGAGGGGCAGATCCGGGGGATCAAAGGATTGATCGAAAAAGACACTTACTGCGATGATGTTTTAAACCAGATTGCTTCGGTGCAATCGGCCTTAAATGGGGTAGGTAAGCTATTACTTGAGCATCACATGAAGAGCTGTGTTATCGATCGGATCCAAGAAGGTGACACTGAGGTTTTAGATGAGCTATTGAAAACCATGAATAAGTTAATGAAATAAAGACCTTAATAAAAGGCAGCGATCACGCTGCTTTTTATTTTGAATCATCATATAGGGTACTGGGGTACACAAAAAAATTTAGTAAAAGTGTTGACTAATTATAGGGTAGGGGGGTATACTAATTTCAAGGAAGTTGTTGGAAGGCAAAATAAACACCTTAATATAACAACCCATGAAAAAAAGTAATATCATGCAGGTTTTAAACTGTGAGAATGCATTTGCCATTATCCTTTAGGAGTGATGAACATGGAAGCCGTAGCCGGAAAAGAGAGCAAACAGACAACGCTGCAAATTACAGGAATGACTTGTGCTGCATGCGCCAACCGTATTGAAAAAGGACTGAATAAACTGGAAGGTGTTTCATCAGCCAACGTGAACTTTGCCTTGGAAAAAGCAAGTGTAACGTATGATCCAGGTAAGGTAGGCGTCGATAAGTTGGAGGAAACGATCAAAAAACTGGGGTATGATACGGCGAAAGAAGTCGTTGATTTTAACCTCGAAGGAATGACCTGTGCTGCGTGTGCTAACCGTATTGAAAAAGGCTTGAGCAAACTTCCCGGGGTTACTAACGCATCCGTCAACTTTGCGATGGAAACGGCAAGAGTTGAGTATTCGCCAGCTGATATTACCGTTTCTGATATGCAGAATAAAGTCAAGCAGCTCGGTTATAAAGCGGTAACGAAGCAAGAGAACAAGAAAACGGTCGACCACCGGAAACAAGAAATTAAGCATCAGAAACGATTGCTGCTTTTATCGGCAATCTTGTCCCTTCCGCTGCTGTGGAGTATGGTGGCACACTTTTCGTTCACATCATGGATCTACATGCCAGAAATTTTGATGAACCCGTGGTTTCAGCTCATTTTAGCAACACCGGTCCAATTTTATGTCGGAAAACAATTCTATGTGGGGGCCTATAAGGCACTCCGAAACGGCAGCGCCAATATGGACGTGTTGGTATCGCTAGGGACTTCAGCTGCTTATTTCTACAGTCTGTACCTCACGATTGACTGGTTCACTGCCGGAGCGAACGCCCACCACGGTCCATCATTGTACTATGAAACAAGTGCGATCCTGATCACTTTAGTCATCATGGGTAAGCTGTTCGAATCGCTGGCCAAGGGCCGGACTTCCGAAGCCATCAAGTCCCTGATGGGACTCCAGGCGAAGACGGCATTGGTTGTACGCGATGGTCAGGAAATGACGATTCCGGTCGATGAAGTGATTGTCGGGGATATGGTTCTTGTACGGCCCGGAGACAAAGTTCCGGTTGATGGTGTGGTGCTCGAAGGAACATCCTCCGTGGATGAATCCATGCTAACCGGGGAAAGCTTACCCGTTGAAAAGAATGCCGGTGATGCCGTCATAGGAGCGACCATCAACAAAAATGGCATGCTCCGTATTAAAGCAACCAAAGTCGGCAAGGAAACTGCGCTGGCACAGATTATTAAAGTGGTTGAAGAAGCCCAAGGTTCCAAAGCCCCGATTCAGCGGGTGGCAGACGTGATCTCCGGTATTTTTGTTCCCATTGTGGTAGGTATTGCGGTGGTCGCTTTCCTGGTCTGGTATTTCTTGGTCACACCTGGCGAGTTTGCAGAGGCTTTGGAAAAAGCAATCGCCATCCTGGTTATTGCCTGCCCATGTGCGCTGGGGTTGGCAACTCCAACATCGATTATGGCCGGGTCGGGTCGTGCTGCAGAGCTCGGGATCTTGTTCAAAGGCGGAGAACACCTTGAACAGACTCATAAGATTGACGCCATAATTCTGGATAAAACAGGAACGGTAACGAAAGGTAAACCTGAACTTACGGATGTGCTTACAGAGATGGACGAAGTAGACTTCCTTAGATTTGTCGGCGCTGCGGAGAAAAATTCGGAACACCCTTTGGCCGAAGCGATTGTGACCGGCATTCAGGAGCGCAATATTTCCCTTCCTGGAACAGAAGCTTTTGAAGCTATTCCAGGCTACGGAATCCAGGCTGTCGTCGAAGGAAAAGAACTGCTGATCGGTACTAGAAGATTGATGGAAAAGTACGATGTAGACGCTATGCATGCCTACGAAACGATGTCCAGACTCGAAGAAACAGGAAAAACAGCTATGCTCGTAGTGATCGATAAGCAATATGCCGGCATGGTTGCGGTGGCGGATACCATTAAAGAGACTTCTAAAGAAGCTGTCCAGCGCTTAAAAGGAATGGGCATTCAGGTGATCATGATCACGGGTGATAATGAGCGTACAGCCAAAGCGATCGCTGCCCAGGTTGGCATTGATCATGTACGTGCAGAAGTGTTGCCCGAAGGGAAAGCAGAAGAAGTTAAAGCCCTGCAGGCCCAAGGAAAAACCGTAGCCATGGTGGGTGATGGCATTAACGATGCTCCGGCATTAGCCACAGCCGATATAGGAATGGCTATTGGGACAGGAACGGATGTTGCCATGGAGGCGGCCGATGTGACCTTGATGCGTGGCGATCTGACGAGTATCCCGGACGCCATCTATATGAGCCGTAAAACGATGAGTAATATTCGCCAGAATTTATTCTGGGCGCTTGGTTATAACACTCTAGGCATTCCGATCGCAGCCATCGGTCTGCTGGCACCTTGGGTAGCAGGAGCAGCGATGGCTCTGAGCTCCGTATCCGTTGTACTGAACGCACTTCGGCTGCAGCGTGTAAAAGTACGCAGCTAACGATTGCAGCAGAAACGATAAAATTGCCAACAGCAAGCGAAAGGAGGTGAATAGGATGCAAGATGCAAACGTCAAAGTACATGGAATGAGCTGCCGTTCATGCATTAGTAAAATTGAAGGAACATTGAATTCCATCGGTGTGGAGGGAAAGGTTCATTTTGATCAAGGTACCGTTGAGGTCAAGTACGACGAATCAAAATTTACCCTGGGAGATATTAAGGATGTTATCCGGAGTAAAGGGTATGAGGTCGCTAATTAATATCAGGAAAAGGAAGTGAGAGTATGTCCGCCAACGTAAAAATCTACACGATCCCCACCTGCAGTGATTGCAATCATGCGAAGCGATACTTCAAAGAGCAAAACGTTCCTTATATGGAATATAACTGCGAAGAAAACCCTGAATATGCAGTAGAAGTTAAAAATCTTACGGGTAAACAAATTGTTCCGACCATCCTTATTGACGATAAAGTGTTCATTGGGTTTGCAGAAAATTTCAAAGAAATAAGTGCATTACTGGCATGAATAGGATTTGGAGGGTTCAAAGGGCTCTAACTTGCAGAATTTCAAGTTAGAGCCCTTTTACGTTGCAACTTGCTGGAGGTTGGTATTTCTGGAACAAGTTCGAGCCAGCCAAGAGGCGGGATGAGCATCTGCTAAAATGTACAACGGATATTAGACCAAATGGGTTGCTAATTTTGGCTTGACTCGTAAAAAAATGATAATGGTACTGCTTCCGCTATAGCCTTATTCCCATCGTCATTGGGGTGGGTTTTGTCGCCTGAATCGTAAATATGGAGCATCTCAGTCGGCTCTCGTGGATCCGCCAATGTCCGATCCAAGTCGATGATTAGATCAGTTTGAGCGTTAGAACGGATCCATTGATTCACTTCTTGACGTACTTTTTCCCGCTCATCAGTAAAAAAATGTGATTTCCCAAAGGGGGTCACGGTACATATTACTACCTTGAGATGTTGTTTCTTTGTTCGGTCGATCATTTCATTCAACCCTCTTATCAATTGTTCCGAGGTAGCATCACCGAAAATATCATTGATGCCGCAATTAAATATGATTCCCTTTAGACCTGGCTGGGTAAAACCTTCCCGCTCTAAACGATCAAGCATTCGTTCACCGGCATTTGCTAAACCAAGAGCTGCCCCTTCTTCAACATCTCTTGCATCTCTTAAAATCATGTTGCCGGTTAGTCCCGCGTTTAGAATCGAGGGCAACGGCTGATCACTCACTTGACGGATTCGATTCAGCAATAAGTCTGGCCAGCGTTGGTTAGCATTTAGACTGGAAGCATAGCCTTCTGTAATGGAGTCTCCCATCACAACAAAAACCCCAGGATCAACCCCTGAAGACATCATTTCTACATCTAATGCGGTTAACCAATAATACGAATGTGTCGTAGTATCAAATATATCGGCATCGTTCACCTTAGTTTGGTTTCCTTGCGCGATGTACGTGGAACGAGCAGGGGAAAAGTGCCAAGTTGAAACCTTTGTATAAACGGGCAAATAGAGACTAATGGTTAAATCAGCGCTTGGATCAGCATGATACGAGACAGGATCACTATACAATTCTTTCCCAACCGGTATGACAACCTTGGATGACCCTTTAAATGTAACATTGCCAACATCTTGATCATCAAAATTTACATTATTGCGGTGGCTTGATAGCGTGACACTGTCAAGTGTTAAGGGGTAAACTCCGTAACGATTAGAAAATTTAATACGCCATATCGATCCGTAATCATGAGGATGTATCACCATGCGTACAGTCTGGTTCTCGAATGAAGCATGGGAGAAAGCATGACCAAAAAACCGATCATCAAATTGGGTTTGACTCGCATACCATGATCTTTTCCATTGAGACATACTAAATACTCACCTTTCTTTTAGGATAGTATACCCCCCTTATCTATTCTTATATCATTTTAATTCCATACATGCAACGTAACTAGCCCGTAAGTGAGCAAGTGGATGGAACATTTCTATTTATTGGTTCTAGTCGAAATTGATGTATATAGGTGAATTAATATATTCAATCCAGGTATGCTATATCCGGCGCTTACTAAAGGAACTCCTCTCATTAAATATGAAAACACGCCTTGATGTATCTACGCTTCCATACGTCTATACGGCTTGTCATTAGAGTGCATAGAATATATCAAATCTAGCATCTTGAAAGTGGTGACAAGTATGAAGATAGAGAATGTGAAAGGTGCTTATGACATTATAATCGGCTTGGGAAGCTGGTGCGGGCCATCCATCTTTTTGTGGCGACGTCAGCTGCGGCGTTTCTCCTTGCCGTTAGACTGGATGATCTCGAAATCGGTCACGGACGTGACCCGGTTGTTAGAGAATCGGTTCGAAGGTTTTATGGATCTCGGGCAGCTCCGGAAGATAGAAGGCACTTCTGACTATTTAGAAGACGGAATCGCAGTACCGAAAGGAGACGGGACATATCATAACGCTCATTTTATTCTAGATACACGCTATAATGTTATTTCCGTCCATGATTTCCCCGTTATCCCCTACCAGGATTGGACGGCCACCTACGGCGCATACAGTGAGAGACTTATTCGTCGAATTCAAAGGTTTTTACATGTGCTCGATCACAGTCGTTCTGTTCTGTTCATCAGGTGGGGAGAAATCGGGGAAGCGGAAGCCGTCAAGCTTCATGCTGTCGTATCCTCGTTGACTCCGGGCAACTGCAGAATACTATTCATGCAGACCGTATCCGGGTTGCAGTCGATTCAAGAGATTGATTGGGGACAAGACGGCATCGCTACGCTGCAGGTTCCCCTCGATGAGCTCTATCATGAATCCGCTTGGGACTGTACCATGAACGGTCTGTCTTTAACGGGGCGTTGGTAGTATTGGTAGCGGGGAATAAAGTTGCACACGATGTTATGTTTTCACTTTAGTCCATTCATTCTCCTTGATCCAAACACTTTGGACTTTGATACCAAGGTTCTTTTTCTGTAATCAGCCGCTTGGATATGTGAAATGGGTACTCGTCATATTCACTATATAGAATATGACGAGATTTAGGGATGACTGGACATGAAATGCGAAATCGCGGCGGATATCCGGTAAAATGCAGTGTTGCCTTCCAACGGCCGGCTGCAGACTACCGGTCCGACGCAGTAGCCTACTCACGGGGTTGGAACGTACAAATCATTCGATATCCCCCAGAATCATTTCATGTAACGCCGTTCCTGTAAGGACCATAGGATATACATTCTCTTCTTTCGGTACGACAAACTCCACAAGTACGGGACCAGGTGTATTTAGAGCCTCTTGCCAAACACGGATAGCATCTGCTTTATTACTCGCTCTCAACCCTTTGATGCCGTAGGCTTCAGCCAGCTTTACGAAATCGGGGCTGCCGGCAAGGTCGATCTGGCTGTAACGCTTGGCATAACTGAGTTCCTGCTGCTGCTTAACCATCCCCAACACTTGGTTGTTAATCACGACAATTTTGACAGGAATCCGATGAATGGAACAAATAGCCATCTCCTGCGCGCACATTTGCATGCCACCGTCACCGTTTACGGAAACCACAAGACGATTTGGATTCCCGATCTGTGCGCCAATGGCGGCCGGTAACCCGAACCCCATCGTTCCAAGACCTCCTGAGGTGATCAGCGAGCGGGGATGGTTAAACTTGTAAAATTGAGCTGCCCACATCTGGTGCTGGCCAACGTCCGTGGTTATGATCGCCTCGCCTTGTGTGGTTTCATGGATCATTTCAATGACAAATTGGGGCTTAAGCTCCGTATCCGAATCTTTATACCGAAAAGGAAAATTTCGTTTGTATTCCTGAATTTCTTGGATCCAACGATCGGATGGGGAGGCGGCAGCTTTCGTATTCGCATAGTCCAGTACAGCCTTGATATCACCGATGCACGCAATATCCGCCTTGATGTTTTTGCCAATTTCAGCCGGATCAATATCGATATGGGCAATCCGTTTGGCATGGGGGGCGAAACCATCCACCCTCATGGTCACCCGGTCATCAAACCGCGAACCCATGGAAATAATCAGATCGGCATGCTGGATGGCCATATTCGCTGCATATGCGCCATGATGGCCCGCCATGCCCAGCCACAGGTCGTGCGCACTTGGAAAACCTCCCAAACCAAGCAATGAGGTCGCCACCGGAATGTTGGTTTTATTCACGAACTCCAGCAGCTCATTGGATGCACCTGAATAAACCACTCCTCCTCC
The DNA here is from genome assembly GCF_002224835.1 of Paenibacillus sp. SSG-1. NCBI lineage: Bacteria > Bacillati > Bacillota > Bacilli > Caryophanales > Paenibacillaceae > Paenibacillus > Paenibacillus sp. SSG-1. The sequence continues at coordinate 992,585 of NZ_MBRK01000001.1, forward strand.
GGCGATCATGACCGGTCTTTCGGATTCGGTAATCGCTTGAATCAAGGTATCGATCGGGTCTGTATCCAATTTCGGATCGGAATCGTACCCTCGAAGATGAATCGGATCCGCTGGCTGGTAGTACAGCTTGTGATTGGATACATCCTTAGGAATGTCGATTAATACAGGACCTTTCCTGCCCGTATTCGCAATATGGAAGGCTTCGTGCACGATACGCGGCAGGTCTTGCACATGACGAACGGAGTAACTGTGTTTCGTTATGGACAGGGTCATGCTGACGATATCCGCTTCCTGAAAAGCATCCGTGCCCATAACCGTAGTCGACACGTTGCCCGTAATGATGACGAGAGGTGTGGAATCCATATAAGCCGTCGCAATCCCGGTAATCAAATTTGTCGCTCCCGGACCAGATGTGGCGATGCAGACGCCGACTTTCCCTGTCGACCGGGCATAACCGTCTGCTGCGTGTATCGCTCCCTGCTCGTGCCGGGCCAGAATGTGTTTGAACTCCGGATTGTCGACCATAGCGTCATAAATGTACAGCGCGTTGCCTCCGGGATAACCAAAAACATGTTCAACCCCCTCGAGCAATAAACAGCGCAAAAGGCATTCGGATCCTGTGATGAGTTCAGCCTCGTCTCTCTTCGTTTCCATGTGATATCCCTCCAATAAAAAAGTCCCCTCTCATCCCAAAAGCCGGCAGCATACTGCCGTACTAAAGGGGCGAAAGGGGTTTATTTTCGCGGTACCACCCTGGTTTGCCTAAAATCTCACGATTTTGGGCCTCACGAAGTAAAGTGTTTCCTTACTTCCGGCACAGTAACGTGTGCCCATCCGGTTGAGACTACTCACTGAATCAAGCGCTTGATCCGGTTTTCGATCAACAGCTCGGAGATGACGTTCATGCTAGGGGTTAAGGCAAAGGTTTCAGCATTTCCTTCGCTCTCTGGACATAAGAGCCCTTGACACTTTTTTCTCTTCATCGCTTGTTTGTTATATACATAAAAACCCCTCTCCTCCCATGCTCGGCAGCGATCTGCCGAACGATAGGGACGAAAAGGGGTTATTTTCGCGGTACCACCCTGGTTTGCCTGAAATCTCACGATTCCGGCCTCATGAAGTAAGGAATCCCTTACTTCAGCACGATAACGTGTGCCCATCCGTTTGGAACTACTCGCCAAATCAACGCTCCAATTTGGTTTTCGATCAACAGCTCCGAGGTGACTGATAAACAAGGGGTTAAGGCAAAGGTTTCAGCATTTCCTTCGCTCTCTGGACATAAGAGCCCTTGGTACTTTTTCCTCTTCATCGCTTTTCAAATGATATTATGAGGATATTATCACAGACGCCATGTTTTTTTCAACAGGTACTTATTCATACTGGTTTTAAGAATAGAAAAAACCGGAAAGCTGCAGGCTTTCCGGATTAATTTATACTTACATCATAGGTGGGTTCGAGTAGGCCTCAGCATTGAAGCTTGTCTCCTGCTGTGGGCGTATTCAGTCCAAGCGTACCGAATAGTGCCGAAGCAGGCAGGGCCAAAATATCAAGAACGGAACCTATTGGAACCGCAATAGCTTCAGCCGTACTGGAATTTAAGGATACCTGTGTGTCTACTAATAAATTGGGCCAACAAGGGGAGAGAGAGGCACAGAAAAAAAGCATGACAGCTAAGTGTCATGCTTCTTCGTATGTAATTCCCTGTTCATCAAACACTTTTATGACGACAAACATCGCATCCAGCGTCTTGGGAAAACCCGCATAAGATACACAGTGCATGACGGCCTCTACAATCTCATTAGGCGTGAGCCCGGCATTCAGAGCCCCTTGAATATGGAAATCGAGCTGAGCGGCCGCTCCTGAAGCAATCATAGCCCCTATGGTAAGCAGGCTCCGCTGCTTTAAATCCAGGCCTGGACGGGAATACAGCGAGCCATAAGGGAACTCGACAATCAGCTTGGCCATGTCAGGACTGAATTTCTCCATTTTTTTAACCGTCGCGTTCAACGTTTCTTCACTGACCATCCGTTGTAACACTTCTATTCCTTTATCATACCGATTCGATTCCATATACGTCCTCCGTAAGTTTTAATCTAAGCTAAGCAGTCTGGTGAGGATTGGCGGGATTTCTTGAGGGTCCACCATGACCTCGATGACCGCTACTGTATTCGACTGCAAAGCTGTCTGAACCGCCTGCTTGATGTCGGTTTCATTCTCACAGCGAAATGCCGTTGCGCCCATGGATTGGGCAAACAAGCTAATATCCAGCGGCCGCTCATAGACAGCACCAACGGAGCGTCCCGTGTTATAGGACATTCCCTTTTCCACCATATCTAAGCGACCGTTATTCAGTACAAAGAAGATAACCGGAATCCCGTGGTTCACTGCTGTCGATATCTCGGTGCCGTGCATCATGATGCAGCCGTCGCCGGTCACACAGACGACAGGGCAATCTTGCATAGCTATTTTCGCTCCGATCGAATAGCCGATCGCCGCTCCCATCGCGATGAACACCTCATCGAAAAAGAACGTACCGGGCTCGATGATTTCGAAATGCTGTACGGCATGAAAGGAGTGACTTCCTGCGTCTCCGAAGAGTACCGCCTCTTTCGGAAGCACGGCCCGCAGGCTCCTGAACGCCGCTCCCGCCGACAACGTGGTGGATTCCAACTGGGAGGACGCAGCTGCTGCCGCTTGTGCCCGCGGTGTCAGCATCTCATGCTCTTTGGACGTTGCCCCGCTCCGCAAAATGAGCTGAGTCAAGTTGGAGCGGATATCGCCAAGGATCAATTGCGTCGGCGCCTGAATGGTTTTGCCTGCAAACGTAATGTCATACTCAAATTGCAAGACCTTGTCCGGCTCCATATCGGCCGTAAATCCGGACAAAGACATGTCGCACAATTTGCTGCCGACGACGATCATCAGGTCAACGCCGGATTTCAAATAGTCGGTTGCATACTTGGAACCGCCGAGGCCATACCCGCCCAAGTATAAGGGATGATGGGTAGGAAAGGCTCCTTTCCCGCCAGGGGTGGTCATTACAGGAATTCCCCAATGTTCTGCAATCGTCTGCAATTGGTCATAGGTATCCGACATGACGGCCCCTTTGCCCACGAAGAGGACAGGTTTCTTGGCCTCGTCCAGCAACGTGATGGCCTTATCAATGTCAGGAGATACAACGGGTGAAATATGATCCGGCAATGGCAGGTAGAAGGTCTCCACTTCCTCCATCAGCACATCAAATGGGATGCACAGATGAACGGGTCCCTTTTCGCCGGTGTAGGCTTTTTCCAAGGCATGTTTAAGGTAGAGATAGAGCGTGTCCCCCCGTTCGATGCGAGCACTGAACAAGGTGACAGGTTCGAACATTTTAACCAAATCTGCCCCGAACTGGCTTGAATCCTGGCTTAAAGCGCGCCCAGTCTCTTGCATCGAAGGCTGTCCGGTAATGAACAATACAGGCAGCTGGAATTCTTTGGCCTGCGCTGCGGCTGTAATCAGGTTTGTTCCTCCCGGCCCGGAAGTGCCAATCGCGATCCCCATCGTTTTTGCTGCCAGGGCATAACCGGATGCTTCAAACCCACAGCCGGCTTCGTGACGACCCAGCACATATTGAATATCATAGTTTTCGAGTTCCAGCATCAGCGGAGAAATGGACTTTCCGGGAATGCCGAACACGTGGGTAATTCCCCATTTTTTAAAATGCTCGACTAATATTGTATACACTCTTTGTTTCATCTTATCACCCCTGCAAATTGGTTTTTATGGTCGTCGTTTGCATCAACAACTGTTCGATTTGTTCTGCTGGTATAGGTGGGTAATAATAAAAGCCTTGTACTTCATGGCAGTTCTGACTGCGCAGGAAATTCAACTGATCCTTCGTTTCTACGCCTTCTGCGATCACATCGATTCCAAGCTTATGGGCCATCGCGATTACCGTAGCTACAATGTCCGCGTCATTCGAATCCGTCATGATATCCCTGACAAAGGATTGATCAATCTTCAGCCGGTCAATCGCGAACTGTTTCAGATAGGAGAGATTGCTGTAGCCTGTCCCAAAGTCGTCGATGCAGATCAGTATACCTAGTTCCTTCAGCTTTCCGAGTATCTCGATGGCAACTTCAACATTCATCGTCATCGACTCTGTGATTTCGAGCTCCAGATAGGAGGGATCGATGTGGGTTTCGAGTAAAATCTCTTTGATGGTCTCAACCAAATCATGCTTTGAAAATTGGCGAGAAGAGAGATTCACCGACACGCGCATCGGGGTAAACCCTTTTTCCTTCCATTTTTGATGCTGAAGGCAGGCGGTTTTGAGCACCCATTTTCCGAGGGGGACAATAAGTCCTGTTTCTTCGGCGATCGGGATGAACTTAGCCGGGGGGATCAAGCCAAGAGTCGGGTGATTCCAGCGAACAAGCGCCTCGGTACCGATGATTTCCCCTGTCTTTGAATCGATCTGGGGCTGGTAATACAACACGAATTCCTCTAGCTGCAGCGCTTTACGGATCGAATTCTCCAGCGTAAGCCGTTCAATACCGCCGCCGCTCGGGATAGATTTGAAAATGTTATAGTTGTTCTTTCCATCGTCTTTCATCTGGTAGAGGGCAATGTCGGCGTTCTTCATCAGCATCTCGACATCCCTGCCATCTTGAGGATAGAAGGCAATACCGATACTGGCTGTTATATATAATTCATAGCCGTCCACTGCAAATGGTTTCTCGAATGCTCTAATAATCTCTTCCGCAACCTGAATGGCTTCCATCTGATCCTTAATCTCTTCCAAGAGGATCGTGAATTCATCCCCGCCCATTCTGGATACCAGTTGGTCCGAAGCATGACAGCAAGCTTTCAGACGCTCGGCCACCATCTTCAACAGCACGTCGCCGTTGTTATGGCCCAGCGTATCGTTAATCTTCTTGAAACTGTCCAGATCGAGGAACATGACGGCAAAGATACGGTTTTCGTTCACCCCTTGTCTCAGCAATTCACCGATATGGCCGGTGAAAAACCTTCGATTCGGCAAGCCTGTTAAATCGTCATGGTAGGCTAAATAATTGATTTGCTTTTGCGTATGATAACGCTCCGTGATGTCCCGAAACTGTGCGAATGCGCCCATGATCTGCATATTCTCATCGCGAATAGGGAAGGCGTCAAATAGGCAGACCCGCTCGTCTTGTCCCATCTTAGGACGCAGCATGAATTCCATATCTTCATACTCTTTCCCTGTTTGAAGGACCTCTTTAATGAAGTCGTTTGTTTTGGCATTCGGAATAGGTTTATTGATGACATCCTGCTTTTTGGCACCGGTTAAAATTTCAGCAAACTTGTTGAACTCCGTAATGTTTCCATCCCGATCCGTAATAATAATGCCGTTTCTTGTCGTTTCGATGACCACCTGATTCAGTATGTGCAATCGTCTGTTTTGCTTCTTCAATAGCAGTTCTCTTTCGATCGAATCGACAACCGTGCATAGCATTGCCAGTAAAAAGGGGTTGTGCTGGTCGATCGTCGTCATGATCGTAATGGTTCCGAGCAAATTGGAGATATCTGTATATTGAAAGGGTACGGTATAACAGGCCGAGGACCATAAAAATTCATAATAATGCTCGTCCCCGACAAGTTGAATCGGCTCACGATGATCCAAAACCAAATTAATGCTGTTGGTTCCCGCTTCGTGTTCATTGAACACGAGGCCAACTTTAATGCCCGATTGCTGAATCACAGTCTTGATCGCTTCATCCCCGGCCATTTCCAGTATGCAGCCGTTCTCATCGGTAATCAGGATGAGCAGCGGGAGCCCTTTCATGAGCTCCAACAACTTATGAACAAAGAAATCAATGACGGACAGTATTTCCTCGTATTCTGCCCGTTTTAGATTCAAATCGCCTTCTGAGAAAAAGTTAGTAAAGGAGGGAATCCCCTGTGGATCAATACCTAGCTTTTCACATCTCTTTTTAGACTCCGAGATCAAGGATAACTTCGTCAAATCAATCCCCCTACTTTACCAAGAAAAATGCAATAAATTTACTTGAATGATATGTAGCTGAAATTTACCGGTTCTTTTTTCATTATGACGGCGCTCAAAGTTTTTTTCAATTTATTTTCTGTTAGATTCTGGGTGATGAGAAGCAAACAAAAAAGAAGCCCGCTGAGATCACTGGGTTGATGTTAAAGTTTCATCCATTTCTCTTTGAAAAATAGAGAGAATACGCGAACCGCAATGATTTTCAGCATCATATAAACAGGAATGATAACAATCATCGCGATGATTCCCCCGATATTGCCGGCAGCCAGGACAAGGATTACGGTTGTAAGGGGGTGAATATCGAGCTTTTTACCGAATACATAGGGAGCGATCAAGTTATCTTGAACTTGCTGAGCGACCAGTATGATGACAAGCGACCATATAGCCGTCGCCGGCGATTGCGTCAGCCCTACGATGACAATCGGAATCGCAGACAGGATGGCACCGACAAACGGAATAAAGTTTGCAATGACGGATATGACCGTAAGCAAGAAGGCATAGGGTAAGCCAATAATCAGGAAGCCGATATACATTAAGACGCCCAACGAAAGATTGACGATCACTCTTCCGACGATAAATCCGCTTAACATATGGTCGATTCCTGTGACAATCTCACGGGAATCGTTTTGATAACGATTTGGCGTTGCGCGCACAAGTATATTTCCGAACTTTTCTCCTTCTTTTAGCATGAAAAACAGGAGGATAGGGAAGGTGAACAGGATAATCGTAAAATTAGACACAAACGAAAACAAACCGCCTAAATAATTCGACATGAAAGAAAAGCCTTTGTTTAAGTAATTGGTGATGGATGAGAGTCCATTGCTTTCATTGGCCGGAAATAAGGAAGCGAGGAATCCGTTCTTCTCAAGCTCATTGATCTGTTCCCCTACGGAACTCAAGAGACTTGGGATATTATCTAGAAAGCTTATCAACTGCCCGTAGAGCACAGGCCATTTGCTAGTAATGAACCAAACGATGGCAAGCGCGAAAATGACGTAAATAATCAAAATGGCCAAGGTCCGGTTAACTTTATATTTTTCCATTAACTTTACCAGCGGCCTGAGCAAATAGTAAAAAAATACGGAGAGAAGCAGCGGAATGGCGACTACCTCGATTAAGGCAATGACCGGACGAAATACAAAACTCACTTTGGATCCTAAGAAAATAATCAAAAACAGCAATACGATAAGCATGCCAAAGCGCAATGCTTTGTTTGTGGTGAACAAATGATTTCCCTCCATTTTGTATAAACTCCCCGGCTTGATGCAACTTGGGCATCCTGCGTTCGGTCTTATCTCTACTATAGAATTAAAGATACTTACTTTTACGCTGGCTTAAGAATGACGTTTCATAATGTAATGAACATCTGTCTAGGTATAACGCTTTAATGTTTTTGATAATAAACAAAATAATTTAAATATTCCTTGACGGGAATATTCCTAAGGTGGTATATTTTTCCCATAAGCTTAGAACTATTCAAATGGGAGGGAAAAAAACGGGATGAATCAGGAAGTTACAGCCTACATCGAAAGTTTGCCGAAATGGCAGGGAGAGATGAGTTCAACCCTGCGGAATATGGTTCATGAGACGATTTCGGAAGTTGAAGAACGCATTCAGTACAAGAAACCGCATTTTTTGAAAAACGGCCATTATGCTGCGGTGATCTCGCCAGCAAAGGACGCCATTGCGTTCATGATCATGAACGCAGACAGCATCGACTTTCCAAAGGGATTCGACGGGCCTGCTGAACGGAAATGGATCAAATTGCGGGAAGGCGACACGCCGGATCTGGCTCTGCTGTCAGGTCTGCTGAAGCAAGCTTCCAGCACGTTGTAACAGGAAATCGGGGGGGACAATGAAAACGACAACTTTGAACGCGCTCGCGGAACCCAACCGATTGCAGATCATTGAACTGTTGCGCGAAGGTCCGCTTACGGTCGGGGAAATTGCGGATCGGCTGCACCTTCGGCAACCCCAAGCGTCCAAACATCTAAAAGTTTTGAGTGAAGCCGACCTTGTCGAAGTGCGGGCGGACGCCAACCGGCGAATCTATCGGCTTTGCCCCGAGCCATTCATGGAAATGGATGCATGGCTCCATACGTTTCGCAGTATGTGGGAAGACCGTTTTGACCGTTTATCCGATTATCTTAATCAATTAAAAAAATCAGATTATTCCTAAATTCCAAGGAGGAGATCTAATGAATAGTCAAGGACTTTTATTGAAACGTGAGTTTGACGCCCCCCGGGAGCTGGTATTTGAGGTCTGGACGAATCCGGCGCACTTTGGCAACTGGTGGGGACCAAAGGGGTTTTCGCTTGAAGTGGCTAAGATGGACGTTCGGCCAGGCGGAATGTTTCTCGGCTGCCAGAAGTCGCCGGATGGACAGCAGGCGATGTGGGGCAAATTCGTTTACCAGGAAGTGCAGGCGCCGGAGAAGCTGGTATGGGTTCAGTCCTTTTCCGATGAAGAAGGTAACACCGTTCGCGCTCCGTTCAATCCGAACTGGCCGCTGGAAATTCTGAATATTCTGACGCTTGAGGAAAATGAGGGGAAGACGGTGCTGACGCTGCAAGGTGGACCGCTCAATGCCTCTAAGGAGGAGCAGGAAGCATTCGACTCGATGTCGCCAATGGTTGCACAAGGGTTCGAAGGTACCTTCGAGCAACTCGCAAACTACCTGGCTGGCCAACAATAAAGCCCATACCAAGGGGAATCTGAAAGCCTCGGAGAGCATTTGCTCCGCGGCTTTTGCTATTCATGGTAATAGATTGCATCATAAGGAAACTCGAACTTCTTCATTCGATATTCCTTGGGTGTCATGGACATATATTCACGAAACACCTTGCCGAAGTAGCTGGGGCTCTCAAAGCCGCATTGTTTGCCAACATCCTGGATCGGCAGATCTGTGGTTCGAAGTAAGGTGACTGCGGCTTCAACCCTCCGGTCTCGCAAATAAGAAAGGGGTGGGGACTGCTCCGACTTCTGGAATAACCTGCATAAGTAGTGCTTGTTAACTCCGCAGTGTTCGGAGAGCATGTCCAGCGTTATTGGGGAAGCATAATGCTCCTTCATGAAACGTTTAGCCTTCAGAATGATGGAGATGGAGTTCTCGTTGATGTCTTTGTTTATTTCTCTGCTCGTCTTGACTAGAGTAAGCATCCACTCATAGACAGTACTGGACAGCTGATATTTATCAATAACGTTCTCCTCAGCTATCATGCTTAGAAGCTTCCACAGATCTAGAATTAAGGGAGAGTCAGCATCTCTGTGAATGACGGGCCCTTCTTGCCCAATAACAAGATCCCAAATCCGGTTTGCTTCCTCCCCTCTCAAGTTAAGCCATAGAATCTCCCAGGGCGTTCCATTGTCCGCATAATAGTACCGGTGTCTGCTTGGAACTTTGACCAGAAATCCTGTTCCCTGGTCCAGTGTGAAGCGCTGCTGCTCATACTCCAGGATGCCTTGGCCGCTAAGCGTATATTGAAAAATGACGTGCCCGCAATCCGGACGATCCTCGCCTGCAAAGCTGTACTCCGCGCTCTGGATGATCTGCCAACCGACCGAATCTAATGTCAATATTGAATGATCGTCGCTTCGAAAAGCATAGGATGAAGGGGATACCATGTCGTGACCTCCACGATTCATGAAGTCAATTTTGTTATAGTATAGCGCAATACTTTTAGATTGTCTTCGTCATTGATCACGCATAAGATCGAGGTATCAAGAACAAAGTGGGTGAACCTATGGAGGACAAGAAGTATAACGCAACGCTGAGGATAGATTTGAGGGAAGATGAATATTGGTGGGGTGGAGCTGTCCAAGATGGAACCTTCATGCCGTTTGGCAGCGAGCTCTATTCACGCGATCTATATGGCGATGCAGCCTATAACCAAGCAGCGCCGCTGCTTCTCTCCAATAAGGGGAGACTGGTTTGGTCGGAGGAACCGTACCGGTTTTCTTTTGACGGCCGAGTACTTGTTATTGATGGAAAGGATGAAAACATAAAGGTCGAGGAAGGCGGTAGCACCCTGCGTGATGCGTACCGCCTTGCTTCACAGAAGTATTTTCCTCCTGCCGGCCGTGCTCCGGATTTGCAGTTTTTTACCGTGCCCCAATACAATACGTGGATGGAGATGAGCTACCATCCAACGCAGGACAAGGTGATCGCTTACGCTGAAAACATATTGTCCCATGGGCTGCCGCCAGGCATCCTCATGATTGACGACAATTGGCATGAAGACTACGGTACGCTCAAGTTTCATGCGGAACGGTTTCCCGATCCCCAGGGGATGGTAAACCGGCTTCACGAGCTTGGGTTCCGCGTGCTCCTGTGGGTATGTCCGTTCTTCAGTCCGGACGGCGAGGTATACCGCGACTTGAAGAGGCGGGGATATTTGCTGAAAAATCCGGATGGGAAACCGGTCGTTCGCGAATGGTGGAACGGGTTCAGCGCCGTTCTCGACGGCACAAATCCGGAGGCGGTAAGCTGGTTTGCGGGTGAGCTGGACCGGTTGGTTGAAACGTACGGGATCGATGGCTTTAAGCTGGACGCGGGAGATCCTCAGTATTACAAGCCGGAGGACATCAGCTATCGGCGGGTGACGCCGAATGAGCAGACCGAAGCTTGGGCGCGTCTCGGACTCCGCTATGCCTTTAACGAATACCGGGCATGCTGGAAGCTGGCCGGCCAGCCGCTGGTTCAGCGCTTGAGCGATAAGAACCACAGCTGGGGCAACGATGGATTAGCCAGTCTGATTCCGAATGGACTTGCTCAAGGACTGATCGGATATGCCTTCAACTGCCCCGATATGGTCGGGGGCGGCCAATACGAGGACTTAATTCGCCCGGATTTCAAGGTGGATGCGGAGCTTTTTGTCCGGTACGCGCAGTGCTCCGCTTTGTTTCCCATGATGCAATTTTCTACAGCACCATGGCGGGTGCTGGATGAAGCGCATTTGAACTTATGTATCGAAGCTGCAGCGCTGCACTGCCGGATGGGAGACGAAATCGCTGCGTTAGCCCGTCATGCCGCCGAAACGGGTGAGCCGATCATGCGTCATATGGCATACGTTTTCCCGGAAGGGGGCTTCGAGCAAATCACCGATCAATTTATGCTTGGTGATGAAATGCTGGTCGCCCCGGTTCTCCAGAAAGGGGCGGCGACCAGAATAATCGCATTCCCTTCAGGGACTTGGTATGGGGATGACGGGTCGCGTGTAACTGGCCCGTGTGAAATTGAAGTTGATGCTCCTCTGTCCAGGCTTCCGTGGTACCGCCGGGAGCAGCGGGTTTCCAGCTAGAATCTGCAGCAGAGGGAAGGGTTAAGAGCTCAGCTGAACGCTGAGCTCTTTTGGTTTGTATCTACCTTTGATCCGCCTACGGCTAGTTGTCCAGTCGACGTTCCGGATCAGACCCCGGGCCGTACAGCTTTCGGTAGGTCTCCGGCGTCATCCCTTCCTTCTGCCGAAACGTAGCCACGAAGTGACTCGCGTCGCGAAACCCGACCGCTTCTCCGATGCGGCGTACGGTCCAATCGGGCCGGTAAGGCAGCCATTCCTTCGCCTTGCGGAGCCTTAGCTGAATGAGATAGGCATAAGCCGTCATCCCGAACAGATCGCGAAATCTTTCATTCAGCTGCCGTTCACCGATGCCGAGCTGCGCAGCCATCTCCGCCAAGCCGATCTCCGGGTTGGCGAATTCGTGTTCCAGCCAGTTCAGCAGGCCTTGAACCCGGTCCAGCCGCTTCGAGATGGACGGCCGCTTGTCCGTGCGGGCGTCCGTACGAAGCAGCGTAAGAAATCGGTATAAATCCGCGGAATACCGCCATCCCGACGGATCGCCGCCCGACTCGGCGAACGCCAGCATGCCTTTTAGCTGGTCGGTTATCGGATCATGGCCGGCTTCCCATTGAAACCATTCGGCGGCACTCCAGCCGAGGGAACGGACGAAACTGGCGGCGATACTGCCATGAAAAGTGATATAACCGGTCTGCCAGCCGCCGCCTTTGGGCTCATATCGATGAGGCGTCCCCGGGGCGAGAAGAACGCCCGATCGTTCCGTCATTTTCCACGTGTACCCGTTAATTGATAGTTCTCCCTCTCCATGTAATGTCTGAAGCCAATGGAAATAGGGATAGCCCGAGGGCCTTGCTATGGTCTCCTGGTCGGGTTTGATCCCAATGGTCTCCAGCTGCAGGGGCAGCAGCTCCGAAGGGAAGGCGGGAACGACTCGGCGCATCTTATAAAAACCTCCATATTCTTATATATAAAATCCCGAATTTTATATTTTTTACTGATATCATAAGCCATTAAGATAGGGTTATCCATTGCAGTTTTATCATATACATTGAGGTGTGGCAAGTTGATCAATACGAAAAAGGCGAAAATTTGGTATGGCGGAGATTACAACCCGGATCAATGGGAGAAGCCGGTCTGGGACGAAGATTTACGTATGTTCAAGTTGGCTGGTATAGACGTCGTGACGCTCAATGTGTTTGCCTGGGCGGAAGGGCGGAACTGATGGGACATGATGTATGGATTGTCAAGCTCGATCGGTAGCATAACGTCTCATGGAAGCTAGCTCATCAGGCTTGGCATAGTTACACCTCAAGGGTTCCTGGTTACCGCGTGTCTCTATTACGAGAATAGGGGATGAACCGAGATGAAAATAAACGCAAACCGAAGCGACTTGGAGCAAATCGCCGGACGAGTAGCGTCTTACACGTTCGACATGGACCTGACGTGGGATTGGCCGGGAGGCGTCGCTTACTATGGCGTCAGCAGAGCATTTGAAGTAACGGGTGAGCAGGCCTACCTTGAACGGATGAAGGAATGGGTGGATGAATATATCGAAGCCGGCCTGCCGGACTGGACGGTGAATACGTGCGCCATGGGTCACATGCTGCTCACGCTATACGAGCAGACAAAAGATGAGAAGTACGCGGAGATCATTCACAGCAAACTCGATTACCTGGAGAAGGATGCGCTGCGTTTCGGCGATCGGGTGCTTCAGCATACGGTATCGTCGGGGAACGATTTTCCGGAGCAGTGTTGGGCGGATACGCTGTTCATGGCGGCATATTTCATGCTGCGAGCAGGCATCCTGTTCGATAAAAAACACCTCAATAACGACGCCCTGCATCAATTTTTCTGGCATATCAACTACTTGCAGGACGACAACGACGCCCTTTGGTATCACGGCTACAACCATATTAAACAGGACCATATGTCAGGCATTTACTGGGCGCGTGCGAACGCTTGGGCTGCCTATACGATGGCCCGCGCGGCACGTATTCTGCCGGAAGGGTATCTGTATCCCCCAATGATGCATATTTGGAGCTCATTGCGCGATCAGCTAGCCGCGATTAAGAAGCTCCAGAAGGAAGACGGCCTGTGGGGAACGGTTCTGGACTACCCGGAAGCTTACGGCGAGGTATCGGCCACAGCGGGCATCGGAGCGGCCATGGTAACCCAAGGCAATCCTTTGCATGCAAAATATGTGCAGAAGGCGCTCGACGGCCTGCTGGCGAACATTGCCGGCAACGGCCGCGTGCTGAACGTATCAGGCGGCACCGCTGTCATGAATGACATCTCCGGATACCTCGGCATCGACAGGAAATGGGCCCAGGGCTGGGGGCAAGGGCTGGCGCTCGCGTTTCTGACATCGGTGATTGAGGAGCTCAAGAAAAATGAAGCGAGAGTGGATCACAAGTCGGTGGATGCTTTGTGAGATGAATAGAATGAGGTTCATGTAACAGAACGTGATGGAGAGCAACGAATCAAACATGATTCGTTGCTTTTTTTTGATCGAGCTCGATTAAAAAAGTTATAGAAAATAAAATTTGAGAACGATCAGTAAAAATAATTATTTACCATTCGTTCTCAATATGTTAGGATAAAACCACAAACAGGAAATAGAATAAAGGAGTTGGACGACTTGACACATTTTCAATCTAAAAACGGCGTGGTCACTTGGAATGATGAGTTGCAGAGCGTGGTCATCGAATGGAAAGGATTTGCATACGGACAGGAGTTTCAAACGATCCTGATGAAGGGAGCCGAACTGTTGAAACAAATGAACGGCAGCAAAGTCCTGATGGATACCCGCAATGGCTCGGCGATTAAGGCTGAAGACAAGGTATGGATTGGGGAGTTTTTCATCCGGCGGGCGTTTGAAAGCGGACTTCAATACCTGGCTCTGCTGCAGCCACACAGCGTCGTTGCCAAGCTGAGTCTGAACAGAACGGTCGAGGGGCTCGGAACGCTGCCTTATCGCCAGGAAAGCTTCACCGAGTGGGATGAGGCGGTACGCTGGTTGACAAATCCGTCACCGTTGCTGAGCGCGATCAGCTAACAGGGATTGACAACATTATTTTCATCATTTCAGAATGTTCATTCTCAAATAAAAGGAGACGACAAGTATGACAAAACCAAATTTAGAAGGAAAAATCGCATTGATCACAGGTGCAACACGAGGAATCGGACTGGAAACCGCCCGCGGCTTGGCCCGATTGGGGGCAACGGTCATTCTCGGCTCGCGTGATATCCGTAAAGGAAATGAAGCAGCGTATCAATTACATCAAGAAGGGCTAAAGGCTGTAAGCATTCAAATCGACGTGACCGATCAACAAGATCATGCCGCCGTCTATCAGTACCTTGAAGAAACGTATGGTAAGCTGGATATTTTGGTGAACAATGCCGGCGTCCTCCTCGAGCAGTCCAGCATTTCTGCCGCGACGCAAAACCAGACGAGTGCTATACCATTAAAAGAGCTGCGCGATACGTTCGATGTGAACTTTTTTGCTCAAGTTGAGTTAACCCAAACTTTGCTTCCATTGATCCGCAAATCGGAAGCGGGCCGGATCGTCAACGTGTCCAGCATCTTAGGTTCATTAACCCTGCAGGCAGATCCAGGCTCGCCGATTTATTCTATCAAAACCTTTGGTTATAATGCCTCGAAAGCGGCGCTGAACGCTTTTACCATTCATCTGGCACATGAGCTCAAGGATACTTCGATCAAAGTGAACTCTGTACATCCGGGGTGGGTCCGTACGCAGCTTGGCGGGGAACATGCAGATCTGGATGAAGCAGGCGGCAGCGAGACGAGTGTATTGTTGGCTTCGCTCCAAGAAGACGGGCCGACTGGGGGCTTCTTTCACTTGAACGATTCGCTGCCTTGGTAAGTTTGCGGAATATTTAGAATGTTCATTCCCATATAGTTAGCTGGGTAGCAGGGAACGGGGATAGAAAATCATTGAAATATATAACGGGAGATGAAGGGAAATGAAAAAATTAAGTTCTGCTTCGGAATTTGAACGTGAGATTCAGGGAGATCAAACAGCGGTTGTCAAGTTTTATGCGGATTGGTGCCCGGACTGCAAACGCTTGGACCAGCACTTCGGACAGATCATAAGTGAATATCCGACTTTTAATTTCTATGATGTTAACGTGGAGGAACTTGTGGATGTAGCCGAAGGGCAGGACGTACGAGGTATTCCAAGCCTGCTGGTTTTCAGGAACGGACAAAAAGTGGCTCATCTTCATAGTGCCAATTTAAAGACTCCGCAGCAAGCCAGAGAATTTCTTAATACGTTGTGATCATGATACGGAAGACGACATGTTAAGCCGGATTGAAGAATGGTTTACGGATTGCTTATCACTGTGATTTTTCAGTGGTGAGCTTTTTTTATTTTTCTAATGACTGATTTCACATCGCAAACTTTCGCAAAAAAACGCAGAGAATTGCTTGAATAAAGCGAATTCTGTCAAAAGGATCGAAACGAATAGGCCTGGAGAATTATTTAAGTATACATTGAAAAATAATGATTGTATTAAGAATACTTAAAATATAAAATACATACCGAATATAATGATAAAGGAGGTTCACAAAGTGCGTCTGCGACTGTTATCAGGTATTTTGTCCGTGGTCATGCTCATTCAGCTTGTTCCGGTATTCAAGGTGCACGCAGGTCCGTATATACCGGATCTTCCGCAGTCCGATCATGTCCTCACAGGCCAGGATTTGATTCCTGCCCTCGTCCTCCACGATTTCAACACACCTGAAGATGTAGCGTCCTGGAAAGCGGGAACCAACACCAAAGAGGTCAAGTATGTGACAAGTATGCTAAACGGCCCGAACTCGCCGTATGAAGGAAGCGGTGCTCTGGAACAGGTCCCGAACCCGGTCAAAGTGTATGAATGGCGCACGATCTATACGGAATACGAGCAGCCGAAGGACTTGTCTGCCTACCGTTTCCTGGCTTTTGCGGCAGACAGCTGGGGTTGGCAGGCCTCTGCAGACTATGTGCTGAAGGTGAAATTGTTCAGTGGAGACGACGAGTTTGAGAGCATCGCCCATATCCGCCCGGATCAATGGAAACGGGTCTTTATCCGTCTGGGGGATTGGGGAGGCAAACATGCCGTCACCAAGATGGAAATATCCTTTATGCAAAATTTCGATTTGGAAAATGTGCAGCCGGGGCAGCCGGGATACGATTCCTGGGATGGGCGCTTTCAGATCGATTACATCTGTGCGACGAACGTGATTGATCTCGGGTTTAATCAGGAAGGGGAAACTGAAGGCTTCACCGCCATGAACGGCTCGGTACAGGCACAAGACGGGGCACTGGTATACCGCATGGAGGCCGAAGGCGGGTACATCGAATCACCGGAAATCAAGATCGATACTGCGCAGAGGAACGGCATGACGATCGACATGACGAACGACACGGGCGCTCAGGAACTGAAAATCCAGTGGCGGACCGAGGGGGAAGATTGGTCTGACGACCAGGTGAAATCGTTCACCGTTCCGGCCAGCGGCACCTTCTCGCAGGATTTTAACTTCTCGGATCATCCCGGATGGCAGGGCGTCGTCACTGCATTCCGCATCATTCCGGAAGCAGCGGCCGGTACGATCAAGGTGGACCAGATTCGCTTCAGGCAGCTGCCGGAAATGGAGCAGCCTTATGCAGGCAAAGCGGAAGCGAGAATCGATCAGGACGGCAGGATCATCGTTGAAGGAACGGTTGGGCCCGACTTTGTGGCTTCTCATCCCGAAGGCCAGCTGGAGCTGTTTGAATTGGCAACCTACGAGGATGCGAAGGATGTGCTCTCAGCCAAGACGCCTCTTGCCAAGACCGGTCTGAGCGAGTCGTTCCGGTTCGAAACGGCTGTGAATGACGGGCAGCGGAGCCGTCTCTACTCCAAATTCGCCGTTGCATATCTTGCGGAAGACGGCACATACACTCCAATGGACGCTCCACAGTATATCATCAATCCGGAAGCCACTGCGCGCAACACCGAGCCCTATCCGGAGGCGCAAAGCATCAAGGGGCTTCAGGTACAAATGACAGGTGATGCCCAGGAGCTTGGAATCAGCCATGCCGCTCTGAATGTAAGCTACAACGAACTGATGTACAAATCCGATAACCATCCGGAGAACACGATAGCTTACGACCTCGAGGGAGAAACCTTCTATTTCCGCAAAGACCGGATCGAACGCATGGATAACGCTATCAAAAGCTTGTCCGACAACGGCATTATCGTCTCCCTGATCTTGATCATGTATGATATCAAGGATCCCGATTCACCTAATGAGTTCCTGATCCATCCGGACTCCGAGCCCGGAGGGACCGTATATGCGCTCAATACGAGTAATGAAATGGGCGTAAAATACGTGAAGGCGGCTACCAGGTTTATGGCGCAGCGTTATTCGATGCAAAGCGAACAATACGGGAGAGCCGTGAATTATATCGTCGGCAATGAAGTCGGCCAGAATAAAGTTTGGAACAATATGGGGCCCAAAAAGGTGGATGCCTACGTCCGGGAGTATGTCCAGACCTTCCGGCTGATCGACACCATCGTCAAAAGCGAGTACGCCAACGCCAGAACGTATGTATCTTTGGACCATTTCTGGAATGAAAAGCTGGACGATGCTTCTCTTTGGAAATACGATAACAAGGTCATTGTCGATAAAATGGCGGAATTATCGCGTAAAGAAGGCGATTTCGCCTGGAACATTGCTGCGCATCCTTACCCGGAAGATTTGTTCAACCCTCGCTTCTGGAATGATGCCACGGCAACGGATTCGTTTGACACCCAGCGCATTACGTTTAAAAACCTGGGCGTTCTTGTGGATTATATGAAGCAGCCGGAGCTTCTCAATAACGGGCAGATGCGGCGAATCATCCTGTCGGAGCAAGGCTTCCACAGCTTGACCAATTCGGAAGAGCATCAGAAGCTTCAGGCGGCCGCTTATGCCTATGCTTATTATAAAGTGAAGTTTTTGGACGGCATTGACGCTTTCATCCTCCACCGGCATGTTGACCATGGACAGGAGGGCGGGCTTAATCTCGGCTTGTGGACCCATACCCCGGACAGCGTCGTGACGCCGGATCAACCGAAATATATTTATGATGTCTTTAAATATATCGATACGGCCCGCTCGCTGGAAGTAACCGAGTTTGCCAAGCCGATCATCGGGATTTCGGATTGGCGGGAAGTGATTCCGAATTTTGATCCCGGCCAGCTTCAGGACCGGACGATTCCCTCGATCGGCGGCCTCGATTACATTCGTGACGTGCAGAAGCCAAGGGAAGGAAGCGGCTTTGAATCCGGCACCGACGGCTATGCCGCATCGGATGAGGTGCAGGAAGTGAGCAAAGCTTCCGGCGACGCCTTCAACGGAACGGGCTACCTGGCAGCCAGATTCAACAGCCCGTACGCGAAAAATTGGGCCGGCGTGCAGAAAGAGTTCACGGAGCCGGTCGATGCGAGCAAGACACCCTATTTCACAGCCGCGCTTCGGCTGGCCGATGTGAATCCGGAAAAGGCATATGAGGCGAAGATTATTGTGTACAGCGGATTTGACCGGATCGAAGGAACTGCCATGCTGGATGCAGCGAAGGGATGGCAGCTGGTCTCGCTTCCGCTTGGGGAATGGAAGGGAGCAAAGTCCGTTGACCGGGTGAAAATCTGGGTGCGCTCCGAGGGAGGAGCTCCTTTGACAGGAGAACTCCGTGTGGATGAAGCCCGTTTTGCCGAAAAAGTGAAATATGATCCTCATTCGTCCAACCTGAAGATTTCGGTACAGCAGCTGACGCCCAAGCTTGAGGTTGGGGCGAAGCTTAGCGTCACGGTCACCAATCTCGGATCCCAGAAGCTGAACAAGAAGCTGAGGGTGGAGTTCCCCCAAGGAGTTCAGGCATCCCAGGAAAGTAATGATCTTGGCGACGTTGGAACAGGGATGAGCAAGAAGATCACCTTGGAGATCACCCGATATGCTCCGTTGAATGAACAGGATCTGACATTGACGTTGGACTATGATTCCCGTAAATTCACTTTTCCTTTGGCGTGGGAGCGATCTTAGGGACATTTTACGTACTTGCGACCATCATCCATTCAAGCTTCTCAACTTATATATAAAAATGACTGTGGTGCTCGGTAGGGAGTGCCGCAGTCTTTTTTAGTTGTCCTATTGGCGATCAAATCAAACAATGTATATTTAGTTGTAAAAGACTCAAACAAAGTATATTATATAATTAATAAGAATACTTAATTCTAGAAATAAGTGCTTGCGATATTCGTTAATGGAGGTTGAGCCGCCTATGTGTGACACGGATCTGTTGGGAGGAGCAGAAAGGATGCGGAATCACGTGAGTCGAATGCACGCCGATCAATGGGGAGGCATTGACGGGTTGGGAAGGGAGCTTCCAACGCGGGCAGAAACGGGGCCGACGCGCGAAGGCAGGTACGTAGGTTTATTTTACTTTCTGTGGCTGGGGCAGCAGGGAACGTCAGGTCCTTTTGATAACAGCGAAATTCTCGCCCGATATCCCGAAGCGGTCAGGGATCCAGCCCACCCGGCCTGGGGGGCGGAAAATGCATTTCACTTCTGGGGCGAACCTTTGTATGGCTATTATCTGAATGACGATGCCTGGGTACTTCGCAGACACGTGCAGCTTCTGACGAGTGCGGGCGTGGATTTTATCGTGTTTGACACGACCAATGCCGTTACATACAAGAAGGTATACGACGTATTGTTTCGCGTGCTGGACGAGGTATGGGGACAAGGCTTTGCCGTACCGCAGTTTGCCTTTTACACGAACACGGATTCAGGAACAACGATTGCGGAATTGTACGAAGATATATACAAACCGGGGCGCTATAAGCACCTATGGTTTCACTGGAAAGGCAAACCTTTGATCATTGGAGATCCGGCGGAATGCACGGAGGAACAGCGGGCTTTTTTCACCTTTCGCCGGAATCAATGGCCAAATGAGGAAGCAAAGGTAAACGGATTTCCATGGATCGAGTTTCAGCGGCCGCAGCGGGTGTTTTTTAATGATGAAGGGGAGAAGGAAGTGATCAGCGTTTCCGTCGCGCAGCATCCGAGTGTAGCTATGAGCGATACGCCCTTTTACGGGTACGGGAACAATTGGGGGAGAGGTTATCACGAAGGGATGGAGAAACCGGAGGCTGATCTGCCCGAATCCATTCTTCGGGGCATGAATATCGCCGAACAATGGGAGTTTGCTATTGCAGAGGACCCGCAGATCATTTTCGTTACCGGCTGGAACGAGTGGATCGCCATGCGCCTGCAGGGAACAACGGATAGGCCGGTTTTGTTCGTTGATCAAGCTACGCTTGCATTCAGCCGGGATATCGAGCCGATGAAGGGCGGGTATCAAGATCATTATTATATGCAGCTGGTCGGTTATATCCGCCGCTACAAGGGCATGACCGAACCGGTGGACAGCGGAACCTTCCTGGCTGCAGAGCCGGACTTTACGGCATGGCCGTCTGTACCGGAGCTGTACAGGGACTTTGAAGGGGATACGATGCGCCGGGATCATGCCGGATATGGGAGTTTTCATTATTTTCAAGACACGGGCAGAAATGATTTGATTTCCCTGAAAGCCGCTCATACGGATCACTGTCTATATTTTTACGCAAAAACGAAAGATCCCATCACCCCCTATACGGACCGTCACTGGATGATGCTGCTCATCCGTAACCGGAGACAACATAGCCCGGGATGGGAGGGGTACCATTACATTGTGAACAGGACAGTCATAGACCGTTCCAAGGCGCTGTTGGAACACAGCACTGGGGGTTGGAACTGGAAAGCGTCGGCAGAGATCCGTTATTTCGTTTCGGGGAATGAAATGTATGTTGAAATCCCGCTCGCACAGCTTCGGGGCGATGAAGCTCCGGAGAACCGAGCGAAAGGAATATGGATCGAGTTCAAGTGGGTGGACAATATGCAGAACGAAGGGGACATCGCAGACTTTTATTTGCACGGCGACACAGCGCCGGAAGGACGATTGAACTTTGTGTACAGAGCGGTCGACGAATCATAATTCATAAGCACTCATTTTCTGGATACTCGAGATCAGCACAAGCTGGAGGTAAAGCGATGAATAGAGATAGCTGGAAAGCGGAATGGATTTGGGCAGAGGGAACGGGGAATGAGAATAACGTATATGTGGAAGCGCGCCAATCCTTTGAACTGACGGTACCCTTTACAAAAGCGCTCGTACGGATTTCCGCCAACCAATCCTACAAGCTGTACATTAACGGCATCGAAGCGGGCAGAGGCCCCGCGCCATCCGACTTGTTATGGATGTCTTTCGATACGCACGACGTTGCCGCACTGCTCCGAAACGGCCGGAACTGCATTGCGGTGGCCGCACACAATTTTGGTAAGGACAAAATCGTTACCGAGCAGCTGCAGGGGCCCGGCGGATTGATATGCCAGCTCGACGTTTACGGCGCTGACGACCAAGGGGCAAACCTGCTGACGGTTGCCAGCAACTCCGAATGGAAATGCAGGCGGTCCCCCCGGTGGAAAACAGGAGTAAGCCGCCTCCATATGTGGGGCGGATACCGTGAATTGATGGATGTGTCCCGGGAAGACGGCTGGGAATGCGAAGATTATGACGATTCCTCCTGGCCGCCCGCGGAAGTGATCGCAGCAGCAGAGCAGGAGAATTCCCCCTGGCCCCGCTTGGTCGCGCGCGATATTCCTTATCTGCAGGAGAACTTGGTATCCCCGGTAACGGTGGTATCGGCTGAATCGTTACTTGGGTCCATCCAAACCCCGGAAGCGCAATTAGCTGCTGACACGGCGGAAGGAAGGGGACCGGTGGTCATGGACGCTTCGATTCCCGGCTCTTTTCCCCAGATTACCTATGACTTCGGAGCTGAGATCGTCGGCTATCCGGAGCTTGAAGTCATTGCTGAGGAAGGCGGGGTTCTGCAGCTGTTTTATGGGGAGTCGCTGGAATTGGATTTGAGGGATACGTACCTCCTCCGCAAAGGCGTAAACAAGATCACTCCGTTCGGAAGGCGTGCATTTCGCTACCTTAAGGTTGGGGTCATGGCGACGCCTGTTCCGTTGCGTATTTGTGACCTTCGAGTCCGTTTTGTTCATTATCCTTACAAGGACGGGGGACATTTCCGAAGCAGCGATGATAAGCTGAACCGGATTTGGGAAGTCGGCCGGTACACAACCATGGTCAACAGCCAGAACCATTTTGAGGATTGCCCTTATCGCGAAGGTGCGCTGTGGGTGGCCGACTCGGTTGTCATGGCCAAAGTGGTCTATCAAACGTTCAACGATCCCCGGCTCGTCCGGAAGTCATTGCTTCAGGCGGCGAAAATACAAAACGACGACGGTTCCATACCCGGCACCGGACCGCAGCGGAACGCCTATTTGCTGCCCGATTTTTGCGCGCATTGGCTGTTTGGTGCAGCCGAATATTACGATTATACGAAGGATCGGGCTTTTTTAGAGGAATTATGGCCGTATATCGTGAAGCTTGCCGCGTGGTTTACGGAGCAGGAAGATGACGCCGGATTGTTTGCCAACGCAGATCGGGACGGCATGTGGTGCTTTATCGACTGGTCGGACGAAATCCACCGGGAGGATCGCGTAACCGCCGTCTCTTGCTTTTATTATAAATTTTTGCATACGGCCGCCGCGCTGGCGTTTGAGCTGGGGGAAGAGGAGAGCGGGAATTCATTTACGCATCAAGCAGCGGAGCTTCGCAAGTCCGTCCGGAACCTGCTCCGGATACCGAATACGGCGATTTATGCAGACTGTTTGAACGGAGATGGTCTTTCCTCCAGTATCACGGCACAGACCAATTTTGCGGCCGCCTGGTCGGGAATCATGGATGAGGAGGAAATATCCGTGTTCTTGCAGGAATATTACTTGAAGGGACGGCTTCCGCAAATTCGTGGAGCGTTCTTTTATCATATCGTGCTTGAGACTCTTTTCCGTTACGGTTATGCAGCGGATGCCGTACGCATCATCCGAAATTATTGGGGCGATATGCTGGATCGGGGCGCGACAACCTGGTGGGAAACCTTTGATCCGAATCTCCCCTTTTCGACTACGCCAAGCCCCTACCTTGGGCATACGCCAACCTATTTGGAGGACGCTGTCCCGGTAAGTCTATGCCATGGCTGGGGAGCATCACCGACGTATTTATTGAACAGGGAACTGCTTGGGATTGATATTTCTAAGGCGGGTCATGGGCAAGTTACGCTCCGTCCCAGCGCAGTGGCGGAAGTGGAGTGGGCGGAAGGTTCGGTGGTCACCCGTTACGGAAAAATCAGTGCCCAGTGGAAAAGGGATGTGGACGGAGTGTACCGCTTTGAGGCTCACCTGCCCGCACAAATGACATGGAAGGCGCCAGGATTGCGCGACATATCCGTGTCTACGGATCAGGATCGTGTCCACGTTCGAGGAACGGTTCCGGTTCATGAGGCAGCACCAAAGCGGACACCACTGGTCGATTGCAGCGGATAACGACAAGCACATTCAATTTAAAAAGCTGCGCAGCTGCAGCATGATGAAAAGGGCTGAAAAATTTCAGCCCTTTACTAAATTCCATCAAGTTGAGCACTATTCGGCCAGTCCTTTCCACTCCATCAGGAATCAAGCGACGCGACTAACCAAATTGCCGTCCGGGTCTTTTATCGGATGATTCCCAGCATCTCCTTAGGGCTTAAACCCAATTCCTGTTTGAAGGCTCTTCTGAGATGCCGTTCACTGCAGTGGGCCTGCTCGGCTAAATCCGTAACGGATAGATTTCCTTTATGATGATAAATAATCTGCATACTCTGAGACACCAAAGGGGGGAGGAGCCGCATTACTCTCCGCTAACACTTTGCTTAATTGATGATCGGCAATCGCGAGGATGTCCAGATCTGGAATATGGGCTGCCGGGAGGAATCCGGTCTTCGGACGCTGCCCAACATGATATTTACTGTTCCGCCGCCTACAGGCAGTCTCTCTTTCCGCCAGGATCAGAGACTGCCCTTTTGCTTGCAGGAGTGACTGTGTTTAAAGTATACTTAACTCAATTTGGTAAGGAGTGATGGCTTCATGGATATGGAAAAGTCGGACAAGACTCCGATGTATCAATATATAATGAACGATATTAAACGAAAGATCGCCTCCGGAGAACTCAAGCCGCATGATCCGCTCCCCACTCAGATTGAGCTGGCAAAAGAGTATAACACCAGTGAAATTACGTCCAGGCGGGCACTGTCGGATCTGGTTCAGGAAGGATTCGTGTACAGGATCCGGGGGAAGGGGAGCTTCGTCCATGAGAATCCGGCTCAAGCCGATTCCAAAGGGCTGCGCACCTTGTATTTTGCCCATCAGAATCATGAAGTTAGCATCCTGAACCACCCGTTTTTTACGGATATGTTTGAAGGTATTAAAGAGGTGTGTGATGATAACGGTGTCGCGTTCCACATTTGGGATATCGGGGAAAACTACGAGCTGCCCGAGGATCCCGGCGCCGGCATCATCCTCCTGACGGTTAAAGGGCATTTTGACTTTTCGCGTTTAACGGCTTTGCAGGGAGAGAAAAGG
>NZ_MBRK01000001.1:1017511-1098678 GCF_002224835.1 Paenibacillus sp. SSG-1
CGGTGCATTTCTATTATCCGCATTTGGGCATTCCCTATGTTATCGCGGATAATCTGACAGGAGGATATCTGGCCACCCAGCATCTGATCTCTCAGGGGCATCAGCGAATAGGGATTATCTTGACAGGCAGTTCGCTCTTGGAATTAAATCAGGATTTCTCCCTTCGCCTCCAAGGCTACAAGCTGGCGCTGACCCAGCATAATATTCCTTTCCATCCGGAACTGATCACCGTTGTCGACGGTGAAGACGAACGGGCGGAGATGGGGGAGGAAGGGTTCAAAAGGCTGATGAAGCTGCCGGAACCGCCAACGGCGATATTCGCCACAAGCGACTATAAGGCTTTCGGTGCGATGAACGCGGCGAGAGAATCCGGGATGAACATCCCCGAAGATATAAGCATTATCGGTTACGATGATGTGAAACTCGGCGAGTATTCCTATCCAAGGCTCACCACGGTGAATCAGAATACTCGCAAGATGGGACAGCGGGCGGCGGAGATTTTGCTGTTTGAACTGGAGGAGGATCATTCGTCCCTGGTAAAAGACGAGATCGTTCCGACGCTGATCTTGCGCGACAGCACCGCCCCCTTATCGGCGAAGCAGCGCATCAGGAATAGTTAATTTGCAGGGTGCCGAATTAATCTAACCCGGCAAGTATGTTTGCCTCTTCCATCGAAGGGATGATTCAGGTTAACTGCCTGGGGTTAGAGCGCTGTGACAGGTTAGCCATAAGCAACCTGTCGCAGCGCTTTTAGTTTTTTATCGCTCCGCGATGCGTCGCGGTAAGCTCATTACGAGAATAGAAATAGGGTGACCCAAGACCAACGTCTTAGTCACCCTCGCAAGTTATGAATTACTCTCTTGGAGCGTCTCCATCATCGCATAAAAATATTTAGGGTCGCTTGAAGTGAAGTAGTTATACCAAGCTTCTAACGTCTCTTCCGCAAACAGGTTCAGCAGCGCAATAACCTCGCGCGCTAATTCTAGTGCGCCGGCTGAACCGGTTGTGATCAGATTGCCATCGACCACGACTTTCTCGTTTTTATATCGAGCAGCGCCTTTGTATGAGGGGCTAAATAAATTTAAATACTCCAGACTATTGCTCGTATGCTGACGCTCATCCAGCAACCCGGCATCCGCAAGCGCAAGTGTCGCCCCGCATATGGCTGCGACATTGCCGCCGACGTTCAGCAGTTGTTTTGCTTTTTCGATGATTGGCCCATTCGTTGGATCTTTCCAGTTGTCAGCACCCGGCAAAAGCAATATAGCCGATGTTTCATACGTGATCTCATCTACTGTCAATTCCGGCACGATTGTTAATCCGCCCTTCGTCGTGATAGGACGTTTGGAAGCTCCGACGGTTCGAACGGGAAGGCGACTCCCGCGGTTTTTGAAATATTGACCGGAGTTGAGCTCTGCAGTAACAAAGCCAAGTTCCCAGTCCGCCATCGTATCCAGTACATAAACATAAGCGTATTTCATCAGTTCCTCCTTGTTCATCCATGATTCTATCCGTTGAAAAGATGTTGTCGCCGATCTGTGCCAAAGTGACTTCGTTCCCTCATGGTTTCCCTTATGAACTTCCTCCCGAGCCGAAATAATGTAAAGGGATAAATCGTATCAGTTCATTGGCCAGAAGTTCGGGTTTTTCCAGCGCTGCAAAATGACCGCCACAGGGCATTTTGTTGTAGCTGCACACATGTACCGAACGTTCAGCCCAACTTGAGGGGAACTGGATTTCGCGCGGGAAGAGCACGATACTTGCCGGTACTCTACGTGTCACTCTGACCGGCGAAGCACTATCTACATTCGCTTGGTTGGCCATTACAATGAGCCGATACATGCGTGCGGCGGATCCGGCCGTCCCGGTCAGCCAATAGATCATGATATTCGTGAGCAGTTCGTCCCTTCCGCCGAATGCATCATCTACGGTCTCGTCGCCAGCTCCCGAACGGATCATGCCGACGATCCAAGATGCCAGGCCAACCGGCGAATCGTTAAGTGAATAGGCAAGCGTTTGCGGTTTGGTCGCTTGCAGCTTCAGATAGGCCCCTTCTGATTGAACCCAGGTCTGCGTATCTAACATAAACTGCCGATCGGCAGGGGACATCTCCGTAATATCTTCACTTCCGGTTGGATAACCAGCGTCCGTCAACAAGATCGCTTTCATAACGTCGGAGTGATGTGTGGATAGCATGGTCACGATTTCAGTGCCGATATCCCCGCCGCAAGTCGCGAAGCCCTCGTATCCAAGTGTTTCTGTCATCAGTTTGGCAAACAGGTGGGCGACTCGTTTCGGTGTTGTGGTTTTTCGATCCGAAAATCCAAAACCGGGAATCGAAGGCATGACAAGATCGAAGGAGTCGGATAATAGAGGGATCATCTTGTGAAATCGGTAGAAGCTGTCGGGCCAACCATGAACGAGCAAAAGCGGCACCGCATTTGGATTTTCGCTTCTAACCTGCACGAAATGAAGGGTTGTATCCTCTATAACAGTCTTGTATTGCGGTAAGGCATTTAATCTGGCTTCATGAATACGCCAGTCATACTGCGTTCGCCAATAATCGATTAATTCTTTCATATAACTGAGATCTGCACCCATATTCCAGCCTTCGCCAGCCGCTTCGTCGGGCCACCGTGTATGATCCAGCCGCATTTTCAAGTCTTCAAGATCCGATTGCGGAACATTGATTTTGAATGGAGTAATGATAGCTGCTCTCCCCCTTGAATACAGAATGTAATAGCTGCTTTCTGCATTGTAAGGGAGCCAACAAGACACTGTATTGTATATTTTTTCCCGAGATCTAGTTCGTGAGAGGGATGTGATTGGGGTGCAGGCTTTCTATAGCGCGATACTCGGTCGGAGTGAGGCCGGAGAAGGACTGAAATTCTTTAATGAAATGGGACTGATCATAATATTCGCAAGACATGGCAAGATCGGCCCAATCGATATCATTGCTCTTTCTGATAAGACGTACCGCCTTTTGAAAACGCATTAAACGACTAAACCTCTTGGGTGTTAGTCCTACTTCATCCTTGAAAATTTGAATGAATCGTTTGGCGCTCATGTTAACCTGTTCAACCATGTTCGCAATGGATTCGGGGTGATGCGACTGCTGAAACGAGGCAATCGCAAACTCAACGGCTGAATGCGATGGCCTTGACCAATCACTTCGTAACAGAAAGTATTTTTCAAGGATACGAAATCGATCTTCTACCGTGTTGGAATAAAGCAGCTCATCGCGCAGATCAGTAGCCACTATCCCCCATAAATCATCCAACGAGACATGCGTATCTTTTAACGCAATAGAAGGCAGCTTTAGAAGGGGACCAGCGCAGCCGGGCTTGATATGTACGCCAATCATGGACCGCTCGCTTGAAGAATCCGTTATATAATAATCAGTGTGAGGCCCACTAATCACGGAAGACGCTAGTGTCATCTCGCTGTCATATCGATTGTGTATACGAGTTTTACGATCATACAGATCAATGACGAGATCGATCGAGCCGTCCGGTAGGGTAAGTCTTCTCGAGTGCGGCGGATTCTTTCCGGTATAGGACCAGAAGTATGCGATGAAGGAAGACAAAGGTGGCCGGGGGGAATAGGTCTGAAACGACATTGCTGTTCAGTCCTTTCTGTCTCATTGTTCAAATAATTTCATTGTACTTGATAACTTTCATGATTTGAAACAAGAAGTTCAGAAGGAGTTCGCTACTGCACTAAAAGAATTTTTATTTCATAATATCCGAGTAATATTCGTAAGCGTATGGAAAGAGTCTACAAAAATAAATGCACGTGTTCCGGATTTAGGAAATCGAGTAGAAACTGTTCGATATAGGGGATTGAAACCAGTGTAAGGACCATCTATCGTGACATTCAGGTACTCAGCGAAGCAGGCTTGCCTACTATAGGTACAACAGGCACAGGGTATTCCTTAACGGAGGGATATTTGCTACCTCAGTCCGAGCGGTTGCATCCAGCTTCCTCCAGACTCCGTCTCGCGCTCTTGCTCTTGGCTAACGGTAGGCGTTTGCCAGTTCCCGTTCGCGCGCACTAAAAAACAGCCTGGAGCATTCACTGTTCCAGGCTGTTTTTTGCCTACAAATGGCTTAAATTGTACAAATAAAAGGCGTAGTCTGTTGGTATTCCGGGATGCCCTAGTTGCCTGAGCATCGCAGTCACGTTACCACGATGATAAGTTCCGTGGTTCACCATATGTTGGATATAGTCTACGCATCTGGCATTAAATGTTCCTGACGGATAGACTGCTTCGATATCCTCATGTTGCTCGATGAATGACCGGAAGCTAGCCGCCAGTTCATCTTGCATCTGACCCAGTTCTTCAATACGCTTGTCGTTGGTTTCTGCCACTATAATTTCTATAGTGTTCTTCAAGTTCTCAAAGTATTCCTCCGACAACTCGGAGACGCCGCCTTCAGTTAAGAAAGTGAACCAACCTCGATCGATAACATAAATATGGACGATAGTGTCGTAGATGGTTGGAAAAACGCTAACGATTTGCTTTCGATATACCTCATCAGAAAGTTTCTGAAGATGCTCGCAAACCTGCCGATTTGCCCATACATGATAATCAAATTGCTGCAAAGCATATTTTTTCAACTTTGTTCCCCGTTTCAAATAGGGGAGCCCGCAGTTTAAGGGCAATTATGCGTCCTGCCCCTCCATAGTTTGCCCGGGAGTAAAAGCCGTTCTCATTACAAACGCCTCCTTGCGGTAATATGATCTACAATATCATATAGGGGGTAGATAAAAGTCAATTTCCCCCTAAGTCAACGATATCAAAATATATAAAGAAAAACATGAGAATGTTCTTCTTTAATCGAATTATCCCATCGATCCCGCGGCAGCCTCAGCGTATTTCGCAATAAAAACTATTGCAATAGGCAAACTCCTACAGTATACTTTGTTTATCAAAGTATACGAAATTTATAACGTATACTTACGGCTGAAGCGTATTCGTTCAAGTTTGTTGTAATTGAAAGCGCTTTAGATCATGACCATTCGAAAATAGGGGAGATCAATGTGAACAAAAGGAAGGGATTCATCGTTCTCTTGAGTATTGTGATGCTCTTGGCTTTATTGTCAGCATGCACCAAAGCAGCTCCCACACCACCAGACAATCCAGGCACCGCAGAATCCAATCCAACGGGTGAGGATCAGGGTAAGGAAGACGCAGGGAAGGATCCGGCCGCGTCGCAGCTGACAGGAAATATTAACATTTCCTTGCCGAATGCATCGGCGTCAGTATGGAATGCGGTTGCCGAAGCGTATATGAAGAAAAATCCGGGAGTGAAGGTCAAAGTCGACAACAAGCCGGCGGAAGGCTACAAGGAATGGCTGACGGCTCAATTTGCAGCAGGTGTGCCGGATGTTGACCTGGTAACGAATAACGAAGTCGGTGGCCTAGTTAACAGTAAAAAATTTATGGACTTTTACCCTTATTTCGATAAAGTCAATCCTTATACGAACCAGCCTTGGCAGGACACCCTGGATCTGAAGGCGATGGGCATTAACCTCGAAGGCATTGGAGCCGAAGATCATTTGTACAACCTGAACTTTGAATCCGTGCAGATCGTATGGGTGTACAACAAGGAGATTTTCCAGAAAGTCGGTATTACCGAAGCTCCCAAAACGTTTAACGAGATGATTGACGCTTTCAATAAAATAAAAAAGGCCGGATATACACCGCTGGCGCTCGGCGGAGACTCCAAATCGATGTGGAGCGGCCAGGCGGGATGGCTGGTGCGGATCTATGCCGATCAGTACATGCGCGATTATATTAACATCATCCGGTCCCAAGAACAGGATTATACTTACGTTCCAGAGCTCGACGAGCAGTGGAAATATGATCTGACGGATCCGTATAACGATTCCAACAGTAAAGTGACCAAAAACGAAATGCGGCTGTGGAAAGCTGTTAAAGACAAAGAAGGTCCCTTCAAAATTGCCGGCAATCCCCAGTGGAAGGCTTACTCGGAAAATCTGAAAAAACTGTTCGATTATGTGCCTGACGGATTTTTCGGAGTGAAAGAGGACCAGGCTTACAATCTGTTCCTGACGGGAAAGGCGGCGACAATGTTAGGCACGCCGGCCTCCTACTGGCAGCTCCCTAAAGATTTCGCGGATGAGGAAAAAACGGGTGCCACAGGCGGCGTGAAGCCTTTCGAATACGGATTCTTCAACATGCCTTCCATGGAAGGACCTGAGGTGATGGCACCGGCCCGAACGATCCAGATTCCGATCGGATTCTATGGTTTCGTCAATAAAGATGCGAAGCAAAATGAGCTGAATGTGGATTTCATGATGTACCTGACGAGTCCGGAAGGTTACGCCGTATATTTGGATGCGATCCAGAAGAGTGACGACGCCTCCCTCTCAGGCGCACCGGCCATCAAAGGCATTACGCTCCCGGATGAAATGGCGGTGGCATTCGCCGATTTCAAGCCGATTGGAAATACCGAAGGCTACACCAGCGCCGCCAACAACCTGGCTCGTGGAATGTGGGATTACCAGCCGTCCGTGCAGGATTGGGTAGGGCTCGTACAGCGGTACTTCAGCGGTAAGCTGACAACGGATCAATATTTGGATCAGCTGCAGGCGAATATCGATAAATATATGGAACCTGCCATGAAAGAAGCTAAGAAAGAACTCTCCGACTTGGATCACCCCGAGCGGCGTCCGCCGCAGCGTTAATCACTTTTTCACACGGGTCTGCACATGCATTTGCATGTGCGGACCCGTATGATTACCCGAGGGAAGCAGGCAATTCGTAAGGATGACGGATAAAAAGGGAGGTTCATCATGAGGAAAGCCCCATGGATATTTCTTGCACTGATCCTGCTTCTAGGGCTTGTCCCGGGCGCAGCATTTGCCAAAGACCATTGGTCCATTGAAGGAGCGGGGAGTATCACCTCCCTCTCCGTATCAGAGGATGGGAGCCGTGTGGCCGTTGGGGGTCATAATGCGAAGGCATTTCTCTACGATTCCGAAGGCAACCCCATCTATGAGGTTGGGGCTGGAAATGTCGTTACAGGGGTAGCGCTTCTGAGTAACGGCACACTTCTGGTTTCATCGGATGACAGGCATCTGTATGCATATGACGAGACAGGAGGTCAGCTGTGGGATTCGGATCTGAAGCGGCAGGTCAAAAGCTTGGCCGCATCGCAGGACGGGTCCACCATCGTTCTCGTTACCCAGCGCAGCAAAGATCTCATCGTTGTGGATCAAAATAACGGAGAACAGACAGGCAGTATCCCCATCGGTTCCCTGTTGAAGGAAGTGAGCGTATCGGGCAGCGGACAGTGGATCGTTGCCGCGACAAGCGACCAATTCGCCTATCTTCTGGACAAGGATGGCAGCCTGCTGTATAAATTCAGCGCGGATAATCAAATCCAGGCGGTGGCCGTTTCAGACAATGGCCTGGCTGCAGTGGGTACGGCTTCCAATAAGGTGGAATTGTTTGATCAGAAAGGGAACGTTAACGGTTCGATTAACACGCGGGACATCGTGACCGATGTCGCCTTTTCAAGCGATGGGGAACGGATCGGCGTTTCGGATTTATCCGGTAACTACTATATTTTCGACGGGCGCGGAAAGCAGCTGTGGGAGTCAAAGATCACGGGGGAAGGCCGGGGCGTTCAATTTGACCGGGAGGGCAAGACGCTGTATTCGGGCACCAATGACGGAAGGATCTTTAAGTACGATGTAGGCAGTGTCATCGATAAAGCGGCAAGCAAGGCACGAATAAACGCTATGCTATGGGCTGCAGCCGGTGTCTTGGCGGTCGTCCTTGTTCTGCTGTACTTGAATTATTTGAAGAAGCGCAACCGGCTGGTTATTTTCCGCCAGATATGGAAAAGCAAATATATTTACCTGGGCTTGGCACCGACCTTTATTCTGGTGTTCGTCTTTCTCTATTACCCGGCTTTTTCGGGCTTATTCCATTCCTTATATGACTGGCAGCCAGGGGGCAGGACCACCTTTGTCGGCTTGGCCAATTTTGAACGAATGATTCATGATCCTTATGTCATTAAGGGGATGGGCAACCTGGTGATTCTGATCATCACCGGTTTGATCAAAGCGATTATCCCTGCACTCATTACCGCTGAACTCATCTTCCATCTAAGCAGTAAACGTCTGCAATACGGCTTTCGGACGGCATTTACCGCATCGATGGTTATTCCGGGTGTGGCCCTATTGTTGATTTGGCAAAACCTGTATGATCCTAACGTGGGTCTGATCAATAACGTCTTAGATCTGATCGGGCTTGGTTCCTGGGCGCATGGTTGGCTTGGTGACCCGAATACCGCCTTGTGGGCTATTATTTTTATCGGGTTTCCGTTTATTGGCATCCTGCAGCTGCTGGTATTTTACGCAGGGCTGCTGTCCATTCCGAACGAGCTGATCGAGTCCGCAAAAATCGATGGGGCCAATCTTTGGCGGATTATCCGTTCCATTCATTTGCCGCTGCTGGGCGGTCAATTCAAGTTTCTGATCATCTTAACCCTCATAGGCATTATTCAGGACTTTAACGGCATCATGATCGTTACGGGCGGCGGTCCCATGGACTCGACTTATGTACCCGCTCTGCAGATGTATTATGCCGCCACCAAGTTCAACGATCTCGGGTATGCCTCGGCGCTCGGTGTAAGTATGTTCCTGGTGATCCTTGCGATTACGGTTGTGAACATGAAGCTTATTAAAACAGAAGATTAAGGAAGGAGGAGAGGGATCGATGTATACCGAAACGGATACAGCCGCTGAAAGCGTCAGCCCCGTGAGGAGGCTCAGAAAAAACGAAGGCGGGCTCATCAAATATCTCAGTTTCCCCCAAATCACCATCATCGTGCTGCTGTGCGTGCTGGTCATTCTGATGCTGGTGCCCATTCTGTTCATGATCGTCAGCTCCTTAAAAAGCAATGCGCAAATTCTCGGCAATTTCTGGGGGCTGCCATCTCCGGCCAAATGGAATAATTACGGCGCTGCGTTCACCAGTATTTGGCGATATATGGTGAATTCCATCTTGTATGCGGTCGGAGCCAGTGCATGTGTCATTCTGCTCTCTTCCATTTCAGGATATATATTCGCCAAAAAAAGCTTTCCCGGCAAAGAACTGCTGTTTATGATGATGCTGGCCATGATGATGATTCCGGGCGTGTTAACGCTGATTCCTTCGTACGTCCTGTATAATAATCTGGGACTAACGAATACACCTTGGGTGATCATTATTGCCGGTGCAGCCGGCGGGCAAATCTTCGGAACTTTCTTGTGCAGGAGTTTTATGTCCGGCATCCCCAGCGAGCTGTTTGAAGCGGCCCGGATCGATGGAGCATCGGAGATTCGCGTATTTTTTCAAATCGTCATCCCGTTGTCGCTGCCGATCCTGGCCACCTTGTTCATCATGCAGGCTGTTGGCGTGTACAATGATTACATTTGGCCGCTGCTTACGATCAGGGACAGCAGTCTTCAGGTGGTTGCTGTCGGCCTTACCGTCTTTACGAAACAGTTCGGCATCACCGATATGGGAACGCAGTTTTCGGCATACGCCATTTCCTCGATTCCGTTAATTTTGATTTTCTCTTTCGGCATGAAATATTACATTCAGGGCATGACGCAGGGGGCTTTGAAAATGTAGCGTGTGAGATGAATCGTTTCAATGTAGCGCTCTCGGCGCTGTGCTCACTTCAACGAGTAACAAAAAAAGCAGCCGGGCGGCTACCGGTTGCTTTTTGATTTGAGGTTCGTTTGCCGGTGATACGTGTCAGCGATAGAAGTCAACCATGTCTGCAAACAGGCGCTTGATCAATTCAAGCTCGGCATCGCTGTACCTTCCCAAAAACTCGTACATTCTCTGCTTTTCCAACGTATGGAGCTCATCATGCGCAGCAAACAGCTTTTTGCCGGCAGGAGTTAGCCGAAAGTACACTTCCTTTTTGTTATCGTTGAGCTGGGCTTTCCGAACCCAACCGGCTTTAAGTAACTTGCTCGCGATCTTGGAGGTGTTCCCTTTGCTCAAATTCATCTTTTCCGCGATGGAAGTGACATTGATCGGCTCCTGCTCCCCGATGCACGCAATGGTGTGCAGTTCTGTCATGTTCAAACTGAATTCGGCACCGATATGCTTCCGGATATCTTCGAGATAGGATGCGGATATTCGGGATTCATATTCTTCTTTTTGCTGAAGAAACTGAATAAAAAATTCATGAATGGCGGCTTTGCTTTTATCTGCAGTATCCATGGTTCATGCTGGCTCCTCGACTCATTTTTTTTAGTATATCATAAATCGTTTCCTGAGAAATAATTACGCATACTTCTAGGCAAGGTTGACACGTCGAGGGTGGCCGGTACACGGGAAGCTGGTTTCAGACTTTTGTTTGCGAGCGAAAAAAAGAAGAGCTAAACCTAGATAATTCCCGGCGAGAACAGCTGCATTGACTTTAAATCATTATTTATGTATTCGGCGATACGTCTGGCATCATGCTGTACCCACCCCAAAAGTGCAGATCCTCTGCAGGACAGCCACGGAAGACCGATGAAATATAGGCCTGGAATATTAGAAATACCATTGAACTGGGTAACTTCTTGATGTTCATTAAAGAGATGATTGATTTGGATCCAGGAGAAATCCGGGCGGAACCCGGTTGCCCAAATGATATTGTCAGCCTCAATATGTTGATCGTCCGCAAAAAACACAGTACGTGACTCCGCGCTGGCTGCCCTCGGAAATAGCTTGATTTTCCCTTCTTTTAATCGTTGTTTTAATTGGTATCCATAGATTTGCTCAGGTTGTTGGCGTAACCATTTCCCGCGTTTGGTGTGATTTCCGGCCTGTAAGAAACCCAATTTGTCGTAATACCAAAAAATGCTCTTTCCCAATATGTACAGAGGTTTAAAATGGAGCTGGTTTGATGCGGATAAATAGACATCAAAGTCATTTGACAGTTCTACTGCAATTTGTGTACCTGAATTTCCTGCTCCCACAACCAACACGCTTCCAGGTGTAAGCTGGCCGGGATTCCGGTATACGGAAGAATGAAGCTGAGTCGTATCATTTGAAATGGACTGGCTTATGGCTGGAACATACGGTTTATGAAAAGGCCCTGTAGCCACGATTACATTTTTGGATTGAATCGTTCCTCTGCTAGTCTCCACCTCAAATCCCCTTGGAATGGAGGTTAACGATTTGACTTCCGTATCCAACTGAATCGGAAAATCAAAGGTTAAAGCGTATTCCGATAAGTATGCGGCAACCTCATCTTTTGTAGGGAGACCATTCGGATCCCCAGGCAAATCAAGACCAGGTAAACGGCTGTAATTCCTGGGTGTGAATAATTGTAAGGAATCGTATCTGTTGCGCCAGGAATCGCCTAAGGCTTTGGCTTTATCGATTAACATCAATGGTATTCCTTTTTGCTTTAAGAAGTAGGCAGCTGCAAGACCAGCCTGTCCGGTTCCAATAATCAAGACATCCAGCATAGAAATTCCTCCAAGTAAAATAAATGTTGATTATATAATACATGATCATTTGTTCATATGTAAATGAAATGATTGGAATCTTCGCTTAAAGCCAAGTCCAGATAAATGGAAAAAGGTGGGATTATTCCCAATGCGAAGCAAGCAAGAAAGAAGACTGCCGGTTCAACGGCAGTCTTCTTCTCACAAGGACTATATAGATGATAAGAGGAGATTTATCTTATACCAAAGTTCTTACTCCCTTGACTGCGAGAGGTTATAGATCCCAAACTCATAAAAGGAATATCCATAATCGGTGGCTCTTTCAATCCCCTGAAATTTAACGTACCTGGCTGTAACGGGGGCAAAATGGACCGTTTCTTTGCCATCATGGGCCGTAATGATGCCATCATTGTCCTGGATCACGCTGCTCCAGTTCTGCTGGTCGTTGGAGACAAGGATTTTGTAAGTTTTGGCGCGGGCTAATTCCCACTCGATCCGGACCGTATCGAATGCTTTAGCTTCGCCTAGATCGACCTGGAACCAGCTGTCATTCACGTAGTTGCTCGCCCATCTGGTCGAAGAAAACCCATCGACGGCATATTTCGGCGCCAAGGTCGAAACGGAGCCTTCGACGGAAGAGGCGGTTACGGTTTTATTTTCCGCCAGGTTACCGGCAAGATCATACACCTCTTCTTTCAGCGAAGCATAAGCCGTATCCGAAACAATACGATCCGCGTACAGTTGATCCAGCTTTACATTGAAACCTTTGAGGAATTGATCAAACTGCGCAGCATTCTTTCCTTCAAAACGCTTCATCTGGTCCAGCTGCGCGTTCAACGAGCGGGGAGCTCCGGGCGTCGTGAACTGCTTTTGCTCGGCGAAGAGGTTCACATGAGCTTTCATGGTGTCAGCGGTAGTTGCCGCCCGGATTGTGTAAGCTGTCGTCTTGGATTTGGCAGCCGCCACGGTAATGGCCAGTTGATGCTTACCCGGCATTCCCTTCAGATCAATCGGCGTTCCCGGGGCGTAGGGTTTGCCGTCGAAAGTGGCCGTAACCCGGGTCAAACCGCTGTCATCGTCTTGGACTTCCCATGTGAATGCAACTGTTTCAGTATTGGGAACAACCACATCGTCATTTAACTTTTGTCCGTTGATAAATACGTCTGCTTCAGGTGGTGTACTGTTATGAATATCGTATGTTCCGTTCAGGTATTGATACAGCCAGTCATACATGAGACGCAGGCCGGGATCTTTGCTCACCGCCAAATTATAAACCGCATTATTTCCCTGGTAATAAGCTCTGAATCCCTTTTGCATCAAGCCGGTTGCGGCGCCGCTGTTCAAGTAATCGATATAACGCTCACGGAATACGCCGTCCTGAAGCATCCGGTCATCAAATTCGACTTCATTCGACATTCCGTACCGCTTTGCAGTATTTGCGGCATCTTCCAACCGGTCTTGATCCATGCCGCCAAAGAAATAGTTCGGTTGAAGGGCCGCGGCATCAAATCCTACGTCTTTCCACATATAGCTTTTATAAGCCAAAGAGTGGGGGATCCAGAAAAATTTCAGATTCATGTCATGGATTTTGCCGCTCACGGCTTTAATCAAGCCCGGTCCCGTTTCGCTTGTGCTGATTTGTTCTTCCAGCCAGTACATGCCGACAAGCTCCAGATTGGAATAATTCGCGGCCTGCCATCTTTGCCGGACCTGGTCCAGCCACCACTGAACCGCTTTTTTTCTGTTTTCGAGGGCTTTCTCTTGTCCGACGACAGAGGCATTAAAGCTTAACGATTCCCCTGACCCGTCCACATCGCCAAAATCGTTTAAAGATTCCCCTGGATTCGGAATCATGAGCACAACCTTCTCTTTATAATCAGGTTGGTTCAGCTTGGACCCGACTTCCTTGGTCGCCTCATTCAACTGCTGCATATCTCCCGCAGCTGCAAAGGTTTTGTCCAAATACCAGGTCCAGTCCCCCAGATTTGTTTGCCCCAGACCGAAATCCCGGCCGGCAGGGGAAGCAAGCCCGAGATATAAAACACCGTCAAAAAGCCAGTCGGTAGGTTCCCCGTTCTGATCCACGTAACTGATGTTCGGGATGATCCGTTCCTTGGTCCAGTCCCCCAAACCATCCGCATACTGTCCGTTATACAGCAGATTCAGATTCCGGATCCCGCCCGTAGCTTCGCCCGGCTCCAAAAAATGAGGCTGCTCAGCGGGAACCTTTACCGCTCCGTCCATCTTTCCGTCCGTGCCCATAATTTCAATTTCGTCAATGTATTCCCATAGGGTAGGATGCATCGTGAAAATGACTTTTACATAGCGGGCATAAGCCAGCTTGCCGTCCGTACTCCCGCCTTGGATTCCGTCCCGGCTGCCGTCCCACGCAAACATTTCCTCACTTGGCGGTCCTTCTCCCCAAAGCAGTTGAGTGGCGTTATGGGAGAGAAGGCCCCAATTCTCCTTGTCGTCCGAGACATACATCGATACCGTGAGAGGCACGAGGATGGAGTTGGCAGGGTAATCCTGAAAAAAATGGGCGGTTATTTTTCCGATCGACTTCTCCTCACCCAAATCGAACACGACTTCGCGCGCTTTGCCCCGAACATGTCCTACCCAGGCCGGGTCATTCATATCTAATTGTCCATATTTCCCATCTGTAAGCTGATTCCCGGCATCAGGATGTGACGGATCCGGGGCTTCAGACCATTCATAAGGAAGTCCAAGGGCAAGATTACGGAGCTTTGGCTGCTCCTCATCCGGTGGCGACGCAGGATCATCCGCCGGGGAAATCCCTTTTGCCTGCATCGTCGGAACCAGCTCGCTCGCTTGGGCCGCCGGAACCAGCGACACCATCATGACTGCAGTCATGGCAACCGCAGCCCATCTTTTATACCAACTCATCAAGTTCAGCTCCTTTTCTCAAGTTAAGAAACCGCTTTCAAATTTTGGTCAGCATTTTCTCCGAATCAAACTTTCCGTCACCCCCTCACTGCGATTCGATCTGATAGGTGTAAGTCATGGTGACACCCTCCGCATGATTGATGGTAAATGGGGCCTTGTATGCAAGGCAAGCAACATTTTTTGATGCGTTCGCAATATTTTCATAAGGCTTGGAGGGAGGGGATTTCAAGACTTGTGTTAGCGCTTCTGTGCTCATCGGCCCGAATGAATAAACGGCTTTTACGAGATAACCATCGCTATGTCATGCGAACTGAGCATAGAAGGAAATGGGTCCAGGCTGGCGAACTCCTCAGATAACCTGAATTTTAATAAGGGAAATGATGATATGAAGGGGGCGTTTAAGGAAATGAAAACGATTCGCAGCATGTTCGAGCAGCTGTATTGGGCCGACAAGCGCATACTGGATGCGCTGGAAGCTGGCGGGGATGGGCAATCCGACGCCGAAGCGGTCCGGCTGCTAAGTCATACTCTGCGTGCGGAGCAGGTGTGGTTCACCCGGCTGCAGGGACAGGACAGCAACCACCTGCCGCTTTGGCCAAACGACAGTCTGGATGACTGTAAACGTCTTGCGCAAGAGATGCGGGAAGCCTTCAGCGCATATCTCGCTGAGCTAACCGACGAACGTCTGGTCGATGTGATTTCCTACATCAACCAGTACGGGAGGTCGTACCGGACATCTGTTCAAGACATTTTGACTCATCTTGCGCTGCATGGCCAGTATCACAGGGGGCAAATCAACATGAAGCTTCGCACAGCCGGCATGGAGCCGGTCAACGTGGATTATATTACATTTGTGCGCCTGCAGGGACAGTAATCCCCCGTTCTCGCTCAAGCGAAAAAGTCATAACCACAGATCGTGGCTATGACTTTTTTGGATGACCGGTGCTCAGTTCGTACGCTAGAAAATATGCCCCAGCTTGTCGGGGTTTCGAACAATATAGATGTTGTGGATCTTCCCATCTTCGAAGTGAAAGAGCAGCACTCCATTGACCGCGCTGTCTTCCGAACGCATCAGTATGGCAGCTTCTCCATTGACTTCCCCCATTTCGACAGTCGTTCCTTCTCCAAAC
Organism: Paenibacillus sp. SSG-1; assembly: GCF_002224835.1. NCBI lineage: Bacteria > Bacillati > Bacillota > Bacilli > Caryophanales > Paenibacillaceae > Paenibacillus > Paenibacillus sp. SSG-1. The sequence continues at coordinate 1,033,024 of NZ_MBRK01000001.1, forward strand.
ATGGCTGCTTTACGCATACCGCCGAGAAGGTAGCGGCCAACCCGTTCCCTGGAGACAACCGGATGGACCGTTGCAACCACTTTGCCGCCACCGTCGGCAACCAGCACGACATCTTGGTCCAGCAGCGATAAAAGCTGATCCATGTTCCCTTTCTTGAGCGCTCCCATAAATCCATGAACCCACTGCTGGCTCTCAGGGTGGATCTGAACGGGCTCATCGGAGATCCGGCCCATCTTGGCGCTTGCACGGCTGAACAGTTTCCGGCAGCTCACTTCGCTTTTTTCCATAAGCTCGGCGATCTCGTTGTAATTGAAGCCCAGCGCTTCGCGTAGGATGAACACGGCACGCTCGGAGGTCGTCAGGTTTTCCAGCAGAACAAGCATTCCATAAGAGAGGAGATCATCTCTTTCCAATGCTTCCGTTGAATCGTCATTTAACATGAGAAAAGGCTCGGGAAGCCATTCCCCGTAATATTCCTCCCTTTGTTTTCGTGCCGATTTCATCATATCTTTACAGTGGTTCGTGACCATTTTGCACAAAAAAGCCTTGGGCTGCGTTAAACGTTCCCGTGGGACATCATGTACCTTCACAAAAACATCCTGCACGGCGTCTTCCGCATCGGAAACCGAACCCGTCAACTGATAAGCAAGCTTGAATAACAGCTTCTTGTACTGCTTGTAAAGATCCTGCATCCGACTTGCTCCTTCCGCAGCTGATTTTCTATTTTCACCTTAAAGGAATCAGGACTTTTACACAACCCTTACCGCCACTCGACGATCTCACCGAGGCGCTGCCTTGCTTTTGGACGTTTGGGGTCCTCTTGCCGATATCCGAAAGCAACCATACAGGATACGCCGAAATCGCCAGCTCCGATGATACCCTCATTTTGTAAAATAGAGGTCACCTGCTTTTTATCAAAACCTTCGATGGGACTGGAATCAATGCCGATTTGAGCCGCGGCTGTCATCATATTGGCCAGTGCGATATACGTTTGTCTGCATGCCCATTCAAACAGGAGGCGGTCATTATTTTCGAGCTCCGTTTCGATGAAGGTTTTATAGAACCCGGAAACCCGCTGCACCACTTCTTCAGGCATATGCTGGATGTCTTTCAGCATTTTCATGACATGAGCCGAATCATGCCTTAAGCCTTGTCTGGCCAAAATCACAACAAAATGGCTCGCCGTAGGCAGTTGTCCCAGGGCACCGCCCGTGACAGGTTTTAACTTTTCGCGGAGCGCCGCATCCTGAATCACGACAAACTTCCAAGGCTCAAGGCCAACCGAACTCGGAGACAATCTTCCTGCCTCCAAAATAAAGCGGAAGTCTTCATCCGGGATTTTCTGGCTGGTATCAAATACATGGCAAGCATGTCTGAATTGAAAAGCCTTTAAAATTTCTTCTTTTTTATTCACCGCTGCGATCATATGGGATCAACCTTCTTTCGTGGGTTTACACATATAACGAGGTGATGCTGGGATTTGTGACAGCCGCTCAAACATGGCTCGTGGTTCATTTACAATGCTGAAGTCCTGTGTTAAATTTAATCGTGTATCAACAAGTGATATTTAGTTTCATTCTATGAAACTTATTAGTGGCTATTGTACACAATCGATTTGGAATCTGAGGATGGATTAAGGGAGGACTATGATGGACGAGTCGAGGAAAAACCAGGTAAAGCAGCAGTTTTCCCGGAATGCGGATAAGTACGTGACGAGCGCAATCCATGCCAAAGGCGAGGATCTGGCCTGGCTCGTATCATGTGCCAAAGCCAATGCGAATATGAATGTGCTTGATATCGCAACAGGGGGAGGACATGTGGCTAATGCGCTTGCCCCGCTGGTTCGGCATGTAACGGCCTGTGATTTAACCCGTGACATGCTGGCGGCAGCAGAACGCTTTATCGGCGGAAATGGACACAAGAACGTTAGCTACATAACGGGAGACGCGGAGCAGCTGCCTTTTGAAGATGAATCCTTCGATCTGGTGACCTGCCGGATCGCCGCGCATCATTTCACAGATGTTCCGGCGTTTGCCGCCGAGGCCTTGCGGGTTGCCAAACCTGGAGGGAAACTGCTCTTCATAGACAACGTAGCTCCCGAGCAGGACCCTTTGGATCAATTTTATAATGATATCGAAAAGTTACGGGACCCGAGCCATGTCCGGGCATGGAAGAAATCGGAGTGGATTCATCTGCTCGAATGCACCGGCTTCCGCATCGAGATGGCCGTTTGCTTCCCGAAACCGTTCCGGTTTCAGGATTGGTGCGAGCGGGCCGGGCTCCCGCAAGCGGAGAGAGAGGCTTTAGAGAACAAGATGCTGCATTCTGCAGAAGATGTACGCCGGTTTTTCTCGATATTTTCTGATGAAAACGGCAGGCTTTCCAGCTTTTCCGGAGAATCCGTCTATATTCAGGCTGTCCGGGTGGAGTGAGCAGAGCTTGGACTAACCAAAATCGGGAAGGGGAAATAACGGGTATGAAATGTGCAATTCTGGACGATTATCAACGGGTTGCCTTATCGATGACGGACTGGTCGACCGTCGCGGAGCGCGTCGAGCTCCGCGTATTCGATCATCATATCGATGACGAGGAGGAGCTGGCTGCTGCGATCGAAGATTGCGAGATCGTCGTCATCATGAGGGAGCGGACGCCGTTCCGGGAATCGCTGTTCCGGCGTCTGCCGCGCCTGAAGCTGCTGGTCACGACAGGCATGCGCAACGCCTCGGTCGATCTGGCCGCGGCTGCGGAACGAGGCGTCGTCGTATGCGGGACGCAAGGAGGCGGCGAGGGGACGACGGAGCTGACCTGGGCGCTCATTCTCGGGCTCGCAAGAAGGCTGGTACAGGAGAACGAAGCGCTGCGCAGCGGCGGAGCCTGGCAGAGCACGATCGGTGTAGACCTGCTCGGCAAGCGGTTAGGGCTGCTCGGCCTCGGCCATATCGGAAGCAACATCGCGCGCATCGGGCAGGCGTTCGGCATGGAGGTTATGGCCTGGAGCCAGAACTTGACCGCCGACAAAGCCGCCGCCGCGGGGGTGAAGCTCGCATCGTCGAAGGACGAGCTGCTGGAGAGCAGCGATTTCGTCTCCATCCATGTCGTGCTCAGTGACCGCACGAGAGGGTTGATCGGCGCGCGGGAGCTTGGACTCATGCGTCCGTCCGCTTACCTCATCAACACCTCGCGGGCACCGATCGTTGACCGTGAGGCTTTGATCGATGCTTTGCGCAGCGGTAAGATCGCCGGTGCCGGCCTGGACGTATTCGAGCAGGAGCCGCTGCCTTTAGACGACCCGCTCCGGACGATGCCGAACGTGCTGGCCACGCCGCATATCGGTTACGTTACCGAAGCGACCTACCGCGCCTACTTCCGCGGGATCGTCGAGGCGATCGATGCGTACCTGAAAGGCTCGCCCGTGAATGTGATTGGGTAACGATACGTCCCGATTCGTACAGGCATCCGTGAGATGATTTTTAGGCGCAGGAGGGTTCGAACATGAAAATATTGATCGTCGGCGCAACGGGTACGCTTGGAACGGCGGTTCGCCATGAATTGGAGCAGAGCCATGAGATCATTACGGCCGGACGCAAAGGGGCTGACGTCACCGTCGATATGTCGGTACCTGATAGCATCATCGCCATGTATGATGCTGTCGGCAAGGTCGATGCGGTGATCTGCACCGCTGGACAAGCTTACTTCGGTCCGCTGGAGGAATTAACACCGGAACGTAACGAAATCGCGGTCTTAGGGAAGCTGAAAGGACAAATCAACCTCGTGCTGCTGGGGTTGGACCATGTAAATGATCAAGGAAGCTTTACCCTGACCACCGGTATTATTATGGACAGTCCCATTGTGGGCGGAATCTCATCCGCGATGGCGGGCGGCGCCATCAAAGCCTTCGTACAGTCGGCAGCCATTGAAATGCCAAGAGGAATCCGGATCAACAACGTCAGCCCGAACGTACTGGAGGAGTCCATGGATACCTATGGTCCTTATTTCCCGGGCTTTGAGCCTATACCTGCTAGAAGAGCTGCCTTAGCGTTCCGGAAAAGTGTGGAAGGTGCCCAGACCGGACAAACTTATACGGTCTATTGAAGTAAGACGACCGGACGAATATTGTTATCCGTAAAGTTGAAGCCAGGCTAACGAATGTAGCTGTCAGCGAACAAAAGCTTTGGCAGATATGCAGAGCCAGTGGTTGGAGGATATCCAGCGACTGGCTCTTTTTATGCAGTTCCTCGTTCTGCTATCCTCTACAGGATCCGAAGGTTGGTAAATCGAATGATGGAACCCCAGGTCCTATCTGCCGCTAGCGTCATTGTCATAGGTCTGGACGTAAATACCGTCCCCTTCCTGCCATTCGGCGATCAGAACGTCTTTATAATCGGTTATGTGATACGGTTCCAGCTGTGCTCTCAACCAGGATTCGTCAAATCCGAGATCCTTGATTTCGTCCCACAATACTTTCCCGTCGCGGATGATCGTTACGGGAACGTAAACCGGTTTGTCAGGCAGATTCAAATCCTCCCCGGTCGTTTTCTGATACCGGGACTTTTTTAAAATGCTGAGGGAGCCGTCGGCCTCCAAATAGCAGAAGGCGACCTCCCGAATCGAGAAGGTTTCGCTCTGGCGGAGCAAGCTTTGCAGCTGGTTTATGTTCATCCGGTTTTTCTTCAGCGCCTGAAGATCCAGGACGCCGTTTTTGATCAATGCAGAAGGCTTGCCCTCAAATATCCCCCGGAAAAACAGCGATTTTTGCCCCAGGTATTCGATGATGACAAGCAGCACTCCCCACAGGCAGATGGAATAGATGATATAAGACAGCCCGACTTTCGGTTCATACAAGGCGTTCCCGAGCAGTTCTCCAAACACGATGGAGGCGATGAAGGTGAAGGGCGTAATTTGTTTGATGATTTTTCTTCCGGCAAATCTCACGATCACGAACAATAAAAAAAATCCGACGATTAGTTTGAGGGTTACGGGCCCTAAATGAATTTCCGGCATATCATTAACCTCGCAGCGGTTTCTATTTTGGAATACATTCTATGTATGCCCATATTGCGCCCGATATTTACTATCGACGTTTCAAGCAGGACGGTAACACAAAAGAACCGGCATTTGGCCGGTTCGTGAATTAAGGATAAGTATGTGCATCTAAAGACTTGGATTTCCGATATCGCAAGGAAAGCTTCCGCTAAGTGCAGCCTGCTTTCCTTGAAGATTCGTCGATCGGCGTTTTTCTAATGCGGCGAGTGGAGGAATGAAAGACAGATGTTACAGTTTGCTTACCGTCAGCAATCTTTTTCCCATGAACCATATGACAGTGCCGGTGCCCCACAGGATCAGGGCGGACCCAAGGCCGACTACGGACATATAAGCATTGATGTGAGCCGCACCAAAGCTGGCCTCTACAGGCAGGAACAACAGTGTTGCGAGCGCGAGCAGACACAGTAATGCCCCGGTTAGATGATAAAACTTGACCCGGAACAAAGAGGCCAGCGGGAAAAAGTGAATTCCGACAATCAGAGCGGTCACGATGGGGATCAACGCCGTGCGGCCGGCGGCATTGCAGACGGCAACCGCAATGGCGATTGCGGCACCCTCTGCCGCAAAGACGATATTGAAACGGATGGCGATCCGTTTGCCGGGCCTGGGATCAGCTACTGCGCTTTGATCCTTGATCTTCCGCGACCCGCGGATCAGCGAGGCACCTCCGATGAACAGCACAATCCCAATGGCGACAGCTGCGGCTAACCACAAAGGAGCTGCGAACTCCTGCAATCCCATGATGCCGGTATACGCCCACAGCGTACCGAATAAGGCCATAAAAAAAACGCCGCTTGCCGTTCCGCGTATGGCGGAACTATGGATGGTGCCAGATGGTTTTTTCATAATGTTAACTCCTCCGAATGGATATGATCTTCACTGGATTCATCATATCAAAAGGACCGAAACTCCCGGTATTCACGGTTGTCATGACTTTGATATGACAGTTGTCATCAATTTCCCTATGCTCAAACGCCGCCATGTTTCGGCAGTATGCCATGCAAAATAAGCCGGCCGGCAATGGGCGCCGGTCAGCTTCTTCAGATCGTATTATTTTGTCCGCAAGTACCGCTTGTCCTTCAGGAATAACCACCAGAACAAAATAAACACCGGCAGCAGAATGACGGTGCCGAAGCCGTAGCCCCAGAGCAGCGACACGAACATCGAGTGGTTCGTAAAACCGGCCTCCACGGTCAGGTCGGGGTGGACGATGTAGGGCATATGCGCTCTCCCGTAGGCGTAGCTCGCCAGGGCAAACTGCAGAATCACGGCGACGACGGACAGGCGCAGCCAGCCTTTTCTGCCGTTTTTCCGGCGGATCCACAGTGCACCGTACCCGATGGCAAAAGCGACGACCGACAGCAAGAACCACATCGACTGCTCCTGCATTCGGGCTACGATCCATAACGCTTCCGGAACCATCGTAAACGTCGCCAGGACGGCCATCGCCAGCGCCAGCGGCCCCAGAACGACCGCAATGGAGCGATAGTGCTGCGAGACCTGTTCGTCGCCGGCTTCCCGGCCGTAGTCGGACAGGAACAAGGCGGACAGGAACAGCTCGGTCAGAATGCCGAAGCCGACGTGGGCGTACAGCGTGGCGCTGGTCAGCAGCTTCCCGAACTCGAGCTGGGGAAACCCCTGGCTCATGTGAATAAATCCGCCGAGCGAAATCGGCAGCACGCTGACGAGCAGACCGGGGATCAGCAGTCCGGTGACGCCGGATACGATCCGGAGCGCCAGTTCATGCTTCTGGACAGAGTACGAATAGACGATGAACGCGCTCCGAAACAGCAGCAGGACGAGCACCAGGCTCACTGGCACAAGCAGGAGCGTGCCCAGGACATAAGCGGCCCGGGGAAAAAAGCCGACCAGCGCGACCACGAGCAGGACGAGGAAGACGTTGGTCACTTCCCAGGAAGGGGACAGGAAGCGATTCGCGATGTCGGCCGCATGCGGATTCCGTCTGCTGAACACCATGGACCAGAAGCCTGCGCCGAAGTCGATGGAACCGGCGATGGAATAGATGAAAATAAAGCACCAGAGAATGGTGATTGCAAGCTGCGTGTCGCTCATAGGCTTCTCCCCTCTCCGTTTACGCCCTCCACCCCGTCGAAGGTGACCGGATGCCGTTTGAAATAGTAGTACATCACCACGGCCGTGACGATGAGCAGAAAAACATACAGGCCAAGGAAAAGGACAAACAGCGAACCGAGATGCTGCGCCTTCGTCGCGGCCGACGCCGTCGTCTGCATATGGTAGATCGTCCACGGCTGACGCCCCGTACAGCTGAACACCCAGCCCGTTTCAATGCCGATCATGGACAGCGGGCCGGCCAGCAGCAGGGCGGACAGCAGCCACCTCGGATAGGGGCGCTTGGTCAGCAGCCGCAGACCGACCGTAAAGGCCGATGCGAGGATCAGCAGCGTGCCGATCCCGACCATGACGTTGAACAGCGTATGAATGATCAGCGGAGGCCACTGATCCTCCGGAAAATCGTTCAAACCCTTCACCACCGTGTCGAACCGGTTGCCCGCCAGAAAGCTGAGCGCCCACGGAATTTCGATGGCGCCTTTAATACTGCGGGTTTCTTTATCGGTGACACCGCCGATCGCGAGCGGCGCATAGGCTTGGGTCTCAAAGAGCCCCTCGGCGGCCGCCAGCTTTTCGGGCTGATGCTCATGCAGCATTTGTGCGGTTTCGTGGCCGCTAAGCGCCGTCATGAGCGAAATGATGCCGCCGATAAGCAGTCCCAGGAACAGGCTCTTCTGGTGATAGGACCGCTCGCGGTCCGACGATCCACGCTTTAGCAGCTTATAGGCGGCTACCGAAGCGACCGCGAACGCGCCGGTCATATAGGCCGACAGCAGGACATGCATGGCCGTCGTCGGCAGGCTCGGGTTGAACACGGCCGCCCATGGATGGACGTCAAACACCCGGCCGTTTTCCATCCGGAAGCCGCTGGGCGTGTTCATCCAGGCGTGAGCGTCGGTAATGAGCACGGCGGACATGCTGGATCCGATCGCAACGAAGATGACGCTCAGAATCCGCAGTGTTCCCGGAAGCCGATCCGCTGCGTAGACATAGATGGACATGAACAGCGCCTCGAGGAAAAAGGCCCAGATCTCAATCTGGAAGGGAAGCGCGATCACTTGGCCGACGATTTCCATAAAGCCGGGCCACAAGAGGGACAGCATCACGCCGACCAGGGTTCCCGACGGAATGGCGACGCCAAGGAGAATGGCGAGGCCTTTGGTCCAGCGTTTGGCGAGCGTGGCGTAGTCCTTGTCCTTTTTCACCTGGTACAAAATTTCCGCGATCACGATCATGAAGGGGATGCCTACCCCGAGTGTCGCAAAGATGATATGAAACGCCATGGACGATCCGAACAGTGACCGTGCCAGCATAACGTTATCCATAAGAAGCCTCCGTTCTGAGCGTAAAGTCGCATCTTATTGTGAACCAAGGTTATCCAAAGTATTCCTGCGCAGATAAATAACGCCAAGAGCGTAAAGCGGCCGGAACAGAGAGTAAGCGGGCGGGGACGATGGATTGTGGCTGTAACCATCCTGACTGTATAATGAAGATAAGATGACTAGGAAAGGGGCGACCCGGAGTGAAAATCAGCGAATTGTCGCAATTAACCCATGTCAGTGCCCGCTCGATCCGTCATTACGAAAATCAAGGACTTCTCATCGCCGACAGACTGGATAACGATTACCGGGATTTCCCTGAATCGGCCGTCGGGCGGGTCAAGGCGATCCAGCTGTACTTGAAGCTGGGATTGACGGTTGAAGAGATCAAAGCGTTATTCAGAACGGAAGTGGCCGATCCTGACGGTTATGAATATTGTGAGGAGATGCTGGCTACGTATGAGGGAAAGCTGCAGCAGGTAAATGAGCAGATCGAAGCCTTGCACGGGCTGAAAACATTACTGGAAAGGCAAATCGCCTTCACCAACGGGAAAAAGAACATCGTATAGCCAAAACAGCACTGGAGCGCCGGAAGCATGCTCCGGTTTTTTTATGTTGACATTGACACTAGTGTAAACCTTTATGATGGGCTTAATCTCGTGATGAAGGGAGTTTTACCTATGAATACAGGCTTTACAAAAGACACCCGTCAAGCTGGCGATTCGTATGCGGCCGGCCCTTCCAAATCAGTCACCCTCATCGGACTCGGCCCGATGGGACAGGCGATGGCGCTCGTACTGCTGGACTGCGGCTATGCCGTGACCTTGTGGAACCGGACCCCCGGCAAGGTGGAAGAGCTTGTCCGGCAAGGTGCCGTCCGGGCCGAGACGGTCGGCGGAGCTTTGGATGCGAATGAGCTCACGATACTCAGCCTCACCGATTACGGCGCCATGTACACTATTTTCGAACCGGCCTCAGAGCAATTGGCAGGCAAAACGATCGTCAACTTGAGCTCGGACACGCCGGCGAACGCCCGTAAGGCGGCGGAGTGGCTAGCGGACCGCGGCGCCCGTCTCGTCACAGGCGGCGTGCAGGTTCCACCTTCAGGGATCGGCCAATCCGGGTCCTACACGTATTACAGCGGGCCAAGGGAGGCGTTTGAGGTTTATAAGGAGACGCTGGAGGTGCTGACCGGCACCGATTACAGGGGAGAGGATCCCGGACTTTCCATGGTGTATTACCAGATCCAAATGGACATGTTCTGGACATCCATGCTCAGCTATCTGCATGCGCTTGCGCTGGCTGACGCAAACGGCATTTCGGCGGAACAGCTTCTGCCGTATGCTTCAGCGACCCTGTCGTCGCTGCCGGGCTTCATCGCGTTCTACACGCCTCGCCTTGACGAAGGGCTGCATCCCGGCGATGTGGACAAACTGGCCATGGGTGTGGCGAGCGTCCAGCATGTCGTGCACACTGCCGAAGATGCGGGGATTGATGCTGCTTTACCGGCTGCCGTGCTCCAGATTTTCAGGCGGGGAATGGACCAAGGATATGCCGGGAACAGCTTTACCAGCCTGATTGAAACGTTCAAAGCAGCCAAAGTGCGGAACACATGACCCGCAATGCCGAAGCCTGACTCTTTTGGAGTTCAGGCTTTTTTGTACTGTAACTGAGAAGCGATTGACCTTCGTCAAGGTCTAGGGGTATACTTTATTCAATTTTTCAGAATACGTTTTCGTAGCTCGGCAAGAGCAGGAAAACGAGAGTTTGTCTTACATATGACGATATAAGTTGACCTAAAGAAAACGATGCAAGCAAGGGAGTAAAATGATTCCGAAGAAGCGAAGCGGTCTCATTTGGCTTTCGGATTTCTGCCTCAGATGGATTTCATAAAATCAAGAAATCCGAAAACAAGAGTGATCGTAGGGACATTTTACGTACTTGCCCCTATCGTTCATTTCAAATTTTCAACTTATACAGCTTCTGTTTCTATGACTATGTATGCGCTGCATGCAGCGTAACGATCTCAAGGAGGTTATCATTTGCTTACTACATTAAATCTAGCCGGAATTTGGGAACTCCAATTGGATGGAGAGAAGTCCGGATTGCAAACGCCGTTCGCCGATACGATGGCGCTCCCGGGCACGACATCGCATGCCCGAAAAGGGGAGCGGAACGAAGCCGCAGAGATCGGCTCGCTGACGGATGAGTATCGTTTTGAAGGCTATGCCTGGTTTTCACGGACGTTTGAAGTGGACGCATCACTCGTGGGGTTACCCTGCTTCCTTTACCTGGAGCGTACGCGTGTGACAACCGTTTGGATCGACGGTGAGGAATTGGGCAGCCGTAACAGTCTGAGCACCCCCCACGTGTACGAGATCTCCGGAGGACTGACGGCAGGGACGCATACGATGCTCATTCGCGTCGACAACACGAACTACCCCACCAAAGGCGGCCATCTTACATCCCCGGATACCCAGACGAACTGGAACGGCATCACCGGACGGATCGAGCTGCAATTTACGGGCCAGCGTTACCTGCAAAATGTCCAGGTCTATCCGGATGCGGCAAGCCGGTCGGTCACCGTCAAGGCGCGCCGCGTGGGCATTTCTGCAGACAAGCTGGTCGTGTCAGCATACGGATTCAACGGCGATTCCGAGCATCGGCCGGAGGCGCAAACGTTCAGCCTTTCCGATGATCGCGAGGTCGTTATCACATACCCGCTCGGTGAAGACGCCAGACTGTGGAGCGAGTTCGATCCCTACCTGTACAAGCTGAACCTTCGTCTGGTGGACGAGGAAGGATCGCTGCTGGACGTGACCGAAATCGTATTCGGACTGCGGGCATTTCAGGCTGACGGCGATAAGTTTACAATTAACGGGGTCCGGACTTTTCTGCGCGGGAAGCATGACGGCCTCATTTTTCCGTTGACAGGCTATGCGCCGACGACCGTTGACGAATGGCTGCGGGTGCTTACCATTGCCAAATCGTACGGCATCAACCATTATCGCTTCCATACCTGCTGTCCGCCGGAAGCTGCTTTTACCGCGGCCGATCTGCTGGGGATCTATATGGAGCCGGAGCTGCCGTTCTGGGGAACCGTCACCGACGAATCCGATCCGAATCATAACGCCGCCGAACAGGAATACCTGATCCAGGAAGGGTTCTCCATGCTGGAGAGCTTCGGCAATCATCCGTCTTTTGTCATGATGTCGCTCGGGAACGAGTTGTGGGGGAGCAAGTCGCGCCTCAGTGAGATCCTTGCCGCTTACAAAGCGTTCGATGACCGCCCCTTGTATACGCAAGGCTCGAACAACTTCCAGTTCGTGCCGGACATTCTCCCGGAGGAGGATTTCTTCTGCGGCGTCCGCTTCTCGCGGGATCGTCTCTTCCGCGGCTCCTACGCCATGTGTGACGCGCCCCAGGGCCATGTGCAGACGGACATGCCAAGCACCCGGAAAGATTATGACGAGCAGATTCAGCCGTCCGTTTTCGGTAAAGGACCGGAGGAAGGATCCGGGAACAGCATCCAGATCCAGTACGGAACAGGTACGAAGACCGTGCAGGCGTCGGCTGTAGAAGAACAATTGATCCCCCGCATTCCGGTCGTTTCGCACGAGATCGGCCAGTATGCCACCTTCCCGAATTTTGCCGAGATCGAGAAATACACAGGTCCCCTCAAAGCCCGCAATTTCGAAACGTTCCGGAAACGGCTCGAGGACAAGGGGCTCGGCCATTTGGCGGAGGCTTACTTTTGGAACTCCGGGCAGCTGGCGGTAGACTGCTATAAGGAGGAACTGGAAGCTGCTTTCCGCTCCCGCCGGCTGGCAGGGTTCCAGCTGTTGGACCTCCAGGATTTCAGCGGCCAAGGGACGGCGCTTGTGGGTGTGCTGGATGCTTTTATGGACAGCAAAGGCTTGGTGACTCCGGAGGAGTGGCGGACGTTCTGCTCCGACGCCGTGCTGCTGGCTCGTTTTGACAAATATCATTTTACAGCCGGCGAGCGTTTCGGCGCGCACGTCGAACTGGCTTATTTCTGCGGCATACCGCTAAACACGGTTGAGGTGGTCTGGAACGTTGCAGAAGGGGGGACGATTCTGGCCGAAGGAACGCTGGCTGCAGAAGCATCCAAAGACGATAACTACGTCGATTTCGGGGATATCTCCTTCGTAGTTCCGGAACCTGCGGGTATGACACAGGTCACCTTGTCACTTGCGATCACCGGGACGGATATCCGTAAAACCTACCCGCTCTGGCTCTACCCGGCGGGAGTGACTGTCGATGTATCAGCCGAGCAATGGGTAACCGCACTGGACCCAGGCGTCCTGGCGCGTCTTGCGCAGGGGGAGTCTCTGCTGCTTACGCCGGACCCAGACCGGCTGAAATCCGCCGTAGACGGCACGTACTGCACCGATTTCTGGTGTTACCCGATGTTCCGGTCGATATCGGAGAGCATGAACAAGCCTGTGCCTGTCGGTACGATGGGACTGCTGATCGATCACTTGCATCCGGCACTGCGGCATTTTCCAAGCGCCTCGCATTCGACGTATCCTTGGTGGAGCATCGCGACCCACTCGCGTCCGATCATTCTGGACGATCTGTCCCAAGCCTTGTCGCCGATCGTTCAGACGATTGACAATTTTGAGCGCAACCATAAGCTGGGCCTCTTGTTCGAGTGCCGGGTCGGCGCCGGCAGGCTTCTGGTCTGTCCGCTGAATACGGAAGCGGTGATTGGTACGCCGGAGGGCCAGCAGTTCCTGCACAGCCTGATCGAATATGTACGATCGGAAGACTTTGATCCGCAGGTTGAACTTGCGCCTTCCGAGCTTCAGGCCATCCTGTAAGCTCACGATCTTCAGGAGGGCTCCATCCAAACCGGACGATGCTGAAAATACGGACGTTTGGTTGAGCAAAACTGCCGCTGACGTTGCAGCTCCACGCAATTTGCCCTATGATGAGAGAGAAAAGGGGAGCTGAACGTGGCTAGAACCAAAGCATTTGATACGAATGAAGTTCTGCATAAAGCGATGAAGGTTTTCGGGAGCCGGGGCTATGAAGGCACTACGCTGCCGGACCTGTTAACCGGGCTGGGCATCGCCCGCCAAAGTTTGTATGACACGTACGGTACGAAGCGTGACCTGTTCGTGACGGCCGTCAAATATTATATGGATCGTAAAAATCGCGATTTGCTGGAATTGATGGACCAGCCGGGTGCGGTTATTGATAAAGTGAAGCTGGCTTTCACGGCGATGATCAGCGCTCTGGCGGACCCGGAGCTGCGCCTGGAGTGTTTTATCATCAGCAGCGCGATTGAGCAAGCGCCTCATGACGAGGAGCTGGCCGCCTATATCCGCTCCAACACCGAACAGGTGGAGCAGGCTTTCTACAGCATGCTGGAGCGAGGGAAGGAGCGGGGCGAGATCGATCCGGCAACCAATACCCGCGAGTTGGCCCGGTTTCTGGCGCATGAGCGGATATCCTTGGTCGTTGCGGCAAAGATGGGGATGGACGAACAGAACCTGTTGGGGATCATGAAGATCGTGCTGTCGGTCGTCAATCCAAGTGGTAGTCATATTGAATAGAAGCGGTGCGCAAAAAGGGCTATCCCGTGGTCATCGGTCATGATCATGGGATAGCCTTTCTTCATGTTGCTTAAAGAGTAAAAAAGCTATTACAGGCGTGGTAAAATGGTTTTACACTTTAGGTCGGCTTAAAGTCAAAGCCGATGCGAATGTTGTAAACTGAACACTGGAGAATAGGCGGGAAACAATGAAAAATGGAAGTACGATGAATAAACAAGGGAGAATGGAAACAGTTTTTTTATATGCAGTGTTCATTTGTTACATCCTTTTTTTATGTAAATTATTGTTCTTGTCAAGGGTTTCGCTTGTGGATTTGTTTAATAGTCAAAGGACTATAGATAGGTCGATCAATCTCATTCCTTTTCATAGTATAAAGGACTATATATTTAGCAGCTCTGCCACGATAAAAAAATTCGCTTTTGCTAATGTGGTTGGCAATATCGTTATCTTTATTCCTCTCGGCGCCTATTTGTCGTTAATTAAGAACAATAAAAGAACAACCAATCTGCTATTCATAGTAATGACAAGTTTATTTATTGAAATCATTCAGGGCCTTTTAGGCATTGGAGCATCAGACATTGATGACATCCTTTTAAATGGTTTGGGTGGATTCGTCGGTATTTTAGGGTATACGTTTTTAATGTGTATATTACGGGATAAGATAAAAGTACGTACTGCAATTACAATACTATCGGCAATAGGATTACCCGTTCTATTATATTTATTATTTGCGGTGAGATTGCGTCTCTGAATATCTTTATTGCATAAACAAGATGGTCCCTTACGGAAAAGGAACGGACTTATGACAAAGGATTGTTCTTCTGCTTATGATCCAATCGTTCTTTGCCGTAAACCCGCTCCATGACCGTAATAAAGGAGCTATTCTTTTGCTAGCGTTTATTGGTTAATCAACAGCCTGAAACTATACATCGTTGCTCAGACGTAAGTCTTCTCCAGCCAGCACCGGTTGTCCCGAATAAATTCATCCAGCGACCGCGGATTCCGCCCGGTTACTCGCAGTACCGTGTCCGTAACCTGATCTTCCACGCCTTCCGTCCGAATACGGCGATCCAGATCAGCCAGGAATTCAGCGTAGTCATTCGGAATACCGGCGGCTGTAAGCGACTGCGCCAGCTGCTCTTCCGTAATGCGGCTGTGCTTGACGGCCAGGCCTGTAAGCCGGCTGATTATCGCTGCGGCTTCATCATAGCTGAGTGATTCGGGCCCCGTAATGATATGCTCTGTATTGTGCGGTTCCTTGTCCGTCAGCGCATGGAAGGCGACGGCTGAAATATCTTCCGCATCCACGAAGCCGACTTTGCCATCCCCGGTCGCCGTGAACATTTGACCCTGCTGGCGGATGGTATGCCCATGTCCGGCTTCCGTAAAATTTTGCATGAAATAGGATGGCCGCAGCACGGCCCATTCGGGCGCGTGCTCTTTCAGGTACTGATGGACGGGGCCGAAGACGGGCCCATGCTCCGTTATCGACGCGCTGGAGAGCAGGACGAAGCGGCGGACGGAGGCGTCCAGTGCTTTGCGGATCAAAGGGATCATGACTTTATCCGGGTGCATGCCCGTCGGGGCGACGAGATAAATCGCACCAACACCTTGCAGGGCTGCTTCGTGGGTGGAATCGTCGTACCAGTCAAAGCGTGCATGGTCTGCCAGGGCATTCTCCATGTTGGACGGGCTTCGTCCGGCTGTCCGGATGGAGTAGCCTTGGTTGATCAAAAGCTGGGCGAGACGGAAGGAAGTTTTTCCTTGTCCTCCTGTGATGAGAATGCGATTGGATGAATCGGTATGCATAAGAACAGCTCCTTTTTTTATCGTTTGAGTGATGATCAAAGTGCTAACGGGTTCCAGTAGTCCTGAAACCGGACAATTTTTCCGTTCTTAACCTCTACGACAGAAATATACTTCTGCTCATACGGTTTGCCATCCGCGAAGACGGTCCCGTTGCCTTCGTACTGGGCAATAAATACCGGGGATTCCGCCGAAACATGGATTACCGGTTTGGTAAAAGAGCGAATCTCAAGCAGGGTGTCCAGCATATCCAGGTGCTGCTTCAGAGCCCTTTTACCCTTCAAAAATTGAGGTAGCGCCTCAGGCGCGTAAGGGAATTCGAAAACGATATCCTCATCAAACAAATCGAGAAAACCTTCATAATCTTTGTTCATAATACGATCTGTGAACCATTGCATGATCGTTTCTGCCTGTGCGGAAGAAATCGTGCCCATTTGAGATGCCTCGCTTTCTGCGGTGGATTGGACCTGTTTAGCAATTCGCCACAGGTATGGACCTAATATAACAATTCCGGACTAAATGGTCAATAATATTTTGACTAAATAGTCCGAAAAAAGAAAAAACGATGGAAAGAGGGCTCCTGTTATCAGGTGAGCCGCTCTCAGCTTTTCATGAATAAGGTCACTCCATTG
This sequence comes from Paenibacillus sp. SSG-1, assembly GCF_002224835.1. Lineage (NCBI taxonomy): Bacteria > Bacillati > Bacillota > Bacilli > Caryophanales > Paenibacillaceae > Paenibacillus > Paenibacillus sp. SSG-1. The sequence continues at coordinate 1,049,497 of NZ_MBRK01000001.1, forward strand.
GCATACGGACGAAGGGAGGTATACAATACCATTTGGGCGAGCATCGCAAATGACCCATGAAAATCTGTTCATAGGAGGGGAACCATGCCGCAGGAAGACGTGATCAAAACCGTGATGAAACAGTACATTGACCGCTTCAATCAGGATGATGTGGAAGGCGTGCTTTCCCTTTTCGGGGAAGAAGCCACCGTGGAAGATCCGGTCGGTTCACCGGCTGTAGAAGGGAAATCCGCAATCGCTGAATTTTACAAAAAGGTGGTTAATGGAAATACCCGAATCCGGCTTGAGGGACCCATACGGGGATCCCACAGCAATTCGGGAGCCATGGCGCTGCAAATTACGACCTCAGCCGAAGGGAAAACCATTTCCATACCGGTCATTGAAGTGATGACCTTTGACGAACAAGGCAGCATCGCTTCGATGAAGGCCTACTGGGGACCGGGGGATATGGTCATCAAGTAATACGGTATTGGCATAGGTGCCGCCGTACTGGAGCACATGCTGCCCGGTATGGCGGCTTTACGTTTTTCCGGGAAGAAGGATGCACGGGGATAGTCACGACAGCGGGTAATCATAAAATTTGATTATTATCACGTCCGGAACCAGGTGATATTCTGGGGAGGCGCGGCCCTGAAGTCCATATTATTATATGATTTCGCACGATTTTAATATTGTCCTTTCCACTGCATGACGGTAAGATCGTTGTAGTTTGAATTGAAACCGCTTCCTAAAAAGAATTCCATATGCGTATTTCTACAGGTATGGATTGCTGATCAACGTGAAAATGAGGTGCAGTTCATGACGGAAATCGAAAACCTTAAACAGCAGTTTGCCGATCCGCCTGCTGAATTCAGCCCTATTCCTTTTTGGTTCTGGAACGATGCCCTGACGGAGGAGGAAATCATCCCCCAAATCCATGATTTTCATGCCAAAGAGGTGGCAGGGTTCGTCATTCACCCGCGGATGGGAATGCCCAGAGAGATTCCTTATTTGTCGGAGAAATACATGGACTTGGTTGAAACCGCCGTATCGGAAGCCGCCGATCTGGGGATGCGGGTCATTCTGTATGATGAAGGGATGTATCCTTCCGGCTCCGCCTGCGGACTCGTCGTGCGGCAGAATCCCGGGTTTGCCAGCCGGGGGTTGCGGCTTCAGGAGATCCCATGCGATAAAGGATCAGGCCCCGTCAGGGTTCCCATCTCACTGTCCCCTGGGGAGACGCTGGTGTCGGTCCAAGCTGTTATCAAGCCGTCTGCAGGTGAGGCCCAATTGGGAACGGCACTCATGCTCGAATGTGAGAACGACGGCGTGTCGTTCACACCGCCGGCACAAGGAAATTGGTCGGTCTTATTGTTCATCGAGACTCCATCGCAGGGAACCATCCGCGGGGTTCATCCCGGACAGGACGATGGCGAGCCGGACGCTCCATTAGCGGCTGATTTACTGAATCCGGATGCGGTGAGAACCTTTATTACGATAACGCATGAAAGATACTATCAAAGGCTGCATCGCTATTTTGGAACGACCGTATTCGCCTTTTTCACCGACGAACCGGATTTGCTCGGCCGCGGCCATATCAGGGGGCTGAAGCCATGGACGAACGGCTTCCTGAACGAGCTTATCGAGAACGGCTTTCGGGAGCAGGATTTACCGGCGCTGTGGTTCGAGACGGGAGACTCTGCCACTTCGGTCCGCGAAGCCTACGAAACGGCGGTCCGGAACCGGCTGGGCCGCACGTATTATAAGCAGATCGCCGATTGGTGCGAAGCGCACGGCATCAGCCTTACCGGTCATCCGGCGGGAAGCGACGACATTGGGCTGCTGGAGCATTTTCATATTCCCGGGCAGGATGTCGTCTGGAGGTACATCGCTCCCGAAGACGGCAAGTCGCTCACCGGCGTGCACAGCACCATGGGCAAGTGCTCATCGGATGCCGCCCGCCACCGGGGGAGACGGAGAAACCTGAACGAATGCTTCGGCGTCTGCGGAATCGAGGGCGGCTGGTCGCTGACCGCCGACAATATGAAATGGTACCTGGACTGGCTGTTCGTCCGGGGTGTCAATCTGATCAGCCCGCATGCCTTTTATTACTCCATCCGCGGGGAGCGCAGGGACGAGCGTCCTCCGGATGTCGGACCTCATAACATTTGGTGGCCGGAATACGGACGGTTCGCAAGGTACATCAAGCGGATGAGCTGGATGATGACAGGCGGCGTGAACGGAGCGGAGGTCGCCGTACTGACGGGGGCTAAACACCTGCCTTGGCAAATCGTCAAGCCGCTGTATGAGCAGCAGATCGAGTTCAATTACTTGGAGGAATCGCTGCTGAACACCTCCTGCGAGTTAGAGGACGGGACGATTGCGATCGCCGGTTACCGGTATAAAGCACTCCTGATTGAGGATTCCCTGCGGCTTGCGCCTTCCAGCCTGCAGTTCCTAAGGACGTTTGCCGATCAGGGTGGCGTGATCATCGAATGGAGTCCTGAAGGCAGGCAGAGCACGGACATCGGCCAGGTTGCGGTAAGCCGCGCCGTAGAGATTCCGGAAGCGCTGGGGCGCAGGCTGGGCAGCAAGCATAGGCTCGAACCCGCCGCGGAAGCGATTCGGATCAGCCGCGTGCTGAAGAACGATATCTGTTTCTATGTCATCGTCAATGAGGGTGAAGAAGAATACGAAGGTGCCTTGCGGATAAACCACGCCGGTACGGCGGAGTATTGGCGGCCTTGGACGGGGAAATGCGAAGCGGCGAGGACGGTTCAAACAGAGGATGGACAGGTCGTCGACTTACGTATAGAGCGCAGGGAATGCATCATCGTTGCCGTGAATCCGGCCTCGGATGACCAAGGGGCAGGCTTCACAGGGGAGCCGGCGAAGAGCAAGAGGGATGGGGACGTATCGGTGGAGGACCTGTCGGAAGGCTGGCAGGTGGTGGATGGTCCATGGACCGGGGAGCTCCCTTCGCTGTCGTCATGGACCGGTTGGGAAGGGATGGACCACTTCTCGGGAACGGTTGTTTACGAGCGGAGCTTCGAGCTTGAAGATCCGTCCGCGTGGATGGAACTCCTGCTGGATCTCGGCGATGCCCATGAATTCGTTCAGCTCGAGGTGAACGGCAGGGAGGCGGGGGTCCGGATGTGGAAGCCGTACGTTTTTGACTTGGCCGAATCGGGATTGCTTTCTGGAACGAACCGCTTACGCGTGTCTGTCACGAACAGCCTGGCCAACCGCTACGACGGCAAGTCCTTCCCATCCGGGTTGATTGGCCCGGTACAGCTGAGGAAGGTGCCGCATCCTTAAGATTTCTTTGGCAGGAAGAACTGAGTTCGTGACGGCAAGTTGTCGAACCCCATATGAAAGGTAACTCTTCGCTGCAGGCTGATCTGTTAAGGGATAGCGGATGACGTTTCCCGTTTGACGGCCAGCTTGACGAAGCGGCGCAGCGGTTCGAGTTTGAACCGGGACATCATTTCGATTTAAAATAACGGCAGAATCTGCTCCTCTTCCCGCGGCTGCACAGCGTCTGTGCAGCCGTCCCGAAGAGGAGTTTTCGTATTTGGCAATCCTCGGACGCATACGATGCACAACGATTCTCAAGTATATGGACTCTGCGAAATGGCGAAAATGATGAGAAAGATTCATAAACCGTGCTGCAAGGGGACCGACAAATGTCATTTTTCAAACAACTATGGAAGGCCATGCTCAAGGATGAATCTAAATCGCAGGAAGCCATTGTCGAGGCATATCCTGAAAACAACGAAAGGCCCTCTCTTCAACATACGCTGGAGCAATTTGACAATTGCGCCGATCTGGTGCATCGAACGTACCCCAAACTTCAAGTGGATATCGTGTACTTTAGTCCCATGATGGATATGGACAAGCTGACTCGCGACGTATTAACCCCGCTGCTGCAAGCTGGTGAAGATGAAGTATACGGCGTGTTGGAGCAAAGCCAATTTTCCAAAAGTGAGGACAGTAAGCAAATTGTTAAAGGGATTCTTTCCGGACAGGCAGCCATCTTTTACGGGCAATCCGCCTATTTAGTGGATGTTTTCGGCCCCGAATCGCGCGCCGTAACCCAATCCGAAACGGAGACGGTCATTACGGGCCCCCATGATGCTTTTACAGAACGTGCGGGAACGAATCTGGCGCTCATTCGCAGCCGAATTCGAAGCTCACATCTGAAAGTGATCCGGTTGTCTGTGGGGGAAGTCACCAAAACGGATGTGTTTATCCTTTATATAGAAGGAATTGCAAACATGGATTATGTCCATGAGGCGATAAGCAGAATTAAAGCCATTGAAATGGACGCCGTGTATGACACCTCGATGCTCATCCAATGCATAGAGGACAGCCCAAAATCCGTGTTTCCCCAATTCATTACGTCGGAACGTCCGGACGCGATTGCGTCCAAGCTGGTATCCGGGCGGGTGGTCGGGCTCTGTGACGGGAGTCCGTCAGCATTTAGTGCACCTACATCCGTGTTCGAATTTTTCTCTTCCTCGGACGATTACTACCAACGATGGATGGTCGGTACCGGGATCCGCCTGCTTAGATTCGTTGCCTTTATCATTACAGTAGCCTTCACGGCCCTTTACGTGTCCGTCACGACGTATCATTATGAGATGATTCCTGAAAATCTGCTGATCCCGTTAACGGAATCCAGAAGCAGGGTTCCCTTTCCGCCTTTATACGAAGCTCTGCTGATGGAAACCACGATCGAGCTGCTAAGGGAAGCCGGCGCACGGCTGCCTACTAAAATCGGGCAAACCATCGGTATCGTCGGGGGTATTGTGATAGGACAGGCAGCCGTTCAGGCCGGTCTGACAAGTAATATTTTAATTATCGCCGTGGCAATCTCTGCGATCTCCTCCTTTGTTATTCCCAGTTATGCCATGAGCGGCTCGATTCGAATCATCCGTTTCGGAATCATCGTATTGGCAGGAATATGGGGGAACTTCGGGATTGCGATCGGTTTCACCGCGATCATTATTCATCTTGGGGGAGTGCTCAGCCTCGGTACGTCATATTTAACTCCCGTTGCCCCGTTTAAGTTTAGGGATTGGAAAGATACGTTTATCCGGGCTCCATTTTTTATCCTGGATGAAAGACCTACGCAAACCAAGACGCCAAACCGGATAAGACAAAAGCCCAGAAGGTAGGTGACGGCTCATGAAGGAGAAGTTATCTGCGTTTCACACCACCATATTAATCTATATGACTCAAGTCGGCGTAGTCAGCTTCAGCCTTCCCCGAATGCTTGCCCAGCATTTTGGAACGAACGGTTGGCTTGCGATATTCATTATGGCGGCCTTTGCATTTCTAAACACGGCGATCATTGCTGTTGTTTATCGGCTGTCCAAAGGGAAATCCGTCTTTGAAACGCTAGAAAGGTCGATTCCCAAAATCGTTCTGTTCCCGATATACCTTTTTTTATGCTGTTTTTGGGTAACGATCGGCTGTTTGGCCGCGAAGGAGTACATATTTATCTTTCAAATTATCGCTTTTCCTTCGACCCATCCGATGATCTTTATGTTTATTTTTTGTGTGCTCGCCTATTTATTAATTAATAAGGGAATTTACAATATTGCCAAAGTTTCGACCGTTTTTTATATCATCACGGTGTGGATCCTTTTTTTGTTCTTTTTTTACTATCATGACTTTAAGTGGACCCGGCTTACGCCTTTCATTTTTCAAGGTGGAAATCCGGACAAAATCAAAGGGTTTTTCGATGTGTATCCAGCTTTTCTCGGATACGAGCTGACCCTACTGCTTTTTCCATATGCGGACAAAAAAACGCATCTCATGCGGTCGGCATTTATAAGCAGTGGGCTGGCGACCATCGTGTATGCGTTCATTGCCTTCGTCTCTTTTGGCTTTTTCGGTTTGGGCTATCTGAAGGTGCTGCAATACCCGATTCTCGTCTTGTTTGCGTATGTTCACCTTCCGCTCATTGAACGCATTGAGAATCTGCTTTACGGTTTTCTCTTGTTTACAACCATGATCACGACGGTGATGAACAGCTGGGCTGCCGTTGAGGTCGGGAAAAGGATGTTTCCCAAATTAAAAAACGTCGTATTAAGTTTTTTGATCATGCTGTTCGGTTATGTGATCTCCATTATCCCGAAGGTGCTGATGGAGGCCCAGAGGTGGCTGAATTACGCAGCTTACATCGAAACCGGTCTTGCTTTCGGCTTCCCGATTGCTCTGATCTTGTTGTTGCTTATTCAACGAAGCAGAGGTGAATTCCAATCATGAACAAAAGATGGCCCGGATTGTTGTTGACCCTTGCCATGCTTACGGGATGCGACGATCAGCACATATTGGAGAGAACCGGATTTTGCCACACGATCAGCTACGATCTTTTGCCGGACCATAATTTTAAAATCGGACTGAGCGTACCCAAGGCAGATCCGAACTCCAAGACGGACCGGGAGGTGCTGCAAGCTATCGCCCACAGCAGTAAGGACTCACAACCGAAATTGGTCAGACAAACCAGTCTGCTGCTGGTTAACGGACAGCTGCGGAACCTTCTCTTCAGCCTGCCTTTAGCCGAGGGCGGTCTTTTGGACCAAATGGATACACTGAGCCGAGATCCATCGATTCCGCCTAAAGTCAAGATTACTCTGGCTGATGGCGATGCCTATGATTTGCTTAAAAAAAATTACAAGGAGCACCCCCGAACCGACCGGTACATTTATACTTTGCTGGAAAAGGAAGCTGCGTATCAGACGGTGCCTGAGGCTACCTTGTACGAATTCATACGGGATTATTACGATGACGGAATCGATCCGATCGCTCCTATCATCAAAGACGCGGGAGATACGATTACGGTCTCCGGCGTAGGATTGTTTAGAGGGGACAAATATATTACCAGGATCAAACCGGATGATTTGCACATATTGGCTTTGTTACGACATAATCTGCGGCATGCGGATATGACGATCCATCTGGCCTCGGAAGGACAGCACAAAGAGCTGATCACCTTCAACTATTTGAAGAGTGACCGGAAGATCGATGTTCTTCGCGACAAGAGCGGCAAACCCGTGGTGATGATTCATATCAAGGCGTCCGGATCGGTGCTCGAGTATATCGGAAAATTGAAGCTGCACAGTGATGCGGACCGAAATACATTATTGCAGCAGGCAGCCAGGCATCTGGAGAGCAGAGCGGATGAGATGATCAAGTTTATGCAGGATAACAAGGTGGACAGCATCGGGATTGGTGCTTATGTGCGCAACAGCATGAGTTATGCGTCCTGGAAGAAACTTGACTGGTATGAAGAGTATGCTCATCTTACCGTGAAATGCAAGGTCGATTTAAACATCGTCAACTCTGGACAAACCCTCTAGAAGCGGCTATCTGAGGCAGGGAAGGGGTTATTCTGAAAGACGAAAAAAAGGGGGTTGACACCAACCGCATTTAAGCATAGAATTGTCTCATAATCAAATATCTCAAATTAAAGACAAATGAATTTAAGGTTTTTGAAGGGTGGGAATCGGATGCAATCGACATGCAAAAATAAAGCGTACCTGGCGTTAATGCAGACTTCTAAAGAAATCCAGGAATGCATTAGAGCCGAGCTGGCGAAAACCGACCTTCACGTTACGGAATTTTCAGTATTGGAAGTCCTCTACTTCCATGGAAAGCAGACGATCCACGAAGTGGCGCAGCGCATTTTGGTGTCAAGTGGATCCATGACGTATGTGATCGATAAGCTGGAGCGTAAGAACATGCTCAAACGGGTACCGTGTCCTGACGACCGCCGGGTAATCCATCTGGTTCTTACCCCCGACGGGGAAGCGTTCATGCAGTCCATCATGCCGAGACATCAGGAGCGGGTGGAGCAGCTGTTCGGATCGCTGTCTGAAGAGGAGTCGGGAACCTTCGTACAGCTGCTCGGAAAAATCAAGCATCAGCTTCATGTACAGGTATAATCATTCGATCTAAAATAATGAAGATCACGGGAGGAATTTAAAATGAGTAAAAAAACGATGGGAATTCACCATATTACAGCCATTGTGGGTCATCCGCAGGAAAACGTCGATTTTTATGCCGGCGTATTGGGGCTTCGCCTGGTAAAGAAAACGGTCAACTTTGACGATCCGGGTACCTATCATTTGTACTTTGGCAATGAAGGCGGCAAACCGGGGACGATCATTACGTTCTTTCCTTGGGCAAACGCGTATCAGGGCAAAATCGGCGACGGTCAGGTTGGAGTCACCTCTTATGTTGTGCCTGCCGGTGCGATGTCCTTCTGGGAAAAACGGCTGGAGCAGTTTCAGGTTCCTTTTACAAAAACGCAGCGCTTTGGCGAAACGTACTTGACGTTTGACGATCCGCACGGACTCCATTTGGAAATCGTTGAGCGGGAGGAAGGCGAGCCTAACGCCTGGAGCTTTGGCGGCGTAACTGCGGACGTTGCGATCAAAGGATTCGGAGGCGCGACCCTGTATTCTGCGCATCCGGAGCAGACGGCGGAATTGCTGGAGAACGTGATGGGTCTGGAACTCATCGGCAAAGAAGGGGATTTGGCCCGGTATCGCTCTACTGCGGATATCGGCAACGTCATCGATCTGAAGCTGGCCTCGGCAGGCCGCGGCCAGATGGGGGTCGGAACGGTTCACCATATTGCCTGGCGGGCCAAAGATGATCAGGATCAGCTGGACTGGCAGAGCTATGTTGCTGACAACGGCTATCACGTGACGCATGTGCGTGACCGCAACTATTTCAATGCCGTCTACTTTAAAGAGCATGGGGAAATCTTGTTTGAAATTGCCACCGATCCTCCAGGATTTGCCCATGACGAGTCTTTGGAAACGATGGGACAGCAGCTGATGCTGCCGGCGCAATACGAACCACATCGGGCTGAGATTGAACGGGTTCTGCTTCCGTTTGAAGTCAGAACACTGGACTAATTGAAGGGAGGGGCAACCCGCATGATATCCATCGATCCCAAAGCCCAGAGCGAAAGGGATAACTACAAGCTGCTGATTGGCAGCATCATTCCCAGGCCAATCGCGTTTGTGACGACGAAATCACAGGATGGCGTATTGAACGGAGCGCCGTTCAGCTACTTTAACATCGTGTCCAGTAACCCGCCGATGATTTCCCTGTCCATTCAGCGGTCAGGCGGCGAACCTAAGGATACGGCCAGAAACATTCGCGACCTCCAGGAGTTTGTTGTTCATATTGTGGATGAGCAGAATGTTCGCCAAGTGAACGAGACGGCAGCCAAGCTGCCTCCGAACCACAGCGAAATCGAAATAGCCGGATTGACGCCAGTCGAAAGCACCAAAGTCTCTGTTCCGGGCGTCGCCGAAGCCAAGATCCGTATGGAGTGTGTGCTCGAACAAGCGATTGAGCTGGGCGGAACGGGCTCTGACGGATGCGACTTCATCATCGGCCGAATCGTTCAGTTTCATATCAAGGAGGATCTGTACGAGAACGGCCGAATCGACGCCCGGCGTCTGGCTGCGGTTAGCCGGCTGGCTGGCAACCATTACGCGCGGATTGGGGACATATTCACGATTGAGCGCCCGCAGTAAGTTTGCTCGAATGGAATTGATAAAATGGCGGTGCAGGGGGGTTATCCCTGCGCCGCCATTTTTGACTTCCAATCGATTGCCGCCCCCCTTGGCAAATTACGGGCAAGCGAAGTGATCCGATCTCAAGGCTCACCTTCTGGTTTATGTTGTGGCCTTTCTTACCGGGTGTCGTAAAATGGTCCTTGCCTTCTCCGGAGGGGTGCTCATGATATCGGAAATATAAATTTCATGATGAAGCCCGTTTTGTACCAGGTTATGGTCCTTCATAAATGCCTCAATCAAATCCACGGTTTCCTGCTCCCGATCATAGGGGCCGTTATGCATCATTTGCACACATTTACCCTCATTGATCGTTTCTAGGACGATAGATTGAATGAGGGGATTGTCCATGATCGCATTTATTTTGGTCCTCTCCCAATGGCTCTCTGTCACGTAGTCGGGAACTCGTATGAGCAGTTTCCAATACCATTGCTCCATTGGCACTTCCCGAACAGGCTTATTGCCGTCTACCCACCAGAGCCCCTCCAGAACCGGCACGATAAAATCTTTGCCTTCCTTCATCATCAGTGATTTGACCCCGTATGCGGAGGTGTGAAGTGCTTGTACAGCAGCCAGGTGGGCAGATCCCCCAGGGGCACCCTGATCGGAAATGGTAAGATAAAGGTTGCTTTCAAGCTCAATCAGTTCGGGGTGATCCGGAGCGTGATAATACTTGTTGTCTGTAATCATTAGATTCATCAATGTTTGCCTCTCCTTTCGTTTAAGGTGCAGTGACATTGTACTATACCGTTTACGACATCATTATGTCATGAACGGTTCGGGTTTTTTGATCCAACGATTTGTGTTTTAATGAGTGTGTATTGAACTATAGTGTGAAGCGGAAATGGGGGACAAGGGCCTTGAAAATCGACAGGCTTCTTGCTATCGTGACGCTGCTGTTGGGGCGCGATAGAATAAGCGGCAAGGAACTCGCCGAACGTTTTGAGGTATCGGTCCGAACGATCTGCCGAGATATCGACGCAATCAATAAGGCAGGTATCCCTATCGTATCCTATACAGGGAACGCTGGGGGTTACGGACTGATCGATCATTATAAACTTGATCGTCAACTGCTGACTTTTGAAGAACTGTTCGTGATTGAGACAGCCCTGAACGGGATGCTCTCCTCACTGGATGATCAGAAGATCCAACTGTTAATGGATAAGGTACAAGCTCTTATCGTAAAAGCGGAACGGGATCAAATGCAGGAGCATAAGCAGAAAATGATCGTAGACTTTAATCCATGGGGGCACGGACGATCGGAACAAGACATTATAGAACAATTGCGCGGTGCCATTAAGGATAACCTGATGGTTGAATTTGATTACCCAAACACGATTGGCGAATATCATGCTCGCAAAATAGAACCGATGACGATAGCATTGAAAGGTTATCATTGGTACGTGTACGGGTATTGTACGACTCGAAACAATTATCGAATCTTTCGATTATCCCGAATAAACAACCTGCGGATTGCCTTAGAGAGCTTTGTTCGCCGAGATAAAACGATCGAGGACTTCGAGGATTTATGGAACGATCGCGGTCCGGTTACTCATTTGGAGTTACATTTTCAGCCGCAGGTAAGAACGAGAGTACAGGACTACTTCCAAGCGGAATCGATCACCCATTTACCTGACGGCTCGCTTCAAGTTAAAGGGGAGTTTCTGGAGGATAGTTGGCTATATGATACGATTCTAAGTTTTGGGCCGAATGTTCTCGTATTGGAACCTGAACACATAAGGGCAGAGATCGCCGATCGAGTACGCAGAACTGCTCAATTATATGATAAATGATTTAACTCCTGACCATTGAAAAGACGTGACCGGATTGGCCGTTAACAGCGACCAGCCTTCCAGTACACGTCTCACGCTTTACCATGACATGCTGCTCAAGTGAGGTTCACGATGGCCCGGCCCCGCATACGGCCTTGAAGAATTTGAGTCAACGCGTCCGGCAGATCGGACAGCGCAATCTCGTGAACGACGGAATCGAGCATGTCTTCTTCCGGCAGCCACTCGGCCGCGATCCGTCCCCATACCTTGCGCCGGAGCTCCATAGGGCACTGCACCGAGTCAATGCCGAGCAGATTAACGCCGCGTAAAATAAACGGAAGCACTGATGAAGCGAAGTCCATTCCTCCGGTAAAACCGCTGACTGCGACAGAGCCTCCGTAACGGACCGATCTTAGGACATGAGGCAGAAGAGCCCCGCCTACCGGATCGACCGCACCGGCCCATCGCTCCTGCTGAAGGGCGCGTCCTTCAGGCAATTCCAGCTCCTGGGGCGAGATGCATTCGGCGGCGCCTAGTTTTTTTAAATAATCGGCTTCAGCGCTTTTGCGGGAGCTGGCCGTCACGTCATAACCCGACCGCGCCAGCATGGCGACGGCCCAGCTTCCCACGCCGCCGGTGGCACCGGTCACGAGCACGGGGCCTTGGCCGGAAGCCAGTCCGTTCTCCTCCATCCGGTGAATGGATAAGGCAGCGGTGAACCCGGCGGTGCCGACCGCCATCGCTGCCTTCGCTGACATACCCGGCGGCAGGGGGACGACCCAAGCAGCGGGGACCCGCGTTATTTGGCTGAAGCCTCCCGGATGGGATACGCCCAATCCGTATCCTGTAACGAGGACTTCGTCTCCCTCACAGAATGCCGGGTCAGACGAAGCGACGACGGTTCCGGCTAAGTCAATTCCCGGAATATGCGGGTAACTGTTCACGATATGGCCTCCAGGGATGCTGGCCAGCCCGTCTTTATAATTCACGCCTGAGTATGCAACACGGATCGTTACGTCCCCTTCCGGCAGATCGTCCAGTGAATAGCCCCGTACTTCCGGCTTCAGTTCTTCCCCTTTCCAATCTACTGTTAATGCTTGATAAGTGTTCATTTGGATGCCGCCTCTCTTAAATAATGATGGATGATTTGCAGAAAATTAAGCTCTAAGCATGGATGCAGCGTGTCGGATTCAGCTCGGTCCGATCGAATCAACAAACTCTTTGAGTTCCAGATTAAAGCGCTCCGGCTGATCCCAAAAGACCGCATGCCCTGCTTCTTCATACAGGGATACCCTGGAATGGGGGATGATTTCAGCGGTTCGCCGACTGGCCTCCAGCTTCACGGTGCAATCCTGGGCTCCGTGCGTGATCCGAACGGGCTTCGTCATCGACGACAATACATCGTCGTTCGTGATCTGCCTGTTAAAGATTCCTTGATGCACGAATGCCGGAACGACCACATTGGATCCGAGAAAGAGATAGTGCTCCTCGCGGGTCAAAGTGTGATAAAACACGCTTTGCTCCAGCCATTGATCCAACGAGTTAATCCGAACCATCGGTTCGTCAGAGAAGAGGCTCGCCGACATGTTCAGCGTGTCGCTTCCCATATCCGCGGTCAAAGCTTCCTTGCCAAGCCGGGTTAAGGCACCCGCAAACAGGACTCCTCCAATCTCGTTCTCCCCATACTCCCGGATATAGTCGAGAAGGGGGATTCCCGCGAATGACCAGCCGACCAATACCGGTTGAATCAATCCCAGCTCCCGAATGACGGCATGAATATCCTCCGCCCACAGCCGTCCGTCGGCATACCCTTGCGCCGGTTTATCCGATTGACCGTGTCCGCGAAAATCCATCGTTACCAGGCGGTAGTCCAGGGCAAGCTCCGAATGAATCTGCTTCTTCCAACACAAGCTGCACTGCGATCCGCCGTGCAGGAACAGCAGCGGGCGGCCATGGACATTGCCCGATTCCTCGACATGGAGCTTAACGCCGCCGCCTCCAGTTACCTTAAAAGACACGGGCTGCCGCAAGTGGTTTAGCATCTGCTTATCGAACGTCATCTGCGATCCCTCCTTATAGTTAGAATCGTATCCTTGTTCGTTCATTTCGTCTAATTTATAATTCGTATATAAATCATGCATAAATGTAATGGATGAGGAGGGGATGAAAATCGAGTGGCAGCAGATTGAGTATTTTATTGCGGTGGCAAAGCTGCAGCATATGACGAAGGCGGCACAGCAGTTATCCCTGTCCCAGCCTGCCTTGAGCCGTTCCATCGCAGGCTTGGAGAGGGAGCTTGGCGTGGCTTTGTTCGAACGGAGCGGGCGTAATCTGGTCCTGAACCGGTTCGGACGCCTTTTTCTAGAACGGGCCGAACATGCTTTTCGTGAAATTGAGCAAGCCAAACAGGAGATCGCGAACCAAATCAATCCCGAGGCGGGTGTGATTTCCCTTAGCTTCCTGCATACGCTCGGAGCTCAGCTGATCCCCAGCCTGCTCGGCTCCTTCCGGGAGCGTTATACCGATATCCGTTTTGAGCTTCATGAGAGCTCCAATCAACAATTGCTTACGCTCATCTCCAATCACGAATGCGATTTCGGCCTTTCCACGCCCGAGCTGCTGGATGACAAGTTCAACTGGCATTTGCTCGGCATGCCCGAATTATTTCTGGCCCTTCCGCAGCATCATCGGTGGAGCAGCAAAAGCCAAATCAGTCTGGAGGAGCTGCAGGATGAGCCTTTTGTCGGTTTAAAGACGTCCTGCGGGTTAAATTTCACCATCAACCAATTGTTCGAAAAAAAACAGATTCGCCCGAACACCGTATTTGAAGCGGACGAATTGGATACGGTGGCCGGGCTCGTTTCTGCGGGTTTTGGAGTTGCCTTGCTGCCGAAGACGATAGGTGTTCAAAATCATCATTTGCACTGGGTGAAGGTCGATGACCCGGCATGCAAGCTTCCGATCGGTGTAGTATGGAAAAAAGACAGGCCGCTTACCCCGGTATCGGAAACTTTCCTTGACTTCATCCGCGAAAAATACCCCTCGATGCAGTCATAGGGATGGTGCATCATCGCATTTTGGAAATACCGCCGCTGATCAGATTCACCTTGACGGTAATGATACCAATGCTGCCCCGATCCAGCTTTAATTGTCCTTTGTTGCTTAGTTCCTGCCATTCCTTGGGCATGCTGCGGTACAGCTTTGCCGACAGGCTGTACACGTCAATGTCCTTCTCCAACCCCTTTACATACGTGTCCATGATCTGATTTTTGACTTCTTTGGCAGCCTGCAGCTCAAGCTGTTGTCGATGAAGGCTTGTGCTCAGCTGCGGAAGCGTACCCTGCATGGAAACCTTGAAATCGAAGACAGGTTTCCCATTGACGGTACGTGGCCGGATCGAAGATTTGATGTTGTTCATGACTATGACGGCTTTGATTTTCTTTTTTTCCTTGATGATCAGGGGCGTTCTTATCGTTTTTTTCTCCGTCCAGCGGAGACCCAGGATATCTTGGGCCGGAAGACAGCTCCGGAACTTCTGATGATCCAGAAAGCATACGCCGGCCATGCTGTTGTTAGGGGACGGCTTCTGGTTGTCGGTCCAACCCGATACGGTTTCCAGGTAAGGCAGATGGACCGTTTCACCTTTTTCTTTCCATTTCCAAATGAATTTGTACATATACAGCGGGGCGACGATGGAGCTTTGTTCATAAGACCGCATCGGGCTGTTCAGCTGCGAGTATATGGCGGACAGTTCGCTGGTTGACGTCGCATTGAGCACCCGCTCCAAGGGTTCCCTGGTGGCCATTGCCCATACGGTATAACGAAACTCGTAATACCGGTCCCATACGTCAAAAACCTGATCGATCAGTCCGTGCTTTAATGCATTCTCGGTAAAGACAACCGACTTCACGTTGCTCCAGACAATTCGCTGCGGACTCGATTCGTACAGATTGAATACCGCGGCGTCGAACGCATCGCCTTCAGCTTTCCCGACATAGGTCTTCTGCTGTTGGGACTGCCCCGATTCTTTTTTGGCAATCCCTCCAAAGTTGACCATTTGGATGTACACGACGACTTTGTCTTTGACATAATCTACGCCTAGTGTATTTACATAGATCATATGATCGATTTCCCTCGTTCCCCAGCAGCCGGTCAGCAGCGTGGAGAGCAGGATCACAGTTAAAATGCATCTTATCGTTCTCATGCCTCTACTCATCCTTTGTTTCCGGATTGGTCGGTGAATTTTCCTTTGCCCCAAGGCATGCGGAAAAGGACCTTAAACCATTCCTTAAATTGCGGTGGGGATAGAGGGGCCAAATAAGGGGTGCCAAAGGATCGAAGATTGACCAGGAACAGTATGAGCGCCATCAGACTCGACAGCGTGCCGAACAGTCCGAGAAACCCGCTGATCAGCAGAATCACAAGCCTTAGCAGGCTGACCACCGTGACCAAGGACTGGTTCACCAGCGTAAAGGTGGAGACGACTGAAATCGCCGTAACGACGATGGTCCCCGGTGCCGCGATCCCTGCGCTGATGGCCGCCTGGCCAATAATCAACCCGCCGACGACCGACAGGGTCTGTCCGAAGGATGAAGGCAGTCTCATCCCCGCCTCCCTGAAAATCTCAAAGAGCAGCAGGCTCACCACGGCCTCCAATGGGACCGGGAGCGGCACGCCTTGCCTGGAGTTGACGATGGTCGCCAGCAGGGTGAAGGGGATCTGATCCTGGTGGTATGTCGTAATCGCCGTCCAGAAGCCCGGCAAAAAAAGCGACAGCATGACCCCGCTTATCCTCAGTAACCTGGTGAAGGCCACGAAGACATTGACGTAATGTGCGTCTTCCGACGTGTTAAGCAGAAGATTAAAGGTCACGGGGGCAAAGACCACCGTCGGCGAACCATTCATCACTAGTACGAATTTGCCATGAAGCAATGCGTTAACGGCGTAGTCCGGCCGGCCCGTATAGGACATTAGCGGAAAAAAGGAAAAGCCTGTCAACGTTTCTTCCAGCTGCGTATTGCTGATCAGGCCCTTGGTACGTACGTGCGTAAGCCTGGAGCGAATTTCATCAAGTACGTTCTTCTGAATTTCACCCTTATGGTACATCAGAAATACCTCGGTCGACGTTTCGGATCCGATCGTGAATGCTTCAACCGCCAGCATCTCAGTCTTGAGCCTTCTTCGAATCAAGGCCAGATTGGTGTATGCATCTTCGACAAATCCGTCCCGCGGTCCGCGGGTCGACACCTCTGTATTAGGCTCCTCCGGCTGCCGTAAGGGCGGATCGGCTACAGTCACCGAGTAAATCTGATAAGTAGGTTTGAATAGGAGCAGAAGATTTCCGTTCAGCACGGTTTCCTTGATGGCATTTTCCCGGTTTTTTTCAGGCAGGGCCTGCATGTGAAACGGAACTTTCTGCTGCAGGTTCATTTGGTCCGACTGAAAAACATCTTCAGAGATGCCCTTCAGTTCAGGGATGATATCCTGCTCCACTTTGTTGATGTCGCACAACCCTTGGCAGTACAGCAGCTGAACGCTGTAATCTGTGTTTGAAAGGGGAAGGGTCACGTTCTTAATATCCGCGCTCGCATCGAATAAGCGGGTGACCACAGCATCGATCGCTGAACCGTTCCGGCTGCTTTTTCTCATCATGACGCCGCTTTCCCCCTTCGCTGAGCCAGCAGGAGCAGTCCAGTCATAATAACGGATAACGCCAGCACTCCCCACAGCGATATAGGGAGCAAATAGTTTGTCATTATTCGTAAAAATGCCTGATCGCTGATCGGCATGGTTGAGATGAAGGTGATGACCGCGTAAAGGAAGCCAAGCATCCAGGCTTTTCCCTTTTTGCTCTGAATCCGGAATACATCCAGAATGAGAAACATGGAGAGGGATATCCGGATGAACGCGCCGCTGAACCATTGGTACACGCTGAAAAAATCCAGATGCTCGATGTAGCGGCCGATCGTCAGCAGCCTCCATTCCTCGTAAGCCGGAAACCTCAGCTTGGCCGCTTCGTCCGTCCCGAATTCCGTGATGGCACCGATAAGCGGCCCCATAGTGAGACCCGCCAGCAGAAGTATGATGATCATAAAGGATAGATACGACAGGCGGGTTTTGATGTGATGATGCATGAAGAACAGCATGATCACTTCCGCGAAGCCGGCCCCCACATAGATCACGCCGCTCCAGACGGGCTGCATGCCATGGGCGAGAAGCGGTTTAAGCAAGGAGTAGTCTTTATGCATAGTGTTCGAAAACATGACGAAAAAGCCGAGCAGGATGACAATGGGCAGCAGGATGCTGGACGTATTAGCGATCGATTGGATACCAAGGTACGCGTTGACCACCGATATGAAAAGAAAGATCAAGGCAAACACCAGAATCGGTGTTTCAGGAGAAAAGGTCTGGTGGATCCAGTAAACAGTGTCCCGGGTCGTAATCGTACATATTGCAAAGAGATAGATCGCTGCCGCTCCGGCCAGCAGGCGCCCTACAAGAGGATGGTAAGCCTTTGAGACGATGTCAAATATCGGACGCTTGCCGATTTTGCTGATTCCTAAGTGCAGGATGACAATCCACGCCAGCGAGCATGCCGCCGCAACAATTACAGACATCCAGGCGTCCCGATCAGCGGCATCCAGCAGGACCGGGATAATGATGACATGGTTCATCAGCCCCGTGCTGAGCATCAAGATCATGACCGATTGAACGAACGAAATTTGGGGTTTCATGATCCTCATCCTCCTGCTTTGGCAATCTTTCCTTCTTATAATGGGATATTTTAGAAGAATTATACAGAGTGCCTTGTTTATGACGTGACACTGCGACCGCTTTGCTTTAGGAATATGATTAGCAAAATTAACCTAAGGCGGATCTTGTCATGTTATGGGGACTGGAATTGTTGAGCATGGCGGCGAACCTGATCATGGGATGTATGTTGTTCGAGATATAGCTTCAAGCAAAAAACAGCCATTTGCCTGTATGTAACCGGCAAATGGCTGTTTTTGTGTTGGGTCAACATGCGAAAAGAGCGGAGCGCCACATCCAGGTTCCGCTAACCGCTTTGGCTGGTGCTCTGAAGCCAATGCCTTTTGCGGTAGGCACCCGGCGTGATGCCGGTCACCTTTTTAAAGGTCCGGTTGAAAGAGGTGATATTGAGGTACCCGACCTGCTGGCTGATTTCATTGACAGTCAGGCTGGTGCAGGCGAGCAGTTCGCGCGCCTTTTCCATCCGGATGCCCTGCATATGGTCGCTGAAATTCAAGCCGGTCTTGTCTTTGATATAGGCGGATAAATAGGTGCTCGTCAGATTGAATTTGGCCGACAGGTAATCCAGGGACAAATCCTCTGCGTACTGGGTCTGCATGACCTTCAGCAGCCTGGAGATCAGCGGCTCTTCCCGCGCATCCCACTTGGAACGCAGCAGGGAGCAGGCTGCTTCGAGCAGCTGGCGGAAGACTTGTCGGTAATCGGTGACGCACTGGCAGTCCTGCAGCCCGCGGGTCCACTGCTTCAGCGACTGAATCTTCGTTGGTTCCACCTGGGCGGCTTCCACGAAGTAGATTACCCGCGAGGCGATGGAATCGGAGAAGAAACGGAATTGGCCGATGCCGGCTTCCTTGCGCAGCATGAAGTCCAGCGCCTGGTCGATCAGCTGCAGGCAGCGGGCGTCCTGGCCCGATTGCAGGGAAGCGGTGAATTCGCGCTCCTGAGCAGGGCTTAGGGATACGGAAGCGGGAAGGGAGCGGCTGCCGGTAATCAGCTGGGCCTCCTCGACCAATTTGGCCTGGGCCGTCCACGACCGCAGCTCATGGTAAGCCCGGCTGAACTCCGAGACCTGGTGGATATCGCCGCTGACAGCAATGCTGACCAGAATCTGGTCCTTCTCCGCCTCCAGCATGCTGCGGATCTCTTCCAGAAAGGGATAAGTCGAGCTTGAGGATGCTCCCTTCATAATAGATATAATTTCATTTTTCTCCAGCTGGAACGTATGGGAGCCCTCGAACTGCCCGGTCGTCAGGATATGAATATGGTCCAGCAGATGCCTGACGGCTGTATCGGCGTGCACAGGCAAATCTGCCGTATGGGACAAGCGGAACCGGATGTGATACAGCACCACGACATAGCGTTCGTCCGCCGTCAGGAAGTCCTTCCATTCGTTAATATCCGTGTTGATGTTTTTAAGGCGGCTGATATACGAATAGCTGGTCAGTACGGATCGCTGCTGTTGGAGCTTGGCCCGGATCTCGTTTTTGTCCCGCTGCAGCTCGTGGATCCTCTCCGCGATCAGATCATATTCCACCGTGCCCTTCCGCAAGGGTGCAGGGGCTGCATCAAAGGGTTTATGGTCCAGCATGGCGGACAGCATGCGCTTGACGGGCGTATGCAGCTTGCGGCTGAGGAGGATGGAAACGCCTACAGAAACGGCGAGCGTCAGCATGAAGATGACCAGGACGGTTCCTGTCACCCGGCTGAACTGCGAGGAGACATGCCTGTAGGGTACGGCCGTAATATAAGTCAGCCCTTGGTCCGGCGATGTTTTGAAATAATAGGTATCGTCAATGAGCATCTGAAGCTGTCCCAGCTTGAATTCAGGCAGCGTATCCATGCTGAGTTTTCCATGCTGATACAGCAGGTTTCCCTCCGTGTCCATGATTCCTATCGTCCGGTTCTGGGTGTTGCCGAAAAATGAACTGGCCGCTTTTTCAATGTCGATCAATGCGATCACCTGATATCGTCCGCCAGGCGGCTGGTACACGTAAGGCAGCAGCTGCTTGGCATCCGGCACCGTGACATTGACGTGAAACGGCGACGCCGGCAGCAGCCGGAACGTCTGCGGATCAGACGGATCGGAGGCGGCCTGCCAGAAATGCTGCGGGTACGCGGAGCTGGCATAGAGATGGCTGAACAGGTAAGAAGCGCTGCTGCTTCCGGATTTGCTGAGGGCAAAATCTTTTTCGTCAAAATAAATAACAACGTCTTCCAGGTAAAAGAGGGGGTTATATACATCCCTTCTCATTTGGAGAATCACGCTTCGGGCTTTGAGATAATCGACGTTTTGGCTCTCGGCGCTGTGAAGCTGGCTGTTAAAGCCGATCAAGTCCTCCTGGTTGTACAGATCGTACAGCAGCACCTGCAGACGCTGGAGCTGATTGGTGAAGCGGCCCGCCGCATCGTGCAGATCACTCTGGTTCGACTGGATGATTTCTTCCTGAAGCGTTCCTTTAAACATATGGTAAATGGCCGTATAAACCCCGCCAAACAGCAGGATCAGCGCAAGAAAACTAACGAAAATCTGGACGAACAGCGAGCGCCTGCGTTCCTTGATCCAGCTAATCATCACCGCTTAAGCTCCCTTCAAACCATTTTGGCACGGATGCCTATCCCATTAATGTAACGGCTCACTATTAAGTCGATTGGACGCGGATGTTAAGAGAACGTAAAAATTGTATATGCAAATTTTATGATTTAGTTTGATTATTCATGATTTCCGGACTGCAAGTTAGAAGAGATGAGATATGGGTAAGCATCTTGAAAATTGTCCATAGCGGCGTGCGCCAAAGCTGTGTCATGATGCATTCGTGTCAGATAGCGTCCAGCTTGGGGCATGAATCTTGCACAGAAGATCAAAGGGGAGGGAAATTCGTTGTGGACAGCCAAACGGCGGTGAACAAGATGGCCGGCAAGGGCGGCAGCATGTACGAGAATAATGGACGAGGGAGCAGCCGGGCGGCGGCATGGCTCCGGAATTGGCAGCTGTATCTGTTGATTGCCCCGGTTCTGGGTTACTTTATCGTCTTCCACTATATTCCCATGTACGGCGTGCAGATCGCATTCAAGGATTACATCGCCTCGAAAGGCATCACGGGGAGTCCTTGGGTCGGACTCAAGCATATCGAACGCTTTTTTGACAGCTTTTATTTTGCGCGCATTCTGTGGAACACGCTTGGCATCGGGGTGTATGAGTTGATCGCGGGTTTTCCGGTTCCGATCGTGCTGGCGCTCCTGCTGCATGAGGTGCGTTCATCCAAGTTCCGGCGATTCGTCCAGACGGTGACTTATGCCCCGCATTTTTTATCGACTGTGGTTGTGGTCGGCATGCTGATGATGTTTCTGTCTCCGGTCAGCGGGCTCGTCAATGCGGTTATCGTATGGCTTGGCGGACAGCCGGTTGCTTTTCTGACCGAGCCGTCATGGTTCAAGAGTATCTATGTCTGGTCAGGCGTGTGGCAGAGCATGGGCTGGAGCTCGATCATTTATTTGGCCGCCTTGTCCGGGATTGACCCGCAGCTTCATGAAGCGGCCAAGGTGGATGGTGCCGGCAGGCTCAAACGGATGTGGCACATCAATTTGCCGGGCATCGCGCCGACGATCGTCGTTCTGCTCATTTTGAACATCGGATCGATTTTGGGCGTCGGTTTTGAAAAGGTGTTCCTGATGCAAAATTCGCTCAATATGGAAGCGTCGGATGTCATTGCCACCAACGTATACCGCAGCGGCATTTTGGGGGCGCAGTACAGCTATTCCGCCGCCGTGGGTCTGTTCAATGCCGTCGTCAATTTCGTGCTGCTCCTGACCGTAAACCGGATCGCGCGCAAAATGGGCGGAAGCAGTCTATGGTAATCTTGACTAGACAACGGAAGGAGGGTCATCCATGCTGGAGACCAGGTCCGAACGGATCACGGGCATAGGCATCTACGTTCTGTTGGGGGTCGTCACCCTGATCGTTCTGTATCCGCTGTTCTTTGTGCTGATCGCATCGGTCAGCCATCCCGGGTCGGTGATCCGGGGAGAGGTCTGGCTGTGGCCCAAAGGGTTCTCGCTCGTTGGTTATGAACGCCTGTTTGGGAACAAAGAGCTGCTCCGTGGCTTTATGAACACGGTTATGTACACAGTTGCCGGAACCGCGCTCAATGTGGTGATGACCGTGGCGGGGGCTTACCCGCTGTCCCGCACGGACTTTAAAGGCAGGCACTTCTTTACGTTCCTGATCGTGTTTACGATGTTTTTTGGCGGCGGCATGATTCCGACATACCTGCTGATCAAAAGCCTCGGGCTGCTCAATACGTTCTGGGCCATGATTATTCCGTCCGCCGTCTCGGTATGGAACATTCTGATCATGCGCACGTTTTTTCAATCCTCCATCCCCAAGGAAGTTCAAGAAGCGGCCTTCATAGATGGATGCTCCAATATTAAAATTTTGCTCAAAGTCGTACTGCCCCTGTCGGGACCGGTACTCGCGGTCATGGTGCTGTTCTACGCGGTCGGACATTGGAATGCTTACTTCAGCGCACTGCTCTATTTGTCGGACCGGGATTTGTATCCGATGCAGCTGTTTCTGCGCGAGATTCTGGTACAGAACCAGATGCAGGAGATGGTCGATATCAGCGATGATACACTGGCCCGCAGTCTGATGGATGCCGAGGCGATCAAATATGCGGCGGTTATTGTCACGAATCTGCCGATGCTCATTCTTTACCCTTTTCTGCAAAAGTATTTCGTCAAAGGTGTCATGGTTGGTGCGATTAAAGGCTGATCAGGTTCAAATCTAAACGTTAACGGAGGAGATGGAGTATGGGAAAGCAACAACGGCTTCGTAAGATGAGGGGCAAATGGGGACCGCTCACGCTGTCGCTCGTGATGGCTGCGGGTTTGCTGAGCGGATGCAGCGGCAGTGCGTCGGAAGGCGAAGCGGAGAACAAGACCGACAAGGTGGAAAATCTGAACGAAACGGGCATGCCGATCGTGAAAGAACCGATTGAGCTGACCTTTTTCACAGGCAAGTCGCCGACCAACGGCAGCAAATTTGAAGATACGCTGATTTGGAAAACGTACAGCCAAATGTCGAATATCCAGGTGAAGTTCAATCTGGTGCCGTTTGAAACGCTGACCGAGAAAAGGAACCTGGCGCTGGCGGGAGGCGATTATCCGGACGTCTTTTATTCAGCGCGCGTCGGATCGGCTGAGCTCGCCCGGTACGGGCAGCAGGGCGTCTTCATTCCGTTAAATGACCTGATCGACAAGTACGCGCCCAACTTCAAAAAGCTGATGGAGAAATATCCGGACATCCGCAAAGGGCTGACGATGCCGGACGGCAACATTTATTCGCTTCCGTCCTTCTATGACCCGGATCTTCTCTCCATGCTGATCGGCACGCCGCTGTGGATCAACCAGGATTGGCTAAAGAAGCTGGGGATGGAGGAACCACAGACGACCGAGGAATTTTACAAGTACCTGCAGGCGGTCAAGGCGACGGACCTGAACGGGAACGGCAAGCATGACGAGATTCCGTTCAGCGCCGGTGGCGTGACCGTCCTGATCGACCACATGAAAGGGGCCTGGGGGCTTGGCACCAGCGGCCTCGGGCATAAGCTGGTGGATGTGGACCCTGGGACTGGCAAGCTTCGCTTTATCAAAAGCCTGCCGCAGTACAAAGAGGTGCTGCAGTTCATAAGCAAGCTCTATAAGGAGGGGCTGATCGATCCCGAAATATTTACGATCGAAGGCAGCGCCTTGAACGCCAAGGGCCAAGCCGGCCTGCTTGGTTCAACAGTCGTGCCGAACCCTGAAACCGTGATGGGGCGCAAGGAATTTACGGGACTCGGAGCCTTGAAAGGGCCGCATGGCGACCAGCTGTATGCCCATGTCAAAGTTCCGATGGTGCATGTCGGCGCTTTTGCCATTACCAATAAAGATCCGTATCCGGAAGCTACGATCCACTGGATGGATTACTTCTACAGCGATGAAGGCGCCAAGCTGTATTTCATGGGCAAGGAAGGGGAGACGTATACCAGCGATGCGAGCGGCAGTTTGAAATACGTGGACGAGATTACGAACAATCCGGACGGGCTGACGCAGGACCAGGCATTGGCCAAATACTTCACCTGGCTGGGTGGAAGCTATCCCGGCTTCGTGACGGAGAAGTATTTCAAGGGGTCGGAGACGCTCCCGAATTCCATGGCCGCGGCCGAAAAAGCCAAGCCTTACGCGGTGAAGAACATCCTGTATAACTTTAACTATACGCCGGAGGAGACGGAGGTCATGTCTTCCATCGGCAAGGACATTGAGGATTACACCGCGGAAATGGAAGCAAAGTTCATTAACGGCTCCGCGTCTTTCGATCAGTGGGACGGGTACGTAAATAACTTAAAGAAAATGGGACTGGACCAGTACATGTCCGTGTATCAGGCGGCTTATGATCGGTATCAGGCGGAATAAATCAATCATAGAAAAAATGGTTCCATCCTCATCGGGAAAGAACCGGCCAACGGCCGGTTCTTTCTTCTGACTATCGGCGGATTGTCAATGATCAGGGCCGGTGCTAAGGTAGTTATTATCCAAGGGAGAAGCGGGCGATATCCGCGATTCGTTCATGGCTGTCGCTCATGGTACTGCCGCCTTCGGGCTGCTCTCAATAAAAAGGAGGTGTTGTTATGGGAAGGCCTGCAACTTTCGGCATTATCGGCGGTGGTGGATTTCGGGCCCAATATTTTTTAAGAATTGCGCAAGCGCTTCCAGAGAAATTCCAGGTCACGGGAATGGTGGTCCGGGACGCAGCCAAAGGCCAGGTGATGGAGCGCCAGTGGCAGGTGGCCGCATACAGGACGCTTGAACAGCTGTTGACCGGCCCGCAGCCGGATTTCATGGTCGTGTCGGTCAGCGCATCGGCTTGCGCGGAGTATTTGATTCAGCTTGCGGACCATGGCATTCCCGCATTGGCGGAAACGCCTCCTGCACCTGATTTGGACGGGCTGATCAGGCTGCATGACCAGCTGACACGCCGTGGTGCGCGGGTGCAGGTCGCCGAGCAGTATCCGTTCCATCCGATGAATCAAGCTAGAATGGCCATCATTCGGGAAGGGCTGCTCGGGAACGTAACCCAGGCAACCGTATCGATTTCACACTTTTACCACGGAGCCGCCCTGCTTCGGAAGATGCTCGGTATTGGATTTGAAGACGTCCGCGTTCGGGCAATGCGGTTTGAGTCCGACTGGGTGGCAGGACCTACCCGGAGCGGACCACCGCCGGAAGAACAGATCGTGACGTCCCGGCGAGATTTGGCCTGGCTGGATTTCGGCGGCAAGCTCGGGATCTACGATTTCACCGCGGACCAGCATCGTTCCTGGATCCGCTCGAACCACCTGTCGGTTCGGGGGGGACGGGGCGAAATATTCGATGACCGGCTGACGGTCCTGAAGGACTTCCGTACGCCGCTTTATTTGAACTTCAAGCGAATCAATAAGGGTGAGCTCGAGAATCAGGAAGGGTACTTTCTGGAGGGGATCATGGCGGGAGAACGGTGGGTGTATAACAATCCGTTTGCCCCTGCAAGGCTGTACGACGATGAAATCGCGATTGCCTGCTGCCTGCAGCAAATGGCTGTCTACGCTGCGGGCGGGCCCAGTTTCTACAGTCTCTCCGATGCTTCGCAGGATCATTATTTGGGCATGCTCATACAGCAGGCGATTCAGTCTGGAGAAACCGTCGTTTCTTCACGTCAGGTTTGGTCAGGCGTTGAGTAGATGAAGATCCCGATGGCCGAGCCGGAACATAAGGAAGATTAAAAAACCGCGATACGATCGCGGTTTTTTTCAGTTCAACGACGGGCAGATCCTTTAGAGGTATAGGGACGCCCGCGTCATCCGACTCGAGGTACATCTTCAGCACAAGCGAGCGGGGCTTGTCGAGCATGCTGCTGCTGAATATTTGCTGGAAGCCTTCGTCGGTCCCGTTTCCGGCTACCGGACTCAGCTGCACAGCCCTTCCATTTCTGTTAGTGGAGACGATGGTCATGTAACGGAGCTTATCCCAGATGGATTGCTTTGTTTTGAAATCCAACTCGCTGTCGTTATCGATCACGAAGGTGGCGCGCGTCAACAACGGAGACATTTCCACCTTGGAGAGAACAACCTTATGGCCATCGATGCTGATAGAACGATCGGGCTGCATCACAACGGTCGGCGTCTTTTCAAATTTTGGTTCTAAATCAACTTTAATTTTCATACGGTCGGAATAAAGGAAGTCCGCAGCGGCCGCTCTGGTTTTCGGGTCGCCAAGCTTCCCGGGATTTACGGAGGTCACCTGAAAATCAACCTCGATGCGGCTCGGAAAAGGCTGGCTTCGGTCAAGCATCACCGTGCTCAGAGCGGAGAAGCTGTGTACGTCTCCATTGCTGATCTGCAGCTCAGCATTCAGAGGCCTGCCTGAATTCAAATCGGTCACTTTGACGCTGTTCACCGCTTTGATTTCATGGCTGGACTCGGCTGTGGCCGTGTAAAGCAGCAGCATCTTGTTCTCGTCTGCCGTGACGGCGTCGAGGGTAATTCGGTAAGGACCGGAGGAAACCGACTTGTTGACGATTTGGATGTAATTGTTGCGTACTGCGGATTCGAGTGTCGCATGGTCCACGTCTTTGGCGGATAGGGCCCTGTACCTTTCCAATGCGCCCCAACTCATATCCTTCGCCGTATGCGGTGCAGGAATGCCGATCGGGCCGCCCTGCCACCATCCGGCGCCGAGCAGCACGGCCAGCACCACTGCAGCGACGGCATAGGGCAGCAAACGCCGCTTCCGCGAAGCCGATCTATTCGCGAATCCGCGCCGGATCGCCTCGGTAGCTTCCGTATCGCCGATTTGCATCCTTTGCCGCCGGAGCTGCGCCGCGTCGGCAAGCAGGGCTTGTTCTTCAGGGTTCGTGTTCATTCCCAATCCCTCCGATTCTTCATCCATTTGCGGAGCTGGCCAAGCCCCTTATGCTGCCACGTTTTGACCGTGCCTTCCGGTTTGCCGAGAATCGCGGCGATTTCCGTGAGCGTCAGGTCGTTGTAGTATTTCAGGATCAGCACATGGCGGTATTTCGGCTTCACCTTTTCCAGCAAGGGACCCATGGCGACCTTATCGTGGTTGAATGCTTTGAATGCATCATGAGGCTGGCTAATCTCCTCAAGCTGCGCATCCACGGTAGGAACGGTCCGCTTCCTGCGCCGCTGTTCATCGATGCATACATAAATGAGTATGCGGATGAGCCAAGCCTTCAGCGCCCTGCCGTCTTTCAGCGTCGAGCGTTTGACCCATGCCCTGCACGTCATTTCCTGCAGCGCCTCCAGGGCATCATGACGATTGCGCAAATAGCTGTAAGCGATGTTCAGCAGCGTTTCCCGGTGCTCCATGATGGCGTCATAAACATCGGTTTCTACTCCGGCTTGTCCCATGCTGACCTTTTTCATTTCTGCGTGAGAGCCCAGCGGGCAGCCCTCCTTTCCTTGTCTCTGTGGTACAGACGGACCAATGGTTCAAACGGTTTTAAAATTCTTATTTATAATTATTCTAAATAAATATTGACTTTAAATTGATAAGTGTTATCATTTGTTTATGAGGTTTCTGATGATCATTTTACGAAGAAGGTGGAGAGCTAATGAGTACAAATCATTCCGATTCCAATAAACTGACAACGAGCTGGGGAGCCCCGGTTGGGGATAACCAAAATTCCATTACGGCCGGACATCGCGGTCCTACCCTGATTCAAGATGTTCACCTGCTGGAGAAATTAGCCCACTTTAATCGCGAGAGAGTTCCTGAGCGTGTCGTTCATGCGAAAGGTGCCGGAGCACACGGTTATTTCGAAGTGACCAACGACATGTCTAAATATACCAAAGCGAAGCTGTTTCATGACAAGGGCAAGCGAACCGACCTCTTTATCCGGTTTTCGACCGTTGCGGGAGAACTGGGCTCCGCAGACACCGTCCGCGACCCGCGCGGATTTGCTGTAAAGTTCTACACTGAAGAAGGCAATTACGATATCGTCGGCAACAACACGCCGATTTTTTTCATTCGCGACGCGATCAAATTCCCGGATTTTATCCATACTCAAAAGCGCGATCCGAGAACGCACCTGAAAAATCCGAACGCCGTATGGGATTTCTGGTCCTTATCTCCTGAATCGCTGCACCAGGTTACTTACCTGATGGGCGACCGCGGCATTCCGGCGACGCTGCGTCATATGCACGGTTTCGGCAGCCATACATTCAAATGGGTCAACGAGCAGGGTGGAGCCGTGTGGATCAAGTACCATTTTAAAACAGACCAAGGCGTGAAGAACCTGGATCCGGATCTGGCGGCAAAGCTGGCAGGTGAAAATCCCGACTACCATATTCAGGACCTGCAGCAGGCGATCGAAGCAGGGGACTATCCGTCCTGGACGCTGTATGTTCAGATTATGCCGCTGGAGGACGCAAACACGTACCGGTTCGATCCGTTTGACGTGACGAAGACGTGGTCCCAGAAGGATTATCCGTTAATCGAGGTTGGGAAAATGGTGCTTGACCGGAATCCGGAAAACTATTTCGCCGAAGTGGAGCAGGCCACATTCTCTCCGGGCAACCTTGTTCCCGGCGTTGAACCGTCCCCGGACAAAATGCTGCAGGGCCGCCTGTTCGCCTACGCGGATGCGCACCGTTACCGTGTAGGGGCGAACCACAACCAGCTGCCGATCAACCGTCCGAAGGTACCGGTCAACAACTATCAGCGCGACGGATACATGAATTCGGGTACGAACGGCGGCGGATCGGTCTATTACGAACCTAACAGCTTCAACGGACCGAAGGAAGATCCGCATGCCCGGATCACTCCGTTCGAGGTTGAAGGCTATGCTGGACAAACGGCGTACGATCACGATGATCACTATACGCAAGCCGGGGACTTGTACCGCTTGATGAGCGAAGAAGAGAAGGCCCGCCTCATCCGGACCATCGTGGAAGCGATGAAGCCGGTGGAGCTGGAGGAAATTAAGCTGCGCCAGATCTCCCATTTCTACAAAGCGGATCCGGATTACGGAACCCGCGTTGCCGAAGGTTTGGGCTTAACCGTCCAAGCGTAAAGCGGCAGCAGCGGTTTTGCCCCTTAAGGGCGGCAGCCGCATGGATCGAGGCGTGCGAACAAATGAAAGGGAGGGTGATCCGGCATGATGCTTCAGCCAAGTGTATGCCCCATGTGCCACCAGCCGATCAAAAATTTGAAGCATACGATCATTTGCGGCTGCGGGAGCAAAATCAAAACCAAAATCAAATTGAAGTAACGCACTGCGGAGCTAGTATCCGCATAGATAAAATAAATACCGACGGTTTATTCGCGGAAAAGTGAACCAGATAAAAAGAAGCTCACCCGAATCGGAAGGGTGAGCTTCTTTATTGTTTTTTTTTATAATGTCTGGGTATTCCCCGACTCCTCCCGCCGTATTCGAAGCTGTGTGCGGCGGCCGAGCAGGAGTCCGACCAGAGACGCCATCATCTGTTGGAAGACCATGCCAAGAACGACGGGAACGGCGACCGGTGCGGGAAAATAGGCGACGGCCAGGACGGCGCCCGCGCTGATGTTGCGCATCCCGCCGTTGAAGACGAGGGCGACCTGCTCCGGCTCGCTCCAGCCCATCAGGGCGGAGATCGCGAAGCTCAGCAGGTACCCGGCCGCGGCCAAAAAGACGATGACCGCAGCGATGCCGACCAGTCGGGGGCTGATGTCGGACAGATAAGGAGCGACCACGGAGCCGTTGATCATAATGACCAGCGCCATGGCCAGTTTGGAGAACGGATTAAGGCGCGGTCCCCAAACCGGAACGATGGCGCCTTTGCTCCATTCGTTCAAGGCCATGCCGAGCAGGGAAGGGACCACGATCATGCCGAACAGGCTGCTGATCATCGGCAGGATGTCCATATGAACGCTCGTTCCGATCAGCAGCGACAGAATGCCCGGAACGGCGAAAGGTGCTATCAGCGTGTCGACCAGGATGATGGACAATGTCAGCGCGATATGTCCCTTGTACAGGCTTACCCATACGAAGCTGCTGACCCCCGTCGGGATGACCGCGGCAAGTACAAGCCCGGTGATCGTATAAGCATCGAGCGGGAATAGAACCCTTCCCGTGCCGAGGGCGACCAGCGGCATGATCACATGCAAAACGAGCAGGCAGGCGAAGAGCGGCAGCGGCCTTTTCATAACACTGAGAAAATCCTTGAAGCTCAAGCTGATGCTTCCGGCAAATGTCATAAAAGCAAACAGCCAGGGGGACATGAACGTATACGAAGACAGCAAACCTCCGCATAAGACGCCGATGACGATGCTGGCCGGCGTAATCAAAGGCATGATTCGGTTGAGTCGGGCATTCAGCGATTGCAGCATAAGCAGTCCGTCCTTATGTTTTCGTATTCATACATTATACATGGCATGGCAGTATTGAAAAAGGCTGAATCGGTCAGTTGGGCACAGGCGAGCTGTTTGATTTCGGCATCAGGCCTGCTGGATCAAGGGCATTCCGCGGACAGCGTTCTCTATGAAAATATGGAGCTTCAGCCAACCATGGAATTGGAATTGGCCTTGAAATCTATGATAAAATGAAAGATAAACCCAATTGTACGGAGTAAAGGAGCGGCCTATTATATGAGACCCATACAGTTCGTGGCCAAGACGGCCGGCGTGTCCGTTGCGACCGTGTCCCGGGTGCTGAACAACAGTCCCCTCGTCAAGGAATCGACGCGCAAGAAAGTGATGGAAACGATCAAAGCGCTGGAGTATGAGCCCAATTCCCTCGGCAGGGAATTAAGAAGAGCGGAGACGCGCCGGATTATGGTGCTGACTCCGAGCCTCGTCTTTCCAATTATGGCGGACGTGTATAAGGGAATACAGGATGTAGCTCAGAAGAACGGATATCAGGTGCTGGTCTGCGCCTCCGAGGACGACCATGATAAGGAAGAAGAGCTGCTGCAGATGCTCAAGAAAAAAATCGTCGACGGCGTCATCATTGTGGCTTCCACCTTGAGCGCGGAGGAGCTGGATCAGCTGGCGAAAGATTACAGCATCGTGCAGTGCTCGGAATATGAGCAGGTGCAGCACGCTTACAGCGTTTCGGTCGACAATGAGCAGGCAGCCTATGATGCGGTGTCCCACCTCCTGTCTTTGGGTCACCGGCGAATTGCCATGGTTAAAGGGGGAAACGCGAAGAGTTCTTCCGCCGCCCGGGAGCAGGGGTACCGGCGAGCGCTGGAATTGGCGGGGATCGAGGTGCGCCAGGAGTGGATCAGGGAGAGTGACTACGAATACCAAAACGGGTACGACCTTGCCGTCGAATGGCTCCAAGCTGCAGAGCATCCGACCGCCATTTTCTGCTCCAGCGACGCTACAGCCATCGGCTGTGTCAACGGGGCGATATCGCTGGGCAAATCGGTGCCGGATGACGTTGCCGTCGTCGGATTCGACGATACGGTGGAATCGCTGATGAGCCGGCCGCCTATCACGACGGTACGCCAGCCCAAGTATGATCTCGGCCGTGCCGCCATGGATGCGCTCCTGCAAAGCTTGCGCGGAGAAGCGGGCGAGAACAAGACGATCCTGCTGCCCCATGAAATCGTCATCCGGGAGTCGACGGCAAAGCGCTCCCGCTGACAGGTGAAAAATGGGGGTTGCGCTCTTTATAGAAATCGCTTACAATATCGCTTAAAGAAACGGTTACCAAGCAGCCGTTTTTTTAAAACCGCTGAAATGTAATGCGTTACATTTCTAGAAACCGGATTCGCGCGAATCAAAGGTACCGCTTAGCAAAACCAACCAGTAAGGCCAATATCTCTTTTTCATACCTTAAAATGTAACGCATTACATTTTGCCGGAGGAAGGTTGATTTTCCGGATTCATCCGGGGGAAAAGAAGCAAGCATGTTCATCAGGATAGGAAACCGAGAAACCGCATTGTAAAACACAAAAAGTGGTGATGAGACATGGCTCAAGCGGCGGGAAAGCTGTCCTTAAGCGAAAAAATCAGTTACGGCTTTGGAGACTTGGCGTCCAACTTCGTCTGGGGGATGACGACAAGCTATCTGCTCTATTTTTACACGAATGTATACGGCCTGGCCGCCACGGCCATCGGCACCTTGTTTCTGATTACAAGAATTCTTGACGCGGTGATCGACCCGGTGATCGGGGTCATGATCGACAAGACCAGCAGCCGGTTCGGCAAGGCGCGGCCGTTCATTCTCTTTTTGACGATCCCGTTCGCCATCTTCAGCGTCTTAACGTTCATTACGCCGGATTGGTCGGAAGGCGGGAAGCTGATCTACGCCTATTTGACTTACCTGATTCTTGGGATCCTGTATTCCGGCGTCAACCTTCCTTACGGCGCACTGATGCCGATGATGACCAAGGATCCGGAGGAGAAAAACCAGCTCAGCAGCTTCCGGATCATGGGGATGGCCATTGGGGCCATCGCGGTATCGGCGCTCACCAACCCGCTGGTGAAATGGATCGGCGGCGGGAATGACCGCTTGGGGTTCCCGGTTACGATGGGCATTTTCACGGTCGTCGCCGTCGTGATGTTTTATGTGGTGTTTCTCAAGTGCAAGGAACGGTTCTCGGAGAGCGCCGAGAAAACCAAAGAGTTTAACACGCTCACATCGGCTAAGCATATGTTTGGCAATCAGCCTTGGGTGATGATCGCTCTGAACTCCCTCTTCATGTTTCTGCGGATCGGCGTCGTGTTCGGCGTGCTGGTGTATTTCGTTCAGTACGTTCTGGGCCAGCCTGAAATGATCCCGCTGTACCTGACACTCGCGAATGTCGCCAACTTTGTAGGAGGCGCACTCGCCCCGTTTGTACTCAGAAGGCTTGGTAAGCGTAACGGCAGCATCTTGGCCTTGACTGGCGCCGTGCTGCT
This sequence comes from Paenibacillus sp. SSG-1, assembly GCF_002224835.1. Taxonomy (NCBI): domain Bacteria; kingdom Bacillati; phylum Bacillota; class Bacilli; order Caryophanales; family Paenibacillaceae; genus Paenibacillus; species Paenibacillus sp. SSG-1. The sequence continues at coordinate 1,082,549 of NZ_MBRK01000001.1, forward strand.
GTACGGATTGCTGTTTTTCCTGGAAAGCAGTCCGCCATTTCTGTATCTCGTCATTTTCTTTATTGCCAACATAGGCATCGGCATTAACAGTCCGGCCAACTTCTCCATGCTCGCCGATACGGTGGATTACCATGAATGGAAGTTCGGCCATCGGTCCGAAGGCATGCTGTATTCGGCTTACAGCTTCGCCACCAAGTTCGGCATTGCTGTCGGCGGCTCCGTTGTCGCTTATGCACTTGGTTTCGCCGGATATGATCCCGATGCGGTTACGCCGCAGGCGACCGATATGATCCGCGTCCTGTTCTACATTGGACCGATCCTGCTCACCATTCTGCAAATCGGTTGTCTGGTGCTGTATAAGCTGGATAAAGAGCATAAACAGATTGTTCAAGATTTGGACCTGCGCACATCGTCGGTCAAAGCCTAAATATTATAGAGGAGTGATTTCACATGATTCAAATTCCAGTTGGTCTGCAGCTGTTTTCGGTACGGGAAGCGCTGGCTAAAGATTTCGCCGGGACGCTGCAAAGCATAGCGGATATCGGATACCAAAACATCGAATTCGCGTTTCATAACATCCGGGAAGACGGCACGTTCGAGGTCGACTACACGGCGGCGGAGTTGAAGGCCATGATGGACAAGCTGGGCCTGCAGGTGGTCACGAGCCACGTGGCCTATCATCCGAATCTGGATCTGGATGCGGTCATCCGCTATAACGCGGAGATCGGAAGCAAGGGCATCGTTATGCCGTGCGCCTTTTTCCGTGACCGGGAGGATGCGGTGGAATTGGCCAAATGGCTCAATGCGTCCGGACGCAAGTCCAAAGAAGCCGGCATTCAGTTTTACTTCCATAACCATTTTCATGAGTTTCAGGAGTTTGATGGCCAGACCATTATGGACATTCTGCTGGAGCATACCGATCCGGAGCTGGTTCAGATTGAATTTGACACGTTCTGGGCGCTGCGCGGCGGCGTGGATCCCATCGCTTTTATGGACAAGTACGGCAGCCGGATCGGGCTTCTTCACCAGAAGGATCTGGCCCCGTCGGCCAATCCGGTGAATCTGCTGGAGAAGGTTTCTGGGCATTTAACGGATGAAGTGGTGTTCTCAGCCGCAAACCAGGAGGATTTCACTGAGATCGGCGCAGGCGTTATGGACATTCCGTCGATTTTGAAAAAAGCGGAAGAGCTCGGAACGGTTCAATACATCATCGTGGAACAGGATCAGACCGTAAAAGGCGAGCTGGCCAGCGTCAAGGAAAGCTTCGACAACATCCAGCGGCTGCTGGCACAGTAAGGTACAGCTTCGGATAGACAACCAACCGGGAGGGAACCAGATGACTACTTTGAAAATCGGCATTATCGGATGCGGCGGGATCGCCAAGGGCAAGCATTTGCCCGCGCTGGCCAAGCAGCGGCACAAGGCGGAAATGACGGCGTTTTGCGACATCGAGCTGGATCGTGCGGAGCTTGCGGCCAAGGAGTATGGAACGGAAGAAGCCAAGGTATATACGGATTACAAGGAGCTGCTCAAGGATCCGTCGATCGACGTGGTGCATGTGCTTACCCCGAACAGCACGCATGCCGTCATTACGGTCGCCGCGCTGGAAGCCGGCAAGCATGTCATGTGCGAAAAACCGATGGCGATGAATACCGCCGAGGCACAGCAAATGCTGGATGCGGCGAAGCGCACGGGCAAAAAGCTGACAATCGGCTACCAGAACCGGTTCCGTGCGGATTCGAGGGCGCTGTATGCGGCATGTGAGCAAGGGGATCTTGGCGAGGTTTATTTTGCAAAGGCGCATGCCATCCGCAGACGCGGCGTTCCGACATGGGGCGTGTTTATGGATATCGAAAAACAGGGCGGCGGCCCGCTGATCGACATCGGCACGCATGCCTTGGATCTGGCCTTGTGGACCATGGACAACTATAAGCCGAAGCTCGTCGTCGGGTCCGCGTTCCATAAGCTGAAGGATAAGATGGACGGCAACATGTTCGGTCCGTGGAACCCGGAGGAGTTCAAGGTGGAGGATTCGGCATTCGGCTTCATTAAGATGGAAAATGGAGCGACGATTACGCTGGAAGCTTCGTGGGCGCTGAACATGATCAACGCAAAAGAAGCGCAGGTCACCCTGTGCGGTACCGAGGGCGGGGCCGAAATGTTTGGCGACGCCTGGGATAACAAAGGCACGGTGACATTTAACCATACCCGGTATGGGCAGCTGGTCGAAACGAGCACTTCTGAAGGGGGCGGCATCGCCTTTTACGAAGGGGAATCGCTGAACGCCGGCGAGCTGGAGGCGAAACAGTGGATCGACGCCATTCTGGAAGATCGGGAGCCGCTCGTTAAGCCGGAGCAGGCGCTTATAGTGACGCAGATCCTCGAGGCCATCTACAAATCGTCGGAAACCGGCCATGCGATCACGTTGTAATCATCTTTATATATGAAGAGAACTGCCTGTCCTCCGTGATGTGGACAGGCAGTTCTTCGTTTGGGGCAGGGACGTCAGATTAACATGCCTCCGGAAACCTCGATCCGCTGCGCGTTCACCCAGCGGTTGTCTTCGGAGAGGAGGGAAGCAATCATCGGCCCGACGTCATCCGGAAGTCCGGCGCGTCCAAGCGCCGTCATGCCGGCGATCTGCTGATTCAGCTCGGCGTTGTCGCGCACCATGCCGCCGCTGAAGTCGGTCGCGATTGCTCCGGGAGCCACCGTATTGACGGCGATGCGGCGCTCGCCGAGCTCCTTGGCCAGGTACCGGGTAAGCACCTCGACCGCGCCTTTCATCGAGGCATAAGCGGCGCTTCCCGGGATGCTCATGCGCGTCAGCCCCGAGGAGATGTTAACGATACGCCCGCCATCGTTAATGAGGGGGAGCAGCTTTTGCGTCAGGAAAAAGACGCCTTTGAAATGGACGTTGTACAGCTGGTCCAGTTCTCCTTCGGTTGTCTGCTCGATGGAGTTGTGATGCGAGGTTCCAGCATTGTTAACCAGGTAATCGAACCGCTTCGCCCCAAGCTCCGCCAAGACTTGGCGGACGTTCTGGGCGAAACCGTCAAAGGAAGAGGTGTCTGCCGTGTTCAGCTGCAGGGCGACAGCCTCCCGCCCCAGATCCCGGACGGACTGGACGACCTGCTGCGCTTCGGCTTCATTGGTGTGATAGGTAAATATCGAATCGACGCCGCGCTTGGCAAGCTGAAGAATCGTATTGCGGCCCAGACCGCGGCTTCCGCCGGTCACGAGTGCGATTTTTCGATCAGAGGTTTGTAAAGTCATTCAAAAGACCTTCTTTCCATTGATTTTCCCAGCGATCATGTTTACTAACTAACTGGTTAGTTCATAATATATAACTAACTAACCGGTTTGTCAATGGCTTAAAAATCGTGATATAGTAAATCCTATGCAAAAACACGGGAGGAACCACTATGCGTAACGCCGAAGCTACAAAAGAGAAAATACTGGAGGCGGCCATGGCCGAGTTCTCCGCCTACGGAATTGCCGGCGCCCGGGTGGACCGGATCGCCAAGATGGCGAAGTGCAACAAGAACATGATTTATATTTATTTTGAAAATAAAGAGCAGCTTTTCTCGACTGTGCTGGAAATGCATCTGACGAGAGTGTACGAGGAGTTTGCCTTTACTCCGGAAGATCTTCCGGGGTATGCCGCGCGGGTTTTTGATTTTATGATGGCCAATCCCGACCTGATGCGGCTGATGACATGGTTTACGCTGGAGCAGAAGACGGAGCAGCTGGATCAGAGGAAGGAAGCCCATAACCGCAAAATTGCGGAGCTGGCGAAAGCACAGGAGGCCGGGCACATCGGAACGGATTTTTCCCCGGCGTTTCTTCTGACCAGTATCATGGTTCTGGCCACGGCCTGGATGCCCACCAACCCGTTTGGTCCATCGATCGATCCGGCTAGTAGCGGCAAAACCGATGAGCTGCGGGAAGCGATCATGAGGGCGGTCGGACGGTTGGCGGGCGAACCCGCCTCTAAGGAAAATCGCTGATCCAGATAAAAAAGGGAACCCTCATTAGATAGGTCCGAAAGGGAGGTTTTTTTGGATGAAGATCATGGCAGACTGGGTGCAGGGCTATAAAGACAGGAAAATATCCTATACCTTATTGTCTAAAGCAGAATCCAACACCAGCGGCTTGGCGATCATTTTTCCGGGACAGGGATACACTGCACAGGCACCTCTTTTGTACTACTCCATGGGGATTTATCTGAACCAAAACTACGACGTGCTGCAGGTGAACTATCAGTACAACGATCCGTTCTACCGGGATTTCAGCTTTGATGAGATGGCCGAAGCGATCCGCATCGATGTCGGCGCCGTAATCGACCGTGTGCTGCAGAACGCATCCTACGACGATTACATTCTGATCGGCAAGTCCATTGGAACGATTGCGCTTGGGTTTGAGGTGCAGCGTGATCTGTTCCAAAAGGCCAAGGTCATCTGGTTTACGCCTCTGCTGGGCAGAGATTTCGTCTGGAACGCGATGTTGGACAGTAAGCAAAGAAGCCTATGCTTCATCGGCGACAACGACAGCTGCTATATCGAGGAGAGATTTCAGCAGCTTCGGGCAAATCCGAATCTGCTGCTGCGCTTGATCCCCGGCGTGAATCACGGCCTGGAATACGAAACCGATCTTTTTGCGTCGATGGACGTGTTAAAACAGGTGATGAAGGAAGTCGAAGCATTTTAGTTCGGTATTTCGTTCAAGCCCGCTCTTGGAGCGGGTTTTTTGTTTGCTTAAAAAAGTGGCTTGCACCTGACGCGGCGTCACCTTTTATAATGGGTCTACCGGTAAAAAATAGGCGCCTAAAAAATTCTACCTGTGGGAGGGGACATTGGCATGACGATCGGAAAGAACGAAATTATTTCCACTCGGGTGTTCGACGCACCGCAGCACCTTGTGTATCAGGCTTGGACAAATCCAGATTTATTAGCCCGCTGGTGGGGGCCCCACGGGTTCACGAATACGTTCCATGAAATCGACATCACGCCGGGCGGAGCCTGGAAATTCACCATGCACGGACCGGATGGCCGGGATTATCCGAACGAGAGTGTTTTTGTAGAACTTGTCCCTATGGAGCGGGTCGTCCTGGATCATCTCTCCGAGCCCCAGTTCCGTGTTACGGCGACGTTTGAAGAAGAGAAGGGCCAGACTAAAGTTGTTTTTCGCCAGACGTTCAAAAAGGAAAAGCAGTTTGAGCAGATCAAACAAATGTGCATCAACGGCAATGAGGAAAATTTCGACCGGTTCGGCCAACTGCTGGAGGAAATGAAGTCCGGCACCGCGGGTTAAGCGGAGCTTAAGGAGAGCGGGATGTGACAGTCATGGCAGGTGGCATTCATGATGTTTACTGCCATATTAAAAAAGGCCCAAGGGCATGATCCCTTGGGCCTATGTACGTTGATATCAAATGGCAAAGACATGACGTCCGATATTTACGGTACGGGCGCGCGTCCAAATCCACTTGTTCGTTGCCGTTTTCGGGTTATAGTAGTAGAGCGAGTTATGGGTCGGGTCCCATCCGCGCACGGCGTCGATGGCGGCGCGGTAGGCGGTCCGGTTCGGCTTCATGCCGTACTGGCCGTCGCTGACGGCGGTGAATGCGTTCTTCTGAAAAACGACGCCTTGAATCGTGTCCGGGAACTCGTCCGACTGAATCCGGTTCATGATGACGGCACCGACGGCTACTTGTCCTTTATAGGACTCGCCGCGGGCTTCAGCGTAAATGATTTTCGCCATAATCTCCATATCGTTTTTGCTTAAGGTGTACTTCCGGAGCTGTCTCCATGTAGCGGGACCGACCGTGCCATCCGCAACGGCGCCGTACTCCCTCTGGAATTCCTTGACGCTGGCTTCCGTGCCGGGGCCGTATTTTCCGTCAAGCGTACCGCCATAGAGACCGAGCACCTGCAGCCGGTACTGTAAATCAGAAACTTTGGGATCCTCGCTCCCTAATTTAAGGACGGGAGCCGCTTCGGCATGATCAGCCTTCCACGCGAAGCTTTGAATGACTAAGAGGACGACGAGGATCGAGGTAACTGCCCATTTTTTGGTTGTCATCGAAATCATCTCCTTCACGAGGCATTATAACGGGAGGAGGACGGACAAGGCAAAGCCATAAACTGGAAAATAAGTGGTAAAACCTTGCGGCTCTAAGCGAAATTTTGGAAAACCGGCGGCGTTAAAATGATGGTGCGGGTTCGTTTTTTTGCACGTTATGCATTTGGAACTAATGAATTCGAAGCCGCAGGATGCTATAATTGAACAAATATGAAAGCGTTTTACTAGGACGGCGGACAGAAGATTTAGGAGCCATACATAAGGAGTGCAAGAACGGATGGGGAAACGGAATTGGTTTTACCGCCAGCTTTTTTCATATATGCCGGCTTTTTTGATCGTCATTTCGTTTATTTTTTTCGTTTTCTTTCAAATGCTTGGGGATCAGAGCCGCAAGGAAGCCGTAAAAGCCAATGAGACGCTGATGCTGCAGGCGATGAGCTCCATTGACTCTTCCCTGAAAACGATCGAGCAGATGCTGATGACGGAACTGCTGAATAATCCGGATTTGTCGACTTTTTACAAAAGCGGAACCGAAAACGACTATTACCTGAACATCCGGATCGTCAAGTTTATGAATAACTTCAGAAATGCCTATCCCTTGGTGGATTCCATTTATCTCGTTCGGTCCAGCGACGGATTTGTCCTGAGCAATGCGACCAGCTCCAGCCTGGAAGACTATCCGGATGCGCCTTTTATCGAGCCGTATATCGAGCAGGCCAAGAAGGATGAGGGCTGGAGCGGTGTCCGCCATTTCGAGGAGTTCAGCATCAAAGGGCCGAAGCGGGTCGTGAGCCTTGCGCTGAAGGCGCCTTTCCTGAAGACCGGGCAGGGATTTCTGGTCGTGAACGTAACGGCGAATGGGCTAAGCCAATTGATTGAGAGTATGTACAGCCGGGATGTCAGCTACATCCATATCATCGACAAATCGGGGGCAGACGTGCTTCCGAACGGTAAATCAGAGCAAGAGCGCAGCATCGTGTCGAGCGCGATTTCGCCCGTGACCGGCTGGGATTACCAGAGCGGACTGATTAACGGAAAATGGGTGGACGTAGCCAGCCAGCTCTATAACGTCTGGTTCATCCTTGGGATCGTCATGATCGCCGCAGGCGGCTTATGGATCGTCTATGCCGCACGAAAAAATTACAAGCCGATCGAAAGGATCGTCACCCAGGTTCAGAAGTTATCCCAGACGAAGGCGGCGGCCCTGATGCAGGGCAGCGGCCAGGACGAATTTACCTTTTTGCAGTCCGCCATTAACCAGATGCTGGAGCAGTCCAACACCTATCAGCGCCAGTTCCGCGAGGATCTGCACGTCAAGAAGGCGTATTTGTTCCAGCAGCTGGTTGAAGGGCAGCATCTTCCGAAATCCGAAGAATGGGAAGCCTTGCGGGACACGATGCAGCTCAATGATCTCGACATGCCGCAGGTCGTGTGCGTCGTAGAAATCGACAAGTTTGCTTCGTTCTGCAGCCAGTTCACCCAAGAGGACCAGTACTTGATGAAGTTCGCCCTGAAGAGCGTCATCCAGGAAACCGCCCAGGAGCACGGGGGAATCGTGTGGACGGAATGGATTTCCGGCGACGGGCTCGGAGTGCTGGTGCAGATCGAGGAGACGGACGATCCCCGCGGCCGGGTCACGGATATGCTGGACCATGCAAGAAGATGGGTGCAGGAGCATTTGAAGCTTACCGTAACGGTCGGTGCGGGAGCGGCAGCCCGGTGCCCGGCCGAAATTCCGGAATCTTACGCCCAAGCCCAGCAGGCTCTGAAATATAAAATGGTTCTCGGCAGCAACCGGATCATTTTCTATGATTCGCTGGCCAAAGAGGATCAGGGAGCCATGTTCGACTATTTTCAGCTGGTCCACTCGATCGCCCAATCGTTCCGGCTCGGCAAGCCGGACTGGAAGGATAAATACGGCCAATTGATTCAAGGCATCGGGCAGCATCTGCTGAGCCGCGACCATATCGTCAGCCTGGCGGATTATTTGATCTATTCCATCGGGCGGGAAATGGGCAAAATGACGAAGGAATACCAGGAGCTGTGGGAGGAGACCGGGCACCGTCCCCTGCAGCAGGCGCTGCACGCGTCCGATACCTTTGAGCAGGTGGAAGAGAGCTTCATGAAGACGCTGGAACGGTGCTATGAACAGCTGCTGCAAATTCAAGTCACCCGGAATCATTCGGATACGATCCGCAAGGTCCGCGAAACGATGGAGCGGGAATTCGCCAATCCGGATTTGTCGCTTGATTTTCTCAGTGAACGGTTCGATCTTCCCTCCAAAACGCTCAGCAAATTGTTCAAGGAGGAAACCGGGCAGAAGTTCGTGGACTATCTGATCGAGCTTCGGGTCGGCCGCGCGCGGACGCTGCTGGAGAATACGGACCATGCCGTGCAGGAAATCGCCGAAGAGGTCGGATATTTGAATGTCATTTCGTTTGGTCGGATGTTTAAAAAAATCGTGGGCCTGTCCCCGGGGGAATACCGTGAACACATCACCCGGACAGAGCGGGATTCAGCCGCTCTCTGACAGGCCATTTGCGCCGGTTCCTCAAGGTGCCGTATCCCGCCGGGACAGATCCCTGCGGGATTTTTTTGGGTATAGACCAGGCCGGTAAGAAAAAAGTTGCACGGAGAAAAAGGTTTAGCCCTTCAGATTTTTCCTATGGGAACGACGATTCATTAGCATTGCGGAAATAAGTTGACCGGGCGAAAGTTGTATATTGAACGCATCCGTGCCGTGCCGATAACATGAAGGCAACTCAAGCGCAAAGGAGAGTCGGCAGGTATGGAAGCAACTAGCAGCAAGGCGGCTTCGCCGCATCCCCCCGGATTGGCCGCCCGCCGGAAGAGGGCGGGGTCACAGGCCGGCCGGAAAATCAGGAAGCACTGGCAGTTTTATTTGCTCGTCTTCCTCCCTCTGCTTTATATCGTCATTTTCAAGTACGTGCCGATGTTCGGCGTCATCATCGCATTTAAGGAGTACAACGTCGTACAGGGCATCCTCGGCAGTCCGTGGGCCGGGCTGAAGTACTTCAAGCAGCTGTTCGATACCCCGTTCTTCTGGCAGTACTTTAAGAACACGCTCGAAATTTCGCTGTACGGCATGGCCATCGGATTTCCGGCGCCGATCATTCTGGCGCTGGCGCTGAACGAAATTCGCAACGGCTTGTTCAAGAAATCGGTTCAAATGATTACCTATGCGCCTTACTTTATATCAACGGTCGTGATCGTCTCGATTCTGATCGTCAACTTATCGCCGAATGTCGGGCTCCTCAGCAACATCTTCAGGTCGCTAGGAATGGAGCCGATCGATTTTATGGGCAAGGCAGGGTACTTCAAAACGATTTACGTCCTCTCGGATGTGTGGCAGTTCACCGGCTACGGGGCCATCATTTATATCGCGGCGCTGTCCGGGGTCAATCCCGATTTATACGAGGCTGCCAAGGTAGACGGAGCTTCCCGGTTTCAGAAAATTGTCCATATCGACCTTCCCAGCCTCGTTCCGGTCATCGTCATTATGCTGATTCTGAACCTGGGACAGATCATGGGACTGGGCTTCGAGAAGATCTACTTAATGCAAAATCCGCTGAACCTGAACACGTCGGAGGTCATTTCGACTTACGTCTACAAGATCGGCTTGCTGGGCGCCAACTTCAGCTTCTCGGCCGCGATCGGGCTGTTCAACTCGGTCATTAACTTTGTGCTGCTGATCCTTGTCAATTTCATCGCCAAAAAGATCTCGTCCAACAGTTTATGGTAGGAGGTGCGAAAAGCGTGCAATCAACGAAAATACGCGAAGCGGTAGCGGACCGGCTGTTTCTGGGCATCGTCTACCTGTTTTTATCGCTGGTGCTGATCGTCATTTTATTTCCATTGCTGCATGTGCTGAGCGCATCCTTCAGCTCGCCGGCGGCGGTGACGTCCGGGAAGGTGTGGCTCTGGCCCGTGAATTTCAGCCTGGTCGGCTACAAAGCGGTATTCCAAAATTCCGATATTTTGATCGGATTCGGCAATTCGCTCTTTTATTCAATCGTGGGTACGCTCATTAACGTTTCGTTCACCGTGATGCTGGCCTATCCGCTGGCACGCAAAACGTTTTACGGCCGCGGGCTGATTATGGTGGTGATCGTGTTTACGATGTTTTTCGACGGCGGGCTGATTCCAAACTATCTGCTCGTCAAATCCCTGGGTATGGTCAATACGAGATGGGCTATGATCATCCCCGGCGCGCTGGCCGTATTTCAGGTCATTATCGCCAGGACGTTCTTCCAGTCGCTTCCCGACGAGCTGGCCGAGGCCGCTGAAATGGATGGGTGCAGCGACATGAGATTTTTTCTGCAGGTCGTACTGCCGTTATCCAAGCCCATCCTTGCGGTATTGTTCCTGATGTATGCCATCGGGCATTGGAACGCTTACTTTAATGCACTCATTTACCTGAAAGACAACAGCATGTTCCCTCTGCAAATCTTCCTGCGGAACATTCTCATCCTGAACTCGGAAAATTCCGACATGATGACCAATGTGAACAGCCTGCTCGTGCAGCAGGGGCTGAAGGATTTGCTGAAATATTCACTCATCGTCGTCTCCAGCGCGCCGGTGTTGATCATTTATCCGTTTGTCCAGAAGCATTTTGTTAAAGGAGTCATGATCGGATCGCTGAAGGGATGAAGACGGTGAACGGAATTTCGTAAGGGGGGTGTGACCGGGCTAACGCTGCAGGATGTTTTGAAGTGGTCATTTGTAAGGGGGCATGGATATGAGCCATTCAACCAAAGGAGGAGTTTCTTTGAAAAAACGGGCATTTATCGGCTTAAGTGTGTTGTTGGTATTATCCCTTCTGCTGTCGGCATGCGGAGGCTCCAAGCAGGAGCAGAATGACGCAGGGGCTGCCGCCTCGGATCCCAGTAAACCGGTGGAGCTGTCGGTATTCGCTCCGCAGCAGGCGGGGATCGAAAACATGGACGTCAACAAGTTCTCCAAGTACATCGAGGACAAGCTCGGCATCAAGTTTAATTGGAGCACGGTGCCGGACGCCGGCTTCAGCGACAAAAAGCTGCTGCTTCTGGCGAGCGGCGACTACCCGGCTGTCATTATGAACGCGGGCATATCCAAAGCGGACCAGATCAAATACGGCCAGCAGGGAGCCTTCATCCCGCTGAACGATCTGATCGATCAGTATGCCCCCAACATCAAAAAGGCGATGGAGGACGTGTCTTACCTGAAGCAGGGCATGGTCGCCCCGGACGGCAAAATTTACGCGCTGCCGAAGCTGAACGAATGTCTGCACTGCACCTATGGGCAGCGGATGTGGATCAATACTTCCTGGCTGGAGAAGCTGGGCCTGTCGATGCCGACGACGACCGATGAGTTTTACAATGTGCTGAAGGCCTTTAAGGAGAAAGACCCGAACGGCAACGGCAAAGCCGACGAAATTCCGTTCACGACCTCATCCGACGGCGTGTGGGGAGGCGGCGTGGATTCGTTCCTGATGAACGCTTTTATCTATGACAACACCTCGGATTACTTAAGCATCAAGGACGGCCAGGTCATCTATTCACCGGCGCAGCCCGAATGGAAGGAAGGCCTGAAGTATTTGCGGAAGCTGTTTGCCGAAGGCTTGATGGACAAAGCGGTCTTTACGCAGAACAACGATGCGGTGAAGCAGCTAGCCAATAAGCCGGACGCCGCCGTGGGCACTGTAGGTTACGCGCTGCTTAGCAGTGCCTTCAGCGTGGATGACTCGAACCCGAGACATAAGGATTACGACGTCGTCCCGCCGCTGAAAGGACCAAATGGAGTCCAGCTGACAGGCTACAGCATCGGCGCGGGCGACGGATCGTTTGTGATCACGAACAAGGCGACGAAGGAGGAACAGGTCGCTGCCATCAAACTGGCGGACTACCTCTGGTCCGAAGAAGGAACGGTCATGACCTCCTGGGGCTTTGAAGGTGAAGGCTGGAAAAAAGCCGACAGCGGCAAGCTGGATTACAACGGCAAACCGGCGAAGTATGAAGTCGTTCCGAAAGCTCCGTCCGCGAACGGGGAAACGAAGCTGGACAATTTCTGGTGGCAGCTGGGCACGATGCAGATGCTTAACTCCATCCGCGAATCCTTTGCCGCTCCAAGCGATCCGCTGGGCAACGGTGCCTACGAATACCGCTTATGGCTGGCCGCCAAAAAATACGAGCCTTTCGCCAAGCCGGAAGTCGTCTATCCTGCGGATACGTTCATTGACCCGGCGGACGCCATGACGGTTGCGCAAATGCAGAAGTCGCTGACCGATTATGTGAAATCGAGCCTGGCGCAGTTCGTGACGGGCAACAAAGACATCGACAAGGATTGGGACAGCTACATCGCCGGCTTCAAGGGATTGCAGCTGGATCAATACTTGGCGATCTACCAAAAAGCGTTAAAGAAATAAGGGACGGCAGCCGGATATCTGAGGTGTAAAGCAGGTATCCGGCTTTTACAAGGAGAACAAGGTATTCATACCTGTAATCAAAACCAGGATGGAGGGCATTTCATGATGGTAACGACCGAAAGGATCCGCTACGCCGCACAGGTTCAGCCGACCGAACGGCAGCTGGCCGTGCAGGAGATGGAGTTCTACGCGTTCATTCATTTTACGGTCAATACGTTTACTGACCGGGAGTGGGGGGACGGGAAGGAGGATCCGGCTATCTTTAATCCGGCGGAGCTGGATGCCGGCCAATGGGTGGCGGCGATCAAGTCAGCCGGGATGAAGGGGCTGATTCTGACGTGCAAGCACCACGACGGTTTCTGCCTCTGGCCGAGCCGGTATACGGAGCACTCGGTCAAGAACAGCCCGTGGAAGGACGGGCAGGGCGATGTGGTCCGGGAAGTGTCGGAGGCGTGCCGGAGGGAAGGGATCCGCTTTGGCATTTACCTGTCCCCCTGGGACCGGCATGAGCCTACATACGGCGATTCGCCGGCGTATAACGAATATTTTACCAATCAGCTGAGGGAGCTGCTGACCCATTACGGCGACGTGTTCTGCGTCTGGTTCGACGGCGCCTGCGGCGAAGGGCCGAACGGCAAGCGCCAGGTGTACGACTGGGACGCTTACTACGCGCTGATCCGCGAGCTGCAGCCGGAGGCGGCGATTTCGGTCTGCGGTCCGGATATCCGCTGGTGCGGCAACGAAGCCGGCCACTGCCGGGAATCGGAGTGGAGCGTCGTGCCTGCGTCGCTGCGGGATAACGAGAAGATCCAGGCGAAATCGCAGCAGGAGGACGATCCGGCGTTTGCCCGGAGCTACCGGTCGGAGGACGAGGACCTGGGCAGCCGGGCGGTCATCGAACACGAGCAGGATCTGGTCTGGTACCCGGCGGAGGTCAACACGTCGATCCGTCCGGGCTGGTTCTACCACGCCTCCGAAGATGACAAGGTCAAATCGCTGGATGAGCTGATGAACGTATATTATGGATCGGTCGGCGGCAATGCGACGTTCCTTCTTAACCTTCCGCCGGACCGGCGCGGTCTCATTCATGAGCGGGACGTCCAGCGCCTGCAGGAGCTGGGGGACCGGATCCGCAGCACGTTTGGCACCGACTTGGGGGCAGGGGCCACTTTGGAGGCATCCGTTCAGGCAGAAGGCCATCAAGCAGACCATGTTCTTGACGGACAACCGGACACGTACTGGGCGCCGCCCGAAGGCACGGAGCAGGCTTCGCTCACGCTGGATCTGCAGAGGGAGACCGCCTTTGACCACGTCGTGCTGCAGGAATACCGGTACAGCCAGCGGGTCGAGCGCTTTGAACTCGAGTATCTGGATGGGGACACGTGGAAAACTGCTTATACGGGTACGGTGATCGGCCACAAGCGGATCTGCCGCTTTCCCGCCGTCAAGAGCCGTTATATCCGGCTTCAAATCCGGGAATCCCGGTGGTGTCCGCAGATTTCCTCCATTCGGATCTATCTGCAGCCATAGAGCGGAACCATTATAGTTTCTTTTCAATCGTATACTATGAACTGATTATACTCCTCGCTGAGGCGGGCCCGTATAGGGTCTGTCCATCGGGGAGTTTTTTTGCGGTTATCCGACATTCCCGCCTCAGTATAATGTTAATGAACTTCGAACCAACAATTTCAAATCATGGAAGGTGGGATATTCGTATTGGATAGATCTTCACTGTACACCGATCTCGTAACGTACCCTTCCGGATGGAAAATGGGCACGCATGTGCATCCCCATTTCGAAATCTGCGTGGTCACTTTCGGACGAGGTGTGTTCTATGCTGAAGACCAGGTCTTTTCGATTCAGGAGGGGGACGTCATCCTGATCACCCCCGGCGTACCCCACGACTACAGCTCCGTTACACCGATCCGCTTCGCCGTCCTGCAGGTTGACCATTTGTCGCATGAGCTCGAACGGTTATTTTTTCAAATGACAAATGAAGAATCGCTGCACCTGTTTCCCCTGGCCCATTATGCATTGGAGCGTTTTGAGAAGTTGTTCAGCGTGTGGCTCCACATGACCTCCGTCCGCCCGAATCAGCTGTTTAACCGGTTGTTAAAAACGTGGGTCGAGTTATTTATGCTGTTTTTATTGGACCGCATCGAACAACAGGATTCCAGAATTACCTTGGACGCCATTGCCGAGTATATCCGCACCAACCTGGACAAAGAAATGAGGGTGACCGATCTGGCGCGGATGATCCGCATGTCGGAGAGCGGGCTGCGCTCCTGTTTCAAAAAGACTTACGGTCTCTCACCCAAGCAATATCTACAGCAGTACCGGATGTCCGAGGCCAAAATGCTGCTTACCTTCTCCGACAAGACGGTTCAGCAAATCGCGAGCGGGGTCGGATTCCCCAATATTCATGCCTTCTCCGCCTGGTTTCAAAAACAGACGGGGATGTCTCCCACCGCCTGGAGGAAAGAGCAGCGAAGAAGGGGCGGGTGAGAAGTCGAAGGCTGTCTTCGGAAAATGTTCAGCGATAATCGTAAAACTTGTGAAGTTTTTTATAAATACAGCGAAGGCGTCCCTTTATAAAATAGGCTTGCACGTTTAAGAAAACGCTGTCAAAGGAGGGGGAATCTGCTAAATCCGCAAAAATCGGCTAGGAGGTGTCTGCTTGTCCCGTTCAAGTGCAGAGGTTCGGCCGTCTGTTCAGGCCCGTTCGTCCAAGGGAACCATGAGCAAAATCGCAAAAGTGAATCTTCGGAACGGTCTGCTGTTCGTTTCACCCTGGCTGGCAGGGTTTGCCGCTTTTTCGCTGCTGCCGTTTCTGCTATCCCTGTACTACAGCTTTACGACCTACGATGTGGTCAGTTCGCCCGTATGGGTAGGGTTGGATAATTTTGTGCAGTTATTCAAAGACCCGTTATTCTGGAAATCGATTACCAACACGATGTACTATACGTTATTTTCGGTTCCGCTCGGCATCGTCTTCGGCGTGGCGCTGGCGCTGCTGCTGAACATGAAGGTGAAAGGAATGGCTTTGTACCGGACGATTTTTTACCTGCCCAGCATCGTTCCGGTTGTGGCGTCTTCCGTACTGTGGCTGTGGCTGTTCGACCCGCAGTTCGGACTGATCAACGGCCTGCTGGATGCCATCGGCATTGCGGGTCCCGGGTGGCTGGTCGACCCGGCATGGTCGAAACCTGCCCTGATCGTGATGGGGCTGTGGGGCGTCGGCGGCGCGATGATCATCTACCTCGCAGGGCTGCAGGATATTCCGCAGGAAATGTACGAGTCGGCGCAGATCGACGGGGCGGTATGGTGGCAAAAAATCGTCTATATTACGCTGCCGATGCTGAGTCCGGTCATTTTCTTCAATTTAATTATGGGCCTGATCGGTTCCTTTCAGTATTTTACGCAGGCCTACATTATTACGTCCGGCGGACCCAACGATTCTACGCTGTTCTATTCGCTGTATCTGTACAAAAACGCCTTTTCTTACTTCCATATGGGGTATGCCTCGGCTATGGCATGGATTTTGTTCCTGCTGATTATGGCCGTCACGCTGCTGGTATTTAAGAGCTCGGCACGCTGGGTTTTCTATGGCGGGGGAAGGGAAAAA
>NZ_MBRK01000001.1:1098688-1288814 GCF_002224835.1 Paenibacillus sp. SSG-1
CGGCACGCTGGGTTTTCTATGGCGGGGAAAGGTAAAACGATATCGGAGGTGCATGGAATGAAGTCAACGCTCAAACCGTTCTTATCGATAGTGCTGATCATGCTGATGCTTGCCGGTCTAATAGCATGTTCCTCACCGGGTACTCCGGCGGCCGGGCAGGACGGCAAGAAGGAAGATACGTCCGCCCCTTCTTCCGATTCCGGGAAGAAAGGCGACGGAAAAGCCGTAGAAGTTACATATTGGCATATGTGGACGAGTGACTGGAAGAAGCTGATCGACAGCCTGGTCGATGAGTTCAATCAGACGCATCCCGGCATCCATGTGACCGCGCTCTCCATTACCGGCGATGCCAACGCTAAATTTTTGACGGCACAGGCCGGCGGGGATCCGCCCGACGTCATGACGCAGTGGAACCAGATCATTCCCTCATGGGCGGAAAAGGGAGCCATCGCTTCACTGGATCCGTACATCCAGGCCGACGCGCCGGATTTGGGCGAATGGATGTATCCTACGGTAAAGGAAATTGGAACTTACAAGGGAAAAATGTATGCGATCCCCTTTTCGATGAATACGTTGGCGATGTATTACAACAAGGATATTTTGAAAGAGGAAGGGTTCGATCCGGAAAAACCGCCCACCACGATCCAGGAGCTGGATGCAATGCAGGACAAATTGTGGAAGCTGGATAAACGCGGATTCATCCAGCGGGTCGGCTATATGCCGAGCGGGCTTACCCAGTGGAGCACCGCTTTCGGCGGAAAATGGGCGGATGAGGATGGCAAGCCGACGGCAACCGATCCGAACAACCTGGCCACATTGGAATGGTTTCAGTCTTACGCGAAAAAATACGATCCGACCAAAGTCGCCGCATTTAACAAAAGCATGTCTTCCAACGTGAACTCGGCGTGGTCTTTCCTCAGCGGCAAGCAGGTGTTCGCGATGGACGGCATGTGGAGGCTGGAGGATCTGAAAAATTATGCACCGGACCTTCAGTACGGCGTCATGACGCTGCCCTACCCGGAAGGAACCGGAAAACCGGACGCGACCTGGGTCAATGGAAACTTTAACATCATTCCGGAAAAAGCCAAGCATCCGAAAGAGGCGTGGGAATTCATCCTGTGGCTGACTGGCTACCATAACGAAGATTGGGCGGCGCAAATGCTGACCAAGGGCGGATGGATCCCGCCATCGCCAAAGATTACAGAGAAGCAGGCCTACCAGGACTTCATGAATGAAATTCCGGCCAGAAAAACGTTCGTCGATCTGCTCAGCAGCCCCAACGCGAAGATCACCCCTGTCATTCCGGTGCAGCAGTATTATTGGGACCGGGCGGCAAAAGCCGAAGAGTCCGTCATGACGGGAAACAAAGATCCGAAGCAGGCCTTGGAAACCTTGCAGAGAGAAGTCGAAGAAGAGATCGCCAAAGCCGGAGGCAAATAACGGATAAGGGCAGGGAGGAAAGGGATCCAATTCGGGGTTACCCCTTCCTCCTGCCTTCATAACCGTGAAAGGAGAGGCCCGAGATGCTTGAAATCAAGGCACAATCTACCACGAAATTAAGCAGAACAAAGAAAGGCGTGTTTCAACAGCTGATCGCCCACGTTTGCTTGATCTTGCTGGGCATCACCTTTCTTTTTCCTTTTGTCTGGATGCTGTCCACCGCGCTCAAACCGGAGGCGCAAATTTTCAAATGGCCGCCGGAGTGGATTCCGGATCAGTTCCTATGGTCGAACTTTCCGGAGGCGCTTACGTTTGTCCCGTTCGGTACTTACGTCCTCAATACGTTAACGATTTGCATATGGACAATGGTCGGCACCTGCGTTTCCTCCGCTCTCGTGGCTTACGGGTTTGCCAAAATCCAATGGCCGGGACGGAACGTACTGTTCATGATTATGCTCAGCACGATGATGCTGCCTTCCCAGGTCACGATGATTCCGATTTTCGTCATTTTCAAAAAGATCGGCTGGGTGGGAAGCTACAAACCGCTCATTATCCCGGCATTTTTAGGCGGTGCGTTTTTTATTTTTCTGCTGAGGCAGTTTTTTCTGACGATTCCGCAGGAACTATCCGAGGCGGCCAAGATCGACGGCTGTTCGGAATTCCGGACCTTCTGGCAGATTATCCTCCCGCTCGCCCGTCCGGCATTCGCCACAGTGGCGTTATTTACGTTCATGAACAACTGGAATGACTTCATGGGACCGTTAATTTATTTGAGCGACGAGAAAATGTACACCGTATCGCTTGGGCTGCAGCAGTTTATCGGTCAATACGGCACGCGCTGGGGGATGCTGATGGCGGCTTCCACCGTAGCGACGCTGCCTATAATCATTTTGTTCTTTTTTGCTCAAAAGACCTTTATTCAGGGGATTTCGACGACAGGCATCAAAGGCTGACAGCTGACAGGCCGGGGTTCTGGCCGCATGCAGCTTGATCAAAGGGAGGAATTCGGCAGTGAAGAAGATCGTATTTATCGGGGCAGGCAGTCTCGTGTTCACGAAAAACCTCGTTCGCGACCTGCTTACGTTCCCTGCGCTCGCTGACAGCATCATCCCTTTAGTTGACATTGACGAGGAGCGTCTCGGATTTGCGAAGAAGACGGTGGAGAAAATCATTTCGGCCGGAGGCTATCCGGCGAAAGTTGAGGCGCATACCGACAGGACCAGAGCGCTCGACGGCGCGGACGGAGTCGTCTGCACGATCTTGGCGGGAAGCCTGGACGTATGGCGGAAAGACATCGAAATTCCGAAACAGTACGGCGTGGACATTAATGTCGGAGATACGCGCGGGCCATCCGGCATATTCAGGGCGCTCCGCACGATTCCGGTGATGCTGGACATTTGCCGCGATATCGAGCGATACTGTCCGCAGGCGGTATTTCTGAATTATACGAATCCAATGGCGATGCTGTGCAGGGCGATGCAGAGCGAAACGAACGTGACCGTGACAGGTCTGTGCCACAGCGTGCAGGGAACGGCATCGATGCTGGCCAGGTGGATCGGGGCGCCTAAAGAGGAGATTACGTATCTATGTGCAGGCATCAATCATCAGGCGTTCTACCTGGATTTTCGCTGGAACGGGCAAGACGCGTATCCGCTCATCCGGGAGGCGGTGAATCATCCGGACATTTACAACGAGGAGCAGGTCCGAAATGAAATGTTCCTTCACCTGGATTATTACGTCACAGAATCCAGCGGCCATAACTCTGAATACAATGCCTGGTTCCGAAAGCGTCCGGATTTGATTGAAAAGTACTGCACGAACGGCACGGGCTGGAATCCCGGTGAATACGCGTATATTATCAAAGGCTACGAACAGAGGCAGGGCAGCTGGAAGGAACAGATGCAGCGCTGGATGAATGAGCCTGTCGAATTGAAGCGTGGCGAAGAGTACGCCGCGTATATCTTTAACGCCACGATTGGGGATGGCACTTTGTTTAAATTCAATGGCAACGTCCGTAATCATGGCTTGATCGATAATTTGCCTGACGGCTGCTGCGTTGAGGTCCCGGTATTGGCTTCGAAACGAGGGCTGGAGCCGATTCATGTGGGAGCGCTGCCGGATCAGCTGGCGGCCCTGACCAATATAAGCGCCCGCTGCGAAGAAATGGCTGTGGAAGGCGCGCTTACGGGCGATCCGCGGAAAGTATTCCATGCGGTATGCTTCGATCCGCTGACTTCCGCGGTCCTCAGCCTGGCTGAGATCAAATCGATGGTTGATGAGATGTTTGAAGCCAATCGCGAATATTTGCCGCAGTTTAAACATTTCAAATCATAGCTTATCGTTTCCTGGATGAAACTTTTTCCATCCTGAATTCGTTTAACAGGGTGGAGGCGATCATACAAGATGAAACTTAATCGAAAAATTGGATTTACACTAGCAACCGGTTTGATGGGAGCAAGCTTGCTGGCTGCTGCGGCCGGAGCGGCTCCGGCGGGGAGCACGGCTGCTCCGGCGCAGGTGCCGGCACAAACGGTAGAGAAGGTCGTCGTGACCGACGCGACCAAGATCAGCAAGCTGAACCATACCAGCGTGACGCCATTAATCATAGAAGCCGAAAAGCGGTATTTTTATGCCCTGGGCGGCGGCAAGGGATTAGGGGACACATTCGAGGTGGATGGCCGGCAGTACCGGTACTTATCCGATGATATCGGAACCCGGGAGAAGCTGATGAACTATTTGAAGTCCGTATATACGGAAAAGGCTGCGGCCTATTTTGTGGACAAATATTTCATTTCTCATGATGGTCGTTTGGCCCAGCTGAACGCCGATGGCGGCAACATTCTGGAATTCGACAAGGCGACGGCCAAACTGCTCAGCATGACGGATACGCAGCGCGTGTATAAGCTGAGCGTTCCTTACCCGGAGCATCTTCAGGGTCCGGCATACGTGACGGTCAAGTTTGAGAAAGTCGGGCAATTTTGGAGAGTGGGCACCGCCCCGCATGCGATTTTCTAGAAGGATCCCTGCTTTCGAAGTTCCATATGCATTGAGGGAAGAGGAAACAGACGAAAGACCCTGCCGGGCGCCGGCGGGGTCTTTATTTAAGAGATCAGAAAGTATAAGTTTCGGAGCTTCTGCTTCCTGATCTCGCAAGAAAAACATCCTCTAGAAGCGGTCTGTCTTCTTTGAAGGTACGTCGATAGACGTTTTTCTTAAGAGATCAGAAAAGTATAAGTTTCGGAGCTTCTGCTTCCTGATCTCGCAAGAAAAACTTCCTCTAGAAGCGGTCTGTCTTGTTTGAAGGTACGTCGATAGACGTTTTTCTTAAGAGATCAGAACGTATAAGTTTCGGAGCTTCTGCTTCCTGATCTCGCAAGAAAAACCTCCTCTAGAAGCGGTCTGTCTTCTTTGAAGGTACGTCGATAGACGTTTTTCTTATCAAAAAACCAGCCTGGACAACGCGTCCAGGCTGGTTTACAAATTTCGTTATCACTTTTCGTTTGAACTTCGTTCGAGCATTGTGTTTCCGTTGGCCGGGGAGAATCATGTTATCCTCCATGTGTGAACGCCGGATCCGTATCGGAGCGCCCGGATGACCATCAAAACGTTGGACGGTCGTATGTACCTCCAGTTACCCGAATGAAGTATGGACGCTTCGTTCGACGATTTCCCTTAGTTCAGCCTTGTGCGCCGCATATTGATCGGAGCTAATGCTCCCTTTGCGCAGGCGCTCATCCAGCTGGCGGGTCAGCTGCGATACTTGCAGATCGATGACTCTCTGGATGTCCGCTCCTTGGTCAGCTGCGATGTCATGCAGGGACTTGCCCTCATACAGTGCTTCATACAGTTCCTCGTCGGAGTCCTGGTGGAGAGCTTCCAGCAGTTCGTCTTTATCCTTTACGCCGGTAGCGGCCCATTTGGCGGCCGGGCTTGCGCTTGTGATGGAGGCGCTTAACGCGGTGCTTCCAAAGGACATGATCACGACCATCGTTCCGACAATCATCACTCGCTTTATATTCATGGTTAAAAATCCTCTTTTCATGTATTTTGTTACGGGTCATTTGTGTGAACAGGTATGGGGTATGTGAGATCTTCAGCCTAAGGTCATTATAGACAGCAAACCTGAGGAAAACCTTAAAGATTCTATAACCGTACCTAAAGATTTTACGTGTTGCTTCCCGGATCGGTTTCACTTTAGAGATAAAAAACAACGGAAAGCTCATGAGCTTCCCCCAATATCTATTGGCCATTCCGGTGAAATCAGGGGAGCATCAAGGGTTCGCCGATGGACAGTAAAAGGTGGTGCTGCAGGAGAGTGAATCGGATATTGGCAAGTTCTTGCGCTTCCCAAAAGTTTGCCTTGTGCTATAATGTAACCGATTCCATAGAGTTCAGCAGACTGTGACAAGGGGAAACGCAGATGAAGAAGATGATGATGGTTTACCTGGTACTAATCATTGCGTTTGGCGTCTATGTATTTATGTACCGGATGGATGACAAGCGTTCTTCTGCATGGCCGGACGGCGGGCTTCACGGCAGCATCGGGGAGAACTATGTGATGGTGACCTTCCAATCCGGAATGGAATATTGGAAAAATATTGTGAAAGGCTTCGAGGATGGAGGCGACGCCCTCGGCGTGTCCGTCGAATACCACGGAGCCACCCAGTACGACGTGCAGGAGCAGATCACCGTCCTTGAGCAGGTCATTGCCAAAAAGCCTGCCGGCATCGCGCTGTCGGCCATCGATTCCGACGCTTTGACCGCGACGATCAACAAGGCAGTAGATGCGGGCATTCCTGTCGTCCTGTTCGACTCGGACGCACCGGACAGCAAGGCGTACTCTTTTCTTGCGACCAATAACTACGATGCGGGTGTGGCGGCTGCCGATAAAATGGCGCAAATCGTCGGACGGCAGGGCGAGGTCGGCATCATCACGCAGTCCGGCCAGCAAAACCACAGCGACCGCACATCAGGTTTCAAGGAAACGATCGCGAGCCGGTATCCGGCGATGTCGGTGGTTGAGGTGAAGGAAGGAAAAGGCGACGCCATGATCGCCAAGGCTGCGGCCGCGGACATGCTGGGTAAGCATCCGGACCTTAAAGGCATTTTCGTGACGGAAGCCAGCGGCGGCACCGGAGCGGCCGACGCGGTGATCGCAGCGAATCGGACCGGGAAGGTGAAGATCATCGGGTTTGATACCAATAAAGAGACGCTGGACCGGATATCCGACGGCACGATTTCAGCGACGATTGCACAGGGGACGTGGAATATGGGCTACTGGTCGCTGCAGTATTTATTCCATCTTCATCATGGACTGACCGTTCCTGCACCGACGCTGGGCAACGACGTATCCCCTCTGCCTCCGAGGGTGGATACCGGCATTACGATCGTTACCCGCGAGAATGTGAAGGATTATTATGCGAAATAAACTGCGTAACAATTGGCGGCAGCGTCTGCTGCAGTGGACCCGGTTCGGCGATCTGCCTCTGCGGTACAAGCTGATTATCCTTTTTCTGATGGTAGGCATCCTTCCGTCGATTGCGCTCGGCGCATTGGTCAACTGGACGGTCAACCGGATCGTCGACGGGCAGGTCACGGCGAACACGGTGCAGCTCATCGGCAAAGTCAATCAGACGCTTGATAACGATATCGAAAACTTGCAGAACATTACGTATTTGATCGGCTTTGACCCGGCTATCAACCGGTTCCTGAATGGGCAGATCGCCGCTGAAGGGGCGGGTGCCACCGGAGGAGTTGCCGGACAAGCGCAGCGCCCGCAGATTAATGACCAAAACGGGGAAGTGTACGCCTTGAAGAAGTATCTGCAGGGCTTCACGACGCTGTATCCGGAAATTGCCGCCATCCTGGTCGTGAACCAAAACGGCGATTACATCAGCAACGAAATGTATGCCCGGACGCCGGCCAATTTGACCCGGGATACGTGGTATGAGGAGGCCGCGGGACACGAAGGGATTTTTACAGTGCTGGGGCATCCTTCTGAGCGAAACGTCACGACGCATGTGCATTATGCCAACGATGAGCTGATCTCGGTCGTGCGGTCCTTTGTCGATCCGGATACGCGTAAAGTCACCGGAGCCGTGCTGATCGACCTGAAACTGCGGGCGGTGGCCAGCACGGTCCGGAACGTCACCCTCGGTAAAAACGGGTATTTGATGGTAACCGATGCCGGCGGCTCGGCCATTTACACCCCGGACGAACCGTTGGTTCGGGACATTCCTTCATCCTGGATTCCCCGGGAAGACAGCGGCATGTTCAGGCATGAGGTCGACGGCAGGCGGCTGCAGTTTATTTACGGCACCTCGTCTTTTACAGGCTGGCGGACCATCGGCGTATTCGACAGCGGCGAAGCGGTCCGCGAAGTGCGGGAGATCCGCTTCTACGTCATCTGCTTCCTGTTTGTCGTCTGCATGTTCGGCCTGACGGCCTCGTATACGCTGTCGCAGTCCGTGTCCCGGCCGATCCGCCAGCTGATGGCCTTTATGCAGAAGGCCGAATCCGGGGATTTGACGATCCGGTATTGGGGCGGAAGGCAGGACGAGGTTGGTATGCTGGGCCGCAGCTTTAACCGGATGCTGGCCGAAATCCGCAAGCTGCTGAAGCTGAGCGAGCTTCGGGAACGGCAGAAGCGCGAAGCGGAGCTGCGCAGCCTGCAGGCGCATATCAAGCCGCATTTTTTATACAATACCCTGGATACGATCCATTGGATGGCTAAGAAAAAAGGGGCCGACGATGTGTCCGATATGGTGGAGTCGCTGTCCAGGCTGTTCCGGATCGGGCTCAGCAAAGGGGATGACATCATTCCGATGACCGACGAATGGACGCATATCTCCAGCTATTTGCAGATTCAAAAGACGCGCTACCGGGACCGGCTCACCTACGAGCTGGATCTGCCCAAGGAAGCGGAAGGGTTGTACGTTCTAAAGCTTGTGCTTCAGCCAATCGTTGAAAACGCCATCTATCACGGCATTAAGGCACGCCGAGGCCCGGGCATCATACGGGTATCCGCTGAGGTGGAGGGCGGCGTCCTGCGCCTCATTGTTAAGGACAACGGGGCGGGGATGTCCCAGGAGCGGCTGGATGCGCTCCGCCGCCAGCTTCAAGATCCTTTGGCGGCCATGGATCATCCACCGGAAGAAGGTGGACCGGCCAGCCGCAGCTACGGCATGCTGAACGTCCAGGCGCGGCTTGCGCTGACTTTTGGGGAAAAATACGGAATTAGCATCGAGAGTACGGAAGGCACGGGCACGAGCGTGATGATCGAGCATCCGCTGCTGCATACGGTCCCGGCGCAACGTGTACAAGATGGGAGAGATCGTTAATGAAGAAGCGATATCAAGTGCTGATTGCGGACGATGAACCGATTATCCGGGAAGGCATCATGGATTCGGTGGATTGGGAGACGCTTGGCATGGAGGTCGCCGGCGAAGCGGAGGACGGGGAGGAAGCGCTTGAATTCGCCCTGCGCGAAGCGGTCGACATCGTTCTGGTCGACATGAATATGCCGATCATGGATGGATTGACGCTGATGAAGCGGCTGAAGGCCGAACGCCCGGCGTGCCGGTTTGTCATCATTACCGGACATGACGAATTTGCCTACGCGCAGGAAGCTATCCGCCTCGGCGTCAAGGATTATATTTTGAAGCCGGTCAACAGCGGCCATTTGCAAGAGGTGCTGCAGAGCGTCAAGCAGGAGCTTGATGAGCAGCAGGTGCAGAGCCACTATCTGAAGCAGGCCTCTGAGCAGATTGAGCGGAACATCCCCCTCCTGCGGCAGCGCTTCTGCCAGGAGTGGATTCAGGGGCTGGTGGATGACGGTAATGCGCTTGAGCAGCTGGAATTTCTCGGCCTGCCTGCCGGTTTCCCGGTAGAGCTGGGGATTGTCAGATGGCCGGAGACGGCCTCAAACCAGACGCTGATGAAAGAGAGCGAGAGACAGCTGTATTTGTTCGCGATCGAGAACATCGTCTCGGAGCTGCTGCAGGATACGCCCCATCAGGTATTCCGCGAGCATACGGAATTGATCGGCATCTGCTTGTGGAATAACGCGCCGCTGGAAATGGCAGCGAATATTGAATCGGCGGTGCAGCAATATTTGAAAATCACCGTCCACTGCCAGATCGAGGCGGTGCCGGAAGGCCCGGGTGCTATGGCGGCCGCGTATGACGCCTGCCGGGAGGCGGTGTTCCGGGACGCGCAGCTGTCCCCGCTGGTGCGGCGGGCCCGGCAGCTCATCCACGACAATTACGACCGGCCCGAACTTACGCTGGAGTCGTTTGCGGAGAGCCTGCAGGTATCGCCGGTTTATTTGAGCCGGATGCTGAAAAAGGAGCTGGGGACTTCCTTCGTCGGCTTCCTGACGCAGACGAGGATCCGCAAAGCGATCCAACTGCTGAACGCGACGAACCTGACCATCTACGAAATTGCCGAGCAGGTCGGCTACGACAGCCAGCATTACTTCAGCACAGCGTTCAAGAAGGTGATGGGCGTCTCTCCCAACCGGTACCGGCGCGGCGACGCGTATCAGGAAGTGTAGAGGCCCGGGAGGAGCGAACAGGCGGCATCATAATAAACCTAACGACCGACGACCGAAATTTTTCGGTCGTTTTTTATTTGCCCTTATAGCCATCCCCCCGCGTCTTACCCTGGCATGCACCTCCGGCAACGATCCCAACAAAGGTTTGAAATTTATAAAAAAGGTTCGATCCGTGGAAAGACCCCGGCGCGGGTCAGCATGTATCCTTTGAAGTACAGAGAGGCTTTACGATCCATTGGATGTAAGCGCTCTCGACCTTGGGCATACCGGAAAGGAGAACGTACCGATGAAGAAAGCGATGTTAGCGCTCCTGATGGTCGCGATGCTGATGGCCCTGACGGCCTGCAATCTGGCCGAGAGCGGAGCCGGTGATAAAAGCAAGGGCTATGTCGGGCTGGCGATGCCGACCAAATCGTCCGAGCGCTGGGTGAACGACGGCAAAAACATGGAGCGGCTGTTCCAGGAAAAAGGCTACAAGACCGATTTGCAGTTTGCGGAGGATGTGGTCGAGAACCAGATTTCGCAAATCGAGAACATGATTACCAAGGGGGTTGACGTCATTGTCGTCGCCTCGATTGACGGAAATACGCTGACCGACGTCATCAAGAAGGCGCATGATCAGGGGATTAAAGTCATCTCCTATGACCGGCTGATCCGGAACACGCCGTATCTGTCCTACTACGCGACGTTCGACAATTTCAAAGTCGGCGTGCTTCAGGCTTCTTACATCGAGCAGAAGCTCGGTCTTAAAGAAGGCAAAGGCCCCTTCAATATTGAGCTGTTCGGCGGGTCGCCGGACGACAACAACTCCTATTTCTTCTACGACGGCGCGATGTCCATTTTGAAGCCGTATATCGACTCCGGCAAGCTGGTCGTCCGCAGCAAGCAGACGACGATGGCGCAGATCGCGACCCTCCGCTGGGACGGCGCCTTGGCGCAATCCCGGATGGATAACCTGCTCAGCGCGAACTACTCGAACGCGAACCTGGACGCGGTGCTGTCGCCGTACGACGGCATCAGCATCGGGATCATTTCTTCGCTGAAGGGCGTCGGCTACGGCACGGCCAAAAAGCCGATGCCGATCATCACCGGCCAGGACGGCGAGCTTGCTTCCATCAAGTCCATCGTCGCCGGGGAGCAGACGCAGACGGTGTTCAAAGACACCCGCAAGCTGGCGGAGCAGGCGGTCAAGATGGCTGAGAGCATCCTGAAGGGCCAGAAGGCGGAAGTCAACGATACGAAGTCTTACGATAACGGCATCCAAGTCGTGCCGGCTTATCTGCTGCCGCCGGTATCGGTCGATGCGACGAACGTCGAGAAAGAGATGGTGGAATCCGGTTACTACACCAAGGCGGAAATCGGCCTGAAGTAGTCCGAAGTTCGGAATCAACATAAGCGAAGCGAGGGGAAGGTGAAGCTCACATGTCGGAATACATTTTGGAAATGCGGAACATTACGAAGGAGTTTCCCGGCGTCAAGGCGCTGAGCAACGTGAACCTTAAAATCCGGGAAGGCGAAATTCACTCCCTGTGCGGGGAGAACGGGGCGGGCAAATCGACGCTGATGAAGGTGCTGAGCGGGGTCTATCCGCACGGTACCTATGACGGAGAGATTTTATTCAAAGGGAAAACCTGCGAATTTAAAAATATCAAGCACAGCGAGGAGCTCGGCATCGTTATCATCCACCAGGAGCTCGCGCTGATCCCGTATCTGTCGATTGCAGAAAATATATTCCTCGGCAATGAACGGTCGAGCCGCGGCATCATGAACTGGAATGAAACGATCACGGGAGCGAAAGAGCTGCTGGACAAAGTGGGACTGAAGGAAAACCCGAACACGCCCGTGGGCAATATCGGGGTCGGCAAGCAGCAGCTGGTCGAAATTGCGAAAGCGCTCTCCAAAAAGGTCAAGCTGCTCATCCTGGATGAGCCGACCGCGGCCCTTAACGAGGACGACAGCGAAAACCTGCTCCAGCTGATGCTGGAATTCAAGCGGCAGGGCATCTCCTGCATTCTCATCTCCCACAAGCTGAACGAAGTGTCGAAAGTATCCGATTCGATCACGATTTTGCGGGACGGCCAAACGATCGAGACGCTTGACATGAAGGGCGGGGACGTGAACGAGGACCGGATTATCCGCGGCATGGTCGGACGGGACTTGACGAACCGGTATCCGGAGCGCACGCCGAAGATCGGCGATACGATTCTGGAGGTCAAGGACTGGACCGTGTACGACGAACAGCGGAGCGACCGCAAAATGCTGGATCAGATCAATCTTCATATCCGGCGCGGGGAGATCGTCGGCATTGCCGGGCTGATGGGGGCCGGGCGGACGGAGCTGGCGATGAGCATTTTCGGCAAAGCTTATGGGCGCAACATTTCCGGGACGCTGATCAAGGACGGAAAGCCGATCCAGAACAACACGATCACGCAGGCGATCAACAACGGCTTTGCGTACGTGACAGAGGACCGCAAGCATTACGGCCTGATCCTGATCGACGATATCAAGCGCAACATTTCGCTGACGGGCCTGCCCAAGCTGGCCAAGGGCACGGTGATCGACGATAAGCAGGAGGTTCTGGTGGCGGAGGAAATGCGGAAGAAGCTGAAGATTAAGACGCCGAACATTTTGCAGAAAACGGGGAATCTCAGTGGAGGAAACCAGCAGAAGGTGGTGCTGAGCAAATGGATTTTTTCCGAGCCGGATATCCTCATTCTCGATGAACCGACGCGCGGAATCGACGTGGGGGCCAAATACGAAATTTATACGATTATCAATCAGCTGGCCGATGAGGGCAAAGGCGTCCTCGTTATTTCTTCCGAGCTCCCGGAAATTCTAGGGATCTGCGACCGCATTTATGTGATGAACGCTGGCCGGATCACGGGCGAAGTGAGCCGTGAAGAAGCTTCGCAGGAGACGCTGATGAGATATATGACCAAGACTGGAGGGGCCAAGCATGGAAACGTTGGTTAAATTGTTTAAAAATAATATCCGGCAGTACGGGATGATCATCGCCCTTGTCGTCATCATGATTTTGTTCGAAATCATTACGGGCGGCCTGCTGCTCAAGCCGATTAACATTACCAATCTGATTTTGCAAAACAGCTACATTCTCGTTCTGGCGATCGGGATGGTGCTGGTCATTATTACCGGGCATATCGACCTGTCGGTCGGCTCGATCGCCGCGTTCGTCGGTGCGGTGGCCGCCATTATGATGGTTGACCTGCACTGGCATCCGGTTGTCGCCGTGATCGCCTCCCTCGTTGTCGGTGCGCTGATCGGCGCTTGGCAGGGCTTTTGGGTCGCTTATGTAAAAATCCCGGCGTTTATCGTTACGCTGGCCGGCATGCTGCTGTTCCGCGGTCTGACGATGATCGTGCTGAAAGGGCAGTCCATCGCGCCGTTTCCGAACGGATTTCAGAAGATCAGCTCCGGCTTCATTCCGGATTTCGGCAGTGCCGGAACGAATATCGTGGCGGTGCTGGCGGGTATTCTATTCACCGTCATCTATATCGTCAACGAGCTCCGCGACCGCAGAGCGCAAAAGAAGTATAACTTTGAAGTGGTTTCCGGCGGACTGTTCATCCTGAAGCTCGTCGTCATTGCGGCCATCATCAACGCATTTACCTTTATGCTTGCGATCTACGCCGGGCTGCCGAACATTCTGATTCTGCTGCTGGTGCTCATTATTATCTACTCGTTCGTCATGAACAAAACCGTGATGGGACGCCATATTTACGCTCTCGGCGGCAACGAGAAAGCGGCGGACCTGTCCGGCGTGAAGACAAAAAAGGTGACGTTCTGGGTCTTCGTCAATATGGGCGTGCTGGCCGCCATCTCGGGCCTCATCTTTGCGGCACGCCTGAACGCGGCCACGCCTAGAGCCGGCACCAACTTTGAGCTGGACGCGATCGCCGCAAGCTTCATCGGTGGGGCATCGGCGACGGGCGGTATCGGAACGGTCTTCGGCGCCATTATCGGCGGCCTCGTCATGGGCGTGCTCAACAACGGGATGTCGCTCATCGGTCTGGGGGTCGACTGGCAGCAGGGGATTAAGGGTCTTGTCCTGTTGGCGGCCGTAGCCTTCGATATATATAATAAGAAGAAAGTGACTTTTCTGAAGTGATCGTTTGGAAGCGGCTTAACGGAAAAGGCTGGCATCCCCCGGATGCCAGCCTTTTTTAATAGCGGTTCGTCTTCGTTTACTTCCATGCAGAATAAACATTTTCCGTATACTTTGAAGGGGTGTAATGAATCAGGGACGGGTACGTTTACTTTATTGTAGAATAAACATTTTCCGTATACTTTGAAATGGCTTCGTCGTAATCGGGATACGGATATCCGAGACGGCTAGCCACCGCTTTGGAATATTTTCTGAAAAGCCCGTAACAAGTGAATAAAGACTTCCACATGTGCTCGTAACCGTTCTCCGCGTAGGTTGACAGCAGAGTCTCCCAATCTTCATCGGGAAGGTAACGGTCGATAAATTTATAATTTTTTCCTACGCTAAAGGTAAACCCGTGCTCTGAGCCAATTTGCCAAGCCATCATTCTCAGCAAATTGGGCCGGGCGATCTCGTTCAAGTGGTCGATGGCAAACAGGATTTCTTTTCGCGCCAATCCTTTGACCACGTAAGTTGATCCCATCCAGAACTCATTGCAGCAATCATCGAACTCCCTGGCCGTAGGCTTCTTAATCCAATACTGGCGGTCATCCGCGATCACCTCATTTGTAATGAGAGCATCCTTATCCAGCAACACTTCGACCAAACCGTCGCTTTGGGTGAAATAGTTCTCCACCTCATTGATTGGAATCAGGGTCAAGTCGACTTTATTGCCGTCTTCCAGATGAATTAGATAGGAAAACCAATTGCCCAGTTCCGGCGGAAACAGCTCCATATCCTCAGGTTTTTGCATCATGATGCGGTTTCCCAAAAAATCTAGCCACCCGTCATGCTCCTTGAACGAATCCATCTCGGTTACAAAATAAGAAATGTCGTAATCCTGGAATGCATCCGAAGGGATATTTGTGTTGGTGCGCGATCCTTCCAGGGTCACCAATCGAACCCGGTCATCGTGTTTTGCATAATCCAAAAGCAGCTTCATCATTTCTTGCTCACTTCGCATTTTGCCCTCAACCTCCCCTATATTCTAGTTCTGCATTGTCATCCTTGAAGGAAGGCGGTCCGCGAATCCGAAGGGAACAGCACTCTCGGCCTGAGGCACGTTATAACTTATCCAGCCGCTTTTCCATAAGTCCTGGCCCTCCGTTTCTTGAACGATAATGTTTTATTTTACCATAAATAAAAGGCATGCCCCAGCAAAAACATAACGTTTGCACTCCGGTAGGCGTTTATAATCATAGACGAGTCGAAGGAGGCGAGAGAATGGCCTTATTACGAGACAGTATGCAGCGAGAAGAGCTAAAAAAGTAGTATGATCGGCTTTGGATCGAATTTCAGTATTTTGAGGATCGAAAAGTTTGGGTTGAATAATCTGGAAGGAAGTGAACGGATGTTTTACCGCAGAAAATTTTACATTGTGAAAAATGAATTTGTGGACGTTTTCAACCGCCATTTTAATGAAACCAATTTACCGAATCAAATGAAGCACGGCACCCGCCTGATCGGAAGATGGATGGTGCCTCGTGATGAATTCACAACCGAAATTTTTGCGATTTGGGAATATGACAGCCGCGATCAGTATGAAGAAATTGAGGCTAAAATAAGAAGCGACAAGGAACACGTACAGCGGATACAGAACTGGTACGACCAGCATGGCGGCAGGGACCGCGTGTATAAGGAGTATCTATTAGAGGTCCGAAATGAAGAGCTGTTATCTACGGTTGAACATGACGGATTGGCGGATTCAGAATCGGCCGGGCGGCAGCAGGAAAGAGCGACATGAGGAAATTTCCATTAACGATGGCATCGATGTTGTTATTCGGTTTCCTGCTCGCCTGTAATCAGAGCGAACCGGACGGAGCCGCGGCCATCGTTGATTTGGCGTTAGCGCTGGATCCGGACGATGAAGAGCTGCGTTTGATGAAGGATCAGCTTGCCGATTCTATTGCGCGATCCTGATCGTCAGCGCGGCCGAGGCCGCCATCATGTTTTGAACACAAGCCGGTGAAACAGGAACACAGCGGCGGCCGAAATCACGAGAGAGATCAACCATACCGTTATTTTTTGCGGTGTAATCCACGGACGGTCGGACCCGAATTCAACCGTGGACGGCAGGGGTTCCGCACCGTTTGGATCATAGGCGGCCATCATGTTCGCCGTATGTTTTTGGGTCATATACATGCCGAGGCCTGTCTGAATGCCGGTTTGGATCAGAACAAAACAAACGGCAAAGATGATAGGTAAAGCGATGTACTTTAGCATAGATTAGTGAGTTCCTCCGATTCTATTTTTGTTAAATGTTACCACAATGAAATGAGGATTGTCTCTAGTTCGATAAGCCTTTAACAAGCGAAAATCTGCTGAACCTGTGAAACCCCGTGGGAGCAGTGGATAAAAAGATCCTGGCAATCATGCCAAGGATCTTTTTAGTGCTTATGCCGGCAATACGGCGGCCGTTCGGGGGTAAAGCTGATGGGTTCGATTTTTTTCATAGAATCCGTGTGCCACAGAGCTCGTCTACGATTATAATAGTTTCAAGATGGCGGCTTGCAGCCGTCGCTGACGTTAACCTTGTGTAAATGGAGAGTTGTCATGATCCCAAAAATCTTTGCCTTGATGCTGATTTGCGCCCTTTGGTTACCGGCAAATTCGGGTGTAGTTCTAGCTTCGGGTTTATCGTCCTGGGAAGGGGCGATACTTACGAAACATCCCCCCATATCCGTCGTCACAAGTCCGGCTGTATCCCCTAAGCTTTCGGATGAGGAAGCGAAGCGGCTAAGGGAGGCCTACGGTCTCGAGCAGCCCGAAGCAGATCCGCGGCAGAGCATCGGCGATTTCGGCGCCAGCTTCCGTATTCAAGAGCTGCTGGCATGGACATGCATTTTATTCCTGTCCTGGGCATGGCTGTGATGCAGATTACAGAACCTGATCCGGCCCTGTGCTATGATGGGTTCGGTTGAGTTAGTGATTATTTTCACAAAAACAGACGGGGGAGATTGGACATGGCTCTGGCTCATCTATCGCTGATAGGCATTTTGCTGCGGTTCCTTCTGGGAGGTGCAGCCGTGGTGGCGGCATCGCTTATTGCCAAACGCGCAGGAGGAGCTGTCGGCGGCATTTTTGCCGCGTTTCCCGCCGTTTTTCTGGCAGCGCTGCTGACGATGAGGTTCGATTACGGTTCCCGTGAACTGGTCGCCCATTCCATCGATCTGTCCCAAGGCGCTTTAATCGGGATGGCGATTAATGTGGCGTGCGCCGCGGCGGCAGGCTACTTGTGCACCAGCAAAGGATGGAAGAAGGGGCTGACCTTGTCCGTAGGCGGCTGGCTGCTCGTTTCGTTCACGATATCCTATGTGCTATTCAGCTTGTAAAGGGGGAAACAGGAAATGAAATTACGGGAGCTGCTGCTTCGGTTCGTGTTGGGCGGCCTGGCGGTCGTATTGAGCTATGTGGCGTCGGTCTTGCTGCCGTGGAAGGCCCTTGGCGGTATTTTTGCGGCGTTTCCCGCGGTGATGGTCGTCGCCGTGCTGATGGTGGGCCTCAGCCAGGGCTCGGAAAAGGCGGCCGCGGTGGCCAGAGGTTCGGTATACGGGATGACCGGCTGTGCTGTCTGCGTCGTGACGGTCTGGTATGCCCTGAAAATAACCGGCGCCTGGTGGCCCAGCCTGATGCTGGGACTTATAGGCTGGTTTGCCGGCTCGTTTGCGCTGCTCATGGTGAGGGAGAAAGTGCAAAAAAACCAGCACATGCACCGGCTGCCGCGAAAACAGACCAAGCACGTGTAAATGGCCGACTTGCGTCATGGATCAGTCATGCGCGGGGACGCATGACGTTTCCGTGTTGGTGTGATATTTTTCACAGCGCAGGGTGCCCAGGCGTTTTACAATATAGTCATGCAAGAGTCCTTTCCCGTTGAAGGAGGCAGATCCCATGGCTACACACATTCATGGCAAACATTTTGAAGTGACACCGGCACTCCAGGCGTATACCGAGCAGAAGATCGGTTCGGCTCAATCCTGGTTTGACGAGACGGTGACCATTCACGTCACCCTGCTGCTGCAGGCCCGGAAACAGGAGCATGTCGTTGAAGCTACCATTCCCTATCACGGCATGGTCTTTCGGGTCGAAGTGAAGGATGCGGACATGTATGCCGCCATTGACCAGGCCGCGGATAAGCTGGACCGCAAGCTCCGCAAGTACAAGGAGCGGGCGCGCCGCAAACTGCGCAGCCACGGACGCGCGGTCGGCGCCGGCATTCAGGACGGCGGACAGCCGGAACCGGAAGCGCCGGAGGAAGCCTTTGTCATTGCAAAAGAAAAGCGGCTCGTGATGAAGCCGGTGGATCTGCAGGAGGCCGTGCTGCAGATGAATTTGCTGGACCACAGCTTCCATCTGTTCTTGAACCGGGATACCAACCGTGAGGAAGTCGTTTACCGCAGGGCGGACGGCACTTACGGGCACCTCTTTGCTGATTAAGCCAGGTTTGTTGTCTTCAAGTATTGATGACTCCTAACTGCTATTCCTTTGCGCCGAATGGAGAGCCATAACTCCATTCGGTATTTTTTTGTCTAGACGATAGAATTTCGGGAAAAGCGCCTAAGCACCGCATTTTTCGGGCCGTAAAAAATTTATAGATCGATGTGAGTAATGTCATAGTTAGCCCCCCTGGGGTTCCAGTAGGATGAACTCATCAAGGAGATGAGGGACCGGCAAAGGTCTCCAAGGAGGAGAAAACGATGGCTGTTAAAGAAAGCAAGCTGGAAACAAAGAACTCCGCCCAAGAAGAAGTGAACCGATTGGTTGCCCGCGCCAGGAAGGCGCAGGAAGCGTACCTGAACATGAATCAAGAGGAAATTGACGAAATCGTACAGGCGATGGCGCTGGCCGGTTTGGACCGGCACATGCCGCTCGCGAAGATGGCGGTCGAGGAGACCGGCCGGGGCGTCTACGAGGACAAAATCACCAAGAATATATTCGCGACGGAATACATCTATCACAGCATCAAGCATGACAAGACGGTCGGCGTTATCGAGGAGAACGCGTTTGAGAGCTACAAGAAGGTCGCCGAGCCGGTCGGCATCATCGCCGGTGTTACCCCGGTGACGAACCCGACGTCCACGACCATGTTCAAGACGCTGATCGCAACGAAGACGCGCAATCCGATCATCTTTGCCTTCCACCCTTCCGCCCAAAAGTGCAGCGCAGAAGCGGCCCGCACGCTGCGTGACGCCGGAATCGCGGCCGGCGCGCCGGAGCACTGCGTGCAGTGGATTGAAACGCCGTCCCTGGAAGCGACGCAGCTGCTGATGAACCACCCCGACGTGGCGCTCGTGCTGGCAACCGGAGGCTCGGCGATGGTGAAATCCGCATACAGCACGGGCAAACCTGCGCTTGGCGTCGGACCGGGCAACGTTCCCTGCTTCATTGAGCAGTCTGCGGATTTAAAGCAGGCCGTCACCGACTTGATTCTCTCAAAGACGTTCGACAACGGCATGATCTGCGCTTCCGAGCAGGCCGTCATTATCGAGGAGCCGGTGTACGACCAGGTCCGGAAGCTGATGAAGGACAGCGGCTGCTACTTCCTGAACAAGGCTGAAACCGAGGCCGTGTCCAAGCTGGTCATCAACAGCGAGAAGTGCGCGGTAAACGGGGTCATCGTCGGCCAGCCGGCGGTAAAAATCGCTGAAATGTCCGGCATTCAGGTGCCGCAGGATACCAAAATCCTCGTGGCCGAGCTGGCAGGCGTCGGTCCGGCCTACCCGCTGTCCGCAGAGAAGCTGAGCCCGGTGCTTGCCTGCTATAAGGTCAAGACGGCGGCGCAGGGCATCGAGCGCGCGGCCGAAGTGGTCCAATTCGGCGGCATGGGACACTCGTCCGTCATCCATTCGAACGATGATGCCGTCATCCAGGCGTTCGCCAACCGCCTGCAGACCGGGCGCGTGATCGTCAACTCGCCTTCGACGCACGGGGCGATCGGCGACATCTACAACACGAACCTGCCGTCCCTGACGCTCGGCTGCGGTTCGTACGGACACAACTCGACGACGTCCAACGTCACGTCGGTGAACCTGATCAACGTGAAACGCGTGGCTTACCGGACGGTCAACATGCAGTGGTTCAAGGTTCCGCCGAAGGTCTATTTTGAGAAGGGCGCGACGCAGTACCTTGAGAAAATGCCGAACATTTCCCGTGTGCTGGTCGTCACCGACGAGATGATGGTCAAGCTGGGATACGTCGAGAAGGTGGAGTACTACCTGCGCAAACGCGTCAATCCGGTAGCGATCGAAGTGTTCTCCGACGTGGAGCCAGATCCGTCCGTCGAGACGGTAGAGCGCGGCACGAGACTGATGGAGAGCTTTAAGCCCGACTGCATTATCGCACTTGGCGGCGGCTCCCCGATGGATGCGGCCAAGGCGATGTGGCTCTTCTACGAATATCCGGACACCAGCTTCCACTCGCTGAAGCAGAAGTTCATGGATATCCGCAAGCGGGTCTATAAGTATCCGCGGCTTGGCGAAAAGGCACAGTTTGTCGCGATCCCGACCACTTCGGGCACCGGCTCGGAAGTGACTTCTTTTGCGGTCATCACGGACAAGAAGGAAGGGAATACGAAGTATCCGCTCGCCGATTACGAGCTGACGCCGGACGTGGCGATCATCGACCCGCAATTCGTGTACAGCCTGCCGAAAACGGCGGTGGCCGACACCGGCATGGACGTCCTCACGCATGCCATCGAGGCGTACGTTTCCGTCATGGCGAGCGATTACACTGACGGGCTTGCGCTTCATGCGATCCGGCTGGTGTTTGAAAATCTGGAAAAGTCCTTCCACACGGCGGATCCGCTGGCCAGGGAGAAGATGCATAACGCGTCGACGATTGCCGGCATGGCGTTTGCCAACGCCTTCCTCGGCATCAACCACAGCCTGGCCCACAAGTGGGGCGGCCAGTACCATACGGCCCACGGGCGGACGAATGCGATCCTGATGCCGCATGTCATCCGGTACAATGCGCAGAAACCGACGAAGTTCGCGTCCTTCCCGAAATACAACCATTTCGTGGCCGACCTGCGCTATGCGGAAATCGCCCGGATGCTCGGCCTGCCGTCCCGGAATACGGAGGAAGGTGTCAACAGCCTGATCGAGGCGGTGCGCAAGTTGAACCAGTCGCTGGGCATTCCTGAGAAATTCCAGGATCTCGGCTTTGACCCGGCCGATTTCGAGGCTAAAGTGGATTATTTGGCCGACCGTGCGTTCGAAGATCAGTGCACGACGGCCAACCCGCGGATGCCGCTGGTCAGTGAACTGGCGGACGTTTACCGGAACGCCTTCTACGGCAAATTCTAGGAGCTGCACCGCATGATCCAGCCGGCTGCCGACCGAAAGCGTCGGCAGCCTTCTTGTCTCAGAATCGTGATGTGCGTTGATCGCAGTGGAAAGGAGTGATTCATATGCTGTCCGGCGTTATTTTGGCAGGCGGCAATCATGGTTCTACGAAAGGCGCACCTACCCTATTCCGGATGATTCAAGGAGAAACGCTGCTGCAGCGGCAGATCCGTGAAATGCGGAAGTGCTGCGGCGAGATTACGATCGTGACGGACGATCCCCGGCCGCTGCTTCGCCAGGTGGACCGGGATATCCGGATCATTACGGATTATTATGTCGGAAAAGGAATGCTTGGCGGCATGCACGCGGGCCTCTCCCTGTCTAAACACCGGGCCGTGTGGATTATCGGCTGCCACATGCCGTATCCCTCGGCCGACGCCGCTGAGCTGATGGCGCTGAGGCTGGAGGACGGGCTCGACGCCGTCCTGCCGATGATCGGCGGCAGGCTCCATCCGCTTCACGGTATTTATGATCGCTCCTGCGCCGTGTATTTTGGGCAGTTTCTGGAGAGCGGCCATACGGAAGCTGATGGTCTGGTTCGCCAGCTTCGTTATCTGACGGTTGCGGAAACGGATTTCGGGTATCAAGGCATGGACGGCGGCTTTGTTCGCACACTCGAAGATGCTTGGGGAGATGCGCTGACCGAATTTTTGGCTGACGAAGGGAAAGCATCTAGATCGTTCAAATAAAAATAACGGCAGCGAAGATGGTGAGAAAAGTAAAAAGAGTGAGAAAAATCACTGTCTTTAACCTGTGAAAAAAGTAACATGAAAGCATAGAAAACGGAGGTGCTTGATCATGGCGATGAAAGAAAGCGAAGTAAAGAACCGGGCTGGATTCGAGGAGGCATGGCGCGGTTTTGCGGGAGGCAGCTGGCAGAAAAATATTGACGTCAATTCATTTATCGGGCGCAATCTCACACCGTATGAGGGCGATGAGCAGTTCCTTGCGCCGCCAACGGAGAACACGCTGGATCTGTGGAAGCAGGTCAGCCAGCTGTTAAAGGAAGAGCGGGAGCGGGGCGGCATTCACGACGTGGACGTGAACACGGTCTCCACCATAACCTCGCATGCAGCGGGATACATCGACCAGGACAAGGAAACCATCGTCGGATTGCAGACCGACGCACCGCTTAAGCGTGCCGTTCAGCCGTTCGGCGGCATCCGGATGGTCGTCGATGCCTGCAATGCGTACGGGTATCAATTGAACCCGGAACTGGAGCGTATTTTTACCGATCTGCGCAAGACGCATAACCAAGGCGTGTTCGACGCCTATACGTCCGAGA
This sequence comes from Paenibacillus sp. SSG-1, assembly GCF_002224835.1. Classification (NCBI taxonomy): domain Bacteria; kingdom Bacillati; phylum Bacillota; class Bacilli; order Caryophanales; family Paenibacillaceae; genus Paenibacillus; species Paenibacillus sp. SSG-1. The sequence goes on from NZ_MBRK01000001.1 coordinate 1,121,473, forward strand.
TGCGCGCAGCCCGCAAGGCCGGCATTATCACGGGCCTTCCGGATGCCTACGGACGGGGCCGGATTATCGGCGACTACCGCCGCGTGGCGCTGTATGGCGTCGACCGCCTCATCCAAGGCAAGAAGGAGGAGCTGCTCCAGCTCGAAGTCGATGCGATGAGCGAAGACGTCATCCGGCTGCGCGAAGAGCTGTCCGAACAGATCCGAAGCCTCGGCGAGCTGAAGGCGATGGCCGCATCTTACGGACATGATATCTCGAGACCCGCGATGAACGCCAAAGAGGCGGTGCAGTGGCTCTACTTCGCTTATCTGGCAGCCATTAAGGAGCAGAACGGAGCGGCGATGAGCCTTGGCCGGGTATCCAGCTTCCTGGACATATATATCGAACGCGACCTCGCGGAAGGCACGCTGACGGAGAGCCTGGCGCAGGAGATCGTCGACCATTTCGTCATGAAGCTGCGGATCGTCAAATTTTTGCGCACGCCGGATTACAACGAGCTGTTCAGCGGCGATCCGACATGGGTGACCGAGTCGGTCGGCGGCATGGGGCTTGACGGCAAAACGCGCGTGACGCGGAACTCCTTCCGCTTCCTGCATACCCTCTACAACCTGGGACCTGCGCCCGAGCCGAACTTGACGGTGCTGTGGTCGGCGCAGCTGCCGGAGAACTTCAAGAAGTTCTGCGCCAAAGTGTCGGCCGAGACCAGTTCGATCCAGTACGAAAACGACGACCTGATGCGTCCGCACTTCGGCGACGATTACGGCATCGCCTGCTGCGTATCCGCGATGCGGATCGGCAAGCAGATGCAGTTCTTCGGAGCCCGGGCCAATCTGGCCAAGGCGCTCTTGTATGCCGTCAACGGCGGCGTCGACGAGAAGAGCGGCGCCCAGGTCGGACCGGCCATCGCGCCGATCACGTCCGAGGTGCTGGACTATGAGGAAGTGAAAGCAAAGTTCGACGTCATCCAGGATTGGCTGGCGAAATTGTACATCAACACGCTGAACGTGATCCATTATATGCATGACAAATACTGCTACGAGCGCATTGAAATGGCCCTTCATGACCGGGATATTGTCCGGACGATGGCCTGCGGCATCGCCGGCCTGTCGGTCGTGGCCGACAGCCTGAGCGCCATTCGTTACGCGAAGGTTCGCCCGATTCGCAACGAAAAAGGGATCGCGGTCGATTTTGAAATCGAAGGCGAGTATCCGCAATACGGCAACAACGACGACCGGGTCGACCAGCTCGCCGTGGAGCTGGCGGAAGGGTTCATGAACCGGCTGCGCAAGCATAAGACGTACCGCGGCGCGATTCCGACCATGTCGGTTCTGACGATTACGTCAAACGTCGTATACGGCAAGAAGACAGGCAGCACGCCGGACGGCCGCAAGGCCGGACAGCCGTTTGCACCGGGCGCGAACCCGATGCACGGACGCGACCGCAAAGGCGCGCTCGCTTCGCTGGCTTCGGTCGCCAAAATCCCTTATGAGCACAGCCTGGACGGCATTTCCAATACATTCTCGATCATTCCGAAGGCGCTCGGCAAAGAGGACGCGGCCAGACACAGCAACCTGGCGGCGCTGCTGGACGGCTATACCGCAAGCGGCGGACATCATCTGAATGTCAACGTCTTTAACCGCGAGCAGCTGCTGGATGCAATGGAGCATCCGGAGAACTATCCGCAGCTGACCATCCGGGTATCCGGGTATGCGGTCAACTTCATCAAGCTGACGCGGGAGCAGCAGCTGGATGTCATCAGCCGGACGTTCCACGGAGAGATCTGAACGGCCGTTACGATTCGCAGAGCAATAAAGCAATGAAATCAAAAGTTGTCATCAAGAGAGGAGCGTGGCCCGCATGAAAGGCAGAATACATTCCATGGACACCTTCGGTACGGTGGACGGACCGGGCATCCGCTTCGTCCTGTTCATGCAGGGCTGCGCGCTGCAGTGCCAATTTTGCCATAACCCCGATACATGGGATACGAAGGGAGGACGCCAGGTTACCGTCGAGGATATTCTCCGGGAAATCGAACCCTATGTGCCTTACTATAAAAGCTCGGGTGGCGGCATCACGGTGACGGGAGGCGAACCGACGCTTCAGGCGCCTTTTGTGGCGCAGCTGTTCAAGGCTTGCAAGGAGCGGTTCGGCCTGCATACGGCGCTCGACAGCTCGGGTTTCTGCGAACCGTCTCATGCAGGCGAGCTGATGCAGTATACGGATCTGGTCCTGCTCGATCTGAAGCAGCTGAACAATGAGAAGCATGAGCGGCTGACCTCCCAGCCGAATGACCGGATCCTGAAATTTGCGGCATGGCTGTCCGCCATCGGAAAACCGGTATGGATTAGACATGTTCTGATTCCGGGCATCACCGATCAGGCAGGAGATCTGACGCTGCTGGGGGAATTTATCGGACACCTGCGCAATGTGGAGAAAGTCGAGCTGCTGCCCTATCACCGGATGGGCGTATACAAATGGCAGCAGTTAGGCCGCCCGTACGCGTTGGACGGCGTGCCTACGCCAACGGACCGCGAGGTGGAGCGTGCAAGAGAGCTGATCGAGGCGGCGCGGAGGGTTGCGGCGTCCCGGCCATAATAGGGAGCAGAGAGTCCGGAACAGGATGCGGCAACCCTTAGCCCCGGCCCTATTTCCGAATCGTTCGCCGGAATCTTCTCTGTCCCACGGTTCCATCCGAATCCGTCCGGATATTTCCTCAGCGCTGCGACGTTCCGTTGACGGGGCTGCCCTAAGCGACTTACCGAGTTAGGCTGTGATTTTTCTCATAGGATCTAGGGGAGTCACCCCTATGAAAAATCAGTGCATCCCCCGATAGGTTAATCCATCCTGACGGGTTATGATAAAGGCAAAGATGTGCGGAAGGGGAAATGAACGATGGGGCAGACCGTGACGGGGACACAGGCGAAGCATCGCCGGGAGGGTTTGGAGCCGCTGCTGTCGCAAGAGAGCTTCGAGAAGCTGGAAAGCATCATGTATAAGCGCAGCGTGGAAAAGGGCAGCTGCCTGTTCTGGGAAGGCGATCCGGCCGGCAAGCTGTATTTCATCATCGAGGGCCGGGTGAGAACGACGAAGACCTCGGACAGCGGGCGGGCGTTGACGCTGTACCTTCATCATGAAGGGGATCTGGTCGGACAGATGGATCCGTTCCAGGATTCGGTGCATAGCTTCAGCGCCGAGGTCATGGAGGATGCCAAAGTCGGGGTCATTCAGCGTAAAGACCTGGAGGTTCTGCTCTGGCAGCACGGCGATCTGGCCGTTGAGTTCATGAAATGGATGGGTCTGATGCATCGTTTGACGCAAACCAAATTCCGCGATCTAATGATGTTCGGCAAGACGGGAGCGCTCTGTTCGCTGCTGATTCGGCTTGGGAATTCGTATGGAACAGAGCGGGAAGAAGGCGTCTATATCGATTTGAAAATCAACAATTCCGAAATGGCCGACATGATCGGGGCCACGCGCGAAAGCGTGAACCGGATGCTGAGCGATTTGAAAAAGGAAGACGTGATCGAAACCGAGGACGGCCATATTATCATCAAGGACCTTCACTATCTGCGGGATATTTGCCGGTGCGAGAACTGTCCGAAAGAAATATGCCGTATGTAATCCGGACCGGAGTGGGGAAGACCGGGCAGCTGCTGCCTGGTCTTCCTTTTGCTGCACAGCAGGCATTCCGTAAGGAGTGAGCGCCAATTACAAACCAAGCTGGCCGGCCGTTTTGCATATGTAGGTGGCAGCTCCCTGAGCGGGAATCGGGGGGTCCCCTTACATACAAACAAGCGGGCTTTTTATTAGAAATCAGAAAATATAAACTTACGAGGCTAAGCATCCTGATCTCGCAAAAAAACTTCAACTAAACACGGTCTGGATTCATAGAATGTATGTCGCTAGACGTTTCTATTTTCAATAGAACTAGAACTATTGGGAAAATAGGAATATCGATGTTCATGAAGCGCACGACTCGATAGAGGGGGATATGCATGGAAAGGGCAGGGACAGACGACGAATTTGACCGCCGGCTGGAATGGATTCGCCTGAAAAGCGGAAGCGATTTCATCGCTTACGCGCAGCCGGCCGGCAGCTCCCGCAGGATGGGATGGGACCGCATCCTGGGGGGCAGCAATGTCCGGGTGCGGCAGATGACGATCAAGCCCGGCGTTGGTTTGGGCGGCATGGTGATGCGCCATGGGACGGTATATACGGCTCACGAAGAGGAGAATCCGTTCATGCGTGAAGAATGTCCGGTCATGCTCGCCGAAAAGCTGCTCTCCGGCATGGCTTTTCCGGTAACCACTGGCCATTCCACTGCCAGCAGCGGTATTCTATTGCTAGGGAGACGGGATGGCAGGGCATATGCCAAGACGGAGACGGCGTGGATCAAGTCCGCGTTATCCGGAAGAAGTTCCTGTGAACCCGGCAAGAAATGATATGATTAGATCATAAGAGCAAAAGGAGGACGCTATGATCAACATTATCATTGTGGACGACCATGCCATGGTCCGGTCCGGGCTTCGCATGCTGCTGAGCGCGGCGCCCGACATTGAAGTGGCGGCTGAAGCATCCGAAGGGGACGAAGGCATCCGCATGGCCCTTGAGCATCAGCCGAACGTTGTCCTGATGGACTTAAGCATGCCTCACGGGAAGGACGGGTTAACGGCGGCGACCGAGCTGAAGCAGCAGCTGCCGGACGTGGCGGTTCTCATTCTGACCATGCATGACGACGACGAATACTTGTTCCGGGCGATTCATGCCGGCGCCGCGGGCTATGTGCTCAAGAGCGCGCCCCATGAAGAGCTGCTTACCGCGATCCGCACGGTCGCCGGAGGCGACGCCTATTTGTACCCGACGGCGACGAAGCGGCTGATGAACGAGTATGTGGAGCAGATGCGGAGGGGCGAGAGCACCGATCTGTTCGACGGCCTCTCGGAACGCGAGAAGGAGGTCTTGTCGCTGACGGCCATGGGCTATGCCAACAAAGAAATCGCCGAGCAGCTCGTGATCAGCGTCAAGACCGTCGAGACGCATAAGAGCAATCTGATGGAGAAGCTGGGGCTCAAAACCCGGCCGGAGCTGATCAAATACGCCATGAAGAAGGGGCTGCTGCAATTTGAATAAACAACCGGAACCCGGCAGTAAGATCATCGCCGAGCATGTTGAGTCGCTTCTGTCCCAGCTCGATGAGCAGCTCCCGGAATCCCGGTTCCGCACGGACTTGCGGGAATCGCTGAAACAGCTGGCGGACGTCAAATTCGCCCTGGACGAGTCGTCGATCGTGGCGGTGACCGATCACCGGGGGAGGATCCAATACGTCAACGATAAATTTTGCGAAATCTCGAAATATGACCGCTCCGAGCTCTTGGGCCAGGACCACCGGATCATCAACTCGGGGACGCATTCCAAAGCGTTTATGCGCGACTTGTGGAGCACCATCTCCTCCGGGCGGGTCTGGACCGGAGATATCCGGAACCGGGCCAAAGACGGGACTTATTATTGGGTGAACACGACGATCGTCCCGTTCATAGGCGAGGACGGGACGCCTTATCAATATTTGGCCATCCGCAACGAAGTCACCCGCCTGAAAAAGGTGGAGGAAGAGCTGCAGGAAACGCTGGCCAAGGTCATGACCATTCAGGAAGAAGAGCGGCGCAAATTTTCGCGCGAGCTCCATGACGGCATCGGGCAGAGCTTGTTTTCCCTGCTGATCCAGCTGGACCGGGCCATTGCCTCCCCTGAGCCTGAGAAAGAGGATCTTCGCGGGATCCGCGAGCATGTCGCGGGGGTCATCGAGGAAGTCCGGGGGCTCGCCTGGGAACTGCGGCCGTCCGTTTTGGATGACCTCGGCATCGTCCCTGCGATCCGGACTTATATCGAAAACTATGCATCCCATTATGGGATCAAGGTTGCTTTTGAATGCAATTTGCGCAAGCGTCTGGATATCCAGAAGGAAACCGTGATCTACCGGGTCATTCAGGAGGCGCTGACCAATATCGCCAAGTATGCCGACGTTTCCGAGGCTGAGGTGGAGATCTGGGAGCAAGAAGAGGAGGTTGCCGTGCGCATCAGCGACCAGGGGGCCGGTTTCGAGCCGTCTCTGCCAACCCAAGGAGTGGGACGCTTCAGTATGGCGGAGCGGGCACGGATAGCCGGCGGCCGTCTCCGGATCGACTCCGCGCCGGGAAGCGGAACGACAGTAACGTTGACGCTGCCGAAATCAACGGCGAAACTGTGAGAAATCTCACTTCTTTTTTCCGGCTTAACCCGTAAGATGGGGGCAAGAAGGAGATGACAACGATGAGCGAAAAAGCATTCGTCATGATTAAACCCGACGGCGTCCGGCGGGGGCTGGTCGGCGAAATCGTCAGCCGCTTTGAGAAGAAGGGACTCCGTCTGCTGCGCGGCGAGATCATGGAAATTTCCCGGGAAACGGCGCGCGTGCATTACGGCCATCTTCAGGACAAGCCGTTCTTTGAAGAACTGGTCGATTACATTACGTCCGGACCGGTTTTTGCCATGATCGTGGAAGGGAAGGAAGCGGTGGCTAACGCGCGTTCCCTCATCGGTCCCACCAATCCGGCTGAGGCGCCTCCCGGCACGATCCGTGGCGACTTCGGGCTGGCCGTTGAAGAGAATGTCATCCACGGATCCGATTCGCCGGAGCATGCGCGCAGGGAAATCCGGTTATTTTTCGAAAAATAGCGTTTGAACGCCGCAAGTGTAAAATAGGTCACAGTTTCAGTTTGTGTTCGGATATATAATGAAACTGCAGGGGGAAGCCGAAAAGAGCATGCATGCCGGACTTTCAAGCATTATAACTTTGGAGGCCCGGCCCTCTTCCGCCTGATGATGTGAAGTGTTTCACAACTCTGGCAGTCTTTCGCATCATGACCTGGATGAGCAGTCCTATCACGAGAAGAGGTGAACGGTGATGACCGAGATCAATCAACTCCGCGACCTGACGACATTTATGATCCACTGCTGCTATACCTGTCCGAAAGCTTACGAGTGCACGACCGAGGAGCAATGCCTGGCCTGCTGGAAGGCGCAGCATACAGGTGTTGAAGAGCAGCCGGATGCGGAAACGACGGAAAAGCTTTTGAAGGAATACGCACTTTAGGCCGAGCATGGCGGGTGAACACCGTGAGAAAGCTATCGCTACAAAATTAAGGTTTGTCCCAAATAGGCTAGATCATTGGGTCGTCGTTTACGGCGGCCTTTTTTGTTTGGATTTAAATTTTGCATGCGCGAATTGGATTTTTCTATTACACAAGCCGCTGGAGTTCCCCTATATTTATAATTACTACTTTTCTTATAGGATTTATAGAAAATTCCGTTGGTGGCATGGCGGAAAAAATCAGTGGGAGGCGAAGTCCAATATGGCTGATCTGAATGAGTATTTGAAGCAAAAGAGGAATGCGCTGCTGCTCCGGCGAGCAAAGGCCGAAGCGGAGCCGGCGCAGGCCGTCAACACGCTGCGTGCCAAAGTGTCGGCCAAGGGAAGAAGCGGGGTGCGCGAAATCCGGATCCGGGATTACCGGGTGATCAGCGATAGTCCGCCTGACTTTGCCGGCTATGACCTGGGGCCTTCGTCACCTGAACTTCAGCTCGGCGTGCTCGGCAGCTGCCTGACGCATATTACGCTCATTCAAGCCGCGGAACGCGAGGTGTCCCTGCACAGCTTGGAAGTTGAAGTGGAGGCGCAGATGCATCCGCTGGCGGGAAGACCCGGATACGAGCATATTCCTATCTACCCGCATGACATCCGCTACCGGCTGATCATTGAATCAGACGAAAGCGAGGAGACGCTGCAGGCGCTGCACGAGGCTGTCGAACGGGTCTGCCCGATTTTCAATTTGCTCCGTGATCCCCAGGCGATCGAAGGCGAGCTGGTCCTCAGCCGGCCGGAGGAGGCTGTACGATGACCATAAGGCAATTAAAGCTGGGTGCAAATCTCAATGGCGTCGGCAACAGCATTTCTTTCTGGAGGCATCCCTCTATTCCCACCGACGCTAGCGTAAGCCTGGAGTTTTACAAGCAGCAGGCGCTGAAGGCGGAAGAGGGGAAATTCGATTTGCTGTTCATCGCAGACGGTTTGTACATTAACGAGAAGTCCAATCCTCATTTTCTGAACCGGTTCGAGCCGCTGACCCTGTTGTCCGCCCTGTCGGCCGTGACGACGAATATCGGCCTCGTAGCCACCCTGTCCACGTCCTACAGCGAGCCGTTCACCGTGGCCCGGCAGTTCGCTTCTATCGATAAATTAAGCGGGGGCAGAGCGGGTTGGAATGTGGTCACCTCGCCGCTGGAGGGCTCTGCGCTCAATTTCGGCAAGGGAGAGCACCCCCAGCATTCCCTGCGGTACGAAATCGCCGAGGAACATGTGGAGGTTGTCAAAGGACTGTGGGATTCCTGGGAGGATGACGCGTTTGTCGGGGATAAGGCGGCAGGGGTATTTTTCGACCCGTCCAAGCTGCATACGCTGCACCATCAAGGCAAGCACTTTTCCGTGCAGGGGCCGCTCAACATCGCACGGTCAAAGCAGGGGCATCCGGTCATCTTTCAAGCCGGATCCTCCGAGTCCGGCAGGGATTTGGCGGCCCGCACCGCGGACGCGATTTATACCGCGCACGAGACGCTGGAGGAAGCACGCGCTTTCTACCAGGACGTCAAAGGGCGAGCCGCATCGTACGGCCGCAAGCCGGAGGAGCTGCTGATCTTCCCGGGAATCGGGCCGATCGTCGGGCGCACTGAGGAGGAGGCGGAGCGGAAATACCGCGAGATTGCGGAGCTCGTTTCGATCGATCAGGCGCTGAATTACTTGGGACGTTATTTCGACCATTTCGACTTTTCGCAATTCCCCTTGGACGAGCCGTTCCCGGACATCGGTGATTTGGGCAGCAACAGCTTCCGCAGCACGACGGACAAAATCAAGCAGGAAGCCAGGGAGCAGGGGCTCACGCTCCGCGAAGTGGCGCTGCGGGCTTCGACCCCGCGCACCTCATTTATCGGTACGCCGGAGCGGGTCTCTGACCTGATTCAGGAATGGTTTGAAGAAGGGGCGGCCGACGGCTTCAATGTCCGGACCGTGGTGCCGAACGGTCTGGCCGATTTCGTCGATCTCGTGGTGCCGATCCTTCAGGCGCGGGGCCTGTACCGGACGGAGTACGAAAGCGATACGCTGCGCGGGAATCTCGGGCTGCCGGTCCCGGCCAACCGGTACGCGGCTCAAAACCTCGCCAAGGCAGTCCACGAAGCTTAGCCGTCATTGCACCGGCATGCTTGGCACTGCATCGGTGCACGGGAAGTACCATGCACCGATTGCAGCCGATTCATTGCATATCTACTGCCGATTCGTTCGGTTTACCGCCGTGGACTAAGGAGAAGAAGCTGTTTTCTTCTCCTTTTTTGCCGTTCCTTCCAAATCCATAACAAAACACCTGTATCGTCCCCAGAAGCGGGTTTATGCTATTAAACGAACCTTAAACCTACGGATGAAGGGGGATGAGCATGGATCCGATTCACCAGCAATTCATGAGCCGGCAGCTGGCCCAGCTGCGCGTTCAGCTGCTCCTCGCCAAGAGGTCTGTCTGCCATGCCGGTTGGCAGCGGCTCCGGTTTACCCCAACGTACGACAAGCTGTATTACATATGCAACGGGGAAGGATGGTTGCAGGTCGGCCACAAGCAGCTTCGGCCCAAGGCGGGGGAGCTGGTGCTGATCCCGGGCGGATTGGAGCAATCGTATTCCGTGACCGCCGGACCGCCGTATACGAAATATTGGTGCCATTTTCGCTCCAATGTCCCTTTGAGGCGTTTGTTCCATTTGTACGGCCTTCCGCATGCCGTTTGGGCAGGGGATTCCGCCGACCTGAGCAGCCGATTTCAAGAACTGGTAGAGCACCGGGCGAATCCTGGTCCCGCCGGACCGCTCCGGATTCAATCCGCGCTGCTGTCGATCATCGCCTTTTTTATCGAACGGGCCCTGCGGTTTCAACGGGCGAAATACGCTTCCGTCTCACCCAAGGAACTGATGGAGACGCTCCATTTTATCGACCTGCATCTGTCCGGGGATCTTACGATCGAAGAGCTGTCCCGGCAGGCGCATTTCCACCCCAACTATTTTATCCGGATGTTCAAAAGGCATCTCGGCATGACGCCGATGCGTTATATTCAGGAGCGAAGGCTGGAGCATGCGCAGCAGCTGCTGGAGACGCCGGATTTGGCGATTACCGAAATCGCCGGCCAGAGCGGCTTTAAGGATTTGTCCCACTTTTCCGCGGCCTTCAAAAAAAAGTACGGCGCTTCCCCTTCCGAATACCGGAATCTGCTGATGAACGGCCATGCCAACCTCATGCCTGAAGCACAGCCTATGCTCGAACCAAGTTGTTTGTTTGAGAACAATTCAGGTTAGGCTAATCCCTTTCGGCCCCTCTTGTAAGCGCTGTATGATGAGGAGAACCGCCGGCAACCGGCGGAATCCGGGCAAATGTGAGGTGGAGTTCATGAGAATGGTCGCCGGCTTGAAAATGATGATGGCGATTGGCGTGATGTTCGGCAGCGGCTTGTCTGTTCCCTCGGTACATACGGCAGCTGCCCCTGCTCCTGCGAAGCATCCGGCCATGCTGTATGTGGCCCAAAATGGCAGCGATGCCAATGACGGATCGAAGCAGAAGCCTTTTGCAACATTGGAAAAAGCCAGGGATGTCATCCGCGGAATGATCCGGAATCACACGCTCCCCGCAGGCGGGGCTTCTGTCCTGATCCGCGGCGGCGAATACCGTCTCAGCCGGACATTCGAGCTGAACGAGCAGGATTCGGGGACGAAGGATGGTCCGATTACGTACCAGGCCTACAATGGCGAGAAGGTGAGCCTCGTCGGCGGAGATACGCTGAATCCGTCGGAGTTTCGCCCGGTATCCGATCCTGAGGTGCTGGGCAGAATTCCGCAGGAGGGCCGGGGCAAAATCGTCCAGCTGGACCTGAAGTCCCTTGGCATTACGGACTACGGTGAGCTGGGGAACAACCTCGCCGTCGCCCCGGAATTATGGGTGAACGGCAATGCCATGACGCTGGCGCGGTGGCCGAACGCAGGTTTCACTACAGTCGATCAGGTCGTGGACAAAGCGGACGAAGCGGCCGGCAAGGGCTACACCTTTACGTTCAAGGATGAGATGCCGCATGCCTGGCAGTCGTTCCGGGATGCCTGGATGCTTGGGTATTGGGGGAATGACTGGTTCACCAACGACCTTCAGATCAAGTCGATCGACCAGGCGCAGAAGCGGATCGAAACGTTCAAGGGCAGCAGCTATGCGATGAAAGCCGGACAGCGTTTTTATTTCTACAACGTCCTCGAAGAGCTCGACCGGCCGGGCGAATGGTATTTGAACCGGGAGAACGGCATGCTGTACCTGTATCCTCCGGCCCCACTGAATAGCATCACAATCCAGCTATCCGCTTTCACGCAGGACATGATTCGGATGGATCACGTATCGAACGTGACGTTAAGAGGGATGGCCCTGGAAGTAAGCCGGGGCAACGCGATCACGATGACCGGCGGCGGCAGCAACCTCATCTCCAATATGGAGATCAGCAAAATGGGCGGCTATGCGGTCAAAATCGACGGCGGACAAAACAACGGCGTATCCGGCTGCAGCATTTACAGCATGGGGAACGGGGGTGTGATCCTGAACGGGGGAGATGCCGCAACGTTGACGGCTGCCGGGAATTATGCGGACAACAACGACATCAGCAACTATGCGCGGATCAAATTGACGTACGCCTCGGCCGTGGAAATCAACGGAGTCGGCAACCGCGTGACGCATAACAAGATGCATAATGCTCCCCATTTTGCCATTCAGTTCCGGGGGAACGACCATACGATCGCGTACAACGAGATTTACGATGTGGTCAAGGAAACAGCCGACGCCTCAGCCATTTACTCGGGCAGAAGCTTCGTATGGCGCGGCAATGCCATCAATTACAATTACATCCACGACATCAAGGCCAGCAATCTGCGGGTCTCCACCGCGGCTATTTATCTGGACGACTATATGAGCGGTGTGGAAATGCGCGGCAACGTCATCACCGATATCGGCAAGCAGGCGTTCAAGCTGGCCAATGGACGGGAAAACGTCGTCGAAAACAACCTTGTCATCCATGCCGGAAATGTGATTGCATTTATGGCACGGAACTATAAGCCGGGAGAAAAGAATTACGACTCGTTGATGGGCAAGTTCGATCAGGTCCCTTATCAAGGCGAGATCTGGAGCAAACGCTACCCGACGCTCCCGGACATCTTGAACGACGAGCCGCTCCTTCCGAAGCGGAACGTGGTGCGGAATAATGTTTTTGTGGGCAGCGGTCCAATCACGGGGGAGGTCGAGCAGAACATGGCACTGGGAACATTTGAGAACAACATCTCAGTCGGCAAGCTGACCGAACTGGTTCCGGTGGACGGAACGGCAGGCGGCCTGCAGCTGAAGCGGAATGCCAAGGCGCTCAGCCGGATTCCGGAGCTTAAAGGCATTCCATTTGGCGAAATGGGGCTTCAGGCATCAGGCCTCCCTCCGGCGCAGTCGGCTGTATCGGCAGCGACCGCGACTTACGTCCGGGGCGGAGACCAGACTGAATTTCAGATGAGCCTGAACGGCAACCGGCTGGTATCGGTCCAGGATGAATCCGGGAAGTTACGTAAAGAGACGGATTACACACTTGAAGGATCGACCCTTGTGCTGCAAAAGGCTTATCTGTCGCAGCTTCCCGACGGGCCGCAGCCGCTCCGGCTGACCTTCAGCGCAGGAAACGACGCGTTTGTGACGGTGGACGTCCACCCGCAGCAGTGAGTCGTTCCAAGAGAATGCAGGAATGAACTGCTGAATCCTTTTGCGAAGGCGCTGAAGTTTATCATGCGATGGAAAGCCCTCCACACGGAGGGCTTTCGGCATGTTACGGCAGGGAAGGCTTCCCGGAGGGGGTTACGGAACGTCTGCGCCGGCGCTTAAGGTTTGCGTGCCTGCCGGTTTGCGTGATCGGCGAGCGCGATCTCCTTTTCGCTAAAGAGCTTCGCGGGACGGTGGTTTTTTTAAGCGGGGCTGCGGATGAAACTCCGTCATCGGATAAAACGGGGCGCTCCCTGACGGCGTTAAAGTTCACCGGTTCAATGGAACATGCTTGCATCGTCCAAGCAATTTCGGGATTGGTAAATACCCGAAGCTCGCGCTCCCGGATCTCAGTCCATTCAGACAAGCCGCGCAGCACGTCATCCACGTAACCGGGATGGCACATAATCTCGGTCAATCCATCCGGAGCAGAGCGGATATAGCGCAGCAGCCGCTGCAGGCCTTCGCTGTCGCCATAGGTGTCCAGAAGGACTCGGTCTGTCATTTTCAGAGCAGGCGGGGAAAGATGAGAATGTTCAATCTGCGATCTCCGAAGCGGGATCCGGTGCCTGCACGCCAGCTCAGCCATCACTCGGTAGATCACAGGGTCGTCCTGATGCAGCAGCTGATGTGAATCCAGGTGTGTGGGGAACAGGGAGGTCTCCAGGAACCGGTTCCACTGGGCATCCAGCTCGGCGGCAACATCGGCGGCATTCCGGCTGCGTCTGATTTTACCATCAAGAAATACCCCGTTCTCTCTCACCAGCGAAGGGACGGCAGCCGGGTCCGACAAGGGCCGTCCATATGTCAGGTTAAAATGCAGCCCGACGCCGAGACCGGGCAGCGAGCGTGCTGCATGCACAGCGTCCGCCAAACCGGGCATATTGACCATCATCGAGGTGCTGGTGATTCCACCGGCCCGGTATGCCTCAATAATGCCGCGGTTCACGGCAGGTGACAGGCCAAAATCGTCGGCATTGATAATGACTTGCCGGTTCATCGCAGCGCACTCCCTCCATCGTTCATAGAATCTGGCCATAAATAACCGATGATACAGCTTAATGCGGTACGCAGGCGTTTGGAAACGTACGGACGCCCGGCCGGGAAGGTTTTCCCGCATCGTGCCCGGACAGCGATGACCGGGCGCATTTTTATACTTTTTTTAGATTTGGTTTAGAGGCGTTTTAGAGATGGGGGATAAGATGGTGATTAGAGGGCCAGGGCGAGTCCGCTCCGAAGGCGGACGGCAGCTGCCATTCCGGGACCCGGCCTTTCTAATTCACGAAACAATGGAGGATATGATGAGAAAAAAATGGTTGTCGGCAGGAGCGGTTGTCGGGCTGGGCGCGGTTATGCTGTTCGCAAGCGGGTATTCCGTCATGGCGAACACATCCGGATATGAAGCTTACAAATCAGCGTTTACGCATACGAAGGGCGCTGACAGCATGGCTTCCCATGTCGTATGGAGTTTGAGCGATAACGGTAAGAAGGTGCTGTCCGGTACGGCGGACATGAAGGTCAATCACGCCAAACAGGCGATGAGCATGACGGCGGTGGTAGACGACGGTACACGGACACATACGATGCAGACATATAGACAGGACGGCAAGATGATTCTAAAGAGCAGTGATTCGGAAGTATATCGGGTGATGGACCAGGCGCCAGAGTGGCAGCATGACGGTAAAGCGGCCCAAATGCCGCAAGCCGCGGAGCAGGTAATGGAAGCGCTGATGGGGAACATCAAGGATTTGGCGACAGTGGAGACGGGCAGCGACGGTACGAAGGAGGCGGAGCTCCATCTATCGGGCAGCCAGATTCCGGCCGTGGTGAATGCTGTAGGCTCACTCATCGCTTCCAAGGCCGGCAGCGCGGATGGCTGGAATCACGGTGCGGCGGTTCAGGGACATCTGCCGGCCGGACATTCGGAATGGAAGGTGAGTCTGCCGAAGCTGACGGATGAGATCAAGGTGGAGCAGGTCGATCTGGATGCCAAAATCGGCAAAAACGCTGCCTTGGAAAACCAATCGGCGGAAATCCGGGTTACGGGGAAGGATGCGGCAGGAGCAGCGCATGAGCTTACCTTCCAACTGAACGCCGGCTTCTCGGGGTATGACGCAACGACGCCCGACCGGGTCGATCTCGCGGGTAAACAGACCGAGAAGGTCGATAACCGATGGGAACGAAACGGCTGGAATCGTCACTAAGCAGGAAGGCGGCCGGACAGGAGAAGGTCCGGCCGCCCTTTTTTAGAAGGAGGGCTAGAATAAATGAACAGCGTACTTGAAGTGGAGGGAATCACCAAGCTATTCCGTAACCACCGCGGGGTCAAGGATGTGTCATTTACCGCCTCGGAGGGCGAAGTATTCGGATTCATTGGGCCCAACGGCGCGGGCAAGACGACGGTGCTCAAAATCATAACGGGCTTAATCCGGCCGGATCGGGGAAACGTCCGGATCATGGGGCATGATATCGCGGAGCGTTTTGAACAGGCCATCAGCCATACGGGGTGTATCATTGAGACCCCGGAAGCTTATGAATACATGAGCGCCCGCGATAATTTGAAGCTGTCGGCACGGTTTTACAAGGATCTGCCGGCAAGCCGGATTGACGAAGTATTGGAGAAGGTCGGTCTCAAGCCATACCGCCATGAACGGGTGCGCGGCTTTTCGCTGGGAATGAAGCAGCGGCTGGGGCTGGCTTCGGCGCTGCTGTCCGCTCCGCGGCTGGTGCTTCTCGACGAACCGACGAACGGGCTGGATATCGAAGGGATGGCCGATTTTCGCAGCACGGTCCGGCAGCTAGCAGACCAAGGAATCACCTTCCTCATTTCCAGCCACTTGATCCACGATCTGAGCTTGATCGCGGACCGCGTCGGCGTGATGCGTGAGGGTCGTCTGATCAGCCTGGGAAGGGATGACGAATGGAACGGGGCAGGCCTGTCGCTGGAACAATACGTCACTTTTAAATTGCTGGAGTCCAAGGAGGGGGAGCGCGATGCACAGCTTATACGCCAATCTGCTGAATGAAACAGAGAAGCTCTGGCGGCAGCGCCGGACGAAGGGATTCCTGCTGTTGGCTTTGATCCTTCCGGCCGTTACCGTGCTGCTGTCCAGCCTTCTGAAGATGAGGGCAGGCATGCTGTTTGGACTGGAGGGAAGCCTCCCGGTGGCCATGCTTCACTTGTTCACCTTTGCGATCATTCCGCTCTACATGGCGGCTGCGGCAGCCCACTCGTTTGCCGGGGAAGTGGCGGCCCGCACGATGAAGCTGGTTCTGCTGCGGCCGGTTACGCGTGCCCGGGCATACGCGTCTAAAGTGATCGCCATCGCGGTGTTTGCCGCCCTATGCCTTGGCGTGCTCTGGATCGCCTCAACCGTATCGGCGTGGGCGGTCGGGGGACCGGCAGGCGGCATGGCGGACAGCCTGAAGGCGTACGCCGCTTCCTTAGTGCCAATGATGGCCATCGGCCTGGTGTGCGTATTTATTGCGCAGCTGTTTTCGTCCGGAACCAGCGCCTTAATGACCATCGTGCTGATCTATGCCGCGGCCAAAGCGCTGCCTTTACTGCTGCCGCAGCTGTCTGCCTGGTCCGTCTTTTCCTACACACGCTGGGATGTGCTGTGGACCGGCAGCGGGGCGCCGGCGGGTACACTGCTCAATACGTTTCTCCTGCTGCTGTCTTATATTATAATGGCTTATGCGGCGGGACTCATGATGTTCGCGAGAAAACAGCTCTAAGGAGATTGGCCCATGTCCATCAAAACAAGACTTTTGCTTTCTTATATTGCGATGACCTTCATCCCGGTCGTTCTGTTCGCTGTGATTGCCGGAGGGCTGTATACCGTATTGTTCAAAAACATCGGGGAAGGCCGCGGCACCCCTGCCATTTGGGAAAAAGCAAGCCTTCGCGGCGAAATGGCCGCCGGCCTCAAGTTTATGATCCAGACCGAACCCGATCGGTTCGCCGATCCCTCCTTCGTGGCCAAAGCGGACGAACAGCTGACCCGATTGGATGCGGGGATCGTCGTAACGGAAGACGGCCGGATCACGTATGCCTCCGATCTGCTCCGCGGCGTCGATGTGGAGAAGGAAATCCAGAAGTGGCAGCCGGCGATGTCCTGGCACCGCTGGGGAGCGAAAGGAAGCGGCCGGTTCTCCGTGGAGAAATTCGATGTCGCGTTCAGCGGCCAGCATACGGGGGCGGTCTACGTCTTGACGGATATGAGCACATTTTTTGCGGAAGCCAAAAAGTTATTCCCGCTGATGATACTATCCCTGCTTCTGGTCATCGGGTTAACCAACGGAATACTGACCTTTCTGGTCTCCCGGAGCCTGATCAAGCCGCTGTATGCATTAAAGCATGCCGCAGAGCAGATCAAGGACGGGGATCTGAGCCACGAAATCGCGCTGAAGCGCAAGGATGAGATCGGGGAGCTGGGAGAGGCGTTTGAAGAAATGCGGAGCCGCCTGAGCGAATCGATCCGCCTGCAGCTGCAGTACGAGGATAACCGCAAGGAGCTGATCGCGAGCATTTCCCATGATCTCAAGACGCCGATTACCGGCATCAAGGCTTGTGTGGAGGGCCTTCAGGACGGGATTGCCGATACCGAGGCGATGCGGGATAAGTATATGGGGATGATCGCGAAAAAGACGGAGGATATGGACCGGCTGATTGAAGAACTGCTGCTGTTCTCGAAGCTGGATTTGAAGAAGCTGCCTTTTCATATGGAGCCGACCGATCTGAAGGGATATGTAGCGGACTGTGTTCAGGAGCTGCAGCTCGATCCCCGGATGTCCGGCGTGAAGATCGCGTGTGAACTGCCTGATAGGGAGCGCGTCCAGGTGATGGCGGACCGGGAGAAGCTGCGCAGAGTGATCCTGAATATTATCGACAACAGTCTGAAGTATTTGGATAAGGCGGACAAGGAACTGACCGTAAACCTGAGCGACGGGCCGGATGAGGCTGTGATCCGGATCAAGGATAACGGCTCCGGGATTGAAGAGGCGGCGCTGCCGCATATTTTCGACCGGTTCTACCGCGCTGAGCCGTCGCGAAATACGGATACCGGCGGGAGCGGCCTCGGGCTTGCGATCGTTAAGCAAATGATCGAGGGCATGGGAGGCAGAGTCTGGGCGGAGAGCCGTACCGGTGAAGGAACGAGCATTTATTTTGCGTTGCCAAAGATGACAGGAGATGGCGGTGAGCGGGCGTGAAGCGCATTTTGATTATTGAGGATGAACTGGTCATTGCGGAAGTGGAAAAGGATTATTTGGAGGCGGGCGGATATGCCGTCGACGTCGCGGCAAGCGGGGATGCCGGCCTGAAGAAGGCGCTGGAAGAAGAGTACGATTTGATCATCCTCGATTTGATGCTGCCGAAGGTGGACGGATTCGAAATCTGCCGCCAGGTCCGCGAGGCGAGGAACATTCCGATCCTGATGGTGACCGCCCGCAAGGAGGACATCGATAAAATCCGGGGACTCGGCCTCGGTGCGGACGATTATATTACGAAGCCCTTCAGCGTAGGCGAGCTTGTAGCACGCGTCAAAGCGCATCTGTCCCGCTATGACCGGCTGACGTCGGAGCATCGGCGGGAGCCGAAGAGCGAGCTGCGGCTGCGGGGAATCCGGATTGACCAGCTGTCCCGCAAGGTGTTCGTGAACGAACAGGAGGTGCTGCTGACCTCCAAAGAGTATGATCTGCTGCTGTTCCTGTGCACGCACCCGAACCGGGTGTTCAGCAAGGACGACCTGTTCGAACGAATTTGGGGACTCGATGCTTTGGGGGATAACGCCACCGTCACCGTGTATATCAGCAAATTAAGGGAGAAAATCGAAGCGAACCCCTCCAAGCCGCAATATATCGAGACGATCTGGGGTGTGGGTTACCGCTTTAATGTATAGATGAAGATACGCATTTGATCCTAATAAACGTTTTTGGGAAGGCCTTTACTGTCGGTAAAGGCCTTTTTGCGTTTTCGGAGCTTGGAGGCCCGAGCGTGTTTTTATACTTTTTTTAGATTCGGTTTAGAGCCGGTTTAGAATCGGGATCTATGCTGAAGAAGGAGGTGAATCGGATGAAAAAAATGACGGTGAAGCAGCGGAAATGGCTGCTGACCCTGCACTTGCTGTTTTCTGCCGTTATGCTGGGCACGGCTGTTATTTTCTTGTTCTTGAGCATTACGGCAGCCGTCACAGAGGATGAGGGCGTATTTCGCGCATGCTACAGCATCATGCATATGCTGTCCGAAAAGACGGTGCGCGTGTCCACGATCGCAACGCTCGTAACCGGCATCATGCTGTCGGTCTGGACGCCGTGGGGATTGTTCAAATATTACTGGATCATCGTCAAGGAAATCCTGACGCTGCTTCTGGTCATTCTCGGGCCCGTCGGCATGTATTACTGGACGCTGCAAGCGGTCCAATACGTCTCCGAGCCGGGAATGCAGGGTATCCTCAGCCCGGAATTTACGGTGAACAACGTACAGCTGTGGACCGGGATCATTCTGCAGATCGTTTCGCTGGCAGGGTTATTTATCATTTCGGTATTCAAACCGTGGGGAGCACGGCGGGACAAAGCAAGACTCCATGTTAAAAGATGAAAGGGAGCGGTAAGGAATGGGTGGCAGGAACGAAAAGCAGGGGAAAAATGAAGTAAAAGGAGGTTTCGGTACGAAATCGGAGCCTGGGCGGCAGTTTAACTCCGGTGATGCAGGAGCTGCAACGATGCCGGTCCGGATCCGAACCGTAAGTTGGATCTACGGATTGTTGGCGGCGGGTTACCTCGCCTGTGTTGTTGTGCAGGTGTTTTTAGCCGGCCTCGGCATTTTGGTGGATCCCGGCGATTTGCAGCTGCATCGCGTCTTTGCGAACGTTTTTGAGTTCGTTCCTATTGTAATGTTAGTCCTGTCCTTCTTGGGGGATATCCGGGGTGGTCTAAGATGGTGGCCGCTCGCGCTGTTCGCCTTGACTGCGCTGCAGCACATCACCATTCACAATGTGACAGGTTCGCTGCGTGCACTTCATGCAGTGGATGCGCTGCTGCTGTTCGGGTTGTCGGTGCATTTGGCTAGACGTTCCTGGCCTTGGCTGCTGGGTTCGAACCGTGCCGGGAAGGCCAGTGCGTCGGGATCCGGAGATATGAAAGGTTAGTATATGTGATGTTTTCTGACGTGTCGAAAAATATTAAGCGCTTGCATGAACTTTGTATTTACAAAATCGCGAATCCCTTGTTAGAATAAATAACAAATCAGCTTGTCCTTGCGGCTTATAGGTCGTCCGATGCCGCCCATCGAACATCCCTATGGGTTCAGCAGGAGAAGCGAGGAGACAGGGGATGCGTCAATTGTACGATAAGGACACGATCTACATCGTCGGCGATGCACAAACCTCGGTGAATAATCCGATAACCCAGCAGTACAGCGCTTTTTTTATCGGACTGGTCGTGGACACCGTCAGCCACAAAATCGTGGATGCCGCCTGTTCCTCCACGATTCCACTCACGTCGCAGTTTGTACGCTCTATTTTTCTGGGGAAGAGCATGCTCTCCCTGGAGCCGGTGGCGGAAGAGATCCGGACGAGGTATTACGGCTCTTCGCAGAAGGCGATCATCGTGGCGTTCAAGGATGCGCAGAAGAAGTACAAATCGGCGCTTTCGTCGAGGGAAACTTCGCCGGATTCAAGAGCAGCAGCTATTCGAAACGATTTATAACCGTGTTTTTCCGTGATTCATCAATTGCATACCGCTGCTTTGTTTATCAGTATGGCGACATACGCGTAAATAAAACCCAGCAAATGACATATGCACGCCCGGGCAGCGCAGGCATATGACGTTTGCCGGGTTTTTTTATAATATCAGAAAGGATAAGCTCCAGAGCCATAGCCTCCTGATATTGCAAGAAAAATTACCTTTAAACGCGGTCTGTCTTCTTTGAAGGTACGTCGATAGACGTTTTTCTTTTACCCAAATACGACAATCGGAGGGACTTGAAGATGAAATTGTACATATCCATTGATATGGAGGGCATTACCGGTCTGGTGGACGCGACATTCGTCGATTCCAGCCGCTACAACTACACCCGGGGCCAGCATATCATGACGGCCGAGGCGAATCACGTCATCGAAACCGCTTTTGAAGAAGGGTTCAGCGAGGTGATCGTCAACGACAGCCACTCGAAAATGAACAATCTGATCATCGAAAATCTCCACCCGGACAGCAAACTGATTTCCGGCGACGTCAAACCGTTTTCGATGATGCAGGGGCTTGACGGAAGTTATGCGGGAGCCGTCTTTCTCGGCTATCACGCGATGGCTGCCCGGAAGGGCGTCCTCAGCCATACGATGATTTTCGGCGTCCGGAACATGTATATCAACGACGTCTCCGTAGGCGAATTGGGATTTAACGCTTACGTGGCGGGACATTACGGCGTGCCGGTACTGATGGTGGCCGGTGACGACGAGACGGCTATCGAGGCCGAAAGTCTGCTGCCCGGCGTGACGACGGCGATCGTCAAGGAGCGTATTTCCCGCACGTCGGCGCTGTGCCTGTCACCGGAGAAGAGCGGACGGCTGCTCCGCCAGAAGATGGCTGAAGCGATTGCCGGGCGCGACCGCGTCAAGCCGCTCGTTCCGTCGGAACGCCCGCAGCTGACGATCGAATTCGCGAATTACGGGCAGGCGGAATGGGCCCATCTGATGCCAGGCACCACGATCGAACAGGGATCGCCTGTCGTCTCGTTCCAGGCCAAAGATATTCTTGAAGCGTACCAGGCTATGCTGGTCATGACTGAACTGGCTATGCGAACATCCTTCTGCTGACGAAGGCCGCCTGTTTTCCGAAAATACGCTGTCAGGTTTATCCGAGGTGGATGGGCCTGAAAGAATGCACCATATGCCGAGTAAAGAGAGGGTGAGATTCATGGCGCAATACATTTTGAAGCGTTTCTTATCCATGCTGGTCACGCTGTGGCTGATCGTCACAGTCACCTTTTTCCTG
This sequence comes from Paenibacillus sp. SSG-1, assembly GCF_002224835.1. Classification (NCBI taxonomy): domain Bacteria; kingdom Bacillati; phylum Bacillota; class Bacilli; order Caryophanales; family Paenibacillaceae; genus Paenibacillus; species Paenibacillus sp. SSG-1. The sequence continues at coordinate 1,143,356 of NZ_MBRK01000001.1, forward strand.
ATGCACTCGATTCCCGGCTCTCCGTTTGACCGCGACGGGAAGGAAGCAAGCGCAGCGGTCGTGCAGAACATGATGTCGTTCTACCATCTGGACAAGCCGCTGGGCGTCCAGTATTTGCTGTATCTCAAATCGCTGCTGACCTTCGATCTCGGGCCATCGATATCCCATTACCCGACAACGGTGAACACGATGATCGACCGCGGCTTCCCGGTATCCTTCCAGCTCGGCGCGGCAGCCATTCTGCTGGCGATTGCAGCCGGAATAGCATTAGGTACGGTGGCCGCCCTGAAGCAGAACGGCATCATCGACTATATCGCCATGGTGCTGGCCGTCATCGGTATCGCGGTGCCAAGCTTCGTTATCGCTCCGCTCCTGATCAAATATGTCGCCGTCAAATGGGGGCTGCTGCCGGTCGCTTCGTGGGGAACGTGGAAGCATGTCGTGCTTCCGGCCTTCGCTCTCTCGGTTGGGCCCATCGCCACGATCGCGCGCCTGACCAGGGCCAATCTGATTGAGGTGCTGACCCAGGACTATATGGAGACGGCCCGCTCCAAAGGGCTGTCGCCGGCGAGGATGATCGTCAAGCATGCGCTGCGCAATGCGGTGCTACCCGTGGTGACGCTGCTCGGCGCGCTGCTGGCCAACGTGCTGACGGGGAGCTTCGTCATCGAAAAAATATTCGCGATCCCCGGCATGGGAAAATATTTCGTGGACGGCATCAACAATCGGGATTACGCCGTCATCATGGGCACGACGGTCTTTTACAGCGCACTCCTCATCTTCATGATGTTTATTGTGGATATCGTGTACGGGTTCATCGATCCCCGTATCAAGCTGCATAGAAAGGGGGCCTGACGCATGCAGGTACCGGACCATTTGTTTACCCCAATGTACAGAACGGCCGGAGAACAGGAGCGGATCGTCAGGCCGCGCCTGTCGTTATGGCAGCAGGCCGTCCGCAGTTTGCTCCGCAACAAGCTGGCCTGCTGCGGACTCGCCCTGATCGTGCTGCTGGCACTGCTGGCCGTGTTCGGCCCGCTGCTGACGGATCAGAGCTACTCCGGCCAGAATCTGCTCAGCGCGAACCAACCTCCGTCCGGCGCGCACTGGTTCGGAACGGATGACCTTGGGCGGGACGTCTTCGCCCGGATTTTGTACGGTTCGCGCATCTCGCTTACGGTCGGTTTGGCCGCCGCCTTGATCGATTTTTTCATTGGTATCATTTACGGCGGCATCGCCGGATATTTCGGAGGGCGCGTCGATAACGCGATGATGCGTTTCGTCGATATGCTGTACGGCATTCCTTATCTGCTTGTAGTCATTCTGCTCATGGTCGTAATGGGCCCCGGGCTGCTGACCATTATATTGGCATTGACGGCGACGGGGTGGATCGGGATGGCGCGGATCGTCCGCGGGCAGGTGCTTCAGCTGAAATCGTCGGAGTACGTTCTGGCCGCCCGGACCTTGGGGGCCGGGTCGTGGTACATCATCCGCAGGCATATGCTTCCCAACGCCGTCGGGGTCATTATCGTGCAGGTGACGTTTTCCGTGCCTTCGGCCATTTTCGCCGAAGCCTTCCTCAGCTTCCTCGGTCTCGGCATCCAGCCGCCGCTGGCGAGCTGGGGAACGATGGCCAACGATGCCCTGCCGACCATTCTGTCCGGCAACTGGTGGCGGCTGTTCTTCCCGGCCTTTTTCATTTCGGTGACGATGCTCGCCTTCAACCTGTTGGGAGATGGACTCTTGAACGCCTTTAATCCGAAGCAAAGGAGGTAACGGAAGATGAACAACGACGCGCTGCTCGAAGTGGACAATTTGCATGTTTCGTTCTCCACCTACGGCGGGGAGGTAAAGGCCGTCAGGGGCGTCAGCCTCCGCCTGCACCGGGGAGAGACGCTGGCGATCGTCGGCGAATCCGGCTGCGGCAAAAGCGTCACCGCCCGCAGCATCATGCGGCTCCTGCCCAAGAACAACTCGAAAATTACGGAGGGCAGCATCCGTTTTAACGGACGCGAGCTGACGCGTTTGAGCGAAAAGCAGATGCGTGACGTGCGCGGCTCGGACATCGCGATCATCTTTCAGGACGCGATGACCGCGCTGAATCCGACCATGACGATCGGGGAGCAGCTGATGGAGGGCGTCATCCGCCACCAGCGGCTGTCCCGGACGGAGGCGAGGAAGCGGGCGGTCGAGATGCTGCAGTTTGTGGGCATCCGCGACCCGGAGCTCCGGCTGAAGCAGCACCTGCATCAGTTCAGCGGGGGCATGAGGCAGCGGATCATGATCGCGATGGCGGCGATCTGCAATCCCGCCGTCCTGATCGCGGACGAACCGACCACCGCGCTGGACGTCACGATCCAGGCGCAAATCCTGGATCTGTTCCGCATGCTGCAGCGCACGACCCAGGCTTCGCTGATCATGATTACGCACGACCTCGGCGTCGTCGCCAGCATCGCCGACCGCGTCAATGTCATGTATGCGGGGCAGGTTGTGGAATCCGCACCGGTCAAGGAGCTGTTCCGGAATCCGCAGCATCCGTATACGCGGGGGCTGCTCGATTCCATCCCGCGCCTGGACCGGCCAAGAGGGGCGAAGCTCGACGCGATCCCGGGCACGCCGCCGGACCTGTTCGCACCTCCGAAGGGATGTGCGTTTGCCGCCCGGTGTCCTCACGCGATGGAGGTATGCGGCCTGTTCCCGCCGGACAGCGTGAAGCTGGACGGAGAGCACACCGTAGCTTGCTGGCTGCAGGACGCCCGGGCCAGAACGATGCCGCCGCAAGGGCCGGCGCAGGTTGAAACCGCATCGGCCAGCCAGGGATAAGGCATGAAGAGCACAGTTTTATCATTTTGCGGGAACAGGATCCTGCTTCAGGTTTGCTCTGCAAGCCTTAGGACTTGACCATAGATCAGCGTCTTGAATAGCGCAAGCTCATGAATAATGGAATAGCTTGTATTTGCAGCAACCAACCAATTCGGGATTAAGGGAGAGGGTCTCATGGAAAAGGCTGTCGTGAACAAGGCTGTGAAAAGAAGGTTAATACTGGCGCTGCTGACGTGCATGCTGCTCAGTCTGCTGCTGGCCGCATGCGGCGGCGGAACCGAAGGAGCAAGCGGTGGTGGAGGAGATACCGGAAGTAAAATTCTCCTGTACAACAACGTTCGCGAGCCCACTTCGCTCGATCCGCCGATCGGCTTCGACCAGGTTTCCTATGACATTTTGAACAATGCGATGGAGGGCATGACGCGTCTCGGCAAGGACCAGTCTCCGGAGCCGGCTATGGCTTCCGAGTGGAAGGTATCCGAAGACGGACTCAAATACACGTTCACGCTGCGCGACGGCGTACAGTGGAGCAATGGCGAGCCGGTAAAGGCGAGTGACTTCGAGTTTGCCTGGAAAAGAATGCTCGATCCGAAAACGGCGTCTTCTGCCGCGACGCTGGCCTATGTATTTAAAGGAGCGGAGGCTTTTAACTCCGGCAAAGGGACGGCGGACGACGTGCAGGTCAAAGCCACTGACGACAAGACGCTGGAAGTGACGCTGGCCCAGCCGGCCCCCTGGCTGCTGAGCATGCTGGCGAATCCGGCCTTCTTCCCGGTGCCGCAAAAGACTGTGGAGTCCAATCCGAACTGGACGGCGGAGGCCGATACGTTCGTCAGCAACGGCCCGTTCCGCATCTCCCAGTGGAATCACGATTCCGAGCTGAAAATGGTGAAAAACGATAAATATTGGGATGCGGCGAACGTGAAGCTGGACGGCGTCACGTTCAAAATGATCAACGATTCCAACACGGAATACCAGCTGTACCAAAGCGGCGAGCTGCACATTGCCGGCGTTCCCGCCGATATGAGCGACCAGCTGTTCTCGGAAGGCAAGGTGAACGTTCAGGATTCGGCAGGTACGTATTTTTACCGCTTCAATACGACCATGAAGCCGTTTGACAACGCCAAAATCCGCAAAGCCTTTGCGCTCGCGGTGGACCGTCAGAAAATCGTGGACCTGGTGGTCAAGCAGAAGCAAAAACCGGCCGGGGGTTTCGTATCCTACGGACTCAAGGAGCCGGACGGACGTGATTTCCGCGAGGTGGGCGGCGACCTGATTACATTTGACGCAGCGCAGGCCAAGAGCCTGCTTGCGGAAGGCATGAAGGAAGCGGGATACAGCACGCTTCCCGAAGTGACGCTGACTTACAATACAAACGATTTACATCAGAAAATCGCCGAAACGCTGCAGGCCATGTTCAAGGAAAACCTGGGTGTCGACGTCAAGCTCGCGGGCAAAGAAGGCAAAGTCCTCACCGCGGAACAGAAGCAGCTTCAGCTGCAGTTTTCCCGGTCGTCCTGGCTGCCGGATTTCGCCGATCCGATCAACTTCCTGGATATTTTCGAAAGCAAAAGTCCGAACAACCGTACGGGCTGGAGCAATGCCGAATACGACAAGCTGATCCAGGCCGCTTACCAAGAGACGGACGAGGCGAAGCGCTATGACCTGATGCATCAGGCCGAAAAAATCCTGATGGACGAGGCGCCGATCATGCCGATGTATTTCTATGATTCGGCTTATCTGCAAAGCGACAAGCTCGTCGACGTGGTGCGCCATCCGTACGGCTACATGGACTTTAAGTGGGCTGATTTGAAATGAGAAGGCTGAGACCGTTCATGCATGCTGCCGATTCGGGCATCGAAGGGGTGCAGGCCGGTGCCGGGAAAAGGCCGATCCGGCCGGCCCGGTTGAAGCCGGGGGACACGGTGGGCATCACCGCCCCGGCGAGCCGCGGGGACGCGGAGGCGATCCGCCGTTCGGCCGAAGTGTTCGAAGAGCTTGGCCTGAAGGTCCGGTTTGGCGATTCGCTGAACCGCGGCCACGGCTACCTCGCCGGAACCGACGCGGAGCGGGCCGCCGAGCTGAACGCCATGTTTGCGGATCCCGGCATTCAGGCCATCGTTTGCGCCCGTGGAGGCTATGGCACCGCCAGGATTGCGGAGAAGCTCGATTACGATCAGATCCGCCGGCATCCCAAAATTTTGTGGGGCTACAGCGACATCACCTTCTTGCATGCCGCCATCTGGAAGATGACCGGATTGATCACGGTGCATGGGCCGATGATGATTTGCCTGGGAGACAAGGATGTCCACCCGTTGACCCGGCAGAGCTTCGCCCAGCTGGTCCGGCCCGAGCCGTTCCGCTACACCGAGGACATCACCCCGCTGCATACCTTGGTGGAGGGCAAAGCTAAGGGCCCGCTCGTCGGAGGCAACCTGACTTTGCTGACGAGTACGCTCGGAACGCCGTTTGAGATCGATACCCGGGGCTGCCTCCTGTTTATCGAGGATATCGGGGAGGAGCCGTACCGGATCGACCGTATGCTGAACCAGCTGCGGATGGCAGGCAAGCTGGAGCAGGCAGCCGGTATCCTGGTGGGCGACTTTCGCGATTGCGAGCCGGTCAAGCGCCCGGTCTCCTTTACCTTAGAGGAGGTCATCCGGCATTATGTGACCGAAGCGGGCAGACCTTCCCTGATGGGCTTTGGGATCGGGCACGGCTCGCCCAACGTCGCCGTTCCGCACGGGATGGAAGCCGAGCTGAGCACGGCTGACAAAAAGGTGGAAGCGCTGGAGTCAGCCATTATATAGAGGAGGCAACCGGCAAATGCGAATACATGATATCGAAGTGCTGCGCAAGTACACGCCGCTGACCAAACCGTTCAAGACGGCGCTGCGCACGGTTCATCAAGCCGAATCGATTGTGGTGAAAATGACGGCCGACGACGGAAAAGTGGGCTGGGGCGAGGCGCCGGCCACCGTCGTTATCACAGGCGACAGCCTTGAGGCGATCCAGTCCGCCATTGAGCATACGTTCAAGCCGCTGCTGATCGGCCAAAGCCTGCTCGCCTACGAGCAGATCCTGCAGTCGCTCCACCAGGCGATGGTCGGCTGTACCAGTGCCAAAGCGGCCATCGACATGGCCGTTTATGACTTGGTGGCCCAGCACGGGCGTATGCCGCTGTACCAATTTCTCGGCGGGTACCGCGACCGGATCGAAACGGACTTTACGGTCAGCGTCAACTCGCCCGAGGAAATGGGAGAAGATGCGGCCCAATATGTTCAGGCTGGATTTACCGTACTGAAGATCAAGGTCGGCAAGGATGACATCGAGCATGACATCCGCCGCATCCGGGAAATCCGGCAGCGCATCGGCAGCGACGTCAAGATCCGCCTGGACGCCAACCAGGGTTGGCAGGCCAAGGAGGCGATTCGCTCCATCCGGAAGATGGAGGACATGGGGCTGAACATCGAACTGGTGGAGCAGCCGGTCCGGGCCGGGGATATTTACGGGCTGCAGCAGGTGACCGCCGCGGTGGACACCCTGATTATGGCCGACGAAAGCGTCTTTTCTCCGGTGCAGGCGCTGGAGGTGCTGCAGCGGCACGCGGCCGACCTGATCAACATCAAGCTGATGAAGGCGGGCGGCATTTACAAGGCGCAGCTGATCAACCAGCTGGCTGAAGAATACGGCGTCGAGTGCATGGTGGGCAGCATGATCGAATCCCGATTGGCGGTGACCGCCGCTGCCCATTTCGCCGCGAGCAAAAAGAACGTCACCCGCTACGACTTCGACGCGCCGCTGATGCTGCACCAGGATGATGTCGTCGGCGGCGTCATGTACGACGGCCGGGTGATGACCTTCTCGGATGCGCCGGGTCTGGGCATAACCGACGTACGCACGACGGACGAAGTGGGGGTATGGTGATGGCGGATCGAGACGATCAGGCCGTATTCCCGGCATGGCGGGTGGTCAGCGTTCCGGTAGCCACCGTCTGGACCAGTCCGTCCTCTCCGCGGGCGCTGGATGCGCCGGCTCTGGCCGGGTTCGCCCCTAGCGAACCTGGGAGTGGCAAACGGGAGGCCACGGATCCATCTGATTCAGGGAACCCGTTGGAGATGGAAACCGATCCGGCGATTGCGCGGGGGAGCGGCATCGAGCCATGGCTCGCCGCCATGACGGTACCGGATAAGCTCGACCTGTGCGCGGCCAACCGCGTGCAGACCCAGGCGCTGTACGGCACGCCCGTCCTCGTCTATGAGGAGCAGGACGGATGGAGCCGGGTCGCCATCCCGGGCCAGATCTCGCCCAAGGATGAGAACGGATATCCCGGCTGGATTCCGACGGAGCAGCTGCTGCCATTGAGTGAGGAGAAAGCGCATCGGCTGCTGGACAGCGGCGGAAACGTTCCCGGCGCCGCTGCTGCTCCAGCTTCTGCGATCGTTACGGCACCTACGACGGACTTGGAGCTGTTGTCCTCATCGGCGAAGCTGCGTATCAGCTTCCTGACAAGGCTGCCGCTGGCGACCGAGGAGGAGCGGGGGACGGTGCCTGAGGTAGAACCCGGCGATGGAGTTCAAGCCGTAAAGGGTTTACAAGCCGAAACGGTAGCGGGACCCGCTGCTGGAGCTTTTCCCCAAGCAGGGAGTGTTCCGAGAGATGGCGTTGGGGCAGGTGCAGATTATCGTGGGGATGCTTTTGTCGTCGTGCAGACCCCGCACGGTCTTGCCCGGATCAGACGGGCAGACGTACAGGTGGTGGCTGAGCCAGGGGAATACCCGGGCTCTCGTGCGGATGAACAGAATAGGGGCAAGGCCATCGTGGCGCAGGCCAAGCGCTTTCTGGGACTGCCTTACTTGTGGGGAGGCATGTCGGCCTGGGGCTACGACTGCTCCGGGTTTGCCCACTCCATGCATCTCGCCTGCGGCATCGTCATCCCAAGGGACGCCTCTGTCCAGGCGCTGCACGGAGCCAGCATTCCGCCGGAGGAGCTGCAGCCGGGGGATCTTCTGTTCTTTGCCTATGAGCAGGGCAAGGGACGCGTCCATCATGTCGGCATCTACGCCGGGGACGGGCACATGATCCATTCGCCGGATTCGGCCAGCTCGGTGGAGCTGATTCCGCTGAAAGGGTATAAGCTTGCTGACGAGCACTGCGTCTCCCGACGTTATTGGACGTAACGAGGCAAGGCTTTGCCGGGGCATCGCATTCAAATCGAAGCGTTCTGTAAGCTGCTCCCAGATTACACATTCCAGAGAATCACAATGAACACTTCCAGCGGCAACAAACTCCCGGCCGGTTCTATGACGCCGGGAGTTTTTGCTGATATCTCCCGAATGGAGCACAGCCCGCGCAGGCTCATTCAGGTATATTTTAACGGAAAACACCCATATTAAGGGAATCAAGGCAGAAGCTGCTCGCAGGGTGGGGGAATGATGACTGTGGAAAGGCATGAGGAAAAGCATTTTAACGCATCGGATTTGATCAGGGATATTGTGATCGGAATGTCGGACGGTTTAACGGTTCCGTTTGCCCTTGCCGCCGGCTTGTCCGGGACCGTACCGAATACGAGCCTGGTCGTTGTGGCGGGGATGGCTGAAATCGCTGCGGGTGCTATCGCAATGGGGCTCGGCGGATATCTTGCCGCCCGGACGGACCGGGAGCATTATGCATCCGAACTCGTGCGGGAGCAGGAGGAAATCAGGGAAATACCGGATCAGGAAAGGGAGGAAGTGGCCGATATCCTGAGAGAGTGGCATTTTCCCGAAGAAATTGTGGAATCGGCGGTGGATGCCATCTGCCGGGACTCGGACCGATGGGTTCAATTTATGATGAAATATGAGCTCGGGCTCGAAGAACCCGAGCCTAAGAGGGCGCGCAACAGCTCGCTCACGATCGGACTGTCCTACATTATAGGGGGTGTCATTCCGCTGTCCCCTTACATGCTGATCAGGCAGTCGGGCACAGCTTTATCCGTTTCGGTGATCGTCACGCTGATTGCCTTATTCGTGTTTGGCTACGTTAAAGGAAGGTTCACCGGTACCCGTCCGTTCCGCAGTGCCTGGCAAACAACCATTGTAGGCGGAGCGGCCGCCGGAATCGCATTTTTTATTGCAAGACTCATATCTTGAGGGTTAACTCTCAATGACTGTGTTCAGCGGATGAATCCGGGATGTTCTCTAGTAAAACGACAAATACTTCATTATATTCTCCGCCTTCTCCTCGCCCAGCAGCTGCATCAGCTTCGGCCTGACTTCCTCCACAAAAGCAGCCTCGATTTCAAACGTTTCTTCGTTGGTTACATTCCCCTCCATTGTGACAGCGGCTTCGATCAAGAGCGCCAGGGCCGAAAAAAAGTCGGCCAGCGAGTCTGCAAGGGGAAATGCTCCGGATCCATCGATCCGCCCATACACCGGGGATGACGGCGAGGCGGTGTCGACGATCAGCGGGTCATCGTTGTAATTGGCAATGACCACATGCTCCGGAGGCCACGAAGGGGATGCTTGGTACGGCTCCCCCGTTCCCAGCCAACGGTATCCCAACTGCTGGCGAAACAAATGCTCCGGCTTCGGAAAGAAAAGAACGGCCGCATCTCCGATTTCCACGGCGGCGCTTTTCATTCCGAGCGATGTTATATGATCAGAACCACTTCTTATTTCATATCTGGTGTAAAAATGCTGCAGTTCCGGCGAAAGCGGAATCCGATCATCCACGCCGGGGTCACACAACTCCGCCAACGGGCAGATGTCCTGCTCTTTGAAAAGTCCGTATGCCTCGTTATATTGATCCTGCCATTTTAGAAAAGATGCCATGGCTTGGTCCAGCACATCCATCAAGTTTCACTCCCTATAGATCCTTTAATAAAAATCGAAGTAGCCGCGCCAGGTGCCGTCCTTTTTATGCTTGGCAAAATAAAAATTGCCGTCATCCACGATGTTGAGCCCGGCTTTGGCGTCTGAGGCGATTTGGAGGACAAAAGCGTATCCATCTCCAAAGTCAATGCCAGGCTGGGTGAAGGCGGCATATCCGCCAAGCTTGTGAACACGATATATTTTCCCGGCAATATCCTCGAAATAATTCAGCCCTTCCAGCTCTTCCAGTCGCAGAATCTCTTGTCTGTACGCTTCGGGTATATCATCGCTGTCCCATTGCGGGGAGTCATCTTGACAAAGCTCTGGGAACAGCGGGAAAGGTTTGATCGACATAAAAGCAGGCCCGAAGTCTTTCGAGACCAATTTCCCGGTATCGCTGTACTCTCGGATGCACATATATCCGCTCATATCATCGTGATCCAGGACGTTAGGTGACAAAAATACGGTCAGCAGTTCGGTTTCCTTCAGTTCGTCCGGAACATAGGGCAGCGCGGGCAGATATAGCTGAAGGATGGGAGCCATCGCCTCTCCGTCCACATCGACGGGCAGTTCCTCATCGGGCAATGCCAGGTTGACTTGTCCGATCCAGCACTGCTCCACCGAGAGGCTAGGCCTGCTTCCACCTGTTTGAAAAAGGGTCGCCGTGCGCTGCAAGGCGCTTTGAAGCTCTACAATCCGTTCGTTACTCATACTTGCATCCTCCTTTAAGTGCCCATGCTCAGGTCACCCCTGCGTCCATCTGAAAAAACGAAGATCTTCCATATATCATCATGTATGTACACGTAAGCAACTTTGCCGCTTCTTTACGGAACCCTCCTCGAGTAGGTCATTGTTCGGTCCCTCTGCTTAACCCTCGGCAAATATGCCGTTGTTCGGATCCCGCTGCTTACCCTCCGGAAAGTAGTAACCCATATTCCCTTCATCCTACGTATCCGTCCGCACATCGTCCCATTCCTGGCCCATATATCCAGTCAGCCAGTTTAAGGCACGGTGACGCTCATACACGACGCCTGCGTTGAGGCCGCCGGGAGCCGGCTGTCCTTGAATCCGGCTGTCGACGCAGAGCCAGTCGTAGCGGTAGATCAAATCGGCAGCGTCGAGAATTTCCTTACTGCTCCGCAGCCGTGAGCCCGCTAAAAAGGCATCAAACGAATCATACTGCTGCAGCTTGGAGACGGCTTCGGGGACATCGCAAATATCTGTCGGGCTCCCCAAGGCGTCCACATGGCCTAAGGCCCACAGCAGCACCCAAAAGCCTTCATACCGCCAGGAGAACGGGACCGCTTCGGATTCATCCGCTTGACCGTTTTGGATAAACGCCTTCTCCTCGGGGGAAAAGAAGCCGTCCGCCCCGTACTGGGCCGTAATTCTCGAGATCAGCTCCCGGGTATCCTCGGGGCTTTCGCCCGCACCGATGCATTCGCCCTTGACGGCGGTAATGCAGAGGGCGACGGCGCGCTGTGCGGTTTCCGCAATCGTCCGGATTCGTCCCGCGGCTTCATCGCCGAGCCGTCCGGGCATCGGAGGCATCTTCTGGAAGCCTTGCGCCGACAGAACCGCTTCGGACCGCGCTTTGCGCTCCGTACCGGAAGCTGTCTCCGGCTCCTCGCCATGGAGGAAGCTCGTATGGGCGGTGACGGTGTAATCGTCTACTTCCGAGCGGCCGTCCGTACCCAGCAGCAGCCGTCCTTCCGGATTCAGCAGCTGCCCGCCGCCCCAGAACATTAGCCCGTCCAGCGTCCTGATCATTGACAGCAGCCGGGTGAACAAGGACTCCGAAATGTCGTCCTCCGTTTCGACGCCGATGACCATATTGAGCGTGCTGATCTTGATCAGCAGCTTTTGCTGCAGCGGCTCGTTCTCCGCCGGGATCTGGGCAAAAAATTGCTCCATGCCGCTTCGCATGCTTGCAAACTCATCCGGGTGCGTTTTGCTGGTCATGATGTTAAAAGCGGTAGCCTTTCGGCGAAGCCAGCCCTTGCTGACGATTTCAATCCGGGTTTTGCTCTCATTGACGCTCATTTTTCCATTCGGGTCGATCGCCTTCATCAGGTCCACGATCTGATCCAGATCGAAGGTTGAGCTGTACAGCGCACAATTCTTCACAACGATTCTCCTCCCACATGTAAAAAACAACCAGTAACTGTGTGCAAAAAGCACACATCAACCATTTTATACCGAATTCGTGCACGACTTCCAGGCCGGATCTCTTCAGCAGCAATATCCTCGAAAACCTCTCACCTTCGGCTTGAAAAATGTACACCTGACGTGCCTGCGGTCTGTGCTAATATAGGGGAAAGAGGAGGGACCTGACATTCATGCTCAGATGGAAACAGCTAACGCAAAGCCTTTTCTTTAAATTTTCGGCTTCCTTTATTCTGGTGGGACTTGTGCCGTTATCCCTGCTCAGCTACTATGCCGTGCAGTCGTTCACGTCGCATGTGGAGCGGTATACGACCAACAACCTTCGGCAGATGGTGCTGTACATGAGCTACAACGTCAACTCGGCGCTGACCAAATACGACGACATTTCCAAGCTGATGTACACCGGCCGGTATGACGGTTACGTCGAAGGATCGGACGAGAACCAGACCCGCAAAGTCAACGAACTGGAGCAGATCAATTCGGTCCCGATCGAAAGCTTTCTCAAAACGATTTTGTACAGCGATCCCTTTATCCGCAACGTGTATTTTGTCAGGTCCTCGGACATGAAGCTGTATTACCAGCTGCGGACCAATTCGGTGCTGATTCCGGAAGCGCTGCCATTACAAGACTGGCTCAGCGTTATGAAGGAGCGTCCGCGGAACATCGCCTATTTCGCTGCGCATGACGAGACCTATTTGGCCCGTTCGGACAAACAAGTCGTCACGATCGGGCGAAACCTGATCGATATCTCGCTGCCGCTTGAGAAGGAGCCGCATGTGGTCGGAACGCTGTTTTTTGACGTAAGTACGGACATGTTTAACCAATTTTTTTCCGAAATGAAATTAAACGGGAAGGACGAGCTGTATGTGCTGGACGGACAGGGGCGCGTCTATTTCGGTCATCGGAATAACACCGGGAAGACCGTCACGGTATCCGATCCATCCGACGGTCAGATGCTGGCTCTAAGTGAACCGATTACCGCTCTGCAGGGCCGCATCGTGACCCGCCTGTCCAAAGAGGAGCTGTACCGTCAGCTCGCGACGACCCGCACGGCCGTGTATATCGCGATCGTGATTTGCGCGGTTGTTTTGATCGTGATGGGCGTCTGGTTCTCACGGCGGCTGGCGGCGCCGATCCGCCAGGTGATTCAGAAGATGGTCACCGTGGAATCGGGAAATCTGGACACGCATGTTGAAGTCCGGAGCCAGGATGAAATCGGCCGTTTGGGCCATGGCTTTAACCGGATGGTCGAACGGCTGCAGGCTTTTATCGACGAAGCCTATGTGGCCGAGATCAAGCAGAAGCAGACCGAACTGAATGCGCTCAAAAGCCAGATCCGCCCGCACTATTTATATAACACGCTGGAGGTGATCCGGATGAATGCCGTGCACAGCGACGTGCCGGAGGTTGGCGACATGATTCTGTCGCTGTCCAACCAGCTTAAGTACGTCATCGATTACGGTGAGGAATGGGTACCGCTGCAGCAGGAGCTCGATCATCTCCGGGACTATTTTTACATTATCGAAGTCCGGTTTGAGTACCGTTACGAGCTGCGGACGCACATTGCGGACGATGTGCGCCTGTCATGGGGCGTGCCGAAGCTCTCCCTGCAGCCGCTTGTGGAAAATGCCGTGCAGCACGGCCTGCGGCCGCAGGGCAAAGGAACGGTCGGTATTTCCATCCGCGAACAGGAGGACCGCTTGGCCATCGTCATTGTTGATGACGGGGTCGGAATGGAAAAAGAGGAGGTCGAGCGGATCACGGCCAGGCTTGCCGAGGAGGGCGCACCATCCGGCCACGTGGGGATGAAAAACGTCCAGGAGCGGATCCGTTCGCTGTGCGGTCCGGAATTCGGGCTGTCGGTGACCAGCCGGCCCCATATCGGCACATCCGTAACGATCGAACTGCCTATCAAGGAGGTGCATGACGATGATTCGGGTTCTGCTCGCGGACGATGAGCCGATGATCCTCAAGGGATTGCGGAAATTGATCGACTGGAATGCGCTTGGCTTTGACATTATCGGAAATGCCTGCGACGGCCGGGAGTTAATGGAGCTCATGGAAGCCCTGAAGCCCGACGTGATCATCAGCGATATCAGCATGCCGCATTTTACCGGGATCGACATGATCCGCCGCATCCATGAAGAAGGGCTGCCGATCAAGGTAATCTTTATCAGTGCTTTCCAGGAGTTTACCTACGCACGGGATGCGGTGGCTTACGGGGCGCTCGATTACTTGGTGAAGCCCATTATCAAGCAGCAGCTCGAATCGGTGCTATACAAGGCGGCATCCCTCATCAACGAGCATCAGGAGGAAGCGATCCGCAAAGGAAAGCTGCAGCAGCTTGAGCACAAAATCCGTCAGGGCGAGCTGGAGTCGTGGCTGGCGCAGCTGATGGAGGGAACGCTCCAGCCCGGTTCCGCGCCTTACCGACATCTTGCGTGCGAGCTGCCTGGCCCGTTGTACAGCACCGGGGTGGTCTTGGCCGAGCAGCTTCCCGGCGACAGCGATAAGTGGAATGACAGGGAGACGAAGCTCGTGGAGTTTGCCGTCGGCAACATTTTGCAGGAAGTCGTCCGCCGGTCGGGATCCGGCCATGGGTTTGTCCGATCCGGCCGGTTCTGCTACGTCGCCTGCCATGAGGGTCCCGAGGGAGCGTTAGAACTGGCACAGGACGTGCAGCGCAGCATCCGTACCTATCTGAAGCTGAGCGTGACGATCGGGACCAGTCCGGCGGCGGCCGATTTCGGGAGCCTTCCGGAGGCTTGCCGGCAGGCGGAGCAGGCACTTGGCCTGAAGTATTTTGACGGACCGAACCGGATTTATACCTACCGGGTTATGGACAACAAGCCGAAGCAGGATGAGCTGTACCGGCGTCAGCTGGCGGTGGTGAACGGCTTTACGGACGACAATTGGGAAGCGGTTGCAGAAGGGTTGGACCGCTTGCTCTCCTACATCAGCGTCAGCGCCTACGGGAGCCGGTCGCTGGCGGTTTCGACGGCGTTTTCGTCCGTCCTTTTGCTGGCGCAGGAACTGGGGAAATCAGGCCTGTCTCTGCCTGAAGCCAGCCTGGATGCGCATGATGTTCAGCGGAAGCTGGAGCAGTGCGGCTCGTTCGCCGAACTGCGGCGCGACATAACGGAGACAGTCGAGAGGTTGTTCCGGATGGCCGGAGCGGAATCCGGCAATAAGGACAAAGCGCTGTTGGCCAAGGTGAAGCAGTATATTGAGGAGCACTATCCGGAGGAAATCACGCTGGAGTCGGCGGCCGGCATTACGTTCATGAATCCAAGCTACTTCAGCTTTTTTTTCAAAAAGCAGACCGGGATCAATTTCAAGCAGTACGTGACCGGCATCCGGATGAAACACGCGGTGCGGCTGCTCCTGCATACCGATCTGATGGTGTATGAAATTGCCGAGGCGGTGGGATATAACAACGCCCGCCATTTCAGCGACATTTTCCGCAAAACGTACGGAAGCCTCCCGAACGATTACCGTCAGGACAAGAAAAGAAAAGCTTGACCGAAAGCTGCCCAAGTCATCCATCTACCCTGCCATAAGATGCAGACCACCCTCCGGCCCGCCGGTTTAAAACGCCGTCAGGCGTTTTTTTTTCTGCATTATAGAATTTATAACTTTTGGGAGTCCCCGCAAAGTATTTTGGAATGTGCACCGAAGTATAGGCTCCAGTTTGGGGATGTTTCTTCAGGAAGTACTCGAAAATGCCTCACCTCGAACTCGAAAAAGTTCATTCTAGAGGTTTCCGCATTTTGATAACCTAAGACCAAGGATCGGGCCGGACGCGCGCGGCGCAGTCATCCGGGCGGCATGGAACCCGCCGATCCGCACGATTCGAACCGTACCATTCACAAAAAGGGAGGCAACACATCAGATGGCTCACAAATCCAAATTTCACATGCTCAGCCTGCTGCTGGCGCTCGTGCTCGTTCTGTCCGCATGCGGCAATGGCGGCATGGAATCAGGCGCATCCGGAACAAGCGGAGAAGGCGCTTCGGACGGAGAAGGCCAGGCGGCGAAAACCTCGTTTACGATCGGCTATGCCACCGGCGACCCGGCATCCAAGCAAGCGATATCCGACGCAATTAAGGCGTTTACTGAAGCCAATCCGAACGTCGAAATCAAGGACGTCAGCGAAGGGACGACTTCCTCTTATCTCGACTGGCTGAAGACGAAGGACGCGGTCGGCGAATTTCCTGATCTGGTGGAAATGCGCGATACCGAGGTCTTTCTGAAGGCCGGCAAAATCGTGGAGCTCCCGTCCGACCTGCACGATCTGTTCAGCACACTGCCGGAAGTCGGCGGCAAGGTGTATAACGCTCCGCTGACGCTGAACGCCCCGCAGGGCATTATCTACAGCAAGCAGGCGTACGAGAAGGCCGGCATTACCGAAGAGCCGAAGACGTACGACGAGTTTTTGGCCGACCAGGAGAAGCTGAAGGCGAGCGGCATTACCCCGATCGTCGTCGGCGGCAAGGATATTTTCCATATGGGCTTCTGGCTGAACAAGTTTCTGATCGATGATGTGTATGCCAAAGACCCGGACTGGAACTCCAAACGCACGGCCAAACAGGTGAGCTTTACCGACGCCAACGTGGTTCAGGCGATGACCAATTATAAGGAGCTGTTCTCCAAATATGTGGACAAGGGCTGGCTGAGCACGGCCGACAACCAGACGGCGTCCATCTTGGTGGCCGGCAAAGCCGCGCAGCTGTTCTCGGGTCCATGGATGTTCACACAAATCCAGCAGGCGGACCCGAACTTTGCATTCGGCTTCTATGCACTGCCGGACCGTGAAGGCAAACGAAATGTTATCGGTCTGCCGTCCCCGGCCGGCTGGACCTTGTCCGCTGATGCGGCCAAAGATCAGGCGAAAGTGGACGCCATGAAATCGTTTATCCGGTTTTTCTTCTCCAAAGAGCAGTATGCGAAGTATCTGTCCACGGTCAACGGCATTCCATCCACTAAGGAACCTGTGGAATACCAGGCGACCGAGCAGATGCAAACCGTTCTTGACCTGATGAAAGACGAATCGGTGACCAAATCGCTGGCGATCAACAATTGGTGGGGAGAGAATCAGATCCCGCCGCAATTCCGCAACTGGTATTACAAGCTGATGCAGGAAATGGTTCTGAAGAACGGCGACGTTGCGGAATATATGAAGAAGGCGGACGCCGAGTACGATACGGAAGTCGCGGCCAACAAGCAGTAAGGCGCATCTCAAGCAAAGGAGGATCACAGCATGGCAATGCCTTATCCCGACAGCCATAACCAGATTCAGACCATGCCGATTCCGAAGAAAAAGCGAAAGGTGCAGCTCTACGCCCTGCTGTTTATTCTGCCGTCGCTCATCTTGTATACGCTCTTCGTGATCGTGCCGACGGCAAGCAGCGTCTATCTCAGCTTTACCTCCTGGGATGGCGTAAGCAGTGACGTTCACTACATCGGATTGGCCAACTTCGTGGAGATCTGGCACAGCGATCGGGTGCACAATGCGCTGAAGAACACGCTGATTCTGACGGTGTCGCTCGTCGTCCTCGAGAACGTGGCCGCCCTGCTGCTGGCGGTGCTGGTGGATCAGGTGCGCTGGTTCCGCAATCTGTTCCGCAGCATCTTTTATTTTCCCGTCCTGATGAGCGGGGTGGTCATGGGGTTTATCTGGACGATCATACTGAATTACAATTTCGGCGTCTTCAATCAAATATTGGATAAAATTGGACTGTCCTCGCTTATGGTCGATTGGCTGGGAAGTCCGAAATACGCAATGGTATCGATCATTTTGTCCACAGTCTGGAAATCGGCAGGCTATTATATGATCATTTACCTCGCCGGCCTGCAGAGCATTTCCGCCGATCTGACGGAGGCCGCCTCCATAGACGGGGCGAACCGGTGGCAGCAGTTCCGGCACGTGACGTTTCCGCTGCTCGCCGGATCGATGACCGTATGCTCGGTATTGTCCATGATCAGCTCGCTGAAAATTTTCGACCAAATCGCGGTGATGACCGACGGTGGGCCCGGATTTGCTACCGAAACGCTAACCTACATCATTTATAAAGTCGGTTTCGGCGAAATGCGGCAGGGATTCGGAACCGCCATGGCGATGGTGCTGTTCCTGCTGATCCTGGTTATTACGGTCATCCAGGTGAAGTTTTTGCGGAAAAGGGAGGTGCAGCTGTAATGATGGAACAGCGGCGCAAATGGAACGACGTGCTGATGTTTATCGTGACCTTGATTCTGGCCGTCATCTTTTTCTTTCCGATTTTCTTTAACCTCATGTCCGCCTTCAAGAGCAATCCGGAAATTATGCGGGACGCCATCGCCTTTCCCAAGTCGCTCTATTTGGAGAGCTTTAAGTACCTGCTGACTGAAACGGACTACCCGAAAGCGATGATCAACAGCGTTCTGCTGACCGTGCTCTCGATCCTGTTCATGGTGCTGATCATCCCGATGGCGGGCTATGCGATCGAGCGCCATAACAAGCGCTGGACGGGTTTCGTGTTCGTCTTCTACCTGGCCGGGATGATGATTCCGTTCCAGGCGTACATGATTCCGCTCTTTAAGGAACTGAAAATGCTCGGCATGTACGGCAACCTGATCGGGCCGATCGCCATTTATGTGTCCGGCTCGGTGGGCTTCGGCTGTCTGCTGTACACCAGCTTCCTCAAAGGGGTTCCGCGCGAAATTGAGGAGTCCGCCGCCATCGACGGGTGTTCGCGGTACGGCATCTTCTGGCGCATCGTTTTCCCGCTGCTCGGTCCGTGTACTGCAAGCATGGTCGTGCTGCAGGGGCTGGGGATCTGGAACGACTTCCTGATGCCGATGCTGGTGCTGCCTTCCGGACAGCCTAAAACGATGATCGTGGAAATCTTCTATTACGTCGGCGAGTTTTCGTCGCGCTGGGATATGATTTTTGCCGGGACGACGATGTCGATCGTGCCGGTGCTGATCGTGTTTATTTTCCTGCAAAAGTACTTTGTAAAGGGCCTCGTGTCCGGCGCAATCAAGGGGTGAGTCATAGATGGTTAAGAACAATGTGAAAAAGCCGGCGACGCCGGCCGGAGTGACGGCGGAGGAGCGGCAGTGGCTGGATGACGTATGGGATAAGCTGCAGGTGAAAATGTTGGCCGAAGTGGACCGGATCGGCGACCGGATTCCGTATATTCCGGAGAACGGCGCATATCGCGAAGATAAGGCCGAGACGGATATATACTGGTGGACCAACGGGTTCTGGCCGGGGATGCTCTGGCAGATGTATCACGCCACAGGGGAAGCGAAGTACCGGGCGGCGGCCGAAAGCGTCGAGCGCAAGCTGGACGCCGCGCTGGAGGGCTACGACGGCCTTCATCATGACGTCGGCTTTATGTGGCTGCATTCGGCGGTCGCCAATTACCGCCTGACCGGCAGCGCCCGCGCCAAAACACGCGGCATGCATGCAGCGAATTTGCTCGCCGGACGCTACAACCCGGCGGGCCGGTTCATCCGCGCCTGGAACGACGACTGCACCGGGTGGATCATCGTCGACTGCATGATGAACATCCCGCTGCTGTATTGGGCAAGCCGCGAGACGGGCGATCCGCGCTTCGATGTTATCGCACGGCAGCATGCCGACACGACGCTGACGAACGTCGTCCGTCCGGACGGCTCGTGCAACCACATCGTCATCCTCAGCCCGGAGGACGGTTCGTTTGTGGAAGCGCCGGGAGGCCAGGGATACGGGACCGGCTCCGCCTGGTCCCGCGGGCAGGCGTGGGCGCTGTACGGCTTCGCGCTGAGCCACCGTCATACGGGTGAAGCCCGGTACCTCGAGGCGGCCAAGCGGGTCGCGCATTATTTCATCGCGAACGTGGCGGCGACGGGCTATGTCCCGCTGGTCGACTTCCGGGCTCCGGACGAGCCGGTGGCTTGGGACACGACCGCCGGCATGTGCGCGGCCTGTGGCTTGCTGGAAATCGCCGAGGCCCTGCCGGCCCTGGAGAAGCCACTGTACGTAAATGCAGCGCTTCGCATCCTGCAGGCCACGGACGAGCGCTTCTGCAATTGGAATCCGGCTGAAGACGCCATCGTGGGCGGCGGAACCGGTTCGTACCACGGCCGCAACGGGGATTACGCCGTGCCGATCATCTATGGGGACTATTTTCTGATCGAAGCGGTGCTCCGTCTGAAAGGAATGGATTTCCTGATCTGGTGAACGGGTGGGCGAACCCAGTCCGAATGCCGATCTCTAAATAAGAAACCGAAAGACCCTGTCCACCTGTTGGCGGGGTCTTTATTCAACTGCCAAAAAAAGCGGCACATCGGCCTAAAGAAACTGCATACCAGGCATGGCGGTCATTTTCTAAGATAGATAGGGAACCGTTTTTTATAAGAGTTAATTGTAAGCGGATTCATCAAATCAAATCATTTATAAAAAGGAGGGATGCAGGCAAGTATTCCAGCCGAAAGTGCTGGAGCCGAGGAGGAAAGCTCGCAGAGCGGATTGACTTAAACGGCAGTACATTTTCAGAAGGAAAGGAAGATGATCATGGAAGTGAAGCATAAGGCTCCGTTCAGTCAGGTTTGGAGGCGTGCGGGCATCGTGCTGCTGACGATCTCACTGCTGATCCCGCTGTTCCCTTCAAACCGGGCGGCGGCAGAGACTGCATCCGGTAATGGGGATGCTGCAATGACAGACTACAGGGTGGAAATTCATGAAACCGTCAGCAGCGGATTCAAGCACCCCGGCGTCGGATTGACGAAAGAGATTCTGGAGAACGTGCGGACTCAGGTCCTGGAAAAAAAGGAGCCCTGGTATTCCTATTACCAAGCGATGCTTATCTCCTCGTCCGCAGCGAAGGATGTCACCTCCAGCAATCAGAGTGCGGCCGATCCGTCCAAGCCGGGCAGCGACGCATTCGACAGCCAGGGGATCAACTCCAGATTTATTGCCGACGGGCTGAAAGCTTACACGCAAGCGCTGCTGTACTATATTACTGGAGACGAGACATACCGCGGAAATGCGCTGCACATCATCCGAATCTGGTCCCAGATGGATCCGGCTAAATACAAGTATTTTCAGGATGCCCACATCCACACGGGAATTCCGCTGAACCGGATGGTGACCGCGGCGGAAATTCTGAGATATACCAGTTACCGTACAGAGAGCCTGAAGTGGACGGAGCAGGATACGGCCGATTTTACGAACCATCTGATCACACCGGTGATCGAGACCTTCCAGCATGACAACAACCATTTCATGAATCAGCATACGTATCCACTGCTCGGGGCGATGGCGGGCTATATTTTTACTGACAACCGTGATCGGTACAATGAGGGCGTCGAATGGTTCACCGTCAACAAAACCGCTGTAAATCAGGGCATTAACGGCTCCATCCAAGCGCTCTTTCGCTTGGTGGATACCGATGCCGTGACGGGTGAAAAGCTCACAACCCCGCGCGTACAGCATGTCGAAATGGGAAGGGACCAAGCCCATGGCGGCGGCGATCTGAACAATGCGGCCATTCTGTCGCGGCTGCTGCTGGCACAGGGAACGAAGGTGGACCCTGTCAAAGGCACGGTTTCAACCGCCAACAACGCTGTGAACTCATATGAATTTTTGAATAACCGGATCTTGAGCGCGGCCGATTATTTCAGCCGTTACATGCTGGGCTACGATACCCCGTGGACCCCGGTGGCCGCGAGTACGGATCCGGACGGCAAGCCGCTCATCATCTACAAGCAGCTGTCCGAAATGTACCGGGGGAGAATGGTCACGACGAATTTTTGGGACATCTACTTCTATTACAAGTACACCGAGGGCTTGAACCTGAAGAAGGAAGCTCCTTATCTGACCGAAATGTTCGAGAAGCGCCCGCCATCCAACTATTATTACAAAGGCAATCTGGAACAGGCGTGGGACAACGTCGACGGAGGCGGGGACTTCTGGCTGTACATTCCGAAAAAGGCCGGTGCCGAAGGGAATAAGCTTGTTCCCAAAGCGCAGCAAGACAGCGCGCGGATCGACGTTGAGGAGCGCTATACGGCATTTGACAAAAATGCAGCGACACGGAAGGACGGGGACGTTTCGTATATCGAGGTCAAAGCCACGGAGAACGGCAGCTGGCTGGCGCCGCTGAACGTGGCTTACGGCGACCGCTCGAAGCCGCTCCTGGTCGGCTTGAGGTTCCGGACGAACGGCCCGGCGCAGCTAGCGATGAGCAGGGCGATGGGCTCCGCGCCTTATCATACGCTGACGCTGCCGGATACCAAGGGCGAGTGGAGGTACATCACTTATGATATGGGCATCGATCATGTGACGTACAGTCAGGTCGACCCCAACCACAGCATCGTGTACTGGAAGGTGACCGGCCCCGGAACAAAAGTAAGTATCGACAGCCTGAACGTCAAGGCAGGGGAGCAGCTGACGCCACCGGTATTTAAGGCGGGAAGCGGCGATCTGGAGCGGGTCACTTCTGTGGGTGCCGCAACGTCTTATGATTTTTCCGCCACCGATCCGGGTTCAAACGATCGCGTGACCTACGAGACGGAGGGGCTGCCGGCGGGCGCCGAGCTGGATCCGGATACCGGCGCGTTCCGTTATAAGCCTGAGCAGGCCGGCACTTACGCCTTCACCGTCACAGCCACCGACGGAACGACCGTCGCGACACGGAACGTCCGCTTCGACGTGACAGAAGACAGGAAGTCTGCCGTGGATGCCGCGGCAGCAAATTATGACTCCAACACAGGTTACGTGTCTTCGTCCCTGGAACACTTTAAGCAGACCTATGCTGATGCCTTGGCTTCCATCGGGGAAGCAAGCGACGAGCTCTTTGACCGCAAGCTGTCCGACGTTCTGCGGGCGGCGAAGGAACTTGAGCCGTTAACCCCGCATCTTTCCGACGGAAGCCTGGATTATACGGCGGGGGTCGTGGTGGCTTCCTCCTTCGGTGATTACCTGAGCAGTCTGACGGATGGGGACGATAATACTTTTGCGGCCTATGGACTGGCTGCCGATCTGTTCCACACGATCGATTTCGGCAGCAGCTTCAAAGTGTCCGCAGACGCCTTCCAGATCCAGGGACGGCGAAGCTTTCCGGAGCGGATTGCGGGCATCGTGGTGTTCGGTTCCAATGACGGCGAGACCTGGACCCGCTTAACGTCCGGGTCGACCGGGCTCACGGAGGACATGCAAAGGCTAGAGGTCGACGAGGCTTACCGGCAGGAGCCGTTCCGCTATTTGAAGATGCAGATGATCGTACCGCAGAGCACCATGCTTGAAGTGAGCGAATTCCGGATCGAGGGACAGCGCCACGAAATCCACAACGATCTGGACTCGGTGTCGATTGCATCGGAACATGCCCTGAAGCAGCGGATCGTTCCCGGCGACCCGGTTCAGCTATCTTTTACTTCCAAGGAGACGATCAGCCAAGTGAGGGTCAGTATCCAGGGTGAGGAGGCCGAAGTCCGTACGGATGATCAGCGTCATTGGACGGCGGACACCGTATTATCGGATGACGCACCCACCGGGAACGTCAAGTTTAACATTACCTATACCAAGGCAGACGGAACGCCGGGAACACCGCAGGTATTGACGACGGATAACTCGAAGCTGTTCGTCAGCCGGAACGATGACGTCATCGATGTCCTGCAAGCGGCCGATTTCATCGATTCAACCGGGCGGGCGGCGGCGGACACCCTTAAAAATGTCGCGAATCTGTTCGATGCCGATGCCGGTACCATTTCCGACTTCCGCCTGAACGGGGGCGGGGCCGGCGGATATATCGTTTTTGACTTGAAAGAGGGCCATCAAGCACAGCTCACAGGCGTGGAGCTGATGGCAAGGCAGGACAGTTATTTTTCACGGATCAAAGGGACGGTCGTCCAAGGGTCCAACGATCTGACGGAGTGGACGGCGTTGACATCGCCGGCGCAATCTACCGCAGACTGGCAGGTGCTGCCGATCAACGGAAAGGAAGCCTACCGCTACATCCGGATGTACAACGCCGGCACCTGGTTTGGCAATATGGCGGAGCTGCGGCTGCACGGCACGGTGCAGTCCTCGCTCGGGCGTTAAGCTTGTCGAAGCCGAAATCGGCTCGGCAGCCACGTCATTCCGCCTGCGCGCCGAAAAGTCACGCATGTATACCGTTACGTACACGGCGTCCGATCAAGCGGGCAATCAAACGGCCTGTACGGTTACCGTCACGGTGCCGCATGATCAGTACGGCGATTCGTCAAATATAGCTGGGGCCGAGAAAAGCCTTGGAGCGGATGAAAAGGCTTCGATGGCGGAGCTCTGAACTGAAAGCAGGTCACGGTACACAGGGATGGGAATGAACCCGCTGCCCGACGGACAGGATACATGTCCGCCGGGCAGTTTTTTTAGGTATAAGAGTGGTAAAAGCTTTAGCGGCTTGGCTTCCTTAATTCCCCAGAGAAACTACCGATTGTCTACATTGAATGTACATCAATAGACGTTTTTATGGGGCTCGCGTATAAACCCGAATACTAGGGACAATGCATTTCCCATATAAATAGGCAGTAGAGGATGTGCATCTATCACAACGATGGGGATGAAAGGAGGGAGCCGATATCGCCTCGTCCATCGGAAAAGAAGTTCTGAGAAAAGAATCCGGGCAGAAAGTAACCGGGGCGGCCCGTTACACGGGAGATACCTCGAAACCCGGCCTGCTGCACGCCGCCTTGGCTGTCAGCCCGCATGCCCATGCCCGGATGCTGTCGATCGATACCTCCGCGGCCCGGAGTATTCCGGGCGTCCGTGCGGTCATCACAGGAGAGGACTTCCCGGTGCTCACCGGTTCTCCGCTGGAAGACCGGCCGCCGCTGGCCATAGACAAGGTGAGGTATTTCGGCGAGCCGGTTGCCGTGGTGGTGGCGGATGCGGAATATATCGCGGAAATGGCGGCGCTGCAGGTCCGCGTGGAATACGAAACGCTGCCGCTTGTTCAGTCCCCGCTGGAGGCCTATAAGCCGGACGCGCCGCTCATACATGAAAATTTGGCCGAGTATAAGCATTATGAGGAGGTGTATCCGGGGCCCGGCACCAACGTTGCAAGCCGCAACCGGATCCGCAAAGGAAACATGGAGGAAGGATGGAGCCGCAGCATCCACACGATCGAGGTCCGGGTGAGCATGCCGCAATCGGATCATGCCGCGATGGAACCGCGCTGCAGTACGGCGGAGCTGCTGCCGAACGGCAAAGCCGTCATCCATTCCGCCTCGCAGTCCCCCTACATTATCCGCAGCCAAATCAACAGATACTTTCATATCCCGCTGCAGCAAATCATCGTTCACACCCCGCTCGTTGGCGGTGGGTTTGGCGGGAAGGCGGCCGTTCAGCTGGAGTTTCTCGCTTTTCTGGCTTCAAGGGCCGTAGGGGGAAAAGCGGTCAAGCTGGTCAATTCAAGGGAGCGCGACATGGTCTCTTCCCCGGTGCATATCGGGCTGGAATCGAGAGTCAAGCTGGGCTGTGCCGCCGATGGAAAAATCGCTGCCGCGGAAATTACGCACTGGTTTGACGGAGGAGCCTACTCGGACCGGGGACCGATCATGAGCAAGGCCGGAGCCAGCGACTGCTCGGGTCCGTACCGAATCGACAATCTGCAGTGCGACTCGCTCTGCATGTATACGAATCACCCGTATTCCACTTCATTTCGCGGGTTTGGACATCCCGAGCTGACGTTTGCCATCGAGCGGGCAATGGATGTCATGGCCGCACGCCTCAGCATGGATCCGATGGAGTTCCGCTTTCTGAATGCGATCGGGCCCGGTGACACGACGCCGACGCAAACGCTGCTGGACCGGAGTACGGTAGGCAATCTCCCGATGTGTATCGCCAAGCTGAAAGATATGATCCGATGGGATGAGCAGCCCTTGATTGAAGCAAAAGGCCACTTTGTCAAAGCCAGGGGCGTATGCTGTATGTGGAAAAATTCCAATACCCCCGCCGATGCCGGTGCGGGGGCGGTCATCATTTTTAATGCCGATGGCAGCGTGAATTTGCTTTGCGGTGCTGTGGAGATCGGGCAGGGCACGCGGACGTCCCTCACCCAAATGGTAGCCGAGCTGCTCCGAATGGATGTGCATAAAGTATCGATCAGCACTGACGTCAATACGGAGACCGAGCCGCAGCTGTGGAAAACCGTTGCAAGCCGCAGCACTTTTCTGGTCGGCAACGCGATTCGGGCGGCGGCGCACGATGCCATCGTACAGCTGAAGAACACGGCTGCCCGTGTACTTCAGCTCCCGCCGGCCGAGCTGGAAATCGGAGGCGGAAGGGTTTACAGTAAGCGGGATCCGGGGATCGGCATAGAGATCACCAAGATTGCCCTTGGATACAAACTTCCGGAGGGGGGGACGATTGGAAGCCAGGTCATCGGACGCGGCAGCTATGCGATGCGGGATATTAAGGAGCTGGACCCGATGACCGGCAAAGGAAAACCGGGCCCGGAATGGACGGTCGGCGCACAGATGGTGGAGGTGGAGCTGGATACGAGGGATTATAGCTATCGGATCCTGCAGGCGGCAACCGTTATTGATGCCGGCAGGGTGATCAATCCGGTTTTCGCCCGCGGCCAAATCACCGGAGGCATGAGCATGGGACTGGGCCTTGCCAGCAGGGAGGCCTTTGCGCTCAATGAAGAGGCCCAGGTGCTGAATCCGCAGTTCCGGACTTATCACATGTTGCGTTACGGAGAGCAGCCGGCGTATTTCGTCGATTTCGTCGAAACGCCGAATGTGGAGGCGCCATTCGGCCTGCGGGGCATCGGCGAGCATGGCATTATCGGCATGCCTGCTGCACTAGCCAACGCTTTGTCGGCAGCAACGGGCATCGCGCTAAATCGGCTTCCGCTTACCCCGGAGCGGATCTGGAGGACGGCCCATGATACCCTTTGACTTTGAATATTACCGGCCGTCTTCGGTGAAAGAGGCAGCCGATGCCTATCAGGCGCTGCAAGCCCAGGGCAAGCATCCGATGTATTGGTCCGGAGGGACGGAAATCATTACGATGGCCAGGCTGAACGAGGATCGCCCGGGTGCGGTCGTCGATTTAAAGGCGATCCCCGAATGCAATGTCATGGAATACCGCGAAAATGACCTGATCATCGGCGGCTGTGTCACGTTGTCCGCCATTACCGGATCGAACCTCTTCCCGCTGCTCGGCAGGGCGGCCCAAGGCGTCGCCGACCAGACGTCCCGCAACAAAATTACGCTCGGCGGCAACCTGTGCGGCCGAATCTATTACAGGGAAGCGGTTCTCCCGCTGCTTGTGGCTGACAGCCGCCTGGTCATCGCAGGGAAAGGCGGCGTCAGGGAGGCTGCGATCCACGAAGTCTTTCGCGGGCAGATCCGTCTGGAACCCGGAGAATTTCTGCTGCAGACCGTGACGGACCGTGAATTCGTATCTCTGCCGTCCGTTCATGTGAAGAAGCGGCAGATCGGTAATGTCGGTTACCCGTTGGTGACCTTGGTTGCCGTGAAAAAGGGAAGCCGCATCCGCGCGGCATTCAGCGGGATTTGCGGGTTCCCGTTCCGTTCGGCCTCCATCGAGCAGGTGCTGAATACCCCCGGGCTATCGGCGGAAGAGCGGGCCCGCCAGGCAGCCGGACGGCTCCCGGCACCGCCGCTGACCAATACGGAAGGCACGGCCGATTACCGGCTCTTTTTATTTAAGCAAACCATCAAAGACGCCATTCATGCTTTGGAAGGAAGGTGAACGTCCTGGAAAGCGCAAGCTCGAACTCGAATGCGATCTACCCGCTGGAGCTGGAGGTCAACGGGGAGCGCAGGTGGCTCTGGGTCCGGGCGGCGGAGACGCTGCTGCATACCCTCCGGGACCACCTTGGCTTAACCGGGTGCAAGCCCGGCTGCGAGAATGGGGACTGCGGCGCCTGTACCGTTATCCTGAACGGTCTGCCGATGAAGTCCTGCCTGATGCTCGCCGTAGAGGCGGACGGACAGCGCATCACCACGATTGAAGGGCTGAAGCATTCGCCGGTCCAGGAACAATTTGTCTTGAAGCAGGCATTCCAATGCGGCTACTGCACGTCGGGATTTATCATGAACGGTCACGGGCTGCTGAGCGCGCATCCGGACGCGGATCCGGAGACGATCCGGCTGTGGCTGGAATCGAACATATGCCGCTGCACCTCGTATGAAGAAATTCACGGGGCAATCATGGCGGCGCTGGCAGCGAACAAGGAAGGCGGCCCGGCAGACGGCAGCAGCTAAAAGGAGGAACACGCTTGGAAGACATTCATCGGATTCTGGAAGCACTTCAGCAGTGCGGACAGCGCAGCGTGCTGGCGACCATTACCCGGGTGGAGGGCAGCGCCTACCGTAAAGAGGGCGCATCCATGCTGCTGTTCGAGGACGGAACGCAGGTCGGCGTGCTGAGCACCGGCTGCCTGGAAGCGGATATCGCAGCCCGCGTGCCGGAGCTGCTGGCAGCCGGGGTTCCGCACACCTTTACCTTCGACCTGGACGCTGCCGATCCGCTATCCTGGGGGGAAGGGCCGGGATGCGGAGGCGTGATTCAGGTTACGGCTGTGGGCGTCGGCGACTCGCTGCGGAGGCATCTGCTGATGCTGAAGGATTATTTGGACGATCAGACTGAAGTCATGCTGATTCTAAAAAATAGCGCGGACCCCCTGGCTGCCGGATACAGCTTTGTCACCAGTTCCAGGCTCCGGTTTGGCGAATGGCCGGGAGCGTTTCCCGAGGCACTGCTGGATTGGGCTGCTGCCCGGATGGGGCGGCGGAGCGGGATGCAGATCGTGCCGGGAGAGGCGGAAGAAGTATTCGTCCACACGTATTTCCCTAAACCCCGGCTGACCCTGTTCGGTGCCGGGCCGGATGCCAGGCCTTTGGCCTCCTTTGCGGCCGCCGCCGGATTCACGGTTACCGTCGCCGATTGGAGGGCAGCCCTGTGCGACCGAAGCTTTTTTCCGGATGCCCACACGCTGCTTGACGGCTTCCCGGAGGAAACGGCCGGACGGATGCGGTGGACGCCAAACGATTACGTGGTCATCATGACGCATCACTTCCGGAGGGACCGGGAGCTCATCCGGATCCTCTCTGGCCATAACCTGGCATATGTCGGCCTCCTGGGCTCGAAACGCAGAACGCAGCGGCTTCTCGAAAGCGGCTCATTGCCGGACCATTGGCACGCCCCCGTAGGTTTGCCAATCGGAGCAGAAGGTCCGGAGGAGATCGCCTTCAGCATCGTGGCCGAATTAATCCAGGTGTACCGAGCTTCCCGAAAGAGGCGCTTATCTTATGAAGCGACATAGTGTCCATGGCATTTATTTGGCGGCGGGACAAAGCAGCCGGATGGGAACGAATAAGCTTGGTCTGCCGCTGAGGGGAATTGCGCTTGGCAATCATGCTCTGCTTGCCGCTCTGGAAGCCGGACTGGCGCATATATGGATCGTGACCACCGAAGGGAAGGCGGATTGGATGGACGCAGCCCTTGGCAGCGACCGCTTTAGACCAAAGTGGACGCTTGTCCGCTGTCCGGATGCGCATTCAGGACAGGCGCATTCGATCCGGTGCGGGGTGGAGGCGGCGATGACCGCGGGGGCCGAAGCGGTCATGATTTTGCTCGCCGACCAGCCCGGCGTCACATCTGCAATGATCAACGAACTGCTCTGCCGCTACTATCAGGCATCGGAACGGGAAAAGATTCATTTCGCCGCCGCGGAGTTCGGCGGTCTGGCGAGACCGCCGGTCATTTGCCACCGGCGGATGTTTCCGGAGCTGCTCCGGCTGCAAGGGGACCAGGGAGCCCGGCAGCTGATCCGTCACGGAAGGCCGGGAATCTCTGTCCCTTTCGAATCGCCGGATCTGTTCCTCGACGTGGACACACCGGAGGACTACGGGCTGCTGCGGGACAAGGAGAACGCGGATTCCCCGCCAAAATCCTGAAGCAGCTGCCCGGCATTCATATACAAGGCGAGAGGGTACTGCTCCTGCTCCCAATGCGCCGGAGCGTGAAGGCTCAGGCTGAACTTGCCGGCGCTGACTTCTGTGGAGATGCCGGGGCCGGTATGCCACCGCTTGATCACCTGGGCGAGTTCTTGCAGGTGGTCGGCCCATTGCTGCTGCTGTTCCCGGGTAAAATGGCCGGTCTGCGACCACTGCCCCAGCACCCGGATCATATCCGACAAATTGGCGTAGCCCGAACGCAGCTGCTCCATCTGCCGGGTCAGGCGGTTCAGCAGATCGCGCTTCTTGGCGGCAAAAGGGTGGTACCGTAAGCTCTGGGCCGCCTTGTCCAGCTCGGTGGTCGCTTGGTGCAGCTCCTGAAACAGCGCCTGCCAAGTCCATTTCAGCGTTTGCGCTTCACTTGGAGGACATCCCTGCTCCACCCATTGCCCGGCCTTGATAAAATGACTTGCCAAATGGTCCGCGAAGCGGGTCATTTTTTGCTTGGCGGATGGGATGGAATCCGGCGGGAACAGCAGCGACTGCACCAGTACCGCTAATACGGCGCCGATGATTGTATCCCGGATCCGGTCGAGCGAATAGCTGGGCATTTTGTGCTGAAAGAACAGCACGAGCAGAATGCTGAGGGCCACCTGTGTCACCATGGTGTGGTCCAGCTTCAGGCGCTGGATGGCAAAGGTGGCGACCAACAGGCACGCTCCGATGCTCCATCCGTTCAGGGGGAGCCAGGGCGTTACACAGAGCGTCAGGAGGACGCCGGCAACCGTTCCCAAGACACGCTGCCAGGCGAACTGCATCGATTGACTGACCGTGGCCTGTACGGACAATATCGCGGTCAGCGGGGCGAGATAAGGATGTGATGAGCCCGCCCACTTCGCAGCCTCCCATGACAGCGCCGCAGCCAGCGGCATTTTCCAGACGACACCGCTGTTTTTGATCGTATTCCATAGATTGTCACTCATTCGTTGTGCAGCCCCAATTTACTTATTGTTGCTGCTATTGTTCCCATGGAATCAGGGGAGTAAACTCGCAAGGCAGGTGCGCTACTTTCTTTTTCGGTAGCCGCTCGGGGTGGCCGATACGAATTTTTTGAACTGCCGCATGAAGTGGGTTTCGTTCTCATATCCGCACATCTTGGCGATGCCGCCGATGGAGAGGGAGCTGTTATCCAGCAAATACTTCGCGTACTCCAGCCTGCTGTTGATCATATCTGACGAGACCGAGCATCCGAACAAATCCTTGTACAGATGCTGAAAATAAGATTTGCTCAGGTTGACGCTTGCCGCGAGCTCGTCCAGGGAGTAGGAGGCCTGCGGTGAACGGTACAGCTCGCTGCGGATTTCCGACAGCTGGTGCAAATACCGGCCGGCATTTCCCTGGGCAGGGGGCAGGTGCCGCCAATTGGCGAGCTTCATCAGCAGGCTGCGCAGGTCCAGGTCGATAATTTCCAAACGGTGGGGCCCGCCCAGCCAGTTCACGTTTTGAAGCTCCATGATGCCCCGGGACACGGACGCCGGGTAAGCCGCTTCGGCCGGACGGTCAAGCGGAAGCTGAAGCTGCTGCAGATATGCGCCAAGCTCCGTTCCTTCACAATGGAACCAGTCGTTGACGAAGGGCTTCTCCAAGTCCCGGTACATGTAAGGCGTGCTGGGCTGCATCAAGATGTAGGCATTGTTATCAACGGTGTAAGCCGTGCCGTCAATCACCACTTCCGCCTTGCTCCGAAAAAGGACAAAAGCGTAATTCCCGGCCCCGCTGCTGCGGTCGATCCGGATCCCGTCCGAGTGAACGAAGTTGTGCCCGCAGCTGACTAATTGAATCATAAATTCCTCCTCCATAAAAAGCACGATAGGTCAGTTTTTGGCCAGTATAAATCATTGTGGCATAACGTACAAGCTACTATACTGTGTGGGAGAAAACCGGGAAAGAGGAGGCTATTGGATGAGCAGCGTATTAAACGCGGATACGATTAAAGGCAAAATCAATAAAAACATTTACGGACACTTCTCGGAGCATTTGGGGCGGTGCATTTACGAAGGCATCTGGGTCGGGGAGGATTCGCCGATTCCGAACACGAACGGCATTCGCAATGACGTCGTGGAGGCGCTAAAGCAAATCCGGGTACCGGTGCTGCGCTGGCCGGGCGGCTGTTTTGCGGACGAGTACCATTGGAAGGACGGCATCGGACCGCGGGAAAACCGCAAACGGATGATTAATACCCACTGGGGCGGCGTGGTGGAGAACAATCACTTCGGTACGCATGAATTCATGGAATTATGTGCCCAAATCGGCTGTGAGCCTTATATTAACGGCAATGTTGGAAGCGGTACCGTGCAGGAAATGTCGGAATGGGTGGAGTACCTGACCTTCGGAGGCGTATCGCCGATGGCAGAGCTGCGCGAAGAGAACGGGCGCGAACAGCCTTGGTCGGTCACCTATTTTGGCGTAGGCAATGAAAACTGGGGCTGCGGCGGCAACATGCGGCCGGAATACTATGCGGATTTGTACCGCCAGTACCAGACGTATGTCCGCAACTACGGGGACAACCGGATTCACCGCATCGCCTGCGGCCCGAACTCGGACGATTACAACTGGATGGACGTGCTGATGCGTGAGGCCGCACGGTATATGGATTCCATTACGCTGCACTATTATACCGTCCCGGGAACATGGGGGAACAAGGGGCCGGCTACCGGATTCAGCCGCGAAGAATGGTTCACCACGCTGGAAAAGGCGCTGTTTATGGATGAGCTCATCACCAAGCACAGCACGATTATGGACAAATATGACCCTGACCAACGGATCGGACTGATCGTCGACGAATGGGGAACGTGGTATGACGTGGAACCGGGAACCAATCCGGGATTCCTGTATCAGCAAAACTCGCTGCGGGACGCGCTCGTGGCGGGATTGACCCTGAACATTTTCCATAAGCACTGCAACCGGGTGCGGATGGCCAACATCGCCCAGACGATCAACGTGCTGCAGGCAGTCATTTTGACCGAAGGCGAAAAAATCGCCCTGACCCCGACGTACCATGTGTTTGATATGTATAAAGTGCATCAGGATGCGGAGCTGCTGGATCTGAATCTGGAAAGCGGTACATACAGCGCCTTCGGCCGGTCCATTCCGGAAGTGACGGGAACCGCCTCGCGGGACGCCGAAGGAAAAATCCATATCAGCTTGTGCAATTTGAACGACGAGAGCGCTTCGACCGTAACGATCGATCTGCGCGGCATTTCGGCGGCATCGCTGACGGTGACCGGAACGACGCTGACCTCGGAGGAGCTGGATGCGCATAACACGTTTGAACAGCCCGACCGGATCGCGCCGAAGCCGTTCGATGCGTTCAAGACGGATGGGACACACCTGGTCGTCGAGCTGCCTTCCAAGTCGGTGACTGTGCTCGAACTGGTCTAAGAAAGTCTGCTTTGGGCTTGCTGCGAATATAGGGTCCAAGACGGACCAATAACGACATTCAAGATTAAAATCAAGGCCGATATTCCCGATAGGTTCGGAGATTCGGCCTTTTTTGCATTGCAGGGAGCCCTGGCGGTCGGGTTCAGGGATGTTGATGAAATCCGTTTCATCGGTGTCATGGATCTGTTATGATTACATAGATTGAACTAAAGTTAAGCATTGAGCTTCCCTTTGGTAACTGACCATTACGGACAATAATCATTCATTTCTTTAGTTCATTCTATCTAGCATTGACTATTTCAGAAAGAGGAAGGTTCGCATATGACACCTATCACCATTTACGATATCGCCAAAGAAGCCAACGTATCGGTATCCACCGTATCCCGGGTGCTTAACGATACCGCGCCGGTGCGTGCCAGCACACGGGAAAAGGTGATGGCGATCATCGAGAAGCATCAGTTTCAGCCGAACGCGCTTGCCCGCAGCTTGATCAAGAAAGAGACCGGAACGATTGCGATCATCCTGCCAGACATCACGAACCCGTTTTTTCCGGAAGTGTTCTGGGGAGCGGAGAACGAGGCGCGGGACAAGGGGTATACGTTCTTCCTGTGCAATACCGGCGGGGATCACAGCAGGGAATCTGAGTATTTGACGATTCTCCGGGAAAAGCGGGTCGACGGCATTATCTTTCTCGGCGGCAGGATCAATTTGCAGCACTGTCCTGAAGAGATGGCGCAGGAATTGATCGAAGCCGGCAAGCATCTGCCGATCGTGCTCGTGAACGGAAACATTGCCAAGAGCGGCCTGCACCGTATATACACCGACGAAGCGGCTGGAGCCGTCCTGGCCACCCAGCACCTGCTTGACCTCGGGCACCGGGAAATCGCCTTTGTGGGCGGGCTGAAGGAAATGGCCACCACCATGGTCAAAGTGAAGGCTATCCAGAAAAAGCTGAAGGAGCACGGGCTGGAAATCCCGAAAGAGCGGCTGCTGCTGGGCGACTTTTCCATCGATTCGGGAAAAGAGCAAATGGCCAGGCTGCTGGAGCAGCAAAATCCGCCGACGGCGGTCATTTGCGTCAACGACTATACAGCGATCGGGGCGATCAAGGCGACGATTGAGCACGGGCTGTCCATCCCGAACGACATATCCATCGTCGGATATGACGACACGCCGCTGGCGAGCGCCGTCATCCCCGAGCTGACAACCGTCTCCCAAAACACGTATCAGCTGGGCAAGCTGGCGGTCGATGTGCTTCATGACCTCATAGGCGGAGGTAAGACCAAAAAGCAGACAGCGCTTCAGCCGGAACTGATCGTCAGACAAAGCACCGGGCCGGCCCGCCGGTAACGCTTGCGCATGGCCCTCAAAAAGAAAGCGTTGACATTCGGGGAAATGCTGGAATATAATGATCGAGGAATGAAACCCCTTTCATTAAATGGATCGGGTTTTCTATTCCGGCTTTATGAAACCCATTTCATGAAATGGGTTTCAATATGATCATTTGTTTCGTCTGTTGTCGTTGAACTTTATTTGAGGGGGAGTAACGGGTGAAAAGAAGAAGCTTTGGAATCATTTCTTTACTGGTGTTGTCGATGCTGATCGGTCTGACCGCGTGCGGAAGCAAGGACAGCGGGACTTCGGCGGAGGGCGGGGCTGGGACAAGCGGCAAGAAGGTCGATCTGTCCATGACGATCTGGGGCTCCGAGGATGAGAAGAAGATTTATCAGGAACGCCTCGATATCGTGAAGAAAACCTATCCCGACATTAACGTCAAGCTGAACCTCGTGGCCGGGGATTACGACCAGAAGGTGCAGACGATGATTGCGGGCGGAACCGCACCGGACATCATGATGATCGCGGAGAACTACCAGGCCTATGCCTCCAAGAATCAAATCATTCCTCTGGATGAGCTGATTCAGAAAAACAACGTCAATATGTCCGAGCGGTACACGGACGATATTGCGAACCTGATGAAATACGACGGCAAGCAGTACGGCATGCCGGACCGGGCAGGGGCCATGGTTCTCTTTTACAACAAAGACATGTTTGATAAAGCCGGCGTCTCTTATCCAACGAAGGATTGGAAACAGGAAGACCTCCTGAATGCCGCCCAGAAGCTGACCATCAAGGAAAACGGCAAAACCGTGCAGTGGGGCTACTACCCGGGCTCCTGGTGGCCGCAGTGGATGCAGCTGATTTACCAGAATGGAGGCTCGCTGCTGGATGCCGAAAACAAGCCGACCTTTGACACCGAACCGGTACGCAAGGCGCTGCAATTCCTGAATGACCTGACCTTCAAGTACGGCGCCGGCCCGACGCCGACCGAGATCGCTGACATGGGCAACATCGGTGCAGACCCGCTATTCGCTCAAGGCAAAATCGCCATGGAAACGACCGGGTTCTGGAACATCGGCTCCCTTGCCAAGGTGCAGGGCATCAACTGGGATATCGCGCCGATCTGGGGCGAGACCAACGCCTTCTTCAATGGCTTTACGATCACGAACGCATCCAAGCATAAGGAAGAAGCCTTCAAAGTAATCGAGGCGCTGACCACGCTCGACGCGCAAATGCCGATGATCGAAAAAGGCCAGGATGCTCCGGCTACGAAGGCGGGACTGTCCAGCGACAAATTCCTGAACGCCGAATACGGCGGCAAGAAGATCAACATGGCGGCCTTCAGTGAATCCAAAATTTATGCGGAGCCTCTCAATCCGCAGTGGAACGAAATGATGAAGGTCATTAACGACAAGCTGGGCGTGTACTTCAACGACAAAGCTTCGCTGGACGACACGGTGACCTCAATTCAAAGCGGCCTTGAGAAAATTTACAAGTAGGAAGACAGCTGGGGAGCAGGCAAGTTCCGGCAGCCGCCGGGGCGGCCTTCTCCCTTCATCACAGGAGGGCTTGACGTGGGAAAACGGGAAGGAAAATGGTTTTACCTGTTCATTTCGCCATGGCTGATCGGGTTCATCGGACTTACCTTGGGCCCGATTTTATTTTCCATTTACATGAGCTTCACGGATTGGGACCTGTTCCAGTCGCCGCATTTTATCGGTTTCGGCAACTACAAGACGCTGCTGACCGACGATCCGCTGTTCTGGAAATCGGTAGGGAACACCTTCTTCTATGCGCTGATCTCGATTCCGGTCGGGATGGCCATCTCGCTGTGGATTGCTTATTACCTCAACAAAAAGCTGAAAGGCATTACGTTCTTCCGCATCTTGTTCTATCTCCCGTCCGTCGTGCCGGTGGTAGCGAGCTCGCTGCTCTTCATTCATCTGCTT
Source organism: Paenibacillus sp. SSG-1 (assembly GCF_002224835.1). Taxonomy (NCBI): domain Bacteria; kingdom Bacillati; phylum Bacillota; class Bacilli; order Caryophanales; family Paenibacillaceae; genus Paenibacillus; species Paenibacillus sp. SSG-1. Next base: position 1,179,864 of record NZ_MBRK01000001.1, read on the forward strand.
GCGCCGACCGAAGGGTTGATCAACAAAGGGCTGGCGATCTTCGGCATCCACGGACCGGCTTGGCTGCTGGATCCGCATTGGGTTAAGCCCGCGCTGATCGTGATGTCGCTGTGGGGCGTGGGCGGCGGCGTGGTGCTGCTGCTGGCTGGCATGAAAGGAGTGCCCCAGGAGCTGTACGAGGCGGCCGCGATCGACGGGGCGCGCAGCACGCAGTCCTTTTTCCACATTACGTTCCCCATGCTGACGCCGGTGATTTTCTTCAACCTGGTGACCGGGATCATCGGGGCGCTGCAGACCTTTGCCCAGGTGTTTATCACGACCGCCGGGGGACCGGACAACTCAAGCCAAATGGTGGTGCCGTACCTGTTCCAGAACGCCTTTCAGTTCTACAAAATGGGCTACGCTTCGTCCATCGCCTGGGTGCTGTTTATTATGATCATGGCGCTGACGCTGCTCGTTTTCCGCTCATCGGCGCTGTGGGTGCATTACGAGGAGGGGAAAGCCAATGAGTAAGACATCCCATGTTGAAAAAGCGATAGCCTACGTTTTTCTGATCGTTGTGGGCGTGCTGCTGGCCTCTCCGTTTCTGTACATGATCTCGATTGCGCTGGCGAGTGACGAGACGACGGTCAAATCGGCTTTTACGTTCGTTCCGGCCGAGTTCGAATGGTCGAACTTCGTGACGATCTTTTCCAATAACAATCTGGGCCTGTATCTGAAAAACTCCCTCATCATTACGGTCATTACGATCATCGGCTCGGTGCTGTCCGCCTCGGTCGTGTCTTACGGCTTTGCGCGGATCAAGGCGAAGGGCAGTAAAATCCTGTTCGTGGTGCTGCTGAGCACGATGATGATTCCGGGAGAAGTGACGATGGTTCCGCAGTTTATCATTTTCCGCAACCTGGGCTGGGTCAACACGTTCTATCCGCTGATCGTACCGAGCTTTTTCGCCGGGGCGTTTAATGTGTTCCTGATCCGGCAGTTCGTGATGGGCATTCCCAAATCGCTGGACGAAGCGGCGATGATCGACGGTATGGGCCATCCGGGCATCTACTGGAAAATCATTATGCCGCTGACCTACCCGATTCTGGCGGCCATCGCCATTTTCTCTTTCTCCTGGAACTGGGGAAATTTCATGGGTCCGCTCATTTATATCAACGATCCGGAAAAAATGCCGCTCGCGCTGGGCGTGCAGCTGCTGACGACGGTTGGCGGCGGGCAGATGCCGCCGTGGAACCTGGTCATGGTCGCCTCGCTGTTTCTGACGATTCCGATGGTGCTGGTGTACTTGTTCGGCCAGCGGTTCGTGTACGAGGCCAACATCAGCGGCGGCAGCAGCGGCATCAAGTAAGGGGGAAGGCGTGTGCCACAGCCCGGCAGGAAAAGTAAACGAATGATAGGATTGGCAGCCGCCGGCCTGGTGCTGGCTGTCATCGCGGGAGGAGGCATGCTGATGAAGTCGGCTAAGGAAATCGGCGGCACGCAGCCGGCAGCGTTTGAAAGCGAGCCGGTGCATCTGATGCCGGAGGAAGCATACGAAGGTTTTGAAGGCTGGGGAACGTCGCTGGCCTGGTGGGCCAACGTGCTCGGCGGCTGGAAGGACAAACAGAAGGAGAACGAGGTGATGGACCTGCTCTTCGATCCGAATCGGGGGCTTGGCCTCACAATCGTTCGTTATAACATCGGCGGCGGAGAGAACCCTGAACTGAAGGAGCTCCGCCCCGGGGGCGACGTGCCCGGTTTTCAGCCGGAAAAGGGGCGGTGGGACTGGGAGGCCGACGCCAACCAGCGATCGGTGCTGCAGGGAGCGCTGAAGCGCGGGGTGACCATCGCCGAGGCGTTCTCCAATTCGCCGCCTTACTGGATGACGGTCAGCGGATCGGTGACCGGAGCCGTCGACGGGGGCAATAATCTGAAGGATGATCAGTACGACGCCTTTGCGGACTATCTGACCGAAGTGGTGAAAAGGTACCGCGACGAGTGGGGCATTACGTTCCGGACGCTCGATCCGCTGAACGAGCCATCCTCGAACTGGTGGAAAAAAGGAAATATTCAGGAAGGCGCCCATTTCTCAACCGACAAGCACGCGCTGCTCATCGTCAAAGTCGCAGCGTCCCTGGCAAGCAAAGGGCTGACCGGGACCGGCGTCAGCGCCGCCGATGACAACAGCATCGACGAAACGGTAGAGAATCTGCTGGCCTATGATCATGAGACGCTGGACGCCATCTCGCAGATCAACACCCATTCCTATAACGGGAGCCGGATGGAGGAGCTGCGGGAGCTTGCCGGCAAGCTGGGCAAACCGCTATGGATGTCCGAATACGGGACCGGGGGCAGCGAGCCGCACAACCATGAGGATATGTCTTCGGTGCAGGAGCTGGCGGAGCGCATCATGTTCGACTTGAAAGTGATGAAGCCTGCGGCCTGGGTGTATTGGCAGGCGGTCGAAGACGAAGGGGCGGGCAACAACTGGGGATTTATCCATGCGGGCTTCACCGGCGAAGAGCAGTATGCCATGACCAAGCAGTATTATGGCATGGCCCAATTCAGCAAGTTTATCCGGCCGGGGGCAACGATCATTCCGACGGATGACGGCCGGACGCTGGCTGCCTACGACGCTGAGCGCGGCAGGCTGGTGCTTGTTATCCGCAACGAGCTTTCGGAGAAGAAAGTAGCGTTTGACTTGAGCGGATACTCCTATCCGGCATCAGCGGTGGCGGAAGTATACCAAACCTCGGCGGACCGAAATTTGGAGCGGCTTGATGACCTGAAGACATCAGCCGCCGGTCTGGAAATCACCGCAGCGGATAATTCCGTCACCACCGTCGTGATCGACGGCGTTTCACCCAAGCTGAACCCGTAACGGATATTTCCGGCCCGAACGAATTTGCCGCGGAGGATGCCGGGGGCCTTCGTCATGCGAAAAGAGACCCGGCTAGCGTCAGAACAGCAACAGCATCTATAGAAGAGAAGCTAGAAGAAAGAAGGGGTTTATGGTGGCAGAACAATCAAGCGCATGGTTAACCGATGCTCGCCGCGAAGCGGCCGCGCCGGAGCTGGCGTATGACCGCCGCAGTTTTATTCTGAACAGAGAGAGGATTTTTCTAAACAGCGCGTCCGTGCATTATTTCCGCATGCCCCGCAGCGAATGGCGGGAGGTGCTAATGAAGGCAAAGCTCGCCGGCATGAACTGCATCGATACGTATTTCGCCTGGAATGTGCACGAGCCGCAGGAAGGGGTATGGGATTTTGCGGGCGACCGCGACTGCGGGGCGTTTTTGGACCTGTGCGCCGAGCTTGGACTGTGGGTCATTGCACGGCCGGGTCCTTTTATTTGCGCCGAATGGGACTTCGGCGGATATCCGTGGTGGCTCGGCACGAAGGAAGGGATAAGGTTCCGCCAGGTTAACGAAACCTATTTGCACTACACCGACCTGTACTTCGACCGCATCGTACCGGTCATCCGGGACCGTCAGATCAGCCGCGGCGGAACGGTGATTCTGGTGCAGGTGGAGAATGAATACGGCTACCTGGCGGACGATGAGCAGGCTGGGGGATACATGCAGTATTTGCGCAATGGCCTGCTCAAACGGGGCATAGACGTACCGCTGATCACCTGCGTGGGCGGGGCGGAAGGCACAATCGAGGGAGCCAATTTCTGGTCGGGAGCGGACCGGCATTATGCGGAACTGCGGGCCAAGCAGCCCGATACACCGAAGCTGGTGACGGAGTTTTGGACAGGCTGGTTCGAGCATTGGGGCGGGCCGTCGGCCACGCAAAAAACCGCGCCGCTGCTCGAAAGGCGGATGATGGAAATTATCCGTGCCGGCTTTACTGGAATCAGCCATTACATGTTTTTCGGCGGAACCAACTTCGGCGGATATGGCGGAAGAACGGTAGGCGCCAGCGATATTTATATGGTCACTTCGTACGACTATGACGCTTCGCTGAATGAGTACGGTAGAATCACGGAGAAGTATGCCTCGGTCAAAAAGCTGTCTTACTTTTTGCACGCCTTCCGCGCATTTCTGCTGCAGGCCGAAGCATTGACGGAACAGGAGGTTCCGTTTCCGCGGCATCCCGGCGGGTATTCGGTTCGGGGACGGGGCTCCGGCAAGGGGAACATGTGGTTTGTGGAAAGCCATCAGGTAGAGCGGGAAACGGTACATATGACGCTGGATGGAGGCGTCACTGTCCCGGTTGCGGTCCATCCCGGAGAAATCGCCCCGGTGCTTGACCGGATCCCGATTGGCGAGGGGATTCAACTCACGTCGGGTTCCCTCCTCATAGGAAACGAAATCGTAGGGAAAGAGCTGACGTTATTCGTTGCGGCGGACCGGGGGCAGCGCTCCTGTGTCGTGATTGAGGCGGCCGAACCCGTCGCTATCACGGATAACGGTGCTAACGCCCTTAGCGAAAGCACTGCCGACGGCAGAGGGCTGCGGCTCGATATGTGCCATTTCGAAGAGCCTGGCATCATCCGCATCTCGGCGGGGGAACAAAGCATCCGCTTTGTCGTGTTGACCGGCGATGCACTCAACCGGACGTGGCGGATCGAGGGGCTTTCCGGCGAAGGTGTTCGTTATGCCGTTGGACTTGACGATATCGATGTTGGCAAGGACGGCCGGGTTCAAGGCACTGCTGCCGATCCGGACCGCAGCGTGCTGCTGCTGGGGCATTGGACCGGAGGCGAGCGCTGCGTCACCGCCGGTGAGCTCCAGACGCGGGAGCCGTCCGGGCCCGGGCTACCCCGGCTCCCTGCTGCTGTATGGGAGAGTTCGCCGATTGAGCTGCAGGCGGTGATGGCGGGGGAGGGCGCTGTCCTTACGGGAGATCCGCAGGATTTTGGACGGTTTGGGCAGGATTACGGGTACCTGCTGTATGCCTGCGATTTTGACAGCGAACAGGCCGGCGAAGACTGCCTGATCCTGCCGGACCTTCAGGACACGGCGCGGGTGTACATCAACGGCGCGGAACAGGCGTTGGTCCGCCAGGTCGGGGCTGCGGCCGTCCCGTTGAAGACGGTTCAAGGGACCAACCGGCTGCAGATTCTGGTGCAGCACATGGGACGGCTAAACTTCTCGCCTTATCTGGGCGAGACTAAAGGGCTCACCGGCCCGGTGTATCGGGGCGGCCGCGTATTTGACCTTCGCCGGGATTGGCGCGGCGAAGACGGGGCAGCCGTCCACCTGGACGAAGTGAGCCATCCGTCCGGCGCCCCCCTGCTGCGGAAGGAATTCGAGCCCGGCGCCATGGACCGGGCCATCATTGTCGGCGCGGTCAGCCAAGGGCTGCGCATCAACGGTACGCTGGTTGAGCTGGAAGGTTACCATGACTGGTTCGCGTTTTGCACCGTCGACATCTCCAAGTATGTAAAGCCGGGGGAAGTCAATGTGATCGAGATGCCTTATGCATCCTCTCCGTTGAACCGTTTGGAACTGATCATGTTCCGGAATGCGGAACGCTTGGAGGACTGGTTCATGGCCGGAGCCGGCTTGCTTGGACCGGGTGCCTGGAAGGCGGGCGATGCAGACGCGGAAATGGCTACGGCAGGAGGGCCGGGTTGGTACCGGTGGCGATTCCGCCGACCGTTGTGGCCAAGCGGATACAACATTCGCTTGAAGCTGAGGTTAACGGGCATGAGCAAGGGGCTTATCGTACTAAACGGGCATGATCTGGGACGCTTCTGGCAGATCGGTCCCCAGGAGGATTACAAAGTTCCGGCGGAGTGGCTGCGGGAAGAAAATGAGCTGCTTCTGTTCGATGAGGAAGGCAGGCCCCCCGGGCAGGTCAGGCTGATGTATGACGGGCCGTCCCGGCAGCCGTGGTTCGTGTTGGAATAATAAAAAAGCAATCTCCACAGCGCTGTCGTGAACAGCCCCGGAGATTGCTTTTGTTGTAGTTTCGTCGTTATTTCAGCTTCAGAATGCCCGTTGTGTCAAGCAGCACGAGCAGTACCAGAATCGGCGCCACGTAGCGGAGCATGAACAGCCATACCCGGAACCATCCCGATTTGAGGCCGGCCGCTTCGGCAGCGCCTTTCCAGAAGTACCCGGCGAAAATGGTGGTGATCAGCCCGCCGACCGGCAGCAAAATGTTGGATGTAATGAAGTCGAGCCAGTCAAAGAAGTTTTTGCTGCCCATTTCCGACAGCCCCGGCACGATGCCGAAGGAGAGCGCAGACGGAAGGCCGATCAGCAGCACGAGCACGCTGATGATGACAACCGATTTCGTACGGCCCCACTTCCAGCGGTCCATCAGGTATGTTACCGGCACTTCCAGCAGCGATACCGCCGACGTCAAGGCGGCGATTGCCAGCAGGACGAAGAACAGCCCGCCGAAGAACGCACCAAACGGCATGGCCGAGAAGGCGGCCGGCAGGGCGATGAATACCAGACTTGGCCCGGAGTCGGGCTCGATCCCGAACGAAGCGGTCGTCGGGAAAATGATCAGCCCAGCAACGAACGCATAGATCAGGTCACCGACGCCGATGGCGATCGTGGCAGACCCCAGAGACTGGCGCTTGTCCACATAAGCACCATACGTAAGCAGAATGCCCATCCCCAACGAAAGGGAGAAAAAGGCATGTCCCAAAGCGACTAGCGCCGATTCCGGGGTCAGCTTGGAGAAGTCGGGATTCAAGAAAAACGATACGCCTTCCCCCGCGCCAGGCAGGGATACGGCACGAATCATCAGGACGATGAGCAGGATGATCAATCCCGGGATCAGCACTTTGTTGAACTTTTCGATGCCGCCGGAAATCCCTTTGACCACGACAAAGCCGGTAATCAGGATGGCGACAGCTTGCCATACGATCGGCATGTAGCCGCCGATAAACGAATTGAACTGTCCTTTGAAATCCGGATTGCTGTACAGGTGTCCGCTGAAAGACTGCACGGCGTAATGCAGCGTCCAACCTGCGACGATGACGTAGAAGGTCAGAATCAGAAAAGGCGCGATAACCTGCAGCAGGCCGAGACGGCCGAACACTTTGCTGCCGCCCGCTTTCACAAACGAAGTGGCCGCACTGCCTCTGCCTGCGCGTCCGATGGCAAGCTCAGCGAGCAAAACAGGTAAACCAATGACGATCAAGCACACGATAAAGAGCAGAAAGAAGGCTGCGCCGCCGTTTTGTCCGGTGATGTACGGAAATTTCCACATATTCCCGAGACCCACAGAGCTCCCGATGGCGGCCAGGATAAAGCCTGCGGATGAAAACTGGTCTTTTTTTCCTGATGCCGCTGGGTTTTTAGGTGGTGTAGTCATAGAAGTTCCCCCAGTTTATTTTTGAAAGTTCATTCTATTATAATTTAACGTCCCCGTAAAGGCATAGGAAATTTAATTTCACCCAATTAAAACAGCACGATTCCCGCAACGCCCGAGCATACGATGACGGTCACCGGATGCAGTTTGTATCTGGTGATCGCGATAAACGCCAGCACGCCGATCAGCAGCGTGGCGAAGGTCGTCCAGTGATAGATGGCTTCCGACGGATTGGGGAAACCGAAGTGGATGGCCGCATAGACGATAAGTCCGGTAATGATCGGCCGAAGGCCGTAAAAGGAGGATTTGACCCAGGGGTTAGCATTCATTCGATAAAAGAAAGCCGCAATCAGGATCACAATGAGCAGGGAAGGCAGAACGATACCGGCGGTAGCGGTAACGGCTCCAGCCAGGCCCGCGGTCTGGTAACCGATCAGTGTCGCGCTGTTGGTGGCGATCGGGCCGGGCGACATGCCCGCGATCGATACCGTCCGCTGAAATTCCCCGGTGCTCAGCCACCCGTGCTGCTGTACTTCGTACTGGATCATCGGGATAACCGCATAACCGCCGCCGAAGGAGAGGAACCCGATTTTTAAAAATGAGACAAATAACTGCCAGAACAGCATGGGACGCCTCCTAGATGTAATATTCGATGACGGACTCGTTCTCCTCGCGTGCCCTCTCGGTGTGAACCGGAAGCCCCAGCCGCTTCTTCAGCCGGATGACGGTGATGCCGAGCACCAGCCCGACCGCTATCAGAACCATGGGGTTCAGTCCGGTCAGCAAAAGCAGGGCCAGGGAGCCTGCGGCGGTGATGACGGTCGTCCGGTCAAACAGCGCATTTTTGCCCATTTTGAACGCGGCGACTGCGATCAGTCCGATGACAGCGCCGTGAATGCCTTTGAAGGCGGCCTGGACTTTGGGCTCCTCGCGGAACATCGAGTAGAACACGCTCAGCAGAAAAACGATGATAAACGTAGGGAGCGTTATGCCCAGCGTGGCCGCAAGGGCGCCGGGGATTTTGCCAAGCCGATAACCCAGAAAGGCCGAAGCGTTCACCCCGACGCCGCCGGGCGCCGAGCCCGCGAGCGACATTAAATCGCTCATTTCCTGGCGGTCCATCCATTTGCGTTTATCGACGAATTCCTTCTCGATCATCGGCATCATGGCGTATCCGCCGCCAAATGTCGCCGGACCGATTTTGAAAAAAATCCAAAACAATTGAAGCAGCAGGTACGCTTTCGATGTCTTGTCAGTTTGCACAACACGTCACCTCGAGTTAAATTCTGACTGTATTATAACATCTTTTATCCAAAATGAAATTAACTTATTTGAAAATAGGCTGGAAGATATCGAAATGAAAGTGAAGCGGGTAGTAACCGGGGATTGGGATATCGGCCGCAGAATGTTTGCTAGGCCATTGTAATGTCGAGGAATTTAGTGGGTTTTTTCTTTTTTGTATCAAGTTTGAGTGAGGTTCCAAAAAAAGGATTTAAACCAAGCGAACTGCTCGACTTTATTTCATAATAGAATTAACTTGAGTTCAGCGAATGAGCGTATACCAAAAAACCTTAAAGACCAGCGGCCGCTTCAAGGTTTCTTGGGAGCATGCTTGTTTTTTACATAAAACACTTCGGTAGACGTCACCGTAATCTCGACGATTTGCTTGGACGTTTAATCCGGAGACTCCGGAAAATCTTCCTTAATCCAGCGGATGACAAGCCGGCCGCCGATTTTGACGAGTCATACTGGGACCGGCTGATCTCAGTAGATTTGACGGGCACAGCTTTGTGCATGAAGGATGGGCGTCAGCAGATGCTCAAACAGGGAACGACGATCCCCATCGGCTTTGGATATACTTCCCGTTAATCGTTTCTAAATAAATCGGTCACTGGACAATTTAAATGCAGGTGCCATGGAAACCGGGGGGACTCCCCTTTGGTTCGAGGCAGCCGGTACCCTGTACCCTGTGAAGAATTGGGAAAGTGCTGTTTTTTTTGAATACCCATAACTGAAAAAATCCTTTGCTTGCCGGACAAAACACCAGTTTTTTGGGAAAAGTGTACGCCGGAACACCCAGATGTACCTGTTCAGAAAATGAGGAAGTCCCTATCATCAGCAGTATAGAAAGCGCTATCATTTTGTGTTCGATGGCCGGCCGTCTGTGGCGTCAGCGTCCTGGAAGCCAGCATCCGTCAAGCGGTCCGAAATAAGGTCATCCGTAAAACGCGAAGGCGCCTCTAAGTTTTTCATGCTGGGAGGAGATGATGGAATCATGATGAAGCGGTTGGGAAGGAAGATGGGGCTTATCCTGCTGGTGATGCTGGTACTGGTGCAGACCGGATGGGCTGGACAAAAGCTGAACGTAGCCGAAGCGGCTAACAAGGAGCTGGCCCAAAAGCCGTACATGGGCTGGAGCAGCTACAGTATGCAGGTGTATGATTCTGCGGGCAACTGGACGTCGGCGGAGAGCATTAAGAAGCAGTCCGACGCGATGCGCGACAAGCTGCAGTCCCACGGATACAACTACATCAATATTGATGCGGGCTGGAACGGAGACATGGACGAATACGGCAGGCCGATTCCAAGCACGAAACTGTATCCGAACGGATTTCAGGAAGTCATCGATTACGTGCATCATAACGGGCAGAAAATCGGTATTTATCTGATCCCCGGCCTGTCGATTGATGCCTATAAAAAGGATCTCGAAGTTTATGGGACGGGCGGTGCCTGCCGGGTGCGCGACATTGCGGCACAGCCGCTCAAGATCGTCGATGCCTGGAACTCGTACACGTACAAAATCGACTTCAGCAACCCGTGTGCACAAAAGTATGTAGACTCCATTGCCGACATGCTGGGGGATTGGGGGATCGATTTCGTCAAATTCGACAGCGTCACGCCGGGATCGGGCAACAACAACCTGAACCTCGACTCCCGCGGGGACGTGAAGGCCTGGTCCGAGGCGCTGGCACGCCACGACATTTGGTTCGAGATCTCGTGGGCGCTGGACCACAACTACGTGGACTTTTGGAAAAAGTATGCCAACGGCTGGCGCATTCAATGGGATGTGGAAGCCTATGACAGCAATGTCGGGCTGACGCAGTGGGCCAATATCGCCCGCCTGTTCCCGGATGCGGCCGTATGGTGGAGGGACGCCGGGCCGGCCACCGGCTGGAACGACTTTGACTCCCTGAACGTCGGCAACGGCTCGATGGACGGCTTGACCAAAGACGAACGCCAGACGGCCATGACCTTCTGGGCGATATCGGCGGCGCCGCTCTATATCGGCAACGATATGACCCGGCTTGATGACTACGGGCTCAAGCTGCTGACCAACGACGAGGTAATCGCCGTCAATCAGGCGGGCCGCCCGGCTCACCCGGTGTCGATGGACACCCAGCAGCAGGTGTGGTACGCCAACAACGGTGACGGTACCTACAGCGTCGCCTTGTTCAACCTGGGCAGCCGCAGTGCTGAAGTCAAGGTCAACTGGAAGGACATCGGTCTGACCGGCTCGGCCAAGGTAAGGGACTTGTGGAGCCATTCGGAGCTGGGAACTTTTGATGACGGATACGCAGCCGTATTGGAGCCGCATGCTTCCCGAATGTTCAAGGTAACGGCTGTCCAAGGAACGTCGGCGGTCAATGACGACGATACGGGCATCCGATATACCGGGGACTGGCAGCGGAACGGCGGCTACGAGCAGACGCCTGCCGTACAAAATCTGGCTGTGACGATTAAAGACTCCGCATCTATACAGGGCGCAGGGTCCGAGCAAGACACAGGCGGCGTTCAGTTGGATGCAGCGAGTGATATTCAGCCGGATGGCTTCGGCCAATCCGTTGCCGAGCAGCCTGATGCAGCTGCGGGCAGCCAGACTTCTGACTCCGGCGAGGCGATTTCCAGCTCCGCGGACAAGAGCGCAGCGGATGTCCCTGCTTCCGCAGAAGCGACGGTCACTCATTCGGTGTATATCAACGATAATGATCCTGGAATTACATACAGCGGCAGCTGGTCGTCACAGGGAGGCCGGTCTGCGGGTGATTATAAAGGGGATGTTCATTTTACCGAAACGGACGGCGACTTCTTCGAGTATGCCTTTAACGGCAGCGGCATTGACCTGATTACGGAAAAGGATCCGGAGCAAGGGGAGGTAGACGTCTACTTGGACGGAGCGGCTGAACCGGAAACGGTCAGCACGTATACGGAAGGCAGCAAACAGGCGCAGCAGGTGGTGTACACCGTATCGGGACTTCCGGAAGGTCCGCATACCATCAAGGCGGTCAAAAAAACGGGCAAATATATGCTGCTGGACGCGCTGAAGGTGACGGCAAGCCATCTGATCGACCCGGTATCCGCCAGCTATGACAGGGAGAGCGCCAATCCGTCCGACCTGACCGTGAATTTGACGCTCGGGAGCGGTTCGCTTACGGGCATTCGGAACGGCGCCGATGTGCTGAAGAACGGCAGCGATTATACGGTAAGCGGCGGCACGGTAACCATCAGCAAAGCTTATCTTGCCAAGCAGCCGGAGGGTCCGGCGTCGCTGAGCTTTATGTTTGAAGGTGGAGACAGCGAGGTGCTGAGCGTGGACATCCGCGGCAAAGCGGCGCAGAACAGCTCGATTGACCCGAAGGAGGCCAGCTTCGACAAAAGCGCCGGCCAGCAGCAGGACTTGTCCGTGAAGCTGGGGCTTAACGGCAACACCTTGACCGCCGTAGAATACGAGGGGCAGCCTTTGACGGAGAATGAGTATGCCGTCGATCAGGACACGGTGACGATCAAAAAGGAATTTTTGGCGGGGCTGCCGGACGGCGACATCATGCTCAAATTTATGTTCAGCGCTGGCGATCCCCAAACGCTGACCGTCCATATGACCGGGGCAGAGACGGTGCGCTATACGGCTCTGAACGATGACGATCCGGGTATTGTTTATCATGGAGCCTGGAACCGCAGCACCGGAAGGAATTTCGGTGACTACAAGGACGATGTGCACTATACGGAAGCCAACGGCGATTCCTTTGAGCATACGTTCCGGGGAACGGGCATCCAGTTTTTTACCGAGATCGACCCGTCGCAGGGAGACATGGATATTTACCTGGACGGCGAGTTTCAGAAAACCGTCAGCTCATACAGCGAGCAGCGCCAGCCGCAGCAGAAGCTGTACAGCGTGAGCGGGCTGAAGGAAGGGTTTCATACGCTGAAAGTTGTGAAGAAATCCGGCCGCTTCATGCTGGTGGATATGCTCAAGGTCGAAATCCCCGACTTGATCAGCCCGGTATCGGCCGTGTTTGACAAGTCAGCGGTTAACCAGGAGGATGTGGCGGTCACCTTGCTGCAGCAGCCGCAATTGTTCAGCGGCATAGCGAACGGAAAGAACCGGCTCGTCGAAGGAACCGATTATACGGTTGAAGGCAGCCGGGTGATTCTAAGCAAAGCTTATCTGGCCGCCCAGCCGGCCGGAACGCTGCAGCTGGCGTTCGGGTTCAGCGGGGATTATCAGAACGACGTGCATTATACGGCAGCGAATGGTGATGAACTCGCCTATACGTTCAAAGGGACGGGCGTGGAGCTGGTGGGTCCCGTTGGGCCGGCTCTGGGAGACATCGACGTGTACGTGGATGGCGTGCTGAAGAAGACCGTCAGTGCCCACAGCGATCAGCGCCTCGTATCACAGCCTTTATACCGTATTTCCGGTTTGAGTGACGGAACACATACGTTGAGGGCGATGAAAAAATCGGGAGATCTGATGCTCGTGGACCAGCTGAAATTCACCGTGCCTGCGGCGGGCACAGGCCCGGTAGATCCCGGCGCGCCGAACCCGCCAACAGGGCCGTCCGGTCCAACAGCACCTGGCCCGGGATCAAGCGCGGGGGGATCATCGTCAGGAGCGGCAGCACCTCCGTCCACACCTGAACCCGGAGCTCAGGACGATACTCTGAATGAGCGGCATCCCGTATATATTCAGGGATATCCGGACGGCACCTTCCGGCCGGATAAGCCAGTTACGCGTGCCGAGATGGCGGTTATTCTGTCCAAGGCGGCTCCACAAGCGGCAGGCGATACGGCCGGTACGGCAGCCAGCGCGTTTCGCGACGTGAAGGACGGCTTCTGGGCCGGGAAGGCTATCGCTGCCGTAACGGCGGCGGGCCTGATGAAGGGCTATGAAGACGGCACCTTCAAGCCGGATCAGGCCATCACGCGCGCCGAAATGGCCACGCTGGCCAGCCGGCTGAAGTTGGGTCCTTCCGCGGCGGGCAGCGGCTTCCGCGATACCGCGGGCCACTGGGCGGAGAGCGCTATCGCGAAGGCGCAGGGAGCCGGCATTCTGAACGGCTACCCGGACGGCTTATTCCGCCCTTCCAACGCGCTGACGCGCGCGGAGGCAGTAACGGCACTGAACCGCGCGCTCGGCCGCGGACCGCTCTATGGAACGGCGGCGCTGCCTTGGAGCGATGTGCCTGCTGAATATTTGGGCATATAAGGATATCGCAGAAGCCTCGCTGGATCATCCGGTGAAGGCAAGAGTAGCAGGCGGGGAAGAGTGGGCTGCGGAGACGGTTAAGCAGCCGTAAAAATACATCATCCAGGGGGTCCGCATCGCAGATCCCTTGGAAAAATGACCTGTAGAATGCAGCAGGCCGCCGAAGCACCGGCGGCCTGCTGTATGTTTTATGGACACAAATAAAAAATACTGGACTACTCGTTCCAGTTCGTATATACTTGTGCTCAAAGGGAGGTGGCGCCGATGGGCCGCACCAAAGAATTTGACCGGGATCAAGTGCTCCGCAAAGCGATGACGGTGTTCTGGGAGAAAGGTTACGAAGCGACGAGCATACCGGATTTGCTGGAAGCGATGGGTCTTAGCCGTTCCAGTTTGTATGAAACGTTCCAGGATAAGCAGTCCCTGTATTACGAGGCGATCCAGCACTACAAAAAGATGTCGCAAAGAAAGCGGGATGTGTTAATCGCCGCTCCTACCACCATTGAGGGCATCCGGCAGTATTTCGAGATCCATATCACGAGCGCTTTTGCCGCGCAGGAGGAAGTCCTTCCCAATGGATGCATGATTACGAACGCAGCTCTTAGTATCGACGCCATGGACGAACCGCTGCAGAACATAGTCAAGAAGAGCTTTGATGAACTGGAACGGCTGTTTTACGAAAAATTAAAGCGAGGACAAGAGACCGGAGAAATTTCTCCCGACAAAGACATTCGTCTCCTATCGTTCATGCTGCTCAATCTCAACCACAGCGTTAACGTGATGGCGAAAATTCAGCAGGACAGCACCAAGGCGCGGGAGATGATGGAAATGGTGCTGGGCATGCTGTAACGAGCCTCCGCTCCTGATTCGGCAACAAAAACTTCCGCTAGCGGTCTGACTTCTGCGAAGAAACGTCGGCAGGCATCTTTTTTAGTCATACTGGAACGACTGTTCCGAAAAATGAATTTCTGAGAAAAAATATTTTATGTTAAAAAACAATAGGCGGACTGTTCCTAAACTGGAACGATTGTTCCGGAAAAAGGGATGCCTTACAAACAAAGGAGAAATGTTATGAGTACCATCGCAAAAGAAAAGCCTCACGCCGCTGCCGTTTCATCCTGGATCAACCTGATCCTTGCCGTCGCTTGCGGCATCATCGCGGCCAACCTGTATTATGCCCAGCCTCTCGTAGGATCGATCAGCTCAGCTCTGGGATTATCCTCCGGAGCTGCGGGATTGATCGTCACCTTAACACAAATCGGTTACGGAATCGGCCTATTATTGATCGTGCCTCTAGGGGATTTGCTTGAAAACCGCAAGCTGGTGGTTACCCTGCTGATCTTTAACGTGGTCGTGCTTCTCCTCGCTGCTGAAGTCCGTAACGCGGCTTTGTTTCTTGCGGCATCGCTGTTTATCGGCGTAGGGTCCGTTGCCGCCCAGATCCTGGTTCCGTACGCAGCTCATCTGTCTCCTGAGGCAACGCGGGGACGCAATGTGGGGAATGTCATGAGCGGCCTGCTCCTTGGCATTATGCTCGCCCGTCCGGCTGCCAGCTTGGTGGAAGACTTCCTTGGATGGCACGCCATCTTTATTCTGTCCGCCGTTCTGATTCTGGTGCTTGCGCTGGTGCTGGCCAAGGCGCTTCCGGCAAGACGCCCGCAAACATCCATCAGCTACCCGGAGATCCTTTCGTCGATGCTGAAGCTGCTGAAGACGACGCCGATTTTGCGGCGCAGAGCACTTTACCACGCGTTTCTGTTTGCTTCCTTCAGCCTGTTTTGGACAACGGTTCCTATGCTCCTGGTCAGCCCGGCATTTCATTTTTCCCAGACAGGGGTCGCCCTGTTCGCCTTGGTAGGGGTAGCCGGAGCAGCGGCTGCACCGGTTGCTGGCCGCCTTGCCGATAAAGGGTGGATCCGCCCCGGTACAGGGATCGCCCTTGGACTCGCGGTCGTTTCCATGCTCCTGCCTATTGTGATCCATGGCGGTTCCCTGCTATCGATCATCAGCCTGGTCGTGGCCGCCATTGTACTGGATATGGCCGTTTCCGCCAATCTGGTGCTCGGGCAGCGCTCCATTTTCGCACTGGGTGCAGAGCTGCGCAGCCGGCTGAACGGCTTGTTCATGGCTATCTTTTTCGCCGGCGGGGCTATTGGTTCCGCAGTAGGCGGATGGGCGTATGCACAAGGTGGATGGGAAGCGGCCATATGGCTTGGCGTTCTTTTTCCGGTGCTGGCTTTGCTCTACTTCTTAACGGAGAAAAGGGAAGCGAAATAACAAGTTTGGTATCATCCGGAAGATCGCTGGTAGATTTCTCAAAAAAGCAACCATACAAGGGGAATGACCCCGTTTAAGGCAGGGATCAAAACACCTTTCACGTTTAAGCAGCCAGTCGTCGATCATGAATCGGCGGCTGGCTATTTAGTTTCGCTTATATACCTCCTTGAGAGAAATGCTATATCCTACCCGTCTAATTCTCGGACAATAGTATGTTAATCTCAGTCTCCGGCGACGCCGGCGTGGCGAGAAGCTGCTGTCCTTCAGGCCAGTGATAATGAACCGTTTCCGTTAAAGGATCGATTTCGACGGTATAAAGCGTGCCGAAATGATTCGAAAACTTGCGATGATACAACGGCTCTTTATGAAAATCCTGAGGCGATACGGCACGGCCCATTCTGAGAAGATGGTCGAACCGCTCCACGGTCCGGTGTTCGTCGTGAGCGGAATTCTGAACTTGTCTCTGATGATTCGTGCAGCAAATGAGACCGTCAGCTTCGCTCACGCCTTCCGGCGAGGTGTAGACGACGCTGAAACGGCCTTCTCGATCCAAAAGTGAGATGTTTTGAACAAGCCTGTGGGGGATCGAGTACAGCCGTTCCACTGCCTCAGGAACCGTTGCCGAAGTGGCCAAGAGATAGCGGACAATGAGCGGAATGCTGAAACCGTTGCCTACCGAGAAGTCCCCGCCAAACGTAATAGCCGCTGCGAGACCGTGATGGTTCAGGCCATCGAGATAGCCCCAGCCGCCTTCGGCGGAACCTATGATCCACCCTCCATCAGGCAATGGCTCGTAACGGAATACGCCGCTGAACCCGTCCAAGCTGAAGTCGTAATTTCGGATTAAAGTATGATGGCCTAATCGGTGGGAGATCGAGTTGCTGCAGCCGGAGAAGAAGGGAGGGAGGATATACATGGCTAGTAGTTGTGCTTCGCCGGGACGGTCTGGTGAAACGGACAGCAAGGCCTCGTATTCGGGGAGCAGTTCGGGCATGAAATGACGAAGAGCAAGCCGTACTTTCTCGGGATCCATGGGGTTCTGGGGACGGAATGCATCCAAATTCCAGTGCTGGGCGATATGGGAAGCCCATACCGCAGGATGCGATGCAAGGACCGGCAGCCGCTTAAACCAAAACGGTTTCGTTTCTTTAACCATATTAGTGTCTCCTTTTCATGAATTCATGTTTGAAAAATCCTTCACCTGTTACGTTATCTCAATCGAGTCCGTTCCGCCTGTTCTTTTGTGCGGTCTTTGGATAGCCCAGCTGCCGGTAGGATCAAATGAATGGCTTTCACCGAAAAAAAAGCCCGGCTGCTGTACTGCAAAGCGCCGGACTGCGGATATTCGTATGATGTAACCGGATTGGTTCTTCGATTGCGGCATTCAGGAGAAACAGACTGCTCTCTTGGCCCGTTCTTATGCCATGCTGCCTGGAGCCTGGATTATCGGGCGGCTTGCGTCGACTCCCGGAACAGCGGCTTGGTCTGGATATGCGTGACCTGGTAAGGCTGCTCCGGCTCCTTGATGCGGGAGAGCAGCATATTGGCGGCGGTGATGCCCATCTCGTCACTATAGATGTGCACGGTCGTCAAACGAGGCTCGACAATGCGCGACTCGGGCGCGTCGTCGAATCCGGCCACGACGATGTCCTCCGGAATGGCGATCTGGCGGTTCTTCAAAGCCTTCATCACGTTGACCGCGATAAAGTCATTCGCGCATACAAAGCCCGAGGGCGTGCCTTGCATCTTGTCCAAGCGCTGCTCCATCCAGTCGGACTCCGAGAAAAATTCGCGGTCCGGTTCCAGAACGCACTGCCTGCGGTCCAGCGGAATTCCCGCTTCTACAAGGGCCCGATTAAAGCCGGCCCAGCGCTCGTTGAAGCTTTTACAGTGGTTGTAGTCGCCGATAAAACCGAGCGAGCCGCAGCCGTCCTCGATAAGCCGTTTGGTCATGAAATAGGTGCTGTGTTCGTTTTCCATCAGAAGCAGGTCGGCTTCAAGGTCGGGATAAGACATGTCCGCCGCGCAGTCAATGAATATGGTCGGGAGCCCCAGGCTCGTGATGAGCTTGGTGTATTCCATGTCGAACAGTTCGATGCAGATGATACCGTCCACCTTGGACGCTTCAAAATTGTTCGGAAGCTGGAGGGAGCTTCGCTCGATGTCCCTTACGATATGGATAGACAAATTGTAGCCTTCGCCGCTGATGCGTTTCTCCAGTCCGCTGATCAGCTTGGCCCCGAAATGCGACATGCTGGGCATGTTTTGCGTCAGCAGGGCGATATTGCCGGGGTTTTTCGGCATCAGGCTTTCGGTTTCCATATATGCGAACTGCTTGTACTTCAGCTCGATTGCTTTCTTGATCACCCGGTTGCGGGTCTCGCCCGGTATGCTGTCGCTGCCGTTCAACGCTTTAGACGCCGTGTTCCGGGAAATGCCCAGCGCATCGGCGATATCTTGAATGGTGACTTTCTCTTTCCCCATGTATTCGATGTTCACCTCTAACGATTATTAGTACGGAAGCAAGTTCCTCCTCATAAACCTGCATGCATTCGATCTCAGGTATCCTATGACCAATGTATACCAGATTGCTTCAAATAGCAATGTTAACTTTACAAATGCACAAATATATAATGCCTTCATTGTGCAAAATGACATGCAACACAGATGGATGACTTTACATAGGCAATTATTATACACACAGCAGAATCCGAACCGACAGACCACGCTTTGAAAAGATATAGTTGGTCCTAAATGGACGGAAAAAGTGACATTTTAGCAAAATAATGAACCTCTATGAACAAATTATATTGGTCAATTGCACAAATAAATATTTACAAAAGTTATTGACGAACATTACATCGTCTGCTAAATTGTAAAAGCAGCGATACGGTGCAGGTGCGAATGTAAGCCCTTACGGTATCCGGCGTGTAAACTTTTTGTGCAAAGAACGGAGGTCACGGTTTTGGAAAATACGGTAGAAGTGGATCCAAGGGCGGCGGCAGTGAGGAGGAAGAGCTCTGCGGGGCGGGTGTTGCAGACGGTCAGAAAGCATTATTTTCTGTACGTGCTGTTGGCTCCGGCGCTTATTCTGACCCTGATTTTCAAATATGTCCCGATGTACGGGGCGATTATCGCCTTTAAGGATTTCAGCCCGATCAAGGGCATCATGGGCAGCGAATGGGCCGGACTGAAGCATTTTGAGAAGTTTCTCTCCTCGCCTAATTTCGACGTGATATTTATGAATACGCTTAAACTCAGTTTCTTCGGCCTGATTTTCAGCTTTCCCGTGCCGATCCTGCTGGCGCTCATGCTCAATCAGGTCCGGAGGGCGGGCGTGAAGAAGAACGTTCAGCTGTTTCTGTACGCGCCGAACTTCATTTCGGCGGTTGTCATCGTGGGCATGCTGTTTATCTTTTTGTCCCCGACGGGACCGGTCAACCATCTGTTGACATGGATCACGGGAGAGCCGCTGATGTTTATGTCCGAGCCGAAATATTTCCGCTGGATCTACATCCTCTCCGACATCTGGCAGGGCGCCGGCTGGGCATCGATCATTTACGTAGCTGCGCTGGCGAACGTCGACCCGGAGCTTCACAATGCGGCAAGCCTGGACGGGGCGAACCTGCTTCAGCGCATCCGCCACATCGACTTGCCGACGATCCGGCCGATCATGGCCATCGTGTTCATTCTGGCGGCGGGAGGCATCATGTCGATCGGGTTTGAAAAAGCGTACCTGATGCAGACCTCGATGAACCTTCCGGCTTCCGAGATCATCGCCACCTATGTGTACAAGGTCGGTTTGCAGTCCGGCGACTATGCGTATTCCGCGGCGGTCGGCCTGTTCAACTCGGTGATCAACGTCGTGCTGCTGCTCACGGTCAACTTTATCGTCAAGAGGCTTAATGAGGGCGAAGGACTTTATTAGGAAGGAGCTTATCAACTATGGCTGTTAAACATTCGCCGTTCGACCGGTTTCTGCTGATTCTGAACGGCCTGTTCCTGACGGTGGCGGTGCTGCTGATCGTCGTGCCGCTCGTTTACGTCGTCGTGGCGTCATTTATGGATCCGACCGTGCTGCTGAATCAGGGCCTGTCGTTTCGCATTTCGGACTGGAGCCTGGAGGGCTACCGGAAAATATTGTCCAACCCGGCTATGCTGCGGGGCTTCGGCAATTCCGTATTTTACTCCGCTGCATTTGCCCTCGTTACCGTGACTGTATCGGTATGCGCAGGCTATGCCTTGTCTGATTCGCGGCTGGCGGGCCGGAAAATTTTTATGACGCTGTTTGTGATCACGATGTTTTTCGGCGGGGGCCTGATTCCTACATATCTGCTCGTCAAGCAGCTTGGCATGCTGGATACGGTGTGGGCCATCATCATTCCGGGTGCGGTCAATGTCTGGAACATCATCCTGTCCCGGACCTTTTTCAAAGGCGTGCCGAATGAGCTGAGGGAGGCGGCCAACGTCGACGGCGCGACGGAGGCGGGCATTTTTTTCCGGATCGTGCTGCCGCTCTCCAAACCGATTGTTTTTGTGCTGGCTCTCTATGCTTTTGTCGGGCAGTGGAATTCCTATTTCGACGCGATGATTTACCTCGAGGATGCAAAGCTTCATCCGCTGCAGCTCGTGCTGCGCTCGATCCTGATCCAGAACCAGGCGGCGCCGGGCATGATAAGCGACCAGCTGGCGATGAACGAGCTCAAGCGGCTCTCGGAAATGATCAAATACTCGGCGATCGTCATTTCCAGTCTGCCGCTGCTCGTAATGTATCCGTTTTTCCAAAAGTATTTCGAAAAAGGTGTGATGGTCGGTTCCCTGAAATAGGACGGCCTGAACATACATGGCACTGATCCATTCTAATCCTTTGGAGGTCATAACGATGAACAAAAAGAGAAATCGCAAGGCTGCCGCCATGACGGCATCCGTCTCAGCGCTCGCGGCGCTGCTGCTCCTGTCCGGCTGCGGAGGAAGCGGCGGAGACGCCAAGGAGTCGCCTGACGGGAAAGTCACCCTCAATTTTCTGACGCAGAGCTCGCCGCTGGCACCCGCGGACCCGAACGACAAGCTCATCAATAAGCGGCTGGAAGAGAAGACCGGCATTCATATCAATTGGAAAAATTACACGAACGACGTTTTTGCGGAGAAAAGAAACCTGGCCGTGGCGAGCGGCGATCTGCCGGATGCGATTTTTGACGCCGGGTATGGCGACTATGATCTGCTGAAGCTGGCCAAAGACGGGGTCATCATTCCCCTCGACGATCTGATCGAGCAGCATATGCCGAACTTCAAAAAGGTGCTGGAGCAGGCGCCGGAATATAAAAAGATGATTACCGCGCCTGACGGCCACATCTATTCTTTCCCTTGGATTGAAGAGCTGGGCTCCGGCAAGGAACGGATTCAGTCCGTGGACGACCTGCCGTGGATCAATGTGGAGTGGCTGAAAAAGCTGGGACTGTCCATGCCGAAGACCACCGAGGAGCTGAAGAAGGTGCTGATCGCCTTCAAAACGCAGGACCCGAACGGCAACGGCAAGGCGGACGAAATTCCGCTCTCCTTTATCAACAAGCCGGGCGGGGAAGACCTGGCCTTCCTGTTCGGTTCTTTCGGGCTCGGGGAGAACTGGGACCACACCGTGGTAACTGATGACGGCAAGGTTGTCTTCACCGCAGCGGAAGAAGGTTATAAGGAAGCGATCAAGTACATTCACGAGCTGTACCAGGAGGGGCTGATCGATATCGAGTCCTTCCAGCAGGACTGGAACACCTATTTGGCGAAAGGCAAGGATAACCGGTACGGACTGTATTTTACATGGGATAAGGCCAACATCACCGGCATGAACGATACGTATGACGTGATGCCTCCGCTGGCAGGACCAAGCGGCGAAGTCAACGTGACCCGCACGAACGGCATCGGCCTGGACCGCGGGCGCATGGTCATCACAAGCAGCAACAAACATTTGGAGGAGACAGCCAAATGGGTCGATCAGCTCTACGATCCGCTGCAGTCCGTCCAGGATAACTGGGGGACGTACGGGGATCAGACGCAGCAGAACATTTTCGAATTCGACGAAGCCAAGGGCATGCTGAAGCATCTGCCGCTGGAAGGCACAGCCCCTGTGGAGCTCCGGCAAAAGACGAGCATCGCCGGTCCGTTGGCCATCCTCGACGAGTATTACGGCAAGTATACGACGATGCCGGACGACGCGGCATGGCGTCTTAAACTGCTGAAGGATGTGATGGTGCCGCACATGAAGGCGAAAAATACGTATCCGAACGTCTTCTTCTCCATCGATGAGCTGGACCGGCTGTCCACCATCCAGACCGACATGTTCGCCTATCTCGAGCGGAAGCGCACCGAGTGGTACCAGAACGGCAAAGTCGATCAGGAGTGGGATGCCTACCTCAAAGAGCTGAACCGGCTGGGGCTGCAGGATTGGCTGAAGATCAAGCAGGCGGGGTATGACCGCAGCGCGCAATAAAGGTTGAATAAAACATCAAAAACAACATATCCGCACTTGCTTGGCGCATAAACGTTAGCAGTGCAGAATCCGGATGCGGCCGCCAGATGCCTTTGGGCAAAAATGCGGCCGGGTCCGCTGCAAATAAAACTTGTAATTCAAAGGAGCACAGCTAATGTCCACATTCATATCGCACAACTACCGCGGGGGGTATCACTTTTCCCCGAAAGAGCACTGGATGAACGACCCCAACGGAATGGTCTATTTCCAGGGGGAATACCACCTGTTTTACCAGCATCATCCCTTCGGGAACACCTGGGGACCGATGCATTGGGGACACGCGGTCAGCCGGGACCTGGTCGTCTGGGAAGAACTTCCGATCGCCTTGGCGCCGGACGAGTTTGGCACGATTTTCTCCGGCAGCGCCGTGGTCGACTGGAATAACACGACCGGCTTTTTCGGCGGGGAGCCGGGGCTTGTCGCCATTTTTACGCAGCATGCCGAAGGACCGGAGGGCGAAGCGCCGGTGCAGCGCCAGAGCCTGGCATACAGCACGGATGCGGGACGGACCTGGACGAAGTATGCCGGCAACCCGGTGCTGTCGCATGACACCTTCGTGGACTTCCGCGATCCGAAAGTATTCTGGCATGAGGCTTCCTCACAGTGGGTGATGATTGTTGCCTGCGGCCAGACCGTCTGTCTGTACCGTTCGCCGAACCTGATCGACTGGACGCTGTCCAGCGAATTCGGGGAAGGCATCGGCAGCCATGACGGCGTGTGGGAGTGTCCCGACCTGTTTCCGCTGCCGGTGGACGGGGACCCGGGCCTGACGAAGTGGGTGATGCTCGTCAGCATCGGCGACCATCCGGAGTTGGCGGAGGGGTCGCGCACGCAATATTTTACCGGAGACTTCGACGGGGAACGCTTTACGCCGGATGCCGTATCGCAGACCCGCGTGAGATGGATCGATTATGGCCGCGACAACTACGCCGGCGTCAGCTGGTCGGACGTGCCGGCCGAGGACGGCAGGCGCCTGTTCGTCGGCTGGATGAGCAACTGGAAATATGCCAATCAGACGCCGACCGGCGTGTGGCGGGGCGCGATGACCGTGCCGCGGGAGCTCAAGCTGGAGCTGCGCCAAGGTTCGGCCGAGCTGATCCAGCAGCCTGCCCGGGAATTGGAGGGATACCGCAAGGAGCTTCTGTCCCTGAAGCGGGTAGCGGCTGCTCAGGCCTCCGCGCAGCTGGCCGATTTACAGCTGGAGAGCGGAGAGATTCGGATCCGCTTAGGATCCGGCCAATCGCTGGAGCTGAAGGTGCGGGCAGGCCGCGGGCAGGAGACGGTGATCGGTTACAGTGGTGAGGCAGGCGAAGTTTATATAGACCGGACCCGGGCAGGAGCGGCGGACTTTCATCCGCTGTTTGCCGGCAGGCATGCGGCAGCTCTCGATGCGGCGGACGGAACGGTGGAACTGCGAATCCTGATCGACCGGTCTTCAGTGGAAGTGTTCGCGGGCGGCGGCCGTGCGGTTCTTACCGACCTGATCTATCCGGATCAGGCATCCACCGGGTTGTCCCTCATGGCAGACGATGAGGATGCGCTCGTCGAATCGCTCGACATTTACGATCTTTCTATTTAAATAACAACCTTTTAATAACTACTTTTAAATACGAACCTTGATCCAATGGAGAACCCTAATTCATCGACCGATAAAAAATTGGAAAAGAGAGGCACATCATCATGCGCATCGGAGCCATTGAAGCGGGCGGGACGAAATTCGTCTGCGGCATCGGAAACGAACACGGGCAAATCAGCGAGAGCATCAGCTTTCCGACGGAACGGCCTGAGGAAACGATGCCCCGGGTCATCGCTTATTTCAAAGATCGCCAGCCGGAAGCGATCGGGATCGGATCGTTTGGCCCGATCGACCTTCACCCCGGCAGCCCGGGGTATGGAAGCATCACGACCACCCCTAAGCCGGGATGGGCGCATTATCCCTTGCTCGCGGAGATGAAGCGGCACTTCGACGTCCCCTATGGATGGGACACGGACGTGAATGCCGCCGCCTGCGGCGAGGCGCTGTGGGGAGCGGCCCGCGGGCTGGGCAGCTGCGCGTACTTCACGATCGGCACCGGCGTCGGTGTCGGCGTGTATGCTGGCGGCCGGCCCGTTCACGGGCTCGTCCATCCGGAAGGCGGGCATATTCCGGTCCGCCGTCATCCGGAGGACGGCTTCCCGGGCGCGTGCCCGTATCACGGGGACTGCCTGGAGGGGATGGCCGCCGGGCCGGCGCTGGAAGCGCGGTGGGGAGTGAAGGGGCCGCAGCTGCCCGCAGATCACGCAGCCTGGACCTTTGAGGCGTATTATGTCGCCCAGGCGGTCACGGCGGCGGTCCTGATGCTCTCGCCGGAGAAGGTCATCCTGGGCGGGGGCGTCATGCAGCAGCCGCAGCTCTTCCCGCTGATCCGCCAAGAGGTCCAGCGGAGCCTGAACGGCTACGTGGACGCCTTGGAGCTTACGGTCGGAATCGATGGTTACATCGTTCCGCCCGGACTCGGCGGCCAAGCCGGATTATACGGCGCACTTGCGCTGGGGCTTCAGGCGCTGGAGGCATCCGGGCAGAAGGTGTAGAAGCCTGCAGCAAAACTTTGGTTCAATCCCGCCTTCGCTTGGGGGCAGCCAGCCGCAGTACAGGCCGGCTGCCCGAAAGCGGGCGAGGGTACAAACGGTACATATCTCGTGCTGAGCCGAATTAGGCTGGGAGGAACAACTGAGATGATGCTGGACAGGGTTTGGTGAGACAGGGACAAGGACAAGCCAAGGACAAGCCAAGGACAAGCCAAGGACAAGCCAAGGACAAGCCAAGGACAAGCCAAGGACAAGCCAAGGGCTAACCTTGAATTTACTCGGCATATCCTGTTCGGTTTCTCTCTAACCTAAGTCCAGCCTAGCTCAGTTCAGACATCGTTCATGTTCGATTTGAGTGCATTGCACTGTTTGTTTATAAGGAAAACGCCAGTTTAACGCCGCATTGTGTAAGCGGTTACAATAATGTTTTGTTTTTTCATGTATCAGGCTTGTCTTCATGCACAGGTTTATTTTCATGAGCAGATTTGTTTTCATGCACAGATTTGTTTCATGTATAAGCTTGTCTTCGTTTATATGTCATTCTTACATTGTTCTGATGATAAGGAGGAGTGTTGATGAGATCAGCAAAAAAGATGCTGTCCGCGTGCCTGGCCGGAATTTTGGCATGTGCGTCCATCCTGCTGTATGGGTCTGACGAAGGCCGGGGATGGGCGATGCCTGCAGATTCCGAAGTTAAAGTTAACGGCGCGGCAGCTACATTAACGAAGGAGGCGGACAGGATGGCAGCGAGCGTCAATACGAACCTGGAAGGCTGGCAGGTCCAGGGCAAGGGCGAGCTTGAGCAGACGGCGGAGGGGCTGAAGCTGGCTTCCGATCCGCAGGAGAACGTGATGGCGGTCTCCAGCACGAAGGCGGACGATTTTATCTACGAAGCCGATGTCATGATCCAAAACGCCGAGGCCGATGCTTCGCTGCTTTTCCGCGCTAGCAGCGACGGCTGGTTTTCATACATGCTGCAAATCGTGCCGTCGTCGGGCATCATCCGCTTGAAAAACGCAGCTGAAGGAGGTTTCCAGGAAGAACGGCAGGTGCCGCTGAAGGTCGGCGAAATCTATCACCTGAAAGTGAAGGCTGAGGGAACGAGCTTGCAGGTGTATTGGGGCAGCCAATATCAGCCGGTCATCCGTGCAGTCGATACCGCCTATGCTTCCGGATATCTTGGGCTTCATGTGTGGAACGGTTCCGCCGTATTTCAGAATGTGAAGGTCGGAAGCCTTGCAGGCAATCTGGACGGCATGCTCGCTTCAACCGGAAGCTGGCAGCCCGATCTCAAAGGGCTTAAAGGAACGGGAACGACCGGACAAGCCGCGTTACGGGTATACCGGAACATTGCTGCGGACGCCGTCTATGAAGGCAACGTTACACTGGGTGAAGCCTCATCCGCGGGCCTGCTGATTCGGACAAATGCGGAGGGAACCGCAGGATATGAAGCTGTGCTGCGGCACCAAGGAAGCGGGGTACAAGTACTGCTGCGGAAAATGGACGGATCTCTCATCAGCGCCTCGACTAGCGTTTACCCCGATTCGCCAAACGCCAAGCATCATTTGGAGATTCAGGCCGTCGGGCCGAGGATTCAGGTGTTTGTGGACGGATATGCTCCCGCCGCCGTAGACGTGACAGACGACAGTTATTCGGCCGGATATACCGGACTGGTTGTAAGAGAAGGCACGGCATACGTCCAGGATGCCTATGTCACGCTTGACTCCGAATACTATACGGAAACGTATCGGCCGGAGTACCATTACAGCCCGATCCGGGGGTCGGCAAGCGACCCGAACGGTCTCGTTTATTTTGAAGGAGAATACCATCTGTTCCATCAGGATGGAGGACAGTGGGCGCATGCCGTCAGCCGTGACCTGCTGCACTGGAAGCAGCTGCCGATCGCCCTGCCCTGGAACGATCTGGGGCATGTCTGGTCAGGCTCGGCCGTGGCGGACACGACGAACGCTTCCGGATTGTTCGGAAGCTCAGGCGGCAAGGGGCTGATCGCATACTATACTTCCTATTCGCCGGATCTGCCGAACGGCAACCAAAAGATCGGGCTGGCCTACAGCACCGATCAGGGACGGACCTGGCAGTACTCGGCGGAGCACCCGGTCGTGATCGATAATCCCGGCAAAAACGGCGCCGACCCGGGCGGCTGGGACTTCCGCGATCCGAAGGTCGTCCGGGATGAGGCGAACGGCCGCTGGGTGATGGTCGTCTCCGGCGGCGATCACATCCGTTTTTTTACCTCCCGCAATTTGATCGACTGGACGCTGACCGACAATTTCGGATACGGGGAGTACGTACGCGGCGGGGTGTGGGAGTGCCCGGACCTGTTTCAGCTTCCGGTAGACGGCACGGACCGGCGCAAATGGGTGCTGATGATCAGCACCGGCGCGAATCCGAAAACGCAGGGCTCGGACGCGGAGTATTTTATCGGGGAGCTGACACCGGAAGGGAAATTCATGAACGACAATCCGGCGGGAACCGTGCTGAAGACGGATTGGGGCAAAGAATTTTATGCCTCCATGTCTTTCTCCGGCACGCCGGACGGGCGGCGGATTCTGCTGGCCTGGATGACGAACTGGGATTATCCGTTCAGCTTCCCGACGGAAGGCTGGAAGGGGCAAATGACCGTACCGCGGGAGGTCACGCTGCATACGACGGGCAACGGCATCCGGCTGTTCCAGTCGCCGGTCCGGGAGCTTGCCGGGCTGCGCAGCACCTTGTTCAGCGTGAAAAACCGTGAGGTTAGCGAATCGGCAGCGAACGTGCTTGGAGGAATTTCAGCAGGCGCCTATGAAATTGAAGCCGATATCGAGCTGCCGCAAAGCGGAGCCGCAGCTGAATTCGGATTTACGGTCCGCGAAGGCGGCGGGCAGAAGACGATGATCGGGTACAAGACTGCCGAGCAGAAACTATTTGTGGACCGCTCGTCATCCGGCGTTACCGATTACTCAAGCCTGCTGCAAACGAGGCATGAGGCCGCGCTCCAGCCGGACGGCAGCCGCATCCGCCTGCGGATCCTTGTGGATGAATCCTCGGTGGAAGTGTTCGGCAATGACGGCAGGGTCGTCTTTTCCGACTTGATTTTTCCGGATCCGGCCCGGCGGGGCATGAGCTTCTATACCAAGGGAGGTAAAGTGAAGCTCGCGTCCTTGCAGGTGCATGCGCTGGACAATGTATGGCGTGAAGGGCGGAAAACGGGCTCCTCGATCATCCTGGACCGGAAAGAGCTGGAATTGTCTAAGGGGGATGAGGAGAAATTGTATGCATCTTACTTGGAATCCTCTGGAGCAAGCCATCCGCCGCTGGTATGGAAGTCCAGCAATCCCGGCATCGTGCAGGTGACTTCCTCCAATCAGGGGGAATCTCCGGGGATAGCGGTGCTTTGGGCGAATAAGGCGGGAACGGCCGTCATTACGGCCGTGTCGCCGAACGGGAAGGCTTCGGCCCGCTGTGTGGTAAATGTCACCGACGGGACGTTTACGACGAATCTGACAGGCTGGAAGCCGGATCTGTCGGCATCGCGGTGGGTCGTGACCGAACGCGGCATCCGGGGCAGCTATACAAGCGATGCGAACTACATGGCGCAGGAGCAGGCTGGGGATTTTGCCTTGGAAGCCGACATGACGCTGAGCGAGACAGGAGGCGCGGGCTCGATCCTGTTCCGGGCGAGCGCTGACGGCCGCAGCGGGTATTATTTCAATCTCGATCCGAACCTGAAGGCCATTCGACTCTTCTATAAAGTAGACGGGCGGTTTGAGGACAGGCAGGTGCTGGCCAAGGTCCCCAGGTTCATCCAGCCGGGGAGGACGTACCATATCCGCATTGAGGCGAAGGGGCCGCAGATCCGGGCGGAAGTGGACGGGGTGCAAGTCTTCGACGTGAAGGACGGCACGTTTGCTGAGGGGCACTTCGGCGTGAACGTGTTCGGCGGGCAGGCGTTTTACCAGCAGGTGACGGTCAGCGGAATGGCTGATGCCAAGCTGGCCGAAACGACGCTGGTGAATGCAGCCTCCGGCCTTGCACTGTTTGCTGCGGAATCGAAAAATGGCGAACCGGTAACGGTGGGCGGCCCTGAAGGGACTTCTCCGCAGGCGTGGATTTTCGTTCCTAACGGGGACGGGACATGGTCTATCCGGACCCAAGCGGGCAAAGCGCTGGACCTCGACACGGGGCAGGGCCGGCTGCAGCTGTACGACTACCTCGGCTACAACAACCAGCGCTGGCGAGTGGAGTACCAAGAAGACGCTGTCGTCACGGTATTCTCCGTGCATAACGGACAGGCGCTGGAGGTATCAGCCGATGGGACAAAGCTGCAGCTGGGCGACCCGGCTGCTGGCGAGCCGCGGCAGCGCTGGAAGGTCCAGCCGGATGCCGATCTTCATCCGGAAAAATAAAATGCAGCAAAAGGGCTTCTGGATGCCCGCTGAACAGACAGCGCAAATAGAGGCAACGCTGAGCTGATGTTCCATCTAGCAACCGCAACCCGTTGTACGGGGTGCGGTTGCTTTGTTCTCTAGATTAATAGATTTTCAGCAGAGGGAAACATTCTATAACCGCCACAATAACTCCTGATAAAAGGCGGTCAGCCTTCTATGACATTACGCGATAGACTTTTTTATAAGCGATGCAGTTTCTACCAACTTGCAGGCCACTCTGAGGTTTGTTATTATTTAGATATGAAATATTTAGATGACTAAATATATAATGAAAAGAGGAAGCAGGATGAAATTACAAGGGAAGGTCGGTATCATTACCGGCAGTGCATCAGGCATCGGCAAAGGCATGGCGCTGGCTATGGCTAAGGAAGGCGCGCATATCGCGATCGTCGACGTGAATGAGGCGAAAGGGAAGGAGACGCGCGCCGAGATCAACCAATATACAGAGGGAATGCTGTTCATCAAGGATATTTCCAAGCAGGAGAGCGCGCATGAAATCGTGGCCGACGTGGTCAAGCGCTTCGGCAAGCTGGATATTCTGGTGAATAATGCACATGTATCGAGACAGGCCCCTTTTATGGAAACAACGCAGGAGCTTTTTGATTTATCCTTTGGAACAGGCTTTTATCCTACCGTTCATTTCATGCAGGCGGCGTATCCGGAACTGAAGAAAACGAAAGGCAAGGTCATCAACTTTGCATCCGGTGCGGGCATTGACGGGCAGGTCACGCAGACGTCGTATGCTGCCGCTAAAGAAGCGATCCGGGGCGTGTCGCGTGTTGCGGCCAATGAATGGGGTCCGGAAGGAATTAACGTCAATCTGATCTCCCCGATCGCACTGACGCCGGGCGTGGAACAGTGGCGCGAGAATGCTCCGGAGCTATACGAGGCGATGCTGAATAAAATTCCTCTGCGCCGGCTCGGCGATCCCGAGCAGGACATCGGCCGTGTCGCGGTGTTTCTGGCCAGCAGCGACGCCGACTATATCACAGGTCAAACCTTTATGGTGGACGGGGGCTCCATTAAATTGCGTTAAAAGTGGGATTCGTCCTGCGCCGCAGGCTTCACGGGCTGCCAGGAACAGTGGATTCCCGGCTGAAAAGCATGTATGATAATGAAGGCCTCTAATGCAGATTAGAGGCTTTGACTTGCAGAAAGCGGGGATTTGCCTGATGGAAGAACAGACGATTTTTGAAATCATTCACAATATGGATAAAGTGACGAACAACCTCATCATCCAGTGGGGGAAATTGTTCAACGAGGATCTTGGAATTTCCCATATTCTCGTTCTGGCTCACCTGCAGCACCATGGGAACAGCCGGCCTTCGGATATCGCCAAGGCTCTGGGGCTGACCCCGCCGACGCTGACCCATCTATCGGAAAAACTCGTGCAGAAGCAGTTAGCCGTTCGAATCGTCGATGAGAAGGATCGCCGTATCATCTATTTGGGGATTACGGACAAGGGTCTCGACATCGTTCAAAAGGCGAATCAGGACGGGCAAATTTTGCGCAGAAATCTTTTTGAAAAATTGACCGAGGAAGAAAGGCAGCAGCTGCTGAAAATCTATGAAAAGCTGACCGGGTTTTTATGAGAATCCCCGAGGCGCAGCGTGACACCTTCACGTGATGACAGCCATGTCGTGAGATATGGACATCACCTGGAGGTGTTTTTTGCTTTATTAAAACCATGACGTACAGTTGTCAGCTTTTGCCTCCTATAATGGCCTTAGAAGATGAGGGAACAAACGAAGGAGGAAAATGAATATGAGCGAAAAACAAACGTTAAGAGGCATGGCGACGATTAATTATTGGGCAGACGATATGGAGGCAGCGGTGTCGTGGTATTCGGAGGTGCTCTGCATCTCCCCGTACTTCAAACGCACCGGACCGTCTGGCGAGCTTGCCTATGCCGAGTTCCGCGTTGGGGACTACCAGCATGAGCTGGGTCTGATCAGCCGCCGTTATGCTCCTTCGCAAGCGGTGCCGGGTCCAGGCGGTGCCATCATGTACTGGCATGTTGATGATGTGGAAGCCGCGTTTACGAAATTGCTGGAGATGGGCGCGAAGCAATACGAACCAATTACGCCGCGTGGCGAGGGATTTGTTACGGCTTCGGTGACGGACCCTTTCGGTAACGTGCTGGGGATTATGTATAACCGGCACTATTTGGAGATGGTGGAATGGATGAAGAGAGGTAATGAGGTTACGAGTGATTGATGATATGTTTGTTTTGAAGAATATGAGGGAGTGTCGCTTTTAATAATATGGTTGAAAAGGCTGTTGGGCATGTTCCCGACAGCCTTACGCACTCATAAAGAGTTGCTTATTTGTGAGTTGGACTTTACCAACTCCTGTTTGACTTGCTTCGCTCTCTTGTTTTGCGCTGCGCGCAAAGCCAAAGTGGCTCACCAATTCAAACACTCGTCTGCTACTTTTAAAACTTAAACTTGTTGACACACGTTCAGCTAAAAGGATATTTCTAAAACGCAGATTCGTTTCCATTCATCCCACACTGCCTGCAAGGTCCGCGCCCGCAGCACCAACAAGCGCAATCATTGCGTTCCATCGTCATGCTCTCCTTCTATTACGATGACAGGAACGAAAATATGTTCAAGCCGATGTTTGAAAATGAGGCTCATATCCTCGCCTTCCCGCTTCAGTTGAACAGGACTGCCATCCGTTAGCAGATTTGCTGTGCCTTCACAGAAAAATTTCTTTACCTTGACGGTTATTCCGTTAGGTCGCCCCAAAATGATCAGGTACAGCCGGTTGTCCTTTCGCGTAAACCGGATCGTTTCACCGGTCTCTGTTTCCGATTCCGCACGGATCCAGGGACGCGTACCATATACGGCCTCCCCATTCCGTTGTAACCAATCCCCGAATTTGGACAACCGGCTTAACTGCTCGGGAGGAATTTGAGCATCCTCGCCGCGCGGACCTACATTCAGCAGCAGGTTTCCGTTTTTAGACAGGGCATCTATAAAATCGTAAAGCAATGTTTCAAAGGATGAATAGTCTGCATCCTGCTCATTGCGGTTGTAGCCGAATGAATGGCCGATTCCGCGTGTCATCTCCCATTTTCCAGGTTGTATTTCCTTGTATTTGGTATATTCCGGAGTCAAAAAATCGCTATGGGGGATCGCAGGCTGCGCCAGGGCAGAATGAATATCCGGATCGTTCATGATCATCCGTTTGATCATTATGTCCATCACTGCGCGTACAGGTTTGAGACTTAACAACTTGTTAGCGGAAGTTGAATGCTTCCAGCGGTCATTGACCACGCCTTCGGGTACAGCGTTATAATAGTAGGCGAACAATCGAAAAAGGGAGTCTTCGTTCCCTGGCCAGCATATATCGTTCCACAGAATATCAGGGCGGTACCGGGAAATCAGTTCGCGGATCTGGGCGTCGGCGTATGCTGCATAACCGCCCCCGGGTGTGGAAAAGGAGTAGTCCATAAACGTTCTTGAAATCCTTCTCCGAAAAGTCCAGTCGATCCCACCCGAATAGTAGATGCCAAAGCGCAGGCCTTCGCTGCGTACAGCGTCTGCTAATTCGCCGATGATGTCGCGCTCGCTAAACCAGTGCGGCTCATGCGGGTTGGTCACCTTCGTTGGCCATAGGCAAAATCCGTCATGGTGCTTCGAGACGATCACGACGTATTTTGCACCGGCATTCCTGAAAATTTTGGCCCAAGCTATGGGGTCCCATTGTTTCACTCCGTCCATGAACAGCGGTTTAAATCCTTGGTAGGGCATGCTGCCATATACGGCTTGATGATAACGCGCAGACGGTGTGGTCTGGTCTTTGATCGCATTCCAGTAGCCTTCAGCGTACGGGTAGACGAGCATTGCCCGTTCATAATCGGACTTTAAAGTATCCGCAAAGTTACCTACGGGTGCAAAACCAGGTACGGAATAGGGACCCCAGTGTATAAAGATGCCGAATTTTGCTTCGTCAAACCATTGCGGAAGCGGGTGACCGTTGAGGGATTCCCGGGTGGGCTCGTAATTTTTATGATTCACGGCTGTTTCCACCGTCCTTGTCGCCTGATGATTGACCCGATAAATAATGATTTACCGCCTTGTCGATAAAAGCTTGGGATACCTCGAAAAGTTCCCGGTCGCCCTCCGGCCAGGATGCCCGTTCACCTTGCATTTGTACAAACGCATCCGCTTGTTCGCTTTCTCCGCCGGTTGCCTCTTGCACCATGGTGCACCAAGCCTTGGCCACCTCTTGTGCAGCGGACTCTTCCGGCCCTGCGCCTGCCAGCTCCAGCGTAACGGCTTTTAAAGCCAGCCGTCTCCAGGTATGATACAAATCGAATGCACTTTGTTCCTTGGCAAATCGTCTGCCGAAAATTTCTTTTTGGGTTTCGCTAAAAGCATATTGTTTCCAATCGACCAAGCTGCTGTTGTTGAAACACCGGATAAAAAAGGCCAAAAGCTGCCACGGCGCATCATTCCCGGCCGCGACCGCCGTTCGGTGGGCTTCGATCGCGGCAATGCCTGCATGTGCTTCTTCTATTTTTCGGTAAAGCGCCAGTTCCTGCTCTTGCAGAATTTGTTCGATCTGCGATGAGTCGGGACGCTGGATGACTTTGTCGCGGATTTCTTGAAGAGAGAGCCCTAGAGATTTGTAAAAAATGATCTGCTCCAAGCAGAGGAGGTCATCCTTCGTATAATACCGCCGTCCGCCTGCCGTACGGCCGGTTGTGGGCAGCAGCCCGATATTGTCATAGTGCTGAAGGGTCCGTACCGTTACGCCGGTAGCTGCGGATATTTCTCCGACCCAATAAGTTGTGTCGTCATTATGCATGCATCACACCTCCATACTCATTACATCACATGACGTTACGTAATGAGCAACTGTTTTTTGAAAAGAAATCGTACGTAACGGACGCGCATGCTTCATTCGAGCCAAGACTTCGTCGTACTGGAGCGGGACATGCTTACGAGAATTCCGTTACTTAAAAAATATTTCAATCGATTTTCCGATCTCGCGCGTCTATATTATAGAGCGGCCGCCAAGAGGCCCGTCGGTGAACGGGTTGTAGAGATACAGAGGGGGGAGTGGGGACGCTGAATGCTGATAGTACATGGAGCGAGATCCATATGAATAGAACCACGCTGACGGAAGCAGAAGCGTTTTTTGAGCGTCTGACCGCCGAGCAGCGAAAATTGTATTCCATCGCCTACAGCTATTTGCGCAGTGAAGCCGACGCGCTGGAAGCTGTGCAGGAGGCGTCATACCGGGCGTGGGTGAAGCGGAAGAAGCTGAAGGACCCGCAGTCCTTCACCCCGTGGCTCATCCGCATCACGATCAACTGCTGCATGGACGAGCTGCGGCGGAAGAAACGGGTGTTTCCGGTGGAGGTGCCGCAGGAAGGGGCCGTGCAGGAGATGAAAAGCAGCGAGCGGATCGACCTGCAGCGCGCGCTGGAGCGGATGAAGCCGAAGTACCGGCATGTCGTCATGCTGAAATATTACCAGGACATGACGTCCGTTGAAATCGCGAAGGTGCTGGGCAAGCCGGAAGGAACGATCAAGACATGGCTGCGGGAAGGCCTGAAGCAGCTCCGGAAATATATGTAGAGGCTGAGCAGAAGGGAGGGACAGGTTATGCCCGAAAAAGAACAGCGCATCCTGTTGCAGGATGCCTATGAAGTAAACAAGCATGCGGAAACGTTGCCTGAGATGAAATTGACTTTGGCTATGCGCAAAGGAATGGAGAGAGGAAAAATGCGTGAGAAGCGGCGTTTCTATTTTTGGAGTACGGGGACGGTTATGGCGCTAGCGGCGGCCCTGCTAATTATCAATTACTCGATCGGCAGCTTGGCCCATCGGGCGGAGCCGGCGCCGAAGCAGACGGCGGGGATACCAAGTCAGTCCGCCTTAGATCCGTACCGCTCTACCTATCTGGAGGGTCTAGCGAGCGCAATGGACCGGGGGCTCGTCAAGCCGATTGCCGAAAGCGTCGAACAAAAAGGGTATCGCGTAGAGGTGGACGGTGCCGTCACGGATGGCCGGATGGCTTATGTGCTGTTCGGTGTCCGGAACCAAACGGATAAAGAGGTCATCAACGCGGACGTAGCCCTTGAACTTGGCGGCGTGGAAGCCCCGTCCAAAGGGGCGTCGGTGGAATTGGCGGGAAGCAACACCAACAGAATTTCGGCGAATGGAGCCAATCATTTTATTTACACCGTGCCCCTGAACCCGTCCGTTCAATATACCAAGGATGCCAAGTTTCATGTGACCTTGACGGAAACGTCAAATGAAGCGCTGATGTCCAGCTCCAATAAATACCGCACGGCGTTCGACATTTCGTTTGAGCTCGATCCCGCCATGTTCAAGGACAAAGAGCGGGTGCTGCACCCAGACCGGACCCTGACAGTAGACGGCCAGAGGGTTCGTGTGACTCAGGTCATCTATACGCCGCTGCACACGTATGTCGACCTGGACTATGATCAGGCGAATGGGAAACAAGTATTCCGGCTGCTCAGTCCGGTGCTCATCGGGAAAGTCGGGGACGAAATCGAAAAGCTGTATTATCCGAAGTGGTACTCTCGGGACAATTCGGAGTCCCTCACGGAGGGGACGGACGCGATGCTGATGTACGGCAGCGGCCAGAAATACGCTGAGTATGATTCCATCAGGCTCAAGACGGAGGGCACGGCTGCGGTGGACAAGGACCAGCTGCAAATCGTGATCGACCTGAAGAAGAAGCAGATTGTGGAAGCGCCGGACGACCGGTTTACCCTGATTTCATACACCCGGACGGCTGGCCCCGGCGAGGTGCTGATTCACCGCGAGCTCGAACACGCCTATGCCGGCGAGAGCCTGTCGTTGTCGCTGGAGGACAGCTTCACCGATGCCGACGGCAACGTCCACAAAAGGCAGTCTCCTGAAGGATATTCCCAAGGTGGACATAGCTGGTCCAACAAGAAAGACACGATGGGAGACGATTACGATTACAACTTCGGCAAGGATGCGGTAGACTATCCGCAGCCGCTGACCATTAAGGTGAAGCAGATATGGATGCCGATTCAGGATACGCAGGCGGTGGAGCTGCTGAAGTAGTTGGCGTAACAAACGCGTACAACCGAAAAATATACAGACAGGCAGTCTGAAGGCTGAAGGGGCCCGAAGGCTGCCTTTTTGTTCCCTTCAGAAAAGCCCGGCCAGTGGGATTGAAATGCGCCAGCAAAATTTGTATGTTGGATGCATACCATTTTTTCAACTGAACAAAAGGGGCTATGTCCGGTGAAATTGGCAGAAGATTACCTTCGGCTGCGCAGCGCTTATTCCGGTGAAAAGGAAAGGGAGCCGTTCCGGGTGACGATCGACGGGCTGGCCGAGGCCCTGTACTGCACGCCCCGTAACGCCAGGCTGATCCTGCGCAAAATGACGGACGCCGGCCTGATCCGCTATGCAGCCGGGCAGGGCAGAGGCCATCGGTCGGAGCTGACGTTTCTGGCGGACAAGCGGGAGCTCGTCATCCGGGAAGCGCAGCAGTACGTGAAGCAGGGAGACGTGCAGGGCGCGCTTCTATGGGTAAAAGAGCAGGCGGGCGAACCCGAAGTGATGCAGCGGTTTGTGGACTGGCTCACCGGCTATTTCGGATACCGGACGGAAACGACCGGGGAGGGACGTATGGTGGAGACGCTCCGCCTGCCGGTATACCGGCCGATCGTGACGCTGGACCCGGTGGACGCAATGTATGCTTTCGATACCCATCTGATCCGCCAAATCCATGCGACGCTGGTCCAGCTGGAAATGGACACCGGCAAGGTTATCCCGGGCGTCGCACATCATTGGGAATCTAGTGCTGATGCCTGTTGTTGGACGTTTTATTTGCGAAAAGGCGTGACATTTCACGACGGCGCGGAGCTTACGGCCGATGACGTCAAATACAGCCTGCTGCGCGTGCAGCAGGAATCCAACAATCATTCCTGGCTGTGCAGGAACATCGTTGAAATCTGCGTGGAATCGCGTTACACCATCCGCATGGAGCTGCGTCAGCCTAACGTCCTGTTTGCGTTATTTATGTCGCATACGGCGGCAGCCATCCTTTCCCGCGCCAGCGGGGAGTCCGGGGCCGGAACGATTCCAGGCAGCCTGCCCGTCGGGACAGGGCCTTACCGGATCGCTAAGCTTACGCCGGGAATGTGCGTGCTGGAGGTTTTCCCGGATTATTATGCAGCCCGGGGCCTGATCGATCGAATCGAAGTGATGATCATCCCGGACACCGGCGGAGAATGGGCGGTGGAGACCAATCCGGGCGTACTGGTCGTCGAGACGGGAGAAGCGCGCCGTCAAGAGCTGAAGACATGGCGGCGCAGCCGTCTCGTCACCGGATGCAGTATGCTGACGATAAACCTTGCAAAACCGGGGATTTTGCAAACCGGTTCCTTCCGCAGGGCGCTTGCACTTGCGGTTGACCGGAGCCGTATGGTCCGGGAGCTGGGCTACCCGCATGCTTCCCCTTGCCTCGGTTTTCATCTTGAGCCGCAGCCGGCTGCCGCTGATCCGCTGTATGATCCGGAAGAGGCATCCAGGGAATTGAAACGGTCCGGGTACGGCGGAGAGGCGCTGAAGCTGTATGCGTACCGTCGCCATGAGCAGGCGGCTTACTGGCTTCAGCAGCAATATGGCCAGGCCGGAATCCGGCTGGATGTTCATATTCTGCCCTGGGAGGAATTAATGAAGGAAGAGCGGATCCAGGAGGCGGACCTGATCCTGTTTGAGGCGCTGCTGAGCGAGGGGCTGCTCCGGCAGATCGAATATTTGCTGTCCCGGTACAGCTTCATTCGCAGCATGCTGGATCCCGGAACGCAGGCGGAAGTAGACCGGCTTGTGGGGCAGCTCCTTCAAGAGGCGGAACCGGAAGTCCGGGACGAGGCGTTTCAGCGGCTGGAATCCTGGTTGATCGACCGCAGCACGGCCGTCTATTTGACCTACAACGAAGCCCGGGTGCTGTCCCATCCGGCCCAGCAGGGCGTTCGGTTGAATGCCGCCGGGTGGGTGGATTTTAAAGACATCTGGTTTAAAGGGGAAGGTTAACAGCAGGAGATCAACCGCGATTACGGTACGGGAAAACATGACATCTGACCAAAGGGGAAAGGATTCCCGTAAAGATTACCTTTTTCTAAGGGCTCGCCCGGCTGTACAATGATCACAGTAGTACATGAGATAAACTTACCAACGGAGTGAAGGTGAACGGTATGAAAATTATGCTGGACGATTTAAGCGGGGCGGAAATAGCCGCGTTGATCCGCGAGCATCTTCAAGGCATGGCAGAGGAGTCGCCGCCGGAGAGCATACACGCCCTAGATCTGGACGGGCTGCGGCGTCCGGATGTGACATTCTGGAGCGCATGGGAACAGGGAGAGCTGCTAGGCTGCGGGGCGCTGAAGGAGCTTGATCCCGGCCACGGCGAGATCAAGTCGATGCGGACCGCATCCGCCCACTTGCGTAAAGGCGTGGCCCGATCCATCCTGGCGCACATCATTGAGGAGGCCCGTAGGCGGGGATACCGGCGGCTGAGCCTGGAGACAGGCTCAATGGCGTCGTTCGAGCCGGCCAGACGGCTGTACGCAGCCTTCGGATTTGAGGAGTGCGACCCATTTGCGGACTATACGCTCGATCCCTACAGTACTTTTATGACCCGAGAGCTGTAACCTAAATATGCGGAAGTTGATGTGAAAAAAGGACATGCTCCCTGTCATCGACAGGTTGAGCATGTCCTTTTTTCATATGACGGAAGACTTAGCAAGGAATGACAGCGGTGAAGGTGCTGCCTTGGCCGGGCGTGCTTTGCACGCTCAAAGTGCCGCCGTGGGCTTCGGCAATCCATCTGCCGATGGACAGCCCAAGGCCGTGGCCGCCCAGCTCCCGGGCGCGGGATTTGTCCACGCGGTAAAAACGTTCGAAGATGTGCGGCTGTTCCTCCAGCGGTATGCCGATTCCGTTATCGCTGACGGTCATGTGCAGCATTCTCCGTTTGTCCTCCCGGATCTTCAGGGCAAGGGAGACGGTGCCGCCCACCGGCGTATATTTGATGGCATTGTCCAGTAGGATGACCATCAGCTGCTGCAGGCGCTGGGCATCGCCATGAACCGTCATGCCGTCTTCCGCATGCAGCTTCAGTGTAATTTGCTTGGCCTGCGCCAAAGAAAGCAGGGATGCTATCGTCCGCGAGGCTTCGGCCGCCAGATCAAAGTCGGTCATGATCAGCTGAACCTCATCCGAGTCGGAGCGTGCCAGCGTCAGAAGGTGGCTGGAAAGGTCGGTCATCCGCTTAGCTTCTTCCCGCATGTTGTCCAGCACCCTCCGGCTGAACGGATCGTCCTTCAGGCTGTTTTCCATTTCGAGCACCTCAATGGAGGACAGGATGACGCTGAGCGGCGTGCGCAGCTCATGCGAGGCGTCCGCGACGAACTCGCGCTGCCTCGTATACGAGCGGGCGATCGGAACCATCGCCTTGACCGACATGTTCCGGCTGAGAAACACGGCCAGGACGCAGAACAGCAGCGCGAGCCCGATCAGCACGAGCAGGAGCCAGCCGAACAGCCGGTACTGGCTGCCTACCTCCTTGGCCACGTACAGCGTGCCTATAAAGACCCCGTTATCGTAAACGGCCTTGCCGGCAAGAAGCATGCGGACATTTCCGGGAGCCGCCTTGCGGGGATCGTTTCCGTGTCTTGGCGGCCCTCCATCCCGGCCGGTTTCCTTGATCGTAACGGTCTTGTACTCCGTCTGATCGCCTTCGGGCGTCCACTCCGCCACCGCGCTGCCGACCGCTGCGCTCAGTCCCATCCGCTGCTGTGCTTCGTACAGAAAATTCCCTTGAGGGTCCTTGAAGCAGCCCACCGTCTGGTTCGCTAACGATGGATAGCTGCTGCCGAGATTGCCTTCAATATTATAGGAGCCGGTATGCTCCATCGATTCATGAAACGCATAGGACATATCTTGAATCCAGTCGTTCAGCTGATTTTTCTGGTCGTTGATCAGCAGAAAATACAGCAGCCCGTACACCGTTCCGATGAACAGGGCGAGGAAAGCGATAAGCACTGCGGTATACTGCAGCGTCAACCGGTTCTGGGTTCTTTTGAACAGGTCACTCCCCTGCCGGGGCCAGGCGAAGGGAACTTTCCATTTAGGCTTCAATTTTATAGCCGACCCCCCGGATGCTCTGAATCAGCTCTTGATTCAGTCCGCTGAGCTTCTTGCGGAGCAGCTTGATCATGGCGTCGATCGCTTTGGGGCCGACATCGGCGTCGAGTCCCCAAATCCGGTCCAAAATGACTTCCCGGGTCAAAGCGATGCCCTTGTTCTGGATCAGCAGGTCCAGCAGCTGAAACTCCCGCGGCGTCAGCTGGACGAGCTCTCCCGCGATGCTTGCCGTCTGGTTGGTCCGGTTCAGGATGAGGCCGGGGACCTGAACTTCCTCACCTTGAATGGGCGCAAAATTCCGCCGCGACAGGGCGCGGAGCCGGGCGAGCAGCTCCTCGATTTCAAACGGCTTGACCAAATAGTCGTCTGCGCCCGCGTCCAGTCCATTGATCCGGTCCTGCAGTCCGTCCTTGGCGGTCAGCATCAGGATGGCGCCCATGTATCCTTCCTTCCGCAGCTGCCGGCAAGCCCAGACGCCGTCACCTTCCGGCATCATCCAATCGAGAATCAGGACGTCGTAATTGGTGGCCTCGGCATACTCGCAGGCTTCCCTGCCGGTAGTGACCCAATCCGCGGTATGGCCGCCTTTTTTCTTCAGCATGTGCACAACCAACTCCCCAAGCCGCATATCGTCTTCTGCCAGCAATATTTTCATCCATATCCGATCCTTTCCCGCATCTATATAAATTGCATCGAGCTTCCTGTTATAAAAGCCTAATACAGCTTATCCGTTAATTTCTTTAGTTCATTCGATCTAGCTCCTGTAATAGTGCCGGAGTTCAAGTTTAATAAGAGCATACTTCCGGCGGACAAACCGAGTCAAGAATCAGGGCAGGCCAATGCTCCAACCTTTCTTTTCAGCGTGGTACAAGCAATCGTTTGGCGGCTGCGCACGATGTTGAGGACTACGTATATCACAAAAGCCCCAAAACCCAAGGCTTTGGAGCTCTTGAAGGTTTGGGGCTGATGAAGAAGCGGCATACCCCGTAATATAACTGGGAGATGTGCCTTTTTGATAAAACGGGTCATGTCGTTAACTTCGCGTAGACGATGAAGAAAATCATGACTTCTCCGACGATGGCGTAATTGGGGACGGGGAAGATCAGGTCAATCACGAAGCAGCAGGCAAGAATCCCCAGCATAATAGCCAGATGATAGGGCTTCAGCCGCAAATGTTTGTGTCTGTACCGGTGGAACACCACAGAGGTCGATAAGAAATACAGGAGCACAGACCCAAACACGAATGCCAGCATGAAGGAGTAATCCATCTGGTCTTTGTATAACAGCTGAATGGCTGCCGCGATCATACTCATCGACAAATACACGAATAAGTGACCGTAAATAATCATTTGGCCGGCGGTGTGGATTTCCCGGCTTACCTTTTTGTCGATGTTATCAAAGTACTGCCACCACATGGCGATGACCAGCAGGCTGGTAAAGGCTACGAACAGGACGGACGGCAGGTCCCAGTGATTAAATTGCAGCACGGCCAGGATACTGACGACCGATTCGCCTAGAAGAATCAAGGTAAACAGGGCGAAGCGTTCGAGCAAGTGGTGCGTATTGATGGGCGTTTTGACCAAATGCCGGCGCCCCAATAAGGGAAGCAGAATATCTACGGCGATTCCCGCGTACAAGACGGCATACCGGATCCAGGAGTCGAAGAACAGCGAGCAGGCCGAGATCAGGATGCCGATCAAAAAGTGGGTGCCCAAATAGGAGGCGGTCACTTGCTGATGCGCCGCTTTGGCCCGATGGACCAGAAGATACTGCAGAGCCGTCAGCGCCCTGGAGCCTATGTATCCTACGAAGAAGGGAACATAGTATTGGTCAAAGTCAGGCGACAAACTCGCCGTCATGACGAGAACGAACAACAGCTGAAGGATCATGAAGATCCTGTGAATTAAAATATCCTGGCCGAACCGGTTCACAAAGAGTGTTTGTCCTACCCAACCCCACCAGATCGGGATAAAAATCAACACGAATTTGCTCAGGTACTCCAAGGGAATGGTCCCGTGTTCCGCATGCAGCAGGACATGCGTTGCTTTGGACACGGCTGCGACTAAGAGAAGATCGTAAAACAGCTCCAGCCAAGTCACCTTTTTTTCAATCATAGCCTTATAGATCTCCTCCTTGATGTGATGAATGCCGTCAAATGAGTCACAAGCGAATCCGCCGCTCATCCGAAGAATCAATTTATTATATCAATTTTCAAATCCCGGTCTACTACATTTTCGGAAATAGGACTGCTGACTGTAACCGAAGTCCCGGATTGTTAAGCAGGGGTAAATGCAACGGCCTTTTTTACTGATTTTTTGTACATTAGAGAGAAAAACATAGTTAATATAATTTTATATACACGAAAAACATTATGTGCTATTCTAACGTTGCCAAAGGGATGTTATGCGTCAAGCATGTTTGTCGATTCCCACTACGCTTCTTGGCTGCACGGAGCACCGGATCAACATTGGAAGGTCCTTAGCCTGATGGACGGGCATCATGGGATGCCGTGGCCCTTACCGGGTGATTTCATGCTTTTTGAAACTACGCATTGTAGTA
Organism: Paenibacillus sp. SSG-1; assembly: GCF_002224835.1. Lineage (NCBI taxonomy): Bacteria > Bacillati > Bacillota > Bacilli > Caryophanales > Paenibacillaceae > Paenibacillus > Paenibacillus sp. SSG-1. The sequence continues at coordinate 1,223,160 of NZ_MBRK01000001.1, forward strand.
TAAATTATGGGAGGGAATACATATGACAAAGAAGGTTGTTTTGGAACCCGCTGCTTTGAAATTTGCACAAGATACCGCCAATCCGCCGTATTTGTTTGATCTTGGACCGGAAAAAGGGCGCGAAGCCGTAGACGAGGTTCAATCGGGCGACGTCCCGAAGCTCCCGGTTGAAATTCAGGATATCACCGTTGAGGGAGGGCCGAGCGGACAGGTTTCGGTCAGACTGCTTCGTCCCGAAAACGTTACAAATAAGCTGCCGGTCATTCTTTATATCCATGGCGCCGGCTGGGTGTTCGGAAATGCGCATACCCATGATCGCCTGATCCGGGAGCTTGCGGTCGGTGCCGAGGCCTGCGTCGTTTTCCCGAATTACAGCCTGTCTCCGGAAGCAAAATATCCGACGGCGATCGAAGAAATCTACGCGGTTCTGACCTGGATTGCGGAACATGGCGAGGCATACGGTCTGGATGCGGACCGCCTTACCGTGGCTGGGGACAGCGTTGGGGGAAATATGACCGCTGCGATTACGCTGATGGCGAAAGAACGTAAGGGACCCGCCATTCATAAACAGTTGCTGTTCTACCCGGTGACGGACTCGGGCAACGACACGGAGTCCTATCATCAGTTTGCGGAAGGTTATTTCCTGCGCCGGGACGCCATGGCCTGGTTCTGGGAGCAGTATATTGCGAAGCCGAGCGATAAAGAGGAGATCTATGCTTCCCCGCTGCGGGCAACGCGCGAGCAGCTCGAAGGCTTGCCTCCTGCACTGGTCATTACTGCTGAAGCGGACGTTCTTCGCGATGAAGGCGAAGCTTATGCCAACAAACTGCGCGAAGCCGGCGTCCGGGTGACCGCTGCCCGTTTCCAGGGGGCCATTCATGACTTCGTCATGCTGAATGCTCTTGCGGATACCGCAGCGGCTAGAGGCGCGATCGCGCTGGCGAACGCTTGGCTCAAAGAATAGCAGGGGCGGTGAAAATAGCAAATGGCGACAACCATAGGCATTATGGTGGGGAGTTTAAGGGAGCATTCGTATAACCGGATGATTGCGGATACGATCCCGGAGCTTGTAGATTCCGCACAATATGAATTCATCTCGATTGCGGATCTTCCCTTGTACAACGCGGATTTGGACCTGGAGGAAAGCCCGGAGCCGGTCAAACGCTACCGCGAAGCGGTTCAACAGGTGGACGGAATCATCATCGTGAGCCCGGAATATAACTCGGGCATCCCGGGTGTGCTCAAAAATGCGCTGGACTGGGCCTCAACCCCGACCAAAACCGCGGTTCTCATTCATAAACCGGCCGGGGTCATCGGTGCGACGCCGGGCGTTAAAGGGACGATTTTGTCGCAGCAGCAAATCCGGCAAACCTTGGACGCCGTTCAGTCTTATGTGATGCCGTTTCAAAAAATGTATATATCGCAGGCGATGGAGAAGGTTGATCCGGAGAGCGGTAAGCTGACCGATGAAACGACCCGCAGGTATGTACAGCGTTACGTGCGGTCGTTCATCCAATGGGTCGATCAGGTACAGCAGATGAACGGGCAATAACCATCTTAATCAGGAGCTGAGGCTATTATGGGTAACATAGCAATTTATGGATTCGGTCGGATCGGAAGACAGCTGCTTCGGGCGGCGTTGGAACAAAGTTTGTTTGTTCCTTATTCCATCTCCGATATCAAAGATGAAGCGACGCTGGCGGCGCTGTTTGAAGTGGACACCAACTACAAGCGCTGGCCTGAGAACGTATCGGGCGGCGAGGGCGCGATCGTGATCGGCGGCCGGGATATCCGTTATTTGAATTCGGCCAAGGAAGTGCCTCATTGGGGTGAGCTCGGCGTCGACCTGGTCGTCGACTGCACCGGGCGGGCCGTGACGCGGCCTGTGGCCGAACAGCACCTGGAGCGGGGAGCCAAACGGGTGCTGGTCAGCGGACCAAGCAAAACGCTTGATGACTGCGACGCCGTTCTGCTGAAAGGAATCAACCTCGACAGCTTCGATCCGGAAAAGCATAAAATCATCAGTATGGCGAGCTGCACGACGAATGCGCTGGCACCGGTCGTCAAATTGGTCCGGGAAAACTACGGTATCAAATACGGCTTATTCTCCACGGTACACTCGTATACGAACACGCAATCGTTAACCGATCAGCCGATGAAGGACCGCCGGGATTCCTGGGCTGCGGCCGAAAACATCATTCCGTCGTCTTCCGGCGCCGCCAAAGCGCTCAAGTTCATCTGGAACGATCTGCAGATTACCGGCAAAGCGTACCGCATTCCGACGCGTACAGGCAGCATTGCCGAGCTGAACCTGATCACGGAGAAGCCTTGTACCGTTCAGGAGATCAATGATATGTTCCGGCGGGCCGCAAGCGAAGGCGATCTGAAGGGTGTGCTCGACGTTTTGGAAGGGGAATGGGCATCGTCACGCATCGTTGCCGATCCGCATTCCTCGATTATCGACCTGCCGTTAACCCAGGTGCAGGGGGAAATGCTGTCCGTCGCCACCTGGTACGATAACGAATGGGGTTATGCCTCCAGATTGGCGGAAGTTGCTGCTTATTTGGCAGGGAAATAGGATGAAATAGGATTGCAGATACAAAAGGACAGGGGCTGCCGGTGAGTGCCGGCGGCCCTAATTTGCTTGAGAAAGGGAAGGGTCGGATTCGCTCCGAAAAAATGGATTGACAAGGAGAAGAACATCATTTATCTTTAATTTAAGATAAATAAATTCGAAATAAAAATCCGGATCCAAAAATCCTAAAGGAGCGATACAGATGTTCACACGCACGGCAGGTATTCATCACATTACGGCATTTTCAAGAAATCCCCAGGAAACGATTGATTTCTACAGCGGCATCCTCGGACTCAGCTTAGTGAAGAAGACGGTCAACTTCGATGATCCTACGGTGTATCACCTGTATTTCGGTGACCCGGCGGGGTCTCCGGGAACGATTCTGACCTTTTTTCCTTATCCACGGGCCCGGCAAGGGCAGATTGGGGGCGGTCAGGTGGGCATCGTGACCTTTGTCATTCCGCCCGGCTCCATCGATTTTTGGCAGGAACGGCTGGCTTGGTTCGGACGGGATGCAGCAAGCAGCAAGCGGTTTGGCGAGAGCTATCTGCAGTTCTCGGATCCGGACGGACTGCGCCTGGAACTGGTGGAGCGGGAAGACGGAGCCGGGGGCGCAAGCCCGCTTGAAAGCATTCCGGATGACCAGGCCATCAAGGGATTAGGCGGTGCGGTTCTGTTCAGCGAGGCTTATGCCGACACGATCGACGTGCTGGAGAACCTTCTCGGACTGGCCAAAATCGGGGAAGACGCCGGATACGCCCGTTTTCAAGCGACGGCTGAGATCGGCAACCTGATCGATGTCCGTATGGAGGACATGGAAGCGGGACATGGCACTGCCGGAACCGTACATCACATCGCCTGGCGGGCAAGTGATAACGCGGAGCATGAAGCGTGGAGGGAACGCGTGTCGGTCAATGGCTTTGACGTCACTCCGATTAAGGATCGCCAGTATTTTATAGCCATCTATTTCAGGGAACACGGCGGAATCCTGTTTGAGATTGCGACGGATCCTCCCGGATTCGCCCGGGACGAAGCCCCGGATGCGCTGGGACGCAAGCTGATGCTGCCGGAATGGTTTGAACCGCAGCGCGGTGACATTGAAGCCCGGTTAGAGCCGGTTACGACCGAGAAAGTATGGAATTGACCGCGGAACAGGCGGTGTGCGATATCGTGAGACAATCAGCATTTGGATATGAGGTGGTTTAGAGCCGCCGGCCATCGATGATCCCTGCAAGGACAGGGGTCATCTTTTTTTTTAGCAATCTTCTGCCTGAACGCTAGACTTTATGGTGAGACATTGGCTTTTCACCATCTTTTCACCATCGCCCCGTACAATGACAGCATAACGGGAATGAACATACTTGAAACAAGGTGGTCTGTATATGGCAAATTCCAAATGGATCAAATGGACGGCAGGCATGGCGGGTGTGGTCATGTTTACAGGTTTCGTAGGATATATCTCCAAATTTAATCCGGCCGACACTGCTGCAGGGAATGTGGCGAGCGCTTCCCCGATCTTCGGAGCGGGACAAGACGACTCAAGCGGCGACGTCGAGAACCAATGGCGGGACGAAGCTTCCGGCGGGGACGCAGGGTTCTCCGGGCAGGAACGCGGATTTATGGGCGGCCGCTCCCGGTCGGGCATGGACTTCGGCTCCGGGCAAAGCAGCAGCGGGGAAGGCTCCATGCGCACCCACGCTTCCTAGCGGCAGATGCTGGACGGAGGTGATTGAAGATGCATACATTCAGAGCGATGAACACCGAATTCGTCACGCAGGGACTGCCTGAGGCGGAGCAGAGGGAAGCGGAGTCCTGGTTTGCTTTTGTAGAAAAGCATTTGACCCGCTTCGACCCGGGCAGCGAGCTGTCCCGGCTGAATCGTTCGGCAGGCAGGCCGTTTATGGCGACGCCGATCCTGTTCGAAGCCGTCAGTGTGGCGGTGGATTATTACCATAGGGCCGACGGGTTGTTTAACCCTTTTCTCGGACAGCTCCTGACTGATCTAGGCTACGGCCGAAGTTTCGGAGAGACAGCCGCGGAAGAGGAGGTTTCTTCACAGGCACCCGACCGAACGGAGGCTAATCCAAGGCTGCTGGGCGCTTTTGGCCCGGAGATCGGGGCCAAGCTGAACCCGCTGCTTCGCAGCATCGAGCTGCCTCCGGCATGGTCGGTGGATCTCGGCGGCATCGCCAAGGGCTGGAGCGCCGAGAAGCTCGCGGGCATGATGCGCAGAAAGGGTATTGCACACGGGGCGGTCAGCGCCGGCGGGGACATGATGCTGTGGGGCGGGGAGGACCGTCCGCAGCACGTTAATATAGCGGATCCATTCGCTTTGGACCGCGACATGGATTCGCTCGTCATCCGCAGGAACGCGGGCGTTGCCACAAGCAGCCGGCTAAAGCGGAAATGGCTGGACGGAGAGGGACAGGAGCGGCATCACATCCTCGATCCTCGCACCATGATGCCTAGCTTGACAGATGTGGTGCAGGCGACGGTCATCCATCCGTCGCTGACGGCGGCCGAGGTCTATGCCAAATGCCTGCTGATCCTTGGCCTGCAGGCCGGGGCGGCATGGCTTGAACGCAAACATCCCGCCGCGGCGGCGGTGCTCGTCTGCGAAGACGGTTCCGTCTGTACGGCGGGATTCATCGAAGCATATCGACAGAAGAATGGAAAGGAGGCGGGATGATGGCGGTCTTTCATCATTTCGGCAGCGGCATCAGTCAAATTTTATCGGTGTGGGTGACGACGAGGGCGGCGGGGCTGACCTCTTATATGCTCCTCTTCGCTTCTGTTGCGGCAGGACTGCTGCAGGGAGGGGCGTGGGCGAGAGGGCCGGTGAAAGCGAAGCTGAACATGCTGCATCAATGGTGCGGCTGGGTCGGTCTGTTATTTGGCATGGTTCACGGACTCGTTCTCCTGTTCGACCGGTATGTCGGGTATTCCTTGGCGGATCTTTTGATCCCCTTTAAGGCGAGCGGCGACCGGTTATGGATGGGGCTGGGGATTGTGTCGCTGTACTTGATGCTGCTGCTGATCATCAGCTCGGATCTGATGAAGAAGCTCGGCAAAAAGGTATGGCGCTTCATTCACTTTCTGGCGATGCCCACCTATTTGATGGCGCTGGTCCACGGGATCATGCTGGGAACGGACAGCCGGCAGGCTCCCGTGATTGGGCTCTATGCGGTGACCGGCGTGACGGTGCTCATCCTGCTGGTGAACCGGATCGCCGCTTCTCGCAGAAAGGGCGGAGGGAGACTGATTGTGGTGCAGGAAGGCGGGAAAACCCGCATCAAACAAATTCCTTCTTCACGCTAATAAGACAGGCGGAGTGCTTCTGCGCTCCGCCTGTTAAGCATGATCAAGCGTTATTCGGATGTTATCAAAAGTTCATATTCGCTCGGGTTCGGGCCATTTAGATTTAGCGGCTGTTCTCCTGCCGTCCGGCGTAGTAGGGGGCGCCTGGATCGATGTCGAGCACGACGCGCTGCGGCTCGGCCAGCGCATATTGATGCTCGCAGCGCCAGCGCATCTCTTCGGTGAAGCCGATCGTTTCGCCGTCTTCGATCACGTCTCCCTGCCGGAATAAATAGTACGCCACATCCATCATCTGGCCGGCCAGCTCGGAAGGGTCGAGGTCAAAGAAGTGGCATTGGACGTCGGGAATCCCGAGCGCCGCCAGCCCAAGCGAATCCATCAGCCCTTCATTGCGCCCGCTCCCGGTCCCTTCCACGTTATAAAAGCGGATGTTCATCGCGCCGTACAGCAGCTCGCCTTGTTCCACCGCCGCCAGGTACGCCTGCGGCTCGACAAGCTTGTCGCTGGCCCGGAAATAGACGGCGTCGCATGGAGCCGCCTCCAGCACGGCCCGCAGGGCGCCGGTCATCAGCTGCAATCTGTCTTGGGGCATAAGGCCCGAAGCCATCAGGTCGGTGAGCAGCAGCGTATAACCGCATCCGCTGACGACTTCTCCGGCTTCTCTCCAGTGCCAGGACTGCTGAACGGCGGTGGCATATTCGTCTACCGGGCGGTTTTGGACCGGCATCAGGCTGGTTTGCGCCGGCATCTCGCCTTCCGAATAGGCAACCTTATAATCCAGGTGAAAAAAGTGCAGCAGATCATCCGGACCGGACTCATCCGGCTCCCACACCGCAAGGCCGGCATGTTCGCGTTCTCCGGCTTGCTGGGTGGAGCCGGTGTAACGCTCCATGCTTGCAAACAAACGGCTTCGGTCGATTTCCGGCTTGTGCCGATATTTCAGTTCGACTGCATATACCCGCGAGAAGCCAAAGCTTTGTTCTTCCTGAGTTACCTCACTCGTCATGTTCCTCTTCTCCTATCGCTGTACTGTTCTCCATTCCTTATTGTAACGAATCTTTCCAATGTGTTCCAGCTCATGCTCCGTATCCCGCCGGACAGGGAGAAGGAAATTTATTTATTTCGGCGAATCGCTGGATGTCATAAAACCGCAGGCAGGCAATAAGTTATAAAAGGCCCGGCTGAAATCGGAGTGCTCCGAAAACGCATCGGTCCCGGGACGTAGTTTTATGTCGAAAAAAGCACAATTAAAGAAGGGATTTGGTGAAACGCATCGAATAAAGAGAAGTGCATTTTTACCTCTATACCCAAATTTCAGGAGGATGTTTAATGATCGTTGTCATGATTGTGCTGTACCTAGCCATATATATCGCCATTTGCGGCGCGTATTTCCAGCTTGCCAAAAAGGCGGGCAGGGACGACATCGCGTGGTTTGCGTTTGTCCCGATTTTGAATTATATTCTCCAGTTGAAGCTGATCAAGGAGAGTGCATGGTGGATCCTGATCACACTGGTGCCGATTGCCAATATCGTGTTCGCCATTATCTGGCAGGTGAAGCTGCTGAACGCGTTCGGCAAGAACGGGGCCTACGTTCTTTTTGCCATTTTCCTGTCCCCGGTATATGTGATTCTGTGGATGGTTTGGGGCTATTCCAGCAAGACGACTTACCAGCTGTACAATCCGCCGGTTCCCCCAGGGCCAACAGCCGCATTTTAAGCAGAAATCGTTCTTGGGCTCTGACCGGATCTTTGCTTACATACCGACAGAACTGAAGCGTGATTCTAAGATTTAACAACACAGGGCATGATTCGTACTCGGGTCGGCCCCAATCATCGAGGTAAAAATGCACACAATGACCGTGACCGCTCCCGTTAGGGGGCGGTTTTGCATTTTCGGATATCGGAGGTGTTACCGGGCAAGGGAGCCCGATGCATAAAAACCAGGGGAAACAGCAAAATAATGGTAATCATTTCTCGAAGGAGTTTTCCCATTGTTTATTCAGCGGCTGAAAAAGTTTCTGTATACCTATCCCCGGCCTGAGCGGGAGCAAGAACATCAGGATTCTCCTAAGGGGAAGCCCCTGAGCGAAGAACTATCCGACAGTCTGGAGCTGCTCCAACAATCCATGGGCAAAAATACGGATTTTGTCATCCATCATCTCGCAGCGGATCAAGAATCGGACTATAAAGTCATCGTCAGCTTTATCGACGGCCTGGTAGATCCGCTGCTCCTTTCCAAATTGCTGGAAAACCTGAATCGCTTGAAGTTGGATAATTTGCTTCGGGCGGACAAGGCATCTGCCGATTGGCTCAAAAACCAGCTGGCCATAGGGAATGTTCGGGTCATCTGCACGCAGGAAGATTTAATCCATTCGGTCCTAGACGGTAGGGCCGTTATTGTCGTTCAAGGCATGCGGGAAGCCTTCGCCGTATATATCGATGGAGGTTCCCGGCGATCAGTAGAGGAGCCTTCTTCCCAGACGGTGATCCGGGGTCCGAAAGAAGGGTTTACGGAAGATATCACGACCAATATCGCCCTGCTCCGGCGAAAAATCAAATCGCCGCATTTGACCATTGAATCGTATGTTATCGGAACCTATACGCGCACCAACGTATCCATCGCCTATATCGAAGGGATCGCAAACCCGGAGGTCGTCAAGGAAATGACATCGCGGATCCAAAGTATTGAAATCGACGGGATTCTGGAGAGCGGGTACATTGAGGAAATGATACAGGACGGCGTTCAGTCGCCATTCCCAACCATATATAATACCGAGCGGCCCGACACGGTCGCAGGCGGGCTGCTGGAGGGACTGGTCGCCGTCTTTGTGGACGGCACGCCTTTTGTTTTAGTGGCTCCCGTCACTTTTTACCGTTTCCTGACCTCCAGCGAAGATTATTATCAACGATTCGATATTTCTTCCTTTCTTCGCATTGTCCGGATGATCTCGTTTTTCACCGCCCTGCTTCTCCCATCGATTTTTATTTCCTTAACCACCTTCCATCAGGAACTGCTTCCCATGCCGCTTTTGATTTCATTGGCCGCACAGCGGGAAATTACGCCGCTGCCGACGCTGGTCGAAGCGCTGCTGATGGAGCTGACCTTTGAAGTCATTCGTGAAGCAGGCGTCCGGATGCCGAGAGCGATCGGCCCGGCCATTTCTATCGTGGGCGCATTAGTGCTCGGTCAAGCCGCGGTCCAGGCGGGACTGGTATCGGCAGCCGTCGTGATTGTCGTCTCCTTTACAGCGATTTCCAATTTTGCACTTCCGGCGATTAATTTTGCTTCGTCCGTCCGCCTTCTCCGATTTGTACTGATGATATTTTCCGGAAGCTTCGGGCTGGTTGGGGTGCTTGGGGTATTGATTCCGCTGATGGCGCATCTGGCCTCACTCGAATCGTTTGGCGTACCTTATCTCATGCCGTCATCGCCTTTTAACAAAACGAACCAAAAGGACCAGATGATTCGGGCGCCCTGGTGGAAGCTGCGCACGCGTCCAATAGGCATCGGGTACCAGAACCGGATGCGCCAGCCGAAAGACAAGAAGTCGTTCGCAGAACGTGAGGTCGGGCGTCCAAGGGATCCATTGGCCTAGGAAGGGGGATGGAGATGAAGAGAGGGATTGCCTGCTTGGTGCTGTTGGCTTGCCTACTGCTTACGACAGGCTGCTGGAACCGGGCTGAGCTGAACGATCTGAGAATTACGGTAGCCGGCGGCATCGACCGAGTAGGGGACAAATGGGAAATCAGCTATCAGACGATCATCCCGTCCTCCATGGCCTCCGGGACGGGCGGCTCGGCCGGGATGAGCTCACAGCCGGCCATTTATGTGTTTTCCATGGTTTCCGATACTATTTTCGGGGCCCGAATGAAGAGTAATTTGGAAGCCTCCCGGAAGCTGTATGTCGCACACGCCAAAGTGATTGTGGTCGGCAGGGAAGCGGCAGAGCGGGGGCTTGGCGAGCTGGTTGATTTGTTTCTGCGCAATTCGGAATCCCGTGAAACCGTAGAGCTGCTGCTCACCGACGGAACGGCGAAGGATCTGTTGAAGAAAATGGTTCCTCCTGAAAAGCTGCCAGGTTCAAGCTACAGCGATATTATGGGAAAAGAGTCAAGATTCATATCGATTTTTCCGAAAAAAACGATCTTTGATTTGGCGCTCAGCCTGCATTCGGATGCCAAAAGTATCGGTATACCGGTAGCTACATTTGTGGGTGAGGACACGGAGGAGAATAAGGAGAAGCTGCATTCGCTCGATGTCCTAAAAGAAACCTCACCTCCGCTTTCCTTGAGGCTGACCCGGCTTGGCGTATTCAGCGGGGACCGATTGACCGGATATCTGAGCGGCAGAGAAAGCATGGGGCTGTCGTGGCTGACCGATCAAGTGAAGGGGACCGAGTTATCTTTTCCTTGTCCCCAAGCGAAAAACAAGCATAATTCGATCATCATCACCTCTGCGAAAACGAAGCTCAGGCCCGTCCATGCCGGCACGCACTATACGATGCTGGTTAACGTCAAACTGAATGGGAATTTAATGGAATCCACGTGCAGCAAGGACTTGTCCAAACCGGAGGTCATCCGTGAAATGGAGAAGAGTATCGAAGCGGAAGTCCGTGATCAGATGTCTACCGGTTGGGATGCCGTGCGTCAGATGGGAATTGACGTGACCGGTTACGCCGACATCATTCACCGCAGTTTTCCCAAAGAGTGGAGGAAGATGCAGGCCACATGGCCGGAACAATTTAAACGCATGGATATTCAGGTCCAGGTCAAGGCAACGATCCGCCGGCCGGGACTTATCCAGAAGACGATACAGCTGATGAAGTAATAGTTGTCTCCGGGCAGCCCAAGAGAACTGAGTACGATGAAGGAGTATCCTATGATCCGAACGACCCGTGCTTCTGAAATTGCCATATCGTTATCACTGTTTGAAGTAGGAAGCACTACCCTGTTCCTGTTAGGGGGAGAGGCGAAGCAGGACGCCTGGATCGCCATGCTTCTTGGCGCCGGGGCAGGGCTGATGCTGCTTCTGGTTTATTTGCTGATGTACCGCCTGGATGCGGAAAGGGATCTGTTCGAGATGTGTCGGCATTACTTGGGCAGCATATTCGGCTGGATTGCAGCGTTTGCGCTTACCGCTTATTTTGCTTATGAAGCCTCCCGGAATTTTCGCGATATCGGCGAATTGGCCGTTCAAACGATGCTGAACCGGACACCGATGTCGATCATTATTTTCATTTCGGTGCTTATCGGGTCGTACATCACCTATCTTGGGCCACGGGCGGCTTTCAGACTGAGCGTGATTTATGCCTATGTCATGGCGTTCGGATATGTATTGATCTTAGTCATGGTCCCTTTGACGGGGCTGCTGCACACTAAATTCATGTTTCCTGTCCTGGAGAACGGATTCGCTCCAGTGTGGCGGGCGGCCATGCCTAACATCGTATCGTTTCCTTTCGGGCAAACCGTCCTGTTTCTGGTTTATTTTAAATATGCTCAGAGGGGCAAACATCTCGGCAGGCTCACCATCGTATCCTTTCTGACTACAGCTGTTTTTTTGACCGTTCTAAACCAGCTGGTTATTCTCGTTCTCGGGCCCGAGATTGCCACCATCGGCACGTATCCGCTGTTTATGGTCGTACAGATGATGGAGGTGGCCAACGTGATTGAGAGAGCCGACGCGCTGTTTGTCCTGCTCTTGTTCATGGGCATCGGCATGAAGGCTAATTTCTTACTGATTGGGGCCGGCATCGGCCTTCAGCGCCTCACCGGAATCCGCTACAAGCTGTGGATCATCCCGCTGGGATTGATCGTATTTGGCCTCACGTATTTATCACCCACGTTTACGGAATATTTCAGGGCAGGTCTCAAGCTGACCGTAGAGCAGCTGATGCCGATTACGCAGCTGGTGATTCCCGGGATCCTGGTCATTGCGATGCTGATTGGCAAAAAGAAGCGGAAGCCGGCCTAGGCGAAGATTTCATTGGGATATGCACATAATCCCGCTGCGGAGGTGGAGACCCTATCCGTATCTGTCCTAAAGGGGGATGAAATATGGAACAACTGCTGCAATCGGAATCTTCAGCCCGGCGAATCCGCCGCGAGGCCATGCCTTACCACAGCCCGGAAGATTTAAACCGGGTGGTCGAAGCCGCCAAGGATGCGAGGTTAGTATTGCTCGGCGAGGCTTCGCATGGGACGTCCGAATTTTATACGACCCGCGCCGAAATAACGAAAAGGCTGATCGCAAGCAAGGCGATCCGGTTTATAGCTGTGGAAGGGGACTGGCCTTCCTGCTACGAAGTCAACAAGTACGTCAAGGATTTGGAGGATAACGAAGCCAAATCGGCGGCAGAGGCGCTGCGGGCATTTCACAGATGGCCGTCCTGGATGTGGGCCAACCGGGAAATGGAAGCGTTCATCGAATGGTTCAGAAGCTATAACTTGGGGCGGCCCGCCGGGGAACGGATCGGCTTTTACGGCCTCGACGTATACAGCCTGTGGGAATCCATGCAGTATATCGTCGATTATTTGAAGCAAACGGAGTCGCCGCTCCTGGATACGGCGCTGCAGGCGTTCGGCTGCTTTGAGCCTTATGGGGACGACTCACAGTCCTATGGCATTTCTGCCGGACTGATCGGGGAAGGCTGTGAGGAGGAGATCGTGGCGCTGCTGCATGAAATGCAGCGCACGAGGCTTGGCTATCCGCAGAGCGAATCGGAGCTGAACGCCATGATGAATACGATGGCGGCCGCCGACGCGGAGCACTATTACCGGACCATGGTTCGCGGAGGACCCGATTCCTGGAACGTCCGGGACCGTCATATGGTTCGGGCGCTCCGGCAGCTGCTCGATTATCACGGGCCGGATGCCCAGGCTGTGCTGTGGGAGCATAATACCCATATCGGGGACGCCCGCGCAACGGACATGGCGGCTGACGGCATGGTCAACGTCGGTCAGCTCGTCCGCGAATATTACCGACCGGCCCAGACGTTCAGCGTCGGCTTCGGCACCCATCACGGGCATGTGCTGGCAGGCTCGGCCTGGGGTGCCCCCGTGGAGGTCATGGAAGTTCCGGCCGCCATCCGGGGCAGTTGGGAAGACCTGCTGGCCCGTGCAGGCGGAGGCGAGAACATGCTATTGCTGTTCGACGCCGATGCCCAGCCGGAGCTGCGGGAAGTATTCGGTCACCGGGCGATCGGCGTCGTCTATGACCCCGGGTATGAGCTTGGGAATTACGTTCCCTCGCGTATGCCGATGCGTTACGATGCATTCGTCTTTATCCATGAAACCCATGCGTTAGAACCGCTGGCACTGCCGCAAATGGTTTGAAGGTTCGCAGTTAAATGAACAAAAGCCGCCTGAGAGGATTAAAGGCGGCTTATTTGTCGTTTGTTATTTTGAAATGTCGATGATATAAGAAGTAATTTCCTTAATTTTTGTTTTGTTTAAACTGCTGTTGAAACGATAAATATTACAGAAAGCGCAGCTCATATTATTTTCGAGGTTGAGTATGCCATTTAAAGAACCGGAATATCCGTGCGTGATGATATTGCTAATGATTAACTCCGTTGGCGTTTTGTCCATCAGCTTTCTGAGCATTTCGAAAACCTGATCCTTACCTTGCAATGTATTATGGCCGACAATATTCCATTGGATATCTTCTATCGTCTTCTCATTAATAAAGTCAATATCGTTGCAAACAAAGGCAGCATTAAACGCTCTGAGGAACTCTTTTTTGGGTGCGTTTCCGCAATCTTCTGCACAAATCATTTTCACCTGTTCGTACCGGGTATTGTCCTCTGCCATGTTCACTTCCCCCCTCATTCAGTTTCTATGATTTTGTTATTCGACATCGAATTTTCATCCTCCTAGTTGTTTAAGGAACCAAACCACACCAGATCGTTTTGCAAATATGGATCAAAAAAGCGGCTCAAGGGATTTTCCCGGCGGCCGCTTTAGCGTGCACAAAAAAAGATTCCCTAAGGTTCTAGGAATCGGCAGCACTCCGAAAACAGGGAGGAAATCGGGCATTCGCTGCCGAAAACAATTAGGCGTCCAAGAACCAACCGATGGCTGATTACATCCGGAAAGGGAAGGAAGCACTGAACAGCTTGTTGAAAACTTTTTTTAAGATATGTCGATCCGGGTTTCGTCCGTTCGTCGTCTATATAGAAACCATGAAAAAGGAGATTATTCTCATGCACACTGTCCTTTCAAAAGACGGAACCAAGATCGCTTACGACCGGACCGGGAAGGGGCCTGCGCTCGTCCTGGTGGCGGGAGCGTTCAGCTACCGCAAATTTCCGGCGCAGGTCCAGCTGGCCCAGCTGCTGTCCAGTCAGTTTACCGTATATAACTACGACCGCCGCGGGCGGGGAGACAGCGGGGATTCCCAGCCTTACGCCGTGGAACGCGAGATCGAGGATTTGGAAGCGGTCATCGAAGCCGCAGGAGGCTCCGCGCATGTCTGGGGGCTGTCCTCGGGAGCCGTACTGGCTCTTCAGGCAGCCGCCGGAGGGGCGGCTATCACGAAGCTTGCCCTCCATGAACCGCCGTTTGTGGTCGATGCCTCGGACCGGAAGCCGCCGCAGGACTTTTTACCGCAGGTGACGGAGCTGATCCGCAGCGGGCGGCGCGCCGAGGCGATCAAGTATTTTATGACCAAAGGGATGGGAGCCCCCGGGTTCGTCGTCAGCATGATGCGAATGATGCCGAAGGTGTGGGCGAACCTGATGGCGGTGGCCCACACGCTGCCCTATGATGCCGCGCTGCTTGACGGTTACTGGGACGGAAAGCCGCTGCCTGTTGAACAGTGGAGCCGCGTGACGATGCCGACGCTTGTTCTGGAAGGGCCGGATAGTCCGGTCTCCCTCCGCCATGCTGCCGGTGCGCTGGCTCAAGGGCTGCCTAACGCCATCCTGCTGAGTAAGAAGGGGCTCGGCCATACGAAAAAGCTGGACGCTCCCAAAATTGCGGCGGAGCTGTCCGCATTTTTTTCAGACAAGGCGCAGGCATCCGGCTTGTAAAGGCATGTTTGAACGATCCAGACCAAAAGAAATAAAAAAAATTTTAAAAAATGAAGCGCGAATGTCGATTTCAGTCTCTCCCCGTTCGTCGAAATGATAGAAGCTGAATTAGGGAAGCTGTGAAGAGCACGGCGGCGGCTTCATCCAATCCAAGGAGGAATAAAACATGAGATTTATGATGATCGTCAAAGCTACAACGGATTCCGAGGCGGGAGTTTTGCCAAGTCCTGAGCTCATCGAAGCTATGCACCGCTACAACGAGGAGCTGGCCAGAGCCGGCGTCCTGCTGGGAGGCGATGGCCTTCATCCGAGCTCCAGTGCAATCCGCATTTCTTATCCGGAGCCCGGCGGCAAACCGAAAGTGGTCGACGGGCCGTTCACCGAAGCCAAGGAGATGATCGCGGGATACACCCTGATCGAAGTCAAATCAAGAGAGGAAGCGATCGAGTGGGCGCTGCGGATGCCGGATCCCCACGGTTTTGGCCAGGGTCAAATTGAGCTGAGACAGGTGTTTGAGGTGGAAGACCTGACGGATAATCCGGAGGCGATCGCCAAGGAGAACGCGCTCAGACAACAGCTGGAGGAGCAAAGAAAAGCGTGACTTTATCCCAAACGCACCGGACCATTGACGCCATCTGGCGGATTGAATCCCCGAAGCTGATCGCCGGCCTTACGCGAATGGTCCGGGATGTGGGCCTGGCTGAAGATTTGGCCCAGGACGCGCTGGTGATCGCTCTTCAGCGGTGGCCGGAAACCGGTATTCCTGACAATCCCGGCGCCTGGCTGATGACGGCGGCCAAACGGCGGGCCATCGACCTGCTCCGCAGAAACAAGCTTCGGGATGAGAAATACGCGGAGATGGCACAGACAACGGAATTGTATACCGAAGATGACCTGGAGCGGAATATGGACGGGGAGATCGGCGACGATCTCCTCCGTCTGATCTTTATGACCTGCCATCCGGTGCTGTCGCAGGATGCCAGGGTTGCGCTGACGCTTCGCCTGTTATGCGGCCTGACCACGGATGAAATCGCCCGTTCCTTTCTGACGGCAGAATCGACCATCGCCCAGCGGATCGTCCGCGCCAAACGAACCTTAAGCAGCCGGAAGGTTCCTTTTGAGGTTCCGGAAGGAGAGGAGCTGCAGGAGCGCTTGAGCGCCGTGCTTGAAGTCATCTATTTGATGTTTAATGAAGGATACTCGGCGACGACCGGAGACCATTGGCTCCGCCCGCAGCTCTGCCAAGAAGCGCTGCGGCTTGGACGCGTTCTGGCCGAGATTGCCCCGGAGGAGCCGGAGGTTCACGGATTGGTGGCTTTGATGGAAATCCAGTCCTCCCGTTTCAAGACCCGGGTCAGCGCTTCCGGCGAGCCGGTGCTGCTGATGGACCAGAATCGGGCGCAGTGGGACAGGCTGCTTATCCGCCGCGGGCTGGCGGCGCTGGAACGGTGCCGGAAGCTGGGCCGCCCGCTCGGTCCTTACGCGCTTCAGGCGGCGATATCCGCCTGTCATGCGCAGGCGCCAACTGCAGCGGATACGGATTGGGCCCGCATCGCTGCCCTCTACGAGGCGCTGTCCAGGGTGGCGCCCTCCCCGATCGTCGAGCTGAACCGGGCGGTGGCCATTTCGATGGCCTTCGGTCCGGCATTCGGACTGCAGCTCGTCGATGAGCTGATGCGCGAACCCGCCCTGAAAGAGTATCACCTGCTGCCGAGCGTCCGCGGCGACCTTTTGGCCAAGCTCGGAAGGATGGACGAAGCCCGCTCCGAATTCGAACGGGCGGCCGCCATGACCCGCAACAGCCGTGAGCAGCAGCTGCTCTTGAAGCGGGCCGCGGAGTGCGGCGGTTCAACAAATTAATTATTTTGCTCCTGCATGTCGATGAAGGACGTTCCCATTCGTCGTCATAGCAGGTGGAAGAATAAGAAGGGCAGGAAATCGCAGCCTTCGGTCTTCCTCCAACAAGGAGGGAAACGTTCATGAGATTTATGTTGATCGTCAGGGCAAACAGGTTGTCGGAAGCAGGTATTTTACACACGCGCCGGTTCGAAGAAGGGATGGCCGAATATCGCAAGGTGTTGGCACAGGCAGGCAAGCTCCTTGCTGCCGAGGAGCTCCAGCCCAGTTCAAGCGGGGTCCGAATCCGGCTTACCGGCCGGAACTCTAGTCCGGAAGTCTGCCCCGGTCCATTCCCGTTGGATCATCGGCTCATCGCGGGATACGTAGTCATCGAGTCGGCAACGGCGGACGAGGCGGTGGAATGGGCTATGAAGATGCCGGTACCCGAAGGCTGTGAGGGCAGCGAAGTAGATGTCCGCGAGCTCAGGGAATGGGCACAGGAAGACCGAAATCCAAGGGTGTTGGCCCTGGAAGCGGACCTGCAGGAGCAGGTCCGTATGCTGGATCAGATGCAGAAATTTTTATAAGCAACCCATTCATCGTTGACAAAGGAGCGAATCATAAATGAGTCAGGAAGTCGTCGATTATATTGAGGCGTTGAAAGAACCGTGGCAAAACGAGCTGTCCACCCGTCTGCGTGAAGTGGTCCATCAGGCCCTGCCGGACGTGAGCGAGCGCATCCAGTACAAGAAACCCCATTTTTTGAAAAACGGAAAATACGCTGCCGTCATCTCCGCCTCGAAGGATGCGGTCAGCTTTACGATCTTTAATGCGGACGGGCTGGACCTTCCGGAAGGCATGTTTGAGGGACCGGCGGAAAGAAAAACGATGAAGCTGCGCAAAGGGGACTCGTGTGATGCCGGCCAGTTGTCGGCTTGGCTCAGCCAGGCTGCCGAAACGCTGTAAATGTTATCTTTAGAATCGACGCGATATGGAAATCCAAACCCTTGAATGCCAAGGGTTTTTTTGCTTTTTTTCGCAGAACCGGGAATCATTCGGGCAGGATGGGACACCCTATAACAGGTCCAGGATTGACCGCCATATTATGCTTCTTGGAGTGGTTAAAGAGC
The DNA here is from genome assembly GCF_002224835.1 of Paenibacillus sp. SSG-1. Taxonomy (NCBI): domain Bacteria; kingdom Bacillati; phylum Bacillota; class Bacilli; order Caryophanales; family Paenibacillaceae; genus Paenibacillus; species Paenibacillus sp. SSG-1. The sequence continues at coordinate 1,241,050 of NZ_MBRK01000001.1, forward strand.
TGATGAACCGATTCAAGTCTCGTTATGCCCGTTATATTGCCGCCGCCCTGTCGACTGCATTGATTGCAGGCGCGGTCCTGCTCTACCGGAACCTTCCGGCCAAGCTGCAGCCCGAAACCAAGCCGCATTCGTTGACAAAAAAAGAGGTTAAGCCCCAGCGCGAAAAAACGATTCCCGAAAAACTTGAAGAGCTCGACCGGACTTATCCGTTTGGGGAGCCTCCCGAGGGCAGTGCCAGAACCTATTGGGGGGCCGGAAAGGGCAAAAATCTCATTGTCGTTCAGCTGGAATCCTTTCAAAATTTTGTGCTGAATGCATCGGTTCAGGGGCAGCAGGTAGCGCCGGTATTGAAACAGTTGTCCAAAGAAAGCTTGTATTTTCCATACATATTCCAGCAAATCGGAGTAGGCAATACGTCAGACGCCGAGTTTGCCGCCAGCACGTCGATCTACCCCATCGGGTTTTCAGCCATGTCTACTACGTATGCCGACCGAAAGCTGCCGAGCCTTGCCAAGCTGTTGGGCAGGAATAATTACGTTACGGCGACGTTTCATGTCAATGACGTGACCTTCTGGAACCGGGACCAAATGTATCCGGCGCTGGGGTTTCACGCGTATTATGACAAGCCCTATTTCAGCAAGGTCAAATTCAGTCGGTTCGGGGCGTCGGATGAGGAATTGTTCCGGGTCGGTATCCGTAAAATGAAAACGATGCGAAAGCTGGACAAGCGGTTCTACGCCCAATTCGTTACCGTGACGAGCCATTCTCCCTATAAAATCAAAGAAGCCGACAAGCGTCTTCACCTTCCTGACGACTTCGCCGATGGGCGCCTCGGGGACTACTTGACGGCCGTCAACTATACCGATTATGCCTTGGGAACCTTTATCGACAAGCTGAAAAGATCGGGGCTCTGGGATACCAGCGTAGTCGTGATCTATGGAGACCATTTCGGCCTTCATAAAAGGTATCATCGCCCCGCCACCGTCAGCAAAGCGCTCGGCATTCCGTACCATAAGCACATCAGCACGTACAACGTGCCGCTGATCATCCACCTGCCAGGCCAGCACGAAGGCAAGAGGATCGAGCGGACCGGAGGGCAGATCGATATTTTGCCCACAGTGGCCAATGTGATGGGCATTGATTTGAAACAGGAGAAATTTACCGCATTCGGCCACGATTTGGCCAACGTCGGTCACAATATTGTCGGATCGCGGTATTACATGCCGGCCGGCTCCTTTTTTAATGACGACATCGTGTTTGTCGCTGGAAAAAACGGATTTGAGGACGGAAAAGCATACGATCTCCGAACGCTGCTGCCGGTGCAGAACGTCGAGCGGTATCGACCGGACTTTGAATTTATTCAAAAGCGGATGGGGCTGTCGGACCGGTACGTGAAGCGTCTGCCCGCCAGACCCGGCGTCAAGCTGGAATCCCAGTCGAAGCAGGAGCCTGCGGGGGCCAAAGCGCCGCCTAAAGCGGAAACCGGGCCGGGAGCAAAGCCGGGTGAAAAGCAGGCGGGCAATGATGGGCCAGCCGGCCCCCGTGCCAAGCCGAGTCCAAACGGAAAAGCGGGGAAGGACGGAAGCAAAGAGCGCATCAAGCAGCCTGCAGCGGATCATCCGGCACGGTAAGCGGACCTTTCAACGGCATGGATCGTCATACCAAAAAACAGCGGCCCCAACGGATGCACAGGGGACCGCTGTTTTGCCGTTAAGGGGAGTGCAGCCTGGCGTTAATAGGAACTTACTCCGCCGAATCCGTACCGGAAGCGCCGGCGCTTCCGTCTGCCGGCGGCTGGCCGCCCTGGTCCCCGGGCACACCCTGCCCGCCTGGCATCCCGGCTGAGGCGCCTTGGCCCTGACCGCCGCCCATCTGTCCTTGAGGGAACTGCCCGGGCTCGAATGGACGGTGCACCATCTCTCCTCCGAGGTGAGCGGTGTACATCACCAGGACGACGGCTGCGAGGGTCACCACGAGGTACAGCGGGTTTCTGCCGATATCCCGCTTCTTCCAGAGCCCAATCGCTCCGCGGACGATGCACAGCGCGATCGCCAAATACATCGTATAGACGCCGTACATGGCATGAGTTTCTACGTTCGGATTACGCATCATTTTCGGTCCGGTCAGTACCGCAGCGGCCGTGCTGACCGTGCCGATGATGAGGCAGATGAGGGCTGCGGAATTCCACTCCCGTTTTTTCCAGATCAGTGCAGCCAGATCAAACAGCAAACTGAACAGCAGGAGCACGATCGGAAAATGCGTAATGATAAAATGCTTGTTATCCCATAAATAATTCATCACTATTCCTCCTCAAGTTCAATTAACACTACATAACGTAGTTTTTAGTTTCCGAAAAAACGCCGCTGCCTGATATGAAACGGCAAGGCGTTGTTTTACCGCATTATCCAATGCCAAATACGACGAATACGAATGCGATCAGTGAGACGATGCAGGGGATAAGCGGCGGACGCAGCGGCGGCTTAAAGTGCGGATCCACCAGCAGCTTCAAGCGCAGATTGATCGCATTGTCGGCAAACGGCGCGCTGCTTGGTACCAGCGTGGCGGATGTCCCCCGCTTCAGCATCACGAGCAGGGCACTGCCGAGATCGGCAACGCTCCCGGTGGCGCGAACGGCCTGCCGGTCGGCCATCAGCTCGATCAGCATTTTGTATTTGCCGATCAGCCAGCGGTAGATCGGTATGTACCAGAACGTGGTGCCGACCAGCGTCAGCAGAAAAATTTTAAGCGGATGCCTCTCGCTCAAATGGTACTTCTCGTGAGCCATGACGGCGGCGAGTTCGCTCTCGCTCAGCTCGCATATGAGGCCTGTCGACAGGACGATGCGGGGCCGCAGCAGTCCCACCGTCATGGCGACCTGATCCGGATGATCGATCACAGTTAAAGCCTGGGGACCAAGACCGTGTTCTTCGCCGATCGCCTGCGATAAGTCGGGATCCAGGCAGCGGTGCAGAAGCTTCCTCCAGCGGAACGAAGCGATGCCTTCCCGGAGCCAGACGGCAAGCGACAGCAGGAGCGAGGTAAGCAGCAAAAACAGCATGACATTGATCCGGACCGGGAACCCGATGAATCGCAAAAATTCAATGCAGACATTAAAGAGGTTCGCCGGCATATGGACATGGAAAATAAACTGAACCACAAACAGCGTCATCTGCACGTAGACCAAGCCGGCCGTCAGCATGACAAAGGCGAGCATCCCTTTCGATCGCTTTTCCCACATGGCTTACCGATCCTTTTTCCATTGTTTGATTTGCTTCTCCAGCTGGTCGAGCAGGTCGGGGTCCACCTGTTCCATCGCATCGATCATATGGGCGACGGCCCGGGAACCGAACTCCTTAACCAGATCGTAGGACAGCTCTTTCGATTGTTCCTCCAGAAACTGTTCCTTCGTCAGAACGGGGCTGTACACGTAAGATTTCCCCTGAAGCTTCTTCTGCAGAATTCCCTTGTCAACAAGCCTGTTCATGACCGTCATGATCGTGTTGAAGCTCATGGGCTTGTCCTCGCTGATCTTGGCGTTCACTTCCTTGATGGTCACCGCCTCCAGGCGGCTCCAGATCACGTCCATGACCTTGGCTTCAAGCGGGCCGAAGAATCGCTCCAATCCCCGTCCTTGATAATTGAACTTATTCATCTTCATACAGCGCACTCCCTTTACACTACAAATTATAGTGTTATGTCGGTATGCCCGTCAACCAGGACCGGAGCACTGGCTCTTCAGGCCTTCAACGCCTGCATAACCTGCGCAGCTAAAGGATATGATTTCAAGAAAAGTTCTTCTAGCAAACGGACGATGCTGTGATACAATAGGTAAGTCGTTTTTTTTGGCATACCGTAGGGAGGGAGTCACACCATTCATGAAACAGGTGCCGTTTATCGCCGTGGAAGGGCCCATTGGAGCGGGGAAAACCACGCTGGCTGCGATGCTGGCTAACAGACTGGGCTTTCCGGTGGTGAAGGAAATTGTGGAGGAAAATCCGTTCATCGAGTCATTTTACGAGAATATGGAGGACTGGAGCTTTCAGCTCGAAATGTTCTTTTTGTGCAGCCGGTACAAGCAGCTCACCCATACGGTGAACGGTTACATCGGCAAGGGACAGCCGGTTATCTCCGATTATCATATGTATAAAAATTTAATTTTCAGCGAAAGAACGCTGCATGGCGTCGAGCGGGAGAAGTACCGGCAAATCTATCAGGTGCTGACCGGCGATCTGCCGAAGCCGAACATCATTATCTATATCCGGGCCAGCATGGATACGCTGCTGCAACGGATCGCCCGGCGGGGCCGCCCTTTTGAAGAAGGAATGGATCCCGCCTATCTCAAACAGCTGATCGAGGACTATGATGCCGCGATGGGCAAGCTCAGTGACGGCACAGACGGCACATCGACGGTACTGCTGACGATTAATGGGGACGAAGTTGATTTCGTCAAGAATGAGGAACAATTTGAAACGATAGCCTCGCAAATAAAGGAGCTTGTGTATGAATCCATATAATATCCCGGATAATGCGGTCATTACGGTGGCGGGCACGGTGGGTGTCGGCAAATCGACGCTGACGGCGGCGCTGGCCGGTTCGCTCGGCTTTAAAACCTCGCTGGAGCAGGTGGACGACAATCCATACCTGGAGAAGTTCTATCACGATTTTGAGCGCTGGAGTTTCCATCTTCAAATCTATTTCCTGGCCGAGCGGTTTAAAGAGCAGAAGCGCATGTTCGAACTCGGCGGTGGCTTTATCCAGGACCGTTCCATCTATGAGGATACCGGGATTTTCGCCAAAATGCATGCGGATAAAGGGACGATGTCGGAAACGGACTTCCGTACATATACCAGCCTCTTCGAGGCGATGGTAATGACGCCTTATTTTCCGCATCCGGACGTCCTGATTTATATCGAAGGGAGCCTGCCGTCCATTCTGTCCCGAATCCGGGAACGCGGCCGCGAGATGGAAATCCAGACCGACGTGTCTTATTGGGAGGAAATGCATGAACGATATACCGACTGGATTAACGGATTTCATGCCTGCCCGGTGCTGCGCCTGAACATCGAGGATTATGATGTGCACGACGAGCGGTCCATGTCCGACATCTTGACGCAAGTGGGCCGAACGATTGCAGGCACGCCGGCAAAAATATAACGATTAAGGAAGACGGATCATGCCGATGGGCGTGGTCCGTTTTTTTTTTTGAGATTATTAACGATTCGGTGGAGCCGTGCAGTTCTATCATCGGTGGCGGACGGAAGTGCCTGCGGGAATATCATGAAGCGAGCGCTTTCCCCGGTTAAACAGCAGGAACAAGATGTACAGCAGCAACATCCCGTTCGGAATCAGAACCAATGCGGGATACGGCGGCTCCTGGATGCTCCACCATGGGTCCGGCACCAAGACGATCAGATGGGTCAGCTCCCACGGCAGCAGCTTGAGGCAGGTCCGGCCGGCGGCCTGGATGAAGGAAATACGCCCTCCGTCCCTGCGGGTCACCGAGAGCCGCAGCAGCTTTTTGCCTAACGTCGCGCCAAAAAAATACTCCGACACGATAAAATACAACCAGACGGGGAAGGACATCGTGGCGAGCACCCAGCATTCGATCTGATAGCCCTTGTCCAGTCTGTCAAACGGGAATCCCCCGGTCAGATGATAGGCCGCCAGCTGCAGACCGACGAGCACAAGCGCAAGCATAATAAAATCCAGCCCGTAGGCGGTAAGTCTTACCAAGGTCAGCTTCATGGCCGTTACCCCTTTCCGTATCGTACGGAGTTTATTACGGCGGTTTCATCGGAATTGCTTCGTTTTATGACTGGCTACCTTGTATAGTAATAAAAAATACCTACATATCGGGGGCTGCTTCTTAGAATGCACGTCATCGATCGTCGTATGTCTAATCCTATTATCTATGACGGCGGGCTGCGGAACTATAACCTTTCATTCTGATTTTTTGATAACGCTGCTTCCTTGAAACATTATAACGTTATATTTACTTGCGGGTAGTTCCGTGCTATCTTAAACATTATAACGTTATAATAAAAAGACAGGTGATGACATGGAGCAAACGACCGTACTCCGCCAAGTGAAGCTTGTGAGCGGAGAAGAAATCGACATCGTCATAACCAAGGGTGTCATCTCCGGCATAACGGCTGCCGGCGAGGGGAAGGGCGACGCCGTATGGGACGGCCGGGGCACTTACGTGTCGAGCGGCTGGATCGATATGCACGTCCACGCCTTTCCCGAATTTGACCCTTACGGCGATGACATTGACGAAATCGGCGTCAAGCAGGGCGTCACGACGATCGTCGACGCGGGAAGCTGCGGGGCCGACCGGATTGCCGATCTGGCCGCCAGCGGACGTGCAGCCAAGACGAATCTGCTCGCCTTCATGAACATTTCGCGGATCGGCTTGCAACGGGTGGATGAGCTGTCCCGGCTGGAATGGATCGACCGCGGCAAAGCGATCGAGGCGGCGCAGACGTATCCGGAGCTGATCGTTGGGCTGAAGGCGCGCATCAGCCGGAGCGTCGTCAAGGAGAGCGGGCTCGAGCCGCTGCGCCTTGCCCGGGGTTTGTCGGCCGATACCGGCCTGCCGCTGATGGTGCATATCGGTTCGGCGCCGCCGGATATCCGGGACGTGATTCCCCTTCTGGAGAAGGGCGACATCATCACACACTATTTAAACGGCAAGAGCAACAATCTGTTTGATGCAGACGGCCGTCCGCTGAAAGTGCTCACCGATGCCGTGCGGCGCGGCGTCCATCTGGACGTTGGGCATGGGACGGCAAGCTTTTCCTTCCGGGTGGCTGAAGACGCGAAACGGCACGGCATTCATCCGGATACGATCAGTACGGATATTTACCGGGGCAACCGGCTGAACGGTCCCGTGTACAGCTTGGCAAATGTACTTTCCAAGTTCCTCAGCCTGGGGTATTCTCTAGAGGAAACGATCAGCAGAGTCACGGTCCGTGCGGCGCAGTGGCTTGGCAGACCCGAGCTCGGGCGGATACAGGTCGGGGATGCGGCGAATTTGAGCCTCTTTACGGTGAGCGGCGAATCCGCGCAGCTTGTAGATTCCGAGGGTGTGCACAGAACGGCCGGGCAAGTCATTACTACCAAAGGAGTGGTCATTCATGGGGAATTCATTGTTTTCTAAGTATGGGCTCAAGCGGGTCATCAATGCCAGCGGACGGATGAGCATTCTCGGCGTTTCCGCGCCGACGGACACGGTCATGGAAGCGATGAAGCAGGGCGGGCAGAGCTATGTGGAAATCGCCGACCTGGTGGATAAGGCGGGCGATTACATTGCCGGAGTTCTCGGCTCGGAGGCGGCGGTCATCGTCAACTCGGCGTCCAGCGGCATCGCCTTGTCGGTGGCCGGTATCGTTACGCAGGGAAACCGCCGCCGGAGCGAACAGCTGCATAAAGAGCCGATCGCGAAAAACGAAATTATCATTCTTAAAGGTCATAACGTGCAGTACGGCGCTCCGGTGGAAACGATGGTCTACCTCGGCGGCGGAAAGCTGGTCGAGGTCGGATATGCCAATGAGGGGCGCACGGAGCATATCGAAGACGCGGTCACAGACAAGACGGCTGCCATCTTGTACGTGAAATCACATCATGCCGTACAAAAGAACATGATCTCCGTTGAAGAAGCGTGGGAAGCTGCCAAGCGGGTAGGCGTACCGCTGATCGTCGACGCTGCGGCGGAAGAAGACCTCCAGAAGTACGTGAAGTGCTCGGATCTGGCCATCTACAGCGGCTCCAAGGCGATCGAAGGACCGACCTCCGGCATTGTGGCGGGCAAACGGGAATATATCGAGTGGGTGAAGGTCCAGCTGCATGGTATCGGACGAAGCATGAAGGTGGGCAAGGAAACGTCGTTCGGCCTGCTGCAGGCGCTGGACGAATATATGGTCAAAGTCGATCGGAGCGAGGAGGAGAAGGCATCGCTGCAGGCGCTGATGCCGCTGAACGACATTCCCGGGGTCCGGGTAACGATCGTGCAGGATGAGGCCGGCCGGGCCATTTACCGGGCGCGGGTGCAGATCGATCCGCAGCAGGCGGGAACGACCGCCAAGGATGTGAACGACGGCTTGAGACAGGGCGCCATTGCGATATATACCCGGGATTACGGCGTAAGACAGGGGTATTTTGACATCGATCCAAGGCCGTTGATGGGCGATGACATGACGGTGATTGAATCGCGAATCCGTGAATTGACAGGAGGAAAATAATATGTCCCACATAGAGAAGAGATGGTATAAGGGCCGCGTCGCCCTGAACGTGCTGGCGAAGGATATCGCGAACGCCAAGGAGATTTTTGAAGCGGCCGAAGGCCATGTGCTTGTCGGCGTCCTGTCGAAGGACTACGCCAGCGTGGAAGAAGCTGTGGCGGCGATGAAGCAGTACGGCGAGGCGATCGACGAGGCGGTGTCGATCGGGCTTGGGGCCGGGGACAACCGCCAGGCCGCAGTGGTGGCGGAAATCGCCAAGCATTACCCCGGAAGCCACATCAATCAGGTTTTCCCGGCGGTCGGCGCGACCCGGGCGAACCTCGGGGCGAAGGACAGCTGGATCAACAGCCTTGTATCGCCATGCGGCCGTCCGGGCTATGTTAACATTTCGACCGGCCCATTCAGCGCGGCGCAGTCCGATCCTGCCATCATTCCTGTAGCGGCAGCGATTGCGCTGGTGCGCGATATGGGCGGGAATGCGCTCAAGTATTTCCCGATGCAGGGGCTTTCGCGCGAGGATGAGTACCGTGAAGTCGTGAAGGCATGCGCTGCGGAAGGCTTTGCCCTGGAGCCGACCGGCGGCATCGACATGGACAATTTCGAAGCCATTCTCCGCATCGCGCTGGAAGGCGGTGTGCCTCAGGTTATTCCGCATGTGTATTCTTCCATCATCGACAAAGATACGGGCAATACCAACATCATGCACGTCCGGACGCTGACCGGAATCATGAAGAAGCTGGCGGACGATTATGCCTAAGCGCATCGCGGCTTTCGGGGAAGTGATGATGCGCCTGACGGTTCCGGGGGTTGAACTGCTGTCCCAGTCCGGGACGCTGCATTACACGTTCTCCGGCACAGGAGTCAACGTGGCTTCCGCACTGTCACGCATGGGCCACGAAGGGATGCTCGTGACCCGCCTGCCGGACAATCCGCTGGGCGATGCGGCGGCAGCCTATCTCCGTAAGCTCGGCATCGACCTCTCCTTTGCCGGCCGCGGCGGAAAGTACCTCGGGATGTACTTTCTCGAGAACGGCTTCGGCGTCCGCCCGAGCCGGGTCACATATACGAACCGGCTGGAGAGCAGCTTTAACACCGCTCCGGAGGGAACGTACGACTTCACCGGCATTGCGGGCCGGGTGGACGCCGTTCACTTCTGCGGGATCGCCCTGGCTATGAACGACGGGGTGCGCGCCCATATGAAGGCGCTCGCCCGGGCGGTGAAGCAGCAGGGCGGCACGGTCATATTTGACTGCAACTACCGTCCATCCCTGTGGGGGGAAGACGGATATGACCGGGCAAGGCCGCATTATGAAGAGATGCTCCGCCTGGCGGACGTCGTCCTGATGAACGAGCGGGACGCCATGCTGACGCTTGGCTTCCGTACGGAGAAGGAAACCCGCCGGGAGCAGCTGGAAGAGCTGATCCCGCAGGCCGCGCGGACGTTCGGGATTCGCACCGTCGCCGGGACCCACCGCTTCGTGAACGGTGACAATTCCCATTCGCTGCAAGGATTTATGTTCACCAGCGGACAATTTGCGTATTCGGACCTGCTGACGTTCGCCGTCTATGATAGAATAGGGGCAGGAGATGCTTTTGCCAGCGGAATCATCCATGGCGAGCTGGAAGGCCTGCCGCCGGAGACGACGGTGCGTTATGCGGCGGCCGCCGGCATGCTGGCCCATACGGTGGCGGGCGATACGCCGATGTCCACCGCACAGGACATTCTCAAGGCGATGACGGCATCCGCAGGTGACGTAGAAAGGTAGTGGAGCTGCTGTGAGCTTATCCCGCAAAGATAGGCCGTTGTACATACAAATCAAGCATATTTTGAAGGAACGGATTTTGCACGGCGTGTACCCCAAAGGCGAAAATATCCCTTCGGAGCCGCAGCTGGAGAAGGAATTTGCGGTCAGCAAAATTACGATCCGGGCCGCCGTTTCGGAGCTGGTCAGCGAGGGCTTTCTGGAGAAGGGCAGCGGCCGGGGGACGAAGGTGATCCGCAATACCTCGGTATCCAAGCTGGCCAAGTGGAAGCATTTCACGGAAGTGCTGGTGGAGGAAGGGCATCAGATCCGGAAGCTGTGGCTTCAGGTCAAGCGCGTGACCAATGACGAATCGTCGGAAGCTTGGCGGCTGCTGGGAGAGACCAGCCTGCTGCTGGAACGGGTGTATTTCCTGGATGACCGGCCGTACATTTATTACACGCATTATGTGACCCCGGATGCCGGCGAGGTGGATATGGACGATCTAAACGCTATGTCCCTGTACGAATGGCTCGAAGGGCGGGATATTCCCCTCGGCAATTTGCGGGATGAGTTTACGGTGGCCGTCCCGCCGGAACATGTGCAGAAGACGCTCGGCCTGGACGGGGGTACCCCGGTTCTCAAAAGGCTGCGTTACTCCTATGACGAGCTGGGCCAGGTGATCGAATACAGCATCGGTTACTATCATACCGGCCTTCAAAATTATGTGGTCACCTACGACAGGTAGCGGCATTACGGGCTGTTCTCGAAGCGGATTCATCCGTTTTTCGGAACAGCTTTTTTGCATTTGGTTCATTTTTGGGGGAGCCACCGCCGCGTAGAATTTTGACGCCACGCATTTGCAGGTTTATGATATGATCAGTTTGCAGTTGTAAAATTTGGAGCCAAAATTTGCAGAGGAGGGACTTGGATTGGCGAAGCTAAAAGATATCGCCGAACGGGTGGGCGTGTCCATTTCCACCGTCTCCCGGGCGATCAGCAATGACACCAGCCGGCCGGTCAGTGAGGAAACGAAGCAGAAAATCCGGGAAGCGGCCCAAGAGCTGGGGTACAAATGGCACGGATCGCAGAAAGGCGCGCCGCAGCAGGTTGTCGAGACCAAGCGGATCGCCTGTATCGTTCCCCAGCATCTGATGGACGATCATCCGTATTTCTCCAAGGTGCTGGCCGGCTTCCATGAAAAGATGGAAGAGATGGGACAGCCGCCGGCGATGGTCCGCACATCGGAGGAAATGTCAGATGCCGAGAGGCTGAAGCAGATGCTGAGGGAAACCGGGGCGCAGGGCGTCGTGGCCATCAGCTGGTATGACGAGGAGCTGTTCGGGCTGATTCAGAAGGAAGGGATCGCCATCCTGGGTGTGAGCCTGAACGACGATAGACTGTCGGTGCCTGTCGTGGACTGTGACCGGATCTTCTCCTCACGGGCGGCCGTGCGCCACTTGATCGAACAGGGACATACGCGGATCGGATTTGTTGGTGGTCCTGCCTATTCCAGGCAGATGGAGAGCGAGGAGCGTTTTGTCGGGTATAAATTCGCCATGCTGGAGGAGGGACTTGCCCTGCGCCAGGACTGGCTGATCAATACGGACTGGAACGTGGACCGCAGCTACAGCGGGGTGAGCGATTTGCTGAGCCGGCTTCCGAAAGCGGAATGGCCGACGGCGATCTTCTGCGCCAGCGACATGCTGGCGATCCCGGCGATGCGGGCCGTTGTGGAGCGTGAAGGCCGGATCCCGCAGGATATCGCTATCGTAGGCATGGACAATATTGATGTCGCCCAATATACAACGCCTCCGTTAACTTCAGTTTCGGTGCCCAAGCACGAAATCGGCCGGGTTGCCGCCAAATCGATTGTCGACTATTTGGACGGGCACTATCCGGCAGGGACCAAGATTTTGCTGTCCTGTTCATTGATCGTCAGAGAGTCGTCCAGTTATAGCAGAAAATGACTTTTTATGTTCGATAATGTTACATAATAATAACGCGTTTTTGTGAGCAGCATCGGCTGGGAGCAGGTTCCGGCGGATGCTTTTTTGCATTTTTAAGCAAAATTTGAGCGGTTTTGAAACCAAAACAATCCAAAATAATGTTTGACATCCCCAAAAAGCTATATTATGATGAGGAAAAATTAAACAACATTTGGATTGGTTTTCATCCTTTTGGAGTAATCGATATCCAAATTTTCCGCGAACCATATGCTATATGATTGCGTTTTCATTTACTTTAAATAAAGGAATTATGAAAATGAGGTCATTCCTCCCATTAACGATAACTTCCCGGGATATCCCGGTTTTGTCCTATAGATGATTGTTTATATCCAAAATTAATCCAAATAAAATCCGAATTTTTATCCAAAAATAATCCAAACCACTCTATTCCAGTAAGCGACACATCTCCAAACTCAGTTCCCATTGTTGTTATGTCATTTTATATTACATATAAACGGGGCCGTTTGTTTGCGATCCCCAGTCATGACAGGGTTTGCGCTTATCCTATCCTTCATTCGAGGTGATGTCGTATGGCTGACATTCAAGTACAACCCGCCGTGCAGGCGGCAGCCGGCAAAAAACGCAAGGCGTTGAAGTGGAACCGGATCTACCGGAACTGGCAGCTCTATTTGCTGATTTCCCCGGTGATCGCTTATTACATCCTGTTCCAATACGTTCCGATGTACGGCATCCAAATCGCCTTCAAGGACTTTATTGCGACCAAAGGCATTTGGGGCAGCCCATGGGTCGGTTTTGACCACTTTGAGCGTTTCTTTCACAGCTACTTTTTCTGGCGGCTGATGAAAAATACGCTGGGCATCGGCCTGTACAGCCTGGCCGTCGGTTTTCCGATCCCGATCATCCTCGCTCTCCTGATGAACGAGGTAAGGGCCGAGAAATTCAAAAAATTCGTACAGACCGTTACCTACGCGCCGCATTTCCTGTCTACCGTCGTCGTCGTCGGCATGATGATGATTTTTCTGTCGCCGCGCTACGGGATGGTCAACCATGCCATTCAGCTGTTCGGGGGCCAGTCGATCAATTTCATGACCGAGCCCGCCTGGTTCAAATCGCTGTATGTGCTCTCCGACGTATGGCAGACGATGGGCTGGAGCTCGATCATTTATTTGGCCGCCCTGGCCGGGATTGACAACCAGCTGCATGAAGCGGCCCGCGTCGATGGCGCCACCCGGCTCCAGCGGATCTGGCATATCAACATCCCCGGCATTATGCCGACGATCGTCATCCTGCTCATTTTGAACATCGGCAGCATCATGGGCGTCGGGTTTGAGAAGGTGCTGCTGATGCAGAACAATCTGAATCTGGAGTCCTCCGACATCATCGCCACCTATGTGTACCGCAGCGGGATCCAGAATGCCGAATACAGCTTTTCCGCCGCGATCGGTTTGTTCAATTCCGTCATCAACTTCGTGCTGCTGGTCGTCGTGAATCAGATTTCCCGGCGCATCAGCGAGACAAGTCTATGGTAGGGGAGGCATGAGGCATGCTTATCGAATCCAAGGGAGACCGCATTTTTAACTTCATCAACTACGTCGTTCTGATCCTGGTTACGCTGGTGGTGCTGTACCCGCTCGTGTTTGTGCTCAGCGCTTCGTTCAGCGACCCGCAGACGGTGCTGCGCGGCGAAATGCTGCTGTGGCCCAAGGGCATCAACCTGAACTCATACGAGAAAATTTTCCAGAACAAGGACATCATCAGCGGCTTTACCAACACGCTTATTTACACGACGCTGGGGACGGCGATCAATCTCGTCATGACGATTTTGGCGGCCTATCCGTTGTCCCGGCGAGACTTTGTGGGACGAAACGGCATTATGGCGCTGCTGGTGTTCACGATGTTTTTCAGCGGCGGCCTGATCCCTACATACCTGCTGATCAAAAACCTCGGCATGCTGAACACCCTCTGGGTCATGATCATTCCGAACGCCGTCTCCATTTGGAACATCATCATTATGCGGACCTTCTTCCAGCAGTCCATCCCGCATGAGCTGCAGGAGGCGGCGACGATCGACGGCTGCTCCAACATTCAGATTCTGACGCGCATTATACTGCCGCTCTCGATGCCGATCATCGCGGTTACGATCTTGTTTTATGCGGTTGGCCATTGGAACGCGTTTTTTAACGCGCTGCTCTACCTGACGGACAAGGACAAGTTCCCGCTGCAGCTGGTGCTCCGCGAAATTTTGATCCAGGGGCAGACGAACGACATGGTCAAAATGTCGACCGAATCGGCGATCAAGCAGCAGCGCGAGGTGGAAGGCATCAAATACGCCGTGCTGGTGGTGGCCAACATTCCGGTGCTCGTGCTGTACCCTTTTTTGCAGCGTTATTTTGTCAAAGGCGTCATGATCGGAGCCATCAAAGGATAATTCCTTGCATGGATAAATGATGGAATCGTGGTTGGAATCAGAACAAAGGGAGGAATCTTGGATGAAGCTGAAGCAATGGGGGAGTCTGCTGCTGACCTGCGTGCTGACGGTATCGCTGGCGGCGGGCTGCAGCTCGGGGGACAAGGAAGGCGGCGCAGCCGCGGAATCGAAGGGCGGGGGATCGGCCGGGGGACAGGTTAATGAGACCGGGATGCCGATTGTAACCGACAAGCTGACGGTGAACGCTTTTGCCGGCAAGTTTTTCGCCAATGCCGACTGGAACAACATCAAGCTGTGGCAGGAATACGAGAAAATGACCAACATTCACGTCCAGTGGGACACGGTCCAGAAGGATAATCTGGCGGAGAAGCGCAATCTGCTGCTGGCTGGCGGCGATTACCCGGAAATGTTCTACGCTTCCGCGTTTCCCCGGGCCGACCTGCTCAAATACGGCAAACAGGGCGCATTTCTTCCGCTGAACGACCTGATCGACAAATATGCGCCCAACTTTAAAGCGCTGATGGAGAAGTACCCGATCATCGAAAAAGGCATCACGATGCCGGACGGCAACATTTACGGTCTGCCGACGCTGTACGATCCGGAATTCAAGTCCGTGCTGTACGGGACGCCATGGGTGAAAAGCGAGTGGCTCACCAAGCTGGGCTTGAAGGAGCCGCAGACGCTGGATGAGTTTTATAACATGCTGAAGGCGTTTAAGGAGAATGATCCGAACGGTAACGGACAGAAGGACGAAATCGCATGGGGTGCGGTCGGAGCGGCTGGCCTGGTCAACTACCTGCGCGGCTCTTTCGGCCTGAACAACCACGGAACGTCAAATATTTATGTCGATACCGATCCAGACAGCGGCAAAGTCCGATTTATCCCGACCGATCCGCGCTACAAAGAGCTGCTGCAGTACGTCAACAAGCTCTACAAGGACGGCCTGCTGGAACAGGACATCATGTCGGTCAAGAGCACCGAAGTCGATGCAAAAGGGATGGAAGGGCTGATCGGGGTAGTGGATAACGTTGACCCGGTGGCGATTTACAACCAGAAGGGCTATGTCGGGCTGCCGGTGCTTAAAGGGCCGCATGGCGACCAAATGTTCAGCGCGACCGGATCGCCGCTCGGCAACATCGGGATGTTTGTACTGACCGATAAAGCGAAAAATCCGGAGGCGTTGATGCGCTGGATGGACTATTTTTACGGCGACGAAGGCATCAAGATGTTCTTCATGGGCTGGAAAGATGAGACCTATAAAGAAAACGCGGACGGCAGCGTGGATTACGTAGACGACATCAAAAACAACCCGAACGGCCTGAATCTGGACCAGGCGGTGGGGCAGTACCTGATTTGGCCAGGCGGTTATTATCCCGGCTTCGTCACTCAGAAGTACTTCAAAGGAGCCGAAGGACTGCCGACGTCCGTGGACAATGCCAAAAAAGCGGAGTCACATGTCGTTCCGCAGGATCAAATCTGGCCGCCGTTCAACTTCACTGCTGAGGAGCAGGCCGACCTGACGGGCATCCAGACGGATATTACGACCTATGTCGACGAAATGCGCGACAAATTCATATCCGGCAACGCCTCCTTTGACGAGTGGGATGCGTACGTGTCCACGCTGCAAAAAATGGGCCTGGACCGCTACATCGCCATCTATCAGTCGGCGGCGGACCGTTATTCCAAATAATTGCAATGTATAGGTTGAACCCAGTTCAATTGTTCAACTTATATAGAGACTTCAAAGGAGCGAACAAGATATGACGCAACTGAAAGCGATTCTGATCGGCGCTGGCGCCCGCGGAGCCGGAGGTTATGCCCCATACGCGCTGGACTATCCGCATGAGCTGGAATTCGTGGCCGTGGCCGAGGCGGACCCGGTGCGGCGGCTCCGTTTTGCCGAGAAGCACGGCATTGAGCCGGAGCAGTGCTACGAATCCTGGGAGCCGCTGCTCGCCGCGGAGCGGATGGCGGACATCGCCGTCATCTGCACGCAGGACCGGATGCATTACGGCCCCACCATGCAGGCATTGAGGCAAAAGTATCATGTCCTGCTGGAGAAGCCGATGTCCCCGGATCCCGGCGAATGCCTGGACATGGAGCAGGCGGCCAGGGACCATGACCGGCTGTTGACGATCTGCCATGTACTGCGGTACACGCCGTTCTGGAGCACGATCAAGCGGGTGATCGACAGCGGGGCGATCGGCGAAATCGCGTCGATCCAGCTGAACGAGAACGTGGGCTACTGGCATATCGCCCACAGCTTCGTCCGCGGCAACTGGAATCACTCGGACAAGGCCAGCCCGATGATTCTGGCCAAATCCTGCCACGACATGGATGTGCTGTCCTGGCTTATGGATAAACAATGCATGCGGGTGAGCTCGTACGGCTCGCTGATGCACTTCCATGAAGGCCGTGCGCCGGAAGGCTCAGCGGATCGCTGCTTGGACTGTGCCGTCGAGCCGGACTGCCCGTATTCAGCGCCGAGGTTCTACCTCAGCGACCAATACAAAGGCTGGGCTGGACATTTCACGCCGGAGCTGACGAAGGCGAGAATCATCCAGGGCCTGCGCGAGACGGACTACGGCCGCTGCGTCTACCGCAGCGACAACAACGTCGTTGACCACCAGGTGGTCAACATGGAATTTGAAGGCGGAGCTACGGCGATGTTCAGCATGTGCGGCTTTACCTTTGAACAGGAGCGCCGGATTCAGATCATGGGCACGCGCGGCGAGCTTCGCGGCGAGGAAGGAAAGGTCACCGTATTCGATTTTCTGACCCATCAGCAGACGGAAATCGCCATCCCGTCCCAGGCGAGCGGCCACGGCGGCGGGGACAGCGGCATCGTCCGCAGCTTCCTTAAGGAAGTCCGCGGCTACAACGGCCAGGAAAGCCTGACGTCGGCAAGCGCATCGGTGCGCAGCCATCTGATGGCGTTTGCGGCAGAGGAATCGCGGCTTCATCAAGGAAAATCGATCGATTTGAATGAATTTGCAAAAGCATGGACGACCAGGAAGCAAACGGCCGAGCAGCCGAAATAGGGCGATGAAGCGAGCGGGCGCAAACAAGACGTCGCTGTCCTGTTTGCCAGTGGAACGGCACGCCCAGAAAACAACTAAACTCCGAATGCCTCGGGTTTAGTTGTTTTTCATTTCCGCTGTTCATCAGCCCGGAAGGTGCTGTGCCCCGTAAAAAATCCAAAATATTTTTGTCCTCAGTGGATGTACAAATCGAATAAAAGGTGATACATTAAAAATTAAATAAATCCTTTAATGACAAGGGATATAACGGATTTTAAATGTCTATCATGAGAGGACATATGTATATTGAGGAGGGATTGATATGGCAAGTCAGGCATTGGACTTGTTTCTAAGCACGAACATTGAGGATCTGAAAGCCAAGGGATTGTATAACGTGATTGATACGGTGCAGGGACCGAACGGCCCGGTGATCCAAATTGACGGAAAGTCCTTGATTAACCTTTCCTCCAACAACTACCTGGGTCTTGCCACCGATTCCCGGCTGGTCGACGCGGCGGTGCAGGCAGCCAAGACGCACGGTGCGGGTGCCGGCGCCGTCAGAACGATCAACGGAACGCTGGATTTGCATAACCAGCTGGAGGAGAAGCTGGCCGGGTTCAAGCACACGGAAGCCGTCATCGTGTACCAATCGGGCTTTAACTGCAACATGGCCGCCATTTCTGCGGTAATGGACGCAAACGACGCCATCTTGTCCGATGAGCTGAACCACGCTTCCATTATCGACGGCTGCCGTCTTTCGAAGGCGAAAGTGATCCGCTACAAGCATTCGGACATGGAAGATCTGAGAAGCCAGGCGAAAGCAGCCAAGGAATCCGGCTTGTACAACAAAATTATGGTGATCACGGACGGCGTGTTCTCGATGGACGGCGATATCGCCAAGCTGCCGGAAATCGTAAAGATTGCCGAGGAATTCGACCTCATTACGTATGTTGACGATGCTCACGGCTCCGGCGTTTTGGGCGAAGGAGCGGGAACCGTCAAGCATTTCGGCCTGTCCGACCGGATCGATTTTCAAATCGGTACGTTATCGAAAGCGATTGGCGTTGTAGGGGGCTATGTCGCCGGTTCGAAGCAGCTGATCGAGTGGCTGAAGCTGAGAAGCCGTCCGTTCCTGTTCTCGACCTCCCAGCCGCCGGCGGTCATTGCAGCCTGCATCGCGGCGGTGGACATTCTGATGAACGACAAAGATCTCATCGACAAGCTGTGGGAGAACGGCCGTTTCCTGAAAGACGGTCTGCGCGCGCTCGGATATGACATCGGGCACAGCGAAACGCCGATCACCCCTTGCATCATCGGGGACGAAGTGAAGACGCAGCAGTTCAGCAAGCGGCTGATTGAGGAAGGCGTCTATGCAAAATCAATCGTATTCCCTACGGTGCCGAAGGGAACGGGCCGGATTCGCAACATGCCGACAGCCGCTCATACGAAGGAAATGCTGGAGCAGGTCATCGGTGTATACGAAAAGGTCGGCAAAGAAATGAACCTGATCGGGTAAATTTTTAGTGAATTTTCCAAGGAGGAATGACGCGTGAAAAGGATTCTGGTGACAGGGGCGCTTGGGCAAATCGGCTCCGAGCTGGTTGCCAAGCTGCGTGAAATATACGGCAACGACGCGGTCGTTGCGACAGATCTGCGTTCATCCGCCCACGAAATTACCCGGACGGGTCCTTTCGAGCTGCTGGACGTAACCAATGACAAGGCGATGCACGAAATTGCCAAGCGATATCAGGTCGATACGATCATTCATTTGGCGGCGCTGCTGTCGGCAACAGCCGAGGAGAAGCCGCTCCTGGCCTGGAATCTGAACATGGGCGGGCTGATGAATGCGCTGGAAGTGGCCAGAGAGCTGAAATGCCAGTTCTTTACGCCAAGCTCCATCGGGGCGTTCGGGCCGTCGACGCCGAAGGACAACACGCCGCAGGACACGATTCAGCGCCCCAACACGATGTACGGTGTGAATAAGGTGTCCGGTGAGCTGCTGTGCGATTACTATTTCCATAAATATGGGCTCGATACGCGGGGCCTCCGTTTTCCCGGGCTGATTTCCTATGTGACGCCTCCCGGCGGAGGAACGACGGATTATGCGGTGGAGATTTATTATGCGGCCGTCACTCAAGGCAAGTACACGTCTTATATCGCTAAGGGCACCAACATGGATATGATGTACATGCCGGACGCCCTGACCGCCATTATTGATCTGATGGAAGCCGACTCGTCGCGGCTGACGCACCGCAATTCCTTTAACGTAACGGCGATGAGCGTAGATCCCGAAGCGATCGCCGCGGCGATCCGCAAAGAAATCCCAGGCTTCACGCTGGACTACGATGTCGATCCGAAGCGGCAGGCGATTGCAGACAGCTGGCCGCACTCCATCGACGCTTCGGCGGCGAAGGCCGAATGGGGATTCCGGGCGCGTTACGACCTGGATGCCATGACGAAGGATATGCTGGGCCATCTTGGCGGGAGACAACTGCTCCGTAAAGCATGATTCAAGGGATACGAACATTTAATGAAGCTGGAAAGCTGTAACGGGAAAAAGCTGTACGCTCAAGGAAGGAATGCAATGGGATGCATGGGCCTTGGGAGTGCGGCTTTTTTGGTTTTTTGGCGGAAAAAAAGTAGGGATGATCGCCCTTCCGCAGGCCGTTTTTTCGATATAATGGGTAAGAAAGCGTACAGGCGCAGCCAACACGAAGCAGCACTGCAGCAGCAAGTATATAAGCGCCTAATCACACCTAATCAAAGGAGGCGAAGGCATGATATCATTTCCAAAACCGGATGTGGAGCAGTTTTTTCAGAGCTATGTCATCAGCAGCTTCGGAGTGAGCGCCGACGAGTCGAGGCTTGTGTTCAGCGCCAGCCTGAGCGGGAAATTCAATGTGTGGGCCATGGATTTGAAAGGGGATACATCGTATCCTTACCCGCTGACGTACAACGATCAAATGGCCAGCTTCGTTAAGCCGGACCCGGAGGGAAGGCATTTGCTGACGGCGTTTGACCGCGACGGCGACGAAAACTACCAATTCCATGCGCTGAAGTGGAACGGCGGACAGCCGCTGCCGCTGTTTCCTGAGAGTTCTCCGGATGAAAAGCATTACTTTGTCCATCTGTCCGAAGATGGCAACCGCCTGTATTACAGCACCTCCCGGGATAACCCGATGTTTCTGAATTCCCGGGTGTACCGCCTGGATACGGGAGAGGACCGGCTGCTCCTGCAGGGCGAAGAAACGACGACCAGTCTTACAGCCGTCAGCCCGGATGAGCAGACCTTCGCATACACCAAGAGCTACGCCAATACATACAACGTCAGTTATTTACGCTGGGTAGGGGACGAGGCGGATCAGTGCCTGACGCCGGATCCCGGGCGGGTCCATAATGCCGGTGAGGTTCATTTTCTAAATGATGGGGAGGTGGTCTTTGCCACCGATTATGATGCTGAATTTGCTTATTTGGCTTCCTTCGATCTGGCAACCGGCACGTTTGAACAACGGCTGCACATCGAGCGGGAAAGTGTGGAGCTGATCCGTCTGCACCGGGAATCGCGGACGGCGTATCTGGTGACGGACCGCGGGGTCGAGGACCGGCTGTACGCGTATGCGCTGGACACTGGCGAGCTGACGCCGATTCCGCTGCCCGCCGATATCGTACACCAGCTGACCGTAACCCGGTCAGGGAACCTGTACGTGCTTGCGCGCGGCGCTGTCAAGCCGCTGAATGTGTACCGTTACGCGGACGGACAGTGGACGATGCTGACGAAAAACGTGCTGACGGGACTGACCGAGGAGGATTTGTCCGCGCCCGAAGTGGTGTCCTATTCCTCTTTTGACGGGATGAAGATCGAGGCGCTCTTGTACCGGGCGAAGGCGGACGCGGCCAACGGGTATACGGTATTCTGGCCGCACGGCGGGCCGCAGGCCGCGGAGCGGAAGCAGTTCCGGTCGATGTTCCAATATATCATCGCGCAGGGCTACAATATATTCTGCCCGAACTTCCGCGGCAGCACAGGCTATGGCAGCTCGTTTGTGAAGCTGGTGGAGCAGGACTGGGGCGAAGGGCCGCGCAAGGACTGCCTGGCAGGGATGGAGTGGATGTTTGAGCAAGGCATTTCCTCAAGGGATAAGCTGTTCGTGGTCGGTGGCAGCTACGGCGGATATATGACCCTGCTCTTGGCCGGTCGCAATCCCGAGTATTTCCGGGCGGCCGTGGATATTTTCGGCGTAAGCAATCTGTTTACGTTCTACCATTCCGTGCCGGACCACTGGAAGTCGATCATGGAGCGCTGGCTCGGCGATCCGGAACGCGACCGCGAACGGTTCGTCAAGGATTCGCCGATAACGTATCTGGATCAGATGGTCAACCCGATGCTGATCATTCAAGGGGCCAACGATCCGCGGGTGGTCAAGGCGGAGTCCGACCAGATCGTGGAAGCGCTCCAGGCCAAGGGCCGCGACGTTGAGTATATCGTGTTCGAGGACGAGGGTCATGGCATGACCAAAAAGGCCAACGAAAAAATCGCATACACCCGCATGGTGGAGTTCATGAACCGCTGCCAGTAACGAGTGGAGGGGGCTTATGTAAGCCTGCGCGAATGCGGCGATTTCATTCAACTTAGGGCCGGCCGTGAAGCCGGGAGAGGAGACAGAGTAATGTCGGAACGAACAGAACATGCTGGCAGGGAAGAGCGGCTGTATTGGCTTCATCATTTGGAACGCTGGGCGCGTCCGGTGCTGACGCGGCTTGCGGAGGGAAGGCTGCGCGCAGAGATGCCGGTGGAGAGCAGCGGGGATGGCCGGGAGGCTTACACCCATCTGGAGGCCTTTGGCCGCCTGCTGGACGGCATCGCCCCTTGGCTCGGAGCCGAGGGTGGAAGCGCGGAGGAGCAGCGGCTGCGCACAGAGCTGCTGGGGCTGACGCATCAAGCGCTGGAGCAGGCCAGCGACCCGGCCTCCCCGGACGTGCTGAATTTTGGCGAAGGGCATCAGCCCATCGTGGACACGGCCTTCTTGTGCCAAGCTTTTCTCCGTGCGCCCCATGTTTTATGGGATCCGTTAACGGACGAGCAAAAGCAGAGATGGCTATCCACCTGGAAGCTGACCCGCACGCGCAAGCCGTTCTTCAACAACTGGCTGCTGTTCTCGGCGGTCATCGAGACGGCTCTGGCCCGGTTTGGCGACCGGGACTGGGATCCGATGCGGATCGATTACGCCTTGAAGCAACTGGAACAGTGGTACGCCGGTGACGGAGTGTACGGCGACGGGCCGGCGTACCACGCCGACTACTACAACAGCTTTGTCATCCACCCGATGCTGCTGGACGTGCTGGATCACGCCGGCGCGCTGCAGCCGGACTGGGAGGCGCACAAGGGACTTGCGCTCGTCCGGGCGCAGCGTTACGCGGAGCAGCTGGAGCGCATGATCGCCCCGGACGGCAGCTTTCCGGTGGTCGGCCGGTCCATCAGCTACCGGACGGGCGCCTTCCATCTGCTGGCCCAATTGGCCTGGCAGCGGCGGCTGCCGGAAGGGCTGGACGCGGCGCAGGTGCGCGGCGCGCTGACGGCCGTCATGAAGCGCTGCTTTGAGCCGGCCGGAACGTACGACGCCGAAGGCTGGCTGCGCATTGGCCTCAGTGGTCATCAGCCGGAGCTGGGCGAGGGTTATATTTCTACGGGCAGCTTGTATCTATGCGCGACCGTCCTGCTGCCTCTCGCGCTGCCGGAGAACGATCCGTTCTGGCAGGGCGAAGCCGAGTGGACGTCCAAGCGGATTTGGAGCGGCGGGCATGGCCGAATCGACCATGCGCTTGGACATTAAGCACGGGATGACGGAACCGTGGTTGTCACAAACCAAGAGGCTGTCCCCCAGGCTACTTCGGCCTGGCGGGGACAGCCTCTTGTCCGTCATCGTACCATGGGTTCAGGTGCACCATGACGTCGGCCACCTGCTTCATGCGCTCCATGATCGTTTTTTTCACTTCCCGGCTGACGTCATGCCCTTCCTGTACGGTGAGATGGTTGGGGACGCTGACCTTGACGTCGACGATGATGGCGTTGCCGAGCTCCCGGGCTCGAATGCTGTCGACGCGCTTCACGTTGGGAACGGAGTAGATGATCGAGCTCAGCATGGCGAGCTGCTCGTTCGTGATGTTTTTGTCCATCAGAATGTCGACGGACTCCCGTCCCATTTTGTACCCGAGCCGGATCACCAGGTACGATACGATAATCCCGGCCACCGGGTCGCCGTATTCCGTATAGGGGATATGATAGGCTTCGCCAATCAGCGAAATGCCGATCCCGATGGACGCGGCTGCGGAAGCGTAGACGTCCGCGATATGGTCATAGGCCGTGGCGATCAGGCTGCGGCTGTTCTCGGCCTTACCGATCCGGATGCAGTACATGTACAGGATCTGCTTCCAGATCAGGGAAACCAGCGCGGCCGCAAGCGCGATCCAGCTGGCTTCAGCTGGAGGAACGAACAGCGATTCGATTGATTTATACACCATCAGCAGCGCCGCCATGACGAGAATGATCGCCACGATGCCCGATGCGATCGCTTCGGCTTTCCCATGCCCGTAGGGATGATCTTCATCCGCCGGCTTGCGGGATACCATGGCCGAGGTAAGTGCCGCGATCGTCGCCACGACATCGCCTGCATTATGAATCCCGTCGGCTACGAGAACCTTACTGCCGAATAACAGCCCGACGATGATTTTGAGAAGGGTCAGCAAGACGTTGCTGATGAGGCTGACCCATACCGCCAATATTGATTTGCTGGCCACGGACTCCAGTCTCCTCGCTCTATTCTTGGGTTTATTTCTTTTTATATAACCAAAAATAAACATTTCTTATTACGCCAAAACATGCCTCGCGGACAAAGATAACCCCCGCATGACACGACAATATCGCGCCTCGGGAGTCCTCCGAGTTAAAAGTATTCGGAAAAAGGTGGAATCGTATACATCATATTCCCACTTTCCGGCTCAAGCGACAGAACAAAAGCCTCCCGTGACATTTGTCTTACCCGCATAAAAAGAGGTGCAGGAGGCGGACAAATAACAGGAGGCTTTATGACGGCTATGAGGCCTAAATTGACGCTGCTTGGTTGATGAAACAGAAGCTTTCCGGTACAAGGCTGGATCGTCTAACTGCGGAGGCTATTTAAACGGAAGTTTAAAGGATTTCCTGTAGAGCGGATACAGCCACTTTACACCGCTTGGCGTCATCGAATCGGCGATCAGATGGGACAAGTACCCGGCGGTGGATACGAGCATGATCCCTTCCAGATTGAGGTATGCCTCCAGTCCGGAACTGATCCATGCCCAGAGCCAAACCGCCCAGACGGTATGGGTCATGCCGCGGTGTTTGAGCCAAGGGGCGATACCCACAAATCCACCCAGTCCGGACATCCAGACCATGGCGTTATGTATTCCGGCGTAAATCAATATGCAGCCAATCAGGCTGACGAGCACGTTACGAATCATGCCGTCTTTAATGATCAGTCCGAGCAGAAACAGGACGAGCGCCAAAATGGAATATTCGAGATAAAAGCTCCCCTTAGCAATATACAGGTACCCCAGGACGATCACGAGCAGCAGCCCGGACCAGTACAGCCATTCTCTGAGCCATTTCGAGAACCGGCCGAGGGTAGAACTGAGCATGCTGGGGCCGTCGAGGTCTGCGCTGAGCGCTGATAAGGCGGAAACCGCGATGTACATCGCTGCATGCTTCAGCGTAAACGGATAATGGGCTGCGGCGGCAGCACCGATCACTACGCCTATAGCGAGATGTGTCGAACCCTTCATTTCTCCTCCTCTGACTGACATCAGGATGATTGCAGGCAAACATATGTTTGCTATCGTATTATACACGTTTTGGTGTCACGTGTATATGCCTGTCAGAGAGGATAGGACTAAAGTTCGTGTTACCATCAGGTCCGTTAATCAGCCGGATTGGCTGTATCCGAATTTTCGTCCGCCGCGGCTGCCTCTGTCCGTCCAAGCAAATAATCTATGGAGACTTGAAAATAATCAGCCAGTTTCGACAGCGTATCAAAATCCGGTTTCCTGCGGTTCTTCTCATAGTGGGACAAGGCCGCCCGGCTGATCCCAAGGGTTATGGACAATGCCTCTTGAGTCAATTTCTTCTGCTCCCTAAGCTCTGATATTCGGTTGCCGTAATTCATTTCTTTCCCCCCTTGGATACCCGGGTATGCGTGAGCAATTGGACCTGCTAAATAACGCTTGACATGATACAAAATGTATCGTAAATTAACAGTGTCGTCAATAGTGCAAGCTGTTTTTGAACCGATTTACCCAAAAAAACAGGTTCATTCTCCTCTTGGAAAGTCAATCTTTATTCATAGATTAATCCAATACCAGGAATAAAGACGCAATTCGTCACCATCTGTTACACCAGGAAGCCGGAACCAGTGCATATTCTGTCGAGCTTCCGTATTTAATGATACATAATGTTGCGCTGTTTTTCAAAAATCAAAGGGATGGATGCTGATACGTATGATCGATACACACTGCCATATCCTGCCGGCTGTGGACGACGGGCCGAAAACGATCGATGGAGCACTTCGCTTGGCTGCGGCTGCAGTGGAAGAAGGGATTACGACGATCATCGCCACCCCGCACCACCGAGAGAGACATTATTTGAACTCCGCCAAAAAAATCAACCGCCGCGTGAAGCTGTTTAACGCCAGGCTCAAACGCGCCGGGATCCCCCTGAAGGTGCTCCCTGGACAGGAGTACCACCTTACCGAACGTTATCCCACCGAATTCCGGCGCGGCCGGATCCAGACGCTTGCCGGCAGCCGCTATTTACTCGTAGAGCTTCCCTCCCGCAAGGTGCCCGGGTATTTTACAGATTTTCTTGCCTTCATGAAGCGGGCCGATCTTCGGGTCGTCATTGCCCATCCGGAACGGAATTTGGGGATTATCGATCAGCCCGATCAAGTGGCGGGATGGATTCGGGACTTCGGCGTCCTGCTGCAGGTGACGACCCAATCTCTTGCCGGATTTTTTGGGGAATCGGTACAGAGCACAGCTGCTTACTTGTGCAAACACCGGTTGGTCCATTTGATAGGAACGGATGCGCACAACACGGTCCGGCGGAAATTTTACGCACAGGAAGGGCTTGGCATCATCGACAAGCTGTGTGGAGCAGGCTTTCGGAGGAGCCTGGAGGAACATGCGGTGCAGCTCATCAGCGGAAAGGAGATCGGAACGTTTCATCAGCCCACCGTCTAGAGCGGAGGCAACCATTCGATGAAATTGGGGGGAAGGATTATGGAATTCAAGCTGCTGCTGCAAATGTTAAGAAAGCGTCTTTGGCTGATCGTATTGGTGGTCGTTTTGTGCTCGGCCGGCACCGGTGCCTACAGCATCTATGTCATGAAGCCGGTTTATGAAGCAAGCAGCACGATGATCGTCAATAAGTCCAATTTGGACAGCGAGGGAAAACCGACGCTCGATATTAATGAAATCAATTCTAACATTATGCTGATCAACTCCTATAAGGTCATTATCACATCGGCATCCGTCATGGACAAAGTTGTTCGTCAATACCCCTCTCTAAACGTGACCACCCAGGATTTGAGGGATCGGGTCAGTGTTGAAACCGCCCAAAACTCCCAAAT
This sequence comes from Paenibacillus sp. SSG-1, assembly GCF_002224835.1. Taxonomy (NCBI): domain Bacteria; kingdom Bacillati; phylum Bacillota; class Bacilli; order Caryophanales; family Paenibacillaceae; genus Paenibacillus; species Paenibacillus sp. SSG-1. The sequence continues at coordinate 1,268,109 of NZ_MBRK01000001.1, forward strand.
TATCGAACTCAAAGTCAGGGACGCCTCATATGAACAGGCGATGAACATTGTAAATGCCGTATCGAGGGTGTTCAAGGATGAAATCCCTTTAATCATGAAGGTAGACAACATCTCCATTCTGGACAACGCCGCGCCGAAAAGTTCGCCTAAGCCGGTGGTTCCGAATGTAAAACTGTACACCGCTACAGCTTTCGTGATTTCGTTGATGGCAGCTGTATGCCTTGTGTTGTTTCTGGAATATTTGGACGACACGATCAAATCCGAAGAGGATGTGGAGCGGTACCTGGAACTGACAACGCTGGGCTCAGTCCGGAAAATGAAGAAAAAGGATTTGCGTTCGCGTTCCACAGACCGATCCAAAAAGCAGGCAGGTGAAAAATATGCGTCAGTCAGCCAATAGGAACAAGTTGATCATGAATGTAAACCGAAGATCCTCGATTTCCGAAGGTTATAGGAACATTCGCACTAATATCCAGTTTTCTGGTTGGAATCAAAATCTTCGGGTTATCGCTGTAACGTCAACACAGGCGGGTGAAGGCAAATCGACCACAATCAGCAATTTGGCCGTTGCTTATGCTCAGGAAGGGAAGAACGTACTTATAATCGATGCAGATCTGAGACACCCTTCCCAGCATAGTATTTTTAACTTATCGAACCGTGTAGGCTTATCAAATCTGCTTGCCGACCAATGCTCTTATGGGGATATCGTCCATAGTACAGTGGTTGAAAACCTGTCACTCGTAACGGCAGGTCCTGTCCCGCCTAATCCGACCGAGCTATTGTCATCAGACAAATTACCGGAAGTGATTGCGGCTTGGAAAGAATGCTATGACATTATTCTGCTTGATACCGCACCAGTGATGGCTGTAGCTGACGGATTAATTGTGTCTTCTTTGGCTGATGGTGCCGTCATCGTGATTCTGGCCGGAAAAGTAAAGCGGGAATATATCCAGAAAGCGAAAGAGAAGTTAGAGCATGCAAAGGCGTCAATTCTGGGAGTCGTGTTAAATCAAAAAAAGTACAGCAAATCAGAAGCGAATCAGTACCGCTATTATCACCAATAAATCAAGTCTGAGCCAGGGCTTGAATGAGTCCGGTCCCAAAGGTTATGTCTACTGTACCTTTATCATGGTAGGCACTCGGTCATGCTGTGGGTATGAGAGTACCTTAGACGTTTATCGTCGAAAGTGTGACGTGAGGCCGGGTTAAATGCCCGATTTTATTCATGCTTCGTGATCGAAGTATGAGCTATGTTGTTAATGACAATATAGCTCATACTTTCATCCAGAGAGACAGAAGCTGGTATGACACCAGGGATAGAAGGATTAGAAATGGGGGCAGTACAATGAAAAAAGTAAAGAAGGCAATTATCCCAGCGGCGGGACTTGGTACCCGGTTCCTGCCGGCGACCAAAGCGATGCCCAAGGAGATGCTGCCGATCGTCGACAAGCCAACCATCCAATACATTGTGGAGGAAGCGATCGAGGCAGGAATCGAAGATATCATCATTGTAACCGGCAAGGGGAAGCGGGCCATTGAGGACCACTTCGACTACTCATTCGAATTAGAGCTGAACCTACTTGAAAGAGGAAAACTGGATGTGCTTGAAATGGTCAGGCGTTCCTCGGTGGTTGAAATTCATTACATCCGCCAAAAGGAGGCCAAGGGCCTGGGACATGCAATTTGGTGCGCACGCAATTTTATCGGCAATGAGCCTTTTGCCGTTCTTCTCGGTGATGACATCGTTAGAGCGGAAACTCCATGCATCGGACAGCTTGTGCAGCAGTACGAAAAATATGGACGACCGATAGTGGGCGTAGGTCCGGTAGCTCCCGACCAAACGCAGCGTTACGGCATTATTGATCCAAGCTCCAGATTGGATACAAACCCCCGGGCCTATGAGCTGCGCGGCGTGGTGGAAAAGCCGGCTCCGGGGGAAGCTCCGTCTCATCTGGGGATTATGGGGCGTTACGTCCTTACACCGGACATATTCGGTATCCTGGAATATCAGAAGGCGGGCTATGGCGGAGAAATCCAGCTAACCGACGCCATTTCGCAGCTGATCGCGAAGCAGGGATGCCTTGGTTATGAATTTCAAGGCGAGCGGTTTGATGTCGGAGAAAAGCTGGGCTATATTCTGACATCCGTTCAGTTTGCTTTGCAGCAGAGCGAGCTGAAACTTCCGCTTCTTGAGGAGTTGGAGCGGATCATGAAGCTGGAAAGAGTTGAACCCAGGTCGTAAGAATGCAATTCCCCGTTAATTAAGGAAGCGCTAATTAATTCAAATATAAAAGCAAGGTAGGGGCGAATATGGTTAATAAGGTATGTGTCATCGGGCTCGGTTATATTGGGCTTCCGACAGCGAGCCTGCTGGCGATTAAGGGATTCGATGTTCATGGCGTTGACGTAAATAGGCAGACTATAGATCTAATCAACCAAGGCGAGGTTCATATTGTGGAACCCGATCTGGACATTATGGTGAAGGCTGCTGTGCAGAGCGGAAGACTGCACGTGTCGGAGGAGCCGGAGGAAGCTGACGTCTTTATCTTGGCGGTACCGACTCCTTTTCAGGAGAATCAGAAACCGGATTTATCCTATGTTAAGCAGGCTGTCCTCGCCGTTGTTCCCTATTTACGTCCTGGCAATATCGTAATCCTCGAATCCACGAGTCCCGTTGGGACCACGGAGACGGCCACAGAATGGTTAATGGAAGCAAGGACCGATTTGAGCGTATCTGGTTCGGTTCATCAGGCCTCCCGGCGGATTTATGTAGCCCATTGTCCCGAGAGGGTCATGCCAGGACAGATTCTAAGGGAGCTGGTTGAGAACGACAGGATTATTGGTGGCATTGATTTGGAATCCACTCAACGGGCCGTAGCCTTTTACAGACAATTCGTTAGCGGAAAAATATTGGAGACGAATGCCAAAACGGCTGAGATGGCCAAACTGGCGGAAAACTCGTTCCGGGATGTCAATATCGCGTTTGCTAATGAGCTTTCTTTGATTTGTGACCATTTGGGTATCAACGTATGGGAGTTGATCCGTCTTGCGAACCATCATCCACGAGTTAACATCTTGCAGCCTGGTCCGGGAGTTGGGGGTCACTGTATCGCTGTGGATCCTTGGTTCCTTGTCGATGCCGCCCCCGAGCAGGCAAAACTCATTCATACTGCCAGAGTGGTCAATGACTTTAAGCCGGGTTATGTCGTAGAAAAAGTGGCGGAGCGGGCCAAACGGCTCAAATCGCCGATAATTGCCTGCTTGGGACTGTCTTTCAAGGCAAACATAGACGATTTGCGTGAGAGCCCTGCCGCTGCGATCGTTGAGCACCTGTCCAAATTGGAAATCGGAACCCTCCTTGCTGTTGAGCCGCATATTCGGGTTCTGCCTGAGTCTCTGCAGCAGGCGGGGGTCCAATTAATGGGGATTGAGGAAGCTGTACGCAAGGCGGATATCGTGCTGCTTCTCGTGAACCATGATGCTTTTTACCCGATTGATCGGAATCTGCTTCAGGAAAAAATCGTAATGGATACGCGCGGCTTCTTCAGCGAATCGCCCCGTGTCCAGGTAGGCGTGTAGATATGTCCTCCCTGCTTATGAAAGTTAAGAAGCTCAGGCGGATGACACCGCATGAAGCAGTACTGAAAGTGGCGTCTAAAGTCCTGGATGAAACGCGTAATACGTACATGAGCCTTCGGATACGTTTCGCCCCGATTGTACTGGATCCATTCCACTTCGAAGGATTTACTGTGGCTGGTCGATTTCTGTTCGATTCAATGAATAAGGATCGGTATATCGCGTTTCTGCGAAATGAAGGCCTGGATGCGGAAATCATACGGCAGGCGGATATCGTCTGCGCCCATCAGTTTGATCTGCTGGGCTCAGGAATGACCGATTTGGGGGCAAACCTACCTTGGCATGTTGATTTTAAGTCGGGATACCGGTGGGAGCCCCGATATTACAAAAAGATCCGGACTGTGGATCTATTCAGTAGAGCTGACGTGAAGGTTCCCTGGGAGCTTTCGCGTTTTCAGCATGCCTTCACGCTCGGGAAGGCGTACTGGCTGACCGGCAACGAGAAGTATGCCTTAGAATTTCAAGCCCAGGCAGAGGATTGGCTCCGGGAGAACCCTCCTGCGATGTCGGTCAACTGGACATGCGCAATGGATGTGGCTATTCGTGCCGTCAACTGGATCTCGGCGGTTTATTTCTTCCGGGATAGCCCTTTGCTTGACAATGCATTCTGGAATCGTCTTAACGCTTCTCTGTATTTGCATGGCCAGTTCATTATGAACAATTTAGAAAATACGGATGAACATACGGGAAATCATTACATGTCCAATCTCGCCGGATTGATTGGATTAGGTTTGTACTTCGGGGAATTTGTAGTCACTGCTCCTGGTAAATGCCGGAGTGGACCGAAGGAATGGCTGGATTTCGGTGTCCGTGAAATGGAGAAGGAGATGTTTGTCCAGGTTCACGAGGATGGTGCTAGCTATGAGGCGTCTACCTCGTACCACCGGCTTGTAGCGGAACTGCTGCTTGTCAGTGCCATATGGTGTGCCCGCAACGGCATTTTCTTCTCTGCCCGATTCATGAAGCGGCTCGAGGAGATGCATGATTTCATGCTGTCCGTGATGAAGCCGGACGGAAGGACACCCATGTTCGGCGATGCGGACGACGGAAGGTATTTGATCACGGCCCGTTATGGCAGTTGGGAACGTTGCGATTTTCGCTTTCTGCTCGCGGCAGCAGGCGAATTTTTCGGACGAGAGGATTTCCGGCAGGCTGGTCGTTCCATGTGTGAGGATGCCCTATGGTTGACAGGTCCACCATCGATGGTACAGTTGCTAGACGCGCGGAATACCGATCCGGCCGCGTTCCCGCACGGCGGATTTTATGTGATGCGGAATCATAAGGCGTACTGCTTGATTCGCTGCGGCGAGCTGTCCTTTCACGGGCATGGAGCTCACAGCCACAATGATCAGCTGAGCTTTGAGCTTCAGGTGGAAGGGCAGGATGTTATCGTTGATCCCGGAACTTATGTATATTCTGCGGACTTTCATCAGCGGAACCTTTTCCGGAGCACCGGAATGCACAGCACCATAAAGGTAGGAAGACATGAACAGAATGACTTTGGCGAGCACGAACTGTTTCTTATGCGCGAACAGACGTTTGCCAAATGCGACGCCTTCACGGGGGAATATTTCTCTGGCAGTCACTTCGGCTACACAGAGAAGTGCGGTGTGATCCACAGGCGTGATTTCTATCTGCGAAGCGGCGAGCTGGAGGTCGTGGACAGGCTGGAGCTGTCGGGTCAAGAGTCAGCAGCCGCCGTGGATTACACGGCTTGTTTTGTGCTTCCGCCGGGTACTCTGGCCGTTTCCATGGGAGGAACCTGGGAGCTTCAATGCGGAGCTGTCCGGTTGGAACTGATCTTACAGGGAGCGGATGAAGCCGGGCTCCAGGAAGCCTGGGTATCACCCCGATACGGCGTACGCGAGTCAAGTTTGAAATTATGCGTTCGGGGAAGCGGACAAGGACTGCGCGCCTTGTTTCGCTGGACATAGAATGGAGGAACAGTATGAATCAAGTGTTAATCAGACAGGGCGCGGCGGTGGTGGAGAACATTCCGGAGCCGGTGGTTTTGAAAGGGACCGTCCTGGTGCGGGTAGACCACTCCTGCATTTCAAGCGGGACCGAAATCAGCGGACTGCGTTCAAGCGGCGTTCCTCTCTGGAAGCGTGCGGTGCAGCAGCCCGACAAGGTGAAAAAGGTTATGCGGATGGTTGCCGCGCAGGGAATATCTCGCACACGGGCCTTGCTTCAGGTCAAAGTCGGAACGGCTGAACCGACAGGTTATTCCGCCGCGGGTACAGTGATTGAGGTGGGTGAAGAAGTCACGGATATTAGACCAGGCGACCGAGTGGCGTGTGCCGGAGCGCAATTTGCCCATCACGCGGAGGTCATTCGCGTGCCGAGGAACTTGGTGGTGCCGGTCCCGGACGGGCTGGACCTTGCTGAGGCAAGCACAGTTACGCTGGGCGCTATTGCCATGCAGGGCGTACGCAGGGCTCAGCCGACATTAGGAGAGACCTTTGTCGTCATCGGTCTGGGTATACTCGGCCAGCTGACGGTTCAATTTCTGAAAACAAACGGTTGCCGCGTCATTGGAACAGACCTGGACCCGGGCCGGATCACCCTCGCCCGTCAGCTCGGGATGGACGATGCAATCGATCCGTCCGGGGGCAGCGCGATGGATGTGGTACACCGGTTGACAGACGGCATCGGCGCGGACGGTGTCATCATTACGGCAGCGGCCAAATCCAACACGATCCTCTCGGAGGCGTTCAAGATGACCCGAAAAAAAGGAAGGGTTGTGGTGGTCGGCGATGTCGGTCTTCATATCAACCGTGCGGATATCTATGAAAAGGAACTGGACTTCTATATTTCCACTTCCTATGGACCCGGAAGGTATGACTACAACTACGAGGAGAAAGGCAGGGATTACCCTGTCGGCTATGTCAGGTGGACTGAGAACCGCAACATGGGCGAATACCTGAAATTGCTGGCTGAAGAACGAGTAAACGTTAAACCGCTGATCTCTCGGGTATACCGGCTTGACGAAGCCCCCGAAGCTTATGCTTATATCCAGCAGAATACCAAACCGATGATGGTACTTCTGTCATACCCGCAAAGTGCCGCCGGCATGAAGCCCATCCATAAAGTGATCATCCAGCCCGAGGTTCAGCCGCCGAAGCGGAAACAAGTGCGGATCCGAGTGGGGCTGGTAGGAGCGGGCGACTTTGCGAAAACCATGCATTTGCCCAATCTGAAGTCGCTGTCCGATCAGTTTACGCTTCAAGCAGTGATGAGCCAGACAGGTCATAACGCTGCCGCGACGGCTAGGCAATTCGGAGCAGTTTATGCAGCCACCAGTCTCCCGGTGATCCTGGAAGATCCCGATATAGACGCCGTACTGATTACAACCCGTCACGACACACATGGTCCGATGGTGCTTGATGCTTTGATGGCAGGCAAGCATGTGTTTGTAGAGAAGCCTCTGGCATTGACGGCAGATGAGCTGCTGTTCATTAAGCAGTTTTATCAGGAACACGAAGAGGCGGGACAATCTGCGCCGCTTTTGATGACCGGTTTTAACCGGAGATTCTCCAAATACGGCTCACGCATCAAGGAAATAGTTCATGACCGGAGCAATCCGATGATAATCAATTACCGCATGAACGCTGGCTATTTACCTCTGGATCATTGGACGCAGACGGAAGAAGGCGGCGGCCGGAACCTGGGCGAATGCTGCCATATTTATGATTTGTTTACTTATTTGACAGGCAGTCGGGTGATTGATACCCAGGTGAATCATTTGAAGCCGGCGACGAACTATTATTCGCATACCGATAATTTCGTGGCTACGTTTCATTTTGCCGACGGGTCCGTGGCTTCCGTCACCTATACATCATTAGGTTCCAAGGAATACGCCAAAGAACAGATGGACATCTACGTGGATGGGAAGAACATTTTTTTGGACGACTACCGGAAATTGGTGGTTGCCGGCAGCCGTGCCAAAGGTCTGGAGACCAAGATCAGCGACAAGGGACAGCGGGAAGCGTTGGAGCGATTCGCCCATGCAATCCAGAAAGGCGGAACCTGGCCGATACCGCTGTGGCAGCAGGTGCAGGCCACGGACATGGCACTGGAGGTAGAGGGATTTTTAACCGGGGGAATGAATAGCCAATGGGGATGACCAGAGAGGTTGCAAAGCGCATTTTGTCCTATTTACCGTACCGATACGTGAATGTCGGCAGGGAATTTCATCTGTGGCTGTACAAGTTCGAGCAGACGATGCAAATGAGCCCCGGAGAGATCCGCGCCGCCCAGTTGGAAACACTAAAGCGAATGGTAACGCTCGCCTATGAAGAGACGGTGTTCTATAAGCAGTTATACGACAAGCAGGGATTCCATCCGTCCATGCTCCAAGATGCAGGTGATATTGCTCGGATACCGGTGATCCGCAAGGAAGACATCCGCAGCCACGGAGAGGATATGATCGTCAACCGCTACCGCGGGCGGAAGCTGAAGAAGCTTGGAACGAGCGGGACGACGGGAGTCTCCTTGACGCTGTATTCAAATCGTACGGTGGAGCAAAGGGAATGGGCGGCCATCTGCTTTCAATGGGCAAGGGTCGGTTATAAGCCCGGCGAGGGACGCGTGGAGTTTAGGGGAGCATTGCCGGATCATCAGGTATACCGGCTGGATAGGTATTCCCGAACGCTTAAAATCAATACGACGGCGATCCATGAGCGAAATGTGCCGGAAATCGTCCAGGCCATCCGGGATACGGGGTATCGGTACCTGTATGGCTTTCCATCGGCCATCGCCTTGTTTGCAAAACTGGCCGTTCAGGCTGGGAAGCAGCATGAAGTGAAGCCCAAAGCCATCCTGCTCGCCTGCGAAATGGTTCATGATTATCAGGTTCATTTTATACACAACGTATTTCATGAAGCGCAGCTGTTTGCCCACTACGGTCAGACCGAAAAGGCCGCCCTAGCCGGATGGCTGGATGAGACGAGAGCCTACTATTTTCTCCCCTTGTACAGCTATGTAGAGCAGAACCCGGATAACGGTGCCATCATCGGAACCTCGCTGCTGAATGACGTGATGCCTCTCATCCGGTATGAACTGACCGATGCGGCGTCGCCGCTGATCGAAGAGCCGCGCAGCGGGGCAGATCATCTGTTTCCGGTGATCGATACGATCGACGGAAGGATGGGAGAGATCATGTATAAGCCTAATGGCGACATGCTTCCCTCTCCGCTGATGGCCATCGCCTTGAGGGGGACGACGACCTTCAGCGCATGCAAGCTGATCCAGCACAACTACGACCACATCGAGATCCTCGTCGAATCGAGTCTGCCCGAGGAAGCTGTACGCCCGGACATCGCTATGATGATCGGCAAGCTTCAATCTCTGTTTACTCCGGATATGCATTTTACAAGCTCGATCGTGACTTATATTCCAAGGTCGGCAACGGGCAAGTTCAAGAATGTCGAGGTCCGGATCGGAGAGGGACAGGTGACGTTATGAAAATTGTCATTGTTGGGCCGCTGCCTCCCCCAATCGGCGGAATCTCCGTCCATATCCGCAGGTTGTCCCGGCTGCTGCAACGCCAGGGCATGGAGTGCATTGTTTACAATGAGTCCGGTCACCGGGGAGATAGCTTGAATGTAGTGCCGATGTTGAGCTATAGACGTTTTTTGCTGCAGATTCCTTTTATCCAGGGTGATTTGATTCATTTTCATACGATTGATAAGCGCCTGCGGCTGCTCTTGGGAGTATACAGGCTGCTTGGCAAAAAAATCATGCTGACGGTTCACGGCGAAAGCCTGGCGCAGCAGCTGAAAGAGTCGAGCCCGCTCATGAGGCGCATGCTGCTTCGCAGCTTGAAGTCTCTAAACGGGATTGTATGCGTCAATCCAGCGACTACGCAGATGCTTCTGGATCAGGGATTCCATTCTGATCGAGTCAAGACGATACCGGCTTACATCCATCCTGAAGACTGTGAGGAGGATGCTCGGGCCATTCCCGCGGAGGTGCATGCTTTCCTGGACGGTAGGGGGTTTGTGATCAGCGCTAACGGATTTATTCGGCAGCTTCCCGAAGGGGATGCGTACGGCGTGAATCTTCTTATCGAGGTGATGCGGGAGCTGAAGTCTCGGGGACTCGCGGTGCGCTGCCTGTTCGCCGTCCTGGGATCTGCCGGACAGAGCGCCGAAGAGCGTCTTTACTATGAACAATTGCGGAACAGGGTCCGTGGATATGGACTGGACGACTCCTTCTCCTGGTATGAGGCTGAGCAAACCGAGCTGTATCCGATCTTGAAGAAAAGCCATTTATTCATCCGGCCGACCCTTACGGACGGATACGGCGTTTCCATAGCCGAAGCGCTGCGGTTTCAGATCCCCGCGGTCGCAAGTAACGTGTGCAGGCGGCCGGAGGGGACCGTACTGTTCAACTCCGGAAATGTCGGTGAGCTGACGGATAAAGTTCTGGATATCATGAACCGCTACAGGTCGTATAAAGAAGAGACCGCAAAGTTGAAGCCCGTTGACTACGGCCCGGATCTGATTGAATGGTACCGAAGGATTGTGAAGGACATTCCAGAAGAAAGCCAAGTGATCCCGCATGTCAACGGATAACCGGAAAATGTTGTCGAGCGGGTTTGTCTACTTTGCATCTTCCCTGATGACCCAGCTCGTCAATCTGCTGCTGATTCCTTTATATACCCATCACTTATCACAGGAAATGTACGGCCAGTACGATTTGATCCTCAGCATGCAGTTGCTGCTGTCTCTAATGATCGCTCTCGGCGTCCACTCGGGTATGATCCGCTTTTTTAACGAGTTCGACGATAAAGAAGGGCTTCGGAACACCGCGCTTACGTTCGGGTTGCTATGGGGCGGCCTCTGTATCGCGGCGGCTTGGGGCGTTAGCCCGTGGGTGTCCGGCCTGATTTTCGGGCAGGCGGACACTGCTAGCCAGTACATTCCTTATGTAGTCATGATTTCGGTCTTCAGCTGCCTGAACTTGATCTACTCCAGTTACTACTCCATGCAGTTTAAAGCGCTGCGGTCAAGCAGCATTCCGTTTGCAGTCCTCATCTTAACGCTGCTGTTTGTCTTGCTTCTGTTTATTCGGCTGGACATGGGCGTGATCGGCATTTTGCGGGCGCAGTTGTTAGCCAACGCGCTAGTCCTCGCCGTACTATTCTGCGTTAATATCCGGCGTTTCCGGTTTATGCTCCGTCCTGAACCGCTTCGCCGGATGCTGAATTATGGGACCGGCCTGCTGCTTGGGGATATTTCGGCTTGGGTGCTCGGACTGAGCGACCGGTTCCTGATAAAGGGATATATGAATCTTTCTTCGGTTGCGGTGTACTCGATCGGCTATAAGATTGGCATGCTGATGAACCCGGTTTTTATCAATCCGTTTATGTCCGTGTTTACGGCATTTAAATTCAGGGCTTATAAGGAGGCGGACGGAGCGGAGAAGATTCGCGGCATGTTCCGCATGTATAATTTTCTCGGCTGGCTGTGCGTTCTCGGCCTGTCCCTGTTTGCCAATGTGGCGGTTCAACTGGTCGCCCCCGGGAATTATGAGGCGGCGGCCGATGTCATTCCCATCATTTCATTTTCTTACTTCCTGTCAGGGAGCATCGCATTTTACTCCCTTGGACTGCACATCGCGAACAAAATGCGGATCAATTATTTGATCACGATGCTGGCCGCCGTACTGAATGTCGCATGCAATATCGTTTTGATACCATGGTTCGGGATATACGGCTCGGCCCTGGCAACGGTGATCTCCTACGCGGTGACCAACATCGTTTTTCATCATTACGGTTCCAAATATTATCCGCTCCATCTCGGTGTCTGGTTTCCCTACAAATACCTGATCATCTACTTGCCAATATATGGTATTTACAGGGCCTACATGCCGTTTGTGGATGCCATTTGGGTTGAAATTGCGCTGAATACGCTGCTCATTACCGGATTCATCGTTTTGAGCATGCTTTTTAAGTTTATGACCCGCAAAGAGCTGATGGGGGATTGGCGCAGGTTTGTACGGCGCAGATCCGAAACCATCATCATGGAAGGGGTTCAGTCTGAAACATGATGACCAAAATTGTGACTGACACGGACGGTTTTCTCAAACTCCGTGAAGATTGGGAGAAGCTGACGAAAATTGATCCGGATGCAACGTATTACAGTACATTTGAATTTAATTATACGTGGTGGCTGACTTTTGGTCAGGACCCAGGCAAGGAGCTGTTCATCGTCTGTCATTACCGGGATCGGGAGCTCGTCGCGATCGCCCCTCTCATGATCCGGCAAATCGATAAAAAGATCGCTAAGTGCAACGTGCTGTGTTTTTTGGGGAAAGGCGATTATTTCAGCTTTATCACCGATTCCAGCCGGTTTAAATCTTCCATTCTAATGAAGGAGCTGTTCCGTACCATCGAGCAGCATTCCTCCAAATGGGACAAAATCGAGCTGACACATTTGCAGATGGATACCAAGCTGCTGCGCTATTTGCTGCGGCACGACCGGTACAGCCAATATACCGAATATCTGACCTCCTGTTCGAGGATCAATCGCGACGGATTTGACTCGTATGAACAATTTGAAAAAGAAATGGTCGATACCAAAATGAAACATAAGCGCATCAAGCTGCTCAGGGAAACAGGATACAGATTCCGCTGCGTTAGCGGTGGCCAAACCCGGGACATCTATGAACAAATTGCCCAAGTGCATCAATTGGAAAAAAAGTATCTACAGGAAATGAAGGGGAGGAAGGAACGCCGCAGCCTGTTCGAGGATAGAGGTATGGAGCGGTTTCTTCGGCGCTTATTTGAGGATAACGACCACATTTTGTTGTTTTACCTGGAGTCGGGAGACGGTGAAATCATCATTTATAAATGCTGTTACCTATATCAAGGGGTTTTGTATGGATGGAACACCGGTTATTCGCCTAAATTTTCCCATTACCATGGTATTTCCGACGTGCTTTTGATGGAAATGATCCGAAGTCTCTTTGAGGATGACCGGGCCGACCAGATTGACTTTGGTGCCGGTACCTATCCCTGGAAATTCCGCTGGACAAACCAGTTTTCAGTCAGCTATACCTTCGCCATGTGGAACGAGTCCAGCCGCCAATCGAGGCTGCTGCGCATGCTGGTACGTTACCGGGAGCTTCTTCGGGCCGTCAAGCAAATCAGAAACGCCCACTAAGCCAATGAAGATGGAGTGAACTAGCATGAAGACGCAGGTGATTCGAAGCAGAGAAGAGCTTCCGGCATGGGAAGGGCGCTGGCGGGAGCTCGTGAACCATATGGAAGCTGCCGAGGTGTATGATACCTGGGAGTGGCTGGAGGCGTACATACGGCATTTGTCCAAACCGGATCAGGAGCTGTTTATTGTGGCCGTAACCGATCGGGACCAATGCATTGCGATTGCACCGCTGTATATCCTAGGGCAAAAATGGCATGGGATGCGAATGAGATCTCTTCGCTTTATCATACACGGAACCGGTGAATCCGGAAGCATCCTATTACATAAGGAGTATAATTACGCCAGGATGATGAAGGAAATATCGGAGTGTTTACGGGAGCACCGGCACGAATGGGATTGTATGGACTTATACAATCTTCACGCCCATCATCCAGTGGCTGGGCTGCTGGGCCAGGCTTTCGGAGACTGGGCAGAGCTGTACATAAAGCCGAGATCCGTGGCTCCTTATATCAATTTAAAACTGTACAACCCGCACAAGCTGGAGAACAGCCGAATCAAGGCGATTGAACGGAAAGAGCGAAAACTTCATCAGGACCGCGAAGCACGAATCGTGATTGATGTACCGTTTGATTCCGCTGTCTGGGATCGTTTCACGGCGCTGCACAAGCAGAGGTGGACGGACAGCATGTTTCATGAAAATAAGATGATGGCCTTCTATCGGGACATCATATCAAAATACCAGGGTACGGACCGGGTTAACTTCTCTTATCTGGAAGTGGAAGGATGCATGGCTTCGGCCTGGATGACGGTTCGCTATAACAGTAAGGTATATATGTATTTGACCGCGTTCTCTAAGGCTTACGCCGAGTACGGCGCCGGTCTCATCCTGGTCAACCGGATGATGAAACATTATTCCCGTGAGGGCATTAGGGAGATCGATTTTATGCATGGCGTGCAGGAATACAAATTTTATTGGTCTGACTCGGCCAGAATCCATTACCAATACCGTTTGGTCAAACGGGACCGGCGCAGCAGCCTGCTAAGGGCACTTAGTTTATTGCAGGTCAACAAGGAACAAATCAAATCCTTGTTCGAGGGGAAACGGGAGCGCAGGATTATCGGTAAGGAGACAAAATGATGCGAATCGAACTGTGCAAATGGTATAACGGTGCGGCTTCGCCGGTATTGTTCATGATTGATGATCTTGCGAACGCCTGGGTGGATACGAATAGCAACGGAAAAGTGGAATGGGGCGAGGATTGGGGTTTTTTCAGAAATGAAGACCAATCCTCGTTCCGCTTTTTGGAGGAGCGGATATTACGCGAATATCCGGACGTCAAGGTGACCTTTTTTGTTCCGGTCGGCTGCAGAGTGGGGATGGTGATTGAACCTCAGCTAACCATGGTTTCCGAACCCATCAATGCGACGGAAGACAGCAGGGCGTTTTTTAGGTTCATTCACCACCATCCGAACTACGAGCTCGCATATCATGGAACAACTCATGGAGTTCCTGGAAGGCTTGCTGCGGATTTCCGCCAGGAATGGGCTTCTTTCGGCAGTCTGGACGAGGCCCTGCAACGTATAGGTGAGGGATTGCACATCTTTGAAGATGCGGCGGGCGCAAGACCTCTAGGGGGAAAATACTGCGGATATACCAGCAACGAATTTTCCGACGAAAGTATTAACAGCTCCGGCTTCACCTGGTGGTGCAGATACTGGAACCGCGGATTGGAGTCCGGCATCTCCGATCCGACTTTCGGGACGGACCCCGATCCCCTGACCAATTACGATATCAAGCGTTTTGGGAGCCGCGGAGTTATTGACATTCCATCCACCGTGAATGGCGCGCTGCTGAACGGTGCGTTCGGATCGGTCCGGTCCCCTAAAGGAGCGGTGAAGCGTATGCTCAGGAAGACCTATATCCGGCAGAAGCTGCGCAGCGTGGATGCGCTTATGGAGCACCAATTGGTTATCAGCATCCAGGAGCATATCGCCCCTTCGCGTGATGACGGTAAACGGCAGAGTCCCAACATTTTCGACGACAGTGCGAGCCTGATCCAGCTGTTCAGCTATTTGAAGGGCAAAAATGTCTGGTACTGCACCGGTTCGGAGCTGGCGGATTACGTGAATACCAGAGACCATTCCGTCATCGAACATATGGCGGACGGCCGTTTTAAGCTAAGGCATGAAATGGAACACCGGGGACGGACATTGTCGCTCAGGTCCCGGGATCTGCCTTCCTTCCGGCTGCGGCTACCCGATGGAACATCGGTGCAGGCTGTAAACGGCGTCGTTAATATTCCGGTACTCCCGGGAGAGTATACCGTCATGACACCATTGGGCGAGGAGAGCCCGGAAAGGGGAAGAGCCAGTGAAGGTGCTGTTCCAGACAAGATTCAATCTGTTCACCCGAAAAGGCGGGGACACCGTCCAAATCGTCAAGACCAAAGAGTTTATTGAACGAAAATATCCGGACATCCGGATTGATATTAACAGCGATCCATCGGTGGACGTATCGGGTTACGACCTGGTCCATATTTTCAATTTACTCCGTCCGCAGGAAACAAGCCTGTTCGTGCAAAATGCCAAAGCCCAAAACAAAAAAACGGTTCTATCTACGATCTATTGGCGGAGCCCCGAGTTTGAGAAGCAGGGCCAATTCGGATTGAGGAGGATGATCAACCGGCTGATCGATTACGACGGAATGGAAAAAATCAGAGCTTTGTACAGGTACTACCTCGACGGCGAGAAGCACGATGGCACAAAGCAGTTGATCCGCCGGGGATACACCCGTCTGCAAAGGGACATTCTCGATCAGGTCGATCTTCTGCTTCCCAATGGAGAAGGCGAGATTGAGCTCATCCGGAACGTGCTGAAGCCCGGCAAACCGATCCGATATCTGGTTGTGCCGAATGCCATTGACGCCGGTTTGTTTTGGTGTGAGCCGCTGCCGGATCGGGATCTGGTGCTCTGCGTCGGCCGGTTCGAGCCGCGCAAAAATCAGCTGAACCTGATCAAGGCGTTTCGCGGCCTTCCTTACAAGCTGGTGCTTGCAGGAACGGCGCACAGAACGCAGCAGAAATATTTTGACGCGATGAAAAAAGCCATTGGAAACAGCAACGTGCAGATCGTTCCCGAAATGGAACATGATGATTTAAAAGCATGGTACCGAAGAGCCAAAGTTCATGTTCTACCCAGCTGGTACGACACGCCCGGGCTTGTTTCCCTGGAAGCGGCTGTCAGCGGTTGCAATATCGTTGCGACGACGAGGGGAACGACTCGGGAATACTTTCGGGATGACGCCTTCTACTGTGAACCGGGCAGTGTCGAGAGTATTCAGCGTGCCGTCATGCAGGCTTTCCAATCGCCCGGAAATGAGCAGCTTCAGCGTAGAATTGCTGCTCACTATACTTGGGAGAAGGCGGCGGAGAAAACGGTGGAAGGATACCGTCAGCTGTTAGGATAACGTGTGCGGGAGGTAAACAGAGGATGAAGAACACCATGATCGTCATTTCCGATTATACAGAGGGAGAACCAGTAGTGGCGTCGGTCCGGTTTGAGGGGCTAATGCGCCACTTTCAAGAGCAATACCGGCTGGTCGTGATCAGCGACGGCAAGCACGGAGCCCGGCCAAGCCGGTTCTCCAATATCCACTTGGCGTACGCATCGCCGGTCAGCTCGTTCACCCAGACATTGAAGGACGGCGAGAACGCCGTCCGCAAGCATCCTTTGAAAGATCGGGCAGAGAAACTGCTGCGGAACAAGTGGGTATTGTCGGCCTGGAGAAATTACAGGTACAGCCGGTTCAAATTCGTCCGAATCAATCCCGCCTTGTTCAGGCAGCTGGACCAACTTATGGAGCAGCAAGAGATCCAGGCGGTGTTTGTCACGGTGCCTGACGTTTACGGTCTTTATATTCTGGACTACATTAAGGCCAAGTGCCCCGGGGTTCCGGCGATTATTGAAATTCGCGACATTATTAATCACAGTATCGGCGAAGGCCATCCCCGCCTGACTTACCGCCTCGCGGAGGCGAAGCTGGCCAGGCTGGCTGACGGTGTAGTGGCCGTCTCTCAAGGGATTGTGCGTCATTATCAATCCGGTACGGACAGAATTCCAGTAGTGCTGATCAAAAACGGTTTTGACGATACGCAATTCACAGACTGCCGGTACTTGCCTTTTACAAGCGGACCGCCCGAGTCATTGAGTCTGGTTCATCTCGGATCTATTTATAAAGGAAGAAATTTGAAAAGTTTGATTGAGGGTCTCCGGGCGTATCACCTGCAGTCCGGCGTACGGATCCGCTTCGATTTGATCGGACTGCTCGATCAGCAGGCGTATGAGGACCTTCATAGCGTAGACCTTACCGGCATCGGGGTGAATGTCCGGGTACTCGGCAGCATGGATCACGAGAAGGCAGTCCAGCGTCTGAAGGAGGCCGATATTGCCGTGATCCTCACGCACCCTCGGGGGAGTGATTATGCGATTCCGGGAAAGACCTTCGAATATATCGGGGCATGCAAGCCTATCCTGGCGGTCACCCGGGATCCGGAGCTGATCTCCCTCGTAGACGGGCGTTATGGCGAATGCTGTGCCCATGATGCAGAAGCAGTGGCTTCGGGGATGAACCGAGTGATCGACGGTCACTATGACTTTTCGGATCGGGGAAGGTATTCCAGAAGCCGGCAGGCCCAATGCCTGCTTGATTTTATTGGGGACATCAGCCGGGTCGCACAAGGGGAACGGACTTTTCGGGCCCCGAGACCGTTGCCATGATGGTGCTCTTGCTTATCATTCCCGTTCTGGTATTAGGCTTTCTGGTAGCGGTCCACATTATTCCGGCAAAAGGGATGATCGCACTGGCCATCGGCATGGTGCTTCTGGCCGCGGTCAGCGGGATTCAACTGAGTGCAGGCTTCCGTGACGTTCACGTGGATCTGACTTTTTTCGTCTTGATGGCAGCGGATTTGTCCCTGATAGTGCATCTCATGCTCCGCAGGCGAATTCATCGCTTGGGAAACGATAGTTCCGGCCTCGCCAGACTGCAGACCGTATCCATCTTCATCGTGCTCCTTCTGCTGGTGCTCGTATTCCAAGGGTTTGTTTCGGAAATCTACGAATCCGGACTGTACGTGTATCATCTGAATGTGTATGTAAATATACTCCTGATGGCATCCCTGCTGTATATGTTGGCAAGGATGCAGCTGAACGCTTCTTGGCTGCTGCAGCTCATCGTCGTCTATTCCCTGGCCAACTCCCTGCTCGGCATTCTTCAATATGTTACGAACCGTTCATATTTGCTGTTCGCAGCCGAAGATTCGATCAATTACTATGAAGGCGTCAAGGTCGCGAAGCGGGTCGTCGGGTTTGTCGGAGCAAGCAACGGCGCAGGGAACCTGGCAGCGGTGTTGTTTCCGGTCCTATTGATGTATTTTCTGAACAAGAGAACGTTTTTCGGTGCGGCCGCACTTCTCCTGAATCTGCTCTTTTTATTCCTTACATTCACAAGGATCGGTTACTTGTCTGTGTGCGTGCAGTTCCTAGTCTTTTTACTTACCGGTAAAATCGGCGTGCAGTATCAGCTACTGAAGAAGCTCGGTATTGTGATGTTTGCGGCTTTGGCCGGGTTGATCATCTATCAGATGTATTTCGACCAGCTGAATCAGATCTTGTTTCTCGACCGGGGCAATACCGAATCGCACCGTTTTGTCCAGTTTTACGAAGCGTTTGGGATCATGAAGGAGCACATGGGAATCGGCCTTGGCGCAGGTCAATATATCCCGTATATGCAGATTCATCATGGGGTTAACGACATCGCCCTGCACTCCCAGTTTTTGAATGCCTTTGTAGAACTCGGAACGATTGGCGGGATTCTATTTTTCACCACATACGTCTTGCTCTTCTTGTGGAGCCTTCGCTTGTATAAAGGGGAGAGGTGGTTTCCACTTTGTTTGTTTATCGGAAATTTTATCGTCGCCAATTTTAATCCGAATCAATATTACAGCCTCTGCGTTTATACCTTTTTTATCATCGCCTTCGGCTTCGTTTTTGCCAGGAGGGGCATTAACCGCAGACAAAATGGACCAATGGAGGCGTCAAACTGCCCGAATCAAAGAAATCCGGCCGCCAATATAATGCTAGTGAACGAGGGGGTATAACCATCATCGATCAGGGAGGCGTTTATGATGTCCGGAGGAGAAAACGGGGATCCAAGCAAGCCATTGTCCGCTTCATTCGCTGATCCTTCCCTGGGGGCGGGAATCAATGTCAGGCTATTCGGAGCCAAAGGCGACGGCGTGACGGATGACACACCGGCGATCCAGCAGGCGATCAGCAGCATTTCGCAGACCGGGGGAACGATCCTTATTCCCGATGGAGTGTATAAGGCCAACATCACGATCAGAACGTCCAATATTTATATTACGGGCACCGGCACTCTTAACGGCTGCATTAATCTGTATGGGACCCCGACGACAAACGACCGGTTCACCGGGACTGGCAACGTGAAGATCGACGGCATTACCATTCTGGGGGACAAAGTCCGCAACGGGGTTAATATCAGATGGTATTACGGTGTGCTGATTACCAATGTCCGATTTATTCAATGTCTGAAAGCGATCTATTTTGAAAAGGTGAACAAAACCCAACATTCCTCCCGATACACAATTACGAGCAATCAACTGATCGATTGCAATTACGGCCTGTATGTGGATTATTCGCCTCCGGATGACGGTGGAAACCATGTCGTGGGGGACGTGAATTTCTCCAACAATATGTATGAATCTAGAACGAACGTCCGTGGCGCTTTCGGAAATATGTATCATATTTGGGCTAAAGGCATTGACGGCCTCATTTGCAAAGGGAACACCTTCTTCTTCGGCCATACTGGAATGGAGAAAAGCAATATATATATTGAAAACTTCAACTGGGTGGTTATCGAAGGAAACCATCTCTTTGAAGCGGTCGACAGCGCGGTGATCGCACGTGACGGATTTAATCTCGTCGTTGCGAACAACAATGTGGCATGGGCCCAAAAATACGGCATATTCCTCTCCGCCATTGTCGGCGGCGTGATCAACGGAAATAACCTTACCTGGAAATCCGGTGAAGACATTGCATCGACCGGTGTCTATATTGAGAACAGCCCCTATTTTATCGGAAATATATCGAATAACAACCTGTTTTTCCCC
Organism: Paenibacillus sp. SSG-1; assembly: GCF_002224835.1. Lineage (NCBI taxonomy): Bacteria > Bacillati > Bacillota > Bacilli > Caryophanales > Paenibacillaceae > Paenibacillus > Paenibacillus sp. SSG-1. The sequence goes on from NZ_MBRK01000001.1 coordinate 1,288,105, forward strand.
GGCATATATGCTATCCAAATCAAGGACAGCTCGTTTATCAATATAACCGGCAATAATGCCCGCAGCCAGTATGGGAAAAACCAGCCGCTACTCATCAACAGCCCGGCGACATGCACCTCCGTCAGCGTAACGTCCAACCAATTTACGAATTATCCGCAGGGAACGCTCAATCAGGGATACTACTCGGATACACCGGTCAGTACGAACTATCTCAGCGGAAACACCGAGGGCTTGCCAGCCGTGCCCCTAAAAGGGGTCTTGTCCGAGGAATATCGGGCTTTTACCAATAACGAAACGGCGGTTGATCTGTCCAATCTGACGTTGGCGGTCTTCGCGTGCAGCAAACCCACCGTTGTCACGCAGTTGACGAAAGAAAATCTGTCGCAATCCCTGCCGCGGATGATCGTTATTTATTCCTATACGAGTAATTTAAGAATTTCGCGCCAAATTCCTGGCGTGAAGCTGAAAGGCTCGGGATCTTATGTATCTTTTCCGGCTGATTCCAGTATGACGCTGCTGGTATACGGGTCTCAGATCATGGAGATATCGAGAAATTTCTAGGATGGACGATGCTAGAGGGACCCCAGCGGGTCCTTTTTTTTATCCCGATAAATTTTTTTGTAAAAGAGGTAGGTCAGATGACAACCCATGTGTTCATTATCGGTTCCAAAGGAATACCGGCCCATTACGGCGGGGTTGAAAACCTCGTC
>NZ_MBRK01000001.1:1288824-1407905 GCF_002224835.1 Paenibacillus sp. SSG-1
AAAACGGCGCAGGACATCCGCTATCACGTATCATGCCTTTCCGATCGGGAAGGGGAATTCATATATAATCAGGCACGGTGCTTTCAGGTCAAAGTACCGAGCATCGGCAGTGCGAGGGCTGTGCTGTATGACCTGCTGAGCCTGGGGAGATGCGTGGAGTACATCCGGAAGCACCGACTGACGGGCAGCATCGTTTATATCCTGGCCTGCCGGATTGGACCGATGTTCGCGTTTTATAAACGAAGACTGGAGCATATGGGAGTCACTGTGCTCGTTAACCCCGATGGGCATGAATGGAAGCGGGGAAAGTGGAGCTTACCAGTCAAAACCTATTGGAAAATATCTGAAAGGCTGATGGTCAAGCACTCCGACCTGCTGGTATGTGATTCCCGGGGCATCGAGCAATATATTCTGGAAGATTACGCCATGTACCAGCCGAAGACTACATTCATTGCGTACGGAGCGGACGTTGCTCCTTCCGTCATGAGTGAAGGGGACGAGGAGCTGGTTCGATGGATGGAACAATTTCATATCACGCCGAATCAGTATTATTTAATGATCGGGCGCTTTGTGCCCGAGAACAATTACGAAATGATCATTCGAGAGTTTATGGCTTCAGGCAGCGACAAGGATCTAGTGATGATTACCGGAGCAGAACAGAATCCGTTTTATAACGAGCTTCTGAAGAAATGCCGGTTCGATTTGGATCCCCGCATCAAATTTGTTGGAACGGTGTACAACGCCCCTCTATTAAAAAAGATCAGAGAACTTGCATATGCATATTTCCACGGGCACGAAGTAGGCGGAACGAATCCGTCACTGCTCGAGGCTCTGGCTTCAACGAAGCTTAATTTGCTGTACGACGTTATATTTAACCGGGAGGTCGGCGGGGAAGGAGCTCTTTATTTTTCATCCGATCCCGGGTCGCTTACCGCGCTGATTCAAGAAGTGGATCAGTATGAAGGAGCTAATGTGGAGGAATGGGAAGCAAGGGCCAAAAACCGGATCAAAATGGAATACAGCTGGGAGCACATTGTGGATGCCTATGAGCGGTTATTCCATCAATACAGCTATAGTCACAGTCCCAGCCGGGCATTCCGCCCAGCACGGCGAACCGCCGGAACGACTGAAGTGGAGAAGGCTGCCCAAACCGGACAGAGCAAATAAAAGGTCAAGGTCTGCTGTTATTCAAAGGCTGTTAAAAGAGAGGGGATGTTTGTCGCTTGAAGGGAATTATTTTGGCAGGAGGCAACGGCACCCGGCTTTATCCGCTGACCCGGATCATCTCCAAGCAGTTGCTACCGGTCTATGACAAGCCGATGATTTATTACCCACTATCCGTGCTGATGTTAGCCGGTATACGGGAAATTCTGATTATTTCGACACCGAAGGATACGCCGCGTTTCGAGGAACTGCTCGGAACGGGAGAACAGCTGGGGATTCGACTGACCTATGCGGTACAGGAGAAGCCGAATGGACTGGCCGAATCCTTTATTATCGGCGAGGACTTCATTGGCGCGGACCGGGTAGCCCTCATCCTCGGCGATAATTTATTTTATGGACATGGACTTACAGAGATGTTGGAGCAAGCCGGGAACCGCGAGGAGGGAGCGACGATCTTCGGCTATTATGTCCAGGACCCGGGCCGTTTTGGTGTCGTTGAGTTCAACGAAGGGGGCAGGGCTGTTTCCATCGAGGAGAAGCCACAGTTTCCGAAGTCGCATTATGCGGTGACCGGCCTGTACTTCTATGACCGGGAGGTCGTGGATATCGCCAAAAGGATCACCCCTTCGGCGAGAGGGGAGTTGGAAATCACCGATGTCAACCGTGCTTATTTGAACCGGGATCAACTGAACGTTGAAATTTTGGGAAGGGGGTTCTCGTGGTTCGATTCGGGCACGCATGAGTCGCTGCTGGAGGCTTCCCAATATATTGAAGCCATCGAGAAGAGACAGAGCCTGAAGGTTGCGTGTCTGGAGGAGATTTCGTTCAGCAGGGGTTATATAAACAGCGAGCAGCTGATGTCGCTTGGTACAGGAATGAACAACGCTTATGGCAGTTACTTGATTAAAGTGGCCCAGGGCAGCGTCAAGCCAGTTTATATGTGATTTTCCGAAGCAAACATCAGCGTTAAGTTTCAGATATTCCGCCTAGTCGGCGTAAATGAAGGTGGGAGCACTCGTGCATAAAACAATGATTGGACTAGTAAAAGAAAACCGCGGACCGGGAGCCGTGTTGAAAGAGGTTCCGGTTCCTGCCGTTGGCCCCGATGAGGTACTGGTCAAAGTGATGACCAGTTCGATCTGCGGTACAGACGTACATATATATAACTGGGATGCATGGGCGCAAAAATCCGTTACAGCCGGCTACGTGTTTGGACATGAATTTGCCGGCATCGTGGTGGAGATCGGAAGCGCGGTAACAGATGTCAGCATCGGGGATCACGTATCGGCTGAGGGTCACATGGTGTGCGGGAAATGCCGCCCCTGCCGGACGGGCAATTCCCATGTTTGCCTCAATACACGCAGCTTCGGCATTACCGCACCGGGTTGCTTCGCCGAATACGCCTTGGTAAAGGCGGACAATGTGATCCATAACCGTCTGGATCTCCCCTTTGAACTGGCTTGCCTTCAGGATCCGCTTGGCAACGCGGTTCAAACCGTCCTCTCCGGGGATATCGTTGGCAAATCGGTGGCAGTGATCGGCGCCGGACTCATCGGCCTCATGTCGATTGCGGTAGCCAAAGCTTGCGGCGCGAGCAGGGTCATTGCGGTTGACGTGAACCCATACCGGCTCGACATGGCCCGCCAGATGGGAGCCGATGTTGTAATTGACAGCTCTGTGGTGAAGCTGTCCGAAGCAATCCGGAATCATACCGCAGGCGAGGGGGCAGAGGTCGTGCTGGAAATGTCCGGACATCCGGAAGCAATCCGGGAAAGTATGATCGCCGCAGCCCATGCGGGCAGGATATCGCTGCTCGGCATTCCGACCCGTGAGGTGCCGCTCGATATGGGCCAAATTATTTTCAAAGGCCTTCGGCTGGAAGGTATAACAGGACGGCGCATGTATCAGACATGGTATCAGCTGAAGGGTCTACTGGACAGCGGGGCGCTGCATTTGGAGCGCCTGGTGACCCATACATTCACCCTGGACCGCTATGAAGAGGCGTTTGAGCTGATGCGGCAGGGACGGTGTGGCAAAATCATTTTCCTCCATGATTTCGTGAGCCGGGGGGAGATGGGGGGTAACGCCAGCCGAGATGTATATCAGGAATTGCCGCTATAACTAATCAAGCCGGCCCCTATTTTGGGGACCGGCTTGATTAGGCGCATGCCTTAATAACACTTGTCTCGTGAATTGTCCTCAGTAAACTTTATGGATCACATCCTCGAACGCCGGCTCTTCCGTATGGATGTCGGCTGCTTCGCCCCATGCGGACATCTCGCGCAGAATGTCCACCGCACGGATCTGCTGGCGGTTCGCTTCAACCCGGACGTAATCGGGTCCGGTCTCGACGACGCGGAACGCTTCCCCGGTGGGGAGGCGAACTTCCAGCGGGAGCTGGAGGCTCTCTCCTGGCGGTAAGGGGATGGACCAAGCACCAGCGAAAGTTACCCGGATCGTCGTCGGAAGACCGATTTTCTCCCGGAGTTCATCGATCGTCCCGTCATAGCTGAGCTGCCCGTGATTAATGACCATCACGCGCTCGCAGAGCTGCTCGATGTCGTCCATATCATGGGTGGTCAGCAGGATCGTCTTGCCGAACTCGGTATTCAGCGTCTTCAGAAAATCGCGGATGCTGCGCTTGGCGGTGACATCGAGGCCGATCGTCGGTTCATCCATGAACAGGACGTCCGGATCATGCAGCATCGAGGCTGCGATGTCGGCCCGCATCCGCTGTCCTAGGGACAGCTTGCGCACCGGCGTCGTCCAAAATTCCCCCAGGCCGAGCAGCTCGGACAGCTGTCCGAGACGCAGGTCCCGCTCCTTGTCCCCAACTTTGTACATATGGGCCAATATTTCGTATGAGTCTTTGACCGGCAGATCCCACCACAGCTGGCTTCGCTGCCCAAAAACGACGCCAAGCCGGCTGACGACGCGTCGCCTGTGCCGATGCGGATCGACCCCGGCGATGCGGACTTCCCCGGATGACGGATGGAGAATGCCGGTCAGCATTTTGATCGTCGTCGATTTGCCCGCACCGTTCGGCCCGATATAGCCGATAAAATCCCCCTGGTTGATCGTAAAGCTGATATCTTTAACCGCTTCCTTGACGCGGTATTCCCGTGTAAACAAGGTGCGGATGCCCGCGAAGCTCCCCTCCTTGACCACAGGCGTTTTAAACTGCTTGTGCAGCCCCCTGGCTTCAATCATCGGCTGGGGCCGATCCTTATCCGCCGACCGTTCCAACTCCGTTCGTACGGCTGCTTCTGTCATGATTCCCATATCGATCTTCTCCTTTCTAGCTTCCGGTACTTTGGTAACGGGACATGCCGAATGTCCACAATTTCATGCTGGCGAAGAGGCAGACTGCCGCTACCAGGACGATGCCAAGCAGGACCCAGGCGCCCAGCTCCCCGCGCAGAATAAACAGCGAAGGTACATAATTGACAAAACCGACGGGAATGACGACGAGCAGGACGGACCGGAGCCAGACAGGATACAAGACCAGCGGGTAACGGACCGCGGTCTGGGAGGCGTCCTCCGTCAGCGTCTGCAGCTCATTGATTCGGGTCAGCCAGAACCCGGCAGTAGCGGTGGCGAGGCCGATGGAGAACAGGATGGCTGCTCCCGTAAGGATCACCAGAAACGTGAAGGGAACCGCAATCCAGGTAATTTGCCCGGCCTGCATCATCCCGTGCAGCGCCCAGGTCAGAATAAACCCGCCCTGAAGCAGTTCCCCCGGCATCATCCGGAAGTTTTGCGACATCAGGGCAAGCAGAACGGGGACCGGCCGGGTCAGGAGCTGATCCAGGTCGCCTGACGTCAGGTAGTTCTCGAGATGATGAACATCATTGGCAAAGCTGCGGTACAGCGCCTTGGACAGCGTCATGACGGCAAACAGGTAGCCGACTTCATAGAGCGACCAGCCTTTCACCGCGCCGAACTTGTTCAGCACGATGGCAATCATGAGAAACTCGGCGATCTGGATCCCGGCGGCCAGAAACGTCCCAAGCAGAAAGTTCATCTTATACTGCATCCCGCTGCGGATACTGGATCGGATCAATACGAAATACAGATGAAGCCAATACCGAATGTTCATCCGCCCTGCACCTCCACCTTGCGGCGAACGACCGCCGTTACGCCAAGACAAGCCAAAGTCATCAGTACGCACCATACGAGAGAGCCCAGCAGCCGGGAGGCATCCTCAAACCCGAGGTAAATCCGGGTCGGTACGTACAGCAGGTAAGGGTAGGGGGAGATCCAGGAAACCGTTTGCAGCCAGCGCGGCAGCCATTCCACCGGAATGAAGAAGCCAGCCAGCAGGTTGATCAGGGCATGGTTCATCCAATACAGCCAGCTGGATTCCGTGGTCCACAAGGCCGTAGCCCCGATGATGTAATTCATGCAGATCGATAAATAGGCGGCCGCGGCCAAACCGGCCAGTGCCAGAAGCAGGGTGGTGACTTGCTGCGGAAGCGACAGGGAGAATACGAGGACGTACAGCAGATAGATCGGAACGGACTTGTACACAAACTGGTACGCGATTTGACCCCATTCCCGGCACATCAAATGAACGAACAGATGAACCGGGCGCATCAGATCCAGCGAGATCTGGCCTGTCCTGACCGATTGGGGAATGCCCAGCCCATTGGTCGTAAATCCCGAAATCCACAGCGACGCCTGGGTAAAAGCGATGTAGCCGATCATCCCGTGCACGCCGTATTCGCCGAGCGGCCTGTCCTGGCCGATGCCGATCCAGATGCAGGCATACAGGTAGCCGAACAGGGCGCTTGCAACGTTGTGCAGCATATGGGCCCCGCGGTACTGCAGGTTGCGCGCATACGCTTTTGAAGCAAGTGAGAAATAAAGCATTACACACCTCCGATAAGTTTTGTGGCGACGAGAACCGTCAACTTCAGTCAAGGCGGGTGAGTGAGAAGGATTTCCATCATACCAAAAATAGGATGGCGGTACAAGGAAAAGTTTTCGGCCGGAGGCGGATACATCCTTGTCTGCTGCCATGCGCATGCAGCGTCATGACATTCCACTATAACGCTTTCTTGCCGGTTTTACCACGTGATTTCCCACAATTATTTTTGTAATCAGAGGCGGTCTGGCGCATATTGACTTGCCCTTCCTTCCGAGTAGAATGGGAGCAAAGACGAAGTGAAAACAACAAAATGATTCGGTTTGAAGGCACCGGAGGAGAGTACCCGATGATATCATTCAAGACGCGGCCGCAGCACCGCCGCAAGACTTCCATGCAGCGCAGAAACCTGAGGGTAGCCAGCCTGGAAGGCATCCCGGCCGTGATGTTTATGACCCTGCTCGGCGGGCAGTTTTTGACCGGTTATCTGCTGTACCTTGGCGCAAGCTCAGGTGAGATTGGATTCGTGCTGGCGATCACGACTTTTGTCAATATCGTCCAAATTTTTGCCGCGTATCTGATCCAGAGGCTGCGCAGCCGGAAGTGGACGCTGGTGCTGTTCGTAGCCGTGCACCGGGTCATTTGGGGGAGCACCGGTCTCGTGCCGTTTATTGTCCCGAAGCCTTACTGGGTGCCCGCATTTATCGTATTGTACACGGTGGCCTTCATGTTCAATACGCTGGGAGGCATTCTGTGGAACTCGCTTATCAGCGATATGGTCCACCCCAAAGTCAGAGGAAGGTACTTCGGCATCCGGAACACGATTCTGAATGCGCTCGGAACGCTGGTGATGTACGGGGGTGGAGTCATCCTCGATCATGAGCCGGGCGGAAAGGGATTTCTGCTGCTCTATATCATCGTCTGGGTCTGCATTGCGGCCAATATCGCCGTGTTCTTCTTCTATCCGGACATTCCGTTTGAGCGGTCCTCGGAGAAGCGTTTTATCCCGATGCTGAAAAAACCGCTGCGCGACGCTTCTTTTCTGAAGGCGACGCTCTTCCTGGCCGGATTCCTGTTTCTGCAAAACCTGGTTGTGCCGCTGTATTCGTACGTCATGCTGGAAATGCTGCACATCAACTACCAGACGCTGTCGCTGCTGAACGTGCTGCAAACGGTGTCCATGATGGCCAGCTTCTATGTGTGGGGTAATCTGAACGTTCGGCACAGCAACCGCAGGCTGCTGTTCTGGACGCTGCCGATCATCGCATTATCCTGCCTATGCTGGGGGCTGCTGTCGGTGCTGCCGATGCTGCCTGTGCTGATTGCGGCACACATGATTTTTGGCATCGGTGTCGGCGGATTCAACCAGCTGGCGTTCAATTTCATGATCGGCGACACGCCGAAGGCGGAGCGTCCGATGTATATGGCGATGTACGCGGCGATTACGGGTGTCGCAGCATTCTTTGGCCCACTGATCGGTGGCAATCTTTACGAGCTCATCGGCCACTGGCCGGAATGGACCCGGATCTATGGCGTGCAGATCGTCGTCGGCCTGAGCATGCTGCTGCTGACGGTCAGTCTTGGCCGGAAGATTCTGCGGAATTCGTGAGGGCTCGAGAAAAAGAGGTCAATGTTCATCCTAATCGAATGCGAATGTTGAGGGTACCTCCCATAAGAAGACGGCAAATTGAGCTTCCGTCTTCTTGAGGGAGGTTTTTTGTGGCTTTTAAGTTATGCGGACGCATTCAGCAGCGGAGAGATCGAAGCCACTGCCGGAAAAGCGAAGCGGTCGCCTTTGTCCCCGAATATCCACCATTGAAATAGATTCAAGGATATTCGGGGGCAACAGCGATTGGAGGAAGGATTCGAGCTCGGAGCGTCCTCACAACCGCCAAACACAGCGCTACGAGTAAACGCCTCACACCTGCCGAGCAGGCACTTCAAGCCCAAACCAAAGCCGGCTTTTCGCGTGAACCTTCCATTCGGGGGTATAATGAATAAGTAGAGGTGAATTTAGGAGCAGGGAGGAATCATTTATGTTTATCAACCAAATGTATATAAATGGGGCCTGGAAGGATGCCGCGGAGCACATTGACGTTCTGAACCCGGCCACCGGTGACGTGATCGGCACCGTACCGAACGGCGGAGCGAAAGAGGCTGGCGAAGCCGCGGATGCGGCTTATGAAGCGTTCCCGGCATGGTCCGCGCTGACGGCGGACGAGCGGGGGGCGCTGCTGATGAAATGGCACGGACTGATCGCCGAGCATACGGACGAGCTCGCCCGGATTATGACGACGGAGCAGGGCAAGCCGCTGAAGGAAGCCGCGGGGGAAATCGGCTACGCGAACAGCTTTATTTCCTGGTACGCGGAGGAGGGCAAGCGCGTCTACGGGCAGAGCATACCGGCCTCGTCCGCTTCGCAGCGGATCTGGGTGCAGAAGCAGCCGGTCGGCGTCGTGGCGGCGATCACGCCATGGAACTTCCCGGCGTCGATGATTACCCGCAAGGTTGCGCCAGCGCTGGCCGCCGGCTGCACCGTCGTGATCAAGCCGTCCGAGGAGACGCCGTATACGGCCTTGAAGCTCGCTGAGCTCGCACACCAGGCCGGACTTCCGGCAGGCGTAATCAACGTGGTGACCGGCGAGGCGGCAGCGATCGCCGGCCGCTGGCAGCAGGACGAGCGGGTGCGCAAAATTTCCTTCACCGGCTCGACCGCCGTAGGCAAGGAGCTGATGAAGGGGGCGGCCGAAACCGTCAAGAAGATTTCCTTGGAGCTTGGCGGACACGCCCCGTTTATCGTGACCGCCGCGGCGGATCTGGACAAAGCGGTGGACGGGCTGATCAAGTCCAAGTTCCGCAACGGCGGCCAGACCTGCGTCTGCACCAACCGGGTGTATGTGGAAGAGCGGATCGCCGGCGAGTTCACCCGCAGAGCGGCGGAACGGACGGCCGCGCTTCAGGTAGGCAACGGCATGGAGGAAGGCGTGGATATCGGTCCGCTCATCAATGCCAAAGCGGTGGACAAAGTGCTGCGTCAAATTGAGGACGCCAAAGCTAAGGGCGGGATCATCGTGACGGGCGGCGAGGCGCTGCAGCATTCCGGCGGACACTTCGTGCAGCCAACCGTGATTGAACAGGCGACCGACGACATGGAATGCATGGTACACGAAACATTCGGACCGCTTGCTCCGATTACGACCTTCCGTACGCTGGAGGAAGCCGTGCAGCGGGCCAACCGCAGTCCTTACGGGCTGGCCGCTTACGTCTTCACGGAGCGGATCCAGGAGGCGCTGTACGCCGCCGAAGCACTCGAATACGGAATCGTCGGCGTAAACGATCCGCTGCCTTCCACGGCGCAGGCTCCGTTTGGCGGATTCAAGCAGAGCGGACTCGGACGGGAAGGCGGCCATTTCGGCATCGAGGAATACCTCGAGGTCAAATATGTATCGCTCCGGCTCTAACCGGAGGAGCTGCCGAAAACGCGCGGTGACTGGGCGCTGCCCCAGCATCCGGGAAATGCACCAGGCAGAGCTCCGGCCAAAATCTCATGCAAGCCGCCAATCAAAAACCAAGAAGAAGCCCGAGGTGATGATCCTCGGGCTTCTTCTCTAACAAAGCTGTTATTTCGTTGTATTTGCCGCTGTATCGGCTGCGCCTGCGTTTGCAGCCGTATCGGTTGCCGCGTTAGCCGAATCGTCCAGCGAGTTGGTGATTTTGGCTTTAGACTTGAGGTCGGCAATCCAAGTCGACGCTTTGGAAGAAATGCCTTGCGTGATCAGCGTTTCCTTGATGTCAGCCTTCTTCTCGTCGAGCGTTGCCGTGTGAGCCGCTTTGCGGTCGGTAACCTTGATGATATGGTAGCCGTTGCTGGACTGCACGATGCCGCTCATTTCGCCCTTTTGCAGCTTGAACGCCGCTTCTTCAAACGGTGCTTCCATCACACCTTTGGCAAAGAAGCCTAGGTCGCCGCCGTTGTCCTTGGAGCCTGGGTCGATCGATTTCTCTTTTGCCAGCGTGGCGAAATCGGCGCCTCCCTTGAGCTGCTTCAGGATGCCTTCGGCTTCTTCCTTCGTTTTCACCAGAATGTGGGAAGCTTTGACTTCTTCCGGCGTGTTGAAGGATGCTTTATTTTCATCAAAATATTTCTTGATATCGTCGTCGGTCACTTTGACTTCCGGTTCGAGCAGCTTGCGGAGTTGCACTTGCATGTTCATTTGCTTCTTCAGGTCTTCCACCGACATGCCCGACTGCTGCAGAGCCATCTGGAATTCCTCGTCGCTGCTGAAGCCCTTCTTGATATCGTCCATTTCCTTAGTGACGTCGGCATCGGTTACTTTAATGCCTTTTTTGCTGGCTTCCTGGTTGACCAGCTCTTCCGTAATGAGGCTGTCCAGCGTCTGTTTGCCGCCAGCGTCCACCAGTGCGTCATAGAGCTTGTCCTTTTTAATGTCCGTGCCGTTGACCGTCGCTACCGTCGGGTTGCTACCCGAATTAAAAGGAGGCTTGATCAGCACAATGACGAGAATGACGGCAAGCACGAGCGATACGGCCATCCATACCTTGCCAGTTCCGCCGGACCATGCTTTCGGAGCAGGACCGGACGCCGCAGCAGACGCTTTGGGAGCAGGCGTCTTCTCTTTATTCGGCTTCGCCGGCGTCTCGCCGTCGCGTTTCATTTCGCTGAGGACCGGTGCGCCGCTCTCGGAAGGGGCTGCCGGTTTGCTGGTCCGTTCAGATGATTCCCCCGTTGTTTCGGTATTGTTCAGCTCTTCGTTGTTTAACGATTCTCTTTCTTTGTCTGTCATTAAATCTTGTCCTCCTTTAATATATGCAAAACGCTTATGGGTTCACTTTACCAGATTTGCCGTAAATAATCCTTAAGAAGACATAAATTGTGACAGATTTTTTTTAATCCTGTTTTAAGATTCGGCTGTTTGCGGCGGTTTTAATCAGGAAGCAGACGATGTGGCCAAATAAAAGACCGCTCCGGACGGAAATGCCCCGGGAGCGGCCATAGCTATATGCCTTATCTTTGCCGTTCAATTGATACAGCGTGCGCAATACAAGGAATGCTCTCCTTCTGCTGATAGGAGAGGGGGGAGAGCAGGGCGCCTGTCGCTACGACGAGGATGCGGTTCAGCTCGCCGCGCTGCATCCGGTTCAGCAGGTGGCCGTAAGTCACGACCGCCGAGCATCCGCAGCCGCTGGCCCCGGCCTGAACATTCTGTTTACCGTAATCGTAAATCATCATGCCGCAGTCCGAATAGGTCGTCTGATGAATCGGAATGTTATGTTTCTTCAGCAGATCGTTGGCGATTTGATACCCGACCTTGGACAGGTCGCCGGTAACGATCAGGTCGTAGTAACCCGGCTCGATCTGCAGGTCGCGGAAATGCGCTTCCATTGTGTCTACCGCTGCCGGCGCCATCGCCGCGCCCATATTGAACGGGTCGCTGATGCCCATGTCGACCACCCGGCCGATCGTGGCGGAAGTGACGTATGGCCCGTCCCCGTCCTGCGACAGGACGACCGCGCCGGCCCCGGTCACCGTAAACTGAGCCGTGGGGGGCTTTTGGGAGCCGTACTCGGTCGGATACCGGAACTGCTTCTCCACGCTGGCATTATGGCTGCACGTTCCGGAGAGCACGTATTTTGCCCCGCCCGAGTTGACGATATAAGAGGCCAGCGCGAGGCTCTCCATCGACGTGGAGCATGCGCCGAACAGGCCGAGATATGGAATGGCCAGCGTTCTCGCGGAAAAGCTGCTGCTGATAATCTGGTTCATCAGGTCGCCGGCGAGAAAAAACTGGATTTGCCCCTCGGTCAGTCCGGCGTGCTGCACCGCCATTTTGGCCGCTTCCTCCATTAAAGCCTTTTCGGCTTTCTCCCAGCTGTCCTGTCCCAAATACATGTCGCCGTGGATGATATCGAAGTCGTCGGCCAGCGGACCCTGACCCTCAAACGGGCCGACGATCGCCGCTTTCGACTTGATGGAAGGCTTGTTCTCGAACACCCAGCTTTGATGGCCTTTCAGCATATGAATCCTTACCCCCCTACAATATTAGGATCAAAAATGATGTAGGCGATGCCGACGCAAAAGGCTGCGACCGAACCGAACACGATGACGGGTCCGGCAACCTTGAAGATGCTGCCGCCGATGCCGAGCACGAGCCCTTCCCGGCGGTACTCGATCGCCGCCGAAGCCATGGCGTTGGCGAAGCCGGTGACCGGGACGGCGGTTCCAGCGCCCGCCCACTGGGCAATTTTGTCATATACCCCCAAGCTGGTGAGAATGACGGAGATGATGATCATGACGCCTACGGTCGGACTCGAGGCCGCCTTTTCCTCAAAGCCCCACCAGTGGATAAACATCTGCTGCACCGCCTGTCCGAGCAGGCAGATCAGGCCGCCGACGAGAAAGGCCCTGTATAAATTTTTGAACGTAAACTTGCTGGGCTCGCGCTTTTTGGCCAATTCCTGGTATTCCTGCTGGACAGGCGTCAGTTTCTTTTTCTTTTTGCTGACCATGATGCTTCACTCCTAACGGGTTAATAATGGCTTGACGTCCGAGATAACCTGCTCCAGCTGGGCCGACACCTGCTCGTACATCGCCTTGTTCTGCTCGTTTTTGGTCGAAAGTCCGTACATCTCCAGGTCCGCCTGGCATTTTTTGAGATCTGCATACAGCATCGCTTTCTGCTGCGGCTCGGGAACCTTGATCTGATCGTCGAAGAGGTCGACGTACAGCTGTCCGTACGCATCCACCTGCCCGATAAAGACGTTGTCCAGCGATACGCCCAGCTTTTCGAGCTCGGTATGGATCCAGCGCCGGTTCAGGCCCCTTGTAGCCAGCGGCTCGTCCATGATTTTTCCGTCCAGAATGACCGTCTGCGGCTCGCTCTCCGGCCCGACCTTGATGCCGAGATGGGTGGGGGTCAGCGGTTGATTTTCTTTTTTCATCAGCACGTTGATCTGTCCGTTCGGCTCCATGATCGCAAACTCGACCTCCGCCGTTTTAAAGGCGTTTTTCCCGCGGAGCTGCTCCATAAGCTCTTCGTTCGTCAGCCGCTCCTTCTTCAGATTGTCCTCCATGATCTTGCCGTCCTTGATCAGCACGGTACTGGTGCTGTCAATGAAATCCCGGGCTTTCTTGCTCTTTAACTGCAAAAATTCAATCATGAGCGAAACGGCTACCCACACGGCGAGGGAAATGACGCCAAGGTACCAGGTGGCTTTCAAATCAAGCGAGATGGAGGCCGCCAGATCACCGATCGTGATCCCCGTAATGTACTCGAAGAAGGACAGCTGGGAGATTTGTCTTTTGCCCAAAAGACGGGTCAAGGCAAACAGAAAGACCACAGAAGCCAAAGTCCGAACGATAACCTCTATCCAATCCGGCATATCTATAAATTCCTCCATTCCAGATCTTTGCTTTAAACGCGGATAACAAAATTATTTGCAGCATCTTCTCGTTTTATGAATTTTTTGATTTCAGGCAGGTTAGATTATGTTTCGTACTTATCCTGTAAAGGAGGTGAAAGTAACAATGACCGTTGCATCCCAAGTCAAAACGACACTTGCATCCCTGAAAAGCGCCCAAGCCAGCTTGGAGACGTTTGCTCTCAGCACGCAAAACCAGGAAGCTAAAAACCTGTTCTCTCAAGCTGCCCAGCAAACCCAGCAAATCGTGCAGCAGGTGGAAAGCCGGGTACAACAGCTTGAAAACGAGGAGCCTCAATATAAAGGATTCTAATTCTTTAATTGATTCCCCACATCAGGCCATACCGCTCCAGTCCAATAACGTTTTGCCTTAAGCACCGGCTTTGCCGGTGCTTTTTGCTTATACTGCAGCTGGCAAATTCTGCTTCCGGATAAGCGTGACAAAGGCCGGGTCTTCATGGATAATATTAAAGTCATACCGCATGGCAGAAGCGGGGGTTTATAGAGAGAGGAGTACATATAGATATGAGAGCAAATCAAGGACGGCTGAATAAGCTGTTAGTTATGAGCCTGGTGCTGGGCGTGCTGTTCGTGATCATGATGGTCCTGGTCGGAGCGGACCGGATCGCCTGGTTTGACCAATCGATCATCGATGCAGTTCAGGGGATGGAGAATGAGGGGTTGACCCGGATCATGAAGGGCTTCACCTTTCTTGGGTCATCGCTTGTAGCGACGCTGCTGAGCGTGATCGCGTTCCTGTTTCTGTGGCTGGTTTTGCGGCACCGCAAGGAGCTGCTGATGTTTCTCTTGTCCGTGGGGGGATCGGAAATTTGGAATATCATCATCAAAAATTGGATGCAGCGGCAGCGCCCCACCACGCACCGGCTGATCGAAATCAGCGGATTCAGCTTTCCGAGCGGGCACTCGATGGCTGCGTTCGCCCTGTACGGGACGCTGACCTATTTGCTGTGGAGGCATATTCCCGCGCTGGCCGGAAGAATTGCGATGATCGTTATCGGGGTGGCCCTGACCCTGTTGATCGGGATCAGCCGGATCTATCTCGGGGTGCATTATCCGAGCGACGTCTTCGGCGGGTATTTGGCGAGCGCAACGTGGCTGATGCTGTCCATTTATATCTTTGAAAAGTACTGGAAGCCGAGGCCATAGGCGCCAGGAAATGAAAACCGTACATTAGGCGGCAGAAACTTGCATGAAAACGCCTCGCTCGCGTAATATGATTGCATAAAGATCTTTTAAAGGAAAGGGTGTATGGCTTCGGTCCGATGACGTCGCTAAGAGATTTTATTCAACTGCCTGCCGTTAAAAAAGTGATGGTCCTCATTTTGCTCGTGCTGTTTTTGTATGTCTTCCGGAGCATGATGAACCTCATTCTGATTACCTTCATCATTACGTACCTGGTGAACCGGATTCATTCGTCGCTCACCCGGCGGTTTACGAACCGAATGGGAATCAGCAAGAAGATCGCCGTACTAATTATTTATGCCATCTTTCTTGGAGCCCTGTCGATCGGAACCTATCAATATGCTCCGAAGCTGCTGGGTGAACTGAACGTGCTGATCAACCAGGTTATTTCGTTTTACAGCAAGCCGCTGGAGCTTACCGACAATAAAGTCATGGACTACGTGCTGGAATACATCCATAAGATTGATATTTCGCAGTACGTCAAGCAGGGCTACAACCTGCTGACCGGAACGATCTCCAACATCGGCAAGTTCGGCATCAATTTTGCCATCGCGATCATCATGAGCTTGTTCTTTATGCTGGAGAAAGAGAAAGTGACCCATTTCACGGATAAGTTCAGAAGCAGCAAATTCGCCTACTTTTATGATGAATTAGCTTACTTCGGGAAAAAATTTACGTTTTCTTTCGGAAAAGTGATCGAGGTCCAGTTTTTGATTTCCATTATTAACGCAGCGGCTTCCACGCTGTTTCTGTGGATCCTCGGATTTCCCAACCTGTTCGCCCTCGGGCTGATGATCTTCCTGCTCGGCCTCGTGCCGGTCATGGGGGTGATCGTCTCACTGGTGCCGCTGTGTGCCATCGCGTTCAGCATCGGCGGAGTGATGAAGGTCGTTTACGTCCTGATCATGGTGGCCGTCCTGCACGCGTTCGAGGCGTACGTCATGAATCCGAAGTTTATGTCGGATAAAACGCATCTGCCGATATTTTATACGTTTGCTGTATTGATCATCTCCGAGCACTTCTTCGGGGTGTGGGGGCTTATTCTCGGCGTGCCGGTGTTCATGTTCCTGCTGGATCTGCTCGAGGTGCCGGTCAACGGGCCGAAAGATGAACCCGCTGGAGCCGCCAAGAAGAACAAAAAAATACCGCACAAAAAATCCTAACGGTTGATGTTAGGATTTTATTGTGCGGATATCCTTGCGTTAGATGTGCGAATAGGAACCCGGCTGAGTGCGGTCCGAGTGCGGGCGGTACGTCCGTTCGGTAAACCGCTTCAAGGAAGCAGGCAGCTTCTGCTTGAGCTGATCGGCACGCTCCTGGGTCATTTTGCCGGCTTTGACGGCGGCATCGATTTTGGAGCTTTGGACGGCTGTCATCCTCTTGACGAGCTCGTCGCCGCTCCAGCCTTTTTTCTCCTTGGCGATCTGCTGCAGCGTTTTGCCCTGCTTCCATTCCTTGCTGAGATCCTGGACGCTCATGCCGAGTAGATCCGCAGCGTCTTTAAGCAGAATGTACTTGCGGCCGTGATGTCCATGGCGGATGTGATGGCCATTCTCCTTCCGGTCCTGATCCGGCGTAGCTATATGGGCAGATGGGGAGTCGTCCGTTTGGGGAGTAACCGGCACCGGGTCGGCGAAAGCGATGCCGTGGGATCCGGCGAACACGATGCAGGCCAGCGTACCGGCCAGCAGCGCATTTTTGATTGGATTCATGTCAGTTCACCTCTTGGTTGAATTGGGTCATGCTTATTTTTTCTGTCCTATTATGCGCCTGATTTGGAAAAACATACATGTATATTCAAAGATGCAGGCCCTCGGCCCTGGCTGTAATATTTGGTTTGGTATCACAAAGGGCTTCACCGGGTAATTAATTCGGGAAGACGATACAATATGTACTATATAGAAAAAAGAAAACGTTAGTTCAATCTATACAACGATGGAATTAGGAGGGGTGAGCGTGACTTTTGGCGCGAGGATGTTAAAGACGGGAATCGCGGTTACCCTCGCTTTATATATCAGCATCTGGCTTAACTTGTCTTCGCCGGTGATGGCGGCTGTGGCGGCCATCTTTGCCATGCAGCCGTCGATTTATCGCTCATGGCGGTACTTTCTGGACCAGCTTCAGACCAATACACTGGGAGCCGTACTGGCACTGCTGGCAGGCCAGGTGTTCTCGAACGAGCCGATTGCGGTCGGCCTGGTGTGCATCCTGGTCATCATGATATGCCTTAAGCTGAAGATGGGCGACACGATCGGCCTGACGCTGGTTACGGTCATTGCCGTGATGGAGGCCTCCGGGCAATGGCAGTTTGCGCTGACCCGGTTTTCACTCAGCTTGATCGGCATCGTTTCGGCCTTTTTGATTAATATTTTACTGTTTCCGCCGAAGCCCAAGCAGCAGTTTATCGGGCAGATCCAAAATACGTTCGACCGGATGTCGCTGCTTATGCGGACGGCCATTTCGGACGAAATCAAGGAAAATGTGTTCCGTGACAAAAAGCGTGAGCTGGAGGATGCCATCAAATCGCTGTCGAGCAAATATCAGCTGTTTGAAGAGGAGCAGAAGAAGATGAAGCGGGCCTCCTTCAGCCAGACCCGGCTGCTGGTCGTCTATAAGCAGATGCTGAATGCTCTGCGGAAAGGGCGCGAAGTGCTGGACGCGGTGGAGGAGCATTATTTCCAGTCGGACCGGGAAGCCGGCACCGACCGGATCTTTGACGAACAGCTGGAGCGGCTGATCAAGTTTCACGAGCACATCTTGCTCAAATTCGAGGAGAAGCTCAAGCCGAACTGCCTGGAGGCTTCACAGCTGGACCAGGAAAACACCGCGTTTATCCAGGGCGTGCTGAGCCTGGCTATCGAGGAGCCCGAAGGCAGGCTGCGCTTATCCATCGTGGGGGCCACGATGTACGATTACGGGTATCAGCTGGAGCGGCTTAACCGATTGGTCGAGCATTATCACAAAACCGATGACGATGAATCCGGATTTTGGGCATCGTGGATTAAAAAATAAAGAAATGCATAAACCCCGGTCATCTGCGGCAGAGAAGCAGTTGACCGGGGTTTTCAGTTGCTAAGCCTTCAGATCGATCAGCGGCAGCTTCACGATAAACGCCGTTTCCGCCGTGTTGCTCGAAGCATAAATCTGTCCGTCATGAAGCTCGATGATGCTCTTGACGATGGCCAGCCCCAAACCGGCGCCGCCGGTGTCCAGGGAACGCGATTTCTCGACGCGGTAGAAGCGTTCGAAAATATAAGGGAGGTCCATCGGCGGGATCGGCGGTCCGTAGTTGATGACCCGGACCTCGGCCTCCTGCTCCGACTTCTTGGCCTCGAGCCGGATCTGCTTCCCGTCATTACCATAGCGCATCGCATTGGTAATGAGGTTCTCAAACGCCTGCATGATCTTGTCGCCATCGGCCTGGATCATCAGCTTCTCCTGCGGCGGCGAGAAGACGATCTCCATGTCCTGGTTGCGCAGTTGGAGCGAAAATTCCGCGGTCAGCTGACCGATCAGCTGCACGAGATCGATAGGGGTGCGGTGCAGCGGAATTTGGCCGAAGCCCATCCGGGTATAGTCAAACAGATCGTTCACGAGCCGATTCATCCGTTTGGATTTTTCATAGGCGATATTGACATAGTACCGCAGCTCCACCTCGTCCTTGTATTTGTCTTCCTCGATCAGCCGGAGATAGCCGATGATCGACGTCAGGGGCGTGCGGAGATCGTGGGAAACGTTGGTGATCAGATCGTTTTTGGCCTGGGTCGCCAGACGCTCCTCCTCCCTGGAGGCTTCCAGCTGGGAGACCAGCGCGTTGATCTGCCCGGCGAGCAGCCCGAGCTCATCCTTGGAGCGAACCGGAATCTGGACATCCGTATTGCCGGAAGACATGCGCTGAACTCCGCGTATGATATTGGTCAAATTCCGGGTCGTGCCCCAGCTTAGAATCATGCAGTAAAAAATGAACAGCATAATGACGACGACGGCCTGCCACACGGAAAACCCAAAAATCCGGTTGACCCGGATGATCGCTTCCACAAATGGGTACAGCGCTTTGAAATGATTGTCGTACACCGCCTGCAGAATCGGCTTGACGATCACCAGCGTAGCGAACGTCAGGGCGACGCTGAGGAAAAATAACGTGACGATTTTCCACTGCAGCTTGTTAAATATGCTACGCATCGATTTTATAACCAACTCCCCACATGGTTTGGATCAGCTTGTAGCCCAGTTCTTTCTCCAGCTTGTCCCGGAGGTTGCTGATGTGAACCATGACCGTATTGTTGGAGACATAATACTTTTCCTTCCAGACCCGCTGGAAAATTTCCTCGGCGCTGAACACTCTTCCCGGATGGGAGGCGAGCAGGTGGAGAATATCGAATTCACGGCCGGTGAGCTGTACGTCGGTCCCGCGGGCGGTCACCTTATGGGAAGTCCGGTTGATCTCCACATCGTGAATCCGAAGGGTGGAATCCGTCTGTTCTTTCGGTTCATTATATTGAAAAGAACGCCGGAGGAGCGTTTTGACCCTCACGGTCAGTTCCAGCGGATTAAACGGCTTGATCATATAATCGTCGGCACCCGTCATCAGGCCGAGAATTTTGTCCATATCCTCGGTCTTGGCGCTGAGCATCAGAATCGGAATGGTCGACTCGTTCTCCCGAACCTGGCGGCACACCTCAAGGCCGTTCAGTTTGGGCATCATCACGTCCAGCACGATGAGGTCGACCGGATGCTCGTTCAGCAGCTGGAGCGCCTCCTCGCCATGATAGGCGCAGATGACGTGAAAACCTTCATTTTGCAAATAAATCGAAATCAGATTGGCGATTTCCTTGTCGTCGTCGACGACCATAATGTTGCGCATGCATAAACCTCCATCAGTGCTTGTCTATAAGTTCGAGACGGAGCGGACCGTTCGGGTCAGCCAGCTGCGGGCAGGATTGTCCGCATGCTCAAAGGCGTAATCGAACATGGCCGCGGCGTCCTGGAACCGGGTCTCGGTGTCGGGCGCTCCCATAACAACGGCAATGACCCGCTTGCCGTCCTTTTCGGTCGTTCCGGTAAAGCAGTACCCGGCCCGCTCCGTATACCCGGTTTTGAAGCCGTCGTTGCCCGGATAGGCGTAAGGCTCGCCGGGGAGCATCGCGTTGGTCGTATGCAGCGTAATTCGCTTCTCGGGGATGCTGACATCGGCCTTCTGCGTAATATTTAAAATTTCGGGGTAGGAATCAATGAGGCACTTTGCCAGTTTGGCCACATCCTGCGCGCTCAGCATCGTCTCTCCCCGCGAAGACGCCGACTTGAACTGCCGCAGATCGCTTGAGGTCAGTCCGGTCGCATTGGCGAAAACGGCTTGGGGGGACAGGCCGATGTCCTTGGCCCTGGCGTTCATCCGTTTGACGAATTCTTTCTCGCTGCCGCCGATATGTTCGGAAATGGCCACCGCCGCATCGTTGGCGGAGTGCACGACCATCGCTTCAAACAGCTGGCGCAGCGTCAGCGTCTCGCCTTCGCGGAGTCCGATCTCGGAACCCGTCACGTTCGCGGCATACCGGCTGGCGGTGACGGGCTCATCCCAGGAGCTTCGCCCCTGATGGATGCTGTCCAGCACGAGCAGCTCCGTCATCATTTTGGACATGCTGGCCGGGGGGAGTGATTGAGACCCGTTATGCTCATAATATACCTTTCCGCTCTCCGCATCCATAAGAACGGCTGCCTGCGCCTTGATCGTAATCATGGGAAACCGGATCAGGCTGACGGCCGCGGCCACCGTCAAGCTCGACAGCAGCGCCAGCGCAATCAGTTTTCTTTTTTGCTTTTGCTTTGATTTCATGGCACTATACCTCGTTTATCCGTTTTGAATACCTTTCATTCTTTTACCAGTCTAACCATCAAACTTTAATTGCCCTACAAGAAAATCTTAAGAAATGTAAAGTTTTCGTCCCTGTTCGGATATATAATATGACTAACCTAATGCCGTCCGGCAGCATGGATAAAGTTACAGACATCAATCGAGAGATAGAGAGACTGGAGGGTTTACAATGCACAACAACACTTGGAAAAGACTCCCGATGGCCGACTGTGTCCGGGATTTGGTCGCCACCGCCCGCGGGGACCGCAAAGCAAGCCTCGTCATCCTGAACGTGAGACTGGTCAACGTCTTGTCAGGCGAAATCGTGCCGGAGATGTCCATTGCGGTACAGGGGCCGCGGATCGCTTATGTCGGCAAGGACGTGAGCCATACCATCGGCGAAGGGACCGTTGTCATTGATGCCGGAGGCAAATATGCAGCGCCCGGACTGCTGGACGGACATTGTCATATTGAGAGCACGCAGCTTACGGCAACCGAATTCGCCAGAGCGGTGCTTCCGCTGGGCACGACCGGCGGGTTTTTCGATGCGCATGAAATTTCGAACGTCCTCGGACTGCCGGGCCTTCGCTTCATGCTGGAGGAAGCCAGAACGACGCCTCTGGCCGCCTATATGCAGGTCGCATCCTGCGTGCCGTCGACCCACCCCGGGCTGGAAACCACCGGGGCTTACATCGGTCCTGAAGAAGTAGCGGAAGCGCTCAGCTGGGGGCCGGATATGATCGGATTGGGCGAAGTGATGAACTTTCCCGGCGTCGTATACGGCGACGACAAAATGATCGGGGAGATCGAGGCGACGCTGCGGGCCGGGAAATACGCGGACGGCCATTTTACATGGAGCTCCGGGGATTGGAGGCTTCCGGTGTATGCAGCAAGCGGCATTGATGGAGACCATGAATGCGTGAGCGCGGAGGATGTCATCGAACGCGTCCGGCTCGGCATGTACGCCAAGATGCGGCAGGGCTCGGCCTGGCATGACGTTGCGGCCACCATCAAGGCGCATACCGAAGGCGGGCTGGATACCCGGCGTATGATTCTGGTCACGGACGACCGAAGCTCCGAGTCGCTGATGAACGAAGGGCATATGAATTTTGTCGTCCGCCACGCCATTGCGCAGGGCGTCAAGCCGGTAACGGCCTTCCAGATGGCCACGATCAATACGGCAGAACGGTTCGGGGTGGCCAGGGACATCGGAGCGATCGCTCCCGGGCTCTGCGCGGATATCATTTTGCTGGACGGGAATTTGGCCGATGTGAACGTCACGATGACGATCGCGGCCGGGCAGGTTGTGGCGGAGGAAGGCCGGATGACCGCCGAGTGGGAGCCCTATGCCATACCGGCCGAGGCGTACGGCACCGTCAAATTGGGGCGTCCGATTGAAGAACAGGATTTGGTCATCGCCGCGCCGCAGACGGGCGGAACGGTTGAGGTCCGGGCGATTGGGGTCGTGGAGAATCATGTGGAGACGAAGGAAACGTGGGTGAACGTACCGGTGGAAGATTCGGCGCTTCGCGTTACGCCGGAGAGCGGCCTGTGCAAAATGGCGGTATTTGAACGCCACGGTCAAGGCGGAGGCCATGCGCTCGGCATCGTGGCGGGGATCGGCTTTGAAGAACCGGCAGCTATCGCAATGACCGTGGCCCATGACAGCCATAACGTAACGGTCATCGGCAATGATGACCGGCTGATGGCGCAGGCGGGAAAACGCGTGGCCGAGATGCAGGGCGGCGTCGTGATGCTCACGCGCACGGGCCGGACGGAGTTCCCGCTGCCGGTCGGCGGCCTGATGTCCGATCAGCCGTTTGAAACGGTCGCGAGCCAGTCCGAAGCGATCAGCCAGGCGCTGATTCAGTCCGGCTGCCTGCTGAACAACGCGTTCATGACGCTGTCGCTTCTGGCGCTGGTCGTCATTCCGGAGCTGCGGCTGTCGGATAAAGGGCTGGTCCGAATTTCGGCGGATGGCATTGAGATCGTGCCGCTGTTCCGGAGCTGAGCAAGAAATTTGAAGAGGGCCGACAACATCCGAACCGGCGGGCGCCATAAATGGCCCCGCCGGTCTTTTTAGTGGGCAAAGATTGGGTGAAGTAAAAGGAAACGGACGGGCCGTCCGCGAATTATAATAAGATACAGGTTGAGTCACGAAGGAAATCGGGGCGATGCCACAGCCCTCCTGGAAGAACGAAGTACGCCAAAAAGGGGAGCCGGAGGCTCCCCTTAACCTGCATTGATTTACAATTCAAAAGTTGGTAATATAGAACTTGTGACTCTAAAACGAAACAAATAAAAATAATAATCCTATACGGATTTTATCACATTGGGATAGGTTTGTCAAATATTAAAAAGGGGATGGATATCGGCATGGATTTAAACGATCAGGACTGGCAGCAGGAGCAGGAGCGGGTAACTCAGGTCACCGGGAAAATTGCCCGCCGCAAAAAAGCGCTTGAAGCGGAGGTCGGAACGGTCCGGGAAGATGTCGTGGAGCTGAGAAAGGATTTCTGGGATGAGGTCCGCGTCAACTTCAGCAGCGCCGACGACCTCGGAGAGACCTCGACCAGCTTGCGGCAGCAGTCCCAGGTGCTGTCGGAGCGCGAGCGCAGCCATCTGCAGGCTTTTGAATCCTTGAAGAAGCTGCGGCTGCTGGAGAAATCGCCGTATTTCGGCCGGATTGATTTTACGGAAAAGGGACAGAAGCAGACGGAACAGATTTACCTTGGCATCGCTTCGTTCCTGGATGATGACCAGGAGACCTTCCTCGTGTACGACTGGCGGGCTCCCGTCTCCAGCCTGTATTACGACGGCGCACCCGGGCAGGCTTCCTACCTGACACCTGGCGGCGAAATTGAAGGGACGATGGAGCTGAAGCGTCAGTTCGTCATTAAGGACGGCAGGATCGACGTCATGTTCGACACCGGCGTCACAATCGGCGACGAGCTGCTGCAGCAAGTGCTCAGCCACAGCTCCGACAGCCAGATGAAAAGCATCGTGGCGACGATTCAGAAGGAGCAGAACGCCGTGATCCGCAACGACAAGAGCAGGATGCTGGTCGTGCAGGGGGCGGCCGGGAGCGGCAAGACGTCTGCAGCTCTGCAGCGCGTTGCCTATCTGCTCTATAAATACAGGGAAATTCTGAAGGCCGACCAGGTGCTTCTGTTTTCCCCCAACCCGCTGTTTAACAGCTATGTCTCCACCGTCCTGCCGGAGCTGGGCGAGGAGAACATGATGCAGACGACGTTCCAGGCGTACCTGGAACACCGGCTCAGCAAGGAATTCGACCTGGAAGACGTGTTTTCGCAAATGGAGTCGATTCTGAATGCGGAGGAAGGGGAATGGCTGGAGAATAAAAAGGCGTCGATCGCCTTCAAGGCCTCGCCGGCGTTCCTGAGCATCATCCGCAGCTACAAGGATTATTTGGAGCATGACGGCATGATCTTTAAGCCGATCCGCTTCAAGGGGCATCTTATCGTTTCGGCTGAAGCGATGAAAGAGAAATTTTACAACTATGACCCTGCGGTCCGCCTGGCCAACCGGATCGAGCTGATGCGGGAGTGGCTGCAGAAGGAGCTTGCCGCTTTTGCAAAGCAGGAGCGGAAGGCGGCTTGGGTCGATGACCAGATTGAGCTGCTCAGCGCGGAGGAATACCAAAAGGCGTACACCCATGTCCGCAGAAAGCTTGCGTCCAAGAAAGACACCTTCGACGATCACGAGCGCGAACGGAACCTGCTCGCCAAAATGATCGTCAACGAGTGGCTGAAGCCGGTCCGCAAATGGATCAAGCGCAAGCGGTTCGTCGACGTCAAGGCGCTGTACCGAGAGCTGTTCGTCAATGAGGAGCTGTTTGCCCGGGTCAGCGGTACAGGCGATTTGCCGGAGCGGTATCATGAGATCGGCGCCCAGACGGTTCAGGATCTCATGGAAGGAAGGCTGTCCTACGAGGATGCGACGCCATATCTGTACATGCAGGAGCTGATGAAAGGCTTTCAGGTCAACAGCATGATCCGGCACGTGTTCATCGACGAAGTTCAGGATTATTCACCGTTCCAGCTGGAATACCTCAAGCGGCTGTTCCCGCGGGCGCGCATGACGGCGCTGGGCGACCTGAACCAGGGAATCTACCCGCACACCGGGGTTCTTGGCGGCAGTCTAGCCTCTCTGCAGGAGCTGTACGGCCCGGAAGAGACGGAGGTCATTTCGCTGACCCGCAGCTACCGTTCGACGTATGAGATCGTGGATTTTACCCGGAGCATGATGCCGGGCGGGGAAGCGATCGTGCCGTTTAACCGGAACGGGGAGAAGCCACTCGTACGGGTTCAGCAGGACCGGGAAGAGCTTCATGACCGGATCGTCACGGACATTATGGAGCTGAACGCCAAAGGCTATGAGCACACGGCTATCATCTGCAAAACGGCGGAGGAGTCCGAGTCGGTCTACGAAGCGCTGAAGAACCGCCTGCCGCTGAAAAAGATCACGAAAACGACCCCTTCCTTCGCTAACGGGACGCTGGTCATTCCATCCTACTTGGCAAAAGGGGTCGAGTTTGATGCGGTCATCATCTATGACGCGTCGGAAGGCGAATACAGCCGGGAGTCCGAACGGAAGCTGTTCTATACGGCCTGTACCCGGGCGATGCACCAGCTCCATGTATATAGCCTGGGCGAGCCCAGCCGCTTCATCACGGATGTGGCGGAAGATAAATACGTTTTGGCCTAGAGTCAGGCGTGGACCGGTAGTCCCGGCAAATCCGGCGGGTTCACACGGGTTCCGTCAGCACGTAAGCCTGTTCCTCGAACGGCTTGCGGTATTTGGACGGGGTACAGCCTTTATGATGCTTGAAGACGGTAATGAAGTAGCTGAGGTTGTCAAAGCCGACATCCATGGCGACCTCGACGATTTTTTTGTCGGTGTTCTCCAGCAGCTTACATGCCTTGAGCACCCGGTAATGGTTGACGTATTCCACCGGGCTCTTCTGGGTCATCTGTTTGAAAAAGCGGCAGAAATGCCCTTCGCTCATGTTGATCTGTCCCGCCAGCTCTTTGAGCTTAAGCGGCTCGGCGTAATGATCATGTATATAATGAAGCGCGGTCTTCAGCCGCTCCACCTTGTCATGGCTTCCGGTGGGGCGGCTTTTGCTGTTTTCGCCCAGCGGCGCCTGGGCCGACAGCAGGGCGAAGATCCGGAGCAGGTGCGCTTTCGTCGACAGCTCGTAAGCCGGCACTTTGGCTTCGTTTTCGCAGATAATCCGATGCAGCGAGTCCAAAATATCCTTTTCCCATTCCGAGTTTCCGGTGATGTGCTGGCGCGGCATAAAGCTTTTTTTTAACAAGGGGTCGATATATTTCTCCTGAATGATGTCAAAGTCCGGGCTGCTGAGCAGATCGGCGCTGAACACGACCGCTGAAAAGATGCACGGTTCTTGCGAGGCCAGCATCCCGGAGTGAATTTCCCCGCTGTTGACGAATAAGGCTTCGCCTGCGCGGACCTCCACATACGTCATATCGAGCTGAAAGACGGCGCTGCCTTGATGCAGCACGATAAATTCCATTTCGTCATGCCAATGGCAGTCCAGAATGCTCTGCCCGTTGAGCTGCTCGACTCTGGGGTAGATGCTGACGGGATACAGAGGGTGTCCGTGCACGCGGTTCTCCCTGAGCGTTTCTCGATTCATATGATGTCACTTCCATTCCTAGCAAATATCAATATATTAATATATTTGGTCAAAATAACGTAAGAAATCTCTTCATTAGATCAATATTATTATAGTATAAACTCTAGGAGGGACGAAACATGAAATTCACGGACGGTTACTGGTTGACCCGGGAAGGCTATAACGTACAAAACCCTGCGGATATCCGCGATATTACCCATACAAGCGACTCCATGACGGTTTTCGCGGCGACGAAAATCATTGCGACCAAGGGCGACACGCTGAACGGTACGCTGCTCAAGGCCGACTTCAGCTCCCCGATGCCGGATGTGATCCGCGTCAAGCTGTTTCACCATAAAGGAAAAGTAAACAAAGGACCTGCGTTCGAATTGTTCCCAAGCGATACCGATGTGCAAATTTCGGTGGATGAAGAGACCGCGGTGCTGACCAGCGGCCAGCTGAGCGTGCAGGTCAACCGCAAGCAGGGCTGGAACATCGATTTCAACTATGCCGGCAAGCGGATTACCGGCAGCGGCTGGAGAGCGCCTGCGTATATCCAGGATCCGGATAAAAAAGCATACTACCGCGAGCAGCTTGACCTGGGCGTCGGTGAGTACATTTACGGCCTCGGCGAACGCTTCACCCCGTTTGTAAAGAACGGCCAAGTGGTGGAAATCTGGAACGAGGACGGCGGCACGAGCAGCGAGCAGTCGTACAAGAACATTCCTTTTTACCTGTCGAGCAAAGGCTACGGCGTGTTCGTCAACCATCCGGAAAAGGTATCTTATGAGATTGCTTCTGAAAACGTATCCAGAGTGCAGTTCAGCGTCGAAGGCGAATATCTGGAATACTTCATCATCGGCGGCGCCACGCCGAAGGACGTGCTGGACAACTACACGAAGCTGACGGGCAAGCCTGCGCTTCCGCCGGCCTGGACGTTCGGATTATGGCTGACGACATCCTTTACGACGGATTACGATGAAGCGACCGTCAACCATTTCGTGGACGGCATGGCCGAGCGCGATCTGCCACTCTCTGTCTTCCACTTCGACTGCTTCTGGATGAAGGAATACCAGTGGTGCGACTTTGAGTGGGACAAGGATATGTTCCCGGATCCGGAAGGCATGCTGAGACGGCTGAAAGACAAGGGGCTGAAGATCTGCGCCTGGATCAACCCGTACATCGCGGAAAAATCGTACCTGTTCGATGAAGGCATGGAGAACGGTTACCTGGTGAAAACGCCGGACGGTTCCGTATGGCAGTGGGATTTGTGGCAGGCCGGCATGGGCCTGGTGGACTTCACGAATCCCGATGCGGTGAAATGGTACAAGAGCAAGCTCGAAGTGCTGATCGACCAGGGTGTCGACTGCTTCAAAACCGACTTCGGCGAAAGAATTCCGACCAATGTCGTTTATTTCGACGGATCCGATCCGGTGAAAATGCACAACTACTATACCTTCCTGTACAACAAGGCGGTATTTGAAGTGCTGGAGGACAAGCTGGGTAAAGGGGAAGCCGCTTTGTTCGCCCGTTCGGCCACGGTCGGCGGCCAGCAGTTCCCGGTTCACTGGGGCGGCGACTGCTCCGCGACGTACGAGTCGATGGCGGAGACGGTCCGCGGCGGCCTGTCGCTCGGCCTGTCCGGCTTCGGCTTCTGGAGCCATGACATCAGCGGCTTCGAAAATACGGCTCCGCCGGATATCTACAAGCGCTGGGTGCAGTTCGGCCTGCTCTCGTCCCACAGCCGCCTGCACGGCAGCACATCGTACCGGGTGCCTTGGCTGTTTGACGAAGAGGCGGTCGACGTGGTGCGCAAGTTCACGAAGTTGAAATGCAGCATCATGCCTTACCTCTACAACTCGGCGGTGGAATCCACGGAACGCGGCCTGCCGATGATGAGAGCCATGGTGCTGGAGTATCCGCAGGATCCGACCTGCTTCACGCTGGATACGCAGTACATGCTGGGCGATTCGATTCTGGTGGCTCCGATCTTCAATAAAGAAGGCGACGTTCAATACTACCTGCCGGAAGGCAAGTGGACGAACTACCTGACAGGCGAGGTGCTGGAAGGTAACCGGTGGTACAGCGAGAACCACGGATACATGACCTTGCCGATGATGATTAAGCCGAACACCCTCCTTGCGGTGGGTAAAGAAGACAGCAGACCGGACTACGACTATGCCGACGGCGTCTCGCTGCATCTGTTCGAGCTCGGCGACGGCGCTTCAGCGCAGGCCGACATCGTGAATACGCTGGCCGAACAAGAGCTCAGCCTAACCGCATCCCGCAGCGGCAATGTCATCGAAGTGAAGGCCTCCGGGGCCGGCAAGCCTTGGACGCTCGTGCTCCGCGGTATCGGCGGTGTGGCGTCCGTAGATCAGGGCACGGCGGCAAGCGGCGAAGACGGCGCAGTCATTACACCTGCGGCCGGCGCTTCTTCCATCACAATCACATTAAAGTAACGGGCTGCTGAGGCAGCTTAGGGATAGGACCGGACCGCAGATGGCTGCGGTCCGGTTTTTTAGAGATCAGAGCAATAGCCGTGTTTTAAGCCGAATCGAGGAGATGTAATTACCAAGCCTGAACTGGGAGCGCATGCATATCCGTGACTGAAAAGAACCACAATAAAACATGATTTATCATCGAACGTAAAGGTGGTTTTGTCATGGAAGACAAAAAATGGGATCTGGTGGCACTTGCCTCGATACCGCTCATTATGACGCTTGGCAACTCCATGTTAATTCCCATTTTGCCCGAGATATCGCAAAAGCTGCACGTCAGCGCCTTTCAGGTCAGCATGCTGATCACAGTGTTTGGCGTTGTGGCGATCGTGCTGATTCCGATTGCGGGTTATTTATCAGACCGGTTCGGACGCAAAACCGTCATTATCCCCAGCTTGATGATTGCCGCGGCGGGAGGAGCGATATCGGGGGCAGCCGCCTGGTGGACGGACGGAGCCACCGCTTACTGGATCATTCTTGGTGGCAGATTCCTGCAGGGTATCGGTGCAGCGGGCGCTTTCCCGATCGTGCTTCCGCTTGTAGGCGATATGTTTGATGATGAAGACGATGTCAGCAAAAGCTTGGGGATCATCGAAACTTCGAATACGTTCGGTAAAGTGGTCAGTCCGATTCTCGGATCCGCACTGGCTCTGCTGGTTTGGTTTTTGCCTTTTCTCGCGATCCCCGTTCTCTGCATCATTTCGCTGATCATGGTCGCTTTTTTAGTCAAAACGCCTAAGAAGAAAAACGAAAACAAAACGTCAATCAAGGAATTTCTGTCTGACTCGAAGGACATTTTGCGTGAAAAAGGGCGCTGGCTGTACGCCATCTTCGCCATTGGCGGGATCAGCATGTTTATTACGTTCGGCGTGCTGTTTTTTTTATCGGAGACGCTGGAAACCAAGTACGGCATGCACGGAATCGTTAAAGGCCTCGTGCTGGCGATTCCGCTCGCAGTGTTGTGTCTGTGCTCGTTTATCGCCGGGAAAGTCATCGGCAAAAACAAAAAGCGTATGAAATGGACTGGCTTTGCAGGCATGGTGCTGCTGACGGCCGGACTCGTTATTGCCGGATTCAGCAGCCAGATTACGTTTCTCCTGATCTTTTTCTCGGTCTGCGGAGCAGGCATCGGCACCACCCTTCCCTGCATGGACGCACTGATCACCGAAGGGATTGAGGAAAAGCAGCGGGGAACGATCACTTCTCTATACAGCAGCATGAGATATATCGGGGTATCTCTCGGCCCTCCGGTAGTATCCCTGCTCATGAAGAGTACCCACTGGATCCTGTTTGGTACGATGGCTGTGGTAGCGGCGATTGGCGTTCTGCTGACCCTGCTTGCCGTGAAGCCGAAGGAAAACAGCAGCAAGCCGGAGGATTCGGGCCGCAGCTCCCGAAGCAAGGGGCGGCGCGGAATCGGGTTGAGCAGACGGGTTGGTGCCCGCTGAGGGAGATCTTGGAATAACAAATGAATATGGATGATGCCTGGCCCAATGAACGCGGCAGGTTCGGAAAATGTTTGCATTTTTCGGATCTGCTGCGTTTTTATTTGTTTTTTGATGAAAAAGGGGTATAAAAACAAAACAAGGTCTGCTATAATCAAACCAATACAAATACAAACAAACAAAAACAAAAGAACTTATTGGAGGTTATCCTTATCATGGTACAAAATCGATGGAATTCCGATGAAGCTTCCCGGCAGAAAGCCGGCGTCGACCAGCTGGTGTACCGGTCCAACCTGATCGGCAGCGACCGCAGTGTCTGCAACTGGGGCGGTGGCAACACGTCGCTAAAGACGGTGGAGCAGGACTTTCGCGGCCGTGATGTAGAGGTCATGTGGGTAAAAGGGAGCGGTTCGGACCTGGCGACGATGAAAGCGCAGCATTTTACCGGTCTGCGGCTTGAGGATATTCGTCCGCTGATGGAGCGTGATGAAATGTCGGATGAGGAGATGGTGGCTTACCTGTCCCACTGCATGATCGACAGCAAGCATCCGAGAGCGTCGATCGAGACGCTGCTGCATGCATTTCTTCCGTATCCGCACGTCGACCATACCCACCCGGATGCGATTATCAGCTTGTGCTGCGCGGATAACGGCAAAGAAATCGCCCAAGAAATCTACGGCGATACGTTCGTATGGGTGCCGTATATCCGTCCCGGGTTTACGCTGTCCAAAATGATCGCCGAAGGCGTCCGGAACAATCCGAATGCCCAGCTGGTGCTGATGGAGAAGCACGGTCTGGTGACATGGGGCCAGACGTCCGAGGAATCCTACAACCAGACGATCGCCATGATCCAAAAAGCGGAAGCGTATATTGCCGCAAAAGTACAGGAAGAGAAGGTGTTTGGCGGGCAAAAGACGGCGGCGCTGGCGCCTGAGAAGCGCAAAGCCCTTCTGGCCGAAGTGCTGCCTGTGATCCGCGGCGCGGTCAGCGACAGCAAAAAAATGATCGTCACCTACGACGATGCCGAAGACGTGCTGCAGTTCGTCAACAGCCGTGATGCGAAGGAGCTCTCCCAGGTGGGAGCGGCCTGCCCGGATCACCTGGTGCACACGAAGCGGGTTCCGCTGTATATCGACTGGGATCCGGCTAACGGCGATGCCGATTCCCTCAAAGCGGCTGTGCGTCAAGGCGTCGAAGCCTATAAGGAAGAGTACAAGGCCTATTTTGAACGGAACAAAAATGAGGGCGATGTTATGTCCGAGGCGGCTCCGCGCGTCATCCTCATTCCGGGGATCGGCATGGTCAACACCGGAAAGAGCTTGGATATGGCGGGGGTCAGCGGCGCTCTGTACCACCGGGCGATCGCGGTCATGAAAGGTTCTACGGCCTTGGGACAATTCGTATCCTTAAGCGAGAACGAATCCTACAACGTGGAATATTGGCCGCTTGAGCTTTACAAGCTGTCCCTGGCTCCGGCGGAAGCGGAATTCTCCCGGAAGGTCGCCTTTATTACCGGCGGCGCAGGCGGCATCGGCAGCGAAACGGCGCGCCGCTTCGTGTCGGAGGGAGCTCACGTCGTCCTGGCCGACCTGAACCTGGAAGGCGCCGAAAAAGTGGCCTCCGAGATCAATGCCAAATACGGCGAAGGCCGGGCCAAGGCTGTCAAGATGGACGTAACCCAGGAGGACATGGTCAGGGACGCATTGGCCGAAACGGCTTTGACCTACGGCGGCGTGGACATCATCGTCAACAATGCCGGGCTTGCCACTTCGAGTCCGTTTGACGAAACTTCCCTGAAGGAATGGAATCTGAACATGAACGTCCTCGGCACGGGCTACTTCCTGGTAGCCAGAGAAGCGTTCAAGCAGATGAAGGAGCAGGGGATCGGCGGCAGCATGGTGTTTGTCGGCTCGAAAAATTCGGTGTATGCCGGCAAGAATGTGACGGCCTACAGCTCCGTCAAGGCGCTGGAAGCCCACTTGGCCCGCTGCATCGCGGCTGAGGGTGGAGAATACGGCATCCGTGTCAACACGATTTTGCCGGATGCGATCCTGCAGGGATCGGCCATCTGGAACTCCAACTGGCGGAACGAGCGGGCTGCGGCCTACGGCATCGAGCCGGATCAGCTGGAAGAGCATTACCGCAAGAGAACGACGCTGCTGGTCAACATTTATCCGAAGGACGTGGCCGAAGGGATTGCCTACTTCGCTTCCTCCAAGTCGGAGAAGACGACCGGCTGCATGCTGACGATCGACGGCGGCGTACCGGCGGCGTTTACCCGGTAGGCAGTCGGTCTTACAGGGGAATCTGGCGCAGATTGCACGTCTGATAGAAGGGAGCAGGTACCAGCTGAACAGGCATGTTTGGCGGGAGCCGCTCCCTCTCTTGCCATAACACACGGCAGACACCGGCTCGCTGCCGGCGCTCTGCCAGACTTTGAAGGTTAACCGCAAAGGAGGTATTACACCGTGAAGGTTTCGCTATTCATTACCTGCATCAGCGACGCGCTGTTTCCGCCCATCGGCGAAGCGATGGCCCGCCTGCTGGCGCGGTACGGCGTCCGGCTCGATTTTCCGCAGGTGCAGACCTGCTGCGGCCAGCCGGCCTTTAACAGCGGCTATTGGGATGAAGCCAGAGCTTCGGCGCGGACGATTTTGGAAGCGTTTGACGACAGCGATTTTGTGATCGCCCCTTCGGGCTCCTGCACCGGTATGATCCATCATTATTACCCTAAGCTGTTTGAACATGAGCCTCAGCTTCAGGAAAAAGCGCTGGCGCTGAAGGAGAAGACGTACGAGTTCACCCAATTTCTCGTCCAGGTGCTGGGCGTGACGGATGTGGGGGCTGTTTTTCCCCATAGAGTCACTTATCACCCGTCCTGCCACGGCTCCCGGCTGCTCGGCATCAAAGACGAACCGATGCAGCTGATGGCCAGCGTCCAGGGCATGGAGCTGATTCCGCTCCCTTATGCGGAAGACTGCTGCGGCTTCGGCGGAACGTTCGCCATCAAGATGAGCGACATCTCGGGCGCGATGGTCGAAGAGAAAACCCAGCACGTGCTGGAGACGGAGGCCGAGGTGCTGGTCGGGCTGGACATGGGCTGCCTGCTGAACATCGGCGGCAATCTGCATTATCAGGGCAAGCCGGTCCGGGTCATGCATCTGGCGGAACTGCTGTATGAGGGAGTGAAGCACCGTGAGCAAACCGCAGGGGTCTAGCGTAAAGGAGCGGGCGGAGACCGCACTGAAGGACGAATTTCTCGTTAACGCCGTCAAGTTTACGACCGAAAAGCTGAAAAACGGCAAGAAGGCGGCGACGGCGGAACACGGCAACTGGGAGGAATGGAGGGAGCGGGGGCGGCAGATCCGGGCCCATACGATCGCTCACCTCGACTACTATTTGAACGAGTTTGTGAATAATGCCAGGGAGCAGGGCGTGCATGTGCATTTTGCTCCCGAGGCGAAGGACGCCGCCCGAATCGCGGTGGAGATTGCCAAGCACAAGCAGGCCAAGTCAGTCGTCAAGTCCAAATCGATGGTGTCCGAGGAAGTGCATATCAACGAAGCGTTTGAGGACATCGGCATCGAATCGATTGAAAGCGACCTAGGCGAGTACATCATCCAGCTGGCGAATGAACCGCCTTCCCATATCATTATCCCGGCCATACACAAAAACCGGTATCAAATCGCCGAGCTGCTGTCGAAGGAAGCGGGAGAGACGCTGGCACCGGACACGAAAATTTTGGCGGGATTTGCGCGGAGAAAGCTCCGCGACAAGTTTCTGGAAGCCGACATCGGGCTAACCGGGGCCAACTTCGGCATTGCCGAAAGCGGATCGATCGTCATTTTTGAAAACGAGGGCAACGCCCGCATGGTGAGCACGGTGCCGAAAACGCAAATTACGCTGATGGGGATGGAGCGGCTTATTCCGACCTGGGATGACCTCGAAGTGATGGCGACGCTTCTGCCGCGCTCGGCGACCGGCCAGAAGCTGACCGTATACATGTCGGGCATCACGGGGCCGCGCCGGACGGCGGATGGAGACGGCCCGGAGGAGATGCATATCATCATCGTCGACAACGGCCGCTCACTGCAGCTTGGGGATCCGGATTTCCAGGAGCTCTTGAACTGCATCCGGTGCGGAGCATGCCTGAACGCCTGCCCGGTGTACCGCCATATCGGGGGGCATTCGTACCCCGGAACGTACAGCGGGCCGATCGGTGCGGTACTGACGCCGGCGCTGAACAAGAATACCGAGGAGTGGCAGGACATCGCTAACGCCTCCAGTCTATGCGGCGCCTGCTATGAAGCCTGTCCGGTCAAAATTCCGCTGCACGACATGCTTGTCTATTTGCGCAACCGGAAGGTCGAGAGGGGTTATACCGCAGCCGGCGAAAAGCTGGCGATGAAAGGCTTCAAGATGCTGATGAAAAGCTCGGGCCGCTTTAAGCAGGCGGTGAAGCTCGGGCAGACGGGCCAAAAGCTGCTGGTCCGGGACGGATATATCCGTTCTCAATTCGGCCCGCTCAAGGGCTGGACGGCGTACCGGCACATTCCGGCGCTGCCTAGCAAATCGTTCCGGGAACGCTGGCCGCAGCTGGACGCCGAGGTCGGGGCCAGCCTCCCGCCGATGCCGGAAGCGATGAAGTCCCGCATGGAGAGCATCGTCGCCGGCCGGAAGGAAAGGGGGATGAAACGATGAGCACATCCGATCCGGCATTTTTGGAGAAAATGGAGCAGCAATCCCGGGAGCAGCAGAAGCGGTTCATCGGCCATATCGCCAGCCGTCTCGGTCGTGGGGGCGCTTCTGAATCCCGCAAGCCGGAGCATCCGTATCGGGGCGCACCGGATTTTTGGAACCGCTACGAGCTGACGCATGAAGAGCGGATCGAGCGCTTTATGGGGAACTGGCGTGCCGCCGGTGGCCATACCGAGCGGGTGGCCGGCTGGGAGGAGCTGTCCGGCGTCGTGACCCGCATCCTGCAGGAGCACGGGGCACAGTCAACGATTCGCCAGGACCTTCCGGAGCTGGCCGGGCTCCGGCTGGAACAGCATTTACCGGAGCTTGCACACCGGGTGTGGAACGGGCAGGATCCGGACGCCTCCCTGGCCGCCGCGGCCTATACGGATGCCGGGATCGCGCTTGTTGATGACGCCGTGGCGTATACCGGCTCACTCGTGGTCACATCATCGGCGGAGAAGGGACGGTCGGTGTCCCTCCTGCCTAATCTGCTGATCGCCATCGTCCCGGCGGAGAGCATGAAGACGCGGCTCGGCGAGGTTATGGGCCGCCTATCCCGCAGCGCCGGGGAGGGGCTGCCGGCAGGGGTGCACTTTATCTCGGGGCCGAGCCGCTCCTCGGACATCGAGAACGACCTGACCATCGGCGTTCACGGGCCGGGGATCGCCTACGCTTTGATTGTCGGATAATCCGATTCGGGAATGTCCCCGCTCATAAGGGCATGGGGATGACACGTTGTCCGGGAACGGGCAAATCTATATAATGGGTGTACGATAGAACGAAAGAGGGAAGCTATGTTAGTTGCGGAACGTTATGATACCATCGTGCGGCTGGTTAATGAGCGCGGCAGCATCCGGGTGTCGGAGCTGAGCGAGCTGTGCGGCGTGACCGAAGAGACGATCCGCCGCGATCTGGACCGGCTGGAGCAGCAGGGCAAGCTGCGGCGGAGCCACGGCGGCGCCGTCAGCGTCAAGGAGACCCAGGCGGAGACCCCGTATTTCGAGCGGGAGGTCATCCATCAGGACGAGAAGAGGCGGATTGCTGAAGAGGCGGTGCGGCGGATCGAGCCGCGGGACCGCATCGCCCTGGATGCCAGCTCGACAGCGTGGTATATGGCTTCGATCCTGCCGGACATTCCTTTGACCGTGGTTACCAATTCCATCAAGGTTGCCCTGGAGCTGTCCTCCAAGGAGAAGATCGAGGTCATATCGACGGGCGGCATGCTGGCAGCCCATTCCTTGTCTTACGTCGGTCCGCTCGCCGAACGCGGCCTGGAATCCTATTATGTGGATAAGGCATTTATTTCCTGCAAAGGCGTGCACTTGGACCGCGGAATCAGCGAATCCAATGAGCTGCAGGCGATGGTCAAGCATCGGATGATCCGGCAGGCGAAGACGGTGTACATCCTGGCCGACGCGAGCAAAATCGGTGTGCAGGCGTTCACCCATCTGGCCGATTGGGCCGAGGTGGACGTGCTGATCACCGACGGCCATGTTGTCGAGAAGGACGCTTCACTGCTCCGGGAGAAATCGATCGAGCTGATCATTGCAGGTCAGACGCCCATCTAAGTATGCGGGAAGATTTCAAAGCCTGGCATATGACGAACCTCCCGCGAAGGCTGGAAAACAGCTTTCGCGGGAGGTTTTTTTAGTTGGGAGCAAGCCTGGACTCCCCGGCTTTTTTGTTCATCAGGCCAGCTCGATATGCAGTGGATTCAACACCCAATCGACCACTCCTGCCGACGGGACGACCAACGCTTGCAAACCTTCATTTAGCTCTACGGTTTGTGAACGCATTGTTTGCCCGCAGCAGTCTTTGATTTTCATCTCATAGCTTCCCGGGAATGCACGGGAGAAGCGGAGGTACAGCCGATCCCCTGGCCTGCCATTGACTATGATGAGGCGTTCGGAAGGGTGATCCATCTCTACGATGGTCTCGGAGTATACGGCGATGATCGTTTTGTTCCTGCTGCTGGCCTTGACTATAGGATACAGCATTTCCGGATGAAAGGGCTGGAGTTTTCCATGCAGCAGCACATCCTGGTGATCGCGGCAAAAGCCGACCCAAAACCGGAGCATGGCCAGATGCCGGTCTCCGATCCGGTCCAAGCGGACCGAAATCTGCGGCACGGCAAACATGACATGGATCATCTGCATCGCCGCATTTTCCGCCGTATCCTGGGGATTAAACATGATCATGTCGGAATGGACCGCGGTGTGGCCCGAAAGAAGACGCAGATCCAGCGTACGGACCCGGTTTTGAATGAAATCGTTCGGGCAATCATTCGCTCGGAACATATTTCCGTATGTTCGCATAAGCGGCCCGATATACGTTTGACGGAATTCGATCAGAATATCGGGCTTGAGCGCTTTGAGCCGGCCCATGACGTCGGACAGCAGGCGGTCGACGGCCTCGGGAACGGACGCGTAATCCCCGCCGTTTCCGTGAGCGAACACAACTGGCGAGCCCGCAGTGAGGCGGAAACTGTCCACGAAATCGAGCTTGAGCCCGTCAATGTTCCAGTCGGTTACCGCTTGCTCGTATACCCGGATCAAATACTCCCGCACTTCCGGAATACGGGGGTCCAGAATCCCGGCATTCAGATTGTCGTCGATACCGAGGAGCTTGTCCGCAAATTCGTCCCATACTTTGCTGTGCTTTCCGACAAACGGGACGGAGTACCACAACATGTACTTCATACCCAGGTCCTGAATGGCGGCGACATGCGCCCCCATATCCGGAAATTTATCCGTGCAAACCTCCCAGTCGCCGGTATAAGCATACCCGCGGTTGTTATCTTCGGTTTGCCAGCCGTCGTCCACGATGATCGTATCGCATCCGAGTTCTTTGGCCAGCCTGGCCTGCTGCTCCAGCGCATCTGCCGTGATGTCCTGATGATAGGAATACCAGGTGGAGTAAACAGGATTCATCGCCTCCGCCGGAGGCGGGGAAGGCGTCATTCCAGGCTGACGAGCCCACCACTGGACAACCTCCTCCAGAGCCTCGTAATAAGGAACGTCACGCCGATCAATCCGGAGGGTGGCTTCATACTCATCCTTCATCAATACCGGTTCTTCGAAGAGCGTGATCGAGCAGAGGAATGTCGAATCCTCTTCGTGAATCCCTGCCTTGATCGTCAAATGATTCAGCGCATCGGTAAACGCAAAGGTTAGCCGGTTTCTTCCTTCCACATTAAAGAGGGAGGCAACGGGAGCCAATGAGGTGCTTCTTGATGCAAATCCCTCGCCCCAGTCGATCTGGAATGCTTTGTTCCGGTCGGTTCCCGGGTGCCACATCGAGTGGATATCTATGGCAGGCAGGGACCACTCCAACCGACAGGCGGGAGGCTGTGTTCCTGCTGCTGCCCGCAGCTTCAAATGAATCAGCCATAAGCCGTCTTCCACGATTTGGATATGCTGCGAGACATCGAAAAATTGCTTCGTATCATGAAACGTGACGATCGGGGGTGTATCGTTCATCAAATTTTTCATAAACTTCTCCTGCGCTTCAAGCTGAATTTGGTCTTGTTCAGTCTAACAATAATATAATATTTACGAAACATACAGTAAACAATAAAATTCAAATAGTATCATGTGGAATGCGTATATGCGCTGAACCAGTGTGGATATTATGTTCTTTTGTTTTTTTATTAGAGTATTGTCAAGGCTGATGTTCTCTGTTATATTGAAAACCGAAAAACATCTCAGATTTATGTTTAGTAAACAAAAGACGTTTTGTTTGGCAAATGATCCGTAAGGTACTAAAATAACAGTAAGGGGTGTTTCCCAAAAAATGTGACGGAAAAGGTGATTGGTGTTGGCAAATATTCGTGATGTTGCAAGCTTGGCAGGGGTGTCTCCTTCCACGGTTTCCCGAGTGTTAAACGGTGATCCGTCTTTATCGGTACTGGAAGAAACGAGAAGAAAAATCATTTCCGCCGCGGAACAGCTGCAGTATAACATGGCTTCCAAACGTACGGTCAGCAAGTCCATGCCGTTAAAAGATTACAAAATCGGTCTGGTTACGTTTTGTTCCGAACAATTCGAAAGTGAAGATCCATACTATTTGTCCATCCGGATGCAAATCGAGAAGGAATTCAACCAGATGGGGCTGCATATTACCCGGACGATCCGCTGGGTCAACCATGAATCTTATGAAAGCCTGTCCGGCCTCGACGGCCTGATTGTGATCGGCAAATTTGAATTTGACCCATACAATTTGTTCTTTAACCGGATCCCCAATATCGTGTTCGTGGATTATTCTCCGGACGAGGACCGATTTGATTCCGTCGTTGTCGATTTCAATAAAGTGACCACGACGGCGCTGGATCACTTGACAGGCCTTGGATATACCAAAATCGGGCTGATCGGCTCCCGCGATTTTATCAACCGGTTCGGTTCCAGCACGGGGATCGATTCCATCGACCAGCGCCAAAGCAGTTTTGAAGCTTACATGAAAAATAAAAATTTATACATGCCGGAGCATGTCCATATCGGCAGCAATTTCTCCATGTCGACCGGATATCAGCTGATGAAGGACGCCATTAAAAAGGGGAAACTTCCGGAAGCTTTCTTGATCGGATCGGATCCCATGGCCATCGCGGCAAGCAGAGCGTTAAAGGAGGCGGGCGTGAAAGTGCCGACGGACGTAGCGCTCGTCGGGATTGATGATATCGAGATGGCCGCTTATATGGACCCGCCGCTGACTACGGTCAAAATTTATACCGAACAGATGGGTCAAACCGCCGTTAAAATGCTGCTGGAACGGATTGGCGGCAGGGAGGTTCCGCTCAAAGTGGTACTTCCGTCGAAATTAATCGTAAGAAGCTCATGCGGTGCTGGCCGATTTCCCAAAACGGCTGTCCAGGAATAGGACAGACCGGTGGAGCGAAAAGAGCCACAGCCGCGCAAACAATCGTTAGGGGGCAATAAACGATGAAAAAATGGCTGTTGTTCGTAGTGTCTTTATTTGTTGTCATCGGAATGACCGCATGTTCCGGAAACTCCGGAACTGCGGACTCGACGCCAAGCGAGGGCGGCGCCGCGGGCGAAAGCGCCGGCTCGGGCGCCAAAGGAAAGATTACGTTCGCTTACTGGGGCGCGCAGACGGAAGCCGACGCCATCAAACAAGTGATTGCCGTTTTTGAAAAATCCTACCCTGATATTAAGGTCGAGAGCCAATGGATTCAGCAGGATTACCTCACGAAACTGCAGACGATGATTGCCGGAGGAACGGCTCCTGACGTGATGTTGATTTCGGGAGGGGATTTACCTGGATTTGCAAGCGCTTTCGATGAACAGCAGGTGGATCCGTCGGCCTTCAGCTCGCCGTCTCTGGTAGATTCGCTGTCAGTCGACGGCAAGGCCTATGCCGTGCCGTTTATTATCAAACCTAAGGTCATGGCCATCAATCTCGATCTTTTCAAGAAAAACAATATTCCTCTTCCCAGCCCAACTGAGCCCATGACGATGGACCAGTTCGACGAAATGGCCAAGAAGCTGGCCACCGGCGAGGGCAGCACCAAAGTTTTCGGCTCGGAGCCGTTGTATTTGCCGAATCTGATCTATTCGTTCGGCGGTACCTTTTACTCCGACGATCACGCCCAATCCCTTCTTGGATCCCCGGAAGCGATTAAGGCCGGAGAATATATCGTCGCCGCCAAGCAGGAAGGCATCGTACCGAGCGACAACGAGAAGCAGGGACAGAACATGATGAACTGGTTCCTGAGCGGGCGCATCGCCATGTACACCGATTTTGGCCCATGGTATATCCCGCAGCTGGCGGATGTCAAAGGCTTTGACTGGGATATCGTTCCTTTCCCGGGTGGCGGTGGCTCCAAAGAAGTGAATGGCCTGGCTCTGAGCAAAGACAGCAAAAACGCTGAGGCGGCCA
This sequence comes from Paenibacillus sp. SSG-1, assembly GCF_002224835.1. Lineage (NCBI taxonomy): Bacteria > Bacillati > Bacillota > Bacilli > Caryophanales > Paenibacillaceae > Paenibacillus > Paenibacillus sp. SSG-1. The sequence goes on from NZ_MBRK01000001.1 coordinate 1,329,590, forward strand.
AGATCTTCATTCGGCATCTGACCCAGGATGAGGAGGCGCAAAAAATTATTGGGGGCAACAAAAGCGCGTATGGAGTACCGGTTTTGGTAAGCGCAACCGGGGCGTTCGAGAAAATTTATCCCGGCAAAAACCTGAAAGCTTTTGTTTTGGCGTCGGAGAAACAGCATCCGCAGGAAGCGCAAAAACGGACGAATGAGATCGGCAATGAAATGAAAGCGATCGACGACCAAACCCCCATCGGAATCGGCAGCAAGGACGTGAAGGAAGTGTTCCCTCAGGTAGCGGAGAAAATCAACAATATTTTGAAACAGAAATAACGGGAGATAGCCTATGAACGGACTTATTGAACTCATATATAACTTCTTTCAGGGGAAGGGGGTTCCGGCGGCGCTGCTGCCGCTCCTCCCGTTCCTGACCGTCATGGCCGTGGTGTATGCCCTACTTTTTCTATTCACGCGATTACTGGTACGCAAAAAAGTGATCCATATGGAGACAGCCAGCTTTTACATGTTCGTGTCGGTATGGATCATTGGTTTCCTGCTTTTTACGCTGGGGCCGATGGTCTTCTCCTTCTATATCAGCTTTACCCAGTGGGAGGTGGTCAGCGACCCGGTATGGGCAGGCGCGGACAATTATCGAATGCTGTTTAAAGATACGATGTTTTATAAATCGCTTGCCGTGACGTTCTACTACACGTTGGTTAGTGTCCCGCTCCAGGTGGTGCTGTCATTCGGGATTGCCCTGTTGATGAATTTGAAGCTGCGCGGTATTTACTTATTCCGTACCATTTATTATTTGCCCACGCTCGTGCAGGGGGTTGCCCAAATGGTGCTGTTCATCTGGATTTTCAACCCAAACGTTGGTCTGATCAATTCGGTGCTGCGTTTCGCAGGCATTCATGGTCCAGCCTGGCTGTCCGATCCGCACTGGTCGATGCCGGCCATCATCTTGATGAGCCTGTGGACGGTCGGAGGCAATATGATCATTTACTTGGCCGGATTGTCGGATATCCCGCAATCGCTCTACGAGCAGGCCGAAATCGACGGAGCAACCGTTCTTCGCAGGATGTGGCATGTGACGCTTCCGCAAATTTCGCCCATCCTGTTCTTTAATGCCGTCACGAGCATGATTGGGGCGTTCCAGACCTTCACGCAAGGCTTCCTTGTTAACGGAGGGCCGGACAATTCGCTGCTGTTCTATGCGTATTACTTGTATCAAAACGCGTTCATGTGGTTCAAGATGGGCTACGGCTCTGCGTTGGCCTGGGTGCTGTTCGTGATCATTTTGCTGTTTACCTTGCTGGTGTTCCGCAGCAGCGCAATATGGGTGTATTACGAAAATGAAGTGGGAGGGAGGAAGCGCCGTGTCCGTAACAAAGAAGCGTAAATCCCCCGGAACCCGGTGGCTGGCTTACCTGGTGCTGCTGGCGGGCGCAGCGGCGTTCCTGTATCCGTTTGTGTGGATGATTTCCGCTTCGCTCCGCAATCTGGAGGAAATCGCGGTTTCCGGCATGAACATCTGGCCGCAGCACTGGCGCTGGGAAAATTACGCGAAAGCGTTGACGGCGTTCCCCTTTGGCCGCTATTTGGTCAATACGCTGATCACCACCGTACTTCCCATCATTGGTACCGTCTTTTCCTGTTCCTTGGTCGGTTATGCATTTGCCCGTTTAAGGGTTAAAGGAAGCGGCTTTCTGTTCCTGCTTGTATTATCAACCATGCTGCTGCCGGGTGAAGTTACGATGATTCCGCAGTTCATTTTGTTTAAAAAGCTCGGCATGCTGGATAGCTTGTATCCGCTTATCGTGCCGGCGTTCTTCGGCTCGCCGTTCTACATCTTTTTGTTCCGCCAGTTTTACTCGCGGTTACCGGTGGGTCTAGAGGAAGCGGCAGTCATTGACGGCTGCGGTTATTTCAAAATTTGGCGGACGATCTTCTTGCCGCTGTCCAAGCCGGCTCTGACGGGAGTCGGGGTCATGATGTTTATGGGTGCCTGGAACAACTTCATGGGCCCGTTGATCTATATCAACAGCGACCGTTGGAAGACGCTGACGCTGGGACTGGCCGGTTTTCAGGGGACGTACTCCACGGATACGAATCTGTTGATGGCCGCATCCATCGTGATTACGCTGCCGTGCATTATTTTGTTCTTTAGCGCGCAAAAGGCGTTCATGGAAGGGCTGACGTTCTCCGGATCAAAAGAGAGTTAGAAGAAGGAGTGAAGCAGGATGAATGACGTGCATAATATCCGCGCCAAGGCAGGAACGGTGACGTTTAGGTCTGACGACGATGCGTTGAATGAGGGATTTGGTTGGGCGAAGCGCCAGGCATTGGCCTATACCCATTTTGGCGGGGATGCCGTCGGATTATGGTATGAGGCAGCCCTGCCCGAAAGGGAAGCGTTCTGCATGCGGGACGTGATGCACCACAGTGCCGGTGCTGCTGCTCTGGGGCTCAGTCCCCATACGAAAAACACGATGAAACGTTTTGCCGAGAATATTGCGGCATCACGGGATTGGTGTACCTTTTGGGAAATCACGAAAGACAATCTGCCTGCTGAGGTGGATTATGACAATGATCAGGACTTTTGGTATAACCTTCCCGCCAATTTCGACCTGATCGAAACGGCCTGGCGGCAGTTTTTGTGGACGGGCGACCGGGATTATATCGAGGATCCGGTGCTGCGCCATTTTTATGATGTAACCCTGACGGAGTATGTTGACACGTGGGACAGGGACAGAGACGGCGTTTTGGAGTATTATCCCGAATACGGGCGCCGGGGACTGGCGACGTATAATGAAGCCGGCCAGCATCCTTTGGCGGGCGGTGATATGGTCGGCGTGCAAATCGCCGCCTACCGGGCAGCCGCACGAATGTCGGAGCTGACGGGGAACCCGCAGGCTTCCGAAACTTACGCGGCGAAAGCACACTCGCTTGAGCGGATGTATGGGAGCACATGGTGGAACGAGAACCGGCAGCGCTTTTACGGCATGATGCTGCAGGACCGCTCCTTTGCCGAACCGTACTGTGCAGAAGGCAATTTTCTCCCGCTGTACTACGGGGCAGTCACCCGCTCCGACCAGCTTCAAAAAGCGCTGAACGATTTGGACGCCAACGGCGCTCCGAATGTGGAAGGCAAAACCTACCTTCCGGATATTTATTACCGGTACGGCTTTGCCCGGCAAGCATTCCGTGAACTGAAGGAATTGGTGGATCCTGCTCTCGAGCGCCGGGAATACCCGGAGGTTTCCTTCTGCATCGTAGGTGCCGTTGCGACGGGATTGATGGGCATTGCCGCTGACGGAGCCCACACGATCTCCACTCTGCCGCAGCTGGACGATTCGCTCGCTTGGGCGGAAATCGAGGACCTTCCGATCCTTGGACGTACGATCCGGGTTCGGCATGAGCGGGGAGACGTGACCTGCGTCACGCTTCAAGAAGGACAGGCTTTTACCTGGAAAGCGGCGTTTCAAGAAAACGCAGAGGCTTTTTATCACAATGGCGAACGGATCGCCCCGAGAAGAGAAATCACCGCGGACGGCCGGGAAATCGCTTTTGTTACCGTCCTGGTGAAACAGGGGGAGACACACAGAATATCCTGTCGGACGAATACGGGATAGGTGAAGGTTTTTATAGTGAAGTCGTCCGCAGCATAAGTTATAGAAGATGACGCCCAGCGGCTCAGTCCAACTGCATCATTGCTATTGATAACGTGGCCTATCTATTAAAAAACAACCCGGCCGGGAAGCCCCAGCCGGGTTGTTTGCAGATGATTCGTGGGCTGCTTGCTCACTTACTCGCCGGCCTTCGCCTTGCTTTTGGCTGCTTGCGGCACTTTCTCCCAGTCGGCCAGGAAACGCTCGATCCCGCTGTCGGTCAGCGGATGCTTCCACAGAGACGGCAGCAGCGAGCCCGGAATGGTCGCGATGTGGGCGCCGGCGATGGCCGCGTCCTCCACATGCTTGATGTTGCGGATGCTGGCCGCGATGATTTCGGACGTCATGCCGTAGTTTTCGAGGATTTGCTTCAGCTCGCGAATCAGCTTCATGCCCTCGACCCCGATATCGTCCAGGCGTCCGACGAACGGGCTGACGTACGTAGCCCCGGCCTTGGCGGCCATCAGGCCCTGTGCGGCGGAAAAGATCAGCGTCACATTCGTTTTAATGCCCTTTTTGGTCAGCTCATGACATGCATACAAGCCGTCTTCGGTCATCGGCACTTTGATGACGACGTTTGGCGCCCATTCAGCAATCTCGTACGCTTCCTTCAGCATGTCCTCGGCTTTGGTGCCGATGACTTCGGCGCTGACCGGGCCGGAGACGATGCTGCAAATCTCCTGAATGACCTCTTTGAAGTCCCGGCCTTCTTTGGCGATCAGGGAAGGGTTGGTCGTTATCCCGTCCACCAGTCCCAGGCGGGAGATCCGTTTGATTTCGTCGATGTTGCCCGTATCCAGGAAAAACTTCATATCACTGATTCCTCCTTCGGTTATGAAAAGATATGGCTATCGGTTAAAATAAAATTTATAATAGTGTGTATCATAACTGATTTATGACACAATAATTATTTAAACCATGCTGCCCGTGATATAACAATGAAATTGCAGCTTCAGGTGATTTTTCTCAAAGGAGAGGATTCCCATTCAACTAACTCCGAGACAGCTGGATATCGTGGAACTTGTGCGGGAGCATGCGCCCGTTACAGGCGATCAGATCGCTGAGATGATCGGCCTCAGCCGCCCGACCCTGCGCGCGGACCTGTCCCTGCTCACGATGCTGGGCTTGATCAGCGCCAAGCCGAAGGTGGGGTATTTTCCCGCCGAAACGCCAAGCTCCCAAGGTGAGTTTGAACAAAGATTGCAGCAAATATACGTGAAGGATATATACAGCACTCCCGTGACCATCTCCGAGCATGCGACGGCCTATGATGCCGTAGTGCAGCTGCTGTGTGAGAATACGGGCACGCTGATGGTGACCGGAGAGTCCGGTGAGCTGAAAGGGGTCGTCTCCCGCAAGGACGTGCTGAAGCTGACGATGGGGCATGCGGATTTGAGTACGATTCCCGTCGGTCTGGCGATGACCCGCCGGGCGCACATGGCGGCCCTGACGCCTGAGGAGACCGTGCTGGATGCGGCCGACAAGCTGGTGAAGCATCAGGTGAACTGCCTGCCGGTCGTTTCCGGCGAGGGAGACAGCATGATGGTCGGCCGGGTCACCAAAACGGATATTTTGCGCGTATTGATCGATCTCGCGGGTAAAGGCGGTTCGCCCGCCCCGAATTAACGGGTCTCTCGAACACATAACTACAAGACACAGCAACTGAAAAAGCCGGCTGCTCCCATCCCGTATGGAATGGAAGCAGCCGGCTTTTGCCATGGGCCGTTACCGTCTTGGAAGCAGCCTTACATATTCGTCCGACAGCTTCATCAGGTTCAAAATATAGTCGTAATCCTTCCGGTATTTCGAGAAGTCAGCGACAGGCTGCATCGTCTTCAGGGAGATGGCGGTGCCATCCTCAAAGCCTTTGCCCGGCACAAACAAAATGTCATTGTTGAAGAAGGATCCTGTCGGCAGATAATACCGCATACCGACGACGTTCTTGTCGATGTTGAGCAGGTCGTGGCCAAATGCGGTAAAGTGCTTGTCCTTGAGCGAAATGCCCAGCAGGTTCGCCAGCGTCGGCATGATGTCGAGCTGACCGCCGACCTGGTCGACGACCTTGCCCTGCTTGCCAGGAATATGCATGATCAGCGGGATGTTGAAGCGGGTAATCCGCTGGTCATAGGAGATACCGAGCGCCTGCTTGATGACCGCCGGATCGTTGTCCTGCGGCTGAAGCCCGAAATGGTCGCCGTAAATGACAAGCACGGTGTCGTCCCACATGCCTTTTGCTTTCAGACCGTCGATCAGGGTGCCGATCGCATAGTCGGTGTAATTCACAGCCGTCAGGTAGTCCCCCAACTGGGTTCCCTGGATGGAATCGGGGACCTTGATTTTTTTGCGGTCCTCCGGCACCTTGAACGGAAAATGGCTGGAAGCCGTGACGAACTGGGCGTAAAACGGCTTGCCCTGCTCATGCAGCTCGGACAGCTTGTCCAGACCGACCCGATACAGCTCCTCATCCGAAGCGCCAAAATCGTTGAAGTGATCGTTTTTGTACGACTTTTTGTCGTAATAATTCGTAAAGTTCAGCGCCGGGTAAAGCTGGTCCCGGTCCCAGAATTTCACGTCGTTAACGTGAAACGTATCGGCCGTGTAACCGAGCTGCCCGAGCAGACGTGGCATACTCGGGAGCTCCCGGTCGCCGAAGCCGCTCGACATTGCAACGGTGCCGGTCGGGTAGATCGACGTATTGCTCATAAATTCGGCGTCCGACGTATTGCCTTGCCCGATCTGCTGGAAGACATGCGGAAAGTACAGGCCGCCGTCAGCCAGTTGGTTCAGCACGGGGGTCAGTTCCTGGCCGCCCGTCGACAAATGGATCGGGAAGTTCTGGAACGCCTCCATTTGAATGACGATGACGTTTTTGCCTTTGGCAGCTCCAAACATCGCCGGTTTGTCTTGTGCAGTCCCACTTGCGTACGGGTATGACTGCTCGGCCTGGCTGACCTTTTGCACGGTCTCGTCCAGATTGCCGGAGGCGATCATGCTGTTCTCCTCGCTGGCGCGGATCCCGGCAGCGACCTGGTAATCCAGGAAGCCGAGATGCTCCGCCTGCATCAGCTCATTGGTGATGGAGCGGTCCGCATGAATGTACAGCGCCGAGACGATCAGGCCGATGACGCCGAGGGCTGCCGGCCAAATTTTACGAAGCCGCGTGCGCAGCAAAATCCGGAGCGGTACCCAGCGGCCGATCAGCCACAAGAGCGCGACGATCACGACGTCGGCAAAAAATAAATAGTTCTCCGTTTCGATCGTTGACTGAACGCTTTCCTTGATCTGCAGCACCTGCTTCAGCTCGGACAGCGCCGTATAGGTCGGCACCGAATTGAAATGCTGAAAATACAGCGCCGACGCAAACATGAGAATCGAGAAAATGGCGTTAAAAATCCAATAGACCCATCCCTTCGCTTTCGCGGGGGTAACCAGCTCAATGATGCACAGCAGCACCAGCAGCGCAGCGGCGTCAGCGGTGATCCGGCTCCACAGAATATCATGGAAGAAAAAGTACCGGAGGAGCAGCAGCTTGAGCAGCAGGACGACGAAAACGGCGATAAAGGGCGTCTTCGGTCTGGAATAAGTGGAACGGAAGTCGATCATACCTGCTCCTTTCTGTTTCATTACAGTGTTCGTTGGTATTTACAAGTATAGTCATGTTAAACCCGATTTTACATACCGCGAACACTAAATTAACACAAAAAGGGCGCGCTGTTAATCATTTTTGGTATTGCGGACCACAAATGCCATAAAAGAACACATGAATCATATCCTCTGTAAACGCCTCGGGATCCTCACTCTGATTGACCAGATCCAGCATTTTTTCGTAGTGCTCTGTCATCATGCCTACATAAAGAAGCACCATTTGGACGGACACTTTCTCTGAAATTTCTCCGCGCTGCTTGCCCTTCTGCACAAAATTGGTGATCAAGGGAATGGCACGTTCTTCATACTGCTGCTGGATAAACCGGTTGATTTCCGGGTCGGCTTCGATCAGCTGCTTGAGCGCGGATGGGGTGAAGGGCAGTTTTAACCGGCTTTTTTGAAAAATAATGTATTCGATTTTTTCCTTCAGCGGCGCATCGCCCGTCAGCACGCGCTCATACTCCTCCATCAGCATGGCGACAAATTCCTTAAACACTTCGCGGAGCAGCGCTTCTTTGCTGCCAAAATAGTTGTATATGGTGACCTGCGACACTTCCGCCTTGGCTGCGATATCCTTGATGCGGATTTGCCGGGGTTCCCATTCGCCCAGCATTTCCAATACGGTTTGTTTGATCTTTTGTTTAATCTGCACTGCCCGCTTCTCAAATCCATTCATTTCTTACGAACCATCCTAACTATTGTAAAATAGGTCATCGGCTTGATCGAATGAACGAAGAATATCGGTTCTCGCCGGTTCGATCCAATTAATGAAATTATACCACAAAAATATTTCATAAAATGTATTGACGATGGAAAGCGGCAGGCGTATGATCCGATTATGAAATATTGGAACAAGAATATTTCATAAATTTAAATATGCATTGGAGGCGCTGGCATGCTGAGCGTTGAACATGTAACTAAAATTTTTCCGAACAGGAGAGGCATCCGGGACGTGACCTTTTCGGTCCGCCGCGGCGAGGTGTTCGGTTTTCTGGGACCGAATGGAGCCGGCAAATCGACGACGATCCGGCATATCATGGGCTTTTTGAAGCCGGATCAAGGATCCGTAAAGGTATGCGGCTACGACACGTGGAAGGAACAGGGACGGTTTCAAAAATATATCGGCTACCTTCCCGGCGAAATCGCGTTTATCGAGGGGATGACCGGCAAAGCGTTTCTGGATTTTATGGCAGGCATGCAGGGCGGCGTCGATCCGGCTTGGCGCGACGAGCTCATCCGCCGGCTGCAGTTTGACGTCCGGACGCCGATCCGGAAAATGTCCAAGGGAATGAAGCAGAAGGTCGGGATCGTTGCCGCCTTCATGCACCGGCCGGAGGTCATTATCCTGGATGAGCCGACGTCAGGGCTGGATCCGCTCATGCAAAAAGTGTTCATCGAGCTCGTGCTGGAGGAGAAGGCAAGGGGGACGACCTTCCTGATGTCCTCGCATAATTTTCCGGAAATCGAACGGACCTGCGACAGGGCAGCGATCATCAAGGACGGCGTGATTATTGCGGTCAAGGATATCCATGAGCTGCAGTCGATGCAGCGCAAGCTGTTCGAAGTGACGTTTGAGACGGAGCAGGAGCTGGACGATTTCATAAAATGCGGCCTGATGATCGATTCCCGGGAAGGAAACCGCGTGCGGGTGGCCGTTCAGGGCGACGTGGACCGGTTTATCCGCGAAACCGCCCGCTTTCACGTCCGCAATATCGATGTGTTCACGCAGAACCTGGAGGACATTTTTATGGATTATTACGATCGGGAGGGTCAAACGCCATGAATATGCCGCTGTACAGACAAATGCTTGCGATTAACCTCAAAATGTTCATGAATTATGCCGTCGGATCGGCCTTTTATATATTGTTGATGTTTTGGATTTATCCGGGAATCGCCAAAAACAGCAGCAGCTTGAATTCGCTGATCGATGGGATGCCGGAGGGCTTGGGCAAGGCGTTCGGCCTGGAAAACGGCTTCAGCAGCATCGGCGCGTTTATATCCGGTGAGTATTACGGCCTGTTGTATCTGCTGATTCTGTCCATCTTCTGCATTCTCGTATCCACGCAGCTGATCGCCAAGCTTGTCGACCAGGGCTCGATGGCGTACCTGTTGTCGGCGCCCACCACCCGCACGAAGGTAGCCCTGACCCAGGCGGCCGTGCTGCTCTCCGGGCTGGTGCTGATTTGCGCGGTCACGACACTGGCCGGGTTTGCCGGGTACGCCTGGTTTATCGGGGATCTGGGGGATTTCGACGGCACCGGCTTTGTGCTGCTGAATGCAGGCGCCCTGCTGCTGTTCTTTTGCATCGGAGGCATTTCTTACTTGATTTCCGCCTGCTGCAATGACGAGAAGCGGGCGCTGACGCTCTCGGGCGTGATCATCATCGGATTTTTCAGCCTGAACCTGATCGGCAAAATCAGCGGGCAGCTCAGCTGGATGCGGCATATTTCGGTCTTTTCCTTATTTGATCCCGGCGAGATCGTCGGCAAAACGGCGGATTGGCCGGTGTCTATCGCGGTTCTGGCCGGCCTGGGCGCGGTAGCCTTTGCCGCCGGCATGATTATTTTCCGGAAAAGAAGCCTGCCGCTGTAAATCAAGCTATACTAGGGGGAGCAGGTACACCGATTAAGGAGACCGATCAAGGAGGTCACGATGAAAGCACTCATATTGGCGGCTGGCTACGCCACGAGGCTGTACCCGCTGACACGGGATGTGCCCAAAGCCCTGCTCCCCCTCGGGCCCGGCACCATTCTCGACCATATCGTCCGCAAAGTGGAGCGGGTCAGCGGCATTTCGGAAATCGTACTGGTCAGCAACCACAGGTTTGCCTCCGCGTTTCGGGGATGGGCTGAGTCGCGCGAATGTAGCGTACCGGTGCGCGTGCTCGACGATGGTTCCACACATGAAGGGAACCGGCTCGGAGCGGTCGGCGACATGGCGTTTGCCGTAAAGGAAATGGGATTGGAAGAAGACCTTCTGGTTATGGCCGGGGACAACGTGTTTACGTTCGATCTGCAGGAGTATGTTGACTTTTATTACAAACGGCAGCGCGACTGCATCCTCGTTCAGCCGATGGAGCGCAAGGAGGACTTGCAGCGGGTCGGCGTCGTCCAGCTTGATGAGGGGGACACCGTCCTGTCTTTCGAGGAAAAGCCGGCGCATCCCCGGACGAATCTCGGCGTGCTCGCCGTGTACATTTACCGCAAAGACACGCTTCCTCTCATTGGCGAATATCTGAATGAAGGGAATCAGCCGGATGCCCCGGGATATTTCCCTGAGTGGCTGTGCCAGCGCAAGGAGATGGCCGCATACCGGGCACGGGGAACGAGTTATGACATCGGGACGCCGGAGGCTTACCGAGAGGTGACGGAGAACTATACAGCTTTGTTTGGGAATTGAATATTTATGTGTATATATGTATATTTATTCTCATGATGCTGAAGGAGCGATATACATGTATAAATTTTTGGAGGAAATCACGATCAACACGTGGCCGGCCAAGTATTCCGCTCAGATGAACGGTTGGCTGGTCCGCTATGCAGAGGGATACACGAAGCGGGCGAATTCGGTCAGTCCGATTTACCTGGACCCGGGCTGCGATGTGGAAGGCAGCATCGCCGCCGCCGAACGGTTTTACAGGGATGCCGGTCAGCCGGTCATTTTCAAGATGACTCCTTATGTTATGCCGTCCGATCTGGATGAACGTCTCGCCGGGCGGGGATATGTTCAGGTGGACCTATCCAGCGTGCGGATTCTGGATCTTCAGCGAGAAACGGCACCGGCGGCTGACCCCGGGCTTCATGTCGTGTTCCGGGACCGGCTGGATACCGGCTGGCTCGAGCAAATGTCCCTCATGAACGGAATACCGGGCAACGGACAATCGGTCCTGGCGCACACGCTGGCCTCCACTCCGCTCAAGCAGGGATTTTTCCTGTTACAGCAAGGGAGTGAGACGGTAGCCGCCGGACTCGGCGTCATTCAAGAGGGATGGCTGGGCCTGTACGATATCGTGACACATCCTGATTTCCGGGAGCGGGGGTTTGGATTCCAGCTGATCCAGCGCATGCTGGCATGGGGCCGGGAGCAGGGCGCGCATTCGTCGTTTCTTCAGGTCGTTCAGGCCAATGAGGCGGCATGCCGGTTATACGACAAGCTTGGTTATCGCCATGTTTATTCCTATTGGTACAGAGTGCTTAAATAATGGAATTGGGCGAATGTTTGTTCTTGTTTCAAATGCCATTCCCGGGTATCATAGAGTGGCATGGCCAGCGCCATGACAGATTGACTTGGATTGGGAGAGATGAGGATGAACGACATGCCGGAGAAACTTGCGCCGATGTGCGAACTGATCGATGAGGTGAAGGCACTGGCGGATATTCCGGAAGATCAGTGGACGGGAGCGATTGCCGAAGGCAAGTGGTCGCCGCAGGAAATCATCGGGCACATGATGCTGTGGGACAAGCATTTCCTGGAGCACGCGATCCGGCCGATGGCGGCCAAAGAACCGATGGATATGCCAAAGGTGGAGCTTGACGAATTCAACCGGAAAGCGGCCGCGTATGCGCGCAGCCAAGGGCGCCAGGAGCTGATCGATCAGACGGTGCACTGGCGGGAGCAGATCATCGGAGAGCTGAAGCGGATACCTGAAGAAGAGTATGCCACCGAATGCAGTACCGGAAGCGGCAAGCTGTCCGTAGACGAGTATCTGGCCGATTTTTACTGGCATGACCGCCATCATATGAATCAGATCCACCATTACATAGCAAACGGACACAAATAGAACAGCTCTCCTAACAAGAGGACCGTAACGAGGTAAAAATTACTTCGGGCGGTCTTTTTTTAATCAACCTATATTGGGTAGGAGGGAGAAACGTGATGAGCAGCATCATGAATGAGAAGGTCTAAAAATACAGCATGGGGTAACGTTTAAGCTCCGGGGAATTTCTCCGGGCTGATCTGGCATGAAATCGGATGACCGGACCGTAGACTAATAGAAAATCTATCTGTCTGAGCCCAAGGAGGTCTGGCATGAACAGAGAGGACCGGCTGGAAGCAGGCCCACATGGGGGAACGCCTGAATCCGTAAGCATTTGCGAAGCCGAGCCGGCAGAATGGGAGTGGTACCTGCGCATATATGATAAACAGATGGCTGCAGGGATCAAGCTGCCGCTTCATACCGATTCACTTCTGCCTGCGGGCTTCATGCCTTATTGGCTGAAAAAAAACGGAAAGGTGATCGGCGGTGCTGCTCTTTCGGGCAGTGCGATCCGGGATTTGTTCACGATTCCTCCCCATCAGGTGGATCACCGATTCATCCTTGCTGTCGTCGAGGCGATCCGGGAGACGGAAGCAGGAGGGGGAACGCGTACGATCCGCGCCTATGAAGTCTTTGCGGATCAGGAAGATGCCTATATGCGGGCAGGCTTTTTCCCGGCACCCCATAGGCATCGCTGGATGCAGCGGCCAACGGCCGAATATGATTCCCACGGAAACGGCGGATCAGCTTTTCAATCCGTAGAAATCCAACATGAGGGCGGAGAACGCAGGCTCGTGCTTGAACGGGAGATCGGATTGTTTTTGTTCAAGCATGCATGGCATGAAGAGGGCAGTAAGCTGGAGGAAGCTTCTTTTGCTGACGTGCTGTCCAAGCTCAGGCTCGTTGCTGCGCATATGACAGAGGAAACAACAACGGCTTCAAGCCTGTTGTATGATACGTCGACCCGCGCATTGATCGGTGTCTGTATCATTGGGATGCTGGCGGGCTGTCCCACGATTCAGGAGCTCACCGTCATGAAGGCTTACAGAGGCCGTGGGCTGGCGACCCAGATGGTGCAAAAAGCGCTGACGATGTTAAAAAAACAGGGGCTGCCGCTGCTGCGGATTCGTGCCATGCATGGACACCCCCATGAGTCCTTGTGCTTTCAACTTGGATTTATGCCTGGTCCTCTGTTTATTTCGACCATGACCATGTATGGTTGAGAAGCCGCAACCAGCGCATCTGGAAGCAAAGCATGGGGAACTGGGAAGGAGCGTCCGGCATATTTTCCATAACTTGATCGGGCCATCTGCTTTATCCTGCTACCGTAACTCATTGACGCTCACAGCATAATGATTTAGAATTTCTTTTCGAAAGGTTCAGTTCAACATTTCTACATCAAGTTCGTGCAGCATCCGCTTTTAAACTCCGATTCGTTCGCGAGTGGCGAAATTTTAACGAAGACTTCGTAGTGTCATCGGTTTCGTTCGCCCCCTGTCCTAACCGACAGGGGGCTTTTGGTTGTTGCGCGGGTACTGGCATCAGGAGGTTATCCATTTGAACAAGCTCAAATACTCGCTGCTCATACTGATCGGTGCATGCAGCTACGGCGTGCTTTCCTCCATTATGAAGGTCGGCATGAAGGAAGGTTTTACAGTCAGCCAAATGCTTGGCGGCCAATATATTTTCGGTTGGTCATTGCTGCTGGTGCTGATGCTTATTTTTTCCCGGAAAAAGATTGCGCCGAAGCAGTGGCTTGCATTGCTGGCGGTCGGAATTACCATGAGCGGCACGTCGGTCTTTTACGGCAAGGCCGTTGAGCGGCTGCCCGCATCGATTGCCGTTGTGCTGCTGTTCCAGTTCACATGGATCGGCGTATTAATGGAAGCTGCCGCGGATCGTCGCATTCCAAGCCGCAGCAAGATCATTTCGATCGTGATTTTGATCCTGGGGACCCTGCTCGCTGGAGGCGTCATCGGCGAAAGTACCGGACCGTTGGACACTAGAGGCGTCATATACGGTCTGCTGTCCGCTTTTACGTTTGCGCTATATATGTTTGTCAGCGGACGCGTCGGAACGACGGTTCCTGCCTTTAATAAAAGCTTCTTCATGACCACGGGCTCGGGCGTCATCGTATTGTCCGTCTTTTCTCCCGCCTTTTTGTGGGATGGGGCTTTAGTCGCCGGATTATGGAAATACGGTCTGATTCTTGGCATTCTAGGCATCTTGATCCCGGTGCTCTTTTTCGCGATCGGTATGCCGAAGGTGGGATCCGGCACGGGGGCGATCCTGGGAGCTGCCGAATTGCCTGCGGCGGTCGTCGCTTCCGTCCTGCTGGTTCACGAGCATGTGAGCAGTCTGCAGTGGCTCGGGATCGTGCTTATTTTCATCGGCATTGCCATCCCGCAAATCCGCTTTTCAAGGAAGCAAAGCCCGCCGATGTATGAACGACCGGAAAGCGCCGCACATCTTTAGCTTTTTGACGGGCCGAGAGATTAAGCATTACGGTACAGGGTAATGTAAACATGTAGACATCTCTTCTTATTTTAGCCTCGGCGCGTAGCCGCAGGCTGTTTTTTTTGTATAATGGAATCAGTGAGAAGGGGGTTGATTTGCAATTATTCATGCAATGACTGCATTTTCTGTTTAGGGTAATCAAAGAAAGCTTCGATTTCATTAAAAATATGGAGGTCATTTCTTATGATTATCAGACAAATGCATGTGAACGAGGCGGACAAGATCCGCCAAATCGACCGGTCCGAACAGATCGACCGGATTTACAAAATGAACGGCGGGCAGCTTGAAACCGTTCCGATGGGACATGAATGTCCGACCTGGGATGAGGAACACACAGATGAAATGGTCAACCGATTCCGGCATGAGCTGGAACAGGGAGGCACGGCATACGGGGCGTTCGACGGCGAAGTGCTCGCCGGCTTTGGCGTGCTCGGACACCGGTTTAGAGGCCGCAACCAAGACCAGCTGCAGGTGGATCTGATGTATGTCAGCCGGCCATACCGGAGACAAGGGCTGGCTACCCGGATCATGAACGAGCTGAGCCGCGTGGCCAAGGAGCGCGGAGCGAGCTATTTATACATATCCTCGACGGAAACGGAATCGGCGGTCGGCTTCTACCGTGCCAACGGCGGAAACCTCACCGAGGAAGTGGATGAGGAGCTGTATCAGCAGGAGCCGGAAGACATTCATATGCTCAAGAAGCTGTAAGACAGAGGAAATAGAGGTGAACGGGCTGTGTTCGTGTATTTTGCATTCGGAATAGGTATTCTCATCATGATCGGGGCGGGTGTGCTCGCTTGGAAAAATTCCAAAATCATCGCGGAACAGAAGAAGCAGCCTGGCCCCAGACCGATTCACTACACCTATACGGTGCAGGTGACAAGCCGCTTAGATGAAGAGGAGAACAGCCGCTTCACCCCGATTTATCGAATTTCGTATGAGGATCCTCAAGGAACGATGTATGCGTACTTAAGCAGGGTAACCGGGGAAAGGGAGCTGAAGCTGTCCGAAGCAACCGGCATCATGGAGACTAAGCTGGCGGACGTGCTCACGAAGGGCCGGCTCAAGGCGGCGTCTCCTGTCATGGAAGCGGTCATCGGCGAAGAGGAGAAGGAGGCTGTCGCCCGTTTGGACCACAAGTTAAATGTGTCAGGGGGGCTGATCAGTGGATGACTTGACAAAGCGGCCGATTCGGGCGGTGTTGTTTGATTTCGACGGCACGCTGGCGGATACGCTGCCCTTGTCTTTTTACGCGTTTCAGGAAGTATTCCGCAAGTATACCGCGAAGGAGTACAGCAACGAAGAGATCATGGCCTGGTTTGGACCGACAGAGGAAGGCATTATCAGCCAGGTTTTGAAATCTCACGAGTCACTGCCGGAAGCTATTGACGACTACTATCGGATCTACGACGCATATCACGACCGGATGCTCTCGCTTTCGGAAGAAATCCGCGGCATGCTGAACCGGCTGCAGGACATGTCCATTCCGATGGGCATCATCACAGGCAAAAGCCGAAGGTCGCTCGACATTTCCTCAGCGAAGCTTGCTATGGGGTCTTATTTCACCGTAGGCTTTGCCGGGGATGAGCTTACCCGCCCCAAGCCGGATCGGGAAGGCATCGACCGGGCGATGGCCGTGCTCGGCGTAATGCCGGAAGATACACTGTTTATCGGGGACAGCAACGCCGATATGGCAGCCGGGCGGGCGGCAGGCACCCGGATCGGCGGTGCAATGTGGTTTGAAACGATTCAGAGCAGCAATCTTCTTCCGGCTCCCGATTATCGGTTCACCTCACCGCTTCAAGTGGCGGAGCTGATCGGCAGGTTAAATCAGGGAAAAGGATAAAATCAAGTGGCGAAGGAGGGAAGGCGAATGCACGTCGTTCAATTTCAGGATCCGGAAGCATTTTTGGAGCATACGGAGCCGGTGCTGCTTGAGAATGAACTGCTGAACAATCTTCCGCTTGGCATTCTGTACCGGTTGGTAAACACGATGAAAGAAGAAGGCGGCATTCCGCGGCATGGGGAGGGAAGCAGCCGGCTGTTTCTGGCGACGGTTCAAAGCGGAGAGCAGCCCCTGCTCATACTCATCCAGACGCAGTCGCATCTGATTCTGTACGCAAGCGGTGAAGTCGGCGGCCCGGAACAGCTTCGGGCTTGCTGCTGCGAGGCGGTGGACTATATCATCCGTCAGGGAGAGGTACCCCAGATCCCCAGCATTATCGGGTTAACGTCAACCGCTCAAATGTTTGCGGAGGTGTGGCGCGACAAGACCGGCATTTCCTACCATGTCGGAATGAATCAGCGGATATACCGCTGTACGAATGTTAACCCTATTTCTGAAAGCGGAGGACATTTGAGGGAAGCCGGACCTGACGATATACCGCTCATCACGAAATGGGTGCTGGACTTCAGCCGCGAAGCGCTGGAGCCGATCCCGCAGGAGGACGCCGAGCGGATTGCCAGAAGGGGAGTCAGCTTGTCTTCCCTCTATATTTGGGATGATGGGGGACCGGTCTCCATGGTCCAAAAATCGCGCCCGACCCAACGCGGTATCGTGGTCACGCTGGTTTACACGCCTCCTGAGCTGCGCGGCAGGGGTTATGCAAGCTCATCCGTAGCCGAACTGACCCGGCGGCTCCTAAGCAGTGATTACGAGTTCACCTGCCTGTACACGGATCTCAGCAATCCGGTGTCCAACCATATTTACATGAATATCGGCTACGAGCCGGCGGCGGATTCCATCGTGTATGTATTCGACCGGACGGGCGAATAGTTACATATGATAGCTGCCTGTGGGTTCGTTTAAGACCCATTCCAGCATGGTCAGCATGTCTTCGATGCGGAGCAGCTGGGCAGACAGCGAAGCGTGGACCGGCGTGTCCGGTTCAGCCGATTCGATGCGGGAGAGCAGCGACTTTTTTTGCATCAGCAGTTCGTTCATTTTGGATTTAACCTGGTTTTCGGTTCTCATTGTTATACCTCCATGTGCAGTTGTTGCGGTACCATGATGATTATACCAGTCTTGAAGGGCAGGTCCATAACCGAATCGGCCCGTCCACTATACCAAGGAGATGATGAGGAAGATGAATCTGAAGAAAATGGCTGCGGAAAAAGCGGTTGAATACGTTGAGGACGGCATGCGTGTCGGTCTGGGGACAGGCTCCACCGCTTACTGGGCGATCAAGAGAATCGGTGAACGCGTCAGGGAAGGGATGACGATACAGGCCGTGGCGACCTCCAAGGCTTCGGAGAAGCTGGCGGCCGAGGAAGGGATTCCGCTGGTGCCTTTTCACCAATTGGACGGGCTGGACCTGACTATTGACGGTGCAGACGAAGTCAATCCGGAACTGAGCCTGATTAAAGGCGGGGGCGGAGCGCTGCTGCGGGAAAAAATCGTTGCCTACCACAGCAAGCAGCTGATCATTATTGCCGATGAGCACAAAGTAGTGAATACGCTGGGCGCATTTCCCCTCCCGGTGGAGATCATCCCGTTTGCGCATGAATGGACGCTGGGATCGCTGGAGAAGCTCGGATGCAGCCCGCAGCTGCGCACCGATAACGACCAGCTGTACGTCACCGACAACGGGAACTATATCGCCGATTGCCGCTTCGGGGAGATTACCGACCCTGCGAAGCTGCATCAGCAGCTGTTATACATTCCGGGCGTGGTGGACAACGGGTTGTTCATTGGAATGGCGGACCGGGCGGTCATCGCCGGCAGCGACGGAACGGTGAAAATCATGGAGCGTCCGTTAAACCGGTAGGTCAGGCGCATTTCATGAAACAACCGGTATTGTCCGCTGCACGGCGAAATCTGCTGACCGTGTTGATCGTCGCTTATACACTTCTTCTCCTCTATTGGATGTTCCTGGGGTTTGGACGGAGCCCGGGTTCATCCTTTCATTATAATGTGATTCCTTTGCGGACGATTCGGCTGTACATTCAGTATGGCTGGACCATGTCCCCGAAAATATGGATCATCAATTTGTTCGGCAATATGGCGGTGTTCGTCCCTTTCGGCCTCCTGCTGCCGCTGCTGATCCAGAAGCTGCAGTCGTGGCTCGTGCTTACGGCCGTCTTCGTTCCGTCCATCCTGGTCGTGGAATGGGCGCAGATGCTGCTGCGGGTCGGCAGCTTTGACGTGGATGACGTGATCCTGAATACGGCGGGCGTGTGGATCGGATGGTTGATCTCCAGCATTTGGCGGGAACGGATCGGCATAAAAAGAGGAACAAAGGTTTGACATCATCGCGTCTTTCGATTATCTTAGCATTAAGATAGCGCGTTTGGAGGTTTTTACATGGCTGGTAAAACTAGCAACGATGAATTGTCCCTGGATTTATTTATTGTCCTTGCCCGCGCCTATAATTCAGTAGTTGCCCACTCCATTCGTGATATTCAAAGCCACGGTTTGAATTCAACGGAATTTGGAGTCCTGGATCTGCTGTATCACAAAGGGCCCCAACCACTGCAAAAAATCGGGGAGAAGGTATTGATATCCAGCGGGAACATTACGTACGTGGCGGATAAGCTGCAGAAAAAGAATCTGCTTGTCCGCAAGGCGTCACCGGATGACCGACGGGTCATATTTGCTGATCTGACGGATGAGGGGAGAGCATTCTTCCAAAGTATTTTTCCTCAGCATCAGCAGGTTCTGGTCCGCGCGGTGGAAGATCTGGACAGCGAAGAGAAGATGCAGGCGATTCAGCTTCTGCGCAAGCTCGGATTGTCGGCAGAGCGGAAATTCAAGGAGAGTGGGGCTATATGAACGGACAGCTTCGCGCAAACATCAGGCCCGGACTCGAGGTCGATATCGTACTGAAGCAGGACCAGCGTACAGGCAAAAGGACACGCGGCATCGTGAAGGATATCCTGACCAATTCCGCCCAGCATCCACACGGCATTAAGGTCAGGCTGACGGACGGGCAGGTCGGCCGGGTGCAGGAAATCATCACGCCATAAGTGTTAGAAACGGAACCATCTTGGCAGTCGTGCTGAAGCATGAAAAACAGCCGCTGCCCGCCGGAAGGGCGGGAGCGGCTGTTTTTCTTTTTGTATTGGTGACCGTTATTCCTCGGGCGGTCACAGATGAAACCGTTCAACCTGATCCCACTGCTTTTCTTTGCGCAAAATTTCGCGCTGTTTTGGCCCGATCAGGTCAAAATGGGGAAAAGGAGAGCGGTTGTGTATATATTTCGGTGAAAGTCCGTAGCTGACGCACCAGCCGGCGAGCCGGTCCAAATCCGAGCAGCCGACCTTGGTCACCGTCGTCATCCCGGGAAAACGCGGGTCCAGCCAGTAGTGCGTCAAATACGCGATTTCTCCCCGGCTGACCGCCTCCTTCCACCGGTTCAGTTCAATGCGGTTAATTCCAAAAGCCATCCTGTATTCATCCCCATCTATTTCGTCATTCGTCTTCGGATATGATTCGTACGTCTTCGCACATTTCCAGTTATTCCGCCTGGCAAATTCCTGCTTGCCGATTAAGCGTCTGCCGTACGCTGCATCAGACGCTTCAGCTTGGTTTCGGTCGGAGATCCGGCGCATGGCGTATAGATGCTGCAGCGCAAATCGCTTCCGCCCTGTACCTGCAGCGACGTTAAATCGAACAGCATCTTTCCGGCTTTGGCATGCCTGAACTCAATCAGCACCTCCGGCGCCGAGCTGACCTGGCTCTGTTTCCACAGCGTCAGGAATTCGGGATCGGTATTCTCCATTTCCCGCAGAAACTGCTCATACCATTCGTCATCGACGTACTGCCCGTAATACGCGCGAAAAATCGACAAAAACCCCATAATAAAATGCTCCCAGTTAACCGCCAGCCTCCGCATCTCCTTGCGGGTAAACAGAAGGCGGATCAGGTTCCGCTCCTCGGGCGGAATCTGGGTAAAGTCGAGAAACACGTGGGCGGCCGCTTCATTCCAGCCGACAATCTGGAAACGCCGGTCGGAGATGATCGTTGGACAGTAGTGGAGCTCATCCACGATTTTTTGCAGCGCCGGGCTGATCTGCGGGTGCTCCTGCTGAATCGGGGCGGCAGCGGAGCCGCTCTCCAGGGCGAGCGAAAACAAATATTTCCGCTCGTCCGCTGTCAGCCGGAGCGCGGACGCGACGCAGTCAAGCACTGAGGCGGACACTTTGATGTCCCGTCCCTGTTCAAGCCAAGTATACCAGGTGCTGCTGACCCCGGCGAGCTGTGCCACTTCTTCCCGCCGGAGTCCGGGCGTCCGCCGGCGGGTGCCCTGCGGAAGTCCGACCGTTTCCGGCTGCAGCTTGGCCCGCTGGTTTTTCAGAAAA
Source organism: Paenibacillus sp. SSG-1 (assembly GCF_002224835.1). Classification (NCBI taxonomy): domain Bacteria; kingdom Bacillati; phylum Bacillota; class Bacilli; order Caryophanales; family Paenibacillaceae; genus Paenibacillus; species Paenibacillus sp. SSG-1. The sequence continues at coordinate 1,350,463 of NZ_MBRK01000001.1, forward strand.
GCGGAAAGCGCATTAAGCCGTGCCTGCTGATTCATCTGTTCTTGCACCTCTTTCAAAGTTAAGACCCATTTGCAGATCTATTTGCACATCCAATGATAAGCTCCATCGTAGGTTCCGCTGCCATCCGGGTGTTTCTTATGATGGTGTTGCTTATACTAGGATAAACTATAACTTGTAATAGGATAAATGCTATGGAAAAATGATATCATAATTTGAGTTTGGGAGGAATACCAGATGGAAAAGGTTGTCGTTACAGGAATGGGGCTTGTTTCACCGTTGGGCAGCACGGTGCCCGGCTTTTGGAATGCCATGATTCGAGGCGAGTCGGGAATATCCCGGATCGATGCGTTTGATACATCGCACATGAAGGCTTCCGTCGCCGGCATCGTGCGGGATTTTGATGCGGAGGCAAGATTCGGCCGCAAAGAAGCCCGACGGATGGACCGCTTCACCCAGTTTGCGCTGGCGGCGGCCGAAGACGCGCTCAAGGATGCGGAACTGGACATGGACCGCCTGGATAAGGAGCGGACGGGTGTGTACGTCGGCTCCGGTATCGGAGGCATTGGGACATTGATGGAGCAGGGGGACGTTCTTCGTTCCCGGGGACCGGAACGGGTCAGCCCGCTGCTCGTCCCGATGATCATCTCGAATATGGCCGCGGCGACGATCAGCATCCGGTTCGGCTTCACCGGACCTACGATGTCGCCGGTTACGGCATGCTCAATCGGCAATACAAGCATCGGAGAGGCGTTCCGGCTGATCCGCTCGGGCGGTGCGGACGTCATGATCGTCGGCGGAACGGAAGCGGCCATTTCCGAAATTTCGATGGCGAGCTTCGGCAATGCTACGGCCCTTTCGGCATGGGACGGGGATCCGAAGCTGGCAAGCCGCCCGTTCGATGCCGGCCGCGACGGGTTCGTCATGGGCGAAGGCGCGGGCATCCTGGTGCTGGAGTCGCTATCCCACGCCCGCAGCCGGAACGCCCGCATATATGCGGAGGTAGCCGGATATGGGGCGACTTCGGATGCCTATCATATTGTCGCTTCCCATCCGGAAGGCATCGGAGCCTACAACGCGATGAGGCTTGCTCTTCAGGAAGCCGCCGTCCGTCCGGAGGACATCGATGTGGTCAGCGCTCATGCCACGAGTACGGAAGTCGGGGACAAGTCCGAGACGCAGGCCATCAAGCGCTTGTTCGGCGAGGCGGCTTACCGTGTGCCGGTGACGGCGAACAAATCGATGCTCGGGCATATGTTTGGGGCTTCCGGCGGTGCTCAGGCCATCGCTTTGGTACAGATGCTGCTGGAAGGCGTGATTCCGCCGACGATCAATCTGCGGGAAGCGGACCCGGATTGCGATCTGGATTATGTTCCGAATACCGCGCGCACCGCTGAAGTCAAGATCGGCATATCCAATTCCTTCGGTTTTGGCGGTCATAACGCCGTCATCGTTTTGAAGCGATTCGAAGCGTAACCAAGGGCGTATCCCTTCCCGGGTTTCTCTTTGGCGGCCAATCCCTCGAGTCCCGGTCCCCTGGACCGATATGGTATGATGGGGATATCTATCCATAGTCAGAAACCCATAACTGGAGGGGATCAGAATTGGCCGTCAAAATTTGTCCGAAGTGCGGTGAATCCAATCCGGAGCAGGCGTGGACCTGCGTACGCTGCGGCAGTTCCCTGCAGAATGCCGAAGTGGCCGGAACTCCGGATGCCGACAAAAGGGCGGGCATATCGCTCGGACGCGATGAGAACATCTGCCCTGCATGCGGTGAACAGCTCGAGCCGGGGGCGAGAAAGTGCAAGTTTTGCGGGACGACGATCTATAAGAAGCCCGCTGCACCGATTTATGATGAACCGGATGAAGATCCGTTTAGACCAAGCGCGGTGTCGATCATTTTGCTGATTCTGGCGACGGTGGTGTTTCCTCCGGCTGGTCTCATCATAGGCGGGGTAGCCGTCCTTCTCGGCGATCCGGATAAACGGATTGCCGGGCAGCTGTTGATGGTTCTCGGGCTGATCGTGATTGCGGTGAAGTACTTTTTTTAATGAGTCGCCAGCATTTTCTAGAAGAAATTCGGCTGCCAGCCTGGTCGGGGGCTCCTACCTTGGGTATATCTTAAGTAGAAGCTTGTTAACTTAGGAGGCTGGCCGATGAACAAAGAACATTTTGAAGCAGCAAGGGCTTCGGAAGCGGAGTACCATCAGCGCTTTTACGAAGATAACGATCTGTTTGAACAGGGTACCTGGATGGCTCAACCGGGACCGGTCGTCATGGAAATGCTGGAGCGGCTGCTCCAGCATCGCGAGGATGCGCAGGTGCTGGATCTCGGCTGCGGCGTCGGCCGCAACACGATTCCGGTCGCCGAGCGGTTGCGCGGAACCCGGAGCCGGGTGGTCGGGGTGGATCTATTGGAGGATGCCGCTGCCAAGCTTAAGGAAAACGCAGTGGAATTCGGTGTACAGGAGCTGGTTGAATCTGAGGCCGCCGATGTGGAGCATTACGCGATCAAGGCGAATGCCTACGATTACATCATTGCGTGCTCGGCACTGGAGCATACGTCATCGCGTGACGCCTTGGAACGGGTGCTGGACCGGATGAAGCGCGGGACGCGGACCGGCGGAATCCACTGTATCACCATGAGCACGGACGTAGAGGAAGTCGACCGGGTAACCGGAGAAGTTCGGAAGGGATTAATCGAGACCAATTTGGCGCAGCAGGACGCTATGGCCCTGCTTCAGCAGCATTACCGGGATTGGAACATCCTGATCGAACGGGCGGTACCGCAGAGCATCGAGGAAGTGAAGGATGGGCGCAGCATCGATTTTCGCTGTTCCCTGATTACGTTTGCCGCACAGAAGATCCGATAAAACCGATGTGCGTGCAGCTGCAGCCCTCCTACGCCGCTTAACTGTTTGATCAAGATACGAGGTCTATCCAACCTTTGCCCCATGGCAGCCAGCGGCTGACGGGGTTTTTTTTCGCTCAAATACGCTGGGGTTGGAAACGCGATGACATGCGAGACGTCAGGAGGAGTTCTGCTTGCTCCAGAGCCACCCTGCAGATTTGGTCCGGTTGAAATTTATGCGCAGACAAGGTACAGTAACGAAACAGAATTCTTTTTGCCATGATAGGGCAGAGCAGTGAATGTGAATTTACAGGAGGCAGAACCTATGCTGTTAAATATCAAAAATTACATACGCAAGCCGGAGACGATGGAGCTCATCTCCTATGCGGTTTTTCCCGATGACCGGTCGATTGAGCAGGCGATCCAGCAGTACGAGGCCAACGACGCCTGGCAGCTGTACGGTTTTGAAGACGGGGAACTTCTAGTCGGGTTGATCGGTTTTGAAAAGATGGATGATACCTTGCTGATCCGCCATATTTCGGTCATTCCGGAAAACCGCGGGCTCGGATACGGAAGGGGCATGATCCTGGAAGTGCTGACGCAGGAAAAGCCCGCCAGGGTCGTAGCGGAGACGGATGAGGAGGCGGTCGACTTTTACCGCAGCATCGGATTTGAGGTGCACAGCCTGGGCGAACTGTTCCCGGGTGTGGAGCGTTTCCGCTGCGTTTACGAAGCCGAAGAGGATGAGGAATAAAACGGCATATCAGATGAAAATAACGAGAGCCGGTTCCGGAAAGGGACCGGTTTTTTGGCGTTTTTCCTTTTTTTGCAACCTGAACGGGTTTGGGTGCATCTTTATAGTAGAGGGGAGGTAGCCGTACTGGACGTAATCGGGAGACTGAAGCAAAAAGATGAGGCGGCACTTCAATGGATTATGCGTCAATTCGGTGACGAGCTGTTGCGAACGGCGTTTCTTCTGCTCCGTGACAGGTATGATGCCGAGGAAGCGGTCCAGGACAGTTTTATTCAAGCCTTTCGGCATATCGAACAGCTTCAGGATGAGAGCAAGCTTAGGAACTGGCTGATCCGCATTGTCGTAAACAGATGCAGAATGAAGCAGCGTGCCTGGTCGTGGAGACGGTTCTTGCCCTCGCCGCGGATGGAGGAAATGATGGGAGGATTTCCTACCCCCGGCCCGGAAGAGAAGCTCCTGACGAAGTGGAGGAACGAGGGTCTGAGCCAAGCCATTCATAGGCTGAAATACATCTACCGCGAAAGCATTACGCTTTACTATTTTAATGAGATGAGCGTGTCCGACATTGCCGGTTACCTACAGCTTAGCGAGAACACCGTCAAGGCTCGATTGGCCCGCGGACGCCAACAATTGCAGCAGATGCTGGAACAGGAGGAGCTTGATGCGAGAAACAGAACAGCTTTTGATTAAACGGACTTTGGAGCAGGAGCTATCCGAAATTCGGTTTACCCAAGCTGCGGAAGTACTGAGAGCAACCCATCCACGGAACTGGAGAGACCGGGTGCGGGCTTTTTTGAACAAAGAACTGGAACTGCCGCTTGTGCCGCTGGGGACAGCCTCATTGTTCTTTCTGGCTGTGTTGTTCGTATACCATTTGGCCGAGCAGCCGAAAACTCATCCCGGCGGGCCACAGCAGCATCTTCGTGAATTGATTGAAGAAGGCGGAAGCTATTATTGGAAAGACGAATATGAGCGGAAGGTGAATAGGCTTGAAGGTGACCATCAAAGTTAAGCATTTGATTTTGTCCGCTGCTGTCTTTCTCCTGCTCGTATCTGGATCTCTGGTCGCCCTTTCCCGTCAAAGCCCGCCGTCTCAAAACACTGATCAGGCGGTGGGGAGCAGCTTGAGCAAGCAGGAGGTTTTCAAGCGGATTCGGGAATCGGAGGATGAACAGAAGTGGACATATATTCGCAATTACCTGATCGGCAGGGAGGGAGCCGAGCTGACAAACAGCTACGACATATATGTCGGGCCGGGAACTTCGGAATGGAGCTCGGTAACGGATGAGGGACAGGGGCAGCTGCCCACCATCACGTTGAAGGAAAAATTCCCCTATTTGGAGGCTTATGTAGAATCGGGGCCCGCAGATTTTCATTTGGCTGGAGCGGCGTTGCTTCTTTCGTACTATTACGAAGGAGCGGGGCAATGGAAAAAAACGATCGAGCTGCTGGAACGTACCGAAGAACGGCTGCCTGCTTCACAGATGTATGCTGCTCAGAAGTTGAAAATAAGAATGGCCGAGGTCGCGGGAAACCATGGAGACATGGATCTTTTTCGGCAGATCAGCGCCGATTTATCCCGCGAGCTTAAACAAAATCCAGACACTCGTATCGTGGAGAAGTTCAGCTGGCTTCAGACCAGATATCTGGGCGGAAACGAAAACATTCAGCAATATTTGAAAGCACTAAAAAAATGGGAAGGATCCCCGGTCGATGGAAGCGGAAAACAACCAACGTTGATCTTGGAGCAGCCCGCTCTGCTGAAACAGGGATTGCAAAAGCTTGCTGACTCAAGATCGGATCGGCTGCCTGAAGTATCCGGTACGCTGAAGAGAAGCGACGGTTCACCGATCGCCTATGCTGGCGTTTATTTGCGGACGAAGGATAGCGTGCATGGAAGCCTCCAGTCGGACGAACCTTACCAAACGATGACCAACGGGAAGGGAGAATATACGATCAAAGGGGTGCTTCCAGGAAGCTACCAGCTGTATTTGGGGCTTGAATTGGACCAGATCAGCGGGTGGACTTGGCCTGCGGAATCCAATGAATGGATTCGTGTTGGACTTCAGGATGTAACCCGGGATGCCGTTTTACAGCCGCTGCTGGAATTGGATTTTCCTGTTAACCAGACGACGGTCCGCGAGGATCGGATCACCTTTGCATGGGAGCCTGTACCGAGGGCCGCTTATTACGATGTATACCTCGGAGTGCAGATTCATTCAGGTTCGTTCAGCCAGCCGGTGAAGACGAAGGTTGACACAACCCGAATAACGATAAAGACCGAGGAACTCTATCATCTGCTAAGCGGTATTTCATCCTATTCAGATCAGGACGGGAAGATGGTCACGGATCCGCTGTCCCTGCTCGGGTTCTCCAATCCGGAAAACCGCTTCTTCTGGACCGTGAATGCGTATGACAAAGATGGCCATCTGCTCACCCGAAGTGACGGGTATCGCGTCGGAAACGACAAAATCGGAAACCTGCCATTCTTTTATCTGAAGGAGAGAGAATTGACACAGGCGGACCGCACGCTCCTGGCAGGGAATCTGGATCAGGCCATGAAACAATATGAGCAGGCATACAAGGACGATCCGGCCGATACGCACAGCCTTCATATGCTGATCGTGATGATTGATGCACAAATATCCGAACACCGATCCAACGGATCGGATTCCTTCAACCGAGAAAACGCCGAAAAACAGCAAGAGACTTATTTGAAGGAAATGGTTCTGCTTCATCCGACCTCCGGATATTTGTCGAGACTGACAGACTATTACTATAAGAAAAAGGATTGGCAGGCCTACAATGCCTATTTCAAACTTTATGAAAAAGTGGCAGCGGGAGACTCATGGGATGCTGATCTGTCGACCCATGCGATGGCCATGATGAGACAGGGGAAGCTGAAGGAAGCGGAGGCATTATTGATTCAATCGATGGAGGATGATCCCTCGCATCGAAGGGTCGGACAGTACCTTTCCTTGGTTCTGTACCGGGAATGTTCCTTTAAAACGGCTAGGCAGCTAGCCGGTTCGTACCCTGACCTAGCTTCAAACGAGTCAAAAGATTGGGAGCGCATGGTGGAAAGTATGGAAGAAGAGGCAGCTTCCAATGCTGATTATGACAAAGCTATACACAAGTATCTTGGATGGTACCTTCAGGATCAGCAGGAACTGTTGGACGCATGGCTGCGAAAAAGGGATCCATCGTACCTGGCTTTGAGGGCATTTATTCAAGCCCTTCAGAACAGCGAGTGAAATATTCGGGGTCCCTTCTCCCTGAAAATCAAAAATCCCGCGCATGGTCCCGTTTCGCTCCCGGGCCCGGATACATATACTGCAGTAAGCAGCTTATGAGTCAGAAGGGGGGCGAAGGCTTTGGTGTATTCATACACTGCGATAGGGGATTCATTGACCGTCGGTTTTGGAGCCTTGCCGGGAAACGGTTTTGTTCCAGTGTATCGGGGGATGGCGGAACAGCATGTAAGAGCTTTTGTAGCTTATGAAAATTTTGGTGTAAACGGGTTGACGACGTCAGGCTTGTATGAGCACATCTCCAGAAATGGGGCGATGCGGCAGGCGATCAAGCAGGCGGAGATCATTACGATTTCAATTGGCGGCAACGATCTGATCCGGGCGGCCAAAAGCGCACCGTTCGGCTCGAAGGCTTCCCAGCATTTCAACCAAGCGCTGAGCCAGTGCAAAACGAATGTGTCGGGAATTCTTCGCACGATCAACCAATTAAAAGGCGGGGGCCAGGGCCCTTACATTATTCGCGCCGTAGGCTTGTACAACCCGTACCCGCAGGTTGAAGAGGCGGGTTACTGGGTACAGCAGTATAACCGTTTTTTAAACGGATACGCCGGCGGAAACCTGGGGGTGGCCAACATTTACGGTTCCTTTCAGGGAAGGGAAAGGGAACTGCTGTCGCTTGACCATCTGCATCCCAACGGCAGGGGTTACCGGGTGATTGCGGAACAGCTTAACGGGTTGGGGTACCGGCCTTTGGCCTAAAGCAGCCCGGCACAAAAAAACAGACCCGGCAATCGGGTCTGTTTTTTTGCTGCTCCGGCCCCGCACTCACTTGCGAAGCATGCTGAGGACGGCCCACTTGCGTTCCTGGCGCTTTTTGTACTTGGGCAGCGCCCGGTACAGATCGATCGATTCCTGGAACGCCGCTTTGGCTTCCTGGGTCCGGCCAAGGGATTTGTACATCATCCCGAGCAGGTAGTAGCCCTCACAGGAGGAGGACTGGATCTGCTGGAATTCCTGCACGTAGCTCACGGCCTTGGCCTGGTCGGTGCTCTTATAAATATCCGCCAGCCTCAGATAAGGGCGGCCGTATTTGACGCGGGGGTTCAGCTCAAGCGCGCGCAAGATGTGCTGCTCACCCTCCTGGATACGCCCAAGCTTGAGCTTGACGGTACCGATGTCATCCCAATATTCGGCGGAATCCTCGGACTGGGTTTCGATGGATTCCAGCAGGCGTAGCGCCTCAGGATACTTTTTCCGTTCGATCAGCAGGCGGGCGAGCTCGTGCTTGGAGGAGACATCGCTGGGGCTCATCGTCACGTGGGCTCTCAGCTTGGATATCCGGTTCATCCGTTTAAAGGGCTTGGTCACGCTCGGAAAAATGCCCACAAATTTTCTGTCCAGCAAGTAGACGATGATCAGCAGGACAAGGATGGCCAGGAAGGGGTTTCCGAGCAGCCGGGCCAGTATGAAAAACAGGGCGATTTTAATAAACATAAAGCCTCCTTATGAAAAACGCCGGGCCAGGCTGCAGCGAGCAGCCTATTGGCTCGACAGTGCGCTTCGTACGCTTAAAATGTATTTCGATTGATCCAGCGGATTGACGCCCCGTCTCTGGCGGGCGGCATTGGTTTCCGGCGGGGCTTCCTGATATCCGGCAAAAGAGGAGGCCATCACGCCGCGGCCGCCGGTCATGGACCGCAGCTTCACCGGAAATTCGAGCGAAGTCGCCGCCGGAATGATGCCTTCGACCATAAAGCGTCCGTGCAGGATGGAAGGCGGCTCAAATTCCGCGCGCATCTGCACCAGGTCGCTGAGAATTTTGCCCCCGTATTCCTCAGGGGTGGTGATGCGGAACCGAAGCATCGGCTCCAGCAGGGTCGTGCCCGTCGCGGCCAAGCCGTTCATGATGCCCATCGGCGTGGCGACGACAAAATCGAGCGGGTGCGTATGCCATACATGGTGCTCTCCTTCAACGAGGGTTACCCTGAGGTCGGTGACCTCCCAACCCAGCAGCCCTTGCTGCAGGGCCTCCGGCACGCGCCGCTCCACCTCGTTCTGGTAGCTCGTCAGCAAATCTTCGCTCCGTACCTGGGCGCTGTATACGAGGCCGCTCCCGCGGGGGAGCGGTTCGATCGTGAACCGGAGCACGGCCCAGCACGGCTTGGGCATCGTATAGGCGATAAAGCCTTCACCGGATTGGCTCGGCGTTTCCTTATAAATTACGGAAGGCTGGCCAAACCGGACCTTCAGGCCGAAACGGCTCTCCAGCTGGCTGGACAAAATTTCGAGCTGGATGGAGCCCATCACTTTAAGATGGAGCTCCCGCTCGCTCGGAAGCCACTGCAGATCAAGCAGCGGATCCTCGTCGGTGAGCTCCTGTAGCGCCTCTACCAAGTCCTGATAGCGCGCTTCTTCCTCGGGCTGCACCTGAACGGTTAGCAGCGGTACGGCGATGGAAGGGGAAGGGGGGATGAGCTCGCTGCTGCCCAGTATATCGCCGATCTTGGATTGGGACAGGCCGTATACCGCGGCGATATCTCCGGCATGAAGCTCTCCCAAATCTGCGAATTTGCGCCCGTCCATTTTCCGGATTTGGGTTACCTTTTCCTGAACGTCCTGCGTCAGATTACGGACGGCGTCTCTGTTTTTCAGAGTGCCGTTATAGAGCCGGACGTAGGCGGCGCGTCCCATCGTTTTGTCCCGTTCGATTTTGAACACGACGCCCGACAGCTCGCCTTCATTATCGCCGGTTGGCCCGGGCAAATATGCTGCGGCATGATCAAGCAGCTCCCGGATGCCGATGCCCCTCTGTGATGAGCCGAAGAGGACGGGGAATAACCGGCCTTGACGGGTCAGCCGGGCGAGCATGCTCCGCAGCTCTTCCGGTGCAACCGGCTCCCCTTCGATAACCCGCAAAAGCAGCTCTTCATCCACATCTGCGCAGGCCTCCACCAACTGTACGTACTCCGGACGTTCAAGCTCCCCATCCTTGGCGGGGTCCAGAATGGAATGCATGCCGGCAAAGTCCTCTGCTTCACCTATCGGAATTTGAAGCGGGGCGGCGTGAGGAGAGAGGAGCCGTTTGATTTCATCCAGGACGGAAGCGGCGGACACGCCGGTCCGGTCCATTTTGTTCACGTAAATTAACGTCGGGATGTTTAAGGATCGGAGCGCATGCCACACCGTTTCCGTCTGGGATTGAACGCCCTCGGCCGCGGATACGATGAGGATGGCCCCATCCATAACGCGCATCGACCGCTCCACCTCGGATAGAAAATCGACGTGGCCCGGCGTGTCGATGACGTTGATATGTATGCCTTTCCAATGGAGCGTGGTCGCGGCGGCACGGACGGAGATGCCCCGCTCCCGCTCGACTTCGAGCGAATCGGTCAGCGCCGTTCCTTGATCCACGCTGCCCAATGTGCGTATCGTGCCGCTCTCAAAGAGCATATGCTCGGTCGTGGTCGTTTTACCTGCGTCGATATGGGCAAAAATGCCGATGTTTCTCGTTTCTTTGGTCGTCATAGCGCTGATGCCACCCCGTATGCTTCGGATTATAGTGACTCTATTATAGCATGGAGGAACGATCCGCAGCCCTTTTCGCGCGAATTCAAGGACTCCGAAAGATTGCAAAACGTTTTATTTTTTCGAGAGTTGAAAGGTGAATTTCCATACGGCCTGGTTTCCCGAATATCGGCCCCGGTTCTCCGTGACCGTCACTTTCATCTCCACCAGCTGGGTTTTCTTTGTCAGCGTGCTGACTTTAATCGATTTCTGAGCTTTGCCTTCGTCCGGGATCTTGTCCTGTTCTTCGGCGTAGGCGTACAGGTTGATCGAACTCACGTTTTTGACGGTGACGGAACTGCCCTCCTCCACTTCCTTACCATTCACAGAAGCCGTGTAATACCACTCATTGCCAACATGCTCGTTCTTAACCAACTGAACGCTCACCAGTTTGACATTCCAGCCGGAAGCGGATGCAGCCAAGGCAGGTGTAGCGCCGGCAACCACGATCAACAGAACGGCAGTGATCCATAAGCCTAATTTTTTGATGAATGAATCCATTGTGTACCGCCTTTCGCTCTAGTCCATATAGAACTTCTTTTAATAAGGTAGACCCCTATCGTACTATAACCCCTTTTGTTAAATTGTTCCATATGCAATTTGGGAAATCAGCGGATAACGGTTTACACGCTGTTTCGTTATAGGCCGCCCTGGTTGGGGTAAGCATAAAAGGATGGAATTCTGCTGCCGCGAGTATGGCATTGGCGGTGTATATGCAAAATGGGAGGAATGTCGAATATGGAACGCACGTGGTGGAAAGAAGCCGTCGTGTATCAGATCTATCCCCGCAGCTTTAAAGACAGTGACGGCGACGGGGTCGGCGATATTCAAGGGATCGTGTCGAAGCTGGACTATTTGCAGGAGCTCGGGGTAGACGTCATCTGGCTCTCTCCGGTCTACAAGTCGCCGAATGACGATAACGGTTACGATATCAGCGATTACTTCGAGATCATGGACGAATTCGGCACGATGCAGGATTGGACGCAGCTGCTGGACGGCTTGCACGAACGCGGAATGAAGCTGCTTATGGATCTGGTCGTCAATCATACCTCGGATGAGCATGCCTGGTTTGCGGAGTCCCGCTCATCCCGGGACAACCCATACCGCGACTATTATATCTGGCGCCCAGGTAAAGGCGGGAATATGCCGCCGAACAACTGGAGGTCCTTTTTCAGCGGGTCGGCCTGGAAATATGATGACACGACCGGAGAATACTATTTGCACCTTTTTTCAAAGAAACAGCCCGACCTGAACTGGGACAATCCGAAGCTCAGGCAGTCGGTGTACGAGATGATGACCTTTTGGCTGGATAAAGGCGTGGATGGCTTCCGCATGGACGTCATCAACCTGATTTCCAAAGTTCCGGGACTTCCAGACGACGGGGAGGACGGACTTGGAGACGGCAGCCCTTATTTTATGAACGGCCCGCATGTGCATGACTATTTGCGGGAGATGAACGAGCAGGTGCTGTCAAAATACGATGTGATGACGGTTGGAGAGACACCGGGCGTATCGGTGGGAGAAGCTCTGAAATATACCGGAGCGGACAGGAAAGAGCTGCAAATGGTGTTTCAATTTGAGCATATGGACGTCGATGCGGGCGATGGCGACAAATGGACCGTGGTCCCATGGACGCTGCAGAAGCTGCGCGGCGTGCTGCATAAATGGCAGACCGGGCTGGCGGAGGACGGGTGGAACAGCTTGTATCTCAACAATCATGACCAGCCGCGGATGGTGTCGAGATTCGGCAATGACGGTGAATACCGGGTTCCATCGGCTAAAATGCTCGCTACGCTGCTGCACACCCTTAAAGGCACGCCTTACATTTATCAGGGTGAGGAGCTCGGCATGACGAACATCCAATTTTCCAGCATTGAAGACTACCGGGATATTGAAATTTTGAACATGTACGAGGAGCGGGTCACGCAGGGGAATGCGGATCCGGGAACGATCATGGAGGCGATCCATGTCAAGGGAAGGGACAATGCGAGAACGCCGATGCAGTGGAACGCCGGGCCCAATGCCGGGTTTACGACAGGTATGCCTTGGATCCGGATCAATCCCAATTACAAGGAAATCAACGCGGAAGCGTCGATGAGCGATCCGGATTCGGTCTTCCGCTATTATCAGCGGCTGATCGCTTTGCGCAAGCGGAATCCCGTGATGGTATACGGGGATTACCAGCTCCTGCTGCAGGATCACGAGCAGATTTATGCGTATACCCGTACTTTGGGCGAGGTGATATGGCTTATCGCTTTGAATTTTTCGGAATCGGCTGCGATCCTTGAACTTGACGACAGGTACAGCGGCATGAAACGGGAGCTGATCATCGGCAACTATCCCGAGGACGGAATGGAACCCGAGCGGCTGCGCCCTTATGAGGCAAGAGTCTACCGGATGTTCACGTAATGTCCGGCTGCTCAAAGAACAGACTTCTCAAAGAACAGACTTCTCAGAACGTACTCTCGCGATGAAGGAAAGCGTCCCGGCCATGGCCGGGAACTTTTTTGTTTAGGGGAGAAAAGAAATGCCGGGGATGCCCGAATTGTGTCCGTTTTGTCATGGGCTGATGGATATGATATGTTCGTCCTAACGTATAGGAGGTTGTTATTCATGAATGAACGTTTGAACCGGCAGATCGAGTTTATCAGGGAAATCGACAAGCTGAAGACGATCTACCGCCAGTCGTACCTGATGGACAAATCCCGGCACGAAAATGATGCGGAGCACACCTGGCATATTACGCTCATGGCCTGGCTGCTCGAGGAACATCTGGATCAGCGGAAGGTAAATCTGCTTCGCGTCATGAAAATGCTCCTGGTGCACGATTTGGTTGAAATCGATGCAGGTGACACCTTCGCTTATGATGAGCAGGGCCAGGAGGGGAAATTCGAGCGGGAAATGGTCGCGGCCAAGCGGATTTTCGGGCTTCTGCCCGTCGATCAGCGTGATGAAATGCTGGCCCTGTGGCTCGAATTCGAGCAGCGGGAAACCTTGGAATCGCGCTATGCGGCGGCCATGGACCGGATTCAGCCGCTGCTTCACAATTATTTTACCGGGGGAAAAGCGTGGCAGGAACACGGAGTTGCGGCAGACCGCGTCCGGGCACGGATCGTTTTTTTGCAGGAGGACCTCCCGGACCTGTATTCGCTGGTTCAGCACTTGATCGACGACGCGGTCAAACAGGGGTATCTCCGCCCCTGATACCGAACAGAATCAGGGACTTTTCAGTATAGACGGTCCTCGCCAATGTGATAGAATGATAGTAACTGCTAAGCGAACTGCGATCTACATATTACTTGCCTGAACGCAAAAAGGAGAGGGACTAAAGCGATGAAGCTGAGCCAAAATGATACATTACTCTTTATTGGGGATTCCATTACGGATTGCGGCCGCGTCCGGCCGGTCGGGGAAGGCGGCTTCGGCCAGCTGGGCAGCGGTTACGTCGCACAAGTCGACGCGCTGCTGAGCGCGGTATACCCGCAGCTTAACATCCGGGTGCTGAATACGGGAATCAGCGGAAATACCGTCCGCCATTTGAAGGAGCGCTGGGAGAGCGACGTGCTCGACCTGAAGCCGGACTGGCTTTCGATCATGATCGGAACCAACGATGTGTGGCGCCAATTCGACCGCCCGCAGAATCCGGATCAGCATGTGTATTTGGACGAATATGAAGCGACGCTGCGGGAACTGGTACAAGCGACACGGCCGAGGCTTAAGGGGCTCGTTTTGATGACTCCATATTACCTCGATCCGAACGTGAATGACCCGATGCGGGCAACGATGGACGTCTATGGGGCCGTCGTCAAAAAGGTCGCCGAGGAATTCGACGCTATCTTTGTCGATACGCAGGCTGCTTTCGACGCGTTGTCGGAGCATGTCTACCTGTCTTCGCTGGCTACGAACTGGGACCGTGTCCACCCGGGATCCCGCGGACATATGACGCTGGCGAGGGAATTTTTGAAAGCGGTCGGCTTCAGCTGGTAAGTTAATATTGAAAAAGTTGCCCTGCCTTCCGATATATAGGTTGAGGTGATACGGATGGCCAAGAAGGGGCAAGTTTTTAGCTCATACAGCCTGGATACCAAACGGAAGGCCGTACATATGCGTCTTCAGGGGATGACCAAAAAAGAAGTGGCTGCCGCTTTAGGCATCGCCGACATCGGCCGGTTAAAGGTATGGATGAGGAAATACCGCGAGCACGGGGAATCCGGGCTCATGGATCAACGAGGCCGCTCAAGGGAATCGCTGACGATCGATCGGCCCTTGGCGGAACCGGTTCAGCATTAAATTTCGGGGAAGAAGCTCTGATTTGACGGGCTTCTTCTTTTTTTTCGCGGGAAGAGACCGGGCCGGAGCACATTTTGCAAATGGGTCTGGATTGTCCAACCGTTTGTGCATTTATGACATATGGATAAAATAACCTTACAATCAGCACTATATGCCGCAAAGGTAATCCGAATGGAGGTGTTGTCAGTGCAAAGCCGGAGCGCAACCCACGCCAAAGGCATCGATGTGTCGCATTGGCAGGGCATCATCGATTGGAAGAAGGTCCGCGGCGCGGGATATTCGTTTGCCTTTCTTAAAGCGACAGAGGGATCCCGGATCGTAGACGACCGCTTCCGGGCCAACGCGCAGGACGCCAAAAACGCGGGGCTTCTCGTCGGGGCATACCATTTTACCCGTGCGGCCTCAACGGATGATGTCAAGAACGAAGTGGATCATTTCCTTCAGGTGATCGAAAGCGCCGGGGGGCTGTCCGCGTTCAAGCTGCCGTTTGTGCTGGATATCGAAACGAAGGAAGGCCAGACCAAGGCGCGGATCAGCCAGATCGTGAATACGTGGGGAACCCAGTTCAAGCAGCGGACTGGTCGTACCGTGATGATCTATACGTTTCCAAGCTTTATCGATTCTTACCTGGATTCGTCGCTCGGCTCTTACCCGCTGTGGTATGCCTATTACGCCAGCGGTACGCCGGCCAACAAGGCAGGCTGGAAAGCTTGGGAATTTATCCAGTATACCAACAAGGGCAAAGTGCCGGGGATCAGCGGCGACGTTGACCTGAACGAGTATAAAGGAAGCGAGGCGGAATTAATGGCAGCATACAGCAATCCAGCGCCGAACACCAGCGAAACTGCTCCGCAGTGGAAGGAGTCGGGAAGACAATGGCTGATCGACCAGGTGGGAATCAGTCCCGACTGGAAGGCCGAAGATCCGGTTGATATCGGGACGCTGGGCAGCATTTTGCTCAAGTATACCCAGAATGTCCTGGGCAAGAAGCAATCCTGATTGGCTTAACGTACCTTTCGCGCAAAATAGGCTGTGCTCTCGCCATGAAAATTGGGTCTTTGACCAGACCATGAGGAGCGGGCTTTCATACCATAAGAGTATGAACCCGGAGGGAGGGAATGAAATGAGCGGAGTCGTTGGAGGTTATGGCTGCCACGTAAATCCTTTCGCATCGACAGGTGCAATTTTGGTCCTCTTTATTTTGTTGGTCATCATTACCCGTTCTTTCTGGATATAACGACTACAGAAATATAGTTTGCTCACCTGTTTTCGGCGTCCTGCCGGGGACAGGTGGCTTTCTTTGGATGCTATAGCCTGTACATACTTTCGGGCGTGATTCATTTTTGAGCAGCCGGGTATTTGTACTCCAAGAGGTGATGAAACATGGCCAAGGAGTACAAGGACCGGCAGGAGCCCGTGAATCGTGATGAAAACGAAAAACATGCAAGCATGGATCATCCGGAACAGTATGCCACCGAGCGCGAAAGCCTGTTCGACCGCTATGAAAGCGAACGCAACGTGGATCCGATCCCCGTGGAGGATTTAACCGAAAATATGAAGGACGAGCAGAATAAAGAGCACACCAAAGATTCCTCCTCCAGCGAAAAGAAATATCGACCGTAACAGCCCGGCTTTCCTTACGGACAGGATCAGGAAAAGAAAAAGCGCAGGTTTCTCCCTATATGGGACAAGCCTGCGCTTTGCTATGCTCTCGGCTGCAGTCATTTGCTCATGGTGCCTGGTGTTGGCTGATCTGGCTTTTATATTTTAGTAAGAAGAAACAAGAACTTAAGTTGATTGTAACAAGGGCTGTTCTAAGGTACGCTGATCCGCGGCTTTTCTGCCTCGGGTTTAATCTTTGGCGCCCATCGTGATCAAATTGAGAAGCACCGTTACGGCACCAAGAATAATGCTGGTCCATAATGCGCTTGTATCTACGGAATAAACGAAAGGGAATACGATGAACCAAACTCCGGCAATTAGCGAAATCCAATTTTGCCAGGAGCCCCATCCCGAACTGGAGAACGCCCACAATGAGACGATCAGCTGAACGGCACCGATAATGACGCTGGTCCACAATGCGCCGTTATCGTCAGAGAACCCGAAAATCCAGGGAGCGATAATAAACCAAATGCCAATCAGAGCGACAATCGTGTTGTCTACGCTTCTGAGCTTCATACACACACCTCCGGTTATAAATTGCCAACATCAGGATACGTAAAAATCATATGCAAATAATTCCAGTTCATGACCTGCTGCACAAATTAACATCTGGAGTCAGTTGGATCCTAGAAAAGCGTATCCTTGCCCCGGACTCCTTCATTGGCTGAAAGGCGGGATGAAGTATTCGCCGTCATCCTGCACACTGCCGAATGGTTCGCGATGGCCGCCAGGTCCCCCGCCGTGTCCTCCACCAGGGCCACCATAGCCTCCGCCACCGTGATAACCTCCATGACCTCCAATACCCGGGTAGCCTCCATGGCCGCCATGCCCGTATCCGCCGTATCCCCCGTATCCGCCAAAATAGGGATATCCGGCATAAGGATAGGGATATGGATAAGGAGAGTAGTATGGATAAGGATAATAAGGATAATAGGGATAGGGATAAGGATAGGGATAAGGATAATAGGAATAAGGGGATCCAGTAGTTAAAGACATTCTAACGCCTCCCATTTTCAACTATGGAAACAGCGTATGCCGGAAGGCGAAAATCGTGATAAGTGCCCTGTAAAAATGGGCGCATGCCCCGTAACCAAACAGACATCAAAAATTAATACTGGCATAATGCTGTTTTAATGTTTCATTCACAATTGGTTTGTATATTTATATATATAACCCCCTTTGATATATATAGTACGGAATGGACCCTGACGGCCTTGGCGCTGTGACAGGGTCATTTTTTTGCGTAAAACGGGAAATACAAAAATATTCCATGGGATGAAATAGATACGGGCTGCGGACTGCATAGGTGATATCTCATTTGGGAAACTTACGATTGAAGTCTTATACCTGGAGGTGAAAATGATGAAGAAGCGTATCGCTGCAGCCCTGCTCACAGCCTGCATTTCCATGAGTGTTGCCGTACCTGCATTTGCGTATGGCAATGGTACTGGTACCGGCACTACGGGAACTACAGGAACATACAACACCAACAACACGAACGGAACCTATGGCACCAACGGTATGAACAATACTTACGGCACCTACGGTACCAACAACGGATATAACAACACGATCCGTACCAACGCAGCAAATGACAACAACGACGTGGACTGGGGATGGCTTGGACTTCTTGGCCTGCTTGGATTGATTGGACTCCGCGGAAGAAACCGCGAGCACTCCTAAGCGACTCGGTATCCCATAATCAAGCAAAAGCACCCTTTCGGATTCTGTGATCTGAAGGGTGCTTTTTTTATGATTAGGAACAAACCGTACAAGTGCAGCGCGTTCTGATACAAATACAATCGGATGATAACGAAATAAAATTGGGCGCCCCTTGCGGGACGCCCTCATGGGAGAGGAGAAACCGGACGAAGAGCTTATGGGGAAACGTAAGCTTACTCCGCGGTTGTCTACGACATTCGTTTGATGTCGATAATTTAAGCATTCCCAGGCAGAGATGTTTTATACATTGCTTTTCCAAAAAAGATGAAAAATCCCTCAAGGGCCATTTTTCAAACTTGCGGGGATTGTGGTACGATATCGTCATAATTTCGTATTCCGCAAAATTCGATATCCCTCGCGAAATTCGGGCATGATATGACGCCATAGGATGAAGAATAACGGAATACGGACAGATCAAGTGAAACTGCGGTTTCATCGATAGAATGGGTGAAAAGCAAGTGAGAGTTGTTTCGGGAAGCGCAAAGGGCAGACCGCTGAAGGCGGTGCCGGGCATGGGTACCCGCCCGACGACCGACAAGGTCAAGGAAGCGATTTTCAGCATGATCGGGCCTTATTTTGACGGAGGGACCGTTCTCGATTTATTTGCGGGAACCGGGGGACTGGCGATCGAGGCGCTCAGCCGGGGCATGGAACGGGCGGTGCTCGTCGACATGGACCCGAAGAGCATTGAGACGATTCGGGCGAATCTCAAGGCGACCAAGATGGAGGGACAAGCGGAAGTGTACCGGAACGATGCGGTCCGGGCGCTGAAGGCGTTGGAAAAGCGGGGGCTGGTCCTGGACGCTGTTTTTCTGGATCCGCCGTACCGGATGAAGAACGGTGACGAGCTCATGCTCCTTATGCAGGACAAGCATATGCTGCGGCAAGGCGCGGTCATTGTTCTGGAGCATGAGTCAGGCTACGAATACCCCGCCGAGTTCGGCTCATTTACCTGCGTCCGGCATGCGGTGTACGGTGAAACGGCCGTATCGATCTATAGATACGAAGAACATACAGCGGATTCGTCAGACGACGATCCGCGGGCAGGAGGGCAAGATGAGCGAAACGAATAGCAAGCAGCGCATTGCCGTATATCCGGGCAGCTTCGATCCGGTAACCATGGGGCATCTCGACATCATCCAGCGGGCTGCGAAGCAGTTTGACGTGCTGATCGTTGCTGTACTCAACAACCGGAGCAAAAACCCGCTGTTTACGGTAGAAGAGCGGATGGATTTGATCCGGCAGGTAACCGGGCATATCCCGAATATCGAAGTGGACAGCTTCCGCGACCTGACGGCCAACTATGTGCGGCAGAAAAATGCCCAGGCTATCATGCGCGGCATTCGCTCCGTCACCGATTTTGAATACGAGATGCAGATGGCGTCGACCAATCATAAGCTGAACCCGGAGGCGGAGACCGTCTTTATGATGACGAATCCGAAGTACTCCTATCTCAGCTCAAGCATCGTCAAGGAGATCGCCGCCTATCACGGAGATGTGACAGACCTGGTTCCGCCGGAAGTGGAGAAGGCGCTGCGCAGTAAATTTTAACGCCGGACCGTTTTGGCGCGACGGGGAACCACAATCAGAAGGACGATCAAGGCGCCGAGGATGGAGGCGAGCAGGAGTCCCTGCCACTTCAGCACCTGGGGCATCAGTACCCACAGATCCTCTATCGGGCCGCGGCTGCCGCTGAACCGGCCGTTCTCGGAATAAACGGGATGAATACGGCCCAACAACGCGGCGAGCGGAGTCCAGGTCAACCATGTCAGGGCAAAGGCATACGCCCCATGAAGAATCCGGGTCCAGACCATGGGCATAAACGGAGCCCCGGTTTTGCGGATCAGGGACATGGACTGCAGCAGGGCGCTGATGCCGCTGAATCCGAGGAGAGCAGACAGAACGGACCACTGCAGCCCACCGGAAGCAAACGCGGCGGCACTGATGTCCCGGGCGCCCAAATGAACCTCGAAGAGGCTTGATAATGCGTAATCCGGAATCGGAAGCCGGGCGGTCGTCACCCGGCCGGCAATTTGGATGACAACGGAGAAAATAATGATGTAGCCGCCGATCATCATCAGCACCTGGACGGCATGCGTGACGGAGTCGCCAAGCAGCCGGCCGAAGCTGCGTCCGTCTTTGGCGCGCGCTTCCTCCGCCGCTTGAAGAACGCGGGCAGGCAGCGGGGCAGGCTTGCCCTCCAGCCGCTGCTGCAGGGGCTTGTCTGACGCAGGGGCGGCTCCTTTCGGTCTGATGCGCCGGTGGACGGTCAGATAGGCCAGGATGCCGGCGATCCAATGAACGGCGATCAAGCCGTAGCCCAGGGCCGGATCGTGCA
Organism: Paenibacillus sp. SSG-1; assembly: GCF_002224835.1. Classification (NCBI taxonomy): domain Bacteria; kingdom Bacillati; phylum Bacillota; class Bacilli; order Caryophanales; family Paenibacillaceae; genus Paenibacillus; species Paenibacillus sp. SSG-1. Next base: position 1,370,892 of record NZ_MBRK01000001.1, read on the forward strand.
TCAGACCGGTGGCTACCACGACGAGAATCATCACCGGGTTGCAGAAGTGGGATAAGGCCGCGAGCTTGCCCGCTTCTTCGGCCTGAAGACTGCCCTGGGCGTGAAGCTGCTGAACCGCCTGGGCACCGCCCGGAAAACCGGTGGTCAGCCCCATGGCCATGACCCATCCGCCGGTGCCGGGCAGACGGAACAGCTTCTTCATCAGCGGCTCCAGAAAAGCGCCCAGGGCGCTCACCCATCCGTACGCGATCAGAATTTCCGACAGGACGAGAAAAGGCAAAAGCCCGGGAAACACGATTTTCCACCATAGGTTCAGGCCTTGAAGGGAAGCCTGAAAAGCGGGGGCAGGGGAACTGACGATACCGGCCACGAGAGCTGCTGCGCACGCTCCCAGCATAAGCGTCATGGCTTTGGGAGAAGGACGCTGCGTCGTTTTTTTCATGATTTTCACCTCTTAAGAGTAAACATAGCTAGTACCCAATCTATGCGGGGAAGACAACCATAAGACCAGGGAGCAGGGATGGGAATGAAAGATGGCAACAATATGAGACGGCCGCGCAGAAGAGAGGGCTTGCGCCTTCTGCTGTACATTTTCGTGGTGGCAGTCATGGTGTACGTGTGCGTTTATATGCCGACACCATACATTATTTATCAGCCGGGCAGCGCCAACGAGGTGAAGCCGATGCTGTCGATTGCCAAAGGGGATACGGAGGAGCGCGGAACCTTCATGATGACGACGGTGGCGGCAAGTTACGCCAATATCGCCATGCTCGTCATGTCAGTGTTCAACCCGAACGATGAGGTCGCCAAGAAGCAGGCGAGACTCGGGGATATGAGCGAGGATGAGTATGCGGCGGAGCAGGTCTACATGATGAGCGACTCCCAGTCCTCCGCGATGGAGGCGGCTTACCGGGAAGCCAAGGTGCCGTTCAGCATCGTTCCTGAGTATTTGTTTGTGTTCTCGACGCCGGACGATTCGGTGAACAACAAATACTTCAAGCCCGGCGACCGCATTGAGGAAGTCAACGGCAAGCCGGTCCCGGACAATACGGCGCTCGCCGGCATTCTGAAACCGATGAACGTGGGCGATGAGGTCACCGTCAAGCTGCTTCGGAGCGGCAAAACGCTGGAGCAGAAGCTGAAGCTGATTCCGATCAAGGATCAGAAAACGGGAAGTACCCGGGCCGGCCTCGGGGTCACCATAGCGACGATGCAGGCGGTCAAGACGAAGGATCCGGGCCATCAGGTCCAGTTCAAGGATACGCGGATCGGAGGGCCTTCCGCCGGCCTTATGTTCTCGATGGAAATCGTCAACCAGCTGACGCCCGGGGATCTGACCAAGGGCTACCGGGTCGCAGGCACAGGCACGATCGACAAGAACGGTACGGTCGGGGCGATCGGAGGCGTCCAGCATAAGATTGTGGCGGCGGATCGGGAGAATGCTGATATTTTCTTCGTTCCGAAAGATAACTATAACGAGGCGAAAGCCAAAGCGGATCAGATTAAAACGAAAATGAAGCTGGTTCAGGTCAGCACCCTCGAGCAGGCGATGGACTATATGAACCAGCTGCAGGCTAAATCATGACCGGCGGCTGCCTATAGTCGCGGTACCAATCGTCCGGCGACGGCGCGTCGTACGCGTTCGCATATGCCGCCGCCGCCCGGAGGTCCAGGTCCAGCTGGTCATGGGAGAAGGCGGACGGCTTCATTACCACCGGTAGGGAGGCCGTCTTTTTCATCTGCTTGAGCAGAGCCTGTCCCGTCTTGTTGAATCCCAGGATCCTTAAATAGCCGGGGCCTTCCGCAAGACGTGCAGGAGCGAGCTGCTCCTTCGAGTGCCGAAGCAAAATATGCACCAGCATCCGCTGCAGCTTCGTATGGGTATAGCGCTTTGTCTTTAAGGCGGCGAGCAGGCCGGCCACATCGGCTCCCGTCAGGGCCGGCAGCAGCTTGCCCAGGCGATGCTCGAGCCCTTCCGTCACTTCGTGCAGGGCCGCGAGCTGCTCGGGAGGTGTGGTGAGCAGCAGGTGCAGAAGCGGCTGCCGGAACGATTCCCAGGTGATCGGCCCGCGTCCGGCGGCAAATTCCCGCTTCAAAATCGCGAGCGTTGTGGCCGGCACATACGGAGCGGCCTCGTCAGGGGCCGGGCCGAGCAGCATGCGGCGCACCGCGGTGGCGCTGGCTATATTCGTATGCCCAGGCACTTCATCGTGATATCCCGCGTGGATGCGCGGGATGGTGTAGGGGCGCATACGGCTGCCAAGGCGCTCGAGCGCGATCAAATAATGCAGGCCGAGCGTATGGTTCGGCTTATGGAGCAGCTGGAGAATATCCTCCTTCCAGCCGCCGCTTCCCGCCAGAGCCTCGGCGGCTGCCGCGTAGGCGGAAGGGTAGCTCATCCCCTGGCCCAAATAGTGCCCGATATGGCCTTGAAGCTCTTCGCTTTCATGAGCCAGCATGCGGGCCAGCGGTTGCAGCACTTCCAGCGTCCCGCTTTCGGTTCCGAAGCAGACGCTGTCGACGACACCGGTGGCGTTCAGCAGCGCGACGGCGCCGTAGGCAAACCATTCGGCAGGCTGAACGGCATATGCGGCCGGCAGCTCGATTACCAGGTCGGCACCCATGGCCAGCGCCATTTCGGCGCGGGCGTATTTGCTGACAAGCCCCGGCTCGCCCCGCTGTAGGAACGGCCCGCTCAGCACCGCGACGGCATGCTCGGCACCCGTCACTTCCTTGGCTCTGGTATAATGGTGGACATGGCCGTTATGTAAAGGATTATATTCGACAATCAGGCCGACTGCGGACATGGTCTTCAGCTCCATCGTTTCATTTTGGGCACCCGTGGTTAACGGCTGTTATAAAATATATCATAAAACGAATGGCATCCAGTCACAATAAGGGGGAACGTGAGGTCAAGGTGAAACTATTGACAAAGTTCCCCGGAAATCGGTATAATAATTTTTGTTTGTTTGGAGTGATGTATATGCACTTTCAATTCAGGAAAATGGCAGCCAGCAGCGAGCCGCTGCAGCTCCGTCAGCAAGTGGATGTAAGTCCGCTGCTTAAAGGACTGGGTGACATCAAGGCCGACGGACCGCTCACAGCGGAACTTACAGCCTCGTATGTCGGTCCCGATACAGTGGATGTTCAAGGCGAGTTATCCGTACAGCTGGACATGTCCTGTTCACGCTGTCTGACACCGGTGCATGAGCATTTGGATATTCCATTCCACGAGCAGTTCAAGCTTAAGAAGCAGCCTGAGGAAGCCGAGGACGAAGAAGATGAAACCATATATGTGGACAACGAGACTGTGGAGCTCGTCCCTTACGTGGAGGAATCCTTTATCCTGAATCTTCCGATGACCGTCGTGTGCAAGGAATCCTGCAAAGGCCTGTGCCCTACGTGCGGAAGAGACTTGAACGAAGGTGCCTGCGGCTGTAACAATGAAGTGGTAGATCCACGGCTTGCAGCGCTAAAAGACTTTTTCAAATGAGCATGAATGCATTCCTCCGGGCCCTTCGGGACCCCGGTTGATTGAAATAAGGAGGTGGGAACATGGCAGTACCTCAACGGAGAACGTCCAAGACACGTCGTGACAAGCGTCGTACTCACTTTAAACTGGCAGTGCCGGGCATGGTGAAATGTGAACAATGCGGAGAATTGAAGCTTGCTCACCACGTATGCAAAGTGTGCGGAACGTATAAATCAAGAGAAATCATTTCGCAGTAATGCCAAAAACAATCAAGTAGTACTTCATCTTTGGTGAGGTGCTATTTTTTTTGTCACTTTCTTTTTGACCCGTCATGCTTTATACTACATTAGTACCAGGTTCTAATGAAAACTGTCCGGATTGATTCTTTTTTCCTGTGAATTCTATTGACGAACTTCATAGACTGTTTGTGTTCCACATTCATGGACGGACAAGACATGACAGGGAGGTGCCTCACATCGAACGGTTGCCCAAGAAGCAGCGGCATCAGCAGCTTTTGAAGATTATCGAACAAAATCCGTTTGTGACCGACCGCGAACTGACGCGGGAGCTGAAGGTCAGCATTCAGACGATCCGGCTTGACCGGATGGAGCTAGGCATCCCGGAACTGCGGGAACGAATGAAGCAGATGGCAGAGCACTCCTATGATCAAGTTCGCTCCTTGCAGCTTGATGAGGTTGTCGGGGATGTCGTGGATCTGCAGCTGGACAAGAGCGGCATTTCCATTTTTGAAATACGGGAAGAGCATGTGTTCACCCGAAACCATATCGCCCGCGGACATTATGTGTTCGCCCAGGCCAACTCGCTGGCAGTTGCTCTCATTAACGACGAGATTGCCTTGACCGCATCGGCAGACATCCGGTTTCTGCGGCAGGTTCATCTGGGAGAGAAGTGCATCGCCAAAGCCTATGTCCGGTCTATGGCCGGCCAGAAGGGGAAGGCCAAGGTTGAGGTGTTCACGTATGTGGGCGAGGAAATGGTGTTCCAGGGGAACTTTCTGATATACAGATCGACGGGCGAGGATAACAGCGAAGGAGGAGTACAGTATGCGGATCGCCATTGATGCCATGGGCGGTGACCATGCGCCGGAGTGCAACGTGGAAGGAGCTTTGGCTGCCGCCGCCGAATGGAAAGATACGCAGATCGTTCTGGTCGGGGACGAGCAGCGGTTGCTGCCGCTCCTGAAGCAAGGCGGAGGGACGGTTCCCTCCAATCTGACGGTCCATCATGCGGGTGAAGTAATCGAAGCCGAGGATGAACCGGTCAAAGCCGTCCGGCGCAAAAAGGATGCTTCCATGGTCGTGGCGGGACGGATGCTGAAGGAGAAGCAGGCGGAAGCCATGATTTCGGCAGGCAACACGGGAGCGCTGATGACGACCGGATTGCTGGTTGTCGGACGGATGGAAGGGATTGAGCGTCCGGCTCTGGCTCCCATGATCCCGACGCTTGACGAAGCTGGCGTGCTGGCCCTGGATCTGGGCGCGAATATGGACGCAAAGCCCGAGCATTTGGCGCAGTATGCGCTGATGGGCAGCCTTTATCGCGAGAAGGTGATGGGCGTGAAGAATCCCCGGGTCGGCCTGCTGAACGTGGGCACCGAGCCAGGGAAGGGGAACGAGCTCACCAAGCTGGCGTTCCCGCTCCTTCAGGAGCTTCCGATCAACTTCATCGGCAACGTGGAAGCCCGGGATATTATGCTCGGGAACTGCGACGTCCTCGTGTGCGACGGATTTGCCGGCAACATCTTGCTGAAGGCCGTGGAAGGAACGGCTGGCGCGATGTTCAAGCTGCTGAAGGAGCAGTTCACCCAGAATATGCGCAGCAAGCTTGGGGCCGCCCTGCTTATGCCTCAGATGCGTAATTTGAAAGGCAAGCTGGACTACAAGGAGCACGGTGGCGCTCCTCTGCTCGGCCTGAGCGGACTTGTCGTCAAAAGTCACGGCTCGGCGGACGGCAACGCCATCAAGAACGCGGTCCGGCAGGCCCGCGTTGCACTGCAGAATCAACTGGTTGAGAGTATATCCAAGGAAATCAGCGGGAAGTGAGTGACAAGAGAATGGAAAAATTACGTTCAGTAGGCATCATCGGCACAGGCAAATACGTTCCTGAGAAAATATTAACCAACAGCGATCTGGAAAAGATGGTAGAGACGAACGACGAATGGATCGTCTCCCGCACCGGGATCCGCGAGCGGCATATCGCTTCTCCGGAACAAGCGACTTCGGACCTGTGTTATGAAGCGGCCCTGAAGGCGCTCGAGTCCGCCGGGATGTCGGCTGAAGAGCTGGACCTGATCGTTGTCGCAACCATCACCCCGGATACGTTCTTTCCGTCAACGGCCTGCATTCTGCAGGACAAGCTCGGCGCCAAGCAAGCCGCAGCGTTCGACCTGTCTGCTGCCTGCTCCGGCTTCGTCTACGGCCTTGCGACGGCGAGCAATTTTATCAAGACCGGCATGTACAACAACGCTTTGGTCATCGGCGCCGACACGCTGTCGCGGATTACGGATTATACCGACCGCAACACCTGCGTGCTGTTCGGTGACGGCGCGGGAGCCGTCATCCTGGGCAAAGTTCCCGAAGGCCGGGGATTTCAGTCCTTTGACCTCGGAGCCGAGGGGGCCGGCGGTACGCTGCTGAAACTGGAAGCTGGCGGTTCCAGACTGCCGGCGTCCCAGGAAACGCTCGAAGGCAAGAAGCACTACATTTATATGAACGGGCGCGAAGTATTCAAATTTGCGGTCCGCGTCATGAATACGGCCACGGAAGACGTCCTGCGCAAGGCAGGCAAAACGAAGGCCGATATCGACCTGTTCGTGCCGCACCAGGCGAACATCCGTATCATTCAGTCCGCCATGGAGCGCCTGGACCTTTCGCCGGATAAATGCGTCATCAACGTGGATAAGTACGCCAATACGTCGGCGGCTTCCATTCCGCTCGCGCTGGTGGAAGCGGCGGAGGAAGGCCGGATGAAGGAAGGCGACTGCGTGCTGATGGTCGGCTTCGGCGGAGGATTGACCTGGGGCGCATCGGTGCTGATCTGGTAATCATATGATTCATCTTATGTGAATGATCAATCGATAGCTTACGAAGTGAATTGGCTTATTCAAGCAATACAATAGAAGCTTTGCATCAAGAAGTATACGAGAGGAGCCTGAGCAATGGGGAAAGTTGCGTTTGTGTTTCCCGGACAAGGGGCCCAATCCGTCGGAATGGGTAAAGATTTCTATGATGCGGTTTCCGCTTCCCGCCGCATTTTCGAAAGTGCGGACGAGGTGCTGGGATTTCCGATGACGAATATGATTTTTGAAGGTCCGGACAGTGAGCTGAAGAAGACCTTCAATACGCAGCCTGCGCTCCTGACGGCCAGCGTTGCGGCATTCGAGGCGGTTCGCGAACAAGGCGTTACTCCTGACTTTGTCGCCGGACACAGCCTGGGCGAATACAGCGCCCTGGTGGCTTCCGGCGTGCTGAGCTTTGAGGATGCGGTAGGAACGGTCCGTGCGCGCGGCGAATTTATGGAGCAGGCGGTTCCGGGCGGACAAGGGGCCATGGCCGCCGTGCTCGGTGCCGAACGCGAAGCGCTGGCCGAGCTGTGCCGCAGCATCACGGCCGAAGGACATCTCGTGGAGCTGGCCAACCTGAACTGCCCGGGGCAGATCGTCGTCTCCGGCTCTAAGGAGGGCGTCGCTCTTGTGGGCGAGCGCGTGAAAGAAGCCGGAGGAAAAAGAGCGATCCCGCTTGAGGTAAGCGGACCTTTCCATTCCTCGCTGATGAAATCGGCTGCCGAGAAGCTGGGCGGGAAGCTGCAGCCGCTTCACTTCGATGAACCGGCTATTCCCGTGATTGCGAACGTGACGGCCCGTCCGGCCGCGTCTGCGGAGGAAATCCGCGGATTGCTGGTGGAGCAGGTATACTCTCCCGTGCTGTGGGAGGATACGGTGACCTATCTCATCTCCCAAGGGGTGGATACGTTTGTCGAGATCGGTCCCGGAAACGTGCTGACCGGCTTGATCAAAAAGACGGATAAATCCGTCAAGCTGATTAACGTAAGCAGCCTGGACAGCCTGGAGACGCTCAAGGCCAGTCTTGAACAATGATTACGCAGGAATCTTTGGGTATACTCTAGGAAAGGAGGAATGGGCATGTCTAAGCCTTTACAGGGACAGACAGCACTCGTTACCGGCGGCTCCCGCGGGATCGGCCGCAGCATCGCGCTTGCGCTGGCCGAAGCCGGGGCTAACGTAGCCGTCAACTATTCAGGCAGCGAAGCCGCCGCCAAGGAGGTCGCGGAGCAGATCCGTGCGCTTGGCGTGGAGGCGATCACCGTTCAAGGCAATGTCGGTAAAAGCGAACAGGCCGAAGATCTCGTTAAAGAGGTCGTTGCAGCGTGGGGCAAAATCGATATTTTGGTCAACAATGCGGGGATTACCCGGGATAACTTGCTGATGCGCATGAAAGAGGAAGAATTCGATCAGGTGATCGAAACGAATCTGAAGGGCGTGTTCAACTGCCTGAAGGCGGTCAGCCGTCCGATGATGAAGCAGCGCTACGGCCGGATCATCAACATTTCATCGGTCGTCGGTGTTCTGGGCAACGCCGGGCAGGCCAATTATGTCGCCGCCAAAGCGGGGGTAATTGGCCTAACCAAATCGTCTGCGCGTGAGCTCGCCTCGCGTGGCATCACCGTTAACTGTGTCGCACCAGGTTTTATTGATACCGATATGACACGAGAGCTGCCTGAGGATCTCCGGGCGAAGATGCTGGAAGACATTCCGCTCGCCCGCCTCGGACAGCCTGAAGAAATTGCCAAAGTCGTGGTTTTCCTAGCGACGGAAGGGGCATCCTACATGACAGGGCAGACGCTTCATGTGGATGGCGGTATGTACATGTAATACCGGAAATCTAGGAAAAACAGCGAGATAACCGTTTTCATTGCGTCTATGGCATTTTGAAAACTTTTCTCGTATAATACCAAAGAGGAGGTGAACCGGATGTCCGATGTATTGGAGCGTGTAAAACGCATTGTCGTCGATCGCTTGGGTGCTGACGAAGCCGAGGTTACACTGGAAGCATCTTTTAAAGATGATCTTGGTGCTGATTCTCTCGACGTTGTTGAACTGGTGATGGAATTGGAAGATGAATTCGATCTGGAAATCTCTGATGAAGATGCAGAGAAAATTACGACCGTAGGTGAAGTTGTAAACTACATACAATCTCATACCTAAGTCATTTGATAAGTCCCGTACTGCTCTTACAGGCGGGACTTCTCCTCATTTTCCAAGTGAATCGGCTTTACAAATAGGATAATTGATTTTGCAGATGCTGTTTATATAGAGGTGAACTTATTGATGCACAGAGTGGTTGTTACCGGGATGGGTGTTGTTACGTCACTGGGCCACGATTTGGACACTTTCTGGAATAACCTGATGGAAGGCAAATCCGGTGTGTCCCAGATCGAATCCTTTGATGTCAGCGACTACCCTACACAGATTGCCGCTTCGGTGAAAGACTTTAATCCCGAGGCGTTTATGGACCGGAAGGATGCGCGCAAGATGGACCGATTCGTCCAGTTTGCCGTTGTCGCCGGCAAAGCGGCCCTTGAGCACAGTGGGCTGGATATTCAGAAGCACTCCGATCCGAACCGGGTGGGCGTATCCATCGGTTCCGGCATCGGCGGCCTCGGAACATGGGAAGACCAGCATAACGTTTTGCTGGAGAAGGGACCGAAGCGGGTCAGCCCGTTCTTCATCCCGATGATGATTGCGAACATGGCCTCCGGCCAATTGTCGATTATGCTGGGCGCCAAAGGCCCGAACACGACGCCTGTGACGGCATGTGCGACCGGATCGCACGCTATCGGCGACTCGTACAAGCTGATCCAGCGCGGCGATGCCGACGTGATGATCTGCGGCGGAGCTGAAGCGACCATCCGGCCGACGGGAATGGCCGGCTTTTGCGCTATGCGCGCCATGTCCACCCGCAATGACGAACCGGAGAAAGCGAGCCGTCCGTTTGACACCGGCCGTGACGGATTCGTCATGGGTGAAGGTGCAGGGATTCTCGTTCTGGAATCGCTGGAGCACGCGCAAAAACGCGGGGCCAACATTATCGCCGAAGTGATCGGCTATGGGCTGAGCGGCGACGCTCACCACATGACCGAGCCCGATCCGGACGGACCGGCGCGCTGTATGTCTATGGCGATGCGCGATGCGGGCATTCAGCCGGAGGACGTGGACTACATCAACGCGCATGGCACGTCGACGCCGGTTGGAGACCGTTCCGAGACGATCGCGATCAAGAAAGCGCTGGGAGACCATGCGTACAAGGTTGCGGTCAGCTCGACGAAATCGATGACGGGCCACCTGCTGGGAGCCGCTGGCGGCGTTGAAGCGGTCATTTGCGGCCTGTCGCTGCAGAACCAGATGCTGGCGCCAACCATTAACTTGGACAACCCGGATCCGGAATGCGATCTGGATTATGTTCCGAACGTTGCACGAAAGGCTGATTTGGACGTTGTCATGTCTAACTCTTTTGGATTCGGCGGCCACAACGCCACTGTAATCCTGAAGAAATTCGAGCAGTAAGGGGACGATTTGTTGAGTGGAGATCTGAAGCAGTTACAACAGAAACTTCAAATCCAATTTCACAATCGGCTGCTGTTGAAGCAGGCTTTTACCCACGCTTCCTACGTCAATGAGCACCGTTTCAGCCAGCAGCAGGATAACGAGCGCCTGGAATTTCTGGGCGACGCCGTGCTGGAGCTGACGGTTTCCGAGTATTTGTACAACCTGTTTCCGAACCGGCCCGAAGGAGAGCTGACCAAGCTGCGTGCGGCGATCGTCTGCGAACCCTCGCTGGTGAAATTTGCCGAGCAGCTGGAGTTCGGGCAGTACGTTCTGCTGGGAAAAGGTGAAGAGCTGACCGGCGGGAGAACCCGCCCGGCCCTGCTTGCGGATGTGTTTGAATCGTTTGTAGGAGCGCTGTATCTTGACCAAGGCCTGGAAGCGGCGCGGGCGTTTCTGGACCGCTACGTGTTCCCGCTGCTGGAAGAGGGCGGCAAAGTGCACATGAGCGATTTCAAGACAGAGCTGCAGGAGCTGACGCAGCACCATAACATGGGCGTTCTGGAGTACCGGATTGTGGAGGAACGCGGTCCGGCGCATGAACGCGAGTTTGTCTCCGAGGTGTATATGGGGAATGAGCGTGTGGGAAGAGGATCGGGCCGCTCGAAGAAAGAGGCGGAGCAGCAGGCTGCGGCCGAAGCGCTGAAGCAGCTGAAGCTGGCCGGTAACGGCTCCCTGTAAAGCATGGACAAACAAAGAGCAAAGAGCAGTCGCCTTTCGGATGGATGGCAGGAAGAGCCTTCAGACTGCTTTTTGCTCTTTATTCATTGGGAATATGCTTGTCCTCGCAAGCTGCAATGTTGTGGTATTATTAGGTTTAGAGGTGATTGAGGGAATATGTTTTTAAAACGGATCGAATTAGCCGGTTTCAAATCGTTTGCCGACAAAACGGAAATGGAATTTGTCCGCGGAATTACGGCTGTCGTCGGTCCCAACGGCAGCGGCAAGAGCAACATTTCCGACGGCATCCGCTGGGTGCTCGGGGAACAGAGTGCCAAGTCGCTGCGCGGGGGCAAGATGGAGGATATTATCTTTGCGGGAAGCGATGCGCGCAAAGCCGTCAATTTCGGCGAGGTGTCGCTGACCCTGGATAATGAGGATCATGCCCTGTCCCTCGATTTCAACGAGGTGACTGTGACGCGCCGTGTGCACCGCAGCGGAGACAGCGAATATTTTATCAACAAGCAGTCCTGCCGCCTGAAGGACATCACGGAGCTGTTCATGGACACAGGCATCGGCAAAGAGGCATATTCCATTATCGGTCAGGGCCGGATCGAGGAGATTTTGAGCACCCGGTCCGAAGACCGCAGAGGTATTTTTGAAGAGGCATCGGGCATCGTTAAATATAAATCCCGTAAAAAGGACGCCGTCCGCAAGTTGGATGAGACCGAGCAGAATCTGGTTCGGATCCACGACCTGGTCGTTGAGCTGGAGGATCAGATCGGTCCGCTGAAGGAGCAGTCCGAGAAGGCGATCCACTATAAACAGCTGCGGGAGCAGCTGAAGCATAAAGAAATTTCGCTCTACGTGTACCAGATCGAGCAGATTCACGCCGCCTGGAGCGAAGCGAATGCCAAGCTCGCCGTGCTGCAGGAAGAACAGCTTCAGCTGTCCACCGTCGTGTCGGCGCATGATGCCAAGCTCGAGAGCGACCGCGCCCAGCTCCGCAAGCTGGAGGAAGAAGTGGAGACGCTGCAGGGTGAGCTGCTTCAGTACAGCGAAGCTTATGAGAAAAGCGAAGGCTATGCAGAGGTGCTCCGCGAACGCAAGCGGAACCTGGAAGCGAACCGGGAGCAGCTGGCCGGGTCGCTGACGGCAGGGGACGAGAGATTCGAAGACCGCAAAGCGGAAATCGACCTGCTGAAGTCCAAGCTGGATGCTTCGCGGGACGAGCTGAAGGCGCTTAGGGATCAGCTGTCGGCCGAAGAATCGAAGCTGGCCGGCGTGACTGGAGGCATCAGCCAGCAGCAGGAAGAAACGTTAAAGGGTACGCTGCTGGAGCTGATGAACCAGATGGCGCAGACCCGCAACGAGATCCGCTATGCGGATCAGCAGCAGGAGGCGCTCTCCCGCCGGATGAACCGCGCCGCGGAGGAAACCGGCAAGTGGGAAACCCAGAAGGAGGAGCTGCTGAAGCGCAAGCAGCAGCTGGATTCGGCCATCGAGAAGCTGGGCGGGGAAATCCGCGAGCTGCGCGGCGGGTACATAAGCGAGAGCGAGCGGTATCAATCGCTGCAGCGGCTTCTGGACGAGAGCCAGGGCACGCTCCGCAAATGGGAGCAGAAGCGCGAAGCTCAGGTATCCCGCCGGGATACGATGAAAGAGATGGCCGATGATTTTGACGGCTTTATGCTGGGCGTCAAGGAAGTGCTGAAAGCGTCCCGGCGCTCCATCCTGTCCGGCGTGCACGGGGCTGTGGCCGAGCTGATCCGCGTGCCTGAGAAGCTGGAGCTGGCGATGGAAACTGCGCTCGGCGCATCCCTTCAGCATATCGTCATGGATAATGAAGCGGTCTCGCGCCAGGCGATCTCCTTCCTGAAGCAGCGGCAGCTCGGCCGCGCGACCTTCCTGCCGCTCGATGTCATCCGGCCCCGCAACATTTCGGCGGGTGACCGCTCGATGGTGGAAGGCGTGGAAGGCTTCGTCGGCATCGGGGCCGACCTGGTGCAGTTCGACGGCCGGTATGCGCCGGTCGTCGGCAGCCTGCTCGGCAACGTTATCATCGCGGAAAGCCTGGAAGTGGCGAACCGGATTGCCGCCAGATGCCAATACCGCTACCGGGTCGTCACGCTGGAAGGCGACGTCGTCAATGCCGGCGGTTCGATGACAGGCGGCAGCCAGCATAAGAAAAACAGCAGCCTGCTCGGCCGCAAGCGCCAGCTGGACCAGCTCGATCAGGAGATCAACGATACGGAGGTTCAGCTGCGCAAGCTCCGCCAGAGCATTCAGGAGGTCAAGGTTCAGCTGACCGAAACGCAGGCCAAGCTGGACGAGCTGCGCCAGTCCGGCGACGAGAAGCGCATCGAGGAACAGCGCTTGTCCAGCGACCTGAAGCAGCTGGAGCATGAGCTGCGGCATGTGCTGGAGCAGGTGGAAGTGGCCGATCAGGAGAAGACCGGCTTTAACGAGGAGAACAAGGAGCTTGAGGAAGCCCGGGCGAATGCTGTCAAGAAGCTGGCCGAGCTGGAGGAAGAAGAAAAGGCGACGCATCAAGCCATCCAAGCTGCCGAATTTGCCCGCAAAGCGAGCGAATCGGCGAAGGAGGAGCTGCAGAGCCAGCTTACCCAGCTTAAAGTCAGGGAAGGCAAGCTGGATCAGGAATGCTTCTCCTTGGAGGAGCAGTTAAAACGAATGCAGAGCGAATTCAATTCGCATGATAAAGAGCTGCGCCAGACGAAGACGCTGCTCGCTTCGATCGAGGCGGATCTGGAGACCAACGCGAAGGAATCCATTCAGCAGATCGAAGATTTGAACCGGTATCGGCTCAAGAAGGAGCAGGCATCCGAGCAGCTGGACTTCAAGCGGGCGGCCCGGACGCAGCTGTCGAAGAAGCTGGAGCTGGAAGAGAGCGAAACGAAAGAGCAGCGGACGCGCCTCAAGGCGGTGGAGGATCAGCTGCGCCAGACCGAAATCGGCGTGAACCGGCTTGACGTGGAGCTGGAGAACATTCTGAAGAAGCTCAGCGACGATTATGAGCTGAGCTACGAGCTGGCCAAGCAGCGCTATCCGATTCCGGATGACGTGCCTGCAGTTCAGACCGAGGTGCGCGAGCTCAAGCGGGGCATCACCGCGCTGGGCGACGTCAACCTCGGTGCGATCGAGGAATACCAGCGGGTCAACGAGCGGTACGAATTCCTGAATGAGCAGAAGCAGGACCTGGTGGAAGCGAAGACGACGCTCTATGAGGTCATCCGCGAGATGGACGACGAAATGTCGAAGCGGTTCAAGCATACCTTTGACGCCATCCGCCGCGAGTTCGGTACGGTCTTCGTGAAGCTGTTTGGCGGCGGCCGGGCGGATCTGGTGCTGCTGGATCCGGAGCATCTGCTCGAGACCGGCATCGACATCGTGGCCCAGCCCCCGGGCAAAAAGCTGCAGAACCTGCAGCTGCTCTCCGGCGGGGAAAGGGCGTTGACGGCGATGGCGCTGCTGTTTGCGATTTTGCAGGTCAAGCCGGTGCCGTTCTGCGTGCTGGACGAGGTCGAAGCCGCGCTCGACGAAGCGAACGTGACACGGTTCGCGCAGTATCTCCGTGAGTTTTCCGAGCAGACCCAGTTTATCGTTGTGACCCACCGCAAGGGAACGATGGAAGAAGCCGACGTCCTGTACGGGGTTACGATGGAAGAGGGCGGCGTATCGAAGCTGGTGTCTGTGCGGCTGGAAGACGACGAAGCGGAAATTGCTTAAGCATATTCAACCTTAGAGATGGAGGAGACCTATGAGCTTTTTCAGAAAGCTGAAAGAGAGCATTTCAAGCAAGACTGAATCCGTAACGAAGCAGTTCCGGGACGGATTGGAAAAAACGCGCAAAGGATTCGTGGAACGGGTCACCGACCTGATGACGCGCCGCAAAAAGATCGACGAGGAGTTCTATGAGGAGCTCGAGGAAATTCTGATCGGCGCGGACGTGGGCGTGAACACGGTCATGGAGCTGATCGACGATCTGCGTACCGAAGTGAAGAAGCAGCGGATTGAGGATGCGGTGGAGCTGCAGCCGATCCTTTCGCAGAAATTGATGGAGCTGCTGCGCGGCGATGACGACAACGCGCTCCGCATGAATGAAGACGGCATTACCGTCATTCTATTTGTTGGAGTCAACGGCGTCGGCAAGACGACGACGATCGGCAAGCTCGCCCACCGCTTCAAGCAGGAAGGCAAAAAGGTGCTTCTTGCCGCCGGCGATACGTTCCGTGCCGGGGCGATCGAGCAGCTCGAAGTGTGGGGCGAACGCGCAGGCGTAGAGGTCATCAAGCAGCATGCCGGCTCCGATCCGGCCGCGGTCATGTTTGACGCGGTTCAGGCTGCCAAGCAGCGCCAGGCGGATGTGCTGATCTGCGACACGGCGGGACGCCTGCAGAACAAAACGAACCTTATGGAGGAGCTGAACAAAATTTTCCGCGTCATTCAGCGGGAAATTCCGGGTGCTCCGCATGAGGTGCTGATGGTGCTTGACGCAACGACGGGACAGAACGCCCTCAGCCAGGCCAAGCTGTTCGGGGAGAAGAGCGGGGTCACCGGTCTTGTCCTGACGAAGCTTGACGGCACGGCGAAGGGCGGTATCGTCGTGGCGATCCGCCAGGAGCTCAACCTTCCGGTGAAGCTCGTAGGCCTTGGTGAGAAAATGGAGGATTTGCAGCCGTTTGATTCCCAGCAGTTTGTTCATGCCCTGTTCGCCGGACTGATCCAGGAGCAGGAGGCGGAAGGCGCAGCGCAGGATGAAACGCAGCACTGATCCGTATTGCGCGGATGTACGCATAACAATAGGACATAAAAAAAGAAGGATGGCATGCAGCCACCCTTCTTTTTTGCGTTGGGCCGAGCAAAATGCCTCCAGCCTCGCCGCATTTTTGGCTTCAAACAGAAGCAATCAGACATCCTTGAGGTCTGACCGTGAAGTGAATCGACGAGCTGCGGGTCGTGTTTCGAACCCGTCGAACCCGTCAAACCCGTCAAACCCGTCAAACCCGTCAAACCTGTCATATCCGTTAATCCGTCAGCACTCTGACAAACTCGACCGACCGGAGCGGCACGATGGCCACATCCCCCGGTGGGCCGTACATAACCGGCGGAACCTTCAGCATCAATGAAGCGTCGTTAACCGAGATGAGCGTGCCGGTGATCATATCGCCTGGCGTCATGACTTCGACTTCCGAGTTTATGAAGCCGCGAACCAATTCTTTGAAATCCATGGTTGTTCTCCTTTCGAGTGGGATTGATTGTCATTGGTTACTGAACCGAAGTAATCCGGCTGAACGGAATGATCAGCAGGTCACCGCCGCTCTCGCGGAGTTCGACCGCGTCTTCGGCTACCGTCAGCACGACGCCCTGCAGGGTAGCACTGGCCGTATCCACCCGGACCTCGCTGCCGATCTTGCCTGCAAAGTAGGCGTGCAGCTCGGGATTGTCCGTAATGCCCGTCATAACTTCTTCTTCCAGTCTTGCAACGCGATCCGCCAGCGACTCCAACTCCTCGATCCGTCGGGCCAGCCGTCTGATTTCCTCCTTAAGCTCCTTCCATTCCCACAAGTGCTCATTCAGCTTTGTTTCAATCTGACGCACGTCATCCTTCACATGATGAAGCTCATGGCTCAGATGCAGGATCTGATCATGCAGCTGTCGGATCCGGATTTTCCAATGCTTATGATTCCAGAAAAACGTCATGGCTCTTATTCTCCTCCTTTAATTCATTGGCAGTTGCTTTCCCGAAAGGGACTATGATCGGTAAGACTCGATTTCTTCCTTAAGCCGACGCAGCTGATGCAGGCTTTCACGCTCCGCGCGGCGGATCGCCTTTTCCTGCAGCTTTATTTCTTTGGGACTTTCCTCCAGAAACGCGTCGACCCTGTTTTGCAGATCTTCGTAAGGCAGCTTGTAATCGCAGTAGTATTTTTTCATCCCGAACGCATCCAGCAGGCTCTCAACCTTGCGCATCTGGCTCAGGGCGAATACCGGTTTCCCGGCGCGCAGGGCGACCAGGGCGGGGTGGAGCTTGTAGGTGATCAAATAATCGACCGACTGGATATAGCTGTACGTCAGGTCTAATTCCATCAGCATAGGCAGCGTTTCGGCGGATGCCCCCGGGAGGGCCTCCTTGATCCGGGAGAGCATTTGCTGGCAGACCGTAAGGTCCGAGTAAATATTAGTGGGGTGGTTGATCACGGGGATAAAAACAAGGTGGTAACCCTGCCGGATCAGGTGGAGCGACAGCTGCAGCATATTTTCAAAAGGGAACGAAGGGTAAGCAAACAGGCACAGGCCGATGGTCGGCCGGCTGGAGAATCGTTTGACTGGGTAGTCAGGCTGCCTGTACGCAAATACGATATCGTGGGCCTGCTGAACATGCTGATGGAATCCGGCTCTTTGTGCGATATCGGCCGAACGGCTGTCCCGGAATACGGCCATTTGCGCCGTGCGGATATAATTCCTGTATTTCGCAACCTGGTCCGCTGGCCAGCTGGACTCCGGGTAGTTGTCCACGATGCCGACGCCGTACAGCCATTTGGGGTGGTTCTTGAGCGCATCCGGAAAATAATAAGGGTTAAACGAATACGGCGTGATCAAGTCTCCGCCCCCGATAATGACGTGGTCGGTTTGCGCCGGATCGAGACGGCTGGTCCACGGATATACCACATGGCCATCGAATACCTGCTGCAGCGTTCTCAGAAAAAGATCGTCACCGAAGTTGCCCATGCCGTAATAACCGCATACTCCAATGTTCAACGATAAACGCCTCCTTTCATTCAGACCTCAGCTCGCTCTTGCGCCGCAGCGTGTCCATAATGACCTGGTGCGCGGCTTCGCCCCGGTCTTCCCAGCGGTTGCTTCGCGCATATTCGATCCGAGCCAGCCGCTGTTCACGGGAGTCGGGCTCTTCAAGCATCCGGCCCAGCTTGGCGATAAAATCGTCGTGTGTTGTCGCCGTCGTGACATGGGGTTCCATACGGATGCATTCCGGAAGCGCCGTCGACAGTACAGGCACACCTGATGCCATATATTCATAAGCTTTTACAGGATTGGTTGCCAGGGTAATGGGGTGATACTGAAAAGGGATTAACGCGACGTCGATATGCTGAAGATATTTTTTGAGCTCGGTGTGAGGCTTCTCGCCCAGCACATGAACATTCGGAAGCCTGGCATAGTCGGGGATATCGCCGTAGGCGGCACCGATGGACACGAAATGCACGTCCGGATAGTGCGACGCCATCTTCGCGAAAAGATCGTGATCGAGCCAGTAGGCCCAGGCGCCGATATAGGCGGCGACTTTCCCCTGCGGCAGGTCTTGAGGGCGCTGGGACGGGGCGGGATCGAAGAAGGAAGCATCAGCTCCGTTCGGGATCAGCGTTACCGGTTTATCAGGATAGGCCAGCTCCAGGCGCATCCGGATGGATTCGGCTGTGCAAACCAAATGGTCGGAAGCATCCACCATCTTGACTTCATACTTGGCCCAGTGCGGAAACTCATCACAGCAATCATAGATGATGGCATCCGGACGGTAGAGGGAAGTCAGACGTGTGCGCTGTTTGGCCCAGGTGGTCCAGCCCACGACCGCATGGTCTTCGCGAAGCTTCTTCAGCTTCTTCATAAATGCGTGATGGTCGGTGAACAAAAACACGTTCGGCTCCACTTCTATGAATTCACGGTCCAGCGGCGCCAGGTTTTCAAAGAATACGAGGTGGCCCCTGGCCCCTAGCTGAGTCATGAGCTGCTGCGGCCGCTGCTTCATGTACTTCCAGTTCATCGTTTTCGGATAAATAATGATTGCCATAGTTTACATACCTCCTTTCAACCAGCCGCTTACAATATATGCTTTGATAGCTTTATAGAATTGGATGAAAGGACCAATTACAGCCGAAATGGGGAAAGAGCCCGGCCGACACGGATAGCATGTCAGTCCATCATGAGCCCCGCCATGGGATAAGCCCAGGGAAAGTGGAAATGCGGGCGGCTTGGAGGTTATAATGGTGAAAATAAAAGGATTGATGAAGGGGTTGTTTATGGCTAATACACACACTTATACCCGGAAGGAAGAAGTGGCGAACGCCATTACCCACGGCATCGGGGCACTGCTCAGCGTTGCCGCATTGGTGGTGCTGATCGTATTTTCCACCATGAAGGGGACGGCATGGCATATCGCCAGCTTTTCGATCTACGGGACGACGATGCTGATTTTGTACATCAACTCCACCTTGGTACACAGCTTTAAGGAGGGCAGGGTCAAGGATCTGTTCGAAATTTTTGACCATTCCTCGATTTACTTGTTCATTGCGGGCTCGTATACGCCGTTTATGCTGGTTGCGATCCGGGGACCGCTGGGGTGGTCGCTGTTCGCTACCGTATGGGGGATTGCACTGCTCGGCTGCGTGTTCAAGGCATTTTTTACGAAGCGATTTCTGTTTATGTCCACGATTTTCTACATTATTATGGGGTGGATGGTCGTGGTTGCCTGGGGGCCTCTGACGGCTGCCGTGGCTTCGGGAGGCATCTGGCTGCTGGCTGCCGGCGGGATCCTGTACACGCTTGGTACCGTTTTTTACGTGTGGAGGGGCTTTCCGTATCACCATGCGATTTGGCATTTGTTTGTGCTTGGCGGGAGCGTGATGCATTTTTTTGCGGTGCTGATCTATCTGCTTCCTTGGTCGTAAAGATAGAAACAAGAAACTTTTCAAGATGACAAGGATATTTGCTTGACATCTTTCTTTGTTTTCTGTATGATAAGGAACGTTAAAGAACTGTAAAGTGTTTTTCCTTGACGAAGGGAGTGTCCCTCAGTGAGTCAGGAGAATCGGCTCGAGAAGACGAATCGAATCAACCTTTTGTTTGATTTCTATGAACAGCTGCTGACAGAGAAGCAGCAGACGTTCCTTAAATATTACTTTCATGACGATTTCTCCCTCGGGGAGATTGCAGCCGAGTTCGACATCAGCCGTCAGGCCGTCTATGAGCATATCAAGCGGGCTGAGCAGGTGCTGGACATGTATGAAGAGAAGCTGGGACTGCTGCAGAAGCATGAGCAGCGCAGCCAAGAACTTGAGCGGCTGCAGAGCATTACGGAGTCCAGCAGCATGTCTGAATCCGATAAAACGAGAATATATCAAATCATAAATCAATTGCAGCAATTGGAATAAAGCGTTAGAAGGAGGTGGCGGTTCATGGCATTTGAAGGATTGACGAGCCGGCTGCAGAACGTATTCAGCAAGCTGCGCGGCAAAGGCAAGGTGTCCGAGGATGACGTTAACGAAGCGATGCGCGAGGTGCGTCTTGCGCTCCTGGAAGCTGACGTTAACTTTAAGGTCGTCAAGGATTTCGTCGCCAAGGTGAAAGAGAAGGCCATCGGCACCGAAGTGATGGAGAGCTTCACGCCGGGCATGGTCATCATCGACATCGTTAATAAAGAACTGACCGAGCTGATGGGCGGAAGCCAGGCGAAGCTGGCGAAGGCGAACAAGCCTCCGACCGTCATTATGATGGTAGGTTTGCAAGGGGCCGGTAAGACGACGACATCAGGCAAGCTGGCGAAGATGCTGCAGAAGCAGAACCACCGTCCGCTGATGGCGGCGGGCGATATTTACCGCCCTGCGGCGATCAAGCAGCTTCAGGTGCTGGGTGACCAGATCGGCGTACCGGTATTTACACTCGGCGACAAGACAAGCCCGGTGGAAATCGCGAAGCAGGCTTATCAGCATGCCAAGGATAACGGGAACGATTATCTGATCATCGATACGGCGGGACGCCTGCACATCGATGAAGAGCTGATGGAAGAGCTGCGCCAAATCCACAGCGAGGTGAAGCCGGACGAGGTGCTGCTGGTTGTGGACGCGATGACAGGCCAGGATGCCGTCAACGTCGCGGATCACTTCAACAAGCAGCTGGATCTGACGGGCGTCGTGCTGACCAAGCTCGACGGCGATACCCGCGGCGGTGCCGCGCTGTCCGTTAAGGCCGTAACCGGCTGTCCGATCAAGTTTGCGGCGCTCGGCGAGAAGATCGATGCGCTGGAGCCGTTCCATCCGGAGCGGATGGCTTCCCGGATCCTCGGCATGGGCGACATGCTCTCGCTGATCGAGAAAGCCCAGTCGAATATCGACACGGAGAAAGCCAAGGAAATGGAACGTAAAATGCGCAACGCCGAGTTTACGTTCGACGATTTCCTGGAGCAGATGGAGCAGGTGAAGAAGCTTGGCCCGATCGACCAGATCATGGACATGATCCCGGGGATGGGCAAGCTGAAGCAGACCAAGGATCTGAAGGTCGACGAGAAGCAGATGGGCCGCATTGAGGCGATCGTCTTTTCGATGACGAAGGCCGAGAAACAGAATCCGGATATCATCAACCACAACCGCCGCAAGCGGATTGCGACCGGCAGCGGCACATCGCTCGCCGAGGTCAACCGGCTGATCAAGCAGTTTGACGAGATGCGCCGGATGATGAAGCAGTTCTCGGATATGATGGGTCCGAAGGGTCCGAAGGGCAAGGCTTTAAAGCAGCTGAAAGGATTGGCCGGCAAAGGCGGCATGAAGTTTCCTTTCCGTTAATCACTGCATTTCTATATAGACAGCTTTCCCTCCGCTAAGGCGGGAGGCTGTCCCCACTCTTATTTTGTTGAAGGAGGTGAATTTCGTGGCAGTACGTATTCGTCTGAAACGCATGGGTGCTCATAAAGCTCCTTTCTACCGTATCGTGGTATCGGATTCCCGTTCCCCACGTGACGGCCGTTTTATCGAAGAAATCGGTTACTACAATCCGGTCAACCAACCGGCTGACGTAAGAATCGATGAAGATAAAGCACTGGCGTGGCTGCAAAACGGTGCGCAAGCATCCGACACAGTCCGCAACCTGCTGAGCAAAGCAGGCGTGCTTAAAAAGTTCCATGAGCTCAAGCAGCAGAAATAATGACTGATCGTGAGGGTTATCTATGGAAGAATTAGTTGGTGTTATTGCTAAGGCTTTGGTGGATCATCCTGAAGAGGTGGCTGTGAAGACGGTGGAGAAGGATCACCTGATTGTCTATGAACTGACCGTGCATCCCGAGGATGTGGGGAAGGTCATCGGCAAGCAGGGCCGGATCGCCAAGGCGCTTCGAACAGTCGTGACTTCTGCAGCAGTCAAAATGGATAAACGCGTGACCGTGGATATCATATCTTAAAGATATACGAAAGGGGGTTAGGATGCATGTCCTAGCCCTTTTTCGTACATGCTGAAGATTATATAATAGATCCGTGCAATACAAGGCGCGCCGAAGCGCCGGCGCCACGAAGCTAGGAGGAGAACATGCCGGAAACACTTTATAAGGTTGGCAAAATCGTCAACACCCATGGCATCAAGGGAGAAATCAAAGTGTTGTCGTACACGGATTTTCCCGAGGTCCGTTTCGCCAAGGGGAGCGAGCTCATGATCGTTCCGGAGGACGGGGGCAAGCCGGTCGACGTGACCGTCCAATCTTCCCGCCTTCATAAAAATATGTACATCATCAAATTGGACGGCTACGACAATATTAATGATGTAGAGAAATTTAAGGGCAGCATGCTGAAAGTCGGCAAAGAGCATCTCTTGGAGCTGCCGGAAGACGAGTATTACTTCCATGAAATTATCGGCTGCAGCGTCGTGACCGATGAAGACAAGGAGCTTGGAGTTGTAACGGAAATTTTGACGCCCGGCGCGAACGACGTATGGGTAGTCCAGCCAAAGGGCGGCAAGAGCATCCTCATCCCCGTCATTGATGATGTCGTCCTTGATGTAGATATTCCGAACCAAAAAATACTCGTTCATATTATGGAAGGACTGCTGGACTAATGAGAGTGGATGTGCTGACCCTGTTCCCGGAAATGCTGGATGGGGTTTTCCGGACAAGCATTCTCGGCAAGGCCCAGGAGAAAGGAATCATCTCGCTTCATACCGTCAATTTCCGGGATTACTCCGGGAATAAGCACGGTACGGTCGACGATACGCCTTATGGCGGAGGCGGGGGGATGGTTCTGAAGCCGGAGCCGATCTTTGCGGCTGTCGAGGACCTGCTGGAGAATGCGGGACATCAGGCCAAGCCAAGAGTCATCCTGATGTGTCCGCAGGGGGAAACCTTTTCCCAGAAAAAAGCGGAGGAATTCGCGAAGGAAGAGCATTTGATCTTCATCTGCGGCCACTACGAGGGATACGATGAGCGGATTCGCGAGCACCTCATCACCGATGAGCTGTCGATCGGCGACTACGTCTTGACCGGAGGCGAGCTTCCGGCGGCGGTCGTAATCGATGCGGTCTCCCGGCTGCTGCCCGGCGTGCTGGGCAACGAAACGTCGGCCGTGACGGATTCCTTCAGCACCGGGCTGCTGGAGTACCCGCACTATACCCGCCCGGTGGAGTTCCGGGGCTGGAAAGTGCCGGACATGCTGCTGAGCGGCCACCACGCGAACATCGAGGCTTGGCGCCGGGAGCAGGCGCTGAAGCGGACGCTGGAGCGGCGCCCGGACCTGCTGGATGAGGTGGAGCTGACCGACCGGGACCGCAAGACACTGGAAAAGCTCCGCAGGCTGAAAGATACCGATGGCGGACTTGAATAACCAAGCTGTAAACCACGGCCCCTGGGTTCTGCCAGGGAGTGGTTTTTTAGCGTCAGATGCGTTAGTCTGGATATAAGGTTGTCTGAATTTGTTGAGCATCAAGAACACGAGCACCAAAGTAAAATTGGTCATGACAGGAGGATATTATGGATTATAAAGCATATTTTCAAACCCATCGCGATCAGCATCTGAACGAACTGAAGGAATGGTTGTCCATTCCGAGTATTTCCGCATTGTCCGAGCATAAGCCGGACGTTAAGCGGGCGGCGGAATGGCTGGCGGAGACACTCAAAAAGGCCGGCCTTGAAAACGTGAAGATCCACGAAACAAACGGCCACCCGATCGTCTACGCGGACCATCTGCATGCACCGGGACAGCCGACGGTTCTCGTCTATGGGCACTATGACGTGCAGCCGGTAGACCCGCTGAACCTGTGGGATACACCACCCTTCGAGCCGGCCGAACGCGACGGCAAGCTGTACGCCAGAGGGGCAACGGACGATAAGGGGCAGATCTTTTTACATATTAAGGCGGTGGAAGCGATTCTTCAGCAGGAGAAGCAGCTTCCGGTCAACATCAAGTTTTGCGTGGAGGGCGAGGAGGAAGTCGGAAGCCCGAACCTTCCGAAGTTCCTGGAGGCACAGCAGGAGCTGCTGAAAGCCGATGCGGTTCTGATCTCGGATACGTCCCTGCTGGAAAAAGGAAAACCGGCGATCTGCACCGGTCTTCGCGGTCTGTGCTCACTGGAAGTTCATGTCCATACAGCCAATACAGATCTGCACTCCGGCAGCTACGGCGGCGGCGTGCCGAATGCGCTGCATGCGATGGTCAGCCTGCTCGATTCCCTGCATGATGCCAAGGGCCGCGTGACGGTGGAAGGCTTCTACGAAGGCGTTCCGGAGCTTACGGAGGCGGATCATGCCGAGTTTGCGAAGCAGTCCGGAGACGAGAACAAGCTGAAGCGCGACCTTGGCCTTGACGAGCTGTACGGGGAAGAGGGGTACACGTTTGCTGAAAGAACGGGCGCCCGCCCAACCCTAGAGCTGAACGGCGTCTACGGCGGATTCCAGGGCGAAGGCAGCAAAACGGTCATCCCGAAGGAAGCCCATGCGAAGATTACATGCCGTCTGGTGGGACATCAGGATCCGCAGGACATCTTGAACAAAATCGAAAAGCATATCTACAGCCACGTACCGACGGGCGCCAAAGCAACCGTCATCCAGTTCGAGAAGGGCAATGCATTTACGATCGATCCGTCCACGCCGATTCTGCAAAAGGCGGCGGAAGCCTACGAGGAAGTATACGGCACGCGTCCCGTATTTACGAGAGATGGAGGCTCCATCCCGATCGTGGAGACGTTCTCCCGTGTACTGGCCGCTCCGGTCGTATGCATGGGCTTTGGCCTTCCCGACGAAAACCTGCATGCACCTAACGAGCACTTTAACCTGGAAAACTTCGATCTCGGCCTGCTGACCATCGTCGATTTCCTGAAAAGAGTGTAACGATCTCCTGGATAAGGAGTCCTGAAAAGGATCATAAATGAATGAAATCGCCGGATCGAGAGCTGTCAGCTCGGATCTGGCGATTTTTATATTAGCCTTAAATAAGGAATGACCTGGATTCGAACCGTATGCTGATGAATTCCATGGTAATTCCACATCACTACGGACTGTGAAACCTAATTATTCTCCGTTGAAATTTTATAACACAATCAATATAATTGTTTTGTAATATTATTTTATAGCGAGACGTAGGAGTCTTTTTGCTACAATTCTTATCCGCTTGAAGAGCAGCAGCTAAAGACGGGTCGAGCTGACATGAAATAACCCGATGGAAAAGATTTTTTGCAGAATTCGTTTGCACGTACGATCCACTGTAGAAGGAGGAGTTATATTGAAGATCATTCCGATGGATGCCGAATGGCTTGACGCGATGTTTGACCTTTGGAACGGGGAACTGGGCGGCCATTTTCCGATGCGCAGGGAACTGATGAAGCAAAATACTTTTGAAGATGTGAACGTGTATGGCCCCGCTTCCGGGCTGGCTGTTGACGGGGAGGGCCGTCTGCTTGGGTTCGTGATCGCCAAGAAGTGGCAGGAGCCGGCGCGCGAAATGCAGCTGGGTGACGGCGGGGGATGGATTCAGGCCATCGTCGTCCGCCGCGATGCTCAGGGTCAGGGCATAGGGTCAGGGCTGCTCCGTCATGCCGAGAACGCCTTGCGCGAAGCCGGAGCGGTATCGGCCAGCATCGGGCGTGACCCGTGGCACTATTTTCCCGGGGTGCCGCTCGCACTGCCGGAGGTTAAGTCGTGGTTCGCGCGCCGCGGGTACGAATACTTGTACGAGGTGTTCGACCTGGTGAACGAAACCTCGGACGATGGCCTAGAGCGGCCCGAGTATCGGGATGGAGCCTTGGCCCGCCTGCTTGTCCCGGGAGACCGGGAAGAGATGCTCCGATTCTTCAAGCGGTGCTTTCCGGGACGCTGGTATTACGAGGCGCAGTGCTATTGGGAACGGGGAGGGCAGGGAAGGGAATTCGTCGGCCTGTTCCTTGGGGACGAAATGATCGGCTTTTGCCGCGTGAACGACGGCGAGTCCCCGCTGATTGCCCAGAATACGTATTGGGCGCCTCTGTTCAGTGAACCGCTTGGCGGCATCGGGCCGCTCGGCGTGGACGACCGGTTCCGCGGGAAAGGCTACGGGCTGGCGATCGTTCAGGACGGGGTCGCGGAGCTGACGGCCAGAGGCGTGAAGCACCTGGTGATCGATTGGACGGAATATGTGGATTTTTATGCCAAACTTGGTTTTCGGACGTGGAAAGGATATAATATCGGCAAAAAAGCACTGATGTAGCTCTCAGAAGGAGGATGATGCATGAATCCGGCAAAAGCAATTTGGAGGTTCTTTTTTCCCAAGGAGCGGATCCTGATCTTCACATCTTTCGACGCAGACAGCTATGCAAGGGCCAAGTCCAGACTGCTGAGCGGAGGGATCCGCCACCGCTCGCGCATCGTGAGCCAGCCGACCGGCCGGGACACCTTTACGGGCCGCGGAATGACGCAGTACGACTTGTACGTGGCCCAGGAGGATGAGCATGCCGCAAGGCAGCTCCTGTAGTCACAAAGCGGATGATCCGAGCTGCGAAAAATCGGTAACTGCCATTTTCGCAGCTCGGAGACAACCAGCCCCCGGCAAATGGCCGGGGGCTGGTTGTGGCTGCGGCGTATGGGCGGCTATTCGTCCAACTTGGCAATCGTGGTAAATACGTCGTACAGCTTCTGATCCGGGTGCTGACGCTCGGTGTGCTTTTCTACAAACTCTGTCAATTTCTCAAAAAACGCTTTGGCTTCATCTTCCGTCAAATAGACCTCGGAATGGGACAGGTTCCCGGCAGGCTCCTCCTGGTTCTGAGCCTTCAGAAACTTACGCTTGCTCTCCTCATACAAATCCTCCAGCAGCTTTTGCGTTTCGGACCGGAAAATTTTCTGGGCCGCCTCATCAATGTCCTTGCTGCGCTTAATCCGTACGGATCCTTTGAAGGCTTGATAATATTTGGCCGTGATTCCGTTTATTTGCTTGGTGTGCACGAGGACAATTAACCCGATGCTCTCCAGCTTTTTGGCGTGATAGTAGACCTTGGCCGGAACTTCCCCGAGTTTGTCAGCGATATCTTTGATCGTCATTGGCTGGTCGGCCTTCTGAAAGCAGCTTAATATTTTCAAACGGTATGGATCGGAATAAATCCGGATCTCCTCGATCGTGCTCAGTTCTTTGGTCTCCAATGTTGTGCACCTCTACATTTCCCGTATCTTGTTTTCCGGATCGTTTATCCCCATTATAAGCCGAGATGGCTTCCGAGCACAAAATGTTTCCAACGCTTTAGATTTTCATAAATCCTTTCTGGCTCCACAGATAGACCCCCGGTATCAGCATCAGCAGCCCAAAAACGAGGTACAGCACGTGGACCCCGACGAATGCTCCGGCCCAACCGGCCAACAGGCTTCCGACGGGAATGGCGCAGGTGCAGATCGTGCTCGACAGTGCCCCAACCCGGCCAAGCATCGCTTTGGGGGTGACTTCCATCATATAGGTGGATACCGGCGTGTTGATAAACGAAATGGCGAATCCCATGCCAAAGCAAAAGGCGGCCGCGGCATAGAGAGGATATTCCCTTAGAAGGGCGGGGACGTAGAGTAGGCTGTACGTAACCCCGAGCAGCAAAAATCCGAACACGATCAGACTGCTTTTGCGGTAAGCGGAACCCTTCTGGCTGATCCAAAGGCCGCTGATAATCATGCCGGTAATCAGGGCGATGCCGATCAAACTGAGGCCGTATGGGCCCGAGTGGAGTATTTGTTTGACATAAACGGGCTCAAGCACGTTTTTGGGCGTGAGGCAAAGATTCACGAATGCGGCCGAAAGCATGGTCATCATCATCAGCTTGTGGCCTTTAACGAACTTCAGGCCGGTTTTAAACTGGCTCCAGTAGGACGGGCTTTCCTCTTCCTGTATCAGATCTGCGTCGTCATCGTTTTCCTGCCCACGATCCCGGTCGATACGGATCCAGACGTACAACAGGGCGGCCAGCAGAAAAGACAAGGCGTCGATCAGCATCGCTCCGGAAATGCCGAGCATGGCGATCAGGCCGCCAGCTGCGGCCAGACCGGCAAGCTCTGCGGTGCGGGAGGCAGACGACGTCAGCGAATTGCCGCTGAGCAGCAGCTCCTTGGGCAAAATGCGGGGAACGAGGGACATCTCCGCCGGCGTGGAGAAGCATTCGAGCGTAGAGTTGATGAACGTAAAAATAAACAGGTGCCACGGCTGCAAGTCTCCTATGAAATAGAGTAGCGCCGTCACGGTTACCGTGATACCCCGGCCGGCATTCGTCACGATCACGACCTTTTTCTTGGACCAGCGGTCGACCAGGACGCCGGTAAACATACTGAAAGCAATGCCTGGAACGAAGTTGATGGCGTACAGTGTTCCCATTAGCAGCTCGGAGCCGGTAAGCAGGTAGACCATCCAGCTGTAGGCGATGGAATCCACGGAATCCCCGAATCGTGAAATGATTTTGGCGGTGATCATTATTAGATACAACTTGTGTTTCGCCAGCCTGCGCACACCTTGATTCTGCTGAAGCAATACGGTTTCGCTCATGAAAGGACATCCCCATTCAATTTTTATTAACGTTAAAATTATTTTAATGATAAATTTATTTTAACGTCAATTCCGATTTTGGCAAGAAGTTTTTTAAGATTATAGAATTAATAAATTTCAGCGAAGCTGAACCATTCTATAATCGCAAGAAAAACTTCCTTTTAAATGCGGTCTGTCTTCTTTGAAGGTACGTCGATAGACGTTTTTCTTACAATTGGGTCAGCCTATTTTTCGGTGTGCAGTATCTGTCTTTGGGAGAGCGAGACTTTGCTATTTTTTCAACCGAGGGGCGGCGCAACAACTGAAAGATTTATAGTTGCAAAGGATGAAACAAATATGCTACAATAAATGCTGTTGTGTGGAATACGGTGGTCCGCTGCGGATGATGAAGGAAAACAGAGGGTTTTCCGGAAGAGGCAAGAACACCTGTACGGAAGGAGGAGTCCTAAATGAACATCCTACAAGAGATTACCAAAGAACAGCTTCGCACCGACATCCCTAGCTTTCGTCCTGGCGACACTTTGAAAGTGCACGTTAAGGTTATCGAGGGATCCCGCGAGCGTATCCAGTTGTTCGAAGGTGTTGTGATTAAGCGTCGCGGAGGCGGCATCGCTGAGACTTTTACAGTGCGTAAAATCTCTTACGGTGTTGGGGTAGAAAGAACTTTCCCAATCAACTCGCCAAAAATCGAGAAGATCGAAGTGGCTCGTTACGGTAAAGTACGTCGCGCCAAACTGTACTATCTTCGTGAACTGCGCGGTAAAGCAGCAAGAATTAAAGAGATTCGCCGTTAATCAGCGAACAACGCTAAAGGGCTTGATTTCAAGCCCTTTTCGTTTTAGGATAAAAAAGGCGTCAATAGATGAACGAACCAAATTGACAGACCGCGAGAAGCGGAGATTTTTCTGGCGATCACGAATGCCTTTTCGCTTCGCTGGTCCAAAGAAAGCATACACGGCTCCGTAATGGGAGCTTTTCTTTTCGGCAAAACTAGGAGAGGGCGGTGGATATATGCAGCAGGACATTCAGAGCGATGCGGTGGAACTGAAGGAAGAAGATCATAAACCACCTAAAAAAGGGAAAAATGAAGTCGTAGAATGGCTGAAAGCGATCATCATTGCCCTGATTTTGGTGGCACTGATCCGCTGGCTTCTCTTCAAACCGTTTATTGTGGACGGACCCTCCATGCAGCCAAACTTTCATACAGGCGAGCGGTTGATCGTCAATGAAATATTGTACGACATCCGGGCTCCGCATCGTGGAGAGGTTATCGTGTTCCATGTTCCGTCCGAAGGCAAGGATTTTATCAAACGCGTGATTGCCGTCGCAGGCGATACCGTCAAGGTGGAAGGCGACACGGTGACCGTGAACGGCAAAAAAGTCAATGAAACCTACATACAGGGTGCCATCGATGCAAGCCATAAAGCGGGCCAGATGTATAATGACAAAGATTTTCCAAACAGCGCGTTTCCGGATGGCAAGGTTCCCGAAGGTCATGTGTTCGTGATGGGGGATAACCGGTCCGACAGTACGGACAGCCGGATGATCGGTTATGTGCCGCTCGGGGATATCGTCGGACGGGCTGACCTCATCTTCTGGCCGGTGAAGGACATCCATTTGATCAACCATTAATGAACGTGGAATGAGGCTGTTTGCGGACAAGAGAATGAGGTGATGACGGTGACGATTCAATGGTTTCCTGGTCATATGACCAAAGCGCGCCGCCAAATACAGGATAAGTTAAAGCTGATTGACGTCGTGATCGAGCTGATCGATTCGCGTCTTCCGCTGTCCAGC
This sequence comes from Paenibacillus sp. SSG-1, assembly GCF_002224835.1. Taxonomy (NCBI): domain Bacteria; kingdom Bacillati; phylum Bacillota; class Bacilli; order Caryophanales; family Paenibacillaceae; genus Paenibacillus; species Paenibacillus sp. SSG-1. The sequence goes on from NZ_MBRK01000001.1 coordinate 1,401,232, forward strand.
CGAAATCCGATGATTGACGAGATTTTGCAGGGGAAGCCCCGGCTGATCATTATGAACAAGGCGGATTTGGCAGACCCTTCGGTAACGAAGCAGTGGCAGGATTACTTTAAAGAGGAAGGCCATACGGCATTTCCGGTCGATGCGGCTACAGGCACGGGCGTGAAAGAAATTCCTGGACAGCTGAAGCTGCTCCTGAAGGAGAAGATCGATCGCCAAATCGCCAAGGGGATGAACCCGCGGGCGATCCGTGCGCTGATCGTCGGCATCCCGAACGTAGGCAAATCGACGCTGATCAATCGGCTCGCCGGGCGCAGCATTGCTGCAACGGGGGACCGGCCGGGCGTGACGAAAGGCCAGCAGTGGATTAAGGTAGGCGGAGAAATCGAGCTTCTGGATACTCCGGGGATTTTGTGGCCCAAATTTGAGGACGAGAACGTTGGCTACCGCCTCGCGGTAACCGGCGCGATCAAGGAAGAGATCCTGAACGTGGAGGATGTCGCCTTTTTTGCGGTCAAATACCTGGTCCAGTATTACTGGGACGCCTTCCGGGAGCGCTTCGAGATCGATGCGGACATGCCGCATAACCCGGACGAGAGTGACGAAATCGTCGCTATCATGGAAGCGGTGGGGCGTAAGCGCGGCTGCTTGATGAGCGGCGGACGGGTGGATCTTGAGAAAGCGTCGAAGACGCTGCTGCGGGAGCTGCGCGCCGGCAAAATGGGCCGGTTCTCGATGGAAGCCCCTTATTAATCGGAAAAGAACGCCGGATACGATCCATGTGTCCAGCGTGTATCAAAGCGAGATGTACAGTATCATAGTGAACGAACAAGCCCAGTTCCGTTATAGGTACTGGGCTTTTTTTGCGTGTTGATTTATGGGAGAGGAAGGCCGTCATATGAAAAAAAGAATGATGGAAATCATGACGATCATCGCGGGGGCGTTTATTTTTGCGCTCGATATCAATCTGTTTGTCATTCCCCACGACCTGGGTGAAGGCGGTGTGACCGGGATTACGATCATCCTGTACTACCTGTTTGCATGGTCGCCGGGATTGGTTAACCTGATTTTGAACGCCATCCTGCTGATCGTGGGTTATAAGTTTTTGGACAAAATGACGACGGTGTACACCATCGTTGCCGTCGTGTTTAACTCTTTGTTCCTCCATTTGACCGAAAATTGGACACTAACATCGAACGAACCGATCGTCAATGCGATTTTTGGCGGTGTATTGGCCGGTGTCGGCATCGGGCTGATCGTGAGGGCCGGAGGCACCACCGCCGGTACGGTCATTTTGGCGCGGATTGCCCATAAATACTGGGACTGGAACATCAGTTACGCCCTGCTGTTCTTTGATCTGATCGTCGCGTTCTCTTCCTACTTTATCATTGGCGCGGAAAGCCTGATGCTGACGATCATTATGCTGTTCGTCGGTACGAAGGTGATGGAATTCATCATCGAGGGCCTGAACCCGAAGAAGGCGGTGATGATCGTATCGGAGCAGCATGCGGAGATCGCCGAGAAGGTTAACCGGGTTATGGACCGGGGAGTCACCGTGTTTAAAGGGTACGGCTATTACAGCAAGTCGGCCAAGGAAGTGCTGTATATCGTCATCAGCAAGCAGGAGGTGCCTGTCCTGAAAAAGATCGTCAAGGTGGCGGACAAGCAGGCGTTTATTACGATCCATGACGTTCGGGACGTGTTTGGGGAAGGATTTATCGACATATCGAAATAGTGTCGCAGCAGAAAATAGACTTATAATAGAGAAGAGGAAAGCTCGTGACCTGGGGTCATGGGCTTTTTTTGTCGGGATCAAGCGTAAGTAGGGCGGCCGCGCATGAAAATACAGCATCGTGGCAAAATAGGTGAAAACGGTTAGAGGAGGAAAAATGTGAGAAGCTGGCGGATTTATTGGGCAATCGTGATGACGTTGATGCTGGCCGTGACGACGGCGTGCGGCGGAAATACGGGAACGAAGCCGCAGGAAGGGCAAACCGGGGGCGCCCAGACGGGGAAAAACCTGCTTGAGACGATCAAGCAAAGCGGCAAGCTGCGCATCGGCACGGAAGGAACGTATGCACCTTTTACCTATCATGATGATAAAGGAACGCTGACCGGTTTTGACGTTGATCTGGGCCGGGAGATTGCCAAAAGGCTCGGCGTGAAGCCGGAGTTTATCGAAACGAAATGGGACGGCATGATCGCCGGCTTGGACGCCAAGCGTTTCGACGTGGTGATGAACGAAGTTTCCATTAACGCGGAGAGGAAGGCTAAATACGACTTTTCGGACCCCTACATCGCCTCCAAGGCGGTATTGATTGTGAAGGACAATAATCAGGACATTAAAAAGCTGGCCGACCTCAAAGGCAAAAAAGCAGGTCAGTCGCTGACGAGCAATCTGAATCAAATTGCTAAAGACAACGGTGCCACGATCGTGCAGGTCGACGGATTCAACCAAGCGATCGACTTGCTGCTGTCCGGGCGCATCGATGCTACGGTGAACGACAAACTGTCCTATCTCGACTTCAAAACAAGACGTCCCGACGCGCCGATCAAGGTGGTGGACGAAACCGATACGGGCAGCACCAGCGCCGTACTGATGAACAAAAACAGCAACGAGCTGCGGGATGCGATTAACCAGGCGCTGGCCGACATGAAGAAGGATGGAACGTACCTCGCCATCTCCAAAAAATACTTTGGTACGGATGTATCGAAATAAGCGGCAAAAGGGGGTTAACCGATGAATGACAGAACCGCCCATCTCACCGATATTTTTATCGACTCCTTTGTGCCGCTGCTTATGGCGGGGATCAAGTTCACGATTCCCCTGACGATCATTTCCTTCATTCTCGGTTTCGTGCTGGCGTTCCTTACCGCGCTGGCCCGATTGTCGCGCTGGAGCATTCTCCAGCGGGTCGCCTGGTTTTATGTGTGGATCATCCGGGGGACTCCGCTGCTTGTCCAGCTGTTTATCATTTTCTACGGGCTTCCGAGCATCGGCGTTGTCATCGACGCATTCACCGCCGCGGTGATCGGGTTCTCAATCAGTGTCGGAGCCTATGGTTCCGAAATTATGAGAGCCGCGATCCAGTCCATCGCCAAGGGGCAGTGGGAGGCGGCGTACTCGGTCGGGATGACCCGTTCCCAGGCGCTGCGCCGGATTGTTCTGCCGCAGGCGGCAAGGGTATCGCTGCCTCCGCTGGCCAACTCCTTTATCAGCCTGCTGAAGGATACGTCGCTGGCTGCGACGGTGACACTCACAGAGCTGTTCCAAAAGGGGCAGCAAATTACGGCGGTCGTGTATGAGCCTTTGCTGCTGTACTGCGAGGTAGCCTTGATCTACCTGATCTTCAGCACCGTTCTGTCGGCGGTCCAGCATCAGCTCGAACACCGGTTTGACCGTTATGCCGCAAGATAGCGAAACGAGGGATGCATCATGATTGAAATCAACGACCTGAGATTAAGCTTTGGCAGCAATGAAGTGCTCAAGGGAATCGACCTGTCGATCGAAAAAGGGCAAGTGACGGTCATCATCGGGCCCTCCGGTTCCGGAAAAACGACGCTGCTCCGTAGCATCAACCTGCTGGAAATCCCGACGGAAGGAACGCTGCGGATCGGAGACTCCGCCTTGTCGTTCAGGGAAGGAAACAAGCCGGGAAGGGGAGATATCCTGGCTTTCCGGAGGAAAACCGGTATGGTTTTTCAATCGTATAATCTGTTTCCCCATATGACGGCTCTGCAGAACGTGATGGAGGCGCAGGTCATCGTGCAGAAAAAGAGCCGAGAAGAGGCCAAGGCGAGATCGCTGGAGCTTCTGGGCAAGGTAGGACTTGCCGGCAAAGCGGACTCCTATCCGCACCAGCTGTCCGGCGGACAGCAGCAGCGGGTCGGTATTGCCCGGGCAATGGGCATCGGTCCGGAGCTGCTTTTATTCGATGAACCGACGTCCGCCCTAGACCCGGAGCTGGTCGGTGAAGTGCTGAAGGTCATCAAAGAGCTGGCTGTAGAAGGCATGACGATGGCCATCGTGACCCATGAGATGAAATTTGCGAGCCAGGTGGCGGACCGGATCGTGTTTATGGACGAAGGAATCATCATGGAGCAGGGCAGCCCGAATGAGGTGCTAAACCATCCGGCGCAGGAGCGGACGAGGCAGTTTTTGTCGCTGCTCAGCGAGCCGGTGTAGAATACATGCAGGTGCTTGCGGGTACGGCGACAATAGCTGCATTGATGCAGCTATTTTTTTGTGTGGGGATCGTGGTGCACGGGTGATTAAAGACGTTCACCTCTTGCCGAACACTCTTCTTTTTCAGTACATTCATCACTTTGCAGTTACATACTTCTCATTACAGCACCTTCTCCTCCTAGCTTCGTGTAGCCAGGTTTTTCACCGGTGAATGCATTCGGACATTTCGGCTCGGCGCATCTTCTTCACTCCAGCAGTCCGCACCCCGATTTTTGGAAGCCTGCCAGATGTCGTTTTTCGTTGGAATCCGCTGCCCGAACATAGTACAATAAAAAGGATAGATTGCGAGTTTGATAGACTTGCCAGGGGAATGAGCGGGAATACCCCCTGGCTCTTGCAGCACGGAGGAGGAAAGACAGCATGGATACGGAAGAGATCGAGCAGTCCCCGAGGGACCTGCTAAAATATGAACGCGAATACATAGAAAGAGATTACCGGTACATAGCGGGTGTGGACGAGGTCGGCAGAGGCTGTTTATTTGGCGACGTGGTGGCGGCGGCCGTGATCCTGCCGGAAGGACTCGTTCTGGAGGGCGTCGACGATTCGAAAAAGTTGAGCGCCAAAAAACGGGACCTTCTGTACGACGTGATTATGGAGCAGGCGCTTGCCGTCAGCGTCGGGTACGTGGATGCCCGAACGATCGATGAAATCAACATTAAGCAGGCGGCCCGCCTGGCGATGAAAAAGGCGGTGCTTGGCCTGACGATCGCCGCGGATTTTTTGCTGGTGGACGCGGAGCATGTGGACGTGCCCGTTCCACAGCTGGCGATCATCAAAGGGGACGCTAACAGCCAATCGATTGCCGCGGCTTCGATCGTGGCCAAGGTTAACCGAGACCGGCTGTGTGAAGGGGAATGGGAGGCGAAGTATCCCGAGTATGGCATCGCGATTCATAAGGGCTATGCAACCAAACTGCACCGTGAGCAGCTGGCAGCTTTGGGACCGACACCGATGCATCGACGCAGTTTTTTGAAAAATATGGAAGTTGTGCAGCAGACCCTGTTCTAGGGCTGCTGTTTTTTTGCCAGGTAAAATGGAAACTCGGGTGTCGCGATGTAAATTTTTATAAGGAAAAAGTTTGGCTGATCAGACTTTTAGAAAGTGCGTTTTCCTGGATAAGCATCTCCAAGCTTTGATTCAGAAAAAAGACCAATCTTAGATGCAGGCTCGCCGTTTCGCGTCGTCTCTGTTCCTCGCGGACCAATCAGGACGTAACGATGACCCCAGCATCCGATAAAACTTATTCAGCCAGATTCGTAATTTGTTGGACGGTATTTTACGTTTCATGTTCGAAGAGCTGAGCATTTGCAGCAATTATGAAGTTAGGGGACGATCTTTGGGTGAAAAGAAACAACGGGGATCGTGAACGCAGATAGACGGACTACAGCCCGCGGCTGGTTCGGCCGATAAATAAATAAACGAAGGAATACGGAAGGGGGAGAGGGACATTGAATATCGGTTCACTGCTGCGCGGCATGATGGGGGATACCAAAGCGGGGGAGTCCAAGCGGCTGGATTTGAAGGAAGGGCAAGTCGTCCGCGGCGTTGTGCTGAGCGTCTCTGAGGACGGACAGGAGGCCGTGCTGCAGATCCAAGGCGTCAAAGTACGGGCGGCACTGGAAACGCCGCTTCAGCCCGGCCAGGCAGCGGTCCTGCAGGTACAGCCGGACAATGGCGGCGGCCTTCCGGTATTGAAAGCGATGGAGGGTTCCCCCTATGGGTCCGGGACTCCGTTGTCGCTTGCGGATGTGCTGCAATCGCTCGATCTGCCGGATACGCCGGAGAATCGGGCCATGCTGGAGGCGCTGCGGTCTTCGGGCGTATATGTGACAAAAGAAAACGCAGCCGTCTTCAAAGACGCGCTGGCGTTAAAACCTGCAGGGGTCAGCACGGAGCAGTGGCTTGGCGCCGCATCGATTGCCAATCAGCGCGGACTGCCGCTGACGGCCGAAAGCGTCCGGGGGTTGCAGCAGGCGGTATTCGGCCCGCCGGTGCACCAGCTGCTTCACGTGCTGGAGGAACAGCTGAATGCGTTCACCGCGCAGGCTGGAGCGGGTTCGGAGGAAGCGGGGGCTGCAGTCAAAAGCGGACAGGGCGTTATTACGCCACAGGCTTCGGGGCAGCAGCCGCCGGCTTCGTTACCCGGAGCGGCTGCGCAGCCGGGGGCTGGCAGCATAGCGGCTCCCGAAGCGGAGCCAGCGGCCGGTGTCCGCAGCCCAAAGAGCACCGAGGCAGAGGGGGATGCCGGGAAGGCGGCGGGGCGCGCGGCTGACGGCACATCCGCGGCCGGCACGGCTGCCGCGGCGTCCCATCCAGCGGCGGCGCTTCAGCCGCTGGTCGCCAGGCTGCAGGCGCTGCTGCAGCAGCTGCGCGCGGCACCGCTCACGGGTGCCGCCGCACCAACGCCCGCCCCGGCTGAGCCGGCGGGCGG
>NZ_MBRK01000001.1:1408154-1590405 GCF_002224835.1 Paenibacillus sp. SSG-1
GGGGAACGCGCGGCAGCCCTTGGCTGCACCGGCCGCAGGCCAGGGTGCAGCGGCAGAGGCAGGCCCTGCACAGCCGGGGCCTGCGCCGGGAGCGGCGAGCGCGGCAGGGGCCGCCGCCGCGCAGCCCGCTCCCCAAGCCGCGGACGGTCCGGAGCTGACCGTCCGGCCGCATGCGGTTCAGCAGCAGCCTCCCGGCACGGCGCATCACGCCGTCCGGCCGGAGCAGCTGGCTGAGCCCGCCGCGCGGATGGAGCAGGCGCTGCAGGAAACCGGGCAGCGCGACACGCTGAAGGGGCTCCTCCTTCAGCTCGTCCAGGACGACGCTGCGCCGCCGGCCTTGAAGGAGGCGGCGCAGCAGGTCATCTCGCAGCTGACCGGCCAGCAGCTGCTCCTGAACACGGACCGGACGGCGCCGTTCGCCCAGGTCACGTTGTTCCTGCCCTTGAACGGGCCGGACGGCCAGGAGACGGCGTCGGTGCATGTCCAGTCCAGGCGCGGCCCCAAGGGTGAACTGGATGCATCCAACTGCCGCCTGTGGTTCGACCTTCAGATGAAGCATCTCGGGCAGACGCTGATCGACGTCCAGATCGTCGACCGGATCGTCAGCCTGAAGGTCCATAATGATCAGGAATGGGCTCAGTCCCTGGTGGAAGACAGACGGCCTGAAATCGCTGACGCCCTATCCTCCATCGGCTATCAGCTTCTGACGCTTAAAGCCGCTTCGCTACCGTCTCCGGCCGCTGAACTGCCAGCTGGCTTGAGTGCGGCCATGGGCGGCCACCGCGTGGCGGACTTCGTGCCGCAGAGCTACAAGGGGGTGGATATGAGGGTATGAGCAGCAAGCCGCAGGAGCCGTCCCCAAGTTTGAAAAAGGCCGTCGCCCTCAAATACGCGCCCGGTGACAACGATGCCCCGGTCGTCGTGGCGAAGGGCCGGGGAAAAGTGGCGGATACGATTCTCGAGACGGCGAAGGAACACGGGGTTCCCGTTCAGGAGGACGCCGCGCTGGTGGAGGTTCTCTCCAAGCTGGACCTGGACCAGCAGATTCCGCCGGAGCTGTATCACCTTGTCGCGGAGGTTCTCAGCTATATTTACCGGGCGGACCGGCTCGCTCGGGAAAGGCCGTTCGAATGAACGGACGGCAAGGAAAAATGAAGGATAACCGCCGCCAAAAAGGAGCAGCCGCTGAGCGGGCGGCTGCCGACCTGCTGCTCTCCGCAGGTTACCGCATCCGCGACCGGAACTGGCGCTGCCGCAGCGGCGAACTGGACGTGGTCGCCGAGGACGGCAGCGTCATTGTTTTTGTGGAGGTGCGCAGCCGGACCGCCGGCACCTCCTTCGGCACAGCCGCAGAATCTGTTAATTTCCGCAAAATCCGCCAGGTCCGCAGCACGGCCGAAGTGTATCTTCACGCACACCGGCTGGAAGGCCGCGAGGTACGCTTTGACGTCGTCGCCGTGGAACTGGGGCGCGATCTAAGCATTGCCGCGATTAATCATATACAGGGGGCGTTTTAGGACCAGCCCCTAATCAAAAACTTCCAATACCATGCGATTGGAAGTTTTTTTATTACCCCATTTTCACTGAGCTAGCACGATCCTCTCAATAGACAACTAACAGCGGCAGTGCATCCAGATCGGCCGGCTTTATCCGAGAGGTGGAAAAGTGGATGTATTATTGTAATTATTTACCTTATGGTGAAGGTGATTTGAACTCGTCATAGAATAAGCTAAGTAAGAGGGATGTGTGAACTTGCCTAAAAGAGAATTTTTCCTAGGTATCAACATCAGAGGATGACAGTATCTTTTTTTGAGCTTACTTCAACCCGTTCTTCATCGAAAGGGGAAACGACGATTTCGTGGGAGGTATCATGAGGAATATTCTGAATTTTCTTGTTACCTTTTTGGTGTTCTGGATAGGCAATGAGTACTTTAATCCATATCTTTCGATAACAGATACTAAAACTTTGCTGATTGCATCCCTTCTTATGTTCCTCATTAGTCTTTTATTCAGTTTAGCCATGGTAATGTCGGTGATGCTGATCACTGTAGGGATTGGGTGTTTAACCACTCCGGCTTTAATGTTGGCTTCCATCGTGCTGACACCCATTAAACTTTGGCTTCTGGACAAATACCTGTATGGATTTGAAGTACATGGATTGTGGACATATGTCATTCTTACTTTGGTTCTCAGCCTATTCACAGTGAAAGTAAAAGAGAGGCGTGATTGACGATATGGCAAAAAGCCTGTGAGAACATTTACGAATTGAGGAGGAACCTGTGTTTAAAAATAGACACTGGAAAAAGTATCTCATTCTACTTGCCATTACGCTGCCCGTTTATATTGTTTTTATATTTATGCTTCCACATGATAAACAGCCTATTGCACTAAGTATTTGTCCATCCATATTCTGGATATTGTATTATTCATGGATCGCAATGGAGAATAGAAAAAAAGATAGATAGAACAAATATTGAATTAGAAAACGCGAAGTTCTATCCTGCCAAAAAAGGCGTTTGGCTGCCCGATGATTTACCTGCCAAGTTTTTAAATTAGATCCAGAAGAGATGACTGGGTTTTAATAAGAGACTGGATTGACGGAAATAACCTGCCTCAAATGGCAGGTTATTTTTTGTTGTGAACCCCAGTGTCCAGTTTCTTCAGATGATTTACAATAAGGCGCCTTATATCCCTGTAGCGTCTGAGGCTGCGCATCTATCTGCTGATAGAGCTCAACGTTTGTTTTCTGGAGTTTAGATATCGTTGCCTTTATGAAGCCGGAAGGCCGAAGGGGTCGAAGGGCAGTCTGCATCATTTTATTTTCGTAATAGTACGCAAAATATTGACTTAAACCATGAATCACCTTACTAGCGTTTATACCGCAAATTTGCTTCCTTTCACCCCACCCCCGTAATCTGCGGCCGGTCCAAATTCCTGTACTGGATCGCTTCCGCCACATGGTTGGAGGCGATATTCTCCTGGCCGTCCAGGTCGGCGATCGTCCGGGCCAGTTTCAGGATGCGGTCATATGCCCGCATGCTGAGGCCCAGCGTTTCGATCGTCTGATGGAGCATATCGGCTGAAGCGGAGTCGAGCCTGGCAAAGCGCCGGAGCGCACTGCCGGTCAGCTCGCTGTTCCATCCGCCGTAACCGCTGCCGTATCGTTGTTGCTGACGGGCATGAGCTTCGAGCACCTGACTGCGCATTTCAGCCGATGACAGGCTCGGTGCATCGGTGGACCATTCCTTAGGGCGTGGGACTTCGACTTGAAGATCGATCCGGTCGAGCAGCGGACCGGAGATTTTGGCGCGGTATTGGGCGATCCGGCTGAAGCTGCATGTGCATTGATGTTCCGGGTGATCGCTTCCGAGGTATCCGCACGGACACGGATTCATCGAAGCCGCCAGCATGAAGTGCGCCGGGAAGGTGTGCACGGCACGCGCCCTGCTGATCGTCACCGTTTTGTCCTCCAGCGGCTGCCGCAGCACTTCGAGCACCTGCCGGTTGAATTCCGGCAGCTCGTCCAGAAACAGGATGCCCCGGTGGGCAAGGCTCACTTCGCCCGGCTTGGGTATCGTTCCTCCACCGATCAGTCCTCCGGAAGAGATAGTGTGGTGCGGGGAGCGAAAAGGACGTCTGCGGATCAGTCCGGAGCCGGGTTCCTTCAGTTTTCCGGCTGCGCTGAATATTTTGGTCGTTTCGAGCGCCTCCTGCTCGGTCATGAAGGGCAGGATGGTCGGCAGGCGTTTGATGAGCATCGTTTTGCCGGTTCCGGGCGGTCCGATCAGCATAATGTTGTGCATGCCGGCGGCAGCAATCGTGAGCGCCCTTTTGACATGGAGCTGGCCGAGCACGTCGGCATAATCTTCTGCAGGAATGTGATCGGATACGGAATCAGCGGCAGTGCCCGGTGCTTTCAGCAGCGGGGACAGGCTTTGAATCCGGAGGGGCTGGTCTTTGCCGGGCACATCAGCAGCCGAATGTTCTGCGGCCAGCTCTCGCAGCTCGTTTAAATGCCGGATGGCATAAATATTCATTTGATCGATTAAGGCGGCCTCACCGGCATTTTCCTCCGGCAGCAGAACGGCGGTGAATCCCTCGCGCTTCGCCCTGTCCACCATGGACAGGACGCCGTTAACGGGCCTCAGGCTGCCGTCGAGCGCCATTTCTCCGATGAGAAGCAGCTTCTCATCCTGCGGCAGCAGAAGCTGTCCGCTCGTTACGAGAATGCCGAGGGCAATGGCCAGATCAAACGCGGAGCCTTCCTTTTTCAGATCGGCCGGTGCGAGATTGATCGTGACGCGCTGAAGGGGGAAGGTGAAGCCGCAATTTTTGATGCCCGCCCGGACACGTTCCACCGCTTCCCGGATGGCGGAGTCCGGCAGTCCGATAATGCTCGTCTGCGGCAGTCCGTTGGAAATGTCGACCTCCACCTGAATGATAACCCCGTCAATTCCGTATAAACATGTACTGTGCATTTTTCCATACATACAATAAAGCACCCCTATTCCCCGGCGGTTTCCCTGGACAAACGAGAACGGGATCGCCGTAGTTGACGGAAAAAAGGTGCTTCCTTATTTTCGCTTAAGTTTACAAAAATTGTAGGACCGTAAGCAGTAAAAGTCAAGATGGGAGGCATCGGGGATGGGAAATAGAGGTATGCTTGTAAGGGAGTGATTCAAGACCGATTTGTTGTTTAAAATTTAAAAGTATACAATATAATTGGGCGGAATCAGTTGTCTCTGTAGAAGATATCGCGCAATTACTATGATAATGTGACAAAATTATGATAATATTATGACAAGAAGGCAGGTGAAGACGAAAGTGATGAAACCAAGTGAAATGAATCCGCAGCTGCAGCTGGAAAATCAGCTGTGCTTTACCATCTATGCCTGTTCGCGAGAAATCACCAAGCTGTATCAGCCCCATCTGGAGAAGCTCGGTGTGACATATTCCCAGTATTTGGTCCTGCTTGTGCTTTGGGAGCGGGGACAGTGTACCGTGAAGGAGCTTGGGGAGGCTCTTTTCCTGGACTCCGGCACCTTGACGCCCCTGCTGAAGAGACTTCAGGCCGCTGGTCTGATTCACCGTGAGCGCTCTGCCCAGGACGAACGGAAGGTCATCATCACGTTGACGGACGAAGGAAACAAGCTGAAGGAGAAGGCGCTGAACGTTCCGGCCGCCATGCAGCAGGAGCTGTGCCTGAACGAGAGCGAATTCGGGCATTTGCTGGGCCAGTTCAAGAGTCTGCTGAACCGTGTCCATCACAACAACGAACAGCAAGAGGGCAAGATGTGAAGTGAAGAGCGATTTTTGCAGACCAACATCTGCAAATTTGTCGCTCTTTTTCCCTGTTATCCATGAAACCATGTTGGAACGATGCAAGGCTCCAGGTGGAATTATATCGGACCTAAGACGTTACTTGGAGGGCGGATTTTACCATCAAATCCCAAATATTCTCTCAAACGGATTAAACCGATATCAAAAAGCTGTCGATGGAAACGCAGTTTCTTAAGGTAAGCGTTTTAAAAACATGTTACAATAGCTTGGGTTTATATTATTTTCCAAGAGATATCAGAACCCGCCTTGTAGCAGTCATGTTGATAGGAGGATACCGTAAATGAATATCCATGAATATCAAGGAAAGCAAGTGTTAAAGCAGTACGGCGTTACCGTTCCGAACGGAAAGGTGGCCTACACCGTGGAAGAGGCGGTTGAAGCCGCTAAATCCCTGGGCAGCCAAGTCACGGTTGTCAAAGCGCAAATCCATGCAGGTGGCCGCGGTAAAGCCGGCGGCGTCAAAGTGGCCAAGAACCTGGACGAGGTTCGTGCTTACGCGGAGGAAATCCTCGGCAAAGTGCTCGTAACGCATCAGACAGGCCCGGAAGGTAAAGAAGTCAAGCGGCTTCTGATCGAAGAGGGCTGCGATATCCGCAAGGAATATTACGTCGGCGTCGTCGTTGACCGCGCTACCGGACGTGTCGTGATGATGGCATCGGAAGAAGGCGGAACGGAAATCGAAGAGGTTGCCGCTGCAACGCCTGAGAAAATTTTCAAAGAAGTGGTGGATCCGGCCGTAGGCCTGCAGGTTTTCCAAGCACGCAGACTGGCTTATGCGATCAACATCCCTAACGAACTGGTCAACAAGGCGGTTCAGTTTATGATCGCCCTGTACACAGCTTTTGTTGACAAGGACTGCTCCATTGCAGAAATCAACCCTCTGGTTGTAACGGGTGACGGCAATGTCATGGCACTCGATGCCAAGCTGAACTTTGACTCCAACGCACTGTTCCGGCACAAAGACATTCAAGAGCTTCGCGACCTGGACGAAGAGAATGAAAAAGAAATCGAAGCTTCCAAATACGACCTGAGCTACATAGCTCTCGACGGCAACATCGGCTGTATGGTCAACGGCGCAGGCCTTGCCATGGCCACGATGGATATTATCAAGTACTACGGCGGAGACCCGGCCAACTTCCTCGACGTAGGGGGCGGTGCCACGAAAGAGAAGGTTACCGAGGCGTTCAAGATCATTCTGTCGGATGAGCAGGTCAAAGGCATTTTCGTCAACATCTTTGGCGGAATTATGCGCTGCGACGTCATCGCCGAAGGCGTGGTTGAAGCTGCCAAGCAGCTCGGTTTGACCCGTCCGCTGGTTGTGCGTCTTGAAGGAACCAACGTGGATCTGGGCAAGAAAATTTTGGCCGAATCCGGCCTGAACATCGTGCCTGCCGACTCCATGGCTGACGGCGCCCAAAAAATTGTCTCACTCGTAAAATAGAATCTTTAAAATACGATAGGGGATGTGAACAAACGTGAGTATTTTGGTCGATAAAAATACAAAAGTCATCACACAGGGCATCACCGGCAAAACCGCCCTTTTCCATGCGAAAGGCGCCCTCGACTACGGCACGCAAATGGTCGGAGGAACTTCTCCGGGCAAAGGCGGCACCAAGGTTGACATTACGCTGGAGAACGGCCAAACGGTCAGCCTGCCCGTATATAACACGGTTGTAGAAGCCAAGGAAGCGACTGGCGCAACTGCAAGCGTTATCTACGTACCGCCGGCATTTGCGGCCGACTCCATCATGGAAGCCGTCGATGCGGAAATGGAACTGGTCATCTGTATTACGGAAGGCATTCCGGTGCTGGACATGGTCAAAGTGTCCCGTTACATGGAAGGCAAGAAAACCGTCCTGATCGGACCAAACTGCCCAGGGGTCATTACACCTGGAGAATGCAAAATCGGTATCATGCCTGGGTACATCCATACTCCGGGACATGTGGGCGTTGTATCCCGCAGCGGAACGCTGACCTACGAAGCGGTTCATCAATTGACGACCCGCGGCATCGGCCAGTCCTCTGCGGTAGGCATTGGCGGCGACCCGGTAAAAGGCTCGGAATTCATCGATATTTTGAGCCGCTTTAACGATGATCCGAACACTTATGCTGTGATCATGATCGGCGAAATCGGCGGAACGGCGGAAGAAGAGGCGGCGGAATGGATCCGCGCCAACATGACCAAGCCGGTCGTCGGCTTCATCGGCGGCGTTACTGCGCCTCCAGGCAAGCGCATGGGACATGCGGGCGCTATTATTTCCGGCGGTAAAGGCACGGCGAAAGAAAAGATCGCCAAGCTCGAGGAATGCGGCATCAAAGTCGCTCCGACGCCTTCGGAAATGGGATCTACGCTGGTAAGCGTTCTGGAAGAACGCGGCCTGCTGGAAAAATGCACGACTCACTAATATAAACCGGCGTTATTTACGGTTCAAAGGTAAGCAACCTTTTATTTCTCCATCCGGGGAATAAAGGGTTGCTTTTTTGTGTTTTCAACACCAAAAAACTGGAAAATATAAGGAAGGGCGGGATTGGCGTGAAGGACGAACGGTGGCTGTTGATCGCACTGCACGAGACCGAGGGGATCGGGAGGAAGAGTATTGCCAGGCTGCGCGGGCAGCGTATGTTCTCCGGGGACATGCTCCATTATAATAGTAGAGATTGGGAGGAAGCAGGTTTTCCCGAGGAAAAGGCGAAGCTTTTATCTGAACGAATCACAACCGATTTGATCGAAGAGCTGAAATCCCGTAAGCTTGAGGGAGGCGCCGGCATCCTGACTTTTTTGGATGAGGATTACCCTGCGTATTTAAAGGAGATAGCGGAGCCTCCATGGGTATTGTACTGCACTGGAAAACGGGGATTGCTGCAAACACCCGGCGTCGCCATGGTCGGAACAAGGGTACCGACGGCCTATGGCCGTAAGGTCGGCCAGGAGCTGGCGGAGGGCATCAGTGCGGCTGGATTCACGATCGTCAGCGGCATGGCCAGAGGCATCGACAGCGTGTGCCATGAAGCCGCTCTAGCACGCGGCGGAAATACGATTGCGGTGATGGGGACCGGGCATGGCGTGATCTATCCGCCGGAGAACAGAGGATTGTATGAGCGGATCGCCGAGGATGGACTCATTCTGACGGAGTATCCTTCCGGGACCAAATCGCATCCCGGTTTGTTTCCGCAGCGCAACCGTATCATCGCCGGCTTGACGCTTGGGACGCTGGTCGTCGAAGCGGACTCACGCAGCGGATCTTTGATTACCGCGGATTTGGCGCTCGAAGCCGGCAGGGATGTGTTCGCCGTGCCTGGGCCGGTCACCTCGCCCAAGAGCCGCGGGGCGCTGAATTTGATTAAACAAGGGGCCAAAATGGTGCTGAATGCCGAAGACGTCATCGAAGAATATGATTCATGGTTGCCAAAAGGGTTTGAAGATACATACAATAGGGAGCGTCAGATGTTGGAGGACACGCGGCTGCCTGCAGATCATTTGACAATGGATGAGCTTGGGATATACCATATATTGGAACAAGGGCCGTCTACATTGGATGAGCTGCTGCAGCAGACCGGATGGGATTTTGGACATTTGCATTCAGTTCTGTTATCTTTAATCATAAAAAAGCAGATTACCCAATTATCTGGTGCTATATACAAGCTTATATAACAAGAGTCTATTGACTAACATTCACAGAATTGTTCGGAAAGGGGGATGAACCTATGGCTGACTCACTTGTCATCGTCGAATCGCCGGCCAAGGCGAAAACGATCGGCAAATATTTAGGCAGCAAGTATATCGTAAAAGCTTCGATGGGTCACGTGCGTGATCTCCCGAAGAGCCAAATCGGAGTTGAGGTCGAGAATGACTTTAATCCGAAATATATTACGATCCGCGGAAAAGGCTCCGTATTAAAGGAACTCAAGGACGCCAGCAAAAAAGTGAAAAAGGTTTATCTCGCAGCTGACCCCGATCGCGAGGGTGAAGCGATTGCCTGGCATCTTGCCCATGCCCTGGAGCTCGACGATACGGATAGCTGCCGCGTCGTGTTTAACGAAATTACGAAGCAAGCGGTCAAGGATGCATTTAAAACGCCGCGCAAGATCAATATGGACCTGGTCAACGCACAGCAGGCCAGACGTATTCTGGACCGGCTCGTCGGTTACAAGATCAGTCCGCTTTTGTGGAAAAAGGTAAAGAAAGGTTTGTCCGCGGGCCGCGTTCAATCGGTTGCGGTCAAGATTATCATCGACCGGGAGAACGAAATCAACGCGTTTATTCCGGAGGAATACTGGTCCATTACGGCCCAGCTCGCCAAGGGAGATTCCGTTTTTGAGGCGAAATTCCAGCAGCTGAACGGCCAGAAGAAAGAACTGTCGCGAGAGGAGGAAGTAAACGAAGTGCTCGCTGCCATTAAGGGAGCCACCTTTAAAGTCAGCGAAGTAAAGGAAAAGGAACGCCAGCGGCATCCTTCGCCTCCGTTTACGACAAGCTCCCTGCAGCAGGAAGCTGCCCGGAAGCTTAATTTTCGTGCCGCCAAAACGATGTCCGTCGCCCAGCAGCTGTACGAAGGCGTAGAGCTCGGGAAAGAAGGGACCGTCGGCCTCATTACTTATATGCGTACGGATTCCACCCGGATTGCCGGATCGGCCCAGGAAGAAGCCAAGGAATTTATCAGCGGGAAGTATGGGGATCCGTTTGTCCCTGAAACACCGCGGGAGTATTCGAAAAAATCGGCGAACGCTCAGGACGCCCACGAAGCGATCCGCCCGACCTCGGTCATGCGCGATCCCGACTCTGTGAAGTCGTTCATGAGCCGTGACCAATACCGTCTTTACAAGCTGATTTGGGAACGTTTCGTTGCCAGCCAGATGGCTTCCGCCATACTGGATACGCTTTCCGTTGATATTGCGGCCGGGCCTGCCGTATTCCGCGCATCCGGTTCGAAAGTCCGCTTCCAGGGCTTTATGAAGGTATACGTAGAAGGCAACGACGACGGCACGACGGAGGAAGAGAAGTTTTTGCCTGCCTTGGCCGTAGGGGATAAGCTGAAGAAGGAAGATATCGAGCCGAAGCAGCACTTCACGCAGCCGCCTCCGCGCTACACCGAAGCCCGGTTGGTCCGGGCGATGGAGGAGCTCGGCATCGGACGGCCAAGTACGTATGCGCCGACGCTGGAGACGATCCAAAAGCGCGGTTACGTCGCGATCGAAGAGAAAAAGTTCGTTCCGACAGAATTGGGTGAATTGATCATCGAGCAAATGGAACAATTCTTCCCGGAAATTCTTGATGTGGAATTTACGGCCCACATGGAAGACGATCTCGACCATGTCGAGGAAGGCTCGGAGGATTGGGTCAAGGTGCTTGCTGAGTTCTATTCTTCCTTTGAAAAGCGCCTGGAAGTAGCCGAAGAAGAAATGAAGGAAATCGAAATCGAGGACGAGGTATCGGACGAGATTTGCGACAAATGCGGCCGACCGATGGTATACAAATTGGGGCGGTTTGGCAAATTCCTCGCCTGCTCCGGATTTCCGGACTGCCGGAACACGAAGCCGATCGTCAAAGATATCGGCGTCACTTGTCCGAAATGCAAGGAAGGGCATGTGGTCGAGCGCCGCAGCAAGAAGGGGCGGATTTTCTATGGCTGCGACCGTTATCCGGAATGCGATTTCGTATCCTGGGATAAACCGTCGCCGAAGCCTTGTCCGAAATGCGGCTCTCTGATGGTTGAGAAGCGCAACAAGCAGGGAGCACGTCTCCAATGCACGGCATGCGACCATACCGAGCCCCTGGAAGAGAACGAAGACAACGAAGAATTGATGTAATTGTAAACAGCAGGGGGTAATGAAGTTGACAGAAGTACAGCAGGTAACCGTCATCGGCGCGGGTCTGGCAGGCAGCGAGGCTGCCTGGCAGATCGCAAGCCGGGGGGTTCCCGTGAAATTATACGAAATGCGCCCGGTCGTGAAGACGCCCGCGCACCATACGGACAAGTTCGCCGAGCTCGTCTGCACCAATTCGCTGCGCGCCAACGGACTTACGAACGCAGTCGGCGTTATCAAAGAAGAAATGCGGATGCTGGATTCGCTGATCCTGAAGTCCGCCGATAAAAATGCGGTTCCTGCCGGAGGCGCTCTGGCGGTGGACCGCGACGGTTTTTCCGGGGATATTACGAGCACTCTCCATAACCATCCGCTGATTGAAGTCGTAAACGAAGAAATTCAGCATATACCAGAAGAAGGGATTGTCGTCATCGCCACAGGCCCGCTGACCTCGCCTGCACTCTCCGCCGAGATCAAAGCACTTATGGGCGAAGAGTATTTCTACTTCTACGATGCTGCGGCTCCAATCGTCGAGAAAGACTCCATCGATATGAGCAAAGTATACCTGGCTTCCCGTTATGATAAAGGCGAAGCGGCTTACTTGAACTGTCCGATGACCGAAGAGGAATTCAACGCGTTTTATGACGCGCTGGTCAATGCGGAAGTCGCGCAGTTGAAAGAGTTTGAGAAGGAAGTATACTTCGAGGGCTGCATGCCGATCGAGGTCATGATGAAGCGCGGCAAGCAGACGGCGCTGTTCGGGCCGATGAAGCCGGTAGGGCTGGTCAACCCGCACACGGGTGAACTGCCTTATGCGGTCGTGCAACTGCGTCAAGATAATGCCGCCGGTACGCTGTACAATCTGGTCGGCTTCCAAACCCATCTCAAATGGGGAGAGCAAAAGCGCGTATTCTCTATGATTCCGGGATTGGAAAACGCGGAATATGTGCGCTACGGCGTCATGCACCGCAATACGTTCATCAACTCACCGAAGCTGCTCCAACCGACCTATCAGCTGAAAACGAATGAGAACCTGTTTTTTGCCGGTCAAATGACAGGGGTAGAGGGATATGTGGAATCTGCCGCATCCGGGCTTATAGCGGGCATTAATGCAGCGAGAAAGGCGCTTGGACAGGACCTTGTCGTGTTCCCTGACACAAGCACACTCGGCAGCATGGCTCATTATATTACGACCGCGGATTCGGAGCACTTCCAGCCGATGAACGCCAACTTCGGCCTGCTGCCGAAATTGGAGAAGAAGATCCGCAACAAAAAGGAAAAGAACGAGGCGCTGGCCAATCGGGCTTTGGAGACGATTGCCGCGTTTATCAAGGAAGCCGGACTGGCAACCGAACATCAGGAAGTATAGATTAGGAGGTCTGTAGGTATGGATTTATCTTTTCATGCGACAACCATTTGTGCTGTACGCCATAACGGAAAAGCGGCGATCGCCGGTGACGGCCAGGTGACCTTCGGTGAAAATGTCATTATGAAGCAGACCGCCAAAAAGGTGCGCCGCCTGTACAGAGGCCAGGTCGTTGCCGGCTTTGCAGGCTCCGTGGCGGACGCCATTACTCTTTTTGAAAAATTCGAAAGCAAACTGGAGGAGCATCACGGCAATCTGCAGCGTGCCGCCGTGGAGCTCGCCAAGGACTGGCGCCAGGATCGCGTTCTCCGCAAGCTTGAGGCACTCATGATCGTTATGGATAAAACTGGCATGCTGCTCATTTCCGGAGGCGGTGAAATCATCGAACCGGACGACGACGTGCTGGCCATTGGCTCGGGAGGCAATTTTGCGCTCTCCGCCGGACGGGCGCTGAAGCGTCACGCCCAGGACTTGGAAGCGAAGGATATCGCGCGGGAAGCTTTGAAAATTGCTTCGGAAATTTGCGTATACACCAATGGAAATATCATTGTGGAAGAGCTGTAAGGGTGGAGGAATGCATATGGATAACCAAAGTTTGACGCCAAGACAAATCGTGGCCGAACTGGATAAATACATTGTAGGCCAGAAGCAGGCGAAGAAATCCGTCGCCGTCGCACTGCGCAACCGTTACCGCCGCAACCGGCTTCCCGAGGATGTTCGGGATGAGATTGTACCGAAGAACATCCTGATGATCGGTCCGACGGGTGTGGGCAAGACCGAAATCGCCAGACGTTTGGCGAAGCTGGTCAATGCGCCGTTTGTGAAGATCGAAGCCACCAAATTTACGGAAGTGGGATACGTCGGCCGCGACGTGGAATCCATGGTCCGCGATTTGATCGAAACGTCCATCCGCATGGTCAAAGCGGAGCGTACGGAAAAAGTAAAAGACCGCGCCGAGGAGCTCGCCAACGAACGAATCGTGCAAATTCTCGTTCCGCCGGCTGGCAAAAACAAGGCGCAGCGCAACCCGTTTGAAATGCTGTTCGGCAATGGCAACCAGAACGCACAGGATACGGAAGAGGATAAGGAGCAGGACAGCACCGTGACCGAACGCCGGCGCCAGGTGAAGTTTAAGCTTCAGTCCGGCAGCCTGGAAGACGACATGATCGAAATCGACGTGGAGGACAACTCGCCGACGATGATGGATATGCTGGCCGGGCAGGGGAATGACCAGATGGGCATGAACATGCAGGAAATGTTCGGCAGCCTGCTGCCGCGCCGGACGAAGAAGCGGAAGCTGCCGATCCGGGAAGCGCGCAAGGTGCTGACGCAGGAGGAAGCGACCAAGCTGATCGACATGGACGACGTCATCGCCGAGTCGATTCTTCGCGCTGAGCAGTCGGGCATTATCTTTATCGACGAAATCGATAAAGTTGCCAGCCAGGGCAAAGGCTCTGGGCCTGACGTGTCCCGTGAAGGCGTCCAGAGGGATATTCTGCCGATCGTGGAAGGGTCGACGGTCATGACCAAATACGGCCCCGTGAAGACGGACTTTATTTTGTTTATTGCCGCAGGTGCATTCCATATCGCCAAACCGTCGGACCTCATTCCCGAGCTTCAAGGCCGGTTCCCGATCCGCGTGGAGCTGAGCAGCTTGTCTCTCGACGACTTTGTGTCGATTCTGACCGAGCCGAAGAACGCCTTGACCAAGCAGTATACCGAGCTGCTCAAAACCGAGGACATCGAGGTCGAATTCTCATCTGAAGCGATCCGGGAAATTGCCAAAATTGCCGCGACCGTCAACCAGAATACCGAGAACATCGGTGCGCGCAGGCTGCATACGATTCTGGAGAAGCTGCTCGAGGATTTGTCGTTTGAGGCGCCTGAATTGACCTTGGAGAATATGACCATCACGCCGGAATACGTGCGCGAAAAGCTGGGCGACATCGCCCAAGACCGCGATTTGAGCCAATATATATTGTAAACCGACAACCGTCACAGCGGGGACATGTCAGAAGGATGAAGATCCTTCGGGCATGTCTTTTTTTGTTGTGCTGAGGAAGGGACCACAGGAAAGACAGTGCCGACATCGTAAGAACCTCTCTGGGAGGTATAACTATAATCCTGCGCTCGTATGCAAGGGAGGGGTTATTTTACGACACTTTCGCAAATCTGAAATTCTAGGACTATTCAAGCTGAGTTTTTATCGAAATGTGACAACAGGCCTGTCCTATGTAAGCCCACAAACCCTTATCCTGCAAAGATTTAGCAAAAATTTCAGAGAAATTAAGAACAAAGACCTTCTTTCTGGTAAAAGATAGGGCTTTTTTCTTATTGTAATATGTCCCAATCTTTAAGAAACTTAGGATATACGACAATATAGTAATTTTTTCTACTTTAGACCTAGAATAAGCAATATTTCTAAGGACTTTTGTCGAAAAAAAGTGAAATTGGGAAGAAAGTTCCCCACGGACAAATAGTAAAGTTATGGAAAATAAGGGGGATACGGAATGGATTTGCTGAACAGCGTCAGCTTTCAACGTTTGGAAGGCGGACTTCAGGCCGCAAACGCGCGCCAGAGAGTCATTGCGAACAACATTGCCAATGTCGACACGCCTTATTTCAAACGGTCCGAAGTGTCATTTGAAAGCCTGCTCCAGCAGGAAATTAATGGATCTGCACCTCAGCTTCGCGGCAGGGTCACCGATCCCCGGCACTTCGCCATTGGACCTACGAATTCGGTCCCGGATCCAGTTGTAACGGAGGACCAATCGACAGCGATGAACAACAATATGAACAATGTGGATATTGACCGGGAGATGTCCGCACTGGCTGACAACCAGCTTCAGTACAACGCCTACATCCAGCAGATGAACGACCAGATCAAAATGATGCGGACAGCCATTGAAGGGAGATAATCGCGGGTGAACATGAACAGCAGCTTTGGGATCAGCGCTTCGGCGCTGACGGCACAGCGTTTGCGGATGGACGTCATTTCGTCCAACATTGCGAATGCGGAAACGACGAGAGCGTCGGTGGTTGACGGCAAAGCGGTGCCGTACCGCCGAAAGATGGTTGTGCTTTCGCCGAATGAATCGGATTTCTCCAGCATGCTGGAAGCACAAATGAACGGACAAAGTGCGGGGAAAGGTGTGAAAGTGGCTGCAATCCAGGAGGATCAGACGCCGCTGAAGCCGGTATACAATCCGACTCATCCGGATGCAGATGCACAAGGGTATGTCTACATGCCTAACGTGGATATCGCCAAAGAAATGATCGATATGATTTCGGCCACGAGATCTTACGAAGCGAACGTCACAGCACTGAATTCCTCAAAAGCGATGATCACGAAGGCCTTGGAAATAGGTCGATAAGCCTAGTCTGAATAAATAAATGTAGGTAAGGAGGGACATTGATGATTCAAAACTCGATGTTTTCGACACAAAGCATCCAACCGCTCGACATGAAGCAAAGCGCATCAAGCGCAAGCAAGACGCCAGCCCAATCCCTTAGCGATTTCGGATCTTATCTGGAAAATGCGCTGAACCAGGTGGCCGGGCAAGAGAAAGCCGCCGAAGAAATGAGCAATCAGTTCATGCTCGGACAAGTTGATGTGGACCAGGTGATGGTTTCTTCGCAAAAAGCGCTTCTCAGCCTGGAGCTGACGACGCAGATTCGGAACAAAGCGATCGAAGCGTACCAGGAGATCATGCGGACGCAAATTTAAAGGCTGCAGACAAAAGAGTGAACGAAGGATTTTGGCGGATCGCCTGAACCTATTCATTCATAGATTTATGCTAAGTTTTCGGGTGGGGTGGGTGACGTTGTGAACGAAAGAATCGTCCAGTATAAGGACAAGGTCGTTCAGTACTGGAATCAATTCAGCAAAAAACAGAAAATTTTATTCATTTCTACGATCGCTTTTATTATCATCGCCATTGTCGTGCTGACCATGCAGTTTTCCAAAACGGAGTATGAAGTGGCCTTCAAGGACTTGAATGCCAGCGACTCCGCTGGGATTATGAACTACCTCGATACGAACAACATCCCGTATAAATTGAGTCCTAACGGAACATCCATTTCGGTACCGAGTACGGAGGCGGCCCGCATCAAGGTCGATGTCGGCTCACAGGGACTCATTCAGAACGGATCCATCGGTTTCAAAACGTTCGATCAATCATCATCGATCGGCACAACCGACAGCGAGTTTAACGTCAAGTACAACAACGCATTGAACGGAGAAGTTGAGCAGCTGCTCACGAGCATGAACGGCATAAGTAAGGCTAAAGTCCTAGTAAACCTGCCGAAAGAAAGCGTGTTTGCAAGCGAAGAAGACCAGGAGAAAGCAAGCGCATCAGTCGTGCTTACCTTTAAGCCGGGTTATCATCCAAGCCAGCAAACGATCGACGGGTACTTCAACTTGGTCAAGACCGCCGTACCGAATCTGCCGGTAGAGAATATCACCATCACCGAATCAGAGGGCAATACGGAGCTGCTGTCGTCGGCCCAAGGCGGTTCGGGAACGCTGTCCTCGTCCGTCGAAGAAAATTTTGCGCTTCAGAAAAAGTTCGAAAGCGAAGTTCGCCAGAACGTCAAAGAATTTCTGAGCCAGTTCATGGGACCGAATAAAGTCGATGTCCTCGTCGTCTCCAAGCTGAATTTCGATAAAGTTCAGAGCAAGGAAAACATGGTGACACCGGTAGATACGGAGAACATGAAAGGCATTGAAATCAGCGTTCAGGAAATTTCGAAGAATTATACGGGTAAGAGCAATCCGGATAGCGGAGTGGCAGGCACGGGCCAAACCCAGGTGCCGGGGTATCCAAGTAACTCGTCTACAGGTGACGTAACTTCCGAGGATTTGTCCAAGACGATCAATTACGAGGTTAACCATATTACCAAAGACATCGTTGCCAGTCCGTATACCGTAAAAGATTTAACCATAAACGTAGCAGTTGAACCACCAACGGGACAAACCAGTGTAGATCAACAAACCAGAGATGCCATTCAGAATATCTTGGTAAATATCGTAAGGGCATCGCTTGCCGATTCCGGTATTACATATACAGACGCTGATTTGGCTAAAAAAGTTTCGGTCTATTCGCAACCTTTCAGTGGTAATGTTACCCAGCCGAGCGGAATCAAGCTTTCCCAAGGCATGCTGTGGGGAATCGGCCTTGCCGCGCTTGCGCTGCTTGCGGGTGGAGGATACCTGATTTACCGCCGCCGCAAGAACAAAGAGGAAATCGAAGAAGATCTTCCGCTGCCGCCTGCGGCAGAGTTTCCTTCCATTAATCTGGAGAGCGTGACGAACGAAAGTCAGGTGCGCAAACAGCTGGAAACATTGGCGAAGAGAAAGCCGGATGAATTCGTCAACCTGCTGCGCACATGGCTCGCGGATGAATAGGGGGTGGATTTATGGCAAAAGCAAACAGCCAGGCACTGAGCGGGCGCCAAAAAGCGGCCATCCTGCTCATTACGCTGGGACCGGAAGTGTCCGCACAAATTTTCAAGCACTTGCGTGATGATGAGATCGAGCAGCTGACGTTGGAAATCGCCAATGTGCGCAAAGTGGACAGTGTGGAAAAGGACCTGATTATGTCCGAGTTTCATCAAATCTGTCTGGCCCAGGAATATATTTCGCAGGGCGGCATCAACTACGCCAAGGAAATTCTCGAAAAGGCGCTCGGCTCGCAAAAAGCGCTGGAAGTCATCAACCGTCTGACGGCGACGCTGCAGGTACGCCCATTCGATTTTGCCCGCAAAGCGGATCCGAACCAGATTTTGAACTTTATACAGAACGAAAATGCCCAGACGATCGCTTTGGTGCTGTCCTATCTGCAATTTGAGCAGGCGGCGGCGATTCTGTCCTCTCTGCCGCAGGAAAAGCAGGCGGATGTGGCAAGAAGAATCGCGGTTATGGACAGCACTTCACCTGAAGTTATCGCCCAGGTAGAGCGCGTGCTGGAGCAGAAACTGTCGGCGACCGTGACACAGGATTACACGAATGCCGGCGGCATCGAATCGATCGTCCAGATTTTGAACGGAGTCGACCGGGGAACGGAACGAACGATCCTCGATTCGCTCGAAATTCAGGATCCGGAGCTGGCCGAAGAAATCAAGAAGAGAATGTTCGTGTTCGAGGATATCGTCAACGTCGACAACCGTTCCATTCAGCGGATCATCCGCGACATCGAGAACGCCGACCTTCAGCTTGCCCTCAAGGTGGCGAGCGAAGAGGTGCGGGACGTCATTTTCCGCAACATGTCCAAGCGGATGGCCGAAACCTTCAAGGAAGAGATGGAATATATGGGACCAGTGCGGCTGCGTGACGTCGAAGAAGCTCAGACCCGCATCGTAGGCACCATCCGCAGACTGGAAGAAGCCGGGGAGATCATCATCGCCCGCGGCGGAGGAGATGACATCATTGTCTAATTTGATTAAATCTTCGCAGTACGTACCGGTGGAAGCTCTCAAACGGCTGGATCTGGCAAGGCACTATGCGCTTCCGGAGCAGGATGAGGTGAACAACGAGGTAAAGATTGAAGAGATCCGGGCCCAGGCGGATGAAGAGAGCAAACGGCTCAGCCAGGAAATGCTGCAGGATGCCAAGGAGTTCGCGGAGCGTCACATCCGTGAGGCGTCTGAAGAGGCGCAGCGGATACTGGCCGAGAACGAGGAGAAGATCAATGCGTGGTGGCAGGAGCGCAGGGAGCAGGACGAGCACTTGATCGAGGCCGTGAAGTCGGAAGGCTACGCGGAAGGATACCGGGAAGGCGCTGAGAAAGCGGAAGCGGATCTTGCGGCCAAGCTTCAGGAAATGATGGCCGAAGCCCAGTCGGTTTTGCGGCATGCCTATATGATCAAGGAGCAGATCATTCAGGAAGCCGAGCCCTTTCTCGTAGATCTGAGCTGTGCCATCGCCGAAAAGGTGATCGACAAGCAGCTGACCGTGGACCGGGATTATGCGATCGATCTCATCCGGAAGAACTTGTCCCGCAAACGGGAGCAGGGTGTGATTACGCTTTGCGTGGCGCCGGAGCATTTCGCTTTTGTCCAGGCAGCCCGGGAAGAGCTGAGCGTGGCGATCGATTCGCAAGCGGAGCTGCAGATCCTGCCGGATGCTACGGTCCATGATCATGGCTGCGTCATCCGCTCCTCGTTCGGCAGCGTCGACGCACGCGTGGAAACTCAGCTGACCGAAATCAAAAAAGAGCTGATACGTATCGCTCTGGACGAAGGGGAACGGAGAGACCAAGATGAAGGTGCTTGACAGCGGACGGTATATGGAGCATTTGCGGAACATTGATCCGGTCCGGATCAACGGGAAAGTCACCCAGGTCATCGGACTGATGGTCGAGTCGGAAGGCCCTGACGCCAGCGTCGGAGACGTTTGCTACATTTATCCGAGCAAAGGCGCCAAGCCGCTGCAGGCGGAGGTTGTCGGTTTCCGCGACAACAAGGTTCTGCTCATGCCGCTCGGTGAGCTGCAGTCGATCGGACCGGGGTGCGATGTGGTCGGCACGGGCAAGCCGCTAAGCGTTCAGGTAGGCTCCGAGCTGCTTGGCAAGGTGCTGGACGGTTTGGGGCAGCCGCTCGACGGCTCCCTGATTCCTACCCGAATGCCGCACAGCTCGACGTATAACACGCCGCCGAACCCGCTGAACCGGCCCCGGGTGCTGGAGCCGATCAGCATTGGCGTACGGGCCATCGATGGCCTGCTGACCATCGGCAAAGGGCAGCGTGTCGGGATCTTCGCCGGATCCGGCGTCGGGAAAAGTACGCTGATGGGCATGATCGCGCGCAACACCGCGGCGGATGTCAATGTGATCGCGCTCATTGGCGAGCGGGGACGGGAAGTGCTCGATTTTATCGAGCGCGACCTGGGCCCTGAAGGGCTGCAGCGATCGGTGGTCATCGTGGCCACCTCCGACCAGCCTGCGCTGATCCGGATCAAGGGAGCGCTGATCGCGACGACGATCGCCGAGTATTTCCGGGACCGGGGCATGAACGTCATGCTGATGATGGATTCCGTGACGCGGTATGCGATGGCGCAGCGGGAAGTGGGGCTGGCGATCGGCGAACCGCCGGCGATGCGCGGTTATACGCCGTCGGTGTTCGCGAGCCTGCCGAAGCTGCTCGAACGGGCGGGGACAGGGCCGCAAGGTTCCATTACCGCCTTTTACACCGTGCTCGTCGACGGCGACGACATGAATGAGCCGATCGCGGATGCGGTGCGGGGAATCCTGGACGGGCACATCGTGCTGAACCGGGGTATCGCGAACAAGGGCCATTTTCCCGCGATCGACGTGCTTGCCAGCATCAGCCGGGTGATGAAGGATATTGCGCCGCGCGAGCAGACGGACGCTGCGGATAATTTGAAGCGGCTGATGGCTGTCTATAAAGAGTCCGAAGATCTGATCAACATCGGCGCTTACCAAAAAGGCTCGAACGAGCAAATCGATGAAGCCATCGATTCCATCCAGGCCATCTGGGATTTTACCAAGCAGCGCGTAGACGAAAAAGTGACGCTGGAGCAGGTTCAAGAACGTTTGATTTCCGAATTTTCAAGGAGATGACCATAAGGGATGAGATTTCAGTACGCGTTCCAAAAAATTGTCGACCTCAAAAGCAACGAACGTACCCAGGCGGAATGGATGCTGTCCAGCGCCATCGGCAAGCTTCAGGCGGAAGAAAAGTCGCTGGGGGAGCTGCTGGATATCCGGGAGAGCATGGTCAAGCAGCTTCAGGAAGCTGCCGGCCAATGCGTTCCTGTCTCCATGATTCAGGAAATTCAGGCGTATGTCGAATATTTGGACCAATGCATACGGATGAAGCATGTGGATGTGAACAGAGCCAATATGAAGGTTCAGATACAGCAGAAGCATTTGTCCACAAAGATGCTGGATGAAAACGTCTGGTTAAAAGCGCGGGACAAAGCAAAGACGGCATTTCAGCAGCAGGCGCTCCTGCATGAGCAGAACGAGCTTGACGAGATGGCGACCGTACGGTTTGCCATGGGCGCTAGGGCGAGATGAGTGAACGTGATATAGAGCTGCTGGCTTGGGGGTGGAACAACTGTGGCAAGAACAGGTTTTGAAGAATTAGAGAAAGAATCAACAGGGGGATTTGAACGGTTTTTGTTTCTTGTTATACCAATCATCTTTACGGTGGTGCTCCTGGGCGTGCTTCTGATGCTGCTGAACACCAACGTTCGGAACGAAGTGCTCGGTGTTGCCAACAAAATTCCGGTTGTGAAAAACTGGGTCCCTGACCCGGTCAAGGATCCGGCAGCGGCCAAGCTGGACAAAACGAAAGCACAGGTGGAGAGCGCGACCGCTACGATCAAGGAGCTGAAAAGCCAGCTGGAAGCCAAGGAAGCGGACCTTCAGAAGGCTAAGGAAGACCAGAAGCAGCAGGACAGTAAAATCAAATCGCTGCAGACGCAGATCGATCAGCTCCAAGAGAGCAGCGCGCAGTCTACGGATGCACAGGCGGGAAATACCGCCGACGATTACGAGAAGCAGGTCAAAAACCTGGCGAAAATGTACGCCGGCATGAGCCCGAGCAAAGCGGCGCCGATTCTGCAGAATATGACCACGGAAGAGGTCGTTCAGCTGCTTAGCGCTATGGATGCGGACAGCCGGATGAACATCCTCGCCAAGATGGATCCAAAGATGGCGGCGGATATCACGCTGAAAATGAAGGATTCCGTATCGTCCAGCGATTTGGCGATCGCGGCGCTTCAGTCCAGAGTGAACAAGGACAGCGCCGCGCAGACGACACCGTCGTCAACCGGGCTGGACAAGGCTCAAATCAGCCAGACGTTCGGGTCGATGAACGCGGATAGCGCGGCCAATCTGCTGCTGGCCATGTACAAGATCAGTCCGGACAAAGTACTGACTATTCTGGGCGCCGTGGCAGATTCGACACGGTCAAGCATTTTGGATTCGATGAGCAAAACAGACCAGAAGACGAGCGCTGTCATTCTCAACAAATTGCTAAGCAGCAAGTAGTGATTCTTTTCAACCAGAGCTTCTTTTCAACAGAGTACTTGAATGTAGTACTGCACGCGAAAGGAGGTGAAAACAAAGATGAGCCTGATATTTCAAAACATTTCCGCAGGTGCGTCAGCCGGAGCGAAGACAGCAGGAACAAGCGGCGGTGCGGCAAACGCCTCGGCGGGAACGGCACCGGTACCGGCATTTGGAGTCTCGTTGACTCTGCTGATGACAGGTACAGCAGGCGGTTCGCAGGAAGCTTCGGCCATGAACGGCGTGGCGTCACTTTTGGAAGGGCTGCTGAAAAATGCTCAAACGACGGCGGTTCAAGGGAACGGGGACAATGATGAGCAGAATACCGCAGCCCTGCTGCAAAGCCTTCTTCTGGATGCCGATCAGCTGGATGAAGCGATTGCCGAAGACCCTGAAGTGCTGAGCGCCCTGCAAAGCTGGATTCAGCAGGTAACCACCTTGCTGCTGAACGTTCAAGGAAACGGCGAAGCACAGCCTGAAGACACCCCGGCTAATGAGGGAGATCAAGCCTTGACGGCACTGGCCAGCCACCCGGCGACGGCACGGTTTGCCGCACAGGATGCGTTGGCCCAGCTGATCACGGTGCTGCAGCAGCCAAATACGGGGGCGGACACCACGGCGCAGGCTGCAGAACTGCTGGAAACGTTCCATAACCTGGTTCAGAACGCCACAGCTCCTGGGAAAAGCAAACCGGCGGCTCTGGTCAAGGACTCGGAATCGGCAGCGCAACAGGATACGGCACCAATATTCCAGCCTAAAGCGGAAGGACAAGCCAGCCGCATCTCCGCGTTGCTGGAAGCGATCCGGCAGCAGCCGGCAGGCGATACTGCATCCGCTGCAAGCGGCAAGGCCGTGCTGAGTACGATCTTGACAAGACAGCAGCCGTATGCCGATGCGCAAACAGCAGCATCCGCTGCAAGCCCTTCTTCCGGAGAAGAGGTGGAAGCGGCGGCGAAGCCGGAGGATCCGCTTACCAGCCAGACGACGGTAACGGCAGGGCATCTCGTGATGAAAGAAGGCATTCAGTCGCCTCATAAAGCAGCGGCGCAAGCGGTGCCCGTTACGCAGTTTGCCAAAGAAATGAGCACATTTGTCGTAAACAAGCTGGAAATCGTGAAGCAAGAAGGCATCTCGGAAGCGAAAATATCGCTGTACCCGGAACACCTGGGCCAGGTCGACATTAAGCTGACGATGCAAAACGGACAGCTCGTTGCCCAATTTACGACCGAGCACGCCGGAGCCAAGGATTTGCTGGAACAGCAGATGAGTCAGCTCCGCAGTACGCTGCAGTCGCAGGGTGTGCAGGTTGAGAAACTTGTGGTAACGCAAAACCCTTCGCTGCAGTCCCAAATGTATCACGACGGCCGTCAATCCCAATCGGGTCAGCAGCAGCCGAACCGCCGGCAAAAGGACAAGGACGCTTCCTCCGAAGATGCCTTGGCCGTGGCTGAGCTGGGAGACGAGCTGAATGAATGGCTTGCCCGGCAGCAGGCGGACCAAGGAAATACGTTTACAGCCAAAGCGTAAAAACGGAGGTGAACAACCATGTCAGATATCGTATCGACAAGCAACATTTGGCCTAACTACTCGGCTTCCAACGTGCAGAAGGCCAGCACGAAGACGCAGACGCT
Source organism: Paenibacillus sp. SSG-1 (assembly GCF_002224835.1). Lineage (NCBI taxonomy): Bacteria > Bacillati > Bacillota > Bacilli > Caryophanales > Paenibacillaceae > Paenibacillus > Paenibacillus sp. SSG-1. The sequence goes on from NZ_MBRK01000001.1 coordinate 1,432,331, forward strand.
CGGCAAGGACCAGTTTCTGAGCATTTTGGTGACCCAGCTTAAAAACCAGGATCCGATGCAGCCGATGGAGGACAAGGAATTTATCGCCCAGATGGCCCAATTCACCTCGGTCGAGCAGCTGATGAACATATCCAGCCAGCTGAACGCCATGAGTCAGTCCCTTGGCAACGTATCGGGACTGATCGGCAAACAGATCAGCTGGGTCGATAGCGGAAGCAGCTCCGATCAATCAGGCGAAAGTACGTCTGAGATCAAAACGGGCATCGTGGATTCTATTATCGTCAAGGACGGCGTTCAGTACGCTTCCGTTGGGTCAGTAGCGATTCCGATTACGAAGATCGTCGAAATCATGAATGCCAAGCAGGAAGAGGGTACTCCGCCTGCGGATACTGAAACGCCATCAACTGACGGTGCGTCGAATGCGGGCGGCACGGCAGAAGGTTCTGCGGGCAGCGGCTCTGAAACCGGAGAGACAGGCGCCGAGGCAGCAAGCGCAGCGGCAGGAGAGGGCACGACAGGCGGGAACGGGGAATCGGCATGAACGAACGGATGACGATCGGACAGCTCTATCCCGGAAGGATATATCCGGCCGCACCCGTCAAGACTTCGAAACCGGCCGCAACGCCGGACGCCTCGTCCCAGACGTCATTTGATGAACTGCTGCAGGGAAGCCTGCTCAAGTTCAGCAATCATGCGGCCAAGCGGCTGGAGCAAAGAGGGATCGAGATCAAAGGGGAGCAGCTGGACAAGCTGAACCAAGCCGTTGAAAAGGCTGCCGCCAAAGGCAGCAAGGAATCGCTGATCCTGATGAAGGATATGGCGCTCATCGTCAACGTTCCTAACCGGACGGTCGTCACGGCGATAGACGGCAAATCGATGAAAGACAACGTGTTTACCCAAATCGACAGCGCGGTCGTGCTGTCGTAAGCTGGCTGGCCCGAACCGGAAAGCCAGGGAACTGCTGACCGACTGACGCAGTTCATTTCACAAACCTAGGAGGAAACAGACCCATGTTGAGATCGATGTATTCAGGCGTTTCAGGGATGCGCGGATTCCAAACCAAGCTCGACGTAATCGGCAACAATATCGCCAACGTTAACACGACCGGCTTCAAGGCAGGCCGAGTCATGTTTAAGGATGTTATGAGCCAGACCGTATCTGGCGTGACAGCGCCGGTTGAGGGTGAAAACGGCGGTGTCAATGCCAAGCAAATTGGGCTTGGCGTGTCGATCGGATCGATTGATACGTTGCACACCGGGGGAAGCGCGCAGACGACGAACAACCCGACGGACCTGCGAATTGACGGCGACGGCTTTTTTCTTGTAAGCATGACCGAAGATCAGGATCCACCGTTCCTTACCAGAGCAGGTGATTTTCACGTCGATGCACTGAAGAATCTGGTTACGTCGGACGGGATGTTTGTCTGCGATTCAGGCGGAGCTCCGATTAACCTTGGGGATGCCGTTTCGTTCTCCATTTCTCAGGACGGCACCATCATCCAAAAGCTGGCAGATGGCGGAACCGATACGACCCTTAAGATTGGCGTAGGCAAAGTCACGAATCCGGAAGGACTCGAGAAAATCGGCGGAAACTTGTACCGTATTACGCCAAACGCTATCGCAGACGGAGACTTTGAAGCAGGAGAAGCAAATGATGCAACCACCGGAACCGGTGCGATCGTTGCAGGTCAGCTGGAAATGTCCAACGTCGACCTGACCGGCGAATTTACCGAAATGATCGTCGCCCAGCGCGGTTTCCAGGCGAACTCGCGGATCATTACGACCTCCGACGAGGTGCTGCAGGAAGTCGTCAATCTGAAGCGTTAGTAGAGTGAAGTGACGGGGGAGGCCTGTCCTCCTCCGATTTCCATAGGAGGCCTGCTATGATTTTAGTTACCCGGTTAAACGGCTCACCATTATGGCTGAATGCCCTGCTTATCGAAACAGTGGAAGAAACGCCGGACACGTATATTACCCTGGTTACGGGCAAACGAATGATTGTTTTGGAAAAAGCGGCGGAAGTCATTTCCCTGGTGAAGCAATACAATCAGGAAATCGGCGTTCACAACGCAACTATTAAAGTGCAACAAACGGAGGAATCCCCATGAAAAAGATGCTGCCCTGGCTAATAACGATACTGCTGGCGATTACACTGATCGTGCTTGCCGCATTTTTGCTGATGGATAAATATTTCGGGAGCAGTTCAAACGAAACGAAATCGGCCGCCCAAACGATCGAGGCTCCAAAATTATCGGCAGACGAGCTTGTGGAAATCACTTCGGAGATTACGGATATCAAGACCAATCTCGCGGATCAGGATTATATCGTATTGATGAATTTTGCGTTCCAATTGAACGACAAAAAATCGAAGGAAGAATTCGATAAGATCAAAGAATTCGAGATCAAGCCCATCATTATTAAGACGCTCGCCGATACGAGACCCGAGGAACTGAAGGGCTCCAAAGGAAAAGACCAATTAAGCGCAAAATTGATCAATCTGATCAATAAAACCTTGACACGAGGGAAACTGACGCAAATCTCCATCACGAACTTTGTTTTGACGCCGCTGTAACATAACGACCGGAAACCGTAAGGGGGTGAGATGATTGGTTGATGTATTATCGCAAAATGAGATTGACGCCCTGCTCGCCGCACTGTCGTCCGGTGAAATGGATGCGGAGGAACTTAAAAAAGAAGAGACCCAGAAAAAAATCCGTTCCTATGATTTCAAGCGGGCCGTCCGCTTTTCCAAGGATCATATCCGAAGTCTGACACGGATTCATGAAAATTTCGCGCGTTATCTGACGACCTATTTTTCCGCACAGCTGCGGACGTTTGTTCAAATTAACGTGGTTCAGGTTGAGCAGCTTCCTTATGACGAATTTATCCGCTCGATTCCGAAGATGACGATTCTCAATATTTTTGAGGCGGAACCTTTGAAAGGAAGAATGGTGCTGGAAGTACACCCCAACGTGGCTTATGCCATGCTGGACCGGCTGCTAGGCGGAGTCGGAAATGCTCCTTCCAAAATCAACTCGCTCACCGAAATCGAAACGACGATCATGGAGCGGATTTTCAGCCGGGCGTTCGAGAGCTTGGCGGAAGCGTGGAAAACGGTGCTGGATATCTCTCCACGGATGGAAGCGATGGAGACGAATCCGCAGTTTATGCAGATCGTCTCACCGAACGAAACCATCGCCCTGATTTCGCTCAGTACTAAAATCGGCGATACGACGGGCATGATCAACCTCTGTATTCCGCATGTAGTGCTGGAGCCGATCATGTCGAAGCTCTCGGCCCATCAGTGGTTTGTATCGGAGAAGAAGTCCAGCGTGCCGGAGGAAGCCGAGTCGCTCAAAAACCGGATCAGCCAAGCCAAGCTGAGCATGATCGCCGAGCTTGGGGAGTCTTATATCTCCGTATCCGAGTTTTTGGGATTGAATGTAGGGGACGTCATCAGCCTGGCCAAGCCGGTACATTCGGGACTGAAAATCAAGGTTGGTGACCGGTTGAAGTTTATAGGAAGCCCGGGTACCGTCAAAGACCGCGTGGCCGTGCAAATCGACGAAATTGTCAGCGAAGGAGCTGAGGAACTTGACGAGTAAAGATTATTTATCCCAGGAAGAGATCGACGCCCTGCTGAAACAGACCGAAGCGGCCGACTTCTCCCGAAATGCGGGTTCGACGGTAGACGATTATTTAACGCCTCTGGAGCAGGATGCACTGGGAGAGATCGGCAACATTACGTTTGGCAGTGCAGCCACTGCACTTTCGACGCTGCTGGGCAAGAAGGTGGACATTACGACGCCGAAGGTGTCCATCATTACCCGCAGCCAGTTTGAGGAAGAGTTCCCCAAGCCCCATGTGGCTGTTCATGTCACGTATGTGGACGGTTTTGAAGGGATCAACTCTTTGGTTATTAAAACGCGTGACGCGCAGGTCATCGCCGACCTGATGCTGGGCGGAGAAGGTGATCCGCAGGATGCGGAGCTGAACGAAATCCATATCAGCGCGGTTCAGGAAGCGATGAACCAAATGATGGGCTCTTCGGCCACTTCGATGTCGACGATATTTAACCGGTTCGTCAATATTTCGCCGCCAGGCATCGACATTCTGGACATGGCCAACGGCGACGGGGTCAACAGCCTGCCTTCCGAGCAGACGCTGATCAAGATCTCTTTCCGGCTCAAAATCGGAGAATTGATCGATTCCACGATCATGCAGCTGCTTCCGGTCCAGTTCGCCAAGGATATGGTCAGCATGCTGATTCATGGTTCGGACGAGGCGGAACAGTCGATGCAGCAGGCGGCTCCAGCGGTTGAAGCGCCTGAGCGGCCGGCATCTCAGCCTGAGGCCTCTTACCCGCCTCCGACAGCCAGTCAGCCGGCTCCGCAGCAGCAGGATTACGGAATGCCGTCCGGCGCGCCGGGCTACGGTGCTCCAGCTGCCGGGATGCCCGCTTCCATGCCGGGGCAAGCGTACGATCCGAACATGCAGAATCCTTATACGGCCATGCCGCAGCATTACGGGGCTATGCCTAACCGGAACGTCAACGTGCAGCCTGTGCAATTTGCGAATTTACAAGGTGGCTCGTTCGGCCAGGTCGATCAAAATAATTTAAACTTATTGATGGACATTCCTCTTAAAGTCACCGTAGAATTAGGAAGGACCCAGAAGCAAATTAAGGATATCCTGGAAATGTCTCAAGGTTCAATCATCGAACTGGACAAGCTGGCGGGCGAGCCGGTTGACATCCTGATCAACAACAAGCTGATCGCCAAAGGCGAGGTTGTCGTTATCGATGAAAATTTCGGGGTGCGTGTCACGGATATTCTCAGCCAGTGGGACCGAATACAAAAATTACAATAGCAAAATTTAGGGAGGATTTTTAATCAATGGCAAATCGAATTCTTATCGTGGATGACGCTGCATTTATGAGAATGATGATCCGTGATATTTTGACTAAAAACGGTTTTGAGGTAGTCGGAGAGGCCCAGGACGGATCCCAGGCGATCGAGAAGTTTAAAGAGCTTCGTCCGGACCTGATTACGATGGATATTACGATGCCGGAAATGGACGGGATCGCCGCGCTGAAAGAAATCAAAAAGATCGACCCGGCCGCGAAGGTCATCATGTGCTCCGCCATGGGGCAGCAGGCGATGGTCATCGACGCCATCCAAGCAGGCGCGAAGGATTTTATCGTCAAACCGTTCCAGACCGACCGCGTTATTGAAGCCATCAATAAGACGCTGGGAGTTTAGGACTTTAGATGAGTAATCCAGATACGCCGCTTCCCGGCTCCGGTAATTACGCTCTCAGCCTGGTTTATGTCATCATCGTCCTGGCGGTGATTATTGCACTCATTATTCTTCTGATCCGTTTTCTCGGCCGGAAAAATAAAACTTGGTTCAGCAGCCGTTCGATCCGGACGCTGGGGGCTGTCGGGCTGGGGCCGAACAAATCGCTCCAGGTCATTGAAATCGGTAGCAGCGTATATTTGGTCGGCGTAGGCGAAGATATTCGCCTCGTCGATAAAATTACCGACCCTGACGAGGTCGCCGTCATCCTGGCATCGTTTGAACAGGATCCGGCATACTCGCAGAACGGGTTATCGCCATTGGTGGCCAAGCTTGCTGCAAAGCTGCGCAAAACGGGTCCGGTATCCGAGGAGATCAGCCTGGAGGAAACGCCGGAATTTCATGAAGTATTTGACGAGAAGCTGCGCCGGATGTCAAACCGTAAAGAGAAGATGGAAGAGCTCCTGCGGGAAGACAATACTACAGATCGGTTGAGGGAGCCATGAAAAAGAAGGTTTTGTTCGTTTGTATCATCGTTACATTGATCAGCCTGCTCTCGGTGACGGCCGCCTTTGCGGATCCGATACCGAATATCGATATCCAGGTAGGGGACTCCGGAGGGAAGCCAAGCACCAGCTCGCTCTCGATTCTGCTTCTCATCACGGTCATCAGCATCGCGCCGGCGCTGCTTGTGCTGATGACCAGTTTTACGCGGATCGTGATCGTGCTCGGTTTTGTCAGAACGTCGCTTGGAACTCAGCAGATGCCCCCTAACCAGGTCATCGTAGGGCTGGCTCTTTTTTTGACGCTGTTTGTCATGACGCCAACCTTTTCCTCCATCAATGATGTGGCCCTGCAGCCGTATTTAAAAGGAGAACTGACACAGACGCAGGCTTTGGACAAAGCGGCGGAACCGATGAAAAAGTTCATGTTCTCCAACACAAGGGAGAAGGACCTGCTGCTGTTTATGAAATATACCAAGATCGAAAAGCCGAATACCTACAAGGACATTCCGCTCACGGTCATGGTGCCGGCGTTCGCGATCAGCGAGCTCAAAACGGCCTTTCAGATGGGATTCATGATCTTTATTCCTTTTCTTATTATAGATATCGTCGTATCCAGTACCTTGATGGCGATGGGCATGATGATGCTCCCGCCGGTCATGATCTCGCTGCCGTTTAAAATTTTGCTGTTTGTGCTGGTGGACGGTTGGTATTTGGTCGTCAAGTCGCTGCTGATGAGCTTTAATACCTGAATGAGTATGAAGAAGGGGCGGGATGTTCAGCCATGAATTCGGAATTTATTATTGGTCTCGCCGGCCAGGCGGTATATACCGTGCTGAAGGTCAGTGCGCCCATGCTGCTGCTGGGACTCATCGTCGGTCTGGTGATCAGCATTTTCCAGGCGACAACCCAAATTCAGGAGCAGACGCTGGCATTTGTGCCAAAGATCGTGGCCGTACTGCTGGCGATTCTTTTCTTTGGGCCATGGATTCTGACGACGCTGGTGGACTTCACTTTTAACATTTTGGACAACTTGTACAAATATATCGGATAGGCGGACTTATTCATGAACATGCTGCTGGAAAGTCTGCCGGTTTTTATGCTTATTTTTTGTCGAATTACAGCCTTTTTTGTTGTCGTTCCGGTGCTTTCTTCTAAAGGAGTCCCGAATATTTTCAAAATAGGCATCGCTTTTTTCGTATCTGCGCTTGTGTACCTAACTTATGGCGTGCATCAGAGCGTTCCGGCAGATGTGACGTACGTCCTTCTGATCATCAGGGAAGTGCTGATCGGGCTGCTGCTCGGATTCGTCGCCTATGTGCTGTTTATGGTGATCCAGACGGCCGGCTCCTTCATCGACATCCAGATCGGCTTCGGGATCGCGAACGTGCTGGATCCAATGACGGGCACCTCAGCGCCAATGCTGGGCAACTTCAAGTACATGTTCGCCTTGCTGCTGTTTCTGACGATGAACGGGCACCACTATTTGCTGGACGGCATCATCCGGAGCTATGACTGGGTTCCGCTTTCCAACGAGTTGTTTATGAGAATGGCGGATGGCAGCTTGTCGGAATTTTTGATCAAGACGTTCGGCCAGTCGTTTGTCCTTGCCTTTCAAATGTCGGCTCCGCTCGTCACAGCGCTGTTCCTGACTGACATCGGGCTGGGATTTCTGGCACGCACCGCACCGCAGTTCAACGTATTTGCCGTCGGGATGCCGCTGAAAATTATTGTCGGACTGATGATTCTTTTTTTGCTGGTACCGAGCTTTTCCTATATTTTCGGCGACTTGTTCGGAATCATGTTTGAGTCGATGCAGACGCTTCTGGGGATTATCGGTCACAAGCCTGCGTAATGTGAGGATGGAGGGAAGGAACGTGTCCTACAGGTATCCCCTGGATCTGCAGCTGTTTGGCGGAGAAAAAACCGAAAAAGCGACCCCGAAAAAGCGGCAGGATACCCGGAAAAAGGGCCAGGTCGCCAAAAGCCAGGATTTAACCGGCGCGGTCGTTCTGCTGGCTTCCTTTTTCAGCCTTCTCATGTTCGGCTCATCGTTCAAGGAGCGGCTTGTCGGACTGTTCAAGGACATTTTTCTGAACCGCCTGACCATGGATTTGTCGATTAACAACGTCATGAGCCTCGCCGTGGAATACGGCATCGACATTTTGCTGCTGCTGGCGCCGGTGTTTCTTACCGTCGTCGTCATGGCGCTCGCCGCCAATTTGATGCAGGTCGGTTTCATGCTGACTGGGGAATCGCTGAAGCCCAAATTCAGCAAGCTGGACCCGATCAAGGGGTTTAAAAATATATTCTCGGTCCGTTCTCTGGTCGAGTTCGCGAAATCGATCTTAAAGCTGGTGATCATCGGCTTTCTCGTTTATCAAACGCTTAGAGGAGCTATCGCGGATATCGGCAAGCTGTCCGAGGTTAATATTGAGAAGACGTTTCATTTCGTGGCCAGTTTGACGATGACGCTCGGCCTAAAAATAGGGGCCGCCCTGTTTGTGATGGCCGCACTGGATTTTTTGTATCAAAAGTATGAGTTCGAGAAAAGCATTCGGATGTCGAAACAGGACATTAAAGATGAATATAAAAAAATGGAGGGGGATCCGCTGATCAAGGGGAAGATCAGGGAGCGGCAGCGCCGGATGGCGATGCAGCGGATGATGCAGGAAGTGCCGAAGGCCGACGTCGTCATCACGAACCCGACCCACTTCGCGGTGGCCCTGAAGTACGAGGGCTCGAACATGGAAGCCCCGCAAATCGTAGCCAAAGGGCAGGATTTTGTGGCTCTGCGGATCAAGGAGATCGCCAAGGAAAACGGCGTGATTACGATGGAAAACAAGCCGCTGGCCCGTGCGCTGTTTCAAAGGGCGGAGATCGGGGACTCGATTCCCGCCGATTTGTTTCAAGCCGTGGCTGAAGTACTGGCTTATGTATATAAATTAAAAGGCAAAGTGAGATAAGGGATCGGAGGTAAGGAAGCTTTGAAATTAAAAGAGATAACGATACTGACCGGCGTCATCGGCATTGTAATGATGATGATTCTTCCGATCCCGTCCTGGCTGCTCGACGTGCTGCTGGTCATCAATATTTCGCTCGCGCTCATTATTTTGCTCGTCGCGATGAATACGCAGGAAGCGCTGCAGTTTTCCATTTTCCCTTCGCTTCTGCTCATTACGACGCTGTTCCGGCTGGCGCTGAACATTTCGACGACCAAGCTTATCCTGTCCGAGGGCTTTGCCGGCGACGTCGTCAAAACGTTCGGCAGCTGGATCGCCAGAGGGGAAATCGCCGTCGGCTTTATCGTCTTTCTGATTCTGGTCGTCGTGCAGTTCATCGTCATCACGAAGGGATCGGAACGCGTGGCGGAAGTCGCCGCCCGGTTCACACTCGATGCGATGCCCGGCAAGCAGATGAGCATTGACGCCGACCTGAACGCCGGCATGATCAATGAGCAGCAGGCCAGGGAGCGGCGCCGCAAAGTGGAACGCGAAGCGGACTTTTACGGCGCGATGGACGGTGCGAGCAAGTTCGTCAAAGGGGACGCGATTGCGAGCATCATCATCCTGCTGATCAACCTGGTCGGCGGTTTTATTATCGGGATCGCCATGCGGGGCCTGTCCTTCCAGGATGCGATGTCCACCTACTCGGTATTAACTATCGGGGATGGTCTGGTCAGTCAAATTCCCGCACTCTTAATTTCAACGGCTTCCGGTTTGATCGTGACGCGTTCTTCTTCGGAAGGCAATTTGGCGAACGATCTGACCAAACAGCTGCTGTCGTACCCGAAGCTGCTGTACATTGTGGCGGCGACGATTGCCCTCCTCGGGCTGTTTACTCCGATTCATCTCATCACGACGCTTCCGCTGGCCGGGCTGCTCGCCTTTGCTGCTTACCGGATGCAGCGGAACATGGACAAAAAGCAGATCGAGGTGGAACAGCTGGAAGAGGAACAGCAGATCGAAGAGGTGCGCAGTCCGGAAAGTGTCATCAACCTGCTGCAGGTGGACCCGATCGAATTCGAATTCGGTTACGGATTGATTCCTTTGGCGGATACACAGCAGGGCGGAGATTTGCTTGACCGGATCATTATGATCCGCAGGCAGTGCGCCTTGGAGCTGGGTCTTGTGGTCCCGGTGATCCGGATCCGCGACAATATTCAACTAAAACCGAACGAATATGTCATCAAAATTAAAGGGAATACCGTCGGAAGCGGTGAATTACTATTAAATCACTACCTGGCCATGAGTCCCGGTTACGATGACGAATCGATCACGGGAATTGAAACTTTGGAACCAGCTTTCGGACTCCCGGCCTTGTGGATTGACGAAGCGACGAAGGATCGCGCGGAGCTTTCGGGCTATACGGTAGTGGATCCGCCGTCCGTCGTGGCGACTCATTTGACCGAGTTGATCAAAAAGCACGCCCACGAGCTGCTTGGACGGCAGGAGACGAAAACGCTGGTCGACAATTTGCGCGAAAATTATCCGGTTCTCGTCGACGAGCTCATTCCGTCGGTGCTGTCGATCGGAGATGTTCAGAAAGTATTGGCCAAGCTGCTTCGTGAGAAAATTTCGATTCGGGATTTGGTGTCGATCTTTGAAACGCTGGCTGATTACGGCCAATATACGAAAGACCCCGATGTGCTGACCGAGTATGTGCGGCAGGCATTATCCCGGCAAATTACGCAGCAGTTCTCAAGGGAAGGCGAGACGCTCAAGGTCATTACAGTAGGGCCAACGCTTGAGAAAAAGATTGCCGACAGCGTCCAGCAGACGGATCAGGGGAGCTATCTGGCGATGGATCCGGTATCTACCCAGACGGTGTACCAGAAGCTCAGCGAGCAGATCAACCGCCTGCTTCAATCGGGGCAGCAGCCCATTTTGCTTGCCTCGCCGACCATCCGGATGTATTTGCGCCAGGTGATTGAGCGGACCATGCAGGATATTCCGGTTCTTTCTTACAGCGAGCTTGAACCCAATGTAGAAATTCAAAGTGTCGGAGTGGTGAACTTATGAGAGTAAAGCGATATGTGGTCGATACGATGCCTGAAGCTATGCTCCAAATCCGCAATGACCTGGGCAGCGATGCCGTCATTCTGAGCACGAAGGAGACCAAGCTGGGCGGCTTCCTGGGCATGTTTAAGAAGAAAAAAATCGAGGTCATCGCCGCGGTGGAAGCAGACGAACAGGCGAATACAGCAACGAAACAGTGGCAGGCCCCGGCTCCTCAAAAGGCGGCCGTCCCACAGAAGGCCGTGCCGCAGGCATACAAGAAGACCGCCGAGCTGACCCTTGCCGCAACCGGCGCCAAGGTTTCTACTGATCAAGCCCAGCCGGAGACCGCTCCTGCTCGTCTGGAGCCTCGGGGGGCGGAGATGACATCCGTTCAAGCCGGCGAGGCCGTGACCCAGGCGGCAGGCTATGGGGAATCAGCAGCTGCGAACGAGACGCCGCCTTCCAACGTAACGTTCCCTCTTTCGGAACGGGGGCAGATCACCGGAGCGCTAAGCCACTCTGAACAGCCTCAGCAGGCGGGGGAAAGAGAGCCGGAGGCCAGAAACAGCGTGGAGGCCAAGCTGCTGGAAGAGCTGCAGGAAATGAAGGCGTGGATGGCCAAAATCTCCCGTCAGTCGATGATGAAGCAGCAGCTGCCGGCTGTGCTGGAGAAGCTGCAGGAGCGGTTGATCCAGCAGGAGGTCGATTTCGACCTCATCGAGAAATGGATTACCTCCTCCTTCGATCTTTGGGAAGAGAGCGGCCGTACGCTTGGGGATGCAGAATTGTTTGCACATATACGCAGCCAGGTGCTGGCGTTCCTTTCGGAGCGGTTTGGCGGAGGCATTGCCAACCGGACACGGATCGTCTATGTCGCAGGTCCTACGGGGGTCGGCAAAACGACGACCATCGCCAAGCTGGCTGCGGAACAGCTGCTGCGTTTTCACCGGAAAGTTGGCCTGATCACATCCGACACCTACCGGATATCGGCGGTTGACCAGCTTCGGACGTACGCTTCCATTCTGAATGTCCCGCTGGAGGTGGTGCAGTCGCCCGGTGATATGCAGCGGGCGTTTCAGCGCCTTCAGGACTGCGACATCATCCTGATGGACACGGCCGGCCGCAACTATCGTAACGAGCTGCTCGTTTCGGAGCTGCAAAGCCTGTTTTCCGCCATAACGGACCACAGCGAAACCTATCTGGTGCTCAGCCTGACATCCAAGAGCCAGGATATGAAGAAGATCACAGAACACTTCAGCAAGTATGGGCTGGACAAGGTGATCTTCACAAAGCTGGATGAGACCGGAAGCTGCGGCTCCGTCTTTAACCTGATCCGGGAATACCCGCTGTACCTGTCCTACATGACCAACGGCCAGAACGTGCCTGAAGACCTTCTGCTTCCGGACAGCAAGAAGCTGTGCGGTATGCTGCTTGGAGAAGAGGCGCCATGATGGACCAGGCACAAGCATTAAGGGATTTGATCCGGCAGCGGGGATCCGGCGGGAGAGGAGCCGAAGCCGGAATGGAACCCAGGCTGACCGGAAAGGGGAAAACCGCCAAGCTGATCACAGTTACGAGCGGAAAGGGAGGCGTAGGCAAATCGAACTTTACGCTCAACTTTGCCCTTGCCCTGCAGGCGATGGGACGGAAAGTGCTGGTGTTTGACGCCGATATCGGTATGGCCAATATCGATGTACTGATGGGCATCTCGCCAAAATTCAACCTGTATCATTTACTCCAGCGTGAGAAGTCGGCGAGCGAAATCATCGAGAAAGGACCGCATTCGTTGTCTTTTATCGCCGGCGGCTCCGGGCTATCCGAGCTGTTGTCACTCTCCGAGCAGGATCTTGCTTATTTTACGGAGCAGATTGAAGGGCTGGCAGACGAGATGGACTATATCATCTTCGATACCGGCGCTGGGCTGTCCAAGGAGAACCTGAATTTTATCCGTTCGGCGGATGAATGCCTGGTTGTGACCACCCCGGAGCCGACTTCAATCACCGACGCCTACGCTTTAATCAAGGTGGTCAGCGGCGCGGAACCGGGCGTTACCTTCAAACTGATCATTAATCGGGCGGGCGATGAGAAGGAAGCGGCTCAAACCGCCGACAAAATCGCCATGGCAGCCCGGCGTTTTCTGGGCGTGGAAACGACCATGCTCGGTTACATCGCCGATGACAGTCATGTTGTACAAGCCGTGAAGAAGCAGGTTCCCTTTTCCCTTGCATACCCGAACTGCAATGCAGCGAAGGATCTGCAGCGGATCGCATACCGTTACTTGCTCGTACCGGCTCCCCCGGAACCAAGTGCCTTGACAGGAATCAAAGGGTTTATGCATAAATGGCTTCGTCGTACAAAATGATTTTCTGTACTAAGGAACAGAGGTGAACAAGCGGCATGACGCCATACAAAGTCATAGTAGTGGACGACTCGGCTTTCATGCGGAAGATCGTATCCGATCTCATTGAAAAGGATCCCGCATTTCGGGTCGTTGATACGGCCGTTAACGGAAAGGAAGCCGTAGACAAAATTTTAAGCCAGCAGCCGGACCTCGTCACGATGGACGTGGAGATGCCGGTGATGAACGGACTCGAAGCGCTTACGGTCATCATGCAGGCGCATCCGCTGCCGGTAATCATGCTGTCCGGCATCAATGAGGCCGGCATGAGGGAGACGATCAAGGCGCTTGAAGCCGGAGCGTTTGATTTTATCCGCAAGCCATCCGTAGCGCATGCGCAGCAGATCGATGACGTTCGGGATGCCCTGCTTGAGCAGATGAAGGCAGCTATGGCGGCCAAGGAACGGAGAGCGCTTTGGAAAGCGGAGGAAGAGAAGCGGAAGAACAAGCCCGCCGTGGCTGCACCGGTTTCAACGCCAGTCCTGCCAAAGCTTGGGCGGAAGCGGCCGCTCCCGGACCTGGCGAAGGAAACCGGCGCTCGTAACGGGGCAGCCGCACAGGAGAGCGCGCCCGATAAGGAGGTTGTCCTGCAGCAGCCTGACAAGCCCAAGGCGACGAAGCTTTCCAAGCCTGGAGCAGGAAAGAAACATCAGGACTCCCCGAATAGCAGGACAACGCGCGAACTGACGCACCAAGTGCTGGAATCCGCTCCTTCGGCGCAAGAAGCGAAACCAACCAAGCCGGCGGGAACGGATGCCGCCAAGCCCAGCCGGACAGCGGAGGGCAGGGCAGCAACCACGTATACGCAGCTTGTTGCGGTCGGCTGCTCCACCGGCGGACCGCGGGCGCTGAAGACGCTCCTTGAGGGCATACCGGCCGATTTTCCGGCACCTGTTGTCATCGTGCAGCATATGCCGCCCAATTTTACGAAATCCCTCGCCCAACGCCTGAATACGTTCAGCCCGCTGACCGTGGTTGAAGCCGAGCAGGGAATGGCATTGGAGCCAGGGTTCGCTTATATTGCCCCGGGCGGCTATCATACGAAAATCGTGCCGGATCAGAGCCGGGGCTTAATGATCTCGCTGACGGAGGAGAGTCCGGTGGGCGGCCACCGTCCGTCGGTGGATGTCATGTTCGAATCCCTGCTTGAGCTTCCATCCCTGAAACGCCACGTGGTGCTGATGACCGGGATGGGAAGCGACGGGGCAAAGATGATGAAGCGGCTGTACGATGCCGGCGTTACCAGCACGTTCGCGGAGAGCGAGGAGACCTGTATCGTATACGGCATGCCGCGTTCCGCAGTGGAACTTGGCTGCGTGAGTCATGTGTTACCGCTTCACAATATTGCCGCAGGGCTCGTCCAGGCTGTAGGCAACGGAAAGCAAACTTATTAGGAGGTGTCTCATAATGGACATGAATCAGTATTTATCCATGTTTATCGATGAGTCCAATGATCATCTGCAATCCTTGAATGAAAACATGCTGCTGCTCGAACAGACACCGAATGATCTCTCCATCGTCCAGATTATTTTTCGCTCGGCTCATACGCTGAAAGGGATGGCGGCTACGATGGGCTTTGAGGACCTGGCGTCGCTGACCCACCAAATGGAGAACGTGCTCGACCTGGTACGGAACGAAAAGCTGGTAATGCAGGACTTTATCTTCGACACGCTGTTTAAAGGGCTTGATGCACTTGAGGCTATGGTGGAGGATATTACCCAGGGCGGCGAAGGGAAAGCCGACGTATCGGCAATCGTTGCCGACCTTCAGGCGATCGTTCGCGGAGAAGCCCCTTCCACCGGCAGCGCGAAGTCCGCAGGCTCCGCTCCGGCCAAGCAAGAAACCAATACCGCCATCCAGCTTGATGAATTTCAATACTCCGTTTTACAGCAGTCCATAGGGGAAGGGCACCGCGTACTGTATATTGACGTCGCCATTCGGGACGATTGCCAGCTGAAGGCGGTCCGCGCCTATATGGTGTTTGATTTGCTGGAGAAGTCCGGCGAAGTTATTAAGTCCCATCCAACCGTGCAGGATATTGAGCAGGAAAAATTCGAAAAAAGCTTCTCACTCTACTACATAACACAAAAAGATCCTGCCGAACTCAAACAGCAAATTTTGAACGTTTCGGAGATTGACCAAGCCTCAGTAGTAGAACTCGATCACGAATCCCTGCAGCAAATGGCCGAGATGGGGGCGGCATCCGCTCAATCCGCGGCGGCTGTGGCCGAAGAAACGAAGCCTGACACTGCCGCTCCGGCAGCCGCTGCGCCAGCGGCAGAGAGCAAGGATAATAAACCAGCGGCAGCCGCCAAGCCGGCCGCGAAAACCGGCGGTGCCCCGGCCCGCACGATCCGGGTTGATATCGAACGACTCGATGTACTCATGAACCTGTTCAGCGAGCTGCTGATCGACCGGGTACGCCTGGAACAGCTGGCTTCGGAGGTGCAGAACCATGCTTTGACCGAGACCGTAGAACACATGAGCCGCGTCAGCTCCGATTTGCAAAATATTGTCCTGAAGCTGCGAATGGTCCCGGTCGATACGGTGTTCAGCCGGTTTCCGCGGATGGTCCGCGACCTGGCCAAATCGCTGGATAAAAAGCTGGAGCTGGTCATTACCGGCGCAGAAACAGAGCTTGACCGTACCGTTATCGATGAGATCGGGGATCCGCTCGTTCACCTCTTGCGCAATGCGGTCGACCACGGCATCGAGTCGCCCCAGGACCGGGTTGCCGCCGGCAAACCGGAGACGGGTACCGTACACCTTCGGGCTTTCCACAGCGGGAATCACGTCTTTATCGAAATTGAAGAAGACGGGCGCGGCATCTATCGCGACAACGTCCTGAAATCCGCGCTGAAGAAAGGCATCGTCACCGAGGAGGAAGCGAAGGGCATGTCGGACGAGCAGGTGCACCAGCTGCTGTTCGCGCCGGGCTTCAGCACCGCCGAAAAAATCTCCGACGTATCAGGCCGGGGAGTCGGACTGGATGTCGTGAAGGCAAAGATCACTTCGCTCGGCGGGCAGGTGACCATTTATTCGACACCGGGGAAAGGAACGAATTTCTCGGTGCAGCTGCCGCTCACCTTGTCGATCATCGCCGCGATGCTCGTGAAGATGGGATCCGAGAAATATGCCATCCCGCTCAGCTCGATCGTGGAAACCGGCATCGTCAAGAAGGAGCAAATCCGCCAGGTGCATGGCAACAAAATGGTGGATTTCCGCGGATCGATGATCCCGCTCATTTCGCTCAGCCGCATTTTTGAGGTTCCTGACTTTAATGAAGAGGACGAAAGCGAAACCGAGATCATCGTCATCCATAAGGGAGACCGTTTGGCGGCTTTGGCCATCGACGAATTTATCGGACAAAACGAAATCGTCCTGAAAAACCTTGGCAAATATCTGCCGCAAATCAAAGGGATTTCGGGGGCAACCATTCTGGGCGACGGTCAGGTGGCCTTGATTCTGGACCCGAACGTCTTCATTAAATAGGAAGGTTTGCGATATAAGGAAGGCTTGCGGCGACAGTAAAGAACTGCAAATACGCCGCATTTAAATAAGGAGGTTTAGGGCATGGGAGAAGATATCAAAGTCATTGTATTTAAGCTGGGCAGTGAAGAATACGGAATCGAAGTCGACAAAGTCCAAACGATTGAGCGCATGCTTCCCATTACACGCGTTCCGAAGACATACACGTTCGTTAGGGGCGTCATCAACCTGCGGGGCGTCGTCATTCCGGTGATCGACCTCCGGGGACGCTTTGGTCTTCCGGAAACCGAATATACGGATCAAACGCGGATCATCATCGTGGTGGTAGGTGAAATGGAAGTCGGCTTTATCGTCGATTCGGCCAATGACGTCATCGATCTGAACAGAGACCGGATCGAGACTCCGCCGGAAGTCGTCGGAGGCATTAAAGCCAGATACCTGGACGGCGTGGCAAAAATCGGCGATGACCGTCTGCTCATTATGCTGAACTTGTCCGAAGTGCTGAAGAAGAGCGAAATCATTCAGCTGGAAAGCCTAGAGGAGTAGTTCGTGGAGGTCTTTAAGCATTTTAAGGAATTCAAAATGGATGTCCTGAAGGAAGTCGGCAATATCGGGGCGGGCAATGCGGCAACGGCGCTGTCCCGCCTGCTCGATAAGCCAGTCGATATGGCGGTTCCCAAAGTGCAGCTGCTTCCCTTTGAAGAGATTGCCGACAGGGTCGGCGGGGCCGAGCGAATCGTCATTGCTATTTTTCTGAGGGTGGAAGGCGACGCTCCAGGCAATTTGTTCTTTATTCTAAGCCCGGAAGCAGCCAAAAGCCTGCTGAAGAGGCTGGCCGGCATGCAGGTCGACCAGGACGGGATGTTCGATGAGATGGAGCAATCGGCACTCTGCGAGATCGGCAATATTTTGGCCGGCTCGTACCTGTCCTCGCTCGCCGACTTTACGAAGCTGGATTTGTCCCCGACAGTCCCTGGCCTGGCGATGGACATGGCCGGCGCCATTCTGAGCTACGGGCTGCTCCAGTTTGGCCAAATGGGCGATGATGCGCTGCTGATCGATACGACTTTTCTCGAGGGCGATCATGAGGTGGAAGGGAAGTTCTTTCTGATCCCCGATCCGGACTCGTTCGCGAAAATTTTTCAAGCCCTGGGAGTGCCTCTAGAGAATGATTGAAGAGCAAAGCATCGTTAAAGTAGGCATGGCCGACATGAACGTCGTGCGCGATCCCGGGGTCATCCGCACGCTGGGCCTCGGATCATGCGTCGGAATTACGTTGCATGACCCGCTGCTTAAAATCGCAGGTATGGCTCATATTATGCTGCCGTCCTCAGACATCGCCCGTGAAGGGCAGCTGAATATCGCCAAATATGCGGATACCGCAGTGCCTGCTTTGCTGGAGCGGCTGGTGGCCATGGGGGCCTCGCCTTCCAGAATTGTCGCCAAGATGGCCGGAGGATCGCAAATGTTCCTGATGGCCGGGACCGGGGATACGATGAGAATCGGCCCCAGGAATGTGGAATCATGCAAAATGATGCTGTCAAATCTTCATATCCCGTTAATCGCCGAAGACACGGGCGGAAGTCACGGACGAACCATTGAACTGGATTCAGGCAGCGGAATCCTGTCCGTGCGCAGTGTACAAATGGGTATAAAGGAATTGTAGCCATGAAAGGAAATTTGTTGTTTAACCTTGTGTTTGGTGCTGTCGGATTCGTGCTGACGCTGCTGATCTCGATGGGAAACAACCTGTTTATGACCAGCTTGATCAGAGGGCTGATATCCTTTGTCATCTGGTTTCTGCTCGCTTTTTTGCTCCGCTGGGTATGGGGTGTGGTCAGCGTTCCCGAAGCGGAGCAGGAGGCAGCAGCCGAACAGGAGCGGGGTGCCCGGTTCGATGTGACGACCCCGGATGAGAGCGATGAGTTAAATGATCTGTTGACGCCGAAGCCCGCCTCCGTTCAAGAGGATGGGGGAGGCTTTACACCACTCAATCCGCCGAAGCTGGTTTCGGCGAAAGATCCGGAAGAACTGGCGAAAGCCGTTCGACACCTGTCAGAAAAATAGGGGGTGGGGGAAATGAGCGAGCGCAAAGCTTCTCACCTGAATCATGCCGAGCTCTGGGAGCAATGGAAAGAATACGGAAATATTGAAGCAAAAAAGTCCCTGATCGAGAAACACCTCCACATTGTGGATTATGTTTCCAGCCGCCTTGCCATCGGCCTTCCAAGGAATGTTTCCAAGGATGATCTGGCCAGCAACGGCGTCATGGGGCTGATCGATGCTATTGACAAATTTGACTATAAACGCGGACTGCAGTTTGAGACCTACGCTTCTTTCCGGGTAAGGGGAGCTATTCTCGATTCTCTGCGGCAGGGGGACTGGGTGCCCCGTTCCGTCCGGGAGAAGGCAAAACGGATTGAGGACGCCTATCAGCAGCTCGAACAGAGGCACCTTCGGACGGTGACGGACTCGGAGATGAGCGAATATTTAAACGTGTCCGAGAAAGATTTTCACCAAATGCTCCAGGAAGTTGCCGTGATGTCGCTCTGCTCGCTGGAAGACCCGATTCGCGAGGAGGAATCCGAGACGCGTCTCTCCGTGATGGTCGACGACAAGGCCAAAAATCCGGATTACAAAGTTAACGAGTTTTATTTGCGGGAGTCTCTCATTAAAGGAATTGAGAAGCTTACCGAGAAAGAAAGAACCGTCGTATCCCTGCTGTATTATGAGGACTTATCTTTAAGCGAAATCGCCGAAGTCATGTCACTTTCACCTTCAAGAATATCCCAGCTTCATTCCAAGGCCATTTTGCGGCTGCGCGCAACGCTGGAGAAGAACCGGGATTTACTGATGCAAAACGATTAACCGTTGCACGAGTAGAAAGGAGGAAAACGATTGACAGCTCCAATCGCGCTTGAAACCTATTTGGATATTACCTTTTCGGAGGATAAAAGCGTGGCCTATCTGCAGTTCTCCAAGCGTTCCGAGGATTTTGAGGTGACAGAGGAAGAGCTTCAGCTCTTTTTGAGGAGCCATCAAGTCCAGTTCGGCATGGACCAGGCGGTCCTGAGCCGGATTTGCAGCCATCCTCAGGAGTACATGTTTGGACGGACCGCGATTGCCTTCGGTGAGCAGCCGGTCAGCGGCAAGGACGGCCGGATCGAGTTTGCCTTCAACCTCAGAGATGACAAGGAGCACAGGCCGCTCGAGACCGAAGACGGCAGAGTGGACTATAAAGAACTGATCAGTCTCAACAATGTCATGAAGGGCCAGCTGATCGCCAAACGGATTCCGCCCGAGCCAGGCAAACCGGGACTCAGCGTTACCGGGGAAATGATTCCGTTCAAGCCCGGCAAAGAAGCCTATTTTAAGGTAGGAAAAAATGTGGTGGTCGACCCGGAAAACACAGCCATGTATGCCGCCATCGACGGCCTGATCGCCACGACGGATAAAGGAAAAATCAACGTTTTTCCCGTCTATGAGGTGAATGGGGACGTGGATTACAGCGTGGGCAACATCGACTTTGTCGGTACCGTGGTCATCCGCGGGAACGTTCTGACCGGATTCCGTGTGAAAGCGGCAGGGGATATCCGCGTGGTCGGTGGCGTAGAGGGCGCGGAGCTGGAAGCGGAAGGGTCCATTGAAATTACGAGCGGGATCATCGGTTACAACAAAGGTTATGTGAAAGCGGGCCATCATGTAAAAAGCTCTTTCATCCAGGACGGAAACGTCATCGCCGGGGAAGATGTCATCGTCTCGCAGAGCATCATGCACTCCAACATCCGGGCAGGAAGAAACGTGCTGTGCAACGCTACCAAAGGGCTGATCGTCGGCGGCGTCATTCAGGCGGGAGAGCGGGTCATTGCCAGAACTATCGGCAACAGCATGTCCACCATGACGACGATTGAGGTGGGGGTTCTGCCCGAGCTTAGAAACGAGCTGGCCGACCTGCGGGGCAAGATCAGGCAGCTCGTGGAGGGGCAGGACAAGACGGACAAGGCATTGTATTTGTTGAATCAGCTGGCTGCTTCAGGACAGCTGCCGCCCGACAAGATGGCGCTTAGGCTTAAACTGAACGCCACCAAGAAATCGAATGACCGAGAGCAGATGGAAGCGAAAGAACGTATACTGGAAATCGAGAAAACATTGGAAGATTCGGTGAGGGCCCGCGTCGACGTCGTGAAAGTGGTCTACGGAGGCTCTAAAATAGTTATCGGCAGATACACCAGATTTATTAAGGACCCGGCGGAACGGGTTTCATTTTATTACCATGATGGCGATATTACGATGGCTCCGTACATTTAATATAAAGTGCGAGTTCAAAAAGGTGTCAAAAGCGGTCTTTTTGAACAATCTCTAAAAAGAAGCAAAGTACTCTGGATACGATTCCTATCGATAAGAGGGGGAAGACGAATGAGTATGAAGGCGGTTGAAATGCAAATTGCGATCCCACGGACCAGCGAGGTCGGGAAGGTGCAAAATGAGCTCCAGCACCGGCCTGCACAGGATCAGCAGTTTTTGGCTGAACAGCAGCTTAAGAAAACGGCGGAAATGAGCAAGCGCAGCGAATCGGTGGACGAGGCGGCGGACGCCGCCGTCCGGGATGAGGGCGGACGGAACAGGCAACGGCGAAATCAAACCGCAAGCACATCGGCAGAGGAGCATGAGGACCTGCAAAATGCGCAGCACCCCTTCAAGGGACATCATCTGGATGTGTCCCTATGATCCGATGCCCCGTCATGAATATCACAGTCAAAGGAGAGCCGTTACTTGGAACCTTGGTTAATCGTCGTTATATTGGGTGCTGCCGCGTTGGTATATGCCATGATGCTTCCTAAACGGAAGGAGGAGCAGAGCCAGCAGGGCAGCGTGGTCAAGCAGGTCGAGGCTACACTGGAGCAGTACATGGCCGAAATTGAAAATGAAAACGTCCAGCTCGTCGAGCTGGTTTCCCAAATGAAGCAGGATATGGCGGCCAAGCAGCTGTCCCAGCAGGAACAGCTGTCGGAGATGCGTCAGCGGCTCGTTTCGCTTGAACAGCAGGGTGCGCAGCAGGATGCCAGGCTTTCGCAAATGGAGAGCCTGCCTGCCGGACAGGCCACGGTTAGCCGTGAAACGGCCGCGGCCGTGGAGCCGGAAGCTTTCCTGGGGTCAGCAGCTGCGGCTGGTGCAGATTCAGAGGGTCAGGATGGAACGGAATCAACGCTGCCTGAGCAGCAGCCATCGATCAGGGACAGGTACCCGGAGCTGTTCGAGTTGTACAGCACAGGCAAATCCATTGATGCGATCGGAAAAATGACCGGTATGCACCGCGGCGAAATCCAGTTGATTCTTCAGCTTGCGAAACAGGAGGAGACGCTGTGATCAGAAATCGGACATTCATGATGGGACTTGGCCTCGGTCTCCTGCTTGGAGCCCTCCTGCTGCAGCTGATGATCCTTGGGCAGGGTGCCGGACGCCCGGCCGGAGAGGTCCCGTCAGCTGCCAGCCTGACGAAGGAAGAGCTTGAGCAGCAGGCGGAGACGATGGACCTGAAGGTCGTCGGCAAGGAGGACAAGCTGATGACCGAGGAGGAATGGAAGCAGCAGATGGTTGAGCAGAGCTCAGTTCCCAAAGGTGACGCAGCGAAGGCGCCGAAGGCCGCGGACGCGGGTAAACAGCCGGCTCAGCCGGATAAGCCGCAGCAGCCTGACGCTTCGAAGCAGCCGCAGTCGGTCACTCCGGGATCCGGTGAGGCTTCAGCAGCCAAGCAGCCGCAAACGCCTTCTGTGCCGGCGGCAAAAGCGGTTGAAGTGAAAATCGCCAGCGGGAACAACTTGGAAGACGTTGCCGGCAAGCTGGAGAAGGCGGGGGTCATCGCCGACGCCGACCAATTCGTGCAAAAAGGCAGATCGCTCAAGATCAGCACGAAAATCCAGACAGGCCAATACACGTTTTCACCCGGCGAGGAATTCAGTTCCATTATCGCTAAAATTACGACAAAACCGTCACGCTAACGACAATCGGCTGGACGGTTTTTTGCATGTAAAAAAAGCCGTCCCTTAGGCGTTGCATCGAGCTTTTAGATATGGTATATTAAATGACGGTGTTAAAACACACGCTGTCGGATTTCGTAAAGGGTGCTTTCCATATGGGGAGTCTTGACGGGAAATGAAAGCAGCGGAGGACACAATAAAAAACCAAACTTAGGAGGTGTGTGAAGATGGCAGTTATCTCCATGAAGCAGCTTCTCGAAGCTGGCGTTCACTTCGGTCACCAGACACGTCGCTGGAACCCGAAAATGGATAAATATATCTTCACTGAAAGAAACGGAATTTACATTATTGACCTGCAAAAGACAGTTAAAAAGGTCGAAGAAGCTTTTAACTTCGTGAAAAGCGTGGCAGAAGAGAACGGAACAATTCTTTTCGTCGGCACGAAGAAACAAGCCCAAGACTCCGTCAAAGAAGAAGCAGAACGTTGCGGCATGTACTACATCAACCAACGTTGGCTCGGCGGAACGCTGACTAACTTTGAAACGATCCAAAAACGGATCAACCGTTTGAAAGAACTCGAAAAATGGGAAGAAGACGGCACATTCTCCGTTCTTCCTAAGAAAGAAGTCATCCTTCTCCGCAAAGAGAAAGATCGTCTTGAGAAATTCCTGGGCGGCATCAAGAACATGAGAGGCCTGCCAAGCGCCCTGTTCATCATCGATCCGCGCAAAGAGCGCATCGCGGTTGCCGAAGCCCGCAAATTGGGTATCCCAATCGTAGGTATCGTTGACACGAACTGCGATCCGGACGAAATCGACTACGTTATTCCTGGTAATGACGACGCGATCCGTGCCGTTAAGCTGTTGACTGGCAAAATGGCTGACGCTGTGGTGGAAGCTCACCAAGGCGAAGAAACTTCTGCCTAAGTTTCAACAGTTACGTAATATAGACATGAATTAAATGAAAAGGGTGGTTGGTAGGTGGATAACCTCTCACTGCCCTTTTTTTAAGATGAAAACAAAGATCAGGTGTGACGCCTGGCTGAAAAATTAGCATCCTATTTGGAGGGAATATTCGATGGCAGTAAGTGCTAGTGCGGTAAAAGAACTTCGTGAAAAAACAGGCGCAGGTATGCTCGATTGCAAAAAAGCGCTGGAAGAAGCAAACGGTGATATCACCAAAGCAACAGAACTCCTTCGTGAAAAAGGTCTGGCTGCAGCAGCAAACAAAGCTGGACGCGCAGCTACAGAAGGCGTTGTAGAAGCTTACATCCACGCTGGCGGAAGAATCGGCGTTCTGGTTGAAATCAACTGCGAAACCGACTTCGTTGGTAAAACAGACCAGTTCAAAGAGTTCGCACGCGACATCGCGATGCATATCGCGGCTTCGAGCCCGCGTTACGTTTCCCGCGAAGAAGTGCCTCAAGCAGAAGTAGAGAAAGAAAAAGAAATCTTGAAAGCCCAAGCTTTGAACGAAGGCAAGCCTGAAAAAATCGTTGAAAAAATGGTTGAAGGCCGCATCGGTAAATACTACGAAGAGTTCTGCCTTCTGGAGCAATCCTTCATTAAGGATCCGGACAAAACGATTTCTCAGCTGCTGAACGAAAAAATCAGCACGATCGGCGAAAACATCTCCATCCGCCGCTTTGTTCGTTACGAACTGGGTGAAGGTCTTGAGAAAAAAGTCGACAACTTCGTTGAAGAAGTTATGGCGCAAGTTAAACAATAAGAGCCCTTTTTTTGCGGCATCTATAACTAGAACAAGAGAAGAGCGGAACACGCAGTGTTCCCTCTTTTTTAAAAGAGCAGACGTTTTTTTCTGAAGAGAATGACATCGGTTTGGTGTGGTGTTTACCGGATAGGGCCCGCCGAACGTTAGTTGCAGCAACTGGCGCCATATGGTGATGTCTTTAAAGTGGAGGGTAAACATTTGGAACAGCCTGTATTTAAACGAGTTGTCTTGAAGGTCAGCGGGGAATCCCTCGCAGGTCAGAACGGTTATGGTATCGATGCGGAAACGATCGGATCCATTGCAGAGCAAGTCAAAGAAGTGGTGGATCTTGGCGTTCAGGTTGCAATCGTCTGCGGCGGCGGCAACATCTGGCGCGGCATCGCCGGCAGTTCCAGCGGGATCGACCGCGCGACAGCCGACTACATGGGGATGCTCGCGACGGTCATGAATTCGCTGGCGCTTCAGGATGCCCTGGAGCAAATCGACGTGCCGACGCGCGTACAGACATCGATTGCCATGCAGCAAATTGCAGAGCCATATATCCGCCGCAGAGCGATCCGCCATCTGGAGAAAGGCCGCGTGGTCATTTTTGCCGCAGGAACGGGTAACCCGTTCTTCTCGACCGATACTACCGCTGCCCTGCGTGCGGCTGAAATCGAGGCCGAAGTGATTCTGATGGCCAAAAACAAAGTGGATGGCGTGTACTCCGCCGATCCGTTCAAAGACAGTACGGCCGAGAAATATGAACAGCTTACTTACATGGACGTGCTGAACAAGAATCTGGGTGTGATGGATTCCACGGCATCATCCCTCTGCATGGACAACAACATTCCGCTGATCGTATTTGCTGTTACTGAGCAAGGGAACATCAAACGGGTCGTTTTGGGTGAAAAAATCGGAACGATTGTTAAAGGGAGCGTAGACTAATGCCAGAAACGGTAAAAAAACACGCAGAAGAACGCATGGAAAAAGCCATCGGCGCTTTGAAGAGAGACCTCGCCACACTGCGCGCCGGCCGCGCCGCCCCGGCACTGCTTGACCGGATCCAAGTGGAGTATTATGGAGCGATGACACCGGTGAACCAGCTGGCCAACATCAGCACGCCGGATCCGCGCACGCTGCTCATCCAGCCTTGGGACAAATCTTCGCTGGCCGATATCGAAAGAGCGATTATGAAGTCCGACCTCGGACTTACGCCGGCCAATGACGGCAACATCATTCGTCTTTCGATTCCGCCGCTGACCGAAGAACGCCGCACGGAACTTGTGAAATTGACGAAGAAGTTCGGCGAAGAGGCGAAAGTGGCGATCCGCAACATTCGCAGAGATGCCAACGACGACATCAAAAAGATGGAGAAAACCGATATTTCTGAGGATGAATCGCACCGTCATCAGGAAGACATCCAGAAGACGACGGATAAATTTATTGCGGAAGTCGACAAGGTGCTCGTAGCTAAAGAAAAAGAGATCATGGAAGTATAAGAGACTTGCGGCCCCTCCTTTTATGGTGGGGTTTGTGTCTTTTTTGCAGAAACCCGCTTGGAGGAACTAGAATGATCAAACGAGTTCGATCGTGGTGGAAACAGAAGGACCCGCAGCTTTTGCCAGAGCGATCCATGGACAACGTTCCTGAGCATGTGGCCATCATTATGGACGGCAACGGGCGTTGGGCCAAAAGTCGCGGGCTGCCGCGAATCGTCGGGCACCAGACCGGGATGAAGGCAGTGAAGCGGGCAACCATTGCTGCCGACGAGCTGGGCATTAAATATTTAACGCTGTATGCTTTCTCTACGGAAAACTGGAAGCGTCCCAAAGACGAAGTCGACTTTCTGATGCGTCTGCCGCAGGAATTTCTGGCGATCGAGTTGGACGAATTGATCCAAAAAAATGTGCAAGTCCGCATGATGGGTGACCGCGACGGTCTGCCGCAGCACACGCTGAATGCCATGGAGGAAGCGATGCGCCGGACGGCCGGCAATGACGGTCTTGTCCTCAATTTCGCCCTCAACTACGGCAGCCGCAAGGAAATGACGGATTGCATGAAGGAGCTGGGTAAACAGATTCAGGAAGGCAGGCTGTCGCCTGACGAGATTTCCCCTGAGCTGATTGACCGTCATTTGCTGTCGGGAGGCATGCCGGATCCGGACCTCATTATCCGGACGAGCGGCGAAATGCGGCTCAGCAATTTCATGCTGTGGCAGCTCGCGTACAGCGAAATGTGGTTTACCGATATTTACTGGCCTGAATTTAACCGAAATCATTTATACGAAGCGGTTGCTGAATACCAGCGCAGAACGCGTCGATACGGCGGACTGACTTAGCCTGATGGGGGATGAATACCGTTGAAACAACGACTGATCACAGGAATTGTTGCGGGTGTCGTTTTTCTGGGATTTTGCCTGCTTGGCGGCCTGCCGTACCACATTCTAGTCCTGGCGATGGCAATGATCGGATATTATGAATTTGTAAAAATGACCCGGGTATCCCCGTTTAGCGGTACGGCCATGCTGGGATACCTGGGCGTGCTTGTGTTTATGTTCCCGTGGAAGCTGCTGGATATCAGTTTTCCGCTTCCACTCGGGCACGTCATCTGGCTGCTTCTGTTCCTGTTCCTGCTGGTGACCGTCGTTACCAAAAACAAGATGGACATTCAGATGACTTCCCTGCTCTTTCTGGGAGCCGTTTATGTGGGCGTCGGCTTTTCGTACATAGCCGAATCCCGCAGCGCCCCGGACGGGCACGGGGTGTTTTGGACGTTTTTGCTGCTGGTGTCGATCTGGGCGAGCGATGCGGGAGCGTACTTCGTGGGCAAATGGATTGGCAGCCACAAGCTGTGGCCGGCGATCAGTCCGAATAAAACGATCGAAGGCGCCCTTGGCGGTGTCATCATCGCCATGTTGACATCGGCGGTCTTTGCGCTTCTGTCGGGCGGTCTGCTCACGATCGGACGAGCCCTGGCGATCGGCCTGGCATGCGCGGTGGCCGGTCAGCTTGGGGATCTGGTCCAATCGGCGTACAAGCGTGTATACGGCATCAAAGATTCGGGAAATCTGCTGCCGGGTCATGGGGGAATCCTGGACCGCTGCGACAGCTGGATTATCGTATTTCCGTTCGTACATATCATGATGCTGATGCCTTATTAATACGAGAGAAGGTTCAATATGAAGAAATTAAGCGTTCTCGGCTCTACCGGCTCGATCGGCACGCAGACGCTGGATGTCGTGTCGAAGCATCCGGAGCATTTTCAAATTGAAGGGCTTGCGGCCGGGTCGAACGTGGAGCTGCTGCTCCGGCAGGTTCATCAGTTCAGACCGAAGAAGGTTTCGGTCGCGACCAAAGAACTGGCTGAACAGGTAAAGACGCAGGTTTCGCCAAGTACGGAAATTTTCTATGGAAATGAAGGGCTGGTGGAGGTAGCGGCCGGCACGGACGCCGATACGGTCGTAACGGCAGTGGTAGGCAGCATGGGGCTGCATTCCACGCTGGCGGCGATCGAAGCCGGGAAGCACATTGGACTGGCCAACAAGGAGACGCTTGTAACCGCAGGACATCTTGTCACTGAGGCCATTAAGCGAAAAGGCGTGAATATGCTGCCGATCGACAGTGAGCACTCGGCTATATTTCAATGCCTGAACGGTGAACGCCGCGATGACCTGGCCGGTATCACGCTGACCGCTTCCGGCGGTTCGTTCCGGGATTTGACCCGGGAGCAGCTTCAATCGGTGACGGTGGAGGATGCCTTGAAGCATCCCAACTGGTCGATGGGGGCGAAAATCACCATCGATTCGGCGACGATGGTCAACAAGGGGCTGGAAGTGATTGAAGCCCATTGGCTGTTCGGCCTGCCGTATGAGCAGATCCACGTGCTGCTTCACCCCGAGAGCATCATTCATTCTTTCGTGGAATTCCGCGATACGAGTATCATCGCCCAGCTGGGCAATCCGGACATGCGCGTACCGATCCAGTACGCACTGACCTACCCGGAACGCTGGGATTCGCCTGCAAAACGGCTGTCGCTGGCCGAAGTGGGCAAGCTGCATTTTAGAGAAATGGACATGGAGCGGTTCCCTTGTTTAAGACTTGCCTTTGAATGTGGTAAAATGGGTGGTACAGCAACCACCGCTTTTAACGCAGCCAACGAAGTGGCGGTAGGCCGGTTTCTAAACAGGGAGATTTCGTTTTTACAAATAGAGGATATTATTGAGGAAGTGCTTGACCGGCACGCCAACATTTCGAATCCGCAGCTGGCGGACATTGAGGAGTGCGACCGGAATACGCGGCTTCTTGCTGCCAAGCTGTAGGCGGGCACGCAAGCGGCATAACAATACATCACTCTACTCCCCTGATTTTAAAAAATGACGAGAATGTGATTCTCTTGTGCGGGACCGGAGAATAATGATAATCTATATAGACTGAATTAAAGACGAGCTTCTTTTCGCGCTGTGGGCTTTAATCCATCTGATGATATAGATGCGACAGAAACTTCGGTCTCAGACAAATTAAGGGGGATGCGACGCTTGGAAATGGTGCAGGTAGTATTTTTGACGGTACTCATGTTTTTCGTCATCGTGACGGTGCATGAATGGGGCCATTTTTACTTTGCCAGACGCGCCGGCATACTGGTACGGGAATTTGCGATCGGTTTCGGTCCGAAACTGTTTTCTTATAAACGGAATGAAACGCAGTTTACGCTGCGGCTGCTGCCTTTTGGCGGTTATGCCCGGATGGCGGGGGAAGATCCTGAAATTGTGGAAATTCACCCCGGTCAGACCATCGCGGTTCGCGTCAGCGGCGGCGAAGTCAAGAAAATATATCTGGATCAGCTGGACAACCGAAAGAACGTCATCCGCGGAGAAGTGGAATTCATCGATATGGTCGATGATTTGAAGGTCCGCCTGAACGTGGACGGTGAGAGCCAGCAGTATCCGATTTATCCGAAGGCGATGCTGGTCGCCAAATCCCATGAGACGCAAATAGCCCCGAGAGACCGCCAGTTTGCCAGCAAGACGGTGGGGCAGCGCGCGCTTTCGATTTTTGCGGGGCCGCTGATGAATTTTATTCTGGCCTTCGTACTCTTCGGGGTCCATCTGCAGATGGCGGGGATTCCGCTGGAAAATCCGACGTACGTGCAGATCGGCGACATCTCCAAAGGAATGCCTGCCTATGAAGCGAACCTGAAGAAGGGCGACATCATCGATTCGATCGATGGCGTGAAGATCGGCGCGGATTATCAGAAAATGATCGATTTGACCTCCAAATCCAAGGACAAGCCGATGGAATGGACGATCCGGCGGGGAGACGAGGTATTTAATGTGACGCTGACTCCGCGTGCAATGGAAGGCCAGGAAGGCGGCAAGGTAGGCATTACGCCGCAGCTGCCAAGCCGCAAGGCGTCGATCGGCGAAACGTTCAGCGGAGCGGGAGTTGCGATGGTCGATACGACCAAAATTATTTTCGAGGGCTTCGGCCAGCTGATCAAGCAGTTTAACATGGACGATCTGGGCGGACCTGTCCGGACGTTCGAGGTGACGGGCCAGATCGCGAAGCAGGGCATCGTGCAGCTGACGTATTGGGCGGCGATTCTCAGCCTCTACCTGGGGATCTTCAACCTGCTGCCGATACCGGCGATGGACGGAAGCCGGCTGGTGTTCCTCGGTGTCGAAGCGCTGCGGGGCAAGCCGATCGATCCGAGCCGGGAAGGCATGGTCCATTTTGTGGGCTTCGCCATGCTGTTCCTATTAATGATTGCCGTAACCTACAATGATATATTACGATTGATTAACGGATAACTAATGATGTCCCCGGCTAGAACGGGGTGAACTTGGGAGGAAGTCCATTTTTATGTCAAACGATAAACAATTTGTGACGGAGATTACGCCGCAGGGAGAAGATTTTTCCCGCTGGTATATTGATGTGATCAAGAAAGCCGATCTGATGGATTATTCGCCGGTCCGCGGCTGCATCGTCTTCCGTCCGGACGGCTACGAAATCTGGGAGCACATCCAGCGTGATCTGGACCGCCGTTTCAAGGAAACGGGTCATCGCAACGCCTATTTTCCGCTTTTTATTCCGGAGAGCTTTTTCCAGAAAGAAAAAGAGCATGTCGAAGGCTTTAATCCCGAGCTTCCCTGGGTAACTGAGGCAGGCGGAGACAAGCTGGAGGAGCGTCTGGCGATCCGTCCGACGTCGGAGACGATGTTCGGGCACATGTACGCCAAATGGATCCAATCCTACCGCGACCTGCCGGTGCTCATTAACCAGTGGGCCAACGTCGTCCGCTGGGAGAAGCGCACGCTGCCGTTCCTCCGCACGAGCGAGTTTTTGTGGCAGGAAGGCCATACCGCTCATGAGACGGAAGCCGAAGCACGCGAAGAAACGATGAAGATGCTGGAAGTGTACCGTCAATTCGTGGAAGAGTTTTTGGCGATTCCGGTCATTACCGGCCAGAAGACGCCTTCCGAGAAATTCGCCGGTGCGGTGGAGACGTTCTCCATCGAGGCGATGATGAAGGACGGCCGCGCGGTTCAGGCGGGAACCTCCCACTACCTGGGCACGAACTTTGCGGTGGCGTTTGACATTCAATACTTAAGCAGAGACAACAAGCAGGAATACGTGCATACGACATCCTGGGGTACTAGCACGCGCCTGATCGGCTCGATGATTATGGTGCACGGCGATGACCGCGGCCTGGCGCTGCCGCCTAAGGTGGCTCCGACGCAGGTGATCATGATTCCGATCGGCCCGCCGAAAACATGGGATGCTGTCGTTGGCCGTACGGACGAGCTGTTCGCCGAGCTGAAGCAGGCAGGCATCCGCGTGCGCGTGGACGACCGCAGCGACCTTCGTCCGGGATGGAAATTCAACGAATACGAAATGCGCGGCGTTCCGGTCCGTTTGGAAATCGGTCCACGTGACATGGAGAACGGCGTCTGCGTGCTCGTCTCCCGGATTACCGGCGAGAAGAAGGTCGTTCAGCAGGCCAACCTGGTTGAAGAAGTTCAGACGATGCTGGATCAGGTACAGAAGGAAATGTTCGATCGTGCGAAGCAGTTTATGAACGACCATTTCTATTCGGTGGATACGCTGGAGGAAATGAAGAACAGCATGGAACAGCAGCGCGGATTTACACTGGCAGGATGGTGCGGTTCGGAAGCCTGCGAGAGCAAGGTGAAGGAAGAGACCGGGGCAACCAGCCGGAACATTCCTTTCGAGCCTGCGGAAGAGAAGCATACCTGTCTGGTATGCGGGCAGCCTGCCAAGCACACCGTCGTTTTTGCCAGAGCGTATTAAGACTGCGGCAGCCAAGCTGCGAGTTTGATTCGTTTCCCGCATAAGCAGGGAAGAACCCGGCGGATCGGTAGAGAGGCCGGATGAAATAATGAATGAGGAGCTTCTGCCAGAAATGAGTCGGTGCACGAGATCGAGACATTTTTGTGAACAGAGGCTCTTCATGTTTATGGATTAGCGCTTTAAAGGGGGAGGAGAGCATGGAAAACGTGGGGGAAAAGAGAAAACGGTTCGAGCTGCTGATGAAGCAGGGGGAAATACCGCCCGCGATCGTGGATCCCTATTTTTTGGATGGTCATATCGAACAGGTGGAGATCAGCCGGAGCAATCAGGAATGGAGAATCACCATTTGGAAGGAAACCTTGGTCCCCGGTGAGGTGTACCGGACGTTCTGTCTGAGGCTTCAGGAGAAAATGCAGCATATTGCAAAGCTGTCGTTTGTGTTCAGATATGCAGACGAAGTAGACCGCAAAGACATCGTCGGCGCATACTGGAACCTTTTCCTGGAATGGGTACACCGCGAAATACCTTCCGTCAACGGCTGGATGGCCAGGGCTAAGCATGAGCTGGACGGGGAAACCCTGATGGTCACGATGTCCGACAATACGTCGCTGGAGCTGGCGAGAAAGAAGCAGATCGACCAGGCGCTCACTCGTTTCTTCGCGCATTACTTCGAGGTTCCTCTTCGCGTCAAAATCCAAGTCGGCGAAATCCAGCGGGAAATGTACGAGGAGTTCGAGCAGAAGAAGCTCGAGGAAGAGCGTGAGGTTATCCAGAAGATGATTTCCAGCATGGAGGCGGAATCGCGCGCTGCCGAGGGTGACGATGAGGAAGTCTTTCTTCAGGTCGGTTACGATATCAAGGAGCAGCCGGTTCCGATTCAGGAAATCCAGGACGAAGAGAAGAAAATTACGGTTCAGGGCACGATTTTTGGCTTGGACCGCAAAGAGCTGCGCAACGGCAGCACGCTGTTCATGTTTAACCTGACGGACTTTACGGATTCCCTGCAGATGAAAATGTTTGCCAAGACGAAGGAAGACGTCAAAGTTCTGAGCTTGCTCGCCAACGGCAAATGGGTGAAAGCCCGCGGACGCGTCGAGATGGACCGCTTTATGACGATTCCCGAGCTGGTCATGATCCCTTCGGATTTGATCGAAGTCCAGGCGCCACCTACCCGCAAGGATAATGCTCCGGAGAAGCGGGTGGAATTCCATTTGCATACAACGATGAGCACAATGGACGCCGTGACGCCAATCGACCAGTACATCAAGACAGCCGCCAAGTGGGGCCACAAAGCGATTGCCGTGTCCGATCACGGCGGCGTGCAGTGCTATCCCGAAGCGGCGAAAGCCGCGAAGAAAAACGGCATCAAGATGATTTACGGCGTCGAGGCCAACGTGGTGAACGATTCCGTTCCGGTCGTCATGCAGCCGAAGCCGATGGACTTGAAGTCTGCGACATACATCGTATTCGATATCGAGACCACCGGCCTGTCGATCACGAACAACAAAATCATCGAGCTTGCGGCCGTCAAAATGCATGAAGGCAAGGAAGTCGACCGCTACGCAACGTTTGTTAACCCGCATGAAAAAATACCGTATCACATCCAGCAGCTGACCAACATTAACGACGAGATGGTCAAGGATGCGCCGGAGCTTGAGCCCGTCATCCAGGACTTCGTCAAGTTTGTCGGTGATGGCGTACTTGTGGCTCACAACGCACGGTTCGACGTGGGCTTCATCCAGGCTGCCCTGAAGGGGCTCGGCATGCCGGAACTGGACAACCCGGCGCTGGATACGCTGGAGCTGGCCAGATTGCTTCACCCGACGATGAAAAACCACCGCCTCAACACATTGGCGGATAAGTATAAAG
The DNA here is from genome assembly GCF_002224835.1 of Paenibacillus sp. SSG-1. Classification (NCBI taxonomy): domain Bacteria; kingdom Bacillati; phylum Bacillota; class Bacilli; order Caryophanales; family Paenibacillaceae; genus Paenibacillus; species Paenibacillus sp. SSG-1. The sequence goes on from NZ_MBRK01000001.1 coordinate 1,465,884, forward strand.
TTGCGCTGGAAAGCCACCACCGGGCGATTGACGATACGATTGCCCTCGCCGGCATTCTGGACGGACTGCTGGCCGATGCCGAGAAGATCAAAGGGCTGACCCGCCTGGAACGCCTGAACGATTACGTCGGCAAGGATCTATCCAATTCTCGTCCGTTCCACTGCGGAATCTACGCGCTGAACCCGATCGGCAAGAAAAACTTGTACAAGCTGGTGTCGATGTCGCACACCGAATATTTCAAACGGGTGCCATGCATCCCGAAATCGAAGCTGGAAGAGATGCGCGAAGGGCTGCTGGTCATCTCCGGCTGCGAGAAGGGCGAGTTTTTCGAAACCGTGCTGAACAAGACGGTGGAGGAGGCGACCGAGGTGGCGGAGTTTTATGATATTTTGGAAATTCAGCCGCTGACGATGTACATGCACCTTGTAGAAAAAGGGCTCGTCGGAAGCACAATAGAGCTGAAGAACGCCATCAAAACCGTGTGCGAGATCGGGGAAAAGCTGAACAAGCCCGTGATCGCCACCGGCAATGTGCACTACTTGGAGCCGCGGGACAAGCTGTTCCGGGACATTACGATTCACGGCATCACAGGCTTCAGCCCGCTGAAAGATATCCGCAAGCCGGATGCCCATTTCCGGACAACGGAAGAGATGCTGGAGGAATTCGAGTTCCTTGGTCCGGAGAAGGCGATGGAAGTGGTTGTGAAAAATACCAACGATCTGGCCGACCGCTTTGAGGAATACGAGCTGTTCCCGGACAAGCTGTTTACGCCGATTATCGAGGGGGCGGATGAGGAAATCCGCAACACTTGCTATGCCACGGCGCGGTCGATTTATGGCGAAGACCTGCCGGAAGTTGTCGTCGCACGGCTGGAGAAGGAGCTGGAGCCGATTATCAAATACGGCTTCTCCGCCAACTATCTCATTTCCGAGCGGCTGGTGAAAAAGTCGAACCAGGACGGCTACCTTGTCGGTTCGCGGGGATCCGTCGGATCGTCCGTCGTCGCAACCTTCCTCGGCATTTCCGAGGTTAACCCGCTGCCCGCGCATTATATTTGCAAAAATCCGGAATGCAAGCACAGCGAATGGTTCCTGGACGGCAGCGTGCCAAGCGGATTTGACCTTCCGGACAAGCAATGCCCGAACTGCGGCCAAATGCTGAAGGGCGAAGGCCAGGATATCCCGTTCGAAACGTTCCTTGGCTTTAAGGGCGACAAGGTTCCCGATATCGACTTGAACTTTTCCGGGGAATATCAGCCGACGGCACACAACTATACAAAAGAGATTTTTGGCGAAAAATGTGTTTTCCGCGCAGGAACCATAGGTACCGTGGCGGAAAAAACGGCATTCGGTTATACAAAGAAATACGAAGAGGAATACCATAAAAAGTGGCGCGGAGCGGAGCTGAACCGGCTCGCCGCCGGATGCACCGGCGTCAAGCGGAGCACGGGCCAGCACCCGGGCGGTATCGTCGTTGTCCCTGACTACATGGAAGTGGAAGACATCACGCCGGTTCAATACCCTGCTGACGATACGAACGCGGAATGGAAGACGACCCACTTCGATTATCACGCCTTCGACGCGAACCTGCTCAAGCTCGATATTCTGGGGCACGATGATCCGACCATGATGCGGATGCTGCAGGATTTGACAGGGGTCGATCCGACGACGATTCCGATGAACGATCCGAAGGTCATGAGCATGTTCAACTCAACGGAGGCGCTCGGGGTAACGCCCGAACAAATCCGGACACCGGTGGCCACCTACGGCGTGCCGGAGATGGGGACGAAGTTCGTCCGCCAGATGCTGATTGAGTCAAAGCCATCCTCCTTTGCCGACTTGCTGCAAATCTCGGGCCTGTCCCACGGAACGGGCGTATGGCTCGGCAATGCACAGGAGCTCATCAAGAACGGCACCTGCAACATCAAAACGGTGATCGGCTGCCGTGACGACATCATGCTGTTCCTGATTTATAAAGCCGGCATGGATGCGAGCCTGGCGTTTAAAATTACGGAAAGCGTACGTAAGGGCAAGGGCTTGACGCCGGAATGGATCGAGGAGATGAAGCGGTGCAAGGTGCCGCAGTGGTATATCGATTCCTGTCTGAAAATCCAGTACATGTTCCCGAAAGCGCACGCCGCTGCATATGTTATCTCTGCGGTGCGCACGGCTTACTTCAAGCTGTACCATCCGATCGAATATTATGCCACTTATTTCTCGGTCCGGGCAGAAGACTTCGATATCGAGCTGTGCTGCCAGGGCTATGAGGCCATCTACCGGCAAATCGAAGAGATCGAGCAGAAGGGCTTCCAGGCGACGACCAAGGAAAAAAGCATGCTCTCGATCCTCGAGATGGCGCTGGAAATGACCGCACGCGGCTTTACGTTCAAGCCGATCGATCTGTATCGTTCCGATGCTACCCGGTTTACGGTGGACGGAGAATCGCTGATTCCACCGTTCTCGGCGCTGGCCGGTATCGGGGATAACGCGGCCAAGAACATCGCCGCCGCCCGCGAATACGGGGAGTTTCTCTCCATTGAGGATTTCCAGCAGAAATCCAAAGCGAGCAAGACGATCATCGAGCTGCTCACGGGAATGGGCTGCTTCAGGGGGCTTCCGGAGAGCAACCAGCTTTCGTTATTTTAATTCCGTCTTTTGTGTGCAACGCCCTAACCCCTTGCTGCACAAGGTTTAGTCAAGGCATCATACTTGTCAGTACTGCCAGACTATGTTATAATTTTTTTGGTAATCATGTAGATAAAACCGTTGTTTAAAGAGTGGGGCGACCCACTCTTTACTCTTTGGTATATAGGATATTTGAAGCCTTGGAGGTTATAATCTTTGAGCACACCGAAGATCAAAGGAATTGTGGAACAAATGGTACAGCCCTATTTGGATGAGCATAACTTCGAGCTTGTCGACATCGAATACGTGAAGGAAGGCAGCAACTACTTTCTTCGCGTCTTTGTTGACAAGGAAGGCGGCATCGACATTGATGACTGCGGGATGATCAGCGAGTATCTGAGCGGGAAGCTGGACGAGAACGATCCGATTCCCGAAGCTTACTTTCTGGAAGTCTCCTCCCCTGGCGCCGAACGTCCGCTCAAGAAGAAGGAAGACGTAGCCAAAGCCGTCGGCAAAGATGTTTTTGTAACGGTTTACGAGCAGGTAGAAGGCCAGAAGGAATTTGAAGGCCGGCTTCTTTCGTTCGAGGACGACGTTCTTGTCATTTCTGCGGGCAAGAAGGAATACAGCATCCCGTATGCAAAAGTTGCCAGCGCCAGACTGGCGATTATTTTTTAAATACAAGGCTGCACTTTGAAAGGGGGAATTGATTTCCAATGAGTATGGATTTTATTGAAGCGATGAATGAGTTGGAAAGAGAGAAAGGAATCAGCAAGGACATTTTGTTCGAAGCCATTGAGGCGGCGCTGATCTCCAGCTACAAACGGAATTTTAACACGGCGCAGAACGTTCGCGTCGACATGAACCGGAATACCGGGGTTATCAAAGTGTTTGCCCGCAAGCTGATCGTGGAAGAGGTGCTGGATCCCCGCACCGAAATTTCCCTGCCTGCCGCTCGCGAGATCAATCCGCATTTCCAAATTGACGATATTGCGGAAATCGAGGTCACTCCCCGGGATTTCGGACGGATTGCCGCCCAGACGGCCAAACAGGTCGTTACGCAGCGGATCCGCGAGGCGGAGCGCGGCCTGATTTATAACGCCTTCGTCGACAAAGAAGAGGATATCGTGACCGGTACGGTCCAGCGCCAGGATCCTCGCAACTTCTACGTGGATCTGGGCAAGGTGGAAGCGGTGCTGCCGCTCAACGAGCTGATGCCGAACGAAAAGTTCAAGCACGGCGACCGGATCAAAGCCTACATCACGAAGGTGGAGAATACGACCAAGGGGCCGCAAATTATGCTGTCCCGGACGCATCCGGGGCTCTTGAAGCGATTGTTTGAGCTGGAGGTCCCGGAAATTTTTGACGGTGTCGTGGAAATTCGCTCCGTCGCCCGTGAAGCCGGATTCCGCTCGAAGATCGCGGTGTATTCCCGCAACCCGGAAGTGGATCCTGTCGGCTCCTGCGTCGGGCCGAAGGGCTTGCGTGTGCAGACCATTGTCAATGAGCTGCGCGGTGAAAAAATCGACATCGTCCGTTATTCCGAACAGGTGGAAGAGTATGTGGCCAATGCCCTCAGCCCTTCCAAAGTTCTGGAAGTGATTGTATTTGAAGACGAGAAGATGGCACGTGTCATCGTGCCGGATTATCAATTGTCTCTCGCCATCGGGATCAAAGGGCAAAACGCCCGCCTTGCAGCCAAGCTGACAGGGTGGAAGATCGATATTAAGAGTGAGAGCCAGGCGGAACAGGAATTCGGCAGACCGAAAACATCCTCGGGTGAAATGCACCAAGATTCCGTCTCCGTCGATTAATTCCAAACAGGACGGGGGTCGCGGCATGAAACAAAGAAAAGTCCCGCTGCGCAAATGCGTGGCATGCCAGGAAATGATGCCCAAGAAGGAACTGATCCGTATTGTCAAAACGCCGGAAGATGAAGTACTGATCGACCTGACTGGCAAGAAGTCGGGCCGGGGGGCTTATCTCTGCGGCAAAGTATCTTGCTTTAAACTGGCACAGAAGAACAAATCACTGGATCGGGCTCTGAAGCATCATGTCAAACCGGAAATTTACGAACAGCTCGCAGATGACTTTGTGCTCGTGGAAGACGAATTTTTGGCCGTAAAGGAACGTTCGGTTGATGAGTAAAACTTTATCCCGCCTGGGTCTTGCCATGCGGGCGGGGAAAGTGGTCACCGGCGACGAAATCGTCCTGAAAGCGATCCGGTCTTCCGAAGCGAAACTGGTCATGCTGGCGGCTGACGCCTCAGCCAATACACAAAAAAAGTTCCGCGACAAATGCGGAACATACAACATTCCTCTGGTGATCGGATTTGACCGGGAAAGCCTGGGCACAAGCATTGGAAAGCCCGAAAGGGTTGTGCTCGCCATTACGGATCAAGGATTCGCAGAAATGATCTCCAAGAGTCTTGGAGATAATTCGGAGGTGGAGTATATTGAGTAAACAGGACAGTAAAGATAAGCTGCGCGTGTACGAATATGCAAAATCACTTAATATGAGCAGTAAGGAAATCATAACCATTTTGAAAAGGCTTGATATTCCCGTTAACAATCATATGAGCGTTATGGAGAATGATGCGGTCTCGAAGGTGGAACAATTTTTCAAGGATATTAAGTCGAATGCGGCCGCCAAGCGGGAAGGCGGAGACCGCCAGACCGTGGCGAGCACTTCCGCGGTCAGAAACGAGGCAGGCACTCAGCGTAACCAGGGCGGCCGGGCAGCCGGATCGGACCCATCACAAAAACAACAGGAAAAGCAGGTAGGTATGAATAATAAATTGAATAACACCACACAAACAGGGTCGCAAAGACCGCAGGGCGGGCAAGATTCCCGCAGAAGTCACTCAGGATCTCAGCAAAGCAGACCGCAAGGTCAATCGAATGGATCGGGCAACCGTCCGCAAGGCGCGGGTGCCGGATCGAATAACCGGAATCAAGGTTCTCAAGGAGGCCGTCCGCAAGGATCCGGCCAGGGCGGCAATCGCCCCCAAGGATCCGGTCAAGGCGGCAATCGCCCTCAAGGGTCGCAGCAGGGTGGCGGCCAGCGCTCGGGCGCAGGACGCCCGCAGCAGCAATCCACCGGAAACCGCGGTCCTCAAGGAAACGCCGGCGGCGACAACAACTTCTCCAGAAGCAACGATAACCGCGGCGGCGGCAATCGCGGTCAGAACCGCGGCAATAACAACGGTTCGAAACGCTTTGACGACAACCGCCAGGGCGGAGGATTTAACCGGAACAATCGCGGCGGTAAGAACAACCGCGGCAGACAACAGTCTCAGCAGCCGCCGCGCGAGAAGATCGACAACACGCCGAAGAAGATTATCGTCCGCGGCAACATGACCGTTGGCGAAACGGCCAAACTGCTTCATAAGGATGCTTCCGAAGTCATTAAGAAGCTGATCCAGATGGGCGTCATGGCAACGATCAACCAGGAACTCGACATCGATACGATTTTGCTGCTTGCCAGCGAATTCGGCGTCGAAGTCGAAGTGAAGATCGTGGTCGAGGACGATCGCTTCGAGACCGTCGAAGAGAACGACGATCCGGCTGATCTGAAGTCGCGTCCGCCGGTTGTCACCATCATGGGTCACGTCGACCATGGTAAAACGACGCTGCTGGATGCCATCCGTTCCACGAACGTAACCGGCGGCGAAGCCGGAGGCATCACCCAGCACATCGGTGCTTATCAGGTGGAAATCAACAACAAGAAGATTACTTTCCTTGATACGCCGGGCCACGAAGCGTTTACGGCCATGCGTGCGCGCGGTGCGCAAATTACCGACATTACGATCATTGTGGTCGCTGCCGACGACGGCGTCATGCCGCAGACGGTGGAAGCTATCAACCACGCGAAGGCAGCCGAGCTGCCGATCATCGTGGCGGTGAACAAAATCGACAAACCGGATGCTAATCCGGATAAAGTGAAGCAGGAGCTGACCGAATACGGTCTCGTTCCGGAAGAGTGGGGCGGAGACACGATTTTCGTCAACGTATCCGCGAAGCAAAGAATGGGGCTTGAGGATCTGCTTGAGATGATCCTTCTGGTCGCCGAAGTGAACGAATACAAAGCGAATCCGGACAAACGCGCCCGCGGTGCGGTGATCGAGGCCGAGCTGGATAAAGGCCGCGGACCGGTAGCCCGCGTGCTGGTACAGCACGGTACGCTGAAAGTCGGGGATGCGTTTGTGGCAGGCAACTGCTTTGGCCGCGTCCGGGCGATGGTCAACGACAAGGGACGCCGTTTGAAGGAAGCCGGACCGTCTACGCCGGTGGAAATCACCGGTCTGACCGAGGTTCCGCTTGCCGGCGATCCGTTCATGGTATTTGAAGACGAGCGCAAGGCCCGTTCGATTGCCGAGAAACGTGCCATCACCCAGCGTCAGTCCGATCTTGGCAGCAACGTCCGCGTCACGCTGGACGATCTGTTCAAGCACATCAAGGACGGCGAGATCAAGGACCTGAACGTCATCATCAAAGGCGACGTGCAGGGTTCGGTCGAAGCGCTGAAAGGCTCGCTCTCCAAGATCGAAGTGGAAGGCGTTCGCGTCAAAATCATCCACAGCGGCGCAGGGGCTATTACCGAGTCCGATATCATTCTGGCAGCGGCGTCCAATGCGATCGTTATCGGCTTTAACGTCCGTCCAGATCCGCAGGCCGGCGCAACCGCCGAGCAGGAGAAAGTGGATATCCGCCTGCATCGCGTCATTTACAACGTCATTGAAGAAATCGAGCAGGCCATGAAGGGCATGCTGGATCCGGAATATAAAGAAGTGGTTATCGGCCACGCGGAAGTGCGCAACCTCTTCAAAATCAGCAAAGTGGGTACGATTGCCGGATGTATGGTTACGTCAGGCAAGATCGCGCGTAACGCCGAAGTCCGCCTGATCCGCGACGGCATCGTCATCCATGAAGGTAAGATCGATACGCTCAAACGTTTCAAGGACGACGCTAAAGAAGTGGCACAGGGTTATGAATGTGGCATTACTTTGGAAAGCTATAATGACGTCAAGGAAGGCGACGTTATTGAAGCGTTCATCATGGAAACGGTGGAGCGCAAGTAGAGAGGTGAACAGGCATGGCTAAAATTCGGGCTGGACGGGTTGGAGAGCAGATCAAGAAAGAGCTGAGCCAGCTGATCCAAAGCGAACTGAAGGACCCGCGCATCGGTTTCGTTACCGTAACCGGTGTGGATGTGACGAACGATTTGTCGCAGGCGAAAGTTTATTTAAGCGTTCTGGGGGATAACGAGCAGAAGAACAACACGCTGAAGGCTCTGGAGAAGGCGAACGGCTTTCTCCGCTCGGAGCTCGGCAAGCGAGTCCGGCTGCGCCATACCCCGGAGCTGATTTTTAAGTTTGACGAATCCATCGCGTATGGCAGTCACATCGAGAAGCTCCTCGGTGAAATCGGAAAAAACGAAGATAACTAAATAAAAGATTTAAAGGAGACGGCCAATGCAGACCTATGAACAATCGCTTGAGCAGGCAAAGGAGTTTTTGCTGACGCATGATGATTATCTTGTAGTGTCTCATATTCAGCCGGACGGAGATGCAGTCAGTTCCACAGTTGCCGTGGGCTGGCTTCTCTCATGTCTGGGCAAAAAATTTACTCTGATCAATGAAGGGCCGATTCCTGAACGGATGAAATTTTTATGCCTGTCAGAGCAGATCGTGAATATGGAGCTTCATCCACCGGAACGTTCATTCAAGCATGTCATTTGTGTGGATTGCGCCGATTTTGGGAGAGTGGGATTGACGCAGCAATGCTTCGCTCCGGATGCCTTGATCTTGAACATCGATCATCACCCGACCAACAACGGCTACGGGAGCACGACGCTGATTAAGCCGGACGCTGCGGCGACAGCCGAAATTTTGTATGACCTGATCCATGCTTTCGGATTTCAATGGACGAAGGAGATTGCGACCGCGATCTACACCGGGCTGCTGACGGACACCGGCGGTTTCCGTTATTCCAATACGTCCCCTAAAGTGATGGCGGCGGCTTCCGAGCTGCTCGGCTATGGGGTCAACGGGCCGGAGCTGTCGGAGACCCTGCTTGAAGCAATGACCCTGCCCCAGATGAAAGTGCTGGTCAAAGCGTTGAATACACTCGAGATGACGCCGGACGGCAAAATCAGCTGGGTATACGTCACTCCCGAGCATATGGTGGAAGCCGGCGCGGCCAACGATGACCTGGAAGGAATCGTGAACTATCCGCGGAATATTCAGGGCGTCGAGGTCGGCATTTTATTCAAAGTGATCAATGACCAAGCGGTCAAAGTAAGCATGCGTTCTGCAGGTAAAGTTGACGTGGCTGCCCTGGCGCAGACGTTTGGTGGCGGCGGGCATGTCCGCGCAGCGGGGTGCCGGATCGAAGGAACATTGGATACGATTATTCCTCAGGTTATAGAACGGGTGAGACAATTTTTATGAGCAGCTTAGAAGGTGTATTGGCCATCGACAAGCCGGCGGGGATGACTTCGCACGATGTCGTTGCCAAGGCGCGCCGTATATTGAAAATGAAGCGGATTGGGCACACCGGAACCTTGGATCCCGAAGTTACCGGTGTTCTGCCGCTCTGCCTTGGCCGGGCGACCCGGGTGGTGGAGTACATGCAGGAGCTTCCGAAGGAATATGCAGCTACCCTGCGGCTGGGCATTGCCACCGATACTGAGGATTTGACCGGTACGGTCACGGAATCTGTGGACGAGGTCCATGTCACGCCGGAAGATGTGGAGAAGGTGCTCCGCTCTTTTGAAGGGACGATTTCCCAGGTGCCCCCCATGTACTCTGCGGTCAAGGTCGGAGGCAAACGGCTCTACGAGCTGGCCCGGGAGGGCAAGACGGTTGAGCGCAAAAGCCGCGAGGTGACGATTCACGAAATTGAAATGACCGGCTCGGCCTGGCAAGGGCCTTATCTGGACATTTCCTTTCGGGTTCTGTGCTCCAAGGGGACGTACATTCGGACGTTATGCGTAGATATCGGGCGGGCTCTGCATCTGCCGTCAACGATGGTGAAGCTGGAGCGCACGATGTCGGCAGGAATTCCCGCTTCGAAGTGCCTCACGCTCGAAGATATCGAGCGCCTGACGGCGACGGGTGAGCTGGACGAGCATTTGATTCCGGTCGACGAAGCGGTCCGGCATCTTCCGGCACATACCGTAGCCGAGGACAAGGCGGCAGCCGCCTTGCAGGGTCAGAGGCTCTCGGGCAGAGCGGTAACGCCGGAGGTCATGCTGCCCGGATGCATACGACTGTATGATCCAAAGGGAACGTTTCTCGGCATTTTCGAAAAACAGGCAGAGACGGGGGCCATCGCTCCGGTCAAGGTATTTCTGCCAGAGTCATAATGATTATCTATGGAATTGCAGGTGAAAGAACAGTGAAGACCGTATATTTATCGTACCCGCTGCCTGCGGAGGTCATCCGGGAGCATACCCAGCCGCAGGTCGCAGCCATCGGACAGTTCGACGGAGTGCACCTTGGTCATGCCAGCGTCATCTCTTCTGCGGTGAATCTGGCAAAGGGCAAGCACATCCCTTCGGCAGTCATGACATTCCATCCGCATCCGAAGGACGTGATGAAGAAAGGGGACTACGAGGGCAGCCTGACGCCCCTGCAGGAGAAGCAGGAGCTGCTGGCCGGCCTGGGGGTCGATATCGTATACGTCGTTGAGTTTAACGATTCCTTTTCCCATGTAAGTCCGCAGGAATTTGTGGAAGGTGTGCTGTTTCCCTTGGGCATCGAGGCGGCCGTGGTCGGTTTCGATTTCCGCTTTGGCCACAAGGGGGAAGGCAATGCCGAGATGCTTCGCCTGCTGGGGGACGGCCGGCTGAACGTCGAAGTCATCCCGCCGTTCGAACTGGAAGGCGGCAAGGTCAGCAGTACGGAAATTCGCAAAGCGCTGCAAAGGGGTGACCTGGAGCGGGCCGGCCGTCTGCTCGGCCGCAGCTACCGGCTGCGCGGAACCGTTGTCGGCGGAGAAAAACGCGGCCGTACCATCGGTTTTCCGACGGCCAACCTGAAACTGGACGATAAGTTCGTCATTCCGGTTAAGGGTGTCTACGCGGTACGAGCCTTTTTGAACGGAAGGATTTTTCCCGGCGTCATGAATGTGGGGGTTAAACCGACGTTTCATGAGAACGAAACGGTGCCAAGCTTTGAGGTTCACTTGTTTGACTTTGACCGGGAAATTTACGGCGAGCATGTCTCGGTGGAGCTGGTCCATTTTATCCGGAATGAGCGGAAGTTTCCTTCCGTACCGGAACTCATCGCCCAGATCCAGGCGGACGCGGATCGCGCCAGAGAACTTTTGAAGTCGGGCCGCTAAAGCTTACGCGCTGGCGAACATTTACTTTTGCCGGTGAAGTATGCTATACTGATAAACGTTGCTGGATGCCCATGGGCTGAAGGAAACCTTAGCTTGGATACACGATCTCACCGACGGTTTCTAGGCTAACGGCGATTATTTATGTTAAGGAGGTGAACAGGATGGCATTGACTCAAGAACGCAAACAACAACTGATCGAAGAGCACAAAACTCATGAGTCCGATACAGGATCTCCTGAAGTGCAAATTGCTATCCTTACGGAGAACATCGTTAATTTGACAGACCACCTGCGTACGCACAAGAAGGATCATCATTCCCGTCGCGGTCTTTTGAAAATGGTCGGTCAACGCCGTAAGCTGTTGGCATACTTGAAAAACAAGGATGTTAAACGCTATAGCGCTCTGATTGAAAAACTTGGATTGCGTCGTTAATAATCCATATTGTTCTACGGAAAGCAGCCTGGTTGTTCACCGTTTGTCCTTCTAGGAGTGACAGCGGGGCAACCGGGTTGCTTTTTATGCAGGACTATATGAATTATCCCCATCTGGGGAATACTGATTGAGTAATAAAGGAGGGATTTCATGGAAAGTCGTGTTGAAATGCAGTTGGGCGGCAGAACCTTGGTCATGGAGACCGGACGCCTCGCGAAGCAGGCTAACGCCGCCGTGATGGTCCGCTACGGGGAAACGGCCGTACTTTGTACAGTGACCGCCTCCAGCGAACCGAAGGATCTGGACTTTTTTCCGCTGACTGTAAACTATGAAGAAAGATTGTATGCCGTAGGTAAAATCCCGGGCGGCTTTATCAAACGGGAAGGCAGACCGAGCGAGAAGGCCATTCTGGCCAGCCGTCTGACCGACCGTCCGATTCGTCCGCTGTTCCCGGAAGGCTTCCGTAACGATGTGCAGGTGCTGAACCTTGTCATGAGCGTGGATCAGGACTGCTCGCCGGATATTGCGGCCATGATCGGTACTTCCGCAGCGCTGAGCATTTCGGACGTGCCGTTTGACGGACCGATCGGCGGTGTCATCGTAGGACGCGTAGACGGACAATTTATTATTAATCCGGACATCGCGCAGCAGGAGAAAAGTGACATTTACCTGGTCGTCGCAGGCACCAGAGACGCCATCATGATGGTTGAAGCCGAGGCGAACGAGGTTCCTGAGGAAACGATGCTGGAAGCAATTATGTTCGGTCACGAGGAAATCAAAAAGATCGTGTCCGTCATTGACGAACTGACGCAAAAAGCCGGCAAACCGAAAATGGAAGTGAAGCTTCATGCGGTTGACGCTCAGGTTAATGCCGAAGTACGCGAATTCGCTGCACAGCGCCTCGTAGAAGCGGTACGCATTGCCGAGAAGCATGCGCGCCAGGATGCGATCGATGCGATCAACGAAGAAACGGTAACTTTCTTTGAACAAAAATACATAGAGACGCCTGAGCTCTTGAAAGATGTCAAAGAAGTGCTGCATGATATTGTCAAAGAAGAAGTAAGACGCCTGATCACCCACGATAAAGTCCGTCCTGACGGCCGGGGTCTGGACGAGATCCGTCCGATCGAATGCGATACGAGCATTCTGCCGCGCACGCATGGTACAGGCTTGTTCACTCGTGGTCAAACCCAGGCTCTCAGCGTATGTACGTTGGGTGCGCTCGGTGACGTGCAAATTCTGGACGGCATCGATTTGCAGGAAACCAAACGCTTTATGCACCATTATAACTTCCCTCCGTTCAGCGTAGGCGAAGCTCGTCCGCTTCGTGCACCGGGACGCCGCGAAATCGGCCACGGCGCGCTGGGTGAACGCGCTCTGTCGAAGGTCATTCCATCGGAGACCGAGTTCCCGTACACGATTCGTCTCGTTTCCGAAGTGCTGGAGTCGAACGGTTCTACATCCCAGGCAAGTATTTGCGCAAGCACGCTGGCCATGATGGATGCCGGGGTACCGATTAAGGCGCCGGTTGCCGGCGTAGCCATGGGTCTGATTAAAGACGGAGAGCATGTATCCATTCTGACGGATATTCAGGGGATGGAAGACCATCTGGGCGATATGGACTTCAAAGTGGCCGGTACGGCTGAAGGGGTAACCGCCATTCAGATGGACATCAAAATTGCCGGCATTGACCGCCAGATTTTGAACGACGCTCTGAAGCAGGCCAAAGAAGGCCGGATGTTTATCCTGAGCAAAATGATGGAAGCGATCCAGAAGCCAAGAGAGACGTTGTCTCCATATGCTCCGAAGATCATCGTCATGAACATCAATCCGGACAAGATCCGCGACGTGATCGGCGCAGGCGGCAAGATCATCAACAAGATCATCGAGGAAACCGGCGTGAAGATCGACATCGAGCAGGACGGACGCGTCTTCATCGCATCGTCCAATGAGGAAATGAACCAGAAAGCCCGCTCTATTATTGAAGGCATCGTCCGTGAAGTCGAAGTCGGCGAAATTTATGTCGGCACCGTCAAACGGGTCGAGAAATTCGGCGCATTCGTCGAAGTGCTTCCGAATAAAGAGGGACTTGTGCACATTTCTCAGCTCTCGACCGAGCGTGTCGGCAAAGTTGAGGACGTCGTGAATGTCGGAGATACGATCACCGTCAAAGTGACCGAGATCGACCAGCAGGGGCGTATCAACCTGTCGCGCAAAGCGGTATTGGTTGCAGAATCCAAGGCTTAAATCAAGCGGAGCGGCTTCGTCAAGAAGCCACGCTTGCTACCATATGCAGTCTAAGAGACAGAAAGTACTCACTTCTGGCTCTTTTTTTATGAGATCAGAATGTATAATCTCCAGAGCCATTGCCTCCTGATATTGCAAGAAAAAACACCTTTTAACGCGGTCTGTCTTCTTTGAAGGTGCTTCGATAGACGCTTTTCTTATAATATCAGATAGTATAAACTCTAGAGCCATTGCCTCCTGATATTGCAAGAAAAAACACCTTTAAACGCGGTCTGTCTTCTTTGAAGGTGCTTCGATAGACGCTTTTCTTATAATATCAGATAGTATAAACTCCAGAGCCATTGCCTCCGGATATTGCAAGAAAAAACACCTTTAAACGCGGTCTGTCTTCTCTGGAGGTGCTTCGATAGACTTTTTCTTATGAGACCAGAATGGATATACTCCAAAGCCATTGCCTCTGATATTGCAAGAAAAATTACCTTTGAATGCGGTCAAAACCTCCGGACGCTCTCTCGCGGCCTCCATTCATAATCCCGCTCGTCCCTTCATATGATGGGACAAAGTATGTTAAGGGAGATGAGCGGAAAAATGAACGGGAGACGGACAGCCATCGTGCTTGCCTGTTTTGCCACCATCGTCGGGCTCGCGCAGACCGGTGCGGTCGGGGACTATTTTCAGGACGTACGGCACCACCTGACTGCTCAAACCGCGTTTGAGCCCCAGACGGACGAGAAGCAGCTGGATCCGCTGTACAAGCAGATTCAGGAGAAGGCCGAGGCCACGAGGATTCTACCGGTGGATGCGGTCGTGGACCGCGTCTGGAAGGCCATTCCGGGGTACAACGGCCTGGAGATCGACGTAGACGAGACCTATAAGCGGGCTAAGGCCCAGGGAGCCACGGCTCCGATTACATATGTGTACCGTCAAATTCCCCCCAAGGTGAACCTGGGCGATTTGGCGGCTGAACCGATTTATAAAGGGAACCCGAAAAAGCCGATGGTTTCCCTGATGATTAACGTCGCGTGGGGGGACGAGTACATCGTTCCGATGCTCGATACGCTGGATGCGGAGAACGTAAAGGCAACCTTCTTTTTTGACGGAAGCTGGTTGAAGAAAAATCCGGAGATGGCCAAGGAGATCCAAAAGCGGGGGCATGAGCTGGAGAACCATGCGTATACGCACCCCAACATGAGCCAGCTGAGCCGCGAACGGGCCACGCTCGAAATCAGTAAAACCCAGCAGCTGCTGAAGGATACACTGGGTGTGACGAACAAGTGGTTTGCCCCGCCTTCCGGAGATTTTAATCAGCAGACAGTCCAAATCGCCGCCAGCCTCGGCCTGAAGACGGTTCTGTGGACACTGGACACGGTGGATTGGCGGAAGCCTTCACCGGATTCCATCGTCAACAAGATCTCGGCCAAAGTGGAGCCGGGCACCTTGATTCTGATGCATCCGACCTCCTCCTCCTCCCAGGCGCTGAAGGGCATGATCCGGGTGATCAAGGCGAGAGGCCTTGTACTGGGTACGGTCAGCCAGACGCTGTCCCCCGAGAGAGTCACGGCGCCCAAGGTTGAGTGAGACGGCTTTTTTTGATAGGATAGGGATTGCGCTGGCTTTAGTCAGGAAAGTTACGGCTCGGCCATCATTTGCATGAAGAACGGATTACTAGTTAGAACTGGACAGGGGCAGCCTGGAGGTTCATTGGATTAATTTTAGGAGGGCCTCTCGCGTGAAAAAAATAAACTTAAGCAACGGCCTTAGAGTAGTCATGGAGAAAATTCCGACGATGCGGTCGGTTTCCTTTGGCATTTGGGTAAAGACAGGCTCCCGCCACGAAACCTTGGCCAACAACGGCATTTCCCATTTTATCGAGCACATGCTGTTTAAAGGGACTGAACGGTTTGACGCCAAGGCGATTGCCGAGGAATTCGATGCCATTGGCGGCAATGTGAATGCCTTTACTTCTAAGGAATATACCTGTTTTTATGCCAAGGTGCTGGATGAGCATCTGCCGATCGCCGTAGACGTGCTCGCCGATATGTTCTTCCGTTCCAAGCTGGACGGTGAGGAGCTGGCCAAGGAGAAGAACGTCATTCTGGAAGAGATTTCGATGTACGAAGATACGCCGGACGACATGGTGCACGACCTGATGGCTAAGGCGGTCTACGGGGATCATCCGCTCGCCTATCCGATTCTGGGAACGAAGGAACAGCTGGAAAGCATGGGATCTTCCGACCTTCGCGCCTACATGGATGACCACTATACGATCGAGAACACCGTCATCAGCGTGGCAGGTAACATTGACGATAACATTGTGGAGCTGCTGGAACGCCATTTCGGCGGTTTCCAAACCAGCGGGCGGGTGAGCGAATTGACCGTGCCTTCATTCCAGAGCGGGATCTTGTATCATAAAAAGAAGACGGAGCAGAATCATATCTGCCTGTCCTTCCCGGGATGCTCGATTCACGATCCGCTTCAGTATGCCATGATTCTGCTCAATAACAGCATCGGCGGCGGGATGAGCTCGCGGTTGTTCCAGGAAATCCGGGAAAAGCGGGGACTCGCTTATTCGGTATATTCCTACCACAGCTCCAACGAAGACAGCGGTTTGTTTACGATCTATGCCGGAACCGCGCCGAAGCAAACCAATGAGGTCATGGGCTTAACCAAAGAGGTGCTGGCGGATGTGGCCGTACACGGGATGACCGAGGACGAACTCCGGAAAGGCAAGGAGCAGCTGAAGGGCAGTCTGATCCTGAGCCTTGAGGGCACTGGAAGCCGTATGAACCGGCTCGGCAAAAACGAGCTGATGCTGGGCAAGCATTTTTCGCTCGATGACATGATCGAAAAGATCGAAAACGTGACGATGAACGACGTGAACGCGGTGCTGGACCGGATGTTCAGCCAGCCGTTCGCGCTGGCGATGGTCGGATCGACGGACCGCGCCATTGCTGGGTTAAGGAGGGACGATTTTGTCACACTACGTACAAATTCATAAATTGCCGGGTCACGAGGATGTGCGGCTGCCGGAGAAAATGTCCGGCTCCGCCTCCGGCTATGACCTGTACGCCGCCGTTGAAGAAGAAGTCGTCCTCCAGCCGGGGGAGCGCAGGCTCATCCCGACCGGGTTTGCCATCGCCATGCCCGACGGGCTGGAAGCACAAATTCGCCCGAGAAGCGGGCTGGCGCTGAAGCACGGTATCACCTGCCTTAATACGCCGGGAACGATCGACGCCGATTACCGCGGGGAAATCAAGGTGCTGCTGATCAACCTCGGCCAGGAGCCTTTTGCGATCACCCGAAACGAGCGCATCGCCCAAATGGTGTTCATGGAAGTGCCGCAGGTGACGTTTGAGCAGGTGGACGTGCTGTCCGAAACCGTTCGCGGTGAGGGCGGATTCGGACACACCGGCAAATAATTTATAGTTCAATACAGCCTGGAGTTCGTTCCCGAAAGGGTTCGGTCTCCAGGCTTTTTTACATAGAAGGAAATATAGGCTTCAGAGACCCTGCTTCCTATACCGCAAGCGAAATTGCTGCTACATGCGGTCCGGCTTCCTGAACAGTGAGCCTACAGACGTTTTTTATTTGACGGGCGTCTTTCACCCCTCCTTAGGCAGCGGCATATGATGGATTCATAACAGTGTTTTTGAAAGGAGTGACATCCTTGTGCTGACTGGAGTTCATATTGTGTTCCTAGGCGGGGATGCACGGCAGATCGAGGTGATCCGTAAATGTTCGGAGATGGATGCCACCGTCAGCGTGGTCGGATTCGACAAGCTGAATGAAAGGGTCCTGGGAGTCTCGTGGGAACGCCTCTCTTCTGAACTGCTTTCTGCGGCAGACGTTCTCGTGCTGCCTGTTGTCGGGTGTGATGATACAGGAGCGATCCAGACGCCATATTCTGGAGAGTCCTTAAAGCTGCTGGATGAGCATTTGGCCGCTCTTCCGTCGCATTGTACCGTTTATACGGGAATGGCCAAACCCTATCTGCGCAGCCTATGCGCAAGCCACGAGGTACGCCTGTTGGAACTGCTGGACCGGGATGATGTTGCCATTTTTAATTCCATCCCAACGGCGGAAGGCGCACTGGTGATGGCAATCCAGAATACGCCGTTTACGATCCACGGTTCGGATTGTATTGTGCTGGGATTGGGTAGAACCGGGTTTACGATGGCGAAAAGCCTGCAGGGACTCGGGGCGAAGGTGAGGGCCGGCGTCAGGTCGGAAAAGGATTTTGCCAGAGCGGAGGTCATGGGCTGGGAGCCTTTCCTGACAAGGGATTTGGAGGATCATGTGCGAAGTGTCGACTTGATTTTTAACACGATTCCGACTATGATAGTCACAGCGCAAATCCTGTCAAGAATGCCCCAAAGCGCCGTCATTATTGACCTTGCTTCGGCTCCCGGAGGATGTGATTTCCGGTATGCGGAGAAGCGGGGTATTAAGGCCTTGCTGGCTCCCGGATTACCTGGAATCGTAGCTCCCAAAACAGCTGGAATGATTATTGCCAATGCTTTGGTACAGTTGATTTCGGACGAGATCAAGATTCGGGGGGATGGGGAATGAACTTGCAGGGTAAAACGGTAGGTTATGCGATTACGGGTTCACATTGTACGCTTGCTGAAATTATGCCGCAGATTCAACGATTTATGGACGCCGGTGCCAAAGTGGTGCCGATTGTATCCAATTCGGTGCAGGTAACGGACACCCGCTTCGGCACATCCGCGAGCTGGCTGGAACAGCTGAAGAACATCACGGGGAGCGACATCATCACCTCAATTGTGGATGCGGAGCCTCTGGGACCGTCCAAACTGCTCGACGTGCTGGTCATTGCGCCTTGCACGGGCAATACGACAAGCAAGCTGGCCAATGCCATTACGGACAGTCCTGTCTTGATGGCCGCCAAGGCACAAATGCGGAATTTGCGTCCGCTGGTGCTGGCGATTTCCACCAATGACGGATTGGGATTAAACGCAGCGAATATCGCCAAGCTGCTTGTGACCAAGAACATTTATTTTGTTCCGTTCGGTCAGGATAATCCGGTGCAGAAGCCCAATTCGCTGGTTGCGAACATGGAGCTGATCCCCGAAGCGTGCGATGCGGCTCTTGAAGGAAGACAACTGCAGCCTATGCTGATTCAACGCATGTTTTCCGCGTAATCCAGATCGGCTGCATTCGTTTCGAGTTCCGGCACCCGAAACTGCATTGTCCAGCCCCAAGCAGATGCTGCGGGCGGTAATTTTGCGCCCCATGCCGTAAGACACGGGGCTGTTTGCATCGTTTATTCCGGGCCGCCGTAATCGGATAAATATCAGTGTACAGGACATAAGTTGAATGAACCAAATGGTCGTAGAGACCAAATAGTAAATGTAGGACGACTCGATCGAAGTGATCGCAGCCTGTTTTGCTTATCCCGGTTGGATGCGGCACCGGATCTTGTGAGGATGCCGATTCGGGCGGGAACAGGAAACTAGGCTGCGATTACGAACTGCTGGCCAAAGGCATGTGTTCATGCTTTGGCTCTGAGGAAGGGTACAGCCGACACGGCTGTACACGTCACAGGAAATCGACGCAGCTAAACGTTCTGCCGTTCTTATCTAGCATGGGGGAATTGAAATGAGCATCTTAGTACAGAAATTCGGCGGTACATCTTTGTCGACTCCGCAAGCAAGGGAACTCGTCATCAAGCACATTAGACGCGAACTGGACAACGGTTATCAGCTTGTTGTCGTCGTTTCCGCCATGGGACGCAAGGGGGAGCCGTATGCGACAGACACGCTCCTGGACTGGGTATCCCAGAACGGGAACGCTCTTCCGTCGCGTGAGCGGGATTTACTGCTGTGCTGCGGTGAAATCATATCGGCTGCCACGCTGTGCAGCCTACTGGAGGATGAAGGCATCACCTCCACGGTGCTGACCGGGGCTCAGGCCGGATTTGTCACCGATGATCAATACGGCAACGCGCGGATTAAGGACGTCCGTCCGGAGCGGATTGTGAAGGAGCTCGAAACGCATCAGGTGGTCGTCGTCACCGGTTTTCAGGGTCAGACCGAAACCGGGGACTTTACCACTTTGGGGCGGGGCGGAAGCGATACTTCGGCAACGGCGCTGGGTGCGGCGCTGCGTGCCGAAATGGTTGACATCTACACGGACGTCAACGGGATTCTGACAGCTGATCCCCGGATCGTCGAAGACGCCAAACCGCTCTCCGTCGTAAGTTACGCTGAAATTTGCAACATGGCCCAATACGGAGCCAAGGTTATCCACCCGAGAGCCGTTGAAATTGCGATGCAGGCGCATGTGCCGGTGCGGGTGCGGTCCACCTTTTCGGAAGATGAAGGAACGCTGGTTACCCAGCCGGAAGGCTTCAGGGACGTTCAGCTGGGCTTCATGGACCGGTATGTGACGGGAATCGCCTACGTGAGCAACGTCACTCAAATCACGGTGGAATGCGAGAACGAAGGAGATAATCTTCAGCTCAGAGTGTTTAAAGCCATGGCTGAAAATTCCATCAGCGTCGATTTTATTAATGTTACCCCGACAGGAGCGGTCTATACCGTTTTTGACCATGATTCGGAGAAAGCGATCCGGGTGCTTCAGGAATTGGGATTCCGGCCTAAGAGCCTTTCCGGCTGCGCCAAGGTTTCCGTCATCGGAGGCGGGATCAACGGAGTGCCGGGAATCATGGCCAAAATCGTCGAATCCCTAAGTGAACAAAATATCCAAATTCTGCAGTCGGCAGATTCGAATACGACCATATGGGTGCTGGTGAAAAAAGAGGATATGGTACAGTCTCTTCGGGCGCTGCACGCCAAATTCGAGCTGCATCGGTAGTCATAAATCTGGAAAACGCACTTTTACGTCCTATTAGGAGGTTGTACAAGATGGATTTCGGTAGGTTGATTACGGCCATGGTGACTCCCTTTGATGAGCAGGGAAATGTGAACTGGACAGAAACCGCCAAGCTGATCGATTACTTAATTGAGGACCAGCGGTCCGAATCACTGGTTGTCTGCGGAACGACCGGTGAGTCCCCGACGCTGACGGAGGAAGAAAAGCTCAAGCTGTTCGAATTTGCGGTAGACCATGCCAAAGGGCGCTGCAAAATTATTGCCGGTACCGGCAGTAACAGCACCGCGCATTCGATCCATCTGACCCAGGAAGCCGAGAAGCTTGGGGTCGATGGCGTTTTGCTCGTTGTGCCTTATTACAACAAGCCGAACCAGGAGGGGTTGTACCGTCATTTCGAAGCCATTGCCCGCAGCACGAAACTGCCGGTTATGCTGTATAACGTCCCTGGACGGACCGTCGTAGGCCTGAGCACCGAAACGACGCTTAGACTGGCTGAAATTCCGAACGTGGTCGCCACCAAGGAATGTGCTTCGCTCGAGCAGGTAACCCAGATCGCAGCCGGGGCGCCGGCGCATTTCCGGGTTTATTCCGGTGACGATGCATCGGGTCTGCCGGCTATGGCCGTAGGAGCATACGGTATCGTGAGCGTGGCCGGACATATTATCGGCGCTTCCATGAAGGACATGATTACGGCCTATTTGGAAGGTGAGCAGGTGCAGGCCGCACGGCTTCACCAGAAGCTGTTTCCTGTATTCAAGGGCCTGTTTGAGTCCCCGACTCCGCTGCCGAATCCGGCTGCTGTCAAGTATGCGCTCAATTTGTTGGGTCACTCCGTCGGAGGCGTAAGGCTTCCGCTCATCGGACCGAATGAAAAAGAAGCGGAATTTATCGAACGGTTGGTTCATTCGCTTGCGGAATAATTGAATCCTCTTATAAGCTGACAGAAACAGCGTCCTTACCAGGGCGCTGTTTTTTTGTGTTTAGGATGCATGCCTTTGGGTTAAGGCCTAAGCAGGGACGCTGCTTTCGAACGGGCTTTTTCTCCATAAGGATATTTCAAATAAACAGCATGGATTTGGGGAACTCTAATGCCTACTTTCAGGGTGACTTGTGTTTTGACTTTTTTATCATGTATAATGAGGTCAAGTGACTGGGTGCGGTATATTTTTGAAATATAAATATTAAATGGTACGACGTCCAAAACCATAGGAGGGTTAGATTCATTTGTCTAAAAAAAATAATAACGATAAATTGGCGATTTTCGCGTTGGGCGGCGTCGGTGAAATCGGGAAAAACATGTATGTCATCCAATACGGCAATGACATCGTAGTCGTAGATGCCGGATTGAAGTTTCCAGAGGAGGACATGCTCGGGATCGATATCGTCATTCCCGATATTTCCTACCTGACGGAGAATCGTGACAAGGTGAGAGGCATTTTGCTGACGCACGGACACGAGGATCACATCGGTGGATTGCCTTACGTGCTGAAGCATCTGAACGTTCCTGTATACGGAACCAAGCTGACGCTTGGCCTGGTGGAGAACAAGCTGAAAGAAGCCAATCTCCTTGGCGAAACGAAGCGGATTCTGATTCACGAAGATTCCGAAGTGGCGCTCGGCTCCACGCTGAAAGCAACGTTCTTCAGAACCAACCACAGTATTCCGGATTCGGTCGGGATTTGCATCTCAACGCCGGAAGGCAACGTGGTTCATACAGGCGACTTTAAGTTCGATCATACGCCGGTTAACGGACAATATGCGAACTTGCAGCGGATGGCCGCTATTGGAGAAGAAGGCGTATTGGCGCTTCTGTCGGATAGTACCAATGCTGAGAAACCGGGCTTCACGCCATCGGAGAAAAACGTGGGTGTCGTCCTTGAAGATATTTTCCGGAAATCATCCCAGCGCGTAGTTATCGCTACTTTTGCTTCGAATGTTCACCGGATTCAGCAGGTGGTCAATGCGGCGGAATCCACAGGACGGAAAATTACCGTCATCGGACGCAGCATGGTAAACGTCGTTTCCATCGCAGCCGAGCTTGGATACCTTCACGTGCCGGACGGCATGCTGATCGAGCCTGAAGAAGTTAACAAGATGGCCGCTGACCGCGTCGTCGTATTGTGCACAGGCAGCCAAGGAGAGCCAATGTCCGCATTGACGCGGATGGCCCGTTCCACACACCGCAAGGTTGATATTCTGCCGGGTGATACCGTTATCATTGCCGCTACACCGGTACCGGGAAATGAGAAATATGTCGGCCGTACGATCGACGAGCTGTTCCGTCTCGGAGCGGATGTCATCTACAGCGGTTCGAATTCCGGAGTACACGTATCGGGTCACGGCAGTCAGGAAGAATTGAAGCTCATGCTGAATTTAATGAAGCCGAAATTCTTCATCCCGATCCACGGTGAGTACCGCATGCAGCGCCGTCACGCACTGCTGGCCGAGTCTGTCGGCGTAGATCCGGACAATATCTTTATTACGGATATCGGCGAGATCGTCGAAATCCAGAACGGATCTGCCCGTAAAGCCGGTAAAGTAACAGCTGGCAACGTGCTGATTGACGGATTGGGCGTTGGAGACGTTGGCAACATCGTCCTCCGCGACCGTAAACTGCTGTCACAGGACGGAATTCTGGTTGTAGTCGTTACGCTGAGCAAACAAGACGGCACGATCATGTCCGGACCGGACATTATCTCCAGAGGATTCGTATATGTTCGCGAATCGGAAGGGCTGTTGGATGAAGCGAACCGCATTGTTTCCAGTACACTGCAGAAATTGATGAGTGAAAATGTTAATGAATGGGCTTCCTTGAAGACAGGCGTGAAGGATGCACTGGGCCGGTTCCTCTATGAGCAGACCCGCCGCAGACCGATGATTCTGCCGATCATCATGGAAGTGTAATCAATTGAATAAACCAGCGTCTTGAACAGCACACAGTCGCCCCCTTTCCGCAGGCAATATTGGACGGTTTCCTGCGGAAGGGGGCTTTTTGTCGTTTAATGACGATATAATAGGAGATTCTGAAAGGAACTGGAACCTGAAGAGACGGCCGGGCATAGGCTCTGTGAATAGGGTTATTTTTTCGGTATAATTCATGTCTTTCCTCCACCATACTACAATGACAGGAAATTATATGGTTAGGAAAGGACGAGGACATGATGACACAAAATACACGCCGTGCGCCGATGAGCGAAACGGAGGCGCCGGAACAAGCCCCTGCTGTAAACCCGGAACCGACGGCATTGGATACGCTGAAGCAGCTGGGACAAATGAACGTGCCGCAGGGAACCGAGTCGAACATTTTTTGCCTGACGATCATCGGGCAAATCGAAGGGCATCTGGTCCTTCCGCCGCAGAACAAAACGACGAAATACGAGCACATTATTCCCCAGCTGGTTGCTGCGGAGCAAAGCAAACAGGTGGACGGAATTATGATTATTCTCAATACAGTAGGCGGTGATGTGGAGGCTGGACTGGCCATCGCCGAAATGATCACGTCCCTTACCAAGCCTACCGTCACCGTCGTCGTCGGGGGCGGGCACAGCATCGGTGTGCCGATCGCGGTAGCTTCGACGTACTCGCTTATCGCCGAGAGCGCCACCATGACCATTCACCCGATCCGCCTGAACGGACTTGTGATCGGTGTGCCGCAGACGTTCGAATATATGGAGAAAATGCAGGAGCGCGTCGTCCGCTTCGTCACCTCCCATTCGCGGATTACGGAGGAGCGGTTTAAGGAATTAATGTTCCGCACCGGCGAGCTGAACCGGGATATCGGTACGGCGGTGGGCGGACTGGATGCCGTCAAATACGGCCTGATGGACGAAGTAGGAGGCATAGGCCAGGCTCTGGCCAAGCTGAACAAGCTGATCGATGAGCGTAAACAACCGATTGAGGCGGAGGGGATTACTCAATGACGCTTCATACCATTATGCCGCTTGATGCTGTGTGGGAGGAGGGCTTTACCCCTGTCCAAACGGCGGAGGTAAGGCTGCAGGGCGTCCTGATGGAAGTCAAACCGCTTGATGCGGGCCGGGCCGAAATCGTCCGGCTGCTCGACTGCCCGCTTGAATCGTACCTCAACCCGGCGTTTGCCCCAGGACAGGTAATACGCTACATTCCGACACTGTAAAATGGACCTTTAGCAGCAGAAACAGAACATAGGTGCCCCACGGTATTATATGGTATAATATTGGCCGGGGGTGACATTTTGGCTAAGCGAAGAAAGAAGAAGAAGGCAGTACTGACCAATGTGCTGAAATACGAAATATACGGAATTATACTGATCACCCTTTCCGTTATCGCCTTATCCGGTGAAGCGACGGTAGGGTGGTCATTATCCAAAATGTTCGGACTGCTGTTAGGGCGGTTTTATTTTGTGATCCCCCTGGTGGGAATCTACTTGGGCCTCAGCGTCATGATTCAGCGAAAATGGCCGAAACGGTGGAATACGCGGAGAAGCGGAATTCTGCTGTTGATCCTGGCCTTGGTACTTATGAGCAGCATTTCTTCATTGGAAAAGAAACTGGGTCCGGTTGGCGCATTGAGCACCGGGAACATATTATCCCAGGTACATACGGACTTGCAGGGAGCGCTGCTGTCGCCATCGGCCCGCGGCGACCACTCCATGCTGAATAAGGACATCAGCGGAGGCTACATCGGCGCCATCGAGTTTGCGGCGCTCTATTGGCTGTTTGGTACCTTGGGCTCGAAGCTGATGATGATCGTTATGTTTATTATCAGCTTTATGCTGATTACGAATCTGTCGTATGTCGATCTGATGCGAATCTTCCGCAGCAGGCTGGTGAAGGCCGGCGAGAATGTCCAGAAGCGGATGGACAACCGCCGCCAGTCGGCCAAGGTCGCTTCCAAACGGGCGGCTTCGTCCAGGCAGAAGAAACCGCAGCCGCTCCCGGCTGACGACGATGAGGATGAATTGGACGAGGATTTCGTGCCGCCGAAGCCGAAGCGGAGCGCCCCGGTGTTCTTCCAGCTGTTCGGCAGCAGGTTTGCCAAGAACGAAGCGCAGCCGCCGCTTGCTGATGATGAACTGGACGGCAGCGATATTCTTGAACCGGTCAGGGACACCCGTCCCGCAGCAGGCGGGCGGTTCAGCGAGACGGTGGAGCCGGAGGAGAACGATGCATTCGACCTGCACGAGGAGCCGCTGTGGCCGGAACCGAAGCGAAACGAATCTTCGCCGATCATCCGCGACTTTTTCGAGCATGTGAAATCCGAAGGCAACGTCGATCCGGAGGAATCGGATGAAGCATACGCCGGAGCTGCCGGGGCCGCTTTTCCGCCTGAAGGCATCAGCACGGAATTCCATGAGGATACCGCTGGGACGCCGGAAGGCGGGGTGCCGGCAACCGCTGCGGATCTCCAGGGAGAATCCGCGGGAAGTCCGGCTGAGCCGGCGGAGGCGCTGGAGCTTGCGATGACCCCGCCTGCGCCTCCGCCGAAGCCGTACAAGCTCCCGCCCTTCAGGCTGCTCTCCAAGCCCCAGAATGGCGGCAAGGCAGGCGATCAGAACGATTATAAGCAAACCGCCCGCAAGCTGGAGGCGACGATGGAGAGCTTCGGCGTACGGGCGAAAGTGCTTGAGGTCGTTCGCGGGCCAGCGGTGACGCGGTACGAAATCCAGCCGGATATCGGCGTGAAGGTCAGCCGGATTGTCGGGCTTACGGACGATATCGCGCTGGCTTTGGCCGCGAAGGATATCCGGATGGAGGCGCCGATCCCGGGCAAATCGGCCATCGGCATCGAGGTGCCGAACAATGAGGTTTCGCTCGTGACGATGCGCGAAGTTATGGAAACGCCGGTCTTTCAAGACGCCTCGTCGAAGCTGTCGATCGCTTTCGGCCGGGACATTTCGGGACAGACGATCGTCGGCAATCTGGCAAAAATGCCCCATTTGCTCGTCGCCGGTGCCACCGGTTCCGGTAAATCGGTCTGTATTAACGGCATCATTACGAGCATCCTGTATAAGGCGAAGCCGGATGAAGTGAAATTTCTGATGGTCGATCCGAAGATGGTCGAGCTGAATGTGTATAACGGCATTCCGCATTTGATGGCGCCTGTCGTGACCGATCCGAAGCGTGCTTCCTTGGCGCTGAAGAAGATCGTGGTCGAGATGGAAAAGCGCTATGAGCTGTTTTCCAAATCCGGCACGCGCAATATTGAAGGCTATAACAACCTGATGAAGGACAATCCGGCAGCGGTGCTGCCTTATATCGTGGTCATCGTCGACGAGCTGGCCGACCTGATGATGGTCGCCGCGCATGACGTCGAGGAAGCGATCACCCGCCTCGCCCAAATGGCGCGGGCCGCGGGCATTCACCTGATCATCGCCACCCAGCGGCCGTCCGTCGACGTCATTACGGGTGTCATCAAGGCGAATATCCCGTCGCGGATCGCTTTCGGGGTATCGTCCCAGGTCGACTCCCGAACGATTCTCGACATGGCGGGCGCCGAGAAGCTGCTGGGCCGCGGGGATATGCTCTTCATGCCGATGGGAGCGTCCAAGCCGATCCGCGTGCAGGGGGCATTTATGACCGATCAGGAAGTCGAGATCATCGTTAACTATGTCCGCGACCAAGGGGAAGCCAAATACGATGAAAGTCTCGTTCCCGAAGTGGAGGAAACGTCGCAGGATGCCGACGACCAGCTGGACGAGCTGTACGATCAGGCTGTTCAGATCGTGCTGGAATCCAAACAGGCATCCGTGTCGCTGCTGCAGCGCCGGATGCGGGTGGGGTATACCCGTGCAGCCCGCTTGATTGATT
The DNA here is from genome assembly GCF_002224835.1 of Paenibacillus sp. SSG-1. Classification (NCBI taxonomy): domain Bacteria; kingdom Bacillati; phylum Bacillota; class Bacilli; order Caryophanales; family Paenibacillaceae; genus Paenibacillus; species Paenibacillus sp. SSG-1. The sequence continues at coordinate 1,493,178 of NZ_MBRK01000001.1, forward strand.
CGATGGAAGCGCGGGGAATTATCGGACCTTACGAGGGAAGCAAACCGCGTGAGGTGCTCGTCTCCCTGGAGCAGTATCAGCAGCAGAACCGCATAAGCTCATAGTCCGGTAATTATTGCCGGATGTGCTATATCTTCCTTGGAGGCCTCTCATGATCGTTCATGAGGGGCCTTTTTGGCGGTGATTTGCATGGGAATACGCTTGAAAGCTTCTATCGGCGGTACACATTCTTTCTCTTGGGCAGGGTGTATAGGAAATGGGGCCTGTTGTCATAATAACCGTAGCCATCCTGTCAAACCCACAAGAGAAAGGTAGAGCTAACCCATGAAAAACGCAAAATTATGGATCATCATCGGTTTGGTGTTTCTATTGTCTGCGGCGGTCTATGCAGGTGTAAGACCCCATACGGATTCCAAAGCTTCGTCCAAAGCGGCGGTGGAGCCTGCGGAACAAACCATACCTACATTCGGATCAACGGTTTTAAAGTATGGATCCTCAGGCCAGGATGTGTATGAACTGCAGGGGCGCCTGAAATTTTTGGGCTTTTATAACGGAAAGATTGACGGACAATACGGATGGAGCACGTTGAAATCCGTCAAATGGTTCCAGTCCGAATTCGGGATGAAGGTGGACGGAACGGTCGGAGCCAAAACCAAACTGAAGCTGTACAATGCCACCAAAAATTGGCAGCCATCCGCAGCCGAGTCCGGAAACGCCGCCGGCAAACAACCGAGCACAAGCGGCAATCAGAAAAACACAAGCGAACCGATGGCCTCGGCCAACACGATGGGCCTGTCCGAAAATGATCTGAAAATTATGGCTAATGCGGTGTACGGCGAATCCCGCGGTGAACCGTTTGAAGGACAGGTTGCCGTGGCGGCGGTCATACTGAACCGTGTCAAATCGCCAAGCTTTCCGAATACGCCCCATGGCGTTATATTTCAGCCGGGCGCATTCACGGCGGTAGCCGACGGACAAATTTATCTCACGCCGAACGAAACGGCCCGCAAAGCGGTGCAGCAGGCGTTAAACGGCTGGGATCCAACCGGCGGATGCCTGTACTACTTTAACCCGAAAACAGCCACTTCGAAGTGGATCTGGTCCCGGCCTCAAGTCTTGACGATCGGGCAGCATATTTTCTGCATGTAAAAGGATTGAACGTAAGTTTGGCACCGTAACTTCGTTCGTTCCCCGAAGCAGATTGCGCATGAGGGAAAACAGCAACCGGAGGGTTTGTCTTCGGTTGCTTCTTCACTTTCCAATGGTATAGAATGGAACTTAATCAAAAGCGTGACGCTTTATAAATTCATGGCTAAAGGAGTTTTGGACCTTGAATACAACTGCTTTTCAACATGGAAACGCCAAGCGGATCCGGATTCACGTTCTGCCGACGAAACGCTTTAAGACGTTTGCAATATCGCTCTACGCAGGCATCCCGCTTGCAGAGGACACCGTAACGCCTACGGCCTTGACTCCTTTTGTACTCCGCCGGGGTACCGTTACATATCCGGAGACCCGCCAGTTCCGCGAGCAGCTGGAGCAAATGTACGGGGCCGGCTTCGGTTTTGATGTGTATAAAAGAGGCAACTACCAGATGGTGCACTTCCGGATGGACACAATTAACGATTCGTTCGTAAAGAGCCAGGAGAGCCTGCTCGCATCCTCATTTGCTTTTCTCGGCGAAGTGGTGACGCGTCCCGTTTTGGAGGGAGGCCGTTTCCGCAGTTCTTACGTTCAGGCGGAGAAGGAGAACGTCCGCAAGAAGCTGGAATCCATCGTCAATGATAAGATCCGCTACGCCTCCGAGCGCTGTATCGAAGAGATGTGCCGCAACGAGCCTTACCGTCTTCACGCGCTCGGACAGCGTCAGGACCTGGAGAAAATTACGCCGGAGAGCCTGCACGACGGGTACCGCAAATGGCTGAGCGAAGCCAGCATGGACCTGTATGTGGTCGGGGACACGACGCTCGAGGAAGTGGAAAAGCTCGTCAACGCGCACTTTGATCTCGGTTCTGAACCGGGAATTACGTATAAGACCGAGACGCCAGTGCGCCAGTCGGGCGTGCCTCGTACCGTAGTGGAGAAAATGGAAGTGAGCCAGGGCAAGCTGAATCTGGGGCTGCGCACCTCCATCACTTATGGGGATGATCATTATGCGGCAGCATTAATGTACAACGGCATTTTGGGCGGATATCCGCATTCCAAGCTGTTCTTGAACGTAAGGGAAAAAGCAAGCCTCGCCTACTACTGCTCTTCCCGCTATGACGGGCACAAGGGAATTGGAACGATCCAGTCCGGCATTGAAGTGCAGAACTACGAAAAAGCGCTCGATATTATCAAGGGCCAGCTCGAGGAAATGCGCTCCGGGCGCATTACCGATCTGGAGATGTCGCAGACGAAGGCGATGATCCGGAATCTGCTTCTTGAAATTGAAGATTCGGCTTTTGAAATGATCGCTTACGACTTCAACCGTCAATTCTCCGGCAAAGACCGGTCAAGAGAAGAGCTGCTGCAGCAGGTGGAAGATATTCAAGTCGCGGATGTTCAGGCGGCCGCGTCGACTTTTGATTTGGATACGATTTATTTTCTGAAGGGTCAGAAGGAGGAATAGCCGGTGGAAAAACTTCAGTACGACAATTTGCAGGAGACTCTCTATTATGAAGTGATGGATAACGGCCTTCACGTCTACGTGCTTCCGAAGCCGGGTTTCCAGAAAACCTATGCGACGTTTGCCACTAAATACGGTTCTGTCGACAACCACTTCCGGGTGGAGGGACAGGACGAAATATCGGTTCCGGACGGGATCGCCCATTTCCTGGAACATAAAATGTTCGAGGAGCCGGAAGGCGACATTTTCGCCACATTTGCCTCCCACGGCGCATCCGCCAACGCATTTACGAGCTTCGACCAGACCGTGTACCTGTTTTCAGCAACCGAGCACATTCCAGAGAATCTTGAGACGCTCGTGAACTTTGTGCAAAATCCTTATTTCACCGACCAGAACGTCGACAAGGAAAAGGGGATTATCGGGCAGGAAATCAACATGTACCAGGATAACGCTGACTGGCGCGTCTATTTTGGCCTGATCGAAGCGATGTATAAAATCCATCCAGTGCATATCGATATTGCCGGTACGGTGGAATCCATCAGCACGATTACGAAGGAGACGCTGTACACCTGCTATAACGCCTTTTATCATCCGAGCAACATGCTGCTGTTCGTCGTCGGCGGAGTAAAGCCGGAAGAAGTGTTCGACCTCGTCCGCGCCAACCAGGCGAAGAAAGATTATCCGCCTCAAGGCAAAATCGAGCGTATCTTTGAGCCGGAGACGGTCGGTGTGGCGGAAAAACGCCGGGTTAACAAGCTGCAGGTGTCCATGCCGAAATGCCTGTTCGGGTTTAAGGAAAAAGAAGTGGGGCTGACCGGCAAGGAACTGCTGAAGCGCGACCTGACAACAAAGCTTATGCTTGATTTGCTGTTCGGGTCAAGTACGGAGCTGTATCAAAAGCTGTACGACGAGGACCTGATTTCCGACAGCTTCTCGCATGAATACAGCAGTTCTCCGCAGTATGCCTTTTCGGCCGCGGGCGGAGACACCCGTGATCCCGATCAGCTTCTTGCCCGGATCCGCGAAGAGGTCGACGGCATTCTGGCATCCGGCTTCAAGGAAGAAGATTTCGAGCGTGCCCGCAAGAAAAAAATCGGCGGATACCTGCGCATGCTGAATTCTCCGGAAAATATCGCGCATGAATTCACCCGCTACCAGTTCCGCGGCGGCGACTTCTTCAGCGTGATTCAGCTGTATGAGTCCATTACGCTCAGCGATGTGAACAACCGCCTGAAAGAGCATGTGGACTGGGATCAGCTGGCGGTATCGGTCGTGGTGAATCCTTAATGCAGCATAGGGGAGAGGAGAGCCTGCATAAGCCGATCGGAGAGACGACGGTGCTCGTCACCGGGGCGAGCCGCGGCATCGGTGCAGCCATCGCCGAGCGTTTTGCAGCGGTGGGGATGAACGTAGTGATCCACTACGGTTCGTCGCACGAAGCCGCCAATGACGTGGCCCGGCGCTGCATGCAGTCCGGAGCCAGGGTCATGACGGTCTCCGCCGATTTGCGGGATAAAGACCAGATTTTGCGCATGCGCGACAAGCTGGACACCCACGGTTTGCTGCCGGACATTTTGGTGAACAATGCGGGCGTCTCTCACTACGGTCTTCTTTCGGACGTAACCGAGGAAGAATGGGACGAAGTGATGTCCGTTAACTTAAAAGGCATGTTTCTGTGTACACAAGCTTTTATGCCCTATATGATTTCCCAGCGGAGCGGCCGCATTATCAACATATCCTCCGTATGGGGGATTTCGGGCGCTTCCTGCGAAGTGCTGTATTCGACCACCAAAGGCGGTATTAACGCTTTTACCAAAGCGCTTGCCAAAGAACTTGGCCCTTCTGGCGTCACGGTGAACGCGGTAGCTCCGGGCGCGGTGGATACCGAAATGCTGAACCATTTGGACGACGAGGAAAAACGGATGCTCGAGGATGAAATTCCGGCCGGACGGCTGGCCAGACCCGACGAAATTTCGTCCCTCGTTTATTTTCTCGCGCTGCCCGAATCCGGCTACATCAACGGTCAGGTAATAAGCCCCAACGGTGGATGGATTACCTGAGCCGCCAGGACGGTCTTCCCTGCATAGGCGCGCCCCAAACAGGTTATATTACAACTGTTGATTTCAAATCTCATGCGCCACAGCAAAGGGAGGACTTATCAATATGTCAACAGTAGTAAAGAACTTTGATGCCTGGAAAAAGTTTCTTGGGGAACGCGTCGCACAAGCCGAAAAAATGGGGATGAGCGAAGACACCATCGCCAAGCTGGCTTACGAGATCGGTGATTTTCTCGATGAGAAAGTCGATCCGGCCAACGCTTCCAACCGTGCGCTGAAGGAGCTGTGGGAAGTGGGCAACCGTGAAGAGCGCCAGACGATTGCCCGGCTGATGGTTAAATTAGCCAAGAAAAACGCTTAACATTAGGAAAAAGCCCCCATTTGGGGGCTTTTCTCTAATGTTTACAGAGTTGACCTTGTTTTTCATATGTATTTTATATATCATTAACGTGACCCATGAAATAAAGGCGATTTTTTGGAAGCCTCACCCGAAAGGGCTGCAGGTTTATTTTATTGGAAAACATGGGAAAAGGTCAGATGGGGTGTCGAAGTGGAAGCGAAACAATGGTACATGGAGTATAAGATACATAAGAACCGTCCGGGTCTGCTCGGGGATATTGCATCCCTGCTCGGTATGCTGGAGGTTAACATATTGACAATTAACGGGGTTGAAGGCAAAACGCGGGGAATGCTGCTGGAAACCAATGATGATGAGAAAATCCAATTGATGGGTGCCATGCTGAAAAAGGTCGACAGCATAACGGTTTCCGCGCTGCGGACGCCGAAGCTTGTCGATATTTTGGCTGTGCGCCACGGCCGGTACATCGACCGCGATTCCGATGACCGGAAAACATTCCGTTTTACGCGTGACGAACTTGGGTTACTGGTTGACTTTTTGGGTGAAATATTTAAGAAGGAAGGAAATCAGGTGATCGGGCTTCGCGGGATGCCCCGCGTAGGCAAAACCGAGTCCATCATCGCGGGGAGCGTGTGCGCCATGAAGCGCTGGACGTTCGTATCCTCGACACTGCTGCGGCAGACGGTCCGAAGCCAGCTCTCTGAAGACGAAATGAACCGGAACAATGTGTTTATTATCGACGGAATCGTCAGCACGATCCGTTCCAACGAACGCCACTACAACCTGCTGCAGGATATCATGAACATGCCGAGCACGAAAGTGATCGAGCATCCCGATGTATTCGTGCAGGAGTCCGAGTATACGTACGATCATTTCGATATTATTATCGAGCTGCGCAACAATCCGAATGAAGAAATTATTTATGACACTTTCACAAGCACATACAACGACGATCTGTAAGTAATTTGATGAGGAGGTGATGGTGTTGTCTGAACTGGGTCAACAGTTAAGAGAAGCCAGACTGCAGAAGGGCATGAGCCTGGACGACGTGCAGGAAATGACAAAAATCCGCAAAAGATACTTGGAAGCCATCGAAGCAGGGGACTACAAGGTGCTCCCCGGCAGTTTTTATGTGAGGGCTTTTATTAAAACATATGCCGAAACCGTGGGACTCGATCCGGACGTTCTGCTCGAAGGCCACAAGAAGGAAGCTCCTCCGGAGCCGGAAGCGACGATGGAGCCGGTCATTCAGAAGCGGTCCAGCAGCCGCTCTTCTTCGCCTGAACGTAATGTGAAATGGCTGTCAACCGTGTTGATGTGGACGTTCCCGATTCTGATCATTGTCGTTATTTATTTGTATGCGAACAACGCAAGTTCGCCAAAGAAAGACAACAGCATCGATTCGTCCAAGGTTACGGAGCAGCAGGATCCGGCAACGGCGCAGAATCAGGATCCGCCTGCAACAACTACTACGCCGCCGGACAATGCCACCAATCCGGGGGATGACGGCAATAAGGACAATTCCGGTAATTCGGATACCACAACGACGGATAACACGAATACCGACAGCGGAAATACCGGAGGCCAAGACACAACCACGCCGCCGGATCAAAATGGCACGGACCCTTCAGGCACCGGAACAGATACAACGGGAACCGGTACGGACTCGACGGATACGACGAACCAAGGCAATCAAGGCGTAACCGTAGCTCCGGACGGCAAGAAAGGCAAAACCACGATCTTTAAGGTAGCAGCAGCCCAGGGAACACCGGTTCAGGTGGAAATCAAAGCGACGGGCAAGAGCTGGCTTGAAGTGTACAAAGGCGAAAATACGTCCGGTGAGAAGCTTTCCTTCGGTAATACGAAAGAGGGGGATACGCTGACGTTTACGCTGGATTCTTCCGGCATGTACATTAAATCGGGATATTCTCCCGCAACGACGATTACGGTAGCAGGGCAGACGGTGGAGGACGGTAAATCGACTTCGCGCATTCTGCTGAAGCTGGACGATTCCGGTACGGGCGGTACGACAACCGGTAATGATTCGTCGACAGGGGATTCCTCCGATCAATCGGATAACAGCAACGGCTAAACGGCGGGACAGGCTCGGCTGAATAATGCCATACACTCCAGGGGACAATAGTTCTAGCTTTAAGTCCTTCTTATTCCGGATAGAAATGAGGTGTATGGTTATGACAGTCAGCTGGATCACCACGATTGTGGGGATTATCGTCAGCCTGCTCGGTTATTACCTCACTCCCAGCGCTTGGGGGTACGGCATTCTTGGATTTGGACTGGCATGGATCGTATTGGGCATTTTGGATATGTTCCGCCAGCCAACCCGTGACCGCAGCCGATCGTAAAATAAGAACAAGGCATTCCCGGGGACCCATGAGCCGGCGAATGTCTTTTTTTTGAGGTCCGTGTTCATTGCTTGTAAGCTTCCGCTAATCGCGTCCTGTCTTCTGCCTAAGCCCTGCCTAAGCAGTACCGAACGCCTTGAGATAATATCTGTGAACGGTAGGAACGCTGTTTAGGATTAGACTTGTCCCGGTTAATTTCATATAATATGACATGAAAAGGAACTGAAAGGGCGTGTAATGATGAGTTCGGAAAATTCGTTTGACATTGTTTCCAAATTGGACTTCCAGGAAATGATCAACGCGATCAATCAAACGGAGCGTGAAATCGAAACCCGTTTTGATTTTAAAGGGAGCAAGAGCAGCCTGAAGCTGGAGAAGGAGACGCTGGTCATTACCTCCGATGACGAGTATAAGCTCAATGCGGTAATTGACATTTTGCAGTCCAAAATGATCAAGCGTGGTTTGTCGCTCAAAAACGTAGATTACGGCAAGGTTGAGCCAGCTTCGATGGGAACCGTCCGCCAGCGGATCACCCTGAAGCAGGGAATCGATCAGGACAACGCCAAGAAAATCAACGTGCTGATCCGGGATTCCAAGCTGAAGGTTAAAAGCCAAATCCAAGGCGATCAGATCCGGGTGACCGGGAAGAGCAAAAATGATCTGCAGGCGGTCATGCAGCTGCTCCGCAAGGCGGATCTGCCGCTGGACCTGCAGTTTACCAATCTGAAGTAATGCGGGCGTATACCGAACGGCAAACGGGCGGGAAGAGGAGCTTACTCCTCTTTTGACAGTGTATAAATTGATATATTATACTGTAACTTGTCCCGCTGTCTTGGCGGGGTTGCCGGCCTGCCGCAAGCTGTGCCTGCTGCCCCCAAGTAGAGGATTCATACATAATGGATGGTCTGGGTGCATTATTATTCATTTTCGGCCTGCCGTACATGTGAATGTCGTTTCTTAGTTTGATTTATCCGGGGAGGGTTTACAGTGAATCTGCCCAACCGTATTACCATTTCAAGAATCTGTTTGATTCCGGTCATGATGGTGTTTCTTCTGGTCGACTTCAAGTTCTATCCGGAACCGATTACCTGGAATTCATTCGAGCTGCCGTACAATCAGCTGATCGCTGTAATTATTTTTATTCTGGCAGCAAGCACAGACGGTATAGACGGTTATTTGGCGCGCAAAAACAACTTGGTTACAAATCTCGGAAAACTGCTGGACCCGCTGGCCGACAAGTTGCTTATTACAGCGGTGCTGGTTTCGCTCGTCGAAATGGGAAAGTGCGACTCCTGGATCGCTGTGGTTATTATCAGCCGCGAGTTTGCCGTTACCGGCCTGCGCCAGATTGCGCTGCTTGACGGGGCTGTCGTGGCGGCCAGCAAATGGGGCAAGGTGAAGACAGTCATTCAGATTGTCGCCATCGTGGCGATTCTGATCAACAACTTCCCGTTCGAGATGATCGGCCTGCCGTTCGACGATATTGCCATCTGGGCAGCGGCTTTGATCACGATATACTCGGGGATCGATTATTTTGTCAAAAATAAAAAACTGCTTCAGCTTTCCAATGTGTAAGGCAATAGGGATATCCTATTGCTTTTTCTTTCCACCAAACGCTGTGATACGGATAGGCTAAAAACGTGTAAAGTGTTCAATATAGGTATATCCATTCTACTTTACGATAACAGGGAGGCCAATCAAGGATGAAAGCAGAAATCATTGCAGTCGGTACGGAGCTGCTGCTTGGACAAATTGTGAATACCAACGCGCAGTACTTGTCGCAGGAGCTTGCGGCAATGGGAATAGACGTCTATTACCAGACGGTCGTCGGCGATAACGCCTCGCGGCTTCAGGGCGCCATTGAGCTTGCTTCGCAGCGCGCGGATATCCTGATCCTGACCGGAGGCATCGGCCCGACCCAGGACGACCTGACCAAGGATGCCCTGGCCGCGCATGTCGGCCGCTCCCTGCACATTGACCGGCTGGCGATGGATCAAATCGAGAGATTCTTCGCAGGGCGGGGGATCAACATGACGGAGAACAACCGCCGTCAGGCGCTCGTCATCGACGGCAGCACGCCGCTGCCGAATGAAACAGGATTGGCCGTCGGACTCGCGCTTGCCCAGGAGGGTAACTTCTACATCGTTCTGCCGGGTCCTCCAAAAGAGATGAAGCCGATGTTCGACCAGCAGGCGAAGCCGTGGCTCCTTCAGCATGCCCTGACCGACGAAATGCCGATTTACTCCAAAATGCTCAAGTTTGCCGGCATCGGCGAATCGCTGCTGGAGGATCGGCTTCTGGACCTGATCGACGGACAGACCGATCCGACGATCGCTCCTTATGCGAAGGAGGGTGAAGTGACCGTACGAATCTCCACCAAAGCGCCTACAGAGCAGGAAGCCATGGAGAAACTGAATGCGATGCAGGGGCAAATTCAAAGCCGGCTCGCAGACCATATGTACGCCAGCATGGACGTGCCAATCGAACGGATCATCGTTGACATGATGGCGGACCGCGGGATTACGCTGAGCGCCGCTGAGAGCTGCACAGGAGGCATGCTGATGGAGAGCATCACGTCCATTCCGGGCAGCGCCACCATGTTCGTGGGAGGGATCGTCTGCTACTCCAACGAAATGAAGGAGAAGCTGCTGCATGTCCCGCATGCGCTGCTGGAGGGAGACGACGCACCGGGAGCAGTGAGCGCCGAAGTGGCCGAAGTGCTTGCCGAAAACGTGCGGATGATCACGGACAGCGACTTCGGCTTATCCGTCACGGGTGTCGCGGGGCCGGGGTATTCCGAACGCAAACCGGTCGGCCTCGTGTACGTCGGGATCGCCCAGCGCGGGCAGAAGACTGAAGTGTTTGAGCTGAAGCTGAACGGCAACCGCGAAACGATCCGGGTCCGCTCGGTCAAAACGCTGCTGTACCGGTTGTGGCAAAGACTGGTATCTGCTGATCCGGCCACCGGGGAGTCCAAGGATCAGGTTTGAAGTTGTGCAGCCGCCAGCCAGGCGCTATAATATAACCATACGGAAGAACCGTGCAAAAATAAGTTTGCCGCGGTTCTTTTTCTTTTGGTTGGAGTAGGGGTGGAAGCCTGTTCCAGTTCGGACTCTTGCATCCGATCATCATAGAAAAAAACCCAGCGGGGACCCCCATATTTGGCAGGCTTTCCTTGCGGAGGTTGGTTTGAGGTACGGCGGCATGATGATGAGAGGAGAATGCCCGGCAAAAAAAAACGAATGTATGTTCGAAAAAATGCTTGGCAAACGTTCCAAAACAAGGTATCATAATAGTATAAACGGTGAAGGATGTGAGTTTATTGTCAGATCGTCGTGCTGCGCTTGAAATGGCGCTTCGTCAAATAGAGAAACAATTCGGTAAAGGTTCGATCATGAAACTCGGTGAGTCGACACATATGCAGGTGGAAGTTGTTCCCAGCGGCTCCCTGGCTCTAGATATAGCACTTGGTATTGGCGGACTTCCAAGAGGCCGCGTTATTGAAGTATATGGACCGGAATCCTCCGGTAAAACGACGGTGGCCCTCCATGCCATCGCGGAAGTACAGAAGGTCGGTGGACAAGCTGCTTTCATCGATGCGGAGCATGCGCTTGATCCGTCGTATGCCAACAAGCTTGGCGTCAACATTGACGAGCTGCTGCTGTCTCAACCAGACACCGGTGAGCAGGCGTTGGAAATTGCGGAAGCCCTCGTACGCAGTGGCGCCGTTGATATTATCGTCGTGGACTCGGTTGCCGCGCTCGTACCGAAAGCGGAAATCGAAGGCGAAATGGGTGATTCCCACGTAGGTCTGCAGGCTCGTCTGATGTCCCAGGCACTGCGTAAGCTGTCCGGTGCGATTGCGAAGTCGAAGACGATCGCGATCTTTATCAACCAGCTTCGTGAGAAAGTCGGCGTCATGTTCGGGAATCCGGAGACGACTCCGGGTGGCCGTGCCCTGAAGTTCTATTCTTCCGTTCGTCTGGATGTACGCCGTATTGAGAGCATCAAGATGGGCAATGATGTCGTGGGTAACCGTACGCGGATCAAGGTCGTCAAGAACAAGGTGGCTCCTCCGTTCAAGCAGGCGGAGATCGACATCATGTACGGCGAAGGCATTTCCAAGGAAGGCAGCATTATCGATATCGGTACGGAATTGGATATCGTCAATAAGAGCGGTGCCTGGTACTCCTATGAAGGCGAGCGCTTGGGTCAGGGCCGCGAGAATGCGAAGCAGTTCCTGAAAGAAAATCAGCCTATTTCGGAAGCGATCGAGAACAAGATCCGTGAGGCAAGCAATTTGACGACGACGGTGAGCGCGCCGACCGCAGAGGAAGCAGCGGCCGAGGAACGCGAAGAACAGGAATTGTTAGAGCTGGAATAGGGTTATCGTTTGAAATCGTATTCCGTGAATGAATTGAGACTATAATGAGGACGCTCCGTGATGACCTGTCACTGGGCGTCTTTTCTCATATAGAGAGTACGTTAAGAATGCGGTTCAGTTATACGACTTACATTGAACACGTGATGGGATGTGAGAGAGATGCGAAAAGGAAATAGCCATGAACATCAGGAAGGGCAAGGGATTCATGAAGAGCAGGAAATCCATGAAGAACAGGGAATTCATGAAGGACTGGCCGGGTTCCCGGACGATGAAACCCTTTTGATCACGGAGGTAGAGCGTCTGGCCAAGCCGAGAGGGCGTTATTTGATATCGTTCGGACCCTACACCCTTTCCGTCCACGAAGACGTCCTCGTGAAGTACCGGATGGTCAAGGGGAACGCCTTTACGAAGCAGGAACTGGAGGAAATCGTCGTAGCGGACGAGCGGCAGCAGGCTTATGTCGAAGGCTTAAAGGCGCTGGAGCGGAAGCCACGGACACGCAAGGAAATTGAAATGAAACTGCGGCAGAAAGGCATCGAAACGGGATCGATTGAGTATGCGCTGAACCGGCTGGTGGAAGAAAGGCTGGTGGACGACGAAAGCTATGCCAGGCAGTGGGCGCAGCAGCGAATCAGGAACCACCGCAAAGGCAAGGCCTGGATCAGGCAGGAGCTTCAGCAGAAAGGCGTCGATAAGTCGATTATATCCGAGGCGCTGGCTGAAGTCAGTTCCGATCAGGAATTTGAGGCAGCCCTGGCAGCCGGCCGAAAGAAATGGAACCAGACGAAGGGCGAAGCCGCCGATCGCAAGCGCAAAACGGGGGCTTATTTGATGAGGCGGGGATACTCCGGAGAGCTGGTCCGAAAGGTCATTAATCAGCTGCTCAAGGAGGATGCTTATCCCGAGGATGAAGAGGAATATTTTTCATTCGACTGAGGAAGAAGTTGACACAATATGAAATGCCCTCTCTTGACAATATCTTTTCACAAATACTAAAATGAAGATGAATCTATTCCTGTAAAAAGATCTTTTTTCCTTCCAAAAAAAGGTTTTTTAATGAAAGATTCTAATTTCTCTCCAATTCATATGAACTACCCCCGCCTTATCCCGCCTCTAGGGTAGCACGGGTTTTGTACAACCTTCCCATGGGGAAGTTGTGCAGATGGAAAATGATTGAAGTACGTATGATGAATTGAAATGAATGGACAACTGTAGAAGATCCCAAGGAATACCTTGGAGGAACCAACGAGGAGGTGAACTGAATGCCTATATGGCTATGGGTCGTTCTCGTTGTTGCCGCATTGTTCTTGGGGTTCGTGATTGGATATTTTATTCGCAAATCTCTTGCAGAGGCTAAAATTTCTAGTGCTGAAGAAGCTGCTGTACAGATCGTGGAAAACGCGCGTAAGGAAGCAGAAGCACTGAAGAAGGAAACGGTACTGGAGGCTAAAGACGAAGTACACAGAATCCGGACCGAAGCTGAAAAAGACACTCGTGAGCGTCGAAATGAAATTCAACGGCAGGAAAGACGATTGTTGCAAAAAGAAGAGTCGCTGGATAAAAAAATTGAATCGCTTGAACGTAAAGAAGAGCAAGTGGCCAACAAGGAGAAACGCATCGAAGAAACTCAACAGCAGATCGATTTGATTTACAAAAGCCAGGTCACGGAGCTGGAACGCATTTCCAGTTTGACCATGGAAGACGCACGAAGCATTATTTTGAGCAATGTAGAGCAGGAAGTTCGCCATGAAACCGCTCAAATGATTAAAGATATTGAGCAGCAGGCGAAAGAAGAAGCTGACAAGAAATCCCGTGAAATCGTAACGCTCGCCATCCAGCGCTGCGCTGCAGATCATGTGGCGGAGACCACCGTATCTGTGGTGACGCTGCCGAATGAGGAGATGAAGGGACGGATTATCGGGCGTGAAGGCCGGAACATCCGTGCACTGGAAACTCTGACCGGTATTGACCTCATTATTGATGATACGCCTGAAGCTGTAATTTTGTCGGGATTTGATCCGATCCGCCGGGAAATTGCCCGGACCGCTTTGGAGAAATTGGTGGCAGACGGACGCATTCATCCCGCTCGGATTGAAGAGATGGTGGAGAAATCCCGTAAAGAGGTTGATGAGCGGATTCGCGAGTATGGCGAACAAGCGACATTCGAAGTGGGAGTACATGGTCTGCATCCGGATTTGATCAAAATTTTGGGACGGCTCAAATTCCGCACCAGCTATGGTCAGAACGTCCTGAAGCATTCCATGGAAGTGGCTTATCTGTCCGGTCTGATGGCCGGAGAGCTCGGCGAGGATATCGTATTGGCCAAGCGTGCAGGCTTGCTGCACGACATCGGTAAAGCGCTGGATCATGAAGTGGAAGGCTCACATGTTGAAATCGGCGTGGAGCTGGCCAAGAAATACAAAGAACATCCGGTGGTTATCAACAGTATCGCATCCCACCATGGCGATGTAGAGGCAACTTCGGTCATCGCGATGCTGGTTGGCGCAGCCGACGCTTTGTCAGCTGCAAGACCGGGAGCGCGCCGCGAAACGCTCGAAACGTATATCAAGCGTTTGGAGAAGCTGGAGGAAATCTCCGAATCGTTCGAAGGCGTCGAGAAATCGTTCGCGATTCAGGCAGGACGCGAGGTCCGCGTCATGGTACAGCCTGAGAAGATCGATGATGCCGAAGCATTCCGCCTGGCTCGGGATATTACGAAGACGATTGAGAATGAACTGGACTATCCGGGGCATATCAAAGTGACGGTCATCCGCGAGACTCGCGCGGTTGAATACGCGAAATAATGTAAATGATGAAAAGTGGCCGCTTTGGGGGCCACTTTTCATATTTGTTCATCTTAAGGGGGAGACCAACATTAACGTATTATTTATTGGAGATATCGTGGGCAGTGTAGGCAGAAAGGCGCTTAAAGCGACACTGCCGTCGTTAAAAACGAAGTATAACCCTCATATCATCATTGCGAACGGCGAAAATGCCGCTTCCGGCAGAGGGATCACGCAGTCGATTGCCAAAGACTTTTTCGATTGGGGTGTCCATGGGATTACGCTGGGCAACCATACGTGGGATAACAAGGAGATTTTTGACTTTATCGACGACGAGCCGCGTATGGTAAGACCGGCCAATTTTCCGCCGGGGACGCCGGGATTGGGACATACGATCATTAAAGCGAACGGCAAAGAACTGGCCATCGTGAATTTGCAGGGACGTACGTTTCTGCCGGCCATTGACTGCCCGTTTCGGGCCAGCGACGATATTGTCGACCAGCTCCGCAAGAAGCACAAGCACATTCTTGTTGATTTCCATGCCGAAGCCACATCCGAGAAAATCGCCATGGGCTGGCATCTGGACGGCCGTGCTTCGATCGTCGTAGGAACACATACCCACGTGCAGAGCAATGATGATACTATTTTACCGAACGGAACGGCCTATCTCACGGATGCCGGCATGGTCGGTCCTAGAGAAGGCATTTTAGGCATGGAACGCGATGCGGTACTCCGCAAATTCAAAACACAGCTGCCGGTCCGGTTCCAGGTCGACAACGGAAAATGGCACTTCCACGGCGTATTTGTCCAGCTGGACGATGCAACCGGCAAGGCGCTGAAAATGGAAAAAATTCGGATTCTCGAGGACGATTGGATCATGGATTGACCGAGTTTTCCTCTGAGACTATTGGCGGATTTATGGCTGAAAAATTGTCAGAAAGAAGGAATTATTTCCGGACTCCCGAATAACATCTAGTATGTGGAAGCTTATCATCATTCCCAGGGGAGGTACTTACCATGGAAGTATTAAAAGTTTCAGCAAAGTCCAATCCAAATTCTGTTGCCGGTGCTCTGGCAGGCGTGCTTCGTGAACGCGGGGCGGCTGAACTGCAAGCCATCGGAGCAGGCGCACTCAATCAAGCGATTAAAGCGGTAGCCATTGCCCGGGGATTTGTAGCACCCAGCGGAGTAGACTTGATTTGTATTCCAGCCTTTACGGATATCGTTATTGACGGGGAAGACCGAACGGCGATCAAGCTGATCGTAGAGCCCAGATAAGGGAAATGGCAGGATATGCCATCATTTGATGAAACCTGTTTATTGATATAAGCTGAATGAAGCCTGATTAGAGGTGCTCGGTGAGTACCCGGACTTTGATTCAGTTTATATGGGATAGACAGGTTTTTTTGCTTGCGTACCGCGGAAAGGAGAGGCATAAGCATGACAATTCCGGTGGTGGATTATCATTGTGATGTATTAAGTAAAATGGTGAAGGATAAAAGCATCTCCTTTGTGGACGATCCGATGCTGGATGTGACCTACAAGCGTCTGCTGGAAGGAGGAGTGGCGCTGCAAACCTTCGCCATCTTTTTGTCTGAGGAACGGGGGATTCCCCGCTTTGAGCATATATTGGATCAGATCGACGTGTTTACCTCCCGCGTCGTTCCCGTGCAGGAAGGCGTCCGGTGGATGAAATGGAGAGAAGACGCAGCCTCGCTGGAGCATGCCGTAAAGGCGGCGGAGCAGCACCCGCCTCAAAGCCACGCCCTTCAGCCGTGGGGGCTTCTGTCCGTGGAGGGCGCCGACGGATTCGAGGGAAACTTGTTTTATGTCAAAGTGTGCTATGATCTGGGCGTGAGGTTCCTTGGGATTACGTGGAACCATGCGAACTGGGCCGCCGACGGCGTGATGGAGAAGCGCAAGGGAGGCTTTACCGAAAAAGGGAAACAGCTCATTGAGCTGTGCAACGAAACCGGTTTGCTGCTGGACGTATCCCATTTATCGGAGGCCGGGTTTTGGGAGCTGGCCGAACGATCGAAACGGCCGTTTATCGCTTCCCACTCCAATGCAAAGATGGTGTGCCCGCATCCCCGTAATTTGAACGATGAGCAGATTCGGGCGATCGCCGCGATGGACGGGCGCATTGGAATTACGTTTGTGCCGTATTTTGTAAAAGAAGGTCCAGGGCCGGTCGTTCCTGCAGATGTTCTTCCCCATATTGAGCGGATGTGCGAGCAGGGAGCGGGGAACATGCTCATGTTCGGCTCCGATTTTGACGGGATCGAAACATGGATTCAGGATCTGGAGCATCCCGGACGCTATCCGGCGTTTATCGATCTGCTGCTTACCCGCTATCCGGAGGATCTGGTCAAAGGATGGATGTCGGGCAATGCGCTCTCTTTTCTGAGCAGGCATCTTCCGGCTAAACCGGTTTGATTCGAGTGGAATTAAACCATGTTTTGGCAATACGGAGCAGACATTTTGACAATCTTGTAGCAGAATGGCAGGAAATGCATGAAAGTTGGAATGAAAGCGGTGACGTCTTTTTCTTTTTTGGGTAAAAGGATGTATAATGAGTCTGGCCTGTACAGAACATAGAGAAAATTTAAGGAGTGATCCACGTGAGTAAAACTGTACCTGTAGGCGTGTCCGCACGACATATCCATCTTACCCAAGAACATATTGAAGCTTTGTTTGGTCAAGGCTATCAGCTGACCGAATTTAAACCGCTATCCCAACCCGGACAATTCGCCGCCAATGAAACGGTGGCCGTTATCGGTCCGAAGGGTCAATTTGATAAGGTTAGAATTTTAGGGCCTGCCCGTTCGGCAAGCCAGCTGGAAATTTCCCGTACGGATTCTTTCGCCATCGGCGTAAAAGCTCCGGTCCGTGAGTCCGGAAATATTGAAGGAACCCCAGGCATCAAGGTAAAAGGTCCGCAAGGTGAGATCGAACTGGAAAAGGGCGTGATCGTTGCTGCTCGTCATATCCATTTTCACACGAGCGACGCGGAAGGCTGGGGCATTGCCGATAAGCAGCATCTGAAAGTGCGCATCGGCGGCGAGCGCGGACTGGTGTTTGAAAACGTCATTGCGCGCGTATCCGATTCGTTTGCGCTCGACATGCATATCGACACGGACGAGGCCAACGCAGCTGGCGCCAAAACCGGAGATACGGCTGAAATCATTGACTAACAACGACTGACCAGGCCGGCAGGCCTGTAGAACGGGGGAGCGATCCTCCGTTTTTTTGTTGTTTAACCAGTGGCGTGATGCACGAAAGATGTCTTTCGATGCAACGATTCGGCTATGCTTATACATAGATGGAAGTCCGGGCAATCAGTAGATATGCCATTAGGTTCATGCTATAATTTATTAGAATGTCGTTTAACAGGGGTTCCCTGGATTAAAGGAGTGGTCAACAGCATGGCGAAGGAAACGAAGGATTACTCCAAATATTTTGATTTCTCCGATGCCAAAGTTCTGTCAGAGGACGAATTCGGAAAGAAGATCCGGATCAAGGGCCGTGAGATTCATATTATTTCGGAGCCTAACCATAGACAAAGCAAGAAACGGCGCAAGGAAGACGTTCAAGTGCTGTATGAGAACGCGGTGCCGGAAGAGCTTCAAGGGATTGGAGCAGGCAAGCATTATATCGTATACACGTTCGGCTGCCAGATGAACGAGCATGACTCCGAGACGATCAAGGGCATGCTGGAGATGATGGGCTACACCGCTACCGAAGACCGCAAGGAAGCAGACATCATTCTGCTGAACACATGCGCCATCCGTGAGAATGCAGAAGACAAAGTGTTCGGCGAGCTCGGCCATCTCAAGCACCTGAAGACGGAGAAGCCCGATATGCTGCTTGGCGTTTGCGGCTGTATGTCTCAGGAAGAAGGCGTCGTCAACCGGATTATGCAGAAGCATGGCTTCGTGGACATGATCTTCGGTACGCACAATATTCACCGGCTGCCGATGCTCATCAAGGAAGCGCTGTTCAGCAAAGAGATGGTCGTGGAAGTGTGGTCCAAGGAAGGCGACATCATTGAGAACCTGCCGAAGAAGCGTGAAGGACTGCGGGCGTGGGTGAACATTATGTACGGCTGCGACAAGTTCTGTACATACTGCATCGTTCCGTTTACCCGGGGGAAAGAGCGCTCCCGCCGGCCGGAAGACGTGATCGCCGAGGTTCGCGATTTGGCGCGCCAGGGCTTCAAGGAGGTTACCCTTCTCGGCCAGAACGTGAACGCTTACGGAAAGGATTTTGACGATATCCGGTACACGTTTGCCGACCTGATGGACGATATCCGCAAAATCGATATCCCTCGCGTCCGGTTTACAACATCGCATCCGCGCGACTTCGACGATCATCTGGTGGAGGTCCTCGGCAAAGGGGGCAACCTCGTTGAGCATATCCATTTGCCGGTGCAGTCGGGCAACAACGAAATTCTCAAAATCATGGGCCGGAAGTACACCCGCGAAATTTACCTGGAGCTGGTTCGCAAGCTGAAGGAAACCGTGCCAGGATTGGTGCTGACGACCGACATCATCGTCGGCTTCCCGGGCGAAACCGAAGAGCAGTTTGAGGATACGCTGAGCCTGGTGCGCGAAGTCGGCTTTGACTCGGCGTACACCTTTATTTATTCCCCTCGGGAAGGTACGCCAGCGGCCGTCATGGAAGACAATGTGTCCATGGAAGTGAAGAGCGAGCGGCTGCAGCGCCTGAACCGGACGATTGAGGAGTACAGCCGCAAGAGCCACGAAAATCTTCGCGGGCAGATCGTCGAGGTGCTGGTGGAAGGCGAGAGCAAAAACAACGCCTCCATCCTGGCAGGAAGAACGCGCACCAGCAAGCTTGTCCATTTTGAAGGCAGCAAGGAATTGATCGGCAGCTTCGTAAACGTCAAAATTACGGATGCGATGACTTGGTACATCAAAGGCGAAGTCGTGGATGTGCCGCAGGCCGAAGCAGCGATAACTCAGTAAATTCCATAACAGAATAGGGGTATTGAACCGAGATGGAGAAGGGTCATATCAATAAATACGGCATGATGTCCTATGATACGAAGGATCTTGTGATCCGCGACGATATTATGTCCAAGGCCAAGGAACTGGCCGAACTGATTTCCGGAAGTGAAGAAGTGCAGCAATTCCAGAAGGCGGAGGAGAAAATCCGCAATCATGAGCGCGTACAAAGCCTCATTGCCACCATCAAGAAGAAGCAGAAAGAGATCGTGGCCTTCGAATCCTTCCAAAATCAGGAAATGGTTGCTAAAATCGAGAAAGAAATCGAAGCGCTGCAGGATGAGATCGATGCGATTCCTCTCGTGAACGAATTTCAGCAAAGCCAAAGCGATATTAACTATTTGCTGCAGCTGGTCATTTCCGTCATCCATGATACGGTATCGGAAAAGGTCAACGTGGAAGCGGGAACGGAAGCGCCTCCTTCCAGCTGCGGCTAACCTTTACAAGGCTGCGGACGAGACGTCCGCGCCTTTTTTTCAAATGCAGATCGCATGGCTTTCGTGGTTTCGCTGAGTACCAGAATAACATCGGAGCGAAGGCCCCACGCCGCTGTGGGGTTATTTTTCGTCATCGGCAAACGAGGGGGAATCAAGCCAGGCGGTAGGCTATCCAGCCGACTTGTGGGATAGAGCAGACGAATTTGGTTAAACATGAACGTAAACAGTTATCGCTGACAACATAGAGAAACGAAGGCGGATCCTCCGGCAAAGGATGCTGGGGGAAGTACGCGAAAATGACAGCATGGGGGAGACGACAATGAACGCATTGGAACAAATGGTGGCCCGGGGACAGGATTCGTTCTGGGCGTATCTCGGCTGCGAGCTGGTATCCGCAAGTAAGGAAGAAGTAGTCATTGCGCTCGATGCCAAGCAGCACCACACCAATTCCATGGGCATCATCCATGGGGGCGTGCTGACATCCTTGATGGACCAGGCGATGGGTATGGTAGCGACGGCGGCTAAAAATATCGACAGCTGCGTTACCACCGACATTAACGTACACTTTATGAATGCGATGGTTCCCGGAAGGCTGACGGTCACGGCCAAGGTGCTGCACGAAGCGGGCCGGTCTCTCGTCACCGAAGCAAAAATTAACGACAGTGAAGGCACTTTGGCTTGTATGGCGACGGCTACGTTTCGGGTAGTAAACCGCAAGTAGCGATTTAAGGGGGATCCTTGCTTTCTTGTGCAGGACCAAACAAACAGAACGCGGCTTACACAACATAAACAGAATGACTTGACTTTTTTTATCAATAGTTCATAATGAAAGTATCAAAAAGATGTTATGTGGTGATAAGATGACAGAAAATGAGAAAGCAAGCGGCAGACCGAAAGAGAAGACCGCCGAGGAGATGGGGTACTCCCCGAAGAAGTACCGCACGCCTGACGGTGTACCCGCGGACATCGTGATGTTTACGCTGACCAAGCGCGAGCGCAAGACCGTGACCAAAACGCTGCCGATCCGGGAGCTCAAGGTCATGCTGATCCGCCGGAAGTCGTGGCCGTTCGCGGGGATGTGGGCGCTGCCCGGAGGATTCTGCCAGGAAAGCGAATCGATTTACGACGCGGCGAAGCGTGAGCTCAAGGAAGAAACCGGCGTCGACGGCGGACACCTCGAGTATTTAGGCGTATACAGCAAGCCGGGAAGAGACCCGCGCGGCTGGATTATCAGCAACGCTTTCTTCGCCCTGGTGGAAGAATGGATGCTGGAGAGCAGACAGGCGGCGGACGATGCCGGCGAGGTTGGCCTGTTCGGCATCGATGAGGTGCTGAACGAGCTGGAGCTGGCCTTTGACCACCGGGAAATCATCCAGGATGCGTACCACCGGATTCAGCAGCAGATGCTGCATTCCACGATTGCGCGCCAATTTTTGCCCGAGCAGTTTACGTTAAGCGAGCTGTACCAGGTCATCCAGACCGTCGTTCCGGAATTCAGCGAGCCGAATTTTATCCGTAAAATTACGTCTACGCGCAGCCGGCAGGGGATCCTCGAAGAAGTACGCGACGAGAACGGAAAGCCGCTAAGCTCCAACCAGTATTCCCAGCGACCGGCACAACTGTACCGGTTCACCGATTACGTACCGCTGCTGTCCATTTATACCTAAGGGAGTGAAGGTAGATGAAAGCACTGATCGTTATCGATTTTACGAATGATTTTGTCGACGGAAGCCTGCCTGTAGGCCAGCCTGCGGTGGATATCGCACCGGCGGTAGCCGCCATCACTAAAGACTTCATCGATCGCGGCGACTGGGTCGTCATGGCTGTGGATCTGCATGAGAAGGACGATCCTCATCATCCGGAGACGAAGCTGTTTCCTCCCCACAACCTTCGCGGCACGCGGGGAAGAGAACTGTACGGCCCGCTGGAGAAGGTATACAACGACCATCGCGATATGATTTACTGGATGGACAAAACGCGGTACAGCGCTTTTTGCGGAACGGATCTCGAACTCAAATTGAGGGAGCGCGGCATCACCGAAGTGCATCTGATCGGGGTATGTACCGATATTTGCGTGCTGCACACCGCTGTAGAGGCGTACAATAAGGGCTTCGGCATTACGGTGTACGAAGACGCTGTAGCCAGCTTCAACCCGGATGGGCATACGTGGGCATTGCAGCATTTTAAAAACAGTTTGGGTGCGCAGGTTGTCAAAGGAGCAGAGCAGTAAAGACGATGGCCCGGGACACCGGGCCTGCCTGATATGACAGGCGTATCAGCAAGGAGGAACTCGGGATGCAGACGATGGGTCTGGCCTTACACACGGATAAATACCAAATCAACATGATGTACGCGCATTGGGTGAACGGCTCGCACCGGCAGAAAGCGGTGTTCGAGGCTTACTTCCGCAAGCTTCCCTTCGGAAACGGGTATGCGGTTTTTGCCGGCCTGGAGCGTATCGTGCATTACATAGCCAATCTCCGGTTTACCGATGAGGATATTAAATATTTATCCGAGCAGGAAGAGAATTACGATTCGGCGTTTTTGGAGGAATTAAAGCAGTTCCGGTTTTGCGGCACACTGCACTCGATGAAGGAAGGCGCGCTCGTCTTTCCGAACGAACCGTTGGTCCGCGTGGAAGGCACCATTATGGAAGCCCAGCTGGTGGAAACGGCGCTGCTCAATTTCATGAACTTCCAGACGCTGATTGCCACGAAGGCGTCACGGATTAAGCAGGTCGCCGGCGACGATATTTTGCTCGAATTCGGCACGCGCCGTGCGCAGGAAGCCGATGCGGCGGTATGGGGGGCACGGGCCGCTTATGTGGCCGGTTTTCACGCAACCTCCAATATGCTCGCTGGAGAGAAGTTCGGCATCCCGACAAAAGGAACGCACGCCCATTCATGGGTGCAGACCTTCGAAAGCGAACAGGCGGCGTTCGACGTCTATGCCAAGGTTATGCCGGATCAAGTGACGCTCCTCGTGGACACGTACGACACGCTCAAGAGCGGTGTGCCGCATGCGATCGAAACGGCCAAGAAGCTGGAGGCAATGGGCAAGAAGATGAACGCCATCCGCCTGGACAGCGGTGACTTGGCGTACCTGTCGATCAAAGCGCGCGAGATGCTCGATCTGGCTGGATTGAACTATGTGAAGATCGTGGCCTCAAATGACCTCGACGAGAACACCATTTTTAACCTGAAGGCGCAGGGGGCGCGGATCGATACGTGGGGCGTAGGCACCCAGCTGATCACGGCAGCCGACCAACCGGCGTTGGGCGGTGTATATAAGCTGGTGGAGCGCGAGATTAAAGGCGAGATGGTTCCGACGATCAAAATATCGGGCAATCCCGAAAAAGTATCGACGCCGGGCAAAAAGGACGTCTACCGGATCGTGGACCGGGTCAGCGGGAAAGCAACGGCGGATTACATCGCCTTCCCTGGCGAGGAGAAGCCGCATGACGGCCTCCGTCTGAAGCTGTTTAATCCGCAGCATCCGTACTTGCAGAAATACGTAAAAAACTATGATGCGATTGAAATGCTCACACCGGTGTTCGAGAACGGCCTGCTGGTGTACAAACTGCCGTCACTGGATGAAATCCGGGAATACCACCGGGAGCAGATGGATTTATTTTGGCCGGAATACTTACGCAAGCTGAACCCGGAAATTTACCGCATCAATATCAGCGAGAAAGTATGGGACTTGAAGCAGAAGATGGTGGCCGAATATATGCAGCAGGATGAGTAGCTGCGGAACGAGCCGATGAGGGGGGACCAAGGGTCGCCCCTTTTTTTATATATTAGACTGTATTAGTATCTGGAGACCGTCAGTCTTACCGCTTAACCAATAATAATATCGAGACGGGTTCTTCTCGTGCGGAAATTTAAGGTGGGAAGCAGGGCATTATTTCTCGGGAAAGCGCACAATCAGGCATACTCCGATGCACTTCCCGATTATTCGACAGTTGTCTATCACGCGATAGGTTGATGACTGGCTTGACCATGCCAAGCTCCCAACATTTCATGCCATGAACTATTTGATACTGGGAGGACAGGGCATCGGGTTGCGTCCTTATATTTTGAAAGAGTCTCTGCTGAGAGGTATAATATGGACAATCTTAAGGAGGGACGACGCAAATGGATAAGTTTCAGGCTTTTATGGTCCGAAAAGACGAGAATGGCGGATTCCGGAGCGGGATCGAAACGCTGACCGAGGGTCAGCTGCCGCCGGGGGATGTAACGATCCGCGTTCATTATTCGGGGGTGAATTACAAGGACGGATTGGCAAGCTTGCCTGATGGGAAGGTCGTCTCCAGGTATCCGATGGTGCCGGGCATTGACCTGGCTGGCGAAGTCACGCATTCGGAGCACCCGGCGTTTAGGCCCGGGGACCAGGTGCTGTGCACGGGGTACGGTGTAGGGACCGACCACTTTGGAGGATTCAGCGAATACGCCCGCCTGAAAGGTGATTGGCTCGTACACCTTCCGGAGGGACTCAGCATGCGTGAGGTTATGGGAATCGGGACGGCCGGGTTTACCGCCGCCTTATCGGTGGACGCGTTGATCCGGAGCGGCCTCACGCCGGACAGCGGGGAGGTGCTGGTGACCGGAGCGACGGGCGGTGTCGGCAGCTTTGCCGTCAGCATATTGTCGCGGCTCGGATATCAAGTGACTGCCAGCACAGGCAAGCTGGAAGCCCAGAAGGAATGGCTCACCGGGCTCGGAGCGAGCGCCGTAGTCGGGAGGGAAGAGATTTCCGCCCCGGTTCAAGGCGTGCTGTCCAAGAGCCGCTGGGCCGGCGTGGTCGACCCTGTCGGGGGTCCACAGCTGGGGACGCTGCTGAAAAGCGTGAAATACGGCGGCGGCATTGCCCTTTCCGGATTGACCGGAGGAACGGCGTTCGACAGTACGGTTCATCCTTTTATCCTGCGCGGTATCAACCTGTTCGGGATCGATTCCGTCTTCTGTCCGATGGAAACCCGGAGCCGGGTCTGGAAGCTGCTCGGATCGGCGTGGAAGCCAGAGATGGCTTTGTCCCAGGGATTAACCGAATGCGGATTGCGCGACCTTCCGGACGTCCTGGAGGCTATTCTGCGCGGGAAAGCTGTGGGGCGGACGCTGCTCCGCTTGGAATCTTTGTCCGAGTGAACCGTGCTGCATAAACCGTATGCTTTGATGGCATTCTAACCCTATATCAGCTTAGTGCCGCTACAATCGGCAACAGGAATCTGGAAGGGATGAACCATCATGAAGAAACGGGTAGCGGGAGTTCTGGCCGGTATGCTGGTTACAGCCGCCATGGCCGGATGCGATTCGCATGAAGTCGTCAAAAAAGAGACCAAACTATATAATATGCAGTCTTATTCGGAGGGAAACCTTCGGGCGCAATCCCAAGGCAAAGGGCTGAACGGCAAGTTTCTGAAGGAGATGCAAATTCAGTTCGGGCATGAAGGGGTCCCTCTGACCCATGAGATGTACGCGGAGGATGGAAGAGGCAATATCAGTTATATGTACATGATCGCCGGCAATCCGCTGCAGTATATTACGCTGCATGTCTTTTCAAACGAAGCGGAGCGGATCGAGCGGATTCATAACTGGTACGGTGACCAAAAATTGATCGATACGCCGCGGTCCCGGACGGTCATCTATAACTATTCTACCGCTTCGCTGATTTACACGTCCTCCGGCAAAGAGAAGGGCAAATACGACCCGGAAGTGAAAAAGGTGTTTAATTCCCTGATCGAGCGGATGAAATAATTCAGGGAAAAAACGAAATGCCGGCTCATCTGCGATGAGTCCGGCATTTTTGTGTTTGCGTTTCGTTTACCCGCAGTCTATTCCTTCTTGTAAATTTCCCGCATGACATGCCGGAGCTCCGGCACGATGATCTTGTCCAACGCCAGCTTGACGGCCCCTCTGGACCCCGGCATGGAAAAGACGGCGGTCTTACCGACCGTACCGGCGATGGCCCGGCTCAGAATCGCTGCCGCCCCGATATCCTCCGTATAACTCAGGTACCGGAATATTTCTCCAAAGCCGGGCATTTCCTTGTCCAGCAGGGAAGAGACCGCCTCGTACGTCGTGTCTCTCGGCGAAATGCCGGTTCCCCCGGTGAGCAGCAGAGCCTCGACATCCGGACGCGCTGACGCTGCGTGCACCAGCTCGCGGATTCCCTCGTAATCGTCCGCCACGATGGTATAATCGGCAATCCGGTAGCCCGCTTTCTCCAGCAGGGAGATCATCAGCTGCCCGCCGGTATCGGTTTCTTTGGTACGGGTATCCGAGACGGTCACGACCATGCAGGACACGGTCTCGGGTGCCTGGCTTCGATGCTCGTCCACTGACTTCATGTTCATACGTTATCAACTCCTACGATCTTTTCTCGCTATTTCACTAGGATAGTCTTTTCCAGAATGCCTTGCAAGCTGAAGGTGACAACGGCAGTGATCTGAGCAGTGGTAAGCTGTAGGGGTGGCAGGGGAGGGGAACGGAGTGCCTTGCGGCAGTGCTGGGTGCTGTAGTACACTGTGCTAGTCATGCAAGGAAGGATAACGGAGGAGATATCATATGAGCAAAACGACGCCAATTTACATATTGTCCGGATTTCTCGGTAGCGGAAAAACGACATTACTGCAGCAGCTGATAGACCATTGGCAAGGCGAGGGATTGCTGCCGGCCGTCATCATGAACGAGGTTGGTGACGTGAACCTTGACGGGCTGCAGGTGCAGGAGCAGGTCCCGATGACGGAAATGCTGAGCGGCTGCATCTGCTGCTCGATCCGCGGGGACTTGAGCGGGGAAATCGCGGGCCTGATCCAGCGCGAGGCACCGGATGTCATCGTGGTCGAAGCGACGGGCATCGCCAATCCGATGGAAATTTTGGAGGGGGTGTCCGAGGCAGCTCTCTATTTGCCGATCGACCTGAGGGGCATCATGACGGTCGTGGACTCCGCTCACTTGCTGGAGCTTTACAACGTTCAGAAGGGCAAAACCTACCGGCTCATGCAGGAACAGATCCGCTGTGCATCGGCATTGATCCTGAACAAAATGGACAGGGTCACAGAAGAGGAGGAAGGCCAGCTGCAAAGCATTGTTGAACGGTGGAACGGATACGCTGGAGTGTGGAAGGCGGTCCGGTGCCGGGTGGACATCCCGGCGCTGCTTGATGCTCTGGGAGGAGTCAAGGCAGACTGGACTGGCGCGGCGGACAATGAGAGCAAGCAGGCTTCGGAAGAGCTCTTCCCGCAAAATGGCAGGGAGCAGAACGTCGAACCGCACGGTGAATCAGCTTCGGATCATGGCGGGGAATCGCAACCTTTGCACCACCCGCATCATGGCCAGAAATCGCACGACCATGAATCACATGCCCATGAATCGCATGATCATGTTATGGTTTACACCCATTATTTTAAAGGTCCCGTTGAGAGCATGGCCTTTGAACGGTTGATCGCCAATCTTCCGCGGGACGTGTACCGGGCCAAAGGTGTACTGACCTTCAGCGATACGGCCAGCCGCTTCCTATTCCAATATGCCTTCCGGGAGTCCGATTTTATGAAAATCCCCCCGCAGGGAAATGTTCCGGATGTTGCGGTTTTCATCGGCGAGCACTTTTCGCGGAGTGAGCTCGAACAGGCTCTGCTCAGCCTCGAACAAAGCGGGCTGCGGGAGACAGACTGAATTTTCCTGGTTATAACGCCTCCCAAACGGTTAATAGATGTGCAGAGCAATCAATCACGGGAGGTAGATCGATCATGATGAATCAGGAACAACAGTACAAGGATTGTATCGAAGCCTGTTTGCAGTGCATGAATGCCTGTAATGTGTGTTATGTGTCCAGTCTGAAGGAATATGAGCTCGCCATGCTGCGTGAATGCATCCGTCTGGACCGGGAATGCGCGGATATTTGCGATTTGGCGGCGCAATCGATGCTTCGCCACAGCCCGTTTGTGACGCAGATCTGCGAGCTGTGCATCACGGCCTGCGAAGCGTGCGCCGAAGAATGCAGCAAGCACGAGCACGATCACTGCCAAGCATGCGCCGAGGCCTGCCGCCGCTGCGCCGAAGCCTGCCGGCAAATGCTCGTCGCGGCCTGACCGATCATTATACAGCATTGAACGACTGCCTGATTGCCGGGGGATGACCCGGCGGTCAGGCTTTTTTCGTTTCAGGGTTCCACATCCGTCTATGCGATTGTTTTTCCATGGATCCGGGTAACATATGGATGGTTACTACAACCTGTATCGGCAGAAGGGAGAACAACATGGACAAGCAAAAGACCAAGGAATCTTCAAGTTTCATCCCCTACATACCTGCATCCAGAACACTGCCGGAACTTACGGTGCTGGCCGTCATTCTGGGCATCATCCTGGCGGTTGTATTTGCGGCTGCCAACGCCTACCTGGGACTTAAAATCGGGCTGACGGTCAGCGCATCCATTCCAGCCGCCGTCATATCGCTCGGTGTCCTGCGAGGATTGTTTAAACGAAAATCGATTCTGGAAAACAATATCGTGCAAACGATGACAACAGCGGGCGAGGCGGTGGCAGCCGGGGCGATCTTTACCCTGCCCGCCCTGTACATGTGGAATCAAGTCCCGGGCATCGGAACCGTCAGCTTCATCGTGCTCGTCGGGGGATTTTTGGGCGTCGCGATGATGATTCCGCTGCGCCGGCTGCTGATCGTCAACGAGCATCAGACGCTGCCTTACCCGGAAGGCACCGCCTGTGCCGAGGTGCTCATATCGGGAGAAACCGGGGGCAAGAGCGCAAAAATGGTGCTGTACGGATTTATCGCCGGCGGGCTGGTGAAAGCGCTGGGTGATGGCTTCAAGTGGTTCAAGACCGAGATCGAAACCGGCATTTACCGGTTTAAAAACGCGGTCATCGGCATGGATACATACCCTGCGCTGCTTGGCGTAGGCTACATTATCGGTCCGGCGATTTCGGGGCAGATGCTTGCCGGCGGGATCATGGCCTGGCTCGTGATGATTCCGATGATCGGCTTTTTCGGCGGAGGCGCGCAGGCTGTGCTGTCACCGGCCGAAGCACCGATCCCGCAGCTGGACGCCTGGGGCATCTGGGAAGGCTACATCCGCTACATTGGCGCGGGCGCAGTGGCGGCAGGGGGATTGATTACGCTGGTCAAAACCCTGCCCATGCTGTTCAGTTCGCTGGCGGCGACTTTGTCCGGCTTGAGCAAACGAAACGAACAGAAGGTAACGCTTGACCGCACCCAGTTTGATATTCCCGGCTTTTGGGTGACGATCATGATTGCGCTTCTCGTCATTATCATCGCGTTTGCCCCGCTGACCGACGTGGGGATCATTGGCGCGATCGCCATCGCCATTTTCGGCTTTTTGTTCGTAACGGTCGCTTCCCGGATTGTTGGCCTGGTGGGGAGCTCCTCTTCACCCGTGTCCGGCATGACGATTGCGACGCTGCTCATCGTAACGTTTATTTTTAAAATGACCGGGTTATCAGGCATGGGCGGAATGATCGCCGCACTGACGGTTGGAGCGATCGTCTGCGTCGCGTTGGCTGTGGCCGGGGACATTTCCCAGGATTTGAAAACAGGTTACCTGGTGGGCGGGACGCCTTGGAAGCAGCAGGTGGCCATGATGATCGGCGTACTCGTATCCGGCCTGGTGATCGGCTTCATTCTATCCGTACTGAACGAAAGCTACGGACTCGGATCGGAGCAGCTCCCTGCGCCAAAGGCCGTTTTGATGCGGCTGATCGTGGAGGGGATCATGTCGAACAATTTGCCGTGGGAGCTGATCTTTATCGGTGCGGCTTCGGCGGTTGTGTTCGAGTTCTTGGGTCTCAACTCGCTGACCGTAGCGGTCGGCATCTACCTGCCGATTCATGTCAGCACCCCGATCATGGTCGGCGGTATCGTTCGCTGGTTTGTGGAATGGCGATCACGGAAGGACGCCGGATTGCTCAAAGCCAGGGTGGAAACGGGGACGCTGCTGGCTTCGGGCCTGATCGCCGGCGAATCGCTGATCGGGGTGATCATTGCGATCCTGATCTGGCTCGGCGTTCCGATTCCTGGAGACGTTCTGGTCTCCAGCAATGTGCTTCCGCTGGTCGTTTTCCTGCTTGTCGTCGTGATGCTGGCCTGGATCTCTCTCCGGCAAAAGAAAGAGTCCGTCGTGACGAAGCGGGAGGTGTAGCAATATGCTGGTCTACCGGAAAAAGCGGAAGGACGCCGCGGAAATACCGATCAACTTGCTGGACTTGGTTCCGGTGCTGCATTCGAAGGTGAAGTGGGAGAAGAGCGAAGGGATCGTGACGTTGTCCGTGCCGCGGGAGGGGTGGCTGGCCCGCCAGTCGGTCAAATGGCTGAAACAGCCGGCGATCGTCCAAATCCGGCTGGATGCGCTGGGCAGTGAAGTGGCCGCCTGCTGCGACGGTTCCCACTCGGTGGCGGATATCGCAGGCAAGCTCCATGCCCGGTTCGGCGAGCAGGCGGAGCCGCTGCTGCCAAGGCTGGCCAAGTTTATCGAGCTGCTGGAAATGAACGATTTGGCCGAATGCCGACCCGGTGATTCCTGCCAACGGGCACAGGATGCATAAGAGGTAACATGAACAGGCAATCCTGCAGCAGGAAATTGGGGTGTTGCTTTCTTTGCTGTCCTCCGTGTATACTATTGAAAATTGAACGTCATGGAACGGGAGAGTAGTGAAGCGTCAGGGCATCAAGCGAGCCGGGGATGGTGGAAGCCGGTATGCCGCGTCTTCATGAAGCGCACCCGGGAGACGGCCTTTTGAACGATAACCGCAAGATGGGTGCGGAGTAGAGAGGTCCGGTTAGCCGCCGTTACAGGCTTCAAGGGAAACGGATGCCGTGCTGGCGCATGGGCCGTTTACTTAGAGTGGTACCGCGGGAATTCAGCTCTCGTCTCTATATTAGAGACGGGGGCTTTTTAATTTTTGATAGGCGTCACGATATGGAAAGGATGATTGTTATGTTACAGGAATGGATCGCGTCGGCTCTCGAGCCGCATGTGCCGTGGACGAAGCATCAAATGGTAGACCTGCTGGAAATCCCGCCGCAGCCGCAGATGGGGGATGTCGCTTTCCCATGCTTTACGCTGGCCAAAACGTTTAAAAAATCGCCTGCGGACATCGCCAAAGAGCTGGCAGCCCAATTTGACGGGCGAAACGGAATACAGGCGGAGGCCGCCGGCCCTTATGTCAACTTCAGGCTGGACCGGAAGCACTACGAGCAGCAAATCATGGACGAGTTAACAGTGTCGGATCACAGGTCGAACCTGGGAAAAGGAGAAAAAGTGCTCATCGACATGTCCTCGCCGAACATCGCGAAGCCGATGGGCATCGGGCATCTGCGCTCCACCATGATCGGTGCCGCCCTGTACAATATGTACAAACTGGCGGGGTACGACGTGGCCAGCATCAACCATCTGGGAGACTGGGGCACGCAGTTCGGCAAGCAAATCGCCGCATACAAACGCTGGGGGAACGATGAAGCCATTGCGGCCAATCCGATCAAAGAATCGCTGAAGCTTTACGTTCAGTTTCATGAGGAAGCACCCCATGATGAGACGCTGGAGCCGGAGGCCAGGGACTGGTTCCGGAAGCTGGAGTCCGGTGACGATGAAGCTTACCGGCTCTGGAAATATTTCGTGGACGTCAGCTTGAAGGAGTTTCAGCGGATGTACGACCGCTTGGGCGTCAGCTTCGACTATACGCTCGGGGAAAGCTTTTACAACGACAAAATGGATGCCGTCGTGGATCAGCTGCGCGACCAGCATCTGCTCGAAGAGAGCGAGGGTGCGCTGGTCGTGCGCCTGGATGAAGAGGGGATACCGCCTTGCCTGATCATCAAAACGGACGGAACGACCATCTACCCGACGCGTGACCTGGCAACCGCCCTTTACCGGCACGATGTCTTGAAAGGCGACAAGCTGCTGTATGTCGTGGGCGGCGAGCAGAGGCTGCACTTCCAGCAGGTATTTGCCGTGCTGCGCCGCATGGGAGCAGACTGGGTGGATCAATGTGAGCATGTGCCGTTCGGCCTGATGCGCTTTGAAGGAAAGAAAATGTCGACCCGCCGCGGCAAGATCGTTTATCTTGAGGAAGTGCTGGATGAGGCGGTTGCCCGGGCATTGCAAATCATCGAAGAGAAAAACAGCAGCCTCGAACATAAGGAGGAGGTCGCGGAGGCGGTCGGCATCGGGGCGATTATTTTCGGGGATTTGAAAAACAACCGCCTGAACGAAGTGGATTTTTCCCTGGAGGAAGCGCTGAATTTCGACGGGGAGACAGGGCCGTATCTTCAGTACACGTATGCGCGTACCCAAAGCGTGCTGTCCAAAGGACGCGCGGCCGGGGAACCAGAGAGTGGCACGGCCGGGCCTGACCAAGCGGTAAACGGCCAGCTCGGAGATTCCGGATGGGAGCTGCTGAAGCTGCTGACCCGCTTCCCGGACCAGCTGAAGCGCGGTATCCAGAACAACGAGCCGTCGGTGATGGCGCGGTATGCGCTGGATGTAGCTCAAGCGTTCAACCATTTTTACAACAAGGAACGGATTGTCACCGATGACAGCAGCCTGAGGGAAACGAGACTGAAGCTGACGGAGCTGACGGGCGCTTCATTAGCGAGAACGATGCATCTGCTCGGATTAAAAACGCCGCAGCGGATGTGACGCCATTTGTTGAACGGGAGGAGAGTTGGTTGGCTGTACATCAGCAAGGAACCGGCCGGCGGAACACGCCGGCGGAGATCATCCTCCGGCTGGAGGATGTCAGCAAACGCTACGACCGCCGGGTAGTGATTGAGCATATGACACTCGAGATCGCCAAAGGGGAGTGCACGGCGCTGGTCGGGAAAAACGGCTCGGGCAAAAGCACGCTGCTGCGCTTGCTGGCCGGATTATCCCGTCCTACCGAGGGAAGACGGCGGGTGGAGGACGTCCGAAGCCCCACGATTGGACTTGTCGCCGAGAAGTTTCCGGCGCTGCCGTTTACGCCGGGCGAGTTTTTGATGAGCATGGGCATTACGCGAGGGATGGACAAGCGGACCGTCCAGTCGGAAATATCCGAATGGCTCAAGCGACTGGGGATGGATTCGTACAGGGATGTTCGAATGAGCCATTTTTCGAAAGGCATGCTGCAGAAGATCAATCTGGTTCAGGCGGTGATGGGGAAGCCAAGGCTTCTGCTGCTGGATGAGCCTTTGTCCGGGATCGACACCCCCTCGCAGAAAGAGGTGGTCCGCCTGCTGATGGACATCAAGGGGATGGGGACCGCGATGGTCATGTCCGTCCATGAGCCGGAGCTGATCAACCAAATAGCCGATCGCATCGTACTGCTTGAGAACGGAAAGATCGTGAAGGAGGAACGCGGGTTCCGCATAGAAACGGTCCGGTATGCGACGATTCTTTTTCATGGTGATCCGCTGCGCGTCCGCCAGTCTTTAGAGGGGACCGGCGATAGGGAAGTGGCTTGGGTAAAAGAGGGGGCGGAATCCGTGATTCATGTAAGAACGGACTTAAGCGATCATGTGCTGCAGCGGATCCTTAACGGCGGCGGTCATATCGTATCTGTTTCGCAGCACGAACCGTCCGAAGTGGATCTAGGCGAGCTGCTCAAAACTGCGGCGGCTGCCTCAGAAGGAGGAGCGCTATGATCCGTCTCGCTACTTTTTTACTTGCCAGTTACATCCGGTCTTACCGATACTTTGCTCCTGTGGGGAGCATGCTGATTGCGATGATGCTTTTGTACTCCTACAAGCCGAACCCGGTGATGGACAGCTATGCGGTCACTTCCGCATTTCTGTTTGTCGGCGGGGCATGGTTGTCATTCAGCTTCCTGAATCATGCGGGCGCCGTATTGGAACAGCTCAGCGTGATTCACGCAGGGAGCATGCGAAAATATGCCGCAAGCCAAATGCTGGCTCTGCTCGCCGTCATCGTCTTTTTAAGCGCCTTTTTCCTGCTGTATCCTGTGGTGATGAACATGTTCGCCGAAACGGTCAGCGCACGGCAGTGGCTTATCGCTTCTTCCGGGCATTTGGCATTGGGCATGCTGGGCGCAGGCGTCAGCTATTTCTTTCAAGCCGCTTACATCCGCAATATCAGCCGCGCGACGGCGATTCTGCTGATCATCGTCATTTTATCGATTGGGGCGAGGCAGATTGCGGCCAAGCTGCCCGAAGGGTTATCCTGGATCCGCTGGGCCTTCCCTCCGGTGGCTGAAATGATCGACACCCTGATGCGAAGTGATACCGCTCTTCTTATAGGCGTATGGGGAGTAATCGGGTATACGTACCTGTATGCTTTTGCTCTGGCCGCAGCCTATTGGATATTCTCCGCATACCGTGATGCCAGAACATAGGCTGATACATTGGGCTTTTCTCAGAACATTGGAACCGTTGATTTCCTTCTACCCCCGGGTTGTGATTGGGCCGTAAGCACGGTAACATGGAGATAGGTCTGTCCGATCAGGAATTTTTACATAAGAGGTTGAACCTCGGCAGCAGGAGTCAGGAGGAAAAGCATGAAATCAGTCGGTCTACAAGGTATCGAGCAGCAATCGAAGGAACTGTTCGCGTATTTCGGCTTGGCCGTATACTATTCGCAGGCATTGGAGCAGCAGCTGACCAATCTGCTGATGCTGATGAAGCTGTCGAAGGGGGAGGTTCCCTCCGAAGAGGAACTGACCGAGCTGTACCGCCGCAAGCTCAGCAGTTCCCTGGGCCAGCTCGTCAACGAAATCCGGCATCACTTTCCTTTTACGGAAGAAGAGACGCTTCTATTAAAAGAGGTATGGAAGCAGCGGAATTATATCGTTCACGATTATTTCAAGGAACGGATCAAGGAGACGTTCACGCCGAACGGGCGCGCACGGATGATCAGCGAGCTGACCGCTTTTCGGGATCAAGCCCAGGAGCTCGAGCAGAAGCTGCAGGGGTATACGAATGAATTATATGTCAAGCTGGGGCTGGAGAATGATCAGCCGGGAGTTTCCAATCCGCACTGACTCGTCATAAAATAGGCATTCCGGCCTACGGGCATATTGAAACATTTGCGGGAGGTTCCCCGTCAGAGAGGCTGAGGAGGTGATTTGGATGAAAATCACAAAGAAATGGGCTGCGTTCATGGTGGCGGCAGGCTGTCTGGTGTCGGCGTCTTCCGCGTATGCGTTCTCGGATCTGCCGAATAAGCAGCAGGAGGGTATCGCCAAAGCGTTGCAAACGCAAGGGGTCATTCACGGCATTTCCGCGGACCGGTTCGGTCCTGCCGAGCCGTTGACGGCAGCCCAAAGCGTGCAGATGCTGGTGAAAGCCATGAAGCTTCAGCCGGATGCAGGTGCAGCGAACGCCGGGACGCTGGCGGTTCCATCCACAGCCTGGTATGCTCAAGCAGCCGAAACGGCGCTGGATCACGGGCTTGTGGCATCAACCATCGGCAGCTGGAACGACAAGGTCACAAAGGAAGAGTTTGCGCAGATGCTCTACAAAGCCGTCACCGCTACTGGTGACTACCCGCTGATCAAAATGTACGTCACGGTCCAGGACGAGAACGACATGGCTTCCGGATCGCGGGAAGCCGTCCAGTTTCTGCTCCTTACCCACATAGCCGAACTAGATGCGCAGCAGAAATTCCATCCAAGGGACAACATCACCCGGATGGAGGCGGCGGAGATGGTCTATCACGCCATGAATTTCGTTGCTTCGCATCAGCCGGTAAATCAGCCGGAGAACGATGACCAGGTCGCTGTCAGTGTAGAGAAGGTGAACGACCAGGTGAACCGGATCGTCCTTACCAAAGAGGACATGCCGAATCCGGGATACGGCCTCAAGATCGACCGGATCGAATTCGTCTCGGAAGGAAAGGCGGTCGCCTATTACACCGTCACGAAACCCGCCCCCGGCATGATGTATCCGCAGGTCATTTCCACGGCTAAGGCTTCCTTTTACATGGACAGCAAAATTCAGGTCAGCGTCAAACAAACCGGCGGCGGCCTCGGTACAGGCATTTCCCTGAAGGGATCGCTCGAAGAGATGCCTTCCGTTACCCAATAAACAACGAATCGTATCGTCCGCACATCGCGGTGATACTCTGGATCCCCCTGCTTTCCGGACTACCGGAGACAGGGGGATTTTTTTGCGGCTGAATCAAGAATAGGAGTATTCCGGTTAAAAGTATCATTTTTCGTTGACGAGGCAAATAGTATCGCGGCACCCATCCCGTTTACAATGTTGGCAAGGGGGGAAGAGAATGTCGCAGCTTGCGAATAGCGTGCCCATCACCGAGAGGAGGAAAAAGCGGGGATTGGCTTACCGGATGCTCAGGCAGTGGGATATTCAGCTGATGGTCATACCGGCGCTCATTTTGATTTTTATTTTTTCATACATACCGATGTACGGCGTACTGATGGCTTTTCAGGACTATAACATTTTTAACGGGTTTTGGAACAGTCCGTGGGTGGGATTCAAGCATTTCAGCATGTTTTTTCATGCACCCGAGTTTTGGACGATTCTGCGCAATACGATCATCATCAGCCTGCTGAAGTTTGGTATCGGGTTTCCCGCGCCGATCATTCTGGCCCTGATGCTGAACGAAGTCAGGCAAATGTTCTTCAAAAGGGTGGTTCAGACGATCAGCTACCTCCCGCACTTTCTGTCCTGGGTGATCGTAGCCGGGTTTGCCATGTCGATCCTGTCCACGGATAACGGCAGCCTGAACATCCTGCTGCAGAAGCTGCATTTGATTAAGGAGCCGATCGGCTTTTTGGGACGGGCGGAATATTTCTGGGGCATTATCGTCTCGACCAGCGTTTGGAAGGAGATCGGATTCAATTCGATCGTGTATCTGGCGGCGATCGCAGGGATCAACCCCAGCCTGTATGAGGCGGCGTCCATCGACGGAGCGGGAAGGGTCAAGCAGGTATTCATGATCACAATCCCTTCCATTATGCCGGTGGTCGTCATCTTTATGATCCTGGCGATTGGCAATCTGCTGAGCGCCGGCTTTGAAGACATTCTCCTGCTCGGGGCAAATCCGGTGCTGCGGGATGTGGCCAGCGTCATCGATACCTATGTGTACCGGGTGGGCATCACCAACCAGCGCTACTCGTACGCCACGGCGGTTGGCTTGTTCAAGGCTGTGATCAGCGTCGGCCTGCTGACCTTTGCCAACTACTTTGCCCGCAGGTCGGGAAACAGCTTATGGTAAGCGCGGGAGACACCGCAGGAAACAGGGAGGCTGCAGTATTGTGAAATATACAAGTACTGGTGACAAGATCATGATGGTCTTCATTTATTTGCTGCTTATTTTACTGGGATTCAGCACATTCTACCCGTTCTGGAACGGACTGGTCATTTCGCTGAACAACGGCATGGACACGGCACTCGGCGGAATCACGTTCTGGCCGCGGGTATGGTCGCTGGAAAATTACCGGGTCGTCTTTCAGGATGACCGGATTGCCAACGCGTTTTTGATCAGCGTGCTCCGGACAGTCGTCGGCACCATTCTGTCCGTGCTGTGCACCGCCATCTTCGCCTACGGCATGACGAAGAAGGAGCTGATCGGCCGCAAGTTTTACATGCTGATGTGCGTCGTGACGATGTATTTCGGCGGCGGGCTCATTCCGACGTTTCTCGTCGTCCGAGGTCTGGGCTTGATGAATTCGTTCTGGGTGTTTATCATCCCGGGTCTGATCAGCGTATGGAACATGATCATCTTCCGGACGTTTTTCATGGGGCTTCCCGGAGGCCTGGAGGAATCGGCCAAAATCGACGGCTGCGGCAACTGGGCTACTTTTTTCCGGATTATCCTGCCGCTGTCGGGTCCGGTCATCGCCACGCTCGGGCTGTTCACCGCAGTCGCTCATTGGAATGAGTGGTTTCTGCCCAGCATTTACATCACCAACGAGAAGCTGCTGCCGATCCAATCCATGCTTCAGCAGATCTTGAGCACGAATATTATGACCGAACAGATGTCCAAGCTGGACTCGGCTGCCCAGAGCAGGCTCGAAACGATGAAAAGCGTGACGACCAAGTCGCTTTCAATGGCGACGATGATGGTGGCGACGCTGCCGATTATCGCCGTGTACCCGTTTGTGCAGAAGTATTTCGTGAAGGGCGTCATGGTGGGATCGCTGAAGGAGTAGGGTTTGGAGCGATTGCTGCTTTGAACATAAATTTGACAATAGGGAAAAGGGG
Source organism: Paenibacillus sp. SSG-1 (assembly GCF_002224835.1). Classification (NCBI taxonomy): domain Bacteria; kingdom Bacillati; phylum Bacillota; class Bacilli; order Caryophanales; family Paenibacillaceae; genus Paenibacillus; species Paenibacillus sp. SSG-1. Next base: position 1,531,386 of record NZ_MBRK01000001.1, read on the forward strand.
TTATCACGCATGAAAAGTTGGAGAAGATCGCTGCTCGTGGCCTTGGTGTTCCTGTGCACGACAGCCACGGCACTGGCGGGCTGTTCAGGCGGCGGCGGAGAGAAAACGGCCGACAGCGCTGCACCGAAGGCGGAGAACAAAACCGAAACGAAAGAAGGAAGCGGCAGCGCTTCGGAGCCCTTCCAGCTCGGCAGCGCGCCCGTCGACTTTACGTTCTACGGCCACTATGACTGGTATACGATGCCGACCTGGGGCGGGGACGTTGCGAGCAAATGGATTCAGGATAACAAAAAGGTCAATGTCACGGCCATCAACTCCGGCGGCAATGCGGCCCAAAAGCTCAACACGATGATCGCGTCCAAAGAGCTGCCTGACGTGATCTGGATGGAGCGCGGCGCCGATGTGGAGCGGCTGCGCGCGGCAGGCATGCTGGTGCCTTATGACGACTATCTGGACAAATATCCGAATTTGAAAAAATGGGCCGGTGACTCGACGCTCAACATGCTCCGCTCAAGTGACGGCAAGCTGTACCAATTCCCGAACTGGTATACCTCGCAGCCTGCGGGCAATGCCGGATACCTGATGAACAGCAAGGTGTACAAAGAGCTTGGCTCGCCAAAGCTGGAGACAACTGACGATCTGTATAACTACCTGAAGAGCGTGAAGGCCAAGTATCCGAATATGGTGCCGTTTGAGCCGGATTTGGCCAAGGACGGGCAGGGGCTTGATATTCTGTACGGGGCGTTCGGGGAAGACCATCCGCCGGTGTATTTGAAAGAGAGAGCCGTACCGGTGGACAATAAGCTGACGTCCATTTTCCAGGATCCGGTCTACCGCGAGTCCATGCAGTTTGCTTCCAAGCTGTTCCGCGAAAAGCTGATGGCCCAGGACGCATTAACCCAAACGAAAGACCAGATTCTTGAAAAGGCGTACAACGGCCGTTTTGCCATCGCAGCAGGAGCGAGCCCGACGGAATACGGCAGCAAGGGCGACGTGGAGCTCAAGAAAAAGGACCCGACCTCCGGCTACGAAATGATCTGGCCTGTGCATAAGGAAGGGCTGGACAAAAACAAGATTTGGACGGGAACCTACAATCAGCTGGGCTGGAACGTGGCCGTCATTACGAAGTCCGCCAAGGATCCTGAGAAGATCTTTGCATTCCTTGACTGGCTGACCGGAGAGGAAGGAAGCCGGGTCATCATGTGGGGACCTGAGGGAACGCTGTGGCAGGGCACGGATGAAGAAGGATATCCGGTCTTTACCGACACATACACTAACGACATCCAAAAGCGCAGCGATATTATGGATGCGACGGTGAATCTCCAGTGGAACGGCAATACCGTCTATATCGACAAGTCGAAGATGAAATTCGAGAAGACGCTCCCGCCGGAAAAACAGAATTGGGAGAGCCGCTACCAATCCGAAATTACGTGGAAAACGCAGTATAACGCCACCGCCTTCGTCAACCTGAGCCCGATGCCGGATACCGAGGAAGGTATCATTCAGCAGAGCGTGGACGAAATCTTCTCCGAATCCCGCGCCAAGGCTTTGTACGCGAAGAGCGACGACGAGGTGCTGGCGATTCTGGACCAGGCGCAGAAGGACGCATTGGCGGTCGGATACGACAAACTGCTCGAATACAAGACGCAGAAATGGCAGGAGAACCTGAAAAAAATCGGCGGTCAATAATCTAAATCTAGCATGTTCTAGTATAATGATACTAATTCTTCTAATCGCGAGGATGCCGTCCCGACCCGGGGCGGCTGCTCGCTTCTCCAGCGTCCGGGGCGTATTCAGGGTAGACGGCATGATCGTGTGGGACGGATGAACGGCTGTTTGTCTGAAGCCGGGATCTGACCATAGTATTCATTTTAATGATCAGGAGATGAGCTCATGTACAAGGTGTTGATCGTGGATGACGAGATTCTTGATCTGGAGGGTATGCGCTCTTTTATTCCTTGGGCAGAACTGGGGCTGGAAGTGACAGGCGCGGTGAACAATGGGTTTGACGCCTTGGCACTGCTGGAACGCCAGCCGGTCGATATTTTAGTAACAGACGTACATATGCCTAGCATGACAGGCCTGGAGCTGGCCAGAAAGGCACGGGGGTTCGCGGGCCGACTTCGGGTTATTTTCGTGAGCGGTTACCAGGATTTTCACTATGTCAAAGAGGCGATTGCCCTGAATGCGTTCAGCTACGTGCTTAAGCCGATGGACGATAAGGAGCTGACCGATGCGCTGCGCACCGTCGTGCAGCAGCTTGATCAGGAGAAACGGCGGCAGCAGAACGAACGGGCTTACCGGGAAATCGCCAAAAACGACTATCTATTGAAGCTTCTCGAAGGCGCGGAAGCCGAAGAGGCTGCCGGGGTGCTGCAGGAAAGCTACGGGTTTGACCGTGTAGGATGGCCTGTGCGTGCGGCCGCCGTCGAGCTGGACGACCTCAGCTGGAAGCTCGACCCGATGCCGGAACACCGCCAGCAGGAATGGTTCAACCGATTTTACGATTCGCTGGTTCCGCTGCTCACCGAGGCCGGGATCCGGCATGTGTGCAAAACTTCGCGACGGCGGATTTTCGTGCTGATCGAGGACGGGGTGGATTTACAAGCGCTGTCGGCTCTGGCGGATCGGATTCAAGAGCTGCATCCCTTCTCCGTCACGGTTGGTGTAGGAGAAGAAGCGGTAAATCTGACCGGGCTGCGCCGTTCTTACGGTGAGGCTCTGGAGGCGCTGTCGTGCAAGCTGATTGCCGGCAAGGGCCGGGTCATCCGCCATGGGGAACTGAAATGGGACGATGCCCTTGAGCAGCCTTCCCAAACCGCTCTGCCGCTCGAGCCGCTGTATACCGCTGTAGTGAACTTCGATCTCGTCACGGTCAGCGACGAAATCGATCGGCTGTTTGCCGCTGCGGCCGGGATGAGGTCGAAGCTGAAAATCCAATATTTCGTCATGCACATCCTGCTTGGGCTCGAGCATCACCTCCGGGCGATCAACGAGAGCCTTGCGAACGCCCTTCAAGAGGAAACGGGAGGCAGTCCGGATGTGATGCTCCAGCTCGAGACGATCGACGATATCCGTTCCTGGCTGCGAAAACGGCTCTTTGCCGCCGCAGAGGTTATTCAGCGCCGTAAGCAGAAGAAAAGCTCGAAGCTCGTTGACGAAATGATCCGGTACGTAAAAGAGCAGCTGCACGAAAATGTGACGCTGAAGGAGGTCGCCGATCACCTGTGCTTTTCCCCAAACTATTTGGGAACGCTCTTCAAGGAAGTGATGGGCACGAATTTCAGCGAATACGTCATTCACCTGCGGATGGAGAAAGCAGGCGAACTCCTCAGGGATCCCAGAGTGAAGGTCTACGAAGTGGCCGACCGGGTCGGGTACCGGTATATGCCCTATTTCAGCCGGCAATTTAAAGAAGTGTTCGGCATGACGCCGGGCCAGTTCAGGAGAAACGTATAATGAGGCGCGCGGCAATGAGGCCGCCAGGCGGGAAGCTGTTCCTGCCTTTTGGCGTCAAACTGTTTATCTCCTATTTGGTGCTGATCATCGTGCCGATTTTTATGTTCGGTTATATCGCCAATACAATCCTCGTCAACTCCTACCGCGAGCAAATGAACACGAATTTGACCGGGACGCTGAAGCAGATCCGCGACAACATCGCCTATAAAATGGAGGACACGCAGCGGCTGTCGGACTTGCTGTACTTTGACGAAAGCCTGCCCTTGGAGCTGATGCGATACGAGGAGGGCTGGGTCAGCTACCAGACGACAAAAAAGCTCCTGATTCCAAAGTTCCGCCAGGTCACGGATTCGAGCAACCTGCGGATCTGGATGAGCATTTATTTAAAAAACGAAACGCTGCCCGAAATCTATAACGCCGACCCGCAGGGGACGGACCCATTGACCAGGGGGAATCATTGGGATTTGTACCACTTGAACCGGATTCAGAACAAACCGTGGTACGCTGACTTTCCTCCGGAGGAATACGGCAAAACCGTCGTATGGCGTCAGGTGGAAGACGACGGCATGTTTGGGCGGATCTCGCTGCTGCGGCGGCTGGTCGATACCCGCGATCCAATGAAGCTGGAGACGATCGGGTTTATCCGGATCAGCGTTTATTTGTCCGAAATTTTCCGGAGTGTCGATGCGGGCAAAATCGGCAGCGGCAGCATGCTGTCGGTCAGCGGGGAGGGCGGCCGGCGAATGTTCGCTTCCGGCGAAAGCGGTCTGCTGCTGGCTTCTGAACCCGGGAGCAAGGCGGAATTCGATCTAGGCCGCTATACGATGCTGGAGGAAACGCTGCCGGAGCTCGGCTGGAACTTGGCTGCCTACGTACCGAACAGCGTGATAGAGAAGGACACGCGCAAGGTGAATCTACTGACGCTAATTATCTGTCTGCTCAGCGTCGGTCTGATCTCGATCGTCGCCTACGGGGTGTCCCGCTTCTTTTCCAGGCGGGTGTCCAAGGTCGTATCGGTGCTGCAGCGGTTTCAGCAGGGCGATTTCCACAAGCGGATCCATTACCGGGGGAACGACGAGTTTACGATCATCGCCGGCTCGCTGAACAAGCTGGGAGAGCAGACGGAGCATTTGATCCAGGAAGTGTACGTCACGAATCTGAAGAAAAAGGAAGCGGAGCTGGAGACGCTGCAGGCCCAGATCAACCCGCACTTCCTGTACAATACGCTCTCATCGATCAGCCGGCTGGCCAAGTTCGGGCAAGTGGATAAGCAGCACCAGATGGTGATGAATCTGGCGAAGTTTTACCGGCTGTCGCTGAATGAAGGGCAGACCGTCATTTCGATTTATCACGAAATCGAGCAGGCGCAGGCATACATCGATATCCAGCAGGTCAAGTACGGTGAGCGGATGGAGGTTCATTTTGACATCGACCCGCAGATCGTCAAGTTTATGACGGTCAAGCTGATTCTTCAGCCGTTCATCGAGAACGCGTTGCAGCATGCCTGGCGCGGGGACCGGATTTATATCCGGGTTGTCGGGCGGATGGATGCCGGGACCGGCTCGATCGTCTTCCACATCATCGACGACGGCAGCGGGATGACGCGGGAGCGGGTGGAGGAGCTGTCCGGCTCAGGTTCAGGCTCGGGTGCGGGCACGGCCGGGGCAGGCACCTCGCAGCAGCGCAAAGGTTACGGCATCCGGAACGTAAACGACCGGATCAAGCTGTATTTCGGCAGCGATTACGGCGTCTCCCTGTACAGCCGGCCGGGGATCGGAACTTGCGTGACGATCCGGATTCCGGTGCAGCCGCGCAGCCGGGGGGAACAACGGCAGAACGGTCATGACCATATCGGGAGGACCGGATGAGCAGGAGAGAAACGGGAGATGCAGCTGGCCCAACATCATATGCGTCCGTAATCCGCCGAACAGGAAGTCGTAATAGACTGGTTACTTGATGCAGGCTCATGGCATTAAAAAGGGAGCGATCCGATCACGGATTCGCTCCCTTTTAGTGTTTTTCGTTTACGTTCTTTTCACGGCAACCCCATGCTGGTCACATGGCGGCAGGATGACCACGGGTTGAGAGTAGCAGAATACAGTTTGCATGGTGTCGCCCAGAGAATTACACCGGTGAAGGCGCCTGAGCCGGCGGCTGTGCCTTGATTCCGCTGTCCGGGGCAGGTGCGGCTGCACCCGAGCCCTGCTGAAGCTGATACATTTGATAGTATCTGCCGCCGAGCTTCATCAGCTCGTCATGGCTGCCCTTCTCGACAATCTCGCCGCGGTGCAGCACCAGAATCTGATCGGCGCTGCGGATGGTTGAGAGACGGTGCGCGATGATGAACGTCGTACGGCCCTTCTTCAACACCTCCAGCGCGGATTGGATCAGGCTCTCCGTCTCGGTATCGATGTTGGCCGTGGCCTCATCGAGGATGAGGATCGCCGGATCGAAGGCGAGCGCGCGCGCAAACGAGATCAGCTGGCGCTGCCCCGCCGAGAGCGTGCTGCCCTTCTCGACGACAGGCTCATCGAAGCCCTGCGGCAGATGCGCAAGGATCCGCTCGGCGCCGACGTCGCGCAGCGCCTTTTCAATTTGCTCGCGCGAAATTTTGGCGTCGCCCAGGCTGACGTTCGAGGCGATCGTACCTGTGAAGAGGTACGGATCCTGGAGGACGATGCCCATATGATGGCGCAGCCACTGCTTCGGCAGTGCGGTCACATCCTGGCCGTCGATGGTGATCGTCCCTTTTTGCGGATCATAGAACCGGAACAGCAGGTTGATGATCGAGCTTTTGCCGGAACCGGTATGGCCGACCAAAGCGACCGTCTGCCCCTGCTTCGCTTCAAAATTGATGTTTTTCAAGACGTAATGGTCATCCTTGTAGGCAAAGGAGACGTTCTTGAACTCGACGTTGCCTTTGTAACGCGGCATACTTCCGTCTGTCACGTCTTCGCCCGGCTCATCCATCAGCGTAAATACGCGGCCGGCCGAGACCATGGAAGAGTCCAGGGCGGCGAGCTGATTGACCATCCCGGTGATTGGCTGGAACAGGCGCCCCAGCACGTCGACGAAGGCGTACAGCACGCCGAGCGACACGGCGCTGCCCCCGGTCAGCGTGCCAAAGCCGAAGTACCAGAGGATCACGGCAAAGGAAAAGCTGCGCAGCACGTTGACCAGATTGTGTGTCGTTAATGCGTTCAAATTGAGCATTTTGTTCTGATGCTTCATATAGTCATCGTTCAAGGCTTCAAACTCTTCGGACGTCTGCTTTTGCCGGCGGAATACGCGGATAATGGACATCCCTTGAATGGACTCATTGATGATGGCGTTAATTTCGCTTAAGCGCGATCGGATGATCGTGTTGTACTTGGTCGCGAATTTCCGGTAGAGCACGATCCATACGATCAGCAGCGGGACGACGAACAAGCAGACGAGGCCGAGCCGGACGTCCAGCAGGAACAAGGCGATATACACCCCGGTAATGTAGATGATCCCCGAGCTGAAGTTCGACAGCACCGCCACAAACAGGTCCTTGACCGCTTCGGTGTCATTGGTGATGCGGGAGACGACCTTGCCGGCCGGCAGTGTATCGAAGAAATACACCGGAAGCCGCTGCATGTGCGCATAGACGTCGGTCCGCAGCTTCTGGATGACTTTGTTGGCGGAAGACTGCAGCCAGTACGTTTTGCCGAATTCCGTAAAGATGCTGATCACCAGGAAAATGCAGTACAGTCCGACGAGCTTCAAAATACCCGGAATTTCCAGCTTGTAGAAGGAATACAGCTCACTCGCGGACAGCTTGGCGGCCGGATAGGTTTCCACAGCGCCGCCGCGGCTGATCGTCAGCTGTCCGTTCTCGAATTTGCGCTCTCCGTCCGGATTGGCTACGGGCTGGTTGACAAAATAAAAGTCCCGTCCGGTTTGCAGCAGCCGGACTTCCTGGCCTTTGGCCTCTCCTTCCCCGAACCGGTCGCCGCGCTTGTAATAATGGCCGTTGTAGGATACGGCGTTTTCAGATGATGTCGTTTCAAAATATGGCTTTTCAATACCCAGCATATGATCGTCGATCATCGTCTTGGCGATGAACGGGCCGGCAAGCTCGGCGCCGACGCCGATCGCAAGAGCGATGATGGCCGCGATAAAGATGCCTTTGGCGCATAGGGCGTACTGGAACAGCCGCTTGCCTACGCTAGCTTTGGAATTCATAGGTTTACACCTCATTTTTAAGTGGACAAATTGTTTTCGACCTGCTGCCGTTCAAACTGCTCGCGGTACCAGCCGCCTTTGGAGAGCAGCTGCGCGTGGGTTCCTTGTTCGACGATGGCTCCTTCATCCAGCACCACGATCCAGTCCGCATGTTCGATGGCGGACAGGCGGTGCGTGGAGATCAGCGTCGTTTTGCCGGAGCGCTGCTTGCGGATATTTTCGATGATCCGCGCCTCGGTCCGGGCGTCGACCGCGGAGAGGGCGTCATCGAGAATCAGGATCTCCGGATCGGAGATGAACGCTCTGGCCAGCGATACGCGCTGCTTCTGGCCGCCGGAAAGGGATACGCCTTTCTCGCCGACGAGGGTGTCAAGTCCGGCTGCAAGCGTGTGCAGGTCGTTGTCAAACGCAGCTGTCGCGATTGCTTCCATAATGATGTCGTCTTCGGCCTGGAATTTGCCGAACTGGATATTTTGCCGGACCGATTTAGAGAACAGAATTTGTTCCTGCGGAACATAGCCGATCCAGCTGTGAAGCTGGTTTTGGGTAATGCGCTCGATCGGAACCTCCGAGATCAGAATATCGCCTGTTCCCGTCGGATACTCGTGCAGCAGCTGCTTCAAGAGCGTCGACTTACCGCTGCCGGTGCGTCCCACGACGCCGAGCGTCTGGCCCTTATGCAAGGTCAGGTTAATGTGCTTCAGATTGTCGACCGATGAGGTCGGATACCGGAACGTGACATCCCGCAGCTCAATCGTGTCGGGACGCTCTACCTGAACCGGATCGGGCGCATCCTGAACGTCCGGCACGACCGATAACGTCTCATTGACCCGGTCGAGGGAGGCGCTGCCCCGCTGCATGACATTGATCAGCTCACCGATCGCAAACATCGGCCAGATCATCATCCCAAGGTACATATTGAACGATACGAGATCCCCCAAGGTAATTTGATTTTTAAAAACGAGATAAATGCCGAAAGCCAGGCCGATCACGTAGCTTGCGCCTACGCATAAGCGGATGGTCGGCTCGAACAGGGCATCCAGCTTGGCGACCCGCATATTTTTGCGGTACACATCGTCCGTAATTTCCTTGAATCGGCGCTGGTCCTCACGCTCCTGAACGTACGCCCGGATGACACGCACTCCGGCGACCGACTCCAGAACCTGGTCATTCATATCGCCGAACGCGTCCTGAGCGGCCGTATACCGCTCGTGGATGACCTTGCCGTAAATTTTCATGGCCAAGGCGATAAACGGCAGCGGCAGGATGGCGGCGAGCGTCAGCTTCCAGCTGATGAGAAAGCCCATCGCCAGCAGCACGACGCTAAGGTACACCGTCGAGTCTGTCATCACAAGCATGCCGAAGCCCGCCGTGTTGGCGACGGAACGAAGGTCGTTGGTGGCTCTGGCCATCAAATCACCCGTCCGGTTCCGTTCGAAGAACGGAGGGACCATGCGCAGCAGCTGGTTCATGTAGCGGGAACGCAGGATGCGCTCCACGAGGTTAGCGCCGCCGAACAGCTTGTGCATCCATATGTAGGTGATGATGTAAATCACGGTGAGCGTACCGAGAATCAGCACAATATACCGTGTCAGCGAAGTCCAGGTAATCGAGCCGCGGACGATTTCGTCGATGGCGTTTCCGAGAAAACGCGGGGGAAACAGCTCGCCGATTCCGCAGAGGATCAGCATGATCAAACCGATCAGGTAACGCTTCTTTTCCTGGCGGAAAAACCAGCCCAGGTTTTTAAGTACGGAAAACAAAACTTTCACTTCCTCTCATGTCTAAAATGCCGGCAGTTCTTGCTTGCGGAGTTCATGGAAAATTAAAAAAGGCATACCATCCGTAAACGGACGATATGCCTTGCAATCCTACATTTATCATGCGTACGGTTGAGTGTGAGCAGCCGTACCGCGGAAGGTTAATATTCAATGGCTCCAAGAGGCACGACTTCATCGCGCTCCTTAAGAAGGCCTCACCAGCAGGGCTGCTCCAGTATTCAATTGATAAAGATCTTGATGATGGTTGCGTGGATGAAAATTTATCATATTGAACACAGAACTCACCCTTTCTTGTTGATGTTGGTCTTGAGCCCGAACAGGGAGCACTTGCGTATCAAGGACACGACCTTGCCGGGTTCATTTGGGAATAAATTGAAAACGGATCTCGTATGCAGAAAATTTTATCATCGCGTCAAGAGAGCTGTCAATTTATATTTTCAGGAATCAGCAAAAAAATGTTATGATGTACTTATGAACATACAGATTAGAGAGAGGGAGTGAAACCAGATGGAACTGCGGATCAGCCCAGACGCTGCACGCTGGTACAAACGAGAATTGAATTTGGCAGAGGGCGCGGCGCTTCGCTTTTTTCCCCGCTACAGCTCGGGCGGCGGACTGCATCCCGGATTTTCGCTCGGCATTTCCGTGGAGAACCCGGAGCATCCGGTGCTGAAGGAAGAGCTTGAGGGCGTCGCCTTTTTTATAGAGGAACAGGACACCTGGTATCTGCAAGGATACGATCTGGTCGTCAATTATTTGGCAGCTTACGATGACATTGAATATGTATATGAAGCGGAGCGGGAACATAACACTTCCGCCACTTCATAATGATGCTGAACCGGCCGCATCCGCTAAACCAAGCGAATGCGGCTTTTTCTATTTGAAGGCTGCAAGGCATGGGGCCATTTACGTCACTTCTTGGTGAAGCCGGAGGGAAGGCGATCATGCGGTATTCATAGCGGCCCACTTCCATCCGGCCTGCGGCGACACGCTCGCCGCTCAGCTTGTCAAATCCTTCGCGAGGCAGCGTCACGCTCCCGCCTTCTCCGTTCATGTTGACGATGACCCATAACTCCTCCGTCTCCGATTCGCGCGGCGCCACGATCGTGCCGGTCGTCACTTCCGCCATCCGCGTTACGTTGGTTTCTTTCCCGTAATGGATCAGCATCCGCTCCAGCATCTCGCTGCCTTCGTCTCCTGCAGGCAGCGTGCCAAGCAGCACGATTCTGCCTTGCCCCCGCTTCATTTCCGTCAGGAAGGACAAGCCCGGCGATGGACCGCCGATGAGCGTACCGACGCTTTTCGCCTCCGCCGGCGCATATACGGAGCTCCACATAGAAGGGGGCCTGAGTGAAGGCAATCGGATATTTTTGAAGCGCGAATATGGCGGTATAACACTCTTTTGCCGGCTTTGCACTTTTTTAAAACATGCCGTAAACCCGCGCTCCGGGAGTCTTCAAAAATGTCTCATTGCCGGAAAAGAAAGTGCCGACTCATAATTAGGCCACAACGCTCGCGAGGCGATGAACACTTATGGAGGTGGAAAGCGATGGAGCAGGCGACGGCTCAAGGGAATCTTCCGCAAGCGTCCAAGCCGGCGGTTTACCGCACGAGCATCGCGGCCAGGCTGCGCAGGGACAAATGGTTATACCTGTTAATGCTCCCCGGCTTGCTTTATTTTTTGATTTTCAAATATGTGCCCATGTGGGGCGTGCTGCTGGCCTTTCAAAACTATCAGCCATTCACCGGGTTCTGGAAAAGCGAATGGGTGGGCTTCGAGCATTTCCGCCTTTTCTTTGAAAACCCCGAGTTTTTTATGCTGCTGCGCAATACACTGCTGCTGTCGTTTTACAATCTGGTTTTCTTCTTCCCGGCTCCGATCATATTGGCGCTCCTGCTGAACGAAGTCAGGCTTGCGTTCTTCAAGCGGACCATTCAAACGATGATCTACGTTCCGCATTTTATTTCGATGGTTATCGTGGCGAGCTTGACTTACGTGTTTCTGACGACGGAGGGCGGCACCGTCAATGAGCTGCTCTTCCAATATACGGGCAACAAAATCCAGTTTCTGTCCGATCCGTCATGGTTCAGGCCGATGATCATCCTGCAAACGATCTGGAAGGAATGCGGCTGGGGAACGATTATTTTCCTGGCGGCGCTGGCGGCCGTCGACGTGGAGCAGTATGAGGCCGCGACGATCGACGGAGCGAACCGCTGGCGGCAAATTTGGCATGTGACGCTGCCGGCGATCCGCAGCACGATCGTGATCCTGCTGATCCTGCGGATGGGCAGCGTGCTGGATAACGGCTTTGAGCAAATCTATTTGATGCTGAATCCGCTCAACCGCACGGTGGGCGAAGTGTTCGACACTTACGTGTACGCGATGGGCATTACGCAGGGCGCGTTCAGCTACAGTACGGCCGTCGGACTGTTCAAATCGATCGTCGGCGTCACGCTCGTACTCGGCACAAACTGGCTGGCAAAAAAATTCGGCGAGTCCGGACTGTACTAACCATTCAGAAAGGGGAAATCCATCCATGGCCAAGCAATACAGGACCGCGGCCGGCGTCACGTTCGACGTGGCTAACTATATCGTCCTGACGCTGTTCGGGCTGGCCGCCGTGCTTCCTTTCGTTTATGTGATCGCGGGTTCCTTCGCCTCGGATGCGGAGCTGACGCAGAGGGCGGTGTTTTTTATCCCGAAAACCTTCACCTTAGCAGCGTATGAGTTTATTTTTTCGACGGGCACGATCGTCAAGAGCATCGGCGTTTCCATTTACGTTACCGTCATCGGTACGCTCGTCAATCTGTTTTTTACGGTCACGATGGCCTATTCCTTGGCCAAGAGAGGACTTTACGGCCGCAATCTGGTGCTGAATCTTGTCATCTTCTCCATGCTGTTCGGCGGAGGGATGATTCCGACGTACCTGGTCGTCAAGGAGCTGCACCTGCTCGATTCGCTGTGGGCGCTCATGCTGCCTGGTGCAATCAGCGCGTTTAACCTGATCATCGTCAAAAACTTTTTTCAGGAAATTCCGAAGGAAATTGAGGAAGCGGGCCGCATCGACGGCTGCTCCGAGCTGGGCCTGTTATGGCGGATCGTACTGCCGCTTTCGATGCCCGTTCTCGCCACCTTCACCCTGTTTTACGCCGTGGGGCATTGGAACGATTTCTTTGCAGCGCTGCTGTATATTAACGATCCGGAAAAATGGCCGCTGCAGGTCATGCTGCGCCAGATCGTTCTGCTGTCACAGGCGGCTGCGGGCGATTTGAACTCGATGGACCCGAATTTTGTGAAACCGCCGGACCAATCGATCAAAATGGCCGTCATCGTTGTTGGCACGATTCCGATTCTGTGCGTGTATCCGTTCCTGCAAAAGCACTTCGCCAAAGGGGTTCTGCTGGGCTCGGTCAAAGGTTAAAGGTAAAAGTCAGGCTGTCCACCGTGTGATCCCGCCGAAATGCTCCGGAATTTATACACATCAGCACTGATTTTTCGCTTGGAGCCCGGGCGGTTTTGCAATATGATCTAACGTTAAAGGGAGGCTATTTTCGTGAAGAAAAAGAAAAAGCAAGCGAAACGCATGTCCACATTTCTCATTTTAAGCACGGTTTGCGCCGCAGCGCTCGCAGGCTGCTCATCCGGCAGCGGCACCAGCAGCGAGGGCGCCTCGGGCGGCTCGTCCGCAGCTCCTTCTGCAAACGCTTCCGCGGAGGCGGAGAAGCCGCTTAAGCTGAACATTATGCTCCCGATTTTTAAAACGAATTATCCGAAGGATGACAGCCCCGTCGCCGCAGAGCTCGAGAAGCTGACGAACACGGACATCCATTTCGAATGGGTTCCGAACGCTTCATACGGCGATAAATTCAACATTACGCTTGCTTCCGGAAATCTGCCGAAAATCATTTACGTGCCCGATTCGAAAGGTCCGAGCTTCGTGAGCGCCGTGAAATCAGGGGCTTTTTGGGACCTGACCGACAAGCTGAAAAATTATCCGAACCTCAGTCAGGCCAATGAAGTCATTCTGAATAACTCCTCGATTAACGGCAAAACGTACGGTATTTACCGCGGGCGTGAGCTTGGCCGCAACGGCGTATATTACCGCCAGGATTGGCTGGAGAAGGTGGGCCTGCAGCAGCCGAAAACGATTGACGATTTCTATAACATGCTGAAGGCGTTTAAGGAGAAAGATCCGGACGGCAACGGCAAGGACGACACGTACGGTCTGGTGATGGTCAAATGGACGGCAGGCTGGGGAGCCGGTTTCGACCAGATCAAGCTGTGGTTCGGCGCGCCAAACGTGTGGGGCGAAAAGGACGGCAAGCTGGTGCCGGAATTCGAATACGACGAATATTTCGAAGCGCTCAAGTTTATGAAGAAGCTGTACGACGAGAAGCTCGTCAATCAGGATTTCGCCGTGATGGATTCGGCCAAGTGGACGGATCCGCTGGTGAATGGCCAAGCCGGCGCCATTATCGACGTCGTGGACGGAGCGGCCCGCGCCGACGACAAGATTCATGCCACGCTTAAAGACGCGGGCAAAGAGGATTCCAGGGAGCAGTACGTGGATGTGTTCGGGGCCGTCACCGGTCCGGACGGACAAATTCATACGCTGCCGACTTCCGGTTTTGCCGGCCTGCTGGCCATCCCGAAATCGAGCGTTAAGAGCGAAGAAGAGGTCGACCGCATCCTGAAGTTTCTCGACCAGCTGAACGAACCGGACCTGCAGACGCTGACCAGCTTCGGGCTTGAAGGCAAACATTACAAGAAGATCGACGACAAGACGCTGGAGAGAAGCTCGGACTCGGTGCTGCTCGAGTCGGAAGTCGAAGGGCTGAATCAGATGGTGCCGTACATTCCGGAAGGCAAAGGGCTCCAGGTGGCCCAAACGCCGCTTCGCTTAAAGCAGACGGAGGTTCAATTGAAAAACCGGGACACGATCGTCGCCAATCCGGCGGAGCCGTTCATTTCCGAAGTGTACGCGCAAAAAGGGCAGCAGCTTGGCAACATCATTAACGATGCCCGGATCAAATTTATCGTCGGCCAGATCGACGAGAAGGGCTGGCGCGATGCGATCGAGCTGTGGAAAAAATCGGGCGGCGACGATTATGTGAAGGAAATCAACGAGCTGTACGCCGCCTCGAAGTCCTGACCGGCCCCAGCGTAAGAGACCAGTGCGGCTGTCCTAAGAGACGGCCGCCTGGGATACATAGGTCGAGCAGTGGTCGGCGGAGGCTGATTTCACAGCAACAAGCAGAAAGCCCCACGTCGTGGGGTTATTTCCGTATCCCCGGTTATTTGAACGAATTTCTCGGATTTCATGCTGGACATACCCGTGGTGCAGAGGGTACTGTTTTCTAAAGGGTTTTTATGTATGGTTAATTGTATACGCTTACATATTTGAAGGGCATAAGGCTCGCCATAAAGGCGGGGACAACAAATTTTGGATATGGTTGGTGAGCTGACGATGATTGGATGGAAGTCGCTAATGGCCCGCTTATCTGGCGGCGGATCGGGCAGCTTTTACAGAAGGAGCCTGATTATGTTCTTGGTTGTGGCTGGCATCCCCGGGATCATCACCGGGATTCTTGTGTACTCCATGGCTGGCGGGAGGCTGGAGAAGGAACTGCTGAAGCTCCATAATGACCAGATCGAGCAGCGGTCGCTGAACATGGATAAGCAGCTGTCCAACCTGGAGATGATGCTGGCGCACTGGGCGTTCGACTCGCGCTTTGATGAATCGCTGAGGGGCCACGACTTCGTGCGAGACTTTGAAAAAACGCGGGACATCACGAACACGCTGCTGGTGATGCAGGGCTCCAATACGATGATCCATAACGTCAGCCTTTATTTGCGCGGAGACCAGCCGATATTGTTTTATCCGGAATACTCCGCCTTGAATGACCGGAAGCTCATCTCCCGGTACGAACGTCTGATGGACGCAGGAAAGACGACGTATTGGACACAGCAGGCGCTTGACCCTGATCAGCAGGAAAAGCGGGAATTGACGTTTGTGCATCTCATCCCGGGGGGCAGCTCAAATCCGCTCGGGGCTTTGATCGTCAGGCTGGACAACGATCAAGTGGCGGAGGTGCTGAGGACGTTGACTCCTTATGCTGACGGGGAGAACTTTCTGATGGAAGCGGGCGGCGGCCTCTACGTTTCCGCTAACGGCAACCGGATGGATTCGCCTTTTGTCAAGGCGGTCCGCGGTGAAGTGGAATCCGAGGGGAAGGCCCGGGGGTCCTTTCTCTTTGAATGGAACGGCAAAACCTATGCGGTCACGTACGGTTATTTCGCACGCATCATGGACAACTGGCTGTATGTGTCGGCCTCGCCGATTACGAACATTACGGCCCCGGTCGTGCTGATATCCAAAGTCATTCTGGCCGTCAGCGCAAGTGCTCTCCTGTTGGCGGTGCTGCTGGCGTGGCTCGCCTCGAAGCGGATGTATTCGCCGGTCAAACGGCTGATGGCGAATTTGCAGCCGCACGCTTCCTTAGCGGGAATGGGCGGCGTCGACGAATTTGCCATCATCGAGCGGCAGTGGCAGCACTTAAGCCGGGAGAGCCGGGAGCTGAACGCCAAGCTGCTGGAGCAGCTGCCCCACGTGAAGGAAAGCTTTCTCCATCAGCTGCTGCAGGGGTATTTGTACGCCTATTCGGAGGAGGATCTGCGCTCGCGTATGGAACGATACAGATGGCAGGTGCACGGCAAGCAGTTCGTCGTGCTGTACGTTCATTTGACGGGCATTGCTGCCATGGAGGGGAAATTCAAGTTCGGGGACGAGGGACTGGTCACTTTTGCGTCAGTCAACATGATTGAAGAGCTGGCAGCCGCGCATTTCGAGCAGAGCAGTACGATCAATTTCCACGATCTCGGATCGGGCGTGCTGCTGATCCTGCCGGAAGGCGAGCCGTGTACAGAGCCGATCAAGGTGTTCAGCGAGGAGCTGACGCAAGCGGTCAACCGGCTGCTCAACATGCGCGTCACCATCGCCGTCAGCCGGACCATGAACCGCATCAGCGACATTCCGCTCGCCTTTGAAGGGGTGAAGCATGCCGCAAGCTTCCGCAACTTCGAGCATGACAATCAGATCATCGAGATGGAACGGCTGAACTACGAAGACGGGGCCGAGCCTCCGTATCCATTTACGCTGGAGCGGGAGTTCCTGCAGGCGCTTCGCACCGGACAGGAAGCGGATGCACGGGCTCTGCTCGCCGACTTTCAGGGTGCGCTGTCCGTACAAGGAGCGAAGGCGATCGATGTCCAGCAGGGAATGCTCCATCTGCTTGGATCCGTACAGCACGCGATCCTTGTATCCGGCATCCAGCCGAACCGGCTGTTCAAAGGCGCCAACTTGTATGAGCAGCTCTCACAGATGAAAGAGCCGGCCGCCTTCCGGGACTGGTTCGAGGCGAAGGTCATCGCTCCGTTCATGCAGGAGTTGACGAACCGGTCGGACTGCCAGGTCAAACAGCTGATGGAGCAGGCGATGATCTACATGCAGCAGAACTACATGCTCGATATTTCGCTCGATAACTGCGCCGACCATATCGGCACGAATCCTTTTTTTCTGAGCAAGTCGTTTAAGCGGGTTACCGGCAAAAACTTTATCGATTATCTGACCGAGCTGCGCCTGGAAAAAGCGAAGGAGCTGCTGCGGGAATCGGAGCTGAAGATCAACACCGTCGCCGAGCAGGTCGGCTACCAGCACAGCTATTTTAATCGGATCTTTAAAAAGCTAGAAGGGATGACGCCAACCCGCTACCGTGAGCTGAGCCGGGCGGAATAGGCGTCAGCGATGCAGTACGGGAAGAAGCCGGCAGCGGTTCAACAGGAAACCGCTGCCGGCTTTTTATGCTGCTGCTGACAGTTCGCGGAACCCCGCCAAGCACACTATTCAGGATGTATTCCCCGGTTGCCCGCCTTCCTGCAAGAATGTGCAAGCCGGGTGAAAACGTGCAATGCTGCCGCATCGGGCCCGCCAAGAAAGTGTCATTGCCGGGAAAACGGCCGTTCTCTACACTGAAGGCGTGATGACAAAAGCGGAAGCAAACGAATTGCCAAAAGGAGATGAGTCCATGAACGAAACCCGAGTAAACGTACGTTGGCTGAAGGACAGCCCGACGGTTCCGGCCGGGGTAACCTGGGGGATGCCGTGGAAGGAAGGACAGCTGCAGAGAGACGAGCCGCTGGCGCTGCAGGCTCAAGAGGGTGGTGAAGCTCCCACCCTGCAGAGCTGGCCGGCCGCGTATTGGCCGGACGGCAGTGTCAAATGGACGGCGCATGCGGCCGTTTTTCCCGCGGGAGTACGCTCTAGCTATGCCGTCGTGAAAGGGGGAGCCGGACAAGCGGCATTAGCACCTTCGTTGTCCGTTAGCGAGACGGATGAAGGCATCCATGTGGACACGGTGGCGTTTTCTTTTCATATTCCGAAGAGCGGCAGCCGGATTATAGGCAGCATACACCGGGGTGGGATTCTCGTCTGCTCCGGCGGCGAACTGGTCGCCATCAAGGAAAGCGTGAGCGAGCTGACCGGCGTTCGCACGATCCGGGAGGAGCGGTATCAATCCCGGATTTATTCAGCCAAGGTAGAGCAGGCTGGTCCGGTGAGAGCGGTCGTCAAGCTGACGGGCCGGCACCGCGCCGTCAACGGGACCGGGGAGTGGCTGCCGTTTTCGCTGCGGCTATACGCTTACGCGGGGCTGGAGTCCATCCGGATCGTGCACACGTTTTTTTACGACGGCAATCCGAACGAAGACTTCGTGAAGGGGCTCGGCATCCGTTTCGCGCTGCCGATGCGGGAGAAGCTCTATAACCGCCATGTCCGGTTCGCCGGCGATACCGGCTTTTTGAGCGAATCGCCGAAGACGCTGCATACGCGCCGGACGAAAGGCAAATACATGGAGCTGTTCAAGCGACAGCTGGATGGCCATCCGCTGACCGGTGAACAAATGGACGACGATTATTTTATGAACCTGCTGGACGAATCGGCTTGCTGGGACGGCTTTAAGCTGGCACAGCTCTCGGTCGATCATTACCGGATGGCCAAGCGGACGCAGCCCGGCTGCAGCTGGGTCAAAGCCGCGGAAGGCCGCAGAGCGCGAGGCGTCGCCTACGTCGGCGGTCCAGGCGGGGGGCTGGCGCTGGCCATGCGCCATTTTTGGCAAAAGCACCCCGCCGGCATGGAAGCGCACGGGCTGACGGGAGACGAGGCGCAGCTGACCGCCTGGTTCTGGTCGCCGGAAGCTCCCTCCATGGACATGCGCCATTACGATACGAAGACGCATGTCGAATCGTCGTACGAAGGCGCGGAGGAGATGAGGGCGACCCCTTACGGCGTCGCGAACACGAGTGAGCTGACGATCTGGTGCCGCGAATCGACTCCTTCGCCGGCGGAACTGGAGGCTTACGCAGCGTATAACGAATCACCTCCGCAGCTTGCGTGCGATCCCGACTACCTGCACAGCCAGGGTGCATTCGGCATCTGGAGCCTGCCGGACCGGGGGACACCGGTCAAAGCACGTCTTGAAGAGAGGCTGGACGGCATCATCGCTTTCTACCAAAGGGAGGTGGAACAGCGGCGCTGGTACGGATTCTGGGATTACGGCGATTTCATGCACAGCTACGATCCGGCCCGCCACGTCTGGAACTACGACCTGGGCGGCTGCGCGTGGCAGAATACGGAGCTGGTTCCGAACATGTGGCTGTGGCTGATGTTTTTACGATCGGGACGCGAAGATATTTTCCGGATGGCGGAAGCGATGACGCGGCATACGAGCGAGGTCGACGTATACCATTTTGGCGAATACGCCGGGCTCGGCTCCCGGCACAACGTCGTCCATTGGGGCTGCGGCTGCAAGGAAGCCCGGATCGGCATGGCCGGCCTTCACAGGTACTACTATTATTTGACGGGGGACGAGCGGATCGGAGACATGATGGACGAGGCGAGGGACGCCGATTATACGACCGTTAACATCGACCCGATGCGGGCCTATTTTCCGAAAGACGAGCACAAGACGCATATCCGGGTCGGCCCGGACTGGGCTGCCTTCAGTTCAAACTGGATGACCCGCTGGGAGCGGCAGGAGGATTCATTCTACCGCGATAAGCTGCTGACCGGCATTGCATGCATCAAGCAGGCCAATTACGGCCTGATTTCCGGCCCGACCTACGGCTACGATCCGCAAACCGGCGTGCTGACGCCGATGGGCGACGACAACTGGGGCCGTCATCTGGCCCTCTGCATGGGAGCGCCGCAGGTGTGGTTCGAACTGTCCGCCATGCTGAAGGATGAAGAGTGGAACGAAATGATGGCCGATTTCGGCATTTTTTATAATCTCTCACAGGATGAAAAGGACCAGATCACAGGCGGGGCCATCAGCACGCAGCGGTTTGAGCATCCGGTGCTGACATTGGCGCTCGTTGCGTATGGGGCTTGGTACCGGAAGGATCAACGGACGGCTGATTTTGCCTGGTCGACGCTCTTGGCGCACCGGTTTGCCTGTACGGACCTTGAGAAAGACGCCGCTGCCGTCACTTACGTTTACGAGCTGCGCGAGTTTGACTGGATGAACACAAACGAGGCGTCGCAGTGGTCGCTGAATACGATCATCAGCCTGGCGCTGATCCCTGACGCTCTCCCGGAGGAGGCGGTATCGGCCGGGCAGAAAGCGCAGGTATGACGGCTCAATGAGGAGGCCACTCCGGCCTCCCTTGGAAGGAGGTAAGCACATTCGATGCATACGGATCCATCGACCGGGAGCGGGAACACACAGGACACCCGCAGCCCGCTTATTCCTGAAGGGTGGGACAGGATTTACAACAATCCGCTCGCGAAGCCAGAGCATGCTGCCGGGTTTCGCATGGAGGGAGAGGCTGCCGTCACGTTTCCGTTGGGCCGGATGCGGCTCGAGAGTGTGCTGGACGAGGCCGAGGGGCAGCGCGCCAATTTTGTGCTGTGGTGCCCGGAGGATTTTCCGGCAGAGGCCGCCATGTCCTGGGATTTTTGGCCGGTGCGCGAGCCGGGCCTCGCGATCATGTTTTTCAGCGCAAGCGGCAGGGAGGGCATGGATTTGTTCGACCCTTCGTTCAAGCCGCGAACGGGAGAATACGATCAGTATCATCATGGCGATCTGAACGCCTTTCACGTGTCTTACTTCCGGAGGAAATGGACGGAGGAGCGAAGGTTTCAGACATGCAATTTGCGCAAAAGCTACGGCTTTCATCTAGTCGCGCAAGGGGCCGACCCCATTCCAGGCGTGATGGATGCGGCCGGCCCTTACCGGATGCTGATCGTCAAGGAGGGGAGGCGCATTACCTTTGCCGTCAACGATCTCCCCTTGTTCGTGTGGGAAGACGACGGAGTGTCCTACGGACCGCCGCTTGGAGGAGGCAAGCTTGGCTTCCGCCAGATGGCGCCGCTGATTGCCGAGTATGCCAATTTAACCGTATATGCCAAAAGCGATCCTTAACCGGCGCTTCCTGATAGATCAGGCCGCTGGATGCCTATGGATTCGGCTTTGTGGAGGGCTGTCCGTAAAAAATGGAGCGGCGCAAATCCAAACAAAACAAAAACTCCTTTCCGCCTGGAAAGGAGTTTTTGCTGCTGATCGAGACTTTATTAAATGTGCTGCGTATAGTTATCGGTTTCCACCGCAAACTGAAAATCCTCGATATCAAAAACATGCACAGGCACAGCAGCCTCGACGATCCGCTGGATCAGCTCGATCTGATCGGTGAGCACCGGGGCTTCCTCCCGCTGCGAGGACAGCAGCAGCTCCGTCTCAACCGGGTCGAACAGCTCGCCATAGGGAGCGGTGTCCATCGCGTTGATGACCGTAATCCGCGCCGATTCGCCAAGGAGGATCGAAGGACTCTTGGCCCAAGGCATATGGAGCGCTTTCTGAATTTTTTTCTTGTTCAGCGGTTCCTCGAAATAGGCGGTCAGCTCCTTGATTCTGGCCTTTACGTACCTGTCATCCTCCGCAGAGCTCATCAGCGGCTCGTCGCTGTCCTGAAGCTCATACAGCTCCAGCAGGCTGGTATAAGGCACGATATATTCAACCGGGACGCTCGTCTGGAGCAATTCTCCATAGATCGCCACCATGACCGCTTCTGTAACGAATTGTCTAGACATCAAGAACCTCCTGAATCCTAAGTATCTAACCCAAGCTGACCTTGCCGGGATAATGTATAATGATCGATACAGGAACAAAGTCCGATCTTACATTTAAGGATATCTAATCATTGAAGGGGGGAAATGTCAACTCATGAGCGTCAGGAAAAGGCAATTCAGCCCGGATCGGACCGATTATGGCCGCTGCTTTCCCGCCGAGGGAGAGGAGCGCTTCGGTTTGCCGCATGCCGCGGCCGGGCGGATGGGGTCCTGGTGCCAAGCAGCGGATGCGGCTGACCTGAACAAGGTATGATATAAGAGGCGTCCGGATTGCCGGCGCATATTCGCCTCTACCCACGCCATTTAGCCTGATTGACAGCCAGAAAGGAGAGGGAATGTTTTTTGGAATACTGGAAAGCTTATTACCGGTTTGTTAAACCTTATACAAAATGGATTATTTGTACGCTGATCATCGGCATGATCAAATTCGGCATCCCTTTGACGCTGCCGATGATTCTCAAATATGTAGTGGATGACCTGCTGCTTAACCCGAAAATGACGGTATCGGAGCAAGTTACCCGGTTGTTTCTCATTTTAGGGGGCGCACTCGTCCTGTTTATTATCGTGCGGGGGCCGGTCGAATATTTACGGCAGTATTTTGCCCAACTGATCACGAGCCGGATTTTGTTCGACATGCGGAACCGCCTGTATGCGCACCTGCAGCGCCTGTCGCTCCGCTACTACCAAAATACAAAGGTAGGCGAGGCCATCTCTCGTTTTATCAACGACGTGGAGCAGACGAAAAATATCGTTGAGGTCGGCATGATGAACATTTGGCTGGACATGTTCACGCTGCTGATTGTGCTGGGGGTGATGCTGTACCTGAACCCGGTGCTGACCCTGGTGTCCATCGCCATTCTTCCGCTTTACGGGATCGCGGTCAATGTGCTGTATAAGCGTCTCAAGAAGCTCACCAAGGACCGTTCTCAGGCGCTTGCCGGCATTCAGGCGTATTTGCATGAACGGATTCAGGGGATTTCCGTAATCCGCAGCTTTACCCTTGAGCGCTTCGATCATAAGCAGTTTACGGGCATCAACCAGAATTTCCTGAACAAAGCGCTGGCGCAGACGAGATGGAACGCGCTGACGTTCTCGATCATCAACACACTGACGGATATCGCCCCGCTGCTTGTGATCGGGTACGGCGGCTACCGGGTGATCCATCATGATTTGACCCTGGGCACGTTTGTCGCCTTTTTCGGCTATCTGGACAGGCTGTATGCGCCTCTCAAGCGCTTGATCAACTCCTCCTCGGTGCTGACGCAGGCCTCCGCCTCGCTGGAAAGAGTGATGGAATTGCTGAAGGAGCCGTACGACATTGTCGATGCGCCGGACGCGAAAACCCTTCAGGGGCCGGTTCAGCATATTTCGTTTGACGAGGTGTGGTTTAAATACAATGAGGGCAGCGACTGGGTGCTCAAGGATATCAGCCTCGATATCAAGCACGGGCAGACCGTCGCTTTCGTCGGTATGAGCGGAGGCGGCAAATCGAGCCTCATTTCGCTGATCCCGAGATTTTATGACATTCAGCAGGGCAGCGTGTCCATTAACGGGCAGGATATCCGGAAGCTGACCCTTGAAAGCCTGCGGGGTTCAATCGGTATGGTGCTGCAGGATAACTTCCTGTTCAGCGGGTCGGTAAAGGACAACATTCTGATCGGCAACCCCGAGGCGAGCATGGACGAGATTCAAGCGGCTGCGGTTTCGGCCAACGCCCATGACTTTATCATGAATCTGCCGGATGGGTATGAGACGGAAGTCGGGGAACGGGGCGTCAAGCTGTCCGGGGGGCAGAAGCAGCGCCTGGCCATCGCCCGCGTTTTTTTGAAAAATCCGGAAATTCTAGTGCTGGACGAGGCAACCTCCGCACTGGACCTGGAGTCCGAGCATCTCATTCAGCAGGCGCTGCAATCGCTGGCTTCAAACCGGACGACGCTGATCGTCGCCCACCGGCTCTCCACGATCACCCACGCGGACCAAATTGTCGTGATGGAGCACGGGATGATTACGGAGCAGGGAACGCATGCCGAACTGATGGCTTTGGACGGAAGTTATGCACGGCTGTATAATGTGCAGCACCTGGAGGTGTAAACAAAAAAAGAAGAAACCCATGTCTTCAAAAGACCGGGTCTCTTAACATTCGGAAGAGGCGTCCATAGCGGGCGCCTCTTTTTTAACTTTTGCCGATCAGCAGGGACAGCAGCCCGGCCGCAATCAAAGGCCCTACCGGAACACCCTTGAACAAGGCGACGCCAAGTACCGTTCCGACGAGCAGGCCGGCGACGATGGTCGGATTGGCCGACATCAGGGAGGCACCGCGGCCGCCAAGATAAGCGACCAGCATCCCGATGGCGATCGCCAGCAGGGACTTCCAGTTCAGAAAGGAGCTTCCGAGCATTTGCAGGCTCATTTTTCCGCTGGCCACCGGAGTCATGACGCCGATGGTCAGGATAATGATGCCCAGTGTCAGCCCGTACTTCTCCAGCCAGGGAAACGCCTGCTGTAAATGCAGCACCCGCAACAGCAGCAGGATGGTCATCGCCACGGTAATGGTCGTGTTGCTGCTGATTATGCCGAGGGCAGCGAGAATCAGCAGGATCAGTGATGTAAAATCCGTACGGAACATCTCCTTTCATTGGCAGCCGAAAGTACGCCTTTTTTTGATGTATATGACGACGCGGACTGTCTGCTGTGAAAATTGTTATTGATGAGAAGCCCGAACAGCGGCGATATGCTCGGCAATCAGCCCGCCGTGCTTTCGGCCGGTTTCAATAAAGACCTCGTTCGCATTGCGGCCGGACGCGATGACGCCTGCCACGTAGAGTCCGGGCACATTGCTCTCCATCGTTTCCGGGTTAAACAGCGGCTTCTCCATATCCCCGTCCAGCTCGACGCCGCAGGAAGCAAGCAGCTTCCGGTCCGGCCGGAATCCGGTTAAGGCAAGCACAAAATCGTTATCGATTTCGGTCGTATGCCCGTCTTTATCCTGGATAGTGATGGACGACTCCCGAATTTCGGTGACCTTGGATTGCACGTGGACCTCTATTTTTCCCTTTTTCACCATCGCTTCAAACACCGGGCGCACCCACGGCTTGATGTTCTCGGAAACCTCCTCGCCCCGGTAGACCATATGGATGTTCGCCCCAACGCGAATCAGTTCCATGGCTGCGTCAACCGCCGAGTTGCTGCCGCCGATGATCGCCACGTTCATCCCGGTATAGGGATGGGCTTCACGGAAGTAATGCGTAACTTTATCCAGATCTTCCCCCGGTATGCCAATATAATTCGGGTGGTCGAAATAACCGGTGGAAATCACGACGTTTCTGGCTTCATATTGATGTTTTTGTCCGCTGCGGTCAACGGTATGTACCACAAAGGAATGATCCGGCTGCCGCTCCACGGACAGCGCTTCTTCGTACTGGGAGATGGACAAGTCATAATGATCCGCTACCTTGCGGTAGTAGGACAGGGCCTCGTACCGAAAAGGCTTCTCGTTCGGGGAAGGGAACGGCACATCACCGATCTCCAGCAGCTCCGCCGTACTGAAAAACTGCATGTGGGTCGGATACAGGTAAATGGAGTGGACCAAGCAGTGCTTTTCAATAATATGTGTCGATAGTCCGCGGCGTCCGCATTCGATGGCGGCCGATAGTCCGCATGGACCGGCTCCGATAATAATGACGTCTTGCATGAATTTCTCCTCCTCTGTCTATAAACCACTCACGTTTAATCGTATCGCAAATTTTCGGTAAAAACCACCATGGACAGCCAATAGAGATCCGCAAAAGGCGGCACATGGCTGATCTTTTTACGTGAACATGCTGCAAAGATAGTGTTTTTTACATGTGCCGTTGACAAATTCGTTTGAGCGACATAATATTAGATACATATTAAATTAGATGTTTATTAAAATTATAATTTCGGTATTTCGGCGGGCTATCCGGCTAGATAGGAGGAGATCATTTGCAGCCCGGTTCCTTCCGGAAAGCGCTCGGTATATTTTACCCAACCTTTCACGGGATTTATCAAAGGAGGTCCGGCCGAACATCGAATGAGCAATGAAGGGAGATGACATGTATATGAGTAAAGCAGACGAAATGCAGAAGGGAACCTCCGATCCGGTGAACGAGGCCATGAAGGCGGCGGTGTTGAGAAACTTTTTTGCGGCGGACGGGAGGCTGGCGCAAATTCCAGCCCAGTACAAGAAGAAATTGATCGCCATGCAGCATCTGGTGGAGAAGCTTGAGCCGGGGCGCCGTTACACTGAGAAAGAAATCAACGCGTTTATACAGCAGTTTCATGATGATTACGCAACGATCCGTCGCGAGTTTATCATTCACCGGTACATGTCTCGGGATAACGACATTTATGAAATGAACCCCCGGGACCAATGGACGAAGTGGGAGCAGGTTTGATCCCGTCCGGAAATTAAGGCTTGACATGAAACAAGCATTCCGTATATGATGGCAGCAAATGACAGGAAAGGAGACGATATAAAATGATGAAGAGCATTGTATGGAACTGGACCCCTTTAACATTTTATATATGGTCTCCTTTGACGGCTGGATAATCGATCAGATTTGAGGACTCACGTCTGATCATACGGCATTTCATCAGCAGGCATGGTTTCATGTTTGCCGAATAAGCCGCGGAGACCTACATGGGTTGCCGCGGCTTTTTTGCGCTCGGTAACGTTTCGGTATGGCATCACAGATTTGGTATGCCTTTTTCCGGACGTTTCGGTTTGCGCATCAAAGGGAAATGCTCTCTGATTGATTCAGAAGTCATGCCCCCGGAGCCAAAGCTTCGGGGGCTTTTTGTCATTCATTCACAAATTGGAGGGATTTTTACTTGAATTTAGAGCATTATGGATGGAATACGGATTGGCAGCAGAAATGGCTGCAGCGAGATCGCAAACAGCACGTTCCCGGCCGCATCGTCAGCGACTTCGGTCAAATGTACCGGGTCTGGACCTCAGCCGGGGAAGTATGGGGAGAAGTATCGGGTAAGCTGAAGCATGAGCATCAGGACCGGAGTGAGCTGCCGGCTGTGGGCGACTGGGTGGAAATTCAGGTGCTGGAGCAGGAGGAGCGGGTGATCATTCACAGCGTCTTGGAACGTAAAACCTGTATCTCTAGGCAGGCCGCAGGAGTCGCCACCGTGAATGAGCAGGTCATCGCCTCCAACGTCGATACGCTGTTCCTGGTCAGCTCGCTCAATGACGATTTTAACGTCAGGCGCATGGAAAGGTATTTGATCATGGCCTGGAACAGCGGCGTGACCCCGGTTATACTGCTCAGCAAGGCCGATCTATGCCCGGACGCGGAGCTGAAGGTCGCTGAGATGGAAGGGGCGGCGCCGGGGGTGCCGGTTCACGCCATCAGCGCGCTGGAAGATATGGGACGGGACATCGTCTCCGCTTACTTGGGCGAAGGGATCACCGTGGCGCTGACCGGCTCGTCCGGCTGCGGGAAATCGACCATCGTCAACTGGTTGTCCGAGGCCGGCGTGCAGAAGACTCAAGGGATCCGCGAAGATGACAGCCGCGGGCGCCATACGACGACGCACCGCCAGCTGTTCCTGCTGCCCCAAGGGGGCATCATGGCCGATACGCCCGGCATGCGGGAACTGCGGCTGTTCGAAGACGAAGGAGGCCTGGCCCAAGCGTTTTCCGACATCGAGGAGATCGGCGGCCGGTGCCGCTTTGCGGACTGCAAGCATGAAGGCGAGGCGGGATGCGCCGTCCGGGAAGCGGTGGAAGCAGGCGTACTGGAGGAGCGGCGGCTGTCCAATTACCACAAGACGCAGCGGGAGCTGAAGTTTCAAGCGGTAAAAGAAGCACGAAGCAGGCGCAAGGCTGATCCGAAGGGGCGGGGATCCAAAAGTGGGGCCCCGCGCAAATCCTCATCCTATTGGACGAAGCAGTTGATGGATGAATAAGTCAGCAAAAAACCACGATGGATACCATCGTGGTTTTTTGGGCTGGAGATCGTTGTCCAGCTTCAGTGCAAATCATTTTATAAGCAGGATTAGAAGTTCTTGGCGGCTTCGGCAGCTTTGGCTACACCGGCTTCAACCAATGCGGCAGCCTGATCCGGAAGTTGGTTATGGCCTTCAACGATAATGGTCGTTACATCTTTGACCCCGAACAGGCCCATGCTGCGCGAAACGAAGTTGACGGCCATTTCGCTGGCAGCGGCAGGGCCTTCGGAATAGATACCGCCTCTCGCATTGAGGATAGCGACCTTCTTGTCGCCAGCCAGACCTACAGGGCCTTCCGGCGTATATTTAAAGGTTTTGCCTGCACGGTTCAGGTAGTCCAGGTACGAATGAAGCACAGCCGGAACGGTCATGTTCCACAGCGGGAAGCCGAAGACGATTTTGTCGGCGGCTAGGAACTGATCGAGGTAGCGGTCGGCGATCGCTGCCGCTTCACGTTCCTCCGGTGTCGTTTCGATGCCGTTAGCGGTGTTATACAGGCCGGTAATCGTCGTATGGTCGTAATAGCGCGGCTGCTCGGCGAACAGGTCCAGCTCCACGATTTCGTCCTCCGGATGAGCTGCCGTGTAGGAATCCTTGAAAGCATGATACAGCTTCACGCTGATCGCCTGGTCAATGGGACGGTTATTTGCTTTGATAAAAAGTACAGTAGACATGATGTAAACTCCTTTAAGTATAAAATAGTCACTAACTATGATAAATATAGTAGATCAAAATGTTTAAAAAGTCAAAAAAATATTTTTTTGAGCAGAAACAGATGTCGAATGATGACGAAAATATTTTTATGTAAAAGCGCTTTCTTTCCTGGTTATAATGGGACTAGTCATTCCAATATATAATAGTAAGGAACAGGGAGGTGGGGGAAGGATGGGCTTTTATCATCTGTTTTGGGGATTTTTGTTTTTGTTTGATTTCCAAATCAACGGTTTTGACATTTTACCCGACGTGATCGGCTATCTGCTGTTCTATGTCGGGCTGGCCAAGCTGAACCGGCGCTCCGAGCATTTTCGCAAAGCCGGGAACACGGCGGCTGTCCTGCTTGGTGTGTCCGCTCTTGCCCTTGTTTTGTCGGTCTTGCCCCGGGCTTCCGCTGCGATCGGAATTCCGCTGGGCCTGGTCATCCTCCTTCTGAATTTGTACATGGTGTTTCATATTTGTCAGGGAATCGGCGCTTTGGCTGGAAGGAGAGGTCTGTATCAGTTTCAAAGCATGGCTCTCCAGCGCTGGCGGTGGTATTTGCTGCTCGTGCCCGCGATGTTCGTCGTCCTGCTCATCGCTGCCCTGCTGCCTGCTGCGGCGCTCATTCTCGGGCTCGTGCTGATTGTGGCGTCTTTTGTCATAAATGTTCTAATGATGCTGCTGATGAGGGAAGCCGAGCATCACCTGCGCCGCTAGGCGCTGATTAAATGCGGAAACGGCTGGGTATATATTCAAAACAGGAAGAAACTTCCTGGGTTTATAAGGAAAATTCAATGACAAGGAGAGGATGGGCATGTCCATTGACCGCTTTATTTTAAAAAAATTGGACTCCTGCCAAGAAGAACATACGCGCGCCAATCTAGTGCAGCTGTTCAAAATCCGCATCCAGAAAGCAGAAAGAGCAACCGGTTTCCATATGGGCAGACACTAGTTCATGACGATCAGGGGAGCCTTCACGGAATACTGGTTTACGATATCGATCTTTATCCTTTTGCAAGGTCCCCCGAAAATGCCGAAATACCTTTAATGAAGGAGCCCCACGTTGTGGGGTTATTTTGTGCCCTTTTACCCGTCTATGCAACCTTTCTATCCACCAAGCCGTCAAACAGATCAGATTGGAAAATATTACGCATGGAGTGGATGCATCGTGAACAAATTGCTGCAGGGAGCCGTTGTGATCGCGGCGCTGATCGGCCTGGCCGCTTCACCGTCGCAAACCTACGCGGACGATTCCTTTAAGGATTTAACCGGAGTCCAGGAGAAAGAAAAAATTGAGAGCCTTCATGCCCGTGGATTGGTACAGGGGATGACTGGCGACGAATTCCAGCCGCAAGCCGGTCTGACCGCGTCGCAAGGTGTGACGATGATCGTCAAGTCGCTGAAGCTGAATCTGGATGGCATCGCATTTATTAAGAAGCCGGAGGCAAAAGACGTGTTCACCCGCGTCGCCAATGACGCCTGGTACGCGCAGCCTTTTATCGTCGCCCATTATAATGAACTGGATATCCCGACTAGCATCGAACCCGGCCGGACGCTGACCCGTGAAGAGTTTATTCACTATCTGGTTCAGGGCATCGAGCGCACCGGGGCATATCCTTTGCCGAAAATATACATTCAAATTAAAGACGAGGCGAGCATTACCGGAGCTTATCAGGGGACGATCGAGCGGGCCCTGGTGTATAAGGTTGCGGCTTTGGATCCCGAGGGAAACATCCATCCGAAGACAACGATAACCCGTGCCGAGGCGGCAGCCATGATCTACGAGGCGGTTGCTTTTGTGGAGTCCCATCAGCAGGTGAAGTCCCAGCCTTAATATAAAAAAACACCATCCCTCTTAATAGAGGGACAGTGCTAGGGTGTCATTTTCGCTCTTGCTGTGAAGAATGGCTTCGGAACCTTCAATTTCAATGCTGATCAGCGAATTCAAGCATTTCTGAAGTGCTCTTTTTCCGTTTTGAATTTTATTTTCCAAGGTGCCACTCAGCAGCTTCATTATTTTCGAAACAGGTTGTTTGCAGTCGGTTGTAAAGTATACGGGAACTACTTTGTTTTGGAAGTTAATTAGTATTCTCATAGAAATCACCTCATTCGTGTTATTCCATACCTGTATTCTACCTGCCAAATATTAAAAAAACCTTAAAGAAAACTTATAAATAGTTAAATTGCACACAATTTTTCGGAAGTGAATATAATTAGAGGCTTCCGATTTTTTGTGTGTTTTCAAAACCTGCGGCCCTAAAAATACGCCTAAGGCTATAAATCTTTTAAGAGGGAACTTGCCTTTCTTGCATCTGCCTGTGAAACTGGGTATCAGGTATTATTTTCGGAGTGATAAAATAGGACCAGTATCTCCTTAAAAATGGATATAAAATCAGTTACATACAGATAAATCCATCTAGAAATAGTACATAAGAACTATAAAACTATGGAACACCGAGAATTAAACTAGTTAAAATGTCACAAATTGACAGGATTATGCACTGATGTTACATTATCATAAGGTTACAAAGTTTTCATATTTTCGCTTGGGTCTGCTGAATGTTACTTCAACTACAATAAATAAGCTATTTCTACTATGGCAAGAAGGAGTGGACACCTTTGATTCTAACCGTGATGATCAGCGGCCAGGAAAGAGACTGGTTTGATGTCGAAGTGCCGGATGACTGCCCGGCGGCCCACCTAAAGGACATGCTGGGCGTTCGAATCTATGGGGAGGCTCCGCCTGAAGGCTCGCAATATATATTAGAAGGCAAATTTCCCGAGGGGCTCTGGTTCCCGGTAAAGGATGCCCAGGATGTAGCTGAAGCAGGACTTAGGGAAGGCTGTATGGTCCGAATCCAGCGGGCCTTTTCGACCACGACGGAAGAGGCGCCGAGCTTCGGCAGAAGAAATTTGTTTCAATATGAATGGAATCGGGTAATGGAAAGTTAAAAATGTTTTTTTTGGATTCCTGAACACTAGTACTTATTGCATGGGTAACCTGAAGGATTTTGGATGCCAAAAGAGGGGTTGACGCATTATGAATGTGTTATATCAACGTTCGCCCAGAATCAAACCGACGATCAAGGAACAGCGGCTGGACATCCTGAGGCCGCCGGGCGAGCCGAGTAAACCATCATTTTCTTTGGTTTCGATCATCCTCCCGGCAGTGATGACCATCTTCAGCATCGGTTTGTTTATCTACATGAACCTTACAGGGAATATAGCGAACAACACGTATGTCATGTTTCAAATGGTTTCTGTTGTTATGATGCTTACATCATATACGATCCCTTTCATCGCTTATCTGGGAAACAAAAGGAAATATAAAGAACAGCTGAACGAACGCATCAGCATGTATTATGCGGAACTGGACAAGCTCAGGAAGGAGCTTGCCGCAGGGCAGAAGGAACAAGTGGACGTGCTGTACGATATCCATGGAGACCCCGATGTCTGCTTTCATATCGTAAAAAACCGGAACAGTTCCTTGTGGGAACGTTCACCGGAAGATGACGACTTTCTGCATACGCGGATTGGTACCGGCAGCCTGCCGTTTCATACAAAGGTAAAGGCGCCGAAGCCCGAAGGCTACGTCAAGGATCCGCTTCTCGAAGCGGCGCAGTCGCTCGAAGAAGAGTTTCAGACTGTGCCGGGATCCTCTATCGTATTGCCGCTGTTTCAGGCTAAAGTCGTCGGGATCGTCGGCGATCGCGAGTCCGTCATGAACGCGCTTCGGGTGGTCGCCGTCCAGCTGGCCGTACGGCATTCGCCGGATGAGGTGAAACTGGCGGCGTTTTATGAGGAAAAGGATGCCGGAGACTGGGATTGGATGAGATGGCTGCCCCATGTTTGGGATGAGGACAGATCATCGCGTTATATGGCGGATCGCCGCAGCAGCGCCCACCAGCTGGCGGATGAATTGTTTCAGCGGCTGGTAAGGCGCAAGACGTCCCGTGCTTTTTCCAGCCGGAAGACCGCAGCCCAGCTGCCGGCCTACGTTGTCGTTCTGGCGGGGGGCGGGCTGATCGAAGAAGAACCGCTCCTGCCGCTGCTGCTGGAGGACGCTGCCGACGTCGATGCCTGCACGATCATTATATCGGACCGCAAGGAGAAGCTGCCGATGCAGTGCCAGCTGATCGTTGATATGTCCCAGGGGAGCGGCCAGTATTCGCTGAAACGGGAAGACGGTTCTTTTGAATTGCAAAGCTTTGAAGCCGATACGATTACGCTGGAAAAGGCGGACGCGCTCGCCCGCTATATGGCCCCGATCCGGCTTAAGCGTTCGTCGGCTTCGGAGATTCCATCCCTGCTGTCCTTGTTCGACATGCTTGGCCTGGAAGACATCCGGGCGTGGGATGTACGCAGCAGGTGGAGGCACAACCGTTATCCGGAGAGCTTTCCCGTTCCGATCGGCGTCCGGGCCGGAGGCAAAAAAGTCATGCTCAACATTCACGATAAGATCGAACGGAACGGTCACGGCCCTCACGGCCTGATCGCAGGCACGACGGGATCCGGCAAAAGCGAAGTGATTCAATCGATCGTCGCTTCCCTGGCTTCGGAATACCACCCGCATGACCTGGCTTTCATGCTGATCGACTATAAGGGCGGCGGCATGTCCAACACGTTTAATCATCTTCCGCATGTTGTCGGAACGATCACGAATTTGAACAGCAGCCTGATCGAAAGAGCCAAGGTCTCGCTGAAGGCCGAGCTGGTCAGACGCCAGAAAATACTTAACGAATCGGGCAATCTGCAGCATATCGATGAATATTATAAGCTGCTTAGACAGCGGCAGGGACAACCCCTACCGCATCTGGTCATTATTATAGATGAATTCGCCGAGCTGAAGCGGGACCAGCCCGAGTTTATGGATGAATTGATCAGCATAGCGGCAATCGGCCGCACGCTGGGCGTTCACCTGATTCTGGCCACCCAGAAGCCGGCGGGAGTCGTTGACGAGAAAATATGGAGCAATGCGAGGTTCCGCATCTGCCTCCGCGTTCAGGATGAAAGTGACAGCCGGGATATGCTGAAAATTCCCAATGCCGCCTGGATCACCAAACCGGGCAGGGGCTACCTTCAGGTAGGCAGTGACGAAGTGTTCGAGGAAATGCAGTTTGCATGGAGCGGGGCGCCTTATTTGGACCCTGAGGCCTCCCTTGAGAAACGGGCGGTAAGCGAAGTCGGGCTTAATGGCAAGCGGGAATGCCTGTTGTCCGGAGGCATGAACGCGGCCGAAATGCTGATGCAGCAGCCGAAGCGACAGCTGCAGGTATTTATAGATCAGCTCACCCGGACTGCGGAAGAAGAGGGAATTATCCGCCTGCAGGGCCCGTGGCTTCCGCCGCTTCCGGAGCATTTGGAGCTGGACGCCGTCATGCAAGGGACGGATGCGGACAAAATTGATGACATCACCGGCATAGCCGGCCTGATGGACGATCTGCCGAACCAAAGCCAGAGGCTTCTGACCATCCCGATGCAGCAAGGACATTGGGCTGTGTACGGGATGCCGGGCCTCGGCAAATCGACCGTTGTCCAGTCCCTTCTGATGTCGCTGGCAACATTGTACTCGCCGGCGGATTGGAACGGTTACGTTGTGGACATGGGCCGGGTCATGCGCGATTTTGCGGGGCTTCCCCACATCGGGGCGGTCATGACGGCCGAAGAGGAGGACCGGATCAAGAGGCTCTTCCGGTTTCTGATGAAGACGGCAGCCCATAGGAAAGAATTGTTCGCCGAAGCAGGCGTAAAGACGGCAGCCGCTTACAGACCGTTCCGTCCTGGTTTGCTGCCTCAACTGGTCATCGTCATTGACGGCTATTTGAACTTCCGCAACATCTACCCTGAGGAAAACGAAACGCTGGAGTTTCTTCTTCGTGAAGGAGCGGCTCTAGGCATGACATTTGTCGTTACGGCCAACCGGATTTCTGATATATTCGAGAAAGTGCGGAGCAGTCTGACGAACGCTTTGACCTTCGAGCTGGCCGACTCCGCCGATTATTATTATGCTGTCGGCAGACCGGGACGTTTACCGGGCAGTCTGCCGCCGGGAAGAGGTTTGGTGAAGGGGTACCAGCCGCCGCTGGAATTTCAGGCGGCTTTGCCGGCCGTTGGAAAAGATGAGGTACAGCGTACGGAAGCGCTCCGAAACCGGATCCAGCTGATCCGCTCCCTGTACCCCGAGCAGCAGGCTCCGGAGATCGGGAAGCTGCCTGACCGTGTCACGCTCAGGGAGCTGCTCCCGCCGGCAGCCGGTTACGACCGGGATCTATTGAACGGCGGCAGCCTCAAGGTGCCGCTCGGGCTGGCAACCGATGACCTGGACCCTTTCGGGGTCGACCTGCAGGAAGGTCCGCACTTTATCGTAGCAAGCCCAATGGAAGGGGGAAAAACCTCCTTCCTGCTGAGCTGGATGCTGTCCCTCGCACACCGCTATCCGCCGGAAATGCTGCAGATGTATACCATCGATACCCGTTATGGGAACCGCGGGCTGAGCCAATTGGCGGAACTTCCGCATATTCAGGCTAGCGCCAGCCGCGAGGAAGAGCTTGGACCGCTGATTCAGCGGCTGTATGAACAGGTCCAAGCCCGGAGTCCAGGCCAGGAAGCGCCGGCTGCCGTGCTTGTGATCGATGATGCGGACCTGTTGGCGAAACAGCTCCAGGATTTTACAGTGAAAGAGCAGCTGACGGCGATCGTCCGCCAGGGTCGCGACCGAAATGTGCATGTGATCGTTTCAGGCGTGCCCGCTGATTTACCGACGTTCGGAGCAGACTGGTTTAACGATATTAAATCCTGCCAAAGCGGATTTTTGTTCGGGACTTTAGACCCTAACGATTTATCGTTCTTTCGTATTCCGTTTTCGGAAGCGAGTCATACCCAGGGGAGCTTGAAAATCCTTCCGCCGGGACAAGGGTACTATATTAAACGGAAATATTTCAGGGTTAAGGCCGCAATTCCGTTTGATGACTATTGGAACAGCCATCGCTGGGTTGCCGAAATTCGCGACCGATGGCATGTTGTCGTTTGAGGGGAGGTGGCTCATAATGTTGACGATTCATGCTTCCAGACAGGACACCATTACACTTGATAATAAAGAATTCTTTTTTCTTGCCGGGATTCTCGGTTCGGACCGGCTTCTCGGCGTGGAAGACCCATTTCAAGGATATCTGGCCGAAGAGATCTCGGAAGAATGGGATATTGTGAAAGCCTCGTTGCTGGAAAAGGGTTACCTCATTGAGGAAGAGAACGGCATAGAATTGTCTATGCCGCCCAAAATCTTTTCCAGAGTGGCGATTGCCGGCTTGGCGCAGCGGTCCTGCTGGCTTAAATATGTTCAAAACGACGAAACGTTCGAAGGCTATCTTCATGTGACCAACGAGCGTGTCGTACAAGTATGCAAATCCGCAGAGGACTGCCAGTACAAACTGGATGAGCTCGGGACCGTCGAGGAGGCCTGCCGCACGCTGGTGGAGGAAATGGACTTGAAAAACTTCGCGCCGATGGAAGCGCCGGCTTTGCTTCTCTCTAAAAAGAAGTTTGCCCATCTCTTCAGCCATACCTCGGAAATTCCGTTCGAAGAGCTCGGCGACCAGCTGGTAAAGGCAACAAACGATGTGGAAGGTTCTATCGCGCTTGCCAAATGCATGAAATACCGCACGGGTGAAGGTGAGCTGCAATTGTCGACTTGGACCGGCAGCGGCTGGGAGTCGCAAAATGCAGCGTTTATGGTAAATGACACGATGAACTGGCTCGTACGTATGAGCATCAAAGGGGATCAGGACTGGCTGACGGCCATTCCGGCGAGCAGGGAGCAATTTGAGGAAATGCTGCTTCAGTGGCTGAAGCAGCCTGCAGAATTAAATGGAAGGTGAGAGTCCGTGCGTATTTCTGTTGAACCGGAGTCACTCCGGTCTTTAAGCCGTCAGTTAGATAGAGGCAGTGAACAAATTCGGGAAATGACGCTCGCCTTGAATCAGGCACTTGGGAACTTTAGGGGAGAAGCGGCTTTCCCGCAATCCGTAATGGACGAATGGCAGTCCGCACACCGGCAGGGAGAACAGATCTATGCCATGCTGAAGGATATCGGCAAATGGATCGAATCCAAGGCATCCGAATTTCAAACCGCAGACGAGCAGCATCATTCCATTCTGAACGATACCTTGATGTACTCAAGCCCCGCACTCATGTTCCAGTCGGCGGCCGTCTCCGGGAGAGAACCGATTCTGCCTGGATATGGGCTGACAGACGGGACGGCTTCCAATCCGTTATCCGCTGTTCAGGCCGTCCATGCCGAAGCGGGGGGCAGTTACTCGGGTTGGAACAGCCACGGGACGGCTGCCGCCGGAGCGGCGGCTGGGTTAGCGACTTTGATGGCTGGAGTTGTACTTCCTGCTGCTAAAGACGCGCGCTTGGGTTTAAACAAAAATGAGCACGCCGGGAGTGCCAAGTTTTTGCTGGAGCGGGCCGCTAACAATCCTACAGCCTGGAGGTTCATCGACCCCAAGGCAGCGGGCAAAATTCGAACCCTGGGACAAGGACCGGGCGGCCATTCGGGAAATGAAGGCCCTCCGGGAACCGGAACAAAGCGTGAGCTGCAGCAGGCGAGCGGGGAAGAGGACAGGGCCCCCGGCCATCTCATGATCAATAACGGTATAGGTCTGGGTGCGATAGCTGGAAGTACGGCCATCGGGGCTGCGGTCGGATCCGTCGTTCCGGCAGCCGGCACTGCTGTGGGGGCATTTGTCGGTCTGGCCTCGAGTCTCGTCATTTCGGCTGTAACCGACATCGAAGTCGCCGGTAAAACGCTGAGAACGCATGCCTCAGGCGGGATGGACTTGGTGTCCGACTCCGTCAAGGCGGTTACCCATGGGGCGAGCAAACTGGCGGACCAGGTGAAGGATAAGCTGAAATCGCTGGGCATGCGTTTTGCCTGAAACCGGATCCAGCAGTAGACGTGAAGTACCCAGTGATTTCTATCTGCATCTGATTCTATCACCGGATCGTGATGACCGGCTGCTTACCCATGAAGAATACATACTTAAATGAGAGGACGGACAAGCGATGGATAATGGGACTCCTTCACAAGCTTTACTTCCGCTCGGATCTGTGGTTCTTCTCAGAGGAGCACAGAAGAAGCTGATGATTTATGGACGTAAGCAGATTCATCAGGAAAACAATCAGATGTATGATTATTTGGGGGTCGTATACCCGGAAGGATATATTGATCCGAATTATACATTTTTGTTTAATCATGAAGATATCGACAGTATTGAATTCAAAGGCTTTTTTAACAGCGAAGAGGAAAAGTTTCAAAAAATACTCTCGGAGGTATCCGCGACAAGCTAAGCCAAGTGGCATTTGTGATGTGCAGCCAGAGTTTAAGATACCCGAGGAAAGCATAGGAAACCGATAAAAGGGGAGGGACCATCATGTCAGGACGTATTTTGATTTCACCGGAACAGGTGGAGGCGGTCGCCAATCAATTTAAGCAGAGCGGAGAGCAGAGCCAGCAGCTCGTAGCGAGCTTGTCCCAAGCGATCCAGGGGATGGAGGGGCAATGGGAAGGCCTGACGAAGCAGCGGTTTTTCCAGGAGTTTCAAGAAGCCGGCAGACAGATGCAGTCATTCGTCCAGATTCTGAACAGCATCAGCCATGAGCTTGGGGCCATTGCCCAGAAATT
Source organism: Paenibacillus sp. SSG-1 (assembly GCF_002224835.1). Taxonomy (NCBI): domain Bacteria; kingdom Bacillati; phylum Bacillota; class Bacilli; order Caryophanales; family Paenibacillaceae; genus Paenibacillus; species Paenibacillus sp. SSG-1. The sequence goes on from NZ_MBRK01000001.1 coordinate 1,569,377, forward strand.
CCGCTCTATCGATGAAACGAGATAATTTTAGCCATTCAAGTTACGGTTCGTTTACAGTAGAATGAGATCGTAGGAATCATCAACCGGGTGTATTTACTCCCGGTTTTCTTGCAGTCCACAAAGTTTAAGTGAAAGGGGGGTGTCCATGTCTTTTCAACCGAATGCGGGAGATGAGATGGTTATTAACGGGGTGCTGTACCGCGTTGGCCAGCATCCTGCCGCTCCCGGGTTAGCTTATGCGCAGGCAGGAAGGCAGGGAATCGTCTATCAGCTGATTCCTGCCAGCGGGCAGCTTCATGAAGCCAAAGCATTAAAAGTGTTTTTTCCGAAGTATCGTATTCCTGCGATGGTGTACCAGTCCGAAATGATGGAAATGTACAGCGAAAGTCCGGGCTTGCAGGTCTGCAGACGAGACGTGCTCACTCCCGAAAGAAACGAAAGCCTGATTGCCGAGCATCCGGACCTGCTGTATGCGGTGCTCATGCCCTGGATATACGGGCATACCTGGTTCGATATTATGACCGACCAGCGCCGGCTGCTTCGCGGGGAGAGCCTCGCGCTGGCCAAAGGGCTGGCGGCCATCGGATCGGGGATGGAGCAGCGCGGCTTGGCGCACTGCGATTTGTCGGCACCCAATGTCATGCTTCCGTTTTTTTCTGAAGTGGAATTGCCGGAACCGCGAAGCGTGGTCGAACTGGTGGACATTGAGCAGATGTACAGCCCGAAGCTGGACAGGCCTGATGTGCTGCTGGCGGGTTCACCGGGGTATGCCGCGCACCGGACGGTGCAAAGCGGGTTGTGGAGCGGTTATGCCGACCGGTTCGCCGGTGCGGTCATCATTGCGGAAATGCTGGGTTGGTGCGATCCCCAAGTCGTGGAGAAGGCCTGGGGGGAAAGTTATTTTGATCAGCCTGAACTGCAAAATCCGTGCGAGCGGTACTTTATTCTGAAAAATTCCCTGGAACGGAACTGGGGAGCGAAGACGGCGGAGCTGTTTGCGCGGGCCTGGGAAAGCCAGGATTTGAGCAGCTGCCCGACGTTCGGCGAGTGGCTGGTGCTGCTGTCGACGATGACGGAGAACAGCGAAAATGCGGATGAAAGCGTTACGGAGAAACAGGATGCGGTTCAACCGGCGCAGTCTCCGGAGCCGTTGGTTTCCGCTTCCTCCCCAGCTTTGCGGCCGCCGGCGGCGCCCACTGCGAGAAGATTCGTGGCAGCGGCCGCTGAGCGGGCGGCTGCCCTGACGAAGGGGGATGAAGCCGCGTCCGGTGATCAGGATGTCGTCAACAGGCTGTTTCACCAGGCCAGAGAGCTCGAATCGAGTGGAAATCTAAGCGGTGCTCTGGAGGTGTACAAATCCGCCCACCATTTTGTCAGCGATGGCTCACCGATGGAGATCGAGCTGGAAGCTGCGATACGCGGACTGGAATCCGAGCTGAATCCGCCAGGCCCCGATCGTAAACAAGCCAAGGTCCCTTTTTACCAGTCGCGTAAATGGCTGACTTCGGCGGTGGTTGTTATCCTGCTTCTCGCCGGGACGGCGTTTGCCGTTAACCAAATCGTTGCCGACCATTCGCCAGGGAAGCACATGGAGGCGGGAGCCGGCACGAAGCCAGGCGGAGAGAAAGCTCCTGCGGTCCCGGATACAGCGCAAACGGATCAAAAGCAGGAGGAAGCGGACCGGCAGGCCGAGCTGCAGAAGCAGGAAGCCGCGCGGAAAGAGGAAGAAGCCCGAAAACAGGAAGAAGCCCGGAAACAGGCGGAAGCACAGCGCCTGCTGGCCGAGGCCGAGCAGAAAAAGCTTGAGGAGGCGCGCAAAGCCGAAGAGCGCAAGAAACTGCAGGATCAGTACGCGGTCCAAGCGAAATATGACGCCTATTTGCAGCAGCAGAAGGAAAAAGCAAAGAAAAAGGCTGCCGAGCGGAAAAAGCTGCAGGAAATGTACCAGAAGCAGGCTCAGTACGAAGCCTATCTTGCTTATCAGCAGCAGAAGGAAGCGAAGGCGAGGGCGGAAGCGGAAGCGGCCCGTAAAGCAGCCGAGGCGAAGGCGCAGCAGCTGAAGCAGAAGCGCTCCGGCCAGGTCGTCCAGCTAATCGCTTACTATAATCAGGCCTTTAACGCCCAGCGGGGCGGCAACATTGAACGGGCGCGCTCCTATGCCAAGGATTTCGCCCGCCTGTATGAACAGGATGCGGCGTATTTCAAGTCCGTCGGCAAGGTGGGAACCCGGGCGTCGGCTATCTACAAATTCCTGTCCAATGGCTCTTACTCGCTGCCTGACGTTTAGACATAGAAAATGACCAAGGATTATTTACAAAGGGGAGTTGTTTACTGATGAACTATACGATCCAGGCTTCCCAGCGGACTCCGGCGCTGATCATCTATCTGATCGACATCAGCGCATCCATGAATATGCTCATGGACGGCAAACGGCGCATCGACGTGGTGTACGAAGCACTGTCGCTTGCAATCCGCCAAATGGTGTACCGGTCCACGAAAGGGAACCGGCTGACGCCCCGGTACCGGATTGCCATCCTGGCTTACAGTGACGACGTATACGATCTGCTGAACGGGATCAAAGGGATCGACGAAATTGCAGCGGTCGGTTCCCTGCCGGACTTGACCCCGAAGCGGTTTTCGGATTCGGCCAAAGCTTTTCAGCAGGCAGAGAAAATATTGCAGGCCGAGCTGCCGCGCATGCAGGACTGTCCAGCTCCACTCGTCTGCCACATGACGGACGGGGTGACGACCGGAGAGGATCCCGAGCCGATCGCAAGGCGCATCATGAGCATGAGCGTGCCTGACGGAAACGTGCTTGTGGAGAACATCTTCATTTCCGATCACATGCTCGATCAGCCGATTGCCCAGCCGCGCCGCTGGAGAGGCATCCTGCCGGATACCCTCCTTCACGATGAGCATGCGGTGAAGCTGAGAAACATGTCATCTCCGCTTCCGGAGAGCTATCGGGACATGCTGGTCGAAGCCGATTATCTGCTTGCCCCGGGGGCGCTGATGATGCTTCCGGGAAGTTGTGCGGAGCTGGTATCCATCGGTTTTCAAATGTCGGCGGCCACGCCGGTAAGAGCTTAGGAGGGATCCGCCTGTGAAAATAAACTCGGCAGCAACCGGTGACATGTTTACGTTTATCAGCTCCCAGGCCCAGGAGCAGCCGCTCGCCTCTCATTCGGGACGGGTACTGTGCAGGTACGCTTACGGACGGGCGATGGAGACGCTGCTGCAGGGAGAGAACGGACAGGATTTCGTCGGTGTGCAGACGTACGGTGACGTGTGCAACTTTGTGCTGTGTGACGGCGTCAGTATGAGCTATCAAGGTGATTTTGCCGCCCGTTTTCTCGGCAACACGCTGCTGGATTGGCTGGACCATACGCGGGACTGGTCTTCGGCCGGATTTACGGATTTCATGACGTCCATCACCGAATCGGCTTCGGCGCAGCTTCGGCGGCTAGCTCCACCGGGCGGGGTCCCCTCCTTACTGCGGGAGGTGCTGGAGGACAAGCAGCGTATGGGCAGCCAATCCATGTATATTTGCGGGCGGATTGAACTGCCTATAAGCAGAAAGAAGCAGGGGAGACTGTGGATGGCGTGGCAGGGAGACTCGCGGCTGCGCTTTTGGAAGGACGGTCTGGAAGTCAGCGAGCACTTTGATGACACCTTTCGGACCAATGAGCGGTGGTCCACGCTAACCGGTCCGGTCGGCGGCAAACCGCATGTGTACCAAACCCGTCTGGATTACGGCATGCCGATGCGCCTGCAGCTTTATACCGACGGGCTCGCCGATCTGGACCCGATCCATCAGGTGCTGCCGGACGAGCTGATCCAGATTTTGCTCGATGCGCCCCACACCGAAGGGCTTCAGGATGATGCCGCTTTTCTTGAATTGCAGTGGTCGTAATGAACGGCTTGCTGCCGGTTGACCCTTTGCGGGTATAAAATTTGTTTGCTGCGCGATGATTAAGCTGACCTCCTTTATGGGTAATCTTGAGACAGATAACTATATTTGATGAGGATGAAAAAGGAGAGATAGCGATGAGTCAGCAGCAATACAACAGACAGCGATTCGAAGGGAAAACGGCGATTGTTACCGGCGCAGGCTCCGGCATCGGGAAAGCGGCAGCGATCAAACTGGCGCAGGAAGGCGCTAACGTGGCCTTATTTGATCTGATTAATGAACGGACTTCCAAGACGGAAGCGGAAATCAACGCGATCCGCGAAGGAGCGGCCCGCGCTTTTGACGTAGATACTTCGGATGCGGCACGCGTGGAGAAGGCGGTGCTGGAAACCGCCGAGCTGTTCGGCTCCGTGGATGTGGTGTTCGCGAACGCTGGCATCAACGGCGTGCTGGCCCCGATTGAGGAAATGCAGCTGGAAGACTGGCAGCAGACGCTGAGCGTCAATCTGAACGGTACGTTTTTGACGGTAAAATACGCGATTCCGCATCTGAAAAAAAATGGCGGAAGCGTCATTATCACCAGCTCGATTAACGGTAACCGCACCTTTTCCAACTTCGGCATGTCGGCTTACAGCACGTCCAAAGCCGGGCAGGTCGCATTCGCCAAAATGGCGGCGCTGGAGCTGGCCAAGTTCAAAATCCGCGTCAACGTTATTTGCCCCGGTGCGATCTCGACCAACATCGATCAAAGCACGGAGAAAACGGAAGAGCTGAAGGAAATCGTCATCCCGGTCAAGTTTCCGGAAGGAAGCCAACCGCTCGCCGACGGGCCGGGTCAGCCGGAAGACGTGGCGGATCTGGTGGCCTTCCTGGCTTCAGACGAGTCCAAGCATATTACGGGGGCGCAAATCATTATCGACGGTGCGGAATCGCTGTTGGTTTAACAGCTTTTCGGATATATAAAACGGCAGCTCAAGCGGTGAATGCCATTGAGCTGCCGTTTTTGTTGCGCCCGTATCGTGCGATCTGTGCGAAAGCGAAAGCAAGCGGGCGCTGCGGCCGCGGGGAGCATTGCTTAACAGGACAGGCATCCCTTTAACTTTCGTACAATCGGGCAAGGAGGTCTTCCGTAATGACGATCGGCTCGGCTGGAATGAGGCTCAAATCAAACCGGCCGATCAGCTCCTGGGGAGCGGCCGGGCCCGGGGTGGGCACGAGTCCGCCGATCCAGGCCAGCCAGCCGGTGAGCTTGGCCGGGGATACCCCCTGCTCCCGAAGCGCCGTCAGGCTCGTGTTCCCGTGCCGCTTCGCCAGGCGTTTGCCATCCGTTCCCATAAACAGGGGAACGTGGGCAAAGGCAGGAATCTCCCAGCCCAGCGCCTGGTAGAGCTGGATCTGCCGCGGCGTTGAATCCAGCAGGTCGGCGCCCCGCAGAACGTGCGTGACCTGCATCATGGCGTCGTCCACGACGACGGCCAGCTGGTAGGAAAACATGCCGTCCGCCCGCTTAACGATAAAGTCGCCGGTGGCTGCCGGATCAAAGCTGTGCCGTCCGCTGACGCCGTCGATGAACGCCACCGGCTCCTCCCCGACCCGGTACCGGATGGACGGCTGCTTCAGCTTGGCCTTGGCCTCCCTCTCTTCCGGGCTGAGATTCCGGCAGGTGCCGGGATAGGCCGGCCCTTCCGCGGCGAGTCCGTGCGGTGCGCTGGCCGCGGACAGGAGATCGGCCCGGCTGCAGAAGCAGGTGTACAAGGCGCCCTGCTTCTGCAGCTTGCCTAAGGCATCCTCGTATTGCTGAAGCCGTTCGCTTTGCGTATAGGGAGCATAGGGACCGCCTACGTCGGGGCCCTCGTCCCAGTCGATGCCAAGCCAGCGCAGATCGTCCAGGATCTGCCGGGCCAAATGCGGCTTGGACCGGGGCTTGTCGATGTCCTCCATGCGGAGGATGAAGCTTCCGTGCCCGGAGCGGATTTGCAGCCAGGCCAGCAGGGCTGTCCAGGCATTGCCGATATGCATTTCCCCGGAGGGGGTCGGGGCAAACCGTCCGCGCAGCTTCGGGTTGGTTGGGTTCATGATGCTGTCTCCTTTTCCCAATCATCAGTCAGGTCGGTCAATCCGAATGGATACATTTTATAGCAAACCTGAATAGATATCCAGCGCATGCAGGCTTTATAATAGAGGGATACAGCGTTAGTCGGGTGATCGTCTGGGCCCGATCCTTACCTTACATAAAGAGAAAACGGGTGGAATTATGACAGAATTGGAGCTGCCGGTACTTCAGGTCATGCCGGAGCTGAAAGAAATATTGAACCGCCGCACGTCGGCGCTGCTTATTGCCGAGCCGGGAGCAGGCAAAACGACCCAAACCCCGCTCGCCTTCCTCCATGAAAGCTGGCTGGACGGCCAAAAAATCGTCATGCTGGAGCCGCGCAGGCTTGCGGCCCGGTCGGCTGCTGCCTATATGGCCTCGCAGCTGGGGGAGAAGGTCGGCCAGACCGTCGGCTACCGGGTCCGGATGGACAGCAAGACCAGCGCGTCCACACGGATCGAAGTCGTGACGGAAGGAATATTGACGCGCATGCTGCAGCGCGATCCGGAGCTTGGCGGTGTCGGCATGATCATCTTTGACGAGTTCCATGAGCGAAACATTCATGGCGACCTGGGGCTGGCGCTTGCGCTGGAATCCCAGTCGGTCCTGCGGGAGGACCTGCGCCTGCTGATCATGTCGGCCACGCTGGAAGCGGAGCCGGTAGCCGCGCTGCTGGGCGGAGCGCCGGTCGTTCACTGCGCAGGCAGGCAGTATCCCGTCGAGACTGTCTATGCCCCGCCGGCGGCGGGAACCCCGCTTCATCAGGCCGTGGCTGCGGTCGTTTCGAGGGCCTTGTCCGTCCATGACGGGGACATGCTCGTGTTCCTTCCCGGCGCAAGGGAGATCGGCCAGGTTCGCAGGGAACTCGAGCAGAGGGGGCTGCCCGCGGGCTGTGTGATCCGTCCGCTGCACGGCCAGCTCCCGCAGCAGGAGCAGGATGAAGCCGTAGCTCCGGACAGGCAGGGGCGCCGCAAGATCATCCTCAGCACCTCGATCGCGGAAACGAGTTTGACGATCCAAGGGGTCACGATCGTGGTCGACGCCGGGCTGATGCGGACGCAGATGTTTTCTCCGCGGACCGGCATGTCCGGACTCACGACGGTCAAGGTGTCCAAGGCATCGGCGGATCAGCGGAGAGGCCGCGCCGGGCGCACGATGCGGGGGATCGCCTACCGGCTGTGGAGCCGGGAAGAGCAGGACTTTCTCCCAGAGCGGAGTACGCCGGAGATTCTGCTGACCGATCTCGCCCCGTTGGCGCTTGAGCTTGCAGCCTGGGGGGTGAAAGACCCGCTCAGCCTGCAGTGGCTTGATCCGCCGCCCGCAGCGGCGTATGGGCAGGCGGTAGAGCTGTTGAAGCGCCTGGGAGCTCTTGATAGCGGAGGCGGGATCACCGGACTGGGGAAAAAGATGTCCGCAGCCGGGATGCATCCCCGTCTGTCGCGGATGGTGCTGCTGGGTGCCGCGCAGGGACATGGGTTGCTGGCGGCCATATTGGCAGCCCTTTTGCAGGAACGGGACCTGTTCCAGGGACAAAGTATGGACCGGGACGTCGATATCCGAAAGCGGGCCGAAGCCGTAGCTGCGTGGATGCGCGGCGGCCGGGGTACGCTGTCCGGCCTTGCGGACGAAGGGCGAATCCGCCGTATTGAGCAGGAAATCCGCGGTATCCGCGCTTCAATGGATCTGGATGCCGATGCGGTGATCAACGAAGAATACGCGGGTCCGCTGCTCTCCTTGGCCTATCCCGACCGGATCGGACAGAACCGGGGTAACGGCAGGTTTCTGCTGACTTCGGGAAGGGGTGTAGAGATCGGGCAGGTTCAACTGCTGAGCCGTGCGCCGTATATTGTGGCAGCCAGCGTGGATGACGTCAAAGGGGCGGAGGCCCGGGTGCTTCTGGCCGCACCTCTTCCGGAGGCGGAGCTGTTCGCTCTTCATCAGGACGGCATCATCCGGGAAGGAGCGATCGCCTGGGACCGGCAAATCCAGGGGGTCAAAGCAAGGCAGGTGACGAGACTGGGAGCAGTCATCCTCCGTGAATCGCCGGACCCCGCGCCGCCGTCAGAGGCCGTGACCGAAGCGCTCCTGGACGGCATTGCCGTCGAGGGTCTGGATATCCTGCCGTGGAACAAGTCGTCAACACAGCTTCGGCAGCGTCTGCAATTCATGCATCTGATGCATGCCGACTGGCCGGATTTTTCCGGAGAGACCCTCTCCGGGACCCTGCGGGAGTGGCTTCAGCCATACCTGCACGGGATGAAGAAAAAGAGCGATCTGCAGCGGCTGCATATGTCCGCCGTCCTTGAACAGAGCCTGACGTGGGAGCAGCGGAAGCAGCTGGATGAGGAGGCGCCGACGCACATCACCGTACCGAGCGGTTCGCGAATCCCGGTGGACTACAGCGACCCGGCCAAGCCGGTGCTTGCCGTGAAGCTTCAGGAAATGTTCGGATGGCATGAAACGCCGCGCATCGGCAAAGGGAAGACGCCACTAACCCTGCACCTGCTGTCCCCGGCTCAGCGGCCGGTGCAGGTGACTTCGGACCTGGCCAGCTTTTGGAAGCAGGGGTATTTTGACGTCAAAAAGGATCTCAAGGGCCGCTATCCCAAGCATTACTGGCCGGACGACCCGCTCGAGGCCGTACCGACAAGGAGAACCAGGCCCCAATAATGTTATGGTCTCACAATCGGTTCATTGTTGTTTGCAAACCTCTGGGCAGGGGTAATAGAAGGCATAACAACAATGAATGGAGGGTGAACATGATGGATCATGGCAAAAAAATTGTTGGTGTTTTTGAGAGTGAGCAGGAAGCGTCCCGGGCGATCACCGAACTGCAGGATTTCGGTTTCCCGCCTGAGGATATTTCCGTCGTAACGAGGGACCGGGAAGATTTGCAGACGATTACGGAAGATACCGGTACGAAGGCGCCGGAAGGCGTGGCCGCCGGTGCAGCCACGGGCGGTATGCTTGGCGGCGTGGCCGGGCTGCTGGCGGGGATCGGCGCACTGGCCATCCCGGGAATCGGGCCGATTCTTGCGGCAGGCCCGATTGCCGCGACGCTGGCCGGTGCTGCAGTAGGTGCCGGTGCCGGCGGACTCGTCGGCGGCTTGATCGGCCTTGGTATTCCGGAGGACGAGGCCAAAGAGTATGAAACTTATGTGGATAAGGGTAAAATTTTGGTTATCGTCGATGCCAGAGGCCGCGACCGTGACATCTACGATGTATTCAACCGAAACCGTTCGCTGAATGCCGAGCGCTATAATAGGGATCTCGGACTCGTGACCGACGATACCGCTTCCTTGACCGATAACGATCACCTTCGCCCGTAATGGCATAAAAAAGACGGCTCCTTCAGGGGGCCGTTTTTTTACGTTCAGACCATTTTAACGGCCTTATAAGCCCACTTCAGGTCCTGCTCCCACTGTGCCGAAGCGTCCGGCAGAATCCAGGCTTTACGGACGCAGTACTCCGTAAGCCGCTGCAAAAATTCAATAGCCGTTTGCAGCTCGTTGGCTATACTGTCCTGAATAAGCGGCGGATTTTCCAACAGGCACTGGGCAAGTAGAGAAATCCGGACTTGTGTATCCTGCATCAGGTCGGCTGCAATATATTGGTCATTGAGCGCCTTTAGGCCGGTCAGGCTCTCCAGGAGGGGATTCATGGTCGTCACCTGCTTGGAATGAGGATGAAATCGCTTGGGATTGCCCGTAAAAAACGTCGTGAAGTTGTTCGAGCACCGATTTGCGCATTTGGGCGCTGATTTTCAGCAGATCGATGAGAGCGGAGTCGGAAACGAGCTGCGCCAAGGTCTCGGACTTGATGATGCCCAGCGTCTCATGCCTGATCAGTTTTTGCAAGGAGGCGTTCGGAGTGGGACTTCCGGCCATCTTACGGCTGCTGTCCATCATTACACCCCCTGTCTTTTTGGAATATTGTTGTCTGGATCTTAAGATGCTATGCATCGGATAGGTTCACTTAGTATAGACTCTAAGGCGCAAAGAAACTTGTAAATCAGGTGTTGACAAAAAACGAATTATGAATTATCTTAATTTTAAGATATTTACCAAACAGAAATGAGGCTGATCTAATGCAGCGGTTATGCCGATATTAGCGGGTTGAATGAAGGAAGTTTGTTAGAAGATACAGCGGAGGGTTGTTTGGAGAGGACGATGCTTTTTTTTAAACTATTATCTCAATATTAAGAAAATTAAATTTAAAAAATGGAGGCTGTTAAACATGGTTGCATGGGGATTGTTGATTATTCGTTTGGTGATTGGACTTACGTTTGCCGGGCATGGCGCGCAGAAGCTGTTCGGCTGGTTTGGCGGAGGCGGCTTAAAAGGGACAGCCGGGTGGCTCGCATCGATGAACTTGAAGCCGGCTTTCTTGCTGGCGCTGATTACGGGGATCTTTGAATTTGCAGGTGGATTGCTGTTTGCTGCGGGGATCTGGACTCCGCTTGCGGCGATCATGATTGCTGTAACGATGATCGGCGCCATCGTCACCGTCCATGGCAAAAACGGATTTTGGGCGACCTCGAACGGGTTTGAGTATAATCTGATCCTGATCGCCGCGGTCATCGGCGTGGCATTGATCGGTCCGGGTGCATACAGCCTGTTCCAGTAAGGACAGCTATCGTAAAATATATAAGTGTGGTGGTCGGGTGTGTACTCCATTGAATTGGATGTTTCGTTAGTAACGGATATGCAAGTCAATCATTTAGATGAATCGTGATGGATGTAAATTTAACACAAGGTAGGAAAGGATGGGATGAGCATGCATGTACGGCGCTATTTGCCCTCGATGCAGGGACGCGGAGCATTTGACGGAGGAAAGATCACAGAGCAGAAGCCAATCGGTTTCTCTGGGGAGGGATCGGTCATAAACCGGATCGGCCCGCTGTTTTATTGGGCATGGGCCCACACTCCGGAGGAAGGACATATTCCTCTTCATCCCCATTTTGGATTTGAAATTATGACGTACGTCATCCAAGGGAAGGCTGAACACGGGGATTCCCTTGGTACCCGCAGCACGGTTGGTTCCGGCGGAGCCCAGCTCATCCGGGCGGGGTCCGGAGTCAGCCATGAAGAGCGTCTGATCGGTCCGGACATGGAGAGCTTTCAAATTTGGTTTGAGCCGGATCTGAAAGTATCGAACAAGCGGGAACCGTCTTACGAGCAATGGGAGCACGAACAGTTTCCGGTAACGGAAACCGCCGGCGGCACCGTGAAGCAGATCGTAGGGGGAGACGCTCCGCTTAAGCTCAGCGTGGATGCCGGAATGTGGGACGTTCAGCTGGAAGCCGGCGGCACCTACAGCCAGATCCTTCATAAGGGGCGGGCGCTGGCTGCGCTCGCGCTTCGGGGCGGCGGCCGCTGGAGCGGTGAGCTTCCGGGCGTACATGACGAAACGTTTGATCCGCGCGACTTTATGCTGCTGAGCACAGATCATGACGAAGAAATCACGGTTCAGGCCCAGGAAGGCCCGCTTCGGATGCTGCTGATTGAAGTTCCGGAACGCGTGGATTACGCGCTGCTTCCTAAACGCTATTAACGATGCGGCCTCGGTACGTATTATCAGCCAGGCTGTAAGTTCCAAAGAACGCTTTGCCAATTCTTTCTGGCAGGCGTTCTTTTTTTCGTTTAGGATGGAAAAGGGTAAAGTAAAGAAAATGAGTTGTGGTCAGGAAAGTGATCTTTTTAAGCACCAGGAGGAAAGTATGTCAAAGAAAGCGAGAATACAGGAAATAGAACTGCTGCGGGGGCTGGCCTTCTTGGCTGTGGCCATGCAGCATGCGATCGCCCACTACTCTATCGTCGGCGGGGTGGCCATGGAGGACGGGGTTATCATGACGCTGCTGCTGATGGCGGCTAAGTTTGCGGTGCCCGTTTTCATTTTCATCACCGGGATGGTGCTGTTCTACAATTATGACGGACCGCTGCGGTATGGCCTTTTTATGCGAAAAAGGTTCAGCGATGTACTGGTTCCCTACATCCTGTGGTCGGCTGTTTATTTTGGCATCAGTCAGCAGTGGAACTTCGGGTCTCCCGAACAATGGGGGAAGTGGGCGATGATGCTGTTCACCGGTAAGAATAGTTATCATTTATGGTACGTGGTCATGATCATGCAGTTTTATTTGCTGTTCCCTGTTTTTCGGATGCTGATCCGCCGGATCATGCAGGCTGCTCCGCATCGATTGTGGACGGCCCTGCTGGTGCTCAGCGGTTTGGCTTATCTGGTGCTGCTGTACTTCCGGCCGGATATCAGCGCTCTGCTGACAAAAGCGGATATTCCGTTTCTGACGCCGTTTTTTACGGCCTACGCTGATCGTAACTTCGTCTACTTCATGTTTTATTTTATTCTTGGGGCGGCAGCGGGGATGTACCCCGAACGGTGGAGATGGGCGGTAGAGAAAGGCGGAGTTATTTATACGGCTGTCTTTTGGATCTTGTTCGGATATTTTACGTATAAGCTGGTGGCCAGCTTCCAAACGGCGGACGGGCTGAACATCAATTTTAATGCAGTTTCGCTACTGCGTCCGTTGATTGCCATGTTTCTGGTAAGCTCGGTTTTCGTCATTTACAGATACGCGCTCCAATGGACTCGTCAGGCAGGTCCGAGGGCGCAGCGGGCGATGTCCCTGCTCGGAAAATATTCGTACGGCACTTATCTGGCTCATGCCCTCATGCTGCGCTATACGTATTCCTTTGATGCCTGGTGGTTTGCGGGATGGAACGTGGCAGTGCGGATGCTGATGTCTTTCATCATTTGCGTGCTGCTGTCTTATCTCCTCATCGTGGTTTTATCTTACCTGCCATTCGGCAAGTGGACGGCTGGGGTCTCTTCCTTAAGAAAAAAAACAAGCCCGCCAAAAGCAGCCTGATTCCAGTAAGCCGATCCCAGCGATCCACCAACGCGAGTGGACAAGCATCCCAACAGTCCGGCATCGCCAACGATAAATCGCACCTTGCGACCCAATCGCTTAAACACCTTGTATCATTAAAACAAGCTTTGAATTCTCAAAAAGCCTTGAGTTCGCCCCGGCGGATCCAAGGCTTACTTATTTGCCAACCGCATAATTACATAATTTCAACATATGAAAAATTCACAATAGAAAAACCCAATACGTACTGAATCTTGCACCTTTGGAGCCATTCTGCCATGCCCGGCGTACTTAACTCATTCAAGTCCAAGTAAAAAGGAAGGAGCCAAACCGACTTAGACCGTTCCAGACCGATCTACTCTGATCCAGAACGGACCCGGAAAACGGTTCAATCCCGTTCCACGGTATTCTCAGTAAGCCCGTTGTATTTAATTTGCCGCAGATTTTCCCAAAGTGAAACCTTCATGCTATGCGATTTGGAAAATAGTCGTTTATAATGGAGGTAAATTGGTTAATGAAGGAAATAGGGAAGAAAGCGAGGAAGCTGGCATGGCCTTTATGATTGCCCAGCGGGCATTTATTAAAGCTTACCTGATTACGATGGTGGAGCAGCACCGCGGATATGGTTATCAGATGCTGGAGGAGCTGAGACAGGAGTTTAAGAGCTACGGCTATTCTCCCCCGCAGAGCGAAATTTACCGTGCCCTGCATGAACTGGTGCAGGAGGGCATTTTCTACCGGACCAAGCAGTTGAAGGGCAGCGATCCGCGGGTGGACTTTCAGGAAATTGTATTGTACCACTTTACGGACGATGGAGCCGAGAAGGCCAAGCTGTATAAAAAACAGGTCAAAACCGATCTGGACCGCTGTCTTGGCATTCTGCACAAGGCGGTTAACGACAATTACCAATAAGACCCGGAAGGGAAGGAGGCGTAGGGGATGCAGGAAAAGCTGCGTTTTGGGGTTTTAAGCACGGCCAGTATCGCGAGAAGCGCTTTTATTCCCGGCGTCCAGAACGCCAGACGCGCCGAGATTGCGGCGGTGGCCAGCCGGGATTACGCCAAAGCCAAAGATACGGCGGAACAGTTTAATATACCGAAGGCGTATGGAAACTATGAAGAACTGCTGAAGGATCCCGATATTGATGCGGTTTATATTCCACTTCCCAACCATTTGCATAAAGAGTGGACGATCAAGGCGGCAAAAGCCGGCAAGCACGTGCTGTGCGAGAAGCCGTCTGCACTCAGCCCCGAAGAAGCTTCCGAAATGGTCGAAGCGTGCAGGGAAGCGGGGGTGATTTTCTCCGAAGCGTTTATGTACCGGTATCATCCGAAGCATCGCAGGGTCCGGGAAATCATCGAGGAAGGCGAAATCGGCCAGATCCGGGCCATTCACGGGTGCTTCACGTACAACCACATCGAAAATAAGGAGAATGTGCGGTATAAAAAAACGATGGGCGGCGGGGCCATCTATGATGTTGGCGGCTACCCGATTTCGGCGGCTCGCATGATCCTTGGCGAGGAGCCGCTGGCCGTGTCGGTCCAGGCGCTGTTTTCGGAGGAACACGATCATGTGGACGTCATGGCAACCGGTCTGGTGGAGTTTCCGAACGACGTTGGGCTGACCTTTGACTGCGGCATGTGGGCCGCGCCCCGGTGCACGCTGGAGATCGTCGGGTCGCAAGGACGGATCGAGCTGCCGGTTGCATTTGGCTGGGAGCAGAGCGAAGAGCCGGCCCAGATTATCGTCCATGTTGGGGATCAGCGGCGGGAGGAACGCTTCGGTGTGCTGAGCCATTTCATGCTGGAGGCCGACGCCTTTGCCGCAGCGGTATTGGACGGAACGCCGCTCCCTTATCCTCCGGAAGATGCGGTACGGAACATGAAGGTTGTGGAAGCGTGCCTGAAGTCAGCCGAGACGAAACAGAAGGTTTTCCTGCAGTAAGCGTTCATCTGCAAGCACTTCGGTAGGCGAGACACAAGACACAGGACAATCAAAGCCCCGGGTTCTCTGCTGGAGATCCCCGGGGCATTGATTGTCCTGTGTCCGGCTTTACATGCCTTCATCATAATCGGCGACGTCACGCTTGGCTGCCATGGCCGGCGTGTTAGACGTGCCGTACTCTTCGACGGATTCCCATGCGTCCGCATCATCAAAACGGCCGTCATAGCGCTGCCGGTTTTCGCCTGCGCCGGATGGCGGCGGAGTGATCACCTCTTCTTCGACCGGACGGTCGCTGCTGACGTCCCGATTCGGCGTATGCTCCACGCAATAAGCGGTGTACGGGATCGCCTGCAGGCGCTCGAACGGAATGTCCCGGCCGCATTCAACGCATTGGCCGTACTCCCCGCGGTCCATGCGCCCAAGGGCGCTGTCGACCTGTTCCAGCTCATCCTGCAGCGTGTCGTTGACGGCCAGGTCTCGGCCGCGTTCGAACACCTCCGTGCCCACATCGGCGGGGTGATTATCGTAAGAGGACAGCTCGCCTGTGGAATCGGCGAGCGAGTCGCCCAGCAGGGCATTGTCCTCACCATTCGCGTGAAAGTGGTGTTCCAGCTCCTTTTTGCGTTCCAGCAGTGCTGATTTGAGCTCCTGCTGCTGATCATGGGTTAAATGACTCATGGATAAGACTCCCTTCTGACAGTAGAATAAGGTATCTGTACTCTTTCCTTACCCTAAAGGCGCGGGGAGCAATCATGCGGTGTCCGTCAGCTCCAGCTGAACAGTCTAGACGGTATCGGTTCCGTCCAGAGCGCAGGGCAGATCACCGATCTCGAGCTGTAAGGTGGTATGGCCGATACCGAATTGCTCGCGCAGCTCGGCGGCTGCCTGCTGCAGAAATTCATCGCCGTTGCAGGGCTCCGTTACCACGAGATGTACCGTGAGCGCCGTTTCCGTGGTGCTCATGCCCCAGATGTGCAGATCATGCATGCTTTTGACCCAGGGCAGGGAAGTCAAGTAATTTCGGATGGCCGCAATGTCTGTGCCCGGAGGCACGCTGTCGAGAGCCATGTTAAGCGAATCCTTCAGCAGCCCCCAGGTGCTGATGCCGATAACAAGCACAATCAGCAGACTGACGACCGGGTCGACCCACAGCCAGCCCGTTGCGGAAATGACGATTCCTGCGATGACTACGCCGAGCGATACGCCGGCGTCCGCAGCCATATGCAGAAACGCCCCCCGGACGTTCAGATCGCCCCGGCGTCCGGAAACGAACAGCAGCGCCGTCAACGCGTTGATGAGGATGCCGACAGCCGCCACCCAGATGACGTCCACGCCGTCGACCGGCTGCGGGTGGATAAGGCGGCTGATCGCGCCCCAAGCGATGAGCGCGATCGCCGCGAGCAGGAACAGGGCATTGAAGAGGGCGGCGAGGATGGAGGAACGGCGGTAACCGTACGTGCGCAGCTCCGTCGCTTTCTTTCGGACGAGGAGGCTGGCGACCCAGGCCAGCACGAGAGCGAGGACATCGCTTAAATTGTGTCCGGCATCGGCTACGAGCGAAAGGGAATGGCTGATCAGGCCATAAGCCGCCTCCAAAATGACGAAGGCCGTGTTGAGCACGATACCGATCAGAAAGGCACGGTTATAATCTGCCGGTCCGTGCGCATGCGAATGCGAGTGTGAGTGTGAATGTTCGTGAGTGGTTGAGTGGGAATGATGGTGATGATGACCGTGTGCCATAAGAGGCTCCTCCTTTTGAATACAAAGCGAAATTGCATCCATGTTTTTAATTAATATTAACATATGAGCATCTATTCATATAATAACATATTTCACGCTTGTGTCAATTTGTGCCATCCATTAGGATGGCCATTTTTCTTTGGAACATTCTCCAAAAAAGCGGGGAACGGTTTTCATCCCAGGCAAGGATGTGATATAAAAAATATAGGGTGTGGGAGTAATACAGGACATCCTCCCTTTGCGGGGCTAGAGATTTGGAGGTATTCGTCAAATGGATGAACATATGCAGCGCCGATTGGATAAACAGAAGAAGCTGTTCAAGCAGCTGGGCATTCATCTGGATGCACTTTCCATCCATGAAAAGGTGTTCAGCAACAAGCTTCGGGGTTACGATCCGGAAGAGGTGGATGCCTACCTGGATGAAGTCATAAGCGATTACGAGCGGTTTTATGCGATCATTTCCGATCTGATGGATAAATGGCAGGAGCAGCAAATCACGCTGCGCGACTTGAAGGCAGGCTCACGGCCGGAACCGGACCGTTTTGCCATCGATCCGAAGGTGATAGAGGATATCGTATTGAAAATGGAGTACAACCTTAGACAGCTCAAAAGCAAGATCAGGCCGGATCCTGACTTTTTCGTCGATTAATCCATTACATACAGACATACTGCGAGAGCCCTTCCGAATATCATGGACAGAAATCATGATTCGGAGGGCTTTTTATGTTTGCGCTCAAAACGGGAAGTGTATTTTTTGCATCTATGCTCCGATAGTCAAGGAAAATGAGCTGTCCCTGTTGAATTCATCCAACCACGCGAAATGTAAAGGAGAGGGACCGTATGAAATTCATCCTTATTTTTGGCCCGCAGGCCGTAGGCAAAATGACCGTAGGACAGGAACTCGAAAAAATAACGGAGCTGAAGCTTTTTCATAACCATATGACGATTGAGCTGGTTTCGCCGTTTTTCAGCTACGGTTCGGAAGCCGGGAAACGGCTGGTTGGTTTGTTCCGGAGGGAGATCTTTGAAGAGGTTGCCAAGAGCGACCTTGCCGGCCTTATTTTCACGTTTGTATGGGCGCTGGACATGAAGGCGGATTGGGATTATGTGGAGGAGGTCTGCGGGATATTCGAATCCAGGGACGCGGAAGTGTATTTCGTTGAGCTGGAGGCTGATCTAGACGAGCGGCTCTCCCGCAATCTTAGCCCAAACCGGCTGCAGCATAAGCCAACGAAACGGAACACGGAGTGGTCCGAAAATGAGCTGAAGACATCGATGGAAAAATACCGGCTAAATTCATATGATGGCGAGATCAAGCGGGAGAACTATTTGAGAATCAACAATACGGATTTGAGCGCAGAAGAAGTGGCGCGCCAGATTAAGCATAGATTCGGGATATAGTGTTTCACTACGGCTGCAAGCTGCCGCAATCCAGTAACTTTTTCTTCTCCGTGACGTTCTTTAAATATAAGCAGCATATTGCTGGAAGGGCGCATGGAAGAAACAATGGTCATGCCGTCGCATAAGTAAAGAATGTACCGCCAAAGCGCCAGAGTACTATGAATAAAACTTGGGGTACGAGAAGGAGGAGGCGGAATGAATCGGAATGCGGGTTTTTGGATCAGGCTTGGGGCATCGCTGGTGGATGGGCTGCTCGTTGGTTTGCCGATCATGATTGTGGTGTGGATGATTACGGGAAAATGGGGAAACGAGGAGTGGATTTCCGATACGATCAGCGGATTGTACACACTGCTCATTCCTGTATTCTGGAACGGTTATACGGTGGGCAAAAGGATATGCAACATCCGGATCCGCAAGGTGAGCGATCACCAGCCTCCCGGAATCGGGACCATGCTGCTGCGGAACGTCGTCGCCGGCCTCGTGTATGGTCTAAGCTTCGGCATTTGCGCGATCGTCAGTGCTTTTATGGTGGGGCTGCGTGAAGACAAACGGTCGATTCATGACTTTATTGCCGGGACGGAAGTCGTATATGACTGAACGATGTCCTGGCTGAAAAGTAACAGGAAGCACGCAGCCTTGCCGGTGAATTCCGGACCTCTGGCTGATGTGCGGGACAATCATATCATGATAGGGTAAAAGGTAGGATAGGACAGCGTTGTCAGGCGTAAGCAGCCAGCAGCCGTCAAATCCTCCTTTTTTCTTATAAAATGACCGGATTACTATTTTGGTCAGTTGGTATTTTTCAGAGCGGTTACCGGTCCGCCGATCGGGCTGGATTAAAGAGAAAAAACAAGGATGATGGAGGGAATAACCATGACGCAAACCATTCAGGTGCCTCAACCTAAAACCTACGGACCTTTAGGCAATCTGCCTTTGCTGGATTCCGCCGCACCGGTGCAATCGTTGGTGAAGGTCGCCGCGGAGCTCGGGCCGATCTTTCAGTTCCAATATCCCGGGGGCCGCAGGGAGCTGTACGTGTCCGGCCATGAATATGTGAAGGACGCCTGCGACGAAAAGCGTTTTGACAAAAGGATCTGGGCTCCGCTGCAGAACGTGCGCGCATTTGCCGGTGACGGCCTCTTTACGAGCGCAACCCAGGAACCCAATTGGAAAAAAGCCCATAACATTCTGCTGTCCAGCTTCAGCCAGCGGGCCATGCAGGGTTATCATACGAAAATGCTGGATATCGCCATGCAGTTGATTCAAAAATGGGGAAGGCTGAACCCGGACGAAACGGTGGACGTTCCTGCCGATATGACCCGTCTGACGCTCGACACGATCGGGCTGTGCGGGTTTAGTTACCGTTTTAACAGCTTTTACCGGGAAAACAATCACCCCTTTATCGATGCCATGGTACGTGCGCTTGACGAAGGGATGAACCAGCTTCACCGGCTGGGCATCCAAGATATGTTTATGATCCGGAAGAAGCGGCAGTTTCAAGAAGATATTCAGACGATGTTTTCACTCGTCGATGAACTGATCCGGGAGCGTAAGGCGCATGGCGGGGATGAGGATGACCTGCTTGCACATATGCTGGACGGTGTTGATGCAAATACGGGGGAGCGGCTGGATCATGAAAATATCCGCTATCAGATGATCACGTTCCTGATCGCGGGGCATGAAACGACCAGCGGTTTGCTCTCCTTTGCGATCTATTTTCTGATGAAAAACCCCGATAAGCTGCGCAAGGCTGTGGAAGAAGTGGACCGGATTTTGAAAGATCCCGTGCCGACGTATCAACAGGTAAGGGATCTGAAATATGTCCGGATGGTACTTAGCGAGTCCCTGCGTTTATGGCCGACAGCACCGGCTTTCTCGCTGTACGCTAAAGAAGATACGATGATTGGGGGAACCTATCCGATCCAGCAGGGCAACAGCGTGACGGTGCTCATTCCGGGACTTCACCGGGACGTGCGCGTCTGGGGCGATGACGTGGAGGTATTCAAACCCGAGCGGTTCGAGGATCCTAGCAAGGTTCCGCATGATGCGTATAAGCCGTTCGGCAACGGCCAGCGGGCTTGCATCGGCCAGCAGTTCGCCCTGCAGGAAGCCACGCTGGTGCTGGGGTTGGTGCTGAAGTATTTTGACCTGGCGGACGCCGGCCACTACGAACTCAAGGTTAAAGAGACGCTTACGCTAAAACCGGATGGATTCCGGATCCGTGTCCGCAGCCGCAAAGGCGCATTGATTCCAGTGGGTTACGGGAGCGCCGAGACCGTGGAAGCCGCTGTCAGCGAATCCACCAAGCCGGCATCCCTGGCTGCAAATGAACATCATACGCCGCTGCTTGTCCTGTACGGCTCTAATCTGGGCACCGCGGAAGGCATCGCCAGGGAGGTGGCTGACCGCGCGAGGTACCAGGGATTCGACAGCCAGGTCGGTCCCCTGGACGACTATGCCGGCGCGCTTCCGAAGGAGGGGGCGGTAATTATCGTAACGGCGTCCTATAACGGCCAGCCCCCTTCCAACGCCAAGTCGTTTATGGAATGGCTGGAAACCGCCGATCCTTCCGCCATCCGGGACGTCCGCTACGCCGTATTCGGCTGCGGGGATCACAATTGGGCCAGCACGTACCAGCGGATTCCGCGCCTGATTGACGAGCAGCTGGCCGCCAAAGGGGGAAAGCGGCTCCTTCCGCGCGGGGAGAGCGATGCCAGCGGCGATTTTGAACGGGAAGTGGACGACTGGACGGAGCGCTTATGGCCGGATTTGATGCCAGCGCTGGGACTTCCGGTCTCGGACGTCCGCGACACCAAGCGGAGCACGCTGTCGCTGCGCTTTGTCCAGGGGGTGGCTGCCGTGCCTCTTGCGGAGACCTACCATGCCGTATCCGGTCGGATCGTGCGCAGCTGCAATCTTCAGCAAGCAGACAGCGGAAGAGTCACGCAGCACATTGAAATTGCGCTGCCGGAGGGTACGGCTTATCGCGAAGGGGATCATCTGGGCGTGCTCCCGGTCAATCCTGAGCCATTGGTGCGGCGGGGGGGCCGCCCACTCTC
>NZ_MBRK01000001.1:1590415-1816439 GCF_002224835.1 Paenibacillus sp. SSG-1
GCTCGGCGCACCTGATTCTGACGGCAGACGGAAAACACAGCGCTCACCTGAAGACAGGAGTGCCGATCCGGCTGGACGAACTGCTGGCTCGCAGCGTCGAGCTGCAGGAGCCGGCCACCCGTGCCCAAATTCGGGAGCTGGCATCGTACACGGTATGTCCGCCGCATGCTAAGGAACTGGAGGCCATGCTTGAGGAAGGCGCGTTCCAAACCAACATTCGGGCGAAACAGGTTACGATGCTTGACCTGCTTGAGCAGTACGAAGCTTGCGAGCTGCCGTTTGCGCGTTTTCTGGAGCTGCTGCCGGCGCTCAAGCCGAGATACTACTCCATCTCCAGCTCGCCCAAAGTCAGCCCAGGCACTGCCAGCATTACAGTCGGTGTCGTTCGGGGTGAGGCATGGAGCGGTAAGGGAGAGTACCTCGGTATCGCCTCCAACTACCTGGCCGAACAGGATCCTGGGGCCGAAGTGCTGATGTTCGTCCGATCTCCTGAATCCGGCTTTGTGCTGCCGGAGGATCCCGCCACACCGATGATCATGGTAGGGCCGGGCACAGGCGTGGCTCCATTCAGAGGCTTTATCCAGGCGAGACGGGTCCTGCAAACGGAAGGAAAGGTACTGGGTGAAGCTCATCTGTACTTTGGATGCAGACATCCGGAGCATGATTACTTATACCGCGAGGAGTTTGAGCAGGCGGAAAAGGACGGCGTGGTGACGCTTCATACGGCTTTCTCCAGAGTGGAGGGCACGGATAAATGCTATGTCCAGCATCTGATGAAGCAGGACGGCGAGCTGCTGCTGGAGCTGCTCGAGGCCGGGGCCAAGCTGTATATTTGCGGCGACGGCTCCCGGATGGCACCCCAAGTGGAAGAGACGCTGATTGGCTCCTATCGGGACAAACACGGAGCGAGCCCTGAAGAAGCAGCCGGGTGGCTTGCCGGGCTGGAATCGGCAGGAAACTATGTGAAGGACGTATGGGCAGGTTGAACTCCCGGCGGTCGGATTTCGGGGCATGCCTCATTTTGCTGATTGCTTCCAAGCCGTCCGCAAATATATGATGAAAGCGAGGGTACGGACGATCAGGGAGGAGCAAACCAGGTGAATTATGAAATCAGAACCGCGAGCACGGATGAAATAGAGCTCGTTCACCAAACGATGATGCTGGCTTTTGAAGAATATCGGGGCCGGCTCCATCCGCCCTCAGGCGCTTTGTCGGAAAATACCGAAACGATCCTGAGCAAAATCAGCGAACATGGGGGCGGAGCCCTCCTGGTTTGGTCCGGTAACAAGGCTGTAGGATCGGCGCAGTATTTCTTCCGTGAATCCTTTTTGTACGTCGGGAGGATATCCGTCATTCCTGAAGCCCGCGGCCGGGGATTGGGTAAGGCCATCATGAAGCATTTCGAGAAACTCGCTGCACAGCTTCGTTATTCCGAGATCCGGCTGGGAGTCAGGTTGTCGCTTCCAGAAAACCTCCGGTTCTACCGGAAGTTGGGCTATGAAATCGCTGAGGAGCATGAATATCCTGAACGAACGGATGGCTGGTACATCATGAGCAAACAAGTGCGGAGTCAATACGGTATGATCAGCAAAGACAACGCGGAGCATTACGCATGGGGGAACGATTGTGACGGATGGCGGCTGGTTGATGAAGAGACGGTAAGCATCATTCACGAGAGGATGCCGCCGGGGACAAGTGAGCAAAGGCATTATCACGCCAGAGCGGGGCAGTTTTTCTTCGTGTTGTTTGGCACACTCGATATTGAAGTCGAAGGTACGGTGCATACGTTATCTGCCCATCAGGGAATGAGGGTGCAGCCGGGAGCGGTGCATCAGGTCATGAACCGATCGGCGGAGCCGGTCGAATTTATGGTCTACTCCCAGCCTAATTCGCGGGGGGACCGGACGCTTGCTTAGGATTACGAATGGAACGGCCATACGACGTATAAGTAATACACAATAAGGAGGAAGCAGATGATGTCCCAAAGAAGCATTACGATCCGGGAGGCGGGACTCGAGGATCTGCACGAGCTTGCCGCCATTTTTGACTTATACCGGATATTTTATGGTCAGGAGACGGACGTTGAAGGGGCGGCCGCCTTCTTGTTCGAACGAATGGAGCACCGGGAATCGGTCATCCTGATCGCCGAGGACGTGAAGCAGGGCCGGATCGCTGGGTTTACCCAGCTGTATCCGGTGTTTTCCTCCATCTCTATGAAACGGTCCTATATTTTGAACGATTTGTACATACGGGAGCAATACCGCAAGCAGGGAATCGCCCGTCTGCTGCTTGAAGCCGCCAAGCGGTACGCCAAGCTGGCCAGGGCGAAGGGGCTGTCCTTGTCCACGGCGGTAACGAATGTACGTGCCCAGCAGCTCTACGAACAAAGCGGATACGTTCGGGACGAACAGTTTATCCATTATGATTTAACAACGCTGGATTAGGATGAATCACGGGACAATAAGGAGGGATCATGAATGGGGCCGTCTACGCAGCATTTCTATGACGGTATGTCTGAATCATACCATTTGATTTACGAAGATTGGAAACATACGGTGTCCAGTCAGGGACAATTTTGGGACCGGTGGATCCGCTCCCGGTTGAATCGTCCGGGAAGCAGCAAGATTCGGCTGCTGGACGCCTCATGCGGCATCGGAACCCAAAGCTTAGGGTTAGCACGGCACGGATTCGATGTGACGGCAACCGACCTTAGTCCGGACTCCGTGGCGCGAGCGAAAAGGGAAGCGGAGGCTATGGGACTGTCGATCCAATTCGGAACAGCGGACTTCAGGACGCTCGATCAGGATGTCGCCAGTACCTTTGACGTCGTCTTCTCCGCCGACAATGCGGTGCCGCATTTGCTTACGGACGAAGACCTGCTGAACGCCTGCCGGCAATTTTACAATAAATGCGTGCCAGGCGGCATGGTCATTATCACGATCCGCGACTATGACAGCCTGTTCCGCGAGCGGCCCCGTGCGACCCAGCCCAGAATTTTGGATCATGGCAAGAGAATCGTGTTCCAGGTGTGGGATTGGTCGGAAGACGGATCGACATATACGACCCGGCAGTTTATACTGCAGGATCAGTTAGAGTCTTGGAAGACGGAGAGCTATGCAGCCGTGTACCGGGCAGTTCAGCGAAGCGAGCTGAACAGCTTTTTGCAGCAGGCTGGATTCCAGCGTGTGGAGTGGGTCATGCCCGAGGAGTCCGGGTTTTACCAGCCGATCGTGACGGCAGCCAAGTCCTAGATGGAGCGAGCAGATTTCATTGTTTCGCGATTTTACGCTTCATGACTGTTATCATCCATAGAAAGAGCGGAATGGCGATCGCGCAGACCGGAATGATAATCCGCTCCCACAGCTTCTGGATCATGATAATGGCGGCTTCATTCGGAATCAGCAGCGCGATGATGAGGATGGCCGGTGCACAAATCCATATGAGTTTTTTCCAATTTTTCACTTGAAGCCACTGGGCCATCTCATAGCTCGTAATAAACAAGTAAAGGGAGATCTTGGCGAAGACGCCAAAAATCCAAATGAAAATCACGAGCACATCGACATTTTGAATAAAGTTCAGGATGTTTATGGTACGTACCAGCATAAAGTAAGAGAACCTCAGCTCCATTCCAACGTAGGGGCCGAACACGAGCAGCACCATGACCGTGGCCAACGTGACCATGATAGCGGTGAACGCGATGCTCGACAGTGCTTTGACGATTATTTTTTTGTTGCTGGATATAAACGCGAGAAGGACCAGAAGCATAAACGATTCCCCGAAAAAAGAAGCGGGCGACAGCGACGCCTTGAACACCTCTTGCCAGCTTGAGTCACCGACGATCGGCAGGATGTGAAGGAGCTTCGTGTTCGTGACGTTCAGCAAAAAGGTGAGGACCAGCGCAATGAACGTCACGGGTCCGGCCAGTTCGCAAAATCGGCCGATGCCGGTAATCCCGCTGATGCCGGTCAGATAAACGGCCAAAGCCAGTATCATGACCATGAGAATCCAGATAGGAGTCTGGTCAAGGATCGTCAGATGGATAAAATCCGTGAAGGAGCGGAGCACATCTCCGGATAACAGGAGCCAGGCCACGAAATAGGGAAGGATCACGATTCTTCCGATCCAGCCGCCAAGCAGCTTACGGCTGAACTGCGTTAGGGTTTCTCCGGGATGGAGTAGGCTGACATGCATGACCAGATACGTGATGGCAAGCCCGATCGCACCCGCAATGATCATGGACATCCACGCGTCCTGCTTGGCTATTTCAATGGCAGGCGACACTCTTAACCAGACGGCCATAACGACTTCCACCGTGCTTAAGGTCCAAAAGATTTGCGATCCGGTCAACTTCATAGTTTCTCCTCCTTTCCGATAGAATTCCCCTGATTACTGATGATTTACAGCGAGGAATTGGTTTGACCCGGATCCCTGTACCGGAGATGAACCGATACAGTGATCGGCAGTTCGGGGAACGTTTCGTGCCAATGAGGCTTGAGCGTTTTCCATATCTCCGGGTGCTGCATGTGGACTTGTTCCCCGATTCCAAATATGTCGATTTTATATTGGTGCTGCGCCTTATCGATCAGTTTGCGAACCTTCTCCTCCGCTTCTTGGCTCAGCTTGGTTTGGATTATTTTTAGATCATCGTCCTTTGAAGGATCAAGTGACGAATTGTTTTCGACAATGCTGCCGGTGCCGTGCAGCGATATGTAAATCTGCGGCTGGTGCTTAATTATTTTGATCTGTGTGCGGTGCTTCAGGGATTGAACGGCTAAACTGATCGTCTCGTTCTCCTTTCCGATGAGAGTGGTGAACGTGAAGTTTTTTTGCTTACCCATCATCCAGTTATTGTACATTGATTCCTCGGGATCCAGGTAACCGACGAGTTTAATTCCATGGTCTTTGTCCAGGATGGCAGAGCCGGCATATATATAGCCTCGGGAAGGATCGGCTGTGATGGCAGGCACAATCGGCTGGGTTCCTTCGCTGAAGGCATCGCATAATAACATCCGGTAGTAGTAGGGCTTCATACCAAGAGCATATTGCTGGCTGCCAAGTGTCGTACTAATGAACGGATCAAATGTAGGCTCGGCTTTGATCACTTCTTTTGCCGTTCCATCCTTGACCACAAGGATGACGGAACGCAATTCCGATTTCGGGTTGCGAAAAATCATGTCGAGATACTTACCCAGCCCTTCTTCAGCCATACGATGACCGATCAGGATTGTTTGACGGTGAGCATAAAACAAGGAGCGCGACAGCTCAGCCTGCAGATGCTGCCCGGCATCCATAAAATCTTTTCCTTTTGCACTCGCGACCGTAAATGTGTTTTTCTTGCCCGCACCCGTCACCTGGCTGCTGCCCAAACCCGCGGGTACGGCGATTTCGGAACTGATCTCCAACTCTTTGTCCTCAGTCATGTCCATTCCGACGCCGATAATAAAAGCACGTTGATTGGGCTCTTTCAGGTTCCAGCAGCCGGTCAACGAAGCTGACAGAAACAGTAAACAGAAAAAAAGCAAATTTTTTTTCATTGTACCTTCCGCCCTATCCATTCAAAGTTCAAGACTTACTCGCCCGTTTTCTTGGCGAACGCAAAAATACATTTTTCGCCCGGCTTTTCCTGGTTGGAGCAACGGGCTGAAGATACGGCGATCCAAACGGAGTGAGATGGATCAGATGGGACAAAATGGCGATCATGCCGATCGCCGTGCCGAAAAGTCCGAAAATACCGGACAACACGAGCAGCGGGAAGCGCAGCATCCGCATCGGGTAGCCGAACCGGTAACGGGGGATCACAAACGACGATATGCCGGCGGCGGATACGACGATGACAATCGGCGCCGAGATGATCCCGGCCTGTACCGCAGCCTGTCCAATGACCAACGCCCCCACGATGCTGACGAGCGGACCAATTTGCTGGGGTAACCGTATTCCGGCTTCCCGCAATCCCTCAAACATAAATTCCATAATAAATACTTCGATGACGGTTGGAAATGGAGCCTGTTCCCTGAGTCCCGTAATGCTTAGCATCAGCTTGGGCGGAACCATTTCCGGATGATAGGTAGTCAGCGCAATGTAAACTGACGGAAACAGGATGGCAAACAGGGCGAACAAATAACGGATCCACCGATTCATGGTGACATACATAAACCGTTCGTAATAATCGTCAGGTGCCTGCAAACCGTCCCAGAACGTCATCGGCACGATCAGAGCGATTGGCGACCCGCTCACCAAGATTCCCACCCGTCCTTCCAATAGACCGGAGGATACGACATCCGGCCGCTCGGTGCTCTGCATTTGCGGAAAAGGAGAGAAGTTGGTGTCCTCAATGGATTCTTCGATGTAGCCTGATTCCAGCACGTCTTGAAGATCGATCTGCTCAACCCTTGAGCGAATTTCATCCAGCATCGAAGCGGATACAATTCCTTCAATATAGGCAAGTACAATCTCGGTTTGGGTCAGTTTACCGATGTGAAAGGATTCCATCTTCAGGTTTGGCGTGACGATGATTCTGCGCAGCATCGTCGTGTTCGTCCGGAGCGTTTCGGTGAAGCTCTCCCGCGTTCCGCGCAGAGATGCTTCCGTAGACGGTTCCTCGATCGATCTTGCTTCAAATTGTGAGACATTTGTTAGAAGGACAGAAGCTTCCCCGTCCGCCAGAATGGCCAAGTTACCTTTTAAAATATCATCTGCCGCATCGTGGAACGTGTTGACCTTCTTCGTTTGCAGTACCGCGAACAGCTGCTGATCACACATTTGCGCAATGCTGTCAATGGGGCCGATCCCCTGGGGGATGCCTTCGTACATTAAAGGCTTCAGGATGACCGACTGGATAATATCCTTGTCAATCATGCCGTCTACGTAAATAAACAGCAGCTTGGTGTCTCCTTGCAGGGTAACGTCCCGGAATATGACATCCGAGCAGCGCTCGAACATCATTTTTAGCGTGTGCTCATTATCTACCAGATGACGGCTTAGCGGCAGATTCGGATCGATGTTTGTCGGTTTCTGGTTAGATGAATTCATGTCAGGTTCTTCTCCGTTGGAATAATTATTATATTTTAGTTACTATACCCATACGCCGGATAAGCATACTTTGCCGGTATAAATCCTCTTTGATGCGGAAAAATTAAGTCGGTATCTTACATTCAACCGTATTAGGGAGGCAGCACTCGTCATATGAAAAAAATCGTTATGATCGCCGTTCTGATATTGATTACAGGCTGCGCGGATCACGGCGCTTCAACGGCGCGCCAGCAGGTGACTACCAAGCAGACGAACCGCGCAAGCCATATCCATCAAGCGGCTCCGACCCGAAAAATCGTCACTTCAGCCTCATCAACGTCTACGGACAGAGCGGGTAAATCCCATTTGACGGTCAAACAAGTCAATCAAAACGACCTGACCTCGGATTTGCTTAATTTGATTCAGCAGCCAGGGGCGGTACCCGGAACTTCACCGCAGCAGCCTGCGGGAACGCCATCCGGGACGCGGACCGGAGCTCCAACCACCCCAGGGGGAACTCCAACGGGAACGCCAACCGGTACGCCAGCAGGAACACCAACGGGAACGCCGGCCAATCAGGCCCCTGCGGGTACCCCCAAAAACCAGGCTCCTTCCGCAGGAACCGGGAACCAGGCTCCTTCGGGTACAAACAATCAGCAGACCTCTGCGAGTGGCGATGCCTCAGCATATGCTCAACAAGTGCTTGATCTGGTGAATCAGGAACGCTCCAAAGCAGGTTTGGGTGCACTCAGCATGGATTCCAAACTGTCCAACATGGCAATGGCCAAAGCCAAAGACATGTATGACAACAAGTATTTTGACCATAACTCCCCGACTCACGGATCTCCCTTCGACATGATGAAGGAATACGGGATTACGTACAACTCGGCTGGAGAGAATATCGCCAACGGGCAGACCTCCCCTCAGCAGGTGATGCAGGACTGGATGAACAGCCCGGGACACAAAGCCAACATCCTGAACAAAAGCTACACCCATATCGGGATCGCCTTTTACAATAACGAGTGGGTGCAGGAATTTACAGGATGAGCAGCGTAAGTGAAGCATAGTGCAGTGAACCACAGCTCTTCAGGATGATCCAGGGATGCTGTGGCATAGGGTTGGGGAAAAACCGGCGGGGCGCTCCGCCGGTTTTTTTGGTGTATAATGGAACGGATGCGAGAAGCAAATCTCCAAAATATCGTCAAAGTTGAGGGATGATGGATGATCCTATGGATAAACGGCGCGTTTGGTGCAGGAAAAACGCAGACCGCCTTCGAGCTTCACCGCCGGATACCGCATTCTTTCGTGTACGATCCAGAGAATGCAGGGTATTTTATCCGCAAAAATATTCCGCCCAGCATCAAGAAGCCCGATTTTCAGGAATATCCGTTATGGCGGGAATTCAACTATGCCATGCTGAAGCACATCGCATGTGAATACGACGGAGTCATCATCGCTCCAATGACCGTGGTCGATCCGGTATATTTTGAAGAAATCGTTGGCCGGCTGCGCACGGACGGCATGACCGTGAAGCATTTTGCGTTATGCGCTCCGCGCGAAGTCATCCTGCAGCGCTTGAAAAGCCGGGGGGAACGATCAAACTCATGGGGTGCTCAGCAGGCCGAACGCTGTATTGAAGGTCTATCCCAAAACATATTCCGGGAGCATATCGATACCGTTGAGCTGTCGGTAAGCCAGGTAGCGGAGCGGATTGCGGACATGGCCCATATTCCTCTGCTGCCCGATCACAGGGGTGCGGTGCGGAAGAAATTCGACCAAATCAAAACCCAGTTGGATCATTTCCGATTTTTTAACTAGGGGGAGAAGAGGGTATGGAAGCCGTGCTGTTCGACTTGGATAATACGCTGGTGAACCGTAAACAGGCGTTTGAGCAGTTTTCGCGAAAATTTATCGACAGGTTTGCGGCCGCGCACAATCCTGAGCATCGCCTGAGGCTGGTGGAACAGCTGCGTGCCGCAGACCGGAATGGCTATCGGGAAAAAAGGGAGCTGTATGAGGAAATGAGGCGGACACTGCCAATGAGGGAGGAGGCGACGACTGCCGAAGACCTGCTCGCTTATTGGTTCGCTGAGTTTCCCTCCTGCACCGTAGCGATGGACGGAGCGGAATTGGTGCTGCGGGAACTGAAAAGCAGGGGAGTCCGGATCGGGTGCGTCACGAACGGCTCGGCCAGAGCCCAGTATGCCAAGCTTGACCAGGTGCAGTTCAGAGGCTATTTCGATGCGGTTATCGTTTCGGAAGAGGCGGGGGTCAAGAAGCCGGACCGGCGAATTTACGAAATGGCGCTGAGCAGGCTGCAGGCCCGTCCGGAGAACTGCTGGTTTGTGGGTGACCATCCCGAAAAGGACGCGCAGGGCGCCGCTGCGGCAGGTCTGCGTCCCGTACTGCTGCTCACTGCGCCTGCTGAATCGGGTCCGCTCCTGCCGGAAGGGACGCTGACGATAAACAAACTGCAGGAGCTCCTTCCGCTATGTACCGGCCCATTCTTGCGGTTTTGAGGGGACGGTGATGGTAGCTGGAAGGCTCCTGCAGGCATCGTTGGATTGGCATTCAGGCCGGAGCGTTCTGGTTAGCCGCCTGCGGAGAAGCGGATTTCTGCTTACGCTCGTTAAACATAAAGTAATAGATGGCCGATGCGCTGATGTATAGGATTCCGGTCATGCTGAAAGTCAGCGCATAGCCCCAGTACGTCCCATATGCGGTAAGCAAATGGGATTGGACAGGTCCCATTGTAGCCCAGCCGAGCATGAATGCGGTCTGCGTCATCGAGTTGGCGATTCCTCTGCGGGCATCGGATACCCGGTCAACCGTGATCGAGGACTGGATGGGATTGGCCGCATTCATCAGTGCCTGCCTGAAGAGGAAGCTGAAGCAAGCGACTGCGAACAGGTTGGTGAAACCGGTCAGCAGCAAAAAAGGCAGGGACATCATCTGAAACAGCACCACGGCCTTGACCGGTCCGACGCGGCTTGCCAGCGACGGGCCGATCAGCATCGACACGATCGTCATGATCTGGCCGAGTGAAATCAGGATGCCGACGGCCGTAAGGGATACGGCAAAGCGATTTGTAAAGTACAGATTGAGATAAGGCACGACCAGTCCCGAGCCAAGGCCGACAATCAGCTGGGCCAGCGTAAATTTGGCGATGGCGCTCCAGTCCTCCCGCGCTGAAGATGGAAGCGGATGGGACAGGGTAGGCCCCGAGGGGGCGGCCGAAGCGTCTTTTTGAACAGCCGGCTTTCGCCGGACCAGCATCAAGGGCACAAAGGCAAGCACGCTCGCCGCTCCCCCTGTGAACAGCACAGCCTGCAGGCTCTGAATTTTGCTCCAGCCGGCGGACTGGAGCACATCGGCCAGGTAACCGCCGCCGCTGCTGCCGATGACCTGGGCGGCCAGCACGAGGGAGAAGTGGTAGCTGAACAGCTTCAGCCGCTGCTTCTTGTCCGAATTCCCGGCCAGAAACGGGACGGCGATCACCTGGAAGAAGGCCGCAAACAGGCCGGCGGCAGCGGACAGGACGATCAGGGCGGATTCACCGCTGGCCAGTGATCTGCCCATGAAGCTCAGACCTGTAAACAATGCGCCGGTCATTAAGAGCAGCTTATGGCTGGTACGGTCCCCCAGCAGTCCGATCGGTATGAAAATAAGCGCCGTCGCAAACGACTGAACGCTCACCAAGGTGCCGTTCATCGTATCGGGGTAACCCAGCGTTTGCACGTAAAGATTGTAGAGCACCGAGAACATGCCTGTCCCGATCTGATACAGCAAATTGGCAAGAAAAAAGAGCCGGATATTCCGGTTGAGGCGATTCCATTCTGACGAGACCTGATGCAGTAACCGCATGGTTTGATTAATCCTCCGTCCTGATGCATTAGCTTCTCTATTGTAGCAAGCGGCCCCCAGGGTGGAAAGGAAAACTTTACATATGGCATATGCCAAATCAGAAGCTTGGCTCATGAGAACGAAAGAGGTGATTTGCAAGATGGAAATAACCATTCAACCGTGGGGAATCGGCGAGGATATCCCCTATGACCTGCTGCTGCTTGCTGATCCATCCAAAGAGATGGTTGAGGATTACGTCGCCAGGGGCAGGGGGTATGGAGCTTACCTCAACGGCGAATTAGTGGGAGAGTATGTACTGATCGATACGCATCCGAAAACGGTTGAGATCGTCAATATTGCGGTACGGGAAGACTTGCAGGGCAAAGGGATCGGCAAAATGCTGATCGAAAACGCCGTCGAAGAAGCCAGGAGGCAGGGAGCGCATGCGGTGGAAATCGGCACAGCCAACTCCAGCTTTCCTCAATTGAAACTCTATCAACGCTGCGGTTTCCGGATCGTGGGCGTGGACCCGGGCTTTTTTATCCGACACTATGAGGAAGTATTCTATGAAGACGGAATCCAAGTGCAGGATATGGTCCGGCTCCGTCTGGATTTGATATAAAGAATAGAGCTGCAGAAAGCGGTCAGAATCGTCACTGCAGGGCTGGGGCGTCTATTAAAATGTGTTTCAATCTAGCGGCAAGTAACGTTGCATTGATAGATTTCAGGCATAGGATAATCTATCAAATGGTAAAGGAGGTCATGTCACGTGGCTATTTTGTTACCAGAGCAGTTCTACTCGCTAGCCGCTGGTGTCGGCAAGTCGTTCTATGAGAATCTTGCCGGCGGAATCAATGCTGCGGTCACGGTGAACAACACGTCGGCTTTTCCGGTTGACCTTGTCATCACCCGCGTCAACGCCCCTGTTGTCACTTATACGATCCCGGCGGCAAACAGCTTGACGCTCTCAGTGGAACGTCTGCTTGTCGCCGCACTACTGGCTTCAGCTGCCGGTCCGGTGTTCGGTACGATTCAAATCGCTACCTCTGATTTCTAATTGGCAATACCAACATCAGCACCAGCTTTTCCCCTTCCCCATGTGATATTGAGCCTCCAGCCGGAATGTTCCGGTTGGAGGTTTTTTTCTGCTGGTGGTGCAAGGCCGGGGAAGGTTGTCGATCCACACGTGAATTTTTGCTGGGAAAATGGGTTGGAAAAAGTTAATATTAGGTAAAACATCAACCGATGGAGGGTGAATGTGATGATTGTCAGAGAACAACCGGAAGGCTTCGTTCTGATTCGCCAGCATGATCATGCCAAGTTATCGGGACAGATTGCAGAGCATTTATTGCCGGAGTGGATGCCGACAGGATCGGATCGTGAAGCTGCGGTGCTGGCCATTACCCAGCATGATCGCGGCTGGAGATATTTGGACGAGAATCCGCTATGGGATTCAGAAAGCAGCAGCCCGTTTTCCTTTATCAACTATCCGCTTAAGCCCAAGCTGTCCTCGTACCGAGCCGGCCTGGATGAGGCGGAAGAGATGGATCCGTATGCAGGTCTGCTCTGCAGCAAGCATTATGCGTCGTTCCAGCAGATCCGTTATGCGGAAGAACCGGAAGCCGCCCGGTTTTACAAGGAAGAGCTCCTTCGGCAGGAACGGATTCAAAGTCAGCTCAGCGGATTGGACGCCAGCCGGGTGGAGCGCCATTTTAACCTGCTGAAGCTGTGCGACAGCCTGTCGCTGTACGTATGTCTCAATGAGCCAGGAGTGTCCGAAGATGAGGAGCATCCATGGTACCGTGAAGGGATCGACACGGAGATCGCCGGGCTCAAGCATTTGCAGGCCCGATGGGTGGACGAAGGCTGCGTGGCGGTCAGCCTGCCCTTGTTCCGATCGGAGTTTACCGGGTCGATTACGCTAAAGCGGGTATCGAGACAAGCTATTGAGGAAAAAGGATTGGGTGCAGCCTACGACATGGCCCCGGAAATCACGCAGGATGTTATATTCCGGAATAAATGAGGAAGAGAAGATACGAGGGAGAACTCCTCGCCGATCCGCCGGAAGGCGAGCTCCGTTGGGTAACGATCGAAGAAGCGCTGGAGCTGCCAATGCAGCCATGGTTCCGCAAGAGATTTCCGCTCTTCTTCGAGGAGGGAACCTTTGAAATCCATGATGTGTGGGATCAGGA
Organism: Paenibacillus sp. SSG-1; assembly: GCF_002224835.1. Taxonomy (NCBI): domain Bacteria; kingdom Bacillati; phylum Bacillota; class Bacilli; order Caryophanales; family Paenibacillaceae; genus Paenibacillus; species Paenibacillus sp. SSG-1. Next base: position 1,603,459 of record NZ_MBRK01000001.1, read on the forward strand.
AAAACAGATCACGATTGCGGAATCCGTTAAGAAGCCGTAGATAGGAGGTGGCTGTATGGATCCTGTATATTTAAAACCCGTTACCGACGATATCCGCCAGCAGTGCATCGAGCTTCGTCCCAGGGATGACCAGTTGAGATTTGTGGCTTCAAATCTAAATTCATTGCAAAAGGCGGCCGAGGAGAAAACCTGCTATCCCTACGCGATTTATGCAGATGATATTATGGTAGGATTTGCGCTGTTCGATGAGGAGCCGTATCCGGAAGACGGCTGCTTCTGGATCGTCAGGTTCATGATCGACCGGAATTATCAAGGCAGAGGTTACGGCAAAGCAGGATTATCCGCCGTCGTTCGCAAGCAAAAAGAGCATCCGGCCTGTTCTGTTATCAGAATCTCGCATGTTCCCGACAATACAGCCGCAAACCGGCTGTACAAAGGGCTGGGTTTTAAAGAGACCGGTCAATTCATAAATGGGGAGCTTGTGCTTGACCTCGAAGTATAGGCGCGGCTCAGGACGCGTGATAAAGTTGGCAGAGAGTCAGGAGGAAATGATATGATTTTGGAAGCCGCGATGCTGCAGGTGAAGCCGGGGCAGGGCGAAGCATTTGAGCAAGCCTTCCGGGAGGCTTCGGGTATTATATCTTCCATGAAAGGGTACATCGGACACGAGCTTCAGCGCTGTATGGAGGTACCAAACAAATACCTCCTCCTCGTGAAGTGGGAAACCCTTGAGGACCATACGGATGGATTCAGGCAGTCCGAATCTTATGCTCGGTGGAAAGGGCTGCTTCATCACTATTACGACCCTTTCCCGGTCGTTGAACATTTTGAGAAAGTAACCTTACCGGGCACATCCTGAAGGGATACTCCTAGAACGTAACGGGAGGAGCCCCATGTTCCAACGCGGCAGCCGAATGAAAAGTGATGTATTACTCAAATAAAGAAACGCGCGGGTCATGTCCCAAATCATGCACGAGCATGGAATGAAGCTGACCCCGGTGATGGTATAAATGCGCCAAAATTTCCAGCAGCCAGCCGAACCGAGTATATGATGCCCCCCAGTAGGAGGAAACCTCTTCCTGAAGCTGGGCTTCCGTCAGCGAGCCGTATTTTTGTACAAGGGATTCATAGTTATCTTGAAAGGCTTGGCGGATGCGCTCGCTCGTCGAATACGATGTCCTGCTGTAAAATGCAGCCATCTCTTCCTGTGAGGCACCGTCCGAAATGATCAAATCGGCGAGCGGCAGCATGGCGAGATGCTCCAGCAGCTCACCTACGGAAAATTTGCCGGGAGTGGGCCGCTTCGGCAGATCGCATTCATCCAGACCGTCCATGATCTCGAGAATGGAACGGATTGCCACATTTATATGATGCAGCGCGCTTTGGCAGCAGGGATTCATGGTTTTATCTCCTCCATTATTACAGGTAAGTAGTTACATAGCGATGATCGAAGAATTTCGAACAAGAACATTTGTTCTTGTTTTTTTATTATAATGGCAACTCAGACGGTGATCAAGTTTTTTCGAGGCTGATCAACGCTAGTGCGAATGGATGCATTGGAATATGCACTATGCGAAAGGAGATTTTCCGTATGAGCATCAGACAGGCTGCTTATGATGATTACCCGGTGCTGGCCAAGGGCCACGTGGAAAGCTGGAAAACGACCTACAGAGGCATGATTGCAGACGCCTATTTGGATCAGCTGACGGTGGAGAGCCGGATGGAGCGGTGGAAGCAGCTTCTAAGCCGGGAGGATAAGGACTTGTGGACATTCGTTTCCGAGGATGAAGCCGGACGGGTATTCGGGTTTATACAAGGGGGAAAATGCCGGGAGGAAGAGGCCGGGTATGATGCGGAAATCTACGCCTTGTATTTACTTCAGGAACATCAGGGAAAGGGACATGGAAAATTGCTGGTGAACACGCTGATCCAAGCCTTCCGGGAGAACGGCTTCGGTTCCATGTACGTGTGGGTGCTCAAGGATAATCCGGCGCGTCAATTTTATATAAAAATGGGTGGAAGTCCTGTCTCTGAAAAAACGCTGGATATCGCCGGCCAGGCCGTTCTGGAAACCGGTTTGGCTTGGGATAAGCTCTGAAATATGAAGGACGGGAATCCGTCTATGGAAAGGAAGCGGAAAGATGGGCAGCATAATCGATTACTACAATCAGTTTGATGAATGGGGGAGACTGGAACGGGAGCCGGTCGAATTTATGGTCAACCTCCATTTCATTAAACGGTATTTGAAGCCGGGAACACATGTCCTCGACAACGGAGCGGGGCCGGGCAAATATGCGGTTGCGCTGGCGCAGGAAGGCTATGACGTAACATTGACCGATTTGTCTCCGCGCCTCGTCGGCCTCGCGGCCGGCAAAGTGAAGGAATGCAAGCTTGAGGAACGGTTCCGGGGGATACACGTGGCCGATGCAAGAGCTCTTGGAAGATTTGAAGACGAGCGGTTTGACGCCGTTTTGATGCTTGGGCCGCTGTACCATCTTCAGCAGGAGGAAGACCGAAAGCAGGCGGCCCGGGAGCTCTTCCGGGTGGTCAAACCCGGCGGACATGTATTTGTCGCCTTTATGTCCCGGACGAGGCATTTAATAAATTCGCTGCTGCATCCGCAATCCTGGAAGCCGAATGATACGATGGACGGCATTGATAAGTTTATGAGAACGGGTGTATTCAACCACAGCGATGATGGCCGGTTTACGGGAGCTTATTATTTTCCGATTGATGAGATCCGTCCCTTCATGGAGCAGCACGGCTTCGACAGCGTGAAGTTGATCGCATCCGGCAGCGTGGTGCAGTCTATGAACGAGGAACAGTGGGCATACTGGCGGGGCCGCGGTCCAGAGGAATATCAGCGGTTTCTGAACCGTATCATGGAGGCTGCAGAAGACCCATATATCCTAGGTGCTTCCTCTCATCTGCTGTATATCGGAGTCAAGCCACAATAACCGAAGGTACTTCTTACTCCGGAGGATTCCGCTCTATTATGAGGAAGTGACGCTTGTCCGTGTTTTTGTCCGGCAAACCGATTATACTGTAACTAACATAGGGTTTTGCGCATACGGGAGGAAGAGCTTTGGAAGACTTGGTGCAGAGGGAGCACGAAATCATGAAGGTATGCCTGCTGGCCGGGCAAATCATGCTGCAGAGCGGAGCGGAGACGTACCGGGTGGAAGATACCATGGTACGGATTGCCGCTTCTTTTGGCGTGGATAAAACGCATAGCTACATGACCCCTACGGGACTCATTTTTTCTATGGAGGATCCGCAGCCGATCACGAGGCTGAACCGAATTTCGGACCGGACGACGAATTTGCATAAAATCGACCGCGTGAACAGCGTATCCCGCCGCATCAGCAAAGGGGAGCTGACCATCGCTGAAGCGCGTCGGGAGCTGGAAAACATCCAGCGGACAGGCGATATTTACCCGCTGTGGCTGCGGTTGCTGATGGCGGCGCTGGCCAGCGGCTGTTTCCTGATCATGTTCCGCGGCATCTGGCCCGATTTCCTGCCCGCGGCTGTGGCCGGAGGTCTCGGATATTACTGCACGCTGATGCTGCAGCGGATGATTCCGGTCAAGTTCTTCGCCGAGTTTTCGGGAGCGCTGGCCATCGGCCTCTGCTCGATCCTGTTCGTCAAATTCGGCTTCGGGCAGGACCTGGACATTATCGTCATCAGCTCGGTCATGCCGCTCGTACCGGGGCTGCTGATTACTAATGCGATCCGCGATTTGATGGCAGGCCACCTGGTTTCCGGCTTGTCGAAGGGGGCCGAGGCGTTCATCACCTCTTTTGCGATCGGGGCGGGCATCGCATTTATGCTGTCATTTCAATGAGGAGGATGCCGTATGTACATTGAACAACTCGTCACGAGCTTCGTCGCATCGGCTGCGTTTGGCATGCTCTTCAACACCCCGAAAAAGGCGCTGCTGCAGTGCGGATTTGCCGGGATGGTCGGCTGGCTGCTGTATATATGGCTTCAGGATATGCACGTGCTGCGGATTACAGCCACCGTGGTCGCCAGTTACTGCGTCACGATGATCAGCCATTTGTTCGCCAAAAGGTACCGCACGCCGATCATCGTGTTCAGCGTATCGGGCATCATTCCGCTGGTCCCCGGCGGAACGGCTTATGACGCGATGCGCAACGCAGTTGAGAACCAGTATGACCAGGCCGTCCAGCTGGGAGCCGAAGCCTTTATGATTTCGGGGGCGATCGCCCTTGGCCTGCTGTTGTCGGAAGTGACCAATCAGCTCATCCGGAAGTGGAGAGTGTAGGTGTTGGAAATTTCACCGGTCAAAATACGAGGAGCTCGGGGGGATCTGCGTGCCAAAGCGCATTCTGCTAATCGAAGACGATAAGGAAATTAGCCAGCTGATTGAGAGTCATTTAAAGCAGGAAAACTATGAAGTGTTTGTCGCGCTGGATGGGGAAGAAGCGGAATCATTTATTGATAAGGAGGAGTTTGATCTGGTTTTGCTGGATTTAATGCTTCCTAAAGTAAATGGCATGGATGTGCTCAAGCAGATCAGGGAAAGAAGCGTCGTTCCCGTCGTTATTATTTCCGCAAAAGGCAGCGACCTTGACAAGGCTCTAGGACTTGGTTTTGGCGCAGATGATTATCTAAGCAAGCCGTTCTCCATGATTGAGCTAACCGCCAGAGTGCAAGCTGCCATACGCAGGGCAACACAATATGTCCGGACGGATCATCAGCCGACGGAGGATCGGATTCATTATAAGGACCTCACTCTTGATTTAAGCACGTTTTCTGTGCAGGTCCGAGGTCAGAGTGTTACGCTCACCTCCAAGGAGTTTCATATTCTGAAATTATTCTTAACTTATCAGAGCAGGGTGTTCACCAAGGAGCAAATCTATCAATTCGTCTGGCAAGACGATTATTATGGGAATGAAAACGTGATTAACGTTCATATCCGCAGGCTTCGAGAAAAAATCGAGGAAGATCCTTCCAATCCTCAGTTTATTCGTACCGTTTGGGGCATCGGATATAAATTGGGAGGGTAGCCATGGTTATTTTTCTAAGCGCGGCCATTGCTGTTTTGCTCCTCATGAATATTTGGCAGTTTGTTTCCCGCAGAACATGGAATCGGAATGTACAGGAAATATCGAATAAAATCATGGAGATCATCGAACATCAAACCGCCGAGAAGGTGCTTTTCCAAACCGACCAGCAAGCCGTGCAGCAGTTGCTGATCCAAATCAACCGTCTGCTGGATTACAACCAAAGAGTGATTGCGGATTATGCCAGAACCAAAGATAGTCTGAAGAAAATGATATCCAACATGTCCCACGATTTGAAAACGCCCCTGACGGTCATTCTGGGATATGCCGAAAAGCTGAACCAGGAAGAATCGATTACCGAAGAAGAAAGGAAGCAGGTGATTCTGCGGCTAAACAATAAGGTGAACAGTCTGGTCGCATTGCTTAACCAGTTTTTTGATCTCGTTAAAATCGAGTCGGAAGACTACGAAATCCCGCTCAGCAAAATTTCCCTCAATGAGATTTGCCGCCAAAGCGTGCTTGAATTTTATGAGCTCCTGACATCCCGAGGTCTTCGGGTGGAGCTTGAAATTCCGGAGCGTCCCCTTTACATACTCGGTAATGAGCATGCGCTGCAACGAATATTAAACAATTTAATATCAAATTCAATCCGGTATGGAAGCGACGGAGGCGTGTTTGGTTTAACGCTTCGGGAAGAAGGCGAATCGGTTGCTGTCGACGTCTGGGATCGCGGAAAAGGCATCACGGAAGTCCACCAGGACCGTGTGTTTGAAAGACTTTACACATTAGATGACGCCCGAAACCCGCAATTTCAGGGTAGCGGACTAGGCCTTAGCATTTCGAAACGTTTAACGGAGGCGATGAAAGGATCGATTCGGCTTACGAGCACACCGTTTGAGAAAACGACGTTTACATGCATTTTTAAACAGGTGCCACATTAGATCTCCCGTAAGAGGTGTTCTGTCTGAACGCCTCTTTTTACGAACTTAAGAAACTTGTAAGGATTGAGTAAGAAAAATGATCCATTCCTTGCTTTACGATAGAAGTAATTCAAAGGATGAATATAGACAGGAGGATCATAACTCAAATGAGCGACGTCATTCGAACCTATGAGCTTACCAAAACGGTAAAAGGAAAAACGATTACTTCGAATGTTAATCTCACGGTAAAAAGAGGAGAAACTTACGGCTTGCTTGGACCGAACGGTGCCGGTAAAACGACGATCATGAAAATGCTCACGGGACTCATCATCCCCACATCGGGAGAAATCATGCTATTTGGCAAGAAGTTTACGGAATCTGCAAAAGACGGGTTAAAGCGAGTCGGGAGCATCATTGAATATCCGATATTTTTCGAACATCTAACAGCCATGGAGAACTTGCGGATTCACTGTGAATATCTGGGCTTTTATGACGGAAAGGCCATCACCCAAGCGCTGGATATGGTCAATTTGCATGGGATTGATGACAAGAAAGTGAAGGACTTCTCACTTGGCATGAAACAGCGTCTGGGAATCGTCCGTGCCATGATTACGAAGCCTGAGCTGATTGTCCTGGATGAACCCACCAATGGGCTGGATCCCATCGGGATTAAAGATATGCGGGAATTAATCCGGATGTTAAACAAGGAATATGGCATAACGTTTCTCCTGTCTAGTCACATCCTGGGTGAAATCGAGCAGATGGCTGACCGAATCGGGATGATTCAGCACGGGAAACTGGTGAATGAAGTCGCACTGGCCGACATTCAGAAGTTGCGGACCGATTATATCGAACTGGTCACTTCGAATGTGCAGAAAACGGTCTATTTGCTTGAACATAAGCTCCAAATTTCCAACATCAAAATTGTGAAGGACACAAGGATTCGTGTATACGACACGGCCCGATCCACAAGTGATATTTCGAAAACATTGATATCGAACGATATTGAAATTGAGGAAATTCAGAAGCATACGAGTACGCTGGAAGACTATTTTTACCACCAAATCCAGGGGGGGCGATAAGTTTGACTAAACTGATTGAGCTCGAGTGGAGAAAATTAGAGCAGAAAAAGGTTATCGGTGAAGTGATTATCTATTGGGTGATCCTTATGTTTCTTCCCGTTTTCTTTTTAAAAGTGGTCATGGCTGATTTAGCGTTCACGGATTTTGAGGAGAGTTATTCAAGCGCGATGGAGCTGATGTCGGCGATCCAAATGGGGTTTGTTCTGTTCGGCGCCTCCATGATTAATCACGTATTTATCGAGGAATATAAGAATAAAACGATGTCCCTTTCATTCGGATATCCCATTAGCCGCAAAAAACTGGTTATGGCCAAAGTTTGGTTTATCTTCCTGGCGGTTTTCCTGTGTACGCTTATATCTTTTGTTCTATCCGGAATTACCACCTATGTGTTCGATTTGTTCATCGACGTCATTCACGGACTGCCAACCCTCGCGGACATCATTTCGTTTACGGTCAAGTCGATCGTTCATTCCGCGGTTGTCTCGGTGATCAGCTTTGTTCCGCTGTTTTTGTTCGGGATCTGGAAGAGGGCGGTCATTCCGACCGTGATTTGCTCCGTTTTTCTCATGCAGTTCCCGAATTTCGCAGGACTGCTTCATATTCCGTTGAATACGAACATGTTATACGCAGTGCTGGGCCTGATTGGCTTGGTCAGTGTCTACTTGTCAATTGCCAAAGTGAATCAAGTGGGGGATATTTAGCGGTGAAGAATTACTTTTAAGGGGATCAGGGCTGAAGAAGCGTGCAAAAAAAATCAGGCGCCAGCAATTCGATTTGCTTCTCCTTCACTGAGGAGGAAAGTAAAACCGGCTGCTTGGCCTGATTTTTTTGTCATTTTCAGGTTTATCTTACGCCGAGTCTCATCCGGTAGCTGAACAAAACCTGCAGCGTCCTTTCCTGGAAGAAGTCATCGACGACTTGTTTGAAACGCGTAATGTCTTCATCCAGCTCCTTCGGGTTTAGCCGGAGGACCGTTTGAACTCCGCCCTGGCTCATTGCGATGCCGAAATACCTGTCAGCATCGCAATCCTCCGCATGATGGAACACAATTTCCTTGGCGAACCTGAAATGGCCGCTGTCCTTAATGGCCGCGAGATGCTTTTCCTTATCCCTTTTGACAGCCTGCTTCTCTTGGCTGAGCTGTTCGCGGATGATGCCGTCGGCCCGGTTGATCACTTCTTCGTAGGCTTGCTCCACCTGCCAATACAGCGTCGGCGGCCAGTCGCAATCGTAGACGGCGAAGATGCCGCCGGGCTTCAGCACCCGGGCAGCCTCCAGCAGCGTGCTTGCCGCCTCCATCCAGTGAAAAGACTGCGAGCACGTAATAATGTCGGCGGTTTCGCTGCCGACGGCAAGCTGGTTGGAGTAGCCTGCCATAAAGCGGATGTGGGCTGCATCCGTCATCTGCTCCAGCTTGGACTCCGCGACGCTGCGCATGTCGTCATTCGGCTCGATGCCGATAACCTGGTCCGCGTGCTTTTTCCAGACCAGCGTGGACAGCCCGGTGCCGCAGCCCAGATCGAGCACCAGTTCCGGCTTGCGCTGAAGGTACCCAGTCAGGAGGGACGTCACCAGGGGAGGCGCTGCGGGCCGGTAGCGGTCGTAGGTATCCCCGTATCCGGAGAAACGTTCGATATTGCGCTGATTGTTTCCCTCTGGAACGATGCTCATACGCCTCTTGCTTCAAAGCGCTTCAGAATTTCGATGATGACCTGTACCGACTTCAGCATATTGTCGACGGAAATGTATTCGAACTTGCCGTGGAAGTTTTCACCGCCCGTAAAAATATTCGGCGTCGGCAGCCCCATATAGGAGAGCTGGGAACCGTCCGTTCCGCCGCGGATCGGCTTGACAATCGGCTTGATGCCCAGGCTTTCCATCGCTTCATAGGCTACGTCGACGATCTCTTTTACCGGCTCGATTTTTTCCCTCATGTTGTAGTACTGATCGCGCATTTCCAGGATGACGCGCTCCTCGCCGTATTTTGCCTGAAGCTGCTTCACGACCTGGGTCAGATGCTCCTTCTTGGCGGCAAATTCCGTCCGGTCAAAATCGCGGATGATGTACTCCATTTTTGTGCGTTCGGTATCTCCGTTCTGCGAGAGCAGATGATAGAATCCTTCATAGCCTTCCGTATGCTCGGGCGCCTGCTCCGGTGGAAGCATGGAATTCAGCTCCATGGCGATTTTGATCGAGTTTACCATCTTGTTCTTCGCCGTGCCCGGATGAACGTTGGTGCCTTGGATCGTGATGCTTGCCTTGGCTGCGTTAAAGCTCTCGTATTCCAGCTCGCCAAGAGGACCGCCGTCCACGGTGTAGGCAAAATCGGCGTTGAAAGCCGCAACATCGAATTTCTCGGGGCCGCGGCCGATTTCCTCGTCGGGGGTAAACGCGACTCTGACCGTCCCGTGCTTGATTTCCGGATGGCCTATCAGGTAAGCCATCGCCGTCATGATTTCGGCTATGCCGGCTTTGTTATCTGCGCCAAGCAGGGTCGTTCCGTCCGTCGTGATCAGCGTGTGCCCTTTGTACTGAGGCAGCTCAGGAAACAGCTTTTGGGAAAGGACGACGCCTAGTCCCGCGTTCAGAACGATATCGCCTCCGTCATAGTTGTCGACGATTTGCGGATTGACGCCTTTGCCGGTAAAATCCGTTGCGGTATCCACATGGGCGAGGAAGCCGATCGTCGGCACGCCATCCTTGTCCGTATTGGAAGGAAGCGTGGCCATGACATAGCCGTTCTCATCCATCGTGACGTCCTTCATGCCGATGGAATTCAGCTCTTCCACCAGCATGCGCGCAAGGGTGAGCTGTCCCGGAGTCGAAGGCGTAGTGCTGCTTTCTTCATTCGATTGGGTCTCCACCCTGGCGTAAGAGATTAACCGTTCCGTGAGTTCCTGTTTCAACATCCTTCATCTCCCTTTATGTAAATGGTGTACTACTTGATATGATATCATGGGCAAGGGGCAAAATCACAAGCTTGATCCGAAAAGCCGAGGTGATTAGCGCCCGTCCGGCTGTCTTCCCTGTCCAAAACGATTATAATAGGTTCATGGAGGTGCGTTGGAAGTGTCGGTTAACGTGTTCAGCCTTGTATTTTCGCTTGTCGTGATCGGCTTGATCCTTTTGTTTTTCTTCGGCCTGTTCAAATACGTATCCAACGGCAGCAGGCATGTCAGAAATTCCGATGCCGCCTTGAGGAGAGTTGAGGAGAAGCTGGATTACATTATATACAAAATGAATGAGAAACAGGGGGATGAGCGATGACGGCAATTCCTTTTAAGGCAATCATTCAATCGGAGGAGGAGCTTCGATTACTGAGCAGTCCTCCCAGCGAACTGGTCAGGAACAAGGTTATCACTCGTTTGGATTCCCACTGCCGCGAATTTATTTCCAAGTCTCCGCTGCTGTTCCTGTCCACGAGTGACGCGGAGGGCAGCTGCGACGTATCACCCCGCGGCGATGCACCGGGCTTTGTATACATATTGGATGATACGCGGCTGGTCATTCCGGAAAGACCAGGTAACCGGAGGTATGATTCGCTGCTAAATATTTTGCAGAACCCGAGTGCCGGGCTGATCTTTATCATTCCAGGGCTGGAGGAGACGCTCCGGATTAACGGAAAGGCCTGCATTACCGCGGATCCTGAGCTGATGGAGAAACTGTCCGCCCAGGGGAAAATCCCGCAAATAGGCATCGGCGTGGAGGTCGAGGAGTGCTATATTCACTGCGCCAAAGCCTTCAAGCGCTCCAAGCTGTGGGATCCGGAACAATGGCCGAAGCGGGAGAACCTGCCAAATCCTGCCGCCATCATCGCGGATCATGTGCGCGGATTAAAGGTTACGGAGGAGCAGGTCGCACGGTCGCTGGCGGAAAGCTACGAAAAGCGATTATATTAATAGAACGGATATGATCTTTAATAGGGGGGCTGGCTTTGAGTATCATTCCGATGTTGGCCGTTCATGATGCTGCCGCTGCCATTTCTTTTTACCAATCGGTGTTTGGCGCGACGGAAGCGAACCGGATGGTTACGGAAGACGGGAAAACATCGCATGCTGAAATCCGGGTCGGTGATGCGCGGTTCATGGTCGCGGACGAATTTCCGGAGCATAATACCGCAGCGGAAACGCTCGGTGGAACGCCGGTGATTTTGTATATCACCGTTGAGGATGCATTGGAAACAGTGAACAACGCCCTTGCGGCTGGAGCGGCCATGCTTAGGGAGGTTGCCGCACAGCCTCACGGGGACTTGGTTGGGAAGATCAAGGATCCGTTCGGCCATGTTTGGATGATTGCCGAGCCCTTGAAGACCGTACCGCAGAAAAAAATAATTCAAGGAAATTGAAACTGCCGAACAATTTTCCCGGGAGCCCGCCCGGTCGGGGCAAGCGTCGGGTTCATAACATGAACAATGAGCGCAGGAACACTGCGCCAGGAGGAAATGATGAAATCCCTTTTTCTATATAATTGGCAGGTACGCGATGAATGGTTTGATGTCTGCGCACAGTTGAGTCATGAAGAATTACTGAAGGAGCGAACGGGCGGAGTTGGCTCCATCCTGAAAACCTTGTTCCACATCGCTGACGTCGAGTACAGTTGGATGCTGGCTGCCGAAGGCAAGGAGGCTGCAGAACCAAAATTCGAGGATTTCGCGACCCTGAGCAAAGTCAGAGCCTTGTCCGACAGCTACGTGACAGAGCTTCGTCCGCTGATTCTGAGCCGGAGTCCTGAGCGGGACGGGGAAATCGTCAAGGCCGCCTGGCATGCCGAACCCTTGCGTTACGGAGAGGTCGCAAAGCACGTCATCGCCCATGAAATTCATCATATGGGCCAGCTGTCCGTTTGGGCCAAAGAGCTTCATGTGCCAAGGGTTTCGGCCAATTTTATCGGCCGTGGACTTGGTGAGCAGTAAAACTTGAAGGAAGGTAACCATTAGGCATGGAAATACAGATTCAACCGATGACCCGGGAAGCTGCCGCCCGGATATCGACATGGCACTATCCAGCTCCGTACGACTTCTATAGTATGGCAGCAGATGAAGAAGATATATTGGAGCTGATGAACGGGGATTATGCAGCAGCGTCGGACTCCGGCGGAAATTTGGTCGGTTTTTACTGCACGGGCAATTCAGCCCGTGTTGCCGGAGGTTATGGGGCCGGTCTATACGAAGATGATACCTGCGTTGATTACGGATTGGGCATGAATCCCGAGCTGACGGGGCAGGGTGCAGGCCTGGATTTTGTAAAAGCAGGCATGGCTTATGTTTCCGATAAGTTTCCCGGGAAGGGAATCCGCCTAGCGGTGGCCAAATTCAATCAGCGTGCTGCAAAGGTATACAGCAGGGCAGGATTCAGGGAGACCTGCGAGTTCTCCTCGATGGTGGGGGGGCGGAACGTGCTCTTTATCGGCATGGTTTACAGATTTCCCGATGATGCCCGGACAACATGATATAATAACTCCGGGGCTGACGGCCCCGGATGGAACATCGCCGGGCAGCCATGGATATGCGCCCGGAGCAATTATTAAGAAAAATCAGGTGAACAACATGCGAATTGCGCTTTTTGATTCAGGCCTCGGCGGACTGACCGTGCTGTCTGAAGCCGTAAAGCAGCTGCCCAACGAAGACTTTTTATTTTTTGCAGACACGCTTCACGTTCCTTACGGAACCAAGACAAAGGATCAGGTTCTGGATTATGTCCGCCAGTCCGTGGACATGATTCTGCAGGACGAGATCAAAGCGCTTGTCATTGCCTGCAATACGGCGACGAGCGCCGCGGCGGAGGAGCTTCGCCGGGAATACGACATTCCGATCATCGGGATGGAGCCTGCGGTTAAGCCCGCAGTTGAAATGAACCGGCTGACCGGGAAAAGGGTGCTGGTGGCGGCAACCCCGCTGACCCTGCACCAGTCTAAATACACCCAGCTCGTTTCCAGGGTGGATGACCACAGCATCGTAGACTCCCTGCCGCTCCCCGAGCTGGTCGGATACTGCGAAGCGCTGGAGTTCGACCCGGACCGGATGACACGGTATTTTCTGGATAAATTTGCCGATTACCGGCTGGAGGAATACGGAACCCTAGTGCTCGGATGCACGCATTATCCCTTCTATACCCGGATCTTGAGGCAGATTCTGCCGCCGCATATTGAGATCATTGACGGGAGCGCCGGGACGGTGCGGAGGCTGGACTATATTCTTAAGAAAACGGGAACGTCCGGAACGCAGCGCGGAGGAGATATCCGTTTTGCCTGTTCCAGCGGGGATCCAGAATATATGGCAAAAATGCATAGAGCTTACGACTATTACAGCACTCAGGTCGCCGGCTTCGAACGGGCCGCTGATCCTTCTTTCTAAAGGGAACGCTGCGTTCCGCCTAGCTCCAGTAGCCGCTGTACAACGGGTCCTTCAAGTTTTCCGCCGTGGTAGCAAATAACGGAGGATATGTCGTAGGCGGCCAGTTGGGCGATGGACTGCGTCGCAAGCGGCATATCGACGGTCGTGTCGGCATCCGGCCCATGCAGCTCTCCGTCAACGACCCGGAGGGCGTCGGCCGCGATCAGCGTCCGGGTCGGCCGATGGTATAAACTGATATGCCCGGGAGTGTGCCCCGGTGTGCCAATCACGACGATGCCGCCACAGATGGGGAGCTCTTCCCCTTCATGGATGATTGTGTCGACAGGTGACCGGGGTGGATTCTCCAGCGTAGAAATAAAGGCATTACGCCACTCAGCAGGTACTTCCGGAGGCAGAGACGCTTTGGCCCGTTCGATCGCCTCCGGGGTTACCTTGATCAAACGCTTTTCACCCTGAATATAGGGCCTTTCTTCTTGACTGGACATGACTTCGACCGGACGAGGGGCGTGCTGGCGTATGGCCGGCAGGCTGCCGATATGATCCAGATCCTGATGCGTAATGATGACATGGGTAATCGAATCGATCGATAGGCCATGGGACTTCATCGCTTCCCGCAAGAGGGGATACTGACCGGGGTAGCCGGTGTCAATCAGGAGCGTATCGTTTCCATCCGTAATGACCGCAGGGTGAACGGTGTTAACGCTGCCCATCATGACGGCGGATACGTCCAGCATTAACACGCTTGTGGCAGCTTGGTTCGTACTCATCCTTCGATTCCTCCCTAACTCCAACTCATGGATTTCAAGACAGAGTCTATATTACGGACAGGGAACTAAGTTGTCAAAATAAATATTTTATTATAACACAAAACCTTTATTTTGTCAATATATATTTTTGGTGCTATATGCAATATGGTAATCCGGCGTTTTTTGCAAAAATTTCAACATGAAGGGGGCCCAGCGATGCGTGATGTACAGTACCCTATCCTGCATACGGAAAGGCTGAGGTTGAGGCCGCTTGAGCCGGAGGACCGGGAAGACGTCTTTCGGCTGTTCTCCAACCCGGAAGTCACCCGGTTCATGGATATTGAGCCTTTGGTGAGCCTGGAGGAAGCGGACGAAATTATTGCGCTCACCCGCAGTTCCGGCTGCAGGTATGCCATATTTGACCGTGAGAACGATACGTTTATGGGCACCTGCGGATTCCATTGTTGGGTCCGGGACGGCGAGAGAGAAAGGGCGGAAATGGGCTATGATCTGTCTCCGGAGTATTGGGGCAGCGGTTATATGCCTGAGGCGCTCGAAGAATTGATGAAGGCCGGCTTTGAAGTGATGAAGCTGGATGAGATCGAAGCCCATGTGGAGCAGGATCATCCTCGATCGCAAAAGGTTCTGAGAAGGCTCGGTTTTCGGGAGAACCACCTGCGGGACGGCCACTTGGTCGTTTTCAGGGCCGGAAGAGAGGATTTTGCCGGGCGCCGCACCTTCAGGAACGCCGTAACGCTCCGGCAGTCAGGGAATGCCGAGCAGTCCAGGGGAATTTGGCTTTCCCTGCTGGCGGAACAGCCTGAGCAGCCGGAGATCTTGTATCAGACCGCATGGACCCACGACGTGCTTGGCTTGGAGAAGGAAGCCGTGCCTTATTATGAAAAGGCGATTTCGCTCGGACTGCAGGACGAAGAGCTGGCGGGGGCGATGCTTGGGCTCGGCAGTACATACCGTACGCTGGGACGATATGAGGACGCAAAGTCGCTGTTGAAGCAGGCGATGGAGAAGTTTCCCGAACGCAGGGAGTTTTCTGTTTTTTACGCCATGGCTCTTTACAATTTAGGGGAGCATGCCGCTGCAATGGAGGAGCTCCTCGGGCAGCTTGCGGAAACCAGCGCGGACAACGGGATCCAAGCGTACCGGAAGGCGATTGCCTTTTATGCCGATAAGCTGGATCAGGTGTGGGATTAGCCTTGTTAACGGCCAGCTGTGTGGGTACGAAAAGGCTGAATGCAGGAGGAATCATGAACATACAGGGTGTGAATCATTTTTGTTTTTCCGTTTCGGATCTGGATCGGTCCATCGCTTTTTACAGGGACGTTCTGGGCGCCCAGCTGCTCGTGCAGGGCCGGAAGCTGGCTTACTTTGATCTAGCCGGACTCTGGATTGCGCTGAATCAGGAGGATGCGGAGCGGGGGGATACACCATCGACGTATACTCATATCGCCTTTACGGTGAAAGATCAGGATTTCGAAGCCTGGCTGTCCCGACTGCAGAGTTACGGCGTTCGCGTACTTGAGGGCAGGCAGCGGGATGAGCGGGACAAGCTCTCGGTATATTTCCTGGACCCGGACGGGCATCGGTTTGAGCTCCATACCGGCACACTTGCGGATCGGCTCGCCTATTATCGGGAGACGAAGGGCCATATGAAGTTTTACGACAAGGAGGATGTTGGCAAATGACGACGATCGGATTTGTAAGGCACAGCATCACGGATTGGAACATCGAGCGCAGGGCGCAAGGCCAGACGGATATCCCTTTGAACGAAACCGGGCGGGCCCAGGCAAGAGCCTTGGCTGCACGGCTGAAGAAAGAGCGGTGGGACGCCGTCTATGCCAGCGATTTGTCGCGGGCGCGGGAGACCGCCGAAACGATTGCGGCCGCGCTGGGGCTCACCGTCCAGATCGATCCGCGGCTGCGGGAAATCCACTGCGGTCAGATTGAAGGGACGGTCGAGGAAGACCGGGTGCTTCGATGGGGTTATGATTGGGCTTCGCTGGATCTCGGGATCGAGACCGACGACTCGATGATTGCCAGAGGAATGGAAGCGGTCATGGACATTTGCGCCAGCCATCCTGAAGATCGCGTCCTCGTGGTAAGTCATGGGGCGCTGATCGGCACGCTGCTTCCTGTTCTGATTCCGCACACGGACACATCCGAGCATCTGCATAACACATCCATCACCGTCATCCGAAAGATCGAAGAGAGCTGGGAATGCGGGCTATTCAACTGCGTCAAGCATTTGGAGCAGCTGACGATCTGAACGAGCCTGCCTGTTAAGGATCGGTTTTAAGGCTGTGTATCTCTGAACTTAATGGAGATCAGTCTTTCGGTCACCGTGTTAAACCGGACGGTAGCGAGCACAGCTGCCGGCATGCCCTGCCGGCTAAGGAGCAGCTTGAACGTTTCTTCCGCTTCCGTCGGCGACAGATTGATGCGTCCGATATGCAGGTAATCCGTAATTTCCGAGTTGTATTTTTTCTGGGCTTCCTTCACGGCGATCAGGCCCCACTTGGCGTAGGGAGGATCAACGGAAGGGTCCGGCTCGGCAACGAGCAGCGAGAGAGACAGCGCGAGGGACAAGGCGACGGATTTGACGAATACGGCGGACATCCACTTCATAGCTCTATAGCCTCCTGAGTATTAATCTGACCGTTCACGTGCAGCGAGAAGTGCCGGCATACATAGAATTCCCATGTTTTGCAGGTCTATGAGGAATGCAGCCATGGTTTATCCGCAAGGAAATCGGCACTGTCGTGCTATATAGAGGAATCGTGCTCGTGGTTTCGGGCTCGTCCGGAAGCCTGCATTCGTCAACCCCAAGCTGGAACAAAGCTTTCCAAACATTGAAATATGAAGGCAGATGGCACCACACGGCGGAGATACAGGCATCGGAGCTGCCTTGCGAAATCAAGCCATAGATGGGATGGGATCTTATGATAACGACCGTAACGATGAACGCAGCCATTGACAAAACATACTACTTGCCGGCATTTCCGCACGGGAAGGTATCCCGGGTCAGACAATATCTGGCAGCCCCCGGGGGGAAAGGCATTAATGTGGCGAAAGTCGCCGCACAGCTCGGGGCAGAGGTTACCGCTTCGGGCATCGTCGGCGGCATGAACGGGGAAATCATCAAGAAGCAGCTGGATGATATGAGCATTGCGCATCAATTTGTCGCCGTGGAAGGGGAGTCGAGACTATGCCTCAACATCATCGATGAAGAGACCGGGTCGTCGACAGAGCTTCTGGAGCCCGGTCCGGTGGTGGATAACCGGGCACTTGACGCGATGGTGCAGACGATGTCCGCACTGGCACGTACATCGAAAGTCGTCTGCATCAGCGGCAGCCTGCCGGCCGGGGCCCCGGCCGATTATTACATCCGTCTTGTCGGCGCGGCCAAGAAGGAAGGGGCATATGTGATTCTTGACGCCAGCGGTGACGCGCTCCGATTCGGACTGCAGGCAAATCCGGATATGATCAAGCCCAACGAAGAAGAGGTTGCTGCTCTGCTTGGCACGGGCATCCGGGATGAGCAGGAGCTGCTCCGGGCGATGGAAGACTTGCTCCGCGAGTACCGGATGGAGCGCGTCTGCGTGTCGCTCGGGGGTGCCGGATCGCTGACGGTCACTTCGCAGGGACGTTATCGTGCCGTGACCCCTCCGATTCAGGTGGTCAATACGGTAGGCTGCGGTGATTCTTTTGTGGCGGGCATGGCCGTGTCGCTGCTGAAGCAGCTCCCCGCCGAGGAGGGCATCGCTATGGCCGCTGCCGCGGGGACGGCGAACGCCTTATCGGCCATGGCCGGCAGCGTCGATCCGGACACCTTCCGCCGGCTGCTTGGCCAAGTGGAGATCAGCAGAATGTAAGCTCCGAATGACAGCTTTATATTTGTGCACAGGCTGCGGTTCCTGAATCGCGGCCTGTTTGACTACATGGTGATATCAGGGAGGAATAGCCCTGCCGCAAGGCGAATCTATTAATGCGGCTTTACAGCCCATCGACTAAGATAAAGAAGGGGTGAACGGCTTGATTCAAGCATTGATTTTTGATTTTGACGGTCTCATCGTCGATACTGAAACGCCGGCCTATCACGCTTTCTGTGAGATTTACCGGGAGCATGGCACCGAACTACCGCTGGAGACGTACGCGAAGTGCGTCGGCACCAATTTCGATGTATTTAATCCGTATACGTATTTGTCCGAGTGCCTGGGCAGGGAAGTAGATCCGGCCCTCGTCAAGGAACAGGTCAATGTCATCTACCGGGAGCTGCTCAAGGATGTTGAAGTCAGACCGGGGGTTGAGGACTATTTGGCGGAGGCCAAGCGGCTCGGGCTGAAGATCGCGCTGGCATCAAGCTCTTATTACAACTGGATTGAACCATATTTCAACAAATTCGAACTGGAATCTTACTTCGACGTTATTTGTACTGCGGACCTCGTGTCCAAGGTCAAACCGGATCCCGAGCTGTACCTGCTGGCATTGCAGAAGCTGGAAGTAACCCCGGATCAGGCGGTGTCTTTTGAAGATTCGCTTAACGGCTTTATTGCAGCCAAAGGAGCAGGCGTACATACGGTGATCGTGCCTAATTCGATGACCCAGACCTTCCCTTTTGAAGGCTATGATATGATGATTCCCAGCATGTCGGAGATGAAGCTGCAGGATCTTGTCCGGGAGCTGGAAGCGTAAGGCTGCAAAAGCCCGGAAAAACCTGTACTTTTTTGCAACTTATTGATTGACGTATATTGGCAGTGCCCCTTATGATAATGAATAATCCAGTGGTTATTTAATTCTATGAAAAATATCCGGGCAGGCAGTTCATGCACCCGTGTGTCCGCTTGATACGGTATTTTTCGCACTTATTTACTTTAATGCTTTCGTATATGAAAGTGCTAAAGAAGAGAATCGGAAGGGGTTATGAACATGAAAAAGAGAAATTTGCTATTATCCGTCGTGATGTCCGCACTCCTCGTAACCATGGCGGCCGGCTGCGGAAACTCGGGCACCAAGTCCAGTGAAGCCGGGTCAGGTAGCGGGACCGGGACCGATGCAGGTAGCACAGACAAAAAGACCTACACCGTAGCCATTTCGCAAATCGTCGAGCATCCTTCCCTGGATGCCACGCGCGAGGGCTTCATCGCCGCATTGAAGGATGCGGGGATTACGGAAGGCGATAACCTGAAGATCGATTTCAACAACGCGCAGGGAGATCCGGCTAACAACCTTTCCATTGCCCAAAAGATCGCCTCCGGTAAAAATGATCTCGTTCTTGGCATTTCTACCGGTTCGGCGCAAGCCCTGGTACAGCAGGTCAAAGATACGCCGGTGCTGTTCGCGGCAGTTACCGACCCGCTGGATGCCAAGATCGTCTCGAATCTGGATCAGCCAGGGGGCAACGTAACCGGAGGCTCGGACACGAATCCGGAAGCGGTTCAACGGCTGATGGACTTCATCGCTGAGAGCTTCCCGAACGTGAAGAACGTCGGGATCGTCATTAACGAAGGCGAGCCTAACGCGATCGTGATGGCCAAAAATGCCGAGGAAACGCTGAAAAAGCATAACATCAAGCTGGTGCGCGCGGCAGTAACGAACACATCGGAAGTGAAGCAGGCTGCCGAGTCCTTGATGGGACGGGTGGATGCGCTGTTCATTACGCTGGATAACACCGTCGTTGACGGCGTGGATTCCATTATCCAGCTGGCGAACGAGAAGCACATTCCGTTCTTCTCCAGCGACCGGGATACGGTCGAGAAGGGAGCCTTTGCTACGGTCGGTTTTAAATACTATGACCATGGCTACCAGGTAGGCCAGATGGCGGTCGATATTTTGAAGAACGGCAAGAAGCCGGGCGATATGAAAGTGACGATGCAGGAGAAGCTGGACCTGATTCTGAACCTGAAGGCGGCTGAAGCGCAGGGAATCACAGTAACCGACGCCATGAAAGACAAAGTAACGGACAAAGAAAACGATATTATTCAGTAATCGAGCGATGGGGAGTGGCCGGAATCTTCGTCCACTCCCTTCGTCATAAGGGAGGCTGACACCATGCTGGATTCACTACTGGGAGCACTTGAGCTCGGGCTGCTGTACTCGCTGATGGCGCTCGGCGTATATATCACTTATCGCATTCTTGATTTTCCGGATCTGACGGTGGATGGCAGCTTCACCACCGGCGGTGGAATCGCCGCCGTGATGATTACCCACGGCTACAATCCTTGGTTGGCAAGCCTGGCGGCGTTCGGCGGCGGGCTTCTCGCGGGAATTTGTACGGGACTTCTCCATACCAAGGGGAAAATCAATGCACTGTTATCCGGTATTATCATGATGATTGCGCTGTATTCGATCAACATGCGGATTATGGGAAAACCGAACACGTCCCTGCTTGGGGAAAGCACCGTTTTTTCATCCGTGAACGCTTTCATTACGATGCCGATCGCGGTGATCCTGATTTTGCTTCTGCTGAATCTGTTCCTGCGGACCGATTTGGGGCTTGCATTACGCGCAACGGGAGATAACGCACGGATGATCCGCAGTTTCGGCGCCAACACGGATACGACGACGGTTCTCGGCGTCAGCCTGGCCAATGGACTGGTCGCCCTCTCCGGCGCACTGGTTGCCCAGCAGTCAGGATTCGCGGATATTTCCATGGGGATCGGCATGATCGTCATCGGGCTGGCTTCCGTCATTATCGGTGAGGCGATATTCGGAGCGACGAATGTGATCCATACGACCATTTCCGTCGTGCTCGGGGCGATCGTGTACCGGATCGTCGTGGCGCTCGCGCTCCGGGTGGAATGGCTCGATACGTCCGACCTGAAGCTCATCACAGCCATCATCGTGATCATCGCTTTGGTGCTTCCAACCGCAAGGCGCGCTCTTCGTCAGAAGCAGCTGGCCAAGCGCCGAACCGAAGAGCTGTCCAGCCAGCTGGGCAGCAGAACAGGCCGGACGGTTGGAGGTGATTTCTGATGCTGGAGCTGAGCAGAGTATCGAAGCTGTTTAATCCGGGCACGCCGGATGAAAAAATTGCGTTGCACGACATTTCATTGAAGCTGAATCCTGGCGACTTCGTCACGGTGATCGGAAGTAACGGGGCGGGCAAGTCCACGCTCATGAACATCATTTCCGGCGTCATGAAGCCCGACGCAGGGGATGTGCGGATCGAGGGAGCGGTGATCAGCCAGCTTCCGGAATTCCGCCGGAGCCGCTGGATCGGCCGCGTATTCCAGGATCCGATGGCGGGCACCGCTCCCCACATGACGATCGAGGAAAACCTGGCAATGGCTTATACGAGAGGCAAGCAGAGAGGACTGGGGCTGAGCATCAAGTCCGGCCGGCGGGCGATGTTCAAGGAAGAGCTGTCCAAGCTCGGCATCGGCCTGGAAGGGCGGCTGCGGGCGAAGGTCGGTTTGCTGTCCGGAGGAGAGCGTCAGGCGCTCAGCTTGTTGATGGCCACGTTCACCAAGCCGCAAATTTTGCTGCTGGATGAGCATACCGCGGCGCTGGACCCTGCAAGGGCGGAGCTGATCACGCGGCTCACCGACCGGATTGTTCGGGAGCTGAACCTGACGACCCTGATGGTCACGCACAATATGGAGCAGGCGATCCGGCTCGGCAACCGTTTGATCATGATGGACAAAGGCAGAATCATTCTGGACATCAACGAACAGCGAAAAAAGACGCTGACCGTCGAAGAGCTGCTGGCTGAATTCGAGCAAATCAGCGGACATAAGCTGTCCGACGACAGGGTTGTCCTGGGATAATATCTTTGAAGAATGAAGGGAAGAGGGCCTTCGCGGTTAAAGCCGCGGAGGCCTCTTTTTTGCTGAAGCAACGTGGAGAATCTATTGAATCCGAGCAGGAGAATCATCGATTAGACGATAATGGACACAGTTGTTATCCATACGTTTTCCATACAAATATACAAAGGACTGCTTTGGTGGATCCACTGAAAACCACCTGCAGCGGGCTTCAGCGATGCGGCCCGTCAACGGTTCATCCTGCCTCGAAGATAACTCTAGTTATTGATATTCGTTCCAACAAGTTCTAAAATACTATATTGAATGAACTGGTCACTCTATAGTTATTAGAAGAAAGAGAACACCCGTTGGATGGAGGTTTCGATTTTGTTAGGAAAGATGAGGCTCAGCATTCGGTCCAAGATTATTCTTGGATATATTTTTGTGCTCGTGTGCGTTGTGGTGTTCCTGGGAGTGATTTCGAGCCGGGTTGCTTCGCTGCAGCGGGAAACCGATTTTATCAGCCAGCATGACATCGAGGTCCATGACCTGGCCCACAACATTGAAAAGTCCTTGCTGGACATGGAGACAGGCCAGCGCGGATATATGATCACGGGAGACACGAGCTATCTGGAGCCGTACACAGCGGCCAGCTCGAAATGGGAGAGCGAGTACAACCAGCTGTATCGTTTGCTGGCGGACAACCCTGAGCAGCAGAAAAATCTGGAGGACATCAAGGCCAATATCGACCGATGGATTGAGATCGCAGGCAAGCCGTCCATTGAGATGAAGCGCAGCGGTCAGGATGCTGAAGTTCGGACATTTTTCCAACGTGACCCGGGCAAGCCGGAAATGGACGCCATGCGGGAAAAATTAACGGCGTTTTTGGACACGGAGAAAGGGCTGACGAGCGAGCGGGTGCAGACGCTTGAGGACAATAACCGCAGACTGATCACGATCATCTATCTTCTTTGGATTGTGCTCGCGGCCGTATCCATCTCAGCAGCCGTGCTGATCTCCAGAAATATCGTTACGACGATCAAGGAAGTTACGGGCACAATTCGTGACATCGCCTCAGGCGGCAATTTGAACAAGCGCATCCATACCCGCACGCGCGATGAAATCGCAGAACTCGGCAGTGCAACGAACGACCTGCTTCGGGAAGTGCAGCAGCAGAATGAAATGAAGGAGCAGATTGCCGCCACCGCTACACTGCTTCAGAACGAAGCGGGCCTGGCCAGTCTTAGCCGCGTGTTTGTCAATCGGCTCGCTTCCATTTTCCAGGTGCCTTATATCGTATTGTACGAAGCCAAGGAGGAGGAGCTGGTGCGGCTCGCTTCCTATGCAGGAGAACACGAGGGTAAGGCAGGCAAATCGGTCATCGCCTGGGGTCAGGGACTTGTCGGCCAGTGTGCCGCCGATCAGAGCATGATCACGCTGGACCGGATACCGAACAACTACATACACATCTCCTCGGGATTGGGGAGCGCCGTTCCGACCTATCTTGCTGTTGCTCCGATCGTGTTCGAGGGCAGGACGCTGGCTGTGATCGAAATTGCCGCGCTGGTGACGTTCAGCAAGCATCAATTGGACATGCTGCGGCAGCTCTTGGATACGGTTGGCGTCACGATGCACAGCGTGATCAACCGAGCGCAAATCCAGCGCTTGTATATGGAAGCCCAGACGATGAATGAAGAGCTCCAGGCCCAGTCTGAGGAGATGCAGGTGCAGACGGAAGAACTGCAGGTTCAGTCCGAAGAGCTGCAGATGCAAACCGACGAGCTCCAAAGCTTGAATGATAAACTGGAGTATCAGAAAGCTCAGGCGGAGGAAGCGGCGGCCGAGATGGAAAAATACGCGGAACAGGCGAAGCTCAGTTCCAATTATAAATCCGAGTTTTTGGCCAACATGTCGCACGAGTTGCGCACTCCGCTGAACAGCATGCTTATTCTGTCCCAGATTTTGTCGGAGAACAAGAACGGAACGCTGCTGGAGGAAGAGGTCAATTACGCCAACGTCATCCATTCCTCCGGTACGGATCTGTTGCGGCTGATCAACGATATTTTGGATTTATCCAAGGTAGAATCGGGACAGATCCAGCTGGATATCAGCTCGATCAACGCGGGTGAGCTGCCGGAGATCATGTACCGCTACTTTGCCAAAACGGCCGAGGCCAAGTCGCTGGACTTCAAAGTCGAAATCGCGCCGAACGTAGGCGAGGTCTTTTTCAGCGACGAGTTAAGACTCCATCAAATATTGCGGAACCTGTTGTCCAATGCGTTCAAATTTACCGAACGCGGGGAAGTGTCTTTAAGCATATACAAGCTCGACTCGGTTTCGACCCAGCAGTTTTACATGCCTTATGAGACATTGGCCTTCGCGGTTCGCGATACCGGAATCGGAATTACCGACGAGCAGCAGCAGGTGATCTTCGAGGCCTTTAAACAGGCGGATGGAGCAACGGCGCGGAAATATGGCGGCACAGGACTCGGACTGTCCATCTCGCTTCAATTCGCCAAACTGCTGGGAGGAGAGCTGGTCGTGGAGAGCGAACCCGGCAAAGGAAGCACGTTCACCCTTTACCTCCCTTACCAGACCGAGTATGTCGATGAGTCGCCGATGCTTGTGATGCAAGCCGAGGCAGCGGCAGCAGCAGCCATCTCCGGTCCGTCAAGTACGGCTTCGGCGCAGGCTGCGCGTCCTGCGGGAAGTCGGCTTCATGCGGAAGAGCCTGCCGCCGATCTGCCGGCCGCAGAGGATATGTTCCTGGAAGACTCGGCCTTGTTCGATGGGAAGAAAATCCTCGTTGTTGATGACGACATTCGAAACGTATATGCGCTGGCCAATGCCTTGGAGAGATATAATATGCAGGTGCTCACCGCACAGAACGGATACGAGTGCCTGGACTTGCTTCAGGCCGAACCGGATATCGATATGATTCTGATGGACATTATGATGCCGGAAATGGACGGTTACCAGACGATGCGGAATATCCGCCAGACGCTGGAGATGACCGATCTGCCGATCCTTGCGTTGACCGCCAAGGCGATGAAAGAGGATCGGGATAAGTGCTTGGCGGCCGGCGCGTCCGACTATTTGAGCAAACCGCTGAACATCAATGAAGTGATTGCCAGAATTAAAGTTTGGCTGACGAGATCGGAAATTTGATATAGTGATCGATTCAATAAAAAGCGACCCAGCGGGAAGTCTCCGGTTCGGTCGCTTTTTATTTGGTTAAACCGCCGAAATCGGAGCGTTTTTTTGAAAAACTTGCCTTGACAATAGGATGGTTAGGTGAGAAAATGTACGCGCGTACATCATTCGGAAAAGGGGGAGTTGCCATCGCATCCCGCAAAGAGGTGGCCGAACTAGCCGGGGTATCGGAAGCGACGGTGTCGCGGGTGCTCAACGGAGTCGGCCCCATGAAAGAAGAAACGAGACAACGCGTCATGGAAGCTGCCAAGAAGCTGAATTACGTTCCCAGTGCACTGGCCCGTAATTTTGCGACCAGCCGCAGCGGCAACATTGGTGTCGTTCTTCCATATGTGCCGAAGGTGCATATGTTTTCGAGCTTTTTCTTCTCGGAAATTTTAAGCGGAATCGGCAGCAAAGCGAGGGAGCTGGGTCATGATATCCTGCTGCTGTTTCAGACGCCCGGCGAGTCCATGGATTATGTCCGCTGGTTTCATGCGCATAAAATCGATACATGCATCATCCTGGGGGCGAAGGATGATCCGGAAGAACTGCTGGCCCTTCGCCGTCTCGCAGAGGAAGGACTGCCTTTCTGCCTGATCAATCAGCACTTTGAAGGCGAGCCCTTCAGTGAGGTCGATGCAGACCATGTACAGGGCAGCTATATGGCGGTCCGCCATCTGATCGAACAGGGATATCGCCGGATCGCGTTCATGAATGGGCCGCTGACCTACTCCAACAGCCGGGATCGCCTTCAAGGCTGCGAGAAAGCGCTGGCCGAGGCGGGTTTGGTGCTGGAGGAGGAACGGATCTTCCGTGGAAACTTCAGCCGCAGCAGCGGCATCACCGCTGCTTCCGAATTAATGAAGGTCATCGATCAGGTGGATGCCGTCTTTGCCGCAAACGACCGGATGGCCATCGGCTTGATGCAGGGGCTCCGGGATCTTGGGCTGTCTGAAGAGCGTTTTCCGGCCATGTTCGGCTATGACAATTCGGATGCTTCACAGGTAACGACGCCTGAACTGAGCAGCGTAAAGGTTCCTTTTTATGAAATGGGGGAAATTGCGGTCGCTGAAGTGCTGAAGCGGCTGGAGCAGGGAGCATCGGCTTCGGGTGAACCCTTTCGGATCATGCTTCCGACGGAGCTGGTCATCCGGGCATCGTCCCAGAATCTGCGGCTCTAATGAGCCAGAAAGTCCAATATACCAAAGAGATGGAGGAATTCGGATGGAAATGAAAGCGCTGCGAATTGGCATGGTAGGCTACAAATTTATGGGGAAGGCCCACAGCAATGCGTACCGGGCGCTGCCCATGTTTTTCCCGGAGGCGCCGATTCAGCCGCAGATGGCGGCGATTTGCGGCCGTGATGCCGATGCGGTTCAGCAGGCGGCCGGGCAGTACGGCTGGGCCGAAACGGAGACGGATTGGCGAAACCTGGTGGCGCGGGATGACATCGACCTGATCGACATCAACGCGCCGAGTGATGCGCATAAGGACATCGCGCTGGCTGCCGCCAAGGCAGGGAAGCATATTTTCTGCGAGAAGCCGCTGGCCCTGACGCTTGCCGACTCCCGTGAAATGCTGAAGGCTGCAGAGGAGGCGGGAGTGAAGCACATGGTCGGCTTTAACTACCGGTTCTCGCCTGCGGTCCGGCTGGCCAAAAATCTGATCGAAAGCGGCCGGCTGGGACAAATCTATCATTTCCGCGCCTGGTTTCTGCAGGACTGGATTCTGGACCCTGCCTTCCCGTTAGTATGGCGGCTGCAGAAAGATATCGCGGGTTCGGGCTCTCACGGCGATCTTGGGGCCCATCTGATCGATTTGGCCCACTACCTCGTCGGCGATATCCAGGAAGTCATCGGCATGAGCGAAACGTTTATCAAGGAGAGACCGCTCGCAGAAAATATGACCGGACTCAGCGCCAAAGGCAGTCTGGGCGGACCAATGGGCAAAGTGACCGTCGATGATGCAACCCTGTTTATGGCCCGGTTCACAGGAGGCGCGCTGGGTAGCTTTGAGGCGACCCGGTTTGCGGCGGGACACCGCAGCACGAACTCGTTCGAGATCAACGGCAGCAAAGGCAGTGTCAAGTTTGATTTTGAGCGGATGAACGAGCTGGAAGTGTACTTTACCGACGACCAGGAGGATGTGCAGGGCTTCCGCCGGGTGCTTGCGACCGACGCCGCTCACGCGTATTCGCATGCTTGGTGGCCTGCTGGACACACCATCGGCTTCGAGCACACGTTTACACATGAAATGCTGGAGCTGATGGAAGCGATTCACGAGGACAGACAGCCTTCCCCGAACTTCCACGACGGTGTGAAATGTCAGGCGGTGCTTGAGGCGGTGGAGCGTTCCGTCGAGGAGCGGCGCTGGGTGGAAATTTCGGAAATGTAAGCCAATCAGGCGAAGGTATTGAGTAACGAGTAGCGAGCATATCAAGCATAGACAAGGAGCGAGCCGCATGAAAAAAGCACTGATCGTATGGGGCGGATGGGATGGCCATGAGCCCAAGCAGGTGGCAGAGATTTTCAAAAACGTGCTGGAAGCCGAGCAGTTTGAAGTAGAAGTATCGGATACGCTGGAAGCGTTTGCCGACAAGGAGAAGCTCCTCGGTCTTGATCTGATCGTCCCTTGCTGGACGATGGGAGAAATCCGGAATGAGCTGGTGAGCAACGTGTCGGAGGCCGTGCAGAGCGGTGTGGGCCTTGCCGGCTGCCACGGCGGCATGTGCGACTCCTTCCGGACGCAGGTCGATTGGCAGTTCATGACTGGCGGACAGTGGGTCGCCCACCCGGGGAATGACGGGGTTCGATACATGGTTAACGTGACAGACGAAGAGGAAGGCTCCCTGCTGCAGGGGATCGCGGACTTCGAGGTCGCGAGCGAGCAGTATTACCTGCATGTGGATCCGGCGGTGGAAGTTCACGCCACAACCCGCTTCCCGGTCGTTCATGGCCCGCATTCGGCCAACAAACCGGTTGACATGCCGGTAGTCTGGACGAAATACTGGGGCGGTGGACGCGTCTTCTACAATTCGCTCGGGCACCATGCGGATATCGTCGACATGCCGCAGGTGAAGGAAATGATGAGACGCGGCTTCGTATGGGCCGCCGAAGGCAAAGAAGCCGGCTCCGACTGGAAGCCGGAGACAGCATATAACGGCATGGCAGACAGCCAATATTAAGGGGAGGGTTATTCTTGGAGCAGATCAAAGTAGGCATTATCGGCTGCGGGAAAATCAGCAGCATTTATATGGAAAACTGCAAAAAATTCGATGTGCTGGATTTGGTAGCTTGCGCTGACATCGATAAGGAGCGTGCCGCAGAAAAAGCAGCCGAATTCGGCATACCCAGAGTGTATTCCCCTGAAGAGCTGCTCGCGGATCCCGAAATTCAAATCGTGATCAACCTGACGATCCCTGCTGCGCATGCGTCGGTCTGCCTGCAGGCTCTTGAGGCCGGTAAGCATGTATACGTTGAAAAGCCGCTGGCCGTCACCCGTGAAGATGGACAGAAGGTGCTCCAGCTCGCCAAGGAAAAAGGCCTGCGCGTGGGCTGCGCGCCCGAAACGTTCTACGGCGCCGGAATTCAGACCTGCCTCAAAGTGATCCAGGATGGGCTGATCGGACGTCCGGTCGCTGCCACGGCATTTATGCTCGGCGGAGGTCACGAGACCTGGCATCCGGATCCCGAATTTTATTATCAGGCCGGCGGAGGACCGATGTTCGACATGGGGCCTTACTACCTGACCGCACTCGTGCAGCTGCTCGGTCCGATCAAGACCATCACGGGTATGACCGGCAAGGCGCTGGAAGAAAGAACGATCACCAGTTCCAAAAAATACGGTCAAAAAATACCGGTGGAAATCCCTACCCACGTCGCCGGGCTGATCCAGTTCGCCGAAGGTGCGATTGGAACGATCATCACCAGCTTTGACGTATTCGGCGGCAGCAATCTGCCGAACATCGAAATTTACGGTACGAAAGGAACGCTGCGTGTACCTGATCCGAACAACTTCGGCGGCAAGGTGCAGTACCGGATTGCCGGCGAAGCCGAGTGGAAGGAACAGCCCCTGCTGTTCGGCTACGCGGAGAATACCCGCGGTATCGCCGCAGCCGACATGGCGTACGCGCTGCAGAGCGGTCGTCCTCACCGGGCTTCCGGTGAGCTGGCGTACCATGTGCTGGAAGCCATGTGGGCGTTCCATGATGCTTCGGATGAGAAAAAGCATTACGAGATGCAAAGCACCTGCACGCCTCCTGCACCGATGCCTACCGGCCTTGCACCTTATACATTGGATCAATAATGAAATAGGCATGAATCATAAAGCCTCCCGTCAGCAGCTTGACTGCTGGGGAGGCTTGTTTGGTTTATACCTTTATACCGTGATCAATGAATCAGTTTGCTTTCCTTCGCTTTCTTGACGAGGCCAGCGGCAAGCTGATTGATGATCCCTTTCAGCGCAAGACCAATCACGAGCGTGATCACGACATACACGCACATGATGAGCAGATCGCTGCGAACGACGCTCCAGATCATGCCTCCCACCGCTTCGCGCATCATGCTGATGCCGTAGGTGAACGGAAGGAACGGATGGATCGCTCGGAAGAACGGCGGTGTCGTCTGAATAGGAAAGGTTCCGCCTGATCCAGCAAGCTGCAGCACCAGCAGAACGATGGCAAGCGCCTTGCCGACATTGCCGAACACGGAAACGAGGGTGTAGACGATCAGCATAAAGACAGCGCTGTTGACCAATCCGAATAAGATGAACCAGCCTTTGTCGACCACATAGGTTCCCAAGAGGAAGATATCGCCTGCCGTGACGAGGACCGATTGCAGCAGCGCCAGCGTCAGGAAGGTCAGAAACCGCCCGAAATAAATCTGGATGCTATTATAATCCGTTCCGGCTGCAGGCGAATGCACTTCCGTCGTCACCAGGGATACGAGCAGCGTCGCTCCGACCCAGAGGGCCAGCGTTGAGAAGAAGGGCGACATGGCGGATCCGTAATTCGGTATCGGAAACAGCTGATTCTCCTTCAGCACGACAGGCTCGGCGAAGAACTGTCCTTCCTGCTGGAAGTTGTTTTTCAGCAGGTCGATGACTTCCTGCAGGTTGCCCTCCGATTCGAATTTGCGCATCCGGTCCGCCAGTTCCTTGACTTTGGCTTCCACGCCCGGAAGCTCCTTCTGGATGACGGAAATGCCCTGCGTGCCGATCGCCAATCCCTTGGAAGCGTCGGACAGCACCTTCTTGACGTCCGGCAGGCTCTGAACGGCAGAATCCATCACCTTCTTCGCTTCGGCGGCGGACTTGACCGCCTTCTGCAGCCCGCTTTCGATCGCCGGCTGAATTTCGCTGTCATACCGCCCGAGGATGTCCCCTAATAGATCGGATACTTCGCCGGAGATTGTGTTCAGCTTATTCACCAGATCCATGGCCGGTTTCTCGCCTTTCTTTACCCCGCTGCGGATTTGATTGACAAGCGTCAGCTGAGACTGCATTTTGTCCCGGACCTGCTTCAGCTTGGAGCTGACGAAATCCAGTCGGCCGCCTGCGGTCTGGTTCAGCCGGTCGAACCAGCTGATCAGCGCTTCCTGCACTTCCAGGCCGGTAGTTAACCTGGAGGATATCCGGTCCAGCGCATCAAGCGCAGTCTTCGGATCGACGTCGGGATCCTTCAGCAGCGCGGTCAGCTGCTCCGTAGCCATGGAAGTCTGCTGCAGAAGCAGCAGATCCTGCTTTACGTTCGGCGCGATATCCTTGGCAGCCGTGGAAGCCTTGCCCATAAAATCGCCCAGACCAGCCGCCAACTGCTGCCCGTTCTTGGCCAGGTCGGTCACTATGGGCAGCGCCCCTTGAGCTTTGGATACCAGCTCGTTGGTCGTATGGATGTCCTGCGCCGCCGTGTTTACGGCTTGGTTGATTTCCGGGAAATTTTTCTCTAGCTCAAACACCAGCGAACGGACCTTCTCAATGGTCGGCAGCTGATTTTGCAGCTCGATGCCAAGCTCGTTGAAAATTTTAAAAATCGTGCCGTTGGCGGTTTTGACGAAATTTTTGCTGACTTCCTGGATGATGCCGCTGGCTCCGGAAGATGTAATCTTCGGGGATACCGCATTGATCTTTTCGTTCACATAATACAAAATTTCGGCGTGGGTCGGGTTGTCCGACAGCACCGTGGCAATCGAGGCCGAAAAATTGTCCGGGATGATGATGCTCGCATAGTAATCCCCGTGCCGAACGCCTCTCATGGCGTCCGCCTCGGAGACGAACCTCCAGCCCAGCTTATGATTGTCCTTCAGCGAGGCGACGACCTCCTTGCCGAGATTCAGCGACTGTCCCTTCATCGTCGTCCCTTTGTCGTTGTTCGCGACGGCAATCGCAATATCACCGGTATTGCCGTAGGGATCCCAGGATGCCTTGATGTTGAACCAGGCGTACAGGGAAGGAAGCATAACAAGACCGGCGATGATGACGAGCGCGGCCCAGTTCGTGACAATGTTTTTCACATCTCTGCCGTAGATGGACAAGATTTTACTCATGAGAACACCTGCCTCAATCATACCATTTTGGTTAGTATTTCATTTGAGGAAGGGCGTCATACCGAAGAACCTGAATCCCGCCTTACCAGCCCATCCGTTCTTTGAGGGTCGTGATGTGCGCAAGATGGTGGTTGCCATGCCAAGCATACGTGCATAGATGCTCGTTCAAATTGGTTTCTCCGTTTGCCGGATGGTTGTATGTTCTGAGCCACTGGTCGCTGTTCAAGCTTTCCAGAACAAGCACAAACCGTTCATGCAGCGCCTCCAGCAGATTCAGGGAAATCTCCGGATCAGGCAGCGCGGAATCCGCAAGTTCAGCCCATAATTGCTCCTCATAAGGTTTTATCACCGGATTATCCTCGGTTAAAGCAAGTTTAAGCCGAATCAGGCTGTTCATGTGGCTGTCTCCGACATGGTGCACGACTTGACGGACGGTCCAGCCGCCCGGCCGATAAGGCGTGTCCAGCTGTTCTTTGGACCATCCGCTGACGGCTTGCCGCAGTTTCGAAGGCAGGCTGCGGATTTCGCCGATTAATGCTGTACGCTCATCTCCAGTCAGTTCTTTTTTCGTTACGCAAAGTCCGATAGGATATTTCAAATCATCGGTCATAGCTAACTCCTCCGTTTGCTCAGTAATATGTGTACGGGAAACCATTGCATTCCAATATGATATAAGCGGTTTCCCTTGTAACCTTTTCGCTAAGGGTTCCTTACGTTCCTTCAAGCCGGCTTTATGTATGCGCGGAAATGATCTCGCTGAATTTGATCCACAGCCATTCGTCTTCAGCTCTAAACTTGATCTCTTCCAGATAGGTGTTAATCACGGTGACGAAGCCCCGGATTTCTTGTTCGGGTCCGGCACCGGCAAGGTGCAGGGTTACTTTCAGGTGACGGCGGAGGGATTCCTCCAGCAAGCGGCTGGTCTGTGTCCAAGCAGCCTCTTTCATGGTAGAATTGAAACTCGCCGACGGTTCACAGGTTCGGTTAATCATCATTTCACCTCATTTATTAAAAGAGCTATGCATTGTATTATAGGCGAATATATGTTCGGATTCAACCGCGATTGTTCAGAAAAATAAAGCTGTTTGGAGGAAAGCATATGGAGACCGACCGAATGATTATGGAAGCAAGGGAATACGTGAAGGATCGTTTAAAGTCTGAGCCGTCCGGCCACGACTGGTGGCATATTTACCGGGTGGCGGAGTGGGCGAAGAGGCTGGCGGAGCAGGAAGGTGCCGACCCGGTCGTCTGCGAGCTGGCGGCCCTTTTTCATGACCTGGCCGACGAGAAAATCGTAGCTTCGAAAGAGGAGGGCATGGCAGCTATTTCCTCTTGGCTCACGGAACATGGGGCGGATGCAGCGCTCGTGGATCATGTGCTGGAGATCATCGGGACCATGTCTTATGGCGGCGGAGGCGGCAGGCCTATGTCGACTTTGGAGGGGCGGGTCGTGCAGGACGCAGATCGTCTGGACGCCATCGGAGCGATCGGTATTGCCCGCACGTTTGCCTTTGGCGGATCAAGGGGAAGACTCATGTATGACCCCGCCGAGCCGCCGCGGAATAATATGACCCAGGAGGAGTACCGCAGCCGGCAGGGGACGACGGTGAACCATTTTTACGAGAAGCTGCTGAAGCTGAAAGATCTGATGAATACGCCGGCGGCCCAGCGGGAGGCTGCTGCCCGCCATGCATTTATGGAGCAGTTTCTTGCGCAATTCCAACGTGAATGGCCCGGGGAGGAAGCGCCAAAAAAGGGGCGCGTTTAAACGCCCCTCAAGGAATGTTGTACTCTACCAGCTCCGATACGGTAACGAAGCGATATCCGCGCTTCTGCAGTTCAGGCAGGATTTGTTTTAACGCGTCGACCGTTTGGGACTTGCCCTCCACGTGGTCGTGCATCAGGACGATGTCGCCGTTGCGCGCGTTGTTCAGCACCTTGTTCACGATCTTGGCGACGCCCGGCCGGTTCCAGTCCCAGGTGTCCTGATGCCAGGACCACATAACGACGAGATAACCCTCCTTCTTGCAAATTTGGATCATACGGTCGTTATAATATCCTCCGGGAGGGCGAAACAGGTAGGTTTTTTTACCGGTAACCTGGTATATGGCTTCCTGGGTTTCCCGCAGCTCCCGCACGATGACCTCCGGTGAGCTTCGGCGGTTAAAATACATATGGTCGAAGGTGTGGTTGGCAAGCTCATGGCCTTCGGCCACCTGCCGCTTGGCCAGCTCCGGGTGCTCCTGAACCTGTTTGCCGACGACAAAAAACGTTGCCTTTGCGTGATACTGCTTCAGCAGGTCGAGAATCTGCGGCGTATCCTCAGGATCCGGCCCGTCATCGAAGGTCAGTGCTATAATCTTTTCCCGGTTCGGAATCTCCCAGATGACGTCTCCCCTTTGTTCATAGTACTCTCTGCCTTGGTTTACGGGAGAAGCCCCCGCCGCCGGAGCAGCCGTCACCGAAATTGTCAAAAGCAGCATGGATAGCGTTGCATAAAGCCTTGTGCGCATAAGGTCCTCCCGGTTGTTCGTTGTCGATGCTTCCATCCAAACGTCCAAACAAAGACAAGTTCGCTTCGTAGTATGTGACACGAACCGTTCTAACATACGCCGGGCGGGCCGTGATACAATAGAGACAAGTCTGAATATGCCGGGAGTGCCCGGGGAAGGTGCGGATCAAGGCATGTCCTATAAACAAATCAAGTGGATGATTTTGATTATTCCTACACTGGCCGTAGGGATATGGGAATATGCGAGGCATGCGTTTCTGATGCCTTATATATCGATGAAGGTGGGTAATTTTCTTACGCCGGTGTTTCTGTTCTTTATTAGCATGACCCTGCTCAGCATGCTGTTCCGGAGGCTGGAACAGGTGCAGGAGGAGCTGAACCGGGAGCGGGCGGAAAAAGCAGCGCTGGAAGAACGGGATCTGCTTGCCAGGGAACTGCATGACGGCATCGCGCAGTCCCTGTTTCTGCTGTCGGTCAAGATGGACCGGGCGGAGTCGCGCGGCCGGGGAGCCCGGGAATCGGCGGACTTCCAGGAGCTGCGCAAATCGGTTCATGAGGTGAACCGGTACGTGCGGCAGGCGATCGCCAATCTTCGCTATCCGGAATCGCCGGAGGAGCGGGAATATCAGGCTTCGATGCGTTCAAGGATCGAACATACAGCCAAGGAAACGCTGATCCAGCCCTGGATCGAATGGTCCATTCCGGATGCGGCCCTGAGCGCCAAGGAAAAAGTGGAGCTTCTGGCCTGCATCCGGGAAGCGCTGCTGAACATTCACAAGCATGCCCATGCCACCAAGGTGACGATCAAAGGCACGCTGGACGGCAGGGGCTGGACGGTTTTCGTCGATGACAACGGGCGGGGGATTCATACGGATCCATTTCATTTGAAGGACCGGTACGGCCTTCGGATCATGAAGGAGCGCGCCGAGGAGCTTGGCTGGAAAATGCTGATTCTGCCGATGCAGCGGGGCAGCCGGGTGGAGATCAGAAAGGAGGCCCATAACCATTGAATACGTTCAGAGTGCTGGTTGCCGATGACTCCGCTCATGCGCGCGAAGCGGTGACCGAAATCCTGTCGGCTGACCCGGCGTTTGAAGTGATCGGCATGGCCCACAGCGGCGAGGAAGCCGTAAGTATGACCGAGTTATTGATGCCCGACCTGATCCTGATGGACATCCAAATGCAGGGCATTGGCGGGTTGGAGGCGACAAGGCAGATCAAGCTGCAGTATCCTTACGTCAAAATCGTTATGATCACGGTGTCGGACGATGTGACGCATTTGTTCGAGGCGTTAAAGCAGGGAGCGCAGGGCTATCTGCTCAAAAATTTATCCCCGTCGACATGGCTTGAGTATTTACGGGGGATCATGAGCGACGAAGCGCCGCTCAGCCGGGAACTTGCCACGCAAATTTTAAGGGAATTTCCGCTTGCCCCCAAGAGTCCGGAGCATCATGAGACATTGACCGCGCGGGAGCGCGAAATTTTAAATTGGGTGGCTTCGGGGCTTACCAACAAGGAAATTGCCGCCGAGCTCAAAATTTCTGACCAGACGGTTAAAAACCACCTGAAAAACATATTGCAGAAGCTTCATTTGGAGAACCGGGTCCAGCTGACGCGTTATGCCTTGGAGAAAGGACTAGTAAGCCGGCGGCAAGGGTTATTCCAGAAATTGAAAAAAGAGTAGTTGCCGTTTTTAAGCAGCGCAGGGTGTAAACCCTGCGTTTTTTTGTGCTTGCATGGAAACCGACTTGGATGAAATTACCCTGAATTGGAAAGTATAAGCATCATAAATGGACAAGGTGGAGACCCGGATGGTCGGCAAAAAGAAATCCCGCAATGCTTCAACACAACAGCAGCCTTCAAACCGGGCTGGGAAGAACGGCGCACCGTATCAGGAATCCGCGGGGACGGATCCGGCAGAGCTGCACCCGGACAGGCTGTCCTCTGATTTAAAAAGCAATCTGGATCGTTTGAAAAGGGACATGGGAGGAAGCGGTGATATAGTCATCCGTGAAATCCTTGCCCGGAACTTCGGCAGGAAAGTTGCTTTTGTATATGTTGACGGTCTGGTAGACCCGACATCGGTTTCGGAGTTTGCGATTGAAACTGTCTTGAACGAAATCAAGCAGTTCGCATCGGAAGCAGAGCTTGTAGAAGCATGGGAATTGGAGCGGGATGCGGAGGAAGGACGAAAAGAAGGCGAAGCCCGATACGAGGCCGAAGACGAGCTCGGAGAAGATTCTCATGGAGGGTATAGAGGCATAACGTCAGAAGAAGACAGGAAATTTTTGCAGCAGTTCAAGGAAAAGGCGCTGGCCGCCGGTGAGATTTACCAGATCTCTGATTGGAGCAAGCTGTACCTGCATCTGCTGTCCGGAGATACGCTGCTTTTTATCGATCGGATTGGCAGTGCGGTTATCGCCAGCACCAAAGGCGGAGAACGGCGAAGCGTCACTGAGCCGGAGTCGCAGACAGTCATCCGAGGCCCGCGCGAAGGCTTTACGGAATCGCTTCGAACGAACACGGCGCTGCTCAGAAGGAAAATCAAAAGTCCGAATCTGTGGCTGGAAGAAATGCAGCTGGGGAGAGTGACGCAAACCGACGTAGGCATCATGTATATTCACGGTATCGTTGACGAAAAAAATGTGGACGAGGTCCGGAAACGTCTCTCGGTCATTGATATCGACGGCGTCCTGGAGTCGGGGTATATTGAGGAGCTTCTCGAAAATACGAATAAGACGATTTTTCCAACCATCTATCACAGCGAACGTCCTGACGTGATCGCCGCAAGCCTGCTGGAAGGCCGGATAGCGATCCTGGTTGACGGAACCCCGTTTGTTCTGCTGCTTCCTTCCACCTTTAATATGTTCTTTCAGGCGGCGGAAGACTATTACAACCGGTTTGATGTGGGGAGTTTAATTCGGTTTCTGCGATACTTCTCGTTTCTCATCGGCCTGCTGCTGCCTTCCTTTTATGTGGCCATCATCGGATTTCACCAAGAGATGATTCCGACTTCCTGGCTGCTGAAGCTGGCAGTGCAGCGGGAGGGGGTTCCTTTTCCCGCCTTTGTCGAGGCCTTTATCATGGAAACGGTTTTTGAAATTTTGCGGGAAGCCGGTGTGCGGATGCCCCGGTCCGTCGGGAACACCATTTCGATCGTGGGGGGCCTGGTACTGGGGCAGGCCGCAGTCGAAGCCGGGATCGTCTCCCCGGTCGTCGTTATCGTCGTATCGCTGACGGCCATTGCGAGTTTCGTGTCCCCGGCCTATAACATCGGGATTGCCGCACGGATGCTCCGTTTTGTCATGCTGATTGCGGCATCGATGTTTGGTATCTACGGGATTGCCTGTATGCTGCTGATCCTTGTTCTGCATCTATGCAGCCTTAAGTCTCTGAATGTTCCTTATATGGCTCCGTATGCGCCGATGATCTATCCGGATATGAAAGATTCAATGCTGCGCATGCCTCAGGATTATATGAAGAAGAGACCTAAGCTGATCAGCAGGAATAACCCGGTCCGGTTCCGGGAAGGCGCGATGGGCAATCAACAGGCGGACAGGGACGAGAATGAGCCGCATCAAACACAGGATCCGAGCGAAGTGTAACCGGATATGATGTGAAGCGTCAAAATGTATTCGAGATTTGGCCATGAAGGGAGAGAGCGCTGATATGTTTCAACGGATCTGCCATATCACTATATGTCTGGTGCTCTTGCTGTCCCTGTCAGGCTGCTGGGATATTAAGTTTCTGGACCAGCTCTCCATCGTTTTGGGCATTGGACTGGACGAAGATCCCGACAATCCGGATAACATACTCGTGACTCTGCAGGTGGTGGTGCCTAGCCAGGCTTCGGAGAGCAGTCCGGGCGGAGGCGGTGGAACCAGCGGCATTCCGGTGACGAAATATATCGGAAGGGGAAAAACTATGCTGGACGCATTGCAGAATATGGACAATGTCGCACCGCGCCGCTTTTATTTCGCCCACAACCAAATGATGATTATCGGTGAAGATTTGGCCAAAAAAGGGGTTTTTGATTTATTCGATTTGATTGACCGGGACCCGGAAATCCGGATCGATTTTTCTATGCTTGTCGCGAAACACGGGACAGCGGCCCAAGTATTGGAAACTTTGACGAACATGGAGAAATTGCCGGTGAAGCAAATGTACAAAACGCTAGAAAGCTACAATAAGCGGGCCAGCGCAGCCTATCCCGTCAGTATGAAGGATTTTATTCTCACATTGGACAATCCCATGGCAATGGCCGTCACCGGCAGCGTTGAGTTTGTCGGTGATCCTGAAAAGGCGGGAACGAAGGAAAATGTAGAGAAGATTTCACCTGACGGCTATTTGAGAATCGGAAATATGGCTGTGTTCAAAAACGGAAAGCTCGTGGGTTATTTAAACCAAAGCGAATCCAAGGGGCTTGCCATCATCAAAAATAAAGTGCAGCGGCTTGTCGTGCCGATTCCCGTTGAGGACGGAAAGGTACATGTCGCGATCCTTCACAGCAAGGCCTCGGTGAAAGCCCGGTTCAGCCGGGGCAAGCCTGAAGTCGTCATCCATATCAAGCAGAAGGCGAATGTGTTTGATGTGAACAGCCACAAAGTCAAGGTGGATAAAAAGGAAACGATCAGCTGGCTGGAAAAAGAAGCCGAACAGCAGGTTATCAAGATGGTGAACGGCACCATTTCGACCCTTCAGCATGAACTGGACAGTGATGCTCTGGGATATGGGAACCTGGTATATAAGGCCAGCCCGTCATACTGGAAAGCCAATAAGAAAGAATGGGACACGCTGTTCCCCGAAATCCGGACGGTCGTAAGTGCCGATGTGGAGATCTATTCGACGGGAGTCCGCAATCAATCCTATCTGCAAAATATGAAGTGAGGTGTTTCTTATGGGTCCCGATTATATCATTACCGCAGCAACCTTTGCAGCTGTGATCTTGAATTTTATTGCGCTCAGGCGGAAGGCGTCAAAAAAGGAACTATGGATTTCAACGACGATCATGCTGTTCGGTGGGTTTTTGTATATCATGCTGATCATGGACATCCCGCTGCCGTCTTTTGTGATCGTGATGGGCCATGTTTTCGGACCTATCGCCAAGCCGGTTATGCAATGGGTGTCGGAGGGCAAGGTGATCCATGGATAAGGGCAAAATTTCGGCTCTGCAGTTTGCTTTGATGATGTATTTGTATATTATCGGCACGGCCGCGCTCGTTCAGCCCCATATGCTGGTGTCCATTGCCGGACAAGACGCCTGGTTCAGCGTCATCATTGTTGGAATCATTCAGCTCGGTCTCATTACGCTCTATATGAAACTCGGTTTTCGGTATCCAAAACAGACGATTATCGAGTACGGCCGCATACTGACGGGTAAGTGGTTCGGTTCGGCCATAGCAGTCGTATATATGTTTTATTTTTTGATTTTGACCGCCTATGTGGCACGGAATATCGGCAATTTTATCGGCTCGGTCGTACTCCCTCAAACGCCGCTGGTTGTTAATATGGTGGTTATCTTAATCCCGGTGCTTTACGGCTGCTATTTAGGGATTGAAGTCATTGGAAGGACGGGGGAAATTTTGTATCCGTGGGCGATGGGCGTTTTTGTCATTACCGCGCTGCTCTTGATCCCTAAAATGCATCCGGGCGAGCTGTTTCCGATGTTTCCCGAAGGGGTAATCCCGGCGATTAAGGCGGGTTATCCACTGCTAGGTTTCCCTTCGCTGGAAATTTCCATCTGCCTCCTGTTGATCCCGTTTGTACAAAACCAGCAAAAAATAAAAAAATATTTTTATGTCACCAGCGTGGGGACTCTGATCTCCGGCGCACTGCTCAGCGTAATCACGATCATGGTGCTTGGCGTGGACATGACGGCCCGATCCCCTTATGCTGTCTATGACGTGGCACGCGAGATCCGGATTGAGCGGGTGTTGGAACGGGCAGAGGTCATTGTGGGCATTATCTGGCTGATTACATCGTTCATGAAGCTTCTGATTTGCTTCTATGGTACCGTGATTACAACCGTGCAGTGCTTTGACGTAATTAATTACAAGAGCTTGGTGATTCCCTTTTTCTTTTTGCTGCTGCCGTTGTCCCTTTGGGTTCTTCGGAATACGGCGGAGCTGGAATGGTCCGGAATCGTTTACCCGATGATGGCGGTGTTCCCGGGATTCGTTATACCGGCAGCGCTGCTGATCGTTGGGAATTTCCGCAGCCGGAATAAGCAAGGTTCGGAAGCGCAGACACCGCCGCAGTCACAGTCACAACCGCAATCACAGTCGCAGTCGCAGCCTCAGTCACAGATGCAGTCGCAGTCGCAGCCATATCCACAGCCTGAGTAACAATCCAGAATAAGGGCTTATCGACCAGGATACAAAATTGAATAGATTGGCTATTGACGTATCGCTGTATCTTGTTTTAATATAGGCACATAAGTGAATACTTGAAATTGGCGTGTTACCTTAATATTGGGCATGAGCCAAGAATCGATTCCTGCGTGGAGTCTATTCTTGGCTTTTTTTGTTGGTCTTTTGGGGAGGAGTGTGTGGCATTGAAGGGAGCTCCCAACGTTTTGAAATCGCTTCCGTTTCAAAGGTTATGTTCTCAGGCAGCTTCCAACCGCAAGCATATACCAGGTTCCACATAGTTCATCCGTTCCTGGACATAATGGAAAAGATCCTTTTTTCATAGCCCGGATGATGACAACCGATCGGAGATTCACGCAGATTTCGTCAAGGAGGAATATTCATGTTTTCAAAATGGAAATCCAAAAAGCAGCAAACGTTAGAGATTACGTCCCCGCTTACGGGTACGGCAGTACCGCTTGATCAGGTCCCGGATGAAGCTTTTGCAGGCGGACATATGGGCAGAGGGCTCGCCATTGAGCCTGCCGACGGCAAGCTGATCGCTCCGTTTGACGGCGTCGTGGCTCACGTGATCAAGTCCAAGCATGCGGTCATTGTAGAGCATGAGAACGGCCTGCAGTTCCTGTTTCATATCGGCATTAACACAGTAGGCCTGAAAGGCAGCGGATTTACAAGCCATGTCAATACGGGAGATAAAGTGAAGGCGGGGCAAGCGCTGATCGAATTCGACATCGAGGCAATTCGCGCGGCAGGTCTGCCGACCGTAACGCCAGTCATTATCACGAACAGCGAAGATAAAGTGGAGCAGATGGAAACGAAGCTGGGGGCGGTAACCGCCGGACAGACCGATATCCTGAGCGTTACGCTTAAATCCTAAAGCTACTTTCGACGAGAAGGGGATGACAGAACATGCTAGCATTTCTGCAAAAAATCGGGAAATCGCTGATGCTTCCGGTGGCGACGCTGCCGGCGGCGGCGATTCTGATGCGTTTTGGCAACATCGACTATATTAAGGACTTCCACCTGGGCAACCAGGTGGGATGGTTCCTGAACCACTACATTGCACCGTTTCTGGATGCCGGCGGATCGACGATCTTCGATAACCTGCCGCTCATCTTTGCCGTCGGGGTGGCTATCGGATTGACGGGTGACGCTGTCGCTGCGCTCTCTGCCGTCATCGGCCACATTATTCTCTTAAAGGTGCTGGTTAAGGTACCGCTTGCGTTTACGACTGTTATGGATAAAGGCGCGGAGCTTAACACAGGGGTTCTCGGGGGCATCATCGTCGGTCTGATTTCCGCCTTTTTATACAACCGTTTTCATAAAATCAAGCTGCCGGACTGGCTCGGATTTTTCGGCGGCAAACGCTTTGTGCCGATTATTACGTCTGTCACGATGGTATTCGTCGGCATCGTTCTCGGCCTCATCTGGGGGCCTATCCAGGACGTGCTGGATACGTTCGGCCGCTGGATCGTCAGCCTCGGAGGAATCGGCAGCGCGGTATATTTGATCGCAAACCGCCTGCTCGTTCCGTTCGGCCTGCACCATATTATCAACTCGATCGTCTGGTTCCAGATCGGGGATTATACCGACGCGGCAGGTAAGGTCGTTCACGGCGACCTGTACCGGTTCTTTGCGGGAGACAAATCCGCGGGCATGTTCATGACCGGCTTCTTCCCGATTATGATGTTCGGCCTGCCGGCAGCGGCACTAGCTATTATCCATACCGCCAAGAAGGAGAAGCGCAAGGCGGTGGCTTCGATCTTTATCGGTGCCGCAGTCGCTTCATTCCTGACAGGGATCACGGAACCGCTTGAATTTGCATTCATGTTCGTCGCTCCTGTACTATATGGTATACATGCAGTGCTGGCGGGGGTGGCCGGTTACGTGATGTATGCGCTGGGCGTGAAGCTCGGCTTCGGATTCTCGGCCGGATTTATCGACTATGCGCTGAACTATCCGCTGTCCACCAAGCCGCTGCTGCTCATTCCGGTAGGTCTGGTCTTCGCGGTCGTGTACTACGTCCTGTTCCGGGTGATGATCGTGAAGCTCAACCTGAAAACGCCGGGTCGGGAGGATGATGTTCAGGTGGCGGACGAAGCAATAGAAGGCGGCGCAGCAGATGCGGGCGTTGCGGCATCGGACAGCAAGGCAGCCAGAGTGCTCGCAAATATCGGGGGCACGGACAACATCGAGAGTATCGATGCATGCATTACCCGTCTGCGTCTTGTCGTCAAAGACGAGTCGGTCGTCAACGATCAGGGACTGAAGCAGCTCGGCGCTTCCGGCGTCATGCGGCTCGGCAAAGGCGCCGTCCAGGTGGTGTTCGGACCGCAGTCCGAGGTGCTGAAGGATGAAATTCAGAAGCTGATGTAATGACGTCGGCGGTATGACAAAGAGGCTCCCCATGAAGGGGAGCCTCTTTTGGCATTCGGCAGTGCATCAGGACGTCGTCCATTTTTCTTTCAGATCGTCATAAGCAGTGCTCCAGTGATACGGCTGAATTTCCGCCAACGTTTTGAAGACGAGCTCGCCGCCTGGGACCGTGACGGCGCATTTCACGTCTGGACCCCAATAAAATAAACGTTCCTGGCACACCCCGCAAGGAGAGAGCACCTTGTACGGCGACATCTCGTCATCCCGTGCCAAGCAGATGGAATGCGTTACCTTCTTGTTCAGCTTGTGGGCTTCCAATATAGCTCCCGTCTCCATACACAGATGAGTGGAGTCGTTGATGACTTCGGGAGCCACGCTGGTGAGGATCGTTCCGTCTATAAGCCGGACGGCTGCAGCGCCGCCCCAGCCTGTCGGATACCTTTTTCCGATAAGTTCAATAACTTCATCATACATTTGTTGCTCAATACTCATATTGACAGCCTCATTTCAAAAAATTGCAATCCCAGCATAAGTTGAGACCCCCAACGGGTTTAACCGATAATGATTTTCCCTTCCGGATGATTGTACGGCTCCTTCTTGTTGTCCCGGGTCAGCGCGTACGCAAGGGTAAGCGGACCCAATCGGCCCAGGTACATCAGGCAGATCACCCATACCTTGCCGAAGGGGCTGAGCTCGGTGGTCAGTCCCATGGAGATGCCTGTCGTGCCGAAGGCCGAAGCCGATTCAAACAGGATTGACATAAAATCATGGTCTTCCGTCACCGACAGCAGCATGGCAAACAGGATGATCAGCAGGATGGAAAGGAGCGTCAGCGTGATGGCTTTGTACACGACATCCTTGGCGATCCGTTTGCGGAACAGGACGACATCCTCCCGACCGCGGATCATCGCATGCACGGCACCGAGGAGCAGCACAAACGTCGTAATTTTGATCCCGCCTCCGGTCGAGCCGGGAGCTGCGCCGATGAACATCAACAGGATCATGAAGAACTGCGTTGACTGGTGAAGGCCGCCGATATCGACCGTATTGACACCGCCGGAGCGGGTCGTCACCGATTGGAACAGCGAAGCCCAAATCTTGCCGCCTGTATTAAGCGGACCCAACGTTCGCGGATTGTTGACCTCCATCAGGAAAATGATGAGGCCGCCGACGAAGACAAGCACTGCGGTCGCGCTGAGCACAACCTTGCTGTGCAGTGAAATTTTGCGGACCTTCGGGTATTCCAACAGGTCTGACAGCACGATAAAGCCGATCCCACCCAGAAAAATAAGTGCCATCAGGACGATATTCATAAACGGGTCGCTCACGAAGGAGGCCATACCGCTGAACGGTCCCTGCACGCTTCCCATC
Organism: Paenibacillus sp. SSG-1; assembly: GCF_002224835.1. Lineage (NCBI taxonomy): Bacteria > Bacillati > Bacillota > Bacilli > Caryophanales > Paenibacillaceae > Paenibacillus > Paenibacillus sp. SSG-1. The sequence goes on from NZ_MBRK01000001.1 coordinate 1,647,710, forward strand.
AAATCGAATCCGGCGTTGTTAAACAGCGAGATGCTGTGATAGACACCGAAATAGACGGCCTTGCCCAGCGGCAGAGAAAGGGAGAAGACATAATGGACCGCAAGCAGCAGTGCCCCCGCTACTTCGATCAGCAGGGAATACAGAATAACCTTCTTGACCAGCCGGACAACGCCGTCGATGGTGCCGTGGTTCAGCGCTTCCTGCAAAACCAGGCGCTCTCTCAGCGAAATCCGCTTGTTCAGCACGAGCGCGATCAGCGTTGCCATCGTCATGAAGCCGGTGCCGCCGACTTGGACCAATAGCAGAATAACGGTTTGTCCGAACACGGAAAAAGCCGTTCCCGTGTCGACGACTGTAAGGCCGGTCACGCAGGCGGCTGAAGTTGCCGTGAACAGCGCGTTCAGGGGCCCGATCGAGATGCCGGTAGCCGAGGCTGCCGGCAGCGTCAGAAGCAGGGCCCCGGCAGCGATCATGATCAGAAACCCGAACACCAGAATTTTAGGGGGCGTGAGCAGCCGTTTGGACCAATGCCCCCGGGTCATGCTTTTTTGTAAAATGAAACTCACCTCTTGCTGTGACTTAGATAGGTTTGGCAGACGAGCGGATCACCAGCTCCGACGGCAAAATTACCTTGCGGGACTCCGGAACCGAGCTGCCCCGAATCCGCTCCACCAGCAGCTGGATGCCCATGGCGCCAAACTGGTAAGCCGGCTGTGCCGCCACCGTCAGAAAGGGGTCCAGCGCCGACGAGAGATCGAGGTCGTCAAAGCAAACGACGGAGATGTCCTCCGGCACCCGGATGCCGCGCTCACGCAGATCCCGGATTACACCGACCGCCAATACGTTGTTGGCCGCAAAAATCGCGGTCGGAGGAGAAGGCTGCTCGAGCAGCTGCTCCAGATGATCATCCGCATGGTAATCGCGGTAGTTCTGGTGGATGATGAGCGTCTCATCCAACGGGATGCCCTGAAGGGCCAACGCCTCCGCGTATCCCTCATAACGGAGCCGGGCCGTAGAGACGTCGAGGGAGCCGTTGACAAGCGCGATGCGGCGATGGCCCAGCCCGATCAGGTAATCGACAAGCTTCCGGGCGCCTTCCTTGCTGTCTCCGCAGATCATATCCGACTCGATTCCGGGCACCGCCCGGTCCATAATGACGAACGGGATGTTGTGAGCCCGCAGCTTCTCGAGATTTTTCAGCGACAGGTCCCCTGCAGGAGCAAACAGCACGCCATCGACCCGCGTGGACAGGATCATGTCGACATAATCCTTTTCCTTCGCGTAATCCTCGTCACTGTTGCCGAACAGAAGGCGGTAGCCGTACTGTTTGGCACCGTCTTCGGCACCGCGGGCCAGGCTCGTATAGAACGGGTTGGTGATGTCCGTGATGAGCAGGGACAGAATTTGGGTCTGCTGCAGGACAAGGCTCCGGGCATTTGAATTCGGTATGTAATTAAGTTCTTCCATCACTTTTTTGACTTTGCGGCGTGTCTCCTCACTGATCCGCCCGGTGTTGTTGATGACCTTGGAGACCGTCATGGCCGAGACGTTGGCCTTTTGCGCTATATCGTAAATTGTTACCAATGTAAACCCCTCTTTGCTGTATATTCTATCAGAACCGCCCGGATAAAAGAAAATACGGATTGACAGTAATCGCTTTCATTGTTATTTTAAAGTTACCGATAACTCATTATACATTTTTTTAAGCATTTGACCCAGCATCATTGCAGCAGATCCAATTCAAGCAATCATGCAAGGCGTTTTGTACCTGGAGCTTAGGACGATCTAAAGAGCGGACGAGGCAGCGGGACCGGTATGTTATATAGAGCAGCAGCGTTGAAATTTCAGGAAAGCAGCCTTCTTTTTTTGAAGAGATCAGCACGTGTTTCGGTTTAGTGACGGTGCTCCGATCGATCCATGTCCCTTTCCTTCAGGCTTGTTCTGTATTCCCAAAATGCATGCCGTTTGACGTTTTTCATAGGAACGACGGATTGGAAGGCTGTATATTTTTTTGTTTTAGGGTTACCGGTAACCCCAATCGTAAGCAATGAAAAATCATAAGAAAAGCTGAGGAGGAAACAAACGATGTCCAACCAGAACGAAAGATGGAAGCACGGCTTCCCCAAGATCGGCATCCGGCCGACGATCGACGGCAGACGGAAGGGGGTTCGGGAGTCCCTGGAGGATATGACGATGAATCTGGCGAAGTCGGTCGCTGCTTTTCTGGGCGAACAGCTTCGCTACCCTGACGGTTCTCCGGTGGAATGCGTCATTGCGGACACCTGCATCGGAGGCGTGGCGGAAGCGGCGGCTTGCGCCGACAAATTCGCCAAAGCCGGCGTAGGCGTATCCATCACCGTGACGCCGTGCTGGTGCTACGGTACGGAAACGATGGACATGGATCCTTCGATTCCGAAGGCGGTATGGGGATTCAACGGTACGGAAAGACCGGGAGCGGTCTATTTGGCCGCCGTATTGTCTGCCCATGCGCAGAAGGGACTTCCGGCGTTCGGCATTTACGGGCGTGACGTGCAGGATCTGAACGATCCTTCGATTCCTGCCGACGTGCAGGAGAAGCTGCTGCGTTTTGCGAGAGCCGGTCTGGCTGCTGCAACGATGAAGGGCAAATCTTACCTGGCCATCGGCTCGGTGTCGATGGGCATCGCCGGCTCGATGATCGATCCGGACTTCTTCCAGGAATATTTGGGCATGCGCAACGAGTACGTGGACATGTCGGAGATTACGCGGCGGATCGAAGAGGAGATTTACGATCCGGAAGAGTTCAAGCTCGCCATGGCTTGGGTGAAGGAGAACTGCAATGAAGGGCCTGACAACAATCCTGAAGCGATCCGGACTTCGCGTGAGAAGAAGGATAAGGACTGGGAGACGGTTGTCAAAATGACGCAGATCGTACGCGACCTGATGGTGGGCAATCCGCGTCTGGCTAAGCTTGGCTTTGAAGAAGAGGCCATGGGCCATCACGCGATCGTGTCCGGCTTCCAGGGACAGCGGCAGTGGACAGACCACTTCCCGAACGGTGACTTCCATGAAGCGATACTGAATTCCTCGTTCGACTGGAACGGCATCCGGGCGCCTTATTTGGTGGCCACCGAAAATGACAGCCTGAACGGCGTATCGATGCTCTTCGGATACATGCTGACCAATACCGCGCAAATCTTTGCCGACGTCCGTACATACTGGAGTCCCGACGCGGTGAAGCGGGTGACCGGTCATGAGCTCGACGGAGCCGCGGCGAACGGTCTCTTGCATTTGATTAACTCCGGACCGGCGGCGCTGGATGGTACCGGGGAGCAGATGAAGGACGGCAAGCCTGCCTTGAAGCCGTTCTGGGAAATTACGCAGGAGGACGCGGACAACTGCCTCAAAGCCACGTCTTGGCGCCCGGCGGCGGTGGAATATTTCCGCGGGGGCGGCTTCTCGTCCGACTTCCTGACGCGCGGCGGCATGCCGGTAACGATGTCCAGACTGAACCTGGTCAAAGGGCTTGGTCCTGTCCTGCAAATTGCCGAAGGATATACGGTCGACCTGCCTGAGGAAGTGCATGACAAGCTGGATCAGCGGACCGACCCGACGTGGCCGACCACATGGTTTGCCCCGAACCTGACGGGCGAGGGAGCGTTCAAAGACGTGTATTCCGTGATGGATCACTGGGGAGCCAACCACGGTGCGATCAGCTACGGACATATCGGCGCGGACCTGATCACACTGGCTTCGATCCTGCGCATTCCGGTGAGCATGCACAACGTTTCGGAAGAGCAGGTATTCCGTCCGAGAGCCTGGGGGCTGTTCGGAACAAGCGATCCGGAGGGAGCGGACTTCCGGGCCTGCCAAAACTTCGGACCGCTGTACAAGTAAGCATTTTCTACGGGCGAGGTGAGGCTAATGGGTTCGCAATCCTTACACATGCTGGCGGTGGATTTTGGGGCAAGCAGCGGACGCGCCGTGACGGGTGCATTCAATGGCCGAACGCTGACCGTTAACGAGGTGCATCGTTTCAGTAACGAACCTGTTCGTCTCGGGGACCATTTCCACTGGGATTTTCTGCGGCTGTTCCATGAGCTGAAGCAGGGCATTCACGCTTCCCGGCGGATGGCGGGCGGTGCCCCGGTATCGGTGGCGGTGGACACCTGGGGCGTTGATTACGGCTTGGTGGATGCCAAGGGGAGACTGGCCGGCAACCCTTATCATTATCGGGACCTGCGGACAGAGCAGGTCATGCCGGAAGTGTTCTCAGCGATTCCGGAAAAGGAATTGTTCCGGATGACCGGCATCCGCTCCTCCTCGATCAACACGATTTACCAGCTGTATGCCGAGGAGAAGGTCCGCTCCGGCTATGGGGCGGACGGGTTAAAAATGCTGATGATGCCGGATCTGTTCCATTACTATTTGTCTGGCGTCATGGCCAATGAATATACGATTGCCAGCACGAGCGGACTGCTCGATCCGCGCAGCCGTACATGGCATAGCGGCATTCTGAACACGCTCTCCATTCCGGAATCGCTGTTCTCGGAGATCGTGATGCCGGGAACGATGCTGGGACAGCTGCGGCAGGACATCCGCGAGGAGCTGCAGGTGCCGGACATGGCGGTGATCGCCGCGGCGGGCCACGACACGGCGGCCGCGGTGGCGTCCGTTCCGGCGGGGGCTGCCCCGTATGCCTTCATCAGCTCCGGAACCTGGTCGCTGATGGGCATCGAGCTCGATCAGCCGGCGCTCAGCGATTACAGCCGGGACAGCCTCTTCAGCAATGAAGGGGGAGCGGGCGGCAAAATCCGGCTGCTCAAGAACATCATGGGGCTGTGGCTGCTGCAGGAGTGCCGTCGCACGTGGGCGCTGGAAGGCACGCCGCTCACGTACGACGAGCTGACCGAGCTGGCGCTGTCGGCGCCGGAGAACGGCAGCTATATCGACGCTGCCGACGCCGTCTTCCTGCCGCCGGGCGGTATGCCGCAGCGGATCCGCGAATACTGCCGGGACAGCGGGCAGAAGGTGCCGGAATCCCGCGCGGCCATCGTCCGCTGCATTGTCGAAAGTCTGGCGCTTCAATACCGCCAGACGCTGGACGAAATCGAGAAGCTCGCCGGAGAGCGGATGGAGCATATTCATATCGTCGGCGGCGGCATCCAGAACCGGCTGCTGTGCCAGCTGACGGCCAACGTTACCGGCCGTCCGGTGATTGCCGGGCCGGTGGAAGCCACGGCCATCGGCAATCTGATGATGCAGGCGCTGGCGCACGGCGAAGTGAAGGACCTTGCCGAGATCCGGCAGGTCGTTCTTGAATCCTTTCCGCCGGAAACCTACCTGCCGGAGGATGCGGCGATGTGGGAGGAACGCTACCAGCAGTACGTGAAGCTTTTTAAACGTCAAGAGACGGTATAAGTGTGTGTTCAAAAAGGTCGGTTTTCAGCACCGAGAAGATTGGATGAAGCTAGGGACTGAGGAGCAGAGCGTACGTGTGGGTACGTGAGCACCGGAAGGCCCGGCTGAATTCAAGATTCGATGCCGAATCAGCTTCCCGATTTACTTCGTGATCAAAAGCGGACTTTTTGAACAACCTCTATAAAGGAGAGTGGAGAGAAATGACTGTGCAACTTGAACAGCAAGTCAGGGAAGAGTTGACCAAGTATGCCCGGAAAACCGTAGCCAAAGGGCTGGTAGTGGGACCGGGCGGGAACATTAGCGCGAAAGCGGGTAACATCATGCTGCTGTCTCCGAGCGGGTTTGCACTTGAAGACATTGAGCCGGAGCAGTGGATCCGGGTGGAGATCGACTCCGGCAACGTGCTGGATCAAGAGGTGCGGCCGTCATCAGAGGTACTGATGCATCTGTTTGCCTACCGGGTGAATCCGGATATCCAGGCGATCGTGCATACCCATCCGGCCCACTGCATCGCGTTGACGCTGGTCTCGAAGGAGCTGCCGATGCTGTTCCCGGACCAGGCCGCACTTGTTGGCGACATCGCCTTTGTGCCCTACGTGCTGCCGACGACCGATCTGCTGGCCAATGCGGTCGCGGAGAAAGTCGGGGATCACAACTCGATTTTGCTCGAAAATCACGGACTTGTGACGACCGGGAAAAATCTGCGCGAAGCGTACTACCGGACAGAGGTGGTGGAGGAAAGCGCGAAGGTGTACCTCGCCGCCAAAGCGGTGGGCGAGCCGAAAGTGCTGACCGACGCCGAGTACAAAGAGATTCAGTCGCTCGAAAGCGAAGCCTACCGGGTGCAGCTCCTGCAGAAAATGAAGTGATATCCGGCTCTTGACATCGGTCTTGATCATCCTGTAAAGTATGGAAAAAACAAACCATGGTTTGTCAAATTTTCAAAGCGATGATCAAGAGCAACAGTTCATGAGGACCGGCGTTTTCCAGAGAAGAAACCCCTGGCTGAAAGGTTTCCGCGCACGGACATGAGCTTCCCGTCTTGTAGCTGCCGTGATGAAAGAATCTGCAGGTTCGAGTACTCATGGCCGGGTGATCCCGTTATGTTGCCAATTAAGGACTGCCGTACTTGCGGCGGTTGAATACAGGGTGGTACCACGAACACATTCGTCCCTTCAGGACGGATGTGTTTTTTGTTGTTTGAGATTGAGTTTGTGTTTGTCGCGAATATGTGCTGCATTAAAAGATACGAGGAGGCTGATCGGCGATGAGCCGTTATATTATTAAGCAAACGTCCCTGCTGATCCCAACGCTGCGCGAAGCGCCTGCCGAAGCGGAAGCGCGAAGCCACCAGCTGCTGCTCCGGGCGGGCTTTATCCGGCAGCTGGCTGCGGGGATTTACAGCTACCTGCCGCTTGGCTGGCGCGTGCTGCGCCGGATTCAGACAATCGTCCGTGAAGAAATGGACCAGGCCGGGTTCCAGGAGCTGCACCTGCCGGCGATGCAGCCGGCCGAGCTGTGGGAGCGCTCCGGACGGTACGGGGCCTACGGGGCGGAGCTGATCCGCCTGCAGGACAGGCATGAGCGCGATTTTGTGCTCGGACCGACGCATGAGGAGGTCATCACGGCGCTTGCTGCGAGCGAGGTGAATACGTACCGCAAGCTCCCGCTTCGCCTGTACCAAATCCAGACGAAGTTCCGGGATGAGCGGCGTCCGCGCTTCGGATTGCTCCGGGGGCGCGAGTTCCTAATGAAGGATGCGTATTCGTTTGACCGCAGCTGGGAGGAGCTGGACCGGACCTATCAGGCGGTCCGGGATGCTTACCGCCGCATCTTCACCCGCTGCGGCCTGAAGTTCAGCATGGTGGAAGCGGAGGCGGGAGCCATCGGCGGTGAAGGGGAAACGCACGAGTTCATGGCGCCCGCGGAAATCGGCGAGGATACGATCGTCAGCTGCCTGGCCTGCGGGTATGCGGCCAATCTGGAGAAGGCCGCTGCGGCTGCCGGAGAACGTGCGGCGGATGAAGCGGAACGCCAAGCTCCCGCAATCGAAAAAGTCGCCACGCCGAACACAAGGACGATCGAAGAAGTGAGCGCCTTCCTTGGGGTGCCTTCATCACATATTTTGAAGACGATGATTTATATGGCTGACGATAAGCCAGTCGCTGCCGTCGTACGGGGAGATCATGAAGTCAACGAGAATAAGCTTGCCGCAGCGATTGGGTGTGTGACGCTTGAACTCGCCGACCCGCAGGAGGTGCTGAAGGTGACGGGAGCACCTCACGGTTATGCTGGACCTGTCGGCCTTGATATCCCTGTATATTTGGATCGCGATGCCGTGCTGCACGGCGGCGCGGCAGCCGGAGCGGGGGAGGAACATGCGCACGTGCGGAACGTGGTGCCGTTCCGGGATTTTCAGCCGGCGCATATTGGCGATTACCGCAGCGTGCAGGAGGGGGACCGCTGTCCGAACTGCGGGGAGACGCTGCATTTTGCCAAAGGCATCGAAGTAGGCCACGTCTTCAAGCTGGGCACCAAATACAGCAGCGTTCTCGATGCCGGATATACGGACGAAGCCGGCCGGGAGCAGACGATGATCATGGGCTGTTACGGCATCGGCATTTCCCGCCTCCTTTCGGCAGTGGCCGAGCAATCGCCCGCGGAACAAGGGATGTGCTGGCCACTCGGCATTGCCCCGTATTCTGTGCATCTGATTCCCGTCTCCGCCCAGGATCCGGATCAGGCGGCGGTTGTGGACCAGATTGCCAAGGAGCTTGCGCGGCAGGGCGTGGAATGCCTCGTCGATGACCGGGAGGAGCGGCCGGGTGTGAAGTTCAAGGATGCCGACTTGATCGGCCTGCCGCTTCGCATTGTCGTAGGCAAACGGGCCGGGGAAGGCGTCGTCGAGTGGACAGACCGCAGGGCCGGTGGACGGACTGAGGTAGCGTGGCAGGAGGCTGCGCGGCTGGCTGCTGGAATTTGTTCCGCGTCGTGGGAAACTCTATAATAGAAGGGATTGTGCCTGCACACAGGAATGGAATTTCCTGGGCAGATTAACCCTATGTATTGCTATGATGGAGGAAGCTATGACAATCAGACCCGCAAAACGAGAAGACGCGCATCATGCCGCCCGGCTGCTGTACGATGCGCTGCACGATGTTGCGCATCAATTAACCGGAGAGGACAGCGAGGAATCCGTGCTGGCCGCGCTTGAAGCCTATTTTGCCGCCGAGGAAGGCCGCCTTGGCTACAATCAGACGCTGGTGAAAGAACTGGATGAACGTCCGGTAGGCCTTGTGGTGGCATATGGAGGCGATCAGGCGGCGGAGCTGGACCGGCCCATCCTTGCGAGGCTGCGTACCATGAAGCAGAACCCGGATTTGCAGCTGGATAAGGAAGCGGACCTCGACGAATATTACATCGACACGCTTTCGGTCTCGCCGGAGTATGGCGGACGGGGGATCGGCACGTCCCTGATTCGGGCAGCCGAGGAACGGGCAAGTGCATACGGATACGCTAAAATCGCCATGGCGGTTGTCACGGATAACACGAAGGCCCATTCGCTGTACCTGAAGCTCGGATATCAGACCGATAAAAACATTATGATTAACGGCCATGTGTATTATCATATGGTCAAACATTTGGGCTGAAGTCAGCCCACGAAGAATGAACAGAAAAAGGACAGCCGGCGGGCTGTCCTTTGCTGCATTTATATACTGGCAGCGGTCATTTCAGGCACATCAAGCCTTCGTTTCCCGGATCGGTTCAAAGATCGCCACCTGCCGCTTGCCGACCTTGAAATGCTGAAGCCGCTTATAACTGGCATGCCCTAGCTTCTGGCTTTTGTCCGCGATCATCGCGACGACCGCACCTTCGCTGCTGAGCAGCGGATAGATATGCTCAAATAAAGCGGACACCGGGTCGGCGTCGCCGCTTTCCCAGCTGACGAGATCCCCGTAGGGAAGGTCGGTCAGCACGAGATGGATCGGCTGATCGACGTGATCCAGGTGATGCGGCTCCGTAATATTGTCCTGAAAAACGACGCTTGCGTCCAAAGTCAGGCCCGAGACTGCAGACTCAAGGCGGGCCAAGCTCTCCAGCGCTTCCTTATGCGAAGGTTTGCCGTAGTTTCCGTACAGCTCCCGCAGTTGGAGCTCCCGTTCGGTGAGCCCCTGCTTCGTCAGGAGCGCCAAATTTTTGCCCGCGACGGACAGGGCGTTCGGATCGACATCCGAGGCATACATCCGCCGGACCTTAGTTCCGTGAAGAAGACCGGTTATGGTCAGCAGGTAGGCTCCGCCGCAGCAGGGATCGTATAGGGTATAAGGGCCGGAAATTCCCCGATCCTCCAGGATGCCGAAGCACCGCTGGACGATTTCGCTTCCGAGCCGCACCGGGAAGGAGGTCACGCCGGGGGCATTATAGAGTACCCTGCCGCTGGCGTAGTCCTCGTAGCTGCCCGCTTTTGTTTCATACAAGTATTCCATATCGTTTACCTTTCAGCCGTTGGTGTGTTTGCGTTTTTTAAGAGATCAGAAAGTATAGTAGTTATTCATTCTATGTAACTGGTAATAACATTGTAGCACGGGAAGGGTCTCCGCCCAAATGCCGCACAAAAGAAACGCGAAAAAGCCTCACGAAGGACTCAAGATCGTCCGGCAAATCGCAAGCCTTCCTTCTAAGCTCTTCGCTATTCCGCCGCCTGCTCGAGGCCCGGCCATTCTTCCGCCGTCACGGCAAGCAGGACATGATCCTCCCACACGCCGTTAATTTGCAAATACCGCTCCGCAAGGCCTTCCCGGCGGAAGCCTGCTTTTTCCAGAACGCGCAGCGACCGCAGGTTCCGCGGCATGACGCCGGCCTGCACCCGGTGCAGCCCGAGGCTTCGAAACGCATGATCCACGCTCATGCGGACGGCCGCGGTCATATAGCCTTTTCCGTTTTGATCCTGGGCCATAAAGTAGCCGATGTTGGCGTTTTGAAATACGCCCCGCGCAAATGCCGTCAAGGCAACCCGGCCGATCAGCCGGTGCGATTCCTTTAAAAAGATGCCCAGTACACAAGCCTGATCCAGCTCAGCGCCCGTGATGCCGTTCCACACGTCCTTGACCTGTCCTTCCAGCGTCCAGAACGATTCGGGACGAATCGGTTCGAAGGGCTGAAGAAAGTCGCGGTTATTTCGGCGCAGCGTAAAAAGCGCCTCTGCATCCTCTTCCACCAGCTCTCTTAAATAAATGGCCTCATGCTGATCCAGCAGCATTACAATCCCTCCTTAAATGTAATATCGGTCGATGGCATTCCAACTATATTTCCGGCCGCTTCATATCGGCAATCTGGATGCCTGCTTACAGTAATATAAGTCTAATTTCCAGGGCTGTCCATGGCAAATGCTGTCGTATCTTCCCGTTTTCATTCCACTTTACTATGACGGTTTTTATACCATATCTACCAATATTTAGCGATCAAATCGTCCGCATCTTTTTGATAGGATAAGAGTAAGCATTCTATGAAAGAAAATCTATTCTATGAAAAGTGAGGCACCCTCCCTTGATTAAACCGCAAAAGTTAGTAACCTTATTTGCAGCATTCATGCTGGCCGCAAGTACTGGACCGGTATATGCCGCATCCGGCAGCTCGAGTCTGCCTTTTCATGACATTTCGGGGAGCTTCGCCCGGGATGAAATCGTCGACCTCGTTCACGAGGGCGTTGTTGAAGGAACGGGAGGGGGAGCGTTTGAACCGCGCAAAACGGTGACGCGTGCCGAGTTTACCGCCATGACGGACCGATTGCTTAAATTGAAGGAAGTGGACGGGGACATCCCGGCTTTTCGTGATGTTCCGCGCACATCCTGGTATTACGGCTGGGTGCAGGCCGGACTGAACCTTGGCATTGTTCAGGGGAAAAGCGACAGCACCTTTGAGCCGAAGGCGAATATTACCCGGGAGGAAGCCGCAGTCCTGATCGTTCGCGCGCTGAAAAAGGAACCGGCTGCGGTCAGCGCAGGGCAGCTGCCGTATCAGGATGCCGCGAGCATTTCCGCATGGGCGCGCCCTTATGTCAAAGCCGCGGCTTCACTAGGCCTGATGGAAGGAGCGGACGGAAAATTCCGCCCCAAAGCTAATATGACCCGCGAAGAAACGGCGGCCGTGCTTGACCGCGTGCTGCAAATTTCGTCATGGGATCAGGCGATCCATTCCACGCCGGCGTCCTCTCTGCAGGTCGGATGGCAGAACGGTTTGACCATCTCCCAGTTTATCGCCAAGGTGAAGGCATCCAACGTCAACACGATCGTACCCCGTTGGTTTTTTCTGGAGGAGGGGACCGGCTCCTTGTCCAACCACGTAGACGCCAGCCTGTTGAACTGGGCGAAGCAGAATCATAAAAAAGTGTGGGCGCTCCTCGGCAATCATTCGGATCCCGAGCTGACGGACGATATTTTGACCGATCCTGCGAAAAAAAGCAGCGTGATCAGACAGCTGACCGCTTATGTCAAAACCTACGGGCTGAACGGCATCAACGTCGATTTTGAAAATGTCAGCCCTCAGGACCGTGAAGCGCTGACGGCGTTCGTGACGGAGCTGGACCAAAGCCTGCGTACCGTGGGCGGCGTCGTATCGATCGACGTGTCGCCGGACCTCGGAACCGACTGGACGGAAGCCTTCGATTACAAGGCGTTGGGACAGGCGGCGGATTATATCATTCTGATGGGTTACGATGAGCATTGGGGCGGCGACCCGATCGCCGGGTCCGTATCTTCTTACCCTTGGGTAGAAAGCGCGCTGGACAAGCTTCTTCGCTCCGTGCCATCGTTCAAGACGATCCTGGCCCTGCCATTCTATACCCGGGACTGGACGCTGAAAGAAGGAGGAGCCACTTCGGAAGAATTGAACCTGGCACAGCAGGGCGTCCGCACGCGTTCCGTGGCCTATAACCGCAGCTGGGACGACAACCTGGGGCAGTACGTTTTCAAATATCAAAAACAGGGATATACCCATAAAATATGGATTGAGGACAGCCGGTCCATCACGAAAAAATATGTTATGGCAGCCGACCGGGGAGTAGCCGGTTACGCTTTCTGGTATATGGGGGCGGAGACGCCTGACGTATGGACGGCGATGTCCAATGCGGCAAGGTATGCTTCCTACTAATTCATGACCAGTAAAATAAGTGGAGTCTGATCTTGGGATAGATCAGGCTCTATTTTTATATTAAAGTTCAATAAAATTAGAATGTAATGTTCTATAATTATTGAATATCTTAAACTGATCGATTAGAATAAAAACATATTAGTCCAGATTTTGGAATTCACCGGTATCGATACTATGGAATTTTGGAAGGAGAATAGGGATGAACTTGCTGGATCTTTCCTTTAAAAGAACGAGCTATGAGGCCAAAGTGTTGTCCTCCATCTGGTATGAGTGCGCGCTGGGAGCAGCCGTGCTGACCTATCCGAAGCTTCACGGGTCGCTGGACAAGCCCGGCGAATATTATGCCCAGCTGCGCCAAAGAGCCAGCAGCCGGCTCGAAGCCGAGCTTCAGTTCTGCCAGGAGCATAACACCTGGAAAATGCTGCTCCAGCTGCTGCATTTCTTGAACTGCGAGACGATTGAAAGCTTTGCAATGGAGACTCATGCTCTAAGCAGGGAGGAGTTCCGCTTTCTTGTGCTCCCGTACCTGGAGACAGCTTTGGAGCCAGCCCGCAGACGGGCGGCGGAAGGAGACGCGGCTGGTGCGGAAGAGATGATGGGTGCCTGCCGCGGACACCGTTTTTTTCCACAATTGATTCATGATGTGATGACGACGGATGCCGATACGCTAAGGGACCATCTGATTGCTCTGCTGCAGCTGTGGGACGCGGAGTTTATGGAACGCGAGCGGGAGATAACGGCGGCCGTGCTGAAGCGGGATGCGGAGGAGAAGGAGGCCTGGCTTCGGACGCTTTCACCTGAGGAGGCTGTCCTGAGGGCAACCGGTGTGGAGTATGCCCCCGAGCCGGGGGTTCAGCAGGTGCTGCTCATTCCTCATATCATTTATAGGCCGTTTACGGTCGAGGCTTCACTGCCGCAAACGAAGGTATTCTATTATCCTGTCAGCGATACCAGCCTGCCGGGGCTCCGGGATCCTTACGAGCCGCCGTCCAGGCTGGTGCAGATCTACAAGGCGCTGGGAGATGACAAAAGGCTCCGCGCCTTGAAGCTGATCGCCGGGAAGGACCGGACGCTGAAGGAGCTGACCGACGCCCTTGGGCTGGGGAAAACGACGGTGCATCATCATCTGGCCGTTCTGCGCGCAGCCGGGCTCATCCGGGTGAAGGGCGGCAGCTATGCCTGGAATCCGCAGTCACTTCACCATCATGAACGGGAGCTGAACGAATTTTTGACTGGCAGCCATGATCAATAGGCAGAACCCGGAACAAGCGGAGGGTGATTACGCACAGCCGAGGCAGTGGCCGCAAAATTTCGCATGGCTGTATGCGGACCAGCTGCTGTCCATGTTCGCTGGCACCTGCGGTACGTTTATCCTCTCCTGGCTGCTGTATGAGGTGACAGGCTCCACAGTGGCGATGGGAGGGCTGTGGCTGATCAGCTTCGCTTCCCAATGGGGCGTTCAGCTGCTTGCCGGTCCCCTGATCGACCGGTGGAAAAGAACGGCGGTCATGAAGCTGTCGGAAGCCGTCCGGGCTGCGGTTTATCTTGCCGCGGGCCTGATGTGGATAGCCGGGGAAAGACAGTCATATATATTGTATACGGCGTCTTGGATCAGCTCGTTTGTCATGTACGACCTTGCTTCCGGTGCCCTGCTTCCGAAGCTGGTAAGGCATGAGGAAGAATTGACCCGCAAAAATGCATGGATGTCGGGAAGCGTGCAGCTGATGCGGACCTTAGCCTTCCCGCTGGCGGGTCTTGGCGTACAGGTCCTTGAACCGGGAGCACTCCTTCTGATCCTGTCTTTGCTGTTTGTCGGCTCTTTCCTGTGCATCTGCTGCATTCGGGAGGGGCCACCTGCCTACGATGCTTCTCCTGAACAAGGCCGGTCAGGCGCGGGAGCGGCTTGGTTCGGTCAGGTCCGGGCCGGATGGAAGGTATTTTCGGGCAACCGCCTGCTGGTTGCACTCGCGATGTTTGTCTCCGTTACAAGCTTTGGCGTAGCGGCTACGCAGGCGATGTATATCCCGTACGTCTCGGAGGTGCTTGGCGGCGGCGCGGCGGAATATGGCTGGTTTACGGCCGCATTTCCCTGCGGGTATGTGCTGGGCAGCTGGGCAGCCGGCAGAATAAAGGGAACCTCACCGATGCTTGGCACCATGCTCACCGCTCTCCTGACCGGCGGGGCGACTTACGTCGGGCTGTCGCTCGTTCGCAGCCTGCCTGCTGCCTTGGTGATCGAGCTGGCTGCGGGGATCGCGATGCCGTTCTGGAATGTCTTCAGCAGTAATGCTTTCTACAGGCTGGTCCCTGAGCAGGTCCTTGGGCAGGTTTTATCGATGCGGCTGCTGCTCGTCAAATCTGCCGGACCGCTTGGTATCCTCTACGGCACTTTTTGCGCTGCGGCGTACGGAATTCCCCGGCTGTTCCTGACGGTCGGACTGCTCATTATGGCTGTGACGGGAATCGGTGTGGTCTGGACGATGATTTTCAGACATAATCCGGCGGGTGAATTGAGAAAATATCCATAGGAAAACAACCGTTTTACATACCACATGAAGGAAAAGAGGTTGACTATGGAGAAAGGTACCGATCAAGAGCTGTCTTATGGATCAGACTATCATTATATTCCTGCCACCTCGGCGGCCAGCGGTGAGGGCGTGGAGGTTCGCCCCGACGTATACAGCTACACGGTGCAAATCGTCAATATCGTGCTGGCCGGTGCCCCGCAGGCTGGATCGTTCGTATTGATCGATGCAGGTATGCCGGGTTCGGCGGATGACATCATCCGGACAGTGGAAGAGCGCTTCGGGTCTGGCCGCCGTCCGGAAGCGATTATATTAACCCATGCCCATTTTGACCACGTGGGCGCACTGATCGATTTGGTGAAGCACTGGGAAGTCCCGGTATATGCCCATAAGCTGGAGATGCCATACCTGACGGGACAGGAAAGCTATCCGAAGCCCGACCCGACCGTGGAGGGCGGAGTGCTCGCGAAGCTGTCCTTTGCGTTTCCGAACGAGCCGGTCAACGTGGGACCATGGGTCAAGCCGCTGCCGGATAACGGACGCGTACCGGGCATGCCGGAATACCGGTGGATTCCTACGCCGGGACATTCGCCCGGGCATGTATCCCTGTTCCGGGAAAGGGACCGGACTTTGATTGCAGGGGACGCCTTTACGACCGTCCGGCAGGATGAGCTCTACAAAGTGCTGACCCAGAAGGTCGAAATTAGCGGACCGCCGCGGTATTTTACGCCGGATTGGTTTGCGGCCTGGCAGTCGGTCAAACGGCTGGAGGCTCTGCACCCGGATGCAGCCGTCACCGGGCACGGAGAGCCCGCAACCGGCGAGATGCTTGCGGCGGGATTGAAGAGGCTGGTGGAACAATTTGACAGCTTGGCCATTCCGGATCACGGGACCTACGTGAAACGGTACGAACATTAATCGCAGCTTAGAACGATCAGCCGTACAACGGGGGGCCATACTCCTGGAATACGGCTTTTTTTATCAAAAGTACACCGTTTGAAGAAAGGAAGTGAACCGCACTCTTGTCCGTAAAATCGGTGAAATGGTATGCCGTGCTTGTGCTGCTGTGCGTACTCCTCGTGTATCTCGTCGACCTGACGACCTTTCGTTACAACGGGAGGACGATATCCGGCAACGGTAATCCCGGACTGCTGTTTTTGTTTCCGGCCTGGACGGCCGCGCTGATGCTGATGATCGCGACCTTTATTATGGCCGTTAAATATTTTGACGATCTCAGCGACCATATCGTAAAGAAGGCTTACCGGTTCTGGTTACCGCTTTTTTCCTTGCTAGCCCTGCTCCTGTCCGTTTATTTCCAATACCGCAAAATCATGCAGTGGATGGATACATACCGTCAGATGACGGAGAGGCTTGGCTCGCCGCTATTCCTTGGCGCTCTAAATCCGTATAATAATTCGCTCTATTACAATGCCCATATTTTGTTATTCTGTGTATCGGCGGCCATGCTATGCGGATGGTGGGTCGTATCCAGACGTCCGTACTAAACTTTCGGCATGACGGGGCGGATGAGGCGTGCTACAATAACATGTTGTAGCGCACCCTATGTCAGTTGAAAGGAACATTCATGAGAAAAACATCCGCACCCCTACCTACATTTATTCCATTACTGATCGGCATTACGGCGATATCGTTCTCTTCCATCTTCGTAAAATGGTCGTCCGCGCCTGCGTCGGTGCAGGGCATGTACCGTCTGTTGTTTACCGCGATTTTGATGCTTCCCTTCCTCAAGCCCCATTGGAAGGAATTACGGGCACTATCCATAAAAAATTGGCTGCTCCTCGGGACGTCCGGCTTTTTCCTCGCGCTTCACTTCCTGCTCTGGATGGGATCGCTCAAGCTGACAAGCGTCTCCAGCTCAACGATTATATTAGCGCTGGAGCCGGTTTTTATCGTCATCGGGGCGTTCTTCTTTTATAAGGAAAAAACGTCGGCTGCAGCCATTTCGGGCATGGTGGTCGCCATTGCCGGAGCCGTTCTGATCGGACTCGGCGATATCGGCGTATCCCGTGACAATCTGCTTGGCGATCTGCTGTCCGTCCTTGGCACGCTCGCGGTGTCCGTGCACATGCTGATCGGGCAAAAAATGGTCGCCCGCGTGCCATCCTTTGTGTACAGCTTTGTCGTGTTTCTTTCGGCCGCGGTCGTGTTTGCCGTATATAACGCGGCGGCCGGGGTGTCTTTTACGGCATACCCGGGACGGGACTGGGGAATATTTCTGCTGCTGGCCGTCGTCCCGACGGTATTTGGCCATCTGCTGTTTAACTGGCTGCTGCAGTACGTGCCCGCATCGACGATTTCGATGAGCATCCTGGGAGAACCGGTTGGCGCGAGCCTGCTCGCGTTCCTGATCCTTGGTGAAGCGATCACGCTGTTTCAGCTGGCGGGGGGACTGCTGGCGATTGCCGGCCTGATCGTATTTCTGAACGCCGGGAAGTCCAAAAGCCGGCCGAAAAGTGATATTCCCGTCGAGCCGGCCCATCCGGCGCCATGATTTGACCAACTACGAAGCGGCTCCGACCTATGGTCGGAGCCGCTTTTTTTTGCGATGAAACCCTTTATACAGAAAATTTAATAGTAATTATTACGATTTACTTGCCAGCTTGGATGTTTTATGGTTTAATCGTTAAAGCGTAATAATTACGATTAATAATCCATATAATGTACCGATTTGAATATTTGCCATCCTATTCCCCGAAAAAATCGGACTGAATGGATGATACGCGAGATTATAAGCAAGCCACAGGAACGGCAGTCGCTTTGAAACTCCATAAGCTGCAGAAAGGGCAAAAATTTTTTGTCTGGAATTAATCGTAATATTTACGAATAAATCCGAGAGGGAATGATTCATCCCTTGACGATGAGGAGGGTGAAAACGGGATGAATATCGCAGCAATGAACAACGTTGTATACGGTTATGATGGGGTCCCCGTCATACATAACGTCTCGCTTCGGATTGAATCCGGCGAGTTTATCGCGGTCAGCGGGCCGAATGGTGCAGCCAAGTCGACGCTGCTGAGACTGCTGCTCGGCTTGGTAAAGCCGTGGAGCGGCGAGGTCAGCTACGCCCCGGATTTTAACCGGAAGGCCATCGGGTATTTGCCGCAGCAGGCAGCCTCGTTCAACAGCGGATTTCCGAGCAAGGTGATCGAGCTGGTCCGTTCCGGCTGCTACCCGAAGCTTGGATTGTTCCGCCGCTTCGGCGCCGAGCAGCATGCGCTCGTGGAATGGAGCCTCCGGCGGGCGGGAATGTGGGAATACCGCACCAGAAAAATCGGCGGGTTATCCGGCGGCCAGAAGCAGAAGGCATGCATCGCCCGCGTCATGGCCCAGCAGCCCGATCTGGTTGTCCTGGACGAGCCGGTAACTGGCATGGATGCAGGCAGCAGGCTGCAATTTTACCAATGGATGAGGGACTATGTATCCGCGGATGCCAGACGCACGGTGCTCATGGTGACGCATGGACTGGATGAAGCCCGTCCCTATTTAGACCGGGTCATCCGGTTGGAAGGAAAGGAGGAGGACTGCCAATGCTTCACTTCGAATTCATGCAGCGCGCCTTTTGGGCAGGAAGTCTTATTGCATTAATCGCCCCGATCCTCGGCGTGTTTCTCGTCCTGCGGCGGCAGTCGCTGATGGCGGACACCCTGTCGCATGTATCTATGGCGGGCGTGGCGCTTGGGAGCGTCCTGCATATGAGCCCTGTACTGGCGGGATTCCTGTTCGCGGTGATCGGCGGGATTGCGATTGAACAGCTCAGGAGGTCCTACCGCGCATACAGCGAGGTTCCTGTTGCGATCATTATGACGTCCGGGCTGGCGCTGGCGATGGTGCTGATGAGCATGAAGAGCAGCCTGAGCAAAAGCTTCAGCAGCTACCTGTTCGGCTCCATCGTGGCCGTGAATCCGCTGCAGCTGATGATCATCGCCGCGGTGACAGCGGGTGGACTGATCTTCTTCGCCATCCTTCGGCGCCACCTCTATACGCTGACATTCGATGAGGAGACGGCTGCCGTGGGCGGCGTACAGGTCAAGCTGCTGACGTTCGCATTCGCGGTCATGTCGGGACTGATCGTGGCTGCGGCGATGCCGATTGTCGGCGTCCTGCTGGTTTCGGCACTGATCGTGCTGCCTTCCGCATTTGCGCTGCGCTTTGCCGGCGGCTTTCTGCAGGCGTGCATCCTGGCAGTTTGTGCCGGTCTGACCGGCGTGTTCGGCGGCCTGACGGCTTCCTATTACACGGATACTCCGCCAGGCGGCACGATTGCGCTGACGCTGCTGCTGATCCTTCTTGCGGGCATTGCCGTTCAGAAGGTCGGCCAGCGCCGCAGACAGCGCCACTTGGGAGAAGCGGTCAGGGCCGTTCCGTCCACCTCCCGGCAGGTAATGAGCACATCATATCAAGAAGAGGAGACAAACGTATCATGAATAAAAGAACACCCTTTCTATCTGCACTTATCGTAAGTTCGATGATCCTGGTCCTGGCCGGATGCGGATCGGCAGCGAAGAATGATAGCGCGGAGCCGGCTGCAGCGACCGTCGCCGGCAAGGACAAACTCAAAATCGAAACGAGCTTCTACCCGATGTATGAATTTACCCGCCAGGTTGCCGGCGATTTGGCGGATGTGCATCTGCTCGTTCCTGCTGGCACCGAGCCCCACGACTGGGAACCGACGCCGAAGGATATGGCCGCGATCGAGCAGGCGGACATATTGGTCTATAACGGAGCCGGGTTGGAAAGCTGGGTGGATCAGGTGGTCTCCGGCTCGGACAGCAAGGGGATGACGGCGGTAGAAGCGAGCAAGGGCTTGGAGCTGATCCCGGGAACGGAAGAAGAAAACCACGATCATGACCATGACCATGACGCTGCAGATGGAGACGCGCATGCGGCTGAAGCGGAAACCGGACACGAAGAGGGGCATGCCCATGAGCATGAGCATGAACACGAGCACGATCACGGCGCTTTCGATCCCCATGTTTGGCTGTCGCCGAAGCTTGCCATCGGAGAAGTCCGCACAATCGAAGCAGCGCTGTCCGCGAAGGCGCCGGAGCACAAGGCACAGTTTGAAAAAAATGCCGCTGCCTACATAGCCAAGCTGCAGCAGCTGGACGAGCAGTACACGAAAGAGCTGACGGGCACAAAGCGCAAAGATTTTGTTACGCAGCATGCAGCTTTCGGATACCTGGCCCACACGTATGGACTGACGCAGGTACCGATTGCCGGTCTCTCTCCCGAACAGGAACCGTCGGCGCAGGCGATGGCGGAGGTCGTGAAGTTCGCCAAGGCTCATCAGGTGAAGACGATTTTCTTCGAGACGCTGGTATCCTCCAGTGTAGCGGATACGATCGCCAAAGAGGTCGGGGCGAAGTCGGCCGTGCTGAATCCGATCGAGGGGCTGACCGCCGAAGACGAAGCCAATAACCTCGACTATCTCCAGATTATGCAGGCAAACTTAACGGCGCTGGTGAAGGCGCTGAATGAATAATCCCATGACAGGAGGACTTGCTCTTATGAACCAATCATCCGTCATTCCGGTCACCGTCTTGAGCGGTTATCTCGGATCTGGCAAAACGACGGTTTTAAACCATGTGCTGAACAACCGCGAAGGCGTTAAGGTCGCCGTCATCGTGAACGATATGAGCGAAATTAACGTAGACGCGCGGCTCGTTCAATCGGAGACTTCCTTGTCGCGCACGGACGAGAAGCTGGTCGAAATGTCCAACGGCTGCATCTGCTGCACGCTGCGGGACGACCTGCTGCAGGAAGTCCGCAAGCTGGCGGAGGAGCGGAGATTTGACTACATTCTGATCGAATCGACAGGCATCTCCGAGCCGATCCCCGTTGCGCAAACGTTTCATTACCAGGACGAGGCCTCCGGGATTGACCTGACGAAATACGCCCGGCTGGACTGCATGGTTACCGTGGTCGATGCGTACCGCTTCTGGCATGATTTCGCCTCAGGGGAGACGCTGCTCGACCGGAAGGAAGGCGCCGGGGAGGAGGATGACCGTGATGTGGCCGATCTGCTCATCGATCAGATCGAAACCTGCGACGTGCTGCTCCTCAACAAATGCGACCTGGTGGAAGAAGAGGCGTTAAACCAGCTGGAGGGATTGATCCGGAAGCTGCAGCCCTCAGCCAAAATCATCCGCACCGTGAACGGGGAGGTCGCACCGGGTGAAATCATGAACACGGGCCTGTTCGATTTTGATGCGGCGAGCCAGTCTTCCGGCTGGATTCAGGAGCTGCAGCGCGAACATCATACGCCCGAAACGGAGGAATACGGCATCGGCTCCTTCGTATACCGCCGGCGGGTCCCGTTTCATCCAGAGCGGCTTGCCGCGCTGCTGTCGGACTGGCCGGAGGAGATCGTCCGCGCCAAGGGATTGGTCTGGCTGGCCGTCCGCGGCGACATGGCGGCGAGCATCAGCCAGGCTGGGCCGTCGATCCAATTTGGCCCGGCAGGCTATTGGGTCGCTTCGCTTCCGGAGGCGGAGCAGCGGGAATGGCTGGCACAGGAGCCGGATCTCCGGCGCAGATGGGACGAAACCTGGGGTGACCGGATGAACGAGATTGTGTTGATCGGGATCGGCATGGACCGGGAAGGCATCACCCGCCGCCTCGATGAGTGCCTGCTGACCAGCGGAGAGATGGAAATGAACTGGGCTGAGTTTCGAAATCCGCTGCCTTGGATCGAAATCCAGTAACATAGGTACTTACGTACAGAGCTTGGCCGTCCGAAAAAGGGTTCATTCGGGCGGCTTTTTTTTCGTAATTCGCCAAGTTACGCCTTCCGAGGCTCTATGGAGCATCACATGCCCATCCCGCGTTTGAATTTGCCGGATTGCGTGTAAAGGATAAGGGACTTCACCCGCCGCCCATGCGTGAAAACGCAGGTTCGGGGAGACACTACGGTCAAATCCAAGGAGGGACGATGCTGGCATGAAAGCTGTAACCTATCAGGGCAAAAAGAAGGTGGAAGTGAAGGAGGTCGGCGACGCGAAGCTTGTCAAGCGGGATGACATTCTCGTCCGGGTGACGAGCACCGCGATCTGCGGTTCGGATCTTCACATTTACCACGGGCTGATTCCGGGGATGTACGACGATTATGTCATCGGTCATGAGCCGATGGGGATCGTTGAGGAGACCGGACCGGATGTCACCCGCGTCAAAAAAGGCGACAGGGTCATCATACCGTTCAATGTTGCGTGCGGAGAGTGCTTTTTCTGCCAAAACCAGATGGAAAGCCAATGCGACAACGCCAATGACGCCAAGGATACGGGCGGTTATTTCGGCTACTCGGAGACGTACGGCGGTTACATGGGCGGGCAGGCGGAGCTGCTCCGGGTGCCTTTCGGCAATTTCGTGCCTTTCAAGGTACCGGAGGATGCCGAGGTGGAGGACGAGAAAATTCTGTTCCTCTCCGATATTCTTCCGACCGCCTATTGGGGCGTAGACAATGCCGGCGTGAAGAACGGCGATACGGTCATTATTCTCGGCTGCGGCCCGGTCGGTCTGCTGGCGCAGAAATTCGCCTGGCAAAAAGGGGCCAAGCGCGTCATAGCGGTCGACCATGTGGACTATCGGCTGGAGCATGCCAAACGGACAAACAACGTGGAGACGTACAACTTCGAGAAGACTCATGACATCGACCAAACGCTGCTGGAGGCGACAAAGGGCGGAGCGGATGTTGTCATCGACTGTGTGGGACTGGATGCCAAACGGACCGCTATGGAGAAGGTCGAGACAGCCCTGATGCTGCAGGGAGGATCGCTTGGTGCCTTTAATACCGCCGCCAATGTCGTCCGCAAGTTCGGAACGATTCAGGTGATCGGGGTGTACGGCCTGAAATACAACATGTTTCCATTCGGTCATCTGTTCGAGCGCAACGTGCAGGTGAAAATGGGACAGGCCCCCGTCATTCATTACATGCCCGAGCTGTTCCGGCAGATCCAAACCGGGAAAATCGACCCGACCGACATCATTACGCATCGGCTGCATATTAGCGATGCGCCGCGGGCTTACGAAATTTTCGATAACAAGGATGAGAGCTGCATCAAGGTCGTGCTGAAGCCCTAGGAAGATATCAAGCGGGTTCAGAAGCACATCCCGTGATATAAGCGAATCATCGAATCACGCGTCCAAAAAGGAGCGGTGTGCAGGAATGATCCTGCCGCCCTCCTTTTTTTCGTATACCTGTACAGCTTCTGACTCTTGCAATGAGGAAGCCCCCCTGCTTTCAAGGTTTTTTTGCCGACGTTATAAATTCTTTAGAATTGCCTCCTATACTTCTTGGCAGGAGGAGATCATATGAACGAAATGAACGAGACTAACGTACTGGAAGTATTGAACGTATCGAAAAAAGCGGGGGCGCGTACCTTGGTGGACCACGTGTCCTTTTCCATACAGGCGGGGGATGTATGCGGTTTTGTCGGTCCGAACGGTGCCGGGAAAACGACGCTGATCCGGATGATGACAGGACTGATCAAGCCGGGGGGCGGGAGCATCCGAATTGACGGAACCGATGTGGGGCGCGAGCGAGTCAAGGCGCTGTCCCGGGTCGGGGCGATTGTGGAATCGCCGATCTTTTTTCCTTATATGTCAGGCAGGGACAACCTGCTGAACCTGGCAAGGCTGCATCCGAATGTGCCGGGGACAGAGCGGAAAGCACGTGTGGAGGAGGCTCTGTCGATTGTTGGGCTGAGCGAACGGGGCTCGGACAAAGTAAAAACCTACTCGCTCGGCATGAAGCAGCGGCTCGGCATCGCCCAGGCTTTGCTTGGGGATCCGCGGCTGATCATTCTGGACGAACCGGCGAACGGACTTGACCCGATGGGCATCCGCGAGCTGCGCCAGCTGATCCAGCGGCTGAACCAGGAGCGCGGGATTACGTTTCTGGTTTCGAGCCACCTGCTGGACGAGCTGCAGCGGATTTGCAGCCGCTTTGTCATCATCAAGGAAGGCAAGCTGGTCTGGGAAGGCACAAGCCGCGAGTGGCAGGAGGCGGCCGGGGCGAAGGGGATTGAAGAGCACTTTGTGGAGATGATGACCTCATGAACAGCGCCTTGTTTCTAAGCGAGTGGGAACGGATGTGGAAGCGCAAAATCACCTGGCTGTTCCTGATCGCCATGCCTGCTGTCGTCGCGGCTACCGCCAAATATTATGCCGGCCACAATCGGGGAATTTCACCCGCGAGTGCGGAGTATACCTGGGCGGGCAATTTTCCGGTGATGGCCTTGATCGAGCAGCTGATCGTTGTTTTCAATGTAATGTCCCTGATCCTGCTCACGCTTTCCGTCACGGAGGAATACCGCAGCGGGCAGATCCGGATGGTCATGCTCCGTTCGTTCACGGCAGGGCAGCTGCTGCACGCTAAATGGCTGGCCTATATGGCGGTGATGGCGCTGTATTTTACCGTATACCTGCTGTTGTCGGTGGCCGCCGGCCTGCTGTTCTTCGAGCCTCATGAACACATTCAGCTGTTTTACCATGACCATACCGTCCCCTTAAAAGGGATGATCGGCTACACCTTGTTGTATTACGGACTTGCGTTTCTGAGCGTGCTGGAAATCGGGAGTGTCTTCATGGCGGCGGCCGTCATTTCGCGGACGACGACGGGCGCCGTCGGTTTGGGGCTCGGATTTCTGCTGTGCTCACTCGGATTTCCGCTGATTTATGAGCTGGCCAACCGGGTTGGCGGCCTGGGACTGCCGACGATGCTCAAGTATTTGTCGTTGACTGAAATTCAGTACAGCGGAATCGCGGTTATGCTGGGTCAGGCCCAGGCGGTGAGTTCGGAAGCCGCAGCCCTGACCGCGCTGCTTGTGGGCTTAGGATATGCCGCGGTTTTCGGCGTGGGATCGCTGCTTGTATTTTCAAAATCGGACCGGTGGATGTAAGGGGGATAAATGATGCTTGCGATGATGTTAAGCGACTGGGAACGGATGTGGAGACGGAAAAAGACGCTCGTCAGTCTGCTGATCTTTGCCTTGATTATAGGATTGGATTGTCTTTTTTTAAGCATGCAGAAGTTGGGGGCGTTCGATAACGTATCGACCGTTCCGCTTGTGTCGGAAAATTTCGCTTTGTTTTTGTTGAAAGAGGTGTCGTTCTTCCTCGTGCTCATTATCGGACCGATGCTGATCATCGACAGCATGAACGGGGAGTACACATCAGGACAGCTGCGGATGGTGCTGATTCGCCCGGTATCCTTCGCCAAGCTGTTCTTGGCTAAATGGATGAACCTGGCGGGAATGCTGCTGCTGTTCACGGCTGTAACGTTTGCCGTCGGCGAAGCCTTCGGCTATGCTTTTCTGCCCGGCGCGGATACCGTGGTGTTTTTGAATCCGGAACAGCAATACGGCCCGACTGGGGCGTTCTTCTACTGCTTGAAGTCTTACGGCCTTTTTTATCTGATCCTGCTGGCGCAGCTGAGTCTGACCAGCCTGATCTGTACGCTGCTGCCGGGCGTTGTGCTCAGTTATTTGGGGTGGATTGCGGTCGCAGCCGGGTCTTTGTATGTCTCTGATTCATTCGGGTTCCTTCTGATGGGAATGAGTACGATCTTTAAATTGACAGCGGGATTATACCATCATCCTTTTTATTTGCCGCTTCTGGTGTGTCTTGGATTTGGTTTTGCCGTTACAATGGGATTATGGCAGCGGAGAGGCTGGACCAAATAGAGAGAGAAGAAAGAGGTACATGCAATGAGCGACAAAATACTGATCGTGGATGACGAAGCCGAAATTGCCGCCCTGCTGGAGCAGGCGCTGACGATGGAGGGTTACGAGGTGATGACCGCCGCAGACGGGCGTGAGGCGCTGGAACGGATCCACGACCGGCCGGATTTGATTATTCTGGACGTCATGATGCCGCACATCAACGGCTTTGAGCTGTGCCAAATGATCCGCGAGGAAGTTGGCTGCCCGATATTGTTCGTAAGCGCGAGGCAGGCCGAAGCAGACCGGATCCAGGGGTTGTCCATCGGCGGCGATGACTATATTACGAAGCCGTTCAGCATCCGGGAACTGAAAGCCCGCGTCGCGGCCCATCTCCGGGGGAGACGGCGGGCTGCCGGCCAGCAGGCGGAACGGTCCACCTTGCGGTACGGGCTGCTGCACATCGATCTGAAAGGGCGGAGCGTCGCCTACAAGCAGACCGAGATTCCGCTGACTGCGAAGGAATTCGACATTATCGAGCTGCTGGCGCTGCATCCCGGCCAGGTTTTTTCCAAGGAGCAGATCTATGACAAAGTGTGGGGGCTTGAGGCGATGGGCGATGCCAGCACGGTAACGGAGCATGTGAAGAAAATCCGGGCGAAGCTGACCGGTACGGATCCGGATACCCCATACATCACGACGGTTTGGGGGGTCGGGTATAAATGGGAAAAATCGGCTTTATAGAGCGGCTTTCCATTAAAAAGCAGCTGATCTCTACGTTCATCCTGATCATGCTGCTCAGTCTGGTGCTGACGGCGGTAACCTATATTGTTGGCTTCTGGTGGCTCACGAGCAGCAGCTGGTTCAATCCGGCCAATCACTACGAACAGAAGATTCCGGCGATTGCCGCGTACTCGCGCACTTTGGGAGAAGCGGTGCTGGATCCGGCCAGCCGGCCGAAACTGGAGGAGAAGATTCCCGGAGAAGGGATCAAGTATCAAGTGATGGACGCCGGGGGCAAGGCGTTATACGGAACACTGACCGGACCGGTTTTTAAACAAAAAGGGGATTTGGTCCAACGCTTAAATACCTCTTTTTCGCGGCAGCCCAGCATCGGGTTCGGCGGCGTCATTACGAAGATCGTCCCGGTGACGTCTTCCTCTGGAGAGCTGCGCGGCGCCATCGCGCTGGAGTACAAGCTTGAGGTGACTTCCAACGGTGGCCCAGGGTCAGCGGATATTCTCAAGTTTGCCCTGAATATTTGTTTTCTTGCGGCGCCTTTTATTTACATTGCGCTCTTTACGTATATATTTGCAGCCCGGTTCGGAAGGCGGATCAGCCGTCCCGTTCATGAACTTATCGATGCATCCGAGCGGATCCGCAGGCAGGATCTTGATTTTACGATCACTTACAAGGCGGCCAATGAGCTGGGGCTGCTCACCGATTCTTTTGAAAAGATGCGGGCTGCTCTAAAAGACTCCCTGCTCCGGGAATGGAAGCTCGAGCAGGAGCGTCGGGATATGATGGATGCCATCGCCCACGACCTCCGGACACCGATGACGATTATTCAGGGCAATGTAGAAATGTTGACGGATACCGCGGGAGTGATTCCGCGTGACAAGCTGGAAGAACGCCTGCGCGTGGTGGAGGGCAACATTCAACGGGTCAACCGGCTGATTCAGGATATTCAGGTGGCTTCCGAGAAGGATATGGAATATTTCCCGCTGTATGTGAAGGAAACGGATGTCGCGGAGTTTGCAGGCGCCAAAGAACGGGAGATCCGCTATCTGTGCGCGGGCAAGCAGATCCGGCTGGAATATACGGTGACCGATGAGCGGCCGGAGCCGTATCCCGTCTATATGGACGTCCAGCGCGTCGGGCAGGTTCTGGATAACGTCATTACGAACAGCCTCCGGTATGTTCCGGAGAAGGGGAGCCTCAGCGTATCCCTCACCATTCGCGAGAAGGACATCCGGTACGAAATCTGTGATACGGGGCCTGGTTTCAACGAAGCGGACATACCGAATCTGTTCCGAAAATTTTACAAAGGCGACAAGGGACAAACCGGGCTTGGCCTGTATACAGCCCGCGTCATTTGCGATAAGCATGGGGGAGGCATTCAGGCTTCCAACCGGCCGGAGGGCGGGGCCTGCATTACGTTTACGGTTCGGACGGACATGCATAACCGTGAAACGGGGCAATGAACGGAAAGCGTCTATAAAGGCACCGGCAAAGACAGGATGCGTTCATCCTGTCTTTTGTTTTGTCGGAGGCGGGTCTCACAACGAAACGGTGAATGAGATCCCCTAACCGATGTTTATGCGAAAGGATGCTTTCCTTTTTTTCGTCTTAACAGGCTTGAAGTGATGGCGAGCATCCAACGCGTGTTTTTTTGGGATTTGAAGGACTTATAACGATCAGCTGATTCCGTAGTTTCTGATACGCCGGCATGTTTGCGGTGATGCTCAGCTTGGCGGTATTCCATCAACTTTTCTTGCACATAATGATGTTCCAGCATGTGTTCTCCTCCTCGAATAAATGTTCCGGTATTGGATGAATCTGTCTTTTCTCTGTCTAATGCCATTATGATCTATTCAAAAGGGGATAAAAAGTGTATACTTGCGCAAAAGGATTTCCTCTTTTATTTGGGACGTCGAGCAAGGAGGGCTGAGTATGCTGTTGGATGAAAGGTATTTGCTGCTTCATGAGCGCTTTGGTGGCGGCACGGAGCTGGGAATACCTATCGAAGTGACGCTGGATGAGCTGGCCGATGCGCTGTATTGCACCAGCCGTAACGCCAAGCTGATTTTAAGAAAACTTGAAAGCGAGCATTTGATCGAGTGGCTGCCCGGGCTGGGCCGGGGGAACCGGTCGAGGATCGTGTTCAAAGCCGACAAGGAAGCCTATTTGATCGAGTATTCCCAGCATCTTGTGGAGAACGGCGATTACAAACGCGCCTTCGACCTGATCGGGGGATTTGGAAACGGAACGTACGCCAAGCCGAAATTTCTCGAATGGCTGGATAACCACTTCGGCTACAAAAAAGGGGAAGAAGGCGGCCCCGATGATACGCTGATCTTTCCCGTGCTGAAATCTCCGCATACGCTGGATCCCGCCGATTTGCTGTACGCGTTCGATTCGCATTTGATCCGGCAAATTTTTGACCGGCTGCTGAGGTTTGATGAACAGACCGGCACGATTGCGCCGATGATCGCTCATACCTGGTCATCGAACGACAGCGCCACGGAATGGACGTTTTATTTGCGCAAGGGGGTTCGCTTCCATAACGGGCAGGAGCTGACCTCACGCGATGTGCAGTTCACGCTCGAACGCCTTAAGGACGGGACGGCCAACGGATGGCTGATGCGAGGCGTGGAGCGTGTTGAGACGATCGGACCCCGGGTTCTGCGGGTCAAGCTGAACCGGCCTAACTGGATGTTTGACCGGTTCATGTGCTCGGCGGCGGCTTCGATTCTGCCCTTCGGCTTCGCAGGCATGGAAGAAGACAGCTATTGGAGCCATCCGCTCGGAACAGGCCCGTTCCGTCTGGTCACTTGGACCAGCGGCCGGATCGGGATGGCGGCGTTTGACGCCTATTTTCAGGGGAGGCCGTATCTGGACGGCGTCGACATCGTGATCATGCCGGAAGAATGCAGCACGGAAATGGATGGAATCGCCAAGGTTCACCACAGCCTGGATACGATGCGTATGGACCGGAGTACGCCGGAGGATACCTGGCAGGAGATCGAGAAACTGTGCCAGGGCTGTACGCTGCTTACCTGGAACGTGTCACGTGAAGGTGTGCAGCAGTCGGAGGCGTTCCGGCGGGCCGTGCGGATGATCCTGCATCCCGGTGATATGGTTGCGGAGCTGGGCGGCGAACGGGCGCTGCCGGCTTTTGGGTTCCGTCCTGACGCGAGCCGTTCCCACGCGGTGGAACCGACGCGTCCCGATCGCGTCCGGAGGGCGCTGGAAGAATCGGGTTATAACGGAGAGGTCCTCCGCTTTGCATGCCACCAAAAATATGGGGAAGACGGCATGTGGGTCGTAAACCGGCTGGCTGCCTGGGGAATCCACATCGAGACCCTGGATTATGACCAGTGGCCGGAATCGGATTTCGTTATCTCCGGCCTGGTATTTCCTGAAGACGAGGTATGTGAAATTGAAGCTTATCAACACAGGGACTGCGTCATGCAGGCTTATTTTGACCGTGAACGGAAGGAATGGATTACCGGCCGGATCGATGCGGCCGTGGCGGCCGAATCTACGGACCAGCGGCGGATGTTCTTGAAGGAGATTGAGGAACATCTCCGCGATGAGGCGACGGTCATTTTTCTGCACCACCGGAGGCTGAGCACCTTTTTGCATCCCTCGGTACGCGGTGTCAGCCTGAATCCCCTCGGGTGGATCGACTTTAAGGATGTATGGCTGGAACAGGCATGACGAAAGGCTGCAAAAGCGAAGCTCGTGCTCAAGTATGAAACGTTTGTGAGGCTTAGGACTAATCTGTTGCTTAATCATAAAAGCAGGCATACCGCGGGATGAACCCCACTGTATGCCTGCTTTATTCATATATACCGATTAGAATTTAAAAATCTGGATCGTCTTCTGCAGCTGGAACACGGCCTGTCTCATCGCTTCGGTCTCATCGACGACCGCCTCGATCGACTTCATCTGCTCGTTCATGGCGGCGGACACCTGCTCCGTACCGGCGGAGGACTGCTCGGTGATGGCCGAAATATTCTGGATGGCCGCCGATATTTTACGGGCACTGTCCAGCATCAGGTCACTTTCATTTGAGAATGAAGTGATTTGCTCGGTTATGTATTGTACGCTTTCGACGATGTGGGCAAAAATTTGCTCGGCCTCGCGGATCCGTTCATTTTGCTGCTGCACCACATCCTCGTTGATCTTGATGTTGTCAATCGCCTGGTGAATGCTCTGCTCAATGCTTTTAACGAGGCTGAATACTTCCTGTGTAGACGCAGTTGATTCCTCCGCAAGCTTGCGGACTTCCTGGGCAACCACGGCAAAGCCAAGCCCATGCTCGCCTGCCCGCGCCGCCTCGATCGAAGCGTTTAAGGACAAGAGATTGGTCTGTTCGGCAAGTTCGGAAATCGTCTTGGTGATCTTCGTGATGCCTTGGGCATTTTTGGACAGCGTGTCAATGGTCTTGGCTACATTCTCCGTTGCCTCGACGTTCTGTCGCATCCCTTCCGCCTGCTTCTCCACAGACTGCCGTCCTTTCTCTACGAGGCTGAAGGTAATTTCGGACTGCTCCTTCATTTCCTTGGTAGAGGCTGCATAGTTGCCGACTTTGAGCTCGATGGCCTGGATGGATTCGGTCATGCCGGCGACGTCCGAGGAAATTTCGTTTGCGCCGACGGCCAGCTCGTTGGCCGAAGTGGCGACTGTCGCCATGACGGTTTTAAGCTCCTGATTTTTATCTGCGATACCGCGGCTCGAATCCATCACCTGGCGGGTGATGCTTGACGCGTCGTTCAAAATTTTCTTCAGCTTGTCCACCATGCTGTTAAACGATCGGCTGACGTCGCCCATGGAACCCGATTCATCGACACGGTTTGTAAAATCGCCTTTGGCAATGCTGGCGGTGGCGTTAGCGATGCTGTCAAACGAAGATGTAAGCGTTTTCTCGATGTAGCGGGCTAAAGGGTAAGTCAGTGCGGCAAAGATGATGACGAACGCCGCGCCGATCAGGATTTCCCCGATCAGAATGAAAATAATCAGGGCTGGGAGTGCGAACAATGCGGCCACCAAGTAACATCCGGCCAGGACCCGCTGGGACAGAGGAAGATTCTTCAGCCAAGACATAGGAAAATAGACCTCCTTCAATTGAGCAAATTTTACCATATTATAACATCGATATGAGCAAAAGGTCTATATATGAATATTTTTGTCGATTCACTACATGAAAGTGATTCCATGAAGCCATAATAAACCAAAAAAGTGAGTTGTCAGGAGGTTATTACCGATGCGTTTGGTATGGATGATGTGCATCATGGCTCTAATCTTTGGAGCTCCGGCAGGAGCTGCATCAGCAAAGCCAGCCGATGTTTGCAAAATCGAGAAGAGTCTTTTTAAATCAAATGCCCAGCAGGAAGGAAACGTCTGCGACGTGCATATCAAACGGAGCGACCTGAACGTATCCCTTATGGGCCGTCACCTGTCGCCGGAGCTGATGGATCTTGCCCTGGGTGCCACTTTCGAGCACACGGACCCCCAAGGGGCAAAGGGAGTTGTGACCGGTGAATTCGCGCTGCTGGAGGACGAAGTCAATCCGGTCATAGATGCACTCCGCAAAGGCAAGATCAACATCTCAGCTGTGCATAATCATTGGATGCAGCAGGAGCCGGAGGTGCTGTACCTTCATTTTCAGGCGGAAGGAGACCTCGCCTCCCTCAGTCATACGGTATACCATGCCATGGAAGCGGTGAAACACCAAGGCACGGTCCATTAAAACTGTTTGTTTACCGCTCCAGATCAGTGAAGGACGGAACAGCAGGGGCGAAGCGCGGCTTTAACAACTCGGTGCCCGCCGCGGCTGCAATGGATGCCAGGCAAAGAAGCAATCCGGCGACCGCCACGACGGGCAGCGCTGACCACTCGAAAATGGTGCGGCCCGCGGCGGTCTGAATAGCGACCGCGGCAACGGATGCGATCCAAGCGGCGCTGCCTGTATGCAACAGCAGCTGTGCGCGCCGGGCTTCGGCCCGTGAGCGCTCCAACAACCAGCCGAGCAGCGGCAGAACCTGCAGCGCATGAAAGCCAAGGCCGTGCAGGACGATGATATTGCCGCCTGCTCCTGTAAAGCGCCCGTTCAGGGCGATCATCCACAAGCCGGCCGCAAAGCTAAGCGTCACCGACACAAATGAATAGCGGATGCCGAGGATCAGCAGCGGCCGTGCGGCCAAGAGCTTGCGGCGGAAAAAGGCGACGGCTACAATGGTCGTCACGATAATAAGGATGAAGGACGCAAGGCCAAACGCAGTTCCGGCGATCGTATCGATGATTGAACCGGATTGCGAGAAACGCGGGTTTACGCCCCGAAAATGCTGGATTGTCTCCACGGCGTATGCATAGACGACGATCGGAACAAACACCCGGCGGATGGCCGTCCGTGCCCTTGCCTTAAAGCCGGACAGCGGCAGCAGCATGGCAATCGACAGTATAAATACGCCGATCGCCGCATTGAACGAAAAGGCACTGGCGACATTGCCCTCCGGCGGTACAACCGGGCCGAACATGCCGATATATGCAACGATGCCCGCGGCAAGGACAAACCCTGCAACACCGAGCCAAGCAAGCAGCTTCTCCTCCGCAAAAAGGCGTCCGGCGCCCCGCAAAGCCAAACGAATATAGTTTTCCATCAATCCTCAAACCTCCTGTTTTTTATTTATTAATAAATAAATATATAGGCTACAAAAAAGGCAGTCTGAAACTGCCTTTTTGTATTCTCTGTTTTACTCCAGACCGGCTGGAATTTGAACCATCTAGAAGCGTCTAGCGCTTAGTCCCCATGCTCGAATAAGTACCACTCTAACAATCCTTGAAGCAAAGCATTTGCGGTAAATCCAGCACTTCAGCCACCGTAATCAGGTACCCCATGCCCATAAACTGGCTTGCCGCGGCTTCAGGCTCCGGCAAACCGGCGGCGGTAAATTTCTCCAGCACCGAACTGAATATATTGGAAAAAAGCCCGCGCACATGCTCACGAATCGCCGGTTCCGGGATTGTATGCGCCTGCATGACGAGCAGCGTCTCTGCCCGGTAGCTGCTCATTACGTCATCAAATACTTGCCCCATCGTTTCCATAAGCTGATCGGCGGGCGCTTCTACCCGTGAAAAGGCATCGGCGATCCGCCCGATAGCCTGATCGATGACGGCGATAAACAACTCTTCCTTGTTGCTGAAAAAATGAAACACATACGGCTGCGTAACGCCAGCTTCCTTGGCTACCCGCGCCGTTGTTGCTTTGTAATACCCGAGTTCGGCAAATACGTCGACTGCTTTGGCTAAAATTTGTTCTTTGCGATCCTGCCGGATGACCATCTTCGTTACTCCCTTATTTATTGATAAATAAATAATAGCTTCACCATCGTCCGCTGTCAACATTTTCTATATTCGGCTTGTCTTTGACGAGTCCGGCCGGTTTTACATTCGCAGGTCAGGGCGCAGCCTATTCAGCAGCATCCGGTAAAGGAACAGGGCTGACTGGAAGGCACGCTATTTGCGTCCTTCCGGGTCAGCCCTGTCCCGGATTCCTTGCATTATTTTTTGCAACCCGCATCTACTTCCTTTATTTTCTGCTGGGCAGCACCTTATTTAATACGATCGCCGCAATCGATGCAGCCAAAATCGGCGACCCCAGTAAATATTGCACGAACGTAGGCAGCGAGTGCAGGAAATCCTGCGGAATCATGACTAATGCCAAAGTCAGGATCATCGGGATTGCGATGATGTACATTTCTTTTTCGGCGATGCTGACGTTTTTCATCACCTGCACGCCGTTAATGGCGATGATGCCGCAGACGATGGTGAAAACGCCGCCGATGACAGCGGTGGGGATGGATGAGATCAACGCGGCCAGTTTACCCGAGCAGCCGAAGATGACAAACCATACACCTACGGCCAGGAAGACGCGGCGGCTCGCGATGCCCGTGATGGAAATGATGCCTGCATTGGTGGAATAACCCGTAACCGGCGTCGAACCGAGCAAAGAAGCGATAAGACAGCTGATGCCTTCCCCGATGACACCCCGGTTTAAGTTTTTATCGGTTAACGGTTTATCGATGACGTTGCTGACGGCAAACCATGTGCCTGTCGTTTCGGCCAACAGGACGAAATAAATAATGACCATGGTAATGATCGCCGAAATGTTGAACGAAAAGCCGAAATCGGCAAATGGGAGCTGCGGCATACTGAACCATTTGGCATCGTTCACCGCAGAGAAATGAAGCACACCCATAAAATTCGCCGAAATACACCCGACGACCAACGCGACCATGACCGAAATGATACGGAAGATGGAGCCTTTACCGCGGAACAAGGAACCCAGGATGACAAAAATGATGAGTACAGCGCCCGATATGAGGGCCAGCAGCACGTTTTGGTTGATGGTCGCATCTGTCGCACCGTAGATATTATCCCGGATGGCCACAGGCAGTAAAGAAAGACCGACGATGAAAATGATCGTGCCGCCAACGATCGGCGGAATAAACATTTTTACGATTTTATTGAAAATGCCGGTAAAGCCCAAAACAATGACCAAAACCGCGCCGATCAAGCCCGCCCCTAAAACGGAGTTCCAGCCTAGCTGCCCGCCGCCGCTGGCGGCATAAATGCTGACGATGGCGCCAAGCGGAACGTAGGAAGGGCCTTGGGCGACAGGAAGCTTCATGCAAAAATACGTTTGTACGATCGTAGCCAGACCAGCCGCAATAAAGGTCGCTTGAATCAAAGCGCTGGACTGGCCGGAGGATAAGCCGATCAGCATCGCGATCAGAAATGGCACGACATAGACGTCCATGGCGACGACGTGCTGTAAGCCCAGAATGATCGATTTGTAGACCGGAATTTTATCGTCGGGTGAAACAGTCAATTGTGGAGCTTGTTCTTGAATCTCGGAATGCATAGCTGTTTGTGCCGCGGTTTGTGTGTTCACTCAGGAGTACACCTCGAATTTATTGGATTTTTTCTACGAATAGCGGATGGTTTAAAGTATAAAAAGAATGCCAATCATTACACTGGGCGTCTACTTTTAACGCGAATGGACTTTCTCGCCCTGTACCCAAACTTCGCGGATGTTTTCAGGCCGGGTCAGGTACAACATTTTTTGGAACACGTCGTTCAAATCTTCATTTGGATCAAAGATCGGCAGTTTGGCGGTTGGCAGCTTCGTATCGATGATTTGCACATCCCAGGCATAGTTTTCCTGGATGCGGCCGACCGGCAAGCTTAAGCTTTCGCCTCCCCCGGCTGTAGCGAGGTAAAACGCCTCGTTGACCGTAATGCGTGATCCCGGCACACCGCGGTCTTCGGCAGGAAGGGCAGGGTTCACGCCATCTTCCAGCATTCTGGAGGACATGACGGCTTGTCTGATATTATCGAACAGGCTTGGAGAAAAGCCTCCCGAAATGTCGGTCCCAAGTCCGATCTCTACCCCTTTTTCGTGAAGATGGGCGACAGGGATAACGCTGTTGGCAAAATAGGCGTTAGATATCGGGCAGTGGGCGACAGCCGTTCCGGTTTCGGCAAATAAGTCCGCGTCATCGTCGCTCAGGAAATTGCAGTGGGCCATGACGGACTTGTCGCGCAGCAGCCCAAAATCATGCAAAGCATAGGCATCGTTTTTCCGGAACCGGTCCCGAACATAACCATGAGCCCAGTCGCTTTCGCTGCAGTGCGATTGCACGTACGCGTCGTATTTTTCGGCCAGCTCTCCCAAGCCTTGCAGCGCCTCATCCGTGCAGCTTGGAATGAACCTTGGCGTCACGACGGGAAATACCCCTTGTTTTACTGTTTTGGACAATGCTTTGACGGCGAGTATAAACTCTTCCGTGTCTGCAAGTGCCGCCTTGGTGTCCGCATCGCGGTAATTTTCCGGATTTTGCTCCGGGTCATCCATGACGACTTTTCCGACGAGTCCGCGTTGGCCCCTTTCTGCGCAAATCCGGGCTAACAATAAACTGGATTCTTTATGTATGGTGGCAAAATATAGAGCCGTCGTCGTGCCGTTGGCGAGCAGGGTGCGGACCAGATCGTCGTAGACCTCATAGGCAAAATCGAGATCCGAGAACTTGGATTCCAGCGGGAAAGTATAGGTGTTGAGCCAATCATAGAGCGGAATGTCCAGTGCCGTTCCGGATTGGGCCCATTGCGGCGCGTGAACATGCAGATCGATGAATCCGGGCAGAATGTACTGGCCTTCGGCTAACGAATAAAAGTTGTCTTTGCCTTGATAAGCGTCCAGCAGAACCTGATAATCAGCATCCTCAGGAGCCACGATTTTTTCGATTTTTCCGTCTTCATGGATACAAAAGAGATGGTCTTTCAGGATTTCAATTTCTTTGGATGATTTACTGGAAAATGCCGTTCCTCGGAATAATAGCTTATATTTACTCATATTTACCGCCTTAATGTTCGTTAATTGGAGATACTTTTGTTATTATATGCGCTGAAAAATGATTAGTCTATACTAAAAAGCGAATGATTGTGAAAGTGAAAAACCGCCTTCTACAGAAGACGGTTACCTATACTAACCTTAAATCATCATGTACATGTCTAGACTTAATTCCGCGCCAGTATAGTCCAAGGGCCGTTGCGCTGCAGACTTAATAGCGAAGATAGACCCGGCTGCCGATCCGGGAAGCGGTGATGCCGTTCTCCCTGTAGGGCTGCTGCTGCCAGTTGGTGGGGGCCGGTGGCCCGCCGGCGGCGAATCCCGACAAATACAGAAAATCCGGATGGATGATCTGGTCGGTCAAATAGGCGGAACGGCTGCTGCCTGGAATCCGGTACCGGTTGAGCGTACTGATGATTTCGCCTGAAGTGACAATACCGACTCCGTGACCGTAGTACAGGTCGTCGTCCATTTGGATCGTATTTTCACCCTGCCACTCGATCCGATGGGGGTTGACATCCGGATTTTTAAAATACCGGACGTCGCCCGGATAGGAATCCCGGGAACCCGTTTTTTCAATCAATCCCAGGTCGCTGTCGTAATGCCAGTCGTACAGGAGCAGATTCGCGAACAGACGGTTGAAGTCGTCTTCCCGAATACAATCGAGCACACCCTTGTACAACACGATCACGATCCCCGTCGCGCATTCGAAGCCATACGCCCAGCCGTTCACGAAGATGTCCTGGATTCCTTGGGCAGGCGTAACATGGGGCTTGAGCTCGAAGCCGCCGCGCCGGTTCAAGTACCAGTACGCTTCGTTGCAGTGAGAATTTTTGAAGGTTTCAAACTGCACCCCGCTCCGGTTTAAGTCGGCTGCCGCTCTGACGATCGCTTCACGGAGCCTAAGCTCAAAGACCAAGTGGGCCGGCGATTCGTAATGATATGCGGTCGTGCTCCTCATCTTCCTGTCGTAAATTTCCCTCCACAAATCTGGCCATCCTGACGGGTTCACCGTTTCCCCGCCGCTTCCAATCGTAATCACCCCGTTCATCCCTCCTTGCCGTTTATTGATGATCGAAAAAGCCCGCGGCATATATCAGCATATGAGCAGGCCGGGCCCGGAAATAACCCCGATTGTCAGATCCAAGCGATTAAGGCTGTCCTTTGTCAAAAATACGGTTTACGTTTGCTTCGGAAGGATGTTCTAATATAATAGGTTGAGAAGGTAACTTTTAAGGATCAGACTGGAGCTTCCATCATGAAAAAATTCAAAAAGTTTTACGTCGAACTGACGAGCAAATGCAATCTGGCCTGTACGTTTTGTCCGCCGACGCACCGGGCGACCAATTATATTACGATTGAGCAATTTACGCATACTCTGGATGAGATTAAACCCCACACGGAATATATTTATTTTCACGTCAAAGGCGAACCGCTGCTTCATCCGCACATTGACCAGCTGCTGGATATCGCCCATGAGAAAGGGTTTAAAGTGAACATCACGTCCAACGGCACGCTGCTGCACAAGGCAGGTCGGAAGCTGCTGAACAAGCCGGCGCTGCGGCAGATGAATTTCTCCCTGCACAGCTTTGACGGGCATGTCGGTTCCCAAGACAAGAACGGCTATATCTCCAAAGTGCTTACCTTTGTCAAAGAGGCGGTGTCCCAATCGGGCATGATCGTATCGCTGCGGCTGTGGAATCTCGACCCGGACAACGCAACGAACTTGGAGCGGAGCCGTAATCGGGAAATGCTGGAGTACATTGAGAAGGAGTTTAACCTGGATTACAAAATCGAGGAAAAAATCGTTCCCGGCAAAGGCATCAAAATTGCGGACCGGATCTACATCAATATGGACCACGAATTTAAATGGCCGG
Source organism: Paenibacillus sp. SSG-1 (assembly GCF_002224835.1). Classification (NCBI taxonomy): domain Bacteria; kingdom Bacillati; phylum Bacillota; class Bacilli; order Caryophanales; family Paenibacillaceae; genus Paenibacillus; species Paenibacillus sp. SSG-1. The sequence goes on from NZ_MBRK01000001.1 coordinate 1,686,477, forward strand.
ACCTGACGGAGGAGGAGGACCTCAGCCGGGGCTTCTGCCATGGACTCCGCAATCAGGCCGGCGTCCTGGTGGATGGAACAGTGATCCCCTGCTGCCTTGACGGGGAAGGCGTCATTAATCTCGGCAACATCCACAAGACCCCATTTTCCGAAATTATCGAAAGCGAGCGGGCAAACCGGATCGTCGACGGTTTTTCCCGGCGCGAGGTCGTGGAGGAGCTGTGCAGAAAATGCGGCTACCGCCAGCGCTTTAACTATAAAGCGAATGGCATCGCTTCTGACGAACCGCAGCCTGTCCGCTCTGAATTACAGGAGGCGACTGGACTGTGAAACATTCATTTGTGTTAAAGGCCGGCTGGAACGGCGGACGCAACAGCGATGGACAGATCGAAGCAGGCAATCTCCGTACACAAATTTCCATCCCGAAAGAGATGGGAGGCCCGGGCGTCGGGACGAACCCCGACGAAATGCTGCTCGGCGCCGCCGCTACCTGCTACTTAATCACACTGGCGGCCATGATGGAGCGCTCGCACCTTCCGGTTCATGAGCTTTCGCTGGAGTCCGAAGGCATCGTGGATGTGACGGACAACATTTTTACGTACGTCAGCATTACGCACAAGCCGCATATCGTGCTGGCCCGTGAAGCAACGGCCAAAGATGTGGAGACGGCGGACAGGCTGGCGCATAAAGCGGAAGGCTCCTGCATGATTTCCCGGGCGGTATCCGGGAATGTGGCCCTCGCGACCGAGCCGAAGATCGAAACCGTTACGGAATAGCGGCGTTAAAGCCTTGGTGAGAGGCGAGCGCCAAACCGCTGAATGTATGAACAGACCGCTTGGGCAGGCTGCCCGGCGGTCTTTCTGTTGGCTTGGGCAAACTCAGGAAAGCGCCCAGATCACAAATGAATGAAGGCGGGTGAGTCGGCCTCCGGCTTTCGGGCATCCTGAGAAGGAGGACAGCCGAAGCGGTTCGGCGAGAGCCGGTATCATGGCCTGCGGACAAACTAAACCACGCCGGGCCGGAAAACGCCGTCCGGTGGATCTTTTATCAGGCAGCGGATTGTGTGAAGATAGGTACGGGGGGAATAACGTTATGTTTACGGATTTTAAAATTACAGAAGGCCGGCCGCTGACGGTGCAGGTCAAAGAATACTTGAAGCAGTGGATCACCAAGGGCAAGGGAAGGGTGGACCAGAAGCTGCCGTCGACGCGGGAGCTCAGCACGATGCTGAATATCAGCCGCAACACACTGGTGGCGGTGTACACCGAGCTCGAGGAGGAAGGGTACATTTATACCGTCCGCTCCAAAGGAACCTTTGTCTCCAAAGTGGGCATCGCTTCGGTACCTTCCTGGCATGTGGATTGGCAGCAGCATTTGAGCCCGGTGGCACAAGCGGCCACGGATCTGGATCTGATGAAGCGCGACCTGCGCGGGGAGAAGGGGATGATTAACTTCGCGAGCATCGCCCCCAACGAGAAGCTCTTCGACCTGGCCAACGTGAAGCGCGCTTTTCTGGACCGGATGGCGATCGAAGGGGAAATTTTGCTCAACTACGGCTATGCCAAAGGATACAAACCGTTGATCGAGTCTTTGACGGGTTATATGGAAACGAAAGGCGTCGACATGGACGGTAAAGATATTCTGATCACGAACGGGTTCACGGAAGCTTATGATATCATTCTGTCCTCGCTGAACGTGAATGAAAAGCATATTTTGTGTGAAAACCCGACTCATCATACAGCCATCAAAATTTCCCGGCTTCAAGGATATGACATTACCGGGATCGGCATGGAGCAGGACGGGATCGATATCGGCGAGATGGAGCGGGCGCTGACCGAGAACTCCTTCGGTCTGGCGTTCCTCACCCCGTCGTATCACAACCCGACCGGGATCGTGATGTCAGCCGAAAAGCGGGTCGAAGTGCTGCGCCTGCTGGCAAAGCACCATATTCCATTGATCGAGGACGGCTTTAATGAGGAGCTGCGCTATTCGGGTTCGCACATGGCCCCGCTGGCGGCCTTCGGCGGGGATGGAAACAGCGTCATTTACCTCGGGAGCTTTTCCAAAATATTGTTCCCGGGCATCCGCATCGGCTGGATCGCGGCGGACAGGGAGCTGATCGATGCGCTGGTCAGCGTCAAGCGGGCTAGAAACATTCACACCTCTACGCTGGATCAGGCGGTGCTGTATCAATATTTTCATAACGGCAATTTTGAGAAGTATTTGAAGCGGGCGAAATCTGAATACAAGCATAAGCACGAGCTGGCGGTAGAGTGCTGCCGCAAGTATATACCGCACAAAAGGTTAACCGGAACCGGCGGGCTCCATCTGTTCCTTGAGCTGCAGGACGGCATCCGCTCAAGGGATGTTCTGCGGGATTGTTACGAACAAGGCGTGGTGTTTACGGCAGGAGATGTGTTCTATACGGACGGTCAGGGCGAGGGAACGCTGCGGATCGGTTTTTCACGGGTGAGCGATGAAGAACTTGTCCACGGCATTCAGGTGATCGGAAAGGCGGTCCAAAGACGAATGGAGGAGAACGGATGTTAAGAGTAGGCGTAATTATGGGCGGAGATTCCTCGGAACGGGAGGTGTCGCTGATGACGGGACGGGAGATCATCTCGCATTTGGATCCCGCCAAATACGAAGTCCGGCCGATCGAAATTACGAGGAAACGGGATTTGCCGCAGCAGCTGGCCGGTATCGACATGGCCGTGATCGCCCTGCACGGCAAATACGGGGAAGACGGAACGATCCAGGGCACGCTCGAGACGCTTGGTGTTCCATACACCGGCAGCGGCGTTTTGGCGAGCAGTCTGTGCATGGACAAAAATACGGCAAAGAAGCTGCTCCGTTACGAGGGTGTAGCGACACCTGACTGGACGCTGCTGACGAGTCCGGATGAGCTGGAGAAAGTGCTCGCCTCGGAACCGCTCTATCCGCTTGTCGTCAAACCGAACAGCGGCGGTTCCAGCGTCGGCGTGACGCTGGCGCGGGATGAGCAGAGCTTGCGGGAAGCGGTGGAGCGCGCTTTCCACTGGGACGATGAAGTGATCCTCGAGCAGTACATCGAGGGTGAGGAAATCACGTGCAGCCTGCTGAACGGCGAGTACCTTCCGGTTCTGGCGATCCAGCCGAACGGGGAGTTTTTCGATTACACGTCCAAATACGAAGAAGGGGAGTGCGAAGAAGTCGTCGCGAGCCTGGAACCGGATACCGCCGAACGGGTCCGCCGGGCCGCCGAGCTCAGCTGCCGCGTGCTCAAATGCAGCGTGTACGCGAGGGTGGATGTCATGCTCCACCAGGGCATTCCTTACGTGATGGAGGTCAACACGCTGCCTGGTATGACCCGGACCAGTCTGCTGCCCAAGAGCGCGCAGGCCGCTGGGCTGTCCTTCTCCGCCCTGCTGGACCGGATTATCGAGGGGTCATTGGCTGAACGGCGGAGGGAATACGGGCTCGTTGTGTAATTGGTGGATGACAGCAAAGGAGCTGCTTTTAGGACGGATCGCCCTGAAAGCAGCTCCTTTTGTTGAAGAGATCAAAAAATATATACATCCGAAGCCAGATAAGCCGCGTCTTTCTCGCAGTACCGGCTCATTCGCCGATGGTCCCCGCGGATTATTTAAAGATACCGCTGATCTCTTCGACTTCAGCATCCGTTAATTGAACATCCAACGTCTTCAAGTTTTCCTTCACCTGCTCCGGTTTTTTCGCTCCCGGAATCAGAGCGTCAATGGCCGGCTGCTTCAGGTACCAGGCCAGCACCACATGAGCCACTTCGACGTTCTTTTGCGAAGCGATCGGCCGCAGTCGATCCACCTTGTCCAGATTCCGGGCGAAAGCTTCGCCTTGAAAGCGCGGATTGTTCGCGCGGAAATCGCTGAACGTGGTGTCCTTCGTATATTTGCCGCCTAGCAGGCCGGAAGCCAGCGGGAAATAAGGGACAAACGAGATGCCATTCGCTTCACAGTATGGAAGCAGCTCCTTTTCCGCGTCCCGGGCAAAAAGGTTGTATTCCGATTGAAGCACATCCACATAGCCGTTCACGTTTGCCTCTTTCAGCTGGTCGATGCTGAAATTCGATACGCCGATGGCCCGGATTTTACCCTGTTCCTTCAGCCTCTGCAGCGCTCCGACGGCTTCAGCCTTCGGCGTCTGCTCATCAGGGAAATGGATGTAGAACAGGTCGATGTAATCCGTCTGCAGGCGTCTTAGACTGTCTTCGACCGACTGCTGCAAAAAGGCGGGCGAATTGTCCATCACAACTTTGCCATCCACAAACTTGTGCGCGCCTTTGGTCGCGAGGACGGCTTTCGCTCTGCCTTTCTCCTTCAGCACCTCGCCGATCAGCTCTTCGGAGCGGCCGGGACCGTAAATGAACGCGGTATCCAGGAAATTCACCCCGAGGTCGAGGGCGGTCCGGACCACGTCCCTGCCTGTCTCTTCATTCAGATTCGGATACAGATTATGCCCGCCGACAGCGTTGGCTCCGAGCCCAATCGGATTAATATGCAGATCGCTTTTGCCTAAACGAATCGTAGCCATGGTGATCTCTCCTTCTCTACATTCATTGATGGTAATCCTTCATTATCATATCAAATTGTGAACTGTTTATTCAATATGTACAGTTAGGTGGGGGAACGTGAGGGAGACGGCTCCATTGAAAATAAACCGAAAAAACCGGGCACGGATCATTTCCGTGCCCGGCTGTGCGGCAGTGCCTGACGAACCACTAAAAGGTAACAGTCATGTATGAGTTCCAATACGTGTATTTCTCAAAGGCTTTAAACACAAACGTTTCGTGAGACTGGTCACTTCTTGGTTCCGACGGCATTTGTGATCAGCGATGCCAGCAGTTTGGCTCCATCCGTCTTGAGATGGACTCCGTCGGGTGTAAAGAAGGACTGTCCGCTGCTCGCTTCGTACCAATCGAGCAGCGTCGTATTGTCATGGGCATCGGCCGCCTTTCGGAGCGCCGTATTGACCGTGCTTTCCCAGTTTCTCGGCACCCGGGTGTTTACAAGCACGACCTGCCGGACGTCCTTCAGCGAGTCGAGAAGCCGGGAAAGCTGCTTGGAGCTGAAGGCGCCGTTGGTTCCGAGCTCGATCACCACGTAGTCGCCGAGCTTGCCTTCCGCCCGGAGCCGCTCCACGATGTCCGGCGCTTCGGACATTTGCCGGCCGATCTCGGCATCGACGACGATGCCGGGAAGGTACTGCTGCAAATATGGGGCGGCGTCCACCAGGATGGAATCGCCGATGGCGCTCACCGCCAGATTCCGCTTGACCGGAGGAGGGGCGTTCGTTCCCGCTGCGCCGGCCCCTTGCCCGGACGCCTTGCCCGAACTCCCTCCCGGCTCGCCGGATTTGGCGGGAGTCGTGCCGGCCACGCCTACGGGATTCGCGGACGAAGTTGCTTTGCCGCCGGCGGAAGGCGGATCTTCGGCCTGGCCTGTAGTGCCCGAAGCTGCATCATCCGCAGGCTGCTGGCCCTGGGCTGCAGGAGGCGTTTGCACGTCGGCGGGACTGCCGGCAGAGGTTTCCGCCGGGCCGGCGTCGTGATGATCGCCGCCTTTTGCGGTTTGCTGGCCGGAAGCAGGGGCATCCGCATTTCCAGTGCCGTCCCCGGCAGCGGAAACCTCCTGTGACACCGGGCTGGAGCCGTCAGCTCCGGAAGCCGGGCCGAGCGCTTGGACGGTGGATGCCACCGCCGGTGTCCGGGCGATGCCCGTGCAGGAGATAATGACCAGCAGCAGTAAGGTAGCCCCGGTAATCCAGCCCTTCAGCGGAATCTGATCTACGCCCAGTTTGCCGGATCGCAGCTTCTTCCACCCTTTTCCCAATAATCCTTTGCGGATCGGTTCTTCGATCAATGTATACGACAGCGCAGCCAGCGCAATGCTGGCAGCCACCTGAAATACGGCTTTCGGGACGCTCACGTCTCCGGCTCCGTTTGTTGTGGTTAAAATGATTACTGGATAATGCCATATGTATATGCCGTAGGAGCGAACGCCGAGCCATCGCAGCGGCTTGCAGCCAATCAGACGGCCGACCCGGCTTGCCGGGTGGGCGAGCACGGCCACGGCTGCTGCCGCGGCCAGCGACAGAAGGACCAAGCCGCCGGGGTACAGGAATGCGTCGTATTCGTTAGTGGTCCAGATCATGACCAGAATCGCTGCTAAGCTGATTATGCCTATGCCGTCCAGCAAGCGCCTGGAGAACCGGTCGATCCGGGAAGACAGCTTGCGGCTGGGCCAAATAATGCTGAGCGCGGCACCGATCAGGAGCGAAAACGCCCGGGTATCCGTCCCGTAATAAACACGGCTGGGATCCGTCCCCGGATCGTAGATGACCAGCATCGCCAGGGCAGACACCGCTGCGGCCGAGAGCATGAACAGAAACATTTTTCCCCGCCGCGGGGCGAGCTTCAGACCGATCAGCATAAGCAGCGGCCACAGTACGTAAAACTGCTCCTCAACCGATAACGACCACAGATGACCGAGCGGCGAGACGGGCCCGAATTTTTCAAAGTACGAAACCTGGTGGTAGATCAGATACCAATTGTTGACATAAAAGAGTGACGAGATCGCGTCGCCCTTTAAAACCGGCATCGTAGACGGCCGCGCCAATGTCACCCAGGCGGTCACGGCAGCGAGCATGACGATCATGGCGGGAAGCAGCCTCCGGCACCGTCTGATCCAAAACTGCTTCAGGTCCAGTGTTCCGCTCCTTCGCCACTCGGCGGTAAGAAGATCGGTGATCAAATATCCGGACAGGACGAAAAATATGCTGACGCCAAGCAGTCCCCCCGGCGCCCAGCCGACGTTCAGATGGTATAAAATGACAGCGAAAACAGCCAGGGTCCGGAGTCCGTCCAGTCCCGGCATATATCTTTTTTCATTCGGCGAGAGGTGAATCATAGCGGCTTACCCGGCATTCCAGGCAGGTGAGCGGCGCTGTTGTTAACGGCTATGTATGAACTTCCTGAGATGTATGTGCGCATTCTTTAGCTGCCTCCAGACATTGTTGATCGGTGAAACATAAGTTTACCATGTCATACTTTATCATAGGGCACCGAAGGGAAAGTTACAAAATGATTGCGTTCATTTCACATTTTATTCATTATGTATATAGATTGAACTAAAGCTGTGTATTGAACTTCCTGTTGCTTATACGGCCTATAACATTCATTCTTTAGTTCATTCTATGTAGTTAGATCTGCAGAAAGTGGGGAATGAATGAAAATGAATGTAATCATGAGAAGGATGAGTGAATTTTCGCCTGCCGAGCTTACGGATCTTTGGAACGAAGGGTTTAAGGGGTATTCGGTCCCCATCACGATGAGCATGGAAATGCTCCTCAAGAGAAGTGCAGATCAAGGATTGTCGCTCGCCCAGTCGATCGTCGGCTGTGTGGACGGTATTCCCGTCGGTTTTGTCATGAACGGTCTGCGGAATACCGGCGGTGTGAAGACAGCATGGAACGGGGGAACGGGGATCATCCCGGCGTATCGGGGCAAAGGCATCGGCAAGCTGCTGATCAAAGCCAGCCTTGAGCTGTACGAAGCGGAGGGTGCGGATGTCGCCCTGCTCGAAGCGCTGAGCGATAACAAGCCGGCCATATCGCTGTACGAGCGGATGGGATATGAGGTCATTGACGATCTCTTCTTCTATGAATGCAAAAGCCTGAAAGATGAAGCGCTGACCGGCGGCGGTTCCGGGGAGTACGAATTCCACAGGGGCATTCCGCAGGATATCCAAAGGCTGCAAGTGACGGTCAGTAACCAGCCTTGGCAGACGCAATGGGAGAGCATCGTGAACGGCGAATCGCTGATCGCGTTCGATCCGGAAGGTCAGCCTGCCGGTTATGCATTGTATAAAAGGGGCTTCGATGATCAGGGGACGCATACCTCCACGTCGCTCTTTCAATGCAAGGTTCTGGGCGGGCAAAGCGAAGACGCTTTGGCGCTGATGAAGGGCCTCCTAAGTGAAGTGTTTGGGCCGTCCAGCCTTGGACTGACCCTACGTACCGTCAATATTCCCGGGTCCGAAACGATGCTGACGGGCGTGCTGAAGGAAGCCGGTTTTGGCATATCGGTCAGCCAGGTACATATGAAACGCAGCGTGTAACGGCTCAAGCGTATATAAACTATACACGGGCGAAGCTGCGCCGGTGGGCGCGCTGAGTTACTCCCGATCTTAATGGATACGTCTGACGCTTGTGCAGTTTCGCGGTTATTGTTAAGATATGTTGCGGGCGGTTTCGATCCGAAAAGTCAAAACCGGACGAGCTTTTGGCCTGAATATGGATCAGCTTATGATAGAATTGCAATCGGTTACAAAGCCGGGTCGTCAGACTTCGGACAAATGGCTTTAACAGCACGGGTGACTATTTTTAAACCTTGAATCAGGAGGATGCATCATGGCGAATACGAGTATTATTCTTAGGGTTGAGCTGGATCACGGGAAGGTAACTTTTGGAGATGTCGCAGCCGCGATCAGTAAATCGGGAGGGGACATCACCTCCATCGACGTCATCCGCCCCGGGAAGGATTCTTCTGTGCGGGATATTACGGTTGAGGTGGCCGACACGCAGGAGGACCGCGTCGTTGAATCGCTGAAGCAGCATGACGGCATCAAGCTGATCAACGTGTCCGACCGGACCTTTCTCGTTCACTTGGGAGGCAAAATCAAGGTTCAGCCGACGCTGCCGATCAAAAACCGGGACGACTTGTCGCGTGTGTATACGCCGGGCGTGGCCAAAGTGTGCACTGCGATCCACGAAGACCAGGATAAGGCTTATTCGCTCACGATTAAACGCAATACGGTAGCGGTCATTACCGACGGTACAGCCGTTCTCGGACTTGGGGATATCGGTCCGCATGCGGCGGCTCCCGTGATGGAAGGCAAGGCGATGCTGTTCAAGCAGCTTGCCGGCGTCGATGCGTTTCCGATCTGCCTGGATACGACGGACACGGAGGAAATTATCCGGACGATCAAGGCGATCAGCCCGATTTTCGGCGGCATCAACCTGGAGGACATCAGCTCTCCGCGCTGTTTCGAAATCGAGACGCGGCTGGCCCAGGAGCTGGATATGCCGATATTCCATGATGACCAGCATGGTACGGCTGTGGTCGTCATCGCCGGTCTCTTGAACGCCTTGAAGGTGGTCAACAAACGGATGGAGAATATCCGGGTCGTCGTGAACGGCATCGGTGCGGCGGGCGTATCCATTTGCAAAATGCTCCTCAGCGCCGGCGTAACGAAGCTGGTTCCGGTTGACCGGGAAGGCGCAATCGTCAGGGGAGGTACATACAGCCATCCGATGTGGCAGTGGCTGGCAGACCAGCCGCAGGTCGAAGCGAACGAAGGCTCGCTTAAAGAGGTGATCAAAGGGGCCGACGTATTCATCGGCGTATCGCGCGGCAATCTGCTGAACGGGGAGGATATCCGCAGCATGGGGCCGGATCCGATCGTCTTTGCGATGGCGAATCCAGAGCCGGAGGTGTCGCCGGAAGAGGCGATTCCGCATTCCCGGGTCTACGCGACCGGGCGCAGCGATTATCCGAACCAGATCAACAACGTGCTCGTCTTTCCGGGCCTGTTCCGCGGAGCGCTTGACTGCCGGGCCCGCTGCATCAACGAACCGATGAAGCTGGCGGCGGCGCGGGCGATCGCTTCGGTCGTCTCGGGCGGGGAGCTGAACGAGCTGTACATCATCCCGAGTATTTTTAACGAGCAGGTTGTGATCGAAATCCGCAAAGCGGTGGTTCAGGCGGCGATCCTGACCGGGGTAGCGCGCAGAATTCCGAAGGACTTCAGATAAACGGGGAGTTTCCCGGATTAGAGCAGCTGACTTGTTCTCGTGCATACAACAATAACAAAACCGTCCCTTGTAAAGCGATGTCACCCGGACATCGCAGCAAGGGGCGGTTTTTGTTTGCTCTCCGTGATTTATAACTGACATAAGTAAAACGATCTGCATTATTCGGATGTTTTCGAAAGTTTATGGGATATTTTGTGTTTTGGCCGGGAGCTATAATAACCGTGACGAGAAAATAAAGGGCTTACAAGGAGGCTTTACCTATGAAGATCACAAGACATCCGGAAAATCCGATCGTCGTTCCGGGCATATATAATTGGAGAAAAGTAACCGTATTCAATCCGGCGGTAATCATGGATAACGGCAAATTCTACATGATAGAACGGACGGCGGAATCATTGACTCCGTGCAAAAACGTGCTGGGGCTTCTCGAAAGTGAGGACGGTGTCCATTTCACCCATGTCAAGGATGAACCGATTATCACACCGGACATGCTCGGTTTTCCTTACGGGAGTGTTCAGGACCCGCGGATTGTCAAGATTGAGGGCACGTACTATTTGAATTACGCGCTGCGCCCATGCGCGATGAGCTACTATCCGACCGGTTCGGGTGTACCTGAGCGTTCCATACCTTCCTATCCGGACGGGTGGGGCGAAGAGGAGGGACACTGGCTAACCCGTTCCTCTATACTCAAGTCGGACAATCTCTTGGACTGGGAGTTTGTATCGGACACGACGCCGCTGGATATCAATGACCGCGACAATATTCTGTTCCCTGAAAAAATAAACGGGAAATACTACCTTCTTCGGCGTCCTGAAGAATATGTCGGGGAAGCTTACGGCACGGAAAAAGCCGCGATGTGGATCACAAGCTCGGAAGACCTCATCCACTGGGACGAGCCTGTGCTCCTCGCCAAAGCCGAAAATCCGGAGTGGGAATCTAAAAAAATCGGCGGTTCCACCCCTCCGGTGCGTACGGATCACGGCTGGCTGGTCCTTTACCATGGGGTGGACGAGGACACGGTGTACCGCGTTGGAGCGATGCTGCTGGATTTGGAACAACCGGAGAAAGTCATCGCCCGGACGAAAAATTATATTATGGAGCCGGAAACTTATTACGAGAAATTTGGCTACCAAATCCCGAACGTCATTTTCCCGACCGGCAACGTGGTAAAAGACGGACTTCTCTATATTTATTACGGCGTGACGGATACGGCGATTGCGCTGGCTACCGTTCCGCTGGATGACCTGGTGCAGCATATTTTGAGCGAATCTTTGGTGTAGGACAGCTCCGGTATTCGAGAATACTACTTTATATGAAAAGAAGGGGAAAGGTATGAAAAAATCACAGAATCGATTGAAATGGCTGATGACAGGTTTGGTTGCCGTCATTATGGTGATTACAGCCGCATGCGGCAATAATCAGGCGGACGGAGGAGCAGATGCCAAGAACGGGAAAGTGACGCTGACCATGATGCATCCTTGGACATCGCCAAACGTGGACAATGATGTGTATAAGAAACGGATCGAAGAGTTCGAAAAGCAGCATCCCGATATCATCATTAAGCAGGACGGCGTGCCTTCTGCCCAATACAAGACCAAGCTGCGTACCCTCGCTGCAGGCAACAATTTGGCCGACATCGACGTGTTATGGCCGGGAGCGGATCTGGCCCCGCTTGTAGACGGTAAACTGCTTGCACCGATCAATGACATGATGGACCAGTGGAACAGCATTCTTCCAGAAAGCGCGCTGGCCGGCTTTAAAGTTGGCGACCAGCAATACGCCATCCCTACCAAGCAGACATTCGTGGATATTATCTACTATAACAAAGAGATGTTGGCCAAAGTGGGCTACGACCAATTCCCGGATACCTATGAGAAATTCATCGATGCGGTGAAAAAGCTGAAAGACGCGGGAATAACGCCGATTTCTTTAGGAAATAAAGAGCAATGGCCGCTGCAATCCTCTTACCTGTCCATCATCGGTGACCGGTTTACGGGCAGCGACTTCTTGACGAAAGTGATGAACAAGGAAGCCAAATTTACCGACCCGGATTTCGTCAAGGCGATCTCCGTCATTGATGAGCTCAGCAAACTGAAAGCGTTTAATACCGACGCTAACAATATGGATACGGTGCAGGCCCAGGATTACTTTATCCAGGGAAAAGCGGCAATGCATATTTCCTCTTCAACCGTTGACGGCCGCATTCGTATCCAAAACGATGAAGGGGACAAGTTCGGAATCGCGCTGTTCCCGAAAGTGGATGGCGGAAAAGGTGATCCTGCCAAGAGCGCCGGAGTCGTTCAGTACGGCATCGGGATTAAAAGCGGACTGGACGAGAAAAAGCAGCAGGCCGCCGAGGAGTTTCTGAAGTTTTTTGTGAACGAGGATTTGTATAAACAACTGATCAGCAGCGGGGTCGTTGTTCCTGCAAAGGTGGACATTCCCGCAGATGCAAGCAAGTATTTGAAAGAAATGATGGAACTCACCAGTAAGGGAACCGCTCCAGTATTCGACAGTGTGATTCCGACACAGGTGGTTGACGTCATGCAAAACGGCCTGCAGGCGCTAACTGTTGGCCATGGGACTCCGGAGCAGGTAGCCAAGGATGTTCAGGAAGCTTTCGATAACATGAAATAGAATGGCACTGTGAGCCTGTTCGTGTCTGAGATGAAAAACGTGAAGGAAACCTGGGCTACCGGGTTTTCTTCCTTTTATCAGATCGCATGAGTGGGGTGAAGAAAAGGAGGGACCACATATGCACACCTTAAAAGGGACGAAGCTAGCTATCTTTCTTGGCTTGTTTCCTGCGCTTCTCATCTACCTGGGAATCGCCATCGTTCCGATCGGGTTGTCGCTGTACTACTCGCTAATGGATTGGAACGGCATCGGCTCCATGAGCTTTGTCGGCTTGGATAACTACTTGGATATTTTGAAGGACGACATTTTTTGGCTGTCAGTCAAAAACAATCTCATCATCATGGTAACAGGGCTGGCGGGCCAGATCCCGCTCGGGCTTGTGCTCGCCCTTTTGCTTAACCGCAAGATGAAAGGATCCGGATTCTTCCGGACAATAGGTTTCATGCCCGTCGTCATTTCTTCGGTCATGGTGTCCATGATCTGGGGGATGGTGTACAACACGGAATACGGAATGCTGAACAATGTCCTCGGTTTATTCGGCGCAGAGAGCTGGAAGCAGAATTGGCTGGGCGATTCCAAATGGTCGATGCTGTCCATCAGCATCGCCTACATTTGGCAAAACTGCGGACTCTATATGGTTATCTTTCTGGCTGCATTGCAGAACATTCCAGACGAGGTTAACGAAGCTGCCGAACTGGACGGGGCGACCGGTCTAAAGCGTACGCTGCGCATAACGATTCCGATGATCCGCGGGACGATTATGGTGGGCGTTGTTTACAGCATCAGCAACTCTTTCCGTGTATTTGATCTTATTCAGATCATGACCGGAGGCGGTCCTGCCCATCAGACCGAGGTCATGACGATTTACATGTACAATAGCGCCTTTATGAATATGCGCTACGGATATGGGAGTGCCGTTTCGATCCTGATTCTACTGTTCAGTTTGATTGTCATAAGTCTGTTAAACCGACTCGGAAGAGAAAAGAACGCTTAAAGGAAGGAGGTTATCCCTTGGTCAGAAAGTCCAAACTGTTCCATATAATTGCATACACTTTTTTGAGCCTGTTCGCTATTATAAATATAGTTCCGTTATTTTGGATGGTCGTCAATTCGTTTAAGGAAGAGCAGGAATATTCCAGAAGTCCGTTTTCGCTCCCGTCGCATTTGCAGTTTTCCAACTATGCCGGTGCCTGGAAAGTTGCCAATATGAACACGTACTTTTTGAACAGCATCATCATTACCTTCGTGTCGTTGGCCGTCACGGTCCTGCTCGGCTCGCTCGCCGCTTATTTTTTGTCGCGGTTTACGTTTAAGCTGCGGGGTACCGTGTATGGGTTGTTTCTGTTAGGCATGCTGGTACCTATTCACGCGACACTCATTCCGATCTTCCTGATCATGCAAAAGGTACATTTGCTGGATACGCGGTTAGCATTGATTCTGCCCTATACGGCGTTCCATCTTTCCTTGACCGTGTTTATCCTGGAAGGCTTCATGCGGGGATTTCCGAAGGATCTGGAAGAATCGGGGGTCATGGACGGTGCAGGAATTTATCGTATTTTCTGGTCGATTCTTCTTCCGATCACAAGACCAGCCCTGGCTACGGTCGTGATACTAAATTTCATTTATAACTGGAATGAATATTTGTTTGCCCTTGTACTCATTACTTCGGGTTCCCTAAAGACGCTGCCTCTGGGCCTTTCTAACTTTGCCGGCATCGAAACGGCCAGTATGACACTGCAGATGGCCGCGCTTACGATTGCCCTGATCCCAATTATTATTTTCTATCTGCTGCTGCAGAAGCAGCTGGTAAGCGGTATGACGGCAGGGGCAGTCAAAGGGTGATGCGCAGGGCAGCCTGAAGGAGAAGATCGCATGAAGACAAGCTTCAGAAGGCATCTAGGCAATTTCAGCTTGAAAAAAAAGGCGCTTGTCATATTTTTGCTGTTCGTCCTTTTGCCGACTCTCGGCGTTGGGGTCGTCGTTCAGCATCAATTTAATCAGATCCTGGAAGAGCGCTTTATCAACTCGACCAAACGCAATTTGGACAATGTAACGAACCAGCTTGAAGAACAGACCGCGATGGTGAAGGACATTGCCAATTATTTGATTCTCAGCCCGGATATGAGAACTTTTCTAAGAAGCAGCCCTCCGCTGACGAGCGATCAAAAGACGGAGCTCAAGCGGAAGATCGAAGACTTTCTGACGTTCCAGCTGATGTCGAAGAGCTACATCCGTTCGATTGAAATTTCCGGATTGAACGGGAGTTTTATCGGGATGGGAGAACCGTTCTACGGGGACGAGTCGCGGTGGATGGAGCTGGCAAGGCAGCGGAAGGGGGGGATCGTCTGGACGGAAGGATATGAGCTGAACAGCGGATGGAACGGACATGCCCGCGTGCTGTCCTTGTTTCGCTTGCTTAACTCGTACAGCGAAATTACTAAACCTCTGGGCAGCTTGATCATTCGTCTGGATGAGGCGAGTATCGTAGAGCTTCTGGAAAAAGGGATTTTCGAGGAGGGCAGCGGGAGCGTGTTCATCGTTGGGGATCAGGGGCAGATGATTATGGAATCGAAGCATCATTTGCCGGATGCCTATGTGCCGGACAACGCGCTGATGAATGAGCTTGAGAACAGCAAAGATGGCTTTATTACGGCGAGGATAGAGGACAAGCGGTATCTGACGCTTTATAACCGGATCGAAAATACGGACTGGACGATCATCTCGATGATTCCGGAAGTGAAGGTCAATCAGGAATTCCGGAGCGTCAAAATATTGATGATCTTCATTATCGCTGTGATACAGCTTCTCGGACTCACGGCGCTCATCGGGTTCCATTATACGATTATCCGCCCGATTCTTCGCCTGAAAAAGGAGACGAACCGCGTGACCTACGGGGATTATAACGCTCGGGTTCCGGTCAATTCCCATGACGAAATTGCCGAGCTTAACCGTAAATTCAATGAAATGGTGGTCACGATTAAGGAATTGATTGAGCATAAATACAAGCTCGAGCTTCGTCAGCGGGAATCGGAACTAAAGCTTATGCAGAACCAGATGGACCCCCATTTTTTGTATAATACGCTTGATATGATCCGCTGGACGGCTAGGCTGGAAAAAGCGTCGAAATCGAGTCAGCTGATTGAGATGCTCTCGAAGTTTTTCCGCAGCAGCATTGACAACGGGAACTACGAGACGACTCTCTATAAAGAAATGGAGTTCGTGCGGTCGTATTTGTTTTTGCAGCAGAATCGCCTTGGTGACAAGCTTCAGTATGCGCTGTTCATGGAGGCTGGGATCGAGCAGGTGCCGATTCTGAAAGCGACCATTCAGCCCTTGGTGGAGAACTTTATCAAACACGGTTTGGACAAAAATAAGCCGCGGTATATCGTACATGTGAAATGCTACAAAAACACCGGCGAAATCTGGATCGATGTGGTTGACAATGGGTCGGGAATGGAGCCGGAGCGTAAAGAAGAAGTTCAGGCCGCGCTGGAACATGCGGGGGCGGACGTCAACAGGGAGGGCGCCATGATGAACATACACGATAGGCTTTCGATCTATTTCGGTGAAGGGTTCGGGCTGCAAGTCGTTCAGACTTCTACGGACGGGACTTGGGTGCGGCTGCGGATTCCCGATGCTGACATACAGCTTAGCCTGGCGGTGAATGAAAATGACGGTTAACCCGGAGCAGTCCAGAAAAATCAGGATGCTCATCGTCGATGATGAAGCCGTGATCCGCAAAGGACTTCATCATACGATCGATTGGGCAGATTATGGCGTCGAAGTTGTCGGAGAAGCGGAAGATGGCAGAGAGGCGCTGCAGCGAATCGCCGAATGCGGCGGCGTAGATCTCGTTCTCTCAGATATCCGCATGGACGGCATGGATGGGCTTCAGCTTGCTGAGCGGTTGAAGGTCCTCTTTAAGGAGGTGTGCATGATTCTGGTCAGCGGCTATGAGGATTTTGATTACGCGCGCCAAGCAATGCGGCTTGGTGTGACGGATTACTTGCTTAAGCCGGTGGACATCGATGAACTGACAGCTGTCGTGAAGGGAGTTGTCAGCCGGGTCGACCGACAGGAGCATATGGGACTGCAGGAAGCGAGACTTTGGTTTGCAGGTCTTATAAGAAGCAGTTTTGCTTCCGGCAAAGTTCCCGCCTGCCTGCTGGGGACCGAGTATCGTATTGTGGCTTCGCAGATCGCCGATTATCATACCCGGTTTGGCGGAACGGCGTCAGATGAATTGGAAGCGCTCCAAAATCGATGGAGTAAGGCGATTAACCATCTGTTTACCGACAATCCTTGCCTGGAATCGGTATCCGTCCTGAAGAACGAAAATCTGATGATTTCGCTGATCGTGGTGAAAACCTCTCAGGAGCGTCCGGTCTGGGATGAACTGCTAGCCGGAATGATTGCATGCCTTGAAGAAATAGGTACCGTTTACCTCGGCGTCTCGGCACCTTTCCATACGCTTGAGCTTGCTGCATCCGCATGCACGGAAGCGGTCAGCCTGCTGCCGTATTATGTTCTGGAAGGACAGCAACTGCTGCTTCCTGAATACCGGGAAGCCATGGAGATCCAGAGGGTGATTCCAAACTATGACACGGTGACGGCTGTCCGGGAGCTGGTCAGCAGGCTTTTTAAACAGGATCCTGAAGAACTGGGTGCATTTATCGCCGATATGTTTGCCGTTTTTCGGGAAAATGGACTTTTACTGGAGGATATCCTTCATATTTATGAAGAATTATGGGTACTGCTGCGCCAGCAGCTGCGCCGAAGCGGGATGTCGGATATGGATGCCGGTTTCAAGGCGGCTGCCGACTTGAGCATTTACAATTCATATCATTCCCTTCAAAAGCTAGTGCTGGACGAGATGCTGGAACTGCAGCACCAAGTCAACGTAAGCGGGCTTGATAAGTCTTACTGGATTATCGAGAAAGCGAAGAGGTACATGGATGATCAATTCAGGATGGATTTAAAGGCTTCTGAGGTTGCCTCCTGGCTGAAAATCACGCCAAGCCATTTCAGTTATATATTTAAGCAGAGTACGGGCAAGGGCTTCACCGAGTATATGAACGAGAAACGGATTAACCATGCCAAGAAGCTCCTTGCGACGACCCATGATAAAGTATTCGAGATTGCAGACCAGGCGGGGTACAAGGAGTATAAATATTTTGTGTCGGTTTTCAAGACGTATACGGGAATGACTCCGAAGGAATACCGCGGGTTGATGGCCGGTAAAAAGGCTGAGGGAGAGTAGCGAAGGAGATATCGGAAGGAGATTTAAGGATGGAGAAATATAGGCAGCCCGGTTATTCGATCGAGGAAAGGGTCCAAGATTTGATCGAGCGGATGACGCTGCAGGAAAAAGTAGGTCAGTTGAATCAGCGGATGTATGGATGGGACGCTTATGTCCGTACGGGCGAAGAGATCACGCTGACCGATGCTTTTAAAGAGGAGGTCGCCCGCGGCGGAGGAATGGGTGCGCTGTACGGATTGTTCCGCAGCGATCCTTGGTCCGGCGTTCATTATGGTAACGGAATCCCGACAGAGAAAAGCGCGGAAGCTGCCAACAAGGTTCAGCGTTATGTCGTCGAAAATACGCGCCTCGGGATACCGGTACTGCTGACAGAGGAGTGCCCTCATGGGCACCAGGCGTTGGACGGAACGCTGTATCCGGTCAACCTGGGCGTAGGCGCCACCTGGAATCCGAATCTGATGCAGCGCGCCAGTTCATACATCGCGGCGGAGATCCGGAGCAGGGGAGCCCACATTGGACTTGTATCGGCTCTTGATATATTGCATGACCCGCGCTGGGGGCGTTCCGAAGAATGCTTCAGTGAAGATCCTTATCTGGCTGCGCGGTTTACGGAAGCGGCCGTACGGGGAATGCAGGGGACTACGCCCGAAATGCTGGCGGGTTCAGATAAAGTGGCTGTTGTGCTCAAGCATCTCTGTGCCCAAGGGGCTGCACAAGGCGGGCGAAACGCCGGGCCTGCGGCGATCGGCGAACGGGAGCTGAGAGAGATTCATCTGCCAGGCGCCAAGGCGGGGGCAAACGCGGGAGCGGCGGGCTTTATGGCTGCCTATAATGAAATTGACGGGATTCCCTGTCATGCCAATCATGCCCTATTAACAGGCATTCTCCGGGAGGAATGGGGATTCGAAGGGATCGTCATGGCCGACGGCGTCGCCGTGGACAGGCTTGTAGCGCTGACGGGGAGCCATGAGTCCGCTGCCGCCCTCGCATTGTCTGCAGGCGTTGATCTGAGCTTATGGGACACTGCGTTTTCCACTCTGGAAAAGGCGGTGAGCCAGGGGTTGGTCTCCGAACAAACGATCGATCGTGCAGTAAGCCGGGTGCTTCGCCTCAAGTTCCGGCTCGGACTGTTTGACCGCCCATATGCAGATGAGACCCGGGCCATTTCGGCTGTAGGCGCGCCGGCAGCGCGGGAAACCAATCTTCAGCTGGCACGGGAGTCCATCGTCCTGCTTAAAAATACGAATCAGCTGCTGCCGCTGGACATTCCGAAAGGGGAGAAGCGGAAAATCGCAGTCATCGGTCCAAACACCGATCGCTTGTACAACCAATTGGGTGATTATACGAGCGTGCAGCGGGAAGGGAAAGGGACGACCGTTCTACAAGGTATTCGAACGTGCGCACCGGAAGGGACCGAAGTGGTCTTTGCGCTTGGCTGTGGCATCCGGGACGAATCAACAGCAGGCTTTACGGAAGCTGTAGCCGCCGCCCAGGACGCGGATGTGGCGGTGTTGGTGCTCGGTGGAAGCAGCGCCCGTCAGTTTAACGGGGCCTTTGACAGCAATGGTGAAGCCATCGTGGGAGAAGGAAGTCCCTCCGAAATGGACTGCGGCGAAGGCGTAGATTTAGCCAGTCTTTCTCTTGGCGGTGTCCAGGAACAGTTGGTTGAGCGAATCGCTGCCACGGGCGTACCGATCGTTGCCGTCATGATTCAAGGCCGCCCTCATGCATTAACCGGCATTGAGGCGCACTGCGATGCGATATTATGCGGGTGGTATCCTGGAACGGAAGGGGGACAGGCCCTTGCGGAGATTCTGTTCGGGAAGGTGAATCCTAGCGGGAAACTGCCGGTTTCGATGCCCCGTTCCGCGGCTCAGCTGCCCGTTTACTATAATCAAAAGGATCCGGGAAGACCGCGTCATTACGTTGATATGCCTTCTTCTCCTCTATATCCTTTCGGTTATGGGCTCAGCTACACGACATTTGAATACGGGAATGTGTCCCTTTCAACTGATCGGATCAAGGTAAGCGAGTTGGAAGCTGGAGGACACGTAAGCGTAACAGTCGGGATTGTTAATGCCGGGCCTCGCAGCGGCGCCGAAACGGTCCAATTATATATTCAAGTGCGGGAATCTGGAATTAGCCGGAGGATCGCCGAACTCAAGGGATTCCGGAAGATCGAATTGGCGTCAGGGGAACAGCAGAGCGTAGTCTTCAAACTTGGTCACGAGGAGCTGGCTTTTTGGAATCAGGACATGCAGTTTAAGGCACAGCCCTGCCGGGTGCGGATCATGGTCGGGGGGAATTCCGTGGATACAGCCGGAACGGAATTATTGATCGTTCCTTAAAAAAATCTTTGTCTTTAAAATGCCTGACACAGATAAAACCCGCCTTCCAGGAGGCGGGTTTTTATGCTGTATGATTTGATAGGTTTTTGTTACGATCATCCGCTTATTTGCGCAGCGCTTCCGGATCAATCGGAGGAACCAGGCCTTCGCCGGCCGCCCGGGTCAGCAGCGAAGTGATCGCGGCGTATCCGTCGTCCCCGAGGTTGCGCGTAAAGTCGTTGACATACAGATCAATATGCTGCTGGGCAACGTCAGGATCCAGCTCCTGGGCATGGCTCAGCACGTATTCCCGGGAAGCTTCGGGATGGGCCCAGGCGTATTCGACGGACTGACGGATCCAGTCTTCGATCGCGTCCAGGTCGAGGGACCGCTTGGCAATGATCGCGCCGAGCGGAATCGGCAGGCCGGTATCGCTTTCCCACCAGCTGCCAAGATCCGTCATCAAGGACAAGCCGTAGGACGGATACGTGAATCTGGCTTCGTGAATGACCAGCCCCGCGTCAATCAAGCCGTCCCGGACGGCAGGCATAATTTGGTCGAACGGCATGACCACGATTTCGCCAATCCCGCCGGGTACGTTCTGGGCGGCCCACAGGCGGAAGAGCAGGTAGGCCGTCGATTTTTCGCTCGGAACGGCAACCCGGCGTCCGCTAAGTTCCGAAGGGTCGGCTTGGCCGCCTTTGGTCAGTACAAGCGGTCCGCAGCCGCGGCCCAAGGCGCCGCCGCATGGAATGAGGGCGTATTCGTCCAGAACCCATGGCAGGGCGGCATAAGAAATTTTAAGCACGTCCAGGTCGCTGCCCGGGTTCGATGCCAGGTTATTCGTAATATCAATATCCGCATAGGTGACTTCCAGCTCCGGGGCGGCGGGAATGAGGCCGTGCGCCGCAGCATGGAAGACAAAAGTGTCGTTGGGACAAGGGGAAAATGCAATTTTCATCGTTTCAATACCTCCACTAAGATTGAGCTTGCTGCTTCAAGTGCTTCGAAAGCTTCTTTCATCCGCCAGGCGGAACGGTCCCGGGGACCGATGGCATTCGATATCGTACGAATTTCCAGGCAGGGGAGTCCGAACAGCCGGGCGGCTTCAGCCACGCCGAAGCCTTCCATCGCTTCCGCGGCAGCGTCCTCATACCGCTGCCTTAACGCGGCGGCGGTTTGCGCCGAGCCGGTCCCGGTCGTGACCGTCAGGACGGCACCGCTTCGAACCGCCAGTCCGGCGGAAGCCATGGCTGACTCGAGGCGGCGGACGAGCGGAAGATCCGGCTCGAGGCGGGAAGAGCCGAACCCAAGCTCGTCCACGCTGAGAAAGCCGTCCGGCGTCTCCGCGCCAAGATCAGCCGCGATCAGCTGATCGGCAATGACGATCGAGCCGATGCCGGCCCGATCCGTAAATCCGCCGCCGATGCCGGCGCTGATGACCAGGCCGTATTCGTTACCGGCCAGAACGCGAGCCGTACGGGCGGCGGCGGAGGCCGGTCCGACGCCGGCCAGCTCGACGTCGATAAAATCCGGGCTGCCGAGTCCGCGAAGAACCGCCTCCCGCTCGGCCTCGACGGCGGTCATGATCAGCACCCGGGAGTGATTGGTTGTTGGTGAATTCATGTGCGTACCTTCTTATCGTATAGTTTACAGGCCGTATATGCAGCTTCAATATATAACCTTATCCTGATCGGAGCCGTGTGTAAAGTGGCGGGAAGCCGAGAGGCAGAACGTAATCCGATAAAAACACCGATCCCCCTACGCCTTCTTGATGCGCAGGGGGATCGGTGTACCATGTATTTCATCCGGTGATATAGGTGTTGGAATGCTTAATGATGACTTTTACGTTCACATCCTTAATATTTATTTTGGGAAGGATCGGCCCCCGGGAGACGTATCGTTTCCAGCTATCATTGTGATGGCGGTATAACCACTCCTCAAGACCAAACAAGTCGATATTTTTATCTTTCGCATCGTTAAACTCCTTCATGATGTCCTTTTTCAGGATCGACTGGGCCTGCTGCTCCATCTGATGTTCTGACATCCCAGCCTCGGTACGCGTTTCTAATACAGTGGCATTGACCGTAAGGTTGATATTTATGTTTAAGCGTTCAGACGTATCTGGGTCCAACGAGATTTTCGTATGGGGACCTGTTAAATTCAACGTGTTTTTCAGGCCGTGTTTTTCGGGAATGCTGAACGGATATCTTAACATATGGCTGTACCGGATCAATCTGGCGCCCATCATGTCCTCCTCTGCGACCCATCCCTCATTCGCTCCTTTATTGATGACATATACGCCTGTGAGCTCCATCATGGAGGGGGTTTTATCCTTTTGGTTGGCCATCCATTTCCGGTCCGTTACGGACAGGACGGGAAGCAGCACGCTGGTTGCAGGCTCCCGAATGCTGTTGACTAATTTTTGCAGCTGAATCGGCATGATCGCGGATCGCTGCTTATAGGTCTCCTTAGGCTCAAACATTTCGAGCATCAGAGGAGACTGATTCAGCGTCGTATCTGCCATGAATATCGACTCGATCGGTTTATCGGTTCCGTACACCCAGGATGTATACCGCAGCTCTCTGGAACGCAGGAGGCTGTCGAAAATATCCTCCAGCTTTCCCAGTGCGGATTTCGTCATGACGATCGCTTTAACATGCGTCCACAGCGTATGGTGCTGGGCGGATCTGTAAATATCGTTGATAGCCAATAACACAGTGGGGCCTTCGCCGACCCCCACCCAGGTTGATGCAGGTTTGGAATCCCCGCTGCCTTCCTTTGTCCCGACAGCGGAGAAATCGGTCAGCTTGACGTATACGACATAATGGTCCTTTTTGTAATCGATGCCGAGCGCCGTCACGATATTCATATCCTGTACCGCCTTCAAGTCCCAGCAGCCGGTCAACAGCAGGGAACAGACCAGAACAACGATGATGGCTTTCATTCGTTACTCTCCCTTGCGCGTATCGTCCTGCGTCCGCAGCACCCGCGGACGGTACTTGAACAGCTTGACCGGCTTACGGAACAGACCTTCCCAGAAATCCTTGGCGATATAGGGGGAAGCGGGAGCCAGATAAGGAACCCCGAAGTTTTCCAGCGTGGCCAAGTGTAGCAAGACGGAGAACATCGCGATAAAAAATCCGAACATGCCCAAGCAAGAAGAAAGCAGGAGAACATACAGCCTAATGATTGCCGTCGTCCCCGAAAGAATTTGATTGACCAGTGTAAAGGTAGCGATGATCGTCACGGCCACCGCCACAACCATCGTCGGAGACGTAACTCCTGCTCTAATGGCCGCATCGCCGACAATGAGACCCCCGACCACCGTTACGGTCTGGCCGACCGATTTGGGCAGGCGGGTGCCCGCTTCATGGAACACCTGGAACAGGAACAGCATCAAGAAGCATTCCAGCGGAATCGAGAACGGAAGCCCGATTCTGGAATTCATAATGGTTGCCAGCAGCGGAGTCGGAATCTGCTCGAGGTTGAAGGTGGTCAGCGCCACGTAGAATCCAGGCAGGAACATAGCAATAAAGAGGCCCGATATCCGCAAAAACCTTTGCACCGAGACGATGTGAAAGGGCATATTGGAGTCTTCCGGCGATTTGATCAGGCTGAAGAGCGTGATGGGTGCGATAATTCCCATGGGAGAACCGTCGAACATAATGACGAACCGGCCTGCCAAAAGGCTGGATGCGACATAATCCGGCCTGCCAACATAATCGGTGAGCGGAAACACGCTTTTAAGCCGCCCCTGAACGAGGTCTTCGATTTGTGTGGTGCCGATAATCGCGTCCCCGTTGAAATTTTGAATCTTCATCCTGATTTCATCAACGATATCCGGGTTAATGATATCCCGGATGTACATCAATGCGATTTGTGTGTGACCCCGCTCGGAAAGGACGAATTTTTCCACGCATAACGACTGGGTCCGAAGCCGCTTGCGGACAAGTGCGAGGTTCACGCTTAAATTTTCGGTAAATCCATCCTGGGGCCCCTTAATGGAAGATTCCGTGGATGACTCCTCCGGAGACCGGGAAGGGGTGCTGCTGACATTCAATTGGTAGAAGGCATTCATATGCTGGAAGTACAGGATCATCATTCCCTGAAACACCTGGGTATCGAGTTCGTACAGTACATTTTGGGTCTTCATTTCCTTCAGCGGCAGCGATTGATAGTCCCGGATGCTGTCTTTGCTGAAGAATCCTGTTTCCATGTACATCTGTTCAAGCCTAGGGAGCACGAACTGGTTGATTTGGACCTCGTCCGTCATGCCTTCACAATAAATCAGAAGGATGGACTGCTTCAGGTCTCCTTCCCCTACATAAAAGGGATGAAGGACCACATCGCCGCATGGCTCATAATACTTTTGGAGGAACGGGATATCGATATCTGCCAGGCTGACTTGAGGCTGCTCTGTACTAGTTGTCATGGTGTTCTGTTCCTTTCTTTCCGGATGAAATGAGAGCCAAAGCAAACAAGATGAGGATTAAAGCCCCCAGGAAGGCGGCAGAAAACGGGAAATAGAAACGTTTTAAAATTTTCAGGAAATTCGTATCGTTCAGTCCGGTCAGGCTTATAAGGAGAATCAAGCCAGCAACGGTAACGTATGCGCCAATTCGCGGTAGCTTTTCTTTAATGTTCCAAACATCAACGATAAAATACAGGGCTAGTGAAATCCGGATGAAGGCTCCCGACAGCCATTGATAGATGGAGAAAAAGTCGGTCTGAGCGACATATCTTCCAATGGTGGCCACACGCCATTCCTCATACGCCGGATACATTTGCCTGGACGCCTCATACGGATCAAAGATCGTGATGGCGCCGATCAGCGGCCCCATGGTCAGCCCGGTCAGGGCCAAGGCAAGAACGTATAACTGCCAGGCTTTCGCGGCCTTCGCCAATTTTGGCTGGAGAAACAGGTACATGATTATTTCAAAGGAACCTGCACATGAATTGGCCAGTCCGGAAAATACAGGTCCCCAGCCTTTGGACAGAACCGGCAGCAGCTGGCTGTAATCCTTGGTTTGAAAATTGACCGTCATGATAAAAAATCCGAGTAGGACGACGAACGGCAGAAGAATCCCCGCGGAGATGGCAATGGGTTTAAATCCCATGATCGCGGCATATAGGCATAAAAGCAGCATAACTATGGTTGTTACAGATACCGGCGTTTCGGTCAAAAAGGTGATTTTGGCCCAAGTGGTCGTATCAAACAACGTATAGAAGCAAATCATGTATAAAAAAACGCTCATGATGATGCGCAGAAGAACGGCCGCTGCTAGGCCGTATTCTTGACTCAGCCATTCGTGGATGGAGCGGTTTCCCAATCGTTTGGCTACGTAATACGTCATAGCAGTCACGGCCATCAGCGGCAGAATGGACAAGGTGACCGAGATCCACGCGTCTCTGCCTGAGCTCTGCAGCAGGAACGGAATGATAAACACATGGTTCATCATCCCGATGGACAGCAGGATCATCATGAAGCCTTGCGACAAGCGGGCTTTAAGTACTTTCATTCAGTTACCTCCAAGTAAGGCGTGGATCTAGATCCATTATTAACCGGGAGGTTCCCCGCAATACTTCCTATATTTAAAATGACACATGGCGCGAAGACCGACGATATATTAGAATAGATAGGTCTGTATATTTAGTTAGGCTTCTTATGAGGCGCGGATTCCCGATCCAGGGACCGTGCAAAGACAAGAAAGTTGAAAGTGAGAATTTGCCATGATGATTAATAACCGGATGACATTTGAAAATCTGTGCTTGCGGAATGAACCGCTTGCGAACCACTCGTCCTATCAGATCGGCGGAGAAGCGAATTTCTTCGCTATGCCCGAAACGGCCGAAGAGCTGATCACGCTGCTGCAGGGATGCAGAACCCACGGCCTGGACTATTTTTTCTGCGGGATGGGCTCTAATCTTTTGTTTCCCGACAATCCGCGCAAGGATACGCTGTACATTTCTTTGAAAAGGCTGGTTTATTGGGACATTACCCCGGACAAATGGTTTATTTCCTCGGGGACACCGATGTCCATGCTGTCGATCGCAGGCCTGATGTATAACATCCCGGGTTACGAGTTTACCTACTTGCTGCCGGGCGGCCTGGGGGCCGGCATTTACATGAACGCCAAGTACAACCACCGGCAGATCAGCGACATTATCAAAACGGTGTATTATGTGGACTTGGAAGATCCATCCCTGTCCGTTCAATCGATTGATGTCAGCCAGTGCAAATATGGCTATAAGCAGTCCATATTCCAGATGAATCCGTGGCTTATTTTGGGTGCGGATATGCTGGCCGTACCGGAGCAATTGGATCCGCAGCAGGCAAACCGCCTGCTGAGCCGCTGGAAGGACAAAGAGGGGATGTCGTCCCTGTCTTCGTTCTATTCGTATATGGCTGAAGAGGCGAAGGCGCTCCAAAGCCGGGGAATCCATCTGCCCGCCCCGATGACCCAGATTGAGGAATACCGGAACGGCAAGCGCCATTTCGAGTATCCTTCCTGCGGATCCGTCTTTAAAAACAATTACGATTACGGCGTTCCCGTCGGTGCTTTGGTCGACCGGCTTGAATTGAAAGGGAAGGCATACGGCGGCGCCATGATTTCTCCTTTCCACGGGAACATGATCATCAACACGGATCATGCGACCGCCGAGCACATTAAATATTTGATGAATGTGATCATGGAGGGGGTCGACAAGGCGTTCGGCTTCGTTCCTGAACCTGAGGTCGTCGTCGTCGAGTAGTCTGTTTCAAATCCGAATATGTGAATATTATGTGACCGTAACCCGCCTTCACCCGCGATTGGCGGGTTATTTGTGTCACGTTCGTGACCGAGGTGACAATCCAGTTAAAAATCTTTAAATTAAGGTATTGTAATTGGACGAGGGTGTATGTATACTAAAAAAGTAAGTAAGTAACAAAAAGGAGGAAGATATAAAAATGTCTAAACAGTTTATTGATGCACTCAAGAACAGACGTTCCATATATGGAATCAGCAAGGAGCAGGTGATCTCCGACGAGAAAATTCAGGAGATCGTCAACGACGCGGTGAAATACACGCCGTCTTCTTTCAACTCGCAAAGCACACGCGTTGTCGTTCTGCTTGGCGAGCAGCATGACAAGCTGTGGAATGTAACGGAGAACGTGCTGAAAGCCGTTGTTCCGGCTGACAGCTTTGCACCGACTGCTGAGAAAATGGCTGCTTTCCGCGCCGGATACGGCACAATCCTGTTCTTCGAAGATTATGAAGTCATTGAAGGACTGCAAGCAAGCTTCCCTTCTTATGCAGACAACTTCCCGGTATGGTCCCACCATACTTCGGCGATGCACCAATTGGTCATCTGGACCGCGCTTGAAGTCGAAGGCCTTGGCGCCAGCCTGCAGCACTACAACCCGCTGATCGACCAGAAGGTTGCCGCAGAGTGGAACATTCCTGCAAGCTGGAAACTGATTGCCCAAATGCCTTTCGGCAAACCGACAGTTCAGGCAGGCGAGAAAGAATTCAAGCCGCTTGAAGACCGCGTTAAAGTATTCAAATAAGCAGTACGGAATTTTTATACTTAATTTAAGAGAAGCACCTCACGTCTTATGCGCGGGGTGCTTTTTTTGCGTGCCATGCTATTCTGCAGCCGATTTGGAGCGTCCGCCGCCAAGCGTGCGAATCTGCTCCTCCATGATGCCGCTGACCTTGGCTGCAAAGTCAATGAGCAGCTCGATCTGCTCTGCCGTATAGGACGAGCCGAGCTGGACCACGGAATCGTGCAGCGGCTTGAAGGTCTCGCGAACTTCGTCCCTGGCAAAATAGTCGGGGACGATGATGACCCGGCGTCTGTCGGACGGGTCCTGCTCTCTCCGCACGTAACCCGCTTTCTCCAGACGGTCGATCAGGGCGGTGACGGTGCCGGTGGAGAGACCGGTAATTTTGGAGAGCTCTCCGGCCGTAATCGGACCGGTTTCCCACAATATATCTACGGATTTCAAATCGGTGTTGGATAAACCGAGGGAACTGGCGACATGCTGTTGGTACAGGACGGTCCTGGTTCCCAGCTTTCTCATTTGCGAAGCCAACCGTTCTTCAGGTGATGTGTTGCCCTCAGCATTTTGACTTGACAAAAGCAAGACCTCCTCTTAGAATCTGAATATCTTGATGATCGAGATACTTGAATTCCGAGATAATGACTTGGTTTCATTTTATCGGAAGGGACAATACATTGTAAAGGAGATAACCAATGGAAGCGACGAAAAGCAACATTAAAATGGTCGTAGCAGGGCTGCTGCTGGCCATTTTTATGTCTGCCATTGACAATACCATTGTCGCCACCGCCATGGGTACGATCGTATCCGATCTTGGGGGGCTGGACAAATTCGTCTGGGTCACCTCGGCCTATATGGTGACGACGATGGCCGGCATGCCGATCTTCGGCAAGCTGTCGGACATGTACGGGAGGAAGCGTTTTTTCATTTTCGGCTTAACTGTGTTTTTACTGGGGTCTGCGCTGTGCGGGCTGGCCCAGACGATTGAACAGCTGAGCTTGTACCGGGCGATTCAGGGGATCGGGGGAGGCGCGCTCCTGCCGATCGCGTTTACGATTATTTTCGATATTTTTCCGCCGGAGAACCGGGGCAAAATGACCGGGCTGCTCGGAGCCGTATTCGGATCGGCCAGCGTGGTGGGACCGCTGCTCGGTGCGTATATCACCGAATACGCCGGCTGGGAGTGGGTTTTCTACATCAACGTGCCGATCGGCATCGTGTCCCTGATTTTCATTTTGCGCAGTTACAAAGAGTCCCCATCCCATAACAAGCAAAAAATCGACTGGTGGGGCGCATCGACGCTCGTTATTTCCGTCATCAGCCTGATGTTCGCACTGGAGCTGGGCGGCAAGGAGTACGCGTGGGATTCCGCACCGATTATTGCTCTGTTTGCCAGCTTTGCGGTATTCTTCATCATCTTCTTCTTCGTGGAGCTGAAAGCGAAGGAGCCGATATTGCCGTTCTTCCTGTTTAAACGCCGGCTGTTTGCGACATCACAGCTGCTCGCGTTTTTGTACGGCGGAACCTTTATCATCATGACGGTATATATCCCGATCTTCGTACAGGCGGTGTATGGCGGTTCGGCTACGAACGCCGGATTGATCCTGACGCCGATGATGCTGGGATCGGTGGCCGGGAGCGCCATTGGCGGGATTTTCTCCACCAAGACAAGCTACCGGAACCTTATGATCATGTCGGTCATTTTCTATTTGGGCGGCATGTATCTGCTCAGCACGCTGACCCCCGATACCGCCCGGATTTATCTGACGATCTTCATGATCATCGTCGGCTTTGGCATGGGCTTCTCGTTCTCGCTGCTGCCGACGGCATCCCAGCATAACCTGGAGCCTCGCTTCCGCGGTACCGCAAACTCGACCAACCAGTTTTTGCGGTCGCTCGGCATGACGATGGGGATCACGATTTTCGGCACCATTCAGAACAATTTGTTCACGAACCGGCTTGCTGAAAATTTCAAGGGCATGGGCGGCGGGGCCAATTCGGCCATGGCCAATGTCGGCAGTCCGCAGGAAATTTTCCAATCGGCCAACCGCGCCAAAATTCCGGCTGAAGTGCTCAACAACATCGTGGACGCCATGTCCCATTCCATTTCCCGCGTATTTCTGTTTGCGCTGATTCCGATCGCCATCGCCGCGGTCGTCGTGGCCAGCATGGGAAATGCCAGAGTCACCGTCGGCAAGGAACAAAAGGCAGCTTCGGCAAAACAGCAGAAAACGGTGTAAATCGGTTAAAAAAATGCAAGGGCTGTCCGTTTCCACGGGCAGCCCTTGCTGATTGAAGGCAAACTTTTTATTACAACACGAATGTGGACACTATTTTGATATAGGACAAGAGCGATATATTTTTTCAAGTATGCACAGGCAAAAAAACACTAAATGTCGTACCTTGACCGGGTTCACTCACAACGCGGATGAACCCGCCGTGGGCCCGGACTAAATGATGAGCAATCGATAATCCGAGGCCCGTTCCGCCTGTGTGCCGCGAACGGGCCTTTTCCACACGATAAAAACGATCGAACAGATGAGCCAATTCATCGGCTGGAATACCGATACCGGAGTCTATCACCGAGACACATACATAAAGTGCATTCTGATCCCAAACTTGATCTTCAATGACAACCGAAACCTTTCCGCCTTCCGATGTGTAACGAACTGCATTCGTCAACAAATTGATGAACACCTGCGTCATTCGTCTCGCGTCTGCCATCACCGTTACCGGCCTTGTGTTTGAAGAGAAGCGCATTTCCAGCCCGTTCTCCTCAGCCTCCACGTTCATATCGTCCACGATTTGTTCAAGTCTTGCTGAGAGATCGAGCGGTTTGCAATCCAGCGCCAATCGACCCGCCTCAGCCAGCGACAAGACATGAAGATCTTCCACAAGCAGGCCTAAGCGGATCACTTCGTCATGGAGTCTAAGCAGCATTTCCGGGGGGACAGATTGACCGGCCTGCTGAGCATTTTCTAGCTTGAGCTGCATGATCGACAGCGGGGTCCGCAGCTCATGAGCGACATCCGCTACCAACCGCCTGCGGGCGTCCTCGGCTTCCCGGAGACGAAGCGTCATGTCATTGAATGTCCGGATGACTTTGCCGTATTCGTCCTTTGATTTTACAGGAACGTTCACGTGCAGATCTCCCTGCGCAACGCGTTCGATCGCGGCAACAAGCTTTCGAAGCGGGATCGTGAGCACCCCTGAAATCCATAAACTGGCGAACAGCCCGGTTGCGATGAAAAAGAACCAATTCCCAAGCTCGAACTTCCGCATTTTTCCTGAAACGTAAGTCTTCAAATGCTCAATTTGTTCCCCGGGCGGTGCGTTCAAATAAGCTGTACGGATTTCTTCCTTGCGATATTGATCGAACAAAGACTCCATATAAGCCTGCTTGGTAACGGCATGAACACCTCCGATAATAAAAACGAGCAGTCCCATGCAGACAAATATTTTTTGGCGAACCGTGAGCGTCATGGTTGTTCACCGAATCGGTAACCGAAACCGTAGACCGTTTGAATATAACGGGGATTGGCCGAATCGTCTCCCAGCTTGCGGCGAAGATTCCGGATGTGGGAATCCATCGTTCGCTCGTATCCCATATATTCATCCGCGAGGGCGGCTTTTAACAATTGCAGGCGGCTGAAAACCATTCCGGGACGCGCAGCCAATGTGAGCAAAATTTTGAATTCGGTCGGTGTCAGTTGAATCTCCTGGCCATCCTTGAACACCTGACATTTGGTCTCGGAAATGGTCAAGTTGTCTCTTTCAAGCAGTATTGGCTTGTCTTCAGGTCCACGCAAGCGGCGAAGCAATGCCCGGATACGCGAAGACAGCTCGCGCAAGCTGAACGGTTTCGTCAAATAATCGTCCGCACCGATTTCCAGACCGACGATTTTATCCGTTTCATCCGAACGGGCTGTGACCATAATAATGCCGCAATTCGAGGTTTGTCTGATTTCAAGGCACACGTCGATGCCGCTTTTCTCCGGAAGCATCCAATCAAGCACAACGAGATCTGGCCGTTCAGATCGGGCGATTATGAGCGCTTCTTTCCCGGTACGGGCGGTCAATACTCGAAACCCTTCACGATGCAAATAGGTCTGCATCTCCTCAAGCATGCCCGGTTCGTCCTCCACAAGCAACAACTTCGGTTCCATTCGAATCCCATCTTTCCAGTTTAGTCTGCTTCGAGTAGGTGAGCTCCATCACTTACCCCCAAATTATACTGTGTTTTCACACGATCATGAATAAATCCATACAAAAGGAGGCGGATCTGCATAAGTTCTCGACATTTATTGTTTACACTGACTGTGCAATGCGAGCGATAAGCGCATAAGAACAAAAATCTTAAATTAACGAAGGCGAGGATTCAAAGATGAGTAATCTACCCGTAAACCGCAGTGAACCTGAAGATCTGGATCGTACGGTGGAAGCAGCCGATCTTTCACCGCTCGCAGTTAGAACGCGTGTCGTGTACAAGGAAGTGGCGAAGAACGAATCAAAAACAAAAAGGAGCTTTGGCCAATGAAAATAAAGATGGTGATGTTCGCTATATTTTGTGTTTTTCTACTTGTTCCATCAGTTGCTTCCGCTGCAGCGGCCAATGGTAATGTCGGATACGGAGAAGCTACCCCTGGGCGAATCTGGGCTTCGTTAGATGCGATGTTAGGCTTGATCGGCGCGATCATCGGCGGGCTTTCTTTGGCTCGCTCCGCAGGTCGATTCGGTAAGGGCAGTGGGAGGCGCGGGGCCATCGTGTCCGGGGTGGTGGGGCTGATTGTCATAGTCTACGCCCTGCTGCATTTGACCATTTTTACCGGAGATTTCGGAACCGGCAGCGGGCGGGCCGGAGCCATCATTGCCATTGTAGTAGGGCTGGTCAGTATCGTCCTTGCCGGGTTGACTTTGGTTCGATCTCGCCATTCGGGCTGATGCGTAATCGTTAAATACCTGATTTTGGCCGACCTGGACCGCTGCAAGCGGTCTTTTTTTTATTTCTGATAGGAGCAAGAGGTTTTGCTGGATCCTGTTAAAGATCATCTGACTTGGGACGTTTGTTATCTGTTCGGATAAGGAAAAATTCGGATGAATTACCTCTTGACACAAGGGAACCTCGAGGATAATATAAAATTATCTTAATTGTTTAAGATAAATAATAAAATAAGATAATTAATCGATTGAGATTAATGTGACAGCCCTCCACGATCTAAAGGAAGCGAGCCAGGATTTGTCTCGAAAGGGGAGAGAGCCTATCGTGATGAGCCGAATGGAATCGCGGGACCGTTTCGTTAAAATACAAGCAGATCGGGATTGGGTTGCAAAAAAGTCGAATGATGGAGGATGTTGAGGATGGATTATGGTTTACAGGGGAAAGTGGCTGTGATAACGGGAGGTTCGCGCGGAATTGGCAGAGCGGCTGCAAAGAAGTTCGCTGCGGAAGGAGCTCATGTCTACATCACCTATTTAAGCAACCGAAGCGAGGCGGACCGAACCATCAGCGATATTCAGTCGTCAGGAGGTTCTGGTCAGGCCGTCCAAATGTCCTTAAATGACGAGCAGAGCATTTACCGGGCCTTCAACCAAGTGAAGAAGGAGAGGGGGCGGTTGGATGTGCTCGTGAATAACGCCGTCTTTTGGGGAGAGGAAGCCGCGGTAGAGGCGAGCGCGAATGAAGCGTGGTTTTCCGTTATCGATCAGACCGTCAAGGGAACGTATATGACAACGAAAGCGGCCGTTCCGCTTATGAAGCAGGAGGGATGGGGACGATTGATTCATGTCTCTTCGAGTCTGGTATACGCCGGGAAACCGAACGAAACCGCAAATCTGACGGCCAAAGCGGCTTTGCACGGATTCAGCCGTACCTTGGCGGCGGAGCTGGCTTCGGATGGTATTTACTCCAATGTTGTCATTCCTGAGCTCACGCTGTCGGAATGGGTCCCGCACGTATTCCCGCAGCCGATGCTTGAAGATTATGCCGAATCGTTTCCGACGCGAAGGCTGGGCACCCCGGATGACGTTGCGAATTTGATCATTTATTTGGGATCAACGGCGAACAGCTTTGTCAATGGAGAAGAAATCCGCGTTACAGGCGGTAAATAACATGGGCAGAGTGCAGATCCATAAGAAGGCTGCCTCCCATCCAAATGTTGTGTGGTCAGACGTCAGGATATTTACCGGTGGAAAGGAAAAAACGTAATGTTCGAAACGATTACAAGTATGATGTTAACCTACGCGGTGACGGCGCTATGGTTGATCGTCGGAACGGCGGCCGCGGGGCTTCCTTACGTAAAAGGCATTTTTCAACGGAAGGTCTGGAGAACGTTATTGCTTTGGATCAGTTATATTGGCCTTGCATTAGCCTTGTTATGGTTCATTCTGATGATCAGCCAATGGGTTAGAAACGGCTGGTGGTTCGTTGAAGGCATCGTCAAGACGATTTTGCCCATCATGTTGATTGGCTACGTTCCCTTGGTCCTGTATACACTTCCCGTTTTAAGGAGACTGCGGGTTTCCACTGCGGACGTATCGTCTTCAGATTCGATGGTCACAACAACCGATCCGAGGCTGCTGATCCCGATCTATGCGGCCGCCCTTGCATCCGGCATTGCTGCCTTTCATACGATTTTCTCGCAGCCGACCCTTCCCGGCCTGCTGGAGACGGTGCTGATGATCACGCTATATCTCTTCGTTCTGGTTGTGCCATCCTATATCGTCATCAGAAGATATCAGGCGATCATGAAAGGTACATTTACCGTGGCTCCTTTATGGAAAAGGCTGTTGAAATTCGCCTTAGCGGGATTAACGACGGCCATTGTAGCGATCGGGGTGGTGGCCTTTCAGGCTTGGTCGGACTTTCACGCCTCGAAGCTTCCGGAAGCATCGGATATGATGAATCACCGCTGGCTGGACGAAGGAGGCGGCACGCCGACGATGATGACGGGTCATCAGAATCATGCTGACCATGCCAATATGGTGGAAGTAGCGAAACTGACGGGGGATATCTCCTCTCCTGCGGATATCCATTATGAGCTCGTTGCGCAGAAACGGGAAATGACGCTTGCGTCCGGTGCCAAGATCGAAGCTTGGACGTATAACGGCGAGGTCGCCCCCGAGCTGCGCGCAAGGCAAGGAGAGATGGTGGAAGTGAAGCTGATGAACCGGGATATCGACAAAGGTGTGACGATTCATTGGCATGGATACAACGTGCCGAACGCCATGGACGGCGTACCGGGCATGACTCAAAATGTCGTCAACCCGGGGGAATCGTTCACGTATAAGTTTCGAGCCGAGCAAGCAGGGACGTATTGGTTCCACTCTCACCAGCAGGCTGCAGAGCAAGTACGCAACGGCCTGTTCGGATCCTTTATCGTCGAACCATCAGAGGAGACGGCCAGCTACGATGAAGAGGTGACGCTCATTAATCATAATTGGAACACCGATCAGGGGGAGAAGACGGCTTTCAAGGACCAGGACCGTATACAAAAAAAACAGGTAAAGCCCGGAAAGACCGTATTACTAAGGCTCATTAACGCCAACAATCAATCCCAAAAGTACTTGCTCCAGGGGAGTGAATATAAGATCACGAGCATTGATGGCACTCCTCTCCGGCAGCCGGATCGGTTATCGGATCAAACTGCCTTCAGGCTTGCGGCGGGCGGGAGATACGACGTCACATTTACGATGCCGAATCATCCCGTACTGCTCAAATTAGGCGATTCCACGGATATGGAGGGACCGAGCGTCGTTTTTTATGGAAATTTACCGCCGGACCCAATAAGCTTTAAAGCGGAATCGAGCTTGTTTGACCCGTCTCAATACGGGAAACCGGCAGATTCAGAACTGACATCCGTGACCAGGTTCGATCGGGAATTTAGGATGGTATTGGGAAACCGGCTCGGATTTTATAACGGGAAGATGAATTATCTTTGGACCATTAACGGAGAAGTGTATCCCCATACGCCTACTTTGGTTGTCAAAGAAGGAGAGAAAATCAAAACGACGTTTATCAACAAAAGCCTCTCGGAGCATCCGATGCACCTCCACGGACATCAGATGACGGTTTTGAAGAAAAACGGCAAAAGAGTTCAAACGCCGTGGGTGACCGATACATTGAACGTTAATCCGGACGAAATGTATGAAGTGGCCTTTATAGCCGACAATCCGGGCATGTGGATGGATCACTGCCATATTTTAGACCACGCGGCTGTCGGGATGACCCTGCATCTGATGTATGACCATGTCATGCCCTCCTTTGAAGCGGGAGTGAGATCGGGAAATATGCCGGAATAAACCAATCGAAGGGAAAGATGATGAATGGAAAACCAAGCGAAAGATTTTCAATTGATGAAGGAACTGTTTATGTCGTTGAGCGAGGCCTGGAACAAGGGGGATGGAGCGGCTTACGGCGATTGCTTTACGGATGACGCAGATTACGTGACATTTATGGGCCAGCACTTGAAAGGGAAAAAGGAGATTGCGGAGGTTCATCACATGCTGTTCCAGGGTCCGCTCAAAGGCACAACATTGGATTCCACACTTACGGATGAAGTGCGGCCGCGTTTTTTAACGCCGGACATAGCGATTGTTCACGGGATCGGCGAGGTCAAATTGCCTGATCCAGCGCAGGACCCTAACGACAGGGGCTCAATAAATACGAATGTGGTAATCAGACAAGAAGGGGAATGGAAAATAGCGGCATTCCAAAACAGCCGGATCCAGTCGATGCCAGGCATTTAATCAAGCAGGCTTACCAGTACCGCCCGTGATGGGGCCAACCAAAGAAATGCAATAACGAAAAAAATGCTCTCCTTATCGTATAAGGGAGCATTTTTTTTAGCAAATCTTTAAACATTTGTATTCAACATCTGAGATGCTGTGTGATGAACAATGCAGCACGGTCCAGCGCTTGATCGGCTTCATCAAGCATACCCGTGAACGCCTGGAACACATGCGGGACGTCGGCGGTAACGTCAAGGATGACATCAACGCCTGCTGCGCGTGCACGATCGGCTAACTGCGTGGAATCGTCAAGAAGCAGCTCATTGGTTCCGGCCTGCACCAGGATCGGTGGGAATCCGGTAAGATCGGCGAACCTGGCGGGGCTTACGAGTTCATGATTCGGATCCTGTCCTGCGAGGTACATCTCGTCCGTCAATGCAAAGCCCTCACGGGTGAAGAACGGATCGAGCCCCATTTTGTTATCCATACTTGCTCCGGAATGCGTCTTATCGAGCCCCGGCGAGAACGTCACGACTGCTGCTGGCATCGGCAGGCCTGCGTCCCGTGCCATCAGGCAAGTCGAGACAGCAATACCGCCGCCAGCGGAGTCGCCGGCAAACGCAATAGACGACGCCTGGACTCCATTATCCAGAAGCTCACGATAGGCTGCGAGAGCATCCTCAAGAGCCGCAGGGAACGGATGCTCCGGGGCGAGGCGATAATCGAGTGAGACGGACCGGATACCGGTCTTGTCGACCAGGTTTGCGGTAAGGGACATAGCCGTGTAGGGGGAGCCCATAATATACGAGCCGCCATGGAAATAAAGAATGATTCCTGGGCGGGTATCCTGTGCAGGGTCAACGATCACACCGGGTCGATTACCAATGGTTGTCGGCGTGGTCCGCACGCCCGCAGGTACTAACATCGTTGCCATCATGGCAGCGAAGTTCGCGCGCATCTCCTCGACGGTTTGCGGCTTGGCAGGGTTAGGACGCCGCAGCATTTCATCCAATTTGTTACGTTGTTCTCTAGACATATGAATATTCTCCTTCGCTTTATTATATCGCTTTCTACCGTCAATCTCTCCCAACGATCCGGCGTATTCATAGTGTATAATATGAATGTGACAGAACTTGTCACTATAATCTTTTGGGGGTAAATATGATGGGGAAGTCAAGGCGCCTGATTGAATTGATGATGGCGGTAAATCGAAAGCGGAAATTCACCGTCAAAGAGCTTGCCGAAGAATTTGGTGTGTCTACCCGAACCATGCTACGCGATTTGCAGGAGCTGAGTGGAATGGGAGTGCCTTTATACTCTCAAGTTGGAGCGGGAGGCGGATACCATGTTCTGACTGAGCGAAGCCTCCCACCGATCTCATTTACGGAAAATGAGGCATTCTCCATATTTTTTGCTTCCCATGCCCTTCGACACTTCAGCTCGCTGCCTTTCGAGGCATCTGCAAAATCCGCACTTCGAAAATTTTACAGGTACTTACCGGAAGATGTGAAAGGTCAGATCGACGAGATGCGAAACCGAATTGACTTCTTTACGCATACACGCCCAGAACAAGCTGGCTGCCTTGAGTTATTGCTCCAAGCGTCCATTAGAAGGTTGCCCGTAACAATCAATTATGGAATTCGAAAGAATGGTACCCATGAAAGAACGATTCAACCCATCGGTATATATGCCCATGAGGGATATTGGTTTTGCCCAGCTTACTGCTATTTGCGACAAGCTTTCCGATTATTCCGGGTAGATCGGATAGGGTCAGCCGTCTTGGCGGATGCCGAAGCGTCAACGCCTGCAGTGGATGTTTCAGAGGTGGATTTAACGAACTGGGGGCCTCATTTCTACAGCACACGGGAAAGCGTAGATGTTCAAGTGAAACTAACGGCAAAAGGGATTGAGTTATTCCGAGAAAAGAGCTGGATTTTCCCTTGGGGAGAAGTACATCGTTCCGAGGACGGCACAGGCATACTGGAAATGGGTATCTTCCCTTCCGAAATACCATTCTTTGCTGATTATTTTTTTTCTTTTGGTGCTGAAGCGGTCGTGCTCCAATCGGAAGAGCTAAGAGAAGCGGTCAGAACAAAGCTGGTCCGTGCTCTCGAAGAGTACAGCATTCCACAATCCTAGTCTTCCGATTTCAATTTTATTGGGGTGGATGTAGATTTCTCTCTCGAGTTAGTTGCGGAGAACAAGTGTCCTAAGCAAAAGTAACTTGATACCTTCACGGCCGTCCAGCGATTTGGGCGGCTTTTTGTGTGTTCGCTAATGTGCTTTCGCTAAAGTGTAATTTTTAACTTTTAACTGGCAGAAAAATGACAGATTTTAATCGGCATAGTAGAATAATAGAGAAATCATGTTTACCAGCAATGAACGGTGTAAAATTATGTCGAGAGAGGGATTTGACCATGTCGGATCAGCATTTGAAACCGGATTCGCAAGAGAGCCAGGTTCAGTCCAAGGAACTGCTCGATGCGCTGATGGCTTTTAAAAAGGGAGATTTTACATACCGCATGCCATACGATCAGACGGGCATCGCCGGAAAAATCGCAGACACCTTTAATGAGATCATGGAAATGCAGGAGAGCCTTGTGTCCGAAATCGATACCGTTGCCAGGGTTGTCGGTAAAGAGGGCAAGCTGTCGCGCAGGTTTTCCCATAAAAATACCGGCGGGTCTTGGGAGGCGGCCGTAGAATCGTTAAACGGTCTTGTCAGTGACCTGATCCAGCCGACCAGCGAGATGGTGCGCGTGATCAACGCGGTTGCCCAGGGCGATTTGAGGCAAAAGGTGGATCTGGAGTTTGAAGGGCGGCCGCTGACCGGCGAGTTCAAAAAATCCGCCAACAACATCAACAAGATGGTCAACCAGCTGAGCAAGTTTGCTTCCGAAGTGACCCGCGTAGCCAAAGAGGTAGGGACCGAAGGCATTTTGGGCGGTCAAGCCGATGTTGAAGGCGTCTCAGGGACATGGAAAGATCTGACCGACAGCGTGAACGGCATGGCGGCTAATCTGACGAGCCAGGTCCGCAGCATCGCCGAAGTGACGACGGCAGTGGCCAAGGGCGATCTCACCAAGCAGATCACGGTCAATGCCAGCGGCGAAATTTTGGAATTGAAAAATACGATTAATACGATGGTGGATCAGCTGTCGACCTTTGCGTCTGAGGTCACCCGAATGGCCCGCGAGGTCGGCACGGAAGGAAAGCTCGGCGGGCAGGCGAACGTCAAGGGCGTGTCCGGCACGTGGAGAGATTTGACGGAGAGCGTCAACGACATGGCCACGAATTTGACGGATCAGGTCCGCAATATCGCGGTCGTTACGACGGCTGTTGCCAACGGGGATTTATCGAAAAAAATTACCGCCAACGTTCAGGGTGAAATCCTGGAACTTAAAAATACGATCAACACGATGGTGGACCAGCTGTCCATGTTCGCTTCCGAAGTGACGAAAATTGCCCGCGAAGTCGGCACCGAGGGCATATTGGGCGGACAGGCGGAGGTCAGCGGCGTAGCGGGAACATGGCGTGACTTGACCGAAAGCGTCAATTCCATGGCCAGCAATCTGACCAACCAGGTCCGCAACATCGCCGAAGTGACGACAGCGGTGGCGAAGGGCGACCTGTCCAAGCACATTACGGTTAACGCCAAGGGTGAAATTCTCGAGCTGAAAAATACGATCAACACGATGGTGGATCAGCTTAGCACGTTTGCGTCCGAAGTGACCCGCGTGGCCCGCGAGGTCGGAACGCTCGGCATGCTTGGCGGTCAGGCGCAGGTGAAAGGCGTGGCCGGCACGTGGCGCGATCTGACCGAAAACGTCAACTACATGGCCTCGAACCTGACGAACCAGGTGCGCAATATCGCCGTCGTGACGACGGCGGTGGCGAACGGGGACCTGTCGAAGAAGATCACTGCGGACGTGCAGGGCGAAATCCTTGAGCTGAAAAACACGATCAACACGATGGTGGATCAGCTCAGCACGTTTGCGTCCGAGGTTACCCGCGTGGCCCGCGAGGTCGGCACGGAAGGGAAACTCGGCGGACAGGCTGAGGTCCGGGGCGTCGGCGGCACGTGGAAGGATTTGACCGAAGGCGTCAACAATATGGCCCGCAACCTGACGAATCAGGTGCGGAACATCGCCGAAGTGACGACGGCGGTAGCGAAGGGCGATTTGTCCAAGAAGATTACGGTCGACGTCAAAGGCGAACTGCTCGAGCTGAAAAACACAATGAACACGATGGTGGACCAGCTCAGCAATTTTGCGTCGGAAGTCACGCGGGTGGCCAGCGAGGTCGGAACAGAAGGCAAGCTCGGCGCCCAGGCGAACGTCAAGGATGTGTCGGGTACCTGGAAGGACCTGACCGATACGGTGAACAACATGACGCGCAACCTGACGATCCAGATGCGGAACATTGCCGGTGTGACGACAGCGGTCGCCAACGGAGATCTGTCCAAGAAAATTACGGTCGACGTCAGCGGCGAGCTGCTGGAGCTGAAAAATACAGTCAATACGATGGTGGATCAGCTGAACTCGTTTGCCTCCGAGGTCACGCGCGTCGCCCGCGAAGTCGGAACGGACGGCAAGCTGGGCGGACAGGCGCAGGTGAGCGGGGTCGGCGGCATCTGGAAGGATTTGACCGACAACGTTAACATTATGGCGAACAATCTGACGGATCAGGTCCGCGGCATCGCCAAGGTCGTGACCGCCGTGGCGAACGGGAACCTGAAGCAGAAGCTGAACGTGGATGCGAAGGGCGAAATTGCCGAATTGGCCGATACGATCAACAATATGACCGAGACGCTGGATACGTTCGCCGATCAGGTCATTACCGTCGCCCGTGAGGTCGGCGCAGAAGGAAAGCTGGGCGGTCAGGCCAGCGTTCCGGGAGCCGCAGGCACCTGGCGGGATTTGACCGACAATGTCAACTATATGGCGAGCACATTGACCACGCAGGTCCGTGCAATCACCAATGTGGCTACGGCGGTAGCCAAAGGGGATCTGTCCCGGACGATCGATGTCGCTGCGGCCGGCGAGGTTGCCGCGCTGAAGGACAATGTGAACGAAATGATCCGGAACTTGAAAGAGACGACCCGCATCAATACCGAGCAGGACTGGCTGAAGACCAATCTCGCCAAGTTTTCGAGATTGCTGCAGGGACAGCGCGACCTGTATGCCATCAGCCGCATGATCCTGTCGGAGCTGGCGCCGCTCGTGTCGATTCAGCACGGCGTCTTCTATATCAACGAGCCGGAGAACGACGAACCGGTGCTGACGCTGTTTGCCAGCTACGCCTACCAGAACCGGAAGCATCTGTCGAACCGCTTCCGTGCCGGCGAAGGGCTGGTCGGCCAGTGCCTCGTGGAGAAGCAGCGTATCCTGCTGACGAACGTGCCGCATGATTATGTCATGATATCATCGGGACTCGGCGAAGCCGTGCCGCTCAATATCGTGCTGCTGCCGATTATATTCGAGGAGCATGTGCTTGGCGTGCTGGAGCTGGCGTCCTTCCGGGCGTTTACCGAGATCGATCTGGCTTTCCTGGATCAGCTGACCGAATCGATCGGCATCGTCGTGAATACGATGCAGGCCAACCGCCGGACGGAGGAGCTGCTCATGCAGTCGCAGTCCCTGACGGAGGAGCTGCAGAAGCAGCAGATGGAGCTTCAGCATACGAATGAGGAGCTGGAGGACAAGGCGAAGCTGCTCGTCCTGCAAAAGGCCGAGGTCGAGAGCAAAAACCAGGAGGTCGAGGTTGCGAAGCAGTTCCTCGAGGAGAAGGCGGAGCAGCTTGCGCTGACCTCACGCTACAAATCGGAGTTTTTGGCCAATATGTCGCATGAATTAAGAACGCCGCTCAATTCCCTCCTCCTTCTTGCCGAACAGCTTGCGGATAACCCGGATGAGAACTTGAGCGAACATCAGGTCAAATTCGCCAAAACGATCCAGGATTCAGGGCTGGAACTGCTGAACCTGATCAATGAAATTTTGGATCTGTCCAAAATTGAATCGGGCACCGTAACGCCGGACTTCAGCGAAGTGTCCCTCAAAGCGCTGACGGACAGCCTCGACCGGTCGTTCCGCCCGATGGTGGATAACAGCCTGCTTGAGTTCAGCATCAAGGTGGATCCGAACGTGCCGGATACGGTGGTTACCGATCAGAAGCGGCTGCAGCAGGTGCTCAAAAACCTCCTGTCGAACGCCTTTAAGTTCACGGAGAAGGGCCAGGTTACTTTGGCCCTGCGGCGGGCCAGCGAAGGCTGGAGCAGGGATAACGAATCGCTGAACCAAGCGCCGAACGTGCTGTGCTTCTCGGTCAGCGACACCGGAATCGGTATTCCGGAGGACAAGCAGCAGATCATTTTCGAGGCGTTCCAGCAGGCGGACGGCAGCACGAACCGGGTGTACGGGGGCACGGGGCTCGGATTGGCCATTTCCCGTGAGATCGCCCAATTGCTTGGCGGGGAACTGACGCTATACAGCGTCGTCGGTAAAGGCAGCATTTTCAACCTCTACCTGCCGGTCGACATGGAAATGGGGCCGCAGGAGGAAACGCCGAAATACGTGCCGGAAATCATCGACGTCACGCCGCCGGAGCAGAAGCTGACCTTCAGCCGCAAGGCGGATGACGTGAACGACGACCGCGAGCGGATCGAGCCGGGAGATCGCGTCTTTCTTATCATTGAAGACGACGTGAAGTTTAACGAAATCCTGCTGGAGCTGCTGCACCGGAAGAATATCAAGGCGGTCATCACGACAAAAGGATCCGGCGCACTCGAGCTGGCGAGAAAATACCAGCCTGAGGCGATTACGCTCGATCTGCGCCTCGGCGATATGGACGGCTGGATGGTCATTGAGCACTTGAAGAACGACTTGGCAACCCGGCATATTCCGGTCTGCGTCATCACCGTCGAAGAGGATGAAGTTGAACTGCTCCGCAAGGGAGTCTATGAGT
Source organism: Paenibacillus sp. SSG-1 (assembly GCF_002224835.1). NCBI lineage: Bacteria > Bacillati > Bacillota > Bacilli > Caryophanales > Paenibacillaceae > Paenibacillus > Paenibacillus sp. SSG-1. Next base: position 1,729,764 of record NZ_MBRK01000001.1, read on the forward strand.
ATGTCTGCAAGCCGGTCACCAACGAAGACCTCGAGAAGGCGCTGGATCAGCTGAGCCGGTTTGCGGCTGAACATAGCCGCAGCCTGCTGCTGGCCGCAACGGAAGATGAGCGCTGCCAGGAATGGGCGGCTCTTCTGGGCAGCGGGGACATGCGGATCGTCATGGCGCAGACCGCCCGGGAAGCGCTCGAGACCTTGAAGAATGAGCATTTTGACTGCGTGCTCGCGGATAACGATTTGGAGGATATGAACGTTCTGCAGTTCGTCCGGGAAATGCAGAAAAATCCAAAGAACAAGCACATGCCATTGGTCTTGAACCGGAGCGTCAAATGGAACCATGACCAGGAGGAGGAACTGGAAGAGCTGACCAAATCCGCGGTCATCAAAGAGGTCAAGACGCCGGCCCAGATGATCGACGAGACGAGCCTGTTCCTGCACCGCAAGCTGGATGACCTGCCAGAACAGGCGGGAGAGCTCGTGCGCAAGCTGTATCAATCCGACGAGATGATTCAGTATAAAAAGGTTCTGGTAGTGGACGACGACATCCGCAACATTTTTGCCTTGACTACGATCCTGGAGCGTCATCAGATGATGGTCGTTCCTGCTGAAAACGGACACGAGGCCATTCAAATTCTGGAGCAGACGCCGGATATCGAGATCGTGCTGATGGACATCATGATGCCGGTCATGGACGGCTACGAAACGACGCGGGCGATCCGCAGCAAGCCGCAGTTCAAGGATCTCCCGATCATTGCTCTGACCGCCAAGGCGATGAAAGGCGACCGGGAGGAATGCCTGGAAGCCGGAGCATCCGACTACATTACCAAGCCGGTGAACAGTGCGCAGCTGTTGTCGATGATCCGCAGCTGGCTCGGAACGACGGCACCTGAGGAAGATGCCGGGCCGGACCTGGAGGAGTAGAAGGAACGGACATTTTAGAGATGTTTCCCGCTGTTTCCGGTGGGAGGCATCTCTTTTTCTATTCTCGGCAATGTCCCTATCACAATAAGCCCCTGTCCTTTGATCCAGTTTGGCGGAGAGATCGTGATTTCCAGGGATGTTTTGCCTTTCGGCGGAATGGTTAGACTCTTTATAGACGGGCCGCGGCCGCTTCATCTGCACCAACCGTACCCGGAGATGAAGGCAATGACTACTACGCAGAAAGAAGGGCTTTGTAATGAACGATTCTCTCAAATCCGTAACCGACTGGCTGAACGCGCATAAACAGCAGACCGTTATGATCCGCAAACAGGAGCTTGAGGACATCGACCAGACACGAATCACACTGGAGGATGTGGAATACAAACCGAGCACACCGACGATTGACGAATATACCGAAGGGGATTCGCTGATCCTGCACGGCAGCGGAGCCGTGGTGAACGAGCAGGGAGATATCCCGCTTCCGCAGAGCACATACCAAATTTACGTTGACGGATTGAAGCACGCGAATGTGCAGGACCAGCAGCTTTCTATGGAAACGGAACGGGCAAAATATGAAATTTTCATACAATCGTGAAAAATTTCAATAAGTATCTTTGCATATTCCAATAAATGTGGTAAAGTAAAAACTGACCTTATGACTGGAATTGAAAATTGGTCAGTTTTTGCTGATACGCGTTTAGATGGGAGGAGAACATCATAGGATCGGTCGACCGGAAGAAACAGGTGCTGGGCGCGGCTGCCCAGTCCTTTTCCTTGTTCGGGTACAAGGCGACGACGATGGAGCAGGTAGCGAAGATCGCTAATGTGGGAAAAGGAACGATTTATACGTTTTTTGATACGAAGGAACAGCTGTTTGACGAAATTCTGCACGGCGTCATCTCCGAAATGAAAACGATCATTGAGCGGGAAGTGGATCACCGGAAGCCGTTTTTCGACAACCTGTTCCGGGTTCTGGATTCCCTTCTGGAATTCCGGGGGGAACATGAGCTGCTGATCAAGCTCTCACAGGAGGTCAGAGACTTCGGGACGCCACAGTCCCAGGAGGCGATGAGCCGGGTGGAGGGTGTCATCCTTGGCTACATGGAGAAGGAAGTCCGGTTCGCGGTGGAGCAGCACGAAATCCGTGAATGCGATCCGTCCGTCGTCGCTTTTCTCATGCTGAAAATGTATGTCGCCTTGACGTCCGAATGGAACAAACAGCATCAAAAAACGTTAACGAAGGCGGAAATCAGACAGCACTTCCGGCTGTTTCTGGAAGAAGGGCTGTCTGTGAAATAACCGGGCATGCATTATATCCCTTTATAAAAGCAGGGGCCGCTGCGGCCTTTATCAGGCGCCACGGCGAAGTACCCGTGTACGTCTCGGAGCAATGGCCCCACGATGTGGGGTTCTTTTGTCCGGAGTATTTCCGTATGCGCAAAACTGACCAATTGAAGAAATCAGTCAATGATACTCGGGAGTGTCTGAGTCATACTAAATAACGTAAAGGGGGAAGCCCGGGAACATGAAATCAATAGCCGTGTTTTTTAAAGATTTGGCGGCGGCCGTAAAAAATCCGAAAGTGCTCATTCCGGTCATTGCCGTCATGTTTATTCCGATTTTGTACAGCGGCGTATATTTGGCGGCCTTTTGGGACCCCTACGGTCATCTGGACCAACTGCCGGTAGCGGTGGTCAACAAGGATAAGGGCGCCGAATTCAAAGGCAAGCAGCTCCACATCGGAGACGATTTGGTGGACGAACTGAAGAAAGGCAAGGACTTTGACTGGGAATTCGTTAGTGAAAAAGAAGCTGAGCAGGGAATCAAGGATAACCGCTATTATATGAAAATTACGATCCCTGAGGATTTTTCCAGCAAAGCGACGACGCTGATGGATGAAAATCCGCAGCCGGCCAGCATCGAATACGAGCCGAACGGAGACTACAACTTTGTGGCCTCCCAGATCGGCAATACGGCCGTTAAAGATATCAAGTCCAAAGTATCCGCGAAGGTAACGGAATCGTATACCGACAGCCTGCTGGACAATTTTACGGAGGTATCGGACGGTTTGGCCGAAGCCGGTGAAGGCGCGGGCAAGCTGCACAACGGTACCAACGATCTGGATGAAGGAGCCGTCAAGCTGAAGGAGAACCTCGGCAAGCTGGCCGCAGGCACACTGGAAGCGAAGGACGGCATGGGGCCGCTGGCCAAAGGGGCAAGCGACCTGACCAAAGGTGTTGGCGACCTGGAAGGCGGCGCCAAGCAGCTTGCCGGCGGGCTCAGCCAGCTGAGCAGCGCGCAGGGTCAGCTGACCGCTGGGGCCGTGTCGGCCCAGAAGGGCGGCGAGCAGCTGTATCAAGGGCTGCAGTCCTCGCTCAAGGGAGCCCAAGACCTGAATGCCGGTCTGAAGAGCGCCGACGAGGGCGCAGCCGGACTGGAATCCGGCCTGAAGGCGTCGGAGAAGGGAAGCTCCGATCTGGCGAGCGGCCTTGAATCTTCCGCAGGCAGCGCTCAGAAGGTCGCCGACGGCGCCAAAGGCGTGGCCGACGGCCTGCAGCAGCTGGCCAAAGCGAGCCCTGAGCTCGCGGCAAACCCTGAGCTGCAGAAGCTGATCGCAGCCAGCCAGGCGGTAGCCGACGGCAGCGCCCAGCTCGCGCAGGGTCAGCAGCAGCTGGTCAGCGGGGCGAATTCGCTGCATGAGGGCCAGAAGAAGCTGGCCGGCGGCGCGGCCCAGCTGCATGCGGGCACGCAGCAGCTCACCGCAGGCAGCGGACAGCTCGTACAAGGCCAGCAGCAGCTCGTGGCCGGCGCATCCAAGCTGAATGCCGGCCAGCAACAGCTTACGGCCGGCCTGCAAACGTTCGGCCAGAAGCTGTCCGAAGCGGCCGGCGGCAGCCAGAGCCTGGTGGGCGGCGCCCAGCAGCTCCTGGCAGGATCCAGCCAGCTGCAGGGCGGCGTGAACAAGCTGGCCAGCGGGCTTGGAACACTTGCCGACGGTTCGCAGCAGCTGAACAACGGCGCAGGTGACCTGAAGAGCGGCATCAGCAAGCTGGAGGACGGTTCGAAGGAGCTGCAGACGAAGCTGACAGACGCGGCGGATAAAACCTCCGAGCTCAAGAAGACCGATGCGCTTGTGGAAATGTTCGCTTCCCCGGTGGATACGAAGGAAATCGATGACCGCAAGGTGCCGAACTACGGCACAGGCCTGACGCCGTACTTCATGTCGCTCGGATTGTTCGTCGGAGCGCTCATTTCGACGCTGGTCATTTCGCTCAAAGGAACGACGGTTCCCGGCGCTTCCGGCTTCAGCCGGTTTGTCAGCCGTTCGCTTTCCTTCGCGGGCATGAGCTTGTTCCAGTCCGTGGTCGCGGCAGCGATCATTCTGTACGGACTGGGGCTGGAGGTTCGAAGCGTACCGCTCTTCTTCCTCTTCTCCTTTATTACGAGCTTGACGTTTATGTTTATCGTGCAGGCATTCGTCACCTGGCTGGATATGCCGGGACGCTTCCTGATCATCATCCTGCTGATTCTGCAGCTGGCAACCAGCGCCGGAACGTTCCCGCTGGAGCTGATTCCGGATTGGCTGAAGCCGCTGAATCCTTGGCTTCCGATGTCCCACAGCGTGCTCGGATACAAGGCGATTATCGCCAGCGGAGATTTCGATCTGGTGTGGAAGCAGGCAGGCATACTGGGGATTGACGCCGTAATTTTCCTTGCTTTGACCCTTGTCTACTTCCTTATCAAGGGCCGCAAGGCGAAGGAAGTTTCTGCAGAGCCGCAAACGGCTTAATTGCACTCGCGATAACCATCCATTCACAGGAGTTCCGGTTCTTCCAATCGAAGGACCGGAGCTCCTTTTCGCCTTATCACGCATAAGATGATACGGGTAGATTTCGGACATTGACGATATTGGGTATAATAAGAAGATACAGACAGGAATGAGGGTAGATAAAAAGATGATAATTCTGAAGACGAAAGACCAGATCAAGTACATGAAAGAAGCGGGCGAAATTTTGGCTGCCTGCCACCGTGAGATCCGCAAGATGATCGCTCCCGGCATCACCACTATAGAGATTGACCGTTTCGCAGAGCAATTCATCCGCAAGCATGGGGCTACGCCCGAGCAGAAAGGATACAACGGTTTTCCTTATGCGACCTGCACTTCGGTAAACGACGTGATCTGCCACGGCTTTCCGGGCAAAACGGTGCTGAAGGACGGGGATATCATTACCGTGGATATGGTGGTCAACCTGAAAGGCTGGCTGGCCGACTCTGCATGGTCCTATCCGGTCGGAAACATTTCCGAGCAGGCGCAGCGCCTGCTGGACGTGACGCATGAATCCCTGTACAAAGGAATCGAGAAGGCGGTCATCGGCAACCGGATCGGCGACATTTCGCATGCGATCCAGGTTTATGCCGAAGGTGAAGGCTTCTCGGTCGTACGCGATTTCATCGGCCACGGCATCGGGGAGGAAATGCACGAAGCGCCGCAGGTTCCCCACTACGGGCCGGCGAATGTGGGTCCACGGCTGAAGGAAGGCATGGTGATTACGATCGAGCCGATGCTGAATACCGGAACATATCGGAGCAAGATGGACAGCGATGGCTGGACCGCCAGAACGCTGGACGGCGGACTTTCGGCCCAGTACGAGCACACCCTCGCGATTACGGCGAACGGACCGGAAATTTTGACGGCACAGTAATCGAATTCCCTAGACGGCCTTCTGAAATACAAAAAGAGAAGCATCCTTGTGATGCTTCTCTTTTTGTATGTGGAGTGCAAGCTACCTCAAATACACTGCTACGCAGATGATAATGGCCAGGACCACGGTCACCACGTACATGGAAGTCAGCTTGGACAAATTCTTCTTCGTACGATGCTCGTATTCCGGGTTACGCTTCTTGTTTTCTGCGGAAAAACCGACCCAGAACGTCCCGACAGCAGCCAGCAGGGCGATGCCGATCACGACGATGTAAATCCACATATACAATCACCTTCCTTGATCCTTGGCTGTGCATGACAGGAACGCATTCTTTGCTTCATCATACCATGCACCGGTGGATCAGTGAACCCTTTGCTTGTACTTTCCGGAGTTCACCATCGTAATGGTGACGTCCACGTTTTTCAGCATATCCTCAGTCAAAATAAAATCGGACTGCTTGCTGAGCTCCCTCCATTTGCCAGGGTATTTCCGGTAAAGCTTGTCCTCCAGCATCAGCACGTCGGATTTCAGGGCAACGCCTTTTTTATAGCTCTCGATGACTTCCTTCTTGACCAGTTCGGCGGCCATTTTCTCCAGCGTCGACTCCGGTGTATCCTTGATGAGCAGATCTATATAGGATTTAAGCCCGATCCGGATATTGAAGTGTATTTTATCGTTCTCCAATTTGGGTTCGACGACAAAATGCGGCTTCATCAGAACCAGGCCGGCCACAGGGGTTTCGCCGACTGGGATGTTGATGGGTGTCTGTTCAAGCTGCTGCTGAATCCAGCGGGTTCCCCTCAGGTCATCCTCCGACAGCCATCCGCGGAGCTCCCGGTTGTCAAAGAAATAAGCTCCGTTCACCCGGAGCATCGGGTGGTCCTTTTTATCTTCATACCAGTCCTTAATGTCGATCGTCAACGATGGAAGAATTGCTGTCCCGCTTGGTTCTCTCAGCTGGGCTAAAATTTTGAACTCGTAAATGGGCAGGATGAACGAACGCTGCGTATAAATCTGCTGCGGTGATTCCAATACGCTTTCCAGTGGAGAAAAATTCAGGATGGACTTCTCCGTCAAAATGTCTTGAATCGGATTTCTCGTCCCGTACAGCAGCACGTTATAGCGGACCTCCCGGAACCGGTTCAGCATGTCAAACACTTGGTCCATGCCATGCTTGAGCAGCCGCTCGGAACAAACGACCGCTTTCATATGGCCCCAAAATACACGGCGCTGGGCTGTCGAGTAGATGGACGTCAGCGATTCGGTCACGGTCTTCCCTTCCCCCGTACCGATCCAGATCGGCACGACTTTACCGACCTGGGCATTTTGGGATTGAGCAACATTCGAGAAGTTCAGTACCTGTATGTAGCTTTTATATTTTCCATCCTCATAATCAAGTCCGATCGCCGTCACATAGGCCATATTCTGAATATCCTTGGAGTTCCAGCATCCCGGCAGGAGAAGCAGCAGCGCACAGCACACGATGGATAGCACCGTTCTTTTCATGTCGGAGATTCCCCTTGATGATCCGGATCCTGCGGATTCAGGAAGGAGGTGCGGCTTTTGACTTTATCCCACGGCAGACGGATGACCGAGTTGATAAAATCCTTGAACCGGAAAGGCGAAACCGGCGCAAGATAGGATTCTCCGAACGTCCGGAGGCGGGATACGTAGATCAGCAGCAGAATCAAGCCGAGAATGAGACCGTACATGCCCAGAAACGAGGCGATCAGGAACAAGGTGAACCGGATGACACTGATGACCGAGGTTAAGCTTTGGTTGACCAGGGTCGCGCCGGTGACGGTCGTAATGGCGCCTACGACGACCGATGACGGAGAGACCAGCCCGGCACGGATGGCGGCGTCGCCGATGATAAGACCGCCAATGACGGTCAAGGTCTGGCCGATCGTAGTGGGCAGCCGGATGCCGGCCTCGCGGAAAATCTCAAACAGCAGGAGCAGCAGAAACAGCTCCATCTGAGCGGAAAAGGGCAGGCCCAGACGGGTCACCGAAATGGTCGCCAGCATCCGGTATGGGAGCTGGTCCTGGTGAAATGCAGTCAAGGCCACCCAGAATCCCGGCAGAGCCACGGACAAGACGAGACTGAGCACGCGAATCAGGCGCACGAAGGAGACATAAATGTAGTTAAAGTGGATGTCTTCCGGCGACTTCATGAGCAGGGACAGCGAGCCAGGACCAGTAAGCACCATCGGATTGCCGTCTACGATGATGACGAATCTTCCGTTGATCAATGAGCTGACCGCGTAATCCGGCCGGCCCGTAAAATCGATCAGCGGCAGCAGGGAATACTTCGAGTCGGACAACAATTCCTCCAACTGGCTCGCCGTATACAGTCCGTCCATGTCGATTTTGGACATCCGCTTTTTGACTTCCTCCAGGAGCTTCGGTGAGATGATGTCATCAATGTAAAGAAGCGATACGCGCGTCCGTGTTCGTCTGCCCATAATAAACGTCTCATTGCAGAGTGTTGTGCTGCGGAGCCGCTTGCGGATCAGCGCGACGTTTGTGCTGATATCTTCGGTAAAACCGTCTTTCGGGCCTTTGACGGAAATTTCAGTGGTCGACTCTTCCGGGGTCCGCTTGGGCATGTTGCTGATGTCCATCGTATACAGTTCGTTGGTATGCGGGAGGAACAGGACGACACTCCCCTGAAAGACCGCTTCTTCCACCGCGCTGCTGGGCGCGTTGTGCTCTAGCACGCTCAGCGGAAGTTTGCCTGCAAGCAGTTCGCCTTTTTTGGATGGAAGGCCGTCCTTCTCATACATGTCGTAGAGCTCCGGCAGAATGATTCTGCCGATCTGCGACGACTCGCACAGACCATCAGCAAAGACCAATACGATTTCCGAATAAGGATTGGATTTGCTGAGCCGATGCATTTGGACTTTAATATCTGCACTTTTCGCAAACAAATCGTTTAGCTTACTGAAATTCCAAAGCGTCGGATCCTCCGAGGGGTTGTCATCCTTTTGGTCTTTTTGGGACTTTTTATCATCCGACCGGCCGTCTTCTGAAGTTTTGTTATCTGTATTTTCATTTCTACTTTTACCTTTGCCGTGCTCTGCATCTTCATCGTTTCTTTTATCCTTGTCATGTTCAGGGCCGCCGTTATCCCCGTCGTCATCTTTATTGTCGTCCAGCGGTTCGCCATTTTCCTGGCCCGATTCTTCTGAAGACGGATCTTCCGATGAATGGTGGCGCCGTTTACCTGGATCCCCGCTTTTTTCGTGATCCTGGACACGTTTGTCACCATGCGGATGACTTTCTGATTTCTGGTCCTCTGCTGGTTCATTGCTCCCTTGGGGCATGTAATGTTTATTTTCAGTATCCGTCATGTCGTACGTTCCCTCCTTTTCTCCGGAATGAAGGACATGCCAACGCACAGCAGGGAATACGCGATTCCCAAGACCAGCGATGCCGGAAAATACATCCGGTACATCATGTTATAAAAGTCCTGCTGGCTGTACGGAAACATGCACAGCACGATGTAACTGAACGTAAGGGCGAGAATAAATCGGCTCCGCATCGTTTGACTGGAGAAAGGCATAATATCCGCAAGCAAAAACAAGGAAAGACTGACCCGTACGGTTGACCCGGCAAGCCACTGATACACCGACAAAAAGTCCACATGTTCCACATAATCGCCGATTTTGACAAGCCGCCACTGCTCATAAGGGGACGTGGCCTGCTTGGCCGCTTCATACGGCCCGAATTCGGTGATGGCTCCTATAACGGGTCCCAGCGTAATCCAAACCATCAACAGCGCAAACACGACCATATGCCAGGGTTTCACATGAGACCGGATCCGGTGCTGCATCGTGACGATGACGATGAGTTCGATGAACGCACCTCCCGCATACAGCATGCCATGAACAGGTGGCTCCCAGCCGTGCTCCATCAGGGGGAACAGCAATTTGTAATTTTTGTGCGCCGTATTGGCAACCGAGACGAAAATCCCCAGGAAGACGACAATAGGCAGCAGGACGCCAGCTCCAATGGCCATGGAGCGCAGCCCGGTTTTTGCCATGTACAGGCAAACAAGCGCCAGTACGGTAACGAGCACCAGCTTCGGCGTGGCCGGCAGGTAATTGGTGATCGTCCAAGTGGAGGTATGAAGAAGCGTAAGGCCACCTATTAAATACAAATACAGGCATATCGGGGCCATGAGGACCCAGGAAATCCATGGTTTGGTCCGATCGGCAAGCCATGGCTGCAGCTTCCGATTTCCGGATCTCTTCATGAACAAGACGAGCAGCAGCGACCAGGGCACGTAAAAGACCGCCGCCATGATGACGGAAACCCAGGCATCTCTGCCGGACGAGTCCAGAATCATGGGATTCACAATGACATGACTGGTCAGCCCGTTCATTAACATGAGGATCATACAGATTTGGGAGAAACTCATTCGATTGACAGAACCCATCGCGTTAATCACTCTATTCCGGTTTAGGCTTTGATAAAGGGTAGTATGGTAAGGAAAGGGGAATTTTATGTATTTACATAGATAGAACTAAAGATTTGCATGAAACTTCCTGTTAGATCGGTCCAGCAAAGGCCTAGGAGATTATTTAGTTCATTCTATGTGCGTAGAAATTTTCAAAAGATCCAGATGGAAGAGCGGGAACAACGCTTCGTTTATATGATAAAAAAAACGACCGTGCCATTGCCGGCACGGCCTGTTCCTATAATTTATTCCTTCCGCAGCAGCGCTTCGCCTGCAATGCCTGGATTGGTCATTTGGTAAGGATCGAGGATGATGTTCAGCTCTTCTTCCGTCAGCACGTTGTACAGCAGGCACAGCTCCCGAACCGACTTGCCGGTCGTGATCGCTTCGCGCGCAATGCGGGAGACGACTTCGTAGCCGAGGTGCGGATTCAGTGCCGTAATGATGCCGACGCTGTTCTCGACATATTCCCTGCACCGCTCCACATTAGCCTGAATGCCCTCGACGCAGTGTTCGCGGAACACCCGGAAGCCCTGATTCATAATTTCCAGCGATTGCAGCAGGTTGTAGACCAGAACCGGCTCCATGACGTTCAGCTCCAGCTGGCCGGCTTCGGATGCCAGGCAGATCGTATGGTCGTTACCGATCACCTGGAACGCGATTTGGTTGATAACCTCGCACATGACCGGATTGACCTTCCCCGGCATAATGGAGGAACCCGGCTGGCGTGAAGGGAGAGAAAGTTCCCCAAGTCCTGCCCGTGGGCCGGAAGCCATCAGCCGGATATCGTTGGCGACTTTGGACATGTTCATCATGCAAATTTTTAAGGCGGCGGACACCTCGGTGTAGGCGTCGGTATTCTGGGTGGCATCGACTAGATGATCTGCTGCCTGCACCGGAAAACCGCTGAGCTCTGCCAGAATTTCGGCCACGCGCTTGATGTAGGTCAAATCGGCATTGAGGCCTGTACCGACCGCCGTTGCGCCCATGTTAATATGCAGCAGGTTGTTCTTGGTGGCTTTGACCCGCTCAATGTCACGGCCCAGCACGCGGGCGTATGCCTGGAATTCCTGCCCGAGACGGATCGGAACGGCGTCCTGCAGATGGGTTCGGCCCATCTTGATCACCGCGTCAAACTCGTTGGCTTTATCGACGAAGGCCTGGTGCAGATCAGTCATGGTGGCCACGAGCTTGTCAATCATGGTCAGTGTCGCCAGATGGACGGCGGTCGGAAACGAATCGTTGGTCGATTGCGCCATGTTGACATGGTTGTTCGGGCTGATATCGGCGTAGCTGCCTTTTTCCTTGCCCATCAATTCCAAAGCCCGGTTCGCAATCACTTCGTTCGTGTTCATATTTATCGATGTACCGGCGCCGCCCTGGATCGGATCCACGATAAATTGGTCGAGCCACTCACCGCCAATGATCTCATCTGCGGCTTGTACAATGGCCTCACCTTTGGCTGGAAGCAGCCGTTTGATTTCCATATTAGCCAATGCTGCAGCCTTTTTGACCATGGCCATCGACCGGATCAGTTCAGGATGCAGACGCTGTCCGGTAATCGGAAAGTTCTCCTTTGCGCGTAGGGTTTGAATGCCGTAGTATGCATGGTTGGGAACTTCTTTGGTGCCTAGAAAATCTTTTTCCAATCTCATGAAAATCAATCCTCCGGGTATCTGTACTGGATAAGTCAAAGAGCCGCATGTAAACGCTGTGATTTGTCGGACTCGCTACCATTATACGCTGGTTGTCTTGAAATTTGCTAGTTTATTGTCAACGAGGGGTGTAAAGATCATTCATTTGTCCACTGAAAACGGACGATACGGACCTGGGGGACGGTGAATTTGATGTACTTCTACACACATACGTTTGAACTTTGTATTGGTGGCAAGGCTTACATAGAAGGAGCTTTAACGTTTCGCACAGCTTGGCATAACAAAGAGGAGGCGTATCATGATCATTATCTGGCAGTCGGCGGTCGTAGCGCTGGCGGGTCCCGAGTCTCCGGAGGAGAGGAACATGTTCAGAGAAGTCATTGACAATGCCGACCAACCGATCGTTCAGGACCGTCTTCATTAACATACCCGGAGGATGAGTGTTTATGATTCGTCACATCGAAGAATTGGTGAACAAGCCAAAAAGCCCGGGTATGCGAACAAGCATACCCGGGCTTCTCTATTTTTAAGCGTATAAATCGGTTAAACGGAATGCGGAACCTTTACATCAGGATTTACGTCGGCTTCATAATCGACGCCATCCGTCTCAAAGCCGAACAGCTGGAAGAATTCGCGGCGGTACCCATGAAGATCGGTCAGATCATAGATGTTGTCTGATGTGATGCTGTTCCAGATGTCGGCGACTTCAGCCTGCACATCTTCGCGGAGCTCCCAGTCGTCGATGCGGATTCTGCCGACTTCATCCACAGGCGTTTCGCCACCGGTATACAGACGGTCGGTAAACAGGCGGTAGGTCTGCTCGATGCATCCTTCGTGGATGCCTTTTTCTTTCATGACCTTGTACAAGGCGGAGATATACAGCGGCACGACCGGGATCGCCGAACTGGATTGGGTCACCAGCCCTTTGCTGACAACGACATAAGCGCGTCCGTTTTTGGCAGCCAGCTGATCGTTCAGCATCAGCGCAGTGGCTTCCAGGTGATCCTTGGCTTTGCCGATGGAGCCTTCCCGGTACACGGCCTGGGTGATGTCCGATCCGATGTAGGAGAAGGAAATGGTGGCAGCTCCGTCGGCCAGCACGCCGCCCTGCTCCAGCGCATCGATCCACAGCTGCCAGTCGTCCCCGCCCATGACCGCAACCGTACCGCGGACTTCTTCTTCCGTAGCGGGTTCAATGGTCACTTCGCTGATTTCGCCGGTGTGGAAGTTGACGGTTTTATTCGTATAGGGCTTGCCCAGCGGTTTAAGGGTGGAATTGTACACTTCGCCGGTGACCGGATCGGTTCTCCGGGCGGATGCCACACTGTACACCACCAGGTCGACCTGACCGAGTTCGGAACGGATCAATTCCACCGTTTTCTCCTTCGTTTCAGTCGAGAAGGCGTCCCCTGTCACGCTGAAAGATTTTAGCCCGGCCGCTTCAGCTGCTTGTTCAAACGCGGCGGAATTGTACCATCCGGCGGAGGCTGTCCGTTTCTCGGAACCGCTGCTTGGGCGGTATACGCCTACGGTATTCGCTCCGGCCCCGAATGCAGCTGTGATGCGTGCCGCCAAGCCATAGCCCGTCGACGCGCCGATTACGAGCACGTTTTTCGGCCCTTGGACGGCCGGCTTGGATTTGACGTAATCGATTTGGGCCTGGACCTGCGCAGCGCATCCTACAGGATGTGCCGTCGTGCAGATAAAACCCCGTGTTCTTGGTTTGATGATCATGTGAATGATTATCCTCTCTTTTTAAAGTAAAGTATCGTTTGTTTGGAGTCAGGTTTATGTATCCTATAGAACAGCCATGAGGAAACTCCTTTAATGATATTATATCTAAAAACCGAAATACAAGGGTTTAAGCGGTGAATGGTAGAAGCGGAGAGATTTCGGGATGACCATCCATTTGACAATGAGAATCATTATCAAGTAAGATGAATACAGTCCGGAAATCACGGAGCCGACATGAGGCGATGATTCCGCAGGAATACAGCCATCATATCGATAGACGGGAGGAACCACCTATGTTTATTCAATTGAGAACCATGGCTGTGCAAAAAGGGTACAGCGAACAGGTTGCGGCCAGATTCACCAAGGACGGCCCGATGGACGAGATGAACGGATTGATCGACAGAACGGTCATGGTCAATACCAGAGGAAGAGAGCAGGACGAAGTCGTCGTCATGATCCGCTGGGAGTCCCAGGAAGATTGGAAAAATTGGGAGAAAAGCGACGCGCATCTTCAAGGTCATCGCGACAAGAAGGGCCAGGAGCCGCCAGCCTATATGATCAGCACAACCGTCAAAATGTATGAAGTGCAGGCTGTGAAGCCGGGCAAGGCTTCTTCCAGCACCAATTAACATCGGAAACAAGAAAAAACCGCCACTAACGGCGGTTTTTTGTGGCCTTCACGATTATTCCGGGGCGTCTTCTCCGGCCGGCTCTGCAGATGCTGCTCGGTCTCTGCGCCCGTAAATCCGGTACAGTACAATTCCGAACAGCGTTCCCGTCAGCGACATGCCGGAAATCGTCAGAAACAGCGTCCTCCCGCCGAATGCCTCATACAGCGCACCGCCTGCAAAGGAAGCGATAATGCCGGAAACCCCGAAGAACAGCAGCGCCAACACCGTCTGCCCGGTTGCCCGCCATTCGACCGGAACGATGCGGTACAGGTACTGAATGGCGGCGGAATAAAACACCGGAAAGGTGAGCAGCTGCAGTAACTGCAAATAGGCGAGGAGATGCGGGTCCTCAATCCAGGCCGATGCGAAAAAGCGTATAAAGTAAAAGAAACCCGAAAAGGCAATCAGCATCAGCTCGCTGCCTTTGCGAAGCCACCAGAAGCTCAAGGCGAACACGACGATTTCGCTTCCCGCTGCCAGAAACCAGGCTTGTCCCACCAGGCTGGCCGTCCCGCCCAACTCCTTGATGTAAACTCCTAAATAAGTATCGTTCATCCGCGCGGGGATCGAGCTGATAAAGATCAGGATGAGAAAGAGCAGAGTTTCCTTGCTGCTGAGAAAATGCTTCAGGCTGGAAAGGGTGACCGGTTTGCCCGACACCGGAGCGTCCGGCATGAACAGCGTAATGACAAAGCTGACCAGACCAATGGCCGCAAACAAATACGCCAGGCTGTGCGCGCCATACGAAGTCATGAAATAGCCTGCGAACAATGACATCACTGCATAGCCAAGCGCCCCATAGGTGCGAAGCGAGCCGTAGCTGATCCCCGCCGATTCGGCGACGCGGAAGTTCAGGCTCTCCGTCAGCGGATCGACCGGCATTAGAAATAAGTAGGTGAGCATGGCAAACAGGATGATCAGGCTGTACGTGCCGGTATGGTACAGGACAAAGCCGGTCATGATGGCGCAAACGAGAAGGAGCAGCAGCACTTTCCGGATCGTTTTGGTCCGGTCGCTGATCATCCCCCACAGCGGCTGGGCCACAATCGTGATAAATCCTCCTGTACCGACGATGAAGCCGATCTGGGAAGGCGATAGTCCCTGCTCATCAAAATATACGGGGAGAAACGGAATGAAAATGGCCAGCAGGGCGAAAAACAGAAAATTAAACGCTTTAACAGGAGCGGAAGTTCTCATGGGTACAATAGATCCCTCACGTCATTTTGGAAATAAGTTGAATTGCGTTAGGACATTGTATCATGAATCTATCATTTTCTAAATCACCGATTTGTCACGGAAGGGGCGGACGTAGTATGGTAGACTAGAGTTACAGACTTCAACAACAGCGGGGGAAATGATGATTAAATTGGTATCTTGGAACGTGAACGGGCTTAGGGCCTGTGTCAATAAAGGTTTTATAGAATATGTAAAGCAAGTGGACGCGGACATCTTCTGCGTGCAGGAGACGAAGCTCCAGGAAGGGCAGATCTGCCTGGACGGCATGGACGAGTATTACCAATACTGGAACTACGCCGAGAAGAAAGGCTATTCCGGTACCGCCGTCTTTACCAAGCAGAAGCCGTTGTCCGTGTACTCCGGGCTGGAAGAGGACGGGGAGCCGGAAGGGAGAATCCTTACGCTCGAGTACGAAGGATTTTACTTGGTCAACGTGTATACGCCCAACGCGCGCCGCGATCTGTCGAGACTGGATCTCCGGCTGGAATGGGAGGACCGGTTCAGAAGCTACATTCAGCAGCTGGATGCGCGAAAGCCTGTCATCATTTGCGGGGATCTAAACGTCGCCCATCAGGAAATCGACCTGAAGAATCCGAAGTCGAACCGTGAAAACTCGGGTTTTACTCCTCAGGAACGCGGCAAAATGACTGAACTGCTGAATACGGGGCTGATCGATACGTTCAGACATTTTTACCCGGAGCAGGAAGGCGCGTATACCTGGTGGTCCTACATGCCCAAAATCCGTGAGCGGAACGTGGGCTGGCGGATCGACTATTTTCTCGTATCGGAACGGCTTGCCCCGTCCCTGATTGACGCCCAGATCGATCATCTGATCCTGGGGAGCGATCATTGTCCGGTGAAGCTGCTGATGGACGAAACGAAGCTGTAAACGGTGGATCTTGTCCTTGTAATCCGTCATCCCTTGGCTCACTGCGGCAATCAACATGATCAGACATTGCAGCGGTGAGTGAGGGGCATGATCCCACTTTTTAATACCACCCACAAAGATAGGGTGTTGACAATCCGGTAAACTGTATGCTACTTTATTTCTATAAATTTAGAAATACGAAATCAGGAAGGAGGAGCAGATATGAACGAAGATGTGGAGTCCAAGCAAGCCGTAAAAATATACAAGGCACTGGGCGAACCGACTCGTTTGAAAGTGGCGATGATCCTTTCCCGGGAAGGTGAAGCCTGCTGTTCCACGCTTGGGACCAAGCTGGAAACTGTAGCGGACTCCACGCTGTCCCATCATCTGAAGCAGTTGGCAGAGAGCGGTCTGCTGGATTCGCGTAAGGAAGGCACCTTCATTTTCTACTGCCTGAACCGTGAGGTAGCGCAGAAATATGCGCCATTTCTGTTGAACTAATTTTTTTTGTCCTTTATTTCCATGATTGTAGAAATACGAAAATATTATTCAAAGGAGTTTGATTGCATTTATGACCAGCACCTGGAAGATTTACATTTTGGCCATTATCAGTTTTTTGGTAGGTACCTCGGAATACATCGTTTCCGGTATTTTGGATAAAATTGCGGATTCGATGGGCATTACAGTCGTTGCCGCGGGCCAGCTGATTACCGTGTTCTCACTGACATACGCGATCGCTACGCCTGTTCTCATGGCCCTGACGGCAAGGTGGGACCGTCGCAGGCTGATGATCACGGCCCTTGGCATTTTCGTTGTCGCCAACATCTTGTCGTTCGTGCTGCCCGGATATGAACTGCTGCTGGCGTCACGTATACTGATGGCGCTTGGTGCGGGGATGGTCGTCGTCACGGCGCTCAGCATCGCCGCCAAAATTGCGCCTGAAGGTAAACAGGCTGGCTCTTTGGCCACCGTCATCATGGGCTTTACAGCTTCGCTCATCATCGGTGTGCCGCTCGGAAGAATGGTCGCGGCTGCTTTTGGCTGGAAAGCGGTATTTATCGGGATTGCTCTGCTCGGCATTGTCGCGATGCTCATCATTTCGGTGACCATCCCGCGGATTCAGGGAGACGCGCATGTGCCCCTTCGGCAGCAATTTTCCCTTCTGAAAAATCCGAGAGTTGCGCTGGGCCTTTCTATCAGTTTCTTTTGGCTGGGCGGCTACTCGGTGGCTTACACGTATTTGTCCCCTTATTTGCTTCAAATATCCGGATTGCAGGAGAGCCTGCTGAGCACGGCCTTGTTAGCTTTTGGTATCGCCAGCCTGGTCGGCTCAAAAGTGGGAGGCTTCAGTGCGGATAAGAAAGGGGTGACCTTCACCCTATTGAGCGGGATGACTCTTCACGTGATCGCTCTTATTCTACTCAGTCTGGCCGGCCACTCGGCGTTCGCCGTGTTCGCCATCCTGATCTTGTGGTCATTCGCCGCATGGTCGACAGGACCGGCACAGCAGTACAATCTGGTGACGATCAAGCCGGAATCCTCCGGTGTCATGCTGGGGCTCAACCAATCGATGATGCAGCTGTCCATGGCGGCCGGCGCCGGCATCGGCGGCGTAGTCGTCTCGGGCGTCTCGCTGTCGGCGGTTACTTGGATCGGGGCCGTGGGGGTACTGGTTGCGATGCTGGCGCTGCTCGGCTTGAATCAGCTGTCCGCACGGCGAAAGGTTGCGGCGACGGAATAAAGGAACGGGTCTTCCACTCGCATGGAGCAGAAAAACTACGTTTATATCTAAAAAAGAAAGCGGCCAGTCCTCTTTAGGGACTGACCGCTTTTGTTATTTTAAACCCACTTGCCTGCGCGGAACACCGGCTCGACGGTGCCGTCCGGCAGTTCACCGTCAATGTCCAATTGGTCCGAACCGATCATGAAATCGACATGCGTCAGGCTGACGTTGCCGCCTTTGGCGAGCAGCTCCTCTTTGCTCAGCTTGGTTCCGCCCTCGATATTGACCGGATAGCAGCTTCCAAGCGCGAAATGGCAGGAAGCATTTTCGTCCACGCCCGTATTGTAGAAGACACGGTTCATGAGCGAAATCGGGGAGTCATGAGGCACCAGCGCCATCTCGCCGAGGTAGGACGCGCCTTCATCCGTTTCCAGCAGCGATGTCAGGTGCTCGCGGCCCGATACGGCATCGTATTCCGTCACTATTCCGTCTTTGAAGGTTAACTTGATGCCGTCCACCAGCCGGCCGTTCAGGTTGAGCGGAAGCGTGCTGGATACCGTTCCGTTGACTCCGGTCCGCAGGGGCATCGTGTAGATTTCCTCCGTCGGCATGTTCGCCACAAAATACACGCCGTCCTCCTTCAAATCCCCGCCGCCGAGCCACAGATGCCCTTCCGGCATCTCGACCCGCAGGTCGGTTCCTGGAGCACGGTAGTGCAGGCTCTTATACCGCTTGTCGTTCATGTACTGCTGCCGTTTTTTCAGCTCGGCGATATGATCCCGCCAAGCCGCGACGGGATCCCCGCTGTCGACGCGGTTCATGCGGAATACGGCTTCCCACATAGCCGGGACGCGTTCTTCCTCCGGCAAATCGGCGTAAACCTTGTTCGCCCAGGCGCGGGTCGGCGCCTTGATCAGCGACCAGCTGACCTTGTTGCTGCGTACGTAGGCCTGATATTTCTCGCGGGCCACCGCCGCCGCTTTCACGGCCGTCGATACTTTGGCGGAATCGATGCCGCGGAACAGCTCAGGGTCGGGCACCTTGATGTGCAGTACCGCGCCGCCGCCTTCGGCGAGCTGCTCCATCATGTCCGCCTGCCACTTCGGATAATAAGCGAACGAATCGTCAGGCGCTTGTTCATACCGGATGCGGGTCAGCTTCTCGTCGTCCCAATCGACCTGAACATATTTGGCGCCAGCCGCATAGGCTTTGGACACGATCTGCCGCGTGAAATCTACGGTTTCCAGCGGGGATTGCACAAGCAGCACCTGGCCGGGCTGGATGTTCACCCCGACCTTGATGACCAGTTCGGCGTATTTCTCCAGCATTTGTTCAAAATGATCCATGATTCAAGTTCCTCCATCGTATGTGAAATGGCATTCCTGCCGAGAAAAGAATGTCTGTCTACCAGTGTATCTCTATCCATTTCCATGATGCAAGCTTATTGGGGCTTCCCGTCTTTTTCGAAAAACTTTTTTGCATGCCTGCCGGAGTTTAGGTTTTTTTAAGTTTCGGCTGATATCGTGTTTGTCATATGAAGGAAGGGAGAATGGACATGAACAAAGCGGTAAAAAACGTGCTGATCATTTGCGGATGCGTCATTGTGATCGGCGCGGGGGGGACCTATTTTTATCAAAAAAACGCCAGCGCGACGAAAACGGAAACGGCGACCATTACATATGCCGTCGAGAGGGGCGACTTGTCCAAAACGGTAACGTCCTCCGGCAATGTGGAAGCACCCGAATCGGTGAACCTGAGCTTCAGCGGAAACTCCAAAGTGACCAAGGTCAACATAAGCGTCGGGGAAGCGGTGAAAAAGGGGCAGCTGCTTGCAGCGATGGATGCAACGGCGCTGCAAAACGAGCTGCTGTCAGCCCAGGCGAAGTATGACAGTGCCGTGGCGAAGCTGGACAGCATCCAGGCTGGAACGGACTCGGCTACCTTAAGCGAACAAAAAGCCCAGGTGTCCAAGGCGCAGTCCGACCTGGAGAATGCCAAGACGGCGCTTACGAACGCAAAAAAGGCGGCCAATGCATCGTACCTGCAGGCACAGGTGGACAAGGCCAAGGCTGCCGTCATCAGCACGCAGGCCAAGCTGGACGAAGCGAAGAAGGGGACGGACCCGTCCCAGATTTTATTCGCTCAAGTCGCGGCGGATAATGCCCAGAATGCTTATAAACAAGCGGTATCGCAGCAAAGCAATCTGGATCAGCTGAAAGAAGCGGTTACCAATGCCCAATCACAGGTGGATAGCGCGTCCCGCGCCTATGATCAGGCGGTTTCGCAGCTGGCCAAGCTGCAGGAAGGGCCGGCTGAAAGCGACGTGGCCAGTGCCAAAGCCGACGTGGCCATGGCACTCGCTGCCTTGAACGACGCCAAGGCCAACGCAGCCGGGGCAAAAATTTATGCGCCGTATGACGGCATCATTTCCGCCGTGAACGCCAAGGTTGGGGAGACGGTTGCCGGCGACGCTGCTTCGGCCATCTCCATGTACTCAACCGGCGGAAGCTTCCGGATTTCGGCCTCCATCGACGATACCGATATCACCGATGTGAAGGTCGGCCAGGACGTAAATATAACATTTGACGCGCTCACGGGCGTAACGCTGAAAGGCAAAGTCGTGTCCAAGGCGGTGCTCGGGGAAGCGCAGACCAGCGGCGTCGTGACGTTCCCGGTCGGCATTGAAATCACAGCGGGTCAAGATAACGCAGACAAGCTGATTCCGGGTATCAGCGCGACGATTGCCATTATTACCGACGGTAAGAAGGATGTATTGAAAGTTCCTGATGCGGCGATCAAGTCGTTTGGCGGACGGAAAATCGTCATGGTCGACAAAGGCGGCAAAGAGGAGCAGGTGGAAATTACGACCGGCCTTGATGACGGGGCTAATTCCGAAGTGCTGACCGGATTGTCCGAGGGCGACAAAGTAACCATTACGATGACGACGACAAAGACAAGCACCGGAACGAGCCAGGGAACTATGGGCGGCTTTGGCGGCATGGGCGGTATGGGCGGCTTCGGAGGCATGAACGGAGGCGGCGAGATGCGGCAGTTCAACCGCGGCGGCGGTACGGGTGGAACCGGAGGAACTGGCGGAGGCGGAGCACGCAGCGGCGGCATGGGAGGTGGCGGACAGTGATTACCTTTGATCAAGTGAAGAAAATTTATGCATCGGGCGAGAACGAGGTCCAGGCGCTGAAGGGCGTTACCCTTCAAATCGATGAGCGCGAGTTTGTCTCCATTATGGGACCGTCTGGTTCAGGCAAATCGACCATGATGAACGTGATCGGCTGTTTGGATAAACCGACTTCCGGCAAGTACATGCTGGACGGCATCGACATCGGCTCGGCATCGGCCAAGCAGCTGTCGGAGGTGCGCAACCGCAAGATCGGTTTTGTCTTTCAAAACTTTAACCTGCTCAAGCGAACCTCCGCCATTGAAAACGTCGAGCTTCCGATGCTGTATGCGGGCAAAAACAAAAAGGAGCGGCGGGAGAAGGCCGAGTACTGCCTTGAGCTGGTCGGCCTGAAAACCCGGATGCATCACAAGCCGAATGAGCTCTCCGGGGGACAGCAGCAGCGGGTGGCTATTGCCCGCGCCTTGAGCAACGACCCCGCCATTATTTTGGCGGACGAGCCGACGGGCAACCTGGATACGGCATCATCCGAGGAAATCATGGGCATATTCCGGAGCCTGAACGAAAAGGGGCATACGATCGTCATCGTCACCCACGAACCGGACATCGCCGCCCATACGAAACGGGTCATTTGGTTTCGCGATGGCCTGATCGAGACGGACCGGCTGAATACGGAGCGTGAGCGGGTATGAATGTGGGGGAACTGCTGCGCATTTCAATCCGAAGCTTACGGTCCAACATGCTGCGCTCCTTCCTGACGATGCTTGGAATCATCATCGGCGTGGCGACCGTCATTGCCATGATTTCCATCGGTCAGGGAACGAGCAAGCAGGTGACGAGCCAAATCCAAAGCCTGGGTTCCAATCTGATCACGGTTACCGCAGGCTCGGGGTCGTCAACAGGCACAGCGGCAGGAGGCAGCCAAGGCGGAAGCACGGGCACGCTGAACATTTCGGACGCTGACCCGATCTCCAAAATCGATACCGTGAAGTACGTCGCGCCGGTCTCGCAGGTGAGCGCGCAGCTGCTGAACGGATCGAACACGGCCTCCGCCACGATCATCGGCTCGACGCCGGACTATGCCGACATCAAATCGTGGGAGACGGACATCGGACGTTTCTTTACCGAAGATGAAGTCAATGACCGGGCAAAGGTCGTGGTCCTTGGCGCAACGACGGCGGAAACGCTATTTGGTGAAGCGGGCTTCGATGCGGTCGGCAGCATGATCAAAATCAACAACATCCCGTTTCGGGTCATCGGTGTGCTCAAAGCGAAGGGTTCTTCGGGAACGGTTGACCAGGACGACACCGTCATCGCGCCGATCACGACGATTCAGTCCCGGTTTCAGACCGGGAGCTCCCGGAGCAGTGTCCGGCAAATTTTGGTCGAAGCCAAATCTACCGACGTGATCAACAGCACCATGGCGCTGATCCAGTATACGATGCGCCAAAGCCATAAACTTGGCGGGGCCGACGATGATTTCAGGGTTCAAAGCCAGGAGGATGTCATGTCCTCCGCCGAAAGTGTCACCAAAACGCTGACCCTCTTTCTAGGCGGCGTGGCGGCGATATCCCTGCTCGTCGGTGGAATCGGCATCATGAACATCATGCTGGTGTCCGTTACCGAACGGACGCGGGAGATCGGTATCCGGAAGGCGATCGGGGCCAAGGAAGGGACGATTCTATCGCAGTTTCTGTTTGAATCGGTCACCTTGGCTATCCTGGGCGGTGTGATCGGCGTCATCCTTGGCTTCGGCGGCTCCAAGTTCGTCGGCAAGCTGATGGACGTGACCACCGCGGTGTCCATGAACTCCGTGCTGCTTGCCGTCGGGTTCTCAGCCTGCATCGGCATCGTATTCGGCGTATTCCCGGCCAGACAGGCCGCGAAGCTGGATCCGATCGAGGCGCTGCGGTACGAATAGGCTGCCGTTTGTGACGAACGGATTTATTTGAATCGGTTATCAACCGACTCAAGAACATTTCATCTTGGGTAGAAAAAAGGGCATTTCACCGAATGATGTTCGGCGGAATGCCCTCTTGCCATTTATGAAGCCGTTACCCAGCGTATTTGTGATGCCGATACACGGCTTTTTAAGTGTCTCTTGGAAAACCTGGCCATACCGATGGCTGGTTTATCCCAGCTGTTTTTCCGCCGCATCCACCGTGTGCTTCAGCAGCATGGCGATGGTTACCGGTCCGACGCCCGCAGGGACGGGTGTAATGGCGCTCGCTTTTTCAAGACATGCCTCATAATCAACGTCCCCGACATTGCCTTCATTGTAGCCTGCGTCCAGAATGACGGCGCCGTCCTGAATCCAGTCTCCCTGAATGAATTTCGGTTTGCCTACTGCGGCAACAACGATCTCTGCCTGGGACACGATATCACCAAGGCCTTTCGTTCTCGAATGGCAGATCGTAACTGTGGCATTGCGGTTCAGCAGCATCAGCGAGACGGGCTTGCCGAGAATCGGGCTGCGGCCGACAACAACAGCGTGCTTGCCTTCTACAGGAATCCGGTAGTAATCCAGGATGGTGATGATGGCCGCCGGGGTACAGGAAGGATAGGCGGCAAAGCCGAAAGCATTCTGCGCAAATCCCAGCGTGGTGACGCCGTCGACGTCTTTTTCAATGGCGATCGCGTCGAATGCGGCTCTTTCATCAATCTGATGGGGAACCGGATGCTGCAGCAGAATACCGTGAACGTTCGGGTCGGCGTTAAGCTTCTGAATTTCCCGGATAAGCTCCTCGGTCGTCGTCCCCGCATCCAGTGTGATTTTTAACGATTCCATCCCGAGCCGTCTGCAGGCATTGCCTTTCATGCGCACGTATGTGGCCGATGCCGGGTCGTCGCCTACCAAAATGGTCGCCAGGCAGGGGGTAATCCCTTGCTCGGACAGCCGTTTCACCCTGCTAACCAAGCCGTCCTTAATGTCCTGCGCCACGCGCGCTCCGTCCAAAATCAACGTTTGTTCTGTCATTGTCTGCATCTCCTTTAAATCATGGTAAGGTCCAGAAAAACATAAAGAGGCAAGGGGAAATCCCCCTTACCTCTGCCCAGGCGTACGGCTGTTTATATCCATGTGCTCCCTCATGGTTCATCCCATGTTTCCGCCAGTCGCACACAGTCCATCTATGTAGAATGATACCTTATTGTGCTTACGGGCACAATGGGGAGTTTTGAGAATGATGCTTATGTGCCGCCGTTTCTTTTAAACACGATGTAATCCATTTTTGTCTCAACCAGCACCATCAGCTGCTGCGCCATATAAGACGCCGTGTATTTAAAATCAACCTCTGCCCAGTGCATAATGACCCCTACCGTGGCCGACATCCGGTAGCTCAGCATGATTTCGTAGTCGATCGGCGGCTCGGTCGGTTCCATTTCGATATGCATGTCCTTCCGCATCGACTCCCTGAGCCTGTCGTACATGTCCATCGCCAGCTTTCCGCGTTCGACTCGCGATAAGGCCAGGAACACATCTTTATGCTGTTCGATATGTTCAAACAAGCGCAGCCCTGAGGGGTAGGTCATCGAGGCTTCAATTCGCTCCAGGCCCTCATACGGCTTGACGAGCAGTTCGGCGATGCCCTGCAGAAACTCGTCGTGGATTTCCTTGAGCAGGTCTTCCTTGCTGACGAAATGCTTGTAAAAGGTACCCCGGTTATAGTCTGCACGGGCCGCGATGTCCATAATAGTCACCGAATCGAAGCCTTTATCGAGAATTAAGGAAACGAGAGCGGATTTGAGCGCCTGCCGGGTTCTTCTGGCTCTGCGGTCAAGAACGTGTTCATCTGTCAAATGCATCTGCCTCCAGCTTGTCGTTTCTCCTATTATAACGTAAGTTGGGATGCCGCCAAAACGCAGAAAATCATCAACAAAGAGAAGGTAAATGTTCAAGATTGTCATGGTTCGGTGACATACGGCGGCAATCTGTTGGATAGATGACATTATTTCGAAATATGATTATTGTGTAAACAATTAATAAAGGTGTAACCTATACATGTAGCAGACATGAGCTATAAAGCCTATAAATCATTTTATAAACTTTGTTGAAAAGGAAGCGATTCAGTCATGAGTCAAACACAAACGAAAACTGCAGTCATTACCGGCGCCGCCGGCGGAATCGGGAAAGAGCTGGCACGGCGTTTGGCCGAGCGCAAGCTGAACCTCGTCCTGGTCGATTTGAAGGAAGATGCGGTCAAGAGCGTCGTCGAGGAGCTTGGCCTGAACGATACCAATTCACTGGCGATCGCTGCCGACGTATCCAAAGAGCAGGATGTGCAGAACTATGTGAACCGTGCGGTTGAAAAATTCGGCACCATCGATTACTTTGCGAACAATGC
This sequence comes from Paenibacillus sp. SSG-1, assembly GCF_002224835.1. Classification (NCBI taxonomy): domain Bacteria; kingdom Bacillati; phylum Bacillota; class Bacilli; order Caryophanales; family Paenibacillaceae; genus Paenibacillus; species Paenibacillus sp. SSG-1. The sequence continues at coordinate 1,755,215 of NZ_MBRK01000001.1, forward strand.
AGGGATTGAGGGCCCTACCGGGCTGATCGAAGAGCAATCCGTGGAAGCGCTTGATCTGGTATATAACGTCAACGTCCGTGGGGTGTTCCTGGGGCTGCATTACGTTATTCCAGTTATGAAAAAGCAGAATTCCGGCGCAATATTGAATACGTCTTCGCTTGCAGGCCTGATGGGCGCGCCAGGAGTGGCCCCATACATTATGTCCAAGCATGCCGTGATCGGCTTGACGCGTGTTGCTGCCAACGAGCTGGCTTCGCTGGGCATCCGGGTTAATGCGGTTCTGCCGGGAACGATCAACACCCGGATGATGCGGCAGATTGAGGCGAACTCAGGCAATGCGGAAGCGTACAAAGCCGCCAATGAAGCGGCCACACCGATGGGCCGTTACGGCGAGCCGCAGGAAGTAGCGGCGGTAATGAACTTCCTCCTCTCCGATGAAGCTTCATTCGTTACAGGTTCCCTGTACACGGTAGACGGCGGAATGGTCGGTCAGTAATCACGACAACCGGATTCGGCCAAGAAAAAGAGGAACAAATGTTCCAGGAATTTATTGACAACTGTGAGAAATAGCGATATAGTGGGTTCAACATAGTGAATGGAAGCGGGAGAAGCACCCTGCAGGAAAGGCGTCATGCCTTACTTGCGGGGTGCTTTTTTTGTCCATTTATTATGAATTTTGATGATTTGGGGGAGAGATGGAGATGTCGTATGTAAAAGTTTTATGGAAAAACAGCTTGTTGACGGTTTTATGCTGTTCGGTCGCGTTGTTCTTGCTGGGTCCGGCCAAGGCGGACGCCGCATCGGACAGTGCCTGGGACGCCGCTTTACAGAGTATAGGCGTGCTTCATGACAGCTATAAGGCGCTGGATGAGGCCAACAAGCTGAAGAAACAGCAGATTCAAGTGCTCCGGAAACAGAATGATGACCGGTTAAAGACTGTCAATGCGAAGGTGCAGGGGATCGACAAGGCCAAGATCGATAAGCTGAAATCCGAAGCCGATCAGGCTCAGAAGAAATATCAGCCGCTGCTCAATGAATATACAGACCTTGGGAAGAAGGCGGCGGATGCGAGAAAACGCAAGGACCAGAAGGCCGCGCTTCAGTACGATCTGAAGCGCAACCAGATCAAGGCCTCGGCCAGTGCGGCCCGTGCGGAAATCAAGAGCCGTAAGGATGCGCTCGCTGCCGCCAAGAAGGAAGCCTCGGCCAAAGCCAAGGCGGTGAAGGATACGTTGGCCCAAGTCCAAACATTAAAGAAGCAGGTGACTGCCGAGAATAAGAAGATTACGGCAGCGAACAGCACCCGGAGCGCATCGGACAAACGGTATAAAGCGGCAGTCAAGCTCGGGAACGCGATCACAGCCACGGCTGAACTGACCGTGATGTATAAGGAGCTTGGTAAAATCAGCGCTTCCCTCAATCAAATTTACCAATGGGAGAAGCAGATCGATTCCGTCATCCGGACAGCGGAAACCAAGCTCCCCAAGTCTTGAAGGACAAGCGTGATATGTCCTAGTGAAGTATGTTTTGCCAAGGGGAACTACTCCTTTTTCTCCGGTTCGGTTGCTGCGGCCGGCTGCCAAAGGATAACATGCCGGGTTTTGCTCCATTTTTCATAGAACAACTGCGGCTCCTTCTTGAATACGCAGATGACGACATGGATAAAGAAGACGGTATTCAAGGCAAACACGATGAGTCCCAGGATCATGCGAAGGATCGGCGGAACGGTGTCAAGGGAGCCGGCCAGAACCCGGTTGACTCCAAAAAACAGCCAGTAGAGGATTCCATATCGAACCACAAGCGATTTAAGGGAGATTCGCTCCCCTCCATCGGCCAGACGGATGCGGACAAGCCATTTGCCGGGAGTCAGTCCGCCCGTCAGCCAAGGTACCAGCATGAAATACAGTCCTGTCGCAACCCAGAAGGAAGCCGGTATATGCAGAATATGCAGAATGCCAAGCAGCATCGCCCAGACGATCCCGTCCGCCATAAAGGCGATTCCCCTCCGCGTATAGGTCACCCGTTTGGCGGCCCGGTCGATGTTGGCATCCAAATGCTCAATACGGGGAAGAAGGCCGGATAACCATTCGGCTGCCAAGAATCCAAGCAAACCGCCGAGCGTGTTAGTGATCAGGTCATCGACGTCGAATACCCGGTACGGGTGATCGTAGATCCCGAATATTCCGGTGAGCTGGGTCGTCTCAAACAGCAGCGACAGCAAAAACGACAGCAGAATGGAAAGTTTCCATCCCGTCCGGAAATAATAACGGAGGATCATACCGAACGGCACGGTAAGAAACACGTTGAACACCACTTGAAGGAAGGCGCGTTCCGTAAGCAGCCGCAGGTACGTCGAGGGCTGCGAAGACACGACGGACGTTTCTTTCAGGATGTCGTGAATGAAATTCAGCGGCACCAGCTGAAGCGCCCCTCCGGCCATGGCGGGATTGTGCCGTGAAGATGGCAGCGGAAGGATGACCAGAAACAGTGCGTTGAGCAGGTACAACAGGAACAGGTACAGCACAAACGCCCTGATTTTATGGATATAACCGTGTCTGCGGTACTGGACGACCATGAAGGGAATGGTAAAAAATAGTGCCGCAAAGGGAAAAGACAGAAATGCATAAGAGATTGGAAATACATACGAATGAAACACGACTAAACTGCACCGCCTTAATTTCTTTATGTTTTCTTTCGGCCTTGCCATCGGCTGAATGTACATCATAGCATAAGTATGATCGGTTTCTGGTTAAATTTTGTTTAAAAATCATAAAGAATCGTGAAGCAAATACAGAAAATTCGGCTAAATTTCTATCAGGATGCTTAAGCAAAATGTTATACTTGAACTTATGGTTTTTGTTCTAATACAACAAGATTCAGCAGGAGGATATTTGATGTCACAACCAGATGGGGTTTCATTGCAGAAAAAATTAAAACCAAGGCATATCAGCTTGATGGCCATGGGTGGAGTCATCGGCACCGGTATCTTCAAAGGCAGTGCCGAAACGATCGGTCTCGCCGGACCGGGCGTCATTATCTCTTACGTCTTCGCCGGGCTGCTGCTGCTCGTCGTCATGGGAGCCATGGCGGAAATGGCTACGGTTTACCCGGGTAAAAACATGAAGGACTTCGTCCGTGAGGCCTTTGGTGAGAGAGTGTCCTTTATTATGGGGTGGATGTACTGCTTCCTGTGGCTTTCCGTGTGCGTCATTGAGATTATAGCGGCCGGCAGCTTTTTGCAGTATTGGTTTCCCGGGGTACCGTTATGGTTGCTTAGTCTAGCCAGCGCGGCCTTCATTATTCTGATTAATCTGATGAGCGTGGGAAGCTTCGGCGAGTTTGAATTTTGGCTGGCGGGGATCAAAATCGCCATGATTATCGTCTTTATCGTTTTAGGGACATGCTTGATCTTTGGGATCATTCCGAGCAGCAACACGCCGTATCTGCATAACTACTCGGCGGCCGGAGGATTTCTGCCCAACGGGTGGACGTCCATCTTTTCCGCTTTGCTTGTGGTCATGTTTTCCTATGGGGGCTCGGAACTGATCGGTTTGACATTGACGGAAACGGAAAACAGCGAAAAGGTGCTGCCCAAAGTGGTGCGCAATTTTATTTTGCGGATCATATTATTTTTCACGCTGCCGATCCTCGTGATATGCGGGCTGATTCCCTGGAACCAGCTCGGCCCCGAGTCGAGTCCGTTTGTCCAGGTACTGACCGCGACCGGCTTGTCCGGGGCGGCGGATCTCATGAATTTTATTCTGGTTACAGCAGTGCTGTCCGCAGCCAACTCGGGAATTTACGGAGCTTCACGCATGCTCCACTCCATGGCTGCAGCCGGCGAAGCATCGCCGGCTCTTGCCCGCACGAACCGGAGGGGGATCCCGGTAAATACGCTGTTATTGTGTGCCGTGATCTTGATATTGGGATCCATGCTGGGCATGTTTGCGCAGGATCAGTTGTTCCGCGTGTTAATGGCTGTTCCGGGATTTTGCGTCCTGCTGGTCTGGATCTGCATCTCCCTGGCACAAATCAAGCTGCGGAAGTCGTATCCGGTGGAGCCATCCTTTAAGGTTTGGGGGTACCCGTATGTTACTTCTGCCGTCGTGGCCTGCTTGGCGGTAATCGCGGCCATGTTTTTATTCGATGCGCAGAACCGGCTTAGTATCGGCGTATGCATTGCCGTACTTATCGTGCTGATTATCTGGTCCATGATCCGGTTTTCCAGGACTGGAGGAAGAAGTAAGTAAACGAAAGAAAACGAATGATGCGCTTATGAAGCGGTTTGGATTGTCTCGTATGACCCATCCCATTTGATATTTTTATCAAGACTATCGAATTTATTGAAACCTGAAGCTGCCTCCGTCCGTCTAAGATGGTAATGGAGGTGCAGCATGAAGAATACGATTAAAATCAGTTCGATTCTGCTGGCGCTGGCTATAGCTGTTGCGGTAACCGCATGCAGTGACAAACAGGAAACGGCGCCGGGTACGCCAGACCACGTGGATGAGCAGAACAATCCGTCAACCCAGCCCGGGAATGCTGAACAGGTACCGTCCGTGAGGGAAGGAACCGGAACGTATACCGGCCAGGCTGATCCGCATACGGTGGAAATTGTGGTTGACGGCAAGCCTACTGCTTTTCAGCTGGGTGACGGGCTGGATCAAGCGGTAGCCGATTTACAGGAGCAGGACCCAGTGCAATTCAAATACGAAGAAAAGGCTATTGAAGGCGAGGATACATTAAAGCAGCTCGTACTGACCGAAATTAAAAAATCGGACAGCGTGCAAGGAGCAGGCGAAAGCGGCGAAGACGGCACATCCGGCAAGGATTCATCTTCCAGTGCTTCTGCCGGCGGTCAATCTGATTCAGGAGACTCTAAATCATCCGCAAGCAGCGGCAGTGTCAGTAAGCGCCCTGCCGAGGGCAAGCTGGAAGTCACCTTGGAAGGCAACGACGAAGTGCGGCCCGCCAAGCTTGTTCAGGCTGAAGGGTACTCGCTGTATATTCCCGAACAGTTTTCATTTGATGCGGGCAAGCATCTGCTGTATATGAATGTTGATCACGAGTACTCGGTCCGTATTGAGAAGCTGCCTGCAGATTTCAATTTGGACCAGCTGGAGTCGCAGGGGAAGAAAGAGCTTAAGCCGTATGGCGAAATCAAGAAGCTTGGGGCGGCAGACCTTACCGGTCCGATGAAGGACGCGCTTATTTTTTTGACGGCATTCGATTCCTCGGGAACTCATGAATATATCGTGAAGAAGCTTGACGGCAGCGGATTTGTTTTTCATGTCACACAGCCGCAGAGGGAAGCTTCTGAAGGCTTTGGACCGCTCGCGTTTGCAGCGCTGAATTCGATCGAAAACGAATAGCTTCAAGCTGAAATTACTGTTGTTTGCACGGAAATTTGCATGAATAAGAAGAGAAAAACCGCCATCTGGCGGTTTTTTTCGCTTACGGTTTGTTGCCGGCAGAACGCCGGGAACCGGCTGACCCAGGCCACGCAGTGCGAATAACAAGCTCTGCGATGAGAAGCAGCAAAGGAATCGTAATAAACACGCTGATCCGGTAGCTGACCGGGTAAGGACTTCCGGCAAGCGTGCGGATCGTCCACGTGAGGACGTGGACAACCAGGTTTGTAAAGCAGAATGCATAGCTGCGAGCCATCCACTTCCGGTGGCTGGCCATTTGCTTTTTCCGGATCTGAATTACAGCGATCACCGTGAATGCCGGCCATAGCATCGTTAACAGGTTAAACGCAATGCTGACCGACCTTCCTCCCGTGGCGACCGGTGCCATATAACCTGAGGTGAGGCCAACCAGCATGACACAGATGACATATAAATATCCGTTGAACCGGTGGAATTTTACGTGTCTGACCCGGATCCGTGCTGCGAAGTTGACGGCTCCGCAGATCATGGCCAAGCAGGCCAATATGGCATGAATCCTCATGACGATCAGCCACAGGTTCGGGTTCAGGGGATGGTTCAGGTCGGTTTTGAAACCGAGGAAAGCCGAAGCTTGTGGATCCTGAATGATCTGTACATAGGCGACGTATAAAATAAAGGCGGTGATGACCAGCAGCATCAGGGCATAATAGCGCTTGCTTTTTGACATGGCAAAATACTCCGCTCCATTTGGAGATAATGTTCGAACCGCGGCAGCACCGTGGTGGCCGAACTTCGTTCGGAAATTTATGCTATAGGAAAACGGCTTTGCTTGCAACGCATGTTTGGTGTCGTTTTTGTGACGAAATGGATTTTATTAGAAAAATAATATTTGACAGATGAGTACAAAATTAAGTAAGCTAAGAATCAATCCAATCAAACCTACGAAAGGGATGCCTAAACATGAGTAAAAGCGGTAGACCCCGTGAGTTCAAAGACACAGCCGTCATCGATGCCGCTGTGGAGGTGTTTTGGTCACAGGGATACGGGTCCTGCTCAACAGACGATTTATGCAAGGAAACCGGTCTCGGCAGAGGAAGCTTGTACAATGCCTTCGGGAGCAAGCATGAGCTGTACGAACAGGCGCTGATCCGATACCATCAGGTGGGGATCGAGACCCAATTGGACATTCTGCGCAAAGACGCTCCGGTGAAGGAGCGGCTGCGGGAGCTGCTGGAATGGGAAATCCGGGAGGGCTCGACAGCCAAGGACCGTGGATGTTTGCTTATTAACGCGTCGGTAGAGCGGGGAAAGTCTGACCCGACTGTTGAGCGGATCTTCAAACAGCATGTGGCGCTGCTGGAGCAGGCTCTCGAGGAAACGATTCGCGAAGGGCAGTCCGTCGGCGAAATTTCTCGTGAACGGGATACATCGGAGCTGACGGCTCTGTTCCTCAGCTGTTGTTATGGCCTGCGTGTGATTTATCCGGGGACCATGAACCGTGCGTTGGCCCGGCAGATTATTGACGGCACGCTTGCGGCCATATTTTAGCAGAATCCCTGGGAGTCAGAGATATATTTAATCTATCATCTAGTCTATCTAAATCATTGTTTGCTGTTGTGTTCGTATTCGAGCTGCCGCTTTGCGCTGTACGATGTTCACGCGATGGACGCGGCTGTGCTTTTTGAATAATTTTGTACTAGTGGTTACAAAAGTGGGACGTAAAATGAGCCGCAAAGTTATAACCATTGAAAAATGGAGGTGAGGCACAAGTAAAGACGGGAGCAAGGTGGAGATCAAGGTGGAGATATAGAGAACACACAGAGGAAATACAGTGAGGATAAAGATGAGATTCCGAGGAGCTTTCGAGTAGATTCCTAAGAGTTGTAGAGGAGATGCAGAGAAAAATATAAAGAAAATATAGAGGGGGATTCCTAGGTGACATGCCTGGAGAGATCCCTGCGTCTAATTTTGTACTGAGTGTTACAAAATAATAAATAAAGGAGCTGTTTACATTGCCGCTTGCGATTTATGTACTGGGACTGATGATTTTTTCCATGACGACTTCTGAATTTATGGTGGCGGGGATCATGCCGTCGCTATCAGAGGAGTTTGGCGTATCTGTCGCCGCCATCGGATATCTGATATCCGCTTATGCTGCGGGGATGATTATCGGCGGGCCTCTGTTGACAGTCGGATTGTTAAAAGTGCCGCGCAAAAAAGCCTTTCTGGCATTGTCCACCGTGTTTCTGATTGGGCAGACGCTGGGAGCGCTCGCGCCGAACTATGAACTTATGATGGCTGCCCGGATTATTACCGGGGTTGCCTCGTCGGCCTGCTTCGGCGTGTCCATCGCGATTGCACTCACCTTGGTTCGTCCGGAAGCAAGCGGCCGTGCCGCCTCGATCGTCCTTGGCGGATTGATGGTCGCAACCGCCGTCGGGCTGCCCGCCGCCATGCTGTTCGACCAGTATCTCGGCTGGCGGGCGAGCTTCTGGGCTGTCGTTGTCCTTGTGCTGGTCTCGGGAACGATGGGGCTCCTGCTGATTCCGAAATCGCCTAAAGAGGAATCTCAAACGATCAGCCTCCGCGGGGAACTCGCGGAATTCAAGAACCGGCATTTGTGGGCAGCCTTCGCGACCAGCATGCTGATCATTGGGGCGACGTTTGCGGCATTCAGTTACTTTTCACCGATACTTACCGATGTAGCGGGTTTCAGCGCATCCATGGTGCCGCTCCTGCTCGGGGTTTACGGGGTGGCAACGGTCATCGGCAACACTATCACCGGCAGACTGGCCGACCGGTACATGATGCCGATTATGACCATCGGCCTAGTCGTGCTTACGGGCGCGCTGATCATGTTCGGCCTATTTGCCGAACACCAGGTCGTTGCGGTTATCGCCGTCATCGTGATCGGCCTGGTCGGGGTCTCCATGAATCCTCCCATGGTGACCCGTGTGGCCAGAGCTTCGAACGGTGGCTCGCTCGTCAATACGTTCCACGTCTCGGTCGTCAATTTCGGCATTGTCGTCGGTTCCACCATTGGCGGGCTCACGATCGATCATGGCTACGGCCTGGCATCACCGTTGTGGGTTGGTGCGGTTCTTGCCGTGCTTGGCCTGCTGTCGCTGATTCCATATTTGAAAAAGACCCCGGCTCCAGCTGATTCCGCAGCGGTTCCGGAAAAAACCTGTGCGTAAGCGTGAAGAGCTGGTCCGGTTACGTTGTCTGAGCCTGCAGGTTCCTGCTTTCATCGTTCCTACCCGCTTCAACCATTTCCATTTATGCCATGAACGGCTACAATAAAGGAAGAGCGAGCACCCGTGATCGTATCTAATTCATATCCAAAGGAGAACCCGTCATTCATGGCAACGATTCGAGAGCTTCTGACGGAAGCAGATCTGCAGGAGGCCGAGCGCAGGAAGCTTCCCATACGCGTGTTTAAAGATGACCATTTGATCGATTCAGATACGCGGATCATCCGGTTCACCGACTCCACGGTAATTACCCAGTCCGGTGTGAGTGATGTTACGTACCATTCGCGCAAAGAATGCCAATTTTATGAGATCCGCAAATAGATCCGATTACACTGCCCGATAAACGCTTAGGCAGAGCCGCCAGTGCTCTGCTCAGGCGTTTGTTTTTTTTTGGCATCAACCACCCATAGACCGAAATATATATAGCCATGCCGGAATTGATATTATCTTTCGTCTTCAAGCCGCTATAAGATAAAGGTACCGATCCGGGTTTACAGGCAGGTTACAGGACCTGCGGAAATTTATGAATATGGGGAGAGATCTAGAAATGGAACAATCACACTTGAATATTGGAATCATCCTTGGCAGCACTAGGGAAGGGCGGGTCAGCCCGCAGGTCGGAGCATGGCTCAAGGAGCTGGCCGACGGGCGTGGAGATGCGGAGTACCACCTGATCGATTTGGCGGATTATCCGCTGCCGTTCCTCGGACATCCTGGCGGAGAGGACGCCATCCAAAACTGGGCCGCGACCATCGGCCGCATGGACGGATTCGTGTTCGTCACCGCAGAGTATAATCACAGCATTTCGGGTGTGCTGAAAAATGCGATCGACCTGGTTCGGGATGAGTGGGGGAATAAAGCGGCAGGCATCGTGAGCTACGGGTCCACTGGAGGCGCCCGGGCGGCCGAGCATCTTCGAGGCATTCTTGGGGAGCTGAACGTGGCGGATGTCCGCATTCACCCTACGCTGTCGCTCTTTACCGATTTCGAAAGCTTTAGAACCTTCAAGCCGGCCGAGCTGCATCATAAAAATGTTAACGGCATGCTGGATCAAGTGGTTGCCTGGTCCGCGGCTTTAAAGACGATTCGGGCATAAATCGATTGGATATGTTGAAAAACGCACGGAGGAAGCGATTGGACGCTGCCTGAGTGCGTTTTTTGTTGTATCTCCGAGTGCTAAAGGAATTTACGGCGCTCAGGTGGTCATGGATTATTAGGTGCCGGGAACACAGAGATCTACTCGCATGTGAACGGTTTACAGCTGATTCTGGGGAATAGTGAACAGTGAACAGCTAAAATGGGCTCACGGCGACTTCCTGACCAACTCGATAAAATCACCGAGTGCCCGGGAGATCCACTTCTTCGGATGGGTCATCAGCTGCAGGCTGAGCCGCAGATCAGGATGGTTGAAGGGAAGTGGGGCGAGCAGCCCTCTGCGGATTTCATCGTCTGCTGCCATGCGGGGCAAGAGGGAGATTCCTGATCCCGCCATGACGCAGCGCTTGATCGCTTCGGGGTTTCCCAGCTCCAAGCCAAGCCGGCATGGGATTCCGTGCTGCTTCAGAAGCTTCTCCAGCATGACCCGGTAATTACAGGTTTCTTCCGGCAGAATCCATTCGGCATCGTACAGATCCTGAAGACGGATCATCTCACGATTTGCCAGGGGATGTCCCGGCCCTGCGATGAGAACGAGCGGTTCCTCCCGGACCGTCTGCCAGTGAAGCGCCGGATCCTCCGGTTCGTTATCGAGAATCAGGCCGATGTCCAAATCTCCCTCTTTGACCCTCTGGACAAGAAGGTCCTCCCGGTCCGTCCATAATCGGATGGACAATCCTTCGTACTGCTTGCGCAGCTGTTGGATCAGCGGGGGGAGAAAGTAAGCCGCGAGGGAATCCATCGTTCCCACGGAGATCGTGCCGCCTCCCTCGGTCCGAAGCTTTTCCTTCGATTCATCGAACAAATCAAGCATTTGTACCGTAAGTTTAAGCAGCTCTTCCCCGGAGGAGGTCAGCCGAACCCCCTTGCCGAAACGTTCGAACAGCTGCGTATCGTATGCTTTCTCCAGCTTCTGTATTTGCGCCGTTACACTCGACTGCGCATATCCCAGCTCTTCGGCCGCCCGGGTAAAGCTTTTGCGGTGCGCGACCTCGCGAAAGGTATGAAAGTACGTCAGGTCCATGCCATTCATCTCCATGCTATCAATATTATCGATGATGCTCATCAACTATTATAGATAACACTGATAATAATTCCTATGCTAAATTAGAGGCACAACCTATAGAGGAGGTCATCAAAAATGATCGGAAGAGATGAACTGCATGGCGTTTTGGTTCCTGTGGTCACGCCATTTTTGCCAAGCGGAGAGCTTGATTTGGCATCATACACCCGTTACGTGGAAAAGCTGGCTGAGCATCATATCAACGGCTTGATCATAAACGGGACGACTGGAGAGGCCCCGACGGTACGCTGGGACGAAGTCGTACAGCTCACCCGGGCCACGCAGCAGATTTTGAAAGAAAAGCAGCGAAGTATCCCGGTGATCATCGGAACGGGGACCAACGACACGTTGACGACCGTACAGCGGACGGAGCAGGCTGCCGCCTTGGGGGCGGATGCCGTCCTCGTTGTGGTTCCCTATTACAGTAAACCGTCGCAGGAAGGGATCATTCAGCATTTTCGCCGGGTGAACGAAGTCGGGGTACCGGTTATAGCTTATGAGATCCCTGCCCGTACCGGGGTCCGCTTAACGATGCATACGGCCAAAACCATTATGGAGATGGAAGGTGTGATCGGTATGAAAGACAGCTCCGACGGCCTGGATCTGGTTACCGAGTTGACTCGTCAAGATGCGGGGGCGGTGTTATGCGGCGACGACCTGTACTACCATGCCAAGCTCAGCCAAGGGGCGAGCGGGGGGATTCTGGCTTCGGCCAACTTGTACACAGATATCTTTATTGAGGTCCATGACCTGGTGCAAAAGGGGAGGGTCATGGAAGGCAAACGATCTTTTGACCGTGTCGTCCCGCTTATCCGCAAACTGTTCCAGGAACCGAATCCCGCTCCGATAAAATGGGTGCTGGCTAATCAGGGTTTGATTGCTTCCGATCACCTTCGGCTGCCGATGACACGTATATCCCAGCTGCTCCAGAATGAACTGGCCCAACTGCTGACAGGCATCGAAGCAGCGCAGAACTAAAACCACGGACATTAGCGAGAAGGCGGCCTCCATCCTTCAAAGGAAGGGCGATGGCCTCTTTCATGCGGTCCGTATCAGACGCCCGCTTCCAGATCCAAGCGCCAGTCATTGCAGTGCATAAAGCTGCCTTTCGGGTATTCAAAATCACATTCACCCATGAAAGCGAAGCCGAGCTTCCGGCAAATCGCATTGGAACCTGGGTTATCCACGGACGGAAAAGCGTGCATAAATCGGTGCTTCTTCTGCTGTTTCGCCTGCTCGATCACGGCTGCTGTCGCGGCCGATGCAATGCCCCGCTGTTGAAAGGAAGGCAGGACGCCCCAGCCGATCTCATAAATGGTAGATCCCTGCCAACCACTCTCCCAAAATCCCGCATTGCCTATTGGCACCGGATGATCTGCCAGCCATATGCTATACATGCAGCCGCTCCCGAGGGACTGAACGTCAACATATCGTTTATGGCGCTTCTCAACCTGCTCGTCACTTTCCGGTCCGCCCAGATGTTCCAGCATCTCTGGAACATTCAAACGATAGAGCAGCTCCAAATGCAAATGGTCTTCCGACCAGGGCCTGATCTGTACTTGCAAACCCGCCATATGATTTCCCATGGATGGTTGTCCCCCTCAAATATAATAATGGATGAACCTTGGTATAAGAACTTATGTTCCTATTATATATCAAATAAATGGAAGTGTCATGTTTTTTTATGCAAGCTTTACGTTTCGGCCTCTTGTTGGCCCTTAGCGATCAAATCTCAGCCGGCATCCCCGCGAGATCGAATACCCGGTGACAGGCAGAAAGACCTGTTTTGCGGATGCGACCAAGGTCCCGTGTGTTTTGAAGCCAGGATCCCATATAATTGAAGGGAGCGCCTCCTTCATCAGGAACCCGGCTGGTTTTCGGGGAAGGGCTTTTTTTGTTGCATTCATGATCCACGGTCCATCATCGGGTAAAAGTCAACAAGAACGCTTCATACGGGATCAATGGGTGTCAGCGATGAATGGAAGGTGACTATCAAGAGGATGGTGAAGGAAATGAACCATTTATGGAAAGGAGGTGATCACGATGAGTACGATTCACATGCTGGTCGGCATTCCAGGCAGCGGAAAAAGCTTCTATGCCAAAAATTTGTGCAAGCGTGAGCGGGCCGTGGCGGTTTCGACCGACTCCATCCGGGAGAGGCTGTTCGGCAGCGAGTCCAGGCAAAAGAACACGTATCTGGTGTTTGACGAGGCTTTTGCCGAAATAGACCGTCTGCTTGGGGAGGGCCGCAGTGTCGTATTTGACGCAACCAACGTGAGCCGCGACCGCCGTGTAAAGTTTCTGAAGAAATTCAGGGATGTGCCCGTCGAAGGCCATGTGTGCGATACGCCGTATGAGACGGCCAGGCAGCGGGCAGGGACGCGCAAACGCCGGATCGACGACGCAGTGCTGACGAAATTTGCCAAAAACTTCGAGTTTCCGGTCATGGCCGAAGGGTTCCAAGCGCTGCATATCGTGCACAGCTCAGAGGATGTGAAGCTGGACAGAATCCAATTGGAAAAACTGCTCGCAGAACGTCCAGGTCACGATGAGCTTTTTGCCTATTTAAGCGCCTGCCCGCATTTTTCCGTCATGCTTGGGTACGACCAGGAGAATCCCTATCACTCCAAAACCTTGTCCGAGCACACCTACGCCGTGCTTGCCTATATCAATGCGCAGTACGAAGGGGATGACCTGCTGGCGATGCAGTATGCGGCGCTGTTTCACGATGCGGGCAAACCGTTCTGTAAGGTATGGAAGGAAACCCGCGGCTATTACTCTTATTTCGGCCACGAGCATGTCTCTGCGGCCATTGCCTGTCATGTACTGAAAGAGCTCGGATATGATGAGGCATTTGTGTTGAAGGTTGTGCATATGGTCAGCTTTCATATGGAAATTCTTCACGGGGGAGACGCAGGAGCGTCAAACATTTATCATTTGCTTGGCGGGGATCTGCTGGCCCGGTTGTATTTTTTCGCGGAAGCGGACACGAACGGCAAATAAAGAGGTGGTTTCATGAAAATCAAATATCCGAAAACGATGCATCTTCCCTGGTCACGAGGATACACCGATGATGACAAAATTTTGCGCAGCACGGACCATTTCGTAGGAAAAGAAGTGGTGATCACCGAGAAAATGGACGGCGAGAACACCACGATGTACCCGGATTTCATTCACGCGAGATCGCTGGACAGCAAGGACCATCCTTCCCGGCATTACGTCAAGACGCTGCACGGCGGCATCAGGTACTTGATTCCGGAAGGGTATCGTCTCTGCGGGGAAAATGTGTACGCCAAGCATTCGCTCGCTTACGATGCGCTGCCTGGATACTTTATGCTGTTCTCGGTGTGGAATGAGCAAAACCTGTGCCTATCCTGGGATGAGACGGTAGTTTGGGCGGATCGGCTTGGAATACCTACGGTGCCGCTGCTGTACAGGGGCATTTGGGACGAAGAAGCAGCCAAACGGTGCTACACGAAAAAGTCCTGCTGCGGCGGGGAACAGGAAGGGTATGTGGTGAGGCTGGCATCGTCTTTCCCTTACGAGCAGTTCAGGCAAAGCCTGGCCAAATTCGTGCGGAACAATCATGTCCAAACGGATGAGCACTGGCTCAGCAGACCGGTCGAGCCGAACGGACTCCAACCGTGAAGCTGCTGAAACAGGGGGCAGACGATGTAAGCTGAGGAGCTTTATGTACAGGGTCTAAGCAAGATCTAGATTACTTTAGCGGATTGCAGTTTAGGAGCTATATTTGTAGTTCATAGAAAGATGAAATAGATATGGAAGGTGGAGTTGGTCATGTAATTCTCAAGCAGCAGTACCCACATCGGAGGAGATTGACGGGTCTTGAAATTATATTTTTTTAAGCTTTAGCTTTGAATACATATTTGATTACATAATAGAAGATTTACAATGAGTAAAAAATGCGAACATTTATCTTGGAGGGAACGGTATGCCTGGATGTGCAGGTGTTGCGCTGTATCATACGGAACGGATTGGGGTGATGCAGGCTTTTGCCGCCGGGAAGGCCTTTTTTGAGAAGATCGACACGGCTGTAACAGGGACGAGTTACTATGAGCTTTTGGAGCACGGAGATCATGAAGGCGATCACGATCTGGTGGAAACTTCCCCGGAGCAATTACAGGCGAAAATCGGCACTGGAGAGGCAGCAGCCTTCTGGATGTACAGCCAGCAGCGCGGAACTTTGCCATGGGACGCTGCTTTTACTTATCAGACCAGCGGATACGGCAGTTTCCCGCATATCGCCGTCTTTTGCGACAGCCCTTCGGAAGACACATATTCCGTTCTTAAAGAATGGCTGCGCCATATGACAGAACAATTCTCCTTTCCTTATGCAATCTTATACGAGACGAGAAAAATGACGGATGCGATGAGCTACGCCGCCGGGGACAACGGAAAAACCGCGTTCCCTTATGAAAAAGCATTTGCCTTCAATAAAGAGACCCCCGGCTTATACGGCGGACAAGCCCGCTATACCGGCAGCAAGCTGAGAATGGTGTACCCTGCCAATGTACTGAACGGCGAGCATCTCAGCATCGGAATCGCGGATACGAATCTGGAAAACTGGATACAGAGCTGCCAAGATCATGGTATACTTTACCGGGTGGGCGAAGAACGATGGATGTGGGAAGTCGCCCCCGCGAAACTTGAACAGGTGAATCAAATCTGTGGAGAGGCGGGTGCCTTGATCGCCTGGCAGCCCCAGCAGACGAAGAAACCACGGCGCAAGCTGCCTTAATCGCATCGATCACACTCACTTACATTTCATCAGGACCCGGAGGATGGTATGTCACGACCTTTATTCCCGCGCTTAAAAGGAAACAGCAGGGGTTGTCTCGCCTTTGAGCCTTTTTTTCTCATTCCGTACAGTATGGTCAGCACCTACGCGACGCTGTATATGTACGAGCTTGGCATCGCCGAGACCAGCATCGGCTGGATCACTACGATCGGCCTGATCGTTCAGGTGTTTTCATCGTTTATCAGCGGGTATTTGACCGACCGGATGGGCCGCAAATCGGCCATCTTGTATTTTGACCTGTTCAGCTGGAGCTTGGCCACCATCCTGTGGGCGGTTTCGCACAATGTGTGGTTCTTCCTCACTGCGGCGCTTGTCAACGGGTTTCAGCGCGTGCCGCATACCGCGTTTTACTGCTTGATCGTCGAGGATACGAAGCCCGCCGACCGGACTTACGTCTTTACGCTGCTGCAGATTATTAGCGTGATCGGGGGCCTGTTCGCTCCGCTCGGTGGACTGCTGGTGGATCATTACGGCCTTGTGTCCGGCACGCGCATCATGTACGTGCTTGCGTTCCTGATGATGACGTTTCAGTTCGTGGGTCGGCATCTGTCGACGCGCGAAACCGAAATCGGCCAGAGAAAGATGCGGGAGACCCGCGATCTCGGGCTGAAGGAAAGCCTGATCGATTATGGCGGGGCGATTCGCGACATTATAACGAGCAAGTCGCTCATGCTGATCTTTAGCGTATACATTTTGTTCAACTTCCAGGCCACGATGAAAACGACGTATCTGTCGCTGTACATGGCGGATTACCTGCATGTGGGAAGCGGGCTGATCTCCCTGTTCCCAGCGGTGTCCTCCGTCATTATGCTGCTGACGCTGTGGCTGCTGATGCCGAAAATTCCGGAGCACGCGGCGAACCGCTCGATGATGGCCGGTTTCATTCTGTCGGTCGCTTCAAACGTCATGCTGGTGCTGTGGCCGACGTCGAACCTGGTCTGGATCGGGCTCAGCACGATTTTGGCCGCCGTAGGGCTGATGATCAGCTCGCCCTATTTGGAGGCAGCCGTGCAGAACGCGATCGACGATGACAAACGGGCGAAAGTGTTCTCCATGCTGTCCGTGCTGATTCTGCTGCTTACATCTCCGGCAGGCATTATCGGCGGTTGGGCGTACAAGCTCGATCCGCGGATTCCCGTCTGGCTTGTGGCGGCTGCGTTCGCCGGCGCCGTTCTTCTGATGATGCTGCATCAGCGGCGGGAGAAGAGCCAAGAGACGCAGGCTGCGCTCCGGCAATAAGGCTAACATAACAAAGATCCCCTGCCGTATGTTCGGCGAAGGGATCTTTTTTGAAGAGATCAGAAAGGATAAGTTTCGGAGGCTCCGCTTCCTGATCTCGCAAGAAAAACTTCCTTTAGACGCGGCCTGTCTTCTTTGAAGGTACGTCGATAGACGTTTTTCTTATTCGTTATGAAAAGCACCTAAGGTGCAGTAATATTCGCAGTCGGTTATTTGGACGGTTGTGGCGATACCAAAATTTTGACTTGGCTTTTCTCTTTCAGCAGCGTCTCAAAGCCCTGTTCGACGATCTCGCTTAAAGCAATGCGCTTCGTAACGAGCTTATCGGCCGCGAAATAGCCCTGCTGCATCAGGCTGATTACAGCCGGGAACACATCCCGGTAACCGATGATGCCGGCGATATTGCGTTCCTGCATGACGATCTGGTTCGGATGGATCGGGGCTTCCCGTTCGAAAATGCTGACAATCATAATTTGACCGCTGATTTTCGTCGATTGAATCGCTTGGTTCAGAACAGCCGGGACGCCTGTAACTTCATAGGCAACATCCGCTCCGCCTTCGGTAAGGCGATGGATTTCTTGGACGATGTCAACGTCGGCAGGGTTGAGCGCGATAGCCCCCAGCTCCTGTGCCTTGCTCCGCCGCTCAGGCGATAGTTCCACGGCGTAGATTTCCGCAGCACCCGACGCTTTCAGCGCTTCGATGACAAGCAGGCCGATCGGCCCCGCCCCGAATACGACCGCGCGGTCGCCTACCTTGAAGCGGCTGGAACGGACGGCGTACAGGGCAACTGCTGACGGCTCGACCAAAGCGCCCTGCTCGTAGGAGACGCTGTCCGGAATATGATGAACCATATGCTCATCGGCCGCCACGTATTCGGAGAAACCACCCCCGCCGCCGGCGAGTCCCAGGAAGCCCATTTTTTCGCAAAGGTTATATTTTCCCTGTTTGCAAGCGGTACAATGTCCGCAGGCGAACACAGGCTCCACGACGACCCGGTCGCCGGCTTTGAAGCGGGTCACGCCTTCGCCGACTTCCACGACCTGGCCGGAAAATTCATGTCCCATCACGACCGGGGCTTTCTCACCGGTTAATGGATGAGGCGCACCCTCCGGAATGAATATCGGCCCGGCGGCGTATTCATGCAGGTCGCTTCCGCAAATGCCGCACCATTCCACCTTGATTTTGACCTTACCTTGGAGGGCCGAAGGCTCCTCAATCGTTTCCACGCGCAAATCTTTCACGCCATGCCATCTCAATGCTTGCATGAATCCGTCATCTCCCTATCAGGCAGTAAATAATATGGTGAGCGATATATCGAAAAATAGGAAACGTTTCCGATCCATATGATGTCACATTCTATTCTGCGTGTCAAATCATTTTTTAGGGCTATAGCGGGTGTTTTTAACCTTGGTGTGATTGGAAGATTTACTTGTCTATGTATAGAAATAAGCCGAGGTCATGCGTTGATTGCAGCGTCTGGCGGCTAAGCTGAGGCATCGGTATGGCGGGGTATGCTATAATATATACTGAAAAAGAAAAAAATGTCTTCCGGATAGGAAACGATTCCGAAGTGAGAGGGATTAATTCGCATGTCCAACAAGAAAAAGGTGACCATTGAGGACGTCGCCAAGCAGGCAGGCGTCGGCATCGCCACCGTCTCCAGGGCGCTCAACAACAGTGGGGGAATCAGCGAAAAGACGAAGGCGAGGATCATGCAGGTGATCGATGAAATGGGCTTTGTCCCCAATACGTCGGCTCAAAGCCTCAAAATCCGCCAAACCCACCAGATCGCGCTTGCCGTGCCGGACATCCGCAACGCGATCATTCCGGATATCGCCTGGTCGGTAGAGCAAGCCGCCAAGCAGCATGGATACCGGGTGGTGCAGATTAATACGCTTGGCAACGCCCGCCTGGAACTGGAGACGCTGCGGGAGATCAAGAAGCTTCATGTGGACGGCCTCGTCCTGATGCCGCTGGCGTATCCCAAGCAGCTGGAAAGCCTGATTAACCAGGCCAGCATCCCGGTATCCGTCATCAATTACGGCAAGAAGCTCAGCCCGGATCTAAAGGCGGATATCGTGGGGCTCGCCCGCCAGGAAGGAAGGCTGGTCATGGAGCATCTGCTCCAGATCGGACGGGCACGGATTGCTTACGCAGGCGCGCCAAAGGACAAAATTGAAGAACGGTACCTGGCATACGAACAGTCGCTTAGGCATGTCGATGCTTCGCTGGTTTATTTCGGGGAAGATTTTTCGTTTGAAACCGGACGCCAGGCGGCCGATTATTTTTACAGCCTGAAACATATGCCGGACGCGATCTACGCCGTCAACGACATGGTGGCGATCGGGATCGTCAACCGCTTCAAGGAGCTTGGTATCCGGGTACCGCAGGATGTGGCGGTGGTCGGCATCGACAACAACTTGTGGGCGACTGTAACCACTCCGCAAATCAGCTCGGTGTCCATTATGGGCAGCGAAGTCGGCCGGCTGGCGGCAGAGCTGCTGCTGAAACGGATCCAGTCGCACAATCCGCCGGATTATGAGCGGGTGGAGTTTGAGCCGCGTCTCATCGTAAGGGAATCCAGCGTTTCAATGACGCAGTATTCGAATAAATAACATAAGGAAAAGCTTCGGCACACATGGGAAGGGGACAGGATGATGAACGAAGAAATCGGCGCACCGGGTTGGGACGCCATCGACCAGGAGCTTGAAAGATTATACGGCAGTCAGGAGCCAAAGCATTACGGGACGCTCATTTCGTATGCGCTCGGCGGCCAGGACCCGCTCGACGGAATCAGCGCCTACAAAGCGGAATCGCCGATCCCGCATTGGCATTTTGTCACGTACGGCTTCTCGGAATTGTATGAAAAAGAGTCGGAGGACCAGGAGGTCAGCGGATTCGGCTTTGAGCTGACATTCCGGCTGCAGCGGGATGCCGATGAGGAGGAGCCGCCGGCGTGGGCATTGAACCTGCTGCAAAATATGGGCAGGTACGTGTTTGGCAGCGGAAACGTGTTCCGTTCGGGCGATTATCTGGATGCCAACGGGCCGATCTGCCTCGGAGCCGACACGCAGCTGACGGCCTTGGCTTTTGCTGAAGATCCGGAACTGCCCGCGATCCAGACGCCGAATGGCCAGGTCGAGTTTTTGGAGATGACCGGCATTACAGGAGATGAGCTCGAAGCGATGCAGACCTGGAATACGCTCGGCGTTCTCGGGGCTGCCGAGGAGCATATTCCCTATTACATAACGGATTTAACCCGCGGCTCCCTGCTGCGCATTCCACCCGTCGCAGAGAAAATCCGGCAGGGCGCGGAAGCGGAAGGATCCAGCACCGGATTTTTGTTTGTAGATCAGCTGGCCTGGGAACCGGGGAAGAGCGGTTGGTTCAGCAAGTCGCCTTCCGTCGTGAAAATGGGAGCCAAGCAGGCCGGAATTATTGCCAAGCTGCTGCTAGGCCGGATTTTAAAGGGCCGTTCGCTCACGCTTGTCGGACCGGACACCCGCGTCGTCTTTGAGCCCGGGCAGAAGCCGGAGCTAAAAGCCGAAGGAGGCGAGGTGCGAATTGCCCTGGACGATCAAGCCGCTTCAGAGCTGAGCCGTTCGCTGGCACCGAAGGAAAGCGTCGTTCCGCTGCCTTCGGTGAAGGGGGCCGCTATCCAGATCGTGAAGACGCAGATCAAGGACAGCGAGGGCAATGTAGTCAAAGTCATCGGTTAAGCAGGACCCCGCTCGCGCGGGGCTTGTTTTTGGCATGGCTTAAGAAATTTGGGAGGGGAAACGATTGAACGCGAGCGTACAGCTGTTTTTGGATGAGGTGTGGTCCCTGATCAGCGGGATTTATGAGAAAGAAAGCAAGCGTATCCGTGAGATCAAGGAAGTCAGCAGGCTCCAGGCGGGCATCAAGGATTATCTTGGCGTGGCCTGGAGTACCCGCAAAGCCGGCGACGGATACGGCGTAATCAGCATCGACCTGGACCGGCCCTTTGATTGGACCGACTCCTCGTATCGGCTGAATGCCGGGCCTTACATATGCGATATCACCGACGACCTCATCACCGGCGAGTGGCTCCCCGCATTGCGGACACGGCTTGCGGAAGAGATGAGGGCCGGGACTTACGGCCCCAGGTTTTTCGATTACCGCTTCGAGATCGTGCTCGAAATGGAGAGGGAAGAGGGATTAAGGACCTTCACCGAGGTTTTGATCGATGAGGACAAGCTCGCGGGTCAGAGGCGGGAGCTCGATGCCTTTATCCAGTCCAAAGTTTTGCGGGATCTGCCGGTACGTCCCAAGGAGTTGGATGAGTTCTTCTTTGCCCGTCATCTGCTCAATTCCGATCTGTTTGAACAGCGAGAGGCACAATTAGAGCCGCTGATTGGGCGGCTGGAGGAAAAGCATCGTTCGAACCCGGACCGGCTGCTCGGGTGGGTCTCTCAATATACTTCAGCCTTTCGAGAATGGGCGGAGGAGCATTTTTTGGTCCGTTATTTTGAGCGCACCGGGAGCTTCGGCCAAGACTGGAAGCGAAAAGATGCAGCGGACGGGGTGATTGTGAAAGCGGACGAGCTCGACTTTTTCGTCTATGCCGCGCTGAAGGTCGGCCGCCGGGAGCCCGAGCTCCGGGCGCGCTATCTGGAATTAGCCGTCCAGCTGGGCTCGGAAAAGGCGGCTGGCTACATAAAGAACGGCAGCGGGCGCTTCCTGCACCGGTTCGAAGGCACAAAGATCCAGGCAGCGGCCAACGATGTTACGGAAACGATCGACATCCGTCTGTATGCGGAGGAAGAGGCCGCATACGGGGAAGCGCTGACGTATATAACGGGGCTGCTCTCGGAGGGGTTTCCCAAAGAGTACAAACTAAACCTGAAGAGCCCATCAAAGGACAAACACTATCTGCCGCTGAATAAGCTGGCTAAATCGCAGCTGCACCGTTTTTTTGCCGGCGCGCTCCGGTATCCTGGCCTTCATCCGCTGATTGCCGGGTACGCCGAGACAGCCATGGAGGAATTTGCTTGGTATAAGGATGTGGAACCCGGGGAGAAGTCGGTCATGCCGGGAACCTATGCCGTTCTGGGATTAGGCATCATGAGCACGGAATATTTTCCGCTGCTGCGCAGGTATATGGAAACGGTTGATACGGAGCACCAATCCGCTCAGGACGGGTACGCCGAAGCTTTTATCGAAGCCCACGGGCTGACCCCCGATCGGATGTCGGTGCTTGTGGAGATTCTGCTTGGAGGAAGCGATTCAGCCAAGCCGGTGAAATCCTTCGTTATCGATACACCGGATCTGGCGGACGCTCTGCTGAGTGAGCTGGAGTCCAAAGAGGATTATGAGCGGGAAACGGTGCTGTACCGGATTTTCGGAACACACACCAAGCTGGCGCAGTCCGCGAGAAAAGAGACTTCTCCGATGAAAGAAAAGCTGGAGCGGTTGCTGGCATGGTATCCGTGAGTCCAGTCAATACCTGAGAAAGGGGGACGATCATTTGGAATGGACGGAGGCCAGCAAGAGCAAGGAGCTGGAAATGGTCCGGGCGGCGGTGGATCAGCTGGACCCGAACGAGCGGGACGCCCGCGGAAGAACGCCGTTGATGCTTTTTATCACCAACCGGATGCCTGTAGACGGCATGAAGCTGCTGCTCGAGAAAAACGTCGATCTGGAAGCGGAAGACAAGCTGGGCGATACGGCGCTCAAAAAAGCGGTGAAGTTCAAGCAGCCGGAGACGGTCAAGCTGCTGATTGCGAATGGCGCTCAGCTGAATTCCCCGCACGGCATCCTGGGGACGGCCTGGCAGGCGGCAAGAATGGACAAGGCCATGGCCGATTTGCTCGCTGATACCGACGGGGCGGTCCGCCTCACGATGAACGATGAGGAGCAGAGGATCATCGACGGTATTTTGTATGAGGAGTCGCTGGATGAGGTCACCTGCCGGATCCGCGGGTTGTCCTCGCCGGTTCTGCTTCATGCCGTGGTGGATGGCTACAACTGGGACGATGGGCCCGATCCGATGATCGCTGCCCTGGAAAATCCGGAGTGCGCCGAGATCACAATGCTGGATATGTATGAGCTGCTGGTTGCCGATTACTGGCTTGGCATGGGTGAAGCCGATGCGGCAGCATCGGAAGAAGGCCGGAAATGGCGCTGGCTTGCCGAAAGGCTGAAAGAGAAAGTAGGCGCGAAGCTCATTTGATTCTTGGGGTGGGACCCAGGCTTGAAGAGATTTCGCTGGCGCTTCGGGCAAACCGGATATGTATATTATTTTGCGCCATCGAGCAGCAAGGCACCAGTGCCTGTAACGGAGGCCCAGCAGGCTGCAAGGAATTCGGGCTGAATTTGTTACTGAACAGGAGGGGGATCCGCCCGCATGGATGCGAAAGCCAAAAAAATATTAACGAATACGTACTGGCAATCGGGAGGCTGGAGACGCGGAAGTTTTATGTTATCGGCTGAAGATTTTGAGTACGCCAAAAGCAAGGGGCTGATGTTCGATCCGCTCACCGTGTCGCATGATGAGCTGATCCGGCGGATCATTCATCTGCATGAGCATAACGTGACGAAAGAGCGGGTGGCTGCTGCGTTTTTGCACAGCCTTTCCACCCGGAAAGTTCATCTGCGCAGCGCTTTATCAAGCTGGACGCTGACCCGCCATTTACCCTCTCATACATTCCGTATGCGTGCCGCCGATATCCCCCGGTACAGTGAGTGTTTTTTCTGCGATGACGGCATGCTGATGTCCCAAGAGGAATATGCCGGCGAGGACCTGAACGTGCTTAATTTCGAACGGATCAAATGGGGAGGCGTCCGCCACAATTGGCTCGTTTACTGCTGGCTGGATCTGTTATGCCTGAGCCGTGAGGAGGATCCGTTCCTGGTGCGGGAAGAAGACGTGGATATGCTGAAGGGGATGATCCAAGGGATTGAGGCGTGTGGTGACAAGGATGCCGCCCGGCAGCTCGAGAAAAGGTGGAAGGACGTGTTCCCCTCCAATTCGCATGAACGGGATCAGGTCATGGAGATCTGGGGTTACGCGGGCATTCTGGAAACCAAAGATTTTTACCGCAAAGAACGGGGACGGGGCACCGATTTCAATGCCGTTGCCTGCTGGCGCGGGGAAGACGGGTATTCGCGGGAGAAACTGGAGTACTTCTTCGGTCCTTATTTATAGCTGTTTTTACAGTGTTTATACCTTATAAGAAAAGGAGAGCCGCGGGCTCTCCTTTTAGTTTGATGATTTTTCTGGATTTCGATCGGTTCTCCGTTCCAGTACGGCTGCTTGACCAAGCACAATCCACTGGTTAACTTCGTCATATCCCTTCACAACGGCTTGAACGACGTGCCGCGGGTACATCCATTCCGGCTTTCCGGACAACTCCAGCTCCCCGGTGTCAGCTAATCCTACTGCTTCTGTGTTCGCAAGCGTAATGAGCGTTCCCTGCGGGACAAAGGCTTCGATGGCGCCCTCGACCCTTTGTCCAACGGGGTGCAGCGACTTCTGGCGCTGCCACAGCTCGCCCGTGGACTTAAGGGAAGCGGACCAAACCTCCTCGAATTCTTCCTGGGTGATCAAGATCAAGCCAGCTTCAGATGTATCGATCGGCTGCTCTGCCAACATAAAATGATAGTCTCCGTCTTTCCGGTTCGAAGCGATGCACTTGCCGTCATCCTCGATGACGAGCTGGCGGTAAGCAACACCCTGCTGGTCAATCTCGAAATACCAGGTGCCCATACCGGGTTCGGGACAATCTTTAATATATTTCATATACCTCTCCTTATCGATCCATGCCTGGTCATGCAAATTGAACCGTAATGACGTTTATTTGATCATCCTTATTTCAGGGGAACCTGCCCGGCCAACCGCTCGAATTGCTCCAGATGAGGGTTCAGCTTTGGCTGAATACTTTGCAAATATTTGAGGTTAGCCTCGTTTATACGCTGTTCTGCCGCCGTATCCGCAGGGAAGATCGAGTAGGTCTTGTGGATCGTGCCGCTGCGGTATTCCGCGCTGAACAGGCTGCCGCTTTTCAACGACGCTTTGAGATGGTCAGCGCTTCCCATGATGACGAGCTGTTCCTGCGGCGATTTGTACGCGAAGTAGAAGTCGGGATCGGCCAGGGCATGAATGACATCATATCCGCTCGTCTGCACGCCGCCGCCGAAAGCACCCGTTTGGATTTCATTCGAGCGGACCGCACCATCTTCCTGGATGACTTTGTGGGTCAGCGTGCCGGTGCCGTTCATCCGGTCCAGCTTCCACTCCCCGTTATATACGACTTTGTGGCTTTCGCCGCCGGCGGCGTACTCGTTGATGTACTTCCCTTTGCCTTCGCGCTGGCCGTTCACGAACTTCCCGGAATATTGTTTGCTGTCGCCCCATTTCATCGTTCCCCTGCCGTTAGGCTTGCCACCGCTGACTTCACCGTAATAGGTGGTTGTGTCCGAAATTTGCAGCCATTCTTTGGCCGGCGCTGCTTGTACCGAAGGAGAGATAGGCCAGATCGCCGCAGCTGACAGTGCAGCGCTCAGGACAAGAGATACGGAAAGATTTTTAAGTTTGATCAACTCAATACATCCTTTCAACAAGCTATTCTATGATTGCTCACGGTTTATTGGCAATGCTTGGACAACGTTACGTGAGAACGTTTTATTAGTTGTTAGCCCTTAATGTTCTTCGCATGGATTAGACCGCATATTTAAACGTGCAGGCATCGCGCACATAAAATTCGTTACCGATTTTCACGATGTAATCGGTGATTTGAACGATCTTCCCGCTGCCGATCATCTCCTGACCCAAAAAAACGGCAACAGGCGTTTGCTCAATCATCGCGGTATGGAAGTGAATCGGGGAAGTCAGGGGCTGCATAAATCTTCTGCTTTTCATTGCATTTCACCTCTTCCTGTCATTTTACCAAATTTCAGCAAGGAATGGTGTATACAAAACAGTTCCAACCGCCTGAAATGGTTGATGATCTGGATCGCGAGAAACTAAACGACCGTTCTCCGGCAAATACCGAAAAACGGTCGCAGCTTCGTAAAAGGCATTCCGATTCAGATGAAAAGTCCGCCTAAGCGGTCATCGGCTGGAGGCGGGCAGCCCAGTTGTCTTGTCATGGATACGATCTGGCCTTTGTGATGAAATTCGTGAGTCTCCGTATGAGTTAACAGCAGCAAAGGAGTAGGAGCCTTCGGGTAACCCCGCCAGCTCTCGTCCTGCTTGATCGGTTCATTCCAGCGATCGCGATATTCACTTATGAACCGCTGCACGAGTTCATCCGCTTCCGTAAATCGTTCACGGACGTACTTCACATCGGCGCATTCAATTTCTTCTATGGAAATATCCCTATGCTCGTTTCTCTTCATAAACGCGAAAGATCCCAACCACCACCGATAGCAGTCAACGACGTGAAGATGGGTTCGAATGATCGTTCCTCGCCCAAATTCGGGAACGGGTTGATGCAAGATTTGAGGAGGCAGCTCTTCCAAGAACGCAAACATGTTTTGTCTAACGGATCGGATCCAATCGTATTGTTGCTGCAGCATTTCGATCAACGCAATCACCTCTAGGATTTCGAATGATACTTATCATCTTGCCATTTCAATTTCTCAGTGATCGTCAATACGTTGCCGTCGGGATCGATGATCGTAAAATAGAGCGTATTGCCGCGCAGCTCGATCCGGTCCACCACCGCGCCATCTTCAATCAAAGTCTGGTACGAGCGGAATATCGCATAGGGGTCTGCACGGCGAAAACTTTCGACCAGCGCTTCGAACACCTCGATACTGAGTCCGCCACGCGGGGCTACGAGTACGGAATCATCCCAATATTCGGGATGACTTTCAACGGTCTTTTTCAGCCTTGTCCTCGCCCGCCTTAGAGCCGCCTTCACCGAACCCTCGGATTGTCCGAACAGCCTTCCCGTTTCCTTCGCGGTAAAGTGAAATACGTCGATCAGCAAAATCAGAACGACCTGTTTGGGTTCGAGCCGATCGGACAGCAGTTCGAGCGCCTCACGGACATCCCACTTACTCCATTCATCATAGGAACCGATTAAGTGCTCTTCGAGTGGTCCGACCTGCGGCTCCCATTTGCGGCTGCGGCATATATCCACCCAAGCGTTGGCAGTAATTCGAAACAAAAATGGCTTCGTTATTTCTCTATTCGGGAACCGAGTATGCCAACGATAAGCTTTAATAAGCGACTCTTGGAGCAAATCGTCCGCATCCCACGCCGAACCGGCCTTAGCCAGACAGTATCGTTTCAGATCGTTTTGCAGCGGAAGTGTCATCTTAGCAAATGTCTCATATCCTGCGTCTGTTAAGTGATCTCCCTGCGTCACTATTTCTGCTTCCTTATGTTATTCTTGTGAGTAAAATACGGCGTTTGCCCCGTTTCTTCCACAATATCCACGGGATTTCCGTCCAGATCGAATGCTTTGAAAAACCTGTACCCATCCTCTTCGTGGATTTCGCTTAATTCCGCTCCTTTCGCCTTAAGCTGGCTATACGAATGGTTAATATCGTACGATGTGAAATTGAAGTAAGGCATCATATCTTTACCGGTATCAAATTGGACAGGCTGCGGGTTCACCACTTTCCATAATAAAACCAAGGTTTGGCCGTTAGGGAAGGCGAGCCCGACCCGATCATCTGTCTTTTCAATCGTCTCCAGATCGAACATTCGAACGTACCATTCCTCTGAACGTGTAATGTCGGTCACCGGAATAAAAATAGCGGATACATAAGCGATGATTTTTTCCATAGATGAGCACTCTCCTTTAAGCTGATTTTCAATCTATTAACGATAAATATCCATAATAAGATACGGGGTAGCAAAAAGTCTTTTTAAATTTTATCCCGGCCCATGGATCACGCCTGCTGCCGGAGAACGCCAAAGAGGGCTGCAACAGGTCGCTCGCCAGCAACTTGTCACAGCCCACAATTCAGCGCTAGATGCGTCTCCCGGAGATTACTCTTCCCCTGTCGCAATCGGATTTTCGCTGTACGAAATCCAGTCGCTCCAGCTGCCGGCGTACAGCCGAACATCCGGGTATCCAAGCTCGGTCAAGGCAAGGACATTCGGGCAGGCCGACACGCCTGAACCGCAGTAGACGATAATTTCATGGTCCTTCGGCACGTCCTTATAGTACTCTTTGAGCTCATCGAGGGATTTCCATTCCCCATTGTCCTGCAGGACGCCCTTCCAAAATTTGTTCTTGGCGCCGGGAATATGGCCAGCGGTATGGTCGATCGTCTCGTTCAGACCCAGGTAGCGGGAGGATTCACGCGAATCCAGGATGACGATCGATGGATCCTTCATTGCCTGGCGGACGTCTTCCAGGTTTACGAGCATTTCAGGATGCACATCAGCCGTGAAGGTGGTAGGGACCCGAACCGGCTGGTCCTTGCTGACGGGGTAACCTGCATCCTTCCATGCGCTGAAGCCCTCGTTCATGACGAACACCGTCTCATGACCCATGTAGCTCATCAGCCACCACAGACGTGAAGCGTACAGTCCGCCTTGATCGTCATAAGCGATGACACGGGTTTCCCGGTTGATGCCGACTTTCCCCAGCTTTGCGGCAAGCTGGCCGGTATCGGGCAGGGGATGCCGCCCGCCATGCTCACTGACAGAGGAAGACAAATCCTTTTCCAGGTCAAGGAATACCGCTCCCGGGATATGGCTCTCCTCATAGGAAATCCTTCCGGCATCAGGCTGTCCCAACATGAACCGGCAGTCGACGATCGTCACGTCGGGCTCGTACATCCGGGCAAGCACCCAAGCTTTATTCACTAGTACGCTCAATAAAAACACCGCCTTAATTCAATGATAATATCTTGAATGGAATATTGTTCTATTATACCAGCGGGGCGGGGGGTTGTCTCTCCAATCGGTTTCTTCGGCAAGGTCAAGTGTGTTATGATAAACGCGCTGCGGACAAGCCGCCGCAAAATAAAAAAACGGCCGGGTCGCCCCACAAGGGGAGATATCCAGCCGTCATTATTAGAGCCTGAAATGTAGGCAATCCTCATTTATGGTAAACGATTCTCACATGGAGATGGGTGTAAATCTCTTCCGTATAATGGTCATTCGGACAGCTCTTGATGACGCGCAGGTGATCTTTGCTCGAAAGCAAAGGCTCAGAGCACGAAGGGCAGCGGTCTACAAACAAGCTCTTTAATTTCGCAAACAAGCTTATTCACCATCCTATTCCCATTGATTTACTTGGGTTTATTATAAACGCTAATGTTCCATTCGTATAGTGTTAATTTTGAGTTTTTTGCTGCGAACTATTCAGTCATCCAGAGGTGTGTAGTAGATGGATTTAGCAGGACATATCGTTATGTTTTTCATCGGACTGGCAGGTTCCTTTTTTTCAGGTCTGCTGGGCATCGGCGGAGCCATTATCAATTACCCGCTGCTGCTCTATGTGCCGGGACTCTTTGGCGTGGAGACGTTCAGCCCGCGGCAGGTTTCCTCGATCAGCATGATCCAGGTATTTTTCTCTTCCCTGGCAGGCATGCTGGCTTTTCTCAGACAGAGCAAAAAAGAAAAGCCGCTGATGCACAAAGGGCTGATCATGAATATGGGGGCGAGTATTCTGATCGGCAGCTTGGCAGGCAGCCTGGGCTCGGCTTATCTGCCCAGCGCAAGCATCAATATTATTTACGGGGTGCTGGCCGTAATTGCAGCCGTCTTGATGATGATCCCCGGCCGTGGCACCCAGGAGGAAGTGCAGCTGGCATCGGTGCAGTATAACCCTTGGATCTCCGCGGTTTCCGCCTTGATGGTGGGCGTTGTCTCCGGGATTGTCGGTGCCGGAGGTTCCTTTATTCTGATTCCGATCATGCTGACCATGCTGCGGATTCCGGTTCGGGTGACGGTGGCTTCCTCGCTGGCAATTGTGTTTATCTCGGCCATCGGCGGCGTATCCGGGAAAATAGCCGGCGGGCATATCCCGCTGTGGCCCACCTTGTTTACCGTGCTCGGGAGCATCCTTGGCGCACCGGTGGGAACGATGGTCAGCCGCCACCTCAACGTCAAATCGTTAAGAATCGCCCTTGCCGTCCTGATCGCAGCCACCGCCGTAAAAATTTGGTGGGGCATTATTACAGCAGGCATATAAGGTGAATCCTAAGCATGTATATTTCTGTGCCCGAGGTCAAAGATGAACAAACAGGAAGAGCATACCGAGAATAAGAAGGATGTGAAGGCTTTGCATAGACTGCTTCGAATCAGCTTGGCATGCGTGATGTCAATCATGCTCGCAACCGGCTGTTCCTTAAATCACGGAGGAAATAACGCATCTGGACAAACGGGTGCAAATGGTCAACATGACGCAACGGGGCAAGAGGGTAACGCCGGAGGGAACGGTGAGCCGAATTCTTCTGCAAATCAAGGCGGAGATACGTCCAATCCTCCAGAAGGCACGTCAAATGGAGACGGAGGCAGCGGCCAGGATACGGGTCCAGACGGATCGCATCCGGGTGGCACAAATACAACAGCGGACGATCCTGTCCTTAAGCAGCTGAACCAGCTGACGACCGAAGAGAAGATCGGCCAGCTCGTACTCGTGGGTATGGACGGAACCGCCACAAGTGCAGAAACCCGCGAGCTCGTGCAGAAGTATTATGTCGGCGGATTTATTTTCTACAAAAATAATATTGACAGCACGAAGCAGGCACTGAGCCTGTTCAACGGCCTCAAAAAAGACAACCGGGACAATCCCGTGCCGCTGTGGATGAGCGTAGACGAGGAAGGGGGACGGGTGTCCCGGATGCCGGATGAATTCGTCGACATGCCGACAAACCTCGCCATCGGAAGGAAGAACAGCACGGAGTTATCCCATGGCATCGGGCAGATCCTCGGCCGGGAGCTGGCCGGATTTGGGCTGAACATGGATTTTGCACCGGTGCTGGACGTCAACAGCAATCCGGACAATCCCGTGATCGGGGACCGTTCCTTCGGCAATGACGCCGAACGGGTTGCCCGGCTCGGCAAAGCTACGATGGAGGGAATCCGTGAGGAGCATGTGGTGCCGGTCGTGAAGCATTTCCCGGGGCATGGCGATACATCCGTGGACTCCCACATCGGTCTGCCTGTCGTGAACCATGACCTGGCGAGATTGCGGAAGCTCGAGCTCGTGCCGTTCCAGGCGGCGGTGAAAGACCAGGCGGATGTCGTCATGATCGCGCATCTGCTGATGCCGAAGCTGGATCCAGACCACCCGGCGTCCTTCTCCAAAGCCGTTATTACAGATCTGCTCCGCAATGAGCTTGGGTTCAAAGGCGTCGTCATTTCGGACGACATGACGATGGGGGCGATCGATAAAAATTACAGCATCGGCAAGGCATCGGTCGGGGCCATCCTTGCGGGCGGAAACATCATTCTGATCGGGCATGATTACGCCAAGGAGAAGGAGGCCATCCAGGCACTGACGGACGCGGTAAAAAACGGGACGATCTCCGAAGAGGTGCTCAATGACCGGGTATACGCCGTTCTTAAGCTGAAGGCTGCTTATGGAATTACCGACGAACCGGCAAAAGGGCCGGATGTGGACCGGATCAACAAGGATGCCCGCAGTTTGTTGGGCAAATACGGTTTGAAATAGAGTCAATCACGGGATGCTAGTAAGAGATGATGGATGATCCGCTATCACGGGTCGAAGAATTGTTAAGACAATAGCACGGGGCTGGATGACAAGCTTGGCATATACTATTCTATCTTCAAGGAAAGGAATGAGAGATATGCCAACATTTGATAGCATCCAGGTGACAGGGAACGCTACCATAGGCCAGGACCTTCAAGTCAACGGCAATGAGACGATCATGCAAAATTTCAACGTGGTGGGGAACCAGACGATAACCGGGTCCTCCCAGATCAACGGCAACCAAACCATTGCCGGGTCTCAGCAGGTCAACGGCAGCCAGACGGTATCCGTTAATATCGGTGCCGGCAGTACGGTAAGCGCGGCATTCCGAGTGGTCGCGCAAGCCCAACCGACCGTGCCGATGGGTAGTCCCACCCTGCAGCAGGTCCATCTCTATGCGGGAGTCATGGCTAGTCAGCCCGGCTTTGTGCTCAAGGGCACGGACGGTAACAACTACGTGCTCTTCGTTGACGTTTCGAGCGGAACGCCTACACTTGCGCTGATGCGTACGTAAAACTGAGGTATAAGCTGCCAGTGTGGTTTGGGACCGGGTTCAAATGTAAATGAATAAAAGGCGCCGCCTCTGATGAGAGGGGCGCCTTTTTTATAATACAAGAAAAATCACCTTTGCTAAAGTATGTACGAACATATCATCCGGCAGCCTCGCGCGGCGGCTGCTTCTTCCGGCCCAGCAGTCTGCTGACGTTAAGCTCGGACAGGGCTACGCCGAGCAGAACGAGACCGGCGCCTGCATATCCTTGGGCGGACAGCGTTTCGTTCATGAACAGCAGGCCGATGACGGCGGCCACGACCGGCTCCAAGGCAAAGATGAGGCCTGTTTGGGTTGCGGTCGTATATTGCTGGGCCATGGTCTGCAGGATAAAGCCAAGCGCGCTGCACACGAGGCTGAGCGCCAGCACCGCCACCCAGCCGGAGATGCTGCCGGGCAGGCGCGGGGTCTCCCACAGCACCGTGAAGACGAGCCCGAAAGCGCCGGCAAAGCCGAGCTGCCAAATGCCGATGCAGAGCGGATCCGGCGATGTTTTAGCTGCACGGCCCGTCAGCATCATGTGGACGGCGAACAGCAAGGCCCCAACGATGCACCACAGGTCTCCGAAGCCGATGCCGGACTGGGGCCGCAGCGTGAGCAGACCGATCCCGGTCATCGCCAGCACGACGCCCAGGACGAGCCGCTTGCTTGGCATGCTTTTGCCGAATACGGCCGTGAGAACCGGCACGAAGATGACCGTCAGGCTCATCAAAAAGCCCGCATTGGATGTGGACGTTCCTTGAAGCCCAAGCATAATGGAGGCAAACACGCCGAACAGGATGAAGCCTAAAAGCGCGGCATGTTTCAATACAGAGGCGTCTGTATTGCGGCGAAGCCGGCCTGCGAAGAGGCCGCCAGCGGCGATGAACGCCAGCCCGAACCGGAGGGCGATCAGATTGAAGGGCTGAACCGAATCCAGCCCCATTTTCATAAACAGATAGGAAGAGCCCCAAAAAAGGGTGACGATCATAATCACGACATTTGCTTTAAAAGGTTTCATGGAATGGGGTACCCTGCCTTTACACGATCAAACTTGAACAACAGCTTTCGCCTGATCCAGTATACGTGGTATTTTTAAATAAGAAAATTGAATGTTTTGAATGCGAAGTATGAATGAAATTAATGAAAAAAGGGTGGCGAAGGTGAGCCTGTTTAAGTATGAAGTGTTTCATAAAGTGGTAGAGCTTGGCAGCCTGACAAGAGCTTCCGAGGCGCTGGGTTTGACCCAGTCCGGCGTCAGCCATGCCGTTCACAGTCTGGAAACGGAGTTTGGCTTCTCGATCCTTACGCGAAACCGTTCCGGCGTCCGTCTGACCGATAACGGGGAACGCGTGCTTGCATTCGTACGAGAGATGCTCCAGGTGCAGGAGCGGCTGAAGCAGGAAGTGGCGGCCATTAACGGGCTGGAAACCGGCACGATCCGGATCGGAACCTTTACCAGCATTTCGGTGCAGTGGCTCCCGGGGATTATCCGCGATTTCCTGGCCAGCCATCCCCGGATCGAAGTGAACTTGTATGAAGGGGACTACCATGAGATCGAGGAATGGCTGCTCAGCGGCGAAATTGACTTCGGGTTTGTGTCGATGCCCACCCTTGATTCGTTTGAGGTCATCCCGTTAAAGCTGGACCGGATGCTGTGCATCCTTCCCCCGGGCCATCACCTGGAAAAAGAGCCCTGCATACGGTACGTCGACATTGCCAACGAGCCCTTCATTATGCCGAAGGAAGGAAGCGATTACGATGTTCGGCGGGTACTGCGCAAAGGCAGGGTCAAACCGCCGGTCAAGTTCCGGGCAGCCGACGATTATGCGATCGTGGCCATGGTGGAGAACGGACTGGGCATCAGCATTTTACCGGAAATGATCCTGCGTGGCAGGCGGAACGAGGTGGTGGCGCTGGAGCTCGAGGACGGAAGCTGCCGGTCGCTGGGGATCGCCCTGAACGCTACGAGGAACGTCTCTCCGGCCACGCGGAAGATGATCGATTGCGCCCGAAGCTGGCTCGCTGATGAAGCGCGCGCGGGAGGAGCGAAACCCGCAAAGGGGGAGTAACGTATACACGGGTGGACGCGCCTGAATTTGACAAGAACGATCCGGGCGGTATAACTATAGAAAATGGAGCTGGACCCTATCATGTAAAGGAAGCGGTGTTACGATGACGGATCATCAATCTGCAATCGGCGGGGCTTCGAAAGAAGCAGCCGCCCCCAAAGGAGACTGGAAGGCGTTCATCCGCCTCGTCATGCAGACGAGGCCGTCGATAAGGCTGCTCGCCGTGGCTTCGGTGCTGAGCGTCATTTCCACGCTGGTCAGCCTGATCGTCCCGTATTTTACGAAAAATCTGGTGGACAGCTTCTCTGTGGAGTCGATCCGTCTGGAGCAGATCGTGCTGCTGGTCGTGACGTTCGTCCTGCAGGCGATTGCCGGCGGCGTCTCGATCTACCTGCTGAACCGGCTGGGGCAGGAGGTGGTGGCCAAGCTCCGCGACAGGCTGTGGAAGAAGCTGCTGACGCTCACCATCCCCTACTATGACAATAACCGGACCGGAGATACCGTGAGCCGGATGACCAATGATACCGCGGTGCTGAAATCGCTCGTATCCGAGCATGTGACCGGTTTTTTTAACGGCATCATCTCTATGATCGGTTCGATCATCATCCTGCTGCTGATGGACTGGCAGATGACGCTGATCATGCTCGCCGCCATCCCGGTGGCTTCGGCGGTGCTGGTGCCGCTCGGCCGGACCATGCTGAACATTTCACGGAAAATGCAGGATGAAACCGCCTCGTTCACAGCAGTGCTGAACCAGGTGCTGTCCGAGATCCGGCTGGTTAAAGCCTCGAACGCCGAAGACCGCGAAGAGCGGGTCGGGCGGAGTTCCATTGAAAGCCTGCTGTCGCTCGGCATCCGCGAGGGCAAAGTGCAGGCGTTCATCGGACCGGTCATTTCGCTGGTTATGATGGGGCTGCTGGTCGTCATTATCGGATACGGCGGCATGCGCGTATCCAGCGGGGCGCTGACCGCCGGGGAGCTCGTGGCATTCATTCTGTACCTGTTCCAGATTGTCATGCCAGTGAACCAGATTACGGCTTTTTTCACGCAGCTGCAAAAATCCGTGGGGGCAACCGAACGCATCGTCTCCATTTTGGAGGACGAGCAGGAGGACGTGCTGCAGGGCCGCACACTGACCGATGCGGCTCAGGCCATCGAAGCGGAAAATTTGACGTTTGCCTACAGCGGTGAGGGCGAGGGCGTGCTGCACGGACTTAACTTCACGCTGGAGCCCGGCAAGGTGACGGCCGTGGTCGGACCGAGCGGGGGCGGGAAAACGACGCTCTTCTCCCTGATCGAGCGCTTCTACAAGCCGACCGGAGGCACCATCCGTATCGGCGGGGAAGATATCGAATCCTTCTCGCTGCATTCTTGGCGCAGCCGGATCGGATATGTACCACAGGAGAGCCCGATCATTTCCGGCACGATCCGCGACAATATTTGTTACGGGCTGGACCGGAAAGTGACGGACGAGGAAGTGGAACGGGCGGCGCATATGGCGTATGCCGATATTTTTATTCATGAGCTGCCGGAAGGATATGACACGGAAGTCGGCGAACGCGGAGTGAAGCTGTCCGGCGGCCAGCGCCAGCGGATTTCGATCGCCCGGGCGCTGCTGCGGAACCCGCAAATTTTGATGATGGACGAGGCGACTTCGAGTCTCGACAGCAAGTCGGAGGTGTTCGTCCAAAAGGCGCTCGACAACTTGATGAAGGGCCGGACGACGCTGGTTATCGCCCACCGGCTGTCGACCGTCGTCGATGCGGATCAGATTCTGTTCATCGAGAAGGGCCGCATTACAGGAAGCGGGACGCACCAGGAGCTGTTCGAATCGCATGCCATGTACCGCGAGTTTGCCATGCAGCAGCTGCGCATCGGTGAAGACGCGCAGGCAGGGGAACTGCCTGCGCCGGCATCCGAGCCCGCCCTGAATCTTCCGCCGTCGGCGGAAAGGAAATGAGGTATTGTTTTGTTTCGTATATTTATTATCGAAGATGACGCCAAAATCTCCTCCATGCTGAAGGCGCATGTGGAGAAATACGGGTATGAGGCGGCGGTGCTGGAGGATTTCGATAGGGTGATGGAACGGTTTGAATCTTTCCAGCCGCATCTCGTTCTGCTGGACGTCAATCTTCCGAAGTTTGACGGCTTTTATTGGTGCCGGCAGATCCGGCATGTGTCCACATGCCCGGTGCTGTTCATTTCGGCGCGCGACAGTGAAATGGACCAAGTGATGGCGCTGGAGAACGGGGCGGACGATTATATAACGAAGCCTTTTGCTTATGAAGTGGTGATGGCCAAAATCCGCAGCAGCCTTCGCCGTGCCTACGGCTCTTATTCCGGCAGGCAGGAGGAGCGCAAAGTAGAGGAGCCGGGCGGACTGACGCTGTATCCGGAACGGTTTATTCTGTCATCAGCCGGCGCCAGTGTAGAGCTGACACAGAAGGAATCGATGCTGATTGAAGCGCTGATGAACCGGGCCGGCCGAGTCGTCAGCCGCAACCGCCTGCTGGATCTGCTGTGGGAAGATCATCACTTTGTCGATGACAACACGCTGAACGTCTATATGACCCGGCTGCGCAAGAAGCTGAAGGAGCTGGACATGGAGGAGCGGATCGAAACGGTACGTGGAGCCGGCTATGTGCTCCGTACCATGGGAGAGGAGACGCCGTGAGGCTGTTTTTGAAAGAGCACATCCCGCTTCTGATCGTATACCTCGTGCAGATCATCCTGGTCGGAACGCTGTTTTGGCTGGGGTCGGATACGCATTCCGTCTCCATCTCCCTGTACAGCGCCGTCCTGATAACGGTTCTATTATTCGTTTATTTAACCTACAGGTATTTGAGCCACCGCCGCTTATACCAGCGGTTGTCGGAGCCGGCCGGGACGCTGGACCAGTCCCAAAACGAAATCGGGGAGACCCCGCTGGCCGATGCGCTGCATGAGCTGCTGGAGAATCAATTTCAGCTGTATCAGAATGAGCTCTATGATACGAGGCAGCGGCTTGCGCTTCACACCGCTTTTATCAACCGGTGGGTGCACCAAATGAAGACGCCGATCTCGGTCATCCAGCTGACGCTGGAGGATATGGATTTGGACGACGAGGTGGAGGGCAGCATTCAGGAGGAGCTGGACAAGCTGCGCAAGGGATTGGAGATGGCACTGTATACATCCCGGCTGGACCGGTTTGAGCATGACTTTCGGGTCGATGCCATTCCGCTCCGATCTGCCGTCCAGGAGGCTGTGGCCGACAACCGACGCTGGTTCATCCGCAATCGTCTTGTACCGGACATCCGGATCGATGAGGAGCTGGCCGTCTACTCGGACGCCAAGTGGCTTCATTTCATGCTGGGTCAAGTGATCACGAATGCTGTCACGTATTCGTCCGGCCGCGGTGAGCGAGTAGTGTTTGCAGCCAGCCGCCGCGAAGCCGAAACGGTGCTGGAAATCACGGATCAAGGCGTGGGCATCCGGCCCGAGGATTTAGGGCGGGTATTTGAACCTTATTACACGGGAAGTACGGGCCGGAACTACCACGAATCGACGGGAATGGGTCTGTACCTGGTCCGCGAGGTGTGCAGCCGGCTCGGTCACCGCGTAGAAATCAATTCAGCTCCCGAACAGGGGACGACGGTAAGGTTCGTTTTTGATGCGCGGCCGTTGCGGCCATCTGTCTAACAATCGCAGAGGGAGAGAGGGCGCTTTGATGAAATGTCATGGCGTCCTTTTTTTGCGGTGAGGGACCCCGAACATATCCTTACGAAGGTTTAAGATTGGCGTAAGACGAATCCATAGTTTCGGCTGCGGGTTATGCTTTACAGTAGAGGTATCACAGAAGACAGACAAGAAAGGAGCATTCCTGTGACGGATATATTGAAAGTAACCGGCTTGAGCAAAGTCTATCCGGGCAAAGTAACCACCCGCGCCTTAACGAATATTCAGCTGACGATCAAGCAAGGCGAATTTGTCGGCATTATGGGGCCCTCGGGAAGCGGCAAAACGACGCTGCTGAACATGGTCTCCACGATCGATGCGCCAAGCTCCGGGGAGGTGCTGATCAACGGGCAGAATCCCCACAAGCTGAAAAAGAAGGAACTAGCGGGATTCCGCCGGCGCCAGCTCGGCTTTGTTTTTCAGGACTTCAACCTGCTGGATACCCTTACCGTAGCCGAAAATATCGTGCTTCCGCTGACGCTGGACCGGGTGAAGCTGCCGGATATTGAAGCGCGGCTAACGCGGATTGCAGACAAGCTGGGCATTACCGATATTTTAAACAAACGCACCTATGAGATTTCCGGCGGACAGCGGCAGCGTGCGGCCATCGCGCGGGCGATCATCCCTTCGCCGTCCCTGCTGCTCGCCGATGAGCCAACCGGGGCGCTGGATTCCGCATCCTCCCGCAACGTGATGGAGACGATGGAGAAGCTGAACGTCGCCGACCGCGTGACGATGATGCTGGTAACGCATGACCCCCAGGCCGCAAGCTACTGCCACCGGGTGGTTTTCATCAAGGACGGCGAGCTGTCGGGAGAGATTCACCGGGGAGAGAGCCGGCAGGCCTTTTTCCAAAAGATCATCGAGATGCTGTCTTTCCTGGGAGGTAACGCACATGAGCTTTCCTCAATTCGCGTTTAACAACGTCAAGCGCAACGCCAGGGCTTATTTCGCTTACTACCTCAGCAGCAGCTTTATGGTGATGGTGTTTTTTACGTATGCCTTGTTTATTTTCCATCCGGACATCAACAAGACTGAGCTTGGACACACGACGATGCTGGTCATGCTGATTATGGAGTACATCATTTACATTTTTTCATTTCTGTTTGTGCTCTACTCGATCGGGGCTTTTCTGAAGGCAAGAAACAAGGAATTCGGCATCCTGACGATTCTGGGAGCGGAGCAGGGCCAGATCAGCCGCCTGGTCTTCATCGAAAATATGATCATCGGCGCATCGTCCATCGTGACCGGGATCGGCAGCGGCCTCATTCTGTCCAAGCTGTTTCTGCTGCTGAGCGCAAAGGTAGTGGGCATGGAGAAGCTGGGGCTGTACCTTCCAGTCAAAGCGGTGCTGCTGACGGTGGCCGCGTTCGCCCTGCTGTTCATCGCGATTTCGGCGTTTACGCTGATCCTGATCCGCCGCAATCACGTCCTGAATCTGCTGCAGGGGTCGAATCGGCCGAAAACCGAACCGAAGGCGTCCATCCTGATTTCCTTATTCGGGATCGCCCTTCTGGCCGCAGGCTATATGTCACTTCGGGTGAATCTCGTTCTCGCCGCTGTTACCGGGATTGCGGGGACGTATTTCTTTTTCACGCAAATTACCGTGCTTGTCATGCGTCTCTTGAAGCGCAGCCGCAGGTGGGTGTGGAAGGGGACGAACCTGATCTGGATTTCGGAAATGGCCTATAAAATGAAAGATAATGCGAGAGTGCTGTTCATGGTGACGGTCGTCACAGCTATTTCCTGCATGAGCGTCGCGTTCGTGATGTCCATCAACGAGACGAATAAAGATAATTACAGGGCGAATCCGTATGCCATCCGGCTTTCGGTGTATGACGACACAAGCGTGAAGGGGGACTTGGCCCTGATCGACCAATCGCTGAGCCGTCAAGGCATTACCTATCAGACGATTCGTACGGAGCAATATTTTAGCGTGGTGGAGGATAGAACCTCTTCAGTCTCGGTTATGCCGCGGTCCATGTACAATCAACTTGCGGAAGCCGCCGGTGCACCGAAGGTTGGCAAGCTGGATTACCATCAGGCGGTGCATGTCATCCCTGCCACGGAGGTATCAAGGAAGCGTCCGGATTGGTACGACCTCAGGAAGATTACGCTGCGGGATACGAAAGCCGAGCTGGACATCACCGATACGATTAAGCCTGACGTGAACGTGTCGCCTACCGTATCGGATATGCTGGTTATTTCGGATGATGAATATCAGGTGCACAAGAAGCTTCTGTCCTCTGAGCCGAAATCTAACCGGATCCAGGGCAGCGTCGTGTATAAGATTCCCGAATGGTCGACAGGTACCGTTCCTGCGGAAGGAGATCCGGAAATCAGCATTGGCATGAAGCTGAAGCAGGAGGGGATCGACAGGGAATTGAGCGGCCAATCCGAAAACATCATCAGCGCCCGGGGCGGGGATTACTACTCGTTGAGGCAGTCCTTCGCGATGATGAGCTTTGCCGGAATTTTCATTACGGCGGTTCTGTCCATTTCCTCCGCTAGCTTCCTGTATTTCAAGCTGCACCATGAGCTGACACAGGATCAGCGGATGTACCAGTCGATGTCCAAAATCGGCCTGAAAATCCAGGAAATGAGTCGCGCCGCAACGCTGCAGATCGCCGCGCTGTTCTTCGTTCCGATCATGGTGTCGGTTATACAGACGCTCGTCGTGCTGAATGCCGTCCGTAAGGACTTCGGGGTCGGGGAAGTGAATTCGTCCGTTCTGCTCGCTTCGATCGCTTTTGTTATCGTCCAGATGGTATACTTCCTGATCGTACGCTCGCGTTACGTTCACAAGCTCAAGCGTGTGATGGTGTAAAATGAAGAAAACCGTCTCCGTTCCGGTACATCCGGTGTGGAGACGGTTTTTTTCATAAACTCGAAGTTCGGAAAATCATAGCTGAGCTGAGGACCGTACCTAGGAAACGGACTCAAACGATTTGGGCGCGGGATCGGCTTGCTCCGGTTCAGCCCTCAGCCTGCTTTCTTCGCCAAGTTCATTTCCGTGCACATCAGAATAAAAGCGCCGGCGCCGTGGAGGTCGTTCTCACTCGTAGGACGGGCAATGTAGTGGGCGTAGTCCCCAATGCCTGTGCCGATGCATATTTGGCCGATGATCACACGTCCGTTCTCGTCAAATTTCAGCGTGTCGATGACGCCCTGGTATCCTTTCCAGGCGTACGCTAGATAACTTTCGTCCAAATAACCGAACCGCACCGCTTTGGCAATGGCGTGTACGTACAGGGCGGTACAGGAACTTTCCAGCCAGTTGTCCGGGCGGTCGCCCTTGTCGACAACCTGGTACCATAAGCCTGACGCGGGATCCTGGTATTTCGGCAAAGCCGCGAGCAGATCCTGCAGGATGACGGTTAGCGCAGCTTTGTCTTGATGATCCTCTGGCAGGTATTCGAACATTTCCAGCAGGGCGACGGGATACCAGCCAATGGCGCGCCCCCAGAACTCCGGAGCGAGCCCCGTTTCCGGATCGGCCCAGGACGCTTCTTTGGTTTCATCCCATCCGTGGTACATGAGTCCGGTGCCCGGGTCCTTGGTATGCTTCGACATCAGAATTGCCTGATAAGCCATCATGTCAAAGTATTCGCTGTCGCCGAACGTCCTGCCGAACTGAACGGCGATCGGTCCGGCCATGTATAGGCCGTCCAGCCACATTTGATTCGGGCAGTGCCCCTTGTGCCAGAATCCGCCCGACGGGTTGGTTCTCCATGACTTCAGCAATGGTGCAAGCGTGTGCAGCGCTTGTTTGTAACGTTCGTCTCCCGTTTGTTCAAACAGGTTGAAAAGAAGCACACCAGGCTGGATGTCATCGAGCTCATCGGGGTTGTACTTTTTGATGCTGCCGTCGGCGAGAATCTGACTGTCCACCCAACGTTTAATGTAGTCAAAATATTGATCTTTACCGGTTTGCCTCCAGCATTTCTCCATGCCCGACAGAAAGACCCCCTGGTGATAATGGAAACGGTCCGGCGGAAGCTGTTCGGGTTCGAATTTGGCCATTAATGCTTCGCAGGCTTGTTCGGCCCATTGAATGGGCGTTCTTTTCTCCTGCAGCTGCTGCTTGGATTGAAGTTCTGACGTGTTCACGGTCTCATTCCTCCTCTTTGTGCTTATGCCTAGATTAGCACAGGAAAATGTACGGTTTTTGCTCGAATACGCAAATTCTTCTTATATCTTGCGCCAATTCGGAAGGAGCGTATAATATAGGCAAACTGGTGGGGAGGTTGGATATAAATTGAGTGAGGTTAACTATGAAAACGCAGAGGGGACCTTCTCGGTGTCCTACCGGAAGGCGTTAAGCCATCATATGCCGTCCAGCCATTTTCACAGTACATACGAAGTTTATTATTTGATGTCAGGCAGCCGCGAATTTTTCATTAAGGACCGGACAATGGTGGTCAGCGAAGGGGATGTCGTCATCGTTCCTCCCAACATTCTGCATCGGACGACCAATGCGGCGATGCCCAGGCATGAACGCCTTGTCGTCAACATTCATGAATGCTTTATGGCACTGAACGGCGCCTATAAGGACATATTGCAGCCGCTGTTCGATCAGGAATATGTCATTGTCAAATGCTCGCCCTATAGCCGGTCCTCCGTTGAGGCGATTTCACGGGGCATTATCCAGGAGGTGCAGGACCAGCGACCGGGCTTCGACATGTACGCACAGGCCTTGGTTTTGCAGCTGCTCATCCTTTGCTGCAGGCATGCGGGCCAAGCGCTTCCGGAGAGACCGGAAGCGCCTAGCCCCATGCATGAACGGATCTCGGAAGTCGTCCATTATATCAACCAGCATTATATGCAGGACCTGACGCTTCATGGGTTAGCAGAAAGGTTTTACACCAGCCCCTATTATTTGAGCAGGTTTTTTAAGGTTGCTACAGGTTTTACCTTTGTAGAGTATGTGAACAGCGTCCGAATCAAGGAAGCCAAACATCTGCTCGAGCAGACGACTTTGAAGGTAAATCTTATTGCCAGGAAGGTGGGTTTCGGGAGCGTTACGCATTTTGGCCGGGTGTTCAAATCGGTTACGGGACATGCGCCTTTATATTATAGAAAGGGAAAATAGCAGGCGCTTGTCGTCAAGGCCAATTGAGATTAATATATGTGAATCCATAGATTTAAGGGTTGGAACTC
Source organism: Paenibacillus sp. SSG-1 (assembly GCF_002224835.1). Taxonomy (NCBI): domain Bacteria; kingdom Bacillati; phylum Bacillota; class Bacilli; order Caryophanales; family Paenibacillaceae; genus Paenibacillus; species Paenibacillus sp. SSG-1. The sequence goes on from NZ_MBRK01000001.1 coordinate 1,798,261, forward strand.
ATGGAAAGCAGGGGAGATCAAGCTATGACTATCCAGTGGACGGACCGGATCAAACAGAGGATGTATAGGGTCTCCTTCAAACAGAGGGTCCGTTTGGCCTTTATTGTGATGATAACGCTTGCAGTCGGAACAGTCGGTATCGCAGCCTACGGGATTGCAGGAAGAGAGCTGCAGAGGAACGCTTTTGCGTCCAGTCAGGAGACGGTAAATAAAACGGCCCAGATCCTGGACGATAAGCTCTACAGCATCTCGACTTCGGTGCGGTCGCTAATGCTCAGCGATGCTTTTAAACAGATGATGCTGGATGTCCAGAGCAATACGATCGCGAATTATTACGTGCATCTGTCGGAGCTGCAATATGTGCTGTCCCAAGTCACGTTTAACGAGCCGCTGATCGAAAGCATCCTGATCGCCACGCCGATCGGCGATTTTTACCCCGTATCGCAGCGGCGCTCCCAGACTCAGTCCTTCTACGAATCCAATTTTTATTACGATATCAAAGACAATGACGGCGGCCTGTGGGTGAAAGGCCATACTGACAAGTTCTTTACGGGGAACAGCAGGGTCGTCTCCTTTATGACAAAAGGTACGCAGGGCAATATTACCAGCACGAATGTTTTTGTTGTGGTTAACGTCAATGAGAACGGCCTCATCAACACGGTGAACAAGCATACCGCAAATGACGATGACGATTACTTTATCGTGGACTCCGGTGGGGAGGAGGTCATTCAAACGGCCTGGTCCCTTCAGCATCCGCTGAATCAGGATGAGCCGTTTCTGCGCAGCATTTCCGAGAGCAGTCAAGGATTCTTTTTCCACAAATTCGGCCGGACCGATTACCTGGTCAATTACACGAAGTCCTCCATGGTTCCTGACTGGCGTCTGTTCGGGATTCAGCAAAAGGACAAGCTGCTGGCTCAAATGAACGGCGTCAAGAGAACAACCATACTGATTATGGTGGTCTTCCTCCTGCTGTCTTGGCTCCTGTCGGGGAAGCTGACCTCGCTGCTTCTGCTCCCGCTGTTCAAGCTGCAAAGGCTGATGAGGGAAGTGGAGGACAATCGCCTGAACGTCCGGTTCTCCAGCCGCTCTAATGACGAGGTCGCCCAAGTCGGCTATCAATTCAACCGGATGCTCGACGAGATCAACCGGCTGATCGATGACGTAAGAGAGAGCGAGGCAGGGAAGCTCAAAGCAGAGATGCGGGCGCTGACGGCCCAGATGGAGCCGCATTTTCTATATAACACGCTAAATACGATTTATTGCAAGTCGGTCCTGGGCGAGAATGACGACGTCAATGACATGATCATGGCTTTATCCCAAATGTTTCAGATCGGCTTAAGTGGGGGCAAGGACTGGAATTCACTTGAGGAGGAATTGTCCCATGTTCAGCAGTACTGCGCCATTCAACAGAAATGTTATGAAGGCCTGTTTCGTTACGAAGCCAGCGTCACCGATGAAGAGCTTCTGCGGTGCCCTCTCCCCAAAATTCTGCTTCAGCCTATTGTTGAAAACAGCATCCAGCACGGCTTCGAGGACTTCACCTCCGGTGGAGAAATTTGGATCACTGCAGGCAGGGATGGGGACCGGCTTCACCTGACGATCGAAGATAACGGCAAAGGGATGAATGTAGATAAGGTGGAGCAGGCGCTGCTGCTGGCCCCTTCATCGAAGAAGGGTTATGCGCTGAAAAACATTAAACACCGGCTGCGCCTTTTTTACGGTGAAGAAGCAAGGATGGTCTTATCCAGTATACCCGGCAAGGGCTCTAGAACCGACTTGTGGATACCGATGACACCAGGGGAAGGTGGATTGAATGAGGGAGCAAACCATGACCAAGCTGTGTATTATTGACGATATCAAGAGTGTCGTTGACATGATTTCACAAAAGCCGAGGTGGACGGATTATCAAATCGTAGTGGCGGGGACTGCCCTTGACGGAGAAGAAGGCATAAGAATGGTAAAGGAGACGAAGCCCGACATCGTTCTGACCGATATCCGGATGCCGAAAATGGATGGGCTGGCCATGACCCGGGCGATTTTGGAAATCGCCCCTTCCACGAAAATCGTCATTTTAAGCGCCTATACGGATTTTTCTTATACCCGCCAGGCGATTCACCTCGGAGCATTCGACTTCGTCAAAAAGCCGTTTTCCATTGATGAGATCGTCAGCGTCGTGCTGAGAGCCAAGGAGGCTTCGGACACTGAGCGGCTGGAGCAGTCAAAAAGGCTGGAGCTGGAGCAGGATATACGGAAAAGCCTTCCTGTTCTGCAGCAGGAGTACTTGTCGCTCCTGATTAAACATCCTGTAAGCACGGAGGCAGCCTCGCGTCAATGGGACCGGCTGGGCATCCGTTTGGAGCCGGCACATTTTCAGTTGTTCATCGTGGAACTGGACCATTTCATGGATAAGTACCGTTCCCAGCCGGTACGCGAGGTAGAGCTGATTAGGTTCAGCCTCCGGAATATTCTCGAGGAGACGATACTTTCTTTCACAAATGGCGTGGTATTCAGCGAGGCGGTAAACCGCTTTGTCTGTCTCATAAACGGTTCGGACCATTTGCTTGCCGAACAGGTTTCGGAAGCCTGCCGTCATAATATTTTCCAATTCACCCGCTCCACGGTATCCATCGGGCTTGGGCAGGGCGTGGCAACTATTGAAGAGCTGCCGTTGGCCTACAATCAAGCAGTCAGTGCCCTGGCCTACCACTTTTATACCGAAGGAAACGGCATCACCAGCTACAATCGCTTGTCCCAACCTGAGCAGAGGCAGCTTCTGCCGAACTATTCCGCTGCGACGGAACAGGAGTTTCTTTTCGCACTGCAGTCGGGCAACGCGGATAAATGCCGCTTGATCCTGGAGCAGATTTTCAATGGATTGCTACAGTGTGATCCGCTGCCGGAACCCCGTTATGTGAAAAATTTATGCTTTGAGCTCGTATCGAAAATGTGCCGGACGATGCTGGAACTGTTCACGCAGGAGCGGGTAAGCCGGCTGGAAGATATGTGGCATTCGATCTCGGACGCGGATCAGTCCTCTTTCCAGACCATGAAAGATTCGGTGAAGGATATCTGTCTGGAGGCGTGCTCTTGGATCGAACGGGAACGCTCGGACGAGCCAACGAAGCTGGTTTATCGGGCCAAGGATTATATCTGCGCCAACCTCCACCTGAATCTCTCACTGGAACACTGCTCGAAACAGTTTAATATCAGCCCCGGATATTTTTCCAACCTGTTTAAAAAAGTGATCGGCATCTCCTATCAGCAGTTCCTGATTCACCAGCGGATGGAAAAAGCCAAGGAAATGCTGATCGCCGGATATCAGGTGCAGGAAATCGCGCAGTCGCTGGGTTACGAGCACCGGCGGTATTTCAGCGAAATTTTCAAGAAGCATACGAATATGACCCCGTCCGAGTTTAAATTGTACAGCACGGGGAAGATGGAACCGCCAGTGGATATGGCCTAGAGCACCATTCATTTTACCTATTTAACTGAAGAGCAGCCCTGCTTTCTTGTCATGGACGAAAGCAAGGCTGCTCTGCTGATGAGGTGTGGAAAAACCTGCCCTGAATGTGTGGTTTCCCGCATTATGCAGGAACTTACATGAATTTATAATGGGGAAGAAAAGTCTGGACAGAAGATTAGGGAGGTCAAACGATGAAGAAAAAATTGTGGGCCGCAGCGTTGTGCGTGGCCATCATCGGAGGAATAACGGCATGCGGAAGCAAGGATTCGGCCAATCCGGAATCCGGATCCTCCGGTTCGAAGACGAAAATTACTTATTGGACCGGTGACCGCCACGACTCCGAGTACATCAAGGAACTGGTTGACGAATTTAACAAAACGAATCCGGATCACATTGAAGTGGAACTGGTCATCAAGGGCGATGACTTCGACCAGGCGCTGGACATGTCATTTCAGACTTCGGAAGCGCCTGACGTGATCCGCGTCAAGGAAAACACGATTCAGACGTTCTACAAGAAAGGCTTTTTATCACCGATTGACGAGTTCATGACGGATGAGCTTAAAGAAAAGTTTCCGCTTATGGATAACCTGAACAGCTTTGACGGCAAACGCTACAGCCTGCCGAACTACGGGACGACGATGCGTCTGATCTATAACAAGGAGCTCTTTGAAAAGGCAGGTATCACCAGTCCACCGACCACGCTGGATGAGCTCGTCGCGGACGCCAAGAAGATCACTGAAGTCGGCAAGGGCAGCGGAGCTTATGGTTTCGCACAGAACTTCAAGAGCCCGGCGAGTGCGCTGGGACGCTCCGCGCGGGTTATCGCCGAAGTCAGTGGATATGGCGGTTTTGGTTACGACTTCAAGACGGCGCGCTATGACTTCGGTCCCTTTAAGCCGATCATCGAGGCGTTCAAGCAAATCAAGGATGACGGCAGCATGCTGCCCGGCGTCGAGTCCCTGGACATCGATCCGCTGCGGGCACAGTTTGCGGAAGGGAAAATCGGCATGTATCTCTCGTTCTCGGCGGAAGCCGGCGTCTACCAATCGCAGTTTCCGGCAAAAATTGACTGGGCAGCTGCACCTGCTCCATCTATCGACGGCGACTTCAAAGGTGCTTCCGGCTTCCTTGGCGGCCAGTGGCTTGCCATCAGTTCCAAGACCCAGGAAAAGGAAGCGGCTTGGAAATTCATGCAGTACATGTACAACGATTCAACGCTCAAGCAGTATCAGGAGAAGGGCTTTGGCATCGCCATGGTGCCGTCCGTAAGCGAGGTTGCAGCTACGCCGAGCGTTAAGGGCATTGAAGGTTTCCTGCCGAACCAATACGACGGCGTATGGCCGGTCGCTCCCACTGTAGCGGTTCAAGGTACCAAGTCAGACGACGCCTTCTTTAAGTACATCGTCAGCGGAGGGGACCTGGACGCGATCATCGCGGATCTGAATCAACGGTATAATTCGGCACTCGATGCCGCCAAAGCCAGCGGTGATGTCAAGGCCGAACCGATGCCTGATTTCGACCCTGCAAAGTTGGCCGGACAATACACCAAATAAACAAACGTCCGGCGGGATGGGGGAAGCCCCATCCCTTTCCTATCCGGGCGAAAGAGATCACAAGGAGTGAGAGAAGATGAATAAAGCGAAGAACCTCGCCTTTTCTTACAGCTATATCCTGCCGAGCTTTATTCTAACGGCTGTTCTTGGCATCTATCCGATCGCCTGGGCCATGCGATATATGTTCTACGACTACAAAGGTTACGGAGCCGAGAAATTCATCGGCCTCGATAATTTTACGCGCGTGTTTAAGGATCATGAGTTCTGGAATTCCGTCGTGAATACGTTTGTGTATGCCGGCGGCAAGCTGGTGCTTTCGATTCCGCTTGCCCTCATTCTGGCCGTCCTGTTAAATCAGAAAATCCGGGGCAGGAACGTGCTTCGCGCCATTATATTTATGCCGACGATTATCAGCACAGCCGTCATGGCGGTCGTATTCTTCACGATCTTCAATTCGTACAACGGCATCCTGAACCAATTTCTGATGAAATATAAACTGATTGGCAGCGCTGTGGACTGGCTGGGCGTTGATTACTCGATGCTGACCGTCATCCTGGTGGCGGTTTGGGGCGCCGTCGGCAACTATATGCTCCTGTTTCTGGCCGGTCTGCAGAACATTCCCGAGGATGTATATGAGAGCTCCGCCCTGGATGGAGCGAATAAGCTCCAGCAGTTTCGCTATATTACCATTCCGATGCTTGGACCGGTCATGCAGATGATTATTATGCTGGCCATCATCAATGCGCTCAAAGGCTACGAGAGCATTATGGTCATGACCGACGGGGGCCCCGTGGGAAAAACCAACGTCATGTTTCTCTACGTTTACAAGCTGTTCTTCCCTACAGCCGGATCGGGTGCTGCGACGCAGATTCAGGAGATGGGTTATGGCAGTGCGGTCGCTTTCGTCACGGCCGTCATCGTCGGCCTGATAACGATTCTTTATTTCTACGGCTCCAAGCGGATGAGCCAATACGAATAGGAGGGACGCGTTCATGAAAATCGCATCGAGAGCCGTGATGTGGGTGTTTTTGCTTCTGGTCGCGTTTCTGACGCTGTTCCCGGTGGTCATCACGATATTGGGTTCGTTCAAAACCAACGCCGAGCTGACCGCAGGCGCTACGATCATGCCGACGATTTGGCAGTTTAGCAATTATTCAGAGGCCTGGAAGCAGGCCAACTTTTCAACTTACACGGTGAACAGTCTCTTCGTTGCCGTCACTTCGACCATCGGCATTTTGTTCGTTTCCTCAATGGCTGCCTACGTCGTTAACCGGATGGACTTCCCAGGTAAAAAAGCGTATGTGGGCATGCAGGCGTTTACGATGTTCGTCGCCATCGGCGCGGTGGTGCTGCGTCCACAGTTTGAGCTTATGATCAAGCTTCACCTGCACAATACGCTATGGGGTGTTGTCCTGATCCTGATCAGCGCGCACGCGTCCGCCTTTTTTATCCTGCAGAGCTTTATGAGCGGCATCCCCAAGGAGCTGGACGAGGCGGCTCGGATCGACGGCTGTTCGCGGGGTCGGACGTTCTGGACGATCGTCCTGCCCCTGCTTACCCCAGGACTGGGGGTTTGCGCGCTGTTCGCTTTCCGTGGAGCTTGGAATGAGTACCTCCTTCCGTTTGTGTTTACGCTGAGCAAGCCGGAGCTTCAAACGCTGACCGTGGGACTGGCGAACCTGAAATACGGTGTCTCTGCGGCATCGCAAACGCACTATATGATGGCGGGGGCCTGTTTGTCGATCCTGCCGATCCTCGTCGTGTATCTGTTTGCCAACAAGTCGTTTATGAAGATGACTGCGGGCTCCCTAAAGGGGTAACCGCGGCAATTGAATCTGGGAGGTTGTATTCAATATGAGTTTACGTATGCCGATTATAGGAGAGCTCTCATCCAGTTCCGTCATCGGGCGGCACCCGCTGAATCCTATTCTGGATGCATCGCGCGTGCCCTACCCAACGGCGCTGGTCTTTAATGCAGGTGTCACCAAGTTCAATGGAAGGTACGTCATGATATTCCGTAATGATTACGGATCGCCAGAGGAGCAGACGCTTGAGCCGCATCATACGACGGATCTCGGCGTCGCGTTCAGCAGCGACGGCATTCACTGGGACGTGCAGCCGAAGCCGTGTTTTAAGCTTTATGACGAGGAAATTGTCAGAGCCTACGATCCGCGGCTGACGGTGATCGACGGTCGCTGTTACATGTGCTTTGCTGTCGATACCCATCACGGCATCCGGGGCGGGGTCGCCGTCACGGACGATTTCATCAGTTTTGAAATCCTGAGCCTGTCCACGCCGGATTTGCGAAACATGGTGCTGTTCCCGGAGACAATCGGGGGCAACTATGTCCGATTGGAGCGGCCGTTCACCGTGTACAGCCGGGGCGGGGTCGACCGGTTCGACATGTGGATTTCCGAATCGCCCGACCTCAAATACTGGGGGAATTCCGATCTGCTGCTGGCGGTTGAGCAGGTCCCGTTTGCCAACGACAAAATTGGGCCGGCTGCCCCGCCGATCAAAACGGCGAAAGGGTGGCTTACGACGTTCCATGCGGTAGACATCGATTCTAGGCGAGGCAAAAACGGATGGGAGGACGCGTGGAAGAAGCGCTACACGGCAGGACTCATGCTGCTCGATTTAGAGAATCCAAGGAAAATCGTCGGTATGTACCGTGAACCGCTGCTTGTCCCTGAGCTGCAATATGAGACCGAGGGCGGTTTCCGCAACAACGTGATTTTTCCGGGAGGCATGGTGCAGGAGGATGACGGCGAAGTGAAAATATATTACGGCGCGGCAGATACGGTGGAGTGCCTGGCTTCGGCCCACATCGATGATCTGTTGAAATTATGCCTGGAAAGCTAATGGGGGGATGGATTATGACAGTATGGGAGCAGCTGGAGGATCCGCCATCCCGATACCGTCCGGTGCCGCTATGGTCCTGGAATGAACGGTTGGACCCGGACGAACTCATTCGGCAGATCGAGGAGATGCATCACGCCGGCATCGGGGGTTTTTTCATGCATGCCCGGGGCGGCCTTCAGACGCCCTACATGGGGGACGAATGGATGGAGGCCGTTCGGCTCTGCATCGAGAAGTGCCAGGAGCTCGGCTTGGAGCCTTGGTTGTATGATGAGAACGGCTGGCCCAGCGGATTTGGAGACGATAGAATTCCCGCACTGGGATTGGAGTACCAGCAAAAGAGATTGGCTGTTGAATACGCTCCGTTAGATGGCAGGACCGAAGGCACGATTGCGTTATATATGCGGACGAATCAAGGATTCCGCCTTCTGGGCACGGAAGAGCTCGACAAAGCTGACATTCGTGTGTATTACGAAGTCAATCCCTGTTATATAGATACGCTGAGCAAGCAGGCGGTCGGCGCTTTTATAAGAGAAATTTATGATGCCTATTGGGAACGGTTCGGAGAAGCGTACGGGTCGGTAATTCGAGGCGTATTTACCGATGAACCGCAGTTCGCTCGCCGGCAGCTGCCGTGGTCGTTCGAGCTGGCCGCTGTTTTTGAGCAAAAGTGCGGCTACCCCCTTTTTGCCCACCTGCCTGCCTTATTTATAGAATCGGAAGGCTGCCGTAAGGTCCGATACGACTATTGGCGCTGCGTCACGGAATTATTTACAGAGGCTTATGCCAAGCAAATCAGCGAATGGTGCGGGAGAAGGGGATGGTCCGCAACGGGTCATGTTGTGGATGAGCAGACGCTGATGGATCAGGTGACCGCGGTCGGCGACCCGCTGTTCTTCTACGAATACCTGCAAATTCCGGGCTGTGACTGGCTGGGACGGTTCGTGGGCGACGATCCGATCGTACCGAAGCAGGTGAGCTCGGTCGCTAGGCAGCTAGGCAAAGGTCAAGCAATCACGGAGAGCTTCGGTTGCTCAGGCTGGAACGTCAGCCTGCAGGAGCTTCGGCGGATCGGGGAGTGGCAGTTCGTGCATGGCATCAATCTCATGTGTCCGCATTTGCAGAGCTATTCTCTGCAAGGCTTGCGCAAACGGGATTACCCTCCTTCAATTTTCTATCAGCAGCCCTGGTGGCCCGATTACCGGCTGTTCAATGATTATTTCGCCAGGCTGTCCATGCTGCTGGGGGAGGGCAGTCGGCAGGCGGAGGTACTTCTGCTGCATCCGGCCCGGTCGGCCTGGGTTCTCCAGTCGGGCACGGATACTTCCGCTATCGAGCCGTACCACGAGGCTTTTGCGCAGTTGTCGCGCTGGCTGTGCCAATCGCTGATCGGGCACGACTACGGAAGCGAGTTTATTATTGAGCGTCACGGCTTCGTTCAGGAAGGGCGTTTTTGGGTTGGCGATGCCGCATACAGCGTCGTTATCGTCCCGCCATCCGTCACCGTAGGACCGAGGGTGTCAGAGCTTCTTCAGCAATTTGTTCAGAAAGGCGGTGCCGTGCTGGCCTTCGAGCCTTTTCCGCGGCTCATCGGCGGGGAACCAGGACCGGAAGCCTGCGGGTGGATCGCCAAGGCGAGGAAGCCTGACTGGAACCGGGAAGCGTTGGTGCAGCATTTGTTCTGCATAGTACCTCAGAGCATCAGTCTGACGGATTCATCGAATGTACCTTTGGTATCCGAAGGAATTAACGTTCAGGAACTGGAGATCGACGGTTCCACATTGTTCTATTTGGTCAATTCGGATGAGATAAGTTATGGGGAAGTGAAAGTCCGCATTTATCGTTCCGGTGAACTATCTTTGATCGACTTGGAAAACGGGGAGGTTCGACCTGTTGTTAACTGGGAGGCGATCGATGGCGGCCTGCAGGTGACCTTACCGCTGCACGCTGCAGGATCGCTGCTGATCAAGCTGAATCCGGCGAAGAAGCAGCATATTCGGGTGCCCCTGAAAATGGCGGATGAACCGGGGAATAAAGCGGTTATCCGGCTTAATGAGCCGTGGAGGATCACCGCAGCGAGCATGAACTGCCTGACGCTTGACACATGCCGTTTCCGGGTCGAAAACGGCAAGTGGTCTGAACCTGTTCCGATGTTTCGCGTTCAAGATCATTTACTTCAGCTTGGCCGTCCCGTCAAGGTTGAGCTGGAATACAAATTTTTAAGCCAGGTGAGCCCAGCGGCAAACCAGCCCATGTTTGTTATCATGGAAAATCCCGAGCGGTTTCAGATAATGATCAACGGTCAACCGCTTGAATCCGTAGCCGCAGGCTGGTGGATAGACACTTCCTTTAAAAAAGTGGATATCCGGGGGCTGATCCAAAAGGGCGTCAACCGAATCGGTTTGACGACGACTTTTCTCCATTCTGCCGAGGTAAGCCGGGCATTGGAACGCGCGGAACAATTCGAATCCGAAGGCAACAAGCTCACGCTGGAAACGGAGCTGGAAAGCATCTATGTGCTGGGAGACTTTTCGGTTCAGTCTGCATCGCCGTGGTCGTTCGGGGAACGCCGTGCCGTTTTTAACGAGGGACCTTTTTTCCTGGCCGAGCAGCCCGCTGAGATTCATGCCAATGACCTAGCCGGGCAGGGATTTCCATTTTTTGCAGGTTCGGTCACACTGGAGCAGACCGTCGTCGTGCCGCAAAACGGTTGGAATCGAGCACTTTGGCAGTTCCGTGAATCGCCGGATGCCATTGTCAGCCGCCTGAGAATTAACGGAAGGGAGATCCGCGCTTTCGTGTGGGAGCCGTATGAGGGCGATATTACGCCGTACCTACAGCCGGGGGCGAATCGAATCGAATTGGAACTTACGGGGAGCTGCCGGAATGTGCTTGGTCCTCATCACCATGTCAAAGGCGAGGTATATAAGGTGGGCCCGGACAGCTTTAAGAACAAACCCGGATGGACGGACAAGGATCTCGCTCCCGATACCCCGATATATGTGCAGCGATATGCTTTTGTCAGGTTTGGGCTTTCAGAAGTTCCGCAGATTGTGCTTGAAATGCCGGGGGCTTTATAAACAGGCATACAAAAGCACTTAAGCCGTGCAAATTCCATCACACGGAAAGGGTTTACGGACAAATGAAGGAGGCGATTTCGGTGGCTAAGATGAAAAAATGGTCTTACGCTTTGTCGGTGATCACGCTGGTTGTTTCGCTATGGATGAGTGGGACGAATGTTCAGGCGGAAGCATTCGTGGAGAGGGTCGCTGCCGAGTCAGTGCCAGCCACGATCTATAAATATGCTCCATCTGAGCGTTATGCCGCATCGGCCAACTATACGCTCAAAGCCAACGGGGTGGAGATTCCCGTGGTCAAGGGATTCAGTGATTATGATTATGCCCATTTCTCCTTGTCCAAAGGTCCGGTTACGTACGAGCTTACCATTCTGAACACGGACAAAGTATATGAATACTCGATCAGTCCGAAGAAACTCGGCATTACGGCGGATAAAATTGTCGGAACAACGCTGACCTTCACAGCACCCTCCGATGAGTACCTGATTGTTATGATGAACAGCCGGGCTACCCGGCTGGTGATCGCAGCCGATCCGGCGGAAACCGATGTGCCGGCTAAGGAAGGCCAAGGGATCTTCAATATTACGGAAGCCCCTTACGATGTTGATACAAACGGACAAAATACAGGCGTTGCGGAGAGAACGGCCGCCATTCAGCAGGCGATTGACGATGCAGGCGCCTATGGGACCGATAAGGGAGGCGGGGTTCAGGGTATTGTTTACGTGCCCGCCGGAACGTACTATATCGGCAATCTTACGCTTAAGAGCAATACGGCACTGTACATGGAACCTGGCGCTACGTTCGTCGGTACGGGCAAGACCGCAGATTATGCCGAGCACTGGTTTAAGGATTCGATGGGCCGGCCAGCAACCTGGTGGATTTCAACAGCCTTCCATTCCACCAACATCCGGATTTACGGCCGCGGTACGATCGACGGTAACGGGCAGGCTCTCCATGACGATAAGAGCACAAACGGCACCGGAATGATCAATAACCTGGTCGTTCCGATCGCAACGTCCCATTTTTCGATGGACGGGATACTCATTCGGGAGTCGTCCGCCTGGGCGGTGGTACCGGTTCGTTCCAACGATCTGAGGTTTACCAATTTAAAAATGTTGAACAGCCTGAATATGGGAGAAAACGACGGCATTGACGTGACGGAGTCGCAAAACGTCGTGGTGCGCCATTCCATCGGCATCTCGTTGGATGACCCTTACTCCACAAAAGCTTGGGCGGAAGATACGGATATTGCCTCGGGCAAGGTACCATGGCCGGGCCAACCCGAGCCTGTTGAGAATGTCTTAATCGAGGATGCCGTTGCTTGGACGAAATGCTACGGATTCAAGATCGGCCAGGGCGTTCTTCAGGACCAGCGGAACATTACTTTCCGGGACGGTGTCGTCTACAAGGCGGCCGTGGGCTTTGCCATTCACCATAAATACGGTACCGGAACAGTCCAGAACGTCAAGTTCGAACGGATGGACGTCGAGGATATCAGCGGCAAAAATGAGGACAACAGCGCATGGATGACGATGTTTACTGTTAACGGAGGAAACCTTGGCGTTGGGCCGGTTAGCGGCGTCACAGTGAAGGATATTACGGTACGCGACGCGGGAGAAAGCTTCGCCAAAATCAACGGGCAGGATGGAGCCATGATTACCGGCTTGCTGTTCGAGAACGTGTATATGCCGGGAAGCAGCACGCCCGCTGCCACACTTCAAGAGATGAACTTTCTGAGCAAAGATTATTATAGCGATGTGACGATTTTGCCGGTACAGCATGAGGAACCGCTTCCCCGAACGAATCTGGCCCTGGGACGGCCGGCTGTCGGATCATCGAACGATGGAACGGTAGACACCGCCCCCTATGCAACCGACGGTGACATGTCCACAAGATTTGGAACCAAGCGCGGGGTCGATCCGGGTTGGATCTACGTGGATTTGGGGGAGCGTAAACCGATCAATGAAGTGAGACTGTATTGGGAAGCGGCCTATGGGAAGAGCTATAAAATTCAAGTGACCGACGATCCGTCCTCCGAAGCAAATTGGAGAGACGTTTACACTACGACCGAAGGAAAGGGAGGTCTTGAAACTATCACTTTCGAGGAGACGAACTCCCGATACGTCAGGATGTATGGCGTGGAAAGAGCAACGCAGTACGGTTATTCCATTTGGGAATTTGAAATATACGGACCATAAATAGTCTGGGTTCAGGTCACATCCGCATTGACAATTTCCTTCCCGGGGTTATAATCAAATTTGTTAATGACTTATAGAAAATGTTAATGGATGCTTGTCCGATTATCGCCTTTTTGCTGTATGGCAGCACTATGCTGCTGTGAAGCGGCTAAGGACATGATCCCTCGCTACAATATAACCAGGGAGGAAAGCGGATGATTTGGTTGTTGCTGGCAGCCGTTATCGTCATTGGAGTATGGCTGCTTCGGAATATCCTGCCTGTCCATGGACTTACGCCCATCCATCCCGACGATTTGAAGGTCATCGCCAGGGATCAGGAAGACATCAAAATGCTGGACGTGAGAGATCCGGTGGATTATTTGCGGGAGCATGAGAACGGCACGGTCAATATTTCGCTCGGCCGGCTGCCGTATCTTTGGAAAAAGGAGCTCTCCACCTCCGAGCCGGTTGTGATTCTGGGCGGCAGCAGTCGGCAGAGCAAACAGGCGGCCCGATTCTTGAAACGGGTCGGCTTCCGTCAGCTGTATATCATCAAGGATGAGCCGGGACGGAAGAACCGCCAGGGCCAGACGGGGACGGCGGTATGCTGCTCCGATTGCTGCCGCTGACAGGAAATAAGCAATAAACGCAGGCATACGTTAGAATTTCGGCCGGCAGGCCCTCAAAGACAGTGCGTCTTTGAGGGCCTTTTTTTGTTTAGAGAAACCCGGTTGAATAAACTTGGTGGCAAATAGGGCTTACGTTTCCGACCGGAAGGTTGCTCCCAGCTGATCTCCCAGACCGAAGTAGTGACGGAAATTGTAAATGAGCGGATTCCAGCGCCGCGGGTCGATATGATGATCTCCAATAAGGATGTCACCATGGGCATGGACCCGGACGGCACGGGTTTCCACGATCGCGAAGAACGGATCGTATTCCGGCACCGTCATCCGCAGAACCTGTGCTTCAATCTGGATCGGGCATTCGGATATGCGCGATGGCTGCACGGCTTCGGAATCGGCGGGGGTGAAGCCGCCTGCGGCGAACTTATCCTTTTCGTGCGTAAACCCCATGGCTTCCTTGAACTCAGGGACAACGGTTCTCCCGGTATAAGGGGCGATTCGCTCCACGTTCTCCCACAGCGGGGCGGAAGGAAGATTGATGACGCATTCCGGGTGAAGGTTCAAATTATCATAAGCTTTACTGCTCGTTGAAATGCCCAGGACGATGTTGTCCCCCAGCGCAAAGGAAGAAGAGATCGGGCTGATATTGGTTGTGTGGTCTTCGTTACGCGTGGTGATCAGGATGACAGGCATGCCGTAATATAAAATTTTCGGGGTGATGGCACGGGTTTGCGGATCTGTTGCAGTCATATGGAAAAACGCCTCCTTGTTGATATGTACTTGAACATTGTAACCGGTTCATATTACAATGTTCATCGAAATGTGGAATGCAAAGGAGGGGGCAGGATGAAGGCAGGACCGGTTGCGGCTCATCCCGCGGCCATGATCAGCGATCCATCGCGTGCGGCGATGCTGACCGCCATGATGGATGGACGGTTCCATCCGGCGAGCGAGCTGGCTTATATGGCGGGAATCACCCCGCAGACGGCGAGTTACCACTTGGCCAAGCTGGAAGAAGCGGGGATGATCGCCATGCACAAGCAGGGAAGACACCGGTATTACGGTTTGAAGAGCCATGATGTGGCCGCGGTGGTAGAGACGCTGCTATTGCTTGCGCCGCCGGTTGAGATCAAGTCGCTGAGGCAATCCGAGGAAAACCGCCACCTGCGGCGGGCGAGAACCTGTTACGATCATGTCGCTGGGGACCTCGGCATCCGCCTAAGGGACGCGATGATCGAAGCCGGCGTCATCCGTGAGGAAGCGGACGCCTTTGCTGTTACCGGGGAAGGGGGCGCCTTCTTCGAACATATGGGCATCGATGTGGAAGCGGTCCGGAAAAAGCGGCGCAGCTTCTGCAGCAAATGCCTCGATTGGAGCGAGCGCACGCCGCATTTGGCCGGCTCCTTGGGCAGCGCGATGCTTGAGCGGCTGCTCGAGCTGCGATGGCTGCGGCGCATGGAAGGAACGCGGGCGCTGCACATTACCGACGAAGGGTCCCGCGGATTGCGGGAAACTTTTCACATCGAGATCCCCTGACCCTGAACTTCAAACGATCCGTGTATTGCAGAGCTTTCACGAGCCGCCGCAGCCGGGTCGTTTTTTTCGTGCTCGGCTCGATGCCGCTGCAAGCTTGTTGACCTTGTAGACATCGGTTTCGATCCCGGCTTGAAGACCTTCCTGACGTTTTTTTCGGAGACCGACGAATTTTCATATCCTGCTGCAACCAGAAAAAACGGCAGTGTTACCACGAATAACGGCGATTGTGAAGCGTGCATGGCCTGTTTACAATTCAGTTCATGACGAACGCCAATATCAACAATCATGGAGGGTGGCAGCGATGAAGCAGGTGAAGGACGAGGACATCAAGAATTCAGGGTGGTATAAGGAGGACTCCGGGCTTACGCGGGAAAGGTGCCTGGAGGCTATGGAATTTATTCGGCGCCAGGTGGACCGGAATCTCCAGACATTTCAGGACACGTTTCCGTCGGAGGCCAGCACGAATCTGGTATACCGGCAGACCGGAAACACGGAGTGGACGCCGGCATTCTGGACCGGGATGCTGTGGCTCGCTTACGAAACGACCGGCGATGCCAAGTACCGCGCCGCCGCGGAGGGCCAGCTGGACAGCTACCGCAGGAGAGTGGAGGAACGCCGCTATACGGACACGCATGATTTAGGATTTCTCTATACGCTGTCCTGCGTGGCAGCCTACAAGCTGACCGGCAGCGAAGAGGCCAAGACGCTCGCCGTTCAGGCAGCGGATCTCCTGATGGAGCGTTACTGGGACAAGGCGGGGATCATCCAGGCTTGGGGAAATCTCCAGGATCCCAGGCAGCAGGGGAGGATCATCATTGACTGCCTCATGAATCTGCCGCTGCTGTACTGGGCATCGGACGTCACCGGTAACCCCAAATATAAGGCTGCGGCCGAGTCGCACGCCCGGAAATCGGCGGAGCATCTCATTCGGGAGGATGCATCCAGTTATCACACCTTTTATATGGATATCGCATCGGGACAGCCGAAGTACGGCTCCACCGCGCAGGGGCAGGCGGACGATTCATGCTGGTCGCGCGGACAGGCGTGGGGGATTTACGGCTTCCCGCTCTCCTACCGCTACACCGGCGATGACAGGTACCTGCAGTTGACGTCCAGGCTGGCGAATTACTTCCTGAACCGGCTTCCGCAGGACGAGGTATGCTACTGGGATCTCGTATTTACAGAAGGAGATGAAGAGCGGGACAGCTCCGCTGCGGCGATTGCGGTCTGCGGCCTGATCGAGACCGCGGCGCATCTGCCGCTGACCGACCCGCTGAAACGGCTGTACGAAAATGCCGCGCTGCGGATGTTGAAATCCCTGATCGATCATTATATGACCTGGCACGTGCCGGAGTCGAACGGCATTCTGCTGCATGCGGTATACAGCAAGCCGGGCGGAAACGGCGTCGACGAGTGCTGCATTTGGGGCGACTATTACATGTACGAGGCACTGGTTCGCGTAACCCAGGACTGGAAGCCGTATTGGTAGAAGGGGGCAACACGTATGGGAGAGCAAGAAGTGCACAAGCGAAGCGATCCGGCCACGGCATGGTGGACGGATGCGAGGTTTGGCATGTTCATCCACTGGGGACTGTACGCAGCGCTGGCTAAGGGCGAATGGGTCATGTACGCCGACAAGATCCCCGTCCGTGAGTACGAGAAGCTGGCCGGGGATTTTAATCCGCAGCAGTTTGACGCGGCAACCTGGGTACAGCTGGCCAAAGACGCAGGGATGAAATATATCGTTATCACGGCCAAGCATCATGACGGGTTTGCGATGTTCCGCTCCAAAGCCGATCCCTTCAACATCGTGGACGCGACGCCGTTTGGGCGCGATCCGATGAAGGAGCTTGCCGAGGCTTGCCGCGAGGCGGGAATCGTACTCTGCTTTTACTATTCGCATGTGATTGACTGGCACCATCCCCATTCGCTGCACAAAGAGCATAACAACACCTGGGATTACAATCTGGCGGAGAAGCACTTTCCCGAATACTGGGAAGGCAAGGCGAAGCCGCAGCTGAAGGAGCTGCTCACTTCCTACGGGCCGGTCGGCCTGCTCTGGTTTGATACGGCGGGCGGGTTATCCGAAGCGGACAGCCGTGATATCGTGGCCTTTGTGAAAGGTCTGCAGCCGGACTGCCTCATTAATTCCAGGGTGTCGCACTTCATCGGCATGGGC
Source organism: Paenibacillus sp. SSG-1 (assembly GCF_002224835.1). Lineage (NCBI taxonomy): Bacteria > Bacillati > Bacillota > Bacilli > Caryophanales > Paenibacillaceae > Paenibacillus > Paenibacillus sp. SSG-1. The sequence continues at coordinate 1,815,731 of NZ_MBRK01000001.1, forward strand.
GATTATGTCTCCAAGGGTGATAACGAGATCGGGATGAGCGGTGAAGATCAGCGGCCGTGGGAAACGCCGATGACCTTGAACCAGTCATGGGGCTACACGGACCGGGACCAGGTTTGGAAGACGGCGGAGGCGGTGATCAAGAAGCTGGTAAACGTCATTGGCAAGGGCGGCAACCTGCTCTTGAATGTCGGTCCAACGCCGGAAGGAACGATTCCGGAGCTGTCCGCGGAGCGACTGCGGGAGGTCGGAGAATGGACGCGGCGGAACAGCGAAGCCATTTACGGCACCGAAGGCAGCCCGTTTCCGGCCGAGCTGGAATTTGGAGCCGTGACAACCCGCCCGGGACGAGTATATGTGCACGTTCATAACGACAAATGGCCTGCGGGGGGCTTGGTGATGCACGGCATCCGCGGCGAGGTATCGCGTATATACTGCCTGGCCGATCCGGAGAAAAAAGAACTGGCGTTCAGGCAATCGGTTGACGAGGGGCTCGATCTGCATGTCCTCAAAGTGGAGCTTCCAACCGAACCGGCTGACGAGCATGTGACGGTTATTGCCCTGGAAATGGCCGAAGAGCCTGATTTCGACCGGACGTTAACGCAGCTTGACGGCGGCCGGCTGCAGCTGGATGTCCCCCAAGCCAGCGTAACCCTTGTCAGGGAGGAAGACGAGGCAGAGGGGATTTCGGCGCTGCGGCAGGGGGAGGGGA
>NZ_MBRK01000001.1:1816449-1865765 GCF_002224835.1 Paenibacillus sp. SSG-1
CGGAGTGGACCTTCAAGCTCGTTCAGCCGGGCACCTATGAACTGATGCTGATCAGCTTCAAGCGGCACGATCAGGATTGGCCCGGGCTGTATCCGGAACCGGTCGTCTTGGAGACGGATGGCAGCTGCCTGGTTACCGATCCGGCGGAAGAGGGGGAGGATCCGGATTCTCCATCATGCCAGCATCCCTATATCCCGATCCAATCCCGTTTGGGGCAAGTGACATGGCTGGAGCCCGGAATCCATACGCTGACGCTCCGTTCTTCCAAGCTGAAGGACCCGTCTCCCAAATTCACGGAAATCTGGCATGCCGACGCGGTAAAGCTGCGTGCCTTAAGGCTTGTGCGGGTCCAGGATTAGCCGCCCGGATGAAGAAAAGTTAAGGTAGCATTAAAAAGATCAGTCCGTCATCTTACGAAAATACTGCGCTCCTTTCAAAGCGGCAGTATCGCGGGAACAGGCAGGTTCCCTATACTTTGGGTACCGGCAGCTTCACATAAACAAGAGTCCGGTCAACTGGATTTATTTCAAAAAGGAGGCGCTTACATGAGAAAAAAAGCAGCTAAAAAATGGGGCACTGCGGTGCTTGCAGCCGCCCTGGTTCTGTCGCTTGCGGCCTGCGGCGGCACCTCGGGGAACGATCAGGCGAAAGGGGAGGCGTCCACTAGCGGAAAAACAGCCGAACCGGAAAAATTAACCCACCTGACCTATTGGGTCAGCATGCATCCCGCTGCAGCCGCCCAAATGAAAACGTACGCGGAAATGGGCATGTATAAGGAACTGGAACGGATCACTGGCGTGAAAGTGGACTTCCAGCATCCGCCGACCGACTCCACCCAGGCTCAGGAGCAGTTCAACCTCATGATGGTCTCCGAGAAACTTCCGGACGTGATCGAAACTTCATGGATCGGGTATCCGGGGGGACCGGAGAAGGCGATCCAGGACAACAAAATTATTAAGCTGAACGATTTGATCGACCAATATGCACCGAATTTGAAAAAACTGCTGGATGAGCATCCCGACTGGAAAAAGCAGGTGACCACCGACGACGGAAGCCTCTACATGTTCCCGTTCTTCCGCGGCGGCGATAAGGTCCGTGTCTTCTACGGCCCGTCGATCCGCAAGGATTGGCTCGATAAGCTCGGCCTTCAGATGCCGACGACGATCGACGAATGGCATGAAGTCCTCAAGGCGTTTAAGGAGAAGGATCCGAACGGCAACGGGAAAGCCGATGAAATTCCGCTGTATTTTACGAAGGACGATATCGGCACGGATGCGCCTTTCCTTGGCGCATGGGGCATCAACTACGGCTTCTACCAGATCGACAACAGCGTCAAATACGGACCGATCCAGCCGGAGTACAAGGAATTCCTGGCCACGATGAACCAATGGTATAAGGAAGGGCTGCTCGACAAGGATTTCGCCGCTCCGAACGACAAGCTGTTCGATGCCAAAATGACCGGCAACCAGCTGGGCGCAGCTCCAACGTATAACGGCGGCGGCATCGGCAAATACGCCAACCTGATGAAGGATAAGGATCCGAAATTCAACCTGGTGGCCGCTCCGTATCCGGTACTGAACAAAGGCGATAAGCCGATTTGGGGGCAAAAGGATTTCGCCACGAACGGCATCGGCGCCGCCATCTCGACCAGCAATACGAACCCGACCGAAACGGTCAAGTGGCTGGACTATGCCTACGGAGAACAGGGCGATCTCCTGTTCAACTACGGCAAAGAAGGAGAAGCGTACACGCTGAAGGACGGCAAGCCGGTCTTCCTGCCGGAGGTGCTGAACCCGCCTAGCGGCGTCAGTCTCCAGCAATCCTTTGCGAAGCACAACCGATCGACGTGGAGCGCTCCGTTCGTGCTCAGCGATGAATTCCAGATGCAGTATTTGGCCCTCCCGAACCAGAAGGATGCTTTGACCGTATGGTCCCAGCCGACCGGGGAACGCAAAATGCCGCTCGTGACGCCGACCAAGGACGAGAGCTCCCAATTCGCTTCGATCATGACGGACATCAACACGTATAAGGACGAGATGTTCCTCAAATTCATCATGGGCGCGGAGCCGATCGACAACTTCGATAAGTACGTGAAGAAAATCGAGGCGATGGGCATTAACGACGCGATCAAAATCCAGCAGTCCGCCCTTGACCGGTTCAATAAGCGTTAATCAAAAAGCATAAGGCGGCGAAGATGCCGGGCAGGGGATGTCCGCTTCCCGGCTCGCCCCTTGTTCCAACACCACATTCCGCAGGAAAGGCAGGGGGTTACATGTGGCAGGTAACCGATAAGAAACTGATGAAGAAGCGCCCGCTGCGCAGCCGGACCGATCTAACCACGGGGCAAACCATCCGTAAGGATCTCCGCCGCAACTGGATCATTTATGTCATGGCGCTCCCCGTCATTGCGTATTACTTGATCTTTCATTACGGACCGATGTACGGTCTCCTGATCGCCTTTAAGGATTACTCGCCGGCACAAGGGATCTGGGGAAGCCCATGGGTCGGCTTTAAGCATTTCGACAGCTTTTTTAACGGCATTTATTTCTGGAGGCTCATCCGCAATACGGTCCTCATCAATGTCTATGATCTGCTGTTTGGTTTTCCGGCGGCGATCCTGCTGGCGCTGCTGCTGAACGAGATCCGCAAAATGGCGTTCAAGCGATTCGTGCAGACGATCTCCTATTTACCGCATTTCATTTCGATTGTCGTGGTCGCGGGGATGATGTTTGACTTCCTAAGCCGTGACGGATTGATCAATCAACTGCTGGGGTTCATCGGCGTCGATCCGATCGATTTTCTGAAGGAGGCCGGCTGGTTCCGCTTTATTTTCGTATCGTCCGGCATTTGGCAGGGCATCGGCTGGGGCTCCATCATCTATTTGGCATCGATCGCCAATATCGACCCAACGCTGTATGAGGCGGCCAAAATCGACGGCGCAAGCCGCTGGAGACAAACGTTCCACATCACCATACCGGGCATCATGCCCACGATTGTCATCATGCTCATTCTGAATATGGGGCACATGCTGTCGGTAGGCAGCGAGAAGGTGCTTCTGCTGTACAATCCGCTGACTTACGAAACGGCCGATGTCATTTCCACTTATGTATACCGAAAAGGGATTTTGGAGGCGAGCTACAGCTTTACCGCGGCGGTCGGCCTGTTCAATTCCGTCATCAGCCTGATTCTGATCGTGTCGGCAAATGCCATCAGCAAGCGCGTGTCCGAAAACAAACTGTGGTAGGAGGGATCGTCCGATGATTGCACAAACGAACGGCGAAAAGGTATTCGGCGTGATCAATACGCTGCTGATGCTGCTGCTCTGCTTCGTTACACTGTACCCGTTCCTGTATGTATTATTCGCTTCATTGAGCGATGCGGCGAGCTTTATCCAGCACCGGGGCATCCTCCTGCGCCCGCTCGGATTTAATTTCGAGGCTTACAAAGCCGTCTTCAAGAACCCGATGATCACAAGCGGGTACCGGAATACGCTGTTTTACGTAGCCGCAGGAACGGCCATTAACCTGTTTATGACGGCTCTGGGGGCTTATGTGCTGTCGCGCCGGAACCTGTATTTTAAAAACCTGATGATGTTTGCGATCGTCCTGACGATGGTGTTCAGCGGCGGACTGATCCCGACGTACATCCTTGTCGGCAAGCTCGGCATGATGAATACGCCATGGGCGCTGCTGATCCCGGGAGCGATCTCCACGTTTAACCTGATTATTATGCGGACGGCGTTCCAGGGCGTACCCGTGTCGCTCGAAGAATCGGCCAAAATCGACGGAGCCGGCGAGATGACCATTTTGTTTCGAATCGTCATTCCGCTGTCGATGCCGGTCATCGCAGTCATGATTCTTTGGTATGCGGTTGGGCATTGGAACTCGTATTTTTCGGCGCTGGTGTATTTGCGTGACCGGACGATGTACCCGCTGCAGCTCGTTTTGCGCGAAATCCTCATCGCCAATTCCACCGATTCCATGTCCACCGGCGTGGCTGCGGACGACAAGTATGCGATCGGCGAAACGATCAAATACGCCACCATCATCGTCTCGACCCTGCCGATTATCTGCCTGTATCCATTCCTGCAGAAATATTTCGTCAAAGGGGTGCTGATCGGCGCCATCAAGGAATAAAAAACTGCCCGGAGCCCTGTCCCTTGCATTATAATGAACATACAAGTTTCATTGATGCGCATGTCGGTCGATACATGAACAAGGTAGGGGGAATGCTTGGTGAAACGGCTGCTTCGTCCGCTTGGAATCGGTCATCTGCGAAGCGTGTGGATGACGATGCTGATTTCCAATCTGGTTTTGCTGCTCATCCCGGTCTCGATGGGAGCCTTCTTGTACACCAAAGTCGAAGCAAGTTTGGAAAGCGGTGCCAACCGTTCCAATCAAGCGATGCTGGAGCAGCTCAAGCTGTCCCTGGACAGCAAATTAAGCGAAGTGCAAAAGCTGGCCCAGCAGATCATTTTCGATCCGAAGCTGGAGTATCTGCTCAAACTGGACCAGGATGCAGGCGGTCCCGACCGGTACCAGTTCATCGAATTTATGCGGAACACCATGTCAAGGCAGGGGAGCCTGACGAACTTTATCCTGGATTACTATGTCTATTTCCGCAACAGCGATCTGGTGCTGAGGCCCGGGCTTCTCACCGATTCGCACAAATTTTACGATATGTATTACAGCTATCAGGGCATGAGTTACGACCGCTGGCGGGAAAGCATGCTCACAAGCTTCCATACGATGGATTATCTTCCATCGGCCACGCTGCTGCGGACCGCCGAGTATGATCCGATGCAGAGCATCGAGAAAACGCCGCTGAACGTCATCACCTTCGCCCAGTCGCTTCCGGGGCGGGACCGGCGCGATATAACGGGAACCTTCGTCATTCTGATCGACGAGAGTCAGATTAAGGAAATGTTTGCCCAGATTGAATCCGCGAGCGACAGCTCGATCTACATCGTAAATTCGGACGGACGCACGATCATGGCGACAGACCGCCAGCCGCTGCCGGGCGAATTGTTGTCCCGGATCACGGGGACCGGCGGGTTGTTCAACCAAACGATTAATGGCGATCAGAAAATGGTATCGTATACCTCATCCGAAAAGGAAGGATGGAAATACGTACTCGTTACGCCCAAAAGCGTCTTCATGCAGCAGATCATTCTGATCAAGCAGTGGGCGCTGATCCTGTTCGCCCTTTGCCTGGCCGTGGGACTGACCGCAGCCTTCATCTTCGCTTACCGAAATTACAGTCCGCTGCGTAAAACGGTCAATGCCATTCTCAGGGGCAATGAATGGAGCGGAAGGCCGCAGGTCAATGAATACGAGCTGATCCTGCAGTCTATTGAAGGCTCCCTGCATACCGAAAAAAATTTACGCAGCCTGCTCGCCCAGCAGACGCCCGTCATCCGCTCCAACTTTCTGCTGCGCCTGCTCCGTGGGCAGATGGATGTCGACGCGTCCCGGGAAGGCGGCCAGTCGCTGCGGTTTATGGATATTACGTTCGTCAGTGACGATTTCTCGGTCATGGTCGTCCAATTGGACAGCATCGCAAGGTTCAACGCGGAGCCGAGCGAGGAGCAGTGGGCGCTTGCCCGCTTTATCGTATCCAATATCGGCACGGATCTGATCGAGTATCCGCACAAGGCGTTTGCCGTTGAGCTGGACCGGGACCGGGTAGCGATCGTGTGCAACTTTGCCGCGGAACAGGCCGAGGGCGGCGAGAGGGTGACCCGTGAGCTGGCCACAGGGCTCAAAGGCATGATCGAGGAACGCTTCAAGATCGATGTTACCGTAGCGGTGGGCCTGCCTCACAGCGGTGCGAAGAGCATCAGCGAGAGCTATGCGGAAGCGGCGTCTGCCCTGGAATTCCGGATTGTTAAGGGCGGCGGGACGATCATTTATTTTCAGGACATTACAGATGTGCACTCCCATTATTACTACCCGGTCGATATTGAGGTACAGCTGATTAATTTCGTAAGGAGCGGTGACGCCGACCATGCCCTGCAGCTGCTGGACACGATTTACGCGATGAATTTCGAATCGGGCAGCATTACGCCGGAATACGGGAAATGCCTGTTCTTTAACATCACCAGTACATATTTAAAAATTATGAACGCCACGGGCGTGGACCAGAATGACATTCTCGGACCCGATATCGATCTGGTGAAGGACATCTTCTCCTATGAAACGGCCGAAGGAATGCACAAACGGATGAAGCGGCTGTATGAAATTTTGGCGGAGAGCATGGTTGCGGACAAGAGCGGCCACAGCGCCCAGCTTCTCCAGGACATGGATCAGTTCGTGGATGAGCATTTCACCGATTCGAACATGGGGCTTGGCATGGTGGCGGATCACTTCGACATGACGCCGCAGTACGTCTCGACCTTTTACAAGAAACAGAGCGGGATCAATCTCAGCGACCATATCGCCAAGAAACGGATTGAGCTTGCCAAACGCCATATGGCAGACAAGGAATTCACAAATGCCCAAATCGCGCAATTGGTCGGATATACGAGCGACGTTGTCTTTATCCGGGCTTTTAAAAAGATCGAGGGCGTGACGCCGGGGAAATACCGGGAGCTGATGATGTCTTGCGTCTCGGATGAGACCGGTTGAGCTGCAAGAAAAGGCAGGGGAACAGCCTCTGCCTTTTTTTCGTTTTTTCCATCATTGGTGGAAAAGCCCGGAAAAGCTGATTGACATTCTTCTCCATCCCTGAATATAATGTGCTTAACAAGTTTATATATGAATATATGCTCATATTATATTCGTGATTGGATCGGAGGCATTTTGATGACTGAAGCCGTCTCTAAGGTGAAGCGCGAGCTGCTGCTCGAGGGCTTGGATTGTGCAAACTGTGCCATGAAGATCGAGGATGGGGTCCGGAAGATGGACGGGGTTTCTTCCTGCTCCGTAAATTTCGTCAAGCAGACGCTGACTTTTGAATCCTCAGAAGATCAAGGCCAATTGATATCGGAGATTACGAAGAAAGTCAAAAAATTAGAGCCGCATGTCAGCGTGCGCGAGTTGGCTCAGAAAGCGGCAGGAAATCATCCGCAAAGGTCCCGCGGCCATCATCATGATGGGCACGCGCATGATCACGGTCATTCCAACGAAGGTCATGACCACGGAGCGGGCGGTCATTCACATGATCATGCCCACGGCCATGATCACGGTCATTCACATGATCACGGCAGTTCCGGCATCCGGGTCATGTCGATCCGCCTGGCTGCAGGGGCGGTGATCACGGCGGCCGCGATGCTGCTGCCGGTTACGGGGTGGGTCGAGCTTGCCATGTTTCTGGTGGCCTATCTCATTACCGGAGGAGACATCGTCCTGCAGGCGCTCCGCAACATCCTTAGGGGCCAGGTGTTTGACGAGTACTTCCTGATGTCGGTTGCGACGATTGGGGCGTTCTGCGTAGGACAGTATCCCGAAGGGGTTGCCGTCATGCTCTTCTACCAGATCGGAGAAATGTTCCAGGGCATCGCGGTTAACCGCTCGCGCAAGTCCATCAGCGCCATGATGGATCTCCGGCCGGATTATGCGAACCTGAAGACAGGGGACGGAACGAAACAAGTGACGCCCGAGGAAGTCCAGGTCGGCGATTTGATTATCGTCAAACCGGGAGAGAAGATCCCGCTCGACGGCAAAGTGACTGAGGGCCGGTCGATGGCGGACACTTCGGCGCTGACCGGCGAGTCCGTACCGCGTGAGCTGGAAGCGGGCGATGAGGTGCTGAGCGGCTTCATCAACAAAAATGGCGTCCTTACGATCGAGGTGACCAAGATTTACGGGGAGTCCACCGCGGCCAAAATTTTGGACCTCGTCCAAAACGCCAGCAGCAACAAGGCCCCTACCGAGAACTTCATCACGAAGTTCGCCCGTTTGTATACACCGGTCGTCGTCATCGTCGCCCTGCTTCTTGCGCTCGTACCCCCGCTCGTGGTGAGCGGCGCGACATTCTCCGACTGGATCTACCGGGCGCTGATCTTTCTCGTCATTTCGTGTCCCTGCGCGCTGGTCGTATCGATTCCGCTCGGATTTTTCGGAGGCATCGGCGCCGCTTCCAAAGCGGGCATCCTGGTCAAGGGGAGCAATTACCTGGAAGCCTTGAATGATGTGAAATACGTTGTGTTCGACAAGACCGGCACGCTGACCAAGGGGACGTTCCGGGTGACCGAAACCCGTCCGGCCCACGTCGGAATCAGCCCTGAACAGCTGCTGGAATATGCAGCCTTCGCCGAACTTCATTCGAGCCATCCCATTGCCGAATCGATCAGGGAAGCCTACGGGAAAGAATTAGATGCGTCACGCATACAGGACTACAATGAAGCTGCGGGACACGGCGTTCACGTGAAATTGGACGGTGTGGAAGTATTGGCCGGCAACGCAAAGCTGCTCAAGGAGGAAGGCATTGCGGCTCAGCAGCCGGATGCGCCGGGCACCGTCGTTTATGTGGCCGTGAACGGAGAATACGCCGGTTATCTGCTCATCTCGGACGAGGTGAAGGAAGATGCGGCTCAGGCGGTCGGCGCGCTTCAACAGCGGGGCAAACAGACGGTTATGCTGACAGGCGATGCGCGCCCGGTGGCGGAGAAGGTCGGGAAGCTGCTTGGCGTGAGCGAGGTGCATGCCGAGCTTCTTCCACAGGATAAGGTAGAGCATATGGAACGGCTGAGCCGGCTGAAGCAACCCAAAGAAAAAATCGCTTTTGTCGGGGACGGCATGAACGATACGCCGGTGCTGGCGAGAGCCGACGTGGGGATCGCGATGGGCGGCCTGGGATCGGATGCTGCCATCGAGGCGGCGGATATCGTCATTATGACCGATGAGCCGTCCAAGATCGTCACCGCGCTTGGCATTGCGGGGCGTACGCGCCAAATCGTATGGCAGAACATCGTTTTTGCGCTGGCAGTCAAAGGGATCTTCCTGCTGCTTGGAGCTTTTGGCATCGCAACGATGTGGGAAGCCGTCTTCTCCGATGTCGGCGTTACCCTGCTGGCCGTCCTAAATGCGATGCGGGTGCTGAAGCTGAAATAATGAACGATTCCAATATTGTGGTGTACAAAATAACGGGCGGTCCGCTGTATGCGGTGCCGCCCGCTGCCGTTTGGGTAGCTCCTGCTAGTCCCCCGATATTCTTGTCACTTCTCCATAACGTTGCAGCCTACGCTCCACCTGTTTGGAGACCGCTTCCAGCGAACCTGGAATGTAGATATTTGAACCGCCGTCTCGCTGTTCTAACGCCTGAAGGGTTTCCCTTGGAATGAAAAACCGCTTGACGAAAAGGAGGGAGCCCTCCTTTTCCTGCAAAAGGTGGAGCATAGAGGAGGAGAATGGCTTTTGATCCAAGGGGAGCATGATTATGGCTCGGTTATGTTTGCCGGACAGCTGTGCCGTATAAGCATCCACCGCTCCCGCCAGAGCTTCGGGCGCCGCAGCCTGAATTCGCTCGGTGCGAAGGCCCAGCCTGCGGAGCTGATCGATAACCCGCTGATGTATGTCCCCCGCTGCAATCACCTGCACTCCGCTTTGCGAAGCAAGACCGGAAGGACGAAGCCGGACAAGCTCGATTAGGGTGGCCTCCGGTGTTACATATTTGCCTGTAAACAGCATCGTTCCATTCTTTGAAAAAAGCAGAAGACGGCTTGCCGCAAGTGCGCCTGGTTTATCCTGGGGATCGGCCAGAATGACGACGTCCGGGCTGTTATTCATGCTTCCGTCCAGCCATTGGGTTCTGGAAAACTGCACCGCGGCTTGTACGGGATCCTTTGCCAGCAGCATTGCCGATAAAAGGGACGGATCCAGGGAAGGGTCCCGCCCGGTTTGGCCGTCGCTGCCGTTAACAACCTTAGGTTGTTGAATAGAATCATGGCCGAAGAACGTATCGGCACGTTCTGCATCAGCCACTCCTGCAGGCCATACAAAGCTCCATCCGGCATATAAGGATACCGAGAGAAAGAGAAAAGCGGATAGCAGGCTTCTGTTCATTCTGTTCATATGGAGCTGCCTCCTGATCAATGGATTTCTTGTTATCAGCATTGACCTTTAATGGAGCCGGCAACCCTTGGTTTCTTCTCAGGAAAAAATGAAGAGGGACGTCGGATGGTTCGGTTGGCCGCGAAAGCAAAAAAAGAAAAGACCCTTCCGCCAAAGGCAGAGGGTCTTGGATTAGAAATATTTATCCATGCTGGGTATGCTGCAGCGTCTGCAGGAAAATCTGTTCGATGTGCGTATCGTCAAGCGAGTAATAGGCCGTTTTGCCTTCCTTGCGGCGTTTGACGATCCGCAAATTGCGCAAATACCTCAGCTGGTGGGACACCGCGGATTGGCCCATGCCGAGCAGGGTGGTCAGGTCATGCACGCACAGTTCTCTTTGCAGCAGCGCGTCGATCAGCTTGACCCGCGTGGGATCACTAAAGGCTTTAAACCAATCGGCGACCTGCGAGGCAGCTTGATCATCGATCAGCGCTTCTTTGATTTTGCCCAATTCATTGTCTGAGCCCGTGCAGGTTGCGTCGCATTCCTGGGACGGATGGATGGACTGTTCCATGGCAATCACCTTTCTGTGAAAATCCGAAATAAAGGCTAGATACCTGTATTATATCAAAACGGCATCTTAAACGGAATAATTACTGTTAAGAAAATGTCCATGCCCCGCCGGCACTCGGGTCAGACATGATGAGGAACCGTAACCGGCTGCGAAGTCATCCGAATTTATATATCCGGCAAGCGGCATGGTATACTATGTAAAATGGACAACAATCAAAGGAGAGATACATGATGATGGGCAGTAAGGCAAGGCTGTCTGTGCTCGGAATCGTCCTGGGCGGGCTGCTGGTATCCGGCTGCTCGGATAAGGGCAGCCCGGATTCGGCGGAGCAGACGATGCAGCACGATCACGGCGCACACCAGCAGATGGCCGCAAACGGCGATCTGCAGGAGACGACCGGCGGGAAGGAGCAGCTTCCTTCGTTTCTGCAGCCGGCGAACGATACCGTCAGAACGGCCTATATGGCGGCAGCCGGGGTAAAGGAAGTGCTCAGCCAAATTCCATGTTACTGCGGATGCGGGGAAAGTGCAGGCCACAAAAGCAATTTGAACTGCTTTATTAAAGAAGTCAACCCGGACGGAAGCGTGGTATGGGACGATCACGGCACCCGCTGCGGCGTGTGCGTCGAGACGGCGCTTACGGCAGCTTCGCTGGTTAAAGAGGGCAAAAGCGTGAAAGAGATCCGCGGCATCATCGACCAGACGTATTCCAACGGGAAATACGCGGCGCCGACGCCAACGCCGGAAGTATAGCGGGGATAGGGATCTTCCGGCAGCGCCGGATCTGGACCATCAAACCGAAATACGGGCAACATTTGTGCTGAATGCCGAATGGGAGCCCGAACGTGCCTAGTTATAATCGCCATCCGTTGACTGGCGCGCGAGTGAAGATGATAATAAACAGTCCCGGCCAAGATATCGGCCGGGACTGTTTTTTAATGAGGCTGTGATTCATCCGTAGAACTGCGGACATCACTTGCTTCCCGCAGCATTTCCGGCGTCCAGGACCAGTCGCTGATCTGCGCGGCATCCGTCACGTGATGCACTTTGCTGGCACCGATGATGGCGGCTGTGACCGCGGGCTGATTAAGCACCCACGACAGCGCGTATTGGGAAAGGCTGACTTCGTATTGTCCGGCAAGCACCGCGTATTTTTTGACAAGCTCGTAATTCCGCTCGGTAAAATACTGCTGCAGCGGCTTCTCCCCGCTGGCGGCGCGGCTCTCCGGCGGGGCATCCCCTGGCGCTTTGTACTTGCCGGAGAGCATCCCGCGGGCCATCGGACTGTATACCATGACGCCGACGTCCTCCGAGGCGCAGAACGGCAGAAGCTCCTGTTCGATTTCCCGGGAGAGCAGGTTGTACTGCGGCTGCACGGAAATGAACTTTTCGAGGTTCATCCGCTCGCTGATCGCATGCGCTTTGGCAATCTGCCAGGCGGCATAGTTGGAGCAGCCGATATACCTTACTTTTCCCAGGCGAACAAGGTCGTCCAGAGCCCGAAGCGTTTCTTCCAGCGGCGTGTGCGGGTCGAAAATATGTACCTGGTACAGGTCGATATAATCCGTCTGAAGGCGCTGCAGCGACTTATCGACTTCGCGCAAAATATGGGTTCGCGACAGGCCGCTGTCATTTTTCCCGAACCCCGACCGGATGCCCACTTTCGTCGCCAGAACGACCTGATCCCGTCTGCCCTTCAGGGCACGGCCGATAATGTCCTCGCTCTCGCCTGTTCCGTGCGGAACATCGGCATCCTGCCCTTTGCCGTAATAGTTGGCGGTGTCGATAAAGTTGATTCCCTGGTCGATCGCGTGATCCAGGATCTGCACCGACGCTTCCTCATCGATCCATCTTCCAAAAGCCATCGTGCCCAGGCAAAGATTAGATACTTCCAAGCCTGTGCCGCCCAATTTGCGGTACTTCATGACATGTCAGCCTCCCATCTTGATTTGGTATCAGGGATTATAATAGCACAGCAGGACAGGGTCAACGCAAGGCGATAAAGGAATCCGATTGTAAGCGGAAACAAAATGCTTGAAATTGCTATGTGGCTGCGGTACGTTTGTAACGAAAGGGGTGTGAAACCATGGAAAATACAAGCCTGCAATTACCAAGAAGCAGACCGGAAGCGCTGGGCATTCCCGGGGCGGCCATCCTTGATTTTCTGGACGAGGTACAGGCCAAGGGCATTGAGCTGCACAGCTTTATGCTGCTTCGCCGCGGACAGGTGGCTGCGGAGGGCTGGTGGGGGCCTTATGCCCCGGAGCTGCCGCACATGCTGTTTTCGCTGAGCAAGAGCTTTACTTCCACAGCCATCGGTCTCGCGGTGCACGAGGGTCTGCTGTCTTTGGAAGACAAAGTCGTTACGTTCTTCCCGGACGACCTGCCGGAGGAAGTCAGCCCGAATTTGGCTGCCATGAACATCCGGCATCTGCTGATGATGGGCACGGGGAATGACCAGGATACGATGGGGGCCATTGACCGCTGCACGGACGGGAATTGGGCCAAGGCCTTTCTCGCGGCTCCGGTGGAGCATACGCCCGGCACCCATTTTGTGTACAACACGGGTGCAACCTATATGCTGTCGGCCATTCTGCAATCCGTGACCGGGCAGACGCTGCTTCAATTTTTGCAGAAGCGGCTGTTTGAGCCGCTGGGCATTCACAACCCCACCTGGGAGTCCTGTCCGCGGGGAATTAACACTGGAGGATTCGGACTGAGCATCACGACGGAAGACATCGCCAAGTTCGGCCAGCTGTTTTTGCAGCGAGGAGCATGGAACGGCAGCCAGCTGATTCCGGAAGCGTGGGTAGAGGAGGCGACCTCGAAGCAGATCTCCAACGGAGACGGCGGGGAAAGCGACTGGGCGCAGGGATACGGCTACCAATTCTGGAGATGCCGGCACGGCGCCTACCGCGGAGACGGAGCCTTCGGCCAGTTCTGCATCGTCATGCCGGAGCAGGAGGCGGTGCTTGCCGTCACCAGCGGAACGAACCAGATGCAGGAAGTGATGAACGCCGTCTGGGAGCGTCTGCTGCCAGCGATGGCCGGAGAGAAGCTCCCGCTGGACGAAGAAACGCAGGACCGATTGCAGGAACGGATCCGCAGCCTGCAGCTTGCTCCGCTCGCGTACAGCATTCAACCGGAATTGGAATCCGCCGTCAACGGCAAAAACTATGTGCTGGACGACAACGACATGAACTGGAGCCGGATTTCGGTCCGTTTTGAGTCCGATCAGGCGGTGGTTGACCTGTATGAGACCGGCGGGAAGCACTTTGCATTGACTTTGGGTCGCGGGAAATGGCTGGAAGGCACGTCTGATCTGATCATGCCCCGGCAGACCTCAACGGTGTCAAGCTTTACATGGAAGTCCCCGGATACGCTGGAGCTGAGCATCCGCTTCATTGAGACGCCGTTTCATATTACGACGGACATCCGGTTTGAAACGGAAGACGCCGTCGTGCTGGATCACCGGATCAATGTATCCTTTGGTCCCAATGAGGCTCCGCCCATTACCGGGAGAGCTTGAAGCCCGCATTGAAATCGTACAACTGTTACGCCTAAGAACACATTTTGAAATCAGGCATGCTCCTCTTCGAAGGGCATGCCTTTTTGCTGTGGCGCGATCCGGTAGGCGGCCGGGGGAATGCCGGCGGCAGCCGAGAACATCCTGGTAAAATAGTGAACGGAGCCAAAACCCGTTAGGTCGGCGATTTCCTTAACAGAGTGGTCCGTCTCGCGCAGAAGGTACGCCGCAAGCCGGATCCTTTCCTGGCGGACGTATGCCGTGAAGGTCATTTTGAGCTCCTTCTGGAACAAACGGGCCAGATGTCTTCCCGATAGATGAAAATACCGCGCCACATCTTCCAGCTTTAGCGGCGACTCCAGGTTATCACGGATGAATTGGAGCGCCTGCCTCAGAGAAGCGGAGCGGGGCGGAGGCAGCGTCGGCTTGTGCTGCTGGCGGTCCGGCGTAAAGGTTTGCGGCAGCGCAGCCACAAGCGCAAGTACCAGCCGGTCCAGTGGAAACCGGGCGGTATCCAGTTCGGCGGCCGCTTGCATAATCGCTTTCCAGAGCAGGACGGCCGGGCTGTTTTCAGCGCCGTGAAGAATATAGCAGTCCGACTGCGCCAGCCGCGCAAATTGACCGTTCCAGGGCGCTGAGGTGCGCCCGGCATTCACATCGAAGGCGAGCCATATGAGCTGCATCCCTGTGCTTTCAATACGGTGTATGCGGTAGGGATTGGAAATGAACAGCGTTCCTTTTGCTAACGGATGGATCCGCCCTTCATCCACATACGTTCCTTCACCGCCCGCGACATAACACATTTCAAAAAAAGAATGCTTATGCTCTAAGTTGCTCCGGTGCTCCGCAAGGGCTCCCCAATAATGTATGCGAATGCATAAATCTTCTTCGGTCAGTTCTCCGACGGTTGAATGCAGTTTAGACAGGGCGGCTCCCCAGACGAGATGATCCATTTCAAGTCCTCCTCATCCATTCGTGTCCGAATCCGACAAAAACAGGTTCCAATCCGGCAAAGACGTCAGGTATCAGTTATCCCTATAATGAAGGCGTATTCATGATTTGTCATTCAAATGTTACGGGAGGGAACGGGAAGATGATTAGCAGAGAAGACGTCGAATTTTATAACGAAAACGGTTATTTGCTCGTCCGCGGCGTGTTCACCACAGAGGAAGTCAAGGAGATGCAGTATGCGGTGGAGCGTACGATTGCCAAGGCGGCTGCGGCCAAGCAGGACGCCAACCATACTTGGCAGGGGGATTACATTCCCCAGGACGAATTGAAGAAGCTGGTGCTCAAAGGCTTTCACGATCTGCAGTTTCACGACGCATGCTTCACCCGAGCCGTAGCGCATCCGCGTATGACGGGCGTTCTGACGCAGCTGATCGGTCCCAACGTCCAGCTCCATCATACCAAAATGCTGGTCAAGCCGGCGGAGCAGGGCGCCGCTTTTCCGATGCACCAGGACTATCCGTATTTCCCTCATGATCGCCATACGATGCTTGCCGCCAGCGTTCATCTCGACGATGCTGATATGGAAAACGGCTGCCTGTGCGTCGTTCCCGGATCCCATAAGCAGGGACCGCTTCCCCATGTAGGCAGGTACTACCTCGATCACCGCGATTACCCGGTGAGCATGGGCACACCATGCCCGGCAAGCGCAGGCGATGTGCTGTTCTTCAACTACCTGACGATTCACGGGTCCGACCGCAACAAGAGCAGCCGGCCGCGCAGAAACGTCCTGTTCCAATACCGCGATCCTGCCGATCCGCCTAGCCGGGAGACTCATATCGATTGGGGCATGGGCATGATGGTCGCGGGCGAGGACCCGCAGTATCGTCAATATCATGCCAAGCTGGAGCTGAATGTGTAAGCTCACTCCGATTTCGAAAAGGCATGGACTTAAAAAAGGCTGCCGCATTGCGGCCGTCTTTTTTTGCGTTATTGCGACATTTTTACCATACCCCGCTATACAAAATCCGTTATTCAATATAACATATATAATATATCAAATTAAGGAATCAGACGAATAGACCATTTTTTTAGTCAGGATGAATGTTGCGAACCCATGTTCCAGCCGATAATATATATAACAAAATCTCAAATTAAAGTATGGTGATCCTGTTGAATGTTACCGCACGGACCCCGCTGTATCAAAAAATACAGCAGTACATCCGGGAACTGATCGAGTCGGAAGGCCTGAAGTCCGGTGATCGCATCCCGACGGAGAAGGAACTCATGGAACGCTTTGATGTAAGCAAAATTACGGTTGTGAAAGCGCTGACCGGCCTCGCGAACGAAAACGTCATCAGCCGGGTCCCCGGAAAAGGCAGCTTTGTCAGCGAGCCGGCGGCCGCGGAAGAGGCTGAGGTACCGCGTCCGGTCTTTGGCCGGGCTCCGGAAGAGGTGAAGCCGAAAACGGGGCTCATCGGGCTCGTGATGCCTTCGATTTACGATTATTTTGCCGTCCGACTGATCGACGGTGTCCGCAGAGGCCTCAGCAGCAAAGGATACCGGACGATGATTCTGCTGTCCGAGGGGGATTTGGAGCACGAGAAGGAAGCGATCAAAACCTTGAAACAGATCGGTGCGGAAGGAATTCTGGTGTTCCCGGTGGACGAGGAGCATTACAACGACGAAATTTTGAACCTGAAGTTCTCCGGCTTTCCTTTCGTCTTGATCGACCGGTTTCTGCCGGGTGTCGAAACCAATTACATCGCGGCTGACGGGCGGCTGGGGACGCGGCTTGCCGTAGAGCATTTGTGGGAGCTGGGCCACCGCGAAATCGCCATTTGCTCCGATTCTCCGCTGCAGACCGTCACCGTCCAGGAGCGCATCGAAGGCTATATGGACGCCTTGAAGGACAAGGGCGCGCTGATTAACCCGGCCCATATCATTACCGGCTTTCGGATTCATGCTTCAGATGAGCCGGAGAAGCACCCGCTGTACCGGTATATCCGCAGCGGTCTGGCGACCGCCTATATCACGCTGAACGGCAAGCTTGGCGTGCAGATCCAGCAGATGGCGAAGAGAAACGGGCTGTCCATCCCAGGCGACCTCTCGATCGTCAGCTTCGACGACCCGACCTCCGTCGTGGAAGAGCTCAGCGTTTTTACGCATATCAAGCAGTTTGAATATGAAATGGGCTTACGCGCGGCGGAAACGCTGGTAGACATCATTGGGAAGGGGGCGGACCGGAGCGGCGGCTACACGAAGACGCTGCTCGTTCCCGAGCTGGTCGTCGGACAGACGACCGGCCCCGTAAAACCGCGTTAATTTTCCATCAGAATAAGCGATGCCGTATAGAAAAAAGACCTTTTCACTACGAAAAGGTCTTTTTTATTTTTATTAACATATTGAATATGTTAAATATTTATATTATATTATGGTTAATCCAAGAGCTTCCATGAATCGACATCGTTTCAAGGGGGGGCAAGTAGATAAGAGAACAGCTGAATACATTGTGTAATCGCTTACATTTAGTTGAGGGGAGGATGACTGAGAAATAAGCGCTTTGCCGAAACCTGGAACGTTCAAACTATCCGAAAACAGAGGTGGAGCTTATGAGTTCGTCAACACTGTGGAAGCGGATCTGGAAGCATAAGTTGTTTTACTTGTTCATGCTTCCGGGGATCATCTGGTTTTTTCTGTTCTCCTACGTTCCGCTTTACGGGATTCAGGTCGCCTTCCGCGACTATACGTTCGTGGGCGGTTTTACCGGCAGCCCATGGGCGGGATTGAAATACTTCAAGCAGTTTTTCGATTATTACCAATCGACAGACATTATCCGCAACACCATCATCATCAGCCTGATGAAACTGATCATCGGATTTCCGATGCCCATCATCCTTGCGATCCTCCTCAATGAAATCCGAAATCTGAAATTCAAGAAGACCGTTCAAACTTTATCCTATTTGCCTTATTTCATTTCCTGGATCGTTGTCGTCACCTTGATGCAGCGCCTCTTCGCTACCTACGGCGGGCCGGTCAACGACCTGCTGTCGTCGATGGGCGTAGAGCCGATCCAATTTCTGTACAACACTTCGTGGTTCTAT
This sequence comes from Paenibacillus sp. SSG-1, assembly GCF_002224835.1. Classification (NCBI taxonomy): domain Bacteria; kingdom Bacillati; phylum Bacillota; class Bacilli; order Caryophanales; family Paenibacillaceae; genus Paenibacillus; species Paenibacillus sp. SSG-1. The sequence goes on from NZ_MBRK01000001.1 coordinate 1,834,593, forward strand.
GAAGTCATTATCGGCTCGGATGTTTGGAAGAACATCGGCTGGAACTCGATCATCTACATGGCGGCCATTGCGGGCATTGACCAGCAGCTGTATGAAGCAGCGAAAATCGACGGCGCCGGCCGTTTCCGCCTGATTTGGCACGTTACCCTGCCGGGCATCCGAAACGTTGCGGTCATTCTGTTCATTCTGGCAACGGGAAGCTTGATGAGCGCGGGCTTCGAACAGCTTCTGCTTCTGAACGGTCCTTCCACCGCAGCCATTGGCAGCGTGCTCGACGTCCATGTCATCACTCAGGGCATCCAGCAGGGCCGGCTAAGCTATGCGGCAGCTGTCGGCTTGTTCCAGAGCCTGATTGCGCTGGTCCTGATCGTCACTGTCAACAGGATTGCGCGGAAGGTCAGCGACGTATCACTGTTCTAAGGAGGGAACCTACGTGGAGAAACGATCGTTTTCCTGGTTTACCGTATTGAATTATTTCCTGCTTACGCTGTTCGCCTTTTCCATGATTTATCCGTTCATTTACGTGCTTGTGTACTCGCTTAATGACGGTAAAGATTCCATGATGGGGGCTCTGTATTTCTTTCCGCGGAAATTCACGCTGGACAATTACGCCCAGGTGTTCGATAATCCGCAGATTTGGCAGGCTTACAAAATCACGATTTTACGGACGCTGCTCGGCACGGTGCTTAGCGTGCTGCTCAGTACGCTGATGGCCTATGCCCTGGCCAAAAAAACGCTGCCCGGGCGCACGTTTTTCACCTTTTACATTTTTCTGCCCACGATTTTCAGCGCAGGCTTTATCCCGTATTTCATTACGCTGCAGAAGCTTCACCTGATCAACAACTTCTGGGTGTATGTCATTCCGTTCCTGTTCAATTTTATGCATATCGTTATCATCCGGACGTTTATACAAGGCATCCCGGAAGAGCTCGAAGAAGCCGCCCGGATTGACGGCTTGGGCGATTTCCAAATCTTCATGCGCATCATTCTGCCGCTGTCCGGTCCTGTACTGGCGACCATTTCGCTGTTCGTCGGCGTGATGCACTGGAACGACTGGTTCACCGGCACCTATTACGTGTCCAACAAAAGCCTCATCCCGGTGCAGACCCTGCTTCAGCAAATGCTGACCGAAGCGGAGGCGCTGTCGTCCTCGATGCAGCGGGCTGCGCAGCAGGGTGGACAAACCGTCAATGTCAGCGCGGCGGGGGCTACGCCGGAATCGCTCCGGATGGCACTGCTCGTCATTACCGTGTTTCCGATCCTGTGTATCTATCCGTTCCTGCAGCGCTATTTTGTCAAGGGAACGATGATCGGATCCGTCAAAGGGTAAGGATAGACGTCCTGCATGCGGGACTATATCATATACATTCATTCAAATTGGGAGGGTTCATATGAGAAAAAAGCGGTTTAAATTGGCAGCTTCTCTGATGGCGTTTACCCTGATATCCGGCATGCTGTACGGCTGCAGCAGCAGCGGCAGCGGCGACAGTGCGGACGGGGGAGACAAAGGCGCGGACTCTAAGACGGTTACGCTCACGGTGCTGAATAACTGGAACGGTTCCTCAGGCTCCGATTCGGAAACGAACCCTGTACTCAAAGCGATCGAGGAGAAAACCGGAATCAAGGTAAAAATCGACTACACGAAAGGCAGCGAGGCCGAGAAAGTCAACACGATTTTTGCGACGCAGGACCTGCCGGACATTTATACCGGCCCTGCCTGGGGCGGCGAGCTGGACGGTATCATCAAGGCAGCTAAAGAAGGCCAGCTTGTGGATTTGACGGATAAAATCGACCAGTATCCGAACCTGGCCAAGGCGATCGCCAAGGAAAACGTGCCGCCGGCGCTGTACGAAAAAGCGATCGGCGGGATTGACGGCAAGAAGTACATGCTGTACCAGAATCAGCCGGCCACCGACAAGGACGTCAACGACTGGCTGTACGGATTTTACGTGCGGAAGGACATTGCCGATAAGATCGGAGTCGATCCGCAGTCCGTGAAGACCAAGGACGATTTCTACAATTTCCTGAAAAAGATCAAGGACGCCAATCTGAGCGAAAACGGCGCACCGGTCATTCCGCTCGGCGGCTTCCATGACGGATGGGCGGTAGGTATCGGGAATACAATGTTCTACGGGGCCGATTACCAGGATAAAGGCGACGGCACGCTGGAGCATGTGTTCTTCACGAAGGCTTACGAGGATTACACGCTGTATTACCGCAAGCTGATATCCGAAGGACTGCTGGATCCGGATGCTTTTACGCAGACCGACCCGATCGCGAACGAGAAAATCAAGCAGGGGCGCATCGCGGTACTGTCGGCGCACTACCCAGCCATTCTGGACGCTTCCAAGGAATATGTGAAAGCGCATCCGGGCAGCGATTACGTCCCTGTCGGACCTCTCGAGCGGGCCGGAGCTGAACCGAACCGTCCGGTCGACCTGAACATTCAAGGAAATAACGTTACCGTCATCACGAAAAAGGCCAAAAATGTCGACGCCGCGCTGAAGCTGCTCGATTTCCTTGCTTCCGACGAAGGCTTTATGCTGGTGCATTACGGCATTCAAGGGACGCATTGGGATATGGTTGACGGCAAACCGGCCGCCAAGCAGGAATGGTTCGACAAGTTTACGGCGGACACGACGGGCAAGGCGAAGAAGAACGAAGGCATCAGCATCGGTCTGGAAAATATGACCGGCATGGACCGTATTAATTCGGTCGGCGGTGGAGACATTTGGGCAGACCAGGAACGCCTGAAAGCGATGGACAACGCGCGTAAAATTTTGCGTCCGAACGGTATCAGCGTCATTTCCGCCTTCAATCCGGGGGATGTGATCACCAAATCGCCGCAATGGGAGACGCTGAAGCCGTCCATGGACCAAATCGGCGACGTATGGAAGCAGGCGATCTTCGCCAAGTCGGACGATGCGGCCCTGAAGGTGATCAACGACCTTCGCGAGCAGATCAAGAACACGGGTTACGATGACGCCATGAAGTATGTCAACGAAGAACTGAAAGGGAAAGAAGTCGTCAAATTGTCGATGCCTAACTAAAGGAGGGTTCACCCTTGAGCAGCCGATTGGGAAGCAAAGGACCGGAGTGGACGGGATTTCAGGAATCCCGTCCTTACGGTCCGAAGTATGATCTCCGCACGGATTTCGTTATGGTCTACGGCATATCGGATGATTTACCGGAGCGCATTCAAGGCTGGAAGCAGGCAGGATACACGATTCATCTGATGACCGGCGTATCATGGGGGGAGTACCAGGATTATTTGTATGGCCGCTTCGACGGGCGCAATCACTGGGATGAAGCCCAAGTCAACCGGGCGGGGGATCAAGTAAGCCACGGCAAGGACGTCCCGTACATGGTGCCGACCGTCTCGTTCGCCGAGTATTTGGCGACCCACATCAAGCGGGCGATCGACAGCGGCGTCGAGGCCATCCATATGGAGGAGCCGGAATTCTGGGCGGCTTCGGGTTACTCCGAAGCCTTCAAGCGGGAGTGGCGGAACTACTACGGTGAAGATTGGATTCCTCCGCACTCGTCGCCTGACGCCCAATACCGCGCTTCCAAGCTGAAAGCGTATGTGTACTACCGGGCGCTGGACCGGATCTGCAGCCAGATGAAAGAGTATGCGCTTGTTCACTACGGGCGCACGGTCCGCTTCTATGTCCCGACGCACAGCCTGATCAACTACACGCAGTGGCGGATCATCAGCCCGGAAGCGCTGCTCGTGAACATGCCGGCCTGCGACGGCTTCATCGCCCAAATCTGGACGGGAACCGCCCGGACCGCAAACGTCTATAAGGGTATCCGCAAGGAGCGCACCTTTGAAACGGCGTTTCTGGAGTATGGCGTCATGCAGGAGCTGACCCGCGGCACGGGCCGCGAAATGTGGTTCCTTCACGACCCGATCGAGGACAATCCGCGTTATACGTGGAAGGATTACGCGTACAATTACCGCTCGACGGTTGTGGCCTCGCTGCTGCATCCGGGTGTTTCCCAATTCGAGGTATGTCCTTGGCCTTGGCGGGTGTTCGAACTGGGGTATCCGAAAGAGGGCGGCAGTGGCAAGGAAGTTATACCGGCAGGCTATAAAACGTCCCTGCTTACCGTCATGAACGTGCTGCGTGACATCCACCGGTATGACGGGGATGTGCAGGAAGGCAAGGCGACGACCGGCGTTGGCGTTCTGCTGGCGAACTCCGCGATGTATCAGCGGGGCGACGTCGATCCGGACGAAGACGGACGCAAACAGGAGTTTAAGTACGACGGCACCTCCGGTACGGAAGAGCTGAGCGAAGTGCAGCAGGAGCTGCTGGATTGGTCCGCCTTTTACGGGATGGCGCTGCCACTTGTCAAAGCAGGCATTCCGCTGCGGCCGGTCCAGCTGGACAATATCCTGACCTTTCCCGGATATTTGGCGGATTACCGCGTGCTGCTGCTGAGCTACGAGCTGATGAAGCCGGAGCATCCCGGCATTCATCAGGTTCTCGGGCAGTGGGTCCGCGAGGGAGGCGTATTGATCTATTACGGCGACGGGAGCGATCCTTTCCACAACGTGCAGGAATGGTGGAACCGCGACGCCGGCCGCGCCTATAACCGGCCGGAAGAGCATCTGTTCGAGTCGATGGGGCTGGGGCGTAACCCGGGCGAAGGAGAGCAACGGGTTGGCGATGGGGCCGTGCTGTACTACCGGCAGCATCCTGCGGAATTGTCCCGCTCGGAGGAAGGCGCCGAGCAGGTGCGGAGCAGCGTGCGTCAGGCGCTTCAGTTCCGCGGGGAGCAGGACGCGTACCTTGAGAGCGGACTGCTTCACATCCGGCGCGGTCCGTATGTGATCGCGCATGCGCTCGACGAGCGCGATGTCGCGGAGCCGGCGGCACAGCTCGAAGGGGCGTTCGTCGATCTCTTTGATCCGGAGCTGCCCGTGCTGAGCCGCGTGGAACTTCAGCCCGGTGATGACCGCCTTCTGTATGATCTGGACCATCCGGCGGCACAGTTGCAGGACCAGCCGGTCATTCTTGTCAGCGCATCCCGGATTCGCGAGAAGCAGTACCTCGAAGGCAAGCTGACATTCGTCTCCGAGTCCCCTTCCGAAATGACGGTCAGCACGCGTATTCGCGTTCCGGCAGAACCGTCGGCCGTGACGGCAGGGGGACAGCCGGCAGCCTGTGCCTATGATCCCGGTTCAAAAACGGTCTTGATCCGATACCCCGGCGTACCGGAAGGGATTGAGATCGCGGTGAATTGGGCGGAATAAGCTTATCTGCAAGTTTTTTTGGTGAGATTGTGAAGAAAACCGGTGGAGCCCCTTGGTTCCCCCGGTTTTTTGGTCCTACTGCTATTGCTGTCTCGGTCATCACCTCTGGAGTTCTGGTATCGAGGCAGCCGCTTGCGTCAGCCCGTCAAAATCGATCAAAAATTTTTATCAGGGTGTTCACAGCTTGTCTCAGCTTGTCCATCAGTTTGAAGACATCCTCTAATTTGTGTTAGAATAATCATATATGAATTTTTCACAAGAGGGGGGATAGGATGGCAGCATGGATGAATAGACTTCGGATGATGTTCATTGTCGTTCTGGGTGTCATTCAGATGGCAACCTTTCCCGTTTCCCTGGAAGAAGAAGTGTTTACCTCCCCTGCAAGTTCGACGGAAACCGAGACGGTGTACAGCCGGATCGATCCTCCAAGCAAACCGCTCGTACGGAAAACGCCAACCCTCATGCAGAGACTGATCATGCTGGCGTCAGCCCTTCCTCTCTGTTTTGTGCTGCCGCTGCTGCTTGTGCTGCGTATTCCGAAACCGCGGCTACCCTTTGTTCCGTGTGTTTTTCTCCGTAAAAAATATTTACTGCTGCTTCCGATAAAATTTACCTCGAGTTATGTGGCTTAATCTCCTTCCTGAATAGACGGTTCCTTATTGGCATGCGCCGGGGCATTCTAGCACCTGGACTGTAAAAAAGCCGATAGCGGGACGGTTCGTTTCGTGTACCCAAAAATGGATGAAAGACCGCAGGATGGCTTGGCTCTGTGACAGCTGCTGTTCGCTGCGTGTGGCAATGCCGTTGTCTTGGCTGACGTGTGAAGAATTTCGTTATTGATATTTTTGTCACGATTTATCGTTGATCGTTTGTTTTTTTCTGCCATGGCTGGATTTAGTTTGAAAGTAAATCGGTTAGGCATATTTCGTTGTTTTTTATAGTGGATCAGCCAGGCTTTTTGGGCTTTGATGCAGTGCTGGATTTGCTGCGGATTGCAATGGCTTTGATGGCAAATGGTATACCTTTGATACGGCGCAGCATTTAGTCTGAGTTTGTTTTGTTGCGGTTACCTTGAGCCTTTTCGAAAAAACGCGGCATTCTGCCACTTGCAGCAACCCAATAATATGTGAAATGTTTCTCAAATATAAACATGTAATTACAGGAGGCTATTCTCATGGATATTCGTGAGTCTGTATTGCCCGGAATCGGGATGAAATATGTAATGGATACCGCCAGCGGCGACCGGATGGTCGTGGTCATTCATGATGACGGCCGGCGTGAACTGTACCATTTTTCGTACGAGGATTTGGACCAAAGCATCTCGATGGTGACCCTGGAAGACCCGGAGGCGCGGCAGCTGGCCGCTCTTGTCGGCGGTATGACGTACAAACCGAAGCAGCTCGAACGGGTGGAAATGGCGTTTGACGAGCTGACGATCGAGTGGTACCGGATCGAGCCCCATTATGGATGCACGGGAAAAACGATCGGTGAGCTGAACATCCGGCAAAATGCCGGGGTTTCGGTGATCGCGCTGCTGGATAAACGTAACGGCAAACAAGTGAATCCCGGCCCGGAAGCCGTGCTGAACGCGGAGGCGACGGTTGTCGCCATCGGAGAGCGGGAGCAGCAAAAGCGGTTCAAACAAATTCTGATGAACGGAAGCGGGTGAAAGGATGGAGCATTTGGTCTTTGAAATTGGTTTAGCGCTAGTCCTCATTGCACTGGGGGGACTGATCTCGGCAAAGCTGCGGTTTTCGGTGATCCCTTTCTATATCCTGATCGGCATGGCGGTAGGTCCGCATGCGATGGAGCTGTGGCATTTCGATTTCCGGTTTATCGACAGCGCGCCGTTTATCGATTTTATGGGCCGGATCGGCGTTTTGTTCCTGCTGTTCTACCTCGGGCTCGAATTCTCCGTCGGCCGGCTGATCAAGTCGGGTCGGTCGATCGCCGTAGGCGGTTCAATATATATCGGCATTAATTTTACGCTTGGGCTGATGCTCGGATTTTTCAGCGGGTTTCCGCTCGCCGAGACGCTGATTATCGCGGGAATTACGACGATTTCGTCCAGCGCGATCGTAGCGAAGGTGCTGGTGGACCTGAAACGGACCGCCAATGCAGAAACCGAAATGATTCTAGGCATCATCATGTTCGAGGACGTCTTCCTCGCTGTGTATATCTCGATACTGTCCGGGTTTGTGCTCAGCGACTCCAGCTCGATCGGCGGCGTGCTGCTGTCGGCACTTGTGTCACTCGGGTTTATGCTCGCCGTCATTATTCTCGGGCGCAAAGCGGTGCCTTATCTGAACAAATGGCTGCGAATCCGTTCCAACGAGCTGTTTGCCCTGGTCATTTTCGGCGCACTGTTTCTGGTCGCCGGCTTTTCCGAAACGATCCACGTGGCCGAGGCGATCGGAGCGCTGCTGGTCGGGCTGGTGCTGGCCGAAACGGAACACGCCAAGCGGATCGAGCATTTGATCATGCCGTTCCGGGATTTTTTCGGGGCGATCTTTTTCTTCAGCTTCGGCCTGTCCATTGATCCGATGTCCTTGGGCGGAAGTGCCATATGGCTTGCGCTGGCAGCGGTCATTGTGACGCTGATCGGGAACTTTAGTGCAGGCATGCTGGCCGGGCGAACGGCTTCGCTGTCTCCCAAAGCATCGGCCAACATCGGGCTGACGATCGTTTCGCGGGGCGAGTTTTCGATCATTATGGCCAACCTGGGCAAAGACGGCGGCCTGATGGAAATCCTCCAGCCGTTCTCGGCGATCTACGTGCTGATCCTGGCCATCCTGGGTCCGCTGCTGACCAAGCAGTCGAAATCGATTTTTACCTTCTTGAACCGCTGGATCAAATTTAAGGACCGAAAACCGGGGATTCAGAAGGAAGAGGCGCTGTAAAAAGCCGAAAGAATGCTGCAAGGCTAGTTCCATTGTTCGCAATGGTGAAGTGGCTGGATAAGACTAACGAATGTTTGGGTAAATGCGATCCCATCCAATGGACTTCCATTTCAGTTTAGGGAGGGAAGGTTATGCATGATCCGATCAAGCAGGCCGTATGGTCATGAGAAAAACATTTGGAGCTTCCGGCAGAAACAGCAAGCATGCCATTCTCAAATCGGTGATCGGCGGCATCGCCGCTTCAATCGGCGTTGAGCTGTTTCTGCATCCGCACGAGCTGATCGCCGGCGGCGTCACCGGGATTTCCGGCCTGGTGTCGTTTCACACCGATAATCATTTCGGGATGCTGCTGGTGCTGTTTAATTTGCCGCTGCTGTTCTTTTATTCACTTCTGGGCCGAAAAAAAATATTACTCCAGGTGCTCCCGGGGCTGCTTGCATTTGCCGGGTCGGCGTTCCTGCTGGCGCCGCTGCCAGCCGTCAGCGGTGAGCCGGTCATTGCCGCGCTGGCAGGCGGCCTGTGCCTTGGCTTCGGCGGCGGGCTGGCCGTCAAATCAGGCGGCCTGCTGGACGCGCTTGGCCTCGAAAAAACCGACCGCATCCGATCGGCCGGGAATCAGGCGGGCACCCGCCCGGCCATCTCCGTGGAACGGCTGCTATTGCTCTGCCACGCCCTGGTGCTGGTCACCGCCGGCGCGGCTTTGGGGTGGGAGCGGACGCTGTACTCCGCGTTCGCCTGCCTGGCGGCATATGAAACCGCCGGGATCGTCATATTCGGGTTTCGCCGATTGGCCGGCGTGACGACGACGAATCCCCGGCAGGTGGAAGCCGAAATGAAAAGCCGGCTGCGGCTTGAAGGACTCGCGTGGAATGATGCAGGGATCGGCCATGACCGTGCTCGTGAGATTGATCGTGACAGCGATTACGCGCGGGTTTCTGCTCAGACTCGATTGATGTACAGTGTGCATCTGCTGGATGTGCCGCGCTTCAAGGCGGTGGTTCGCAAAGCCGATCCGCAGGCGGAGATCGTATGGGTGGAGCGGTCCGGAATGAAGCAGGAATAAGGCAGGAACGAAGCAGGAATAAGGCAGGAACGAAGCAGGAATAAGGCAGGAACGAAGCAGGAATAAGGCAGGAATGAAGCAGGAATACAGCAGTGATGAAGCAGGATGTGTCTCGAAGTATCTGAAATTTACTCTTGTTTTGCAGTACAGAGCGTTACAAGATAAATAGGAGTAGAAGTGCAGTTCATTTCCGGTGAAACGGCCGCAAGCCAGTGAATCGGAAATGAACTGCACTTTTTCCGTTGTTCGCCAAAGCAGATTTTTTGACTCCTTTACTGTTTTTTTTGCATCTATTGTTGAATGGGGCGGAAGTAGCGGTCACAAAAAAGCTGTTACTTTTACGCCCTATACGGCACTGAGGACACCAAGCACAATGTGCTTATTTTTCCGCACCGCGCCTGCATTTTATACCATCTGCAAAAATTATCCAATCAAAAAATTTTGAAAGCGCTATTGTCAAACGCAAAGTGATGTGTTACTTTATGTGTGTAACCGGTTCCACATTTCGAGGTGATAATTTCAGATGGTAACGATTAAAGATGTAGCACGCCATGCAGGGGTTTCGGTTGCGACCGTATCCCGGTGCATTAATGAAACAGGATACGTACATGCCGATACCCGCAAGAAAGTGGAAGACGCGGTTCGAGCGTTGAATTATGCGCCAAACGAGGTTGCAAGATCATTATACAAACGCAAGTCGAGGCTGATCGGACTTTTGCTGCCTGACATTACGAACCCCTATTTCCCGCAGTTGGCGCGGGGCGTGGAGGACGGCATGCAGGCTAACGAATTCCGCATCATTTTCGGCAATAGTGACGAGAACGAGCAGAAGGAACAGGAATACATCCAGACCTTCATTCAAAATAATGTGGTCGGCGTCATCTCTTCAACCAACCGTCCGGATTCGGATATATACGCCAAGCTGAACATCCCGGTCGTGTTTCTGGACCGTACGTCCAGCGACAGCCCGTCAGTGTACTCGGACGGACGCAAGGGCGGACGGCTGGCCGCCCAGGAAATGATCGCCCGCGGCAGCAAGCGGATCACGGTCCTGCGCGGACCTGTACATATCCGTCCCGCCCAGGACCGGTTCCAAGGCGCCGTGGAGGTACTTGAGGAAGCGGGTATCGACTACAACATCATTCAGACTTCGTCCTTTTCCTTTGCGGAAGCGGAAAGCTGGGCCAAAGAGCTGTTCGCCAAACATCTCGACACTGACGGGGTCATCGCCAGCAACGATATCGTGGCGACCGCCGTTTTGCATGAGGCTCAGCGCCTCGGCAAGCGCGTGCCGGAGGATGTGCAGGTGATCGGTTTTGACGATATCCCGCTCAGCAGCCTGCTCTCCCCGTCGCTGTCAACGATCCGGCAGCCGGCCTACGATATGGGCAAGGAAGCGGCGCTGCTGCTGATCCGCCTGATCGAGCAGGGAAACGTGGACAATCGAAATATACAACTGCCCGTATCTTTTGTAGAGCGGGATACGACCAGAAAGGTGGATTAAGATGGCTAACATTTGCGTAATCGGAAGCAGCTCGATGGACCTGGTAGTGACATCGTCCAAACGTCCGGGAGCGGGGGAGACCGTTCTCGGCGAGAGCTTTAAAACCGTGCCTGGAGGCAAAGGAGCCAACCAGGCGGTGGCAGCCGCCCGACTCGGGGCGAGCGTCAGCATGATCGGCCGGGTGGGAGACGACCACTTTGGCGAAGCCATTTTGAACAATTTCCGAGCTAATCAGGTTTCTGTAGACTATGTGGAACCGGTTACAGATATGGAAAGCGGAACGGCTCACATCGTGCTTGCCGAAGGGGACAACAGTATCGTTGTTGTTAAAGCAGCTAATGATGAGGTCACGCCGGCCTATATCGACCAGGCTGTACAAGCGATCACCGCGGCCGATATGGTGCTGATCCAGCAGGAAATTCCCGAAGAAACGGTGGAGCACGTAAGCCGGATCTGTGCCGAGCACGGCGTCCCGCTGCTGCTGAATCCGGCGCCGGCGCGTCCGGTCAAGGACGAAGTGATCGAGAACGCGGCGTACATCACGCCGAATCAGCACGAAGCTGCGATCATGTTCGGCGAAGGCCGGGTATCCGAAGCGCTGCGCCGATATCCGAACAAGCTGTTCATTACCGAAGGCAGCAGCGGTGTACGTTATTTTGACGGACAGGAAGAGGTTGTGATTCCTTCTTACAAAGTCGAAGCCGTCGATACGACCGGCGCCGGTGACACCTTTAACGCGGCCTTTGCCGTGGCGCTGGCTGAAGGCAAGCCGATTGCGGACAGTGTCCGGTTCGCCAACCGTGCCGCTTCGCTGTCGGTCATGAAGTTCGGCGCGCAGGGCGGCATGCCGACACGTCAAGAAGTGGAGGAGAACCTGTAATGAAAAAACATGGGATGCTGAACAGTCACATTGCCAAAGTCCTCGCCGACCTCGGCCATACCGACACGATCGTCGTGGCCGATGTGGGCCTTCCCATCCCCGAAGGGGTCACCAAAATCGACATCGCCCTGAGGCTTGGGAATCCGAGCTTTGAGGAGGTCGTGAGTTCCATCGCGGAGGACATGGAAATCGAAAAGGTCATCGTCGCCGCGGAAATGAAAACGGATAACCCAGAAGCGCAAGCTTACATTGACCATACATTTGCGGATTGCCCGATTGAGGACGTGCCTCACGAACAGTTTAAAGCTTTGACCCGCACAGCCAAGGCGGTCATCCGGACCGGAGAAGCCAAGCCGTTCGCCAACTGCATTCTGCAATCCGGCGTCCATTTTGGATAAAGAGGAGGAACCCTTATGCACATACAAATGCAAGGCATTTTTAAATCCTTTGGCACCAACCACGTGCTGAGCGGTGTGGATTTTGAGCTTCGGGAAGGCGAAGTTCACGCCTTGATGGGGGAGAACGGTGCCGGCAAGTCCACCCTGATGAACATTCTTATCGGTCTGCATCAGCGGGATGAGGGTGTCATCCGGATCGACGGCAAGGAGACGTATTTTCCAAACCCGAAGGAAGCGGAAAAAGCGGGCATCGCTTTTATCCACCAGGAATTAAACATTTGGCCTGACATGACCGTCCTTGAAAATCTGTTTATCGGCAAGGAAATGACCACGAAGTGGGGACTGCTCAGCACCAAACAAATGAAAACGCTGGCAAAGGCCCAATTCGACAAGCTGTCGGTAGACATCCCCTTCCAGCGTGAAGCCGGGGAGTGCTCGGTAGGCCAGCAGCAGATGATCGAGATCGCCAAGGCGCTCATGACCGACGCCAAAGTCATCGTCATGGACGAGCCGACGGCCGCGCTGACCGAGCGGGAGATCCGCAAGCTGTTCGACGTCATTGCCGCCTTGAAAAAGGAAGGCGTTTCCATCGTCTATATTTCGCACCGGATGGAAGAAATATTTGAAATCTGCGACCGGATCACCGTCATGCGCGACGGTAAAACGGTGGATACGAAGGACATACCGCATACCAACTTTGACGAAGTCGTGAAAAAAATGGTCGGCCGCGAGCTGACCGAGCGCTACCCGCAGCGGAACCCGTCGCCCGGCGATGTGGTGCTCGAAGTGAAGAACGCCACCCGCAAGGGATTGTTCGAGAACGTCAGCTTTCAAGTGCGTTCCGGCGAGATCGTCGGCTTCTCCGGCCTGATGGGTTCGGGGCGGACCGAGATCATGCGCGCCCTGTTCGGGCTCGATCACTTGGACAGCGGCGAAATATGGATTAAGGGCAAAAAAGCCCATATCCGCAAGCCTGACGATGCGGTCAAACGCGGCATCGGTTTTATTACCGAGGACCGGAAGGATGAAGGGCTGCTGCTCGATTTTTCGATCCGGGAAAATATGGTGCTGCCCAGCTTGTCCGGCTTTACGTCGAAAGGCTTTATTAACGGGAAACGGGAAAAAGACTTTGTCGACCTGCTGGTCAAACGGCTGCAGATCAAAACGCAATCTGCGGAAACCGCGGCAGGCGACCTGTCGGGCGGTAATCAGCAAAAGGTCGTCATCGCCAAATGGGTCGGCATCGGTCCGAAAGTGCTTATCCTGGATGAGCCGACACGCGGGGTCGACGTTGGGGCGAAGCGGGAAATTTACCAACTGATGAACGAATTAACCGAACGCGGCGTTGCGATTATTATGGTTTCCTCCGAGCTGCCCGAGGTGCTGGGCATGAGCGACCGGATCCTGGTCGTCCATGAAGGCGAAATCAGCGGGGAACTGAGCAGCGAAGAAGCCACGCAGGAAAAAATAATGACGTTAGCAACAGGGGGACAGTAACATGACAACCATTCAAGACGCTAAAAAACCAAAAGGTTTCCAACTATCGCAAGTGACGCAAAAGCTGGGCCCGCTGCTGGGGCTGATCATTCTGATCATCATCGTGTCGGTGCTGAATCCGAGCTTTTTGGAACCGCTTAACATTCTGAACCTGCTTCGCCAGGTGTCGATCAACGCGCTTATCGCGTTTGGTATGACCTTCGTCATCTTGACAGGCGGCATCGATTTGTCCGTCGGTTCGATTCTTGCATTGTCCAGTGCGTTTGTCGCCAATATGCTGGTGTCGGGCTTTGATCCGATCCTGGCGATCATTATCGGCTGTCTTCTCGGCGGCGTGATGGGTATGGTGAACGGCCTGCTCATTACAAAAGGTAAAATGGCGCCGTTTATTGCTACACTGGCGACCATGACGGTATTCAGAGGCTTGACGATGGTGTACACGGACGGTAACCCGATTACAGGACTTGGCGACAGCCGGCTGTTCCAGCTGTTCGGGCGCGGATACGAGCTCGGTATCCCGGTACCGGCGATCACCATGATCATTACCTTTGTCATTCTGTGGGTCATTCTTAATAAAACGCCATTTGGCCGTAAAACCTATGCCATCGGCGGCAACGAAAAAGCATCGATCGTATCCGGTATCAAGGTACCGCGCGTAAAAATCATGATCTATTCCCTGGCAGGACTGCTGTCAGCTCTGGCCGGCGCCATCCTGACCTCCCGCCTGAATTCGGCACAGCCGACGGCGGGCACATCCTATGAGCTTGATGCCATCGCGGCGGTCGTCCTTGGCGGCACGAGCTTGTCCGGCGGACGCGGACGCATCGTCGGCACCCTGATCGGCGCGCTTATCATCGGTACACTGAACAACGGTCTGAATTTGCTCGGCGTTTCTTCCTTTTACCAAATGGTCGTCAAAGGGATCGTCATTCTGATCGCCGTCCTGATCGACCGGAAGAAATCCGCATAAGAAGGAGTAGATCATCATGAAAAAATTAACGCTAATCGCAGCTGCACTCTTGTTGATTCTGACCACAGGCTGTTCGCTGGAACCGCCGGAATGGGCCAAGCCCAAAACGGGCGGCGATATTAAGGAAATGAAAATCGGCTTGTCCGTCTCCACGCTCAACAATCCGTTCTTCGTCTCGCTGAAGGACGGTGTGGTGGCCGAAGCCAAGAAGCAGGGTATGGAAACGATCGTCGTCGACGCCCAGAATGACTCGGCCAAGCAGAGCAATGACGTAGACGACCTGATCCAAAAAGGGGTCAACGTGCTCCTGATCAACCCGACGGATTCCGCCGCGATTTCCACGGTCGTGCAGAACGCCAACGATTTGGGGATTCCGGTCATTACGCTTGACCGTTCATCAGACAAAGGGGACGTCAAAGCGCTGGTTGCATCGGATAACGTCAAGGGCGGCAAAATGGCGGCCGAATACATCGTGAAGATGCTCGGTAAAGGCGCCAAAGTCATCGAGCTGGAAGGCGTGCCGGGGGCATCCGCAACCCGTGAACGCGGCAAAGGCTTCCACGAAGTGGCCGACACCGAACTGAACGTCATTGCCAAGCAGGCGGCCGATTTTGACCGGACCAAAGGTCTGAACGTCATGGAAAACCTGCTGCAGGGCAACCCGGACGTGCAAGCCGTCTTCGCCCACAACGACGAGATGGCGCTCGGCGCGATCGAAGCGATCCAAAGCTCCGGCAAAAATATCCCGGTCATCGGGTTCGACGGCAACGAGGACGCGCTGAACTCGATCAAAGCCGGCAAGCTGACCGCCACTGTGGCGCAGCAGCCTGAGCTGATCGGCCAGATGGCCGTGCAGGCGGCGAAGGACGTGCTGCAGGGCAAAACGGTCGACAAGTCGATCCCGGCGCCGCTGAAACTGGTGACGAAGGATCAGCAGTAAGATCGCAAAGAGGTAACGAATAAACAGATCAGCAAAGAGATAGATTTTTATATTAAAATGATAGAACAAAGCATCTGAGAACGGTGCTGCCCCTCAGTCTATCTTACGTCAATGCTGCGTAGGAAGGACGGGGGCTTTTTTTATGCTTAACGATTGCTGGAGAGATGGGCTGACAAGGTGGATAATACATCGCTTAGCCCGCCGACATATACCAACATGGCACAGAGTGCACCCATATCAGCGTATCTGCACCATTTGGTTTAATGACTCTCCCTGCGGCTTGGGTTATTCCTGGGCTAACGCTGAGGCAGCACGGCAAAGGCACACCAATGCGGGCGATGTCACATATTCTATCAGGAATACATCCTCCAAATGAGGTGCATACAGTGAAGCAGCTGGAGAAGTTATTGAAGAAAACGGCCGTCAGCCGCCCGAGCAAAACAACAAGTCGTCAGATCGTCGTGTTCAAAACGCAGCAGGATTACCGGCAGTGCCTTGATATACTCAACGCAAATGGAATCAAACCGGTGAAGGCCGTGGACAGCCACCGGCTGATCTGCTGCCATTTTCACCGCTCCACGGATATGGAAAAAATAAAGCAGCATCCCCGTATCGCCTATGTCCAGCGGGACGCGAAAGTGAAGGCTCACGCGATCAAGCCTGCTGCTGCCGCCAAACGCGGCGGTGCAAACAAGGCCACCAAGAAAAGCGCATTGGTGGACACGGCCAAAATTCCCTGGAATGTCAGCAGGGTGAAGTCGCCCGAGCTGTGGAACCAGACGATGGGCCGAGGAGTCAAGGTGGCCATCATCGACACGGGCATCGCCAAACATCCGGATCTGTGTATTGCGGGCGGTGTGAATACGATTACCGGCGGATCGTTTCAGGATGATAACGGCCACGGCACGCATGTGGCCGGAATCGCGGCAGCCACCGGACGGCAAAAAATTTTCGGCAATGCGCCCAAAGTCAAGCTGTTCGCCGTCAAGGTGCTGGACCAAAACGGAAACGGCTTTGTTTCCGACATTGTGGAAGGGATCGACTGGTGCCTCAAACGGGGAATCAAAGTGATGAACATGAGCTTCGGGCTGACCGGATCAGGCAATAACAAGGCGCTGCAGGACGCCATTAAACGGGCAGCCAAGCAGGGGGCCGTCATTTCGGCGTCCGCGGGAAACGAGGGGACGATGTTCAGCCCGCTGATCGATGCCCCGGCCCGCTATCCCGAGACCATCGCCGTTGCCGCGACGGATCGAGCGAACCGGGTTGCCGATTTTTCGAGCCGGGGGAACGGCATTTCCGTCGCGGCGCCGGGCGTCGATATTTTGTCGACATTGCCTGGAGGCACGTACGGCAAGATGTCGGGAACTTCGATGGCAGCCCCTCATGTGACGGGGGGAGCCGCGTTGCTGAGGGCGCTGTTCCCTAGGATGAGACCGGCCGAAATTAAGCGCCGTTTTGAAGCCAGCGCGCTTCAGATTCCGGGAGGCCGGCAGGCGGTAGGCGCCGGACTGCTGCAGGTCGCACCCGCGGCGGTCATACCCGCGGCGGTTGCTTCAGGGAGCCGATTCCCAAGCAAGACGCGGCGCTTGAAGAAGGCAAAGTCTGCGTCCCGGCCGGTGCTGTTAATCCCTTCCGGCCGGAGCAAACGGTAAGAAGGAGCAGGCGAGATGCCTGCTCCTTTTTTTCATGGATAGCCGGGGTGGTGGATGAATGGTTCATCCACATTGGATTGCCGCAGCGGCACGGTGGACAGCAGGGTAGTCCAGAATGGATAGGCTTTCGGGTTTATTTATGGCTAAGCCTGTGGATGGTTGGGGCGGACTATGTGCTTTTTGGATCATGGGTAATAGGCAGACTTGATTTGAAAAATATGGTATATAGTAAGGGATGGAGCTGTGAAAGGAGCAGTGGAATGGAAATTAGTAAGTACCGGATCCTCTATGTCTGTTCCATGACCGCGGGGCTGGTGCTCCTTCTCTCGGGACTGGCACTTTGGATCCCCAGAACGACGAGATCGGATACGCCCGAAGCGTATTATATTGTATGGTACTGCCTGAAATTCCTCTTTCCCACCGCAGGCTTACTGCTGATGGTAATCGGATCCTTCGTTTATTCCGTTTACAAGGACTTATACCGGGAGATTCGAGAGCTGAAAGACCATGTCCGGTCGCTGGAGAAAAAAATATCCGGTTAAAATGGAGCGGCGGGCAGAAGGTTTACGAGAAAATCCCTTTATCCAGTCCCTGACTCAAAAAAAGGAGGAGTGCATTTTGCGATTAATATGGGCAACGTTCCTGTTTGTCTTCCTGCTGTCCGGCTGCAGCGAAGTTAAGAAAGAAACAGCAGGGGGATACGAAGATTGGCAGCAGAGCCCCTCGTTTACGATTTCCAAATCCGGACCTGACGGGAATCCGGAGCCGTACGGGCTCAAGGGAAGCAAAGACAAATTTGCCATCGTAGACGGCTTAGTACAAGCGAATTCGAGCAACAAGCAGCTCCTCCACTTTTGGGGTGATACGCCGGAAGAAACCGGGCGGCTGCTGGATAAAGATGTGAAAGTCATCGGAACAAGCCGGGAGACGGGGGAGCAGGTGACGGCTTTTGAAGGGAAGACGCAAATCCAGAATGACGATCCTGTGAAGGAGCCGCGGGAGTACGTTGAGTCTGTTGGCTATCTGAATCTGCCGGCCAAAGGATTATGGAAGCTGGACGCCTACATCGACGGGAAAGCAAGTGGAAGCATCGTCATCGAGGTGCATGACAAGCCCGGGCAGCAGTGACTCGTGGTTCCACACCTCTTCAAAAATATAATCTTTCGTTCTATTTGAAAGGCAGCGGTATAAAACGGGTATATTTTAATTTTCCATTGTGCTCCCGTGCGCTATATGAGTAAATGAAATAGCCGTTTAGGCATGAATGACAAAGACAGATTCCGGTACGAAAGAGGAGAGATTGCTCATTAAAACGTTATTCCAATATAATTGGCAGGTTCGTGAAGATTGGTTCCGCTGGTGTGAGAGTGTGCCGGAGGAGGAGCTGCTTCGCACCCGCACAGGCGGAGTAGGCGGAATTCTGCACACCCTGTTTCATATCGTCGATGTGGAATGGAGCTGGGTTCGCTGCCTGCAGGGAAAGCCTGATTTTCAGGAGAGCTTTGACGGATACCGCAGTCTGGACAAGGTGCTGAAACTGCAGGAAGCGTTCAAGCCGGAAGTAGAGGAGTTTGTTTATTCCTGGAATGATGCTTGGGAATACAACGTATTCCGCGATGTCCATCCGGACGGCCACCCCGTTGAGGACAAATGGGGCGAAGTGATCCGGCATATGATCGCTCACGAGATTCACCATGTCGGGCAGCTGTCCGTCTGGTCCAGGGAACTCGGGATCAAGCCCGTCTCCGCCAATTTGATCGGCCGGGGCTTGATGAATCGTCAAGCATAACTGCCGCTTTCTACAAACTATGGATCCCTCGTCACGATCCGTTATAATAGAATGAGAACGTACATTCGGATGGAGGGATCTCATGAGAAGCTTTCTGGTGTTATTAGGGAATAAACAAACCGGGAGTCTCCGCGAGGATTTATTAGAGCAGCATGTTCAGCATCTTGAGGCGATGAGCCGGTTAGGCTGTCTGCGGTTATGCGGACCTTTTACAGACGAGGACGGTGCGGTGATGGTCTTCAGCGGACGCAGCGCCGAAGAGGTTGAGGACTGGGTCATGCAGGATCCTTTTATTAAGGAGCGTTACTATGCCTCCTACGACATTAAGGAGTTTACGGAAGCGAATGAGTCAAACCGCTGGCTGATGGGCGAGCCAGAGGCATGACAAGCAAGCTGAAGAGCGTGCGGGCAAACCGTGTTTCTATCCGCGTAGGACGGTAGAATTCACGGTTTTTTCGTGTTGCGGGGAATTTGACGTGCCTAAACAACGTCCCCAGGGTATGTGGAGCAGAAGCTGATTCTGACCTTTGGGATCGCCCGGAGTTGCCAATTATCTTATCAGAGGACCGAGGCAAATACCGGTGCAAAAACGGGGCATATCCGGTATACTGCTTGTTATGAAGGAGGATGGAACCGATGGGCTACACAGACGAGGTGTCGAAGGAACTGTACAGTTACCTTCCCCCTCTCACCAAGAAAGACGATTTCGACGAGTTTTGGGAGACGACCATCAGGCAGGCCAAGGAGGTCCCGCTGGACCCGGAGCGTACGCAGATCGAATATCCAGCGCGGCACGTGAAGGTATACGACGTTTCGTATTGCGGAATGGATGAGACGAGAATTTACGGCTGGCTGATCGTTCCCGATTTTGAGAACAAAGAGAAATATCCCTGCCTGATTCATTACCATGGTTTTACCGGCAGCAGGGGCAAGCCTTCCGAGCTGATGCACTGGGTGATGATGGGGATGGCTGTATTGTCGGTAGACTGCCGTGACCAAGGCGGACGGACCGGCAACAGCGCTTCATACTCGCACGGATATGTGGCGAACGTGGCCAGCAAAGGCGTACATAACAAATGGGAATATTATTACCGGTATGCATACATGGATGCGCTGAAGGCGATCGATTTTGCCTGCGCTCAAGCGGATATCGACGCTTCAAAAATCGTGATCGAGGGCGGCAGCCAAGGCGGTGCGCTCGGGACGGCGGTATCCGCCCTGGACGACCGTCCTATGCTGGCGATGGTTGACGTGCCGAGCAACAGCAATCTCGTCTGCCGGATCGAAGGCAACCACGGAGCTTTTGCTGCGGTAGCCGAGTACTTAAACCGCCACCCGGAGCAGACGGATCTTGTAATGGACAACCTGAGCTATTTTGACACGATGAATATGGCCGATCGTATCGCGTGCCGGGTACTGGCCAGCGTTGGACTCAAGGACGAAACCTGTCCTCCCCAGATGTATTTCGCGACCTATAACCGGATTCAAAGCGACAAGGACATCGTCATCTATCCGTTCAACGGACATGAAGGCGGCGGGGCAGGCCAGACCGAGATTAAGCTGCGGTATTTGCGGGAGCATTACCCAGAGTGGTTCACGGCATAGCATAATTTCGCATTGACCAGGAACGTATGTTCCGGTATGATGATTTCAAGACAGCATGCGGAATGAACACAGAGCCAATGAATTCCATTCTGGAAGGGGAAAGCAAAAATGAGCAGCGGTACCGCATTATTGGTCATTGACGTGCAGGAAGGCATGTTCGTACCGGAATATCCCGTTTTCGACGGCGAAGCTTTGTTGGACAAGATCCAGGGTCTTGTCACGGACGCGCGCTCAAGCGGTGTACCTGTCGTGTACATTCAGCATAACGAAGAACCGGGCGAGCAGCTGGAGCCGAACAGCTTTGCATGGCAGATCCAGTCCCGGATCGCACCTGCCGAAGGAGAGATCGTCGTACAGAAATTTACGCCCGACGGGTTTCACAAGACGGACCTGCAGGAGAAGCTGAATTCGCTTGGCGTGCAGAGGCTGATCGTGTCCGGAATTCAAACCGACTTGTGCGTTGAAGCTACCAGCAAGCGCGCTGGACAGCTGGGCTACGAGGTGGTGGTCGTTGAAGACGCCCACACGACGTATGACCAAGGCGGCAGGACCGCCCGGGAGATTATCGAGGAATACAACGGGATGTTCCGTGATTTTGCGAAGGTTCAGCCAGCGGCAGCCATTGCGTTCTAAGGAAGTCCGGATCCCGGCTGGAATGAAACAGTCAGCACTTATAAAGTTTAGGGTATGGTTGGGAAGGAGCCCACGTTGATGACAACGAGGCTCTTTTTTCTGTTGCGGCGCCTGAATAATGGGGAAGGGAAGCCTCCAGCTTTCCTGATCGGCTGCCGTGGATGACGGTTTTTATAGTTAAAATCTATTATATCTATACGATTTATATATTAGAACTATAACAGTCCTTTGTGTAAGCTTAATCAGAACCCAATTATCCGGTTAAAAGGAGGCGGCAGCAAATGAATAATGAGCCGATGACCCGGCGTACCGAATTATCCGGCAAACTGACGAATGTTCTTCAGGCCAGAACGCTGGCATTATCGCATCCCATCCTGCAAGGAATGTTAACGAAGGGCATGTCGGTCCTTGATGTTGGATGCGGCACGGGAGCTATTACCCGCGGCATCGCGGAAGCCGTAGGTCCGGAAGGCAGCGTAGTCGGGGTGGATCAAAACCCCCGTTTGATTAAGCAGGCGCAGCAAGCGCATGGAAAAGTTCCCGGGCTATCGTTTACGGAAGGCGATATCTATTCGCTTGAGGAAGCAATGGAGGATTGTCCTGGGTTTGATATCGTCACCTGCTCAAGGCTCATGGTCTGGCTCCCCGATCCGTTAACGGCGCTCAAGGCTATGGTAAAGGCGATAAAGCCTGGCGGGAAGATCGTCATTGCCGACTATAACCACGAAAAAATCGCCTGGTCGCCGCAGCCGCCTGCCAGCATGCTCGCGTTTTATTCCGCGTATCTGAACTGGCGTGAGGATGCTGGCCTGAACAACCGGATTGCGGACGATCTCCCGGACTTATTGCAGCAGGCAGGACTTGCACAGGTCAAGGCCACGCCCTGCCATGAAGAGGTGCGACGGGATGATCCCGATTATGCGCAGCGGTCCGGCCTGTGGGCGGATACCGCTTCCAGCCGGGGGCCGCAGATGGAACGCGATGGATTCATAACACGCGGGGAATATGAGCGCGCGGAGCGGGAGTACCGCCAATGGGTTCAGTCTGAGGCTGAATCCATAACGATGTACATGCTTACCGTCGTTGGCATCAAGCCTTAGGATCCGATACGGCTATGCCTGCGGCAAAGAAAGGACCCCGGAACGTGAGCAGCGACAGAATGCGTGCCATCTCTGCCGGCGTTTCCTGTCTTCCGCTCATCAGCCACTGCTGGATAATGCCGAGATGGGCGGAAGACACATATGACAGGAAGTATTCGGCAGGGACCTGCAGGTTCTCTTTGCGGATCAGCGGCGATAAATTTTTCTCCAGCAGATTTTTCCGGAACATCGCTTTCAGCTGCGATTGGAAAGACACGTCTCCCTTTGGCCCCAATATGGCTTTGAGAAAAGCCGCATGCTCCTCAATATATTCGAACACGGTAACGATCAGGGAGACCGAAATGCCGGTTTCCCGGTACGTTTCCAGATCCTCTGACGTTGCCTTCGTAATGATCGCGATGATCCCCTCAATCACTTCGGCTTCGCTCTGCTCGAGCAGGTCGAATTTGTCACGGTAATGCAAATAAAACGTTCCCCGGTTAATATTCGCCCGAGTCGTAATATCCTTTACAGATACGGCTTCAAAGCCCTTCTCCTCAATCAGCTCCGTCAGCGCATCGCGGATGACCAGCCGCGTCCGCACGATCCGCCGGTCTGTGTTTCCGTCCATGTGATCACTCCTTGAATCCGAGGTAGACACTTTAAAAGAATGTGTCGAGTAATGCGCACATTCCGGATTATTGTTTATTGAACCGTCTATGCGCTCTTATTATAATGAGTTTGCCCGAGATAATCAACGCGATGTTCATTATCTTGAACAAACTATAAAGGCATAGGAGTGATGAGTGAAATGACTTTGATGAAGCAAAAGCTGGTGTGGGTACTGCCGCTGATCGTAGCCGCCGTTATATTTGTGTTTAGTTTGGCGATGATTCCGACCATAAATCCGACCCCGGTCCGCCTGCCGATCGCATTGGTCAGCGAGGATCAAGGCGTGACGCTGCCGAACGGAACCGCGACAAATATGGGAGAAACGCTGACCGGTATGATTAAACAGCAGACTTCATCCACGGCTTCAGCAGATGGACCGGCGATTGAATGGGTTCATGTAAACACGGAAAAGGAAGCGATGTCCGGTTTGGATGAACAGAAATATTATGCCGCGCTGGTGGTTCCGGCCGATTTCAGCCAGAATCAAGCGACGCTGCTCACGGATAAACCGGTGCAGCCTCAGCTGCGCATTTACGTGAACCAAGGCATGAGCGCTTCGGCTTCCACCATGGCCGGTCAGGTGCTCAACCAAATCGTCGACACGATGAATGCGAAGATCCGCGCTGACCTGCTGGCTGCAGCCGGTAAGCAGAGCGGCAAGGTTACGGTGCAGCAGGCATCCGTGCTGGCGGCGCCTATTGCGAAGGACGTAAAAAATGTCCATGAGACAGGCACCCATACGGCGAACGGCAACGCGCCGGTGTCGTTATTCCAGCCGATCTGGATGGGCAGCATCTTGGGCGGGGTTATATTCTATCTCGTCATCAGCAAGCTGAACTTCGCTTACCGCCGGTCTCTGCTCGCTGCCCGAGTAGTCCAGACCGTCGCGGGAGCTGTTCTGGCACTTATTGCCGGGTTCGGTCTGACCTGGTTTGCCGGGAGCTGGGGACTCCATATTCCGGACGGAACGGCTACTGCGATATTTTTGTCACTATGCTACTTTGCCTTTTTCCTGATGATCTCCGCCGTGCTGTCCTGGGCAGGGCTCAAGTCGATGGTGCTGTTTGTCCTGCTGCTCTTCTTCGGGGCTCCCCTGCTGAGCCTTCCAGCCGAGATGATGGGATCGTTCTACCGCGACTACGTGTTCCCTTGGCTGCCGATGCGGTTTATGGTGGAAGGGCTGCGTGAAATGTTCTTCTTCGGCCGGGGCCTGGATTGGAATCATTCGACAGCCGTGTTAACCGGTATTGCCGCGGTTAGTCTGGTTGTTCTGCTTGGCTCGGCTCTGAAGGCTCGGCAAAACCGGCAAACGGCAAGAGGTAACGTCGAGCCGCAGACCGTGGAGGCGTAAAGAAGGCGGCCCATGCCAAAATCGCGCTCATCCTGCTAAATAGTTTTGCGCTGAAGAAGTACTGTAAATTATAATGAGGCGTAGAGAACTGCTAACCGTTTGAAGAACGGCGGCGAACAGGTGCAGGAGGAAAACGCATTGAAGCTCGAACGCATCATATCGATGATTTACATGCTGCTGAATCACGAAATTATTACCGCGTCGGCGCTGGCCGAGAAGTACAACGTTTCGCAGCGGACCATATACCGGGATATCGATGTCATCTGCGCGGCTGGCATTCCTGTGGTGTCCTACCAAGGGGTCAAGGGCGGTTTCGGCATTATCAAGGATTATAAAATGGAAAAAAGCCTGCTCGGTTCGTATGACGTCGGGTCGCTCGTGACGCTGCTCTCCAGCATGTCGACCGTGTTCGAGGACGAAAAGGCGGCCGAAACGATTCAAAAGTTGAAGACCATCCAGCACGAAAAGGATTCGCCGGTGTTGTCGATGAATCTAGCGAGCCGGCAGCTGTATAATGACTCTCTGCGGCTGCTGCGGGCGGCGATCACGGAATGCTGTGTCGTGCGCTTCAAATATATCAACGCCAGAAACGAGAAGACCGAGCGCGTCGTGGAGCCGGTGCGGCTGATTTACGAGTACGACGTCTGGTACCTGTTCGCCTACTGCCGGGACCGCCAGGATTACCGGAAATTCCGGCTGTCCCGGATGGCCGACCTGCAGGCGATGGGCGAGCATTTTACGAAGCACAAGCATGCGGCTCCCGAGGAAGTGACGTTTAAGCAGCTGCACAACCAAGGAAACCCGGTGCATGCGGTAATTCATTTTTCCGCCGACTGCCTGGCGAGAGCGATGGACTATTTCTATGGAGCGGAGAAAACGTATCTCGACGACGGCTCGTTCCTGCTCAGCATTACCCTAGAGCATATGGAGCGAACGCAGTGGCTCATCCCGATGCTGCTCAGCTTCGGCGACGGGGCCGAGGTGAAGGAGCCCACGGAGCTTCGGGAGGCTGTCCACGCCAAATTAAAAAAAATGATTCGGAAATACTCAGAAGTATGACATACAGTTGTCATACTTTTTTGTTTACACTCAGAATCGGTTACAGAGAAATCAGAAATTAAAGGAGTGTTTGAGAACGTGAAACCTGCACAAAAAAGCAGTCTTCCGGTCGTCATCGCCGGCCTGCTGCTGGGCATCCTGATGGCCTCGATGGATAACACCATCGTCGCCACGGCCATGGGAAATATCGTGGGTGAGCTCGGCGGCATGGATAAGTTTGTATGGGTCACCTCGGCCTACATGGTGGCGGAAATGGCCGGGATGCCGATCTTCGGAAAGCTGTCGGATATGTACGGCCGCAAAAAGTTTTTTGTCTTCGGGATTATTCTGTTCATGCTGGGGTCTGCGCTGTGCGGCACGGCGACCACGATCACGGAACTGGCCTTGTACCGGGCGGTTCAGGGTATTGGCGGCGGAGCGCTGGTCCCGATCGCGTTTACGATCATGTTCGATGCGGTCCCGCTGGAGAAGCGCGGCAGCCTCGGCGGTTTGTTCGGCGCCGTGTTCGGCATGTCCAGCATTTTCGGACCGCTTCTCGGGGCGTACATAACGGATCATATCGCCTGGGAGTGGATTTTCTACATCAACCTGCCGCTGGGCGTCATCGCCTTCATCATGGTGGCGTTTTTCTACAAGGAGTCGCATGAGCATTCCAAGCAGCCGATCGACTGGTTCGGCGCCTTTACGCTGCTGGGAGCGGTGATCTGCCTCATGTTCGCCCTGGAGCTGGGCGGCAAGGAAATCGCCTGGGATTCCTGGGAAATCCTCTCCTTGTTCGGAGGATTTGCGGTGCTGCTGATCGCCTTCCTGTATGCCGAGACCAAAGCGAAAGAGCCGGTTATTTCGTTCGGATTGTTTAAAAACCGGCTGTACGCTACCAGCGTCCTGGTCGGCCTGTTCAGCGGCGCGGCGTTTATCGCGGCTTCGGTGTACATTCCGATTTTTATCCAGGGTGTGCTGGGCGGTTCGGCCACTAATTCGGGGCTGGTGCTGCTGCCGATGATGGTCGGCTCGGTCGTCACGGCGACGCTGGGCGGCAGTCTGATGAACAAAATGCCGTACCGGAACATTTTGATTCCGACGCTGCTGTTATTCCTGGTCGGCACGGCGTTGGTCGCCACCTTATCGGTGAACTCGACCCGGCTGATCGTGACGATCTATATGATTCTGATCGGGCTTGGAATCGGCGCGTCGTTTTCGGTGCTCGGAAACGCAGCCATTCATGGTTTGGACTACCGCCAAAGGGGAACGGCGAGCTCGACGCTGAACTTCCTGCGCTCGCTCGGCATGACCATCGGGATCACGACTTTCGGATTGATTCAGAGCCATTCGTTTACACATGAAATGACGAAAAGGTTCGGCTCTGCGGGGGCTGGCGCAGCAAACGCGGGAGGAGCAGCGGCGATGCCGGCGGGGCTCGATATCAAGGACCCGCATGCGCTGCTGGCTCCGGAGACACGCTCGCTCATTCCGCCTGAAGTGCTGCATAACATTTCCGAGATGCTCGCTTCTTCAATCGTCCAGACGTTCGCATGGGCCTGCGTGCCTGCGATTCTGGCCCTGCTTGCGGCACTGTTTATGGGCAGCAAAAAGCTGGATCATACAGCGGAGGTTGCTCCCGCAGGCGGCGAAGGGAAGGAATATTCTCCGGTTCACTAGTTAAAAATTGAGCTAAGATCACCACGGCTGCAATCTGGAGGCATCATGGATGCCCTGGACTGCAGCCTTTTTTTGGGGTAGTTCAGAATAGTTAGGTGTTTACCAATCCCTAATTGACGCAGCTGCAGTACCTCCATACAATGAAGCTGAGATCATACCTCAGAAGGGAACGGAAGAACATGTTTAAAATCAGCGCTTTTGCCAAAATGAGCGGGATATCGATCAAAACGCTGCGTTATTACGATGAGCTGGGGATTCTGAAACCGTCCGCTGTGGACGAGAGCTCCGGCTATCGGTATTATTCCGCCGATCATTTGCTGACGGTGGAACGCATTCGAGCTTTTAAAGAGCTTGGGCTGACACTGGAGCAGATCGCTCCGCTGCTTCAGGAGGAGGGAACGCCCGGTACGGCTGCGGATACGCTCGCTATGAAGCGGGCTGATCTGGAGACCGCCATCGAGGAAGCACAGCGTCAGCTGGAAGAAATCGACCGGAGAATGCAGCGGCTGGAACAAGTCGGGGCGGCTGCGGTGGATGGATCCGAAGCCGTAACGCTCCGCGAGCTGCAGCCGCAATGGGCCGCCTCGGTCAGGGATACGATCCCGCGGCAGGACCTCTGCCTGCTGGTTAATGAGGTCAGGGACTATGTCATGGCTAACGGCTGCGGAACAGCGGACGGACCGTTGATTCTTCTCTGGCATGACGCGGGCGGGAACGGCGAAAGGGAAGTCATTGACATCGAAGTGGCATTTCCTCTTGAGGAACCGACGCCAGAGCGCGGTCGCGTCCGCATTGTAGAGCTGCCCGGCTATGAAACCGCCGCATCTCTGATTCATGACTGCAACCCCTATGCCGCCCACTGTCCTGCAGCAGCGCATGTCATGGAATGGGCCGCTTCGCAGGGATATGAACCGTTACCCGGTGAGCCGGTCCGTGAAGTCTATATTGCCGCCGAACGAGACATGTACGGAAAATTCCGGAGGTCCGAAGTCTTCCTCCCGCTGCGCGGTACTCTTTAGCACTTGATTCTTTATTTTTAGACAAAGGCTCACTCCAGGTGTTGACTCTCCCCTTAAGGGGAGGGTGTACAGTGGGTTTACAAACCACAGAAGAGAAGAAGGAGTGAGCAGGGATGAAAAGATTAGAAGGAAAAACAGCTCTCGTGACCGGAGGCAGCCGGGGAATAGGAAGGGGCATTGCACTGCGTCTTGCCTCTGAAGGTGCGCTTGTTGCGGTCCACTACGGCAGCCGCAGGGATGCAGCGGACGAGGTCGTACAGATGATTGAGGAACAGGGAGGCCGGGCGTTTGCCATCGGTGCCGATCTTCAGGACATCCAAGGTGTCCATCGTCTGCTTGAATCACTGGATGCCGAACTGACCCGGCGGACAGGCAGCCGCCAGTATGACATTCTGGTGAACAATGCCGGTATCGGAACATCG
The DNA here is from genome assembly GCF_002224835.1 of Paenibacillus sp. SSG-1. Classification (NCBI taxonomy): domain Bacteria; kingdom Bacillati; phylum Bacillota; class Bacilli; order Caryophanales; family Paenibacillaceae; genus Paenibacillus; species Paenibacillus sp. SSG-1. The sequence continues at coordinate 1,862,951 of NZ_MBRK01000001.1, forward strand.
AAAACGATGGAAGAAACAACGGAGGCAGACTTTGACGAGGTGTTTGCCGTGAATGTGAAAGCGCCGTTCTTTCTCGTGCAGCAGTCGATGGATCGGCTGCGGGACGGAGGACGGATTATCAATATTTCTTCAGGTGTGACCCGAATTGCATTTCCGCATATCATGTCCTACAACATGACCAAGGGGGCGGTGAATACCTTTACGCTGCACCTTGCGAAGCTGCTGGGTCCGCGCAGCATTACCGTCAACGCCGTGCTCCCCGGCATTATCGACACCGATGTGAACGCCTCTTGGCTGAACACGCCGGAAGCCCGTCAGGGAGCGGCGGAAATGTCCGCTCTTGGACGAATCGGAGAGGCCGCGGACGTCGCGGATGCCGTCGCTTTCCTGGCTTCACCGGACGGCCGCTGGGTGACGGGGCAAATGCTCGATGCGACCGGAGGTTCGCATTTATAAGTGACCCGCGGTCATCGTTTTCCGTTCGGACCATGGTTGCCACAAACAACCCAGAACATCAAAAAAACAAGCGGCTGGATTTTAGCCGCTTGTTTCTTTTTCCGAACGGATGCCATCTATCTTGTTCACCAAATATTCATACTTGAAGCGCAAAAGTTCAGCTGCGTTGGTCATGTCCTTTTCAGACTTCAAATGAATAGATACCCAACCCGAATGAGGGAACATATGATGCGGGTTGGCAAGACCGGTGGCTACCACGTCATCCCGTTTCGATTTGGGCAAGAGCAGATCAACCAGATGGTCCCCATGTATATGACCTATTTCTTTTCCCCCATAAAGAAACTCAATTCCGCCGAATCGGTGGGGGCTAACCGTTACACCTGTCCATGACAGCAATTCATCCGATAGGACTTCCCTTCGAGAAAAGGTCATCTGATCAAGTTCTCCTCTCCACAAGCAGATTTGGTCCAAGCTCTATTTCAGCCTTTTCAACCAAGAGGCAAGGGCCTCCCCAACCATATCGGGGGCATCTTCCATCGGGTAATGAAGCCCTGGCACCGTCACTTCGGTCTGATCTGGCCAACTGCGGCAAAAATCCAATTGGGATGGCGAAGTCCTTCCCGGTTCGGCATGGATGAATAATTTGGGGACGGGGCTGTGTGCCAGCCAGTCGCCATAAGCCGCGACAATTTCATTCACCTCCGTCGTTGACCCGTCGTCAAAAGGAAGCTGCCTGGCCCAGGAGAGCATCGGACGACGACCTTCCCCTGGTTCGACAAAGGGGCGGTGATACTGCTCCTGCTCTTCCTTCGTTAACTGACGGATGACATTAACGGGGAGATTGACATTGAGGAATGAGTTTTGTTCCAGTATCATCTGTTCACCTTCTTCAGACCGCAGCGCTTGAAATATTTTACGCCCTTGTTCCGGCATTTCGCTCCAGCTGCTGGGTTTGATAATCGCTTCCATATACACGATACCGTCCACAGCGCCAGGATGCCGCCGCGCCCAATCAAATCCCAAAGCAGAGCCCCAGTCGTGTACGACGAAGGTGATCTTATCATAAATCCCAAGTTTGTTAAGAAGCTCGTCGAGGTATTCCCGGTGCTGGGTGAAGGTGTAGGCGTCCGGACCGCTAACCGGCAGTTTATCGGAATCTCCCATCCCGACTAAATCGGGGGCAATGCAGCGCCCGGCGTTTTGTGCGTAAGGAATAATGTTGCGCCATAGATAAGAGGAGGAAGGGTTACCATGCAGGAAAACGATCGGATCACCACTGCCGACCTCTATATAAGCCATCTCTAAATCATAAACGCGTTGACGCTTTTTTTCGTAAGGAAATGCTCCGCTAACCATACGTATCTCACCCTTCTGCTCACACCGCTGCAGTTGGGCAACGAGTGTGCGTTTTGATTTTTGTTTAGTTGACTTGTAAACTTGATCTACGAAAATGATAACGCAATTAAGTTGAGTAGTCAACTAAAAATCGCCTACATTTTTCTTTGCCTCCCATTCATTTATCCAGCCCAAAGAAAAAAAGCAATCCATCCACGAAATTCCTGTGGATGGATTGCTTTGATTTTATATGCGTATCACCGCAATTACAGCAGCCAAGCGCCCAGCAGGCCGCTGATTAGTCCGGTCACGATGACCGCGCCGAACACGAACAGCAGCACTTTCCGCGGGAACGACTTGGCCACGATCAGCATGGACGGCAGGCTGACTGCCGGGAGCGTCACGAGGAGCGCTGCGGCTGGGCCCGAACCGACGCCCAGGGACAGAAAGGACTGGATGATCGGAATTTCGGCAGCCGTCGGAATGACAAACAGCGTGCCGACGACGGCGAACAGGATAATAGCAGCGATCCCGCCGCCTACCCATACCGGGAACAGGGTGGACTGGAAAGCACCCAGCAGCAGGACGGCAATCAGGTATGCCGGAACGACGCTTAGAATCATCAAGCCGAGGCTCTTGACCCAGCGGAACAGGAAAGGTCCGCGGTCCGTTTCCTTGACGACCGTTGCTTCCTCCAGCGGTTCCGGCACTTCGGAGGAACCGGCAAAGCGGTTCGCGAAGTAGCTCACGCCGAACGTCAGGGCCAGTCCCAGAACAATGCGCAGCAATGTGAATTTCCAGGACAGCACGAAAGCCATGAAGATAAGCGTTGCCGGATTCAGCAGCGGGTTGCCGAGCCAGAAAGCGAGCGCCGCCCCGACGGACACGTTGCGCTTGCGCAGGCCGCTCGCAATCGGGGCGGCACAGCAGGTGCACATCATGCCGGGCAGGGAGGCGACCCCGCCGATCAGGGTGCTCTTAAACGTCGTTTTGCCAAGCAGCTTATACAGCCACTGGACAGGCA
>NZ_MBRK01000001.1:1865775-2370790 GCF_002224835.1 Paenibacillus sp. SSG-1
TTTGCCAAGCAGCTTATACAGCCACTGGACAGGCAGCAGCACCTGGACCAGCGAACCAAGCAGAATGCCGAGAACGGCCGCTTTCCATACCGACTTGAAGTACGTCTCCGCATAGGAAACCGCCGAGTGCCAGGAAGGCGCCGATCCGCCCGCTCCTAGAATGGACGATCCGATGCTGTGCTCGGCTGCGGCTTTAAATGCTTTTTGATAGTACGGCCACCATTTGACATAAGACAAGCCGATGGCGGCGATAAGAATAAACAGAACCACGAGCCAAATCGTTTTTCTGTGATTCTGACGATGAATATTTGGACTAGCGGGTGACATGGCGATCTATCCTCCAAGCGTATTTAAAATGTGAGATGAAGCCATTCCTGCATATCAACCTAAGTTGCAAGCAATCCATTATATCATAAAACAGGACAAAACGGGGTAAAGGTCCGCAGGTTTGGCCGGACGGAGGACATTTATCATCCCGAAGGGGAACCGGAGAAGGATGTGGACTGTTTTTGCTGAATTATTGTTCAGGGGAAAAAGCGAGAATTTTATCGAAAAAAGTAAGTTTTTTGAGTATGCTGATGGCATGCTTATCGGCGACATTGGACTAACGGGGGTAGAGCATGAAGCTGCAATCTGCGGGAAAAGCATCACGGTGGTACGTGTATCAGAAAATCGTCATCGTTTTTATTTTATTTTTGCTTCCACTCATTTCGATGAATATCTGGCTTAACTATAAGGGGATGTCCATCACCAAGGATGCGATTTTGAACTCATCTTTGGCAGGTGCGTCCTTCTACAGCAAACAGCTCGATAAAGAAATGTACTTTATCCGAAACCTGCAGCTTCAGCTGTTAAATGACAAAGATCTGCAGAAGCTCAGCTTCCGGGGCAGCATGCTGGAAAATTATGAAGAGGTGGAGCTGATCGATCAGGTCCGGGACCGGCTTGCGACATTGACCGTTTCCAGCGAATATGTAGTGAATGCGGGCGTGTACGTCGGAGCCATCGGCAAAACGATTTCCACGGACTCGGGTGTGACCAATACGCCCAATGAGGAGCTGAAGCTGATCTCGTCGCTCATGGCCGTTACGCCCAAACCATCGTTCTATAGGAGCGGAAGCCGGATTTTTTTCATCGAAACGGAAAATAACGGCGCTGTCTGGTCTTATATCGAGATTTCCAGACCCAAGCTGCTGGAGGCTTTGAGGGAAATCGCCAATTTGTATCCGCAATCCGAAGTGCTGCTCGGGGATAAAGAGGCGGGAACCGTTCTGACGACAGCGCAGGAGCAGGGGGAGTCCGCTGCGGTTTTGGGGCTTTTTGATGATGAAAGCCTGCATAATTCGAGTATGCCTGAAATGCGGAAGATGCACGGCGTGAACTATTTTATTACACCCAATGACGTCAGTTCGTTGCATTTATCGCTCATCATGTATGTGAATCAAAATGAGATCACGCGCCCGTTGAGCCAATTTATTACATGGTTCTACACCCTGTTCATCATCGCGATCATCGTGATGATCCTGTACTCTTTTTCCGTCAATCTAATGATCCACAGGCCCTTATCCAAGCTGGTCAAGGCGTTTCATATGATCGAGACCGACAATCTGAACATTATGATCGAATCCAAAACGAAGGATGAGTTCCATTACGTCTTCAACAGCTTTAACAATATGGCACGCAAGCTCAAAAATTCGATCGAGGATAACTATGAGCAAAAAATAGCGCTGCAGCGCTCCCAGCTGAAGCAGCTTCAGTCCCAGATCAATCCGCATTTTCTGTACAACAGCTTTTTTAATATTTACATGATGTGCAAAGTAGGCGATTCGGACAGCGCTGCTGAGCTCTCCCAGCGTCTCGGCAGCTATTACCAGTACATTACGAGAAGCGGTGCGGACGAGGTGCCTTTCGATAAAGAATACCGTCACGCGCTTGATTATTGCGATATTCAATGCATCCGTTTTTCCAATCGGGTTCATTTCGAATACGAAGAGCAGACGGAAGTCCCCGCTACAATCACGGTGCCGCGGCTGATCATTCAGCCGATCGTGGAAAATGTGTTTGAGCACGCCTTTGAAGACGGCATGATGGAGGGAAAGGTCTACATCCGGACGGAATACCGGGAAGGGAAACTGTGCGTGACGGTCGAAGATAACGGGAATTTGGCTACCGATGCCATGATTGAACAGTTGAACACCAAGCTCGCCAGGGATTCAAAATCGATCGAGAACACGGGTTTGATCAACGTCAATAATCGCCTCAAGCTCAAGTACGGGCCGGAGAGCGGCTTAACGGCGTCAAGAAGCATGCATGGCGGCTTAAAAATCAACCTGACCATTATACCAGAGACATAAAAGGAGGCAGCATCATGTACCGATTGTTGATCGTGGATGACGAGCCGGTTATCGTAAACGGGCTGATTCAGCTTTTTCAGGAAAATACGGAATTCGAACTCGATGTATGTAAAGCCTATTCAGCCGCTCAGGCGCTGAACATCGCCAAGAAGATGAAGCTCGACATTTTGGTCAGCGATATCCGGATGCCCCAAAAAACCGGACTGCAGCTGGTCGACGAAATTGCTTATTATTGGCCGCATTGCAGGATCATTTTTCTGACCGGTTACAGCGAATTCGATTACGTGCAGGCTGCGCTGCGGAAGAGTGCGGACAATTACATATTAAAAACCGAGGGTATCGACCCGATTTTTCGGGCCGTTGGGGAAGCCTGCCATAAGCTTGACGAGGAGAACAGCCGCAGAATCCGGGAAGAAAAGGCCAGCATGCATTTTCAAATCGCCGCTCCCGTCTTGAAAAATGAACGCATCAGAAGGATGCTGAAGGGGGAACCTGCAGCTTCGCTTCTGGCCGATCCCCGGTACGAGGAGCTGGATTTCCGGCTGAACGCGGAAGAACCGGCATTTGTAGTCATCGGCAGGATCGACAACCCGGAGGATTTGAAACCGCAGGAAGCGCTGGAATCCGTGCAAAGAGCGTTTCATAATAACCTGCCTGACTCGATCACCTGTGAGTCCTCCATATCGGATGAACATATCGTTGTGTGGCTGCTTCAGCCGCAGGCGGAACTGCTCGGCCGTTTCCTTCACCCTGATCCGGAGGCACCGGCTTGGAAAGGATTCATGGCGTATATGAAGGGGATCCTGGAACTGGTGCAAAATGAATGCGAAGGCCTGCTTGGCGCATCCGTGTCATTCGGCGTTTCCGGCGATTTGAGCAAGGGCTGGGAGACGATCCGCGACCAATACAGCGCGCTGCTCGGTGCACTGGAGTCCCGAGTCTCTTTTGGCCACAAGATGATCGTGATTGATATTGAGCAGGCCCATCAAGAATTTTCGCCGCAATCCGGGCAAATGAAGCAGGAAGACATGAAATCCTGGGTGATCAACCAGATTCAGAGCTTCATCCAGCACCATCTGTCCGGTGATGTGTCCCTGACCGCGATTGCGGAGCATGTCCATTTCAATCCGTCTTACTTGTCGCGTTACTACAAACAGATGACCGGACAAAATTTGCAGGATTACATCCAGTCGAAAAAGCTGGAATGCGCGCTTCATCTGATGCAGCACACCAATCTGAAGTTAATCGAAATCGCCGCCCGGGTCGGCTTCGATTCGCATTCCTATTTCACGACCTTTTTCAAGAAAAAGATGGGGGTTTCTCCCCAGGAATACCGGAACTCCAAATAAGTAAAAAAAGTGAAAGCAAAGTAAAAAACTCAAAATTGATAGCGCTTTCCTTCGGAATCTATAATGATGACGTGAAGCGATAACAAGATGACAGCATACAAAGGGGGAAGGCCATCAATATGAAATTACACAAGCCATGGAAATTGCTTTTGCTCGCCACGATTTCTCTTTCGTTATTCACGGCATGCTCGAGCCAGGGGAACGATTCGGCGGCAAACTCCGCCGCAGAACCGGCATCCAAGGAAGAAACCAAGAGCACAGACGCACCGCCCGAGCCGCTTGGCAAATACCCTGAAACGGTAACCGTAACGGAGGTGCTCGGTTATAACCCGCCAGAGGACCCGCGGACACCGAAAGGCATTACGCCTGACCAAAATGCTTACCTCAAAGATCTGAAAGACATGTTAAACATCGAGGTCAAGTACAAGTGGACCGTTCCATCCAGCCAATTCGAGCAAAAATTCTCGCTCGCGATGGCTTCGGCCGACCTGCCGGACATTATGGAGCTGGACCAGAAAAACTTCGAAAAGCTGAAGAAGCAGGGCATGCTTGCTGATTTGACCGCAGCTTACAACGATTACGCTTCGCCGGAATTGAAGAAATACATGGAGTCCGACGGCGGCTTTGCGATGAAGACGTTTTCCGAAGACGGTAAGCTGCTCGGTATCCCTGCATTCGAGGACCCGTTCCTGTCGACGCAGCTGCTATGGCTTCGTAAAGACTGGCTCGACAACCTGAAACTGCAGCCGCCTGCGACGATGGATGACCTGGATAAGGTCGCGAAGGCATTTGTTGAGAACGACCCGGACCAAAACGGACAAAACGATACGTACGGCGTATCGCTGCAAAAAAATCTGTTCTTCTGGGCTTATGATCTGCGAGGCTTCTTTAACGGCTTCGGGGCGTATCCGTCGATTGGCGACAATCAATCCGCCTGGATCAAGGACAGCAGCGGCAAGCTGATTCCCGGCTTGATTCAACCGGAAGTGAAGAATGCGCTTGGCAAGCTGCAATCCTGGTACAAAGACGGCATTTTGGACAAAGAGTTCGCTTTGAAGGACGAAAACAAGGCTGTCGAAGACATTACGGCAGGCAAAGTCGGCATCGTGTACGGGGAATGGTGGTATCCGAACTATCCGCTGAACCTGAACGTGGACAAGGACCCGAAGGCAGAGTGGATCGCCATTCAAATTCCGGGTCTGGACGGTCCGGGCAAATCGCTGGTACCTAAAATCCGGAGCGGAAAAGTGTATGCCGTCAACAAGAAAATGAAAAATCCGGAAGCTGCCATCAAAATGATCAACTTCTACATCGAAAAAGGCAAAAAGAAATACATGGAACAAAACAAAGCGGAAAACGGATATGTCTATAACTGGTTTAATCCGCGGATCTATAACCCGGCCCAGATCGATACGATCTACACGGAAGTCAACAAGGCACTCGATGCGAAGCAGACCGAAATTACGCTGGATGACGAGAACTACAAAAATGTGGCCGATGTGTTCAAAGCAGCTCAGGATTACCTTGCAGGCAACACGGCTAATGCTTCCAAAGGCGTAAACTGGGGCCAATACTTCAGCCGCGCGGCGAAAGACGGCGGTTGGGGGATGACACGGAAGATCAAGGAAAGCGGAGCTTTCGTGAACAACGAGTTTTTCGGATTGCCGACGGAAACGCAGGTCGAAAAAGGCGCCCAGCTCGATAAGCTGATGCAGGAAGCGTTTACGAAGATCATTTTGGGCGGATCCCTGGACGATTTCGACAAGTTCGTTCAGAGCTGGAAATCCCTTGGCGGCGATCAAATTACCAAAGAGGTTAACGACTGGTACAGTCAGCAGGCTGCGAAATAATTCGATTCGCGATTGCCGCTAGCAATCCTGAAATAAAGTGAAACGGGAGGAGGAGCCTGCTTTAGTCCTGGCGATTCCTCCTGTTTACGATTGAACGGGGAGGTCCATCTGTGAGAACGCTGAAAAAGGAATATATCCTTCATCTCATGCTGCTGCCCGGCGTTATCGTGACGCTGATTTATGCCTACGGCCCCATGGCCGGTCTCGTCATGGCTTTCCAGCAGTTTGAGCCGCTGTCCGGCTTTTTTCATTCGAAGTTCGTTGGTTTTGACAATTTCAAATATGTATTTGCCATGCCCGATTTCAAGCAGGTGCTGTGGAATACGATCGTGATCGCGGTTATTAAAATGGTGTTGTTCCTGTTAGTTCCGCTAATTCTGGCATTGCTGCTGAATGAAGTCACCAAGCGGTGGTTTTCCCGCTTTATCCAATCGGCCGTATTTCTGCCCTTTTTTCTGTCATGGACCGTTCTAGGCGGTGTCATTATCGAGCTGTTTTCCCTGAGTGGACCCGTTAACGGACTGCTGACGGGAATGGGGCTGAAGCCGATCATGTTCATGCTGGATAACGAGTGGTTCCGCGGCATCGTGATCGGGTCCGACGTCTGGAAAGGGATGGGCTATAACATGATCGTTATGCTCGCCGCCATTACCGGAATCAATGCCACGCTGTACGAAGCGGCCGAGGTTGACGGTGCGGGAAGATGGAAGCAGATGATTCACATTACGCTGCCGGGCATGGCACCGATATTGATATTACTCGGAGTGCTCAGCCTTGGCGGGATTTTGAATGCCGGATTTGAGCAAATCCTGATCATGTATAACCCGACCGTGTATGAGGGAGCGGACATCATCGATACGTTCGTATACCGGCTTGGTATGTTCAGTCAGCAATTCGGACCTGCCGCCGCCGTCGGACTGTTTAAATCCGCGATATCTTTGGTTTTGGTGTCGCTAACCTATTACGCGGCTTACAAATACAACAATTATCGCATTTTTTAAGCTGGAGGCAGAGAGATGCACAAACCAACTTTGAGCAGAAAAATGTTCGTCATTTTCAATTCGGCGCTGCTGACGGCGATTACGCTTCTTGGCATTATTCCGTTTATCCACCTTCTGTCCGTGTCCCTCAGTTCGAATACGGCGGCAATGGCCGGCGAGGTCAAACTGTGGCCGGTCGGCTTCAACTTTGACGCATACCGGTACCTGGGGCAAAAGGTAGAGTTTTTCCGTTCGTTTGGGGTTTCGATTGAGCGGGTAGCGCTCGGCACGGCGGTCAACATGTTCCTGTGCTTTATTTCGGCTTATCCGCTATCCAAGTCGGTCGACCAGTTTAAGTATCGGACGGTCTATGTCTGGTTCTTTGCGATTACGATGTTTTTCGGCGGAGGTCTTATTCCCACGTATATCATCGTGAAAAATACAGGTTTGATCGATTCCATCTGGGCGCTGATTTTGCCGGGCGCGCTGAACGTATGGAACATGGTGCTGATGCTGAATTTCTTCCGCACCATTCCGCGGGAGCTGGACGAGGCGGCCACGATCGACGGCGCGGGACACTGGAGAATTTTATGGCGGATCTATTTGCCGGTCTCTTTACCTTCGATCGCGACCATCGGCCTGTTTACGATCGTTGGCCACTGGAATTCCTGGTTCGACGGCATCTTATACTTGAATTCACCGGAGAAATATCCGCTGCAGACCTATTTGTCCACGCTCATTATGTCGATCAATTCCCAAATGACGTCCGTCTCCATTGAACAAATCAAAGCGATGGAAAATTTGAGCGAGAAAACGCTGCAGACGGCGCAGATTTTTATGGGAGCGCTGCCGATCATGGTCGTATATCCGTTCCTGCAAAAATACTTCGTCAAAGGGATGACCGTCGGAAGCGTCAAGGAATAACGAAAGGGGAAAGAAGACGTGAAAAAAGTAAAAGTCGCCTTGATCGGAGCGGGCCTGCGCGGCATCAATTACCTGGAATACGCGCTGTCGCATCCGCATGAGCTTGAAGTAGTTGCCGTGGCGGAGCCGGTCAAGGAACGGAGGGAAAGCTTTCAGGCGAGGCACGGGCTGGAGGATTCGATGTGCTTTGAGCATTGGGACGATCTGTTCCAAGCTCCGAAGATGGCCGACGCCGTGCTGATCTGTACCCAGGATCAACAGCATTTCGAGCCGACCATGCAGGCGCTGCAGGCAGGCTATCACGTGCTGCTGGAAAAACCGATGTCACCCGATCCCGGGGAATGCATCCGGATGGGGGAGATGGCTTCGCAAGCCGGACTTGTGTTTTCCATCTGTCATGTCCTCCGGTATACGCCGTTTTTCCAGACGCTGAAAAGCTTGCTGGCAGAAGGTGCGATCGGGCGGCTGATGTCGATCCAGCATAATGAGAATGTGGGGTACTGGCATCAAGCGCACAGCTTTGTCAGAGGGAATTGGCGCCGCAAGGAGGACTCCAGTCCGATGATTCTGGCCAAGTCCTGCCATGACCTGGATATTCTGCTGTGGCTTGCCGGTGCGGATTGCGTCAAAGTATCTTCCTTCGGCACGCTCAGCCACTTTACGGCATCCGAAGCGCCTGAAGGAGCTCCGCTCCGCTGTCTGGACGGCTGTCCGGTCGCGGATGAATGCCTCTATTATGCGCCCGATCAATATTTAACCGATAATACGAACTGGCCGACTTCGGCCATCAGTGACGACATGAGCTACGAAGCCCGTTACAAAGCGCTGCAGGAAGGGCCATACGGCAGATGCGTATATCACTGCGATAACGATGTCGTCGACCATCAGGTCGTGAATCTCGAGTTTGAGGGCGGTATCACGGCTGCGTTTACGATGAGCGCATTTACAAGAGACGTCAGCCGCACGATCAAGCTGATGGGCACGACCGGGGAAATCCGCGGAGCGATGGAGAAAAACGAAATCGAAATCATTCACTTCGGCAGCGGCAAAGTCGAGCGGATTACGTTCGGGGACATGGGCGGCCATGTGGGCCATGGTAACACGTATCTCCGGGAAACCTTGATACGTAAGGATTTGTTTGTGGTGGGGCAGATTGTTTACCCACAATCTACCCACAAGTCGTTTTTAGAGGAGTCCGTTCATTAATGCATCCAGTTTTTCGACTGCTTCTCTCTTCTTGGCTTGTGTTACGTGGAGATAAACACGTTTTGTTATTTCATTATTTCTGTGTCCCAACAATCTTTGGATTGCTTCGTGATCTACACCTGCTTCTGCCATTAGTGAAGTATAGGTGTGTCGGAGAGAGTGAGGTGTTAAGTTGGTAGGTAAGTCGGCTTTTTTGAGTACTTTTTTCATGAACTGCTCAAAGAACTTAAGTCTCGCCGGCCAGCCTGGATAATTATATTCGTTTACAAAAAGGAACTCTGGTCCATCATAATACTCGTTCCGTCTAGACATCTTAAATTCTGCCCGCCAAGCATCCTGCCTATCTAGAATCTTCATTACAGTTTCACTAACATCTATTTTCCTAATTGAACTTACGCTTTTTGGTGTGTTGATCTCCATCTTGGAATATGAAATCTTTTCGTACAGAGTTTTCGTTATAGATATCGTCTTATTGATCCGGTCGCGGTCAGTAGGACGAAGGGCACAAAGCTCCCCAACTCTCATTCCTGTATATGCTAGTGTAAATAAACCATGAAAACCTTGGGGACAATCCATAGTAGCTGCGGTGCGAAGGAAATGTGCGAGTTGTTCTTTCTCCAGGTAGTTAGGCAAATCACTGTCGGTTTCTAAGTCTTCAACTGTTTTTGCATAAGATGGGATTTCAGCATATTTAATCGGGTTTTTCTTGATCAATTCCATCTGAACTGCTTTCTCAAAAAGCATTGTACATGCAGTATGGAAAGAAGAAATTGTTAACCGTTTTAAACCTTCTTTGTTCTTCATATCGTTAAGGATCTTTTGATAAATTACAAGATCAACATCCTTTAACTTCAACCCGCCAATATTGTTTCTTAGTCGATACAAACTATCCTGTCTTGTCTTGATTGTTCTTTGTTTAACCTTTCCTGTTGCCCTGTACAAATCTAACCACTCTTCAATCCAATCTTTAACGGTTATGTTTTTATTCTCGACATAACTATCATTTAGAAGTTCTGCCTGAATTTTGATCATCACAGGCTTTAATTCTTTCATGCTTGAGTAACCAGGTGTTTCCTTTTGGATTCTTCCACCCGTTGCTGGATCGATGATGTCATATCTAAATGAATACTTTCCATTACGATAACGCACGCCTTCTTCAAGTTCAGAGTTTTTCCGCTTTGGCATTATGTTTACCTCCTTTAATCAAATGACTTTCAGCACTCCAACTGGATCAAAATAAATCATATATATACCATTAAAAACAGTATAAAGACCATACCTCTCTCTATACCGTTCGATTGCGTTTTCTAAAAAATCTTCAGTTACCCCTATAAGTTCTGCGAATTCATATCTATTCTTAACCCCGGCTTCAAAAGCACGTACAAATGCATCTAAAGGTACTAATCTATGATAGGCCCAGTTGCGGGCTCTTTTTTCTTGTTTTCTGTTAACAATAGACTTCTGATCTAATATGTTTCCGAAAGAGGTCATATGATGACCGATCTCCTCGGCTAAAATACATGTTTTCTCTATGTATGAAGTCAAAGCGGTTGGATTAAGGGCAATCACCCCATCAATGTATAGAGCTTTGAGATTATTGATATCAAAATCATGTTCGATGATCTGAATTCCTTCTCTCTCGGCTTCAAAGAGCAGCTTGTCCAACATAAAGAATCACCCTATTTACGTTTTGACTTGATGAATTTAGCGAAATCCAATATTTCCTTCATTTCTTCTTCAGTGAAATTTTCACCTTCAAAATGAGCTGCGATGGTTTTTGGAGTTTCTTCTTTATAATCAAGTAAATCCATGCCGCCTTCTTCAATAATGTTACTTTTCTTAATACCGAACCGCTGGGAAATCTTTTCGATAGCGCCCATTCTTGGCTCGGATACGCCACTTTCCCATGCTGATACCGCTTTATTAGTAACACCAGCTATCTCGGCTAGTTCTTGTTGGGTTAAATCAAATTTTTCTCTTAGTTTTTTAATGTTCTCTGCGATACTCAAAATCGATCACTCCCATCCAATTTAATTGGATTGTACATCTTATAGCGAAAAAAATCAACATGAAAGTGAAATTAAAATGGATTTTGTTATTGACGGTCTATTTTAATTGGACTATACTGAACACAGGCAGACGGAAGGAGGTGATCAGATGCAGCTCACTGTCAAGAAAGCACGACTCCTTTCAGGCATGACTCAAAAAGAAGTGGCCGATATACTCGGTGTTCATGTTCAAACTTACGTAAAATGGGAAAGAAATCCTGAAGAAATGAGCGTTGGCACTGCTAAACAATTTTCTAGGATAGTTAAAATTGGATTCGAGGATATTTTTTTTGATAAGGAGTCCAATTTAATTAGACAAAACTCCATTTTAACGGGAACACCGGATTATGAGTGCGGGGAGGGTAGACATGAACTCATTAAGTGATTCTTTAACTGTTGCTCAAGTCGCTCAGAGTCAAGGGGTTTGTACTAAAACAGTTCGGAAGTGGTGTCTTATGGAGGAAGACCCACTTCCAAGTTACAAGGTCGGTAATGTGCGCCGGGTCAGACAAGAAGCCTTGCTGACCTGGATCCAGAAAAGAGAACAAGGAGGTACAGTATGAACCAACTCGTATTTATCGACAATGGCAAAACAGTTACAGACAGCTTGACAGTGGCTGAAGTGTTTGGCAAACGTCACGACAACGTAATTCGTGATATTAAATCCATGGAGTGTAGCAGAGAGTTTTCACTCCTCAATTTTGAGGAGTCGACGTACATCAATGGTCAAGGTCGTGAAATGCCTAAATACATCATCACCGAGAAGGGCTTCACGCTCCTTGTAATGGGATATACGGGACGAGAGGCAATGCGTTTCAAAGAAATGTACATTGCTGAGTTTGAACGGATGCGTGAACACATCAAATCAAATGTTCCGACACTAACGCCAAACGAAGCTATGGCAATTGCGTTGCAACAAACCGCAGAGATGATGACCAAAGTCCCGGTCCTTGAAAACAGGATTGATCAAGTGGAACAGAAGGTCGACAAACAAATCACTTTGAACAGCGGTGAACAGCGGCGATTGCAAAAGGCAGTTAGCACGAGGGTCTACGACTTAGAACCAGATCCGGAAGAACGAAGCGAACTATTCCGGCAGCTGTACAAAGAAATCAAAGACCGCTGGCAAGTGCCGAGTTACAAAGACATTCGCCGCCAAGACTTGTTAAAGGTTATCAACTACATTGACGCTTGGGTTCCGATCCGCAGAGCAGGATGAAAACCATAAGGAAATGGAGAGTGAAGGACATGAAAGCACGTGAATTCGCCATCCATCCTAGTCATCGTAAATTAGCCGAAATAACATTCCTGAACCTTGATAAAAACGGAAAACTGAAAATCGACGAAACGTTTATGCGAGTGGTTGTGCCTTATCTGATGCAGAACTACATGATCATCCGCCGATTGGATGAACTGAAACATCTTTCACAAGTTGTGTATGAGCAGGGAGATATGGATTGGTGTTTCAACATCTGCGAGGCCATCGAAGCCTTAGAAGATGATCTATTCATTGATAAAGGAGAATGGAAATGAACATTATCGCAAGAGATTGGAACACCCTGACTTCAAGTGAAAAGCTCGCAGCATTAACGACAGCAGCTGAGAAGAACGCAAAGAAGTGGGAAGGACGCCGGGGATGATCTGGTTATACATTATCGGTTCCTGGCTGATGGTGGATGCAATTTTCGTGCTTCTGTTATGGAGAAGTGCAAATTTGAAGGAGGCAAAAGCAAATGGGCAGGATGAACATCTTTTCAATCGCGCTGAAAACTGGTGATATCGCCATTGTCGACAAAGGCAAGAAGACATTTCAGATTTACAACAAGAACAGTGAAGTGGCTACAACAAAACTAATGAGCATCTTTGACATCGTGACTTTGCGGGACTTGTTGAATGATGCCTACCCACCGGAGGAGTACAAACATGCAAATGCAAGTTCGCTGCAAAGGTAGTCATGAGTTCATTGACCTTTTCGCCTTGTCCTTGGTTGGTGGAACGGTAAAGGATCCGGAGCTAGACCGACCAACATTCATTTTCAGAAACGACATGATGTATCAAGAATATAAGCGCCGCAAGCGTGAATTGGAGGGGAAACATGGAGTCGCTGAAAAGAGCACTAAACCGGTTGGAAAGCCTACAACACGAAACGCAAACCGCAGGAAATTCGGCGGCAAGCATTATATCTGAGGTTAGCCACTTCATGCGAGATCTGCCTGTGGTGATACAGGATTTAAAGCAAGTGGAAGTTGATCTGGAAACGAAAAATGACCATGGCGGCAACCATGATCATTGAGTAGTCATTTAATTAAATTTTTCTACGCACACATTATCACATTTTTTAGGAGGTTGTAAAGCCTTATGAACTTATACGATTTGACAGAACAATACCGTGATTTGCTCGAGCTTGCCCAGGAAGGCGGCGAAGACGTTGATTATACAGCTATGCTTCAAGGCATGGAGGGCGCTATTTCTGATAAGTTGGACGGTTATTGCAAGGTAATCAAAACCTTAGAGGCAGAGGCGGAAGCCATAAAAAATGAGGCCGTCCGTCTCTCCCAACGCAAAACATCACTTGAAAACCAAGTTACACGTCTGAAAGAAGCTATGAAGACCGGGATGCTTAGTCTCGGTCTGGATAAGCACAAAAGTATGCTCTTTACCGTGTCCGTTACTAAACCTCGGCAAAGGGTTGAGGTGACCAATATCGACGCTGTTCCTTCTGAGTTGATCCGTGTCAAAAAAGAAGTGGATAAAACGGCTGCTATGGACCTGTTGAAGTCGGGCCAAAAACTCCACGGCGTGGAATTGGTTTATGGGGAAAGTGGGTTGAGCATCCGATGAACCTTTACCAGAAAATTGTCCAGGTTCGTCAAGTTGCTGAAGGATTCTCTAAAGATACCAAAGGTTACGGATATTCTTACGTGTCTGGTAATCAGGTTCTTTCTAAGATCAAAGACAAAATGAATGAGTTGAATTTGCTGCTTCTCCCATCTACTCAGGTGGGGGAGCATCACACTCATGCCTATAAAACAGCCAAAGGTAAAGATGCTCTTGATTTTGTGGTGAAAGGCGAAATGTCTTACACATGGATCAATGGTGACAATCCAGAAGAACGGGAAATCGTTACCTGGGCTTATTACGGCCAGCAAGATGAAATTTCTAAAGCATATGGTTCTGCTCTGACATATAGCGAACGCTATTACCTGTTGAAAAGCTTGGGCCTCCCGACTGATGAAGACGATCCAGACGCAAAGAACAGCAAAGGTAACGAAGCACCAAAAGACACCCCTAAACAACCTCCAAGCTCTTTAAAGGCCAAGTGGAAGCTTCTTAACAATGACAGTTTGGAAGGTTTTGATGACTGGGTTGTAAAACAAACGCAGAAGAAATGGTCGTACTCCGACATGGAGCAAGTGCTAACCAATAAATTGCAAGAGAAGACATCCAAGGAGGAAAAAGCAAATGCTTAATCGTGTGATTTTGATCGGGAGATTAACCAAGGATCCTGAACTGAGATATACACCGTCAGGCGTGGCTGTAACTCAGTTCACGCTTGCTGTAGACAGACCATTTAACAATAACGGTGAAAAAGAGGCGGACTTTATTCCTGTGGTCACATGGCGGCAACTGGCTGAAACGTGCGCTAACTATCTTCGAAAAGGCCGACTGACAGCAGTAGAGGGACGCATTCAGATTCGTAATTACGAGAACAACGAAGGAAAACGGGTTTACGTTACTGAGGTTATCGCGGATAACGTCCGTTTCCTGGAGTCTAACCGCGACAATCAATCCAGCAGCGAAAGAAGCACAAACAATGATCCATTTACAGGGGCCGGACAATCAATTGACTACAATGACGACGATCTGCCGTTTTGAGGTGACTAATGGAACTTATCGAGATAACCAAAGAAATACACGAAGCCTCTCAGCGGCTCAGTAAGTCCGCTAACGCGCTTTTCGAGTTAGGCAAGACAAAGGCAGAGACTGAACGTGATTACCGCTCTATGCTGGCCCAGGAGATGCTGAAGCTTAAAGCTGACGGTATGCAGGCAACCCTTATTCCTGATGTGGCAAAGGGTAATGTATCCGAATATCTTTTCCAGCGCGATTTAGCTGAAGCCCGGTTCAAAGCTGGTATCGAAGCAGCTGACGCTATCAAAGTACAGGTATCAGCCTTGCAGACTATTTTGAAGTACCAGACGCATGTATAGGAGGCGATCCTATGAACTTCGGATTTAACCCAGCCCCCAAACCTACGTCACGCCGTCTTAAACCCACAACAAAGATGAGGGGTAGGATTACCCCTGATGTCTACCAAACCGCGTTAGAAAGGGCACAGGGACGGTGTGAACGTTGCGGAAAGATCGGGCACTTGGAGGCCGCGCATTTAATACGGCGTTGGAAGATTGAGGGCAGCACTACAGCCAATGACATAGCGATGTTATGTGGACCAGTAGTTAATACAGGGACTTGTCATAATTACGTTGATTATACCCGGGAAGGTCGGGAATGGGCGGAGCAATACCGACAGCAATTATACGAGGGGAGCAAAGCTGAATGAAAAATAACGGTTTGAATATAAAAGGACTCTGTAAACAGATCAAAGCATCAAGAAAGAACATGATGTGGTCTCTGAATGACGGAGTCCACACCATAACTGATAGATATTGGATGGCGCAATTCAAGGAGATCCCAAAAGAAGTGCAAATAGAGTTGTATGCAATATTTGCACAATTTCCAGAGGAAGGGATGCACATCCGGTATGATCGTTTTTCAGATTCAATTTTAAAAGGTGTTTTTATCGATCACACCTCTATTCTGGACGGAGCAAATAAAGGGGAACCTGCCAAGGATACAAGATTTTCTTATGATCTGAACGGAATGACTGCACGGGTATTCAAACGGGATGATATTTATTCATACGTAAATGAAGGTTACCTTCTAGCTGTGAAGGAGTACGACGGCGAGATATTAATGACAGGCAAAATGCAGCCAGTGTACTTCAAGGATGCAAGTTATCTCGTTTTGCCGTATCGAATGGGAAACGCACCTGAGAAAGAAGTTTTGGAACTATTCACTAAGTAGGTGGTGGAATGGACGGCTGGATTAAGCTTCACCGGAAGATCCAGGACCATTGGATTTATCAAGAGAAACGAAAGTTCTCTCGGTATGAAGCTTGGCTGGATATGATCATGATGGCCAACCACAAGAGCAATAGATTTCTGCATGGTAACGAACTGGTCGAGGTCGAACGCGGCCAGTTCATCACCTCAGAATTGAAGCTCATGGAGCGTTGGGATTGGGGCAAAAACAAACTTCGACTTTTCTTGGACTTACTGGAGAAAGACGGAATGATTATCAAAAAAACGGACCGCAAACGGACCGCAATAACCATATGTAACTACGGGCTTTATCACGATTCTGAAACCGAAAACGGACCACGGGCGGACCAATCGCGGACCACGAGCGGACCGTCAGCGGACACAAACAAGAATGATAAGAATGAAAAGAATGAAGAAGAAAGTACTACGGAACCGGACGACTTTAAAAAAATCGAAAAGGCCTATTGTGAAATTCATAGTACCTTTGGGATGAAACCTAAAGACTGGCCTTTAGTGGAGCAGCTTATAAAAAAAGACGTGGACGCTGATTTAATAATTGAAGTCATGAGAGAAAAGCACGCCAAGAAGGTCAAAGAAGGCGGTTCGGTAAATTCGTTTTCTTTTTACATCAACGCGATCAACGAACGTTTTGAACAAAGCAAAGGAGAACCAGGAAGGTTGGACTTCTTAAAGGATCTTTGAGGGAGGTAAACCATTTGGAACGGGAAGATGCAAAGAAACTTTTCGGAAAATTGGCAGCGAGTTACCCAAACTGGAAAGTTGACCGGGACATCGCGCAGAACTGGATTGAAGAGTTGGAAACGGCTGATTCAGAACATGCATGGGCGAATGCTAAGGAACACATACGATCAAGCAAATTTGCACCTTCAATCGCTGAGATAGTGCGGGCTAATCCTGAGATTGAAGCCGATCGAGAGAAAGAACGCACCCGACAGCACTTACGAGAGATGGAAGAACGGGAACGTAATGCAGTGGACCCACCTTGGGTACGTCAGGGGATCGACCGGAAAGTATGGTTTGACAATGTGCTGAAAGAACACCGAGAGCGAAAACAACAGGAGAAAAAGGCATGAGTTTTCACAGTATCGAAACGGAGCAGGCGCAGCTTGGATCCATCCTAAAAGAACCGGATCTAATATATGAATCCATCTTGTCACCCGAACACTTTTTTGACGCAGCTCACGAGTTGATCTATGAAACCATGATAACCATGCGTGAGTCCGATCAAAGGATAGATCCCGTGTCCTTAGTCGCCAAGCTTGGAGAGCGTGTATCAGACATGGGAGGTGTACAGTATCTGATTAAGCTTTCAGATGCTGTACCATCCGTCCAAGGATTTAACCGGTACGAACGGATCATCAAAGATAAATATTTACTCCGCACCGGGGCCAAGTCAATGAAAGAAATTTACGGCGACATTCCCGATGATCCCAAGGAATTAGCAGCTGAGCTAATGAGTTTGGCAGAGAACATTGGTGATCAAGTACACACCGGCGGCGGCTTCAATCATATCGGTGACGGACTCATGCAACACTTTGAATTGTTGGAAAACAAAAAATACAACGGCATATCCGCAGGTGTCAGCACGATAGGTAAAGCGCTGGACAAAATTACAGGTCGGTGGCAAAAACAGACACTGAACATTATTGCCGCTCGTCCATCGGTAGGTAAAACAGCCTTCATGCTGCAAAACGCGGTGATTAACGGCAAAGACGGTATGGCAGTAGCCATTTTCAGCTTGGAACAACCGGAAATGCAACTCTACGACCGCATTATATCGGCAGAGTGCAGCATAGACGGCGAGTTAATCCGCACCGGTAAACTCACTGACGACGATTGGACCAAATACACCATGGGCATGGCAAACCTCGCTGAACTAAAGATTTACATTGACGACAAGCCAGGTCAATCCGTCCAAGAGATCCGAGCGGCGGTACGCAAACTTAAAAAGAAACATACGGACCTGATCGTCTTTATCGACTATCTACAACTTATCCAAGGCGGTAAAAGGTTCGGTAGCCGTACAGAGGAAGTTGGTTATATCAGTAACTCACTCAAGCAGATGGCCCGGGAAAATGATTGCCCCGTAATTGCCCTTGCACAGCTGAGCCGGAGCGTTGAGCAGCGCCAAGATAAGCGCCCAATGATGTCAGACCTTCGGGAATCAGGGAACATCGAGCAAGACGCGGATACGATCACCTTTCTTTATCGGGATGACTATTACAACCAGGAGACCGAGAAGAAAAACATCATTGAGTGCATTGTAGCCAAAAACAGAAACGGCGCTGTAGGTACGGCTGAAATGGTCAATATGCGAAATTTCGGGCGGTTCGTGGAACTAGAAAGGGTGTATGCATGAAACCCTTAACTCTGGCGGATCGGGTATACCTTGCAAAGTTCTTTGAATATGACGGACCGGTAATGATGGGCGCTCTATTCGGCAGACCGTATCAAAACATAATCAAACTAATTGAAAACATGAGGAAAAGCGGCAATTATGACCTTTACCGGAATTTAAATGAATCGGAGTTCGAAAAAATCCTAAACTGTGCGGAGGTTAAACATGGAGCCATTGAAAAGTATGACCATCAATGAGTTGCAGCAGATCGTTAACAATACCGCATTTGATTATGACATTCGGATTAAGGCAGATACGGAAATTTTAAGGAGGGGAAAAAGAGTGGGAGTCATTGACGAACGGATCCATGAGAGACCATTTGAAAAGACGCGGAACAAAATCTATATAGCCCTGGAAGAAGTAGACATGATTTGGGACACGGACGAGGTAGAAGACTTCAGACGACTTTGGAGGCAAGGCAAAACCATCCTGGAGATATCACGCTTCTTTAAACGGGATCCTGACGAAATCGCCCTATTAATAATGGATCAAGCGCAAAAGGGTCTAATTAAAAACGACAAAGAACCGGACCAAAAAGGCTCAACAAAGCAAGTCACAGCTACGATTGAGAAAATGAAAAATGATGTGCCAACCGCAATCAGTATAGGCGGCAGACGGTACGTACTAGAAGCCGAAGGTGGCAACAACAAGGAGAGAGCGAATAAGAAACGGCAGCGACCTTTCAAACAACCAAAAATATATTGGCAGGCCCCAAGCGTATGAGCAAGGTAAATTATGCGAACCGTGGGATGAGGTTTGAGGAAATGATCAACTATACCAACGCTCAGTACGAACGCAAAGGGGTCGCCAGCATACGAAAGGTATCGACCCCATGGAAAGTTATTCGGAATGGCAAAAGGATCGTCAGCGCCTTTCCAGATGGTCCTAGCACGGTGGACTACATGGGGGATTGGAAGGGGAAATCAATCTGTTTTGAAGCCAAGAGCACAAACAGTACTTCGAGTTTCCCATTCAAGAACTTCGAAGAACATCAAATTGAATTTATCCGGCGGTGGCAGGGGATCGGATTTGCTCTTATACACTTTGAGTATTACAACGAAACCTACCTAATAAGCAAGAAGGACCTACTTGAAAAATGGGATATGCAATATAAAGGCGGACGGAAAAGCATCCCTTATGAATGGTTTAAACAAAATGCGAAACTGGTCAAGCAAGGTATGTTTCTGCTGGATTATCTGGATAGTTTGAAAGGGTGAACCAAATGGATCGGCACATTATCGAGAAAACGGAATTCGGTTATAGGATCCGGCCCGCCTCTCCTAAACAAGAATCCATAAGAGATTGGGCAGCAATCGTAATAATCATTGCCGGTATATTCGCAATTATCGCTATTTTATAAATCATGCACGTAACACGGTATAGTCGCACTATCAAACCAAACTGGTGTTCAAACATTTACAATTTGGAGGGAATTATGAATAGACAATACGAGCAAGTAAGGGAATTCCATACAGCATTTAATCAGGAAATGCCGGATAAGCCGACAGCGCTAGGCAGAGGCGGCAACAGCCGGGAGACATTCTTGTTGGAAAGATATACCGAGATATTTGAAACCGGATGTGTGAATATGAAAAATTCGGGGATCAAAAGTGAAGTCTTCAACCGTTCCTCTTGGATGATGGAAGAACTTGTAGAGTTCATGCAAGCCAAAACTTTAGAGGACCAAGTAGACGCCTTGACGGACCTTATTTACTTCGCAATCGGCACTTTTACCCTCATGGGAGTAAAGCCAGAACCATTTTTCGATATCGTTCACAATGCCAACATGGGCAAGCTGCACGCGGACGGCAAACCGCGATTCAACGAGCAAGGAAAGATCATCAAGCCTGAAGGATGGGCCGAAAAATACGCTCCAGAACCAAAGATTGTTGAAGAGCTTGAACGTCAATCCACCGGCTACTAAAAATATTTGGTCTGGATGTCCCAAAAACAAAAATTATTGTCCTTATATTTACTGAAATCGCTCAACGAAGTGTACGGAACTTATTTGGGCGACGGCATAGTGTATGAGCAACAAAAATTTTTACCCCGAAAGTGTACGGTCCAAGAATTAGCCGTAGACAATACCTTATCAAACCAAATGGAGGGCTGCCCAATGGGAGCATTAAAACCAATTAGTAGAATCGACAAACGGATGGATGACCTTTTTATCACGATCGATAAGCAACAAAGGATTTGTCTGAATTCCAGATTGCAAAAGGATCTTGGTTTGACTGGAAATGATGAACTGTTCCTTTTCTATGATGAATCCAGCCGGAGACTTGGAATTTCTAAAATATGTGATGACAAAAGCGTAGTGCCTTTTAACTTCGATGTTCGCGGCTATTGCTCACAGGCCAAAAGTTTTCTCAAGGTAAATTGTCTGGCGGATGAAAACGAGTCGGTACGGATGCTTTACGAGGGAACAGAGGATGGTGTGTATGTATTCAGGGCACCAGGGCGGACACGGAACACATTCAAACAAGCCCGGAACGGCGATTTAGAACGGTATTGAGTTTCATCATACCTTGCATCTAAACGGAATGATCGGCTACTAACCCAAAAGGAGCGATAACAAATGTACGATTTCGATGATGAATTTTACAACGAACCAAGCGAGTTTGATATGCAGGTTGATGAATTTAAGCAGTCCCTTATGAACGCAGTCAAGGAAGAATACAAAACTGAGATGGAACGGCTCCGCAAGGAAAACGCAGAGTTGCAGGAGGTAAAACAAAACCTTGACCAGATCAAGCGTGAGTACAATCAAAAAGTTGTTGAACTGGATATGGCGAAACGCAATCTGAAAAACGAAGTTCGCCGGGAGCGTCTTAAGGAATTGATGGGCGATTTTAGAGTGGAGTTGTTCAGGGCATATTCCAAATACAGAGAACCCAGACCATGCGAAAAATGCAACAACACTAGATACATCAAATACAAGACTCCATTAGGTAGAGATGCTAGTGAAAAATGTGATTGTAACACACAGGAAATTTACTATGAACCAAAAGAATTTATATGCTCATCGTTTGAAGTACAAAACGGAAAAATAAACGCATGGTACAGGGAACTAGGAAGGGAATATGACGGGATGGAATTTTCGTTTGCTTCAGACTCTATACATCCAAGGAACATTTATACCGGACAGGAGTTTTCAGAAATCAAATCACATTACGACATGTTCTTCAAAACCAAAGATGAATGTCAGGCATACTGCGATTGGTTGACCGCTGCTGCAAATAAGGAGGCAACCCATGGATAAGTTAACAGAGATACGCAAGGCGCTGGAAGCATCTACGCCGGGGCCGTGGGAAGTGTGGGAGGACGATGGCGAAGTGAAGGTGCAAGCAAAGCCTGACGGACCTAATATTTGCCACGTTGGTAAATACGGATGGGGAGTGATGCCACAGGCTAATCTCATCGCCCACGCCCCTGAATACATCACATACCTCTTACAGCTAGTAGAGACACAAGCACAGGCGCTGGAATGGTACGCAGATGAAGAAAATTACGAACAACAATGGAAAGACCATGGATACTGGTCGGATCCAGAAATAGATGATGACCGGGGCCAAAGAGCCCGTGAAGCCATTAAATTAACCCAGGTTTAGCACAGGAGGGGATAAGGACAATGATACAAAAAGTTTTTATCTTTGAAGTTGATGGTGTGCGGGTATCAACTCCAAAAATGTATAAGCAAGAACCATCAAAAGAACAGGTTCTGAAGGATATCCAGGATTGGTTCTTTGCGAACCATGCTATGTGGTTTGCAGTTAAAGAAAATGGCGCTGAAAAAAATTTGGAAGATTGGATTTGATTCATATACACAGGATAGAGGCGGGGTTATGCCTCTGTCCTGATACAAAGGAGCGATAAACATGTGGCAATTGAGAATTTACGATATGAAACATTTCTGGGATAAAAATTATCACTTAATGGAATTGGTCAAAGAAGTTGCCGAGGAACCTGATAAAGATTCTATTTATGAAATTGACGGAAGAACATATCGTTGGTGTGCTTTTAGCCCAGAACATAAAGTGTGCGGAATCAAAGAAATAACTCTTAATACAGAACCGGACGATGTTGATGATGATTACTTAACATGTCCTTATTGCGGATCCATAGACCATGACGCTTGGGAAAGGTCGGCAGATGACGACACAGTGGAGTGTGGAAGTTGTGGGTCCACTATAGAATACCAAAGAAATGTACAGATCACATACACAGTAACGCCAGTGAAAATGGCTGATGTTATACGGCTTTAAGGCTTAGCCTATCCATACCAGGAGGGATACAAAGATGCGTGAAATTCGATTCAGAGGCAAAGGAATTTACTCAGGTTACTGGGTATATGGAAGTTTGGTCAAAGCAAGAGAAGGTATTTACATCATAGATCATGAGTATTATAGCCGAACTGAAGTCGATCCCGAAACAGTAGGTCAATACACTGGCGTACATGACGATACCGAAGATGCAGCAAAATTATTTGATGGTGACATTGTTCAGGTTGAGTACGAGGAAACGAAACATATTTGCAAAGTTCAGTATTGTGGATGTGGCTACATGTTTGTCGCAGATAGCCTCCCTGATGGTTACCTTTGGCTTTCAAACTTCATTGAATTTGATCGGAAATATTGTTGGGCCGAGGGTACGGTAAAGCTTGGAAACATTTACGAAAATCCTGAAGTTTTGGAGGTAACCAATGAACCGCGAAATTAAATTCAGAGCGTGGCATGCAGGCCATAAATACGCCGAACCACAAATGCTTTTTGACGAAAAGCCAGGGGATTGCCTTGTATGGTTGGCGCAAGGCCAGAATATAGCGCAGGTCATGCAATACTCCGGATTCAAAGACCGCAAGGGAAATGATATTTATGAAGGTGATTTTTTCACTGATACGGACGACAACTATTTATGGCAGATATTTTTTAGTGATGGCTGCTATTATGCGGCAAGTGGTTCAGACACGCTTATGTTACAAGAGTTTATGGATAAAAGTGGATCATGTGATATTGAAGTTATCGGCAATATATACGAAAACCCTGAACTATTGGAGGACAAATCAGATGTCAGATAATCGGGACTGGCAAGCAGATATGAAACGTGTTGAAGACTTTAAATTTGCTCAAACGTTGGTCAATGGAATCCAACCGAGGTTTCACGGTGAGAACCAAATGCCAGAGCCGACCATTTACGCACTTGAATACTGGCTCCAACAATACGCTGCAGAGAAACAACGTGCGGACATAGCCGAATTAGCCTATCAGGGCCTTCAAGAAGACGTTGTAACCATCGGGGAATACCAATCCCTACTTGATAAGCATACAGCCAGGACAAAGGCGTACTGGGCCGAGAAAGAACGGGGAGGCATACTTGAAAATGCACTATTTACAAAGATGGAGCAATTATCAAGAGTACAGAAACGGCTGTACGAAACAGAGGCCCAGGTACAGAAGCTAAAAGAAGCCCTTGAGACAATAGCGTTTGCTCCACTAGTTGACTCAGACAACGCTGAACTGGAGAGAAGAAGAAAAGTTGCAGGAACGTTGCTATGCACCCTTTACCCAGTAATGGATAAGGAGGCTGAAGCATGAAAACGATCATCTATACATTGTTATCCAAATGGCATCTATACCGTGGAGTTAAAGGCCGTTGCCCAGTCAGCCGGTATCACTTTGAACGATTCGAGCATTACAACCAACTGAAAAGAGGCGAAACACCAAGGATTCCACAGGAAAAGCTTTATAAGGGGGTTAAGGCATGAACAAGGTAACGATATATTGCAAAAGTGGTCATGTTGTGGAAGTTAAGACAAATGCGGATCTTAAAGATGTGGCAGGGTGTCACTTAATCGCCGGGGCCGTACCAGAAATACGAGTAATGGACTTTGATGATGTATCTTTAATCATCGTGGAGGAAGCGTAACATGATGGTCAAAGCACAAACACACTGGGTCTGGACGGAAAAGGCCGAGAAAGAAAACCCGCAGCGCTCAAAAGCAGGTGTTCCAATCTGGCCGCATTATATGTATGATGCACCGGGAAAATGGTTAGAGGATGGAATTATTATTGATTCATCGGAGTTTAAAAAGACTGGTCAGGCAGACTTGTTCGAATATCTGTAAATAAGTACAAACAAATGGTAAAATTAACGAGGGAAATACTTGAAATCGAGTAAATTAGTGCAAAAAGGGGTGGAAACGCGTGAGAGCTGAAGCAAGAGACGTGTTCCAGTTGGCGCTGATGGAGATTAACCGGGATGAAACACGCCGCAGGGTTGAAGAGGAATTAGAACGGGCCCGGATTTACAAAGAGGTCGGATTTGTCCGGAAGGAAACGCAGCTTACACCAGCATATGAGCCAAGATATCACGGGTCCACTAACGTTACATCAAATCAAATTGAGAATGTGGCTATCTTCAATGTTGATACAGAGAGCAGACTAAGACAAGCATATGAACGGGTAAACATAGCCATGCGTGGCCTCAAACGGATGGAACGGGACATAATCAACATGAGATACTTAGATGACGAGGATGTATTGGACTTCAACGTATACAATGAACTGGCACTGTCAGAGCGCAGTTACTACCGGAGAAAGTCACGGGCGCTTTATAAACTGGCTTTTGCAATGCAGCTAGAGGTGTTTGTAACCGATGAAACGGCTTAAAAGGAGACGGGTACAATGTGGATTAGAATCGTAAAAGCTAGCAGTGATAAATATTGGTATGCGGATCAACTTGGAAAATGCTTCGATGTTGTGGGAGAAGAAAATGGGATGTACAAAGTCAAAAAATACAATTTAAGAGATTCTAAAAAATTGGATATCGCACCGGTGCTAAAAGAAGATGCGGAGGTTGTAATCACCAAGAATTATCCTGAAACAAGAGAAGCTAGGCCATGGCAATTCGGTAAAGACCCGGATGAAAAATATACGAGATTAGCTGAACGGTCAGAGTTTAATACGAGCCAAGAAATCCAAAAGTACGAAGCATTAAACAAAGAGTCTAAATTGAACACTAAAAAAAATAGTGGCAGGAACTTGGCAGACTAATGGCAGATCATTAGGAGATAAATGATTTATTATGAGAGTGTAGGATGTTGAGATAACGATACTGCACGGTCTCAACACCTCGCTATCGTTTCACCCCTGTAGATGATATTTGGCGTGAATACACTACGGGAGGTGTATCCAGGCGGACATTGAGCCGCCTTTTTCTTTTGGTGAATAGCGCTCCGGCACACTTGTCATAAGATGAGGACGGGTGAACACCGGTTATGCCCGAGCGCTTCACATATAAACCCTGTGCGGCTGATTGATGTTGCGTTATACGCACTGTAGGCTCGCATGGGGCCTTAATGATGTGGTGGCGGAATAGGTAGACGTACACACCCACTTAAAACGGCCGGTGCGGTAAACGACACAGGTATGTGGTCGAGTCGTTACCATGCAAGGTGCAAATCCTTGCCCGCATCAAACCTTGATATTCATAACCTGAATATATTTCACACCGTTCCTGCTCGTATACCATAAAATAACTCGCCGTTTGTCTAGGGTATACGCGACTATCACGCCGTGACTACAGCGGTTAAGGTTCGGTTCGTAGGGGTTACCGCTGCCTTAACAAAGCGGTTTATTCTTAGTAACGAAAAAAAAGACCACCACTATGGATGGTCAATGACGTTTTGTACTAATTCTGGATTTTTAGTGAGAAAGTTTATTTTTTCTGAAAGTAATTCATAAAACCTAGTTAGATCGCCTTTATCGACATCTTTGTCATGGATAGTGAATGATTCAGAGCCTGAGATGATGACCTCAAGCGAATAGACGTTGCCACTATTCAAATTTATTCCAGTCCTTAATTCGAGGCGCGATAGGTGGTAAGCGTTCAACAGCTTTTCATTATCATCGAGCTTTAGTAAATGTTGATTTCCAATGTTGTATTTGATGTTGCCAATAGTGATGCTTGCGGGGTTGGACAAATAATTCATCTCCTTGAATTGGATTTAATAATATACATTCTACCAGTAGATAAAATATTCCATCAAGAACAATCGTTCGCCATTTAACGACATTTGGAAGTATTAATATTTGCGAAAAATGTCGTCTACATGGCGGCTTTTTTTATTTGTGAATGGTTGTATAAGCCTGTTGAACGAAATGGGGAAACACAGGATGGCGCTGAAGAAATTCTGCCGTAAGCCAGGATGTACCAAGCTAACCACAACCGGTTACTGCGATGACCACCCACCAAACACCTATGACAAGCAAAGAGGAACGGCAGCCGAAAGAGGATACGACCATAAGTGGAGAAAGGCAAGGGTTGCATACCTTCAGCAACATCCACTATGCAAGCATTGCATGAATGAAGGGAAGTTAACACCGGCTACTGTAATAGACCACATCATTCCCCACCGCGGGGATAAGAAACTATTTTGGGACCGGAAGAACTGGCAACCATTATGTGAGTCATGCCATAACAGGAAGACAGCCGCAGAGGATGGAGGGTTTGGTAATGGACATTAACGTATCAATCAAAGCGAAGCCTTGGTTCGAAGTATTCTCCTATCAGGTAGGACAGGCCATACAGAAGTCAGTGGATGCAGGAATGCCACAGGAACTAGCCGTTGAGGTATTCAGAGAGGCGGCTACGCGTGTTGTACCTGAAGCATGGGAGATTAACACAACACCAATAGGGACGAACGTAGAGGAAAACAAAGCCCATTGAATGAGGCGAGATGGGGGAGGGGCGGGTCAAATCTCTGAGAGGATTTTCACCCGAGACCGCGCGCCCCTTTATTCGCGCAAAAACTCGTTTTTTAGATTTTTCAGTGAAAAAGGAGGTGTGCCCTGATGGGCAGAAATGCGAAACCGGTATCTCTGCACATCGCGGAGGGTAACCCAAACCGGTTGACGAAAGCGCAGATACAACAGCGCCAGCAATCGGAAATCAAGCTTGGTAAAAACGATCTGAGCAAGGTTAAACCGCCTGAATTTATTAAACGGAATACCATTGCTTACTCGCATTGGAAACAGTGCATGAAAGAATACAAAGAAGCAGCGGAAGAAGGTGTTGAGATACTGGCAAGCTCGGATATCGACCTTCTTGCGTTATATTGTATGACTTACACGGAATACCTTGGTTTGCTTGACCTGGATACGAGTGATTTTGAAACAGAAATGAAAAGGCAGACAGCCATCAATAAGAAAATGGACATGCTTATGAAAATGCAGGACCGGTTATTCCTGAATCCTCTTGCCAAGGTGAAGAATGTACCAAAGCCGAAGGAAAAAGAGAGACCGGAAAGCAAGTTCAGCAAGTTCGGGGGCGGCCGTGGTGGATAATCCGAATATTTACCCATACAACACGGTAACCGAGCTGGATCGGGTCACGGCGTACGCCTATGAAGTAGTGGAAGGAAGGATTCCGGCCGGTCAAGCACAGATTCAAGCGTGTCAGCGGCACCTAAACGATCTTGAACGCCAGGGGACGGAAGAATTTCCGTTCTTTTTTGATGCCGAAAAAGCCCACGAAATCATTGAATTTGCCGAATCACTGACTCTGGCGGAAGGTGAAGACCCGGCGCCACTTCGTTTGTGGGGCTTCCAGGACTTTATTCTTGGTAGCTGGAACGGTTGGCTCAACAGCAAAGGGTACCGGCGTTTCCGGACATCATACGTTCAGGTGGCCCGGCAAAACGGTAAATCCCTGAAAAACGCGGTTCCAGCCCTATATTATGGCAACTTTGACGGCTACAACTACCCGCAAGTGTATTGTGCAGCCACAAAAGAGCTGCAAGCCCGGATTGTTTTGGGTGAATGTATCAAATTCATCAATGCTGACCGGGAATTGGGAGGGGACGAATACGAAGACGGTTTGTTCCGGATCAAGGAATATGCCGGAAAGATTGAATGCACTGTCTCAAACGGTATTATTCGGGCGCTCGGGCGTGATACGAAGTCTATCGACGGTTTCCGGCCATACTTCGCCAGTGTGGACGAGTATCACCTTCATAAAGACAACCAAATGTACAAATTGCTTTCAGACGGGACCAAGAAGCTTAAGCAATGCCTGATTTCAGTCATAACCACGGCCGGGTTTGATCTCAATTCGCCGTGCTACCGCCTGTACAATTATTGCAAGTTGATCCTTTCCGGACTGCATCAAGATGAAACTCAATTCGTGTTCATCTGCGAACTGGACAAAGATGATGACGTTTGGGATGAAGCGAATTGGCCGAAGGCTAACCCGTTGTGGACAGAAGAAACCCTGGAAAGTTTGCGCTCAGAAGCGGTTAAGGCAAAGGAGATGCAGGGTGAAGACCTTCGAAACTTCCTTACGAAATCGCTCAATCAGTGGGTTCAATTCGCGGATAACCAGTACATGAACATGGAACATTGGAAAGCTTGTGAATCGGAAACCACGATTGAAGACATGGAGGGCCGGGAATGTTTCCTTGCTTTTGACTTGTCGTCAGGCGGTGATTTAACGTCAGGTTGCTTGGAATTTCCGATTGATGATGGGGACCATCGCAAATACTTCATTGATTCCCATAGCTTCATGCCCGCCGCTAGGGTTGCTGAACATGTTAAATCCGATAATGCGCCGTATGACATGTGGATTCGTGAGGGATTGATAACCGTCACAGAGACGCTGGGCGGAGTCAAGACGGACTATAAATACATCATTAGGCATTACAAGGAATTGATCCGAAAACATAACCTGATACTCCGAGGCATCGCTTATGACCCACATAATGCAGATGCCTTTTTAAGTGACCTGGAAGAATTCGGCGTGGATTGTGTCGAGATAGTGCAGAGTGCCCGAAGCCTCAACGATGCAACGGTTGATTTCAGGCTCGAAGTCGAGGCGGGCAATGTCTTCTACGACCGGCGCAATAAGCTGCTTACATGGTCAATGGCGAACGCCAAGACGGTAAGTAATAGCTTTGGAGAAATCAAGATTGATAAGGACCCGAACGCGAAGACCAAACGGATTGACCCAGTTGACGCCGTGATTGATGCCCATAAAATCACCTTGGCGATGGCACAAAAAACGGTCGATGTATCCGAGTTTGCCGAGGAAGATTTCCTGAAAAACCTTTGGGGATGACAACAGGGAGGGGGTGAATATGTGAAAAGACAAAGCTTGGTTAAGCGAATGTTGAATTGGTCCATGGGTGAACGGCGTAGTGTTGAGGAAGTCGGTCTACAGGATCGGCGACTGCTGGAAATGCTGGGTTTAGATGTTCCGCCGGGATCAATAAATACCAAGGGATGGAACGCACTGAAAATTGATGCCGTGTTTGCCTGTGTCCGGGTTCTTAGCGATGCTATTTCAAAGCTCCCGTTAAAGACGTATCAGGAGGATGTGAGCGGCGTAGGGAAGGCGGTAGACCACTACCTGTACCGAATTCTAAAACTCCGACCAAACCCCTATATGTCGGCGTCAGACTTTTGGAAATGCATTGAGGCCCAGCGGTCATTTGGTAATGCTTACGCAAACATTGAGTTCGATTCCAAAACCGGACAAGTCAAAGCCCTTTGGCCTATTGATGCATCAAAGGTGAAGGTGGTTGTGGATGACGCCAATGTGTTGAGTGGCAAAACTTACAACATCCTTGGTAGTGGAACTGACCTTTGGTACGAGGTCGATGTAGGGAACGGTACCAAACGTAAGGTACCCGCCCACGATATGCTTCATTTTAAGGGCAGTGTGACATTAAACGGCCTTATTGGCATCAATCCTTTGGATTTTTTACGGGTAACCGTGGAAAATGCCGCAGCATCAGCGAATTTCATTAATAATTTCTATAAGCAGGGCCTTCAAACCAAAGGTTTGATCCAATATACCGGCCAGATGGACGAGAATGCCAAACGGGTCTTCCGTGAGCAGTTCGAATCCATGTCCAATGGACTGAAGAACAGCCATCGGATTTCATTGCTGCCGATTGGGTACACCTTTACCCCTATGGCTTTAAATATGTCGGATGCTCAATTCTTGGAGAATACACAGTTAACCATCCGGCAAATCGCCAATGCTTTCGGGGTCAAGATGCATCAGCTTAACGATTTGTCACAAGGAACATTCAATAACGTCGAGCAAATGCAGCTTTCTTTTTATTCTGATACCACGCAGGCTATTCTAGCCGGTTATGAGCAGGAATTGACGTACAAATTGTTCACCAATCGAGAACTTGACGCCAGACTGTACGCCAAATTCAACGTTGACAGCATCCTTAGAACCGATCTGAAAACGAGGTATGAAGCATACCGCACTGCTATTCAGGGCGGTTTTTTATCGCCTAATGAAGCAAGGCAACGGGAAGACATGCCGCCAATGCCTGGCGGTGACCGGTTATATGCAAACGGCAACTTTATTCCGTTGGAACTCGCTGGTCAACAGTATCTGAAAGGGGGTGATGGAACTGGAAAAGATGAAGAAGGAAACGAAGGAGATTCGAGCGCTGCCGGTGCAGATTCAGATTCGTGAGGCTGATGGAGATGAATCGGCACGTACCATCGCCGGGGCAATCAAGTACGATACAGACAGTGCTGAGATGCGTGATTACTGGGGTGATACCTTTATCGAGCAGATCGCAGCGGGAGCATTCGACGAAAGTCTAAAAACTCGGGGTGTGGTCGGCCTGTGGTCACATGATACTTCCCAAGTCCTTGGGAATACGAAAAGTGGCACGCTTCGGATCGATAGTACACCCACCGAACTAAGATTCGAACTAGATTTGCCTAATACCACAATTGGCAACGATACTTGGGAAAGTATTCGTCGCGGAGATGTTGACGGAGTTTCCTTTGGAATGAGTGTTACCAAAGACAAATGGTCGTCAGAAGATCGGGAGGGCGGCAAAGTATACAAGCGTTCGATTTTAAACGCTGAGTTATTCGAAATCTCTCCTGTAGCATTCCCAGCATACCCGGCAAATGAAGTTTCGGCCCGGTCGTTGCAAGAATTCAAAGAGGAAGAAAAACGTTCTTTAAATGAATATCGCAAGCGGAAGTTAGCCATGGAGCTTGATCTAATCTGATCTGCTCTTTTTTTGTACCTAAAATTAAATTATACCGGAGGTATACAATGACTAAAGAATTGAGAGCGATGCTCGAACAACTGGAAACGATGAAAGGTGAAGTGCGATCTTTCATGGCTCAGGACAAAGTGGATGATGCCGAAAAGCGGATGAACGATGTACGTTCCCTGCAAAAGAAAATTGAGCTGCAACGCAGTCTTGAAGAAGGCGAAGAGCGTGACTACAAGCCCGGCCGAGGACTTGACGACCCACAAGAACGCCGCAGCGACGAAGAACTTGAAACAGAATATCAAAACGTGTTTCTGAAGGGGCTTCGTCGCCGCAGCATTTCTTCGGAAGAGCGCAGCATCATTCGTGAATACGAGCAACGCGCGGTAATGCATGAAGGCGGAGCAACCGGTCAAGTTGATGGGGATGCCGGACTGATTGTTCCTAAAGACATTCAGACCAGTATCAATAAGGTAATGCGTTCCTTCAATGACCTCTCGCAATATGTCAACGTCCAGAACGTAAATACTCTTTCCGGCAGCCGCGTCCTGGAAAAGAACGAAGACATGACACCGTTCCAACTGGTCGAGGAATATGGAATTATTCCAGATATGGACAACCCGAAATTCCAAAACATTTCGTATGCAGTTAAAAAGCGTGCCGGTATCCTGCCGATCACTAACGAGTTGCTTGCTGACACAGACCAAAACATCATTGCTTACATTACGGATTGGATTGGCCGCAAAGCTGTCGTTACTCGGAATTTGCTTGTGACCGGCATGCTCGATACCTTTACAAAAACGGCATTTGCTGATTTGGACGCCGTGAGACGAGCAGTGAACATTTCTCTTGATCCAGCAATTGCGGCAAGCAGCGTAATTCTAACCAACCAGGACGGTTACGACTGGCTTGATGGACAAAAAGACGCCAATGGTCGTTATCTATTGCAGGATGACATTACTCAGCCGGGCCGCAAACTTTACAAAGGTTTGCCAATCATTGTTGCTGCTAACCGTTATCTCCCAACGGTTACTAACAAAGCGCCGTTTATCGTGGGTGACCTGAAGCAAGGTGTCGTTCTGTTCTCTCGGAAATTCTTCGAGTTGGCATCCACCAAAGAGGGTGGAGACGCTTGGAAGCGAGATACTACTGACCTCAGAACGATTATGCGTGATGACATCAAGATTTGGGATCCAGGCGCAGTGGTTTACGGTCAAATTGATATTGCACCTACAGTTTAAGGGCGGTTCATCCGCCCTATTCTCATAAACAGGAGGTAATAAACTATGGCAGCCAAAAAGAAATATGAAGTCCTTCAGCTATTTCGGGACAAAGAAACAAAGAACCTGTACAATGTCGGCGAAGAATACGAGCCTAAAAGCAAAGAGCGCGCCGACTATCTACTGGAATACGGTTATATTACGGAAGTTACGGAAGAACAGAAAGATTCCAAGGAAGAAAAGAAAAACGATTAGGAAGGTGTGCTAGATGCTAACAACACTAGCGAAAGCTAAGTCCCTGATCGGTTTGGACATCCCTGATGAGGATTTAAAGACCCTTCTGATGGTGTCCTCTCAATTTATAGAGGAATATTGCAGAAGGAAATTCAAAAAACAGACCTATTCCGTAAAGGTTGACGGGTTAAAGGGGGGCTTCATACGCCTCCCTAATTACCCCGTCCATACCATTTCAGCAGATGTAGATGGTGACATTCTTGATGGAATAGAGGCATTGGATGACGGTATATTATACCGTTCCGATGGCTGGCCGGTAGGTATCAGGACTATTTCAATCACTTACATGGCCGGTTACGTGCTACCGGAAGAAGCGACCGAGGCGAACCCTTCAACGCTACCTGAAACCATCGAATATGCCTGCATACTGCTGGCAAAGCACCTTCAACGGGAACATGGGGTAACCTCTGAACGGGTAGGTGACATTTCTGTTTCTTATGCAGCGGACCAAATGGACATGCCGATGGCGGTAAAATCGCTGCTGGCTCCCCATGTCCGCCCGGATATGTGAGGCGATTAGATGCCGAGGCCAACGAGACGAAGCACCAGACGGGCTAATGTCAACGTTACAGAGGTAACTTATCTGCCGGATATCCTGAAGAAACTCGAAGAGCTGACAAAGTATGAAGTGCATATCGGGGCGTCCGGCGATGCCGAAACGGCTATGATTGCAGCCATTCATGAATTCGGATCATTAGCGGCTGGCATTCCGGCGCGCCCATTTATTTCAGGTGGGAAGCGAAAGGCGCAGGCGGCCATATCGAGGCTAGTCAAAGCCGGAGTGAACGAAATCATTCTGAAGAATGAAACGGCACACGGCTTGTTGGACAAAGTGGGCCAGACCGGATTGCAAAAAATGCTTCAAAACTTCGACAAAATACGGCAGCCGTCCCTTAATCCAATCTACGCGAGGCGAAAAGGGAGCAACAAAATCCTGGTTGGGCAGGAAGAGAAACTGCGTGATTCCCTGACATTTGTCGTGGTACGGAAGAGGTGATGTGATGCGAAGATTTCAATTTGCTGATGTTACACGCAAGTATAACGTGCCTTATACCTTGGTCCGGCCCGGTAAAACGGAAGAGTACGACGATCACGGGGACCCTATACCTTCTCAGACGGTCAGGGAAGCCCATTACGGCGTTATTCAACCGGTGGATGCCAAACTACAACAGGCCGAGGGAGGCCGGTACACAGCCGAAGACAGGGCTTTGTATACGGTATCCTTCCACCAATCCGGGGACCTGATCGAATACAAGGGTATCCAATATACCGTGGACGCTCCCGAAATCCGGGATTACAGCGATGTGAACAAATACATTCTTAAAAAGGTGATCGCCAATGATCCCGTACAATGAAATCCGTAAGACCTTGGTGCAGGGTTTGAAAAATGTGCTTGGGCTGCCGGTCATCAATATGAACGGCGGCGGGGACATCCCTAAAGGCGCATTTCTTACCTATAGCATTTCAGACGGCCCGGATCCGGGCGGAAGAATCATGAAATCCCAGGAAGGGGACAGGCAAATCCTAGAAGAGTCAGTGGGTTTTACCGTCTCTATTTTGTCGTATGCCGACGACAACGCGACAAGCTCGATCAACGCTATGAAGGCGCGGGACTGGTTCAAAACGGACGGTTACCAAGCCTTAAAGGATCTGGATGTGATTGTCTCAGACATCGGCGTTGTGCAAAACCGTGACGTTAACATCGGGGAAGAGTGGGAGCGCCGCGTGGGGTTTGATGTGGACATCAGAACAACCGATACCACGGACCAGCCTTTCATTCCAATCGAAAAAGCGAATATTAAAAGGAGTTGAAGAAATTGAACAACAATGATGTGCAAGTAGTCATTGAAATTCAGCGCCCCACGCCGGTTACCGGAATGGGCAGACCCTTGATTCTAGGGTCCAGCGCAAACGGCCAGGAATTCAAAGTCTATAACGATTTGGATGATGTTGTTGTAGATCATGCGATTAACTCGGAGGTATACAAAGCGGCCTCTGCACTGTTTAATCAGGGGGACGATTCGCCTGATTCAGTTGCTGTTATGCTGTATAAAACAGACTCAACGCTTGCGGATTTCCTCCCTACCATCTTTGACAAGGATTTTTATTATCTCTTGTCTACCAGCAGCACATTGGCGAATATTACGGCCATTGCGGATGCGGTGGAAGCCGATGACACCCGGTTGTTTTTCGCAAGCACAAGCAAACTGGAAGACCTCGGAAACATTTTTTCAAAGAAATACAAACGGACGGCAATCCTTTACCACGAAGACACGTCCAATTATCCGGAAGCAGCTTGGGTGGGCCGTGCCGGTTCGGCGCTTGCGGGAAGTTTGACTTGGAAGTTCAAGTACCTGAATGGTATTCAACCATTGGAGCTTACCAAGACGGAGCTTGATCAAATCCACGGATACAACGCCAATACGTATGTAACCAAGGCTGGAGACAACGTGACCAGTAATGGTGTCACGGTTTCGGGTGAGTTCATCGATATTGTTCAGTCTGAGGATTTCATCATTCAATCCATTGGCACGAATGTTCAGAAGCTTTTCAACCGGACCAAGAAAATCAGCTATGACAATAACGGGATTGCACAGATCGAGGCAGAGGTGAAAACGGTACTGAACCGGGCTGACCTGAACGGCATGATCGCCCACGATGACGACGGTTTACCTTTGTACAGCACATCCTTTAAAACGCGTTCCCAAGTAGACCCTACCGACCGCGAAAAACGCGAGTATAACGGTGGGTCTTTTACTTTTGAACTGGCCGGTGCCATCCATAAATCAAAAATCAAAGGCTTAATCAAGCTGTAAGGAGTGATAAACCATGCAATATGATCCAATGGATCTTACCGTCACGGTCGGCGGGGTATACATTACCGGGTTTTCCGAGGATTTGGCCGAATGGGAAAAAGACGAGGACAGCAAGACGGCGAAGGTCGGCGCACAGGGTGATGTGATTACTAGTAAGGTCAATAACCCTCTGGCGACATTGACAATTACTCTGCTGTCTTCCAGCCCCCAAGTGGCTTACCTGGATAAATTGGCCGTAACCGGTGAGGAAGTTCCTGTGTCCGTGATTTACAACGGTGACCCGAAAGAAAGCATTACCTCTACTCGGGCGTTCGTTAAAAAACCAGCAACACGGACCTATGGCAACGAAGCCGAGGACCGGGAATACGAAATCCAAATGCTTGACCACACCATCATTTAATCCAAAATCCCAAAATTAAAGGAGACAATTTCCCATGAACTTCAAACAAAAAAACTACACATCCAAATCCGGTAAGGAGTACACTTTCCAGCACCCAGGAGTGCGGACTATCTCCAAAATCAATGATGCCAGCAAAAATAAGCATGGTGTTGTGTTGGAAGAGCGTCTTGCAGAAGAAATTCTAAAGTCTGTTGTTGTGGCTCCTAAGCTCAAAATTGATGACTTCTCGGATTACAGCGAATTTTCCGAGGTGATAAACGCGGCGTACTCCTTCGTAACTGGTCAGGATAAACAGGAAGGTGATGGCGATGATCAGCAAGAAGGAGGCCCATCGGAGGGCTAAAGAACGCTGGCAACAATGGCGGTTGCTGCTGTCGGATATGAACATTTCCTATTCCGACCTGGATCTTATGGACGATGATGACATTGCCGAGGCAAACGCGGCACTGGATATTCATATCAAACAACAGCGGCAAGAAATGAATAAAAGCAAACCCAAAACATGAGCGCCCAAGCGGCGCTCTTTTTGTATTGTGAGGTGATACAGATATGGCCGGTGGCATCATAGGCAACCTTATGTTTGCCGTGGGCTTCAAAATCGGGGATAGCGCACTGAGGAAGGCCGAAAAACAAGTAGGTGTCCTTCAAAACAAAGTGGTTGCATTTGGTGCGGCTGCGGGCGTTGCTATGGCCGGTTTTGCGGCTGCGGCGACAGCGGCTGCGGCGAATTTCGAAACCTCCATGTCACAAATCCAAATGGCGACCGGGGCCACAAACGAACAAATGGAAGCCACAAAGGCCATCGCAACGGACCTTTACAACCAGAACTTCGGTGAAAGTTGGGATGATCTAGGTCAGGCGCTCACAACGACAATGCAGATCACAGGGCAACAGGGAGATGCACTAAAACAGACCACCCGGGGTGCATTGTTGCTAAGGGATGCTTTTGGTTTTGAAGTGACCGAGTCGGTCAAAACTTCGGATACCATGATGAAACAATTTGGTATTACGAGTGATCAGGCCATGAGCCTTTTGGCGCAAGGGGTCCAGAACGGCCTAGACAAGTCCGGGGATTTAATGGACACGGCGAACGAGTATGCCAACCAGTTCAAGTCATTGGGTTTCAGCGCAAATGAGATGTTCGACACCCTGGCGGCCGGTTCTCAAAATGGTGCATTTAACCTGGATAAAGTCGGGGATGCAGTAAAGGAATTCAACATCCGTTCGAAGGATGGTTCGAAAACAACAATCCAAGCCTTTCAAATGCTGGGCCTGAATGCGGATAAGATGATGCATACCTTTGCGGCAGGCGGGCCACAAGCCAAGCAGGCGTTCCAACAAATTATGCAGATGATTGGTGATATCGAGGATCCGGTGCAAAGGAACACCATTGGGGTAGCCTTAATGGGTTCTCAATTTGAGGACCTGGAAGCCACAACGATTACTGCCATGGGTACCGTACAAAGCCAGTTTGATATGACCAAGGATAAAATGGGCGAGCTAAACCAAATCAAATTCAATACCCCTGGTGAGGCGGCAGCGCGGATCGGTAGACAACTGCAAACCAATTTACTTATTCCGGTAGGTGAAAAGCTTCTTCCATACCTTACGCAGTTTTCTGAGTGGCTTGAAAAGTCGGGCCCGCAGCTCCAAAAATTCGGCGGGGCACTAGTTGATGGCTTGGCCGGTGGCATTAAGGCTGTTAATAAAGGGATTGATTTTCTTGTAAAGAATTTTGACATAATCGGTCCCGCCATTGCTCCACTTGTTGTTGTTCTTGGTGTACTGGTAGGAACATTAATGGTCCCATTTATTACTCAACTTTATGCAGGGGCGTTAGCTGCATGGGCATTCATGGCACCGTGGCTTCCATGGATTGCGTTGGCGGCACTGATCGGTGCAGCCATTGCCGGGATAATTCTGGTGTTTAAGAATTGGGGCGCGGTCAGTACTTGGCTCACCAACGTTTGGAATGGGTTTATAGCATGGGTTGTCAACATTTTCAACAGCGTTGTAGAGTTCTTCCGGACATGGGGAACCACAATTCTGATTGTGCTTGGTGGTCCAGCCGTTTGGGCCGTTGCGTTAATCGTCAAATACTGGTCCCAAATCAAATCCTTTACCATGTCCATTTTTACGGCCATTGGGAACTTTTTAAGATCAACGTGGACGGGGATTACGAACAGCGTTTCCAATTCGCTCACAGGTATATGGAACAAGATCCAAAGCATATGGAACCAAATCATTGGCTTTCTGAAGGGAATCAATCTTTTTGACATTGGCCGAAACATCATAGAAGGTATGATAAACGGTATCAGCTCAATGGCAAATGCTGTAGTCGATAAGGTGAAGGATATAGGGAACAGCATTACCGACAACGTAAAAAGCGTCCTGGGCATCCACTCGCCTTCCCGGGTCATGATGGAACTTGGTTTTTACACGGGTGAGGGCTTGGCCCAAGGTATCGACGGAACACAGGCGCGCGTGTCGGCCGCATCATCCGGACTAGGCGAAGAAGTCGCGACCTCTGCAAGCACAGCCCCGGCAAAAGCTCTGGCGCCTGCGAGAGCAGCCACAGGGCAGGCAAACGGATCATTTGACTTTAATATAAACATTGACCTGAGAGCAGACGCCAGTGACGCCAATGTGGCCGCCTCTGTAGCCGATGAGGTTGATCGTAGGGTGCAGGCCATACTTGAACAGGCGTTCCGCAGATTGGGCTTGCCTATGCCGGAGGTGCAATAATGGCAACGATTGATGGAAAATACATTTGGGTCGAGAATGAAACACCTAACTTTGATGTGGACATTACTTCCCAGCCGGTTGAAAAAGATATCGATATGACCGACCACGTACAGCGAAAGGCAAGGACGCTTGCGATTAGTGGTATCTGCACAGGAAAAAACGCAGCAGATATGCAAAGTTTCCTAGTACAAGCCTCAGATAAAGGCCAAATCGTAAAATACGTGGGGCGGCTATCTTTTACCGGTCTAATCAGTGGCCTTTCGATGCCACGTGATTATCAGACGGGAGATGGGTTTAACTTCTCTTTTACTCTGATTGAGGTCCGGGTTGCACAATCGTCTTACGTGAACAAGCTGCCAACGCCAGTCAAGGCCCAAGCGGCCAAGATTGTAAACAGCG
This sequence comes from Paenibacillus sp. SSG-1, assembly GCF_002224835.1. Lineage (NCBI taxonomy): Bacteria > Bacillati > Bacillota > Bacilli > Caryophanales > Paenibacillaceae > Paenibacillus > Paenibacillus sp. SSG-1. Next base: position 1,904,915 of record NZ_MBRK01000001.1, read on the forward strand.
GCGTGAAGCAAACCAAATCCAATAAAAAGACCAAAAAGACGGAGACGAAAACGAAAACCAAAGACAAGAAAACGACCAAAAAGAAGACCACGACCAAGCAAGCGGTCCAAAAGGTAAAATTCAAGAAAGGCAGCCCATGGGCATAGGTGATGACTATGGACTATGATTATATCGAAATAGAAAAGGACCTCATTCCGTACCGGTTCGACATCTCTTTGGCCGATGAAATGTTTACGTTTGAGGTCCATTACAACGAGGATTTTGATTTCTTCACGGTCAATTTGGAGAAAAACGGTGAGGTGTTGGCCGTAGGGGAAAAGTTGGTTTATGAGATGCCTTTGTTCTACGATGTCCAGGACAACCGGTTCCCGAAAGTTCCGATTGTACCTTTAGACGAATCCGAAAAACAAACAGCAGTGACGTGGGAGACGCTTAATGAGAGCGTCTTTTTGTATGTGATTGAAGGTGATGACGAGGATGAATAACTTTGGCCGGGTGATTGAGGTCATGACGGCAAATATGAAGTTCTCGAGCGAGTTTTACAACATTGTGGGTAAAGTGCCGTTTGACTCAGATCCACTTCCCAATGAATCCGAAATCAAGCTCTGGAACCTTTCCGACAAGACCATTAACAATATCAAGCGCGGAGAAGTCCTGATGCTGAACGCCGGATATAAAGGTGATATTGGCCTGCTGCTGCATGGCTATATTTCCAAAGTGTCCACCACTTGGGAGGGCGTTGACAAAATCACGGTCATTAATGTTCTGGATAGCGAAGACCTTTCTAAACGCGAAGTTAAGGAAATCGCCTACGCCAAGGGTACGCTGGCAAGTCAAATCATTAAGCAAATGGCCGGGTACATTGGGCTTCCGATTGCTCAAATGGAACTGAACCAGGATTACCGATATCAGGAAGGCTACACGGCCAAAGGACAGGTTACCGAAATCATTGCAAAGGTCTGCAAGGACTGTGGGACTTCGGTTTACATCAACAAGAACAAACTGTATATCCGAAACTTGCGGCGTGGTGGCGATTCGGTGTTTAAGTTGAACAAGGATACGGGCCTGATCGGGACGCCGGGCCGGTTCGAAGACGAATACACAAAAGGGTTCAATGTCAAAATGCAGCTACAACACCGGGTAACCACAGCATCAGTTATTGATTTAGAGTATTCGCAGTTTACAGGCCGGACGCATGTCCGCAGCGGCTCCCACACCTTCAGCCGTACCGGCGACTTCGTAACCGAGGTGGAGGCGATTCTATGAAGACCGATCCTGCGGGCACAATGTCGGCTATTCTAAGTAGCTATCAAAACAAGATTTTCAGTGATCTACATGTAGGTTTCTTATGTAAGGTCATTTCATACGACTCTGGCAAATGTACGGCCGATGTGCAGCCGTTAATCAAAACCACGGCCGATGCTCCTGCCATGATCCAGGGTGCCCAAGTCCTAGCACATCGTTTCACCGTCAACGGTGGCGAACCGCAAGTTTACAAGCCGGACTTAAAGCAAGGTGATATTGTCTTTGTGGTCTGTGCGGACCGGGAAATCAAAAATGCGTTGAATGGTTCGGTGGCAACGGCCAGCACAGACCGGCAGCATGATGTCAATGACGCGGTTGTAATGGGGGTGCTTGGATGCAGTCTTTCAAACTGATAGATGGCGATATAGTATTTGATGATTCTAGCGATTTGGTCGTGATTGAGGGGCCGGAAGAACTGGCTCAATGCAGCGAGATTGGTTTGGGGACCAATGCCGGGGAGTGGTTTTTAAACCCGGACATAGGTATAGACTTCAACCTTTTCCTTGGGAAAAACCTGAACCAAGAGCAAATGAGGGATGAAATCACCCGGGGATTGCTGCAAGATGACCGAATAGCCAGCGTGGAAGAAGTGACATTTAACCCGAACGGGACCACAAGGGTCCAGGAAATCACGTTCCGGGCTACTGCCGTAACTGGCGAAGTCATTCAAAGGGAGGTGAATATAGGTGCTGACTGAACAAGGATTCCAGCGTAAACGGTTTGATGACTTGATTGCGGAAGCCGAGGACAAGGCCAAAGAAGTATACGGCGAGAAGGTGAACACGTCAGAAAGGTCTTTCCTGGGCATTCTGCTGCGGATTCATGCGTGGTTTATGGCGAAGATATGGGGCGTGGCAGAAGACGTATACAACAGCGGATATGTTTCCATGGCTACCGGGAACAACCTGGACCGTCTTGGGCCGTATGTTGGGATTACACGTATCCTGGACCAATACGCTTCTGGTTCGGTGACCATAACAGGAACACCAGGACATACAGAAGATGCCGGATTTCGTGTATCGACCGAAACCGAGATTATCTATGAGACGTTGGATAGCTTCACAGTCGGGACGGATGGGACTGTCTCTGTGAAGATCGAAGCTATTGAACCCGGACAAGCTGGTAATGTTGCTGCCGGGATGGTCACGGTGATAGTTAACCCTAACCCTGACGTAACAGGCGTGACAAATCCGGATCGTATCACAGGAGGCCGTGAAAAAGAAACTGACGCGGAATTTCGTTCTAGGTATGAATTGTCCGTGGCCGGTGGTGGTTCGGCTTCTGTGGACGCCATACGGGGCGCGCTGCTGCGGCTGGAAAAGGTGCGCGCCGCCGCTGTGATCGAGAATAACACCATGGAGACGGACGCCGAAGGAAGGCCGCCAAAGTCTTTTCAGGCTTATGTGTTAGGCGGTGATGATCAGGAAGTTGCCGAAACGATCTTTTCCAAGCAGTCCGGGGGCATTGAATCCTATGGAGATATCAGCGTAGAGGTTCTTGACCTTGGCGGCTATCCACACACAGTCAAATTCAGCCATGCCGAAGAGGTGCCTATTCACGTAAATGTGGTGGTCACGAAAAACGACCGGTACCCATCCGATGGGGACGAGCAAATCAAGAACGCCATTATTCGGTATATCGGCGGTGAAGACGCTGCCGGGAGCTACTATAACGGGTTGTCTATGGGCGGGGCTGTGGTGTTTACACGCCTAATCAGCGCCGTTTATTCGGTGGATGGAGTCGAGGACGTGGCTGTAACCGTTGGAAAGAGTACCGACAACATGCTCAGTCAGAACGTCGATATTGCCCCGTATCAGGTCGCACAGACGACAGCGGACTATATCGAGGTGACAAGCCATGTTTAGCATGAAAGACATGTTGGGTCGATTTGCGGATGTGTTCAACAAGGACCCGAATTCGAACATTGGCAAGCTGATCAGTATTATGTACGGCCAACTTAAAGAGGTCGGGGACACCTTGGAAACCATCCGAGAATGGCGCAGCATCGACAAGGCCAAAGGAACGACACTGGACCGGATCGGTCAGAATATAGCACAGCCACGCGGCGCGGCCACAGATGAAGTGTACCGCGTCTTGTTGTATTCCAAGATTGCCCGGAACCTGTCACAGACGGACATCAACACCATTATCCAAGTTCTGGCGCTTGCACTGAACTGTGATTATAAGGACATCAGGATACAGCCGAAATACAATGACCCATTAGAGCCAGAGCCCGCCGCCATTTCCCTAATACGGGTGCCAATTAAGCGCCTCAACGAAGTCGGCATGTCTCCCATGCAGTTTGGCCAAATCATTCAAAAGACGGTGGCTGCGGGCGTCCGGGTTGCACAAATCGAACTGGCCGGAACATTTCAATTGTCTTCAAAATATGGAGCTTTGGAGACCGGACCGACCGGGCTGGCTGATCCAGATATGACCACGGGCGGAACGCTGGGCGAGGTCTACGAGCCGGGCCACGATTACACATTACCGATATAGGAGGGATAACATGCCATTTACAGAAAAATTGCCGGAATGGCAGGCTGAAGGCATTGAGCCGCCAGATTCCAAAAAGCAAACCGGCTGGGAAGTGGAAGACAAGCCGCCTGCCGGGTGGTGGAACTGGATTTTGAACCGTACCTTTAAGGTCCTGGAGGAACTAAGAAGTAAGGTTGCCGAAAAAACATGGGTTACAGAACAACTTCAAAATGTGAGTATTCCTTTATCAAGTGCTACTGACGGCACGCGGGAGAATGTCGCGGCAACTGAATTGGCTGTAGGACTTGTAATGAAAGAAGCACAAGCGGCAAAGCAGCAAGCCAGTGACGGAAAAGGCAAGGTCCGCGACGCGGTCACTGGCGTAAAAGGTACAGTTGCGGACGCTGACGGGGATGGTATTCCGTCATATGATGAGCTTGTTGCAGGAGTGCAAAGCATTCCAGGTGGGTTTACTGCAGATGCTACCGCAACAGCTGGTGACATTCTCACGGGGAAAACGGCATATAAAGCCGGGGCCAAGGTAACAGGCACTATGCCAAACCAAGGGGCGGTGATTATAACACCCACAGCCAACGATCAGATTATTCCTGCCGGTTACCACAACGGCAGTGGCAAAGTAAAGGGTGCGGCTCTTAGTAAATATGGGGTTGCGGATGTTTCCTTTAGCACGGGTCTTCAGGCGAATGCCGGCCAAACAGTCAGGTCTTCCACTATTGTCACGGTCCCATCTGGAGTGAGTACCATTATGTATTGGGCATCAATAAATAGCACTTGTATACAAAACAATGCCCAATCAATAACATCCCTCTATTTCGTAATGGGTCCTGCAGTAACGATTATATCGAGCGATAAAACCACGGCAGCAATGTTACTATTTTCGTTTATGATCGATGTTAAGGCAGGTATTGTGAGGATAACCTACAACGATGGAAGTAACACTATTATAAATAACCAATCCTTATTTAGTGCAAGTAATACATCAGGTTATTTTGTTTTTGAAATGGCAAGTAAAGCAACATCAGGAGTACAATCTGCAACCGTAACTCTGGATGGTCATCTTGTTTACGCTTAATTCTGAAGGGAGGTCAGAAAGACCGTGTATATTATTTATGACAAGTTAACAGACACACTCGGACAAGTAAGAGCGGTGATACACAACCCGTACCCTGAACAAATTGTTGATAATGGAATTGATATTGAAACAGAAATACCACAACCAAAAGAAATTCCGAATATGGATGCTTACCTAAGAATTAATTTGGAGACAAGCGATTTATATTACGACTATATTGCCAGAGAGACATTTGAAACGAAAATTTCTTCTTTACAACAAGAAAATTCAGAACTAAAGCAAGCCATTGCCGATTTGACTGCCACACTAGCTGCCGTAATGGCTGGCTAGAAAGGAGGTGAACATTATGACCTACACAAAGGACAGTGGACTTGTTAAGGTTTGGGTTAGCCTGGTGATGATGGGAGCTTATACTGTCGACCAAGTGCCGAAACTGTTTAACCTTAAAGAAGTCGTTACCGAAGTGGTCAACGGCACAGTAGCCTAAAAGCGTTCCGGATAATCGGAGCGCTATTTTTATGCCCCCGGGAGTGGTCCGGGGGCATTACTTTATAGAGAGAAATGGGGGTAAGGGGCATGGATGAAAAGATCGGGGGAGCTGCTGCAATATTCGGAGCCATTACCGGCTTTTTGTATGGGGGGTGGAACGGGATGATGACCGCGCTCTTGGTCTTGGTTGTAATTGACTTTTTATCAGGCTTCTGGGCTGCCTATATTAATGGTGAACTGCGAAGCATGAAAGGCTACATTGGCATTGCCAAAAAAGTCGGAATGTTTATGTTTGTCACTGTGGCGCACGTTATAGATGGTGTTCTTGGTGAAAATCATTACCTCAGAGATGCCGTTATTTTCTTTTATATCGCAAACGAATTACTGAGTATTATTGAAAACGCCGGGAAAATGGGAGTGCCACTGCCGCCAGCATTAACAAATGCGGTCCTGGTGCTGCAAGAAAAGGCAGGAGGGAAGGGAGCAAGTAAGGATGAATCCAAACAAGTACAAGATTGAACGGCGCTATATTGATAAGCGCCACAATGTTCGGCCCGGCACCCGGTTAACATCGGGAACGCCGGGCTTTTTGGTTGCTCACGATACGGGAAACCCGGGGGCGCCCGCCGATAATCACTTTACGTATTTTCAAAATCTCAAAGACCGTTCTGCATCGGCACAGGTATTTATTGACGACAAAAAGATATTAGAGATTATTCCGACCGGAACCGGCCCGGACCCAGCGGAAAAGGCGTGGCATGTTCTTTACAATGTGACGACCGACAATGACCAATTTGGGGACGATGCCAATGACATCGCTTTGGGAGTAGAACTTTGTTACGGCGGAAAGATCGATTTCAATGAAGCGTATAAACGCTTTGTTTGGTACATGGCTTATTGCTGCGATAAGTTCGGCATTAACCCCATGACTCACATTCCGAGCCACAAGCAACTTGACCCATCCCGTAAAACGGACATTGACCAAGCCTTGGCGATTGGTGGAAAAACGCTGAAGAACCTCATTTATGACATCGCGACCGAGATGAACGTTACACCGTGCGCTCCTGCCGTTACGCTTATGCCTGCTGCGGCCGCCAAGGAACTGATTGACATATATGTATCCCCGGCGTGGTACGCGGCACAGAAAGCCGGAGACGCGACCGGTATGGCGCATTTCCATAACCTCGCTAATAACCTACGCGTTGCGGCTGGGCTTCCGGTGGTAGACGGTGAACCGGCATTACCCCAAGGTAAGCTGTTCAAATCCAATGCACAGGAAATCATTTTCCGCTGGCTTTCACCGTCTTGGTATAAGGCCCGTGCAGCATGTAAACCGGAGAGTATGCAGCATTTCAATAACTTGGCTAACCATCTGCGCCGGGCCGCAGGGATGCCGACAGAATAAGGAGGATTCAATTTATGGATAATGCAAATTTAACTGCTGTATTGGCCTTTGCTTCGGTGCTGGCCGTATTTGTGCTGGCTGTTGTTCAATTTGTAAAGAAAAGTATTAATATGCCTGTTAATATTGTTCCTGTCGTGGGACTTGTTATTGGTTTGGTGATTGGTGCGGTTTCATATCCATTCACAGACTTAGATTTAACTTTGCGGCTGTGGGCGGGCGGTTTGTCCGGTTTGTCGGCCACGGGGCTGTTTGAGCTTGTTTTAAGCAAAAGGGATGGAAACACCAAAGAATAACAAAGACCCTGCTGGCATAAGCGCTGGCAGGGTCTGTTTTTATTTCATCAGTTTTTTAATGATCTTGAATATATCAAACGTTGTTTTGTTGTATACCTTGTTGTATGCGGCCTTTTTGGGATCCCGTAACCATCCGTATCCCCGGGGCATTTTGAGACCGGCACGGTGGACAATTTGCCTCTTGATGCTGGTACGGGCAGAGATACGTTTTTTGATGCTTGGTTTACGCAATCCAAATTTCATAGCGTAACATCCTCTCAATAAAACGCCCCTGCCAGCACACAGCAGCAGGGGTGTTTTTATCTTATTTTAAATTATCTATAGCGTATTTTGCTTCTTCTTTAGTAAATTTTTCTCCGTACTCCGAAATCAACTGTTCGTAAATAGCCGAATCTGACATATTCATTTGTTCTGCGTACGATTTCGCTTTCTTTAATGCATTTTCTTTCCAATCGAATTGAATATGATCGATAGCATATTTAGCAGCTTCCTTAGGGAAATTCTCTCCATATGCAGAAGTCAATTGATCGTAAATGCCTGCCTTTGACATACTCATAGTTTCCGCATATTGTTCTGCTTTTTTCAATGCAGACTTATATTCCCTTGGTACAGCATCCTCTTTTGCCTTTTTCGCTTCAGCTTCGGCCTTTGCTTTTGCCTCTGCATCAGCTTTGGCTTTCGCTTCAGCCTCTTCTTTAGCCTTCTGTTCTTCCTGTGCTTTCTTTTCTGCCGCTTCCTTCGCTTCTTGCTCTGCCTTTTCTTTATCGTCAACCTTATTGGATTCTGGTGTCTCTGTTTTCACTGCCGCTGTTTCTACTTTTGTACCAGATTCATTTTTATTGCTGGCCGTATCTGTTTGAGGTTTCGGATCCGCAATAACAGCAATGATCATTATAACGAAGCACGCCAGAGCTGGAAACAGCCATTTTTTCGCCTTACCGTTTTTCTTGACCAAAGCAATAATCCCTAATACAAGTAATACAATCCAAGCCAATGTACTAATTAAACCAATAGCAGCCCACATTTTCGTTTTTCCCCCTAAGATTAATAAAAAAATCAATTATAGTCTAACAGAACCAGGTAAATATATCCATAAAATTCATCTGTTTTATGTATCTACGCGGCTAAACAACTTTGGTTCCTTATCTCCTGGGATTGATGGATTAATATAATGTCCAACGTCAAGGCCCAGGAACAGCCTCATTAAAACCGTTGCCTCCGCCGTAATAAACGCCCAGCGCATTTCCATTGGTTCGTGGTAGCCACGGCAGAGGAATTTAGCAGAAACCCCTAATTTTGTCTTGCGCTCCTCATATACTTTGATTCCCCGATTTTTAAAAGCCTTGCGAACGCTTGTTATTTCCTTTATCGCTTCATCTATCGCCTTGTCGATCAGGTCTGTATATAAGCTAGGGGTTTTAAAAAAACCAGAGTTCTGGATGTTCCCTTTATCCCGATCAAAGGCAGTCAGAACCATTTGAGTAACCAAATATCTCTTCACAAGTATTCTGTCAGTCTCTGCTATTGGTCCCCGGTTCACATTTATCACCTCTAAACAAACATATGTTTCTATGATACGCCCGATTACCTAAAAAATTCAAGACTACACACGAACGTATGTTTGTTTTATAATGAGGAATACACATTTGTGAAAATTGCATGAACTATAGCGATTCACTTATGGGACAAGGGGTTAAAAAGGTTACACGGGGGTGTAATATATTCCCAACAGGAAATGACACAATTCGACAATGATTGTGTGGAGGTGGTCATCAGATTGGAATAATACTAAACTCGGAACAAATTGTTCTTAACACCCGGAGGGAGTGCGGAATTCTAATCCGCATCTTGCTCAATGATCCACTCGTATAGGTCTTCCATTCTGCATTTAAAGATTTTGGCAGCTATGTACATATCCTCAGGAAGCATTACCCTTTCATTTAAACAGAAATGAGAGACCATACGTGGTGAACGACCACATTTATCTGCATACTGCGCCTGAGTCCAGCCACGTGCAGATATTAGGTCAGGAAGCAAGCATCTCCCTCGGGAGATTTGTTCCAAACCAGATATACTCCTTTCAATGTTTTAACCATTTAAAGGTAAATTGTACCACCGAGTTTTATCCAAGTAAACACAACTAGATTATAGGGGGCTAGGATCGTATGGGCAATGGGTGTGAATGTAAGGTTTATAATTCACTAATCGGTTTAAAAGAACTCCGGAAAGTCAGAGGATTAAGTGCGACCATAGCCGCGAGACTTATTGGGCTAGATGAAGATGAACTAATCATGTATGAAGACAATCCCGAGGAAATACCGGTGCTGGTTGCCATAAAGATGGCATGTGCCTATAAATGCGATTACGATTCGATTTCATTTTCAAATGAAAACAACCCTACCCGTGTTTAACGGATAGGGTTTTATTTTTTCTTCCCACAAAACACCCACAAAAAGCATGTTCCCCTGCGTTATTTAACATTCCCTCTTATTCCCACTTAAGCGCACAAAAATGTTGATCTGACGCGGTTTTCGGTTCACTGCGTTACTTTTTATTCCCTCACTTTCCCACACTAACCCCCATGTGGGCCATGGCGGCGGTGATATGAAGCTGATGAGCGATTTCCTCAAGCTGGTACGGGCGGACACCAAGGCTCAAGGCCTTACATCTGCAGACCATTCCGTCCAGAGCCATCTGATGGCGTTCGCCGCTGAAGAGTCCAGAATTGCGGGCGAGATCATCCGTTTGAAGGAGTTCGAACAGCGTTACGCCGTCCGCGAGCCATCAGTTTAATACGATACCTTCAACCTAATCCACAGGAGGAACTTATGTCTACGTTTCGATATTCGGGATCTGCTTTTTATATGAATGATGAGCCGGTTCAAATTTTGTCGGGAGCGATTCACTACTTCCGTGTCGTACCGGAGTATTGGGAGGACCGGCTCATCAAACTGAAAGCCTGCGGTTTGAACACCGTGGAAACGTATGTGCCGTGGAATTTGCATGAACCGCAGAAAGGGGAATTCCAGTTTGAGGGCATCGCTGATTTGGTAAAGTTTATCGAACTGGCTGGCAGCCTCGGACTTTATGTTATCGTTCGGCCATCACCGTATATCTGCGCGGAATGGGAATTCGGGGGGCTGCCTTCCTGGCTGCTGGCGGATTCGGATATGCGCCTGCGCTGTTACCATCAGCCGTTCCTCGACCATGTCGATGATTATTATGATGTGCTCCTTCCTAAGCTGAAGCCTCTGCTCTGTACCCAGGGAGGCCCGGTGATCGCGCTGCAAATCGAAAACGAATACGGGAGCTACGGCAACGACAAGCCGTACCTGAACTATTTGAAAAATGCGATGATCAGCCGGGGGATGGACGTGCTTCTGTTTACTTCGGATGGTCCGGAAGACGCCATGCTCCAGGGCGGGATGGTGGAAGACGTCCTGGCAACGGTCAATTTCGGCTCCCGTGCCCGGGAATCCTTCGAGAAGCTGCGGGAGTATCAGCCGGATGCGCCGGTCATGTGCATGGAATTCTGGGACGGCTGGTTTGACCACTGGCGTGAGGAGCATCATACCCGTCCCGCGGAAGACGCCGCTTTTGTTCTGGATGAAATGCTGAGCCTGGGAGCCTCTGTTAACTTTTATATGTTCCATGGGGGAACAAACTTCGGCTTCTGGAGCGGAGCCAACGGCCATACGGAAGACAGCTATGAGCCAACGGTCACCAGCTACGATTATGATGCGCTGTTAAACGAAAACGGTGAGCCGACGGACAAATATTTTGCCGTTCGTGACATCATCGCAAAGTATAAGCCGCTTGCAGCGGACGGGCTGCCGGACCCCATCGCCAAGAAAGCATACGGTAAAGTGGCAATGACGGAGCTTGCTCCCTTGGCCGGCAATCTGGACCGGATTTCGGCGGCGGTGCGCTCTCCCTATCCCGAACCGATGGAGAAGCTCGGCCAGAATTACGGTTTTATTCAGTACAGCACGTTGATCCCCGGCCCGAGGCCTAAGGAGGAGCTGTTCGTTCAGGACCTGCGCGACCGCGCTTTGGTCTATCTGAACGGGGAACTTGCCGGGACATTGGACCGCAGCGAGCCCGATACGAAAATCGAGTTCGCGGTTCCGCCGGGGGGCGTCCAGCTTACGCTGCTCGTGGAGAATATGGGCCGGATCAATTATGGCCCGTACATGAAAGACAGGAAGGGGATCACCGAGGGCGTGCGGCACGGAAGGCAGTTTTTATCGGACTGGACGACATACCCGCTGCCGTTAACCGACTTGTCCGGTCTCGATTTTCACGCGCTGCAGCCGAAGCAAGGCCCTGCCTTTTACCGTGGGGAGCTGCAGGTTCACGAACGGGCAGACACCTTTCTGAGCTTGAACGGCTGGACCAAAGGCGTCGTATTTATCAACGGCTTCAACCTGGGCCGGTATTGGAACATCGGGCCGCAAAAAACGCTGTATGTGCCGGGCCCGCTTTTGCGCGAGGGGGCCAACGAGATCGTCGTTTTCGAATTGTACGGTACGGAGCTGACGGAAATTGAATTTGGTGAGCAGCCGGATTTAGGATAGCCGCTTTGTGGATCTGGAACCAGCTCCTTGTAACTCTAAGCTTGATCATTGATCAGGCTTAGAGTTTTTTTGCGTTGAGCCGGCCTTAGTGTTGAATCCAAAGTTTAAGAGATCCCCTGATGATGTATCCACTACCGGATTCATGAGGTAAAGAAAGTGAAAGGTTTGTAAAGATCGAGAAATGGATGCGCTTTCTTTCGGGCTTTATAATGATATAACACGTCAAAGATTAAAGGCGATATTGATTACAGCATGATCAAAAAATAGGCTGGCGAGGGATGCATATGGTTAAAATCATTCATCATTTTGGCAGTCCTAAATGGCTGGTGATTGCCGGATTGTTGGTCTTAGGTTCTGTGATCGTTATATTCACTGCAGGGTCCGGGTTTTCAAAGACGAAGCATCACGCTGAGGTGATCGCGACGGTTAACGGTGTACCCGTTCACATCAACGAATTCCGCAGAGCCATCACTGCAAATAAAGCTGGAGTCATCAGCTATTTTTATGAGAAATATGGCGCAGAGCCGTCGCCTGCGTTTTGGACCACGGCTTACGGAGGAGAATTTCCGGTAGAGATGATCAAAAAAAGAGCGCTGGAAACAAGTGTGAACATCAAAATTCAGCAAATCATTGCGCAGGAGCAGGGAGTGCTGCGCGATATCGATGAGGACAGTTTTGTGCAATCCCTCCAGCGTGAAAACAAGAGAAGGCAAAAAGCGATCCGCGATCATCAGGTTGTTTTCGGACCCGTCTCCTACAGTGAGGATGCTTATTTTGAATACGTCATGACAAACGCAATCGTATCCGTCAAAAACCATCTGATGGAACACGATTGGAAGCCCGATGAACAGCAGCTGAAACTGTTTTACGAGTCTCGAAAAAGCGCGGAAACGAAGGATCAGTCATTTGACGCTGTCAAAGACCAAGTAGTCAAAGACTACATCGACTATAAATACGCGGGCTATGTCCGCGAACGCATCTCCGAAGCAAAGGTCGTCGTGAACCAGGGACCATACGATTCGTTTCAAATGTAACGATGTAACGCCTAATGGGCTTTACATACATGATAAAACGAAAGGATGATGCTTTTTGAGGAAATGGGGAGGTAAAGTGTTCTGCATGACTTTGATTGTCTCCATGGTTTGTTCTTTCTTCACCGCTTTGCCGCAGGCCGCGATGGCATCCGGAACGACTTATTACGTAGACAGTACAGGAGGGGACGACGGGAATAACGGAACAAGCGAAGGTTCTGCCTGGAAGACATTGGACAAAGTCAATGCAACTACCTTTTCCCCGGGTGACAAAATTTTGTTTAAAGCCGGGGAAAGCTGGAATGGCAGGCTGTGGCCCAAAGGCTCAGGCGAACAGGGAAATCCCATCATCATTGATAAGTATGGGGAAGGCAGCAAGCCGTTAATCGCCGGCGTGACGTCAGAACTGGAAGCTGTTTTTTTGAAAAATCAGCAGTATTGGGAGATCAGCAACCTGGAAGTGACGAACAGCTCCCCACTGCCATTTGACAGAGACTGGGAAAACCCGCGCGGACAACGGCGGGGCGTCTACATCTTAAACGAAGAAGCGGGACTGCTGCACCATATTCATATCAAAAATTTAAACATTCATGATGTAGACGGTTCTTATACGACTCGATCCGGCGGAATTATTGTCGACTCGGTCGGGTCAACGACGCCCAGCGCTTTTGACGACGTCCTGATTGACGGTAATATGCTGACGGACGTGGATGCGTATGGCATTTACATCGGTTCCAACTGCATCCTGCGTAACGGAATGGGCGATTTATGGCCATGGGTGCCGAAGCCTTACGGGCCTTGGACGCCTTCGACTCGTGTGAAAATATCCAACAACACCGTCCTCAGAGCTGCAACGGGAGGAATTGCCTGGAACGTAACCGATGGAGCGGTTGTCGAGCGCAATACGGTGGGGCAGGCTACATATCTGGCAACGAATGCTTCCATTTGGTGGGCGTATTCGGACAACAATCTTGTCCAATTCAACGAATCTTTTGCCAGCGTCAACGGCGCTGAAGACGGTCACGGCTTTGACGTGGACGCAGGAAACATCGGTTCGCTCGTCCAGTACAACTACAGCCATGATAACGCAGGCGGATTTATGCTGTTTGTAAACGATACGTATGACACGATCAATACGGTCGTAAGGTATAACATCAGCCAGAATGACCGGAAAAGCATTTTCCGGTACAGCGGATCGATCGACAACGTGTATAACTACAATAATACGGTGTATGTCGGCAAATCATCCGGGAACCCGGTTATGAGCGATTATTTCACCAAGGCTTCCGGCGCTCCGCGCAACATTAAAAATTACAACAATGTCTATTACAGTCTCGGGGATAAAGGCTGGGATTTGAGAGGGCAAACGTTCGACTACAACGCTTATTACGGGGGGAACACGCTGGTTCAGGCCGATGCCCATGGGGTAACCGGCGATCCGAAATTTGCGAATCCCGGCAGCGGAGCGGATGGGATGAATACCGTCGACGGTTATAAGCTGCTGGCCGATTCTCCTTTGATCGGTGCAGGCATTCGCATCAATGAAAACGGAGGCAGGGACTACTTCGGCAATCCGTTATACAATGAGGCTCCGGATATCGGCGCACACGAATACGAAGGCAGCGTGCCTCCAGCCGGTTCTATGCCTGACCCAATCGATGTCGTTCAGATCCGGCCGGTCAGCACACCTGTTGATGACTTGGCACCGCAGGCTGCCGCAAGCACGACATTTCGATCGTCATCTTCACAGCCTATTGAACACATAAACGATAAGTTTTACGATACGGCTTGGTCTACCGAGGGTTCGCCTTCTTCTCCGGGATATATCACGCTTGACTTTGGCGGTCAAACCATTTCTGCCAATCAATTGAAGCTCAATACGAGATTCGGGCAGGAATCGGGGATCACGGATTTCGATCTGGAATACGACAACGGTTCAGGATGGGTGCCTGTCCGGACGAATATTCATCTGTCATGGGATTTGAATAACGGCGCCAATGAGATCAAATCCGTAGAGTTTCCGCTCACCCGGTTTTCCAAGATCCGATTGAAGGTGCATGGAGGAAATGCGCTGTCCGGCAGGATCACGCTGAACGAACTAGAACTATATAACAATCCGGATTTATCCAAAGACATGGTCACCACGTCCTTCCCAACGGGTGCGGGCACGATCACAAACATTATCGACAACAATTTGAACTCGGCATGGGGAAGCGACGTTAACGTATCTTTTCCAGGCTATATCACGCTCGATTACGGACATGATCCGGTACCTGTCAACAAGGTCACGTTGGTTACCTTTTTCGGCATAGGTCAAGGGATTACCAAGTTTGACGTGGAGTATTATGACGGCAGCGGCTGGTTAACCGCATTGCCTGGTGCATCGGTCGAATGGAAGCTTAACGACAGCACCAAAGAAAGCCAAACCGTCACCTTTCCGACTGTGCATGCTTATAAACTGCGGCTGAAAGTGAATGATGCGAACCGGGTATGGGGCAATATCGCGCTGAATGAGCTTATCGTTGAGCATACCCCTGAACATGTACCCGTCACCGGTATTTCGATCGACCGACCGGAGATCGTTTTTAATGCGTCTTCCGACCGCAGTGCAGCACTGCAGGCTGCCGTTAGTCCCAGCAACGCGACCAATAAAAAAGTCAAATGGAGCACCGATGATGATCAGGTGGTTGAGGTAGACGCGGAAGGGCGGGTGAAGGCAATAGGGGAGGGCAAAGCCGTCATTACGGCCACGACGGAAGACGGAAGTTTTCAGGCTGCCAGCCAAATAACCGTCGATTGGACAGCCCCCGAAATCAGGCTCGGCCCTGTGACTACATCTGAATTCACCTCAGGTACATTCCAGCCGAGATTTGAAATAACGGATCGATGGACCGGCGTTGACAATGCGAAAACGGAAGTCTTGCTGGACGGAAAAGTTCTGACGGATTTAAGCGACACGCCAATGTATAAGCTGGCTCTGGGAGCGCATACGTTTACCGTGAAAGCCAGCGATTTGGCGGGGAATACCAGCGCAAAGTCCGTTGACTTTGATGTGAAAACAAGCAACGCGGCTCTTGAGGAGTTGGTTCAGCGTTTCGCAGAAGCCGGCTGGATTGACAACAGAGGGATTGCGAATAGCTTGCTGAAAAAGCTGCAGAATCAACATGTAAGCAGTTTTATTCATGAAGTCAACGCTCAAAAGGGAAAACATGTATCTGCCGACGCTGCGGAGTACCTGCTTCGCGATGCGGAATCGCTTCTTCATGAATAGAAGTCGTTATCTAACCTTTGAAGGGAGAGTTAATCATGAAAAAACACTTCATCACATCGATCGTCAGTCTGCTGATCGTATCATTGTTTTCAACGAGCGCCATGGCGGCTGGTCACGGGAATGGCAAGGAAATTCGCACTACCGTGATGTCGTACAACATACATCATGGCGTCGGTTTGGATGAACAGCTTAGCCTGAAACGAATTGCGGATGTGATCCGGGATTCCGGCGCGGAGATCGTTGGTCTTCAGGAAGTGGACCGGTTTTTCGGAGAGCGGAGCGACTTTCAGGACCAAGCCAAGGAATTAGCAGGCTTGCTCGGCTATCACTACGCGTATGGTGCCAATCTGGATTTGGAACCGGCGGATGGCCAGGCGAACAACCGCCAATATGGGACCGCCATCCTGAGCAAGTATCCGATCCTCCGCTTTGACAATGTGCTGCTCAGCAGCTTCGGCGATGAGCAGCGGGGCGTTCTGCATGCGGTGGTCAATTTACGGGGAGTTCATGTGGATGTGTATAATACGCATCTGGGACTCGATGCCGAAAGCCGGAAGGCGCAGGTACAGGAAATCGTTAACCTGGCTTCCACGGTTAAGGGACCCAAGCTTCTCATGGGGGATTTTAATGCGGAACCTGGCAGTTCGGAGGTTGAAGCTCTGTTAGCCAACGGTTTATTCGTCAACAGCTTTCAAGGAATCGAAGATGCCTATACGTTTCCGGCCGACCAGCCGTCCGAAACAATCGATTACATCGTAACGTCCCCTGAAGTTCAGCATTCGAATCAACGGGTAATCAGGACGGAAGCTTCAGACCACCGGCCAATCGCTGTTGACGTCGTGTTCAAGCGATGATGGCCCCGTGATATGCCTGCTTATAAAAAGCGTGAAAACCCGCCCGGATGGGCGGGTTTTCCTTTTTCCATTTGCCAAGGGTTCTTTTGACAGCGTTCCTCAGTTTATCAGGACCGGCATATGACTTCCTTTTCCATAAGTACTGGCAGGCCTGTCAGCTTTTGATCGCCCCGGCAGCGATGTCGGAAATAAACTGCTTACTGACGAACAGGAACAAAATGATGAGCGGAATGACCGCGAGCAGCGTGCCCGCGATGACCATCGCATAATCGGTCACATAAATTCCGTTCAGAGAGGAAAGCGCCACCTGCAGCGTAAATTTACGCTCGTCGTTTAGAATGATCAGCGGCCAGAGGTAATCGTTCCAGGAACCGATGAAGGTGAACGCTCCCAGAAATGACAGCGCCGGGCGAAGGATTGGAATCGCGACGTTCCAATAGAGCCGGAAGAAGCCGCAGCCGTCGATGCGGCCGGCGTCCAGCAGTTCGGATGGAACGGATTCCTCCGCATACTGGCGGATCCAGAAAATGCCGAAGGCGTTGGCCATGCCGGGAATGATCAGCGCCTTGAAGGAGCCTACCCACCCGAACTTCGCCATGATGACGAAGGAAGGAACGAGCGAGAGCTGCGACGGCGCCATCATCGTGGCGAGCAGCAGGACGAACAACCACTTTTTGCCGGGAAATTTGAATTTCGCAAACGTAAAGCCTGCAAGGGAGTCAAAGAACAGGACCAGCAAAGTACTGCAGCCGGCCACAAACAGCGTGTTGAGAAACGCGCCGAAGAAATCGATGTTCTGAAACACCCGCGTCACATTGCTGATAAACTGCGTCCCGAACCAGAACTTGGGCGGGAAGCTGTAGATTTCCGCAGTCGTACGCGTGGCCATAACGGCCAGCCAGTAAAAAGGAAAGATGGAAACGATGAGTCCGACGATCAATCCGAAATACAGCAGGATAGAAGACTTCCTTTTAACCATGCGTATCACCCCGTTTATTCATCTTTGGCACCGCCGCCCTGAACTACCCGCCAGTTGAAGATCGAGATGAGGGCAATCAATATGAACATGCCCCAGCCGACGGCCGAGCCGTAACCGAAGTAATTGTTCACGAATGCCTCGCGGTACAGGTAGAGAACGATCGTCAGACCTCCGCCGCTGACGCCGCCGTCGTTGCCGACGAGCACCTGCGATTCGGTGAAGATCTGCATGCCACCGATGGTTGAAGTAATGACGGTAAAAAGAATGATCGGCCGTAAATTCGGGATCGTGATGCGAAAGAAGGACTGGATGCCGGTAGCTCCGTCAATTTTGGCGGCCTCATAGAGGACCGTAGGTATGCTCTGGAGTCCCGCCAAATAAATGATGGCATTGTAACCGACCCAGCGCCAGATGACCATGATGGAAACGGCCAGCTGGATGCCCCAGGTTTTGTTCAGCCATTCCACGGGGGAAATCCCGAACAGGGACAGGAGATAATTTAAAAGTCCGTAGTTGTTGGAGAACACGGTACTGAACACAATCGCCACCGCAACGAGTGAAGTGACGTTCGGCAGAAAGTAACCGATCCGGAAAAAGGTACGGAACCGCACGAACGACGCATTCAGCAAAAACGCAATGATGAGCGCGAAGAACAGCATCGGAATGGTCGAATAAATCCAGATCAAAAGTGTGTTGCCGACCGCCTTCCAAAATTCCGGATCGGTGACCATGAACTGATAATTGTTCAGACCGTTAAAGGTCATCACGCCGATGCCGTCCCACTTTTGGAAAGAAAGATACATCGAGAACAGGATCGGGAACAAGCCGAAGACGGCAAACAAAATATAGAAAGGGGAGATGGCCAGGTATTCTTTCCGGTGCTTCCATATTTCAGACCCCAATCCCCGCTTCCGCTCCGGCACCTGCATGGAGCTGCCGGGATCGAATTGAGTTCGCTTCTGTAATGGTTGACCCATAAGACTCTACCTCCATTGTCGGGATGGTATGACCGTTTAACGCAGCAGCTCCTTTTTCACTCTGGATAGTGCATCTTCCCATGCTTTATCCGGGTTTTTGCCTTGAAGGGCGACCGATGACAACTCGCGGCTCACGATCCCGTTCAGGTTGGCGTATTTCGTGCCGAAATAGGAGGGCTTCACGTTGCGCGCGGACTCCGTAAAAATTTCACCGGTAGCCTGCCCGCCGAAAAAGTCCTCTTTCTGCTTCA
The DNA here is from genome assembly GCF_002224835.1 of Paenibacillus sp. SSG-1. Classification (NCBI taxonomy): domain Bacteria; kingdom Bacillati; phylum Bacillota; class Bacilli; order Caryophanales; family Paenibacillaceae; genus Paenibacillus; species Paenibacillus sp. SSG-1. The sequence continues at coordinate 1,923,918 of NZ_MBRK01000001.1, forward strand.
TGACGTCCGAATCGAGCGCCTTGGATGCGGAAGGGAACAGGTTGAGTTCCTTGAAGCTGGTCACCTGGTTTTCGGGATTCAGGAGCCAGCTCATCACCTCGAAGGATTCTTTCGGGTATTTGCTCGTTTTCATAATGGCGAGGAAGGAACCGCCGTTGTTGCCGTCTCCGCCCGGAGCTCTTGCGACGCGCCACTTGCCCTTCGTATCCGGGGCCGCGTCCATCAGGATTTGCTTCGCCCATACCGCGCTCACGAAGGAAGCGATCTTGCCGTTGTTCATCGCGGCGTTCCACTCGGAGGAGAACGTGCTGGCATTGGCGAGCAGCCCCATTTGGGAGGCTTTGACCGCCAGGTCCCATGCCTTCTTCATGGAAGAGGAAGGATCCTCGCCGATGAAATTTTCATTTTTATCAAAATAAATTTTATCCGACTGCGCGTTGACCTGGGTATAGACTTGGCCGATGTTGTCGAGCAGCTTCACTTTGCCGCCGAGCGCCTTCTGCAGCTTCTCGCCTGCGGCGAAATAGTCCTCCCAGGTGCCCATCATTTGATGAACCTCTTCCGGATCAGTCGGGAGACCCGCTTGCTCGAACAGGTCCGCACGGTAAAACAATGCGGTTGGGCCCGTGTCGATCGGCATGGCGATCATTTCGCCCTTTGGCGTAACCCCAAGCTGCCATTTCCAGTCCAGGTAGTCCCCTTCGATGTCCTTCGCTCCGAGATCATACAGGTTGTAGAAGCGGTCGGCGCTTGGGAACAGCTCGGTGACCCAGTCGTTAAAGGCCACGATATCCGGACCGCCGCTGCCAGCAGCGAGCGTCGTTTTCAGCTTGGATTTGAAGTCGCCCCCGATTTTTTGGGCGTTGATGCGAATTCCCGGAAACTGCTTCTGGACCGCGTTGATCAAATTATCGTCCAGACTCCGGTTCCAGTACCAAAGAGTAAGCGTTTTCACTTTGCTATTAGATGAAGACCCGCTAGAACATCCGCTAACCATGAAAGCAACAAGCAATAAACACGTTAATAAGATTCGGTATTTTGCCATCGTTTTCGGCCTCCCATCGCGGCTATATGGTACTGCAGCAGCATCATCACTCCTTTAAATCCCTAAAATGTGTCCGTTCTACGAACATTATAAACGCTTACAAAACATTTTGGAACCGCTTGCTTGAAATAAGACGGTCGTAGGACATCGCCCCCGCGCCATATATTGAATATGGGTTTATCATCTGAAGGGAGGGAGTTCGCCACTGTCAGTCCGCAGCCTTTATCGCCGTTATGCCGCGGCAGCACTCGTTCTAGTTCTATCCTTTTGCTGGATGTTTCCGGCCGGGGCCGAGGCAAAAATTGCCTCGCAAGACCTCATTATCGTCAATAAAAAGACGAATAAACTGGCATATTTTAGCAGCGGAAAGTTGGTTAAGGAGTTCAGGGTGGCGACGGGCAAGTCGCCAGAGCTGACGCCGGAAGGAACGTTTGAAATCGTCAACAAGATTAAAAACCGTCCCTATTACAAGGAAAAGATCCCGGGAGGCGATCCCCGCAATCCGCTCGGTGACCGTTGGATCGGCCTCAATGTCAATGGGACGATGGGGACGACGTACGCCATCCACGGCAACAGCAACAAAAACTCGATCGGAAAGTACGTCAGCGCGGGATGCATCCGCATGTACAATGACGAGATCCACTGGCTGTTCGAGCAGGTGCCCCTGCATACGTTGGCTATAATAACAACCTCCAGCCAAAGTTTTGAAACAATCGCCCAAAATCACGGCTATGCAGTGGGCGTGCAGTCGTTTGACGGTAAGCTGGTAGTGAATGGAAAAGAAGCTCAGCTGAAGCAGGATTTGATCATGGTCGATTCCCGCATCTACATTCCGCTTCGCGCCTGCTTCGAGCTGCTGGGCGGGACGGTTGAATGGAACGCCAGTACTCAAACGGTGACGGTCTACACGGGAAATCGCAAGATTACCCATAAGGCGCTCTCCGGCAAGGCTGTCGTGAACGGCAAAACGGTAAACATCACCGCCTCCCGGCTCCAGGGGAATTCGCTGATGCTTCCGCTTCGCAACATGTCGGAAATATCCGGTTACTCGGTCGTGTGGGACGGAGCCTCCAATACGGTGAACCTAACAACGGGCAAATAAGCTCGAGCCGCGCGCATGCGCGGCTTTTTTTTGTGCTGTTAGTCTGGAAAAACAGGGTTGGAACTGCCGGTTAGGGTGTGTATGATGGAAAGGCACGGAAGCGGCCGCAGCTTAGTTCCGGCCGTTGGGGGCAAAACATTCGAAAGAGGTGTGTGTGATGGATAGCGTAATCGAAATCGTGGATTATATGCCGGAATGGGCGGAAGTGTTTGCCCTGGAGAAAGAACGGCTGTCCGGATTAGCGGGCTTGGATGCGGTCGTGTTCGAGCATGTCGGCAGCACGGCCATTCCCGGCCAGCAGGCCAAGCCAGTAGTTGATATGTTCGTCGGCGTGAATCCGTTTCGTCCGGCTGCTTATTACATAGACCTGCTGGATCCGGCCAGCTATTCTTATGTTGAGACCGGAATGCGCGGAAGGCATTTATTTGCCAAATCGACAGAGGGAATCTGGACGCACAATGTTCATCTGATGCCTTATGATGAACAATTCCATACCCGCAATGAAATTCTGCTCCGCGATTATTTGCGCCGCCATCCGGAACTCGTAGAGGAGTACGGAGCCATTAAAATGCAGGCGGCTCGAAGCGCTGAATCGATGAATGCTTACACGCGGGCCAAAACGGCATTTATTCAATCGGTCGTCGATGCGGCCAGAGAGGAGAAAGGGCTTCCCCTGGAAGACGTATGGGAGGAATAAGCTGCCTGCCTGCTTACGCCCGTACGGCCCGATGAATGATACGGACAAGTTCGCTGCTGCAGGTCTCCAGGTCGACCCTACCGATGACCCGCCGGGTTCAGCATATATTCCCCGATCGCGCCTTGAATCATGTTGGACATGACGGAAAGGTGAAAGTCCCCGAAAACGCCTTGCTCTTGACCCTCACGAAGGATAGTCCCCAATGTCTGCAGCAGAGGATCTTCCTCCTCCTCCTCAAGCTTGTAATATCGAAATGGAGGAAGTCAATCCACGTCGGCCTGCAAGCAAAAAAACGTGCCAACCGAATAAAATTCCTGGCACGCTTTTTGACGATTAGCGGTTTCGAGACGAACTGGTTGATGTGCCCCCGATATAGCGGAAAACGAGCACGCTTCCAGCCAGGCACAAAATGCCTGTGAGCAGCAAGGAACTCATGACGCCATGGGACAAATCGGGGGCGGCGGCCATGAGGACGCCGGGCAGCGCCACTCCCAGCGTAGCGCCGAGCTGACGGAAGGCATTCAGCGCGCCGGAAGCCGTTCCCGTCTTGCCCTGCGGCGCTGCACTCATCACGACGGAGACGAGCGGCGGCAGGATGAATGAGATGCCGCAGCCAATCAGCAGCAGCGAAATTCCTGTGGGAATATACCCTGGATCTGCAGGAAGGAGAGCCTGGATCAGCATTCCGCTGCATGCCAGGAGAAATCCTGTACCAATGGTGCGTGCAGCTCCATACTTGCTGATCAGCCTGCTCATCAGCATGGGATTCACCGCCATGGGGAGCGTCAGCGCAAGAAATGCAAGGCCCGTCCCCATAGCTGAATAACGATGAAGCTGCTGGAAATACAGCGTCATGACAAACAGCACGCCGGAAAGGCCGAAATTAATAAGCAATCCGACCGTTAATCCGGTCACGAGCACACGGCTTTTGAACAAGGATAGGGGCAGCATCGGCGAATGGCTTCGTTTTTCGATCCAGACGAACAGGGCGATCAGCAAAGCGGCGGCGGCAAACAGAACAAGAATGACAGGTGATCCCCACCCGAGGTCTTCGCTTTCCATAAAAGCGCTCGTCAGTGCCGCCACACCCAGCAGGCCGGCCAGCTGACCGGCCGGATCCATGCCGGACGGCGCGGGTTTCCGGGCCGAAAAGTCCACGTTCGCCCGCGTCCACAGCCAGCTGAGGATGCCTACCGGGATATTCAGGAGAAAAATGCTCTGCCACCCCAGGGTGTCAACCAGAATGCCGCCGATGATCGGACCGGCGGAAAGCGCCAAGCCCGACACCGCCGCCCAGATGCCGAGCGCCTTGGTCCGGCTGGCGGCGTCCGTAAAGGTCTCCGCAATGATCGTCAGGGAAGACGGCAGCAGTGCCGCACCGCCGACGCCGAGCAGCGCCCGGAAGCCGATCAGCCAGCCGATGGCAGGCGAAACGGCGCAGAGGACCGAAGCCAGCATAAACAAGACAATCCCGCCCAAGAAAACACGGGCTGCCCCCAATCGATCGGCCAGCGAACCCATGCCCAGCAGCATGCTGGCAAATACCATCGTATACGCGCCCGTTACCCAGCTCATTCCGCTGAGTCCGCCGCCCAGCGTATCCCGGATGGCAGGAAGTGCGACCGTGACGACCGTCGTGTCCAGCAGCACGATGAAGTAGCCGAGGGACAGCCCAGCAAGCAGCCAGGAAGACCGGTTTTTTTGGTTGGCCGGCTTGGTCCCGGCCGTGATGGATGTTCCATTCATTCCATAAACCCCTCCAATGATCTTTTTCAAACCCATCGATGTGTTGTATAGTGTATATTCAGAAGAAACGGGGATGAAGAGAGCGGTTTATCCTAGGAGTGGTGCTCCTAGGTATCGGTCATCTTGCCCACTTCGGATAGAAATGGAGGGTCTTTACATGGAGACAACGCATCAGCGTACGAGCCAGCTTGCCGAATTTTTGCAGACCCGGCGGGCCCGTCTGACTCCGGAACAGGCAGGTCTCCCCGGCGGAGGGAGACGAAGAACGCCCGGCCTTCGGCGGGCGGAAGTGGCGCTGCTTGCTGGCGTGAGTGTCGATTGGTACACGTGGCTTGAACAGGGAAGGGACATCTCTGTGTCCACTCAGGTGCTCGAGAGCATCGCCAGGGCGCTGCAGCTGGATGAGAATGAAACGAAGCATCTGTTTCTGCTGGCTTCAAGACTTCTGCCGTTTCACTATCAGCAGCCGGAAATGGCGATCAGTCCGCTCCTGCAGACGTTCCTGGACGAACAGGGGGAACACCCGGCGTTTGTGGCCAATTCCCGCTGGGATATCGTCGGCTGGAACAGGGCGGCACGGCTCGTGTTCGGCGATTATGAGCAGATGACGGTGAGGGAGCGGAACTCGGTTTGGAGAATGTTCGTTTCTCCCTATACGAAGGAGCTTCTGGGCGAGGGCTGGGAGAAAAACGCCCGGCTTCGGCTCGCCCAGTTTCGTGCGGGATACGGACTCAATGTTGAGGATCCATGGTGGAGCGGGATGATTGAAGATTTGAACAAGGAAAGCGAGGAATTCAGGACATGGTGGCCCCAGCATGATGTGCTGAACGTCAAGGAAGGCCGAAAAAAAATCTACCATCCGCGCGTGGGGCTGCTTGAATTCAGCCATATTACGTTCCAGGTGGAGGATTCTTATGATCTTCGTGCCACGGTGAACCTGCCCTACAATGACGAGACCATACAGAGAATGAAACAGCTGCTTCAATAATGAGCAAAAGGCAGAAACCCATGCGGTTTCTGCCTTTTTTTGCGGAGTCGGTCCCATATTTTGCTCCCTCCCGTAACTCGCGGCTCTGCGCTGGAATATGATCGTATAGGACGTAATTCAGTTGCGGCGGCTGGCGGGTTGTATTCCGGCCAGAAGCCTGACAGGAGGCGAGGACGGTCGAAAAGCATCTGCTTATTTACGATGTCGACTGGTGGATCCTGGGCAAGACGGCCAAGATCATTCAACAGCATCATCCCTGCCTGGATATCATGTCTGCCAAACAACTGGAGGAGAGCATCGGGAGCAGGGGCAGCGAGGCGCTGAACCGGGAATATTCCCGCATCTCCGCCATGTGCCTGGGCCTGGCGGCATTTGCTATCTTTAAGCATATCCGGATCGATTCATCCGCTGCGGTCTCCTATTATTATTTCAGCAAAAATTACGACACGTTCCGTGAATGGGCTGACAAGCCGGAACCCGATCCCGATTTTTTACGCCTGGTGATTCCCCGCATCGGCTCGATCGGGGCGATGAATCTGAAGCTGACCGAGTGCCTCGCAGCGATGGCACCGGCTGCTTCCGTCCGCCATATCGGACACTTTGTCGACCATACACTGTTCCATCCCGATCCTGCGGACGGGGAGCCCTTGGAGCAGGAAGGCCGGCCGCTCGTCATCGGGTGGGCGGGAGATCCGAGAAAGGCATCCAAACGTTATGCGGCTCTGTACGAGCCGATCAAAAGTCATTTTGCCGGCCGGCCGGAAGTGCGCTTCGTTGAAACGGCAGGAGCATATGCGCACGAAGAGATGCCGCGCTTCTATCGGGATATTGACCTGCTTCTGATCACGTCGGCGAATGAAGGGGGCGGAGCGACGGCGCTTGAGGCTTTTGCCAGCGGCAAACCGGTGCTGTCCACCAACGTCGGATACGTAAAGGAAGCAGCCCATCCCAGCGGGCATCATTTAATTTTGGACCGTGACGATCCCGGGGCATTTATCCAGGCCATTGACGGCTGCCTGCAGGTAAGATCGCGTTTAAGGGCAATCGGGCTTCTGTGCAGAGCGGAAATCGAATCGCACTGGACCATCGAAGCGGGCGTGAAACGCTGGCTTGACGTCTTGTTCGGAATTTAGGAGGTGACGAGCACATGGGCACATCCAACTGGCAGAACCTGTGTTATTGCGTGGAACTCATCCGGCAGGCGGCCCCGTCCAGCGTTCTTGACATCGGGATCGGGTTCGGCCGGTGGGGCATGCTCTGCAGGGAATTTCTCGATGTCTGGCAGGGGCGCGTCTTTCGTGAGCAATGGCAGACGAGGATTGAGGGGGTCGAAGTTTTTCCGAAAAATGTGGACGACTATCATCCATACTTTTACAACCATATATATATTGGGGATGCCTATGAACTGATGATGAAACGGCAGCTTGGAGCCTATGATCTGATCATTCTGGGCGATGTCCTTGAGCATTTTGAGAAGGAGCGCGGGATCTGGCTGCTTGAAGCCTGTCTGAAGCAATGCCGCAGCCTGCTCTTGAACGTTCCGATTGGGCCTGATTGGCCGCAGGGCGCCGAATACGGCAACGAATACGAAACCCATCGCAGCGTTTGGACGGAGGAGGAGCTGGACCGGTATCCGACCGCTTCCAAGCGCATGTTCAAGGATTATATTCACCGTGACTTTGCCACTTATTTGTTCCGGGGCGCACAGCCGCACGGTTAAAGCTCAGAGGCTTTGGTCAAAATCAACACCGAATGGGGGGAAGCGCCATATGACAGGGCATGGTTCCGGCAGAGATTACGTAGTTACTGAAATCCCTGTTGAGCTGCTGTTCACCGAATTGGATGTTCGATCGGCCCGTACCGACCATCTGATTAAATCGTTTACTGACCGTTGGTACGAACACCATCTTCAGTATGCCGACATCTCCATCATGCGGCTCGTTCCGCACCGGGAACTGTACCGTTACTTTGCCGGGGAGCCGGGGGCTGCGCCGGATGCTTACCTGGATTGGTATGAGCATATTCATGCAACTCGGGGAATAACCCCTCCAATGTCCCGTAAAGGGCTGTTGATTCAAAGACGGATGGAATACGAAAATATGCAGTCTGAGCTCCGCAGCGGATCGGACTTTTTTTTCGATCATCCGGTCAAAGCGAAATGGAATCCGGCCGGATATTTCAACGTATTGGACGGACATCACAGGGCTTGTTTTTTGTATTGCCTTGGCTTTCGGAGGATTCCGGTCCGAATTCCGCTGCAGGATTATAAGGTCTGGCTTCACTCCGCGGCAGCGGCTGACGTCGAGCAAACGATGAAGGACCAGCAGCGAAGGCTGATTTACACGCCGATCCTGCATCCACAGTTTTATAGTATGCACAGTGAGCGGGACGAGACGTATCCAACAAGGCTGGATTACATTGCCCGGTTTTTGGGGACAGGGAAGCTGAAAGGGCGGAGCGTCCTGGACATCGGCTGCAACATTGGATACTATTCCAGGCATTTTGTCAGGGAAGGGGCAGACGTCACCGGGGTGGAACCGGATCCGGACCACCATTCCCTCCTTCACAAGCTGAACGCGATGGAGCGGACGGCATTTTCCGTCATCACGGAGCGATTTGAAGAATCTGAAGCCGTGCATCAATACGATATCGGACTATTGCTGACCGTTTTTTACCACATCATGAAAGATCCGGAAGCTTGCAGGCGGTTTCTTGCCCAGCTGGACCGGAGCGTCTGCAGTTTGCTCTTCTGGGAATCCGGAGATGCCATGGAAACGGAGAAGAAGATGCTGATGGAGAATACCGGTTTTAAGCATTATGAAAAGCTGGCGGATACGTTCGGCACGGGGAAATACCGGGAGCTCGGTGTTTTTCGAAAAGCATAGACCGGCAGCCTGTTAATCTATCAGAGGCGGAGGTGAAATGTGGATGCATGACGATTTGTCCGTTCTGATTCCATACCAGCCCGACGGCGGGCCGAGGGATGAGGCGCTGTCCTTTGTCCTTCGGTTTTACAAGCACATTTTGCCCACGGCGGACATTTGCATCGGGGAGATCGGCGCGGATGAACCTTTCAGCAGATCCAGGGCGATTAACCGGGCGGCGTCCCGGGCAAGCGGCAGCATCTTCATCATTGCCGACGGCGATATCGTTTACGACCCACAGCTGGTGGCTGATTCAGTCCGCTGGATTGAACAGGGGCGGTGGGTGATTCCGTTCAGCCGGATCAACCGGCTGACGCAGCGCGTCTCCAGGTTGGTCATAGAGGGAGAAGCCATTTGGCCCCTGGGAACCGAACCGGATACAAGGGAAGAACATGCCGCTTTTTTCGTCGGGGGCTTAAATATTGTCGGCCGGGGCGCATTTGAGCGGATTGGCGGTTACGATGAGCGTTTCATCGGCTGGGGCGGGGAGGACGAGGCTTTTGCTTATACGATGGATACACTGGTGGGCGAGCATATCCGTCTCGACGGACTGATGTACCATTTCTGGCATCCTTTCGTAGGTCCGCAGGGCAACCCCCATTATGAGCATAATTACAGACTTTTTCAACGATACAGAGCTGCTCGCGGAGACAGGGAGTCGATGAACGAGCTGATTCGGGAAAAAGCAGGCGGGTAAGCCCTGACTGTGAGGCGTTCCCTCGTAACAAGGGCAGCATGGGATGAACAGGAAAGGAAGGAGCAGAATCTATGACATTATCGGTCATTGTCCCGATCCTGAACGAAGAGACCTTTGTTCCTTTGTATCTGGAGAGCGTGGCAGCCTTTGCCGATGAAATCATTATCGTGGATGGGGGAAGCACGGACGGAAGCCTGGAGCATATTGCCCGGCTGGAGACAAAGTATCCGATCAAGCTGTTTACGATGCCGCAGACAGGTCTTCCCTATACCGAGGACTGGAACGAATCGGAAGTGCGGAACTTTTTGATTGGTCAGGCCACCGGAGACTGGATTATGAACCTCGATATCGATGAAATGATGGACGACAGGTTCCGGGATTTGCTGCCTGAGCTGATGGCAAACACCGCCGTTGATGTCTATCAATTTCCGTTTGTGAACTTTTGGAGGGATCCGAACACGATTCGGGTCAACAGTCCAGGGGATGAGCGCTGGTCCAATGACATCACCCGGATGTGGAGGGCCGGCAAAGGCATCCGTTACCGGGACGAGAAGCATCACTGCACTTTGGAAGCGGCCGGCGGAGCCAGCATTTGGAGCCTTCCGCGCGGGCGGGCCGACGTTAACGTATACCATTACCACTATGCGATTGGCAAGCGGATCAAATATAACGACAACCGCAGAGGAGATGTCAATCTGCTGAACAATGTAGGGGAACCGGATTGGAATTACAGCCATAAAGAGTACCAAATTGCCACGGTCCCTTTTCAAGGAGAGCATCCGTCCGTCATTCGGCGCTATTTGGAGCAGCTGAAAGGCAATGGTAAGAGCACTCCAAACCTTTGAAGCATGAAAAGAACTGAAGCCCTCACTGCCGAACCGGGAATAATCCGGGATCCGGGTGAGGGCTTTATCGTGACATCTCTTTGCCTCAAAACGAATGATTCAGCCATCGACGTAAAGGCCTATCATGCAAGTGACTGCTGAACGATCTGGGACGCTTTAGGCTCATCGTACAGCTGAACTTCCGGTAATTTGGCGGCCAGCGGCTCGAATTGACTAGCCTGGTAGCATTTTCTGTCCACCGCATAACGATCGGCATGAATCTCTTCGAACACCTGCTGCGACCCGCAATAAACGGCTAAATCGAAGCTGACCTGGCTGAACAAATCGATCCGGTTGGTCAAATAGAGCCGGGGGCCGGCCTTGCGGATGCCAACGACTGGATGCTGAAGATATGTCAGCGTGTAGACAATCACGGTGCAGTCGTCCCTTTGGGCGAACTGCTTCACCAGCTGCTGCCATCTTGCAGGTTCGTCACTCCAGGACAATTCACCAAGCAGCAGCACCCACTTTTCTCCAGGATAGAGAGCATCGGCCTGTTCCCGGACTTCTTCCGGGGTTGCGGACAAGTTAAAAGGGTTCAACGGACCCTTGGGCAGCTGCCACGACTTGGTCCACTTTGCTTCATAATAATGCTTGTTTCGTTCCCACAGCGATTGATATTCCTGGCTTTTCAGCTTCTTGATCGTTGCGCTGCCGTGATGGTACACAAAGGCGTCTTCAACGATCACCATCCGGTAACCCGCTTGCTTGACCCGTTCACAGTAATCGTCGTCTTCAAACATACCGATGCCGTAATGACGGTCCAGCGTCCCGATCTCTTCAAATGCGCTGCGCCGGATGGCCACACAGAAAAATCCGAGCAGTTCGGTTTCGCGGATGCGTCCGCGGTAATTTTCATAAAACTCCCGCAGCCAGCCGGGATCCGCTCCCTGTACGGGGTCACCGATAAAAAAGTCAAGCGCCTGATCATTCCCTACGTGGTTGGACATCGGTCCGGTCATGGCGATATCGCTGTGTTCCTGCATCGGCCGGATCAGCTTGGGAACCCAGGTCGAGTCGGGAACGATCGTATCGTTATTAAGAAGAATCAGATATTCGCCGGTGGCACAGCTTGCTCCCAATGAGTTCCCCTCGGCAAACCCCAGATTGATGGGTGAAAAGACGGTCTGCACCGGTTTCTGCGCCAACGCCGCAAGCTGAACACGGGTCTGATCGGTGGAACCGTTATCGACTACAATGATCTCCATGTTCGGATAGGCGTCTTTCCGAAGCAGGCTGTTCAGACACTGCCGGGTGAACGACCAGTTGTTATGGGTCACGATGACGATGCTGACCTTCGGAAAAATATGCTGCACAATGGCCCGATGCAGCATTTCGTATCGATGCCCCCACGTATTGCACATGGCAAATTTACGCCGGATTCTCGCGGCTTCCGGCTGAGCAGCCTCGATGCTGAGCGCCCGCTCCACCGCCGCCTCGAACGCTGCAGGGGAATCCGCGATCTCCACCATGTCCGCGGCGATTTCGGTCAGCTCGGGCAAAGGGGTGGAAACGACCGGCTTGCCCGCCGCCAAATATTCGTAGAGCTTGACGGGGTTTGTCGCCTGGGTCAAGTTGTTCTGGACGAACGGAATGATCGCGCAGTCAAAACGGTGAAGATAGCCGGGAAGCTCCTCATAGGGCTTCTCCCCGAGCAGCAGGACGTTCGGCAGCTGTTCCACCCCGGAGGTGTTGCAGCCGAACGTATGGCCGATTAAGGCAAAGGTCCATTCCGGTCTGTTCCGGGCCATCGTTTCAATCAAACCGATATCAAACCAATCCGAGATCGCGCCGTAATAGCCGATCACCGGGCCGGTAATGCTGCTGAGTTCTGCGGGGGCGCTGCCCGCCCAGCCGGCGAAATGGCTGACATCGGCAGCGTTGCGCACCAGAATCGATGAGGGATTCAGCTCACGAACGCGCTGATGGAGCACTTGCGAGGAAGTAAGCACCACATTTGCTTTTTGGATCAGCAGGTCTTCCTGATGAATAACGTCGGCATGATTGGTCGAAAACCCGGCATGATCGTCCATGCAGTCATATATGATGTTGTGCCGGTTCATCGCCGTGACAAGCGGAGTCCAAAACGGAAGGTCGACAATGGATACATACGAGGTGACCGCAAATTTGGCAAGGACATGCTCCAGTGACCATTTCAAATATTGGATATCCAATTTGTCCATTTGGTCCTGATACAAGTTTAGATGTCTATGGGCACAGAGGGTCACCAGCCATACATTCCGGTCTACCTTTTTGAATTTGACATATCGGCAGACTTCATCCCTGGCGGCGTGCTCCTTTGATATGCAGACGACGTCCGTCGTTATATAAAAAACGCGGTGACCTCGTGCGGCGAACTGCCGGGACAACTGCTGCGGGCGCTGCCAGCGGAACTCCCAGTCAATAACGGGAAATCGGATAATGTCATAGGGTACCGCCGAATCCGGACCGGGTTTTGCTGTTCGAAGATCCTGCATGGGCTCCATTGCAGGAGGAGCGGTGTTTGGGAAGCGAGGGGGCGAATACGCCCCAAGGCGCTGCCCTGGAAAAGGCTCCATCGGCAGAGAATTGCCTGTTGAAGCAAGTGCGGTTATATGCGGGTCTAGGGTATGTTTTGGCTTGGCGGAATGATTGCTTTTTGATTTATGGGCCGCGGAGGCAGACAATGGACGGGATCCCTTCCTGGATCGGTTCATCGGTTTGTTCAAGCGTTACTCTCCTCCCTAAACGATTGTCTATGTACAAAATATGTACCAGGTCTGCCTTACGTTTGGGTATAACACCATACGAGAGGATCATTTTTAGGGAAATTGCCCGGGTAAAGGCTTACCGCTGGGCATTTTGATCAACTTCCACTTGGCCTGGTCCCCATCGTTATCTACCTACATATTGTACCAGTGACTATAAAGGAGGTAGGTCAAGTGAAATTGGTATTCATGAATAAACACACGAAGGATTACGGAAAACATGTCCATCACAAAAAGAAGCGGCATCACCATAGGAAAAGAACGTGGCCGCTTCTGAAAGTGATCCATGATATCAAGCACCGGCTGTTGAAACTAAAACAGCAGTTCGAGAGCGTGGCGGGTACCGTGGCGGAGCTTTCGGCTCGAGTGAGCAAGCTGGAGCAGCAGGTTGCCAACCTGAACAGCCGCTTGGGCATCGGTCCAGGACCGGCACCAGGCCCGACACCAGGACCGGCGCCAGGCCCAGCACCAGGACCAGCACCAGGGCCCGGACCTGCACCAGGACCAGGACCAGCCCCAGGACCAGAACCAGCGCCGGGTAATGGGCCATCAGGCATCGTGGCCTTGCTCACACCGCGGATCAATACGCGAGTCACACTGGAAACGCCAGTAGGAACCATTTTCGGCACCTTGATTCTGATAGGCGAAGACTATGTCCAGGTTCTTGAACCGGATGGAAGCAACGTATTGATTCCGTTCCGCAGCTTGCTGGCCGTTTCATAACCTTAGTGAATTCAGGAGGGAAAGCATATGACCTTTGAGGAAGCACTTGCCGTTTTTGTTGGCAGACACGTTGAGGTGCTGCAGCCCAATCAGTTTATCCAGGGCACCCTGGTTTCTTCTTCAGGCGGTATACTTGCCGTGGATACGGTGAGTACTAATTATATCCCAACGACGCAGCGCGTAAATATTTCCACGGGCAGCGTAGCGCTGGTCCGCATCCTGCCTCAGTAAACGATCATGGTTTCGGTGCAGTCCCATTGTCCCCGGCGTTTATCCAGCTCAGCCATTCCGGGTAATGATCTGCATGGCGGTGCGTAATGCTGTGCAGGCGGATTCGCCGATGGTACAGTGCCCTATTGACACGCAACAATTCGGCGGACCCCGACATTCTGGCGAGGATTTCGATATCTTCGTACAGACGGCCGCCGAACGGGGAATCGGTGTTCCAGCCGGACAACGATCTAAGCTTGGCTGTATTGAACATCCGCGGGGCAATGGGAATGCCGGCTTTGATTACACGGGCAGTAGAGAAAGGATGAATCGCGGTACGTACGCCCTGATAGATCAGCTGCTTGTTTTTCCGTTCCTCCCATTGAACGTGATCGGCATATATAACGCCTGCCTGCCTGTGCAGGCTAGCTTTGCTGTATAACTGTTCCAGGCAGTCGGGGGACAGCCAGTCGTCGGCATCGAGCTCTAGCAGCCAGCTGCCTTTTGCCATGGACAATCCCGAATTCAGAGCATGGGCCTTGCCCGAATTGCGCTTCAGCCGGCAGGTTCGGATGCGGTGGTCCGGATACAGCGAATCCAAGATATGCTCCGTATGATCGGTCGACCCGTCATCGATGATTAAGAGTTCCCAATCGGGCAGCGTTTGCGCCATGACCGAACGGACAGCCCAAGGAATATAATCGGCATCATTATAAGTACATAACAGGACGGTTACCAGCGGCACTTTATGTGACGCGTCCGTCCCTGGCTCAACCTGGATCGGTGCAGCGAGCAGCGGACGCAGCAGCTCCCACTCCTCACGCTTTTTTTGCCAGGGTAACGGGGAGGAGACAGCCGGAACCACCGGACAATTGCGGGGAGAAGTCCAGGTAAAAGCGGCGTTGAGCTGGTATTGTTTGTCTAACAGGATGTAGGATTCGAAAGGCAGCAGCGCTGTTTCCGTGAAACCTGGTGAAGGCGGTGCCATGACAGCGTCCGTTCGCCAGATCAGCGGGCCTCTGGGCTGCTGGAATCGTTCGCGTCCGCCCTCATCTGGGGTTGTAGGGCTGAAGAGACAGCCGGCCGACGCTTCGGGAAGATAGCAAAGCTCTGTGCGCAGGAAGGTATCCATACCCGGGAGCAGCCGCTCCCCCGCGTGCAGCGTCAGAAAGTAGGGCTCCTGGTACGAGGCAAGCTCCTGGTTCATCCGGGAACCGAGGCTGCCATGTTCCAGCACGACGACATTCGAATCAGGGAGCTCCTGCTGTACGGAACAGGCGGTTGATTGTGCGTGGCGCAGGTGGAGGGAAGGCAGAATGAAGACGAGCATGGCGGGCTCCTTTCCCAAATCCGTCGTTAACATAGCGTATGTAACAATGGCCCAAGTGACACTGGGAAATTGACAAATCCATGCGCGTGATTTAGAGTTGTAGTTAGAATTCTAACTAAATGGAGGTTTGGTCATGGTCAGTGGCGAGCAAGGAAATGGGAACGTTTGGGAATGGGACACAGGCCCGCTAGGACGCCTGGTCAAGACGGCTTATATCGCGATGAGAAGGGAGCTCGAAGGGCTGTTGAAGCCATACGGCATCACACACACGCAGTGGAGTGCCCTCGGAGTTATCGACCATTATCCCGGTATTACACCGTCCGAAATGGAGCCGATCCTGATGATCGAGCGTCCCAGCGTAACAAGTCTGATCAACGGGCTGGTAAAGCGGGGGCTGGTCTACCGCCGCGACCATCCGGAAGACGCGCGCTCCAAGCAAATCTACCTGACGGAGCCCGGCAAGGAGCTTGCCGCTCGGACCCGGCATTTGACGCAGCGGATCGATCATGCGGTCAGACAGGAGTTCACCACGGAGGAGTATGAATCCCTTAGGAGTCTGCTGATCAGAGTGGTACAGCGCATGGACCGCTAATAGAAGAGAGGAAGCGAGTCCTCTTTTTTTGTTCATATAGTTAGAATTCTAATTAAAGTGTTAAAGGAGATGGATCAGATGAGTAACATTCAAACTCAATCGTCGGCGCCTGATGTCCGCTGGCAAGGATTTCACCATACGGCATTGGTGACACCCGATCTTGACGCAACGATCGCATTTTACGTCCACACGCTTGGCATGGAGGCTGGTCCTGTTTTCTCTGCTGCCGGGAAAAGAGGAAGTCACTGCTTCATTAAGCCGGGGGATACCCGGTCTTGGGGAATTCATTTCTTTGAATACGAGGAGGCTGTCATCAGCCAGAGCTCTGAAGAGATCAAGCAGCTCGCGGCCGACAGAAATTCGTCCAGCTTGAACCGGTTTCTTCCAGGAGCGCTGCAGCATGTAGCCTTTAGCCTGCATTCGGAGACCGACGGGATGAAGCTGCGGAAAAGGCTGCAAGAGCTCGAGGTTGTCATGACGGACATTTATGATCAGGGCCTCATTCGCAATTTCATCTTTCTTGATAACAACGGGATCCAGCTGGAGGCTGCCTGGCCGAAGGAGGAGGCGTAAAGAAAACGCTCAGGTGTACGCAAAGCAGCCGCAGGAAATCCCGCGGCTGCTGCGTATGTCGGCTTATTGCCTTAACGATTGTCGATTTTCTCCGGATACAGATCGTGGTTGATCATGCGCTGCTCCGCCCACTGCTCATACTTGGTGCCCGGGCGTCCGTAATTGCAGTACGGATCGATGGAAATGCCGCCCCGCGGCGTGAATTTCCCCCATACCTCAATATAGCGCGGATCCATCAGCTTGATCAGATCGTTCATAATAATATTCATGCAGTCTTCATGGAAGTCTCCATGGTTCCGGAAGCTGAACAGGTACAGCTTCAGCGACTTGCTCTCAACCATTTTCTGGTCGGGAATGTAGCTGATATGAAGCGTGGCGAAATCGGGTTGTCCCGTGATCGGGCACAGGCTGGTAAACTCGGGAAAATTAAATTTAACGAAATAATCGCGGTAGGCATGCTTGTTATCAAAGCTCTCGAGCAGTTCAGGGTCATATTGGAACACATACTTGGTCCCCTGGTTGCCGAGAAGCGTCAAATCCTTCATTTCGTGCGGCTGTCTTCCAGACATATCGTAATTCCTCCTGGATCGTTTCTAATTTGTTCAATAGGAAAATGCTTTCAGCTGGCATCCGCCCGAATCTGCGAGCTTAAGGCCGCTGCAGATTTGGTCAAACGCCGCGCTTATTTCCCCACACCAGCGCGTGAAGCTGGGGCAGCACGCGGACCGCGTTCAGCTCGGGGGAAGCGACCACCGCGTCGATGAGCCGCTCATAGCGGGCGAGCAGGTCGGCGGCATGGCCCGCGATATCCATCCGTTTCAGGTCGGGATTGCCGACCTGAAGATACATCGGCGCCTGCGGATACCGGGCATGGACATTGGTCGCATAGGCCAGATCGGCATCGTCAAAGACGACGACTTTCAAGCTGTACGCGTAAGCGGCTGGTCTGGCCGCAAGCCGGGTCACGATGCTGTCCAGCATCTCCCAGTCAGTCTCCATGCCGGAACTCGGCGGCTTCGGCGACAGTGTGACTTCGTGAATGTCGTCAAGCCAGTCCTGCCAGCGGGAGCCCTGGGTTTCGACGGCTATCTGGATCCCGTGGCTTTCCAGCAGGCTCACAAGAGAGCCAAGCTGGGGCAGCAGAGCCGGATTGCCGCCGGACAGGGTGACGTGGGAGAAGCGCTCGCCGCCGATCCGCTGAAGCTCCTCCCAGATGTCGGCGGCACTCATTTGGCGGATGTCCGCCTTAGCACTGCCGTCCCATGTAAATGCGGAGTCGCACCAGGAGCAGCGGTAATCGCAGCCAGCCGTGCGTACGAACATCGTCTTCTGGCCGATGACCATGCCCTCGCCCTGAACCGTTGGGCCGAAAATTTCAAGCACGGGAATATTCATTCGTACATCCACTCCCGTCTCGCCTCGGCATAACTCGTCGGCGTTTCGTACAGACGGACGAATTCGGTCCGGCCGCCTTCGATTCGGTAATCCCCGCAGTTAAGCGCATCTTCCATCCGATCAAACAGCCAAACGACTATATTCTCGGCAGTCGTATTCATCGGAGGCAGCGTTTCGTTCAAATAGCGGTGGTCCAAGGAAGGTTCGATCCGCTCCTTCCAGATTTGCTTGATCAGGCCGAAATCGGCGGTGATGCCGACCTCGTCCGGAAAGGCGCTGATCCCAAAAACGGCTTTATACGTATGGCCGTGCAAGTTTTTGCATTTGCCCTCATAGGCATGCAGGTGATGCGCGGCGTCGAAGGTAAACTCTTTGCTGACAAGCACCCTCTTATGATGATAGCGCAGGTCGGATGGCTGGATGTCTTCCCCCAGCTTTTGCAGCCGATCCACGATACGGAATTCGCCGGGAGTCTTGGTCATGGCTGCAGCGCCTCCGCTTTGGATTGAAGGTACTTGTCAAGACCAGCCTTGCGCAGCCGGCAGGCAGGGCATTTGCCGCACCCGTCGCCGATGATGCCGTTATAGCAGGTCAGCGTGCGTTCGCGTACAAACGGGAAGGCGCCCAGATCGTCGGCAAGCTTCCAGGTTTCCGCTTTGTCGAGCCACATCAGCGGCGTATGGATGACAAAGTCGTAGTCCATGGCGAGGTTCAGCGTCACGTTCAGGGACTTGACGAAAGCATCCCGGCAGTCGGGGTAACCGCTGAAGTCCGTTTCGCATACGCCGGTGACCAGATGTCTGGCGCCGGATTGCTTGCCCAGCACGGCGGCGAAGCTCAGGAACAGATGGTTCCGGCCATCCACGAACGTGCTGGGAAGCTCGCCTTCCTCCTGCGTGATTTCAATGTCGCTTCGCGTCAGTGCGTTCGGGGCGAGCTGATTGAGCAGGCTCATGTCCAGCACGGTGTTCTTCACGCCGAGCTCCGCGGCGATCGACTGCGCGCATTCGATTTCAAGCCGGTGGCGCTGACCGTAGTCGAACGTAACCGTTTCGACTTCCTTGAACTGCCGGAGCGCCCAGAACAGGCAGGTCGTACTGTCTTGGCCGCCGCTGAACACGACGACCGCTTTTTCGTTTTTGAGCATAAAAAAACCTCTCCTTCATGATTTGGTCCGGTAGGCAGGGCTGGAAAACACCTGACTCCGGCAGAAGAGAGAGGATTCTTGAACTGATCCGTAAAAAAACAAGCCCGGTCTTTATGGCCAAAGAGGGCAGTCTTAGTTTTTTATAGAGGGAGTTCGCGAACCTCTCCCGCGCGGTAACGCGCGGATTTTCTTCAATTAAGCGCAGGGTGCTGCGCCGGACTATTATATCATATCTTTGCGGATGAGGGAGTTTTGGATTTCAACATTTTCACTGCTGACCTTTTTACGGAACTGGCTCGGCGAAATGTTCTTGTACTGCTTGAACTGCTGGATAAAGTAGCTTGAGCTCGAAAATCCCGTCTCCTGGGCGATTTCCGTCATGGTCATCTCGGTGGTCAGGAGCAGCTTCTCCGCCTCGGTAATCCGAATATAGTTCAAATAATTGGTAAACGTCTTGCCCATGATCGCTTTGAAGCGGCGCGAAAAATAGCTGTAGCTCAGGTTGCAGATCCGCGCGGCGGCCTGGGCGTTGATGTCAAAGCGGTAGTTGTCGTCGATGTACTCGAACACTTTCTGCAGCATCTGGATGTCCATCTCCTTTAGGGAGTGGGCAACATCCCAATGGAGGCCGAGGTTTTTCGATTCGCGCAAAAACCACAGGAAGAGCCTGCAGATCAGCGTCCGGACCGCGAGCTCGAAGCCGTAAGACCGGGTCGTGAATTCGTCATAAATTTCGCGAACCAGGCCCGGGACGACCGTGTCCTTGATTTCGGACTCGGCGAACATCCGCTGATTGTTCGATTCCGCCATCGTAAACGGCAGCACGTACTTCGATTCGAATACGGTTCTGGATGTCGAGTACAAAATTTCAGGATCGAATTTAATGACGATATAAGAGACCGGCTCCCCATCCAGCGCATAGATGGAGTGGGTTTCATGCGAGTGGATCACGATCAGATCGCCCTTGCTCAGGGTATGGGATTCTCCTCCCAGGAACACCTTGGCTTTTCCCGTGAGAAAATAAAGAATCTCGATATACATGTGCCAGTGGGCGTGAACGATCCAGCGGCTGCCGGCGCTTTGATGGATCATGCATTCGTACGGATAGTGGATCGTCCCGATGGATGGGCGGTTCGACTCAAAATAAGGCTCGGTCATTTTCGCACGCTCCCGTTATACAATGACAAATATTTAATATATTAGAATAGGTTCATTGTATAACTTATCGAGGGATTTTGGTATCGTTACTTTGTATCAACGGAAGGGGTGCAAAGGATGGAAAAGGTGGCATTGCAGTTATATTCAATCAAAGAACTGACAGGAACCGATTTTCTCGGGACGCTCCGGAAGGTTGCGGAGACCGGCTACGATGGCGTCGAATTCGCCGGTTATTTCAATACTTCCGCCTCGGATCTGAAGAAAGCGCTGGACGAGTATGGCCTGCAGGCGGCCGGCAGCCATATCGGCGTATCCGAGCTGACGGATCACCTGGATCGGACGATCGAGTATTCGCAGGAAATTAATAGCGCTTACATCATCTGTCCCGGTCTTCCGGAGGAAATGAGAAACAGCGCTGACAGTTACAAGCGTACTGCGGAGCTGTTCAACCGCATCGGCGAACGCTGCAAGCAGAGCGGTATCCGCTTCGGTTACCACAATCACGGTATTGAATTTGAGAAATTCGATGGCGAATATGGGCTGGACCTGCTGGTGAACAATACGGACCCTGATCATCTGTTCATCGAGCTGGATACATATTGGGCGGAGCACGCCGGACTGCGCTCGGTGGATTTTATCAACAAATACAAAGAGCGCTGCGCCATTCTGCACATTAAGGATATGAAGAGCCTGGAGGACAAGCGGAATACGGAAATCGGTTCCGGCATCATGGATTTCCGTGCCATTACGGCTGCAGGCAAGCAGTACGGCGTCAACTGGTTTACGGTCGAGCAGGAGGAATATGAAATTCCGCAGCTGGACAGCATCGGTCAGAGTCTGAAGTACTTACGGGAAATTTTGTAATTTGGGTACAATTCCATTTTATATATGAAAAGGAGAATGAGTCATGGCGCAAAATACCGATAGAGTATTGAAGGTAGCAATCGTTGGTTGTGGAGGCATCGCCAACGGCAAGCACATCCCGAACCTGGTTAACCAGAAAAACGTAGAGCTGGTGGCGTTTTGTGACATCATCGAAGAGCGTGCCATCGAGTCCGCCCGCAAAATCGGCAAAGAGGATACGATCAAAATTTACACCGACTACAAAGAACTGCTGAAGGATGAGAGCATTGACGTCGTGCATGTGTGCACACCGAACAAATCGCACTCCTTTATTACGATCGACGCCCTCGAAGCAGGCAAACACGTGATGTGTGAGAAGCCGATGGCCAAGACAGCCAAAGAGGCTAGAGCGATGGTCGAAACCGCCAAGCGGACCGGCAAGAAGCTCACGATCGGCTATGACAACCGCTATCGTCCGGATTCCCTGACCCTCAAGCAAATTTGTGAAAGAGGCGACCTCGGCGACATTTACTTTGCGAAAGCGCATGCGATCCGCAGACGCGCCGTGCCGACATGGGGCGTGTTCCTGAACGAGGAGGAGCAGGGAGGCGGACCACTGATCGATATCGGTACGCACGCACTGGACCTGACGCTCTGGCTTCTGGACAACTACAAGGTAAAGAGCGTCAAAGGTAACGTGTACTACAAGCTTGGCGACAAGGAAAGCCCTGCCAACGCTTTTGGCCCATGGAAGGCGGAAGAATTTAAGGTGGAAGACTCTGCGTTCGGCTTTATTACGATGGAGAATGGCGCAACCGTCATTCTGGAAGCGAGCTGGGCGCTCAACACGCTTGACGTGGGCGAAGCTCAGGCTTCCCTGTCCGGTACGGAAGGCGGCGCGGACATGAAGGACGGCCTGCGCATCAACGGTGAGGACCTTGGCGTGCTGTATACGAAGAAGCCGGAGCTGAAGACAGGCGGGGTTGCCTACTTCGCAGGCAATTCCGAGAGCCAAGCCGGCAGAGAATGCCGTCTCTGGATCGAGAGCATTCTGAACGATACCGAGCCGATGGTCAAACCGGAACAGGCGCTGGTCGTAACGGAAGTTCTGGAGGCCATTTACGAGTCGGCCCGTACCGGCAAAACGGTATATTTCGACGACCAGCTTGTCACGGCTGAAGGATAAGTTCAGCCCTGCCAAAAACAATACGCTACAATCAAGTACAACCGTCCGGCTGCTGCCGGGCGGTTTTTTCGTTGAAAGGCTCGTTCGTAGGAGAGCTATTCCCACGCAGCTGCCCCGGGTCAGCGGTGATGTACGGGTAAAGGCGGGATTCTTGGTTTCCGAGGATCCGGCTTTTTTATGCCTGAAGGGGATGCGAGGCTTGTCCCCAGAGGCGTCGCGTGTAGACGTTTGTACCTAATTTGTTGATCAATTTGTGTACAAATGCTAGAAGCTATTAAAAAATAGGAAAAATTGGCCGAATAGTAATAATGGATGTTCGTTTTTCGTAGGAGGTTCATCCTAAACAAATCGATGAATTGGGGAAAATGCACTAGATTTCGCACCTTTCATTTTAGTAGCAAAAGCTGCTGTAAGCGGACCTGGTGATTACGAATGGAGCTGCGTGCTTAGGAGGGCTTGATGATCAGACTGTATATGCTTGGGATCAAGAACGTTTCCGCGGCGCATTTCGATCATTTTATGAAACGGGTCTCTCCCGAACGAACCAAACAAGTACAACGAATCAGAAACAGGAGGGATGCAGTAAGAAGCCTGTTCGGCGAAGTCATGGTGCGCTGGGCGGTGAACCAAGTAAAGCCTGCTGCCGCCTTTTCCAAGCCATGGATACGCAGCGAATTTGGCAAGCCGGCCTTTGCAGACGAACCGGACATTCACTTTAATCTTTCCCATTCCGGAGATTGGGTGGTAGCCGCCCTCGGCCCGTCTGAACTTGGAGTGGATGTCGAGCAGGTGCTCCCTGTGAACCCGGGAATGGCTGAATCATGTTTTTCACCCGCTGAACTCGAACCGCTTCAACACTTGACCGAAGAAGAGCGGCTGAACCGGTTTTATGACATATGGACGCTCAAAGAAAGCTATACCAAGTGCATCGGCAGAGGATTAAGTCAGCCGCTGGGCTCATTTACGATCACGGTTCGTCCCGACGGAAAAATGGAGTACAGCGGTCCCGACATTCAAGCACGCAATTATCAGTTTATGCTGATCCCTATGGAAGGACCATATAAGCTCGCGGTCTGTTCGAAAGCAAAGGGGCCGATCGAAATTTATACGCCGGAAATGGATCAACTCTTGGATATGAAGATGTATGCAGGTTAATTTCTGAAAAGAATGGAAATATCCATGAAAATTATGGTAGACTAGGTTTGGAAAACGAACAATTTATAGTTACTAATTATTCATTAGTTTCTATAAAAATGTACATGTAAAATCCATAGGCAAAACTGCTGAAAAGCAGTGACGCAAAGCTATAGGGACTACTTCCGAACGGGATATGTCAGCCAGTTGCAATGAATTGGTGAGCTGTGGTTTGCATTCCCATAGGTTGCTATTTTTTTGCCCTGAACATGCTGTTTTCACCACGGGGAGGTGTGATTCGTACAAAACCAAGATCGTTTCTAGTATGGCCAGATGGATCGTTGCCAGCAAGATTACATAATAGAGATAGACCAAAGGAGAGAAACGAGAATGAGCAAGTTTCAGCAATTTTTCAAGAAGTGGCGGTTTAGAAATTTAAGTATTGTAAGCAGAAGTATGCTGCTGACCAGTCTTTATATTTTCATCACCGGGGCTGTCGTCATTGGCGCAAGCTTTTATATTCAGGGCACCGTCCTGACCGAGCAGCTGCAGTCGGATTCCGGTAAAACGATGGATGCCCTAGTGAAGAGCGTATCGGTACAAGATGTCGAGCAGGCAAAGGATGTTAAGGATCCCAACGCCGCTGTCCAGCAAAAGCTGACGGGTATCTTTGACGAGCTGTCCCGTACGCATCCGAATATTGCCCAAGGGTATATTTTCGGGCCGGAGCTCGAAGGAGGCAATCAAACCTCGATTATTTCGATGCCGTCGGCTGTGCTGGAAATGTTCGCCAAAGATAATTTGCATCTGGGCGACCTGTACGAGCAGCCTAAAATTCATGCCGATGCCGTCCGCGAAATGCTGAAAACGAAAAAACTGGTGTTTACCAAAGCATATACAGATAACTATGGTACATGGATCACGGTCCTGTATCCGTTCCAGGATGCAGGCGGCAACATCTTCGCCTACATGGGCATCGACGTGGATGCCAGCCTGGTCTCTACCGGTCAGAATGATCTGCTGCGCAACACGCTGTTCGCACTGCTGATTACGCTGGTGATCGTACTGGCGCTGCAGTATTACACGAACAGACGGACGTTTGCCCCGATCAAATCGTTAATGACGGCGCTGGATAAGCTCAGTAAAGGCGATTTTACCGTACAGCTGAAGGCTGGCGACGATGAGCTTGGGCAGGTTAACGCCAAATTCAACACGATGGTGAACCAAATCAACGAGCTGGTAGGGACGATTAAAAAAGTATCGGAGCAGTCGGCGGAGCAGTCGAAGTTCCTGTTCTCGGCTGTAGAGAACAATAACAAAAACTCGTTGGCCATTACGAAAAATATTGAACAAATGTCCGAGCGGGTTGCACTGCAGAGCACGTCCATCACGGAGAGCGTCGTTTCGCTGGAGGAAATTTCGTCAGGCGTCAACACGATTGCCGGCAATACATCCGAGCTGTCGGACATTTCGATGCAGATGAAGGATCAGTCGGAAAAAGGGAACGAGAACGTTGAGCAGGTTATCGAGCAGATGAATTCGATCAACCACTCGGTTAAAAATTCCGTGGACATTATTGAGAAGCTGCAGGTCCGTTCCCAGGAAATCGGCCAAATTGTCCAGGTCATTACGGAGATTGCTTCCCAGACCAATCTGCTGTCCCTGAACGCAAGCATCGAAGCGGCGCGGGCCGGCGAGGAAGGCCGGGGATTTGCCGTGGTGGCCGATGAGGTCAAAAAATTGTCCGAAGAGTCCAGAAGATCCGCCACGCAAATTATCGAGCTGATCCGCTTCATTCAAGATGAGACCGCACTGGCCGTCGAGGCCATCAGCGAAGGCGAGCAGAACGTCGCCAAAGGGATTGAGGTTGTTAAGGAAACCGGCTCCCTGTTTAAAGGCATGATGATCGCGACCGATTCGGTTACGAGCCAAATTCAGGAGGTTTCTGCAGCGACGCAGCAGATGGTTGCCGAAACCGAGCAAATCACGGCTTCCATCAAACAGCTTGCAGAGCTGGCGGAGAAAAACTCGGCCGTTTCCAGCGAGATCAAGACGAGCGCCCAGGAGCAGCAGGCTTCCTTTGACAGAATTTATGATTCCGCCAATCAGATGAACCAGGTCGCTGACCAATTGGAAACTTTAGTCGATAAATTGCGGGTGTAATCATGAAGGAGCTGAACATTTTGAACACAACATCGATAAGCGAGCGCAGCAAGGCATACTGGTCCCAGGAACTCGAGCTTCCTCTGCCCGGACTCAATCTCTACACGGATGAGCCGGTGCGGGAAATTCAGCCCGATTTGCTGCGGATCACGGAAGCACTGGACTTGGGACCGGAAGAGGCTGCTGAACTGAGCCAGCTGGGCAACCCTCGTGCCTGGTGGCTGGCTGGTTACGCGGTGTTCCTGTACAGGATGAGCGCCGATCAGGATTTGCTGCTTGGCGTGGTGAGCCGGCAAGGAGAACTGCTGCCGCTTCGCGCAGCGATCAGCGGACAGGATACGTTCCGGCAGGTCTATGCGCGGATCGAAGCCAAGCTGGTAGAGCTGGACGCTGCGGATTTGAGTCTGCAGGAGCTTGAAGAAATGATAGGGCAGCCACTCGGCTATCAAGCGGTGTACGGCGAGGTTCATGGAAGCCGCCCTGCTTGGCTGGGCTGGAACGTTCAGGCGAAATCCGGTCGTTGGACGATGAGCATCGCCTATGCGCGCCAGCTGTTCCGGGAACAGACCGTGCGCAAGTTCAGCAGGCATTACGCTCAAATCGTTCGCGGTGCGCTGCGGAACGCGGATCTGGAAATCAGCCGCCTGCCTTTTCTGCTGGAGGAGGATCGGGCCGCTTATACTGCTTTGAATGATACGCAGATGGACCTTCCGGAACAGCCGACGATCGTCCGGATGATGGCTTCCACTGTAGCGAAGTATCCGGACCGGATCGCCGTCACTCAAGATGGGCAGCAGTTAACCTACAAGCAGCTTGACCGGCAGTCCAACCGGATTGCGAACATGCTGCTGTCCAAAGGGCTGCAAAAAGGGCAGTTCGTGCCTATTTTCATGAAACGGAGCCTCGAAACGATTGTTTGCATGCTTGGCGTTATTAAGGCAGGCGGGGCTTACATTCCGCTGGATCCTTCCCATCCGGATGAAAGAAACGCCTACATTATTGCTGACACGCAAACCGGGATGATCCTGACACATGCTGAATATGTGGACCGTCTGGAAACGCTGCTTGCCGGTTTTGACAGGAAGCCGGAAATTCTCCCATTGGGAGAACAAGCGGACTCCTACCCGGAAGCAGCATCCCCGGTTGCCATTGAGCCGGATGATCTGGCCTATATCATTTATACGTCCGGTTCCACAGGCAAGCCGAAAGGAGCCCTGATCGCTCATCAAGGCGTCGTCAACTTGGCGGAGTCCACGCGCAGGGAAATGGATCTGACCGAGGAGGACGTGATTCTTCAGTACTCCACGTTCAGCTTTGACGCGTCGGTCTATGATATTTTCGGATCGCTGGCCTGCGGCAGCCGGCTGCACCTGCTCACCGATGAGGAGCGTTTCTCCATCGACGCCTTCACCGCGGCGGTGGTGGAGCAGCAGGCGACGCGCGTCGCCATTCTGCCGACCGTTTTCTTCAACCAGCTTGCCGCCCATTTGCCTGAAGAGGATGCGCCCAAATACGCGAACATCAAGAGCATCATCGTCGGCGGCGAGGCGTTGTCGGGAGAGGCCGTACGCATGCTGCAGAAAAAGCTGCAGGTTCCGATCGTCAATCTTTATGGTCCTACCGAGATTACGGCGGTGGCAACCTCCCATATCGTCGATTATCCGGTTCCGGACGATTTGACGACAGTATGTATCGGAAAGCCGCTGAGCAATTATGAATTGTACATTGTCAGCGAGCACGACGAGCTGTGCCCGATCGGAGTTACCGGCGAGCTCCTGATCAGCTCCGTCGGCGTGGGCAAGGGGTATTTGAACCAGCCCGAAAAAACGAAGGAAGCCTTCATCACCGATCCGATTACGCCGGAGTCGGGCAAGAAATTTTACCGTTCGGGCGATATGGTCCGTCTTCTTCCGAGCGGACTGGTGGAGTATCGGGGGAGAAAGGATGCCCAGGTAAAAATCCGGGGCTTCCGGATCGAGATCGGAGAGATTGAGGACAATCTGGCAAAGCATGAGTCCGTCAAGGATATCGCTGTCATTCCAAGAACCGAAGCGGACGGAACCAAAGTGCTCGCTGCCTTTTATACGTCAAATGACGGGCAGTCGGTTGCTTCCAAGGACCTCGCCCAATTTTTAGGCCAAAAGGTGCCCGGCTATATGGTTCCCAAATATATGTGCTTCGTGGATCAAATGCCGCTGTCACCGACAGGGAAAATCGACCGCAAAAAGCTGGCGGCTTTCGAGATCGTGCCGGAAGAGGACGATTCGCCGTATGAAGCCCCGGTCACGGCCATTCAAAAGGAAGTGGCCGCTGCCTGGGAGAAAGCGCTTGGCCAGACGAGAATCGGCATCCACGACGATTTCTTTGAAATCGGCGGCTACTCTTTGAAAATATTGGAGATCCTGGTGCTGCTCAAGCCGAATTATCCGCAGTTGAAGATCAACGATTTCTTCGTCTACCCGACGATTGCCGCATTGGCCGGCCGGATCGAAGTGCTGGCCCATGAAGCGTCCACAGCCGAGGAGGCATTCGGTGAGGACGTTCCGCTGCAGGATTTGGCGGAGTTTCCGCTGAGCTTTTACCCTCAAGATTCTGCCGAAGGGCGGGTATACACGCAGGAGAATATTTTGCTGACCGGCGCGACCGGCTACCTTGGCTCTCACCTGCTGTACGAGCTGCTTCGCCAATCGAAAGCTTCGATTTATTGTCTCGTTCGGCCATCCGGCGTGCAGGAGCCTTACGCCCGGCTGGAACAGACGATGGTCGGATACTTCGGGAATGAAGTCAAACGTTTGATGGACAATCGGGTCATCGCCGTGCAGGGCGATCTGGAACAGGAGCATTTAGGATTGAGCGGGGAAGTTTGGGACATGCTGGCAGATCGCCTGGACTCCATCCTCCATTGCGGTGCGGAAGTCAAGCATTTCGGGGAAGCGGACTATTTTGCCAGGGTCAACGTGGACAGCACGAACCGTCTGCTGGCATTGGCTAAGTCCAAACCGGGCGTTCGGTTCCATTTTATTTCGACGCTCGGCATTCCGGAAGATTTGGCGCTGAACGGCCAATGGGCTTCGATCACGGCCGGCTCCGATTATGACGAAGCTTACGTCGAGAACGTCTATACCAACAGCAAGCTGGCTGCCGAGAAACTCGTCGTGCAAGCCGGCCGGGAAGGCCTCGCTGCTTCCGTGTATCGTGTAGGCAATTTGTCCTGCCGGTCGGATAACGGCTTATTCCAGAATAACATCGACAACAATGCGTTTTACCGCATGCTTAAGGCGATGCTGCTGCTTAAAAAAGCGCCGGATGTTCGCTGGGAAGTCGATATGACGCCGATTAATTATGCGGGAGAAGCGATTACCGCCTTGGCGCTTCAGGACGCGACCGTCGGAAGGATGTTTCATATCTGCAACCCGGTCACAGTATCTTATCGAGACATGGTGCGGTTCTTCCAGGCATACGGTTATACGATCGACTTGACCAATTGGAAGGAATACGAGCAGTGGCTTCTCGATCCGAAGCAGGCCAAGGACCAGGCGGGCCTGGAGCTGGCCATGGCGCAGCTGGAGGGGGACGGCGCGAAAAACTCCAATTACCGCTACGCATGCCCGCAGACGCTCGAGTACCTCGAGGGGACCGGGGTCCAGTGTTCTCTACCGGATGAGGCTTATTTCCGCAAGCTGATCGCTCATGCCGTCAAGGTGGAGTATTTTGAGCAGCCCGAATAGTCGGGAGAATTGTTATCGTTCGGACAAACCCTTGAGCCGCACTGCGGCAAGCGGATGGTCATGAACGGGCAAGGAAAGAAAAAGGTTAGAATGTGTTAGAAATAAAGACAGAAACGGACGAAAGCGAATAAAATAGCCGGAGCCGTATGAGAAGCTCGAGTTGTGCAAGGCAGGGTGGGCATGGTATTGTGCAATCTGCGACCGCAGGACATAGCAGACAATAGCGAGATCTCGTATCATATAGCGCGACAATCAATTCACCAGCAATTTTAACAGCAATACACTAGCAAGACACGAGCAATTCACCGAGCAATTCACCGAGCAATACACGAGTAGTTCATCAGCAAGAGCCAGCTTTAGAAATGAGCAAAAGGGTAAGGGAAGAACCGGCCCGGCAATTGCATGGATAAAAGCAAAATCATTGTCAAGAAGCAAAAGCATGACTCAGCTCCGCCGAATGATCATAAGTAACAATAGTAGAAAGACAATAGCACCTAATAGCGGCAGGACGATAAGGAACAACAAACTGCGGGAAATAAGCAATACTAAGGGGATTTGCGGAACTTTGCGGGCTCTTTCGGCAAATGATATTTCCAGCCATATTAGCATTCCTAGTCATACCACGCATTCTTTTCCATGTTTGCTGAATATTGAAATCGAACGACATGATGCCGTTCGATTTTTTTTTTGCAATCCCTTGAACCTTACGCTGCGTAATGTTTTATATTAGAGCTACCGGTACAAGTCTTCGCGAAGCTAGGGGATGATTATGAACACGCAGTGGAAGGTCGGGGAGCTGGCGGCCATGACGGGACTGACGATCCGAACGTTAAGGTACTACGATCAAATCGGTTTGTTTTCTCCGTCCGGACATACCGAATCCGGTCACCGGATCTATAACGGGCATGATTTGGCCAAATTGCAGCAAATATTGTCTCTGAAAGAGCTGGGATTGTCGCTGGATGAGGTCAAGGAAATCGTGGAGGGGAACGAATTCAGCCCGCTCGACATTGTCCGGATCCAGATGGACCGCCTGAGAAGTACCATCCGGTTGCAGCAGCGGCTCCTGCAGGAGCTGGAAAACGTATCGGCTCTTCTGCAGCATGACCAAACGTTGACGGTCAACGAGTTTACCGCACTGCTTGAAGTGATGAAGAAGAGCAAGGAAAAGTTCTTTTTGGAAAAACGGACAAGCATGGAGCGCAGCCTCGACCGGCTCGGGGAGGCGCTTGGGGAAAACGAGCCGGATCCAATGAATAGGAACAATCCAGGGAGGCCATGACCATGAATAACGAACGATCTGTCATTCACGAAACATTTGTTATTGAACGCAAGTATCAAGCAGCGCCGGCGAAGGTATTTTCGGCCTGGTCCGATCCCGAACTGAAGTCAGCCTGGTTTCCGAAAGCAGACAGCTTCGAGTTTAAGGTAGGGGGGCGCGAAGTCAATGCCGGCGGGCCTCCGGATGGGCCGGTGTTTACCTTTGATGCCGTCTACCAGGAGATTGCAGAGAACGAGCGGATCGTCTATACGTATACGTTGGATCAAGGCGGCAGCCGCATGTCCATCTCGGTCGTGTCGGTGCAGTTCCAGGCGTCGGGACAGGGAACAAGATTAATATATACCGAGCATGGTGCGTTTCTCGACGGACTGGATACAGCCTCGATGCGCGAGCACGGGACTAAAATTATGCTGGATAAGCTTGGTGAAGTTGTAGCTGAGTAGCCGGTCAAGACGGTTATTGCAAGATGCAGTCCTGCATTCAGATACAACAAGGTCGCCTCAGGGATCCTGAGGCGCCTTTTTTGCATTGAAGGGTCGGTCTTCAGTCTTCAGTTAGAAGTGCCAGCGTGTAGAAAAAATCGAATGCATACCGCACGGACTCTGCTATCATATAAATGATGAGGATTTATACATACAGAAGGAGGGGATTCCTTGAACCGAAACGATACGTGCAGGGTCGTACCCTTAGGGGAATCGGCGGTTGTGGTGCACCTTGGCGACACGGTCAGCGAAGATTTGCACCGTGAGG
Organism: Paenibacillus sp. SSG-1; assembly: GCF_002224835.1. Lineage (NCBI taxonomy): Bacteria > Bacillati > Bacillota > Bacilli > Caryophanales > Paenibacillaceae > Paenibacillus > Paenibacillus sp. SSG-1. The sequence goes on from NZ_MBRK01000001.1 coordinate 1,954,962, forward strand.
TTCAGGCGCTGACCCGCCGCATTGAGGCAAATCCCTTTCCAGGGTTTGTCGAATGCGTTCCGGCGTTTACGAGCGTGACCGTGTTTTATGATCCGTTCGAGCTAAATTTACCGCTGCACGAGACCGGCCGGATGGATTATGTGCAGTCCCTTCTGGAAACTTATATGGCGGACATCCAGGGAACGCCCGAAGCGGTGCCGGTGGTGATCGACATCCCGGTATGCTATGGAGGCGGGTTTGGCCCTGACTTAGAAGAAGTCGCCTCCATCAACAACCTGACCACTCAGGATGTGGTCCGCATCCATACAGCTCAGACCTATTTGGTCTATGCGGTGGGGTTTGCTCCCGGGTTCCCTTATTTGGGCGGGCTCGACGAACGGATCGCCGCGCCGCGTAAACCGTCGCCGCGGCTTGCCATTTCGGCCGGGTCGGTCGGAATCGCGGGGACACAGACGGGAGTATACCCGGTGGAAACCCCGGGCGGCTGGCAGATCATCGGACGTACGCCGCTTCCCCTGTTCAGGCCGGATCAGGATCCGCCCGCGCTGCTGCGGGGAGGGGAATATATCCGGTTCCGTCAGATTGACGCGGCGGAATACGAGCGGATCAAGGGGGCACAGTCATGAGCATAACGGTCATAAAACCCGGTCTGATGGCGACGATCCAGGACTTGGGTAGATCAGGCTACGGCAAGTATGGGGTCATCGTCTCCGGCTCTATGGACCGATTTGCGCACCGGACGGCCAATTGGCTGGTGGGCAACGATGAGGGCGACGCCCTCATCGAGGTGACCTGGTCGGGGATGTCCGTCCGCATGGAGCGGGAGATGTGGGTAGCCCTGACCGGAGGGGATTTTTCGCCGCAGATGGACGGTGTACCGGTTCCGATGTGGAGACCCGTCTTTGTCCGAAAGGGCAGTACACTCACATTCACTGGGCCGAGGGCAGGCTGCCGGACGTATTTGGCTGTTGCAGGAGGCATCGATGTGCCTGAGGTTCTTGGCAGCCGCAGCACGTATATGCGTGCCGGGATCGGCGGCATGAAGGGTAGGGCGCTGAAGGCAGGGGACATCATTCCAGTCGGGACCGGCAAAGGCCGGTTACGGCATCCATCCACAAAGGGAACGCAGCCTTTTGATGCGGTGAGGTGGGCGGTTCCGGCCTCGGAAAGGCCCGCTTACAGCGAGCATCCTTACGTCCGGATCGTCCGCGGACCGCAATTCGGCGATTTCGACGATATGAGCCGGCGCGCGCTGCTTGATCATGATTTCCGGGTTACGCCCCAATCGGACCGGATGGGGTACCGGCTGGAAGGTCCGCGGCTGCAGCTTCACCGCCTGCAGGAATACATATCGGAAGGCGTGACGATGGGGACCGTGCAGGTACCGTCCGATGGGCAGCCGATCATTCTGATGGCTGACCGCCAGACGCTCGGCGGGTATCCGAAGATCGCCCAGGTTGCCGGTGCGGACCTGCCGGTGGTTGCGCAGACACCGCCCGGTTCAACCCTCCGCTTTAGGGAGATCAGTCAGACGGAAGCGGAACAATTATGGATGGATCAGGGCATACGGTTAAGGCGGCTTGCCCGGATGATTGCCCTTAAATTAAAGGAGGACGGATGGCTTGATGGGTTGGATTGACTTGAACTGCGATATGGGGGAAGGATTCGGCGTATACCGGATCGGGGCCGACGAAGAGCTGATGGGGGAAATTACGTCCGCCAACATCGCCTGCGGGTACCACGCCGGCGATCCTTCGGTCATGCGGAAGACGGTGAAGCTGGCTTTAAGCCGCGGGGTCGCCATCGGCGCGCATCCCGGTTTGCCGGATCTGGCCGGCTTCGGGAGAAGAAACATGGATATTTCGCCGGAGGAGGCCATGGATTTGGTGACGTACCAAATTGGCGCACTGCAGGCGATTGCCAAACAGGAAGGCGGGCGCCTTCATCATGTCAAACCGCACGGCGCCCTGTACAACATGGCTGCGGTCTCCGCTCCTCTGGCGGATGCAATCGCCGAAGCTGTCTGCCGCACGGACGAGTCCCTGATTCTCTACGGCCTGGCAGGCAGCGAGCTGCTGGCTGCGGGGGCAAGGTACGCGCTCACAACGGCCAGCGAAGTATTCGCCGACCGTACGTATCAGCCCGACGGCACGCTGACGCCCCGCAGGCTGCCCCACGCACTCATCACGGACACCGATCAGGCGGTTCGGCAGGTGATCCGCATGGTGAAGGAAGGCACGGTAACTTCCGCGGACGGAGCGGAGGTGACCATTCAGGCCGACACGGTCTGCCTTCATGGTGACGGCGAGCATGCCATCACCTTTGCCAGGGAGCTTCGGGCACGCCTGGAAGCGGAAGGCATTGGAGTCAAGCCTGCAGGAGTATGACCCTGTCATCAATACAACCAAAAAAGACAGTCCGTCAGGCCTTTATGCCTGATCCGGACTGTCTTTTTGCGGTTCCGCCGCATGATTCAGCATGAGACCCAGCTGCCTCACGTAAGGTCTCAGCTCGTCGACGGAATCCAGAAAATTCGTATACACCCGGACCAAAGTCGCGTTCGGTTTATCCTGTTCCAGCTCCCGCCGAAGCAGGTCGATCACTTCCAGCAGCTCTTTCTGAATCCGCTCCGGCTGTGGCAGCTCTTGGACCTTTTGGGCAAAATACTGCAGAAACTCACCCAGGTTCGCCCGCCGGGTCGGAAGGTCTACCGGATTGATGTCGTTAAAATAGGCGCTCGACACCTTGAGAATTGGGACCGGCTCCTTATCGATCATGTCGCGGATGACCGCGTCCATCCGGTCTACGCAAAACCGGGCCAGTTCCGCCATCGGGCAGGCGATGGCCGTTTGGACGGCATGGGACAAATATTCCCGCGACATGCCGCGGTAGATGGCCACGATATCCCCAAGATAGGGGGAGATGGAATCGCCGTATGCTTCGTAGAAGCAGTCGCGGTGCCACGTCAGAAACGCGGCGCGCTTTTTTTTCCATTCCACCTGGAAGTTTTCGTTAGCGGTGATCGGCAGCTCTTTGAACTCGCTCGTAAAAAAGTGGTTTTCCAGCATGTATTGAAGCTGAAATTCGATCTTGCGCCGCAAAATTTCCTTCGGCGGGTCCCCCGCCAGCCGCAGCGAGCGATCCAGCTCCCGGGCTTGCTCGAACATCGTCCGGTGAACGAAGGTGAAAACGCCGGTAAACAGGTCCTCTTTCGAAGGAAACACTTTATAAATGCTGCCCTTGGCCATGCCGCATGCTTCCGCAATGTCCTGCATGGAGGCGGCGAAATATCCTTTTTCTTTAAAAATACGCATTGCCGTATTGATGATCTGCTGCTTTTTGATTTGCTCCATCCTTACCACCCCTACACATTTTGACATGATGTCCGCCAAGGGTCAACAAAGGAATTGACACAAAAAACTCAGGAGTCATATAATGAACTAGCGAGTTTTATGCGGATATTGAAGTTGACAGGAGGTGAGCCAAAGCGAGATGCTTTGGCGTGAAGTATGAAAATTTCGGATCAGATCGAAATGCTGGAACTGTCCCTTTCCATGGGCGATCGGGAAATGGTGATTCATCCTGTAATCATCCGTGATCAGGATTCCTATGTATTGGTAGACACGGGGATGCCGGGCTGCTACGAAAAAATCGTAGAGCTCATGTCTCAGGCTGGGATTGATCCTGCCGCCCCTCATTCCATTATTGTTACCCACCAGGATATCGACCATGTGGGCAGCCTGCCTCAATTTAAGGGAGAGGGCGTAGAGGTATATGCACATGCGGAAGACCAACCCTACATCGACGGACTCAAGCCAATGATTAAATTTAGTGCTGACCGTAAAAAGGGGCTGCTGGAGTCGCTGCCGACCCAATTAGCTGAAGCCTTTGAGGCGACCTTTTCCGGAAAGGTGACCAATGTGACCCGCCTTCTTGCCGACGGAGAGAAGCTGCCTTTCGGCGGGGGACTGACCGTCATTTATACACCGGGCCATACTCCAGGGCATATCAGCTTGTATCATGAGCCGAGCAAAACATTGATTACCGGTGACGCTATGGTCGTTAACAACGGCGAGCTGCAGGGACCGAATCCGCCGGTGACGCCGAATATGGACGAAGCGATGCAGTCGATCACCAAATTCAAAGCCTATCCGATCGAAAACGTCATCTGCTATCATGGCGGTCTGTACCAAGGGGATGCCGGGGCGCGAATCGCTGAACTGACTGAGAGCCTGTAATGACAGACACCGCAAGCTTGAACAACAGCCGTTTGAGGAACAACAAATGGCTGCGGTTTTTGGTGACCTGCGTGTTTGCCGTCATCGGCGGATTCATCTTCCAATGGATCCATATGCCGATACCATGGCTGCTGGGCTCCATGGTTTTTGTCATGATCGGCTCCAAGCTGTTTAAAGGCGTTTCTTTCTTTTGGCCGGGGCAGGTGCGCAATACGGGGATGATCATCATCGGTTATACGATGGGATTGTCTTTCACCTTGTCCACGCTGAATCAGATCGGGCATCAGCTGCCGACGATGGTCCTGTTTACGGCGCTGCTGCTGGTCGTTGCTGCGGCGATCGCCTTTATGATCGCTTTTCTGTCGGGAATCCCATTTCCTACGGTGCTGATGGGCAGCATTCCCGGGGGGCTGAGCCAAATGATCACGCTGGCGGAGGAAGTGGAGGGAATCGATTTGACGGTCGTGACCTTCCTTCAGGTGTCACGGCTGATCATGATTATTTTCTGTGTGCCTCTTTTGATCTTCAGCCCGCTGTTCCATACCTCGGGATCGCATGCATCAGGAGCCGCATCTGCGGCGCTGTCTGCCGATTGGTCCGCCTTGTTTCCGCATATCTGGCTTTTCGCGGTGGTATGCGTCGCATTTGCTTTGGTTGGCAAGCGGATCAAATTTCCGACAGCCTTTCTGCTCGGGCCGATGATCGGCACCATCCTGCTCAATTTATCAGGATATGAGGGATATTCGCTCCCGCCGGTGGTTCTGAGCTTGTCGCAGCTGATGATGGGCGGGTATATCGGATTGCTGCTCAAACCGGAAAATTTGAAGCACAAAGTGAAAATCATTTTGCTCGCCATATTGAGCGGTGTCGTGCTGATCGCATGCTCCCTCGGGCTCAGCGTGCTGCTGACCCAGTTTCATGCGATTACGGAAGTAACATCATTTCTCAGCCTTTCGCCAGGCGGCATGGATCAGATGGCGCTGATCGCCAAGGAAGTGAACGGGGACCTGTCGGTTGTCACCTGCTACCAGCTGTTCCGGACCCTGTTTATCTTTTTCGCCGTACCGCCGCTGCTCAGGCTGATCTTCAGATCGATGCTTAAAGGAAAAAAATTGGCCAACAGGCCGATGTGATTGATCAACAGTGCAACCTACATGTTTTATCTATTCAACCAGCCATCGCATTTCAGCTTTGGCTGTTTTTTTATCTTTAATTCCGCCAGCCGTCGCTTGAACCAGCTAACCCTGTGAATGCGGCTGCGTCATGCTTTTGCTGCTGCCGAATATCTTCTATACTATAGTCATTATCGGGTTGACCTATTTGGGAGGAACATAGCGCATGAGCATATCACATCAATCGAGTGACAAGCCGATCCAGGTATTTCCGTGCCTGACGGTGGTTTCGCCTGAGGAGTGGCGGGAGTCCGGGCCGTTCATCCGGCGTTTTAGCGCCAAATCGCGAATATTCCATCGGGATGATGCGGCGGCATATGGTATGTTCCTTCTCAGTGGAACTGCGAGGATTACGGTGATCGGCGAAAATGGCTCCGAATCCGTCATCAACCTACTGACGGCGGGAGAAATTTGCTCACTTCTGGTGCTGAGCGGTCTGAGCGGGCGCGAGTATCCCGGTGAGCTGACTGCCGAGACCGAAGTGGAAGTGCTGTTTGTGCGGAAAAGCAGCTTTATGCGTTGGGTACAGGAGTACGAGTCTATTCGCGCCACCGTGTTCGGCGGGCTGCTTGACGGCATGCTTCGCATGGTGGAACGGACGCAGCAGCGCCAGACCCTCCCGCTTGACAACCGCCTTGCCGGAGCGCTGCTGCGAATGACGGCAGGGGAAGCGCCGACGGTGCGGATCACCCATCAGGAGCTGGCCGAAGAGGTCGGTTCGGTTCGCGAAGTCGTGACAAGGGCACTTGCCCGGTTTCAGCGGAAAGGGTGGATCGAGACCAGCCGGGGAACAGTCCGTATTTTGCAGCGCAAGCTGCTGGAAGAGGAGTTTGGTGACCTGGTCACAGAGGAATCCGGAGCTTCCTGCTAAAGTGGGTTCATGCATCTCATGCATAGAAGATCCATGAGGAGGAATATCGTATGACTAACCTGCTGGTGACCGGGGATAAAGCCCCGCTCTTCCAATCGATCGACCAGCACGGCGATCCGGTTTCGCTGGACCAATTCCGCGGCAGTAAGGTGCTGCTGTCGTTCTTCCGTAATGCGGCATGCGCTATGTGCAATTTACGCGTTCATCAAATGATTCAGAGGTACCCCGACTGGCGTCGCCAGGGGCTTCAAGTCATCGCGTTTTTTGAATCGCAGGAAGCGAACCTGCACAAGTATGTAGGCGCGCAGCAGGCGCCTTTTTCGCTCATTGCCGATCCGAATGCCGCCATCTATAGTTTGTACGGAGTCGAATCGTCGGAATCCAAGACAGAAGCTACATTAGCGCTGCCGAATGTTCATGAACTGGCAGATGAAGCGGCGGCGGCCGGTTTTCCGCTTACGCCTGAAGAGGGGGCCAATTTCCACCGCATTCCGGCCGAGTTTCTGATCGATGAAGAGGGGATCATAAGGACCGCATATTACGGAAAGCTGATTACCGATCACCTCCCTTTCGAAAGGGTGGACCGGTTCGCAGCGTCCTCCCCGGAGGAGGCACCTATGAAGCCGGAGAATCGGTCACGCTAAAAGCCTTTGAAATAAGGCGAGACAATCCCTTACCATTGTATAGATTGTTTGGAACGCAAACAGTCACAGCAGGAATTTCCTTGCTTTGGCTGTTTTTATTTTCGTTTTCTCTCCATATTCCTTTGTGGTAGTATTTGGTCAGGAGGCATGAAGATGAACACGACAACATTGACTGCGCTTGCTGAGCCTAACCGGCTGCATATTATCGAGCTCATTCGCGACCGCGGCCCCCTGACCATTGGAGATATCGCGAATCGGCTTGAACTCAATCAGCCCCAGACATCCAAGCATGTCCGGGTTCTTCACGAGGCCGGCCTCGTTGAAGTGCAGCCTGCCGCCAACCGGCGAATCATTAAGCTGCGTACCGAACCATTTCAAGAGCTGGACCACTGGCTTGAGTCTTTCCGATCGATGTGGGATGACCGTTTGGACCGCCTGGATGAATATCTGCGGGATATTCAGGGGCGAGGTTCATCGGAATGAACGATATGAATCCCTCATATGAACCGTAAAAAAACATCGCGATGTCGTGATGTTTTTTCTTTTGCTTCAAGTTGAACCCCTTTTAGGACTGCATGGATGCCCCTAATGCTTCCAAGTCATGTTTTAACCACTCCATAAAACGGCGGGAGACCTGCGAATGGGTCTTTTCCTTGCGCTGGATGACGCCGAGGTAGACAGGGCCGTGATCCGGCAGATCGAAGTCCAGAATCGCGATATTGTCTTTGCGGAAGGCCGGCTCGTTCATGAACGAAAAGTTGAGCCCGATGGTCACGGCGCCATGATTCATGCACGCCCTGAAGATCAGATCCCGGTTATTGGTGGTGAAGAGCACGTCTACCGGGCCATAAAGTGACTGAAAGTCGTCCATATACCACTTCACATAATCGTCGTTATAGAGGACGACGGTCTGCTGCCTTAATTCTTCAGGACCGACCGCGGGCTTCACGGCGAGCGGCGACGCGCTGCTGATGCCGGCGACCATGTGCACGGGGAGCAGCCGTTCGAAGGCCAGGCAGGTGCGTTCGATCAACCGGTTTTTGAACAAAATGATGAGTCCGAGATCGCTTTTGTCCTGGATCACATCGTCAATGATATCCTGCGAGCCTTTTTCCACGATCTCCAGCTTCACGTCTGGAAACTTCTTTTTGAACTCGATCACGACACGCTCAAGAAGAGACATAGGGCTTGGTATGGTCGCCACCCGCAGCCGGCCCTTGACCGTACCCGAAAATCCGCGGGCGGCCTCCAGCAGATCCTCATATTTCTCCAGCGTTTCATACGCTTTTTTGATAATGATTTTGCCTTCGGGAGTCAGGGTGACTCCGGACTTGGACCTGGTAAAAATGCTGATCCCCCACTCCGATTCCAGACTGGTGATGGCTTGGCTGACCGCTGAAATCGTCACGTGAAGCTGCTCGGCCGCTTTGGAAATCGAACCTGCCCGCGCCACCTCCACCAAGTACTCCAGCTTTTCCGTATTCATGTAGCATCGTCCTTTAATCTTTAAGTTTTCCTTAAACAAAATTCAATAGGTTTAAATTTTGCTGAATCTCAAGACATGTTAACATAATGATGTGAGATACGAAAGGAAGGGATTCCCGATGAGACTCGAAGGAAAAGTCGCACTGATTACTGGCGCCGGAGCAGGGATTGGCAAAACGACGGCTCTCCGCTTCGCGGAAGAGGGTGCCAAAGTCGTCGTTACCGATATAAATCAGGACAGCGCCAAGCAGACGGCTGCGGAAATCAAGCAGGCTGGCGGCGAAGCTGCAGCATTCCGTCATGATGTCAGCAATGAGGACGAATGGAAAGAAATAGCGGATGCCGCAGTTCAGCAGTTTGGCCGCATCGATATTTTGTTCAACAATGCCGGCATTTATTTCATTAAGCCGCTGGCCGACATCGAACTGTCGGAATGGAACCGGATGATGGCGATCAACGTGACCGGCGTTTTCCTTGGGATGAAGCACGTGATGCCGCTCATGGCCAAACAAAAGGGTGGTTCCGTCATTAACGCATCCTCCATTGCGGGGCTGACGGGCGCATCCGGCCATATCGCTTACGGAGCTTCGAAAGGTGCGGTCCGGACGATGACCAAGGACGCCGCGATCGAATACGCAGCCGCAGGCGTTCGGGTCAACTCGATCCATCCGGCCTACATCAACACCGCCATGGGCGCTTATGCGTCGGAGGTGAGCCAAATGTCCGAAGCCGAACTTGGTAAAAAGGTAGCGCCGATGGGCCGTTTCGGTACGGTGGAGGAAGTAGCGAATCTGGTGGTATTTCTGGCATCGGACGAGTCGTCGTATTCCACGGGATCCGAATTTGTCATCGACGGCGGGGCAACGGCTATCTAGTTTCCCCTGAAAAAGTCAGGGTGTTTTGAGCATAATTAAAAGGAATTCAGCACCTCAAAATGGAAATTGTTATTGACGAGATAACAAAGTTCCACACCCCGAGGGAAGAATTCCTTTGCTATAGGAGTTCAACAGAAGCCCTCGGGAATCCTTCCAAGAGGTGAAGAAAATGTTGAAACTTCGAGACGAGCAATTGACCATCTGGGATGCCATTCTCCCGGAATCTGTTAGAAAGTTGCCGGTCGAGCTTGCAATCATAGATCAATTACTGGACGACGACCGTTTTCTTCAACCGTTTACTGAGTTGCACCCGAAAGGCAAGAAAAGCGGCCGTCCTACGCTTGCAATTGAAAAGTACATCCGTCTTATGGTCCTGAAGCATAAATACAATTTGGGCTACGAGTCACTCGTGAAGGAAGTCGGTGACAGCATCACATGGCGAATGTTCTGCCGGTTTGCCATCGACGAACCGATGCCCGACCCGTCTACGCTCATCTATGCCCGCAAACGCTACGGCGACAAGATCGTCGAAGACATCAATGCCGCACTCGTAAAGCAGTGTGAGGAAAAAGCCGTTCTGAAAACCCGCAAATTGCGCACGGATACGACGGTTGTGGAATCCGACATCCATCACCCGACAGACGCTACGCTGTTGCAAGATGGCGTAAAAGTCATCACTCGAACGATTCAGAAAATCCGGAAAGTCGCCTCCCACACTGTTCAAGGCTTTGAAGATCGTACGGCAGAAATCAAGGAAAAGATTCTGTCCATCGCGAAAGTTCTACGTCGCCGCACCCGTGAATCTTGGGAAGAAGTTGACCGGATCACTGGGAGCGTAATCGAAGTAGCCGAGAACGTTGTGAACAAGGCGCAAGCCGTTATCGAGAAACTGCAAGACAAGGGCAAAGCTGCTCTTCGACAAAGTAAAACCAAACTGACCGAGGCGGTCACGCTAACCGGCAAGTTGTTGGAACAAGCCAAACAGGTCGTTTCCGGCAATCGAATCATCGCAGATCGGATCGTCAGTTTCTTTGACCCGGAAGCAAGACCGATTAAGAAAGGTAAGCTGGCCAAAGGAACTGAGTTCGGCTACAAGGTGCGAATCGACGAGACGGAAAGCGGCTTTGTGACCGGCTACGCTGTCTACGAGGGGAACCCCTCGGATGATGAACTGCTCGTTCCCGCTGTACAGGCGCATATCAAGCAATTCGGCAAAGCGCCGCAAGCTGTAGCGACCGACCGCGGTTTCTCAAGCAAGAAGAACGAAACGGCCATTACCGAACTTGGTGTGAAGCGAGCTAGCTTGCCGCGAAAGGGCAAAAAAGGCATTGCCCGATCCGAGTACGAAAACGAATTATGGTTCAAAGACTTGCAGCGTTACCGTGCAGCTGGAGAAGCGAAGATTAGTCTTCTCAAGCGGAAGTACGGTTTGAACCGCAGCAGGTATCGGGGCTTTGTCGGCTCAAAATGCTGGGTCGGCTTCGGGATTCTGACCCACAACCTGCAAAGAGCGGCAAAAATGCTCCAAAACTAACATGGAAACCGATCATTAGGGAAAGTTCCCCCTCACAACCCAGCCAGCAACCCGAAACTATTTTTGAAAATCGACTTTTTCAGGAGCAACTATCTAAGAGTTTGTACATTAAAGTGAATTCATAGGAGCGTGTTCAATCATGAAATTTGATTCTAAAGTAGCGATCGTTACCGGCGGCGCCAGCGGCATTGGGGAAGCGACGGTACGGATGTTTGCCTCCGAAGGGGCGAAAGTCGTTATCGCCGATTTTTCGGACAGGGGCCAGACCCTCTCAGAGGAGCTGAACGCTCAGGGTTACGATACGCTGTTTGTGAGAACTGACGTGACGCAAGAAGCCGAGGTGCAGCGAATGGTCGAGCAAACGGTCGCCAAGTTCGGCAAGCTGGACATCCTGTTCGCCAACGCGGGTATCGCCAAGGACGGACCGGCGGACCGGTTATCGTCGGACAGCTGGCAGCGGACGATCGACATTAACCTGACGGGTGTATTTTTAAGCGACAAATATGCGGTCCAGCAGATGCTGGCCCAAGGCACGGGCGGGGCGATCGTGAACTGCGGATCCATTCACAGCCATGTAGGCAAGGCGGGTGTCACGGCCTATGCGTCCGCCAAGGGCGGGGTGAAGCTGTTGACCCAGTCAATGGCAGCCGATTATGCCGCCAAGGGCATCCGGATCAATGCGGTGTGCCCGGGATATATCGACACGCCGCTCATTCAGGGCAGGGACGAAGCGATTACCGCACATTTGACCGCCCTTCATCCGATGGGACGGCTCGGCAAGCCGGAGGAAGTCGCCAAAGCCGTGCTGTTCCTGGCGAGCGAGGATGCTTCCTTCATCACCGGCGCCAGCTTGCTGGTCGACGGGGGATACACGGCGGTATAAGAGGAGTGCCTGCTGGGCATGATAGAGTACTAAACCGATACAGCGCAGAATATGGAGTGGGGGCAACCCCGTAATGCTCCAGTTCTGCGCTTTTTTGTATTGAACAGAGTAAATATCGTAAGCAGCAGAAGGTGAACCAAGCTCTGCTATAGAAATTAGCTGTATGGCTGATATTCCGATGCTTGCATGAAGCGGCATGGATATGCGCAGCACTATAACAGCAGGGAGGTAGCTCGTTGTGACTAACCATCCATCGCCGACGCCGGAAATTCAGGCTTATCTGGACCGGATCGGATTTCAAGGCAAGCTGGACAATGGGGCGGACACGCTGGCGGAACTGCAGCACTGCCATATTTACAGCGTTCCCTATGAAAATTTGGATATTTTAAACGGTGTGCCCCTATCGCTTGACATTCGGGACCTATACGACAAAATCGTCGTGCGCCGGCGCGGCGGATACTGCTTTGAGCTCAATGCGCTGTTTGGCTGGCTGCTGGGCGAACTGGGATTTCCCGTGACCCACTATTTCGCCAGATTTTGGCGCGATGAGGAGAACCTGCCTCCGAAGCGAAGGCATCATGTGCTTCAGGTCGAAGCCGAAGGCGCCCGGTATTTGTGCGATGTCGGAGTAGGCGGAAATGTCCCCGGCAGGCCTGTGCTGATCAAGGAGCATCTGGAACAGCCGCAGGGAACCGAATGCTACCGCCTTGACCGGGATCCGTTCTTCGGCTGGCAGCTGATGGAGCGGAAAGGGGAGGATTGGCGGCTCATTTATTCTTTTGCCGAAGAGCCCCAACTGCCGCGGGATTATGTGATGGCCTCGTTCTGGTGCGAGCATGCTCCGGAATCGATTTTCAGGCAGGGTCCGATGGTGTTTATCCGCACACCGGAAGGGCGAAACACGGTCGCAGGCGACGAGTTCCGGATCTTTGCCGGCAAGGAGGTGCGCATTCTCACTCCCCGGACACCGGAAGAGAAGCGGGATGCGTTCAGGCAGTATTTTGGCATTGTCCTCCCTGAATAAAATGACTGCGGCTCCCATCAAGATTGGGCGTGGGCAGCCGCATCATAATGAAAAGTGCCGTCTCCCTCTGGAAGGGACAACGGCACTTTTTTGCGGTTGAAGGTTCACACTAAAATACGCTCCGGACTAACCCGCCGTCGATCCGCAGCGCGGCCCCGTTGATCGCAGAGGAGAGGGGGCTGCTGATAAACGTGACGAGGTGAGCAATTTCCTCCGGCCGGATCAACCGCTGAATGATCGAGGTCGGCCGGTTTTCCCGCATGAAGCGCTGCTCCGCCTCCCGGATCGTTAACGACTCGCCAGGATACAGGGTATCGAGCATTGTCTCAACCCCCTCCGTCAGGGTGGAGCCGGGCATCACGGTATTAACCGTCACGTTTGTGCCCTTGGTCAGCTCGGCAAGGCTGCGGGAGATCGACAGCTGCATCGTCTTGGTGGCGCTGTAATGCGCCATCTCCTGCGAAGGCATGACGGCGGCTTCGCTGGCAATGAAAATAATTCTTCCACGGTCCTGCTGCATCATCCGTTTCAGATAATGCCGGCTCAAGCGGACACCGCTCATAATGTTGACCTCAAAAAAGCGGAACCATTCCTCATCCGGGGTATCGAAAAATTCGGCCGGCTCAAAAATGCCCAGATTGTTCACCACGATATCGACATTCGGATGCTGCTCCATCAAGGTGCGGCATCCTTGTTCCGTCCCCAGATCGGCGACTGCGGGAACAAGTTCTGCCCCGGCATGCCGCCCCTGGATTTCTTCGATCGTTTCGTAGACCTTGTCTTCACGGCGGCCGTTAATCAGAACTTTGGCCCCTTCTGCAGCCAGTGAAGACGCGATCGCCTTGCCGATGCCGGAAGTGGAGCCGGTGACAAGCGCGGTTTGTCCAGATAGCTGAAGCTCCATAATGATACCCTCCTCTATAAGAATCCCTAAATAGGGCTTGCTGAATAATCAAAAAATCCTTATCTCACAAGGGTTTAGAGACACTTTTGTCGAATTCATCTGCAAAGAAAACACGGAAAATCGGTAAAAAACCTTGCAGATGGAGTGAGCGAAAGTGTTCGTGCTGAATCGAGATATGGCAGACTTGTTGGAAAACTTCTATTTGCCCTTTGGCGGAAAATTAAATCCAACCAATCGGTGGGTGCAGCTTGCGGCGATCATCCCTTGGGACAAAGTAGAAGAGAAATATGTGAGCTCGTTCAAGTCCCCAGCCATCGGCCAAAAGGCGTACTCGGCACGTATCGCCCTCGGCTCGCTCATCATCAAGGAGCGCCTTGGTTTAAGTGACCGCGAGACCACCTTACAAATCCAGGAAAATCCATATTTACAGTTCTTCTTGGGCTACACCGCGTATGTCGATGAAGTGCCGTTTCATCACTCCCTGCTCACGCATTTTCGGGAACGGCTCGGCTTGGAAATCCTAGCTGAAGTCAACGACTGGATCGCCCAAGCCGCGCTGCAAGCAGAGCGAGAGGTCGAGGCGAAACCGAAATCGTCCAAGCGAGATCGCGATGACGATGACAACGACGCGGGCGGCTCGCAGCTCACCATGGAGGTAGGGGACGCTTTCTCTATTCCCGAGGAGCCCCCTGTTGTGGCGAAGAAACCCCGCAACATGGCGAAAAAGCTACACGTCCTGCCATCTACAGCCGCACCGACAGCGGAAGTCATGAACAAGGGCACCCTCATGCTGGATGCGACATGCGCGCCTGCGGACATCAAGTATCCGACTGACTTGGGGCTGCTGAATCATGCCCGTGAAATCCTGGAAGACATCATCGACGTGCTGCACCGTCCCCATGTCGGAGCGATGGAGAAGCCGCGCACGTACCGCGAGAAAGCCAGAAAATCGTACCTGAGTGTTTCCAAGCAACGCAAGGCATCGGGCAAGGTGATCCGCAAAGCGATCAAAAATCAACTTGGCTACGTGGGACGGAATCTGCGGATTATTGAAGCCCTCGTGAAGTATACGCCTCTCACGGAACTGAGCAAAAGACACTATCGCCAGCTTCTGATCATCTCGGAGCTCTACCGTCAGCAGCGCGAAATGATGGAGAAGAAAACACATATCGTCGCCGATCGCATCGTGAGTATCGAACAGCCGCATGTACGTCCGATGGTTCGAGGCAAAGCTGGAGCGAACGTGGAGTTCGGCGCCAAAATCGCCGCCAGTCTGGTGGACGGTTACGCCTGGATCGAAACGGCACAATGGGACAGCTTCAACGAGGCAACCACGCTGCAAGCATCGGTGGAAGCGTACAAACAACGATTCGGGTATTATCCCGCCGTCATTCTAGCCGATAAAATCTACCGCAATCGAGACAACCTGAACTATTGCAAAACGCTAGGGATTCGCCTTAGTGGCCCGAAGCTCGGCAGACCCTCGAAAGAGCAAAGTGAAGTCGCCGATCGTCGGCAAGAGCGCCAGGACGCTGTACAGCGTAATGCGATCGAAGGAAAATTTGGAGAAGGCAAGCGCAAATTGGGCCTAGGTCGCATTCGGGCGCGTGGCGCCGAAACCAGTTTGACCGTCATCGCCCTTCAGTTTCTGGTCATGAATCTGGAGCGGCGACTGCGGGTTCTCTTTTTGCATTTTTTCAGACTGCTTGGGTTTAGAGACTTACGTTGGGTGTAAATGGAACGAATCTTGTTCAGCAAGCCCTAAATAGGATCCCTACAATTTAATCTTTTATACCACTAGTTTCCAGTTCTTCATTCTAACTGTCAAGTCTGCCTCGCATCAAAAGTTCAAAACTTCAGACATCCGTCACCTGCCGGCCGGAACAGAGGAGGTGTTTGCCTATGAGCGGAGCAACGTTTCTAGCAGAATGGCATTGATCTATGAAAAAATGGGTCTCTTACGAGGAACACATCGTTCCTGAGCTTACTATATATATCAATGTCAGATAGAAGCATTCTGACAGACAACGGTTTACTTAGAAAGGAGGATCCGCCATTTTCAGATCAACCGGCATGTCCCGCAAAGAGACCATTTTGCGGTTTTTCCGTGATCAAGAGGGCAGAATCCAGCTGATCTGGCGCATTGTGCTCGGCTGGCTAGCGTTTGTCGCCGGGCTCGGGCTGGCCGTGGCCGCTGCAACGGTTGCAGGCTCTTATGGTTTTCCTACTTTGGGCCTGCAGGTGATTCTGGCCGTCGTAACCACAGGCATAAGTGTGCCCTTGATCTATTTGCTGAGGCGGTATGCCGACAGACGGCCATGGAGCGGGCTCGGGCTAAGTTCTCCGCCGACCGGCCTGCCGTACTTTCTTCTTGGAGCAGCTTTCCTGGCGCTCCTTACCGCAGCCTCCCTGCTGATCGGCAGCGCCTTAGGCTGGCTCGAAGTCGTCGCTTTGCATCTTCCCGTGCCTACGTTGTTTGCGATTTTGATCAATACGGCCATCGCTTTTTTCTATGAGGCTTTTCCCGAAGAGATTTCCTTCCGCGGCTATTTGTTCCGCAATTTGAACACGCGGTTCCCGCGCTGGATCGCCCTGCTGCTGCAGGTCTCCCTGTTCGTGCTTGCGCCGGTCGCTCTCACCGCAATCATGGTAGCTGCTGGGATTGCCACATGGGATCAAATTACGCCAGACTATATCATCAACTTGATTGCCTTCGGCACGCTGCTGCAAATGTGCCGTATTCTGTCAGGCAATCTGTGGATGAACATCGGCTTCCACGTGGCATGGCTCGAAATGGTCCGGTACGTCGTCGTTCCGTCTTCATCGGCGCTCATCGATGTGCAGTACAACTCTCCGCTCGGCGCGTACCTGGTCAATATCGGCTCGGTCGTCATCGGCATCATCGTGCTGCTTACCTGGTCGCTACGCAAGAAAAACAGGGTGAACTGGAACCGCGTTGAGCCTGAAGACGCTAAGCAGGTAAGTTAAGTACAAGCATAATTCGGAAAGAAAAACCGATGGAAGGCGGGCTCTATGGGAGCCCGCTTTTGTCATTCGTGCAGAACGGTGTAGACGTGCGGTATTGTGAGCAATCCGGGGGAATGGCGGGCTGGGAGGATTCCGGGCATGGTTTTCCTGTACATTTCCACCGTTTTCCTGCCTTGTGCGCTTCTTTTGGCTGAGAATATAATCAGCTTATTACACGACATATCGAAGAAGGAGAAGTCATGGGAATATGGATGCGTGAACGGTCGTTTTACAGCATGTTTATCCGGTTAACCGTGCTGATCGGACTGCAAAATATCATCACGCTTGGCGTCAATTTGTCGGATAATCTGCTGCTTGGAGGATACAGCGAATCCGCGCTGTCCGGGGTTGCGCTGGCCAACCAGATCCAGTTTATTTTGCATATGCTGGTCATGGGCGCGGCTGAAGGGCTGGTCATCCTGTCCTCCCGAAATTGGGGCGCAAAAAATATAGACGCCATCAAACGGGCCTCCAGCATCGGGATGCGGATCGCCCTGGCTGTAAGCGTGATCATGTGGGCGGTCGTATTTTTCTTCCCGCACGGCTGCCTGTCGCTGTTTACGAACGAGCAGAACGTGATCGCGGAAGGGGCGAAGTATTTAAAGATCATCTGTTTTTCGTACATATTTTTTGCGGTGACCAACATTTTGCTGGCGGCGCTCCGCAGCGTCGAGGTCGTGCGGATCGGCTTTCTCGTTTCGCTGTCCACTTTAATCATTAATGTGTGCCTGAATTACCTGCTGATTTATGGCCACCTGGGCTTCCCGCGCCTTGGGGTGAGCGGTTCGGCCATCGCCACACTGACCGCAAGGGTGATCGAATGCGTAATCGTGCTCACCTTCGTGAAGAAGTTCGATCAGCGGATTCGCTTTAGGCTGAAAGATTTTTACAGCATCGACAAGTCTCTGTTTAAGCAGTATCTGCGGATCGGATCACCTGTGCTGATGGCCAACCTGCTGTGGGCCGTATCGATGGGTGCCCAGACCGCCATCCTCGGGCATATGGGCGAGGCGGCGATCGCCGCCAACAGCGTGGCGAACACGATTTTTCAGCTGGTCACGGTCGTTACTTATGCATCGGCCAGCGCGACGGCGGTCATCATCGGCAAGACGATCGGGGAAGGGAATACGGAAAAGGTCATATCCTACAGCAAAACGCTGCAGCTGCTGTACTTGATCATCGGCGTACTGACCGCGGTCCTGCTGTTTGCTGTGAAGGACGTCGTCCTCGATCTGTATGCAATATCGGAGAGCTCCAAAACGCTGGCCCTACAGTTCATGACCATTCTGTCGGTGACGGTCGTCGGTACGGCATACCAGATGCCTGCCTTGACCGGCATTGTCCGCAGCGGAGGAGACACCAAGTTCGTCCTGTACAACGACTTCATTTTCATGTGGCTCATTGTGCTGCCAGCTTCGGCGCTGTGTGCGTTTGTGTTTGATCTGTCGCCGGTGATTACGTTTATGTGCCTCAAATGCGATCAAATCCTGAAATGCTTTGTTGCGATCGTAAAAGTGAACAGGTACCGCTGGATCCGGGTGTTCGACGAGCGTGGCGGGAAGCCGAAGGACGCCGGCGGCAATGTCGCGACCTGATGCAGGATGATCACCATCCGGCAGGCGGCCTAAAGGGAAGGAGCGATTCGCTTAAGATGATATGGGACTGCGCGATCATCGGCGGAGGACCCGCCGGACTGAATGCAGCATTGGTGCTTGGGCGCTCCCGCAGGACGGCGGCGCTGATCGATAATGACCAGCCGCGAAACCGGGTCACACGGGTATCGCATGGCTATCTGACGCGGGACGGTGTCGGCCCCGAACAATTCCGAAGCTTGGCATATGAGGAGATCGGGAGGTATCCTACCGTTCGCCGGTTCATGGCAACGGCTCAGGAGGTGAATCCGGCCCGCGGTGCTTTCCGCGTTATCACTTCGATGCGGGAAGAAGTATGGGCCAGAACGCTGATTCTGGCTACCGGGCTGCACGAAACGCTGCCCCGCATTCCCGGCCTAGAGCCGCTGTATGGTAAAAGCATCTTTAATTGCGTTTATTGCGACGGCTATGAGCTGCAGGACCGGCCATTGTTTGTGCTGTCGGAGCAGCCGGGACTGTATCACTTCGTCAAGACGGTTCACCATTGGAGCCGGGATTTAATCGTCCTGACGAACGGCAGGCCTGTTCTGACGTCCGGGGAAAAGGAAAGGCTCCAAGTCAAGGGGTTGCCTGTTGTGGAGGAGCCGATTCATTCGTTCAGGGGAGACGGGGGGCAGTTAACGGAAGTTGTATTTCATAGAGGTGCTTTCATTCCGCGAGCCGGAGGCTTCATCGTACCCCATTGGTCACAGAAGGCTCCCTTCGCGGCGCAGCTGGGCTGCCGGCCCGATGGGGCGGGCGGCATTGCCGTGGATGAACTGGGCAGAACGAGCGTAAAGGGTGTGTACGCTGCTGGCGATACCGCCCGTTTCGGGCCTTCGCAGCTGATCATTGCCGCAGGTCAGGGGAGCAAAGCCGCCATGGCAGTGAATGCGGATCTGATCGATGAGGAGTTTTGATGGGGACGATGCTCACTGTAGAACCAATCTC
Source organism: Paenibacillus sp. SSG-1 (assembly GCF_002224835.1). NCBI lineage: Bacteria > Bacillati > Bacillota > Bacilli > Caryophanales > Paenibacillaceae > Paenibacillus > Paenibacillus sp. SSG-1. Next base: position 1,974,201 of record NZ_MBRK01000001.1, read on the forward strand.
AGCATGTATAAAATCATACATCGTATCAGCTCCACGGGCCATATTCCCGGTTTCTACTTGGGAATACGGCCTTTTTTAGTAGGGATGATCCAACCGGTCAAGCAATTGATCCGCCACCTTTCGCTCGCCCTCGGACAGGCTGCCGGTTTGCTTCAACTGCTCCAATTTCGCCTTGACCTGGGCGATATCCTGATAACTTAGTCCATAAGCCAGATGGGATACTACGGACTCGATTTGAGATGGAGTTTCCAATCCTGCGAGCGCTTCGATGAGCTTGGATGGTTCCCGCGTGTACAGCTCGGCCAGGATAGCGTCATAACTCTCGGTAAGCGCGCCATCCGTGCCGTTTTCCCCCCTGATGATGTTAGGATAATCTCCGGCTTCGATCTTATCCAATTGTTTATAGAGATACTCAACGGTCTCAAGCGACTTTTGGCCGCTGATCCGGTTATACGTCGTCCAATTGATCCCCGCAATTTGCCGCATCATTTGAGCAACTTTTTCCTCATCGCCAATGTCTGTCCGGGAATAGATTTCGTACAGTGCTTTTTCCGCGGAGATCTTCCTGCCTCCTTTCGGAATGACGGCCGCTTGCGGGGAACCGTCCGTCCCGGATTGACCGGCCGAATCGGCGGTAGGCTGCTGCCCGGAAGTGCTGGAGCTGCTTGGCGAAGACCCTGTAGCAACGTGATTCGAATCCGAAGAATCGGCACAGGCGCTGAGCGATCCGCACAGTATCGCACACACGGCAAACAACGCAAATTTGTGGTTCATCCGAAATCTCAACCCTTTCTTGTATATCTGGATACATATTCCAGACGTTACATAGGGATAAAAGTTGCTGTTGACCGGGGGGATTAACAAATTTATACAGCAGAGGATGAGAAAATTATCGTATCGGCATCCGTCAGCAAGGCCTTTTGACAACCCATCTGCCCTAGTCTGAAACCAAGCAATACTTATGAACTATGTTCATCTGCTATAATTAGGTCTAATGATGCGTTAAGGAGGCCGCCCAAGTATGGCGAATTCAGTTTTTGAGCTGCTCGAGATCGATGACAGCCTTCCGTTTGACGTATCCCTGCACAGCGTGAATTACGTGCCCAGCCACTGGCATAACAGTGTTGAGATCATTTTTGTGCTGCGGGGAACGCTTGAGGTTTCGATTGACACGGTCAGCCATACGCTCAAAGAAGGGGATGTGCTGCTGATTAACCAGCATCATGTCCATGAGGTCATTGGCCTGGACATGAACATTATCGCCACCTACCAAATTCCAACCGCTTATTTGAAAGAACATATTGCAGGTTTTGAGGGTTTTTCCTTTGCATTTCAGGCCAGTAAGTCCGGGCCGGAATCCCGCGATGCCGTTTCCCGGCTGCGCCGGCTGCTTGCCGAGATGGTCCAGCTCAAATACAAGCAGACAGAGACGTACGAACTGGAGATGCAGGCTGCAATGCTTGGCGTTCTTTCCATCCTGGTCAAGCAGTTCAAGGTCCCGCTGTCCGAAGGCGGTATCAGTGAGCGGTACATGGACCGGATGCTGCGGATTATTACGTATATCGATAACCATTACCGTGAGCCCATCACCCTTCAGTCCATAGCGGACCGGGAGTTTCTGTCCGTGCCTTATTTATCGAAATTTTTCAGCGAAAATATCGGACTGAATTTTCAGGCTTATCTGACCAGCATTCGGTTAAAAAATGCCGTAGAGGATCTGCTGCGCCAAGAGGAAATCCCCATTGCCGACTTGGCCATGTTTCACGGTTTTCCGAACGCCAAGTCGTTCTATTCCGCGTTCAAGAACAGATATCATGTGACGCCGAACGAATATCGGAAACAGTACCGGCCGGAGCCGGGAAAGAAGAAGGAAAAATCGACTTCGAATTATATGGAGTTCAATCAATCCAGCGCTCTCGGGATTATCAATCAATACCTGGAGCGGGGCGCATCGCCGGGCGACAGGGAAGTACATTCGCTGGCAACGCTCACCCGCCAGGTGGATGCGGCCGTGAGGACTCAGGCGATATCGCATACGTGGAAAAACTTGATCACGATCGGCAAAGCCAAGGAAGGGCTTCATGCCGACGTTCAGCGGCAGCTCCGTTACGTTCAGGAGCGGTGCCCGTTTCGCTTTTTGCGTTTTCACGGCATTTTTGATGACGGCATGATGGTTTACCATGAGAGGGAGGACGGGCAGCCCGCCTACAATTTCCGGCTCGTCGACCAATTATTTGATTTTCTGCTCTCCATTCATCTGAAGCCGTTTGTGGAGCTCGGGTTTATGCCCTCGGCGCTCGCGGCCGATCCGGAGAAAGGGCTCTATTTTCGCAGAAGCTATACAAGCCCGCCAAAGTCCCTCGACACCTGGTGCGAACTCATTGACCGCTTTATCCGGCACTGCATGAACCGGTACGGACCGGCGGAGGTCGAGAGCTGGATGTTCGAATTTTGGAACGAGCCGGAGCTCGAGGTGTATTGGCCGGGAACGGATGAAGAGTACTTCGAGTTGTATTCCCGGACTTTCCATACGATGAAGAACATTTCGCAGAATCTGCGGATCGGGGCGCCAGGACGGATTATAACACTCCGCTCCAACTTGTTCAGCGAGCGGTTTTTTGCCTTTTGCCGGGAGCGGGATTGCCTGCCCGATTTTATCCCATGCCATTTTTATCCGCATGAAAATCTGGAGGGGTTTTTCGAGCCGGATGAGGAACAAAGCGAGCTGCGCAAACTGGAGCCGTACCGCATCCTGCTGGAGGAGTTCCGGGGCATTTCGCCGAACCCGGATTATTTACGGGACATGCTGACCCGGGAGAAGCAGCTTCTTGAGAAGGAAGGCCTGTCGGACCGCGAGATATACCTGACGGAGTTCAATTCCACGGCATTTCACAGGGAGCTGACCAACGATACGCTGTACAAGGCGGCATATATCGCGAAAAATTTGATCGATAATCTCGACCGGATTCAGGGTTTCGGCTACTGGGTGCTCAGCGACAATATCGAAGAAACGTCGGCATCCCCTGCGTTGTTCCACGGCGGGCTGGGTCTGATCGCCCAATACGGGATTCCGAAGCCGGCTATGTATGCCTACGAGCTGCTGGCCAAGCTGGGGGATCAGCTTATTGAACGCGGCGAAGGCTATATTGTGACGAAGAGCGCGAATGCCTATCAGATTCTGTGCTACAATTACTGCCACTTTGATGACCTGTATGCCCTGGGGGATACTTCGTTCGTAACACCGACGAGCCGGTACAGCGGGTTCAAAAACGAGAGAACCGTCAAGCTGGAATTCCAGCTGGATGGAATAGACAGCGGCAGGTATAAAATCGTCCGCCGTTCCTTGAACCGGTCGAGCGGGAGCAGCTTTGACGTGTGGGTGGAAATGGGTGCACCGTCTATCATGACCGAGGAGGATCTGCATTACATCAAGCAGAGATCAGAGCCCGGTCGCCATATCACCCACATCGATGTGGAGAACCGCTATATGACCTGTACATTTACGCTGGAACCGCACGCTGTCGAGCTCGTCGAGCTGATTCCGGTCATTTGACGCGGGGGTTGTGTCAATTTTTAACCTGAATTTTCGCGGTGTGGAGTGAAACGCTTACAAATGAATTAAAAATGGCCATAAAAGACTGCAAACCGCCGCCTCTCCTGAGCTGGGCGGTTTGTTTTATAATTGGTTTGTAAACGTTTTCAGATAATGAGGAGGTCAACCCATATGGCTAAAGCAAAAATTATCGGTCAAACGATCACGCCATTCAAACGGCTCACTTTCGGTATCATGTTCGGATATGCCTGCATGATGCTGGCTCTCATGACACCTGCTACGCTTCTATTAACTTTTAAAATGGTCGAAATCGATCCGAACGGCTATACCTCCTCCTACGGCTTGGTATCCGGGATTGGCGCCTTCTTTGCCCTAATCGGCAACCCGCTCGGCGGAGCGATCAGCGACCGGACCAACATCTCCTTCGGCCGCCGTCGCACATGGATACTGCTCGGCCCGCTGTTTGGCTGTGCCGCACTGCTGTGGGTCGGAATGTCCACGCAGATCTGGCAAATCATCATCGGCTGGGCGATCGCCCAATTGTTCTTCAACTTCGGCATGGCCGCGTACACAGCGCTGATTCCCGAGAAGCAGGGAACGATCTCCGGGCTGCTGGGTACCGTGTTACCGGTAGCTATGGCGCTGGGCATGGTGCTGATGACGGCCATGACGGACGCCTCCTCGACGACGAAATGGAGCCTGCTTGCGGCGATCGGGATCGTGGGGCCCATCATTAGCCTGTTTATCATCCAGGACGGAAAAGTGCAGATCGAACACATGGCGCAGGAAAAGATGACGCTTGGCGAAAAGCTGAGCAGAGTCTACCCAAACCCGCGAAAATTTCCGGCGTTCAGCTGGGCGGTCGTATCCAAGTTTTTGTTAATGATGGGGTACTGCAGCAGCTTGTATCTGACCGTTATGTTGGTTAACCGCATGGGCTATAGTGAAAGCGCTGCAACCGCAGCCGTGGCTACCATTAACATCGTGTCCATGGTGGCGATGGCGGTCACGAGTATTTTTGGCGGCGTCTTATCCGATAAGTTCCGTAAGCAAAAGCCGTTCCTGTATATTTCGGCTCTCATTATTATCGCAGCCATTCTCATCTATGCTTTTATCGCGCATAACACGGCATTTATCGTAGCATCCGCCGTGATGGGACTCGGGTTCGGCTGTTTCACGGCGGTCGATATGGCACTGGTTTCGCGAATCCTTCCGAACAAGGAAGACGCGGCCAAAGACTTTGGCATTATGAACGTAGCCAACGCGCTGCCGCAGTCGATCGTGCCGGCCATTGCACCGCTGCTGCTGAACATCGGCGGCTGGTCCTTCTTCTATATCGTGCTTGCGGTCTGCGTCGTGGCCGGGGTGGCCGCGCTCAAGCCGCTGCCTGAAGTCGGGGAGCACGCCGGTGAAAGTAATCCAACCAATCTGGAAATGGGGAGAAGCGTATCATGAAACGAAATCTGACAGACATCATCTCTCAAATGACCTTAGAAGAAAAAGCCAGCCTATGCTCGGGGCTGAATATGTGGCAGACCAAACCGGTTGAGCGCCTTGGCATTCCGTCCATTGTGATGACGGACGGTCCGCACGGCCTGCGAAAGCAGGCCAATCCGGGGGACATGTCGAGCAAGACGGTGCCGGCCACCTGCTTCCCGAGCGGAGCGGGTCTGGCCTCTTCCTGGGACCGTGAGCTGATCCGGGAGGTCGGCGCCGCGATCGGCGAGGAGTGCCAGCAGGAGGACGTGCAGATTATCCTCGGGCCTGCGGTCAATATTAAGCGGTCACCGCTATGCGGCAGAAACTTTGAATATTTCTCGGAAGATCCGTACCTGTCTTCGGAAATGGGTGCGAGCCATGTGAAAGGCGTCCAAAGCCAAGGCGTCGGAACGTCGGTGAAGCATTTTGCCGCCAACAATCAGGAGACGCTGCGCAACTCGATTAACGCCGTGGTCGACGAGCGGACATTGAACGAAATTTACCTGCGCAGCTTTGAGGGTCCGGTTATCGAAGGTGATGCCTGGACCGTGATGTGCGCCTATAACCAGGTGAACGGCGATTACTGTTCGGAGAACGATTACCTTCTGAACCAGGTGCTGAAGCAAAGATGGGGCCACGGCGGACTGGTCATGACCGATTGGGGCGCCATTAACGAACGGGTGAAAGGACTAAAGGCCGGACTGGAGCTGGAAATGCCTTATGTCGGTCCGGAGCATGACCGGATGATCGTGAAGGCTGTCCAGTCCGGAGAACTGGACGAGGCCGTGCTGGATGAGGCGGTTCGCCGTCTGCTCACTGTCATTTTCAAAGGATACGACGGTAAAAAGGAAGGCTTCACCTACGATGCGGAAGCCCATCACCAACTGGCCCGGCGCGCGGCCGCGGACTGTATGGTTCTCTTAAAGAATGAGGGAGGTCTGCTCCCGCTGAAGCCGGAGCAATCAGTCGCCGTCATCGGCGCATTCGCCAAGCATCCGCGATACCAGGGCGGCGGGAGCTCGCACATTACTCCGACCCGGATGGATGCTCCGTTCGATGCAATTGCGGGAATGTCTGCTGACTGTTCGTTTGCCCCGGGCTATCTGCTCAAAGGCGGCGAGGCCGACGACAGCTTGATCGAAGAAGCCGTGAAGCTGGCGCAAAGCAAAGACGTGGCCGTCATCTTCGCCGGCCTGCCGGATTCGTTCGAATCGGAAGGAGTAGACCGCACACGGCTGGATATGCCTTCCTCGCACATCCGCCTGATCGAGGCGGTCGCGGCGGCGCAGCCCAGCACGGTTGTCGTGTTGTCCAACGGATCGCCGGTGACGATGCCTTGGCTTCCGCAAGTCCAAGCGGTGCTGGAAGGCTATCTGGGCGGGCAGGCGACGGGAAGCGCAGCGGCCGACGTGCTGTACGGGAAGGTGAACCCAAGCGGCAAGCTGGCGGAGACGTTTCCCGTTCGGCTGGAACAGACGCCGGCGTTCCTGAATTTCCCGGGAGGCAAAAGCGAAGTGACGTACGGGGAAGGCTTGTTCGTAGGCTACCGGTATTATGAAGCGAAAAAAGAGGAGCCGCTTTTCGCGTTCGGTTACGGACTTAGTTACACAACCTTCGCTTATGAAGATATCAGGGCTGACCGAACGTCTATGAAGGATACCGACACCGTCAACGTGTCCGTTACCATTCGCAACACTGGTGCGGTTGCGGGCAAGGAAATCGTGCAGCTGTACGTCAAGCCGCTGGAGAGCCATGTCGTCAGACCGGTCAAGGAACTGAAGGGGTTTGCCAAGGTTCATCTGCAGCCGGGTGAAGCGAAGACGGTCCATTTTGCGCTGGATCAACGGGCTTTTGCCTACTTCAATACCGATATTCATGACTGGTTCGCTGAATCCGGGGCTTACGACATCGTTGCAGGTCCATCATCGGTGGATACGCCCCTGTCAGTCACCCTTAGCCTGGAATCGACCGGGATTCCGTTCCGCAAAGTGGGGCGCAACACCAAGTTCTACGAGCTGATGGCCATTCCCGAAACGGCTGCGTTTGCCGAGGAAGCAATGGAGGGCAGCCTGGAGCGCCTGAAACAGATGGGAGCTATGTTTGCGGAGAGCATGGGCGACGACGGAATCGCCGAGCTGTTCGAGGCCGTGGTGAAGTGGCGGAAGTATGACGCCCTGCGCTCGCTGTCCGGCATGATGGGCGGGGGAACGTCGGAAGCGGATTTATCGAAAATCATCGACGATCTGAACACCAAGCTGAAACTAAATTCGTAATCCGGATGATGGAGTGGGGGAAAGGGAATATGTCGAATACAAAAGCTGCACTAAATATAGAAGAAATTCGTTATGTGAACAATACCGAGGGGCCGACGCTGGGCTATTCGGTCGCCTCGGGCGTAAAGATCCTGGAACAGGACGGCCTTTATTTCAAGGACCTGAGCAGGGACGGTCAACTGGATCCTTATGAGGATTGGAGGCTGTCGCCTGTAGAGCGGGCCAAAGATCTGGCGTCCAAGATGACGACCGAGCAAATTGCCGGTCTGATGCTGTACAGCCGCCATCAGGCGGTGCCTGCGGCGAGCGGAGGCTGGTTCTCCGCAACCTACGGAGGCAAAGCCTTTGAAGAGAGCGGCGTCAAGCCTTGGGAGCTGACCGATGAACAGCTCCATTTTCTGGCTCAGGATCACGTGCGGCATATCCTGGTCACCACTGTGGAGAGCCCGGAGACCGCTGCCAAGTGGAACAATCGGGTGCAGGCGTTTGCCGAAGGGCATGGCCTCGGCATCCCGGCCAACAACAGCTCCGATCCGCGGCATGGTTCCGACTCCAGTTCGGAGTTTAACGCAGGCTCCGGCGGCGCCATCTCCATGTGGCCGGAAACCTTGGGCCTGGCGGCGACCTTTGACCCGGAGGTGACGCGGAAATTCGGGGAGATCGCCTCGAAGGAATACCGCGCATTGGGTTTGTCGACGGCGTTGTCCCCGCAGATCGATATCGCCACCGACCCGCGCTGGTTCCGCTTCAACGGAACGTTTGGGGAAGATTCGGCGCTGGCGGCCGATATGGCCCGGGCGTACGTCGACGGCTTCCAGACTTCGGAAAAAGAACGCGAAATTCGGGAAGGCTGGGGCTATGACAGCGTCAACGCCATGGTGAAGCATTGGCCGGGGGGTGGATCCGGTGAAGGCGGCAGAGACGCTCATTTCGGCTGCGGCAAGTATGCGGTCTATCCCGGGAATAATTTCGGCGAGCATCTGATCCCGTTTACGGAAGGCGCCTTCAAGCTGTCCGGGAAGACGGGCAAAGCCTCGGCCGTCATGCCGTATTACACCATTTCGGCGAACCAGGATACGGTGAACGGTGAAAATGTAGGCAATTCCTATAACGCCTGGTTGATCGGAGATCTTCTACGCGATCAGTATGGATACGATGGCGTTGTGTGCACCGATTGGATGATTACAGCCGACGAGTCCCCTGCCAAGGATTCTTTCCTCAGCGGCAAGCCGTGGGGCGTGGAGGAACTGACCGTCGGTGAACGGCATTACAAGCTGCTGATGGCCGGGGTGGACCAGTTCGGCGGCAACAACGAAATCGGACCGGTGCTGGAAGCCTACGAAATCGGGGTGCGCGAGCACGGAGAAGACTGGATGCGGCAGCGGTTCGAGCAGTCCGCCGTCCGGCTTCTGGTCAATATGTTCCGGCTCGGATTGTTCGAGAATCCGTATCTTGACCCGGATACGAGCGCCCGAGTTGTCGGAAACGCCGAATTTATGCGCGAGGGGTATGAGGCTCAGCTGAAGTCGGTGGTGCTGCTGAAAAATAAAAATGCGGTGCTGCCGCTTGCGGCCGGAAAAAAGGTATATATTCCCAAGCGCTATACGCCGGCAGGAACCGACTGGTTTGGCAACCAAACCCCGGAGAAGCTGGAGTATCCGGTCAGTCTGGAGCTGGTTTCCAAATATTTTACGGTGACGGATCAACCGGATGAGGCGGACTTTGGCCTGGTCTTCATCACCTCCCCGAAATCGGGCTTCGGTTACAGCCAGGAGGACGCGGAGCAAGGGGGAAGCGGCTATGTACCGATCAGCCTGCAGTACCGGAGTTACACGGCCGAGCATGCACGGGATGTAAGCCTGGCCGGCGACCCGCGTCCGGAAGATGTGCTGAACCGTTCTTATAAGGGGAAAAGCGTCACGCCTCAGAATACGTCCGACCTGGACGCGGTGCTGGACACCCGGAAGGCGATGAAGGGCAAGCCGGTTATCGTGTCGATTCTGCTCTCGAATCCAGCGGTCGTGAACGAATTCGAGTCCGAAGCGGATGCGATTGTAGCCGATTTTGGCGTTCAGGCGCAGGTGATCATGGAGATCCTGACTGGCAGTGCGGAGCCTTCGGGTCTGCTGCCGATGCAGATGCCGGCCCATATGAAGACGGTTGAGGAGCAGCTGGAGGACGTGGCTCATGATATGGAATGCCATGTGGACTCTGATGGCAACACGTACGATTTTGGCTTTGGCTTGAATTGGGGCGGCGTTATCGAAGACGAGCGCACGCGGAAATACCGGAAGCGTTGAGAGAGAAATCCCTCCAGCGAAAAGAATAGATATCACGAAAAGCACACAATAGCTAAGGATCGCCCGCTGATGAAGCGGGCTTTTTTTCGGACCTTCAACGCCGATCGTCCGTTGGCGCAGAGGCACCCCGCAATAGCTGCTTGATTAGACTCTGGTTTATGCTTTCCGTGTCTTTATAAAGTTTGGCTATATTTATTTTTGGCGTTGAGGCGGCCGGAGTTCTCTGCTACAATTCCAAGCAGAAAGGCGGTCGATCTCGATGGCAAATCAATTTGCCAGTATGCCAAGCGGCTCATGCAAAGCCTATTCATAGGGCGAACCTTTGCATGGGCGGACGATCAGTTTAACAGTTCGCCCTCAGGATGTTTTATTGGATGGGCTTTGCACCTTATTTTCTCAATTTAAATAATAAGGGAGTTGAATGCATTGACCAATCCATGGATAAACAAACGTCAGCATCTCATCAATCTTCAAACACAGGTCCAGCGGCTGCTGGATGAACTTGCGCAAGACGATATCGGTGCAGGATTCCAAGCCACAGCCTACTGGCACGGTGAACTGGTGGTGAATGCCTTTTCAGGCAGCGCCGATGTCTTAGGACAAAATCCCGTCCATCCGGATACGCTCTTCGTGATGCAGTCCTGCTCCAAAGGTTTGATTTCCACGGCGATTCATATTCTCGCCGAGCAGGGCAAGCTGGCGTATGATGAGCGGATTTCTCATTATTGGCCCGAGTTCGGGGCGAATGGGAAGGAACAGATTACGCTCCGCCAGGTCCTGACTCATACGGCAGGAGTTCCTTTGATGCCTGCGCACGCGGATATGGAGCTGGTTACCAACTGGCAAGCGATGGTGCACGAGATGGAACAGTTACAACCTATCTGGGAGCCTGGCACCAAGGCAGGTTATCACGGCTTGACCTTTGGATGGATTCTAGGGGAAACGGCCGCCAGAGCGGATGGCCGAGCGATTGGCCAGATCATTCAGGACGAGATCTGCAAGCCATTAGGAATGGAGGGGGATCTGTATTTAGGAGCCCCAGCGGAAGCGGAAACCCGGATCGCCGAAATTAGCGGCGAAGCCGTACCTATTGCTTCCATGCCCGATGACATGCTGTTCAAGCGGGTGCTGCCTCCGGCACTGGTTCCGGTTGCCAATCCGGAATGGAACTCGGCTTGCTTCCATTCAGCAGCCGTACCAGCCGTCAATGCCGTCGCAAATGCTCAGGCGTTAGCGCGCATGTATGCTTCACTGATTGGCGAGGGCGTGGACGGCAGACGCCTGCTCAAGCCGGCCACCATGACCGAGGCAGCACAGCTGCAATTTGAAGGGATCGACGAAGTTGCGCTCGCTCCCGTTCGGTTGGGGCTGGGCTACTCGCTTAGCCAAGACGGCGATGCCATGGGCGGCAGCCGGGCGGCTTTCGGTTATGCCGGATTGGGCGGCATGATCGGATACGCCGATCCGTCGAACGGCCTTGCCGTGGCGGTGCTGTGCAACCGGATGAAGGTTGGGCGGGGAGACCGGTCTCCGGATCGGCTGGTAACGGATCTGATCCGCGAGAAACTTTGTCATACGTAAATTGAATTCTATTCCTTCGTTTGAAGGGCCCGGCTTGTTTTACGGTCGGGCTTTTTTTGTCATCGAACGGCGGTTTCAAGAGGAATAATCGTCACGAAGCCACTTTATCAGTAAAGCTGATAAAACCTATAAGATCATTCTAATTGACCGTTCCCCCCTGCTGTGATAGGTTCAAGAGAGAAAATATGAGTAATCTACTAGGAATTATCACTAATGCATGCTACGCGAGGTGGATATTTGTTGGAACTTCAAGTAACGAACAGCCCTTTTAACCAAGAGCAGGTCGAGCTGCTCAACCGTCTGCTGCCCACATTAACCGATGCCCAGCGCATCTGGTTGAGCGGATATATCGCAGCGGCCGCCGTAACGGGTAGCGCTGTGCTGGGAACCGCCCCCATGGCGGCTGCCGCAAATGCGCCGGCTGCGTCTCCGGTAAGCACGGCACCGGCTGCGCCGAAAGAGGTTACCGTCCTGTACGGGTCGCAGACCGGCAATTGCGGGTCGCTGGCCAAGAAAGTGACCAAGAGACTGCAGGATCAGGGCTTTGAGGTCAAGCTATCTTCGATGAGCGATTTTAAACCGAACGGATTGAAAAAGGTGGAAAACCTGCTGATTCTGGTCAGCACGCATGGCGAAGGGGATCCGCCGGACAACGCTATATCCTTTTATGAGTTTCTGCACAGCAAGCGGGCGCCGCAGCTTGAAGGCATGCCGTTCTCTGTACTGGCGCTGGGAGACACCTCCTATGAGTTCTTCTGCCAGACAGGCAAGGATTTTGACAAGCGGCTGGAAGAACTGGGCGGCAAGCGGCTCGTTCCGCGCGTCGATTGCGACGTGGACTTCGACGAGCCGGCGGCGGAATGGATCAACAGCGTGGCCAGTGCGTTTGCCGAGCTTGCCGGAGCAGGAGCCGGAGCTGCACCGCAGGCCGTGCCTGTCACGGCTGATTCGCTGCTCGCATCCGCGGAATCGGAATATTCCAGAACCAATCCGTTCCAGGCCGAGGTTCTGGAGAATATCAACCTGAACGGCCGCGGTTCCGACCGCGAAACCCGGCACTTGGAAATTTCGCTGGAGGGATCGAACCTGGAGTATGAACCCGGAGACAGTCTGGGCATCTACCCGGAAAACCATCCGCGGCTTGTCGATGAATTGATCGAGGCGATGGGCTGGTCCGGCGAAGAATCCGTACCGGTTAACAAAAACGGCGACGAGGCTGCGCTGCGCGAGGCGCTGCTCCGCCATTATGAAATCACGGTGCTCACCAAGCCTTTGCTGGAAAAGACAGCCGCGCTCACTTCTAACGGTGCTTTGAACGAACTGCTCGCATCGGGTCATGATGAGCTGAGAGCCTACATCGAGGAACGCGATTTGCTCGATCTGGTGCAGGATTATTCTCTGAAGGGTATCCCGGCCAGGGAATTTGTAGCCATTTTGCGCAAAATTCCGGCCCGTCTGTATTCGATCGCCAGCAGCCTGAAGGCGTCTCCGGACGAGGTGCATGTAACGGTCCGGACCGTCCGCTACGAGAACCGCGGAAGAGAGCGGTACGGCGTCTGCTCCGTACAGTTGGCTGAACGAAGCGAACCCGGATCGGCTTTGCCGGTCTATATCCAGCATAATCCGAACTTTAAGCTTCCGCAAAATCCGGATACCCCGATCATCATGATCGGCCCGGGCACAGGCGTCGCCCCGTTCCGCGCATTTTTGAGCGAGCGGGAAGAGACCGGAGCCGAAGGCAAGAGCTGGCTGTTCTACGGCGACCAGCACTTCGCGACCGACTTCCTGTACCAGATCGAATGGCAGCGCTGGCTCAAGGACGGCGTCCTGACGCGCATGGACGTGGCATTCTCGCGGGATTCGGATCAGAAGGTTTACGTCCAGCACCGCATGCTGGAGAAGAGCAGGGAACTGTATCAGTGGCTGCAGGAAGGCGCTGTGGTATATGTGTGCGGCGACGAGAAACGAATGGCCCATGACGTCCATTCCACGCTGATTACGATCCTTGAACAGGAAGGCGGTCTCAGTCCTGAGGAAGCTGCCGAATATATGATTCGCATGCAGCAGGAGAAACGTTACCAGCGGGATGTCTATTAAGCGCATCCGATAGGCAAGCGAGAAGGAGAGAGCAAACATGTCTGAAAACAATTTGATGTCATCAAACAGCGCGCCCCACAGCGATGTGGAGGATATCAAACGCAGAAGCAACTATTTGCGGGGAAGCCTGGTGGAAACGCTGAAGGATCCGATCACCGGGTCGATCCCCGAGGACGATAACCGGCTGATGAAGCATCACGGCAGCTACATGCAGGATGACCGGGACCTGCGCAACGAACGGCAGAAGCAGAAGCTTGAGCCGGCTTACCAGTTTATGCTCCGGGTGCGCGCGTCGGGCGGCGTGGTTACCCCGCAGCAATGGCTGATGATGGACCGGATTTCCCAGAAGTACGGGAACGGGACGATCCGCTTGACGACACGCCAGTCGTTTCAGCTGCACGGGGTGCTGAAATGGAACCTCAAGAACACGATCCGCGAGGTGAACGAATCGCTGCTCAGCACACTGGCCGCCTGCGGCGACGTGAACCGGAACGTCATGTGCAATCCGAATCCGTACGAGTCGGAGATTCATTCGGAGGTGTACGACTGGGCCCGCAAGCTGAGTGCCCATTTGGATCCGCGGAGCCGGGCCTATTATGAGATCTGGCTTGACGAAGAAAAGGTGGTGGACAGCCACGATCATGACGAGGAACAGGAGCCGATCTACGGTCCGGTATACCTGCCGCGTAAGTTCAAGATCGGCATGGCGATCCCGCCTTCCAACGATGTCGACGTATTTTCGCAGGACCTCGGGTTGATCGCCATTGTAGAGGACGGACGTCTGGCCGGATTCAACGTTTCGGTCGGCGGCGGCATGGGGATGACCCACGGCGATCCGGCCACGTACCCGCAGGTAGGGCAGGTCATCGGATTCTGCACGCCGGAGCAGGTGATCGATCTGGCAGAGAAAACCGTGACGATCCAACGCGACTACGGCGACCGTTCCGTGCGGAAACACGCGCGCTTCAAGTACACGATTGACGACCGCGGCATCGACTGGTTTATCCAGGAGCTGACCGCGCGTCTCGGGTGGGAGCTGGAGCCGGCAAGACCGTTCCATTTCGAAAGCAACGGCGACCGGTACGGCTGGGTCAAAGGCAGCAACGGCAAGTGGCATTTGACCCTCTTTATCCAGAACGGACGGATTAAGGATGAAGAAGGGTATGAGCTGATGACCGGCTTGCGCGAAATCGCCAAGGTTCATACCGGGGATTTCCGGCTCACGCCAAACCAGAATCTGATCATCGGCAGCGTGAGCAGCCAGAAAAAGAAGAAGATCACCGAATTGGTGCAGCAGTACGGTTTGACCGACGGCATCCATTATTCGGCGCTGCGCCGTAATTCGATGGCATGCGTGGCCCTGCCGACCTGCGGTCTGGCGATGGCTGAATCCGAACGCTACCTTCCAACGCTGCTCGGCAAAATCGAGCCGATCCTGGAGGAAGCGGGGCTCCGTGAAGAAGAAATCGTCATCCGTATGACAGGCTGCCCGAACGGCTGCGCAAGACCGGCCCTGGCGGAAATCGCCTTTATCGGCAAGGCGCCGGGCAAATACAACATGTACCTCGGCGGCGGATTTGCCGGAGAACGGCTCAACAAGCTTTACAAGGAAAATATCGGCGAGGCCGAAATTTTGGATTCCCTGAAGCAGATTATTTTCCATTATGCCAAGGAACGCCGGGACGGCGAGCATTTCGGCGATTTTACCATCCGCGCCGGTTATGTGAAGGAAGTCCGCTCGGGACAATTCTTCCACGCCTGATGGCATAAGCAGCCGAATCGGCAGTGGCTCGGTACGCCGCTGGCGGTCATAACGGCAGCTCAAAAAAGTGCAGTCCCCAGCGGACTGCACTTTTTATGCTGTATATAAACTCATAGATTGATCACGGCGACTGTGAGCACCGCCGTCACGCCGCCGACGAAGCTTCCGACCAGACAGTCTGAAGGGTAGTGCAGTCCGAGATAAATCCGGGAAATACAGACGATGAGTGCCATAACAAGCAGCAGGACGGCGACCCAAGAGCCCATAAACAGAAACGGCGTAATGATGGAAAATATGGCCGTTGAATGCCCGGACGGGAACGAGGGGTCCTTCAGCGGGTTTTTGCCAACCCTAACGCCTTCGAGGGCGAGGTAGGGGCGAATCCGCTGGACCTTGCGTTTAATCAGGGTCGTAATCAAAAAGCTGATGGCCAGCGCGGCAAAGCTCTGCAGACTCGTTGTCCGCCACGGCTCGGGAGCAAACAGCGCCACGGACAGCGTCAGGGTAATCGTAAACAGCGCGCCGCCCAGGTGGGTCAGCATGCGCAGCGCAGCATGGAGTATGGTCGGATTCTGAGTGCGGTTAATCCAGTGGAATATGCGCCGGTCCCAGCCGTGCGCCTGCTCCATATAACGGGTGATGATCATGCAACGGTCCTCCTCAAAAATATTTTTTTTGCATCGAATGGTCGTCAGCGTCCGAAGCTTAACCCTATTGCCTCATTGCCTCGAATGAACCTTGGTACGCTTGCGCCATTTCAGGTAAACGTATACGGCCAGAATGGCGAACACTGCGGCCACGACGTATTTCAAAAAATGCTCCGTCCAGGTCAAGACCAGCTGCCATTGATTGCCGAAAATGTAGCCGATCCCGACAAAGACGGTAACCCAGAGCGCGGATCCCGTGTAGGCGTACAAGGCGAAGGTGCGGTAAGGGACGCGGATGATCCCTGTAAAGTAGCCGATAAACTGCCTGACTCCCGGAATGAAATAACTGAACAGCAGCAGCTTGTTGCCGTATTTGTGATATACTCTGGCGGTCTTTTCCACATGCTCCGGTTTGAGAAAAAGCCATTTCCCGTAGCGCTCAATCAGCGGCTGACCCAGCTTGTACCCTAGCACGTAAGTAACCGTCAGCCCGACGATGGAGCCGAGGTAGGCGGCACCTAAAGCCGGAAGCAGGTCCAGTACGCCTTTATAGGACAAATACCCGGTGTAGGTAAGCGTCGTATTGCCTGGCGGGATCGGCAAAGCGATGGCGTCTAGCGGAAGTCCGAGAAGCAGGACCCAATATCCGTACTGTCCGAACAGCCGCTCGATATATCCCAGCACATCCATAAAAATCTCCTTATCGTGATTGTACTTGTGCTTTCCATTTTAATTAGCAAAGATTAAGAACGGATGAACAGAAAGCTTAAGAAAGTATTAAGCCGTCTGCCCGAATTCTTAACAGTCCGGAAGAACTTGTATTCCCATGATACGCAAATTTTTGCCGGAACAAAACCGTCTCCGGTTGGGGCGGAAACCCGTCTTTAGACCAGGTTTTTCTTGCGGCGCGATTTTATATAAAATTGTCGTAATATTATACTGTATTAACGGTTTTTCATGTGTTAGATTAAGGGCATGATGTCTTAATATTAAATACTGAGGAGCGCTGGATATGATCAGAATCGGTAAAATAAGCTATTGGCATGTGCATGCATGGGACTATACGAAACAGGCTGAGGCTCATCCGGGTGCGGAAATCGTGGCTGTGTGGGACGAAAATCCGGAGCGTGGGCAAGAAGCCGCCGATAAGCAGGGCGTGACTTTTTACGCATCATTGGATGAAATGCTCAGCCGTGACGATATCGATGGGGTCATCGTGGATGCGCCAACGAACATGCACCGCGAAGTCATGATCAAAGCCGCAGAAGCCGGCAAGCATATCTTTACGGAAAAGGTTATTGCCGCAACACTTAGCGAGGTCAACGACATTATTGCGGCTGTGGAGAAAAATAACGTGAAGCTGACCGTATCCCTTCCCCGACTGAACGACGGCTATACGCTGGCGATCCGGGAACTTCTGGACCAGGAGCTCCTGGGCAAGGTAACTTATGTACGTGTGCGGCTGTCCCACAATGGGGCGACGGCCAATTGGCTGCCTGCGCATTTTTATAAGAAGGAAGAGACGCTCGGCGGCGCCCTGATCGATCTCGGCTGCCATCCAATGTATTTGACGCGACTTTTCTTGAGAGAAGAGCCTGTGGACGTGAGCGCGCAATTTGGATACATAACCGGAAAAGAAGTGGAAGACAACGCGGTTGCGACTTTGTCTACGAAATCAGGCGCAGTAGGCGTCGTTGAAGCCGGATTCGTGAACAACTTTTCGCCGTTTACCGTGGAGGTGCACGGCACCGAAGGAACGATCCTGTTCGGAACGCCGGACAGCAAGCTGCTGCTTCGTACGACCCGCAATGAGGAATACAAGGATGCCTGGGTCGAGATTCCGGTTCCGGCCAACCGCGAAAGCGCATTTGAGCAGTGGATCAGCCATATCGAACAAGGCACAACTGCCGACGAAAACATCGCGATGGCGATCGAATTGACGAAGCTCATGGAAGCGGCCAATCTGTCGTACGCGGAGCGCCGCGCCGTTAAACTGAACGAACTGCAAGGCTAACCATCACAGAACTTATCAGACATAAGGATGTTGCTGCAATGATGAATAATTTTCCATACGAAACTATGCAGGGACGCCAGGATGCTTTGGAGCGTCTGGATTTACGCATCTATTGGGGAAATTATGAGATTCGGGTGATACGTTTTCATTTGACTTCTTTTCCTCCGGGGAAAATCGTGTCCTTTCACAAGCATGCCGAGTTTGAGTTTCATTTTATACCACGCGGCAAGGGAACGGTGATCCTGGTGGATGAACCCTATGCTCTTCAGGAGGGCATGTTCTACCTGACGGGGCCGGAGGTGCTCCATTACCAGGAAGCGGATCCCGAGGAATCGATGGATGAGCTGTGTCTGCATGTGGATATCCGGGACCTGTCGCAGGTCCAGGATGCCGGCCAGTCGCCGCGTCCATACGCCGATCCGTGGGAGGCGGCCGAGGCGCATGACTGCATCGAGAAGCTGCGGACGCTGCCGCTGAAGCCCGTGATGGATACGTACCGGGCGATGCCGTTTTTCCTGGAGGCCTTCAACGCCTCACAGCAAAAATATTTAGGACTGTATACTACGATCAAAAACTGCATCATTCAAATTCTGCTCCGTGCCGTGCGCGCTTACGAGCCGGAACCACGGGAGGCGGAGCTTCCGTCCCGGGACATGAAGGCCTACCGGTACCAGCTGGCTCTGGAGTACATCCACGCCAACTCTTCCGGCGAAGTGGTGCTGGAGGATGTGGCCGACAAGCTGCATATCAGCTCGAGGCAGCTGCAGCGGATCATTAAGGATCAGGGGGGCGGGCGGTCCTTCAGCGAAATTTTGGAGGATTTCCGCCTGCAGGAAGTGTGCCGCCAGCTGGTGGAGACGCGCTGGTCCATCGAGAAAATCGCCGTTCAGGGCGGATTTTCCAGCGGAAGCTATCTGCATACCGTTTTTCGGAAGAGGTACGGCTACACGCCGTCGGAATACCGGAGAAAGAACGCGAAAGTATAGGAGGATTACGATCTCGTGGGAAAAACAATTCGGATTGGCATTATCGGAAGCGGGGGCATTGCCGGAGCGCATGCCCGGGCTTACAAAGGAATCGAGGATGTTCAAATCGTCGGGGTAGCGGATATTCTGCCAGACAAGGCGCAGCAATTCATTGAGCGTTGGGACCTGCCGGATGCGACCGGCTTTGACGACCACCGCAAGCTGCTCGAGCTGGATCTGGACGGCGTAAGCATCTGTACGCCGAACGTGGCGCATTACCGTACAACGGTGGACGCCCTGTCGGCCGGCAAAAACGTCATGCTGGAGAAGCCGATGTCGGTCACGCTGGACGAAGCGGTCGAAATGGTGCAGGTATCCAAGAAAACCGGAAAGATGCTGAATGTCGGTTTCCAGCCGCGCTACGACCCGAACATGGCCATCATTAAAAACATGGTCCAGAACGGACAACTGGGTAAAGTGTATTACGTGGAAACCGGGGGCGGACGCCGCCGCGGCATGCCGGGCGGAACGTTTATCCGCCAAGATATCGCCGGCGCAGGCGCCATGGCCGATATCGGCTGCTATTCGCTGGATCTGGCGCTCAACACGCTTGGCTATCCGAAGCCGCTGACCGTCTCCGCCTATACCTCGAACTATTTTGGCACCAATCCGAAATACCACGCGGAAGCCGGACAATTTGACGTTGAGGATTTCGGCCTGGCCATGGTCCGGTTCGAAGGAGACCTGGTCCTGAACTTCAAGACGTCCTGGGCGATGCATATGGATACGCTTGGTGCGACGATGTTCCTCGGCACGGATGCGGGCATGAAGGTGCTTCCGGCAGGCAGCGGCCCTTGGAGCGGGGTATGGGATGGGCATGTCGGCTCCATCTCGCTGTTCCATGACATCCAGGGACATCATACCGAGAGCAATATTCCGCTCATCAAGCATGAAATCAACGTGTTTGAGGAGAAAATCAAGGATTTTGTCCGCGCGCTGCGTGAAGGCACGCCGGCTCCGATTCCGGGCGAGGAAATTTTGCGGAATCAGGCCATTATCGACGGCATTATCCGCTCCGCGCAGACGAAGAAGGAAGTCGAGATTCATATTCCTGATCTCGTGTAACCGCGCTAACCAAGTCCATTGCTTTAACCCGCATGGTTACAGCAGTCCGAATTTCCCGCTCTGGGATCTTCGGGCTGCTTTTATTTTTCGGACTTCTGTACGGCACAGGTGTTATCTTTTTCGGGAAATAGGCAAACCTGATTTTGGGAGACCTAAAACCAGAATACAGGAGGACGATTGCAAGTATGAAAAAAATGGTGATGTCCGTCTGCCTCAGCGCCGGATTTCTGCTCGGATCCGCCGCCGTAACACCGGCTGTTTATGCCAATTCGGAAGAGCCGCAGCTGAAGGTGAAAATCGTGGATTCCAAAGGCGGAGAAGTAGGGACGGCGCTTCTGACTCAAAAAGGAGCCGCAGTTCAAATCCATATCGAAGCCGCGAATCTGCCGCCAGGTGAGCACGGCATTCATTTCCACGAAAACGGCAAGTGTGATCCGCCTGACTTTAAAACAGCTGGAGCCCATTTCAACCCGACCGGCAAGCAGCACGGCTTCCATAATCCGAAGGGCTATCATGCCGGAGACCTGCTGAACATTCAGGTGAAGCAGGACGGGACGGTAACCGCCGATTTGGAAACCCAGTCCGTAACGCTTAACAAGGGAGCCGCCAATTCGCTCCTGAAGCCGGGCGGAACCGCGATCATCATCCATGAGAAAGCGGACGATTACGTGACCGACCCGTCGGGGAACTCCGGCAACCGGATCGCCTGTGCGCGGATTGAATAGCTGCGGCCTGCCGTCAGCATTCCTGGCTGCCGATAGCGATGATATACACTCCTGAAGGAAAGATGCCTTCAGGAGTTTTTTTTGTGTTCTCGCCGTGTCACAAGCACATATCGGAACGGGATTGTTATCGCTTGCAAAAAAAACGTTGCCCGGCTCCATATTCCTGTGATATATTAAAACTCCTTCCATTTTTTCCACATGACCGGCTATTTCACCGCCAATGATTCTCCAGGAAGAGAAACGACCCCATCATAAAACAGGAGGAACCTCTGTTGTGAACTGGCTTAAATGGGATTTGAACCTGCAAATCCGGCTGATCGGCGACACACTCTTCAATTTGCTGTTTTGGATGTACTTTCCTTACATCACCCTGTTTTTCAGCGACGCATTCGGCAAGACCGCGGCCAGTATGCTGATGGCTGTTCCCCCCTTGGTCAGCCTGCTCGGGAGCTTGTTCGGCGGGTATTTGGCGGACCGCTTCGGGCGGAGGCCTGCCATGCTGCTCGGGGCCTGCATGCAGTCCTGCATGTTTGCCGTCTTTGCGCTATCCCCGTCCCATTGGCTCGACTATGCCGCATATATCGGACTCGGGCTGGGAGGGGCGATCTATTCCCCGGGAAGCTCGGCCATGGTAGCCGACGTGACTCCGGAAAAGGACCGGCGGATGGTATTCGCAACCTTCGTGACGGGCAGAAATATCGGGGCGGTCTTTGGCCCGGCGCTGGGTTCGGTATTCTTTTTCCAGTACCGGCACGAGCTGTTGTGGACCTGCACGTCGGTAACGCTTCTGTACTTTTTGACCATTTTATTGTTCAGCAGGGAGACGCTTCCGGCATCGGCAAGGATGAATCGTACCCGCAGCAAGCTGACCGCTATCTTGAAGGAGCAGGTGGTGAGTTACGGCGTCATTTTTAAGGACAAGGTATTTGCGCTCTATATTGCCGCGGGCATCCTGGTGACGATTGCTTTTATGCAGCTGGATATGTATTTGGCTATGTATGTCAAAGAATACGTGCCGGGACAGGCGCTGCTGTCCTTCAGCGGCTGGACGTTCAACCTGAGCAGCGCGCAGGTATTCGGGTTGATGCTGGGGCTGAACGGTCTGCTGTTCGTGCTGTGCGTTCTTCCCGTAACCAAGCTGTTCGAAGGCTGGTCCGAACGGAACATCCTGATCATGTCGGCCTTGCTGTTTGGCGGGGGAATGTTCTTGATCGGTTTGACGACGCAGGTGTGGCTGCTGCTGGTGTTTACGTTTGTGTTTACGATCGGCGAGCTTTCGCGGAGCCCCGTCACCGACAGCTTTATCAGCAAATATGCGCCTGAACACGCGAGAGGGCAATACATGGGGGCGGCGAATCTGCAGTTCTCGGTCGGCCGGTTTATCGCGCCGGTCACGATTATGCTGTCGTCGTGGTTTCCGCCGGTGGTCGTGTTCGGCTTCATCCTCCTGGCAACGATCCTCAGCTCGCTTTTGTATGTTCAGGTTTTTAAAATCATTCCGGCAAGCTACTACGAGAAGAAAGCCGAAATCACGGGTTGAACCCAAACAAAGCCGTTCAAGAGCGGATGCAATCCGCATCGCTTGAACGGCTTTTTTAGGCTGTTATTCGGCTGCTGCCGGCATTCCCGCCTGGACGGGTCTGCCTGTCGGTGCATGGACAAGCTGATCGCGTATGACGGACCCGTCCTGCAGATGCAGCCAGGTGTCAAAACTCCGCTCCCCTTGCGTGAGCCGGATGACCCGGGCACCGGGCATGAATGGCTGATCCAGATAAGCGTTGCGGGTGGTCCGTCCGTAACACAGGCGGATACCGTGCAGCGTTCCCCAAAAATCGTTGCCGTGATCATGGCCGACAAACGTACCGAGAATGTCGCCCATCTCAACCATGCTCGCAAAAAAACCGGTGTTGATCCAGGGCGCGCAGCAGTGGCGGTCTAGCTTGTTCCCATAACAGACCGAGAAATCCCAAATATCGTTATATTCGGGCAGCGGGATATGGAAGAAGGCAAGCGAGGGCAGCGGGACTCCGCCGTTGCCTGCCGTAAGACGGTAGGACTGCTGTGTATACCATTCAATCTGGCTGCGGCGGATCCAGTCGTAAAATCCGACGCGCAGATGCTCCAGCGGCGAGTAGCTGCCTGAATCCAAAAAGTAAAGGGCGGCCTCCGTGTTGTCCCGGTGTGAATCCCGGATTTCCAGACAATAGTTGCCTGTGCCCTTGACGTGGGGCGGATCGGGAATCGCATAGCAGTATCGGTGGGACAGCTGCAGGGCATGAAGCTGTTCCCGCGTCATATCGGGAGCCTCGGAGTCGTGGTTTCCAAAGACGGCTGCCCAGGGGATGCCCATCAGCTCCGGAACCGACACCGCATCCCGGAACGCTGCGGCCGGGTTCGGGCTTTTATTGCTGGCGATCACGTCACCGGTGTAGACGACCAGATCGGGCTGTTCCGCCTCTATAATCCATCGCATCATATCCTTCATTTGAAGCTCTTCATCATCAGGCTCGCAAAACTCCGTATCCGTAAATTGGAGAATGGTGAACGTGCCGTCCTCGCGAAATCGAAACGTTTTCCTCATCTGTTCCTCCTGTTAACCGTTTCCCGGCACCGTGCGGGTCTGGAGCAAGCCGGCAGGGACAACAGCATCCCAGGCATCCGGAATATCCAGGCCTAGAGCGGCTGCGGCGACAGCCGCGGTGTCCACAATCGAGATTTCCCCGATGGTTGTTCCCGGCTCGATTCCCGGTCCTACGCAGCCCCAGAACACATTTTTGTCCATTGGATGATCGCTGCCGTGGCTGAATTTGTCGTCGCCTCCGCCGCCATGGTCGGTCAATACAATCACCAGGCTGTCTTCAAGAAGTCCCAGCTGCTCAAGGGTACCTAGGACCTGACCGAACAGGACGTCATTTTGTGTAATCGCATTCAAATATTCCGGCGAGTCCGGTCCATAGCCATGCTTATGTCCGGCTGCATCGGGTTCATCCAGCTGCATGAACAGCAGTTTGACGTCCGGGTTTTGTTCCAGATAGTTCTGGATGGCCTGAACCAGATCGGCATCCGGCAGAGATTCCTTATGTATTCCGATGCCATCCTCAACGATCCCGTCATTGATCGGGCTCCAGC
The DNA here is from genome assembly GCF_002224835.1 of Paenibacillus sp. SSG-1. Taxonomy (NCBI): domain Bacteria; kingdom Bacillati; phylum Bacillota; class Bacilli; order Caryophanales; family Paenibacillaceae; genus Paenibacillus; species Paenibacillus sp. SSG-1. The sequence continues at coordinate 1,997,851 of NZ_MBRK01000001.1, forward strand.
TGGTGAAGGAGGCGAGCTTGGCCTCGGGCCATGCCTTCCTTGCAAGCCGGAATACGGAAGGGTAAGGCGATTCGGCAGGATAAGGCTCGCTCGCAGCGACCTCGTTCGTTAGTCCGTGCTTCTCCGGCACGACGCCGTGGAGCACGGAGCCCCAGCATTCCGCGCTGATTGTCGGCGACTGTGCTTGGGCGTCATAGGTGACGGCCCCTTTTGCCAGAAAAGCATCGATGACCGGTGTAGCCGTGTGCTGAATAAAGCTGCCTGCGCCGTCCATTCCCAGAATGAACACGCGCGAAACGGCATTTGCATTGCTCATGGGTCAACCTCCCCAAAGATGATTTCGCTTTCATAGGATCGATCACGCCCCTAGCATAAAGATTCCTGTACGGGGTGTCAACCACCGATTGGGAAATAAGCAAACAAGTCATCAGAGCGTTAGCAGGAAGTCATCATCGTGGTAGCCGGTCTTTGCTTGCACCATATAGAATCGGAATTGTAAGGGGTTACAGGTCACGAAACGACAAAAAGGAGTGAGATCATGCAAGAGGCGGTGCAGCTTGACCGGAATGCGGTGAGCCCGGCAAAGATCCGGCGGGTTTCCACGTTCCGGAGACAACTGAAGAAATACAAATGGCTGCTGCTGATGACACTGCCGGGAGTCATTTATTTATTCATCAACAACTATATCCCCATGTACGGCGTCATCCTGGCTTTCAAAAATTACAATTATGTTGACGGCATTTGGGGAAGCGAATGGGCGGGACTGGACAACTTTAAATTTTTGTTCAACTCCCAGGACGCCTATGTCATTACGAGAAACACCTTTCTATACAACTTCGTGTTTATCGTCCTGAATCTGGTGCTGGCCGTCCTCGCAGCGCTGCTGATTAACGAAATCAGGGACAAGGTCATCACCCGGTTCTACCAGAGCACCTTTCTGCTGCCGCACATCATTTCCATGGTCGTTGTGGCGTACCTGGTCTACAGCTTTCTGAATGTTGAAAGCGGTCTGGTGAACCGGCTTATCGCCAAATGGTTCGGCGCTGAAGCCGTTTCCTGGTACGGCGAGCCCCGCTACTGGCCGTATATCCTCGTGATCGTTAATGCGTGGAAGAACGTAGGGTACTTGTCGGTCATCTATTTCGCCGCAATTATCGGGATTGACAAGGAGTATTACGAGGCGGCAACCATCGACGGCGCCAGCAAGTGGAAACAGATGACGCGGATTACGATCCCGCTGATCACGCCCGTCATTACTACGATGACACTGCTTGCGGTCAGCGGAATCCTCAGAAGCGACTTCGGCTTGTTCTACCAAGTGCCGATGAACACGGGCGCGCTTATCCCGACCACGAATACGATCGATACATTCGTGTACCGGGCGATGACGCAGTCGGGCGACATCGGGATGTCCTCGGCGGCGGGCTTCTATCAATCGGTCGTCTGCTTTGTCCTGATTCTGGCAGCTAACGCAGCCGTCCGGCGGATCAACAAGCGTGACGCTTTGTTTTAGGGAGCCGCGTTTTTCGTCGCAAGGGATGTGTGCAAGCGTCATTGATTTTTCCAAGAAAGGTAGAGGAACGTCATGAGGACAGCAAGCGTGAAAAAAATCATCGGCCCTTCTTTGATCCACCTGTTTTTCTGGGCTTTTACACTGGCATCATTGATTCCCTTTATACTGATTTTTATGGTGTCGATCTCGAGTGAGGATTCAATCCTGCAAAAGGGGTATTCCTTGTTCCCCAAGGAAATCAGCTTTGCTGCGTACCAGTTTTTGTTTAACGATTTCTCGGAAATCGCTAAGGCCTACGGCGTCACCATCCTGACGACACTGATCGGAACAGTGGTCAGTTTGCTCATGACCGCGTTGTTCGCCTATCCGTTGTCCCGTCCGGATTTGCCCCTGCGGCGTACGTTATCCTTTTATATTTTCTTTACGATGCTGTTCGGCGGGGGGATGGTGCCCTGGTATATGACGTATGTCAACATGTTTGACCTGAAAAATACGATTTTCGCCATGATCATTCCCAATCTGCTGCTGAGCGCCTTCAACGTGCTCTTGATGCGAAGCTTCTTCTCATCGACTATTCCGGAGTCGGTCGTGGAGTCGGCGACCATTGACGGAGCCAGCGAAATCCGGATATTTTTCAGCATCGTCCTGCCCCTGTCGCTGCCGATCATGGCGACCATCGGGCTGTTCAACACGCTGTCTTATTGGAACGACTGGTATAACTGCATGCTGTTTATTGATAAGCCTGAGCTGTACAACATTCAGTACTTGATGACCAAAACGTTAACCAATATCCAATACCTGCTGATGAAATCGGGAAGCTCCGCCCAGGTGGGCGAGCTGCTGGCCAAGATGCCCCGGGAAACGGTCCGGATGGCGCTGGCCATCGTCGGGATTGCCCCGCTGCTGTTCGCTTACCCGTTCTTCCAGAAATATTACATCAGCGGGATAACGAGCGGCGCCGTCAAGGGCTGACTCTACATCATTTAATCATTGAGAGGAGAAGCGTCGACAATGAAAAAAGCCTACCATTTGGTGCTGATCATGATGCTGTGCGGAATGCTTGCCCTGACGGGCTGCGGCAAAGGAGGTGCAGGTGACTCCGGCGAAGCTTCAGGCACGGCCGCCGGCGGCTCCGGTTCGGACAGCGGCACCGGTCTGAAGCCTTATAAAATTACGCTGGTATATCCGGCGTCCGCACCCAAGGATCTGCAGCTGGTCCAGGATGAGATGAGCAAATACCTGACGGAAAAAATCAACGCGACGATCGAGCTTAGGCCGATTGAATGGGCGTCATGGGATGACAAGACCAACCTGATGAAAATTTCCAACGAGCCGTTCGACCTGCTGTTTACGGCAAGCTGGTTCTCGTATGCCAAGGATGTGGCCAAAGGCCAGTTCGTGGAACTGGATGAGCTGATGGCGCAGTACGGCAAGGACATTCCGGGAATTCTCGGAGATGACTTCATTAAGGGCTCGAAGATCGGCGGCAAATTGTACGCGCTGCCGACGAAGAAGGAATTCGGACAGGGCTTCGGTTTCCTGCTCGACAAGAAGCTGGTGGACAAATACAAATTCGATATCAATGGCGTCAAGTCGCTGGAAGATATGGAAGCGATGTTCAAAACGATTAAAGACAACGAGCCTGGCGTGACCCCGGTCGTCTCCAGCAAGTTCACGAATGTTTGGAGTGCGGCCAATTACGACGGGATCGTGGCGAATCTGGCCGTTCCGCGGGGAAGCAAGGAACCTAAAGCGATCGATACGCTTGAGGATCCCAAGTTCATCGACTTCTTCAAACGGATGCATCAGTGGTATCAGAACGGCTGGTTCGACAAGGACATTCTGACCTCTGACGCCGACCAGGGAATGAATATGATTAAAGCCGGCAAGGCGTTCGCCGTGGCCCAATCCCTGAAACCGGGCAAAGACAAGGAGATGAGCGTCACGACGGGCGTGGACCTGGTACAGGTCGAGACGGCGGAGCCGTTCACGACGACGGGAGATGCGCAGGGGGCGATGCTCGGCATTTCCCGGACATCCAAGGATCCGGCGCGGGCCATGATGTTCCTGGATCTGCTGTACAACGATCCGAAACTGCTCAATATGCTGGATTGGGGCATTGAGGGCAAGCATTACGTGAAAAAATCCGACCAGGTCATCGATTATCCGGAAGGCGTCAATGCGGACACGCAAACCTACCCGAATCCGGGAGGCTGGATGTTCGGCAACCAGTTCAATTCTTATCTGTGGGCGAACGAGGATCCGAACAAGTGGAAGGAATTCGAGAAGTTCAACGAGCGGGCGGAACGGTCGATCGCCCTCGGATTTGCTTTTGACCAGGAGCCGGTCAAATCGGAGCTGGCCTCCATCGCCAACGTGGAAAAAGAGTTTGACGCCACACTCCGCTCCGGTGCCGCGGATCCGGAGAAAATCATTGCCAAGTGGAAGGAAAAACGCAAGGCGGCCGGCTTTGACAAAGTCAAGGCGGAAGTAGACAAACAGCTCGCCGAATGGGCGAAGGCGAATCCATAACATCGGCAGTTACGAGGGAATCTCCAACCGGTATAGCTTAAAACCGGGGATGGGGATTCCCTATTCCCCTTCCTGAAACACTTTATTTTGACAAAAAGGACCGACAGAGCTATGAATATCAAACGTTCGCTGCGCAGCAAATTAGTGATCGGCTTCATTGCCATTACGCTTCCGCTCTTCCTGCTTTTGCTCTATAACAATTACTACGCGATGAACACGGTCCGGGAACAGGTGGCCGATTCGAACAAAAACTCGATCATCCTCTATTCAAGCCAGATCGAGGCGGCGCTCAACAAGGAGATCAAGTTTTTGTACAACTTTGCCGTCGAGGATCCCAACATTGCCGCGCTGTCCCAGCTGCTGAACGATGGAGACGAATATGTTCTGGCCAAGGCCCGGATCCTGAACAGCCTTACGCGCTATCACCGGTTCGATAACAGCGTGGACCTTCAGTTCATCTATTCGGTGCAGAACCATGATTTGTTCAATACGCCGATCAAGACGCAGTCTTATGACGAACTGCAGTCGATCCAAATGGCTATTCAGCAAGTGGTGAAAAATGCCCGTCCGGACAGCCCTGTGTTCATGCAGTGGAAGGCGATTCCATACAGCAAGGGCAAATACGCCCTGATCCGGCTTGTGGATGCGGGTGATGGTTTCTATTTAGGGGCGTTCGTTCAGCTGAAAAACTTGATGATCCCGCTCGATCTGGTTCATCTCGGGAAGGACGGCTACGCCGGCTTTTTGAACGAAGCGGGCGAATTGATCACCAGTTCGGCGTCTCCCGATTCGCCCAAGCTGGACATCCCGCCGCTCGAAGAAACAACCGATACCTACCAGGCCGTAAAGGCGGATGGAAGACGGTATATCGTGGTCCAGCACCCGATCCAGAGTACGGAACTCAGCCTGGGCGCCTTTATTCCGGAAGCCCGGATGCTGCAGAATCTATACCATTTCAGACGGGGGATCCTGATGATTTCCGTCTTGGCGGTCATCGTCCTGATCATTTATTTGATCTACTTGAACGATATCATCTTGAAGCCGATGAACAGCTTGATCCGTGGTATGCGGAGCATCAAGAACGGCAATCTGGCTTACCGGCTGAAGCCTTCCAAATCGAAGGAATTTATGATCATCAATGAAACCTTTAACAATATGGCTTCTGAAATTCAAGAACTGAAAATCAGCGTGTACGAGGAGCAGATCAAGGCGCACAAAGCGGAGCTGAAGCATCTGCAGCTTCAGATCAATCCCCATTTTCTGCTGAACTCCATCAATATCGTATACAATTTGGCCCAAATTCAAAATTACGGCGTCATTCAGCTGATGTGCCTGAATCTCGTTCAATATTTCCGCTTTGCGACCCGTACGAACCAGGTGGCGGTGACAATGGCGGAGGAAATGGAACATTTGGAGAGCTATATCCGGATTCAGCAGGTCCGCTTTCCGGACCAGGTGACATATGCCTGCCATTTGCCGGAGGAGCTTGCCCAGGCAGCGGTTCCGCCGCTGCTCATTCAACCGTTTGTCGAAAATGCGATAAAACACGGCTTTGATTTTATGGACCATCCGTTTCATATCGATATCCGTATCGATCACGCAGGGACGGGAGAGCTGACGGTCGTTATTGCCGACAACGGCGCCGGGTTTGACGAAGAGACGCTGCAGTGCTGCAGACAGGAGCATATATGGAGAGCCGGAGCGGCGAGCATCTGGGCATGACGAACGTCCTGTACCGCTTGAAGCATTTTTTTGGCAGCGAAGCAGGACTGTCTTTTGGGAATGCTCCTGAGGGCGGCGCCGTCGTCACGCTGACGATTCCCCACCGGAGGGTGGAGGAGTTCGCTTCCTAATCTTGAACAGAACTGGAGGGAACCTGATGTATAAAGTGCTGATCGTGGATGATGAAATGTATGCCGTTATGGGAATCAAGAGCGGTGTCGATTGGGAGGCGCTGCAGGTTTCAGAGATTTACGAGGCTTATAATCTCAGGGACGCGCTGAAAGTGTTCGAGCGTGCGGCGATCGACGTGATGATCTGTGATATTGAAATGCCGAAAGGTACCGGAATTGAGCTGCTGGAGCGCGTTAATGACATTTCGCCGGAAACCGAAACGATATTTTTGACGGCTCATGCCCATTTTGATTTTATGCAGCGGGCGATTCAGCTCGACGGATTTGACTATCTGCTGAAGCCGATAGAGTACGACGTGCTGAAGTCGTCGATCGCCAGGGCGCTGGAGTCAGTCAGGCAGGAACGGGAGATGACGGAGCTGAGGGAACGGTACAATGAAACCTGGCAGAAGAGAAAAGGGCTGATCACCGAGAAATTCTGGAACGACGTCCTTACCCGGCGCATCCATTGCACACCGGATAACGTGCTTAAAATTTTGCAGGAGCATGAGCTGCTTTCTTTATCGGGGACGACCTTCATGCCTGTTCTGGTCAGCGTGGAATCGTGGATGCGGGAGTACAGCACCCGTGATGAGGAAATGATGGAATACAACATCCGCAAAGCAGCGGAGGAGATACTGCTCGATCCCGGCCGCGGTGAGGTGATCCAAACCAAGCAGGGGGTTAACGTTGTTATTTTGTACGGTCCGGAGGATGGGGAGATACGCGAAGATACATTGTATGACCGCTGCATGGCCTACCTGGAGTCCTGCCGGCGTTATTTTCACTGCACCTTATCCTGCTACATCGGGGAGCCTTCGACATTATTCGAAATTGGCGAAACCTATCAAAAGCTGCTTGAGATGGAGTACGTCAATCTGAACAAATCGAATGAGGTGTACCGGCTGGCCGGGTTCGTACCGGAGAGCGGCCAGGTGCCTGCTTCCAAGCTCCGGAATTGGATACAGCTGCTGGAGCTGGGAAAGCTTGAGGATGTAGAGCGGGATCTGAAGACCTGCCTCGCCGCCCAGCGTCTTATTCCGGCGTTGTCCGAGAAAGAAAGCCATCCATCGGTCATTCAGCGTGTCCAAGGCTACATTGCCGAGCATCTCCATGAACCGATCACAAGGGAGCAGCTGGCCTGTTGTGTGCATTTGAATCCGGCATACTTGTCCCGTCTGTTCAAGCGGGAAACGGGAGAGTCCATTACGGATTACATCCTTCGTGAGCGGATGGAGGCCGCCAAAGAGATGATCAGGGAGTCCAGCATGCCGATTTCTGATGTGGCCAAGTCTCTCGGATACTACAATTTTTCGCATTTTTCCAAAATGTTCAAAAAGGTGCATCACGCCTCACCCCAGCAGGTCAGACGAAAGTCGGTTTGAAGGCGTGGATGCCGTGCGGCATCCCGCCGCCTAAGTTTGCTCGTCGGGATGCGCTGCTGCAGGCGGGAACAGCCGGAATGCTGTATCCACAAACAATCTGACGGCAATGGATGCCTGCTTGAAGGACGGAACGGCAAGATGCAGCTTGCGGTACGCTCTGGGAGTCAACTCCCGGCTCATGACATGTTCAGGCACGCTCTGCAGGGACAGCTCCGACATGATGCAGATGCCAAGTCCTTCGTTGATCATGTTCAGGGCGGTCGGATAGTTGGTCGTAATATGCTTCACGTTCAGATTCGCTCCCCCGGCGCGGAACAGCTCCATAACCGGCAGCTCATAGCCGCCCTTGCAGACCAGCATCGGCTCATCGGAAAGATCCTGAATCCGGATTTCCTTGAAATTGCGGAAGGGGTGATCGTCACGGAAAACGACGTGAAGCGCTTCGTTCCGCAGCAGCCTTGTGTCCAGATCGTTCAGCGGTGGAATGAGGAAGCCGACATCCACGACCAGCTCATCGAGCCAATGCCGGACTTCCTCCACGGTGCCTTCATACATCTGAATATGAATGTTCGGATACTTGTCGTTGATGGCCCGGACGATTTTCGGATAATAAAAGGATGCGGCGGCCGGAAAGGCTCCGACACGGATGCTTCCGGTCTCGAGCCCTTTCTCGGCGGCAACCTCCTGTGAAATTTTTTCGTATTGCAGCAAAATTTCCCTGCCAGTGACCACGATCCGTTTGCCGATATCGGTCAGGACGACACCGTTTCGCGGATGGCGGTTCAGGAGGGTAACTCCGAGCTCCGACTCCAGGCTGGATATGGCGCGGCTGACCGCCGGCTGGGTCATATTCATCATCTGGCCCGCTTTCGTAAAGCTTCCCGTTTCCGCGACAGCCACGAATAATCTGATCTGCGTCTCATTCATAACGGATATGTTATACCTCCTTTGAGGAATATGCATTTTATTTATAGTTCAACGTATTGTATCATGGTGATTGACCATGATTCAAGGAGTGACCTTCCGTGCGAATGCAGAAGAATACATTGTTTCTATTAATCTTTTTAATATTGGTATGGGGAATCAACTGGCCATTATCCAAAATAGCTCTGGACTATGCGCCGCCAATCTTGTTCGCCGGCTTGCGGGCACTGATCGGCGGCGTGCTGCTCGTGCTGGTGGCTCTGCCGAAAGCGAAGCACTTGCGGCTGCGTCAGACCTGGCCGATCTATTTGACCTCCGCGCTTCTCAGCATCGTTATATACTATGGTGTCCAAACCATCGGACTGCAGTATACGCCGGCCGGATTGTTCTCGGCGATCGTGTTTCTCCAGCCTGTGCTGCTTGGGCTGTTCTCGTGGTTATGGCTGGGAGAGGCCATGACGAAGCAGAAGATGCTTGGCCTGATCGTCGGCTTTGCCGGTGTCGCCACCATGAGCGCGGGCGGGTTTACCGGGGACGTTTCCGCCGTCGGTATTATTTTGGCGCTGGTCACGGCCCTCTCCTGGGCGCTTGGCACGGCTTATGTCAAGAAGATCGGACCCAAGGTCGACTCGACCTGGCTGACGGCGATGCAAATTACGATCGGCGGTGTCATTCTGCTGCTGGCCGGTTCGGGGATGGAAGACTGGTCGAAGATCCAGTGGAACGGGACGTTCATTTGGGATACGCTGTTTATCGCCGTTTTCGTCATCGCGGCAGGTTGGTTCGTCTATTTTAAACTGATCAGCGAAGGGGAAGCGAGCAAAATCGGTTCGTTTACGTTTCTGATTCCGATCGTTTCGATCTTTTCGAGCGTGCTTTTTCTGAACGAGCAAGTGACGATAAATCTTGTAGCCGGCCTTATTCTGGTTCTTGCCAGCATTGTGCTCGTCAACGTACGGTTCCAGCGCAGAAGAGCGTCGGCGCTGCCTGCGGTGCCTGAGGGGCAGGCGGGGCCGGGAGCCCGATGAACCGGGAGACCGGGGCTGGTATTAAAGCAAAATCCGCGTTTATCGCGGATTTTTTCATTTTTTTGCGAGAAATCAGAGATGATAGCAATTTATAAGAAATGCAGGCGTCATTTCCATGATAGAATGCAATTAAGTCAAACGGTATCACGATCTGTGAAGGCAGACTAGACTCAGGAATCTCCGCTTGGCGGAGCAAATGTTGAGCCTGATCATGCTCAAGTTACCGTGAATATTCCGAGAAAAGGTGGTAATTTTAAATGGCGCTGCAATTGGACAAAATTTTCGTGAATCTCCCGGTTAAAAACCTGAAAAACTCGATCGAATTCTTCTCCAAAATCGGATTTGCCTTTAATCCTCAATTTACGGATGACAATGCAACCTGCATGGTCATCAGTGATCATATCTATGTCATGCTTCTGGTTGAGCCGTATTATCAAACGTTCACCAATAAAGAAATCGCCGACGCCTCCAAGACAAACGAGGTTATCGTGTGCGTGTCCGCCGACAGCCGCGAGCAGGTGGACGAAATCGTGAACAAGGCGCTGGAAGCGGGCGGCAAGCCGTCCAATGACAAACAGGATCACGGATTTATGTACGGCTGGAGCTTCCAGGATCTCGACAACCATTTGTGGGAAGTCATGTATATGGATCCAAGTGCCGTGCAGCAGCAGTAAGCGATTCAACAGATACCATAGAAAAGAAGGTGCAGGCTGCCGAGCCTGTGCCTTTTTTTGAAGAGATCAGAAAGTATAAGTTTCGAAAGCCGCTGGTTCCTGATTTCGCAAAAAAACTTCTTTTAAACGCGGTCTGTCTTCTTTGAAGGTACGTCGTTAGACGTTTTTCCTAGGAAAACGGTTCCATAGTTTGGTAAAATGATGTACAGGACAAGTCACTTGTGGAGAGGAGCAGCATTGTGGATCTTAAAGGTAACGACCGCCGTTCAGGCAACCCGATTTTTTCCGGATGGTATGCCGATCCCGAACCCCGAATCTTTGAGGGCCGGTACTGGGTATATCCTACATACTCGGCAGCTTACGATGACCAGACGTTTTTCGATGCGTTTTACTCCGATGACCTGGTTCACTGGACCAAGGTTGAACGGATTCTGGAGATGAAGGACATTTCATGGGCAAGACGGGCGATGTGGGCCCCTTCCCCGATCGAGCGAAATGGACGCTACTATTATTATTTTGCGGCGAACGACATCCAGAGTAATGATGAGCTGGGCGGCATCGGTGTTGCCGTGGCTGACCGGCCCGAAGGACCTTTCCGGGATGCCCTGGGGAAGCCGCTGATCGACCAGTTTTACCATGGCGCTCAGCCGATCGACCCTCATGTGTTTATCGATGACGACGGTCAGGCTTATTTGTATTACGGGGGATGGAAGCACTGCAACGTCGTAAAGCTGAACGAAGACATGGTCAGCATCGCCCCCTTTTCAGACGGGGAGGTATACAAGGAGATTACGCCGGAGAACTTCGTGGAAGGTCCCTGCATGATCAAGCGCGAAGGCAAGTATTACTTTATGTGGGCCGAAGGCGGTTGGGGAGGCCCGGATTATTCGGTGGGTTACGCCGTCTCGGATTCACCGCTGGGACCGTTTGTGCGGGAGGCCAAAATACTGCAGCAGGATCCCGAGGTGGCTACAGGAGCGGGACATCACGGCGTCATTCAGATTCCGGGTGAAGACGAGTGGTACATCGTTTACCACCGCCGTCCGCTGACCGAAACCGCAGCGAATCACCGTGAAGTCTGCATCGATCGGATGGAGTTTGACCCCGAAGGCCGGATTAGGCCTGTGAAGCTGACCTTTGAAGGGGTGCCGCCAAGAATATTGCCGACACGGGAGAAGAGCGATTCGTAAGGCAGAAGCTTGTTCAATAGACCGTTTTTGCGATATAATAGAACACGTCTTCTACAAGGAACGATAGAATCTGATATTAGTGAAAGAGAGCGGATCGTATGGGTCGTAAGTGGAATAACATTAAAGAGAAGAAAGCATCGAAAGACGCAAACACTAGTCGTATATATGCCCGCTTCGGGCGTGAAATTTATGTCGTCGCCAAGCAGGGCGAGCCGGATCCGGAATCCAACCGGGCGTTGAAGGTCGTTCTCGAACGCGCTAAGACGTACAATGTGCCGAAGGCGATCATTGACCGCGCGCTGGAGAAGGCGAGAGGCAACTCTGATGAGACCTATGACGAGCTGCGGTACGAAGGCTTCGGGCCGAACGGTTCCATGGTGATCGTGGATGCCTTGACGAATAACGTGAACCGCACCGCTTCTGAGGTCCGTGCTGCATTCAGCAAGAACGGAGGCAACCTTGGCGTCAGCGGATCGGTCGCCTACATGTTCGATTCCACCGCAGTCATCGGCGTTGAAGATAAGACGGAAGAAGAAGTTCTGGAGCTGCTGATGGAAGCGGATGTCGACGTTCGCGACATCATCCAGGAAGACGATTCCGTCATCGTATATGCCGATCCGGAGCAGTTTCATGCCGTGCAGGAAGCCTTCCAGAACGCTGGCGTAACCGAATTTTCGGTTGCCGAGGTTTCCATGATCGCGCAGAACTATGTGGAGCTTCCGGCCGAGTCCCAGCCGGCATTCGAGAAAATGATCGATGCGCTCGAAAACCTGGAGGACGTCCAGAATGTGTACCACAACGTGGAGCTTGAAGATTAATCAGCGTGACGCGATTTGCCGGAAGAAGGCCATTGTCTGAGAAGACGATGGCCTTCTTTTCGGTAGGAAAGGAGAAGACGGAATTGTATGAATTAGCGAGAAAATCGAACGGAAGTCAGGAAATCGTCGTCTACGAAGCGCATGAGCTGTTTGGTCAAACGGGCCGCTTCCGTATGCTGCAATTTGGAGACAACGCGGTTCAAGGTGCCATCGACCTTCGGGATCCGGACCGCATCGTACTGGAGTATCCGCGCGAAATTGTCCGGCTGATTCGCAAGCGGACGCCCGAAAACGGCATAATTTTTATGATCGGACACGGAATTGGAACGATTGCCGGCCATTTTCGCGAAGACCAATGCCTCGTGGCCGAGGTCAACGCGGATATCGTGGAGCTGAGCCGAAGCTATTTTCAATACGGCTGGAACAATGTCGAGATCGGAGACGGAAGGGCCCTGCTGGAGCAGCAGGCCGACGGCTCCTTCGATTATGTGATCTTAGACGCGTTTACTCGCGAAGGGACGCCTCATCATTTGACGACCGAGGAATTTTTTGCGCTGGCCCGGCAAAAGCTGAGGGCAGGCGGGATGCTGATCATGAACGCAGCTGGCAGGCTGCAGCGGGACCCCGTGCTAAATGCCATTCATACCACAATGGAGCAGGTGTTTGCTTCAGTTCGAGCATTCGCCCTGACAGAAGGGGAACGGGATGCAGAACGGAACGTGTTGTTCCTGGGCTCGGAAACGCCGGCCGCAGAGGAAGTCAATGGTTTGGAAGGTTTTATACAGGTGCAGCCGGAGCAGGGATACATTCTTAGAGACCGCGTGTAGCTCCAGAGCACGGTTTTAACTGTGTTCAAAAACGATGAAATTAAAAAAACACCATCCTTCCGAATCCGGAGGGATGGTGTTTCGTATTGCGAATGATGAAGCAGAATTAGAAATCGAAGTTGTCCGGATCAGGACCCACGCGGCGGTTCTCGTTCAGCCCGTCGATCCGGTCCATGTCTTCCTGGGACAGTTCAAAGTCGAACAGCGATGCATTTTCAACGATACGGTGCTCTTTGGTCGATTTAGGGATGGTCACGACGCCATGCTGCAGATCCCAACGGAGGATCACCTGGGCGATGGACTTACCGTACTTCTCAGCGATTTCTTTCAGCAGCGGATGGTTCAGCAGCTCGCCCTGCATCAGCGGAGACCACGCCTCGAGCTGAATGTTGTGCTGCTTCGTGAAGTCGCGAAGCTCTTTCTGGGTCAGCATCGGATGGAATTCCACCTGGTTGATGACCGGTACGATTTCCGCATCCTTCATTAAATCCTCCAGGTGGTGTACTTGGAAGTTGCTGACGCCGATGGATTTGACGCGGCCATCCTTGTACAGCTGCTCCATCGCTCTCCATGCCTCTTTATATTTGCCGGCAACCGGCCAGTGGATCAAGTACAGATCCAGATAATCGAGACCCAGCTTCTTCAGGCTTGTCTCGTAGGCGGCGATGGTCGAATCGTAACCGAGGTCTGCGTTCCACACTTTTGAAGTAACAAAAAGGTCTTCTCGCTTCAGTCCGCTATCGGCCAGCGCCTCGCGGATTCCCTGACCGACGCTCGTTTCGTTGGCATAAACTGCAGCGGTGTCGATGCTCCGGTAACCATGCTTCACGGCGGCTTTTACCGCTTCGACGAGCTCGCTGCCTTCTTCCACTTTGAAGACGCCCAGGCCCAGCCAAGGCATTTCGATGCCGTTATTCAATCGGGTTTTGCTTTGTACATGTTGAGTCATTATAAATTGCCTCCTAGATGTTGTTTGTCATGATATAAATTTGTGTTGCCTCCGCAATTCGAAACCCATTCGCTTATCATTACCGGAATTGTATAGAACTTATCCGCATTAGATACGATAGCTAAAAAAGGATCAGGATTACGCACTGAGCATGTTGTTGTCACTATCGGATGACGCCGTATCCTTGCGTTCGAGGGCACGGCTCCACCAGGTGAGCAGAACGGCTGCCGCAACCATGATCGAGCCGATCCATGCGGTATGAATCAAGCCGAGATGATCGGTCACGATTCCGCCCAAATACGCACCCAGCGCTATGCCGGCGTTAAATGCGGCAATGTTCACAGACGAAGCGACGTCGACGGCCTTCGGCGCAAACCGTTCCGCAAGCATGACGACGTATACCTGAAGTCCAGGCACGTTCATGAAAGCAAGGAGCCCCATGCCGAAAATCGTAATCAGCCCGGCGACCTTAAACGGAGCCGTGAATGTGAGAAGAAGCAAAATGACCGCCTGGATCAGGAACATATACAATAAGGCGGATAAAGGCTTGCGGTTGGCCGCTTTGCCTCCGATCACATTACCAATGGCAATGGCGATACCGTAGAGAAGCAGTATCAGGGCGACGGTTGATTCTTTAAAGCCGGTAACATCATGCAGCAGCGGCGACAGGTAGGTAAATACCACAAAGGTTCCTCCATAGCCAAGCGCAGTAATCAGAAAAGCAAGCAGCAAGCGGCCGTTGGCCACGATTTTGACTTGATCACGGACCGGCGTCCGGACGCCTTTGCGCAGGTTGCCCGGTACAAGGATCAGGTTGGCAATCAGCGCGATAACGCCGACGATTACGATCGCCACAAACGCGGCTCTCCAGCCGAGCTGCTGACCAATGAATGTTCCCAGCGGCACCCCGGTGACGGTCGCGACCGTCAGTCCGGAGAACATGATGGAAATGGCGCTGGCTCTGCGGTTTTCCGCGACCAGATCGGCGGCAATCGTTGACCCGATCGACATAAACACGCCGTGGGACAAGGCCGAAATGATGCGCGCCGTAAGCAGCAGACCGATCCCGGTGGATGCGGCTGCCAGGCTGTTGCCGGCAATGAATACGATCATGATGCCGATAAGCAGAATTTTGCGCGGCACACCTGACGTTAAAGAGGTTAGAATCGGCGCTCCAAAGGTGACACCGAGCGCATATAACGTAACGGTCAACCCGGCAAGGGTTACCGAAATGTGCAGGTCATTGGCGATCAGGGGAAGCAGCCCCACACTGATAAATTCAGTGGTACCAATCGCGAACGCGCTGATGGCTAAAGCTAATAAGGCAAAGGTTGCGCGTTTTTTATCCAAAGACATGGTATCATCTCACTCCTATATGTTGTTCTATCTATTTGATGCTGTGATCAAGCTACAGGGTAGTCATTACCGGCCGGTGAATGTTATTATGTACCCGTGAAGTAAATTTGAACAGTACGTACTTTTTAGTACGATAGGCACCAAAAAGTGCCCATAGATTTCGAGGAGGGTCTTGGATGGAAAAAAAGAAATACAACATTTCAGTTGAAGCAACGCTGGAAGTGATCGGCGGCAAATGGAAGTGCGTGATCCTGTGCCACTTGACGCATGGAAAGAAACGGACAAGCGATCTGCGGCGGCTGATGCCGTCTATCACGCAGAAAATGCTTACCCAACAGCTCCGTGAGCTGGAGGAGGACGGGATCGTAAACCGTATCATCTATCACCAGGTTCCGCCGAAGGTGGAGTACGAACTGAGCGAATACGGGTGGAGCCTGAAACCGATCCTGGACTCCTTATGCTCTTGGGGGGAGAATCACATTATTAAAGAGTATGGTGACAAGTTTGCCGTATTGGAGGATAACATTCTGAACAATAAGGACATCGGCCTCGCCACCGAAATGGATCAACCTGCGTTAGAAGAGGAAACTTCCTTGTCCAAAAACTGAAATTTGTCTTTTATTTGAAGAGCAAAATATGGTAATATGAACGGGAACAGTTGTTCCTGGTTTGGCAGGGGTTAGCCCAGACTCATTGTGCCTCATCCATCCGGGACTTAAGGGAGGTAAGGTATGACCAACAAGTTTCCTGAACTGGATGGAGTCATTACTTATATTCAGAACCGGCTGGATGAACCGCTGGAGCTGAACATGCTGGCGAAGTACGCAGGGTACAGCCCGTACCATTTTGCCCGGATATTCAAAGCGCGGATGGGGCTTCCGCCGCTCTATTACGTATCATCGCTCCGCCTGCACCGGGCCAAAGAGCTGCTACTGCACACGAATCTCAGCATTCGCGACATCAGCCTGGAAATCGGACAGCAGAGCCTGGGCACTTTTACTTCCCGATTTACCGAGAAGGTAGGGGTTACGCCTTCCCTTTTCCGGAATTCCAGGGAGATCGCGGACAATCATTTGACCTCGCTGAAAACGCTCGACAACTGGGATGATCTGCCGGCACTGATGACGCCAATGGGAACCGTGGAGGGGTCCATATCGTTCGAGGTTCCGTTCGAAGGGGTCGTTCTGATCGGTTTGTTCTCAAAACCTATTCCAGAAGGACTGCCTCCTTACGGTACGTTGTTATCGTCTGCGAGCAGGCGCTTTCGTTTCACGGGCGTAAACCCAGGAACCTATTATTTACTGGCGACTTCCGTTCCGTGGGGAATGAGGGCCGTCGATTTTCTGGTGCCGCAGACGACACTTCGCGCCAAGCATAAGGTCCCGATTGTCGTCGGTCCTGATAAATCGGTTCCGTTTCAACGGGTACACATGCGGGTTCCGCATCCGGACGATCCGCCCATCCTGATATCGCTGCCGCTGTTGATGAACAATTTTCTTCATATCAACAATCAACTCAGCAATCGGTAAGAAATCCGTTCCTAATCGCGGTGTTATAGTAGAGACAGCGGGGCAGGAAGTCATCCATGTACATAACGATTCATACAATGTTGCGCCTTTTCGGACTCCGTAATCCCGAACTTTTTCGGCTGCGGCTTGTTTTCTTGGAAGGGACAAGCATAAATTCATCGTCCGCTGCCATGTCACATGTCAAGGGTACCAATCCTGCTTCTAAATGAACCATTTCAGGAAAGGATGAATGACGATGGCAAAGCACATGACTTACATATTTTCTGAGGATGCCAGAGCGCAGGCTGAGTTTTATGTTCAGGCGCTCGGAGGAGAAATTGTATCGGTACAGACCCATGGGGAATTGCCTCACGCTACGGAAGAATACAAAGATAAGGTGTTGCACTTGAGCCTGGTTGCCGCCGGCGTGAATATTCTAATGTCTGACGCGGTATTCGAACTGGTGCAGCAAGGAACAGCGATCAACCTGGTACTGGAGTTTGAACAGGAGCCGGAAGCGTATGCTGCATTTGAGAAACTGTCTGAAGGCGGAACGGTTCGCGACCCGATCAAACCGGCTTTTTGGGGTTCTTTATTCGGCCAATTGGAAGATAAGTTTGGCATCCGCTGGATGATTACGACCGGATCTTAACGTCGTTCTCCATAGCAGAGCCCGGCTAACTAACTATATCAGTTGAATTTGTAAGCATACAGGGACTTCCGGGATTCATGCGGAGATCCCTTTTTGCAATGGAACAACTGGAGATTGTAAAGTTAAATAACCATGATCCTGGCTGGTGCAAAGAGGAAGGCGATGAGAAGGACTAGAAGAGGTAAAATGATTATCGAACATCATTTTCTGCATCAATCCATCATGAAAGCGTTGACACGCGGGAAGCCGCGGAGTTACAATAAACCTGCCTGAAAGATCAAACGTCTTTCATTCTGCAGAATAAGACAAGAGGTATACTTATGAAGGATCATAAAAGACTGACGTTAAAAGGAATCGCCCAGCAATTGGGTATCTCGGTCGCCACGCTGGACCGGGTCCTCAACAATCGCGGCAATGTGAAGCCGGAAACGTACCGGAAGGTTATGGAGAAGCTGGAGGAACTGGAATACACGCCGAACAAATCGGCGAGATTCTTGTCACGGGGGACTGAAATTTCCTTTGCGATTGTGTTTCCGGAGCATCCGGATTATTTCTGGACACAGATTGAGCGCGGCATCCGCCTTGCGTATGAGGAACTGCGGGATTACGGCCTGCGGATTGAAATTTTTAAATCGGAGAGCTACGACACAGAGAAGCAGAGACAGATCGTGCAGGAGATCGTGGACAGCGGCGCCTACGACGCGCTGGCCTTGTCTCCCAACGACTCCCAGCAGATGGAGGATCCCATAGACCAGGCGATCGATAAAGGAATGGCGGTATGCACATTCAATAACGACGCGCCGCTCAGCAAGCGTCTGTTTTACGTTGGCTGCGACTATCGGATCGCCGGAAGACTCGCTGCGGACATGCTGTGCAAGCTGATCGGAAGCGGCGGACGGGCCGGACTGATTACATCGGATGCCAGCAGCCTGCCGTCGGCGACTACATTTCAGATGCAGCAGAAAATTACCGGCTTCCGCGAAGTCATTGCCGAGCAGGGGAACATCGAAATGGCACCGCCGCTGAAGCTGAAGCATGAGGAATACGATCATCCGGACCGCTTTGGCGAGTACTTCAGCCTGGTCGACGGCATTTATGTCACGAGCGCCAAGCTGCATGTCATTGCGCGCCACCTGGAAGAAGCGGGTCTTGGCGGCACCGTGGCTCTGATCGGCCATGACATGACGGAGGATATTTATCAGGATCTGGACCGCGGCACGGTCACGGCGACGATCTGCCAGGACCCGGTAAACCAGGGCTATTTGGCGGTCAAGACGCTGTTTAACCATACAGCCAGCGGCGAGAAGGTGAATTTGCGGGAGAACATCTCCAAGCTGGAACTGGTTACGAGGGAGAACGCACGGTACTATATCTAAGGGTATAGGATGCCGGGCTTCCCACGAGCAAAATGATGTACGTACATCATTTTGTGATTTTTATAATCAAGAAAGCCCAAATACTAGATGATTTCGTAAGGAGGACATGCTTATGCGCGGCAAAATGAAAGCGCTCTTTCTCGCCTTTTCGCTGCTTGCCCTGGCGCTGACCGCCTGCTCGGCAGGTTCCGGTACCGATTCGGGAAAAGTCACCTTGACCTGGTGGGATACGATGACGACGGACGGCAGCGTTACCGCGATCAATAACATCATCAGCGAATATGAGAAGGCCCATCCGAACGTGAAAATCAAACGCACCTACGTATCTTCTTCCGATATCAAAAACAAGCTTTTGCTTGGTTCGATCGGGAATCAGGGGCCGGATATCGTATGGATCGACAGCGCAGACCATCAGACGTTCGCCGCTGCCGGCATTTTGGCCGACATCACCTCCGAGGTTAAAGCGTGGGGGCAGGCGGATCAATATTATGACGGACCATGGTCCTCGACGGTGTACGACGGCAAAAATTACGGCGTTCCGGTCGGAAGCAACAACCTGGCTCTGTTTTATAACAAAGAGTTGTTTGATGAAGCGGGCATCAAGCCGCCCACCAACTGGGATGAGCTGAAGGAAGACGCCAAGCTGCTCACCAAGAAAAATGTATACGGTTTCGCGGTCAGTGCGGTGAAGACGGAAGAAGGGACGTTTCAGTTTTTGCCGTTCCTCCTGCAGGCCGGCTCGGACGTTCCCGACTTTGATAGTCAGGGCACGCTCGATGCGGTCAACCTGTATGACTACATGGCCAAAAACAACTACATGTCCAAGGAAGTGATCACGCAGAAGCAATCCGACACCGCGACGCAGTTCGCCGCAGGCAAAGTGGCGATGATGGTGAACGGAACGTGGCAGATCCCGTTCCTGCAGAAGGAAGGCAAAGTCAATTGGGGCGTCGTGCCGCTGCCGAAGGGCAAAACGGGAGCAACCGTGCTCGGAGGAGAAAACTGGGCGATCTCTGCAGCCTCCAAGCATAAGGATGCTGCCTTTGACGTCATTCGTTTCGCCAACGAGCCGGACCGGCTGAAAAAGCTTCTTCAGACCAACGGCCGTCTGCCGAGCCGCAAAGATTTGCTGCAGGACCCGTTCTGGCAGAAGGATCCGCAGATGAAGGTGTTTGCGGATGCGATGGAGGTGGCCAAGGCACGTGCCTACGGACCGGATTATGCGGGAATTTCCGAAGCGATCCAGACGATGCTTCAGCAGGTACTGACCGGGCAGGCTTCTCCCGAACAGGCCGTTCAAACGGCCGCCGGCAAGATCAAGCCGCTTGCACCCTAAATATTGAGAAGGAGGAGGAACCATATGTCAGACCAATCCTATTCTGCGGCAGCGCCGAGAACGTCCAAGCGTTTAAGAAGTACAGCATGGACCCGGTATCTGTTCGTTCTGCCCGTCATCCTGTTCCTGCTGGTGTTCATTATTTTCCCGATCGTGTACAACCTGATTCTCAGCTTTCAAAATGTGACGGTATACAACTTTAAGGGGCATCATGCTTTTGCGGGTCTGGCGAGCTATATCAAGACATTCAAAGATCCGGTTTTTTACACCGCGCTTGGAAACTCGGTATTGTTCACCGTTCTCAGTCTCGTGTTTCAGTTCTCGATCGGCTTTGCGCTGGCCCTGTTCTTCAACCGCAGTTTCCCGGGCCGGGGACTGATGCGCTCGCTCATGCTGCTCGCCTGGATGCTTCCGGTCGTCATCACGGCTTCGGTATTCCAATGGATGCTGAACGGCGACTACGGGGTGGTTAACTACATCCTGCAAAGCCTCGGGATCATTCACGAGCCGCACAGCTGGCTCAGCGAAAACGGTACGGCGCTGCTTTCCACGATCGTCGCCAACATCTGGGTCGGCATTCCGTTCAACATGATCATCCTGCTGTCCGGACTTCAGGGGCTGCCGGAGCAGCTGTACGAGGCGGCCAAGCTGGACGGTGCGGGGAAAATGCTGCAGTTCCGCCACATTACGCTGCCGCTCATGCGACCGACGATACTGATTTTGCTCATGCTGGGGATCATCAACACGTTCAAGGTGTTTGACATGATCTTCATCATGACGGCGGGCGGTCCGGTAAACTCGTCGAACGTCCTGCCGATATACGCCTACCAGCTCTCTTTCACCAAGTTCCAGTTCAGCCAGGGCGCATCGGTATCCATGATCATGTTCGCGATTCTTACCGTGCTGGCCGTGATCTATCTCCGGATGTCCAGTAAGGGGGAGGCTGCATGATGAACCAGCGAGCTCAATGGAAGGGCGCCGGCATGACTGTGATCGGTGCCGTCATCACCCTGTTGTTTTTGTTTCCCGTCTATTGGATGGTCAAAACGTCGATAACTCCTATTACGGACCTGTTCTCGTCACCGCCCCATTTTGGCGTGCTGAACGCAACCTTTACGGCTTACTATGACAACTTCATTCACAACACGGATATGCTCCGGTATATCGGCAACAGCTTTATTATCGCCATCGGGACGATGATCATGTCGCTGCTGTTCGCCACGCCCGCGGCGTATGCACTGGCGAGACTGGATTTGAAAGGCAAATCACTGATCATGATTCTGCTTCTCGCGATCCAGATGCTGCCCGGTATTATGATGGCGATGCCGCTGTTCATCATGTTCTCGAAGGTTCATCTCGTGAACAGCTACTTCGGGCTCATCCTGGCGGACATGATCCATGCGCTGCCGTTTGCGGTCCTCGTCCTCCGGCCGTCGTTCATGGCACTGCCCAAAGGGCTGGAGGAAGCGGCGAAGATTGACGGCTGCAACCAGTTTACGGCGTTTACGCGAATCATTCTGCCGCTCGTTGTGCCCGGTATGATGACAGTCGCGGTGTTCTGCTTCCTTTTTGGCTGGGGCGACTTTATCTTTGGCCTGACCTTGACGACCGAGGACAGCGTACGTCCGCTGACGCTTGGACTGTACCGCTTTATCGGGCAGTACGGCACGGAGTGGAACAACCTGATGGCGGTCGCCACGCTGGCTGCACTTCCGATCATTATCATTTTCATCGGCCTGCAGCGCTACGTCGTGGGCGGCATTACCGCCGGTTCCATGAAAGACTGACAATTTTAATTAGAAGATATGGATAGGAGAGAGATCCACTATGAAATTTACAGACGGCTATTGGCATGTGCGGCAGGGGCTGCAGGTATTGTATCCGGTTGAGGTAAGGGATATCGAGACCCGCGAAGACGAAATGACGGTGTATGCATCCACCAAAAAAATCGTCCACAAAGGCGATACGCTGAATACGACGCTGCTTACGGTCCGCTATTCTTCCCCGATGGAGAGCGTCATCTGCGTGGAATACATCCATCATGACGGCATGGACGATAAGGGCCCAGCCTTCCAAATCTACAAGCAGCCGGACCTGAAAGTTCAGGTCGAGAAGCGCGGCGGCGCCGTTACACTCACCAGCGGCAAGCTGACCGCTACCGTTCGCCCAGACGAAGGGTGGAACGTCGCGTATGCTTATGACGGACGCCGCCTCACCGGCACCGGCTATAAAGGACCGGCTTACATCAAATCCTCCGAATCGGCGGATGTATATATGAGGGAACAGCTCGACCTGGGGGTCGGCGAATATGTGTATGGGCTTGGCGAACGGTTTACGCCTTTTGTGAAAAACGGTCAGGTCGTGGATCTATGGAACGAAGACGGGGGGACCAGCAGTGAGCAGGCCTACAAGAACATCCCGTTCTACGTTTCCAGCGAAGGATACGGCGTGTTTGTGGATCATCCGGAGCGCGTTTCTTATGAAGTCGGCTCTGAGAACGTCTCGAAGGTGCAGTTCAGCGTTCCCGGCGAAAAACTGAAGTATTACATCATTGGCGGATCCAATCTGAAAGAGGTTCTGCAAAACTACACGGCATTGACCGGGAAACCGGCGCTTCCGCCTGCCTGGTCTTTCGGCCTGTGGCTGACGACCTCGTTTACGACCAGCTATGACGAGGACACGGTCAACAGTTTTGTAGACGGCATGCTTGAGCGGGACATTCCGCTGCATGTGTTCCATTTTGACTGCTTCTGGATGAAGGAGTTCCAGTGGTGCGATTTCAAATGGGATCCCGACGTGTTCCCGGACCCGCAGGGGATGCTGCGGCGGCTGAAAGACAAAGGCCTTCATATCTGCGTCTGGATCAACCCGTACATCGGGCAGAAGTCGTACCTGTTCAAGGAAGGCAAGGAGAACGGCTATCTGGTGAAAAATCCGGACGGCAGCGTCTGGCAGTGGGACCGGTGGCAGTCCGGCATGGGGCTCGTGGACTTTACCAATCCGGAAGCGGTCCGCTGGTACCAGGGGAAGCTGAAGGAGCTGCTCGACATGGGCGTCGACAGCTTCAAAACCGACTTCGGCGAGCGGATTCCGACGAACGTCGTTTATTACGACGGCTCCGATCCGGTGAAAATGCACAACTATTACACGTTCCTGTACAACCAAACGGTATTTGAGGTGCTGGAGGAGACGCTCGGTAAAAATGAAGCGGCGGTGTTTGCCCGTTCCGCCACGGCCGGCGGCCAGCAGTTCCCGGTGCATTGGGGCGGCGACTGCTCCGCCTCATACGTATCGATGGCCGAGTCGCTTCGCGGCGGCTTGTCCTTGTCGCTCAGCGGCTTCGGGTTCTGGAGCCACGATATCAGCGGCTTTGAAAATACCGCCACACCCGACCTATATAAGCGCTGGACCGCTTTCGGAATGCTGTCCACGCACAGCCGGCTGCACGGGAACCAGTCGTATCGGGTGCCTTGGCTCTTCGACGAGGAAGCGGTGGATGTGCTGCGCTATTTTACCAAGCTGAAATGCACGCTGATGCCATACCTGTTCCGTTCCGCCGTGCAGACTGCGGCAACAGGGGTGCCCGTGATGAGGGCCATGGTGCTGGAATTCCCCGGAGATCCGAACTGCCATGTGCTGGACCGCCAGTATATGCTCGGGGATTCGCTTCTCGTCGCACCGGTCATGAACGACCAGGGACTGGCACGGTATTATGTACCGGAGGGACGCTGGACCGATTTTGTAACCGGTGAGAGTGTAGAGGGAGGCAAGTGGATCAGCCGGCAGGTCGACTACTTTACGGTTCCGCTATTGGCGCGGGCCGGAAGCATCATTCCGGTCGGAGACAATGACCAGCGCCCGGATTACGACTACGCGGACGGCGTGATCCTTCACGCCTTTGAACTTGCGGACGGGACGGAAACGACAAGCGTCGTGAACGGGACGAACGGCAAGGAAGATCTGAAGGTAACAGTAACCCGGAACGGGGAGCGCATCGATGTCCAGGCGGAAGGAACCAAGCCGTGGAAGCTGCTTCTGCGCGGCATAAGCCAGATCGCTCAAATCGAAGGCGCCGATTCTTCCGTGACCGGGCAGGGAGTACTTCTAACGCCACACGCGGGCGTTAAGCAGATATCGCTTCAATTGTAATGGGTTTGCCATAAGCAAAAGGAACTATAGCGATACTTACGTCAGGCTCCCGAAATACCGCCTTGGGCCGGTTTTTCGGGAGTTTTTACATTGAGCTTCCTCCTATAATGGCGCGATGCGTCACTTTAACGTTAATTTTCTTAAGTTCATTCTATCTACTTATAATGTTAACGTTTACGTCAACGATGACGCCAACCTTTGGAAAAAGAGCGAATCAACAACCGCTGATACCCATATTGCAACATATGAAAAATTCACAATAGAAAGCCGAAAAAATCCGCACCTATCTCCGACCTGCAAACCCATTTTTCGTACAACCTATACACTGCTCACTGGTCACAAGGTAGGTCTGTCCACTCCGCCATACCCCCTCTCTGCAGCCATAGTTGCTTCAGACGAACCTTTCAGGATATAATCTGCTTGGTAAAAAACGGATTTCAAAGGAGGATCCCTGGTGTTCAAGCGGTGCATACATCCCATTATTGAGAAAACGGCATATGTAGGAAGCGTTGAACACTAAGGCATTAGCGGCTTTAGTGTTTTCTTTTTGGACTTCTGATTAGCGGTGTTGGCTGAAGGAATTTGGATGTTTCGAAATCAAATCAACACTGAGGAAGCTTATTTATCTAAGTGGGCGTATCACGATAGTCATTTTTTCGGAACCGAAAGGAGTGTTTGATCCATGGCGGCGTACCAAAGAGTGTTAATTAAGCTAAGCGGCGGAGCGGTGGCAGGAACGAGCCAGTTCGGCTTTGATCCGGGCCGGCTGGAGCATATTGCGGACGAAATTTTATCCGTTGTAAGTATGGGAGTGGAGGTTTCCCTGGTCATTGGCGGCGGCAACATATTCCGGGGAAACATGGCGGAAACCTGGGGCATCGAAAGGGCGGAGGCCGATAATATCGGCACGCTGGCCACCGTCGTCAACAGCCTGATGCTGCGCGGCGTTCTCAAAGCGAAGACGGACAAGGAGGTCCGGGTCATGACCTCGCTCCCCATCGCTTCGGTGGCCGAGCCGTATATTCGACTGCGCGCCATACACCATCTGGAGAAAGGCTATATCGTCATTTTCGCCGGCGGGAATGGCCAGCCGTACGTCACGACCGACTACCCTTCGGTGCAGCGGGCGATCGAGGTGAACTGCGACGCGCTCCTCGTTGCCAAGCAGGGAGTGGACGGTGTGCTGAGCGCCGATCCGAAGACGGATCCCTCCGCCAGAAAATTCAAGTCGCTGCATTATGACGACGTCATCCGGCACGATCTGAAAATCATGGATCAATCAGCCTTTATTCTGGCCCGGGACTACCATCTGCCTATTCATGTATTCAACTTTGACAAGCCGGGTTCAATGAGAGAATTGTGCGAAGGGAAGCATCAAGGTACGATCATCAGCCGCGATTCTGTACTGGCTTATGAGTAACTTCTATCGGTGGAATAATACTTAAATGACTAAAATAATAAATCATTTAAAAAAAGCAATTTATAAGAAACATTTTCATGAAGTTATGTGGTAAAATAGGCTCGCTGATGCCAAATATAGACATATTGCATGAAACAGGAGGGAGAATATATGAATCCATCAGGTGCCGCAGCTGCATCTGCACCGGCTGATATCAGCCATATCAAGAAGCTGCCTATATTAGTCTCATTAATTGTGGGGGCGTTCTTTTCCATCTTAAATGAGACGCTGCTCAATATCGCTTTCCCAGAATTGATGGTTGAGCTCAAAGTCTCGGCCTCTACGCTGCAATGGCTGGCCACAGGCTACATGCTGGTCGTCGGCGTTCTGGTTCCCGCATCAGCGCTGCTGGTCCAGTGGTTTACGACGAGGCAAATGTTCCTGGGAGCCATGATCATTTTCACGGTGGGAACGTTTGTCTGTGCCTTTGCCCCTGGCTTTGAATTCCTCCTGATCGGCCGTTTGCTTCAGGCCGCAGGTAGCGGTTTGATGCTTCCGGTTATGATGAATACGATCCTGATACTGTATCCGCCGGAAAAACGCGGAGCCGCCATGGGCAGTATCGGTCTCGTTATTATGTTCGCTCCAGCGATCGGACCGACGTTGTCGGGATTGATTCTCGATTCGTTTGAATGGAGATGGCTGTTCTACTTGGTTCTGCCGTTTGCCATCATTTCGATCATCATCGCGTTTGTGTATTTGAAAAATGTCTCGCAGCCTACCAAACCCAAAGTGGACGTTCTGTCGATCATTCTGTCAACGATCGGATTCGGCGGAATCGTCTATGGCTTCAGCAGTCTGGGTGAAGGTGGAGCGGGCTGGTCGCATCCCAAAGTGTATTGGACCATTATTGTCGGCGCGGTTGCCCTGCTGCTGTTCGTGATTCGTCAGCTCCGGCTGAAAGATCCATTAATGGATATCCGGTCCTTCAAATTCCCGGCGTTTACCCTGACGGCGATCATGCTGATCATTATGATGATGACGCTGTTCTCCTCCATGTCGCTGCTGCCGTTCCTGTTTCAGGGCGCACTCGGGATGACGGTGTTTGCTTCCGGTCTGCTGATGCTGCCGGGCAGCTTGCTCAACGGCTTGATCTCACCGATTACCGGTAAACTGTTCGATAAGTTCGGTCCGCGGGCGCTGATCATTCCGGGCACGGCTGCTCTGGTGATCATTATGTGGTTCTTTACGCAGGTATCGGTCGAAACGAGCAAAGTCACGCTGCTCATTCTGCATATCTGCATGATGATTTCCATCTCTATGATCATGATGCCGGCGCAGACGAACGGCATGAACCAGCTTCCAGCCCGGTATTATCCGCACGGTACGGCGATCTTGAATACGCTCCAGCAGGTGGCGGGTGCGATTGGTGTGGCCTTCTTTATCAGCGTCATGTCCAACGGCCAAGCCAGCTTCCTGAAGGGCTCTTCGGATCCAACCGCGCCTGGGCAAATGGCCGAAGCGATGGTAGCCGGCGTGCATAACGCGTTTGTCATCGGATTTGGCTTCTCCATCGTGGCGTTGATTCTGGCATTGTTCTTCAAACGGACCAAAGGTCCTGCTGAATCCTAAGCGGTTGATGCCCCTGCCTGCCATGTTTCCGTCCGGTTATCCAATTACATAGCCGTGAGTGAAGGGACTTATGTTCCTTCTGCATGGTGGTGCATCTCGCTGCACAGAAAGAATCCGCTCCCGAAGAGGGAGCGGATTCTTTCTGTTGATCAGACGTAGTTTTCATAGATATTAGCGGGGTTCTATAATACAATGATAAGAAAATAATAGATTGCAGGAAGGGAAGGAAATACACAGATGATGAACTCCAGCATTCCCCAAACGATGCAAGCCGCTGTGATGCACAGCCCGCGCCAAATCCGGATTGAAACGGTGCCGGTGCCTGACATTTCACCAGACGAAGTGTTGATCAAAGTGATGGCCGTAGGCATCTGCGGATCCGACCTCCATTATTATACGCATGGGCGAATCGGCAAGTATGTTGTGGAGAAGCCGATTATTCTAGGCCATGAATGCTCGGGCGATGTCGCCGCCGTGGGCGCAGATGTAACCGGATTCAAAGTGGGAGACCGCGTAGCCGTAGAGCCCGGGGTAACCTGCGGCCGCTGTGAAGCCTGCAAGGAGGGGCGGTATAACCTCTGTCCCGATGTGCAGTTTCTGGCAACGCCGCCGGTAGACGGGGCTTTTGTCCAGTACATCAAAATTCGGCAGGATTTTGTGTTCCGGATCCCGGACTCGCTGAGCTATGAAGAAGCGGCGCTGATCGAGCCGTTTTCCGTCGGCATCCATGCGGCGGCGAGAAGCAAGCTTACGCCGGGATCCACCATTGCGATCATGGGGATGGGGCCGGTAGGACTGATGGCCGTCGTCGCGGCCAAAGCGTATGGTGCGGCCGAAATCATCGTAACGGATTTGGAGCCGCTGCGTCTGGATGCCGCCAAGAAGCTCGGAGCGGATCACGTGATTAACGTTGCAGAACAGGACGCGCTGGAGGAAATTCAGCGGTTGACGGGAGGAAAGGGCGTCGATGTCGCTTGGGAAACGGCAGGCAATCCCAAAGCGCTGCAAACGGCACTGGGCTCGCTGCGCCGGGGCGGTAAGCTGGCCGTTGTCGGACTGCCGGCACAGGATGAAATTCCGCTGAATGTTCCTTTTATCGCGGATAACGAGGTCGATATTTACGGAATATTCCGGTATGCCAATACATATCCGAAAGGCATCCGCTTCCTTGAGTCCGGCATTGCCGATGTGATGACGCTGGTCACGGACCGTTATTCACTCCAGGATACCCAGGAAGCGATGGAGCGGGCCTTAAATCACAAAAGCGAGTGCTTGAAAGTTGTCGTCTACCCGAACGGTGTGCCTGGGGCGGAGTGAGGCGGTTCTTGTTTCTAAGAATAAAAGCACGGCTTAGGCCGTGCTTTTTGTCTTCTTTTTGAACATTCCAAATATTTCTTGTCAGCGGCAGGCCTCATCGCTTATGATGACTTTAGAACGATCGTTCTGTAAATAAGGAAAGGTAGATCGCTTTGAAACGACATTATGACAGTGAAGAAACGCGGCGGATTATTGCGGAGAAGGCTGCCCAGCTCTTTTCGCAAAAGGGATTCGCCGGAACCTCGATCTCGGATATATCCAAAGCCTCCGGGTTCAGCAAAGGCCATGTGTACTATCATTTTGAGAATAAGGAAAAGCTGTTCGTTTATCTCGCGCTGGACAGCATGCGGGCTTGGGGCGAGAAGTGGGCCGGTGTATCTCCGAACTATAAGACAGCCAGAGATAAATTGTATGCGATGTCTTCGTTCGTGATGAACAATTATCAGACCCCTCTGCTCAAGGTAGGGCAGGAGCTGGCGGCGAATCCGGTGACCAGTCCGGAGACGGTCCAGCAGCTGTACGGACTGGCGGTTACGCCGATGCAGGCATACTCAGACATTTTCCAATACGGGATCGATACCGGAGAATTTGAGATCGACGATCTTCAAGGAACGACATTTATATTCGGGACGCTGCTGGGGGCGCTGTGCCAGCATATTTACACGATGGAACATGAACAGCTGCATGGTCTTTTCCGAAAAAGCGTCGATCTGTTTCTAAGCGGAATCCTCAAACGATGAGGTTTTACGCTTAAGTAAATTAGAACGATCGTCCTAATTGTTCTAAAGTTAAAATGATGAGGAGGAGTCAAGGATATGGCAGAATGGAGTAAAGTGGCTATTGTCACAGGAGGGGCTTCGGGAATTGGCCGGGCCGTTTGCGAAGCGTTGGCAGGGGAGCGTATTTTCGTTGTGGCAGCCGATGTGGACCGAGCAGGCGGCGAGGAGACGGTCCGAAGAATTACCGCTGCGGGTGGGGGAGGGCGTTACGTCCACCTGAACGTGACGGACGCCTATCAGGTTGAAGGGCTGATCGAGAGTGTGTATGAGGAGTTCGGGCGGCTTGACTATATGTTCAACAATGCGGGCATCAGCATTTACGGGGAGCTGTACCACATGACACTTGATCATTGGAACCGGATCATTCAGGTCAACTTGTGGGGCGTCATCCATGGAACTCAGGCAGCCTATCGGGTTATGAAGCAGCAGGGCTTCGGCTATATAGCGAATACCGCGTCGGCGACCGGACTGGGGCCATCGCCAACCTCCGCCGCGTATGCTGCAACCAAACATGCCGTGGTCGGACTGACCACATCCCTTCACTATGAAGCGGAAGCGTTTGGCGTTCATGTCAGCGCTCTATGCCCGGCATTCGTGGATACTCCGATCCATCGGACGGGCGAAGCGCTATATTTGGATCAGGAACTCGTTCTGAAGCAGATGCAGAAACAGAAAATGATGAGCCCCGAGCAGTTCGCCCGGATTGCGATAAAGGGCGTTCACAAGAACGAGCCTGTGGTTTGCCCGATGCCGCTGCGCCGCACCATGGATGTCGTATTCACTTTGTTTCCGCAGCTCCACCGCAAACTGATGCGACTCGTGTGCCGCGTCGCCCGCCAAGCAGCGGTTCAGCCGGACCAGACGTAGGAAAAGACTGGAACAGACTTCTCAGACAAGGTAATATAGCGGAAAGGGGGCAAAAAGTATGAACTATACGATACTTGAACAGGACGGCTCGAAGGTAGCGATTCTTGACGACCCTCATGCCGTTATTGCCGACGTCCAGACGGCTCTGGATCTGATGGCTGGCATTGGGTGGGACCCGTCGGGGCCGTGCCATAAGCTGCTGCTGAATCAGTCGAATTTGCCGGATGCGTTTTTTGAGCTGAAAACCGGGCTGGCAGGGGAAATCCTGCAAAAATATCGGACCTATCAATTTAAAATTGCCATTGTTGGTGATTTTGAAGCTTACTCCAGCAAAAGCCTGCGGGATTTCATCTACGAATGCAATCAGGGGGAAGATGTGTTCTTTAAGAAGGACCGGGAGGAGGCACTGGCCGCCCTTCATCGGGTACCTTAAAAGCCTAGAAATTAGGCAAACGCAAGAGATAGGGAGCTGACGAATCCGATGATGATTGATCTGACCAGGCTGATCCATGATGGACTGCCTGTTTTCCCGGGGGATCAGGAAACGGTGCTTGCCCAGACGAGGCATTTGATAAGCAATTCGTATACCAACCACCAACTGTCTATCAATATGCACGCCGGCACGCATATCGACGGACCGATGCATTTGACGGATTCCAACCGGTATCTACACGAATTTTCATTAGACCGCTTTATTGGAAACGGGTGCATCCTCGACGTCTCACACGAAAAGTCGGTTGAATATAAGCCAATGTACGAAGAGAAGATTGGAATGGGACAAATCGTGGTGCTGCATACGGGCCATGGCAGGCTGTGGGGACAGCCGGAATACTTTACGGACTATCCCGTCTTGACCCAAGCGTTTGCCGAGCTGCTGGAACGCAAGCAGGCGAAGATGGTCTGTATGGATATGCCGTCGCCGGATAAGTACCCGTTCGACGTTCATACATTTTTATTTGGACATGGGATATTCATTGCCGAAAACCTGACCAACACCGACCGGCTGCTATCTTTGACGTCCTTTGAAATAACGGCACTTCCTTTACTCATCCGGGCGGATTCATCTCCGGCCCGCATTATTGCACGCAGTATAGAGTAGGCGGAATGTGTTGTAAATCATCGTTGTATATAACGCGTTGTGAAAAAGATAAGGGGATGATCCTGGATGAAGGATGTCGTGCTGAGTACGGACCGGTTGATCCTGAGACAAATGGGGTGGGAGGATGTCCCTTTACTGCAGCAAATTTTTGCCGACCCCGTCGCCATGAAGTACTATCCCTCCACCAAAGACAACCAAGAAACGCTGGAATGGATTGAATGGAACCTGCGAAATTATGATGAATGCGGTGTCGGCTTATGGATCGTAGAGAACCGGATCAACGGTGATTTTCTGGGACAGTGTGGCATCGTTCCACAGATTGTGGAAGGGGTTCGCGAAATGGAGATCGGCTACCTGTTCGCAAGACGCGTATGGGGGAACGGTTATGCCACTGAGGCAGCAACGGCTTGCAAGCACTACGGTTTTGAGCAAATGAAGCTTCGCAAAATCGTTTCGCTTCCCGATGCTAACAACCAACCATCCGCTCGGGTGGCCGAACGGATCGGAATGACGATGGAAAAACAAATCGTCAAGTGGAACAAAGAAGTACTTGTATATTCCGTTTACGCCGAGACAGAAGAGGTGATCGAAAGATGAATCAACATGTGCCTATTATGGGGATCCCTTTCCCGAAATTGACGATGGAGCAGAGCGTAGAGCTTCTTCAAGACGTGATTGACCAAAAGGAGCAGCGGCTGTTTCACGTCGTTACCGGCAATCCGGAGATCGTGATGTCCTGCCAAAAGGATGCGCAGCTGCGCAAAATCGTCAATGAGGCGGGTTTGGTCACTGCGGATGGCATCGGCATCGTCATGGTCTCCCGGGTGCGGGGCGGCAGCCTGCCGGAGCGGGTAACCGGCTGCGATCTGCTGTTTAAGCTGCTTGAGGAGGGCGACCGGAAGGGATGGTCGTTTTACTTTCTGGGCGCGGATGAGGAAACGAGCAGGCAGGCCGTCATCAACATTGGCCAGCAGTATCCGGGCGTCGTCATACGCGGCAGACATCACGGTTTTTTTACGCCGGAAGATGAGCCGCGAATCGTACAGGAGATTGCTGATGCCGCGCCGGACTTTCTGATTGTGGCTCTGGGCGCACCCCGGGCAGAAAAGTGGATACATAGCCATAAGGACAAGCTGCATGCGAAAATTGCCATCGGTGTCGGCGGCAGTCTGGATATCATCGGCGGTAAAGTGAAGCGGGCGCCGGCAGCCTGGCAGCGTCTAAATCTTGAGTGGCTGTACCGGCTGATTTCCCAGCCGTCGAGATGGCGAAGACAGCTGATTTTACCCCGGTTTGCGGTGAAAGCGGTATTTTTTAGAGAGAGATCCAGAAGCGTTTAGCCCGTGTGAGCGGGTGGTTAAAAGATACCTGGATAAGGTGAGCGAGATCTGCTGCTTACTTGGGCTCTCCATGGAATGATAATTATGACCGGAAAAGTAACGGAAGGGAGAGGAAGGCATGAGCCAGTCACAGCCACAGAAGCAAGGCCAGCTCCTGATTCAGGAAATCGAGGAAACCTTCGTGCCGTACGGCATGGTCGCGGTATGGCCGCTTGGACAAGCCAGTTTTATCATTAAGGGAGGGGAGACGGTCATTTACATCGATCCGTATGTCAGCCATAACCTGGATCGTACCTACCCGGCGCCAATCGGACCGGAGCATATTACGAATGCGGATTACTGCCTGATCACCCATGAGCATTCGGACCATATGGACCTGGAGGCGATTGCGGCCATGTCCAAGGCTAACCCGCAGACCGTCTATATGGCACCGGCATTTTGCCGTGAGGACATATTGAGGCAGGGCGTAGCCCCCGAGCGCTTCGTGATCGCCGATACGGAAAAGGATTACGGAGATGAAGTGATCATACGCCCCATCGCGGCCGCACATGAAGAGCTGGAAACGGATGAGCAGGGTTATCATCGTTACGTCGGGTACCTGATCAAACTGAACGGCGTTACGGTATACCATTCCGGAGATACAGTCATTTATAAAGGATTGACGGAACGGCTTCAGGGTGAGTCGATCGACCTCGGGCTTCTCCCGATTAATGGCCGCGACGCATTCCGGAACAGCCGCGGCATTATCGGCAATATGGACTACCGGGAAGCGGCCGAGCTGGCGAAGACCGTCGGGATCGGGATGACGATCCCGATGCATTATGATATTTTTGCGGGGAATGCTGAGCATCCGGGATATTTCGTGGACTATGTATATGACCACTTTCCTGAAATGCGTATTCATGTGATCGCACGTGGCGAAAGATTTATTCACGTGACGGATGCGGCACTGAGCGCTTTGAAGTCATAGACTGAAGGTGAACATTCGATAACGTCAAAAGATATGGATTAGAGCAGCCAACCACCTTCATTTGAAGGTGGTTTGTTTTTTTAGTAATCTGCATTACAGAAGAGGAAACTATGGTGGTTTATGATGAGTGTAACACTCCGTTATCGGTGTTACATGAGGAACGATGATCGCGGCGAGTGGAGCGGTAGTCGCTTGCAGCAATGACAGGAGGGGTCACAATGTTACATGATGAGGCGATGGAAAACATAACTTCATTTTTGCCACAAATCAAGATATTTGAATCGCTTCCGGCAGAAATTATGCGTGAAATCGAACAATTGGTAACCAGATCAAATACGTATAAGCTTCCAAAAAACTATATTCTTCAGACGCCCGATGATGAAAGGAATGGCTTATTTTTCGTAATCGCCGGTAAACTGCGCTTATACAAAACCAATTCGGCCGGCAAACAACATACAGTCTGCATCCTAAGCGAAGGCGGCATGTTTGGCGAGGTTGAAACGTTCTCATTGGGCAATAGAGGAACTTATGTGGAGACGATGGAAGACTCGATTGTTTTTTCGATTCCGACTGAACAATTCGAACCGCTTTTACGCAAGTATTCTGAATTGTCTTTGCGATTTTTATCGGAAATAAGCAAACGCCTGCGGGATCAGGATGAATTGGTGGAAAAATTGGTTTTTAGAGATCTGCGTGGTAAAGTGCTTTACTTTCTCAACCGATTGTCTAAAAAGTTCGGCATAGAAGAAAATGGATACCGAAAAATCGATATTCCCCTGACTCATCAAGAATTGGCCAATATGATCGGTGCCACAAGAGAAGCGGTATCGCTTACCTTACAGGAACTATCCAATGATGGTATCATCGTGACCAGCCGCAGAATGGTCATGATTCATATCGAAAAAGCGATGAAAGAACTGGCTTGATTCATGACCCGAAAAACTTCGTAATCTACATTACTGTCGAATTATTCATCTAGCGTTATGATAAATGCCGTAACGAAATGACTGCAAAATATGAAGCTTATAGGAGGAGTCAGCATGTCCAATCAACGGGTCCAATTGAATATTCGATTCAAAGTTAAACCAGGGAAAAAAGAAGAATTCCGCAGGGAGCTGTATTCCCTTATTGAGGAGATGTCATCCGAGAGGGCATTCATTAGCGCCATTGTTTCGGACGATCTGGATCAGCCGGATGACTTGATTATTTATGAAACATGGCAAGGCACGAGAGAACGCTGGCTTGCGGAAGAGTTTATTAAACCATACCGTAAGGATTACGAACGAACACTGGGCGATTTCATTGTGGATAGAAGAATCAGCTGGTTGCAGCCGAAGGGCGAATGGGGAAGTCATATCACGAATGCGTGATGACGTTGATGGGAGGCATATAGATATGGGGAAATTTGAAGGAAAGGTAGTCGTTGTTACCGGAGGAACAAGCGGTATCGGACTTACAACGGCACAACGATTCGTTTCGGAAGGGGCCTACGTATTCATTACCGGCCGTAGGCAAAGCGAGCTGGACGCGGCAGTAAAATTGATCGGTGACCGGGTTACCGGCGTTCAAGGTGATATTTCTAATTTGAAGGACCTAGACAAACTGTACGATACGGTAAAGCAGGAGAAAGGACATCTGGATATTCTATTCGCAAACGCTGGACTTGGCAGCTTTCTGCCCTTGGGTCAGATTACGGAAGAGCAGTACGACACAACCTTCAACGTGAACGTAAAGGGTACTTTGTTCACCATCCAAAAGGCTTTGCCGCTGTTTCCAAATATGACAGGAAACATCATCTTAACCGGCTCGACGGCGGGTACGATCGGCGAAGCAGCGTTTAGTGTCTACGGAGGTACCAAGGCGGCTCTCCGTCAGATGGCTAGGAGCTGGATAATGGATTTGAAAGGCACAGGGATACGACTTAATGTAGTGAGCCCTGGCACGGTCCACACGCCAGCGTATAATGATCTTTTTGGCGAAGCGCTAAATCAAGTTCTTGATTCGGCGAAGAATGTCGTTCCGCTAAGCCGCTTGGGCAAGACGGAGGAGATTGCCAGCGCGGTGATGTTTCTGGCGTCGGAGGAAAGCAGTTATGTGAACGGCATCGAATTGTTCGTAGATGGCG
Organism: Paenibacillus sp. SSG-1; assembly: GCF_002224835.1. Taxonomy (NCBI): domain Bacteria; kingdom Bacillati; phylum Bacillota; class Bacilli; order Caryophanales; family Paenibacillaceae; genus Paenibacillus; species Paenibacillus sp. SSG-1. The sequence continues at coordinate 2,033,488 of NZ_MBRK01000001.1, forward strand.
GTATGGCTCAAGTTTGACCTTGAATCAGAAGGGATGGGTTGTCATTTAAGCAATTCCTAATAAGCCCATGTATCAAATCAGGCAGAGGAGTCTATATAGGCTCTCTGCCTGATTTTCATACTGCGACGGATTGGGCAAAGCATTCGTGGACGAGTTGTCGCACTTAATTTGACAACCTGTCATTTACCAGACTGATTATTCCTCTATGCGGAATCGAACTTCCTTTCCGGTCGGCTCGCCGCCGAAGGGGGATCCGATTTCCTCCCTGAACACGAATTCGAGACCGGAGAGCTTGTCCGGCAGTGACGGGGATACCACGTAATTATAAGTTGCGTTGCCGGAGCAGCTTCCTCCCGTGTCCATCCGGCATTCATAGGGCTCTCCCATATCCAACACGAAGTTGGATATTTCGGTCGAATTTCGTTCCGGGATCGTCACATCCCAGTCCACATACAGCGTCACGACGCTGGCATTGGCGTATTGCCGAACCGAAGTCAGCGTGAAAAAGTACCCATCATGCTCATGCGATACTAATACCGGAACATGCTTGATAAAACCGGCAGGTTCGACGATCGGTTTGAAATACTCGTCGGATCGGATGGCACCAAAGATCATTTTTAGAAAATCCTCATAAAGACCCGTTTCAGCCGCCCATTGATCAATGTACACGAAAGGCGGGTAGCCCGGATTCCCTTCCGAAATCTCTTTGCGCTGCTGCAGCAGCTGGCAGATTTGTCTGTCGATGGGGAGCAGGCGTTCATCGTAATGCTCGGTGGGTCGTGTGAAAGGCATCCGTTTCATCATCATTCCTCCTCATATATTTTATTGTACCCCAAAGTGCTAAATGTTGGAAAATGATCGGCGAAGAATCATTCATAAAATAGCAGCCGCTTCGAGTATGCATTGCGGAATTCTGTCGGGGTCAACCCCACGATTTTTTTGAAGGATTTCATGAAGTGATGGGGGTCGCTGTAGCCGAGCTGACTGGAAATCTCACTTACGTTCTGGTTCGTATCGGTCAGCAGATATTTGGCCAGCTCCATTTTTTGCTGCAAAATGTACTGTTTCAGCGAAATACCTGAGACGGTTGTAAACAGATGGGACAGGTACTTCTCGTTGTAGCCGAAGTGCGAGGCGATTTGGGAGACCTTGATATTCTCGTGGCGGCTCCATTTGATGTAGTCGAGAATATCGTTGTACAGCTGGGTTTGCTTAAACGATTTGCCGGGGTTGTTCTTTTCGAAGAACAGCTGGTTGTAGAGCTCGCAAAGGATGACGGTAGACATGTAATCATTTAAGGTCTGTTCATTGTAGCCGCGCACCGAATCCTGGAGCTGCTTCATCATGACGACGATTTTCTCGGGATTGCGCAGGGTGCCGTATTGGGGAATGACGATCCGCCCATTCTCGTGAACATGGGTATAGCGGGAGAGGTCCAGCTGGGGAAGGTTCTGCGAAGACGAAAAGTGCAGCCAATAAAAGCTGCAATCCGACGGCTTGGCTCCTTTCTGGCGCGTGAACGGGGGAAGCAGCAGATACTCTCCCTGGGAGACCTCGTAGGTCTCATCGTCTCCGGAAATGTACAGCGTTCCATGTGTCATGACAATGAGCTCGTAATCCATCAAGTAACGGCTTAAATGAATCCATTCCGCAGAGGGAGCAACGAACTTGCCGGTAAGCTCCATATGGACCGGACGCTCGATGCGGAGCTGATGGGCATTCATCTAAAGTTTCACCACCATTTCTAACCTTTTTCCACCCATTGAAGGGTCGGTAGAACCTAAAATTATCACACCGCATCAAAAGGCACCATCAGCAAGTGCAAACCTTTTGACACAAATTCGATCGTTGAACTATTTTGCCCCCTCCGGATTGAGTATAAGCTTGTGTAAACGGATTCATAAAACCCAAGGGGAGGATGAAGGATGAAAAAAATACTCGCATCCGTGCTCGCGCTTACACTCGGAACGTCATTGCTGGCGGGCTGCAGCAGCGGCGGCAACGAGCCGGAGGAACCAACCGCGCAAGGGGGCAAAGTAAAGCTGAAAGCGATCATGACAAAGCATCCGCTCACGCAAAAGTTCGAAAACATGAAATGGCTTCAGGATGCGGAGGAGAGGGCAGGGGTGGATATCGAATGGCAGGAAGTGTCCGCCGACTGGGATCAGAAGAAGGGAGCCATGCTGGCCAGCGGGGATATTCCCGATTTGATCGTTGGCGTGAACTCCATTACCGATTCGGATTTCGCCCAGTTTCCGGGGTTATTCCAGGACATGTCCGGAATGATCGATCAATATGCTCCGAATGTCAAGGCGATGTTCGACGCCAAACCCGAAACGAAAATCATTGCCACGCAGCAGGACGGCAAAATATACGGACTGCCCAAATATCAGCGGTTCTGGCCCGATACGGCGACCCGGCAGTTTATCAACAAGGAGTGGCTGGACCGGCTGGGGCTCCAAATGCCCACGACATGGGATGAGCTGTTCAACGTGCTGAAGGCGTTTAAGGACAAGGATGCCAACGGAAACGGAGATCCGAACGATGAGATCCCGATGGACTTTGCCCCGACGGGAACCGTCGCATTCGGTTATTTTATGCCGACCGTGCTGCTGGGCAGCGAGGGGATTACGTTGTCCGACGGCAGCGGCAGCGGATATTTTGTAGAGGATGGCCAAGTTAAAAACTTCTTCATCGACGACCGTTACAAAGAGTTGGTCAAATTTTTGAACAAATGCTTCAGCGCCGGTCTGATAAATCCCGAAGTATTCACCCAGGACTACACTAAGTACCAATCCGTGGCGAGGGGCAAAGGAAATACGGCTACCGTTGGCTTTACGTGGGGCTGGGAGGTCACCGACCGTTTCGGCAACGAGGTTAGTCCGCAGTATACGCCTATGGCGCCGCTGAAATTTACAGCCGATTCCACCGTTCAGCAGTCGTGGTCGTACGATTACAACACGCTGAATTACGGTACCAATACCGTTCAAATGTCCGCCGCTTCCAAGCATAAGGAAGCCGCAATGAAGTTCATCAACGAATTGTACAACCCCGAGGTCAGCATGCAGGTGCTCTTCGGTTCGCTTGGTACGAACATCAAGGATAACGGGGACGGATCGTTTGCCGTACTGCCGCCGCAGGATCAGGCCATGGATCCGGGAACCTGGAAATGGACCTCCACCTGGGCCGATAACGGACCGATGTATATCGCCGACTCGCTGAAGCTGACATTGGGCACAGACATGCAGTCGGTCGGCAAGCAAACGGAGCCGCTGCAGAAGGTGCTGGACTCCATCGATAAGGACAACGATGTTTTCCCGAACCTGTTTATTAAATACAGCGCGGTGGACAACAGCACGATGGCTCTCGCCAACACGGCGCTTGTGCCGATGGCCTTGGCCAAATGGTCGCAGTGGATCACCAAAGGCGGAGTGGATAAGGAGTGGGATGCCTATGTGGAAAATTGCAAAAAGACAGGGCTCCTGAAAAATATCGAAATTATGCAGAAATACTATGACGACTATAAAAGCAAGCTGTGAAACGCGATCCCCGGTCCGGTGCAGACTCCCTGCATCCGGGCCGGATAATCTAGCATGCAAGCACTGCAAGGAGGTAATCTGGTCATGATATCGCGATCCGGCCCCAAATTAAAGCAGGCCGCTGCTTTGTCCAAAGCACGCAAACAAACCGTTCTGAATACGTTCAGGCGGGACTATCAGCTGTGGATCATGATTTTGCCCGCCGTTGTCGTTATTTTTATTTTCAACTATATCCCGATGTACGGCATTCAGTTGGCTTTCCGCGATTATAACTTCACTAAGGGGCTGACCGGCGGAGAGTGGAGGGGATTGTTCTACTTCCGGCAGTTCTTTGAAAATTATATGTTCGTGGATCTGATGAAAAATACGGTGGTCATCAGCGTGGCGACGATTGTGCTCAGCTTTCCCGCGCCGATTATTCTGGCCCTGCTCATCAATCAGGTGAGGATGAAGCGGGCGAAGAAAACGCTCCAGACGACCGTGTATTTGCCGCATTTCATCTCGACCGTCGTCATGGTTGGACTGCTGAGCGTGCTGCTCTCGCCGAACTCGGGAATCATCGGGCACCTGCTGCAGTGGCTTGGCCTTGGGGATGTCAACCTGCTGGGGTCGACCAAGACGTTCGTTCCCGTATATGTACTATCGGAAATTTGGCAGCATGGCGGATGGAACAGCATTATTTATTTGGCCGCTTTGTCCACCGTGGATCCGCAGCTGTACGACTCCGCAAAGATGGACGGAGCAAGCCGCTGGCAGACGATCCGGTATGTCGACATCCCCGCCCTGGTGCCGACGATCATTATTTTATTCGTGCTCAGCATGGGCAGCGTCCTGGGAACGGGCTTCGAGAAAGTATTTCTGATGCAAAACCCGCTCAACTTGCCGGTTTCCGAAGTCATTGCCACCTACGTGTACAAAATCGGTATTATCAGCAGCCAGTTCAGCTATTCGGCCGCCATCGGACTGTTTAATACCGTCATCAACTTTATCTTCCTGTTTGTCATGAATATGATCGCCAAGCGGTGCTCGGACATCAGTCTGTGGTAGAGACGGCGATCCCGAAAGGAGCATGGAGTATTGATACTTACACATCGTAATCGCAGGAGTGCGGGAGATGTTCTGTTTCAAGTCATGGTAACCGCCCTGTGCGTGCTGATTTTTCTGATCGTGGCCTATCCGCTGTACTTCGTTGTGATTGCATCCGTCAGCGATCAATCGCTGGTGTCGACAGGCCAGGTGACGCTGTATCCCAAACATATCAGCTTTTTTGGCTATCAGGAAATCTTCAAGGATGCCCGCATTTGGACGGGATACAAAAACACGATCATTTACACGGTGCTGGGTACGGCGGTAAACTTGCTGTTTACGCTGCCGGCCGCCTATGTCTTGTCGCGGAAAGAGTTCCGCGCCCGCCGCTTTATCATGTTTGCCTTCGTGGTGACCTTGTTCTTTAACGGCGGCCTGATTCCAACCTACCTGCTGATGAAGCAGCTGCATTTGACCAATTCGATGTGGGTGTTTATCATCCCGTTTTCCGTCAATGTGTACAATTTAATTATCGCACGGTCGTTCTTTGAGCACTCCATTCCGAAAGAGCTGCATGAAGCAGCTTCGATGGACGGCTGCAGTCACTTCACTTTTTTCGTAAAAATCGCGCTTCCGCTCTCCAAGGCGGTTGTGTCTGTCATCGCCCTGTATTATTTAGTCGCCCATTGGAACGATTTTTTTACCGGACTCATCTATATCCAGAGCAATTCGCTCCAGCCGCTGCAAATCGTGCTGCGGGACATCCTGCTGTCCAACCAGGTGTTTTCATCCGGAGCAGGCTCCGGCGGAGCTGCCGGAGGGTATGCGCAGCAGTATGCGGACCAGGTCAAATATGCGGTGATCATCGTATCCACACTGCCGATTCTTATCGTGTATCCGTTTATACAGAAGTACTTCGAAAAAGGCGTCATGATCGGCTCGGTCAAAGGTTAGCGGAGCGGGTTCACGCCAGCACGAATGAATAAAGCCGCCGGGCAGCTGTGCCCGGCGGCTTTTGTATCATCGAATCATCATAATGATCGGACCTTTAGAATCGTTTCGATGTCAGGGATCGACGATTAAGCTCCTTCGGTCAATACCGGCAACGTAATCGTGAAGACGGATCCTTCGGATTCCATGCTTTTGACTGTGAGCGTGCCGTTGTGGTCCTGGATGATTTTATGGCAGATGGATAGGCCGAGGCCGGTTCCTTCTTCCTTGGTCGTATAGAACGGATCGAAGATTTTAGGGAGCAGGTCTTCGGGGATCCCCTTTCCCGTATCGGACACGTCAATAGTTACCACCGAATTCGTTTGCTGCACCTGAATATGGATATGACCCGGCTGTTCCATTGCCTCGATGGCATTGCGCACCAGATTTATCAGCACTTGTACGATTTTATCCCGCTCCATTTCAACCATGACGGAATCGCTGACATTCTCCATGCTGATGCTGTGCCCTCTGGAAGTCACCTGCGATTCGGTTAAATTTCTCGCTCTTTCCACACAATGCGAGATGGGCTCGGGCCGGATGTTGCCAAGATGGGGCTTGGAAAACTGCAGAAACTCCGCCGTCAGCTCGTTCATACGCGTGATCTCGTTGGTGATGATATCGACCCATGGCCCGATATTGTACGACTGTGATTTGGACAGATGGATGAAGCCCTTCAGCGTTGTGAGCGGATTCCGGATTTCATGAGCCATGCCCGCAGCAAGCTCGCCGACAATTTTCAGCTTTTCGCTTCGGAACATTTCTTCCTCCCGCTTCAGCCACAGCATCCTCTTTTTCTGAAACAGCCGGTCTTCGGCCAGCATGATAATATCATGCGAGGTTGTGCTTTCCCGTGGAAACCGGGCCGTGCTGTAAGTCACCTCGTAGCCGAGCTTGCCCGATTCAAGAATATCCTGGGCTTGTCCAAGCGATCCATCGGTATCCGGGATCACCATGGCGAACCGGTCCCCGGCATAACGGGAAATGGCGAAGGCGCTCGGGAAGTAAGTCCGGATGATGAGCGATATTCTCGTCAAAATTTCGTTGCCGCCGCGGATGCTTTCCTTGTTCAGGCTTTTAAAGTCCTGAAAATCCAGCAGGATCAGCACAAACGGCGATTTTTTCTTTTCAACCAATTCGTTGACGGCACTGACATAACCGTCGTAGTTCAAAAAACCGGTCAGCGGATCATGCGATGCGAGAAACTGGTTTCGCCTCAAAAGCCGTTTTCTTTCAATCTCGGTTGTGACGAGATAACGCATTCCAAGGACGATTAATACGAGACTAACCAGATCGTAGACCGAAACCAATAGATTGTAACGGTCCCAGGGGAGATAGCTTAGCCGGATGACGGTATACAACATGGAATAAGCAAATGCCAGCGACAGCGTATACTTCAAGTTTCTCGTATTTCGGGTTTCCATAATAATTAATATAAAGTAAATGATTTGCGTCCAATTGAGCTGGGAACTCCAATGGAAGAAGGCGAGGCTTACGGATTGAAGAAACAAGGAACGGCTGCTGGACTCGGCGAAAAAAATCATGACCCCTGTCAGCATCGCTCCGGAGAGAAATAGCAGAAAGATGCTGTCGGCTTTGCCCAACAGAATGGAAGATAACATGATAAATGTAGTTAAGGAAGGAATCAAGACGTGTCTTGTCTGTTTTACGATCATGTTTATGCTCCTAGGGAAAAAAGTAAAATTTCAGTAAGCCCTTATCTACTGCCATTATATCGGATAGGCTATGAAAACAATGTCGAATTTCCGTGTCGCCTTGGAAATGATCATGATTTTTTTTCTCCTATGGAGAAAACAGATTTTATGGTATAAATGACCTCATAGCCCGCCGGATGAATTCGGTGTGGAGGGATGCCGGAAGGATCCGGCACGAACGCAAACCAGGGGGAGTGTCATGCGGACGTATTTTGTCATCAGCCAGATCATCTATGTGTTATGTTTTGTTCCGTGGCTGCTGATTTGGGGAATTTCGTTCATGGGGTTTGACAGTGGAATCAGCGGAGCGGCCATCGCCTTGGTGTCCGTGATCGGCGTTTACCCGCTCGTCACCATTGCCTGTGCCATTATGGCCTGGGCGTTCTACAAGAAGAGGAAGAGAGCGGCGGTCATCGTGAATTCGATTCCGCTCTTGTGGGTACTGGGCGTCGGCGTGCCGGTGCTCGCATTGAATCTTTCGTGAACGATTCAAAGAGCATGAACAATGCAAAGCCCGGGAGCTTCAGGATAAATCCTGAGCTGCCGGGCTTTGCGTCTTTACAGCGCTTGTTAAGGCTACCGACCGTCAACCGATGCTCATTCGGACAAAGCAACATAAAAATATCCCACAGGCTCCACTTTAAAGCTATACTTTTACCGGGATATCCACTATTGTTGACTGTGTATCAGTATAGATGACCAGAACAATCGGGGAGTGTGAAGCAGTGGAGTCTTATGATTGGGATGAGAAGATGGGGTATTTGCGCCGGAGAATGAGTCTTTATTATAATGACGACTACATCGCGTTTTTGGTCAAATCGGTTTGGAAATGGGAAACTCCGGTTCGGATCGTCGATTTCGGCTGCGGTTACGGGCAGCTGGGCTTGATGATGCTTCCGCACCTGCCGGAAGGCTCAACCTATACGGGGATCGATCCGGGAGCAAGACAGATTGGGGCGGCCAAAGAGCTGTACGCTCACCTGCCCTGGAAGGCCGAGTTCATTCGGGCGGAGCTGACAGATGCTGACCTGGGCAGCGCCTTTGATGTCGCCGTATCGCACGCAGTGCTTATGCATAGATCCGATCCCCTGCAGCTGCTGGCCAAGATGACCGAAAGTGTGAAGGACGGAGGAACGGTCATTTGTTACGAGCCTCACGGCTGTGCTTCCATGTCGAGCTATTATTTTGATGATGTTTTATCTACGGAAGTCATGCCGCTTGGCCTGCTTCAGAAGCTGCATGAACAGGATGCTCTGCGGACCGGGAAGGACGCCAACATCGGCATGAAGCTTCCGGTTTACTTTTCACAGCTGGGGCTGCGCCGAATCGAGAGCAGAATCAGCGATAAGGTGAACTATTACGACCCAGCCCAGGATTCCGAGGAGACGAGGGCTTTGTTCAGCAACCTGCAGTTTGAATGCCCGGGTCAGGAGGAAGACTTTATTCAAGCGCTGATTGAGCGGGGGCTAACCAAGGAGGAAGCAGAACGGCTCTATATCGCCGAGGACCTGTTATCCCAAGTCAATACGCCGTCGATTGCGTTCGCCCATGCGCCGAGCATGAAAATTACATTCGGCACGGTAGTCCGATAAGCCCGTGCTGCAAAAAAGAGCTGTTCCCAAGGTTCATTGACCTACCGGGACAGCTCTTTTTACGTACGACCATTTTTAACCAGACCTTATTCAACATCATAACAGAACCGAAAGAAACAGTCTATATTTTCAGCAGGGGACTGGGGTATAGTTGGTGATGCCGGCAATCCAATCATAGAAACGGGGAAACAATATGGAAAATGCATGTCATCTTTCCGAGGCGGATTTAACGCATTATACCAAGCAGGTATTCGGATCGGGTTACGCGATCTCGCAGATTACGCGGCTGAACGGAGGGGCACAGAAGGTCGTCTATCAGCTCGATTTTCTGAACGGTTTTTCCTGTATGCTGTACGTTTGGGATTTATCCATGAATTACTTTCGGGAAGAAATCGAACATTCGGATCATGATATGCGCTCCTATGGAGCCGACTTGTTTGGCGAGAACAACCGCGTATTAACCCAATTGGGCATTCCCACACCCGAGCTGTATAACCTTAATCTGGAGCGCAGGGAGTATGCGTTTGATTATGCGCTTGTCGAACGAATTGGGGGCGGCAAAGCGGAAGACTATTTTGCATACCCGGATACGGCGGAGCAGCAGCGATTGTTTCGGCAGATCGGGGAGATGGTAGCCAAATTGCACGATAGCGCGAGAGATGTGCACGGGCGGCCCGGCCAAACCAAGCCTCCGCGGAAGTCCTGCCAGCAGGAGCTGGTGGACAATGCCCTCAGGCAGATCACGTATGCAGCCTCTTATTTGCCTGAGATTGCGGCTGCTCAAGAGGGGCTCATGTCCGTCCTTCAGGAATGTTCATCGCGAATTCGTCCAAGGACATCTTACGGACTGATTCATGGCGAGCTTGGACCGGACCACATTCTGGTGAATGCGAATCTGGAGCCGTATCTGATCGATATTGAGGGTGTAACCTATTTCGACATTGAGCATGAGCACAGCTTTCTCGAGTTTCGGTTCGGGGAGCATTACCGGTATTTCCGTCAGGACCATCTGGATCCCGACCGGATGGCCTTCTACCGCCTGCACCACCATATCTCTTTAATCGGAGGCGGTTTAAAACTGCTTCACCGCGGCTTTCCCGACCGGCAGCTTGCCCAGGGTATCGTGGATCACCATCTGAAGTGCGCCTTGAAATATGTTAATAAAACATTCCATTAACCGATTAACTGTGGAAGCCTCTAATAGAGGCTTCTTTTTTGTGAGGAGCAACCCGGCAGGCAAATTTTATGATCCCGGGAGTGCCGCGGAAAACTGAATCAAGCTATACACAGGAGGATAACCTATCCTTGCAGACATCGTTAAATAAAGGAGGTACAGGTCAAACATGAAGGATTTTCCGCTGGCACCCCATGAATCGATCGATCTTCATGAAGTGCTGAATTTTAAAACGCTCTGTGTCGCTAAATCGAAGCTGATGCAGGGGATGGTTTTTGACAAAGAACTGAAAGTGCTGATGCAAAAGGACGTTGAACAGTCCACGCAGGCCATCAACGAGCTGAAGGCGGTTTATGAACGAGCTCCTTTTCAGGCTCCTGTCCCGGAAAGCAAGCCTGCCCCCATCCTAAATTGAAGGTGATACTCTGATGAACAACGATGATTTGGATCCGATCAATTCGCTCAACATGCCGGAGATGGCGGATATGACTTTTGCTATGGACTTTTTGATGCGTGCGAAGGAAGGGGTTCGTAATACCGCGGTTGCCCTGACCGAAACCGTATCCACAGAAGCGAGGGAACTGCTGAAAAAGCAGCTGAAGCAGGGGATTGCCCTCCATCAGGAAATCACCGAGCTGATGATCCGTAAGAAATGGTTTCACCCGTATGAGCTGCACGAGCAGTACCAGCTGGACCAGCTGTCGGCCAAAAACACAGCCATGATTGCCGGGATGAACCTGTTCCCCGCAGATACTTCGCGCAAAGGGATGTTCGACCGGACGCCCGATGAGCATATGGAGGAAGGCCGAGCATGATGAAAGCCGTTACGTACCAAGGGGTTAAAAACGTCGTCGTCAAGGACGTCCCCGATCCGAAAATCCAAAAGCCGGATGACATGATCGTCAAGCTGACCAGCACCGCTATTTGCGGCTCCGACCTGCATCTGATCCACGGCATGATTCCCAATCTGCAGGAGGATTACGTCATCGGTCATGAACCGATGGGGATTGTGGAGGAAGTCGGGCCCGAAGTCACCAAGCTGAAGAAAGGCGACCGGGTCATTATCCCGTTTAATATTGCCTGCGGCGAATGCTTTTACTGTAAAAATCATCTGGAGAGCCAGTGCGACAATTCGAACGACAACGGGGACATGGGTGCGTATTTCGGCTATTCGGGAACGACCGGCGGTTATCCGGGCGGGCAAGCCGAGTATTTGCGGGTTCCATTCGCCAATTTCACGCACTTCAAAATTCCGGAAAACAGCGAGCGGCCGGATGAGAGCCTTGCTCTAATCGCCGATGTGATGCCCACCGCCTTTTGGAGCGTAGACAACGCCGGTGTCAAGCAGGGGGATACCGTAGTCGTGCTAGGCTGCGGACCGGTTGGACTGCTGGCGCAAAAATTCTGCTGGCTCAAAGGGGCGAAGCGGGTCATCGCCGTCGACTATGTGGATTACAGGCTGCAGCATGCCAAAAAGAACAATCATGTTGAGACCGTCAATTTCGAGCAGCAAGACAATGTTGGTGCATACCTGAAGGAAATCACCAAGGGCGGAGCCGACGTGGTCATTGACGCGGTGGGCATGGACGGGAAAATGAGCGACCTCGAGTTTCTGGCGAGCGGCTTAAAGCTGCAAGGAGGCACCATGAGCGCCTTGGTCATCGCCTCCCAGGCCGTTCGCAAGGGCGGAACGATTCAAATTACAGGCGTGTACGGCGGCCGTTACAACGGATTCCCGCTAGGGGACATCATGCAGCGCAATGTGAACATCCGCGCCGGACAAGCTCCGGTCATACACTATATGCCTTATATGTATGAATTGGTGGCGACCGGCAAAGTCGACGTGGCCGACATCATTACGCATGTCATCCCGCTCAGCGAAGCCAAACGCGGTTACGAAATGTTCGATACGAAGACGGACAACTGCATCAAGGTTATTTTAAAGCCGTAAAGTACTTGATAACACAAGGGAGTGAAGTTCTTGATAAATCCAACGTATGCCATGCATGAGTTGTTGGAGGCGCATGAAATTGCCGCCTTCAAGACGGTCTGCATGACGAAGTCCAAAACGATGCAGGCGCTGGTCACAGATCCTGAGCTCAAGCTCATTCTCCAGCAGGATGCCGCGATGTCATCCGATCAGCTGGCCGAGCTTGCAGCCGTTCTGAACAAAGGAAAGGAGACGCTGCAATGAATCCCGTACTGGAATACATGACCGGCATGAACAAATTAACCGACGATGTGATTGCCATGGACTTTCTAGTCACCGCCAAGAGCGGCGTCCGGAATTTGGCGATGGCCGTAACCGAATGCGTCACTCCGGAAATCAAAGGCATCCTGGAGCGGCAATTGGAACAGGCGATCGATACGCATGAGAAGATTACCAAATACGCGATCGCCAAGGGACTGTACCATCCTTTCAGCGTGCAGGAGCAATTGCGTGTCGATCTGCAGCAGATCCGGACCGCGCAGAGCATTCCTTTTCCCACGCCGTAACAGCTTGATTTATATCAGGCATCTTATCGGTAACTGCATACGCATTAGACATACAGCCGGCTGTGTCGTACAGCCGGTTTTGCTATCATGATTTATCCCTGCCGGATCGGCTGACTTCAACTCATGAATGATCCCCCTTCCGGGAATGTTAGCCATATCGACATTTGGCAGAAAGAAGGCAGGAAATCACTATGGAACTGTTACTGATGGTCATCGTTCTTCTAATTCTGATCGGCATATCGAACGTTATCAATCACTTTACCCCGGCGGTCCCGGTGCCTCTGATCCAGATTGCGCTGGGCGTCGCGGTCACGTACATTCCCGGCGTACATCATGTACCGCTAAATCCGGAACTGTTCTTGCTGCTCTTCATCGCGCCTCTGCTCTTTAATGATGGAAAAATGACACCCCGCGACGAGCTGTGGCAGCTGCGGTCGTTCATTCTGCTGCTGGCGCTCGGCCTCGTGTTTGCCACCGTGCTGATTGCAGGGCCGTTTATTCACTGGCTCATTCCGGCCATCCCGCTGTCGGCGGCTTTTGCGCTGGCGGCCATTCTGTCGCCGACCGATGCGGTGGCCGTCGGCTCGCTGTCCGGCCGGGTGAAGCTCCCGGGCCGCATCATGCGCCTGCTCGAAGGTGAGGCGTTGATGAACGACGCTTCGGGCCTCGTTGCTTTTAATTTTGCCATTGCCGCAACCGTCACCGGCCATTTCTCCCTGCCGCGGGCGATTGGCAGCTTTATCGTGATCGCGGTCGGCGGGATTGTGGTCGGAGCGCTGCTCGGCTTCCTGGCGATTTGGCTCCGCATGCTGCTGCGCAGGCTTGGGATGGAAGATGTCACATTGCATGTGCTGATTATTATTTTGACACCGTTTCTGATCTATTGGATTGCTGAAGAATTTCACCTGTCCGGTATTTTGGCCGTCGTTGCTGCCGGTGTAACCCATGCGATCGAACGGGACCGGATGAGGACGGGATCAGCGCGCCTGCGCATCGTTTCCGACAGCACGTGGTCGGTCATCCTATTCTCCTTGAACGGTCTCGTGTTTCTGCTGCTTGGACTTGAAATTCCCGGCGTTGTCCGGACGGTATGGCAGGACAAGGCATACAATAACGGCCAATCCATTGCCTATATCGTTCTGATTACGCTGGTATTAATGGTCCTTCGCTTTGTGTGGGTATGGGCATCGAACCGCCAATTCCGTTCCGCCGTGCTGACAGCGTTGTCCGGTGTCCGGGGAGCCTTGACGCTGTCGGCGGCCTTCTCCATTCCGTTGACACTGGCCGACAACAGTCCTTTCCCCGAACGGGATTTGATCCTCTTTATCTGTTCAGGCGTCATTCTGCTGACCCTGATCAGCGCCAGCGTGTTACTGCCCATCCTGACCCGCGGTCCCCAGGTGGATCCCGCTCTTGCGGAGGATGCCGAGAGACAAGCGCGCATCCGTGTCATTGAAGCGGGTCTACGAACAGTCAAAGAGGAGAAAAACGATGAAAACCGGCAGCAGGCTATCGAGCTGATCGCTGCGTATTCCCGCAGGCTGCAGATGTGCAGATTCAGAGATCGTGCGGAAATGAACAGATTATGGAAAGAGGCTGTGGAAATCCGGTTGGAGGCGCTCGAGGCGGAGAAGGAAACCGCGGACCGGTGGCTGCAGGAAGAGCGGATTTCGCCAAAACTTGCGGATCGGTTCAAGGCCACGGTATCGCGGGTCGAGCTGCTGCTGTCCACCCGTTTCAAGGTGAAGAAGCTGCTGATCGTTGGATGGTCGGCCATCACCCGGCTGTTCCAAGGCAGCAAACACAAAAAAGCCCGCATGACACCAGACCACCCGAAGTGGAATGCTTATAAGGCGCTGAAGCTGGAAGCGATCCGTGCTGCGATAGAGCGGGTTAAGGGGCTCGAGACATCGGGCAACCGGGATACCATCGCCATGATTATTGCCGATTACCGCGGGCTGGAGCTGCATCTGACACAGGAACCTGCACACGAGGAGCGGGCTGAAGAGATGGATGCGGTCCGCCGGGAGCTTGAGCTCAAGGCCATCCAGTCGGAGCGGAACGAAATTCAACGGTTGTTCGAAGCGGGTGAGATCAGCCGGGCGCTGGCCAACAATTTAAGGCTGGATGTCAATTATCATGAGGCGCATCTGTTTGAATCGCAAACCGTGCATGAGGAGGAAGGGGAGCATGCATAGAAAGCTGCTTTGCCTTCCCTGCTGAGAATGGTAAAATAAGCTCATTCCGGTTGGGGAGGGAAAAGTATGGAAGCTTTCGTTAACGGGATCAAGCTCCATTATGTCGATGAAGGAACCGGCTTCCCGCTAATTGTATTGCATGGGCTTGGCCTGGACGTTCACTCGATGGAACACGCCATTCACTCGTTCAGCACTGATTTTCGCGTCATTGCCATTGATGCCAGAGGGCATGGCCTGTCGGATAAGCCGGCAGAATACCGTCTCTCGGATCATGTCCGGGATGTCATTGCGGTGATGGATTTCCTGAAGCTGGACAAGGTATACCTGGTGGGTGGATCGATGGGAAGCTATATCGCACAAGGAGTCGCCATTGCCGCTCCGGAGCGGGTGGAGAAGCTGGTTCTTGTCACGCCCAAGTCCAACGGCAGGACCTCGTCGATGGCCCGTTTATTCAGCGAGCATGCCGAGGAACTGGAAGGTATGGATACCCCGGCAAAGGTGCAGCATTTAAGCCGGTACATGTTTCACAATCTCTCATTGGTCGGAGCGTGGATGCAGCATGTTCAAGAGGGTGGAACAAGCTTGACGGAGGAGCAGAACGCCGCTTCCAACCGGGCACTTGAAGGGTTTGATTTCCGTCCCGATTATGGCCGGATTACGGCGGAGACGCTGATCATCAGCGGGAAATACGACGGTCTGAATCCGCCGGAGTGGGGCAGGGAAATCGCGGATGCCATTAAGGGAGCGCGGTACGTGGAATTCCTTCATTCCGGGCATGCGCCGCATGTGGAGGAGCCGGAGCGGTTTGACGAAACGGTAAGAAGCTTCCTGCTTGCGCCTCCGGAACAAAGCTGAAGATTGCACCGACCAAGCAGCAAGGGGAGCGGGGATAAAAGTCATGTTACATAAATTCGGATTTTCACAATATGAGAGCAAGGTGTACGAGGCGTTGGCGTCGGCGGAGCAGCCGATGGACGCCACGATGATCGTGAAGCATTCCGGCGTGCCCAAGGCGAAGATATATGAAGTGATCTCCCGGATGGTGGAGAAGGGGATGGTGCTGGAATCCGTTTCGGAAAAAAAGAAGCTGTATACCGCATTGCCACTTCCGCTCGTGATCGAGAAATTAACGTCAGAGTTTCAGTCGGACATTCAGGAGCTGGAGCAGCATAAGGTTCAGAAAGCGGTCATCGACGACCATGTCTGGAGCTTGAAGGCAGACTCATCGATCGGATCCCAGTTAAAGCAGATGATGGAGAATGCAGAGCGCTCGATCCGGTTTTCGGCGTGGGAGGACGATTTCCACAAGTATCTGCCTATCCTGCTGGACAAGCAGCAAAATGGCGTCAAAGTGGAAGGTGTCGTGATTGGCGATACGCCTGATGGCCTGCCCCAGATCGTCCCGATGAAGCCTAGCGAGCAGCATGTCATGCTGGAGCGGTTCAGGCTGCTGATTGTAGACGACCGCGAGGTCGTATTTGCCGGCGTGGAGAATGATTCGTGGCAGGCGATCAAGACCCAGTCACAGCCGTTCGTGCGCGTGTTTACGGACTATTTCCATCACGATTTGCTTTTGGCGAAAATAACAGGCAAATACAATGATATTCTGCTGAACGACGAGGAGATTATGACGGAATTGCTTCAGTTGAAATATTAAGCGCGTCACGTGAAAAACGGGTGGACCCGGATCCATCCGTTTTTTGTATGCAAAAAATAGGGGTTGATCCTCATTTTGAATTAGGTTACCATTGCAGTAGTAACCATAAAAGACATGGAACAGAGAGATTTTTACAGAGGGGAGTTACATGCTGCATGAATTTTAAAATTTACATTCTAGCGATCGCCTGCTTCGTGACCGGAATGGTGGAGCTGATCGTCGGGGGGATGCTGGATCTCGTTTCATCGGACCTTCATATTTCGGTGAGCACAGCCGGGCAGTTGATCACTTTATATTCCGTGGTATTTGCCGTATCGGGGCCTGTGCTGCTGGCGGCAGCTTCGAGGGTCGAACGTAAACTGCTGTACCAATGCGCCCTGCTGGTCTTCATTGCCGGCAATGTGCTTTCGGTCGTCAGCCCGAATTTTACGATGATGGTGATCGCAAGAATTTTGTCGGCAGCGAGCGCCGCGCTCATCACCGTGCTGTCTATCACGATGGCCTCCCAGATGGCGGAACCGGCGTACAGAGCCCGGGCCATCGGCGTTATCTTTATGGGAGTGAGCGGCTCCCTCGTACTGGGCGTACCTGTGGGCATGATGCTGGGCAACGCTTTTGGATGGCGTGCTCCGTTTGTCATGATTTCCATTCTGGCCGTTATATCGTTCATCGCGGTGCAAATTTTTATTACCAAAACGCCTCCCGGCGAGACCGTGCCGCTGCGCAAGCAGCTGGCATCCTTGAAAAACGGCAAAATCATTTTTGGCCAGCTGATTACGATTTTGATGCTGACCGGTCACCTGACCTTATATGCTTATCTGACGCCGTTTCTGCAGGAGACGCTGCACCTGAGTCCTTCTATGCTCAGCCTGTTTTATTTTATTTTTGGCATCGCGGCTGTCCTTGGCGGCGGGGCAGGGGGCTGGGTCACCGACCGGTTTGGGCCTGAGAAAAGCATTCTGACCATTGTCAGCGTGTTTGCCGTAGCCATGCTGCTGATGCCGGTATCTACGGTTTCGGTGTATGTCTGCCTGATCGTGATGATCGTCTGGAGCATGCTCAGCTGGTCGATCTCTCCTTCGATGCAGAGCTACCTGATCAAAGCGGCACCGGAATCGCCGGACATCCAGCAGAGCTTGAACAGCTCGGCATCCCATATCGGTATTGCGCTGGGGTCGGCGATTGGAGGCATGGTGATCGAAGGATCGTCGGTGTATTACAACGCCTGGGTTGGCGTAATTTTCGTCCTGCTCGCATTGGGATCCGCGGTGCTGTCGATTACATGGAAAAAGCGCCGGGTCGAGTCCCGTGCGGCTGCGGGCGTCCAGGAAACATCATGATGGAGGTGAATTCCGCAGTGGCGGCACAGCGGAATGTCAATGGAACAACAGTGGAATATGGAGCCCGCCAAATGCATGGCGTTGACCGTTCAGTTGATGCAGGGTCGGATCTGCCCTGTGACCGGCGGTGATGAAGAAGCAGACGGCTTTTACCAAGAGTTGGGGCGGTTTGCCCAAGACCCCGTCATTCACGAGCTGCTTGAGAGCGGAAGCTTTGAATTGGTTGACGTGGGAGATGCTGATATATTTGCTTACAAACGAAGCATGGATCAGCATCGGCTGCTGATCGTAGCGAATATGAACAAGGAGGAGGCGGCATTCCGGGGTGACGGAATAACAGGCGGACAGAAAATGGTATCCGTCTATCCGGATACCGTTCCATCCGAAGCGATGCGGCTGCGGCCGTATGAGGCGTTTGCGGTATTGATCAACGGATGAAGGAGGGGAATAATCCCTCCTTTTTTTGTGCAATGGTGGAGTGTTTTAGCATAAGGGGGTATCTTAATCGGTGCTTAGTTGGAGTTGGATTGTTTAAGGTGGCCGCCCATCGCTTTTTTATAAGAACTGCCCCATTCCCTGATCTGCAGAATGACCGGTTTGATCGTCTGGCCGAACTCGGTCAGCGAATATTCCACCCTTGGGGGGACCTCAGGATAAACCACTCTTTGGACGATTCCGCAGTCCTCCAGCTCCCTAAGCTGAAGTGTGAGCATGCGCTGCGTAATACCTGGAATGATCTGACGCAGTTCGTTAAAGCGTTTGGTGCCGTCCAGAAGGGTGTACAGGATCATTCCCTTCCACTTGCCCCCAATGATATTCAAGGCGACTTCAACGGAGCAGCCCTGGAGATATTCGGCGCGGAGTACGCCATATTCCGGATTTTTCTTCAACCCGATCCCTCCTCATAAGTTACAAGAAGTATACTGTACCACAAAAATGTGCGTACTTACTTCTCTTCATTTTAGCACATATAATCAGATCAGCAGCTGCATACATGGACTAAAGGAGAGAAAAGGATATGGAAAATCAAGCTTTAACAGGCCGACAAGCTTCAGCTTCACCTTCTGTAGCGGGATACCGCTGGTGGTCCTTGACCGTCATCCTGTTTGCGACCTTTATGGCAATTCTTGACGTATTTGTTGTGAATGTTTCGATATCCGATATTAAAAAAGGCCTTTCGTCAACCGACGGGCAAGTTGAATGGGTGGTGACTTCCTATACGATCGCTTATGCTGTTTTATTGGTGACCGGCGGGCGGTTGGGCGATTATTGGGGGAGAAAACGGATGTTTCTCTGGGGAATGACAGGTTTCACCATTGCGTCCGCTCTTTGCGGCATGGCCCCAAGTGCTGAGCTGCTGATTGCCGCGCGGGTACTCCAGGGCATGTCGGCAGCCATGATGATTCCGCAGGTTCTATCGACCATTCAGGTCCATTTCACCGGAAGAGAGCGTGGGATTGCGCTGGGCATATACGGCGGGGTGATCGGTCTGGCATCCGTTGCCGGGCAAGTGATAGGTGGTTTTGTGCTGGAATGGAACATCGCAGGACTGGGATGGCGGAACGTATTTTTTATTAATATTCCATTCGGAATCATCTCAATCGTCGGATCCATGATCGTACTAAAAGAATCACGCTCGGATTCGCCCGTCGTCAAATTGGACATCATCGGTCTTTCGTCCATCACAGTGGGGCTGCTGCTCCTGATATACCCGCTGATCAGCGGAAGAGAGTCGGGATGGCCCTGGTGGACCTATGCATCCTTGGCATTGGCGGCACTTGTCATCTCGCTCGGTCTGGCTTATGAACGCCATGTGAAAAAGAAAGGAAGGGTACCTTTCATTCAGCTGTCTCTTTTTCAATACCCTGCTTTTACAAGAGGTCTGCTTGTGACATTAGCCTATTATTCCGGCAACGCCGGCTTATACTTTGTTCTCGTCCTGTTTCTTCAGCAGGGGCTGGGACTATCGCCGCTGGCATCAGGCTTAACTTTTCTGCCGCTCGGAATCGGGTTCGCCGCATCATCCATGCTTGCCCAAAAGCTGGTCAAGGCTTTTTCCGAAAAAGTCGTATATTGGGGCGCGATCCTAATGCTCGTCAGCGATCTTGCGCTGATCGGCCTATTATATGAATCGGGAGAACATGTAAGCAAAACGCTGCTGTATCTGCTTATGCTCCTTGTGGGAGCCGGCCAGGGAGTCATTGCTCCCCCGCTGCTTCAAACGATACTTTTCAGGATCCGCCAGCAAGATTCAGGGGCTGCCTCGGGGATTCTGACAACGATGACCCAAATCTCTCAGGCATTAGGGATAGCGATATTGGGCGGTGTGTTTTATACTCTGGCGGATCACCACGGGTACGTTACTGCGTTCAGAGACGCGCTGTGGGTCCTACTTGCCCTAGGCACGGCTGTGCTGATTGGTTTAATGAATTTGATTCGACTCCATAAATGAGAGCAAGGGCTGACTTTGAAGCACTAAAGGATAGCTTAAGGGCTTCATCGGAAGGATATACAGAATTCTAGACCTCAGAGATAAGCCTTCCGATGAAGACGATGTACAAGAGGCAAAAGATCAGCATCATATTTAACAGTATAGTGCCCAATGAGAGAATGATTTGCTTTCGGTTCCCGCCAGGGTAAAATCCGGCTATGCCCCAAAGAAAAGACAGGGTGGCGGCTATGATCAGAAGAACGAAAGGTTCGAACCGAATCAGACGCCCAAATCCGAACGTGGGGTTTGGGGTTGTCATGAGGAGGATAAACGCAGTCCAGCAGACAAGGGCAACCCCCAATGATAAAGCACCGCTTCTTCTCATCTTTCTCGCTCCTGTGGGTGATTTTATACCAAGTATACCCAAAGACGGGTCACTGTCACGAAAAAAACACTTGATAATGAGATTCATTATCACATATGATACTTAAAGAGAAATCTTTCACGTAAAACCGGATGGACCATGGATGTACATATAGGTTTTCGTAAAAATAATGAGACTCTAGCCTAGATAGAATGAACCAGTGGAGGGGACATACCATCATGAAACTCAAACTTAAAGGATCACTGCTGCTCGCGCTGCTGATGAGCTTTACCGTATTGGCCAGCGCCTGCGGCGATAAAGCCGGCAATTCAAACACAACGGATTCGGGGGCAGCGGCAGGAGGTAACAGCACCGCGGATACCAAGCAGGAACGCGTGCTGACGGACGCGCTTGGTCATGAAGTGAAAGTGCCAGCGAATCCGAAGCGGATCATCGCATCCTATTTGGAAGATCATCTGCTGACGCTTGGCGTCAAACCGGTTGCCCAGTGGTCGACTGGCAAAGGTTCCGTGCAGTATTACCTGCAAGATCAGCTGAACGGCATTCCGGAAATCTCTTACGACCTTCCCTATGAAGCCGTCATGAGCTTTACGCCGGATCTGATCATCCTGAGCAGTGCGGACATGGCGACGGACGACAAATACGAGCAGTACTCCAAGATCGCTCCGACCTACGTCGTAGGTAAAGAGAAGAGCAACAATTGGCGCGAAGAACTGAAGGCGGTTGGCGAAGTGCTTGGTAAGAGCAAGGAAGCAGAGGAAGCCGTTCAAACTTATGATAAGAAAGCGGCGGACGCCAAGGAGCAGCTTCAGAAGGCCATCGGCACGCACACGGCAGCGGCACTTTGGGTGACGGGCAAAGACATTTACGTGTCAAGCGACCACTTGTCCAGCGGCTCGGTGCTGTATGATGATTTGGGACTCGCGAAGCCTAAATTGGTAGAAGAACTGTCCAAAACCGGCACGGCGAGCTGGAACCAGGTTTCGCTGGAAAAATTCGCGCAAATGGACGCCGATTATCTGTTTATCGTCAACAGCCGCGGCGTATCAAAGGATGAGCTGCTGAAGGATCCGGTATGGGCTAACATCCCGGCCGTCAAGGAAGGCCATGTGTATGAGTTCGACGATCATTCCAGCTGGCTGTACTCGGGAACGATCGCCAATACGCAAATCATCGATGACGTGTTATCCAACGTCGTCAAATAAATCAATGAATACTTGTAACGCCCTACATTAGAAACTAAGGTTTAGAAGCCTCGGTTCCGGCACTTTCTGTCGGATTCGGGGCTTTTTTCTGTCTTCTCCACCGGATGCCACCTGAAATTTAGAAACCTTAACTAAAATTTGAAGACTATTTTTCATAGGAACCGCCGCCTATAATTAGTAC
Source organism: Paenibacillus sp. SSG-1 (assembly GCF_002224835.1). Lineage (NCBI taxonomy): Bacteria > Bacillati > Bacillota > Bacilli > Caryophanales > Paenibacillaceae > Paenibacillus > Paenibacillus sp. SSG-1. The sequence continues at coordinate 2,055,417 of NZ_MBRK01000001.1, forward strand.
CTGAAAGGGCTTACATAAGAGATTTCAGAAACGGGGTGCTTTCCAGAACATGAACGCAAGGGCCGGTATCGAAGCCGAGTGGGAACCTGCCGCCGAGAAGGCGAAAGAGAAGAAGCTGTGGCGGAAAATTGTGGGCCAGCGCTATCTGCAGATTATGGCTCTGCTGGGCGTCGCCTGGATGATTGTTTTCAATTATATCCCGATGTACGGGGTCATCATTGCTTTTAAAGAGTTCGACATTATTCACTCGATCTCTTCGGCTCCGTGGGTCGGATTGGATCATTTCAAGGAATTCCTGGAGGACGACAGTCTCGGATACGTGATCAAAAATACGCTCGGGATGAGCCTCCTGAAGCTGGTAATCGGGTTTCCGCTGCCCATCCTGTTCGCACTCCTGCTGAACGAAATCCGTTCGATCGTGTTCAAAAAGTGGATTCAGACGATTTCCTACCTGCCTCACTTTTTGTCCTGGGTCATTCTGGGCGGCATCCTCGCCACCTGGCTGGCGGATGTGGGCATCGTCAACAAGGTGCTGATGGCGCTTCACCTGATCGATCAGCCGATTACATACCTGGCCGAGCCCAAATACTTCTGGTCCATCGTCGTCACTTCCGACATCTGGAAGGAGATCGGCTGGTCAGCGATCATTTACCTGGCGGCGATTTCGAGCGTATCTCCGGAGCTGTACGAGGCGGCTACGATCGATGGGGCGGGCCGGTTGCAAAAAATGTGGAACATTACGCTTCCTTCGATCAAAGGCACGATTTCCATTTTGTTCATTCTGGCCGTCAGCGGCATCCTGAACTCCAACTTCGACCAGATTCTCGTGCTGCGCAACTCGCTGAACGAAACGTCAAGCAACGTCATAGACGTCTACGTATACAACGTTGGTCTGGCAGAGAGCCGGTACTCCTACGCGGCCGCGGTCGGACTGATCAAAAACGTGATCGCTCTCGCGCTGCTGCTTGGAGCCAACAGCATTACGAAACGGCTTAACAATACTTCCTTATTCTGATGGGACGGCGGTGACTCTTCGTGTATTCATTCAAACGCCAAAGCGCTTCGAGCGCGATCTTTGAAATTTTCAACTCCGTGCTGATGCTGATCGTCTGCTTCGTCACGCTGTATCCGATTTGGTACGTCATCGTGAACGCATTTAATGACGGGGCGGACGCGATGCGGGGCGGCATTTACTGGTGGCCGCGGCAGTTCAGCCTGGACAGCTTCCAGGCGGTGTTCCGCAGCGAGGGCATCATGACGGCCATGGGGGTCACGGTGGCCAAGACGCTGATCGGTACCCCGGTGCATGTATTTTTTACCGCGATGGTGGCGTATGCCTTTTCCAGAAGGGAGCTTGTCGGACGCAAGCTGTATATGTTCATCGGCACGGTGACGATGTTCTTCGGCGGGGGCCTTATTCCGTATTACCTGCTGATCCGGGATTTGCATCTGCTGGACAATTTTCTGGTATATATCCTACCTGCTGCATTCAGCTTCTTCGACCTGATCATCTTCCTGTCGTTTTTCCGGGAGATTCCTCCGGGACTGGAAGAAGCGGCGAAGATCGACGGGGCGAACGATTTTAAAATTTTCTACAAAGTCATCATTCCGGTATCCATGCCAGTGGTGGCGACAATCGCCCTCTTTCACGGGGTGTACCAATGGAACGATTACTTTACCGGGATGATCTTCATTAATGATACGAACCTGCAGCCGATCCAGACGTATTTGTACCGCGTCGTTGCGCAGTCAAGCTCCAACCAGATGCTGGCATCCATGCCAAGCGGCATGGCGGTGTCGGTGACGAGCCAATCGCTGAAGCTGGCTACCATGGTCGTTACCACCGCGCCGATCGTCTTCGTGTACCCGTTCCTGCAAAAGTATTTTGTAAAAGGCTTCATGATCGGATCGATCAAGGAGTAACCGGGAATCCGGGTTAATTCATGGTTATCAGTCCCGCCTGGCGGGAGTGTTAATAGATTAACGAAAGAAAAGGGGTTAGAATCCATGAGCAAATCGCGCAGACTCATGACTTCCATGATCGCTCTGACCGTCGTGTTCACGATGGCGCTGTCCCTTGCGGGCTGCTCCGGCGGCAAGAGCGAGACAAACGGCGGAAACACCGCCGCGACAAGCGGAAGCACGGATGCGAAGAACACGTCGTCCACGGGCGGCGGGGAAGCCAAACCGAATCCGGATGAGCCGGGCTGGAAGTCGGACAACGCGCCAATCACGTTTGATTGGTACATGAACTTTTCGTGGTTCAATAAAAAATGGGGCGGCGACGCGACTGCCGAATATGTCACCAAGAAGACGGGCGTCAGCATCAACTTTATCGTTCCGGCGGGTAATGAGAACGAGAAGCTGAACACCATGATCGCCTCAGGCAAGCTGCCGGATTTCATCACGCTCGGCTGGAGCGAGGAAGCCGTCAAGAAGATGATCGAGGGCAAGCTCGTGCTTCCGCTGAACGAACTGGCCGATCAATACGATCCTTACTTCTTCAAAGTAGCCGACCCGGCTAAACTGGGATGGTACACGCAGCCGGACGGCAACATCTACGGATACCCGAACGCATCGTCCTCTCCTGAAGATTACAAAAAGTACGGCTCGAACTTCACGTCAAACCAAACGTTCGAGGTTCGCAAGGACATGTATGAAGCCATCGGCAGCCCGGATATGAGCACGCCGGAAGGGTTCCTGAACGCACTCAAGCTGGCGAAGGAGAAGTTCCCGGAAGTGAACGGCCAGCCGCTCATTCCGCTCGGACTGCATGAATTCAGCGAGACCGGCAACTATTCGCTCGAAGGGTATCTCCAGAACTTCCTGGCAATCCCGCAGCAGAAGGACGGCAAGCTGTATGACCGCCGCCTGGATCCCGAATACATCTCATGGCTGAAGACGTTCCGCAAAGCCAACGAAATGGGACTGCTCTCGAAGGACATCTTCATCGACAAGCGTCCGCAAATGGAAGAAAAAATCGCACAGGGCCGCTACTTCGCGATGCTATACCAGCGCTCCGACTTTGATGCGCAGAACATGTCGCTGTACCAGAAGGACCCGAATTCTGCGTACATCGCGATCAACGGTCCGGCCAACTCCAAGAAGGACGCGCCGACCCTCTCCGGTCCTGGCATCTCCGGATGGACGCTGACCTTGATCTCCAAGGACGTGAAGGACAAGAAGCGGGCGATCGAGTTCCTGACCTACCTGATCAGCGAGGAAGGCAACAAGGACCTGTTCCTCGGCGAAAAGGGCGTGACCTACGACAACATCGACGGCAAAGACCAGTTCCTGCCGGATGTCGTGAAGCTCCTGAATACGGACCGTACCGCGTTTGACCAGAAATACGGCGCGTCTTACACCTACTGGATGCTGATGGATACCAACATGAACCTGCAGTGGGCACCGCCGGGCGTCGATCCGCAGAAACAGATGGCGGATTGGACGAAGGGCAAATCGATCAGCATGTCCGAATTCGACAATCTGGATCCGCCGAGCACATCCGAAGAGGGGATTGCCGGCAGCAAAAACGCACGGAATTGGGGCAAACTGCTGCCGAAGCTGCTGCTGGCCAAATCGGATGCCGAATTCGACGAGATGTGGAACAACTACATCAAAGACCGCAACAAGAACAAACAGGACAAAATTGACGCGTATCGCCAAAAAGCATACGAAGAGAACGTTAAAAAACTGGAAGCGCTCAACAAATAAGCGCCTTCTGACACAGGCCTGGAATCCGCGATTTTTTGCTCGCGGATTTTCAGGCTTATTACCATAAATGGGCTGGGTGGTGCTTGCGGCTATGATCAAACTTGCCCGGAATCGAATGGCCAGGCTGTCGACCGCCATCGGCCGGATGCCGATTCAATTGAAGCTGATCCTATCGTTTATCTGTATTATTTTGATCCCGATCACCCTGGTTTCCTGGTATTTATTCAACGGGGTATACCTGAATACGATCAAAGATTTGACCAAGAAAAACCAATATATTCTGGAGATCGAGAAAACGAACGTGGCCAACAACATGCAGGTGATGGAACGGACGGCCCAACTGGCCATCTCCAACAGCGAGATCAATGAGTATCTGCAGAGCAGGGAGGAGCTGGATACGGCCGATTTGATCGATTTTAAGATGAAGACGTTCTCCAGCTTTCAGTACTATCTGTTTAACAATCCGAACATCGCCAACATCCGGCTGTATTCGGAAAACCCGAACGTGAGAGAGTTTTGGCCGGTCATTTTCAAAGAATCCCGAATCAAGAACAAGCCCTGGTACCAGACGGTTCTTCGGCGCAACGGACTGGTCTGGTGGGAGATCAGCGCGACGAATAAGGACGTGATCAAGAACAGCACGGTGGCCAGCGATCAGGTCGGCGATTTTGTCACGCTGCTGCGCGAGATCAAATATCCGAACGATAAGCATAACGGCATCCTGGAGGTGACGATGGAGCTGAACAACTTTTTTATGAAAACCTTCAGCAGCGTACAAGATACGAGCTCACAAATGATCGTGGTGAACCGGGAGGGCAAAGCGTTTACCAACCCGTCCCTGAGCCTGATGCAAACGCTCCCTGTTGAAACGATTATGGACGAGTTCGCTAAGCACGGCAAGAAGACGGACCGCGAGTTTACCTTTACCTATAACGGGACGCCATATTTGTGCATTCCGAGCGATATGGAGCCGCTGGACAGCTATCTGTTCAACGTCGTTTCGCTAAAAAGCGCTTTGTCGGACGTCAGCAAACGGCGGAATACGATCATCATTGCCACGATTATTCTGATCGCCCTGCTGTCGGCCACGTCCTATATCCTGCATTCCTTGATTTTGAAAAAGCTGAACATTTTGCGCGATTCGATGAAAAAAGTACGCAAAGGCGACTTTAATTTCGAAATTGACATTACGAGCATGGATGAGATCGGGGAATTGGCCCACCATTTCCGTCAGATGCTCAAACGGATGAATGAGCTGATCGTCGAGGCGGTGAACCGCCAGGCGGCGACTAAGGAAGCGGAGCTGAAGTCGCTCAAAAACCAGATCGACTCCCATTTTCTGTACAATACTCTCGAAAACTTAAAGATGCTCGCCGAAATTGAGGGCCAATTCACGATATCCGATTCGCTCACCTCACTCGGACGCATGATGCGCTACAACCTGCAGTGGACCAGCAACCATGTGCGGCTGAGGGATGAACTGGAGCATATCCAAAACTACATCGCCATCATGAACATACGCTATGACAACAATCTGGTGCTGAACATCAACGTTCCACCGGTCCATATGGAACAGGAAGTGCTGAAGATGTCGCTCCAGCCCATCGTCGAAAACGCCGTTAAGCATGGGATGGGTTCCCGTTCCGAGGGCGAAAAGCTGGAAATCGCTATACATGCTTATGTATCGGGGGACAGCATCATTATCGAGGTCTGTGACAATGGCGACGGGATTCCCGAATCCAAGCTGAAGAAGATCAACCTGATGATCCGGCTGGAAGACGCGGATTATCAGCAAATGCGGAAGGAGCTCAACGACGGGGAAAGCAGCGGCATCGGACTGCGGAACGTCGATCAGCGTATCGTCATGTTTTACGGGAAGTCGCACGGGATCCGGGTGGAGAGCGCCGAAGGAAGTTTTACGCGAGTCACGATGACGCTGCCTTATCTAATTCTAGCGGGAGGTGTGCCTGCCCATGTGCAATCTGCTAATCGTTGATGATGAGAAAAATATCCGGGATGGACTGAAAGCGATGATTCGCCGCGAATTCGGCGACGACTACGCACTGTACTTTGCCGCGAATGGGGAGCAGGCGCTTCAAGTCATGGACGAGACGGAAATAGACTTGGTCATTACCGACATCCGCATGCCGGTGATGGACGGAATCGAGCTCATTAACCGTATACAGGATCAGGAGGCGCGGCCGGATCTGGTTATTCTAAGCGGTCATGACGACTTCCAGTATGCCAAAGCGGCGATCCGCTGCAATGTGAAGGAATACTTGCTGAAGCCGATCGTTCGTGACGAGCTGTTCCGGACGCTGCGGCGCCTTGACGAAGAACGCATCCGCAAGGGGGAAATCGCCGATCAGCTGCGCGGAACGAAGGCGCTTAAGGAAAATTATGCGGTGAGCCGGCTGCAGTATTTGTTTTTGCAGGAAGGCATGGACGAGCACGCCATTCGGGATGTGGTCCTTCAGGCGGGACTGGATTGGCTGGATGCGGGCGGATACGCCGCGCTGGTCCTCGTCCCGGAACGCTACCGGGAAGCCGGCTGGGATGAATTCACCACTTATGTTGACCAGATGATCGGCTGGCTTCCGGGTGAACGTTATATCCGTTTTTACGACAAAGACGGCAAACTCGTAATGTTTACCGACACCGCTGCTCCGTTCAACCGGCTGGGAGAGGAAATCAATCGGCAGTCGTCCAGCGCCATCCGGGCCGGCATCAGCGAAGAGATGGCGGGAGCAGGGGAGGTGAAGAAAGCTTACCAGCAGGCCGGCCGGGCGTTGAAGTACTTTTTGTTCCAAAACATACCGGGACTCATTCGAAGCACTGAACTGTCCGGCAAACGGACGGATTACCGCATCCCGCTGGAAGACATCCGGAAGACGGCCAACCTGCTCGGATTGGATCGGGATGCCGAGCTGAGCCGGCTGCTGCAGCATATTTTCGATATCCGGACGATTCTGCAGTATGATATCGGGTATCTGGAAGGGATCAGCCATGCTTTTAATGAGCATGTATTCGACCAGGTGTTTCAAACCTATGGCGAGGAATCCGTCGACATTTTAAAACTCCACAAGCAGGTGGGGAATCTGTACAACTTCAACCATTTTCATGATTATTTCCATAGTCTGGAGAGCCTGCTCTTCCTGCTGAGCGATTATGTGAAACGGATGCGGTCGATGCATTTTGACCAGAGCGAGATTCAGCGGGCCATCGTCTATATCGAGGAGCATTTTCATGAAAACTTGAATATGGCCGTCGTTTCCAATCATGTCTCATTGAATTATTCGTATTTCAGCCAAGCTTTCAAGGAGTATACGGGGGAGACGTTTGTCAGCTACTTGCGGAAGCTGCGAATCCGTAAAGCCAAGGAGCTGCTTGGCAGCACGGACCTGAAAGTGTACGAAATCAGCGAGCGGGCCGGGTTCGAGAACGTGAAGCATTTTACCAAGGTCTTTAAGGAAATGGAGGGCGTTGCGCCGCTCGAATACCGCTCGCAGCAGGAGGCGCTAAGGCCGAGGTGAACCCCCGAGACCGGCTGGCGGCTCCTGACTTGCTGTTATGTGTTGGTTTGAAAACCGGGAACGAAGCGAATAAAAAAGGTAACGGGCAGCAGGAAAATTATATGATGTTGGCGAACATATATTCCTATCATGATTATCATTAAGAGGAGTGTATGTGAATTTGGACAGCGTTCCTAACCAAGCAGCATTTGAGCCATTGGATGAAGTCGTCCGAAAGGCACGCACCGAATACGGTGCGTCAGCTTCATCCATTCTGGTCATACACAACGACAGGATCGTCTATGAGCAATATCATGGATTTCATCATCATAAAGGAGGAGCGGTTCCCGTTACGAAGTCCTCCATGTTCAACATTTACTCCACCCGAAAAACGTATATCTCCTGTGCAATGGCTATGGCGGCTCTGGACAACGGAGTACCGATCTCCACCCCGGTTGCAGAAGTGTTGAGCGATTACCCCGGTGAAGATTTGGGGCAGTTGACATTATGTGATTTGGCGACTGCTTCCGGCCCTAAATTTTTTCATGATATGCAATGGGAGAGGGAAGGGATTCAAGGGCAGGTAGTGAGAGCCTTGTCAGGGAAGTCTATTGCGGCGTTTCTGGAGGAGCGCGTTTTAAAGCCGCTCAGCTGCAAGGAAACCATATGGGCTACCGCGCCAACGGCCAGTCTTGTCTGCGACTATGCAACGAATCCAGCCTATGCTACGGTTCGTCTGGAATCCCATGAAGGGCATGAAAGAAACATGTATACGAGCACCAGGGATTTGGCCAAGTGGGGGTACCTGCATTTGAAACGGGGAAGCGCGGGAGGGCGTCAGCTGATTCCGTCAGCATTTTATCAGCTCAGCGACGAGTTGAAAGCAATGAATCCCGATCGCCGTATACTGGGGTGGTATCATCGCTCGGATTGGCTGTACGCTACCGGAGCGGCAGGATGCCATGTGGTTGTCTACCCGGAGCATCAGGCCGTAGGTGTCAGAATGCTCAATAAGTATACGAGCCGTTATGAAGACGACCAGCATCTTTTCAATAACGCCCTCCTGCAGTGTCTGCAGCAAGCTGGAACGACGAGCGTTCTGTAGCCAAATGCATTGCCCTTCAGAGGCGTGAAACCCGCTGAAAGCAAATAAATCAAGCGTAAAAGGCTGCCGTGAGGCAGCCTTTTACCGTTACTGGATGAGCAATGAGGAAGTGGTACGAGCATGAAAACCAGAATCTAGGGATCATGATGTCGGCCTCGGATGGCCACGGCGAGCCAATCCACGCTTCATCCCGTAAATGAGGAGATCAACCGCCGCACCGATGATGACTGCCATGACGATGGAGAGAAGATACGCCGGGAACCGTAAGGGAATAAAGTAACTGTTCGTTACGAAAGCGTGTTTATCGGACAGCCACCCCGAATACACTGGGTCATGCAGCAAGGCTTCAAGCAAGGGATTCAGCCGGATCAGTATGATGTTGGCCAAACCCTGTCCGGAGGCATCCAGTATGCAGGTGAGGATCATACATAACGTGAGCCAAAAAGAAACGCTTTTTAACAAAGACAATCCCCGCCTTCAAACTTGTTCTTGTCATTTATAACGCATCCTGCGGCAATTAAGTTATGCACAGCTTACATAAAGCTGGTTTATTTATATCCAACCTTTCTGTTGGTTGGTATAATATGGTGGTGAATAGCGAGTCTACGGAGGTGGTTGCATGAAAGAGAAGGTGCTTGAAGCTTATACCAAGCTCGCCAAGGACTATGAACTGCATACCGATTCGGACAGCGGCGCCAATGCATACTACGAGCGTCCGGCCATGCTGGAGCTGCTGCCAACGGATATGTCCGGACTCCATGCCCTTGATGCAGGCTGCGCCGCAGGATGGTATACCGAGCAGTTCGTTTCCCGGGGGGCATCGGTATCGGCGATCGATTTCAGCCCCGATATGGTGGGCGCGGCCAAACGGCGAGTCGGCAGTCAAGCGGAGATTCGGGTTCACGATCTAAGCGAACCGCTGCCTTACGGTACGAATAAGTTCGACTTGATTCTCAGTTCGCTAACGCTGCATTACATCGAAGACTGGGATCCCCTGTTCCGTGAGTTTCAGCGGGTTTTGAAGCCCGGAGGAACGTTATTGTTTTCGGTGCACCATCCGTTTATGGACTTTACCGTTTTTAAGAGACCGGATTATTTTGTACGGGAGCTGCTTGTAGACCGGTGGACGAAGAAAGAGGCAGGCAGCGTTGAAGTAACGTTCTTCCGCAGACCCCTGCAGGAAATCGTCAATATGACGTCAAGCTGGTTTGTACTGGACCGGCTTGTCGAACCAAGGCCGGTTCCCGAGTTTCTGGAGCGGCTGCCGGAGTCGGCCGACTTCTACCAGCGGATTCTGCATCACCCGCATTTTTTAATTGTGAAAGCCCACAAGCCGGAGTGAGAGGGGAAGAGTCGCTGCGGTAGGCAAGAAACAATCGGCATAATTTTACTCTGAGAATGGCTTCATTCCAAAGGCCCTGACCGGCCCAAAACGGAGGGTTTGGCAATGATTGTGATCGACCTTATCTTTTTTCTAATGGAGCTGTGCGCACTGGCAGCCTTTTGCCTGTGGGGATTTAAACTGGATACCGCCTTGTGGATCCGTATCGTGGCAGGAATAGGTTCGCCGGTCGTTGTTGCTGTTTTTTGGGGCATGTATGTCGCACCGAAAGCGACCTTCCCGGTGACGCTTCCCGTCCGGGCTGTGCTGCAGCTGATCGTATTCGGACTGGCCGCGGCTGCGCTGTACGGATCAGGTTATCGAACGGCCGCTGCCATTTATGCTGCTGTCGTCATCGTCGAGATGATCCTTTCTTACGCGTTGAAAAGATAAACACTTGAAGGTGGAAGGAGATCCGCATAAACGATCGACAAGCTTTTTCCCGGTATCCCGCCAGCAGCTTTTTTTGTTTGACAACACCGGCAAACGGAGCTACAGTTATTCATGAACTTGTAAAATATCATACGAAAATCCACTAGGGGAGCTGCGGAGGCAGCTGAGACAAGCGATCGCTTGGACCCTTTGAACCTGATCCGGTTAATACCGGCGGAGGGAAGTGGAGCAGGCCTTTACATACGCAACTTTCTTGATGAGCTACATTCAGGATGACACTGCAAATAGCGGCCGCTCCATTTCGGGGCGGCTTTTTTGTGTTGGCTCCCCCGCGCCCCGACATGCGATTTTCGTCAAAATTAACGGAGGTGCATTATCATGGCCCGTTTTACCGAAGAATTGAGACACGCGGCAGATCCTATTTATCAAGCGATTTTCAAGCATCCGTTTGTACGGGGGATTGCGGAAGGTACATTGTCCAAGGAGCAGCTGATTCACTATGTGAAGCAGGATTTTGAATATCTAAATGCCTACATCCGGATCTATGGCATTGCCATATCCCGATGCGATTGCCGGCAGACGACCGCGCTTTTCAACGAACAGATTTCGTTTATTTTGAACAGCGAAACGCATCCCCACCAAAACTTTTGTGATGTCGCCGGTGTTGCATATGAGGAACTGCAAGGCTATCCGCTGGCTCCATCGGCCAATCATTACATCCGGCATATGCTGAACGTCGCCCACGAGGGGGGACTAGAAGATATTGTAGCTGCGCTGTTACCTTGCCCGTGGACCTATACGGAAATCGGCCAACGTCTTCTGGAGGAAGTCCAGCCGGAGAAATCCCATCCGTTTTATGAATGGATGCACTTTTACGGTGACCGGGAAAGCGGCGTGACGGTACAGCTGCGGCAGCTGCTCGACGAATGGGCGGAGGGCCTTCCTCCCGCAAGAAAAAAACGGCTGATGGAGCATTTTCTGACCAGCTGTCAGCTGGAGTACATGTTCTGGGATATGGCGTTTACGCTTGAGGATTGGCCGGTTTCCCTGGCTGCAGCGGAAGGGGTGGGACGATGACCGCCGATATGTTTCCGTCCGGACTCATCCAGCTTCCTTTACGGATAAAAGAGCAGCGTCCGCTCATTCACAACATAACGAATGTGGTCGTGACCAACTTTACGGCCAACGGCCTGCTTGCCCTTGGCGCCTCCCCGGTTATGGCCTATGCCAAAGAGGAGGTGGCCGATATGGCTCCGGGCGCCCAAGCCGTCGTCCTGAATCTCGGAACCCTGAGCAGCGAATTGGTGGAAGCGGCGATCATCGCCGGCCGATCGGCTAATGATCATGGCGTTCCGGTGTTCCTGGATCCCGTCGGCGCGGGAGCGACCGCATTTCGCACGGAGGCTGCGCTGCGGATTTTGCGCGAGGTCCGCGTATCACTGGTTCGGGGCAACGCAGCGGAGGTTGCCCATCTCATTGGTGAATCCGGCGCGATAAAAGGCGTCGACGCAGGGGAGGCCGGGGAATCCGCTCCCGCCGACTTGGCGGCACGGGCGGCACACCGTCTGGGGACGCTCGTCGCCATTACCGGGCAAGAAGATGTGATCACCGACGGAACGAGAGGATACTTGATCCGGGGCGGACATCCGATGCTGACCCAAGTCACCGGAACCGGCTGCTTGCTGACATCGGTGATCGCCGCCTTTGGAGCAGTCGAATCCGATCTGCTGTCCGCCGGCGCGGCCGCCTTGGCGTACTACGGTGAAGCGGCCGTTCGGGCATTTGAGCGGGCAGGCTTTGAGGGGCCGGGAAGCTTCCAAATCGCTTTCCTCGACGCGTTGTCTGTAATGGACCGGCATCCGCTGGAGGAAGGAACCATTACCGCTCTTCTGGAGTCGGCAGGAAGGGGATTTGTGCAATGAGCATCTCGAAAGCATTGACGGTAGCCGGTTCTGACAGCGGCGGCGGGGCAGGCATCCAGGCGGATATCAAAACGTTCCAGGAGCTCGGCGTATTCGGTATGTCGGCCATTACAGCCATTACCGTTCAAAACACACTCGGGGTACAAGGCGTTTATCCGCTTCCTGCGGCTGCGGCAGCTGAACAAATGGATGCCGTGGGCACCGACCTCGGCGTGGATGCGGTCAAAACCGGTATGCTGTTCAGCGCGGATATTATTGAGGCCGTCGCAGGACGTATAGCCGCTTTTGGCTGGAGGAATGTGGTCGTCGACCCGGTTATGGTCGCCAAAGGCGGCGCGCGGCTGCTGCAGCAGGACGCGGTAGACGCGCTGAAGAACAAGCTGCTGCCGCTGGCTGCTGTCGTCACGCCGAACATTCCGGAGGCGGAAGTGCTCGCGGGGATGGCGATCCGGTCGATGGAGGAACGCTGCGAGGCGGCCTACCGCATCGCGGCTTACGGTCCGGCGATGGTTGTGATCAAGGGCGGACATGACGAATCGTCTGACAAGGCGGTTGATCTTACTTTCGACGGAAAATCCTTCTCGACCCTGGAAGGGAGTCGGATTGACACGCGTCATACGCATGGAACGGGATGCACCTTCTCGGCTGCGATCGCCGCTGAGCTGGCTAAAGGGAACCCGGTCAACGAGGCCGTACGGACGGCCCGTGAATTCATTCAGGCGGCCATCGAGAACGCGCTCGGCATTGGCGGCGGGAGCGGTCCGACGAATCATTGGGCCTACCGCAGCCAAAAGGAAGGGGCGGCAAGATAGAGGCAGCCGATACCTGCCTGCTTCACAAGCGATTAGCACCTGTCTATATAGACAGGTTTTTTTCTTGGCGCTGGCTTCCTTAAGTGGTCGTCGATAGATGGTTTTTTGCACCGGGCTTCGGTTAGGCTTTGTCCAATTTTTAGTGTTACAATGGTAGAACGATTCCAACGCTAGAAAGGATGTTAACGAAATTGGACCAACTCCTCATCCGTACTCATGATGGCCTGATTCAAGGATATGTTCAGAACGGCGTCCGGACTTGGAAGGCGATTCCTTACGCCGAGCCCCCCGTCGGCGAGCGGCGTTTCCGGAAACCGCTTCCTGCACGGCCATGGGCAGGCGTCAGATCCGGGGACATGACGGTACCGCTTGCGCCGCAGCCCGTCAACCCTACGGGTGGCGCTTTTAGACTGAAACGGGATCAGATCCCGCAGTCCGAGGACTGCCTGTACGTCAATGTGTGGGCCCCTGACGAGCCGGCATCGCAGCCGCTTCCGGTCATGGTGTGGATCCATGGCGGCGCCTTCGTGACGGGCGGCGGCGGACTTCCCATTTACGACGGCTCCGAGCTGGCGCGCCGGGGAGGCTTGATTGTCGTCAGCCTCAGCTACCGCCTGGGTCCTCTCGGTTTTACGCATTTTTCCCCATTTTCCGGAGAGTCCGAAGACGGTTATGTAAGCAACGCCGGTCTGCTGGATCAAATCGAAGCGCTGCGCTGGGTAAAGCACAACATCGCCGCTTTCGGCGGAGATCCTCAGCAGGTAACCGTATTTGGTGAGTCGGCGGGAAGTATGAGCATTGCGACGCTGCTCGCAATGCCTGCGGCACAAGGCTTGTTCACCCGGGCGATTATGCAGAGCGGGGCTTCCCAGGCGATCTCGGACTCCCATGGCAGGCTGCTTACGAAGGGACTGCTGGATATCCTTGGCATTCCGGAAGATCAGCTGGATCGGCTGCAAGAAGTACCGGCAGAGGATATCCTAAGAGCGGCAGACGAGTTAAAACAGGCGGCGGGAGCAAGTGCCGTCATGCTGTTCCAGCCGGTCGTCGACGGGGAGCTGCTGCCTGTGACGCCCTTGGAAGCGGTGGCCGCCGGTTCCGCGGCCGGCATCGAGATCATCATTGGTACGAACCGGGATGAGGGGGCGCTTTTTATACCGGAAGGCATGCCGATGCTGACCAAGGAACAAAACGCCCGGGCGTATACAGCGGTGACCGGATCGAAGGAAGCGGCGAGCTGGATCGAAGCATATCCGGCCACCGTGGAGGGACAGCGACAGGCGATGACCGAGCTGTTCTTCTGGAGGTCGGCCCTTCAGTTCGCAGAAGCCCAGCTGCCGCATGCGGCGGTATGGATGTACCGTTACGATTATGCGATGGTGCCGGGCGATCCGCTGCTGGGAACGGCCTTTCATTCAGCCGAAATTCCGTTTGTGTTTAACAATCTCGACTTGCTTGCAGGCGCAGGTATGCCGGTGAACGAAGAGATGAGGAGCGTGGCGGATCGCATGCAGGAGGCCTGGACGTCTTTTGCCAAGCGCGGACAGCCCTCAACGCCTTCTCTGCCGTGGCCTGCGTACGATGCGGAGGAACGCTGGACGATGGTGTTCGGTGCAGACAGCGCGGTTACCCGTGATCCGGACGCGGACAAACGGCGGATGCTGACCGGCGTGTCTGACAGGAGAACAACTTAAACTTCCTATGCCAAAAGGTCACGCCTGGGAATCCAGGTGTGACCTTTTTATCATAAACCATGACGGTATTCATTGATGACTAGATTTCGTGCGAAAAAAGTGAATTTGAATAAAAGGGTATCCCGGATGCCGGAACGAAGAATAAGGGAGTGCCGTCCGGCAGTGCAGTAAGCAAGTCTGTCGAATTTTGCTGCGGCACAAGTCAAGAAAACAGCTATTGGAGGGCGAATAGGGCATGAATCCGCGTTTTGAAAGAACGGCAACATTAATGAACGACCGCTTTGGCCTGTTTATTCATTGGGGATTGTATGCGATTCCGGCCAGAGGCGAATGGGTACGGAGCCAGGAGCGCATCACGAATGAACAGTACCAAGCCTATTTTGAGGAGTTTAATCCGACTCTGTATGATCCGCGTGCATGGGCCAAGGCGGCCAAAGCGGCCGGACAGCGCTACGCCGTGCTGACGACCAAGCATCACGACGGCTTCTGCTTGTTTGACAGCGAGCTGACGGATTACAAGGCAACGAATACGCCGGCTGGAAGAGACCTGATCCGCGAGTATGTCAATGCGTTTCGCGAAGAGGGGCTGCAGGTCGGTTTCTATTATTCCTTGATCGATTGGTACCATTCGGATTATCCTGCCTTCGGCGACCGCCAGCACCCAATGCGTGCGGAAGAATCGTACAAGAACCGGGAGGAGCAATTCGACCGGTATTTGGAGTATATGCACGGACAGGTCCGGGAACTGCTGACTAACTATGGAAAAATCGATATGATGTGGTTCGATTTCTCATATGATGATATGACCGGCGAAAAGTGGCGCGCCACCGAGTTGATCCGGATGATCCGCTCCCTGCAGCCGGACATCGTCATCGACAACCGCTTGGGCGGCAATATTATGGCGGCGGAGCCGGAGGAATACGCGGGTGACTTCTTCTCGCCTGAACAGATTATTCCGCCGCGCGGCATCGTGAATGACCTGGGCGAGCCGATTCCGTGGGAGGCATGTATCACTCTAAACGACCATTGGGGCTACCATGCGACGGACAAAAACTATAAGTCTCCGAGACAGGTCATCCGTGCGCTGGTGGAATGCGTCAGCAAAAACGGCAATTTGCTCCTAAACGTCGGACCGGACGCCAAAGGGGAAATTCCGAAGGAGTCCCTGGCCATTTTGTCCGTTGTCGGTGAATGGCTGCGCCGGAACGGGGACAGCATTTACGGCTGCGGGATTGCTGCACTTCCCAAGCCGGAGTGGGGGCGGTATACGCAAAAAGGCAATAAGCTGTACGCCCACATTTTTGACCGCGGCATCGGACCGATCTACTTCCAGGGACTGAAGGGGAAGATCAAGAAGGCCCGCCTGCTGTCGGACGGCAGCGAGCTGCACGTGGAAACGCCTTGGATGGCCGATCAATATTCGGATACGGACAGCGGCGCGTTTATTCACCTGGCAGGCGGCGATCTGCCGGATGAACTGGATACGGTCATCGAACTGGAACTGACAGAAGAAATTTAACAACAGACCGGAGGGATTACGCGAATGAAGCCTGGAGTAAGTACATACAGCCTTTTGCAAGCGATTAAGGCGGGAGAGATGACCGTACTGGACGTCATCGACTGGATTGCGGAGCAGGGCGGGGAACATATGGAGATCGTACCGTACGGATTTACGCTGGAGGATCAGCCGGAGCTGGCCGATGCGGTTCGTGAGCGGGCCGCTGCCAAAGGAATCGAGCTGTCCAATTATTCGATGCCGGCCAACTTCGTGCAGGATACGCCGGAAGCCTTTGAAGAGGAAATTGAACGCATCAAGCGGCATGTGGACACCGTTCACCGATTGGGCATGAAGCATATGCGTCATGACGTGACAGCATTTACGCTGCCGCCGGAGAAGCGGGGCATCGATTATCTCGAAGCCAACCTGGACCAGATCGTCGAAGGCTGCCGGCGAATCGCCGATTATGCGGCGGGGTTCGGCATCACGACCACCGTCGAGAATCACGGCATGAGCGTTCAGGCCAGTGACCGTGTTCAGCGCGTGCTGCAGGCCGTGGACCGTCCCAATTTCAAAACGACGCTCGATATCGGTAACTTCCTCTGTGTCGATGAGCAGCCGCTTGTCGGCGTCAAACGGAATCTCCCCTACGCATCGCTTGTGCACGTGAAGGATTTCTATATCCGTCCGGCGGACCAAAATCCGGGAGGCGGCGCCTGGTTTCTTACCTCACACGGCAACTATTTGCGGGGAGCTATCTTCGGGCAGGGCGATATTGACGTTCGGCGGGTGCTCCGTTTGATCAAGGAATCCGGCTACGACGGTTACATTACGCTGGAGTTCGAGGGCATGGAGGAGTGCCGCGAGGGCACGAAGCTTGGCCTTGAAAACCTGAAGAGGATCTGGGACGAAGTCTAAAGCACTTCGATAGGGAAGCGGCTGCCGGGCCTACCCGGCAGCCTTGTTTTTTGTAGAAACATAATCATTTACTTGGAGGTTGATTGCATGACGATGCCTACGCATATCGGAGCCGTCGGAGGTTTTGTTGAGAATGGCCGCGGGGATATCCTCTTGGTCAAGACACGGCACGGTGGATGGGTTTTTCCCGGCGGCCAGGTGGAGAATGGTGAGAACCTGATGGATGCCCTGACCAGAGAAATCAAGGAAGAGAGCGGAATTGATACCGAAGTGTCGCATCTGATCGGGATTTATTCCAATACGGGCAGCTACCTGTGGCATGACGGACAAACCCCGGTTCCGACCAAGCTGATGCTGGACTTTGTATGTACACCGACGGGAGGGGAGCTGTGCACATCCGAAGAAACTTCAGACAGCCGCTGGGTGCCAAAAAGTCAGGTGCTCGACCTCGTAACCGCGCCGGCCATCCGGCTGCGCTATCAGGCTTACCTGGACTTTACCGGTAAAATCCATTATATGGAGTACATCACAAGACCGGAATTTGAGGTTAAGCTGCAGAGAACGCTTTAATCCGAATGTAACGCTCCAGGCTCGGGGCGGGCCCATTTGACCCATACCCGATAAATAGTTGTTTTATCGACGTGCTGCTCGTCGGCAAACACCTCACGCCTGCCGTAACCCGCGGTCTTCGCTTTCATCAGCTCCCATACCAGGGCGCTGGCGATCTTCGGATCGGCCGTCCGGTACCCGTCATACTCCCAGCCGAGTTTGTTATAGGGTTCGTCCAAGGCCCATACTTGGGCTTCGTACGTCGAATCAAACGTCATTTCTTCATCATGCCAGATCAAACCGGACAAGTCGTGCTGCTTCAATCCATCGCCCGTACCTTGGGTTACAAGCTCGAAAAATGGCACAGGCTTGTTTCCATCATCCTTCATGTTCTGTCATCCCCCAATTATCCATTCAACGAAACGCTGTACTAGCGGTACATAAGTTCATGCGGATGCTTATGGTTCGTCCAGTGCAAAAGCTTTGGAATCAAACGTCGTTGACAGCACGGTGATCGTCTGCGTGAAGCCGTACTTGCTGCAGGCCATCCGGAACTCCTCCAGCGATTGCATCGAAGCCGCAACCACCTTCAGGATAAAATTATATTGACCGCTGATTTGATGCAGCTCAAGCACGTCGGGAGACTGGGAGCAGAATTCGGTCAATGCGTTGCAATGATCGGCCTGCACGAGAATAAACGCGGTGATCGGTTTGCCTATTTTATCAGGAGACAGCACCGCCCGGTAGGATGCTATGACGCCTTTATCCTCCAGCTTGCGGATCCGCTCGGTCACGGCCGGACCGGACATGTTGATCATGCGGCCCAGCTCGGAAATGGAAATACGGGCATCCTTTTGCAGAATATCTAAAATACGCAGGTCAATTTGGTCCATAAAGTGAACTCCTTTCGTCATTTGAACATATCCAGGCAGAGCAAGCCTCTTGATTCAGATTCCGGACAGAACCTTCAAATTATAAATTCCGGATCGGTGAATAACTTCAAATTCAAAGTATATGGGTAGGAATAACTTGGTTTTTGTATGTAACGCTGCCCTTGTGACTCTTACAATGGAGTTAAGAAATCCATATACAAGAGTCTTAGGAGGAGTTTACCATGAAAACCATCATATATAGCGAAAAACATATTGGTCGTCTGAAGCTGAGCAACCGATTGATCGTTTCCCCCATGCAGCAGAACCAGGGGACGCCCGAAGCGTTCGCCACCGATTATCACGTAAACCACTACGGACGGCTTGCCGGCGGAGCCGCAATGGTCATGCTGGAATCGACCGGGGTATCACCGAACGGAAGGCTCTTCAGCAACGACATCGGCATCTTTACAGATGAGCATGTCGCCCCTTTGAAAAAAGTGGTCGAAGCCGTTCACGCCAAAAACACGCCGGTTTTCATTCAGCTTACGCATGGCGGCAGAAAGTCGTGGAGAAACGGGGGATCTCGTCTGCTAGCACCGAGTCCGATTGCCTACGACGACGAATACGGGATTCCGGAAGAAATGAGCTTGTCGGATATCCAGAGCGAAATTGAAAATTTCCGGCAAGCTGCCAGAAGAAGCCTGGAAGCCGGCTTTGACGGCATCGAAGTGCACGCGGCACACGGCCATTTGGTGCATCAGTTCCTCTCCCCGCTGTCCAACCACCGGACAGATGCATATGGCGGCTCGCCGGAAAAACGAACCCGGTTTCTCCGTGACATTTTGGAAGCCGTCCGCTCGGAGGTGGGACGCGACTATCCGGTATTGATCCGCGTATCCGCGTCCGATTTTACCGAAGGGGGCCTTACGCCCGTAGATGTGGCGAAAATTTCCGCTTCCCTGGAGCCGCTGATCGATGCCGTCGACGTATCTTCCGGAGGCCTGCTCCCGGTCAATCCCGCCGCGACGCCCGACGGATATCAGGTACCCTATGCCTCCATTATAAAGCAATACGTGAGTATTCCCATCATTGCCGTGGGTAAAATTTACTCCAAAGAGCTTGCCGAGTTCATCCTAACGGATCGACTGGCGGACTTTATCGCCATTGGTCGGCCGCTGCTGGGCAATCCGGAGTATATACGCAGCACTTTTTTTACTTCTGAGACAGAAGCCGTCGGTGTTCATTCTAATTAAGCCTTGAGATGAAAGAGTATCGAAGCTATCTTTAAGGGAGGAAGTATATGATATGAGGAGTTGTTAAAAACGGTGCAGCTAATGAATGAACATGCGGTTCCATCGGCATATCCTGACGCCAGGGGGACACTTGAAGCCGAAACAGCCCGGCTGATACAGCTGATCTACCTGTATGCTCCGCATGACGGTGCCTTTGATCAGCGCATCCCTGGTTTGTTCATCGGACGCTATTCAAGAGTAGATATGGACAACGTTAAAACCTTTTACTCGCCTTCTTTGGGAATCGTTGTGCAAGGAGCCAAGGACATCACGGTCGGGAAGGAGGTTCATCGAATCGGCCAATCGGATATGTTTGTGACACCCGCGGCCCTGCCGGTTGCTGTTCAGACCACACAAGCAAGTCATTCCGAGCCGCTGCTCGGTGTCAGACTGGATCTGGATCCGCAAAGAATCGCCGAGTTGGTCCTGAAAGTGTATCCCCAGGGACTGCCTCCAATTCATGAACGGAGCGCATGCTACGTCACTAACGCAGACTTAGGCATAGTAAGGACGATGTCAAGACTGATAGAGTATCTATTTCACCCCGGCGATGCCGAATTGCTGGCTCCACTCGCAGTGGATGAGATTTTAATACGGCTTCTGCGCAGCCCCGTCGGCGTTCATGTTGCCGAAATGGGTTTTGCTGACTCGGAAATGCAGCCTGTGGTGAAGGCCATTGCTTGGCTCCGCGACCATTTTTCTCAGCAAATAAAGGTTGAAAACTTAGCGGAATTGGAGCATATGAGTGTGTCCACTTTTTACAAGCATTTTAAGTCAGTCACGTCGATGAGCCCGCTGCAATACCAAAAGGCGCTGCGCCTTCAAGAAGCCCGGCATCTGATGTTATCTCGCCAAATGGACGCGACCACTGCATGCCGGCTTGTAGGGTATGTAAGCGACTCCCAGTTCAGCCGGGATTACAGCGCTTATTTCGGACACCCGCCAAGAAGGGACGTTTCCAGATTGCGTCAAAGAGAACGAATCACGGACTGACCGAACGGTATGGTGTGGGTGAGGCCAGGGTTCGATCAGATTCGGGAAGCATACCAGAATATCAGGCAAAGAGTGGCGAGAATCAGGCAAAGATCGGGGTGAGCTGTGGAGTATGCTAGGTTTAGCGCTGGATCAGCGGCAAGGGGATAAGAGATCCCCGCCGCAAGAGATGCAAGCAGCTAAACTACTTTACAGCTTTAGGAGGACTTTACTATGCGTGTTTTTGTTACAGGAGCAACCGGCTTTATCGGTTCCGCTGTCGTCCGAGAACTCTTGGGTGCCGGACATCATGTGGTGGGGCTTGCCCGCTCAGACAAATCGGCTGAAGCATTGGCTGCCGCCGGGGTTGAGGTGCATCGGGGCAACCTCCACGATCTCGACAGCCTTAAAGCTGGCGCGGAGGCATCGGAAGGTGTCATTCACACGGCTTTTAACACGGATTTTAACAACTTTGACGAAACCACGAACTTTATAGACACCGCCGAAGCGGACCGGCGAGCGATCGAGACGTTGGGCGAAGCGCTCGCGGGAACGAATCGATCCCTCGTTGTCACATCCGGTACGGCCCTTCTTAGACCGGGGCGTCTCGCGATGGAAGAGGACCCGCTGGATTCACAGTCGTTCGCAGCGCTTCGGATCCCATCCGAAGAGACGGCACTGTCATTCGCCCAACGAGGTGTGCGCGTATCGGTGGTGCGGCCCCCGTTGTCCGTACACGGCCAAGGGGATCATGGATTCATCCCGGCACTCATCCATCTAGCCAAGACCAAAGGTTTCTCGGCATACTTAGGTAATGGTTCTAATCGATGGTCGGCTGTGCACCTTCTTGACCTCTCGCATCTGTTCCGGTTGGCCTTGGAAAAGGCTCCTGCCGGCGCACGGCTGCACGGTGTCGGCGAAGAAGCAATCCCGTTTCAAAATATCGCCAATGTCATTGGCCAACGCCTTGAAGTGCCAGTAAAAGCCATTTCCCCCGAGAAGGCTGATGAACATTTTGGTTTTCTTGCGGCCATGGTAAAGATGGACAACCCGGCCTCAAGCACCCAGACTCAAGAGCAATTGGGATGGTCTCCTGTGCAGCCTGGATTGATTGCTGACATCGATCAGAACTACTTTACAAACGAATGACTCGGACATTCCCGGCTCAGACTGTCGACAAACCTTGTCGGCAGTTTGCATGTGAATTGGTTCTTCCAAAATCGCCTGTATTGGCTCTGATCATAAGCCATTCTGCTTATTATAATGAAGCCATGCACAAGCGAAAGGGAGGAAATGTTGATGAACAGAACCTTGGGATCATCCGGTATTCCTGTAAGTCCGCTGGGGCTCGGCTGCTGGGCGATTGGCGGAAACTTTACGCTCGGCGGCCTGCCTGACGGATGGGGCGAGGTGGACGATACGGAATCGGAGGTGGCCATCCATACGGCGCTGGATATGGGAGTTACCTTCTTTGATACGGCCGACGCTTATGGAACCGGACATAGTGAAGAGGTGCTGGGGCGTGCGGTCAAGGGGCGCCGCGATCAAGTGGTCATCGCTACCAAATTCGGATTTCTGCAGGACGCCGCGAACAGGGAAGTGCATTTGCGTTACGACGTCTCGCCCTCCTATGTCCGCTTTGCCTGCGAGCGTTCGCTCCGGCGGCTGGGGACCGATTACATCGATTTGCTGCAAATTCACCCGGGTTCATTGACCCGCGAAGAGATGGAGTCCGTGATCGATCCGCTGGAACGTCTGCGTGGGGAGGGGCTTATCCGAGCATACGGGTGGAGCACGGGTGATGCGGAGAACGCCGAATTTTTCGCCAGCCGGTCGCATGCAGCCGCCATTCAGCATGAGCAAAATGTTTTCCATGACAACCGCGACGTCGTGGCCGTATGCGAGCGGTTGGGTCTTGCAAGCATTAACAACACGCCGCTGGCGATGGGTCTTTTGAGCGGCAAATTCCGGCCGGAGACAAGCCTGCCGAATACGGATGTCAGAGGCAGCGGGCATGACTGGGTGAGGTACTTTAAAGACGGCAGCCCCCTTCCCGAGTTCATTGAGAAGCTTGACGCCATCAAAGAAATTTTGACGAGCGGCGAGCGGACGCTGGTGCAGGGAGCCCTTGCCTGGTTGTGGGCAAGAAGCGATGCCGCGATCCCGATTCCGGGCTTTAAAACGAGACGGCAGGTGGAGGAACTGGCAGGTGCTGTATCCCTTGGCCCATTATCTGCTAAACAAATGCAAGAAATCGATGCGATGGTGAACAGCTTCTAGCAAAGTTAGCAAGCAGATATATGTATGAATGGACCCTCACGGTATTTCCGTGGGGGTTTGTTAATTCACAGAATTGTAATGTCAGTATGAAGAGAATGTTAAATTTTCGTATGATTTTAATGTTTTTTTAAGATAATTGGCGTATACTGTTCGCTTGAGAACAGATGGGAGTGATACCGTGCGCCAATTATTTGTGCCGTCCAGGCGGGTGGGGATAACCCTTTTCTCCTTGCTGCTCGGCGGTTTTATTTTAAACTTCTTCATGCAGGCGGCTTCGCTCGGGATGAATATCGGAAGCGTGCTGAACTGGATTTCCCAATATTACTGGCTGTATTTGTCCGGCAGTTTGTTTTTCTTTTTCGTACTGCTGGTCTGTGCCATGATCATTCCGAATGTCTATACGGGGGCGTTGATCGCTTTTATCGTATGCGTTGTCCTCGGGATCGCCAATTATGAGAAGCTGTCCACAACGGGCGAGCCTTTATTCCCATGGGATTTGATGCAGATCAAGAACGCCCAGGAAATGACGAAAATTACGAAGGGCATGATTTCGCCTACAGCGGTCATCGTCTCGGTGCTGCTCGTTGCGGCACTGATCTATCTGATGCTGAAGCTGCCAAAGGTCAAGATCCGTCTTCCGCTGCGGATCACGCTCGGCATCATCTCGCTGGTTGCGGTCGGCGGATTTATTCAAATGGTTGGAGGCCAACACGCGCTGGCCACGTCGCTGAAGTATCAGAACATTCCATGGAACCAGAAGGTCAACTACGCCCAAAATGGGTTTGTGTATGCCTTCGCCGGGAACCTGATGCAGAACCTGATCGAAAAACCGGAGGGTTACAGCAAAGAAGCGATCGAAGCCATCGCGCAAAAATACGGAACATCTACCGATACGCCGCCAACCAAAGCGGTAGAGCAGCCGAATATTATGTATATGATGGACGAGGCCTTTTTTGATCCGACCCGGATGCCGTCCTATACGTTCAGCGAGGATCCGCTGAAGTTTATTCACCAGAATGCCCAATCGACGCTGGATGGTTTTCTGCTGTCCCCTGAGTTCGGAGGCAACACGGCCAATGTGGAATTTGAGGCGCTGACCGGCCTGTCGATGTATTTTTTGAAGGACGGGTCGATTCCGTACCAGCAGCGAATTGTCAAAATGTCCTCACTGCCTTCCATCGTCAGCATTCTGAAGGACCGGGGATACGAGGCGCTGGCGCTGCATCCGTTCGATGACACGTTCTACAACCGCAATCGGGTGTATCCGATTCTCGGCTTCGACCAATTCACGAGCGAGAAGGACCTGCCGAACGCCAAGCGGTATACGCCGAATGGCTACATTTCCGACATGGCCGCCGTGCAGGAAGCCGTCCGTGAGCTGAAGTCGGCGAGCAAGCCGACGTTCCTGCATCTGGTGACGATGCAAAACCATTTTCCGTTTACCAAGGGACTGAACGGTTCGAACACGATTACGGTTTCCGGCGTCAAACCGGAATACAAAGACGAGCTGGAAACGTACACGCATGATACCAAGCTGACGGATGAGGCGGTGGCTTACTTGAGCCAACAGCTGAAGACGATTCAGCGGCCGACGATCGTCGCGTTCTGGGGCGATCACCTGCCGGCATTGTCCTCCGGGGTGTATGCCCAGGCCGGATTTAACGACAACCCGCGCCTGAAGCATGAGACGAAGCTGATTTACTTGGCCAACTTTGATATCGGCAGCAAGTCTCCGGGCACGATGAGTCCCGCTTTTATCGGGCCGACCGTGTTCGAGCTGTCCGGCCAGAGTATGCCGGCGTATTACAAGCTGCTGGAGAAGGTGAAGTCCGAAATTCCCGGCTTGAACAAAAGCGTGTTAATCGGCAAGGATAACGCCGTGATTTCTGCCTTGACGCCGGAGCAGCAGTCGCTGCTGAACGATTACAAGCTTGTGGTTTACGATATGCTGGAGGGAGAGCAGTACGGCAAGGATTTGCTGTACTAGGGATTGCGTGCTGCCCCTACCGATTGAAGAAGGGGATGTCCCATGGTATACACCACGGGCATCCCCCTTTGCTATATTTATTGCTGTGCCGATACGGTCCGATAATAGGTTTTGACCGTAAACGCATAATAGGCGAGATAGATCAGAAGATAAGCCCCGCCGGAGAGGAGGATCGGAACGGCGAACAGGCCGCTGATCAGGTTAATGCCGGCAAGTGCCTTTAGCATCATGATGCTGTGGACCAGTCCGACAATCAGCGGGAGTCCAAACACGAACAGCACCTGCTTGGCGACCGACCGCCGGATATCTTTACGGCTTACGCCGATTTTGCGCAAAATGCCGTAGCTTCCTTTGCTGGCTTCCGCTTCGGTCAACTGATTAAAGTAGATGATACTCCCGGTGGCTGCCAGAAAGACCAGCCCGAGAAATCCGAGCGTAAAGACGTTGATGCCGGCGTTCTCCACATTCTGGCGGTACTGCCGATAGAATGTTGCCATTTTGCTTTCGTCTCCAGAAAGCTTGATGAGCGCCGTTGCGGTTTCCTTCGTCGTTTCCTGGCCCCTGACTTTAAAGGCTTTATAGGTGCTGCCCTTGAGGCTCTTGCTCAACTGGCTGAACAGGCCGTCGCTCATGACGATGCACAGATCCGGATAGCCCCAAGGAAGGATGCGTCCTTCAGCAACCCCAGTCACCTCTAAGCTCTCTTGTTCATTCCCAGCGGTGATGGATATTCGATTTCCTTGTACCTCATCAGCCGATAGGTTCGTGTACAATGGGCGAACGAGGACAACATCCCGACCAGTGGGCTGAAGGCGTTCTTTATAGCCCAGTGCCGAAGCGGCCTGATTATACGTTGATGCAGATATCAGCTTTACGGGAACCTCATTTGGCTCGTAATTTCCCGGCTGATAGGCAAACTGGGTCAGATCGGCATCGGTCGCAATCGCAGGAAGATCGATTTCAGCGATAACCGGATGTTTGGCGTCCGAGAGAATGAGCTGTCTGGCCGCGGCATCAAGCCCGTTTTCCGAAGCTGCAGAAGCTGCATAGGTGTAACTGAACGGTCTCTCTTGTTCGGCACTCTGCTTTTGGGTATAAAAAAAGCTGTAGCCAACGCTTACCGCGCACAAGGTCAAGGAACTGAGCAGCGCGATCGTGGTCAGCATGACTGTATTGCTGCGGATCCGGTAGAGCAGGTGGGAAGTGCCGATCATGTTGATGCCGCGGTAATACCTTTTTTTATGATGTGATGACAGCTGTAAGAGCGCAATGACAAGGGAGCGGAACAACAGATAGGTGCCTGCGCCTAGTCCAATAAAAATGATGGAGAAGTTGACAAGAATACCTTGGGTCGTACTTACAGGTTTAAAAGCAGTCCAGTAACCCAGAGCAATGAGGATGACGGACAGCCCTGCAGCGAGCCGAGAAATTCGGGGTGCATGCTCACCTTTTCGCTCGGCTTGAAATAGCTCCACGAGCTTGAACTTATAGATCAGCCGGTACCCCTGCATGGAAGTGATCAGAATCAGGACCGCAAATACCAATGTTACTTGACCAATGGCCCCGATGTGAATTTCAAACCCGGCTCGGACCGGGTTATCCAGCAGCTTCAGTAAAATCATTGTGAACAGCTTTGATAAAAGGGTGCCGAGAGAGACGCCTAAGATCAAGGCAACCAGACTCATGATCAGGTTTTCATAGAACAGCATCCGGGCGATCGTTTGTCTCCGCATTCCGAGCAGAGCATATAAACCAACCTCCTTCTTTCTTTTTCGGGTAAAGAAGGCGTTCGAGCCCCATACGAATACGGCTGTGAACAAGATCAGGATGACGGATGCCTGGGACAGAATGGCCCGGAGGCTTTCGGAGGACTGCAGTCCTTCAGCAATGGCCTGGCTATATTGAAGCGACACGAAAATATAGTAAATCATGACACTGAAAATCATGGACAGCAGGTAGATTAAATAATTTTTGACGTTCCCCTGAATATTTTTCTTCGCTACGTCAAACAGCGTCAATGGCTCCGCCTCCCAGTACGGCCAGTACATCCAGCACTTTTTTGAACATGTCCCTGCGCGACTGGCTTCCCTTGACCAATTCGGTGAACAGGCTTCCATCCTTGATGAAAATCACCCGCTTGCAGTAGCTGGCGGCATAGGCGTCATGGGTAACCATCAGAACTGTAGTTCCTTCCTGTTCGTTCAGTTCCTTCAAGCTCTCCAGAAAGTCCGTCGCCGATTTGGAATCGAGCGCCCCGGTAGGCTCGTCGGCCAGCAGCAGCGCGGGTTTCGTCACGATCGCCCGGGAAGCGGCGGTGCGCTGCTTCTGCCCACCCGATATCTGGTACGGATATTTGTCCAGAATCGACTGGATCCCGAACCGGACCGCAACCTCGCTTGCCCGCTGCTCCAGCTGTCCGACATTCATTTTGGCAATGGCCAGCGGAAGCACGATATTTTCCTTAACTGTCAGCGTGTCGAGCAGGTTGTAATCCTGAAACACGAAGCCCAGCCGGTCTCGGCGAAACGAAGACAGCTGCTCTTCGTTCATGTTCAGAATGTTGTATCCGTCGATCACCACCTCGCCCGAGGTCGGGGAATCGATGGTGGCCAAAATATTGAGCAGCGTCGTCTTTCCTGAACCTGACGGTCCCATAACAGCCACGCTTTCGCCTTCCTTGACGGTTAGGTCGATGTGTTGCAGGGCGGATATGACGCTGTCTCCCGAGCCGTATACTTTGGAGATTTGTTTGCCTTCGATGACAACATTCATTGATTGTGTCTCCTCCTTAATGGGGTTCTCTATTAGACTTCATTAACCCATGCGGCCGAACAAAGTGAACAGGGAAATCCCGACACAAACGATCAGCGTCCAGGCTCCTATTTTCAACCATCCGGGAAAAGGGATGCTGCGCAGTATGGTCCATCCGAACGGAATAAAAGCGACGGCAAGCCCTCCGGCTGCCGCGATGGACCATGGCGTCGTTCCTTTCAAAACGCCGAGCGGGAGTGCGCTGGCCAGTGCCAGTGCTGCGGATTGGAACAAGCCGAGCGTTCCGGAACGGTAAGAGCCGATGGCCAGCACGATCCATCCTAAGATGATAGCCAGATTAAAAGTGCTGTAGATGTGGAAGGCACCGTACGCATCTCCGACCGTGTTCACCGCCTGACCAACGCCGCCCGTTTTCACCAGCTGAAAAGCCAGATGGTCGACTCCTGCATGGAAGGTGCGGGCAAACAGGCCTGAAATGACGAATAATCCGCCCCAAAGCGCGAAGCGCGGTTTCGAAACGCCGATCGACTGGACCAGCAGCAGGACTGCCGGCCAGAGCATGATAATCCCGGCCCCGAACAGGCTGTACGAAGCCGTCATCTGCAGCGGATGCTCGTCATAAGCTGCCAACTGGTCGGGAAAGAAAAAGTGATACGGTGAGCGGAGCAGGATGCCTGCCAGAAGCAGTATAGGCGAAACGATCAAGGCGATTCCCCCGGCCCACGTTCCGGGAAATCTCTGCTTCGACACTGCTGAGGTCAGCGCTATTTTACCATGTCCTTGCATAAAATCTCTCCTTGTTCTTTGCTGTTACCAAGCCCGGTAGTGTTCATTATAAAGGAGTCAAAATGCATCAAAGCTTACGGTATTAGGAAGAACCTAACGATTTTGTCACATTGGGCGGAAAAGCTGGAGGCAGGGGAAGATGTCGTTTACAATAAGGATACGATATAAGTGCGTGAGCAAAGGATGAACCGGATGAACATGAAAATTTTAGTCGTGGAAGACGAACCCGTAATCCGGGAGATGATCGGGGACTCGCTTGCGAAATGGGGATTCGAACCGATCCTGGTCAGCGATTTCGAACAAGTGATGTCTTTGTTCAGTGAACAGGCCCCTGGACTGGTCATTCTGGATATCAACCTTCCAAAGTTCGACGGTTACTATTGGTGCAGCCGGATCAGGGAGGTGTCCAAGGTACCGATCCTCTTTTTGTCCTCGCGGACGACGCCGATGGATATGGTGATGGCAATGAACATGGGAGGGGACGATTTTATCCAGAAGCCCTTTCATATGGACGTGCTGATGGCCAAGATCAACGCAATGCTGCGAAGAGTGTACTCCTACCTTGATGTACAAACCCATGTTATCGAGCATCAAGGCGTACTGCTGAACCTGAACGATGGGGATGTGTCCGTCGGAGAGCATCGGGCCGAGCTGACCAAAACCGAATTTATCATCCTGAACATGCTGATGCGGCATGCAGGCACGATCGTCGGACGAACGAAGATGATGCGGAGCCTGTGGGCAGACGAAAGTTTTATTGACGATAATACGCTTACCGTGAATATTGTCCGAATCCGGAAGAAGCTGGCTGACCTCGGGAAGAAGGATTATATTGTGACCAAGAAGGGACAAGGGTATCTGATACCATGAAATTTGTGGACTATGTAAAGGTCAAAAGCGGGTTTATCGCGTTCTACATCCTGCTGATGACTGTTGTGACGCTGTTTATGTATTTGGATTCGGACGGCTCTTCCGGAATAGGAAACATGGTATATTTGAATGTTATCTGTTTTGCCGGTGCCGCGCTGTACGTGGTGATCGGCTACTATTACCGGAGACCTTACTATCAGATGCTTCAGCAAATGAAGATCAGTAAAATGGAGGAAGTAACAGCCCTCCTTCCCGAACCGCAGCATCCGCAGCAAGCAATCGTTAATGAATGGGCCAGGCGGCTTCAACGCCTGCACTCTGACCAGCTGCAGCAGCAGCTTCATGAGAAGAAGGATCATCAAGACTTTATCATGTCATGGATTCATGAAGTAAAGCTGCCGATTACCGCGTCCAGGCTCCTATTGGAGAACGGTATGACTCACAATGCGGAAGCTGTCATGGACAAGCTGGAGGACGAGATCGACAAAATCGATCATTATGTGGAGCAAGCACTCTATTATTCACGGATCGACTCGTTCAACCGGGATTACTTGATTACCGAAACCGCGCTGGAGCCTCTGATTAAAGCAAGCGTCAAGAAATACGCCAAGCTGTTCATAAACAAGCGAATCCAGTTTCTGATGGCCGGCAAGCCGCTTTTCGTTCATACCGACGGCAAATGGCTGGGTTATATGATCGACCAGATCGTATCTAACGCGCTCAAATATACCGGCGAGAACGGCCGCATCCTGTTCCGTTATGAGGAGGATGCCGCCGAGAAGCGGCTGGTTATTGAAGACACGGGGATGGGTATCAAGGCGGAGGATCTGCCGCGTGTTTTTGATAGAGGCTTTACGGGCGGAACGGGCAGAACCGAAGCCAAATCCACGGGTATGGGGCTCTATTTGGCCCGTCAGATGGCCCTGAAGCTCAGCCACCGCCTGACGGTTGATTCGGCCGAAGGCGAGTCGACTGCGTTTACGCTGCATTTTCATAAATTTAAGCAGGAATAGCGGACATATATAGCCGGTTATTCATAAGTTTTCTCGTAGAGCTTTAATATAATTTGAGAAACAGGATGGGATTAGGATGAAAAAAAACGCAGCCACGATGTTCAGCAAAATCCGCAACGCCATTAACGCCATGATCATATCGGAACTGGAACAGCGCGGCATCGAGGGCATTGTCTCCTCACACGGGGATATTTTGTGGGCGCTGTATATCCAAGACATGCAGCCCATAACCGTGTTGAGCGAAAAAATCGACCGGACGCAGCCGACGGTCACTGTGCTCGTAAACAAACTGGAGAAGCTGGGATACGTCCGTAAAGTAAAGAGCAAGGGAGACAGCCGCATGACGCTGGTTTCGCTGACGCCAAAAGGAAAAGAATTGGAGCCGGTGTTCCAGGAAGTATCCGCCCGTCTCAACGAGACCATATACGGCGGACTTTCCGACAAGGAGCAGGTTCAGCTTGAATCCCTGTTGGAGCAAATATTCAAGAGGTTCTAATGCTTCGTCCGCAAATATATAGACATCTATGTAATTATTCGGTACACTGTAATATATAGATATCTATGTAAATAGTGAGGAGGTATTCTTTATGAAATGCGAGCAAAAACATACGACGATTCACTACGAGATTCACGGCAACGGCAAGCCGGTTTTGCTGCTGCATGGGTTTTCCTGTGATCATCACCTCATGACGGGATGTATGGAACCGGTGTTCAAGAGCCAATCCGGCTGGAAAAGGGTATATCCGGATTTGCCGGGAATGGGGGACAGCACCGTTACAGACGGTATCCAGAGTACGGATGATATGCTGGAGGCGCTCGATGAGTTTGTTGGAGAAATTTTGGGGGATGAGCCTTTTATTTTGGCTGGAGAATCTTACGGCGGCTATTTGTCCAGAGGACTGCTCAAGAAGCGTCAGCATCAAATCGAGGGTCTGCTCCTGATCTGTCCAACAGCGGGACAGGCGAAGCACGACGCGCCGGCATTTCAGCTCATTGCCCAGGATGAAGAGTTTATGTCGCAGTTGAACCATCCGTACGCGGGTGAATTTAGCGGAATGCATACGGTACAGGACGAGTACAATTGGAGCCGGTTTGAACGGGAAATTGTGACCGGGCTCAAAAAAGCTAATCGGCCGTTTCTGGAGCGTTTACGCCAGCGTTATGATTTCTCGCCTGAAATGGAGAAGCTGGACACCCCTTATGTGAAGCCCGTGCTTATTCTGGCCGGCCGGCAGGATCATATCGTCGGTTACCGGAATCAGTGGGCGTTTGCGAACGAGTATCCGCGGGCAAGCTTCGTCATGCTTGATCGGGCTGGCCATAATCTGCAGATCGAACAAAGCAGGTTATTCCACGTCCTGGTGGAAGAATGGCTTGATCGGGTAACCGAAGAGCAGGAAGCCAAGCACAGAAGAGCGTAACCAGGATGCGTTCAAACTAGATTTTTTTCAACACAGCATATTTTCACAATGACCAAACTCCCGATAGGGGGTCTTTTTTTCTGGAAGGTACCTTTTCCAGCAATAGCCCGATCCTGATAAATAACCGTTGCAAGCTTTATGGACAGAGGAGCTTCCCCAGCGCTTTTCTTGACGGAAGCGAAAATATTGATTATCCTTATATTTAATAAACATTAAATTTAATACGCATATAAAGGGTGGTTTTTCTGCAGCTCGATAAACTGGTCAATTATTATAAGGCTTTAGCCGACCGGAACCGGATTCGGATTCTGGTGCTCCTGTCTCAAGAAGAAATCAACGGAATGACCCTTGCGGAGAAGCTGGGTGTCACCCCTGCGACGATCACGCATCATATCGCCAAATTAAAGGAAGTCGGGGTTGTCATGGAGCGCCGGGAAAAGAACGTGTCGTACTACCGGATTTCGCAGGACATGATCGAGCGTACGGAAGGACAGCTGCTGAAGCTGATCCGCAATTATGAGCCCCAGGAGGATCAGCCCGGGCCGCAGTTGTCCGCTAAGAACGAGAAGCTTCGGGACACCGTGCTCAAAAGCTTCATCATGGATGACGGCCGGCTGAAGAACATCCCGGCACAGCTCAAGAAAAAGCTGATTGTGCTTGAGTTTATGGTGCGAAACCTGGATATGGGACGAAAATATACGGAGAAGGAAATCAACGAGTTCATTAAAACGTATCATCCCGATTTTGCCACGATCCGCAGGGAATTCATTATGCATCACTACCTGTATCGTGAAAAAGAAATCTATGAGTTGAATCCGGTGGAAATGTGGGAGAAATGGGAGTATCTCTAGGGAGGCGGTTACGTGCTAGTAGACC
This sequence comes from Paenibacillus sp. SSG-1, assembly GCF_002224835.1. NCBI lineage: Bacteria > Bacillati > Bacillota > Bacilli > Caryophanales > Paenibacillaceae > Paenibacillus > Paenibacillus sp. SSG-1. The sequence continues at coordinate 2,088,056 of NZ_MBRK01000001.1, forward strand.
CATTGGAAGTTGTGGAACGCTGCGATACCCCGCGCGGCGAAATTCAGCTCCAGCGCCGGGGCTGCGAATACGAATTGATCAGTAACGGTACGTTTCTCATGGCCACCTATAACGGCGAGTCGGAAAAAAGGCTTGTCCGTTCGGCCATCGATGCCTGCGCCAAAGACGGGATGACTCTGCTGATCGGAGGCTTAGGTGTCGGCTATTCTTTGGGAGAGGCGGTGCATCATCCGCAAACCGGTCAAGTCACTGTCGTGGAAATCGAAGACCAGGTCATCACCTGGAACCGGACTTATTTAGCGCCATTTTCCGGAAACGCGCTGTCCCACCCAAAGACGAGGGTCGTATGCGCCGACCTGCTGAAATGGATATCCGAGACCGACGAGACGTTCGATGCGCTATGTTTTGACATCGATAACGGGCCGGATTGGACGGTGTTTCAGAACAACGAAAGCTTGTACTCTCCGGAGGGACTTAAGGCGCTTACCCGCCTGCTGAATCCCGGAGGCGTCATGTCTTTCTGGAGTGCTTCGGCGTCTCCGGCATTTAAGGCGCTCCTCGAGTCCCGTTTTGCCGGCGTGGAAGAAATTCGCATCGAGCAGCCGCGGAACGTCGAGCCTGATGTGGTGTACATAGCCAAAACTTAAACTGCAATCGTGCAGCGCTTTATGGAAAAAGGGTTGAACATGTGACTGCGATATGGTAGATTAAGGGCATTCAAGTCATGAAAGGGTGACCTTAGGCCAATGATCTACTAATCCTATCCACACAAAACAATCGTTTGAAACGATGTTTAGGATAGGATTCGTGCGGGCTTTTTTAAGTAGTCATGCTGGTTGGGCATGTGCTTCTTAAATGCGGGATCATGGCGCACCCTCTTGACGAGAGGATTCAGCGGATTTCCATGCGTATACAGCCTCCTGTCCTGAACATCGGGACAGGGGGCTTTTTTGTGTGGCAATGAGGCGACCGAACACGCTATCCAATCTGCTGAACAATCGAAAGGAGTGACTTGCATGCCAGGTCCTAATCCGAACGCGAAGTATCCGATACCCGGGGATAACAATATGCAGTTTATCAAAAACGTGATCACGATGCCGAACCTGATCGCGGGAGATTATTCTTACTACTATGCGATCAATGGAGAGTCGTTTGAAGATCAGGTGCTATATCATTACGAATTTCTCGGAACCAAGCTAATGATCGGCAAGTTTTGCTCGATTGCCGGTGAGGCGCGTTTTATGATGGATGGAGGCAGCCATCGGATGGACGGCTCTACGTTTCCTTTTAATATTTTCGGAAACGGCTGGGAAGCCCACACGCCAACACTGGATCAGCTCCCGATCAAGGGGGATACCATTGTGGGAAACGACGTCTGGATCGGACGAAGGGCAACGATCCTGCCAGGCGTGAAGATTGGCAACGGAGCGATCATCGCGGCCGAAGCCGTTGTGACAAGGGACGTCGAGCCTTACACCATCGTCGGCGGCAACCCGGCGAAGGAAATCCACAAGCGCTACGCACCCGAGGTGATCGCCGAGCTGCTGGAGATCCGCTGGTGGGATCACGACATCGAAGAAATCGAGCGGTTCATGGGCGCCATTGCCAGCGGCGACATGGATCTGCTGCGGCAGATGGGCAAGCCAATGCTGCAGGAAGGAGGCATGTCAAATGAGAATTGAATTGGTGGAATTCGCCTTGCCTTTGCCGGACTCGGGGCCGTACGGTATTGCGGCCGGCAGAGATGGGACTGTGTGGTTTACGGAGCAGAAAAGGAACCGGATCGGAGCCCGGAATGAGCATGGCGAGTTTACCGCGTTTGACGTGCCGACACCCAATGCGGGGGTGATGTCGATCCTGTGCGACCGAAACGGGGATCTTTGGTTTAATGAATATCATGCCGGGCAAATCGGCCGGATGACGCCAGGTGGAGCGTTCAAGGAGTATAAGCTGCCCGACCCGGGCTGTGCGCCGTTTGGTCTCGCTGAAGGGCCTGACGGGGCGATCTGGTTCACCGAGATGATGACCGGCCGGATCGGCAGGCTCAGCTCTGGGGGTGAAGTGACCGAGTACAAGCTTCCTCATGAGGGTGCTTTTCCATCGTTCATCACCACAGGCAGTGACGGGAAGCTGTGGTTTACGGAAAACCAAGGGAATCGGATCGGCACCATCGACACAGACGGTTCAGTGACTCACTATGCGCTTCCAACGCCAGGTTCCGCACCGGTGGGGATTACGGCGGGCCCAGACGGCGCGCTGTGGTTTGTGGAGATCGCCGGGAATCGGGTCGGCAGAATCACGACGGACGGTGAGATAAGCGAGTATTCGCTGTCTACCGAAGGGGCGAAGCCTCACGCGATCACGTCCGGAATCGGCCAGGACCTTTGGTTCACGGAATGGGGTGCGAACCGGATCGGCCGCATCACCGTGGACGGTAAACTGACCGAATATGACATTCCGACACAGGGGTCGGAACCGCATGGCATCACTGTGGCCGCGGACGGCACGGTGTGGTTTGCCGAAGAATGCAATCGTCTTGGACGATTGACGATCAAGTAAAGAGTGCGAAGCAAAAGTCTCAGGATCATCCGTGACCTGAGGCTTTTTGGTATGAAAATGACATATCTTTTTCTGTCCGTTTATTCGGAATAATGGACTAAGTGGATGCTCCACGAGTACTAATTTTTTAACTATTTTTGTCGAAAGCCTTGTAAAGCAATATTAGATATATTAAATATAGATTGTATAACAGCAATGGAGAACCTCGATTCCGTTCGGCGTTCAGCATGGCGAGGTTTCGAATACGGGCCGGGAGTAGGGTGTTTCTTTCAATTGCCAACCAAATCAGCGTAAAGTTGAGGTGTATTGTTCATGCTTCGAAAGTTCACCACGGTTTGTCTCGCTGCGGTCTGTGCACTGTCCATCTCCATGGGCGCGTCCGCCGAACCGGCGGCAAACCCCTCATCCTCATCCAGCGGCATCAAATGGCCGGAATCGCAAGCGCTTCCAAGCTTTGCTAAGGTGAAGCATCTGGACGTTGCGGACGTTTATGACGCCCCCGGAGACGTCAAGATCATGCTGGCGACCCTCCAGGGCATCGTCAACCGAAACCAGCCTCGAATTTATTTGCTGGAGAGCCAGGAAGAAGGCAAAATGACTTGGCTGAACGATCTCAAGGTGCCTTATACGGTGCATGACGATCCTTGGGAACTGGTAAGCGATTTTAAAAAAGAAGTGAAGGGAATCATCGTCTATGATCCGAAAGTGCCGGACAGCATTAATGTGGCGACAACGCTTGCCGGGCTGAAGGATGCGGTGGTCGCCAGCCCGGAGCTCAGCGCCAAGCTGACCGCAGCTCCTTACGGCTTGAAAGTGCTCGATGATTTGCAGGGCAAGTTTAAGGATAAATTGGATGCCTACACCTGGCAGTACGAAAATTTGTGGAAGCAGACGACGCACCGGATGCTGATCGGGCTGAGCCCGGATGTGTCGGTGAAGCTGCCTCCGGGACTCCCGCAGTCGTTCAAAGTGGTGGCTGAAGAGAAGACGCAGGAGCGGGATGCGAAGAACCGCAAGATCTATGACCTGGATTTGACGTCTTTCCTGGGTACGGATGCGGTATACCTCCGCTTTGAGGATGCGTTCCAGCAGGACGGATGGGGATCGGCCGTTCATGAAGTGACCGTGAAGGCTGATGGCCAGACGATCGCCCAGTTCGTGCCCGGAACCGACGATGAGAAGCCGTTCCTGTACGACGCTCAAAGCTCGCAGCTTTCCGAGGGAAGCGGTGGACACCGGTTCGCAGACAACGGGCGGTACTTTGTCTACGAATTTAAAGTACCTGCTGGTACGAAGTCGTTGACCGCTTCGGTGGACATGTGGAACCAATTTAAGGTGCTTGCGGGCAACGAAGCTCCGCCTTCATCGGAACAGAAAGAGCCGTACGGCTATCTCCGCGATTATGCGGTCGCCAACAAGGCGATGGTATTCTGGCTGGGCACCAATACGCCTGAGCAAAAGGCATTGTTTGATAAGATCCTTGCCGATGTTCCTGCAGGAACACCATACCTCGGCTGGTTTAGCAACGATACTGAAGGCGAGTTCAACGGGGTAGAGCTGTTATCGAACCACAGCATCTACGTTCTTGCTGCCGACTGGTTCAGTAATCTGACCGTATTTTCCGGTACGGAGAACAAAGGCCAAGGGCCGCTTCCGTCCGACAAGGTCAAGACACCAAAGCTCGAAAATAAAATTTATGTGACGTACACCTTCAGCGAAGGCGACAACTTCCAGTATAACCAGCACCGGATGCGCAATTTGTGGGATGATCCGAACCGCGGCAAAGTGCCGATCAACTGGACGTCCAGTCCGATGCTGTACGACGGGGCACCGGCTATGCTGAACTACTACAGAAGCACGGCAACGGCGAATGACCAGCTGATCGCCGGACCTTCCGGCGGCGGGTACTTCTACCCGAACGCTTGGCCGGAGAATACGCTGCCTGCATTCCTAAAGAAGACGTCCTCCTACCTGAAAAAGACCGGAATGACCGTACCCTACGTACTGAACCGCGTTGCGAACCAAAACGTTCCGCTCAGCGACTCGGTCGTCAAAGCTTATGAGGACAATTATCGTCCAAACGGACTGCTCCTGAGCTGGGAAGATCATTTCGGCGTGGAGATCCTGAATGGAAACCTGCCGGTATCGACGATCCAGGGCATTAGTACCGTACAGGACGGACAAAAGATTCTGGCGGACGCCAAAGCAAAGTGGGATGGCAAATCTCCGTTGTTCGTATCCCTCGGGCTGCTGGCCTGGAATATGACGCCGACCGATGTGGTGAAGCTGACGGATTCGCTCGGACCGGAATACCAGCCGGTGCTGGCGGATCAATACTTCTCCCTCATTCGGGAGGCGAATCATCTGCCGAAAAAGCCGTAAACCAATGACAATAATAAAAGCGGTCGACGCGAAATGGCGTTGGCCGCTTTTGGCATTTCATCAAGGATAATATTTCATATACCTATTGACAATGGATCCGGGAATCCATTATCTTTATGATTAAAGATGAGTGAGTTACTCACTCATTATAAAACGAAAGCGGGGAATTCATATGAGCAATGCTTTGGTTCAAATCGTGATGCGGAAAAGAAATCAACAAAAAAATGCGAGGCTGCTTCGTATAACAGCTTCCGAAGGAATCGCTGAATCCGGCTTTGTGCGTATTGGCGGGATTGAACAATGGGTGACCATCCGGGGAGAAAACCGGCGCAATCCGATACTGCTGTTTATTCATGGAGGGCCGGGATCGGTGTACTCCATCTTCAGTCCACTGCTGCGTTCCTGGGAAAAGGATTTTACGATCGTGCAGTGGGATCAGCGGGGTGCGGGGAAGACCTTCCGGCGCAATGGCAAACAAGGCAGCGGATTGTTGACCTTCGACCGATTGGTGGAGGACGGGATCGAGTTATCCGAATATCTATGCGGCAAGCTCCAGCAGACAAAGCTAATTCTGGTTGGCAGTTCGGTCGGCAGCCTTACCGGCATCATGATGGCTGCGCACCGTCCGGATTTATACCACGCTTATGTAGGGACGGATCAGAACGCTCCCGATCCCGAACACGTCGGGCATCGATTGCTGCTGGAGGCATTCCGAACTACGGGCAGCAAGAAGGGAGCCGAACTGCTCGAGCGTATGGGGACCGATCCTTCTACCTGGAACAGCAGGGATGTCGATACACGCAACCGGCTTATGGTGAAGGCAATACGTGGTGTGCCTAACATGATCACGGATTTGATCATGCCTTCGATGCTGTCATCTCCGGAACACACGATGAGGGACATGTCGGATATGTTTAAAGGTATGAAATTTTCCGCTGAAGCTCTTCATGAAGACATGGTCCATTTTGATTTTGACAAGATCGGATATCGCTTCGAGCTGCCTGTGTTTATTGTTCAAGGGGATTCGGACTTTATTACGCCGACGGCAACGGCCAAAGCGTATTGCGGCCGCATTGATGCCCCTTACAAAGAATTCGTGCTCATCCATCAGGCCGGCCATTTGGCGTGCTTTTCCCGGCCGCAACAGTTTTTCGCATTTCTGCAGAATAAAGTCCTCCCCTTGGCGGTGGCTGGGGAAATGAAGCAAGCACGGTGATCCAAAAGGAACGTCATGGTACAATAGGGATACATTATTTTTTGAGAGATTGGAGTTCGGAGTCTATTGTCGCCATTAAATAAGGAACAGCTGGCCCATATCCGGGATGAGAGGAAAAGTCAAATCAAGCAGGCCGCGACAAAGCTTTTTGCCCGCAGCGGCTTTACAGGAACAAAGACCAGCATGATCGCGGCGGAAGCCGGCGTCAGCGAGGGGCTGATTTATCGTTATTTCACGTCCAAGGATGAGCTGTTTACCAGCATCGTCCAGGAGCTGATGGAGGAAGGGCGGAGAGAGACGGGGAATGTGCCGAGCCTGCCGGGCACGCCATATGAGCAGATTCAAGCGCTGACGGAAAATATGCTCAGCGAGAACAAATTTGCTTTTATGCTCATTCTCCGTGCCGTCCGCAGCCTTGACGCCATTCCCAAGGACGCCGCAGACATTCTGAAGGAGCACTCGGCGGATGCCATGATCGAGCCGCTGATTCCTTTGTTCGTGCAGGGGCAGGAAGCCGGGGAGTTTGCCGAAGGCGATCCTCGCGAGCTGCTTCACTGGTATTTTTACATCGTGAACGCCTTGATCGTCGAAGAAGCGGATGAGAAGCCGTATGGAACACCGTCGGCGGAAATGCTGATGAAGATGCTGAAAAGGTGATCGTAATGGAATGGAGCTAAATTCATAACTTCCGGACAACTCCTGCCTGTACACCTCCTATCAATCTAGCATAGGATACCGTATCGGAGGTGGTGAAGGCTATGTTGTACGAAAGTCGCAAACTCGCCCAAGGAACCTCGTTTGAAACAACGATGCACATTTTTGACGGTGATACTCCTGGTACTGTTTTCATGATCGTGGCAGGCATTCACGGCAGGGAAGTGGGGAGCATTCGCGCTGCGCAGAAGCTGGTTAGACAGCTGAAAAACGGCGATTGGACGATTGAACGGGGCACGCTGATCGTAGTCCCTATTGCCAACCGGCCTGCCTTCAAAAAACGAATCCGGGGCAAGCCGGATTTGAACCGGACGTTCCCGCGAGGTCCGTCAGGCCGCACTACGCATGAAATGTCGCGTGCTTTGTATAAAATCATGCGAAAGTATAAACCTGCCTGGTACCTGGATCTTCACGAAGCCAACGGCCTGTCGTCCGCGAGCGCAGACGTGCTGGGACAGACGTTGATTACGGATTCAGGTAGCCCGGCTGTACCCGCTGTCCGGAGGGTGATCAAGCATATGAACGGGAGGGTGGTCCGCCGTTCTCATCGTTTTCATATCCGGATGCACAAGCTGAAAGGCTCTTCCCGGACAGCCGCGGCTGATCGGCTAAAGGCCAAAGCGGTAACCGTTGAAACGTGCTGGAGCCTCGACATGAACATACGGATCAACTACCAAACCGAGGTGGTACGATCATTTCTACGGGAGGCGGGCTTAATTTAAGAGATGATTCAACGCAAAATATCGTTAGACGGCAAACGGCCGGCCAGGATAAACCCTGATCGGCCGTTTTTGATTGTGTGATTTTATGCAAAAACAGCTGCATAGAGCTTATTCCGCATCAACGAAGAAATTCCGGCTGCCGATTTGAACATCCTGAACATTTGGTTTTCCATCTTTGCCGGAGTGGATAAAAAAGACGTAACGTTCAACTGTACCGCCAGAAAACTTGAGGGTAATCGTATTGCCCGAAATGCTGTACGTTCCCGTTCCGCTAGACCCCGCGGAGGTATTGGTTGTTCCGGAACCAGCCTCCTGTGTTCCAAGCGTGAAGTTGTCGGCTTTGAACGTACCGTCGGTTTGGAAGGTCAATCGTTCCTCCCATGCCGAGGAGGCCGAATTTACTCCAGCCATTCCCGAATAACCCCTATACACGTAACTGCCGCTTAGTTTATGGTTGGACGCAACCGGCGTTACTTTCTCGAGAAGCACATCGTCAATGTACAGGTTTCCTAAGGACGATACCCGAATCGTGTGGGTTGTTCCGTTACCCAAAACCAGCTTACCATTGGTAATGGAATAATCACTGCATGAAAGCTTCGAGCAATCGATGGTTTCCGGGCCGCCGGTGGCCGGCTCGCCGATGACAACCTTTTTGCCTGAAAGGAAGGTGTAATAATCCCAGCAAGCTCCTCCGCACTCATAACCGCCTGGGTCCAAGCGCATGCCAACATACATTCCTTGAAGCTTATCAAGCTGTACCGGTACGGCCGGTGCTGATTCATCGCCGTCGTTTTCCGTTGGTTCCGTGCCAGCCGGCGGTTTTGCTGTCGTATCTCCTGCGTGCGCAAGAATCTCCGCCGCCTGTTCTTTGGTCAGTCCAAGCTGTTTCAGCATTTGTTCCGAAAATATTGTGATTTCGCGATTTTTGGCATCCCATACGACAAATCCGCCAGTCGCCTCGCCGACAAATCTTAGAGGTACAAGCGTGTTTCCACGGACGCTCCGCGCGGGTTTATCCAGGGATACTTTTTTTCCGTTCACAGTAGCTTCCTTGCTGTTCAGCTGCAGGGTAAAAGACAGCGAATCTTTCTGGCCTGTGATGGTTTGATTACGCGGGTCCCAGTTCAGGGAAATTCCCATCGACTCGAACAGCGGGCGCATTTGCACCAGGGTAGTTCCCCCATCCACCACTGGGTCCACTGATAAGTTGACCCACTTTGTATCCACGGCGACTTTGATTGGTGAGGCGGCTTCAGCATGAGCCGATGTGCCACTCCAAATCCCCGTCAAGAGCAAGGAAATGAACGCTATGATGAGCGTAGCTGCTCCGGTTTTCGATTTTACGGTTTGAATCATCTTTCCTCTCCTTTTCCCAAATAAGTTACAGATACGACATTTCGGCGACGACAACCATGTGTATGTGTAAAATGGCCGATTATTCCCGGACGCTTCCGATTATAGTTCGATTTGGATGTGCAAGTGAGGTCCATAGTTCCTTTTTTTTACATATACGTTATAGGTCGAAAAGAAGAAAAAAATTTGCATATCTGCACACGGTTTGCCACGGTTGCTGAAGTTACCAGATGTTGATTTCTACTGGGGATAAAAAAATGCTGCTAATCGCGGACAGTCGTTACGTCTGTCGTCAGTTGTACCGGCCTGCGGATCACCCGCAGAATGCTGTCCAGATTGCTGATCAGCGTTCCGGCAATAATCGTAATCATGCCGACGACTGAGAGCCAGGTGATGCGTTCATGATACAGCACGGCCCCTGCCGCCATGGCGATCATGGGCGAGATGTACAGCCAAGTCGACGGAAAAACGGGATTCGTCTTGGCAACCAGCCAATAATAGAGACTGTGGGCGACCATGGATCCCATAACGATCAGATAAACGAGTGAACCGAGTGCGGCACCGGCGGGCAGCCCTGCGGCATGTATGGGCTCAGTCAGCAGAGATAGCACAAGCAGAAGGAATCCGCCATGCATCATCTGCGCCGCATTCAGCGCAATGGGCGACGCTTCGGGGAAGCGTTGGATCACCTTTCGTGAATACAGCGTTCCTGCGGCGTAGCAGATTTCCCCGGCAAGGATGACCAGTCCGCCGATGATCCAGGCGCCTCCGGAGGAGGGAGAGATGTCCGAGAGCAGCAGCAGCAGGACGCCCGCGAAACCTAGAAGGCAGCCGGCGACGGTCCTCGTCGTGCTCTTTGCTTTGAAGACCAGCATTTGGATGAGTAGAATGATCAGCGGACCTGTAGCCGAGAAGACGGCGGCGGATCCGGAAGAAACGTGCTGCTCGGCCCAATAGAGCGGCGCAAAAGTGCCGAAGGTCAGCAGGATGCCGCTCAGCAGCATTTCTTTGCGCAGCAGAAGACGGGAACGGGACTTTTTGCGCCAAACCATCCACAAAAACAGCGCCAAGCCGGCCGCAAAAAAGCGCAGTCCCGCCGAGAAAAAGGGCGGAGCGGACGCGTCCACCCCGATTTTAATGGCCAGAAACGTGGTGCCAAAAATAAGACACATTAGCAAGTAGTTGACAAGTATCATGCTAAATCCTCCTTTGGTTGTCTTCCCATCATACAAGGAGGCTTACAGAACAGATGCATGATCACAGAACAGATGGACGCGGGTTTATAGTACAATGAGTCTACAACCCATTTGATGTCCGGAGGGAAAATGAAATTGCAGACGACACAGAAGGATCATCCGCTGCTGTACCGGCAGGTCTACGATCATATTGTCGCCAGGATTCAGCGGGGAGAACTTGCAGCCCATGACAAGCTTCCTTCGATCCGGATGCTGGCCGGGGAGCTGCAGGTTCATCGGCTCACCGTTTTTCGCGCCTACCAGCTGCTGAAGGAAGAGGGGAAGGCTTACGTAAAGGAAAAATCGGGGTATTATGTTGCTCCGATGCATGAAATCACGGGACTGCCAACCTATGAAAAAAGCTCCGCTGCTGCCCGGACCTATCGGAACGAGATGTCCGACATTCAGCGCGTGCCTTCCGTTTATCAATTTTCGCAGGCGCTGATTGATCCCAATCTGCTGCCCAATTTGTATCTGTCCCAATATGTCAAAGAGGTGTTTGACCGCTATCCGAAAATGATCGGCACTTATTCCGATTTGCAGGGGGATGCCGAGCTGAGGGATTTTCTGGGCGATTACATGACAGGAAGGCTCAAGGTGAGTATATCGGCGGACGAGTTGATCATTACATCCGGTGCGCAGCAGGCTATTGATCTGTTAGCCCGGCTCTATATTCGTCCGCTGGACGCCGTGATGGTGGAGCGTCCGACTTACAGCGCGGCACTGGATATTTTTCGCGCTCAGGGGGCGCGTTTTCTCCCCGTCGACATTTCGCCTGGCGGATACGACCTTGACCAGGTCGAGGAGATGATGAAGCGGCACAAGCCCCGCTTTTTCTATATGAATCCGACCTTTCATAACCCAACGGGCTACTCGGTCCCTGCCGGTCAGCGGAAAGAGCTGGTCGCCTTGGCCGAGAAATATCGGTGCCTGCTCGTTGAGGACGACACGTTTCGGGACATTTATTTCGGAGAGCCTCCGTCGTTACCACTGTTTACCTATGACACGGAGGGATGGGTTATCTATTTGAGCAGCTTCAGCAAATACGTAGCTCCAGGTCTTCGGATCTGTGCTGTGGTGGGCCGAAGCTCGGTCATCCAGCCGCTGTTAACCTTGAAGTCGCTTGCGGATAACGGCTCGCCGCTCGTCAATCAGAAGCTGTTTCTGCACTATTTCGGATCAGAGCGGATGCAGAATCACCTGGAAAAGCTGCGGATTGCCCTTCAGATCCGGCGGGATCTGATGATCGAGTCACTCCGGGACACCGGCTGGCAGTGGACTGTGCCTGAAGGCGGTCTCAACCTGTGGGTGAAGCTCCCGGATCAACTTTCTGTGGACATGTTATGGCAGCGCGCCACCGCGGAGGCGGTTTCGTTCGTTCCAGGCGCGGTGTTTGACCCGAAGCGCGAAATGCGGTCCTGGTTCAGGCTCAGCTACAGCTTTGTCAATGAAGAGCAGATTCGAACCGGTATGCGGCTTCTGACAAACTTGGCGGGCAGCATGGACAATAGATAGCCTCGATCACACCTTCGTTACACCCAAAAATCATCATGAACTTTTTGCCATGACGCGTTACAATAATGATGGAGGCCGAACAACCGGTACCCGCTTGCAGCAGGCAATGGAGCAGGCGGGAAGAAACGGCAGCCGATCCAATGGATCGATTATAGAGAGGTGGACTTATATCATGGCTTTGATTCAATGTCACTTTTTTTCGGACGTGCTGCAGCTCAGTACTTCCATGACGGTCATTCTTCCGCAGCAGACCCGCCATCAGATCGGGATGCAGAATAACACATTTGCGGACAAGCATCCGACGCTGTATCTGCTCCACGGTTTGTCGGATGACGATTCCATCTGGCTGCGCAGAACGTCGATCGAGCGTTATGTCGCATCGACGGGACTGGCGGTCGTTATGCCTCAGGTCCACCGCAGCTTCTACACGGACATGGCTTACGGGAACAAGTACTGGACGTTCATCAGCGAGGAGCTGCCAAGCATTGCCCGCTCTTTCTTCCCGCTATCGGCGGAAAGGGAGGACAATTTCGTTGCAGGGCTGTCCATGGGAGGTTACGGGGCGTTCAAATGGGCGCTAAGCAAACCGGAGAGCTTTGCGGCCGCCGCTTCATTGTCAGGTGCGATGAATGGTCTCAAAGTTCCGGAAAATATGGACCTTTTCACGGACTACAAGCTGATCTATGGCGACAAGCCGGAAAAAAACCGCGAGGAAGACTTGTTCTGGCTGATGGAGCAGTGCACGAAGTCGGAAGGACCGAAACCGATGCTGTATCAATGCTGCGGCACCGAGGACTTTTTGTACGAGGACAACGTTATGTTCCGTGAAGCATGCAAGGAGTCGGGTCTGGACTATACATACGAAGAGGGCCCGGGAAGCCATGAATGGGGCTATTGGGACGCCAAAATTCAAGACGTGCTCGCCTGGCTCCCGCTGAAGAACAACGCATAACCTGAGGATTCGCAACCTTGTAATGCAGACCGAGGCATACGACATATGCCGAGGTCTTTTTTTGTAGATGAAAAAGCATCAGCATCAACGACAGAGCTTCCTTATGTTCCATTCTGTAAAGCGATTTGAATCCTCGTGTAGAATAACCTGTCCACGGAAAGGGTAATGTTATACAGAAACAGCCCAAGAAATGGATAAGGAGTGAGCGAAGAATGGGTAACATGACGGCGACGGGAAGTACCAATCAGAAATCTGGCACCACAGGGAAAAGTCTCGGCCAGTATTTGTTTGACTGCTTAAAGCTTGAGGGAATCACCGAAATTTTCGGCGTGCCCGGAGACTATAATTTTACCCTGCTCGATACGCTGGAGAAGTATAACGGAATTGAATTTATCAATGGAAGAAATGAATTGAACTCGGGATACGCGGCGGACGCTTACGCCAGGATCAAAGGTATTTCGGCGCTGATTACGACGTTCGGCGTCGGTGAACTCAGCGCCTGCAACGCGATCGCCGGGGCGAACAGCGAGCATATTCCGCTGATTCATATCGTCGGATCCCCTCCGGACAAGGATCAGAAGGAGCATAAGCTGATGCACCACACCTTGATGGACGGCAATTTTGACGTCTTTCGCAAGGTGTATGAGCCAATTACGGCCTATTCGGCCGTCGTCACGCCGGAGAATGCCGAGATCGAAATTCCGACGGCTATCCGGATCGCCAGGGAGAAGAAAAAGCCGGTCTATCTGGTGATCGCCGACGACTTGGTCTCGAAGCCGGTCATGACAAGGGGAGAACCGACACCGCCAAAACCGTCGTCCAACCTGACGACTCTTCAAGCAGCGGCGGATCAGGTGCGCCAGCTGCTTGAGCGGGCCCGCAAGCCGGTTCTGCTGGTTGACGTGAATGCGATGCGTTTTGGACTTCAAACGGCGGTGCGCCAGTTGGCAGATGCCATGAATATTCCGGTGGCGACGATGATGTTTGGTAAAGGTGCTTTCGATGAGTCGCACCCCAACTATATCGGGGTGTACGGCGGCTCGTTTGGTTCGTCTGAAGTACAAACGGCGGTGGAACAAGCCGACTGCGTCATCGCGGTCGGGATGGTGTGGGCGGACAGCAATACGGGCACGTACACCGCCAAATTGAATCCGCTCGTTACCGTCGATATTCAGCCCAAGATGATCAAGGTGGGAGGGGCTGAATTCCCGAATGTGCTGGCTGCCGACATGCTGCTTGAGCTGCAAAAGATCGGTTATAAAGGCAGCGGCGCCGCCGGCAAGGGGGCGTTTCCGTATGATCAAGTTACGGGTGAACCCGAAGCACCGCTGCTCGCCTCGACTTATTATCCAAGGATTCAGCGCATGCTGAAGGAAGGCGACATCGTCGTCGCCGAGACGGGAACGTTCTATAACGGCATGGCTTATGTTCGGCTGCCCCGGAACGTCACGTATATTACGCAGGGAGGGTGGCAGTCGATCGGCTATGCCACGCCGTCAGCCTATGGTGCCTGCATTGCCGCTCCGGACCGCAGGGTGCTGCTGTTTACGGGGGACGGCTCGCTGCAGCTGACTGCGCAGGAGATCAGCTCGATGCTGTATTACGGCTGCAAGCCGATCATTTTCGTTCTGAATAATGACGGATACACCATCGAAAAATACTTGAACGTGAAGACGGAGAATCAGCGCTACAACCAGATTCCGCGCTGGTCGTACACGAAGCTGGCCGAAGCCTTCGGCGGAGAGGCGTTTACGGCGACGGTGCGGACAAACGGGGAGCTTGAGCAGGCGTTCGCTCAGGCGGATCAGGAGCGGGCCGGAAAGCTCTGCATCATTGAAATGATCGCCGCCGACCCGATGGATGCGCCGGAATATATGAAGCGGATGCGCAATTACATGGAGGAGCAGGCGAAAAAAGGGCAGAAATAAAGCATGGAATCCGTGCTGCCGGAAGGTTCTTGATGAACTTTCCAGCAGCACTTTTTTTGTGTATGTATCGATTCCGGTAAGATGAGGTAAAATCGCTGATTTTGACCGGTTTATGGGCATGTTCAGAATTTGTACAGTTGAATCTAGTAAGTTAGCTCTATACACATAGATAAATGGAGTGGTTATTAGGATGTTCGAACGTTATTTTACAGAAATGCGTAAGCTTAGTCATGAGGATGAATTACGTTACCGTTATTTGATCAGAGGGGTTAAACTGCTGCTGGAGCAGCGGAAGTCGGAGAGCTCTAAAGGATTTCACCGATGGAGAAGATGCCGGCAGTCCGAATCGATCCAGCCCGGGACCTGGGATTAAAGTTTGAATGTCGAAAAATTGACATCTTTTTGTCATTTGTTGAATAGGCGTTACACGTTATTCTTTTGGTAGGACTTAAGAGTGTGTCAAAGGAGATATCTATGAAAGTGATGAAAGACTTCTCGCCCAGAAAACCGGCCGGATGGCTGGTGCTCGCGGTTCTGGCAAAGAACAGGGTGGACATGTGCTGGATGGACTAAGGAAGTATCTACAAGGAAATCCATATTGGCAGACGATTTCATTCACAAACAACGGTGGGCGGTTCGAAGTTTGTAGAAATGCTAAACCGGCAATTAGCGCTGATCAAGATGGTTGCGTCAAGATTGGACAGCAGGCAGTTATACCCACAGTTGGTTTTTACATATTAGGAAGGGGGGAGACCCTTCAGCAAAAAAAGAAATACATCCGGAAATTTATCAACCACGGTGGGATCGTGAAGGCTAAATAGCGGATAACCGGAGTTTGAATGAATCGGGATTTGATCGCTGCGAAAAGCTTCGGCACCCGGTTATCATTTTGTTACCTTGGACTAGCTGGTCGCCATAGGCGGCGCTAGGCCTTACTTTTCTGACAATGTGAAAGAATAGAAACGGAGAGTAAAATGAGCAAGATCATTGAACATAACAATCCAAAAATTGCCAATACCAATATACCACCTACACCAAAAAAATATAAACGATACGTATCAGTAAAAGCTAAATTTTATTTAAGCCATGGATTAGCTGCTCTTTGGGTAATACTATCAATATTCGTCTCCATTCCGTGGATCCGCGATCTCGGTGTACTTATTACAATACCAGCTGCCATTTTGATTATTGTCGGTATTTCATATATCCCGGGATATATGAACGCCTTTATGGTTTCAAGCCTCTTATTAGATAAACAGCCGAAAGCGAAAAATTCTGATCCATCAGAACATTTATCAATATTAGTAGCTTGTTACAATGAAGAAGCAGGTATAAAAAACACGCTACGGTACATTGCAAATCAGGACTATAGTGGTGAAATCAATGTCATTGTAATCGATAATAACTCTACAGATCAAACCGCTGAAGTGGCTAAGGCTGCTGGAAAAGAGTTCGGAATAAATCTTACGGTTATTCACGAAAGTAAACCTGGGAAAAATTTTGCGTTAAATAGCGCTCTTGCTCATGTTGAAACGGAATTAATGCTTACACTGGATGCAGATACGCTTCTTCACAAATCAGCACTTAGAAATATAGTAGCACGGTTTTTATCTTCACCTACCGATGTATGCGCGGTTGCTGGTGCTGTTTTGGTTCGGAACAGTCGGGGGAAATTCTTGGCAAAAATTCAAGAGTGGGACTACTTTTTAGGAATTGCCAGTATCAAAAGATTACAGGGGCTGTTTCAAGGAACACTAGTAGCACAAGGAGCATTCTCGTTGTACAGAACAGAGTCGGTTAAGCAAGTCGGAGGATGGCCAGATGCGATCGGGGAAGATATAGTGCTAACTTGGAGATTCCTTTCAAACAATTGGAGAGTTTACTTTGAACCTACGGCGGTTGCATTCACAGAAGTGCCAGAAAATTTCAAACATTTCGTTAGGCAAAGAAGTCGCTGGGCTAGAGGTATGATTGAAGCTTTGAAGCTTGTGAAGCCTTGGAGCCAACCCTCTCCGTATACAAGATATTTAACTTTTTGCAATTTTGTAATGCCATATTTAGATGCTGTATATACATTAGTTTGGTTACCCGGCCTAATACTAGCCTTTTTTGGTTACTATTATATTGTCGGTGTTATGACGGTTCTGGTTCTTCCACTAACCTTTGCGGTTAATTTGATTTTATATTTGTATCAGAAACGTGTGTTTAAAGCATTAGATTTGAAAATCCGGAAAAACTACTTAGGTTTTATTGCTTATGTATTGTTATATCAAATGATTATGAGTCCAGTTTCGGTATGGGGTTATATTCAGGAAATGTTTAAGCTTAGACGTGTATGGAAGTAATTAGCCTTTTTAGGACGAAAACATGCTGGACAGTTCAAGGACATCGAGCACAATGCTGAAGCAGCGGGTAACGTAAGTAACCGAGACCGGACGCTGTCCGTTCAGTGGAAGCTGGCTCAAGACGCCGCCGAATTCAAGGATAAAGTGTGGCCGTATGGAGGCTGGGGGAACTCGGAAGCGGAGCTTTGGACAAGCTGGTTCAAGCTGCCACAACGGCAAAGTAAATCAAAGGCTGCTGCGCGTTTATGTGTCAGCGGCTTAATGATGGATTTCCGGAGCACCCATGGAGGCATGGGTGCTCATGTATTTTTTCGGGGAGATGCCGCAGGCGGACTTAAACGCTTTACTGAAAGCGTAAATGCTGCTGTAGCCAACCTGCTCGGCGATCGCGGACAAGGATAACCGGCTGTACATCATCAGCTCCTTGGCCCGCTCCATCCGGTACCGGATCTGGAATTGGTGCGGGGACACATCATACGTCTGCTTGAATACGCGCGAGAAGTGATACAGGCTCAGGCAGGCCGTTTTGGATAAGTCCTCCAGCCGAATGATGCCATTGTAATGCTCCATGATGTGGGTCACCGCCCGCTCCATCGCGGCCTGATGCAGCGAGAGCCGGCCATGTCCGGCCGCCTTCAGGCCCTTAATGACCAAATACAGAATATCCAGCACGAGTGATTTCTGAAGCAGCGGAAATTCGGCATCCCGGCGCTCGTAGGCGTGGATGAGCCGCATCAGCTCCTGATGAATTTCCGCATTGTTCTGTACCCGGATCAGATGGGGGATTTCGAGCACGGAACCCAGCCAATCCGGCCGGAGCCACGAAAGCTCTTGTTGGCTGCATTCCGCCCGCAGCTTAAAGTTGATCGGCACCTCCTCGTAGTCTTCATAATACAGGGCGTCGAAATGGATATGGGGCATCCAGCAGGGTCCCCTGGAACGGACAAATTCATGCTCAATACCGGGCTTGAACAGCAGCAGGTCGCCTGGATACACAGTCAGTGAATCCCCGCCAATCCGGATATCGAGCTCGCCTTGTTCAACATACAGCAGTTCGTAATCAAAAATGATCCGCGGCGCCAGTTTCATACGGTCAACTTTGTGATGCCACGCCCTTCGCACGTAGGGGGACAAGGCTTGCAGCAGATGTTGCCGGTCCATACGCTTTGACAGCTCCCTCCACTATTGGTCCCGTATCCGGGTTTCCGCTCTTTCAGCGGCTCGGCGGTTCTTTATTCTGACAATAGCAAGAATGGATAACAAATAACAAGTCCCAACATCGATAAAGAGGGGAAACGCCTGTAGAATGACTTGTAACCGCTTTAATGCAAATCCGATTTGACCAATGACAGGAGAGATGAGTATGGAACCTTTTAACGGACTGAATATGAGCCTGGGTAATTTATTCCGGATGTCCTCCGCACAAACGAGATCGATCAGTGCGGAAAATGTGACGGGAGCTAAAGGAAAGGGCGGCATGGCCACCCAGGGAACCGGAGCGAATGCCGGGCGGGATTTGGGTCAGGGATGGAAAATATCTCCATCGGTGGAGATCAAACCGGGTGAGGTGTTTACCGCCGCAGAAATCGACGGTCCCGGAGCCATACAGCATATTTGGCTGACCTGCTTTCCGGACAGCTGGCGTCATATGATTCTGCGCTTTTATTGGGATGATGAGCAGGATCCTTCCATAGAAGTGCCTGTCGGCGACTTCTTCTGCAATGGATGGTGCGAGCGGAGCAATGTCAACTCCCTGCCTGTGGCAGTCAATCCCGCCGGCGGGATGAACAGCTATTGGGTGATGCCGTTTCGCAAGAAAGCCCGGGTTACGGTAGAGAACCGGATGGACAAACCCGTCGTGCTGTATTACCAGTTCACCTATACGCTGACCGAGGTGCCGGAGGATGCGGCCTATTTTCACGCGCAATGGCGCCGGAGCAACCCCTTGCCGTACAAGCAGGACCATGTGCTTCTGGATGGCGTGAAGGGGAGGGGACAGTACGTCGGCACGTACATCGCCTGGCAGGTGAACAACACGGGGTGGTGGGGAGAAGGCGAGATCAAGTTCTATATGGACGGCGACCGCGATTTCCCGACGATTTGCGGCACCGGGACCGAAGACTATTTTGGCGGCGCCTGGAATTTTGAGCATCCACAGGGACAGTACGGTGCGTTTTCCACTGCCTATTTGGGCTTTCACCAGCAAATCAGACCGGACGGCCTATACCGGAGCCAGCAGCGATTCGGGATGTACCGCTGGCATGTGATGGACCCGATCCGGTTTGAACAGGACTTGAAGGTAACGATCCAGGCGCTCGGTTGGCGTTCCGGCGGCCGCTATTTGCCGCTGCAGGACGATATCGCCTCCGTCGCTTTCTGGTATCAATCCGAGCCGCACACCACGCATCCACCGCTGCCGGATAACGATGGCCTGGAGGTTATTTAATCCCCGCCCTTTCCGGTTAAAGCATGCATAATGCGGTTTACATTGGCCGAAAATGATGTTAATATGGTCAAAATCAAAACGGAACGAAAACGCGGTGAAGAGAAGAGTAGATGAACGGGCAGCCTTGCAGAGAGCTCCGGCAGCTGTGAAGGAGCAGGCCGCCCGTCATTGAAGCAAGCCTCCGAGCGGCGCATTGGAAGAGGGGTCCTCATTCCTTCGGATGGTGCGACAGGAGCTCCTGTTACAGAGCTAGGGTATAAGCATGCGTGCATGCCGTACCCGAAGAGGCGGATGTAGCGATAGATCCGCGAACCGGGGTGGCACCGCGAAATACAATCTCGTCCCCAAGACGTCAGCGTCTTGGAGGCGGGATTTTTTTGTTTTCTTTTTGATTGATATAAGAGCAGGAGGGGACAGTTGATGGAAGGAAAGGTAAGGAAAGAAGAAGCCGTGGATTTTCTAACGAAAACCGTGATGGAGGATGTGGAGAACGAAACGTATTCCAGACCGATCGCGACCCGGTTTCCGCCGGAGCCGAACGGCTATTTGCACATCGGAAGCGCCTATGCAATTCACGTGAACGCAGCCATTGCCGAAGCATTTCACGGGAAGATGAATCTGCGCTTTGACGATACGAATCCACTAAAGGAAGACATGAAATACGTGGACGCGATCCGGGAGGATGTCCGGTGGCTTGGTCTGGACCTGCCGGTGTACTTTGGCTCGGATTATTCGGAAGAGATCTTCGAAGCGGCTTTGAAGCTCATCCGTAAAGGAAAGGCCTATGTCTGCGATTTGTCGGCGGAGGAAATGACGGAATACCGCGGAACGCTCACGGAGTCTGGAAGAAACAGTCCTTATCGCGAACGGACGGTGGAGGAGAATCTATCCCTGTTCCGTCAAATGAAGGAAGGCCGGTTCCCGGACGGCGCCAAGGTGCTGCGGGCCAAAATTGACATGTCTTCGCCCAACATCAACTTGAGGGACCCGGCCTTGTACCGCATCATCCACGCCGAGCATTACCGGACAGGGAGTGAGTGGTGCGTGTATCCGATGTATGATTTTGCCCATCCGATCCAGGATGCGATCGAAGGCATTACGCATTCGCTGTGCTCCGCGGAATTCAGGGATCACCGACCCTTGTACGAATGGGTGCTGCGCGAGCTGGAAGTAACGGAACCCCCGAAGCAGCGGGAATTCGGACGTCTGAACGTTTCCGGAATGGTCACGAGCAAAAGGTACATCAGGGAGCTGGTCGAAGGCGGATTCGTTGACGGATGGGATGATCCCCGCCTTCCGACCTTGAAGGGACTGCGGCGAAGAGGCGTTACGCCGGAAGGCCTCCGGAGGTTCATGCAGGAAGTGGGCATGCTGAGGGGGAGCAGCACGATGGATGCCGCGATGCTCGACCACTTCATCCGCCAGGACTTAAAGGATAAGTCTGTCGCTGTGATGGCTGTGCTTGATCCGCTTAAAGTCGTCATCACGAATTATCCGAAGGATCAGGTGGAAATACTGCATCTCCACCACAGCGATGCCGATCCGGCGCTTGGCAGCAGGGATGTCCCCTTTTCCGGAGAATTGTATATCGAGCGGGACGATTTTATGGAACATCCGGTATCGGGCTTTCATCGCCTGTTTCCGGGAAGTGAGGTTCGATTGAAGGGGGCGTACTATTTAAAATGCCATCATGCCGTCAAGGATCCGGAGACCGGTGAAGTGATCGAGCTGCACTGCACGTACGATCCCGAGACGAAAAGCGGAACCGGGTTCAGCGGCAGAAAGGTGAAATCGACGATTCATTGGGTGTCCGCCGCACACGGTGTTCCCGCCGAGATCCGCTTGTACGGCAGCCTGCTGAAAGATGCCGCGTCCGTGGCGGAATCGGACAATGATTGGGCAGAGCTGGTGTCTCCCGATTCCCGAATCATTTACAGGCAAGCGATCATGGAGCCATGGATGAAAAAAGCTTCACCGGATGCCAGATACCAGTTTATCCGCCAAGGCTATTTCTGCCTGGATCACAAAGATCTGACCGGTCCGGTACCGGTATTTAACCGGATCGTTTCGCTGAAAGATTCATGGAAGAGGGAAGCATCGCGTTGACCTACGACGTAAGTAGGCCAGGTCATGTTCCCCGCGGTGAACGGGGTATGGCGCATTTTAGAAATGCTGCGTACGCTGCCGCAGAGAAATTCCTTGAAAACCAGAAGCACATGGAGGTCGTTACGATGAAAATCCAACAACTTACGATAAATACCCGGCATTTTGCGGAGATGAAGCAATTTTACGCCGGGAAGCTCGGTCTCCCAGTGGCCGAAGAACAGTCGGATAACGTCACCATTCAAGCCGGCGGCAGCCAGCTCATTCTTCAGAAGGCAGCAGTGCCCGGCGAAAAATCGATGTACCATATTGCTTTTACGATTCCGACGAATCAGCTCGAGTCTACCAAAAAATGGGCAGCTCAGCGTGGAATTACGCTGTTCCGCGATCAGGACGGGGATCAATTTCATTTCGGGAACTGGAATGCCGACGCCCTGTATTTTTACGATCCGGATGAGAATCTGATTGAATTCATTGCCCACCATTCGTTTGATAACGCCGAAAATGAAGACTTCACAAGCAGCCAGCTGCTGCGGATCAGTGAAATCGGGCTGCCTGTTGATGAAGTGGCCGCTGCCGTGGAACAGATTCAAACGACGCTGGGACTGTCCATGTGGAGCGGTGACGGGCGGCAATTTGCGGCGATGGGCGACGCCGAGGGCTTGTTGATCGTGGTGGACCGTGAACGGCCTTGGTTTCCGGACGGAAGAGCACCGATTGTCAGCGGGACACGGGTTGTCATTCAGGCACAAGGCAACGAGCAGCTTATGCTGCAGGCCGATCAGTACGACATCCAGTCCCGGGATGAATAATCCGCTGCGGCTGGTCCACGATCGTAATGAGGATCGGAGTCAGCGTGATATAATAAAGGAACTATTCGAAATGTAAAAAGTCAGAAGGCAGGGAGTTATGGCCAACATTCACGAAATCGCCAGACGGGCCGGTGTTTCGGTATCCACGGTATCCCGGGTTCTCAACCAGCATCCGTACGTTTCCGCTGAGAAAAGAGATGCCGTGCAGCGAGCCATCGACGAACTGGATTACACGCCAAACCGCAATGCAGTTGATTTGATCCGCGGCCGGACCCGCAGCATCGGCGTGATCATCCCGTACAACAACAACCCGGCTTTCGACCGGATGCTAAGCGGTGTATTGAACAAATCGGTTGAGGAAGATTACACCGTCACTGTGCTTCCAACCCGATATGATCCGGAGAAAGAGCTGGAGTATTTGACCATGCTGAAAACTAAACTGCTCGACGGCATCATCATTACGTCCCGTGCCAACGATTGGTCGTCCATCGTCCCCTTTGCGGGATATGGTCACATCGTAGCGTGCGAATATACGGAACTGGAGGATATCGGCTGCGCCTACATTGACCGGTATGCCGCGACGCTCGAGGTGTTTTCCTTCCTGAAAAGCATGGGGCACGCCGATGTTGCGTTCACGACGGCAAGAGGGGAGACCAGCATCAGCACCCGGCTGACGATGCAGGCTTACCGGGACGTTTTTGGGGAAGTCCCGCCATGCCGGTGCCTGGATGGCTGCACCACATTGAAGGATGGTATGGATGCAGCCCGCCACTTTCTTGAAGGAAAAGTCCGGCCGACCGCCGTGTATGCCAACGGGGACGAGGTGGCAGCCGGAATCCACCAATTTGTTCTCTCTGCCGGGCTGCGTATTCCGGACGATATCGCCATCATCGGACAGGAAAATCAGCCGATTGGCCAAGTCCTTCAGCTTACCACGGTAGACCATCAGCTCTTCCGGGCAGGTGAGGAGGCTCTAAGGCTCGTGACCCGTGGTTCCAGGGAAAAGGTGCAGATCCCGTATCGGATCATATACCGTTCTTCATCCGGATAAGGCCAACAAAAAAGACCCGCAGGAGTACATCAGCGTTACTCCGGCGGGTCTATATTATGTGATTTTTATGTAATTTAATCCAAAAGGCTAAATTCTATGAAACATATTGAAATGTAAGTGCGTATATGATATTATAATGTGTACTCCAAAATTAATCACATTATTACCATTTATCGTATCACAACGATTGGTGATTGTCAATATTTTTTACACCTCAGAAAGCCGTATCAAGCGATACAGAGAGATTATTTTCAGGGGGAGGAACGTACAGGATGATGGAAGAACGTGAACGCGATGAAGTGATGAGAAATCAAGCCGAGTCGAATCAACAGGAGCAAGACCAGCCCTATGCTGACGTCGAGCTGCTGCCGACGGGCATGAAGAACGATGATTCTGTGCGTATGTACTTGAAGGGAATTGGCCGTGTCGGCCTGCTGAGCACGGAAGAAGAAATCAAACTGGCCAAGCGCGTCGCTGAAGGGGACGAGGAAGCCAAGAAAATTATGGTCGAGGCGAACCTGCGGCTGGTTGTCAGCATTGCCCGGAGATATGCGGGCCGCGGCATGCAGCTCTTGGATCTGATCCAGGAAGGCAACATGGGGCTCATCAAAGCCGTAGATAAATTCGATTACACGAAAGGCTTTAAGTTCAGCACCTATGCTACATGGTGGATCAGACAGGCGATTACGCGGGCCATAGCCGATCAGGGAAGAACGATCCGGATTCCGGTCCATATGATCGAAACGATTAACAAGCTGGCACGTATATCGCGGCAGCTGGTGCAGGAGCTTGGACGCGAACCCGAAGTGGAAGAAATCGCTGCTGCGATGGAGCTCAGCGTAGAGAAGGTCCGTGAAATTATGAAAATTTCGCAGGATCCGGTTTCGCTCGAAACCCCGATCGGGGACGAGCATGATTCCAAGCTGGGTGACTTTATTGAGGATCATGATGCCCCGGCACCGGTTGACTCTGCAGCGTTCACCTTCCTGAAGGAACAGCTGGGCGATGTGCTCGACACGCTGACAGAGCGGGAAGAGAACGTGCTCCGTCTGCGCTTTGGCCTCGAAGACGGCCGCACGCGCACACTGGAAGAGGTCGGCAAGGTATTCGGCGTTACCCGTGAGCGCATCCGTCAGATTGAGGCGAAAGCGCTGCGGAAGCTGAGACACCCCAGCCGGAGCAAACGCTTGAAGGATTATATCGAGTAAACGATAGAGTCTAAGCGAATTCATTCGATTTGGAATTCATGAATCATTTCATATGTCATCATATTCATTTGAAAGCTGTCTGCAGGTCTAACTGCAGGCAGCTTTTCTCGTTTGGCCGTGGCTTGAAGGTCTGAAAACGATCGGCACTGGTAACACTGATTTTCATAGAAGGAGGTTGGAAGATTGTGATCATCAGTATATTAATCGTGACCAATGTCTGCTGGCTGCTGCTCTATCTCCGGCAGAAAGGGATGATGATGCATTACCGATCCAGTGCGATCGATACGCTGACCACCCATAACGAGATGAAAGAAACGCTAAAAATCGGCTTATATCATCGATATAAAAAGGAACAAGGTGATAGCAAGGACGAAGGGTCCCTGGAGTTTGAGGCGTTTATCGCCGAAATGATGGAAGCGGTAAGGGGTGGACGGACCTATGTCACCCGAGCATCACGTAATTACGGAATCGATATCGAGGAGCACACCGACCATGGCTTGTACCTGGGGCTTGCCGTTTGTACTGACGATCGGAATCCGGTGGATTACGGCCCCATTGCCGTGGTCCATTCCCAGATGGTGAAGCGCGGTGCCGTCGGCGGATATGTAGCAACGACCGGGGAATTCACGGCGGGCGCGTACCAGTATGCCGATGAACTGAACATCGAGCTGTACAATGGAGACAGGCTGGTGGAGCTGTGGGTGGGAAGCGAAGCAGCCGAGGAAGAAGAACGGACGGAGTTCAGCCCGGCGACTTGACCGCTGCCCTTGATCTGACAGAAGGAAACAGCCGAGTGCATGCTGTTGATAAGACCGCCTACCCCAGGCGGTCTTTTTGCTGCTTGAGCCTAAATTCGTAAGGAGTCAAGCCGCATTCCTGCTTGAACAGCCTGGAAAAGTAAGAATCGTTGGCGTAGCCAACCTTTCCGGCGATCATATGAACAGGCATTTGTGATGTGGCGAGCCAATGCTTTGCCATCTGAATTCGGGTCTCGATAATGTAATTGCCTAACGGCACACCCGTTTCCTTTTTAAACAAACGCGCCAAATAATCCGGATTGAGATAGACGGTTTCGGCAAGGCTGTTCCGCGTCAGATCTTCCCCGATATGCTTGCTGATATACAGCTTGATTTCCTCCACGACCGAGTTGAGCTTTTCCGCAAACGTCCGGTACGCCAGAGCAGTATCGACCAGATAGGCGATATACTGCTCCATATCTTCAATCGATTGGAGCGACTGCTGAAACAACTGATCGTTGGTACTCCCGGAATACAGCTTATGGGCCTGGATTTCCCGCTGCTTCAGAAAAGAGTAAATCATCTGCATCAAATCAAGCCGGAACTGCCGCAGTGCGGACACATTCAGCGCCTGCCGCCCTGTCAATTCATGCAGATACCGGCTTGTCTCCGCACTAAATGCGGATGCGTCACCATCGCTCAGCAGTCTTTCCAGCAGCTCCAGATCGGGCGGGATATAAGCCGCTTCGCCCACCGGCCGTTGATCGAGACGGAAGACTTGATTACGGATGTTGATCGTTTCTTCATTGAAATGAATCAGCTGCCGGATCATAGGATGCACCGCCGCCAAGCTCTCAGTAAGTCCCAGATGACAGTATACATCGCACTTCAGGAACCGGTTGGCTTTGGGGATGAGGGAGGCGCATGTGTCTTCAATCTGATCGGTAGAAGGTTCGGCGCTCCATTGTAAAATGACAATCCAGTGGTTCCCCGTGTATTCCAGCACCGTTTCGACCTTGTACAAGGGACTCCGCAGCAGTTCGTTCAGCACGTTGAGCAGGGCGTAATCAAACAGGTCCTTGTCGTTTTTGCCAAGACTCCCGTCATGAGGAAACACCTTGATGATCAGGGGCGTAAACCGGTCGGACAGCTGATAAGGCAAATGCTGTTCCTCCATAACACGCTGAATGGCCCGGGGTTCCGAAGGAAAGCTTTTGCCCGTGATCAGTTTGCGCCAGAACAGCTCCAGCAGGCGGTTCTGGTTTTTTTTCCACAGCAGCCCCTCGCGCGCAGCCTCCTCAATCGACCGCTCTTCGCTCGCTTTGTTTGCCGCTTTGCGGATAATGAGGGCTAATTTGTCAAACTCGATCGGTTTGAGGAAATAGTCGAAGCTCTGCAGTTCGATCGCTTTCTGGGCGTAGTTGAAGTCCGCGTAATTCGTCAGGAATATCGCCTGCACCCGGTAGCGCTCCTCCCGGATCCAGGCCAGCAGCTCCAGGCCGCTGCCTTGCGGCATTTCAATATCGCATATGAGAATGTCTACGGCGTGCTGCTGCAAAATTGCCTTCGCCTGGGAAACGTTATAAGCAGTGTAAATTTGCTCAATGGACAGTACCTGCCAGTCGATTTTGCTTTCGAGCGCCGTTACGACAAAATAATCGTCATCCACCAGTAACACGTTCATGCGATTCCTCCTTAATCAATGGCTTCCGGCGGCGATACGGGGATGGTCATGGTTACTTCCGCTCCGCCTCCCTGGCGGTTAGAAAAGGAGACGCGTGCTTGACCCTTGTAGAGCAGCTCAAGGCGCTGTATCGTGTTCATCATACCGATCCGGTTGCCGTTCTCCGCGTTCAGCGGCCCACCATGCATGAGCTGTTCTAAAATGTCCGGAGGAAAGCCCGGTCCCGAATCCGAGATCGTGATTTTGGCAAGATCATCCCGCTTTTCCCTGCTGACCGATAACGTAATGTTCGCCTCGGTGACGCGTGATACGGCATATTTTACGGCATTTTCAATGAAGGTCTGCAGCACGAGGGGGGGAATGCGGATATCTCCGGTTTCTGCATCTTGGGAAATATGATAGGCGAATGCGTTCCTGTACCGGTGACGCTGGATGTCGAGATAAATGCGGACATGTTCGATTTCATCCTGCAGCCGCACGAAGTTGTGCCCGTTCTGAAAGATGTAGCGAAAGTATTGGGTCGTCGACATGGCCATTCGCTCGATTTCGCCATACATTTGCATTTGGGCCATGCTGTACATGCTCGTCAGACAGTTGAGAAAAAAGTGCGGGTTGATCTGCAGCTTCATGTAATCCAGCTGGATCCGCTGCTTTTCCAGCTCCTGCTCATACATATCGATCTTGAACCTGCGGATTTGTCCGATCAGATGCTTGAACTGCTGGCTGGCCTGCTCCAGTTCGATAATCTTGCTGTTTTTAAAATCCAATGCGGCGCTCTCCTCGTTCCACCGGGCGAGCGTATCCGAGAAGCTTTGGATCGGCCGCAGCACCCGTTTGTTGAAATAGAGCATGACGATGCAGAGGACGATCGCGATCATCAGCGCCAGTAGAATGATGACCAGCTGGGCGATCATAATTTTTTCGAACGTACCGTATCTGGCGATCATTTGAACGCTGAATGAGGCGTCGGAGAACCGGCTGGTCACGGCGGCCCGGGAGTGGGCGAGGCCGAAGGGAGAAGGCTTGGCGGTATCCAGCGCCTGCGTCTCGTCCACGCGGATCGGTGTGGAAATATTGATCCCCTGTTCATCAACAAGAGAGACGGTGCCGTTCTTCCCCATGTCGATACGCTGCAGCGGACGGATCAGTTCGTCTGCAGAGATCAGGCAGATCAAATAACGGTCATGATAAGGGACGATATTGACAATATAGTATTTATTCCGGACAAGGACCGGCGTCCAGCGGGAATAAAACTTGTCGTATACATCTTTGTCCTCGGAATAGGAAATGATCTGCCGCTTCAGTTCCAAATAATCGGGATACCCGATGCTTATGGGAGCGCAGTTCAGGAAAAAATCTTTGTTTTTCAGATAGATGAAAAATTGATATGCCTGGCCGTAATTTCTCTGCAGCTCGGTAAATCGCTGATGAAGCTGGGTGTTGGACTTTAGAAATTCGGCCGAACCTGAAGCATTCTCATCCATCGTCTCGATGATTTGGTCATTGGCCAGCGACCAGCCCATGTAGTGATTGATGTAGGCGAAATCATGGTTGATCCGGTTGATGTACAGATCTGCTGTGTCCCGCAGACTCCGGCCGGACTGCTGCTTGACGATGGAGATCGAAGCATAGCTGATCAAAAAATCGAGGACCAGCGCCGTAAATAAAATGACAATCAGCATGTTGACATAATGTTTGACCGGATAAGGTTTGCCGGTACGGTGGATGATTAGCCGCATGAAAATTCTGTTCTGACGCCTCCTCTTATGAATGCGCTTTATTTTTCATTATATATAACCCCGGCCTGTAACAAAATGCGAAATACTGCGCATCCGCTCCAAAAGTCCGGAAAGTGACATCCTTACGTCCGGATCGGACGGTTGGCGTGGCTGCGCGGACAGACTTTTCCGTACCCGGGAGTCCGGATAACGGCGGCAAGAGGTCCGATTAAGCTCCTCAAGTCCATTTATAATGAGTCTTGTTCCGAAAGAAAGGAGAGAGGGGGGACCTGCGTTGAAATCAGAGTCATCCGGCTTCCGGCGAACCTGGGGAAGAA
Organism: Paenibacillus sp. SSG-1; assembly: GCF_002224835.1. Lineage (NCBI taxonomy): Bacteria > Bacillati > Bacillota > Bacilli > Caryophanales > Paenibacillaceae > Paenibacillus > Paenibacillus sp. SSG-1. The sequence goes on from NZ_MBRK01000001.1 coordinate 2,117,074, forward strand.
TCGAAAGGAATTGGGGGCTGTACGTGCTGCTGCTGCCGGCGGCGATCCTGCTGCTGCTGTTCTCCTACAAGCCGATGTACGGCGTCCTCATTGCGTTCAAGGATTACAGTCCGGCGCTGGGCATTATGGGAAGTCCCTGGGCAGGGATGAAGTATTTCGAGAAATTTTTTCATTCCTACCAATTTAACGTCACGATCAAAAATACGCTGATCATCAGCCTGTACAGCATCGTGACCTTCCCGATCCCGATCGTATTGGCTTTGATGGTCAATCAGATGCGGGCGAACCGGTTTAAACGATTTTTTCAAACCGTGACGTACATGCCTCATTTTATCTCTACCGTCGTCATGGTCGGCCTGATGCTGATCCTGCTGTCTCCAGGAAGCGGCCTGATCGGCAGCATCTACCGGCTGTTCGGTGCGGAGGCACCCAATATCATGGGATCGGCCGGGATGTTCAGCAGCGTGTATGTCTGGTCGGATGTGTGGCAGCATGCGGGATGGGACAGCATTATCTACATTGCGGCGCTGTCAGCCGTAGATCCGAGCCTCTATGAAGCGGCAACCGTAGACGGGGCCAGCCGCTGGCAGAAAATCCGTTACATCGATATTCCGATGCTGATCCCGACGGCCGTCACCCTGTTTATTTTGCGGATGGGCGGGCTGCTGGGCGTCGGCTTTGAGAAGGTGTATCTGATGCAGAACAACTTGAACATCTCATCCAGCGAAGTCATCTCCACGTACGTGTACAAAATCGGTCTGCTCAGCAGCCAGTACAGCTTCTCATCGGCCATCAACCTGTTTAATACGCTGATCAACTTTGTGCTGCTGATCCTGGTAAACCAGATTTCCAAAAAGCTCAGCAGCAACAGTCTGTGGTAAGGGAGGGAATAACACCGTGGAAGCCATGCAGGCGGCAAGCACCGCCACCGGAAGGGCCGGCGGCCGGTCATCCGACCGCGTTCTGGAAGTTTTGCTCTACATCGTCGCGGTGCTGCTGCTGATCGTCCTCATCTATCCGCTGTATTTTATCGTCATCGCCTCCTTCAGCGACCCCTCGGCCGTGGGCAACGGCCAGGTATGGCTGTTTCCGCGAGGCTTTACGCTCGACGGCTACAAAGAGCTGCTGAAGCATGAGAACATTTGGATCGGATACCGCAATACCATTCTCTATACGGTTGTCGGCACAGCGGTCGGTCTGATCGTAAACGTATCGGCCGCTTACGCATTGTCCCGTAAAGACCTGGTCGGCCGTAAGGCGATTTCCCTGTTTTTTATTTTCACGATGTTTTTTAGCGGCGGCTTGATTCCGACCTTCCTGACTATCCGGGATTTTCACATGTACAATACTTTCCTGGTAATGGTGCTGCCATTTTCGGTCGTCGTTTACGACATCATCGTAGCGCGGACCTTTTTCCAGACCAGCATTCCGGGGGACCTGTGGGAGGCGGCCCAGATCGACGGGTGCGGCAACTTGCGCTATTATGTCCTGGTCGTGCTGCCGCTGTCCAAGGCGGTCATCTCCGTGCTCGCTTTGTGGATCGCCGTCGGCTACTGGAACTCCTATTTTAATGCTTTGATTTATTTGAAAAATCCTAATTTGTATCCGCTGCAGTTAATTCTGAGAAACATCCTGATCACGAATCAAATGCAGTCGAACCTCGGCAGCGGGGAAGCGGCCAATATCGCGCTGCGGCTGGCGAACATGATGCGGTATTCGGTGATTATCGTATCGACCCTCCCGATTATGTGCCTGTACCCGTTCGTGCAAAAGTACTTCAACCAAGGGGTGATGATCGGAGCGGTCAAGGAATAAACGGCAAGGCCATTTAATAAATATTAGGGGGATTTCTGGAATGGGCAAAAAAAGAGCCGGTAAACTGTTGGTTACCTTGGGGCTGGTGTCCACGCTGCTGGTCGGTATGACGGCGTGCAGCGGTGGCGACTCCGGCGGCAAAACGGCCGAAAGCAGCGACAGCTTCAATCAAACAGGCCTTCCCATCGTGAAGGAGCCGATTACGCTGAACGTGCTGACCGTCCGGTGGGGAAATATGGGCGACACATTCACGAAGAACACCTGGCTGCAAAATTTGGAAAAAGAAACGAATATCAAGATCAACTGGCAGGTCATGTCTTCCAACGATTGGGGCGAGCAGAAATCGATCATGCTGGCCAGCGGCACGCTGCCTGATATTGTCTTTGGCGACATCGCTTTCTCCGACTCGGATATCGTGAATAATCTCAGCCTCTTCCAGCCGCTGGACGATTATATTGACAAGTACATGCCGAATTTGAAAGCGGCCATGGAGGAATCGCCGGAGCTGAAGAAGCTCAGCACTTTCCCGGACGGCAAAATGTACTCCCTGCCCGCAAGGCTGCCGTCCCGTCCGGTGACGCAGAATCAGCCGGTCATCAACAAAGCCTGGCTGGACCGCCTTGGGCTTCAGGTTCCCGAGACGATTGATGAGCTGCATCAAGTGCTGAAGGCTTTTAAAGAAAACGATCCGAACGGAAACGGTAAAAAGGACGAAATTCCGTACAGCGGATCCGGCGACATCAGCATGGACCTGCTCAATCCATTCGGCATTACGGACCTGAATGGTACCGGCATGATGATCAAAGACAGCAAACCGGTGTATTATCCGACGTCCGAAGAATACAAGGAAGCGATCAAGTGGGCGCATCAGCTGTTCTCGGAAGGACTGATCGACCAGGAGCTGTTTACCCAGGACAACACAATGCTGACGGCCAAGCAGCAAAATCCGGACGTATCGCTGGTCGGCTTCACCCATCAGTGGACGCCGGATGCGGTGTTCGGCAAATGGAAGGACGAATATGTCACCATTCCGACGATATCCGGACCGGACGGTAAGCGTTATCAAGTCGGCGATCCGAACGGGCTCAGCTACCGGCGTAACGAGCTGCTGATCACCACGACTTGCAAATATCCGGAAGCGGCAGCGCGCTGGGCGGACCAGTTCTATACGAACGAAGCCAGCATCCAAAACTTCTGGGGCGCCATCGACACCGTCATTAAGAAGAACGACGACGGCACCTATGCCCTGATGAATCCGCCGGCAGGGACCAGTGCGGATGCGTGGTATTGGGAGTCCTCCGTTCGTGATTTTGGCCCGAAATACGTGAGCCCGAGCTTTGAGAAAAATATTATCCTCGACCCGAGCAACGGGGACGGCCTCAAGCTGACCATCGACAAACTGGGCAAGGATTACGTTACGACCCCGTTCCCGAATGTCATGTATACCGCTGAGGAGTTTCAGGAGCTCCCGACGCTCACGACCGATATCGATACGTATGTGCGGACGACCCGCGCACAGTGGATTACAAAGGGCGGTATCGATGAGCAGTGGGACGCTTACATTAAAAAGCTGAATGAGATGGGTCTGGAACGGCTGGTGACGATCCGGACGGATGCCTATGAGCGTTACAACAGCGTAAAATAGCGCGCCGTACGATTCCAGACCGTCAGTATCAAATTTTTCGAAGGAGTGCTGAACATTATGAAAGTTACGGTCTGGAATGAGTTTCGTCATGAGCAGCGGCATGCCGCCGTCCGCGAGATTTATCCGGATGGCATCCATGGCACGATTGCCGGATTTCTAGGGAACGCCGGATTGACCGTTGCAACGGCGACGCTGGATGAACCGGAGCACGGATTGACCGATGAGGTGCTTGCGGAGACGGATGTGCTTGTCTGGTGGGGTCACCTTGCCCATCATGAAGTCCAGGATTCGGTCGTGGACAAAGTGTACCGCCGGGTCATGGACGGGATGGGGCTCATCGTGCTTCACTCCGGCCATGCCTCCAAAATATTCGGGCGGCTGCTCGGAACGCCGACCGGGCAGCTGAAATGGCGCGAAGCGGACGACAAGGAACGGATCTGGGTCATTAACCCGGCTCATCCCATTGCCGCCGGGCTCGGCGAGTATATCGAGCTGCCGAAAGAGGAGATGTACGGGGAGCACTTTAACATCCCGGCGCCCGATGAGCTGGTGTTCGTGTCCTGGTTTGAGGGCGGGGAAGTATTCCGCAGCGGAGCCGTGTTCTACCGGGGACGGGGCAAAATTTTCTACTTCCGGCCGGGACATGAAACCTATCCGACTTATCATAACGAGGAAATTCAGCGGGTGATCACAAACGCCGTGCAATGGGCTGCTCCCAGCCGTGCGGCGGCTCCGGTCTACGGCAACCGGTCGCCGCTGGAGCCTATCCAGGTTAAGGGATAAAGCACCCTGCATTACAACAGCACATATTGGCGGGAACCTTCCTCTTAGCCCGCTCCTCTCCCAGGATGAAATCATAGAATGTGATGTATTCCGATGCGAAGGAGGGACTCGCTCATGAGTGAAGTAGCTGGTGTTGGATACGGCGGCGGAATGTGGGGGAACAGCGTAGCTGCCATTCTCGTTCTGTTTATTCTCCTGGTCATTATCACCAAGGCATTTATCTATTAATCTCTCAAAGGGCTTAGCTATCAGCTAGGCCCTTTGCATTTGTACGGCAGCTGAAAATGGAAGTCCGAAGAAAAGTTGGGTACGTATAACAAGGGAGTCTGTGCGAACAACCCTGTGTCATTGCCCTGATGTTTACATAATCTTCATTACGTAAATCTGCAAACGGATCGCACCTGCTTTCTTTGGACCAAATGAAGTTTTGGCACCGGGGCCAATCCTATTCAGCTTTTTCTTTCCCTGGTTGGTGTCGTCCCCATGTACTTTTTATAGAGCTTCGTAAAATAATTCGGATTATCAAGCCCTACACGCGAAGCGATTTCCGTCACGGATTCGTTGGTTTCGGTCAGGAGCCGCCGGGCTTCCTTAACTCTGCAAATGTTAACGTATTCAACAAAAGTGCGGCCCGTCAGCCGCTTGAACAGCTTGCAGAAATAGTACGGATTCAGACTGACCTGCCTGGCCGCCTGCTCAACGGTCATTTTATCCGAAAAGTTCGATTCGATATGCCGGATCAGCTGTTTAAACCTCTCCCGGTTGGGAAAATAAGCGTTATGTGCCTCTGCTTCGAGCAGGCTCGGATTATTCTCCCTGGCCAACAGCGTCAAGAAGAGATGCAGTCTGGATTTCACGGTCAGCTGGTAAGCCGGAGGCTTGGAGCTTAGTTCCCGGATGATCTCCTCCAAGTGGGCCAAATGACCGGGATGCCCTTCTTCAAAACAGCTTATTTTTACAGGGAACCGAAGCCTGCCTTCCAGATAGGGGGCGACGTATTGAATATGTATAGGATCATGCAGCCAGTCATTAAACAGGGAAGCATTGACGACAATGCAGTCATAATGGACGTCGCCTTCGGCGAGGGAGTAGCCTACGTGAAGGCTCCCGCCGGGAATGATGAGGACATCCCCTTCAGCTGCAGCATACGGGCGGCTGTCGATATGGAACACGGCGCTGCCGCGCTTCATGACAAGCAGCTCAAAATGCTCGTGCCAGTGCAGGTACAGAATACAGTGGCCGGCGCGGGCGGCAAGGCAGCGGTTTTGAAAAAGCTGGAACGGATAAGCGGTATTCTCCAGCGCGGTATCTTCCCATAGGTCCCTGGGATAGGTCATTTCCACACCCCCTCAAAATCAGACTAGTATTCCACAAGATCGGTTAGAGAAAACGGCGGTTCTCCCCGCTATAATGGTGATGTTACGAATACTATATGTCAATATAGGAGTGATCACAATATTGGATACCAATATCATGCGTATCGGAACGCTGGTCGGCGGCTCTGACGCAGTCCGGGTGATCCCGCAGATCGTCAAGCACGGCTTTGAATCGTTTAATCTGACTTTTTGGCAAACCTCGGGGGGGACCGATCTGAAGGAGCTTGCTGCGCGAGTGAGAGAGCTGGCGGATGAACATGATTTTGTCATTTCGGCCATCAGTGTGTTCGGCAATCCTTTAACTGGAGAAGGCAACAATGAGGATACGCTGGCGACGTGGGAGCGGCTGATCGATCATGCCCATTTGTTCGGCACTGAAATTGTATCCGGTTTCACGGGCCGTTTGACGGGACGTCCCATTGACGAATCCATCCCGAAATTTGCAGAGGTATTTGGAGAGCTGGCGCGGCGGGCGGCAGGCCAAGGCGTCAAACTGGCGTTTGAGAACTGCGACATGGACGGCACCTGGAAGACCGGGGACTGGAATATCGCCCATGGTCCGGCTGCGTGGGAAATGATGTTCAATGCTGTGCCGGCGGACAATCTCGGACTGGAATGGGAGCCGTGCCATCAAATGGTCAGCCTGATCGATCCGATCCCGCAGCTTCGCAAATGGGCCCCGAAAGTGTTCCATGTGCATGGAAAAGACGCCACGATCGCATGGGATGTCGTCAGAGAGCACGGCGTTCACGGTAATCAGCCGTTCGTCTGGCACCGGACGCCGGGATTCGGCGACAGCAACTGGGCGGACATCATCACCATTTTGCGGCAGAACGGATATCAGGGAACGATCGACATCGAAGGCTGGCATGACCCGGTTTACAGGGGCGAACTGGAGATGACGGGCCAGGTTCACGCATTGAATTATTTAAAACGGTGCCGGGGCGGGGATTTCATCCCGAATCCGGTGTAGGAGGACAAGCGGATGACTGCGAAGTACAAAGTCGTCGTCGCAGGCTGCGGCGGCATGGCGAATACCTGGGTCGATTACGCGGCCGGGCGGGAAGACACCGAGATCGTCGGATTGGTGGATATTAAAAAGGAAGCGGCGCTGGCGATGGCTGAGCGCAAGTCGCTGAACTGCCCGGTATTTACAGATGTCAAGGAAGCGATTCAGGCAACGGGAGCTAATCTCGTTTTTGACGTGACCATACCTTCAAGCCATCATGGTGTGAGCGCGACGGCCCTGGAGCTGGGCTGCGACGTATTTGCAGAGAAGCCGCTGGCTGAAACGATGGAGGACTGTCTGGACATTGTCCGGAGATCGGCGCGGACCGGGCGCACGCATGCCGTGATGCAGAATCGTCGTTACGACCCGCGCATCCGGGCCTTCCGCAAGCTGATTGCCGAGGGAACGATCGGACGGACGGGATTTATCGGGGCAGACTTCTTTATCGGCGCCCATTTCGGCGGCTTCCGGGAAGCGATGGCCAGCCCGCTGCTCCTGGACATGGCAATCCATACGTTTGATCAGGCCCGACTCATTACGGGAGCCAACCCGGTCTCGGTATACTGTCACGAGTTTAATCCTCCGGGATCCTGGTATGAGGGGAATGCCATGGCCATCTGTATCTTTGAGATGTCCGACGGCACGGTGTTCAACTACCGCGGCTCCTGGTGCGCCGAGGGGATGCCGACATCCTGGGAAGCATCCTGGCGTGTCACAGGAGAAAAGGGGACGGCTGTTTGGGACGGGCACGGCGAACCTTATGCTGAAGTCGTAGCCGAAGGGGATCAGGACGGCAAGTTTATCCGCGAATATACGCGCGTGCCCGGCGTGCTTGATTCCATGCGCAACACGTTTCATCACGGCTGCCTGGACGAAATGTTCGCGGCGCTTGAAGCGGGGCGCAAGCCGGAAACGGACTGCAGCGACAACATCTACAGCATGGCCATGGTGCTGGCTGCGCTGGAAAGCGCCAAGACGGGCAGCAAGGTGCTGATCCGGGAAGTGATGGAGGCAGGCCCTGCGGTGCAGGCATAACCCGTTGAATCCAACTTATCAAGGCGGATGAATGTTTATCATTCATTTCGTTTGCTGTTGCATGACGTGACAAGGACTGCAGGCTTTTGCTGCAGTCCTTTTTTGCTGCGTCAAGTGTGGAGTAAGCCTCACCTTTACCGCTTTACTTTACTGCAAATTTAATGAGATTAATGATCCCTTTACATTCCAATGACATGGCGTAAATAAAAACTCACTACACTGAAGTATGCATACATCAGGATGCAGACAACATTTCATGAGTGAAGGAGAGACTTACCCATTGAAGAGGACTAGTAAGCTGCAGCGCAGCGTGTCCGCCGTGATGCTTGGCAGTATGCTGATCAGCGCAGCAGCACCCGTCAGCTATGCAGACGGCCTGAACGATCAAACGGCGCCTGTCGTTACGGCAGAGCCGGTGAACGATCCCGGCGCCCCCGCAGCAGACAACAGCACGAACACGGAGACTCCGCAGGAGGGTCAGGAAACGCAAAATACGCTGCAGATCGATCATCAGGCACCTGCTGAAGTTTTGGCCGATCAGGATTTCACGGTGAGCGCAGTCATCACAGGAACAGCCGCGGCTGGTTGGTCAGGCGTCGTGAATTATGCGGTGGACGGGAACACCGAAGCATCGGTACCGTTGGTACAGGTCGAAGGCAAGCAGGATACATACAATGCAATTATTCCAGCAGAGGCGCTTAAGGGCACGATTCTGAATTATTCGATAACGCTGCTGGACGAGCAGTCCAAGGTGCTGCAGACAATCGCTTATAGCGCGCCAATTAAGGCCAGCGAAACAGAATCAGGCACCGGGCAGGATACGGTAGCGAACATTTCCGCAGCCGGGCTGCCGCTGCTGATTACCGAGATGGTTCCGGATACAGCCAACGTGGCTGGTGTTTCGGCTGATGCTTACGAATATGTCGAAGTTTATAACAACACGGATCAGGCCATCAATTTCAAGGACTATTCATTCTTCTACAATAATACAAACACTTGGAAGCCGGTCACGGATGGGGATATGATCATTCCTGCGCACAGCCCGGCAGTATTCTGGATTATGAACGGCAAGAACGATGCCGAGACCCAGGATAGCTTTAACGTAAATTTCGAAACGAGCCTGTTGGAGGGACAGAACCTGTTCCGGATCAACGGCGGCGGTGGCATGGCCAATAGTGACGCTAGAACGTTGTCTATTAAGGACAGCACAGGCAGCATCATTGTGACGGCTTCTTATGAAGCCCAGCATGTCAAGACGAATCAGGGCATCCTGTTTCAGCATCCGGCCGAAGGCAGCGTGCAAATGGCGGTGATGCCTGCTTCCGGACAAGTCCCGGCGACACCGGGAACGATTGACTCCGCACAGCTCGTTCCGGTTGAGGTGCCGGAAGGAAGCGAGACGGTCATCAGCCATACGCCGCCAACGTCCGTCGAAGTGCAGGACCTCGAGATTCAGGCGCATGTTGAGAATCCGGGCAAGAACAGTGACGGCACTCCGACTCCTGTTCAACTCCTTTACAAAACGCCTGGCCAAGCGAGATATACGGTGATCCCGATGGCAGACGCTCAAGGTACGGGAGACTATAAGGCGACCATTCCAGCCGCGGCGCTGGTTGAGTCCCAAATCGATTACCGCATCGCAGCCAACCAGACGGAGAAAGCATACTCCGCCAAGGTGAACCTGCCCGAGTTTGATCCGGCTAAGGCACCTCCGCTGCTGGTCACGGAGCTTGTCCCGAATACTACGAACGTGTCTGGGACGTCGACAGACGCATACGAAGCGATTGAAGTGTACAACAATACGGACCAGCCGGTATCTTTTAAAAACTATAAGCTGTATTACCGCTACCCGGATAAAGGGGCGGCCGGTGATGTCGTATGGCCATCGACGAAGGAGGACTTTGTCATCCCATCGAAGGGAACGGTCGTTTTCTGGATCAAAAACAGCGCCAACCAGTCATACACGGCGGAACAATTCAACGATTTCTACAAAACGAATCTGGTAGAAAACCAAAACCTGTTTATGATTCAGAGCGACGGGATGTCCAATTCCGGGCGCCGCGCGATTGTCATTAAAACGAATACCGGCAAGGAAATTTCGGCGGCTTATTATGACGCGGATACCTTGTACGAGAACGGCACCAAAGGCGACGAAACCAAGGAAAATATGGGGCTGCATTATGCTTACCCTCAGAACGGCAGCACGACAATGATCAAGGCAAGTACCGGGACTCAATCGGCATCGCCAGGATCGGTAGCGACCTCTCAAGTTCCAAGTGAGCCGGTCCATCAGGAAGAGGACAACAATCCTCCGACGATCGAAGATGTAACGAAGGTTAAGGAAATCGAACAGTCGAAGAGCCTCGAACTGATCGCCGATGCGCAGGACGACACGGAAGTCCGGTCCGTTCAGGTATACGTGCGCTCCGACAAGCAGAGCGATTATACATTGCATAATCTGTCCGAGGACTTCAACGATACGATGTACCACTACAAGCTGTCCTCTGCCGAATTGATCGGCCGAAAATACATCGAATATTATTTTGCTGCGTCGGACGGCGTAAACGAAACGAAAACCGATCCGGTCAAAGTAGACGTTACGGGTGGACCGGATTCTTCTCCGCTGCGGCTGAACGTGAAGGACCAACAGATCATTAAGGGGACAAGCACCATTAAAGGCACGGCCGAATCCCTAGGATCGGACAGACTGCAGCTGAGCATTGACGGCAAACCGGTTGCGGTTGGAAACACGTTCACCCAGCTTGAGCATGACGCTTACTTTGTTTTCGATGCGGTCAATGTCGACTACTACTTCAAAAATGCAGTGACGATGGGACCAGCAGAGCTCGGAGACAAATCGATCCTGTATACGTTCCTGGACCCGATCACAACGTATACGACGCTTTCGTTCCCGATCAGCGCCGATCGCCTCAAGGCGGACGAGGACAATATCATTTATGTTCGCGCCGGTTCCAAAACGGGCCCGTTTGACGACCGTCCGGAAGAGAACAAGGACGATTTTGAGATCAAGAACGTAAGGCTCGTGCTGGCGGACGGAACCGAAATCTGGGATCCGGCCTATGGCGTTAAGGATCAAGTGATCAAAATGGGGGATTCCGCCGGGAAAAACGAGTCTGTTGGGTTCAAGTTTAACCTGACTGCCGACCAGCTGAAGTCCAAGGCTTACGCCTGGAACACGCTCGAAGCGGCAGACGGCCCGCACGAAATCAAAGTGACGGACGGAACGGATGAATATAAGGCTGCCGTCATCGTGGATAATACGCCTCCGGAGATCAAGCCATCGATCGAAAACGGCAAGGAATACCGCGGTGAGTTTACGCTGGATGCCGAAATCGAGGACGCTTATGCGGGTGTGGACAAGGTTGACGTGAAGCTGGACGATCAGAGCATCAAGCTTCCGTATCAAACTTCGTCCGGATCGCTGAAAGGCGGAGAACATTCGCTGACCATACATGCGGTGGACAAAGCGGGCAATGAAACCACACGGACCGTAAAATTCATAGTGCCGGACGAGAATCCACTGGCTCCGGAACTGGTCAGCCCGCAGCAAGGGCAGACGAACGTGGGAAGCAGCGCCAATCTGACCGTCAAGGTGCAGGACCCGAGCCAGGACCCGTTGAATGTGCTCTTTTACAAGGGGTATAAATACGACGGCAGCCGGACGGAGGACTTTACAGGGTACTTGAACGCTTCAGTGACCGAGCCTCCGAAGGAAATGGCTCCTACAGGCGAAACGCAAATGAATCCGGGAGATTACGCCAAAATCAGTGCGGAAGACGGCAAATATTTGGTGAACGAGTCGGTAGACAAGTTCCCTTACCAGCGATTCGAAGTGAAGCTTGACCCATCCGTGAAAGCGACGGACCGCGTGGATATCCACTGGAAAGGAAAATCGCTCGAAGGCCGCAAGGTCAGCCTGTATGCCTGGAGTCCTTCGCAGAGCAAATGGATCCAGCTTGATCATGTGATCGCCGGAGCCGAAGACTTTGAGCTGAACGCAACCGTGAAGGCGGGAGATTATGCGTCCGGCCGAGCGATCGACGTCATGGTGCAGGACGAAATCGCCGCGGCGGCGGAGGGGGCGGCCGCAGGCACCAAGCCTTCGCCGGAGCAGGAAGATCCTTACGACTTCTCGTTCGTCTGGATGTCTGACACTCAGTACTATTCGCAGAGCTATCCAAAAATTTATCAGGATATCGTCAACTGGATCGCTGCCCAGAAGGAGAAAATGAATATTCAATACGTCATTCACACGGGCGACGTCGTCGACAAATCCTATGAAGAGTATCAGTGGGTCGAAGCCGACAAGGACATGAAGGTGCTGGAGAATGCCAGCATTCCTTACGGCGTACTGGCCGGTAACCACGACGTGGGCCATCAGGACAACGATTATACGAAGTTCAAAGAGTATTTTGGGGAAGACCGGTTCAAGAACAACTCGACGTTTGCCGGCTCCTATGACAACAACCGCGGTCATTACGACCTGGTATCTTCGAACGGAAACGACTTTATCATCGTCTACATGGGTTGGGGTCTCGGGGACGACGAAATCGAATGGATGAACGAAGTGGTGTCCAAGTATCCGGAACGCAAAGCGATCCTGTGCCTGCATGAGTACATGCTCGTATCGAATAACCGCGCACCGATTGCGGACCAAATTTTCGAAAAAGTCGTGAAGCCGAACAAGAATGTCATCGCTGCGCTGTCCGGGCATTATCACGACGCGGAGCTGAAAGTGGATGAGCTTGATGACAACGGCGACGGCGTGCCGGACCGCAACGTCTATCAGATGCTCGCCGATTACCAGGGAGCGCCTGAGGGCGGGCTGGGTTACATCCGTCTTATGCAGTTCGATATGAAGAACAACAAGCTTCACATCAAAACGTATTCGCCATATTTGAACGATTATAACTACTATGATCCGCAGGAAAATCCGGGCAAGGACGAGTTTGACCTGGTCCTGGATCTCCAGCCGAAAACCAAACAGGTTGCGACGGATTACATCAGCGTCAAAGTGTACACCGATAGCGAAATCGGAAGCAGCCGTGAAGTGGCTAGCGGGTCCCAGGCATCTGCGTTATGGAACGGGCTGCCTGCGGACAGCTACCAGCAGTGGTATGTAAAAGCGGAAGACGCGCACAGCGGCAGCACGCTCTCCGATATTTGGGGCTTCTATACCGGGAAAAACAATTCCGGCAACCCTGGCGGGGGTAACGGAGGAAACAACGGTGGAAACAACGGGGGCGGCAGTGGAGGCAACGGTGGCGGAAATGGCGGCGGAACAACGCCGTCACAACCGGGCAACGGAAACGCCACTTCCCCTGAAATACCTTCTAATCCGGGAACAGGCGGCAATAAGGGAACCGTGGTGCTGAAGCCGGGCACGAACGGAAGCTATCAAGCCGATGTGAAGGCATTGGACCAAGCAATGACCGAAAGTACGAATGGCAAAATCGTCATCACGCTTGACGGAGCGAACGGCCAAGGACAACAGGCGGCTTCCTTGTCCCTGCCTGCAGCCAGCGTGGCCAAAGCCAAACAAAACGGTTTGTCGCTGATCGTTGCCGGACCTGACATGACGGTTACGGTGCCTGCGGCATCTTGGCCGGGCTCGCTGACCGATGCACATCAGCTGGTACTGCGTATGGATGCGACGATGAACAGTACAGCCAGCCAAGCTGTACGAGATGCCATTGGTTCCCGATCCGACTATAGTCTTGCCGGACCGGTATACACAGTTAAGCTGGTCAAGGTCAATGGTCAGGCTGAATCCGAGATCCAGAATCTGAGCGGCCCCGTGACGGTTGAGGGTAAGCCCACCCCTGAGCAGCTGCAAAAACTGGATACCGATTACGCTGGGGTTTATGAGCTGGGCAGCGGCCAGCCTAAATATCTTGGCGGGCATTTCAGCGGTGGAACGGTCAGCTTTACGGCAGATCACCTTGCTCCGTTCGCTGTGCTTGAGTATCATAAACAATTTGCGGATATGAACGGTTCCTGGGCGGACGAATACATCGGCAAGCTGGCGGCCAAACATCTGGTTAACGGAATCGACGAGAACCGATTCGGGCCTAAGCTGAACGTCAGCCGTGCGGATTTCCTCACGCTGGCGATGCGAATGATGGGCACCACTTCGCAAGCTTCGGGAAGTTCGGCCTTTACGGATGTCCCGGCGGACAGCTATTACGCCGGCGCGGTGGCTGAGGCAGCAAAACTCGGATTCATCCAAGGAAGCGGCGGCAAATTCAGACCTCAGGATCCGATCAGCCGCGAGGAAGCTGCGTCCATCGTGGTGAAGCTGGCCAAAGCGGTGAACTGGAGCGGCGAATCGGCTGCATCCAGCAGCTTTGCCGACATGCAAAACGTATCCGGATGGGCGAAGCAGGCTGTTACGGAAGCCGGTCAATTCGGTCTGATGAACGGTAAAGGCGGCGGCAAGTTCGATCCGCAGGGTCAAGTCACCCGCGCAGAAACAGCGAAAATGATGTACACGCTCATCGCGCAAAAATAGCATGTCTAAAAAGAGGGGGAAAACGGCGGTTAAGCCTTCCTGCCTGCCGCAAGCCGGCGCCAGAAATTTTGGCGCCGGCTTGCGTGCGTTTCGATTCCGGCCTTGAAACCAGCGAACGTGCGTTCTATAATCAACACATACAATGAAATTGAAATTCCATAAAGTTTCGGGGCTGCCATGATATAATATTTTTAATTCATGATGTTAGTCTTGCAAATCTAGATAGACTGGTTCGGATTTAGCTTGGAAATCACCGGTTAGGGATGGATATACGTGAACAATAACGATAGAGGACCCATTAAATTTACGGAAATCGACCTGGGCGGAGATGCCGGTGAAGGAATGCGTATTCCCGCCCGGGATCCAGCGGCCATCACTCCGTCGAAATCCATAACGTTTAGTATGGAGAGCCGGGAGCAGGCCTTTGCTGAGGAAGCGCTTGGAAGAGCGGATGAAACTGGCGATCCGGCCCCATTTGTTCCATTTATGAGCTATTGGGCGACTTATCAGCAGATGACCGAGGCTCAGCGGAAATGGTATTTTTACTGGAGGAGCGAAGTGCGGCAGGGTCGTTATCATCAGACGGATCTGTCCTATGTCTTCATATACGTTTATGAGCTGATTCATCAAGTCGGCTGGACCGATCCCAGGGAAGGATACAGGCTGCTGGATGAGATTTGGACGGCTTACCGGGACAAGTTCCCCAGGCTGGATCATTATTTAAAGGAATGGACCGCCGACTTTGTGCTTATTCACAAGCTTGATATTCCGTTGGTTCAAATTACGCAAAAGGCGGGAAGCCTGCTGTCCCATGAGCTGATGGATTTGGAGCTCGTTCGTTTGTTCCAAGACAAACTGCTGCAGATTCCGATGGAATTGCTGCTTATTTTAAGCGATTATGATGTTCAGGACAGCAGGTTTTATGTGGAAGCGGGCCAAGAGGATTTAGATTATCATATTCCGCGGATCGTATCGCTGGCTGCCGGTTATTTGCGCGAAAAGGAAAACGATCAATGGAAGGAATTGTTTGCACCGGATATTCCGCCAAAAACGACTGAAAGGTATTTGTTCCACAGAGCGGTGTACGATGCCCGTTTGTATGGACGTCTACTTCCGGTGACCACCATTCCGATCCGCAACCATGCTCCACTGCGGAGCTGGGTGACGCAAATTATCCGGTACACGGAAAACAAGCTGCGGGAACACCGCGGATTTAAGGGACGTCTAAGAAGTGTAGAAATCGCACCATCGGTCGAGCGTCTAGTGGAGCTTTATCTGAAGCGTGAGCTGACCGGCCGCCAGGAGGAAAGACCGGCGATTGTGATCGATTCGGACAAGCTCGCTTCACTGCAGAAGGACACTGAATATGTCCGTAGCATGCTCACCGTTGAAGAACCGGGCACGACAGAGGAGAAAGACGAGGAAACGGTTGCCCCTGCAAATAAGTCGAGCGCCGTCTATTCGGATCCGTCTGGTGAAGGATTGACCATCCATCCTGTCGTTGCTCTTCATTCTGAAGAGTCTAGGGAACCTGCAAGCGTTCCGGAGACGGATCCCCGGTTGGAGTTGGGGTCTGGCCAAGTATTGGTTACAGATGTAAGCTCCGATCAGGAACCTGCCCCCATAACGGAAACGGATCACAGTCCGGAACTTCTGGCAGACGATAATTATGCAGCAAGTACTGATTCGGGGCCCTCAGAATCCGTCGAAGCGACGAATGCCGACTCGGCAGCTTGGGACACCTCCGGGCTGGATGAGGAATGGGTCCGCTTTGCGGAGATGCTGGCACCATACCAGCTGGAGGCGCTGCGTGTTTTGACAGGATCAACTCCGAATGCAGACTTAAACCAAGTGGCTGACCGTCACGGGACGATGCCCGGTTTGATCATCGATGAGATTAATGACTTGGCCATGGAGACGATCGGCGACCTGGTCATTGACGGGGACCGAATCGCCCAGGAATATATGGATTGCTTTGAGAACTTGAAAGGATGAAACGAATGAATGAAGTGAAGATACCCAAAAGGCTGACCACTGCGCTCGTGAATTCATTGACGGCGGGCGTCGTGCCCCGCGTAGGGCTGGAGCATGTCGCCGTGGGACGTCGGGCCGAAGTGGACGCCATTCTAAGGGATATGGACAACATCGCCGAAGGAGGAGCGGGCTTCAAATTTATTACCGGCCGTTACGGCAGCGGAAAAAGCTTTCTGCTCCAGACCTTCCGCAATTATGCCATGGACCGCGACTTTGTCGTGGCGGATGCCGATTTGTCTCCGGAAAGGCGGCTGGTGGGAACGAAAGGCCAGGGATTGGCCACGTATCGTGAGCTGATGACCCATTTATCTACCCGCACGCGGCCGGACGGGGGAGCTTTGGAGGCTATCCTCCAGAAATGGATCGCCGGCCTGCAGCAGTCCGCGATGCAGGAGAAGGGACTCCGTCCGAATGACGCTGGACTCCATGAAGAGGTGGAGCAGCGGATCTTTACGGTGACTTCGCAGATGCAGAGCCTGGTGCACGGGTTTGATTTCGCCAAGGTCCTGTCCGTCTACTGGAACGGTTATAAGCTGGGGGACGACGACCGTAAGCAGGCGGCACTGCGCTGGCTTCGCGGTGAAATTCCGACGAAGACGGAAGCGCGGCGCGAGCTTGAGGTGGGCGTGATCATCGATGACGACAACTGGTACGATTACATGAAGCTGTGGGCGGAGTTTACGGCAAAAATCGGATATAAAGGACTGCTGCTCTTCATCGACGAAGCGGTCAATTTGTACAAAATTACGAACAGCGTTTCCCGGCAGAGCAACTATGAGAAGCTGCTGACGATGTTCAATGATACGATGCAGGGGAAAGCCGAGCATCTCGGCATCTTTATCGGGGGAACGCCCCAGTTTGTGGAAGATGAGCGCAGGGGACTCTTCAGCTACGAAGCGCTGCGCTCCCGCCTGATCGAAGGACGGTATGCGGGAAGCGGCTTCGCCAATTACTCCGGACCGATCATTAAGCTGGAGATGCTGTCGAGTGAAGAAATTTTCATCCTGTTGGAAAAGCTGACGCGGATTCATGCCATGCATTATGGATATGAGCCTGGTGTCGGCAGCGGCGAAATTATTACGTTTATGGAAAATGCGGCCGGCCGGCTCGGAGCGGATCAGCTGCTGACCCCGCGCGAAGTGATCCGCGATTATATGGATCTGCTTCATACCCTGCATCAGAATCCGGGAATTACCTTTGAGCAGCTGGTCGGGGAGCGCAGCGTGAAGCCGGCGGATGCCGATCCGGACGAAGTCAGCGACTTTTTGGCGGAGTTCGAACTATGAGCGGTAACCCGTTTTACAAGCTTGCCCCTTTCATTCAGGAGTATATTTACAAAAAAAGGTGGGAGACGCTCCGTCCGGCACAGGTCGAAGCGCTCAATATCTGCTTCGATACGCGCAATCATCTGCTGATCGCGGCCGGTACGGCTTCCGGCAAGACGGAGGCGGCCTTCTTTCCGGCCATGTCCGAGTTGCACGAGCGGCCGGCGAAATCTGTGGGGATTTTGTACATTGGACCACTCAAGGCGCTCATTAACGACCAGTTTGAGCGGATGAAGGACCTGCTGATCGAATCGCGGATCCCGGTATGGCACTGGCACGGCGACGTATCTCAGGCGGAGAAAACGAAGCTGATGCGAAATCCTTCGGGCATTCTGCAAATTACCCCCGAGTCGCTGGAAGGGCTGCTGATGAACCGTCCGAATGCGATCCCGGCGCTATTTCAGGACCTCAGGTACATCATTATCGATGAGGTCCATGCGTTTATGGGTGCAGACCGGGGGATTCAAGTGCTGAGCCAGATCACCAGGTTAGAGCGGATGGCGGGCTGCCGTCCTAGACGAGTGGGCTTGTCCGCCACTTTGAGCGACTACGATTCGGCGACCGCCTGGCTCGGTGCGGGTAGTCCCGAGCAAGTATCCGTGGTCACATCGCCGGGCGGCCGCAAGCTGCGGCTTCGGGTCGACCATTTTTCGTTTCCCGATGCGAGGGACGAGGAGCAGGCGGAGCAGCTGCAAAACGCACGCAAAGCGTACTATGAGTATATTTACGAGACGACGCACCTGAAGAAAGCGCTGATTTTTACGAACAGCCGGTCCGATGCCGAGCTGACGACGCTGGAAATGCGCAGGGTCGCGGCCAGACGCAGCCAGCCGGACGTCTTTTATGTGCATCACGGCAGCATTTCAGCTATGCTGCGGGAGGAAGCCGAGAGCGCGCTGAAGATCGGGCCGGGTCCGGCCGTGGCGGCGGCAACGCTGACGCTGGAGCTGGGCATTGACCTGGGAGAGCTGGAGCGGGTGGTGCAGCTCGGCGCGCCGTACAGCGCCTCCAGCTTCGTCCAGCGGCTTGGCCGGTCCGGACGCAGGGGCGACTCCGCTTCGGAAATGCTGTTTGTCGTACAGGAGGAAGTAGATGAAGAAGCACCGCTTCCGGCCAGAATGCCCTGGACCCTGCTTCGGGCCATCGCGGTCATTGAACTCTATGTGCGCTATAAATGGGTGGAGCCTCATGATATCCGCCGGATGCCTGTCGGGACCCTGTACCACCAGACAATGAGCATGCTGAAGAGCATAGGGGAATGTGAACCCGCCGAATTGGCGCGTGCGGTCCTTACGCTTCCTTCGTTTAAACATGTGACACCTGATGAGTTCAAAGTGTTTCTCAGCTACCTGATCCAGACCGACCACATTCAATGGACCGAAGAACAGACCCTCATCATCGGGCTGACGGGGGAGAAGATCGTGAATAACTACCGTTTTTATGCGGTGTTTAAGGATGACGAGGACCACGTCGTGTATAACGGCTCCGAGGAAATCGGCTCTATCACGACGGTACCGCCGCCCGGTTATTGCTTCTCCTTGGCCGGGAAGCTGTGGAAAGTGGTGGAGGTGGACACCAAGCACAAAGCTGTGTATGTTAAGGCGGCCAAAGGTAAGGTGGACACACTGTGGCTGGGATCGGGCGGCGACATTCACACGAAAGTGATGCGGAAAATGAGAGAAGTGCTTGCCGATTCCGCGATTTATCCGTACTTGTCGCCACAGGCGGTGAATCGTTTGGAGCGAGCCCGGCGCCTGGCTAGAGAAAGCGGACTGCTTCGCGATATCGTCATTCCGGCCGGCGGCGATTCGCTCTTTGTGCTGCCGTGGGTCGGCAGCAAGCAGTTCCGCACACTGGAACGGATGCTGAAGCACCACTTGGCGGATCGCCTCTCCTTGAGATCCATCGTGCCGATGGAGCCTTACTATATGGTCGTCGCCGGCAACAGCGATGCCGGGACGCTGATTCAGGAGATCGCGGCCGAATGTTCCCGGTGCGGCGAAGAACAGCTCCTCGCTCCGGAAGAAGCCCCGTACCTCGGCAAGTACGATGAATTTGTCGCTCCGGATCTGGTTCGCCGCGCGTTCGTCGTCGATGGGCTGGACCTCAAAGGGCTGAGAGAAGGAATATTGGGAGAGCCAGCGGAGTTTTCTTCCTAATGGATACGAACGGGGGGACAAGAATTGCCAGCTAACCAGGAGAATCATTTTTATCAACGTCTGCAGGCCGCTCATCAGATCCCGATCGGAATCATCGGGCCTAAACGTTTGGTTGAACAGATCCTGCGCGTGATCGAGACGTTTCCTTCTTTTGAAGCCGTTCCCCGGGTATTTGAGGATGCGGCGGAGGCGTCAATGCTGGCGGAACGGTTAGCCAGTGAGACGGAGGTGCTGCTCCTGTCCGACCCGTTGTCTCATAGGAAGGTCAAGGAAAACCCACGGGTAACCGTTCCAGCCCATTACGTACCGTTAACCGATGCGGGCCTCTATAAGGCGCTGTTCGCGGCGCATCAGCGCGGCCTGCTTGACCGGGGAATCTCGGTGGATACGCTCACCGAAACGATGGTTCGCAGAGCGTGCAGGGATTTAGGGATGACGGATGAACGGTGGAACGTGTATGACGGCCCGGTATATGCGTCGCCGGATAAGCTGATTGCATTCCATCAAGCCGGATTTGAGTCCGGCGGATGCTCCGTCGTTTTTACAGGACAGCAGGCAGTGGCTCAGCGCTTGGAGGAAAGGGGCATCCCTTCCGAGTGGCTGCTTCCCTCCGATCAAGACATCGTCGTCGCGCTCGAGCGGGCGCTTCTGTCAACGGAGACCCGGCGCAGCAAAGAGTCCCAAATCGTCGTCGGGATGATCAACGTCGACCATTTCGAACGCGTAGCCATGCAGCGGAGCAATGAGCATGAGGTCCAGAAGCTGAAGCTGGACATCCACCGCATGGTGCTCGACTATGTGGAATCGCTGGACGGATTTCTGGCCCACCAGGGCGGGGACGAATACCTATTTTTTACGACGCGGGGCATCTTCGAACGTGAAAGCGGCGGATACAAGACGATTCCGCTGGCCAAAGATGTGAATACGACGCACGGCATCTCGCTGAGCATCGGGATCGGCTTCGGCCGTTCGGCCAGTCTGGCCGGCACCCATGCCCGAACCGCGATGCGGAAGGCGAAGGAGGCAGGAGGGAATGCCTGTTTTATCGTCAGGGAGGACGAGACGCTGATCGGACCGCTTGAGATGGCCGATCCGGTCCGGGTGGTGCTGTCTTTCACCGATGCGGAGCTGATGAAGCATGCGGTGGATGCCGGCATGACCAGCGCGTATTTGAGCCGGCTGCTTCATAACCGGGCCAAGTACGGCCAAACCGATTATAAGGTCCATGAGCTGGCGTCATTGCTCGGCATTACGGTACGAAGCGCGCATCGGCTGCTGCTGCAGTGGATCGATCATGGGCTGGTGGCCATTGCCGGCATGGAGAAGGTGCCGCGCGGGCGGCCGCGGCAAATATTCAGGTTTATCTGTTTGGACAGGACTTCGCCTGAAGCAGGAGACGCGCCTGATTGAATTTTTTCGAGAAAATGGTTATGAGAACAATTAGCTACTAAACAGGAAGGAAGATTGAATGCCTAACGAACACCAGAACGATAAAAGATGTTTACCTGCGGGGAATCTTTTAAAGAAGATTCTCCTTTTTTTTGGGGATGCCTGGGCATCGTGTTTGACGATATGAACGATCTTGTTAACCGATTAATTGCGTTTTATATAGCTGCACAACTTGCGTTGCTACAGCTTCAATATCACTATCTAATTCTCCTAATACATAGGATTCCAAAACTCCCATGGTTGCCGTTCCTAAAAACTTCAAAAAAATATGCTTATCAATAATCGGAAGCGAATCCTCATTAAGTTTTTTGTCTATCTCCGCCATAGTAAAAGACAATAGCTTTTTGCGAAATGTTGAGGCACCTTCACTTTTAAACAATGCTGCAAAAAATGGTTTATGCTGCTCAAAATAAGAAAACCATAATATCGAACCTTCGATAAGCCCGATGTCTTGTTTTTGATCACATATTACTCGCAATTGTGCTATATGGTCGTCCACCATCTTGTCTAACAAATCATATTTATCAGTATAATGCAGGTAGAATGTTTTTCGGCCAATGTCAGCTTTTTCCGTAAGTTTTTTAACCGTAATTTCGTCAAACCCTTCCTGAAGTAACATTTGCAAAAACGTCGATTGAATAGCTTCCCGAGACTTTAAAATTCTTCGATCTATTTTAACCATGCAGCAGTCCTCCTTCATTAATAGTACACAATGAAAACAACTTGTGTATTAACACGCATATTGCGCGATGTGGTCATTGAATCAACAGACCCCTTATTTTAAAGTAAATATACACGAGGTGATTAATACGCACAAGTGTATATTAAATATGAATAAAGGTGGTTTTAACGGTGACAGTCACCAAAAGGAATGTGAAATTTCATGCACATGGGCTGCAAATAGCCGCGAGTTTAAATGTACCTGAACTTGCTGAAGACAAGAAACAAAATCCAGCTATAGTTTGCGTTCATCCGGGCAGCAGCTGTAAAGAACAAACGGCGGGCATTTATGCGGAGAAACTTGCTGAGCTTGGGTACGTAACGATTGTATTCGATGCATCCTATCAAGGAGAAAGCGATGGCGAGCCTCGTTATGCTGAATACCCGGCTTCACGTGTTGAGGATATCCGGTCTGCGGTTGATTACTTAACGACTTTGGATGATGTCGATGAAGATCGTATTGGCGTGTTAGGCATTTGTGCAGGAGGCGGGTATGCTGTAAATGCTTCGATGACAGAACGGCGCATCAAAGCTGTAGGTGCAGTTTCCGTTGCGAATATAGGTCGAGGATATCGTGAAAACGATCCAATCCAAATGTTAGAGCAGGTTGCCCTGCAACGTACGGCTGAAGCACGTGGAGCCGAGCCTCTGGTTGTTCAGTGGATTCCTAACAGTCATGCTGAAAGAGAAGAAGCGGGAATGACTGAACTGGATCTTGTACAAGCGGTTGATTACTATAGAACACCAAGAGGTCAGAGCCCTAACTCTCCAAACAAATTGAAATTCACCAGTGTAGATTCAATCATTGCCTTTGATGCTTTCCATTTGGCAGAAACTTTACTGACTCAACCTTTGCAAATCATTGTCGGTGGTGTACAAGGAGCGTTTGGATCATATAAGGATGGCCACGAGCTTTATAACCGAGCAGCTTCAGTGAAAAAAGATTTGTTCGTTATTGAAGGGGCAAGCCATTATGACCTGTACGACAGACCAGAGCCAGTGAATAAAGCCGTTGAAAAATTAGGTGCCTTCTATAAAGAAAATCTTTAGCAAACAGCTAAATATTCGGAACCTTAGCGGTACAGGCAATGAACCTGTATCGCTTTTATTTTGCGCCAAAATCCCGCTAATTTAAAGACAATTAAAAGATTTGTCTTTATATAGGCCGAGTCTTTATGATGAAGTGGAAAACGATTGAATGGGAGGAAGAACAAGGATGAAAAATGTAGCTGAATTGGAAGCACGGCTGGCCCAGCCGTCGGAAGCGCTCATTGCCGACCTCATGTCTGTCGAAGGAGATATTCTCGTGCTGGGCGTTGGTGGCAAAATGGGTCCGAGTCTGGCCAGACTGGCCGCGAATGCGATACGAATGGGGGGCATGAACAAGAAGGTCATCGGGGTATCGCGCTTCTCGAATGAAGAGACCCGCAAGGAACTGGAGGATGCCGGGGTGACTACGATTTCGTGCGATTTGCTGAATGATCAGGAGCTCCGGCAGCTGCCCGACGTGCCGAACGTCATTTTCATGGCCGGACATAAATTCGGAACGACGGGAAGGGAGCATTTTACATGGGCGATGAACAGCTATTTGCCCGGCAGGGTCGCCGAGAAATACCGCGATTCCAGGATCGTTGTGTTTTCTTCCGGCAACGTGTATCCCTTCACCCCGGTCGCCAGCGGTGGAGCCAGTGAGCATACTCCACCGGAACCGGTTGGAGAATATGCGCAGTCCTGCCTCGGCAGGGAGCGGATCTTCGAGTATTTCTCGCATCAGTACGGTACACCGATGGCGATTTACCGGCTGAACTATGCGATCGACATGCGGTACGGCGTGCTGTTGGAGCTGGCGAAGTCCGTCAACGAAGGAAGGCCGGTCGATGTGACGATGGGCTACGCCAATGTCATTTGGCAGGGGGACGCGAACGAAATGGCGCTGCGCTGCCTGACCCAATGCGCCAACCCGCCGCAGATCATCAACGTGACGGGACCGGAAACGATGTCGATCCGCTGGGCGGCGGAAGAGTTGGCGCGCCGTTTAGGCAAAGAAGTGGTGTTTACGGGGACGGAGGCGGATACTGCGCTGCTCAGCAACGCGTCGAAGTCCCATCAGCTGTTCGGCTATCCGAGGGTATCCCTCCTGCAAATGATCGGCTGGATCGCGGACTGGGTTCGGCAGGGCGGGGCGACATGGAGCAAACCTACGCATTTTCAGGAAAGAAAGGGGAAGTTCTGATATGAAAAATCCGGAGCATTCGCTAACCGCAGAGCAAATCGCAGCGCTGCACGACGGCCTGGTCATCCCGGCCCACCCTCTGGCACTGGATGAAAACCGTAAGCTGGATGAGCGGCATCAGCGGGCATTGACGCGTTACTATATAGACTCAGGCGCAGGAGGAATCGCCGTAGGCGTCCATTCCACCCAGTTTGAAATCCGGGACCCCGGTGTCGATTTGTTCGAGCCTGTCCTTCGGATGGCAGCCGAGGAGGTCCAGCGCGCACAGCTTCAGCGCCCCTTCATTTTGGTGGCTGGCATATGCGGTCCGACCGCCCAAGCGCTCCGGGAGGCGGAAACTGCGCGGAAGCTCGGCTATGATGCAGGTCTGCTCAGCATGGGAGGACTGGCGAATTGGAGCGAGGAAGAGCTGCTGGAGCGCACACGGGAAGTAGCTCAAAAGATACCCGTCATCGGCTTCTATCTCCAGCCCTCCGTGGGCGGGCGAATTTTCAGCTTTGACTTCTGGCGGGAATTCGCCGAAATTCCCAACGTTGTCGCCATCAAGATGGCGCCGTTTAACCGGTATCAAACCCTCGATGTTGCCAGGGCCGTCTGTTATTCCAGCCGCCGCGACGAAATCGCCCTGTACACAGGCAACGACGACAATATCATTGTTGATCTACTCACGACTTACCGGTTCCGGGTGGACGGTGAGCTCGTGGAGAAGAAGGTTGTCGGCGGACTGCTCGGCCATTGGGCGGTATGGACGCGGAAAGCCGTAGAGCTGCTGGAGGAAATCAAGCAGGTTCGCGATGGAGGCACCATTGCGGAAGAATGGTTGAGACGGAATGTGGAGGTGACCGACACCAATGCTGCATTTTTCGATCCCGCCCACCAATTTGCCGGTTGTATTCCGGGCATTCACGAAGTGCTGCGGAGGCAGGGGCTGATGCGAGGGATCTGGTGCCTGAATCCGGAAGAGACGCTTTCTCCTGGGCAGGCGGAAGAAATCGACCGGATATATCGGGATTATCCCCATTTGAACGACGACGATTTTGTCCGCGGGCAACTGAACCTGTGGCTGGAAACGAAATCCAATCACGCGTAGAAAATGATAAAAACCTGACATCCCGAAAGCGGAGAATTTGATATATTTCTACCGATTTAGCATTTTCCACACCGCTCAAAAGCTTGATGCAGCAGCATTTTCAGCCATTTCGGTGCTCGTGGTTCGGTAAATTCCAAGCCCAAGGAAATCACGCTGTTTACCGCAGGTGGAAGCGTTTTTATGATGGGATTACCGGTGAATCACGAACACCGAAAATCGTAACACCCCCAAGATGAGCCCCAAAACATGAAGGAGGAAAGAGTATGGCAAAGAAGTGGATCAGTATGGTTGCGGCAGTCACGATGCTCATCTTCGTACTCAGCGCTTGCAGCGGTGGAAGCAAAACTTCCAATGAGGGAGCAGCACCGGCAGCGGAACCTGCAACAACCGGAGGCGCCGGAGCCGGAAGCAGCACCGAGCAGTATGGCGACACCGGCGGATTAAAGCTGCCGCTGGTTGATAAGCCGACGACGATTAAATTTATGTTGTCGAGCAACTCGGCCAAAATCGGCGACGACAAGCTGATCGTCCAGGAGCTGGAGAAGCGTACGGGGATCAAGGTCGAGTTCCAAACGTATTCCCCGCAAACGTATCAGGACAAATTGAAGGTTGTGGTGGCCTCCGGCAAACTTCCGGACATTTTTATCGGGCTGAAGCCGGCTGAACTGAAAAAAATCGGCCAGCAAAAAGGCGTAGTCGCAATCAACGAATATGCCGACATGCTGCCGAACTTCTCCAAATTGTATTTGCAGGAAAACAACTGGGTCATTAAATCGTTTGGCGACGAAAAAGGCAACATTTATACGTGGCCGATCTACGATCTTAACCGGGATGTCAATCACGGCTTCCTGTACCGGAAAGACATTTTTGACAAGAACGGCATCAAGGAATGGACAAATACAGAAGAATTCTACCAGGCTCTGAAGAAGCTCAAGGAGATTTACCCGGATTCTTATCCGTATGCTTCCAAAGGATTGGCCAACATCTTCAGAGATTGGTCCTTCGGATGGGGCATCGGCAATGGCGACAACTATCCGGCGTATTACGACGAAAAGGACGGAACGTGGAAATATGCGACGGTTCAGCCGGAGCACAAGGATATGCTTGATTTTATGAAAAAGCTGTACAACGAAGGGCTGATGGATCCCGAGTTTCTGACGGATACGCAGGATTCCTGGACGACGAAAATGACGACCGACAAATCGTTTGTGACCTGGGATTGGATCGGCAGACTCGACTTGTTCTACAACCAGGTGAAGGACAAAAATCCGGATTATGATTTAAGATACGCGAACCCGGTCGGCCCAACGGGCCATGTCAGAACCCTTCCGAAAGTATCCGACTTCAGCATTGCCGTTGCCAACAACAAGAACAAGGAAGCGGCGCTTAAACTGCTCGATTACCTCACCAGTCCTTCGGGCGGCGAGCTGATGACCGTCGGTGTGGAGGGCGTCAACTTCGAATGGGGGCAGGACGGCCGTCCGGTGTATCCGGAGCTCAAGGATCTCCCGCTTGTCGATATCGGCGTGCTGGAAGACCGCTACGGCATGTGGCTGGAAGGAGCTTACCTCAGACCGGATAAACGCAGCGTGTACTATAAGTTCTCCGAAAAAGAACAGGAAGCCCAGGACAAAATCATGAAAGAGGACAAGAGAGAACCGATGGATCCGATCCTGAACTTCACCGATGATGAAATTTCCACGATGGCGGAGCTGCAAACATCGCTTCAGAAAGCGGCGGAGGAATTCAACGCCAAATATATTCTGGATAAATCTTACGGCGACGCACAGTTCGAAAATTTCAAGAAGCAAATCGCCAAGCAGGGCCTGGACGACCTGATGAAAATTTATAATGATGCCCAAAAACGTTACGACGCGGCGAAATAAATCAATGAGGATTTGAAGACTTATGAAGAAACCGAACAAGGGACGTTTGAACGAAACGCTGAAGCACATCCGGCGGGACCGTGAACTGCTGCTGCTCTTTATCCCGTGTATTCTCTTTTATATCATTTTTCGCTACGGTCCCCTGTACGGCTTGATTATCGCTTTTAAGGACTACAGCGTATTCTCCGGGGTGATGGGCAGCGATTGGGTCGGCCTGAAGCATTTTGTTAAATTTTTCAGCAATCAGGACTTTTGGATGCTGTTCCGCAATACATTGCTGCTTGGATTTTACACGCTGATCTTCGGCTTCCCGTTTCCGATTCTGCTGGCGATCCTGCTGAACGAGGTCCGGACCAAGTGGTTTAAAAAATCGGTGCAAACGCTCAGTTACCTGCCGGCGTTTTTGTCAGTCGTCATAATCAGCAGCATGATCATCGATTTCCTGTCGCCGACGAACGGACTGCTCAACCAGCTGCTTTCTGCGTTCGGCTTTGAGAAAAAGTACTTTCTCGTCGATCCCGGCTGGTTCCGTCCGATCTATGTGATCTCCGAGATCTGGGGCACGATCGGCTACGAGTCGATCATCTACCTGGCCGCGATTGCGGGAATCAATCCGACGCTGTATGAAGCGGCCCGTGTTGACGGCGCTTCCCGGTTTCACATGATCCGGCACATTACGATTCCAGGTCTCATGCCGACGATGCTCATTATGTTCATCCTGAAAACAGGCTCGATGATCCGAATCGGCTACGAAAAGGTACTGCTGCTGTACAATCCGATGACCTACAACGTGGCCGACGTCTTCTCGACATATGTGTACCGGAAAGGACTGCTCGAATCCAATTACAGCTATGCCGCCGCGGTCGGCATGTTTGAAGCGCTGGTGGCCATGACGATGCTCCTTGGTGCAAACGCAATCAGCCGGAAGATCGGAGGGAAAGGGCTATGGTAGGAGAACGCAAAATATCGGTCTTCAGCATCGTCAACGCCCTGATCCTGGCCTGCATCGCGATTGCGACGCTCTATCCGGTGCTCTACATCACGGTCATTTCGTTCAGCGACACGGCTTCGGTCATTCAGGGCAAGGTATTCCTGTTTCCTAAAGGCTTTAATCTCGATGCCTACAAAGAAGTGCTGAGCAACAACACGATTCCCAGAGCTTATCTGAATTCCATTTACTATACGGCATTGGGTACCTTCATCAATCTGCTGTTTACGGCGGTGGCTGCGTATCCGTTGTCCCAGCCCAATTTCTTCGGGCGGAGGGTGTTCATGCTGGGGATCATTGTCACGATGTTTCTCAATCCCGGCATTATCCCCACATACATCGTCGTTCAGAAGCTGGGACTGACGGATACGGTCTGGTCGCTTGTGCTGCCAAACGCAATCTGGACGATGGAGCTGATCATACTGAAGAGCTTCTATGAGAATATGTCGTCGCAGATCCGTGAGGCGGCCCTCATCGACGGCGCATCGGAGACGCGGATTCTGTTCAGTATCGTCATTCCGCTTTCCAAGCCGGCGCTGGCATCGATCGGCCTGTTCTTTTTCATGGGCCACTGGAACAGCTTCTTCCTTCCGCTCATTTATTTGAACGACAAGGAGATGTATCCGCTTCAGGTGGTCCTGCGCGATATGCTCATTTTTAACAGCGAAAATGATGCCGGACTCGTGGACCGGGCGGCCCTCGCACCGCAGGCGGTCAAGAACGCCACAATCGTGCTGTCGATGATTCCGGTGCTGCTGATCTATCCTTTTGCCCAAAAGTATTTTGCCAAAGGGGTCATGTTAGGTTCCGAGAAGGGTTAAGCGGACGGATGTGGAATAGTTGTCATCATGAGAGGTGACGCCAATGAATCGGCTGCTTGCAAACCGGGGACTACTGCAAATCTTCTGCTCTCTGCTGTTAGTCATCATGATCATGTCTGCATCAAGCTATGTCGTTTACAAAAAATCCATTTCCGGCATCTATGACAAAGTTACGCAAAACAATCGGCTCGTCGTTAAAAATATCATCCAGGCGTTCGACAGCAGCTTTACGACGGTCAACAACCTGATTTTTACGATCCACGGACTGCCATTTGATCCGGTCAAATCCGGAGACGGCGGCCGCATGGATATGGCACAGGTCTATAATTTGCAAGATAATCTGGCATCGCTGATTTCTTCTGTCGATTATATCGAAGATGTCATCGTTTTTTACGACAACCAGGATCTGGCCATTACGGCTAATGGAACGAGCGACATGAAGCTGCTCTTCCAGAACAAGTACAGACACGATACGTACAATGCCTCGTACTGGCGCAGCTTTTCCAAATCCAAACGTCCGTTTACGGTATTTCCTTCTTCCGATTACATGATGCAGACGGAAGGGTCCAAACCGCAAAGCCGGCAGCTCATCGCCGTCATGGACGGTAACAAATACAGGCTGTCGGATAAAAACGTGATTATCCTGATCAATGCGGAAAAGCTGCTGCAGCATGTGAACATGTCCTCCATGATTCCGGGATCGTCCATGATCGTGCTGGACGGCGACCGGAAAATCGTGCTCAGCACGGAAAAAAACTGGGACCTGGTCGAAGTGCTGAACGACGTCTATTTTAACCAGTCTCAGGAAGACTCGCTGACCCGCGGTGACTTCGAGTATCATGTGTACCAGTCGGATTACAACGATTTCATTTACATTGATAAGATGCCTTATCAATTCCAGAATATCGATACCGTGGCCAGCGGCAGCCGGATCATTATGGTTATCGCCATTGTGAGCGCGGTGATGCTGTCAGGGCTGCTCAGCGTCTATCTGTACCTGCCGGTCAAAGGCATTCTTCAGCTGTTCGGAGAGGGCCGCGTCAAAGGGAATGACTTTCGGAAAATCTACAGCGGCATCGTCAAAGTCCAGCGCGAGAACGAGGCGCTAAGGCAGCGGATGGAGAGAGCCGAGGCCGATATGTGCAGGAACGCGTTCTTCCGGGTGCTGGAAAGCCAACGCTCCAGCGACATCGCGCGGGATGTGCTGAAGTATGAGCCGTTTTTCTTCCGGGACCGCAGCTTTGTGATGGCATCCCTTGATTTGAGGCTTTCCCAGAAGGGGGATCGTTCTCATCCCGCGATGGAGCCCCGGCAAGTGACTGAGCTGCTTCGAAAGGAACTTGGCAGCATGGCGGGTGCGGGCTATACAGCAGTGTTTCACCAGCGGGAGATGCAGTTTCTTATCCTGCTGGGCATACCGCAAGGCGGCGACCGGCAGACGGTGATATCCGGCTGGGCTGCCTTCATTCAGGAAGCGAACCGCGATGTGCTGCCTGGATATGTGCTCCGTTCCTTTGTCAGCAAGGAGTATGAGGCTCATGTCCCGAATCTTCTGTCCGCTTATCAGGACATCTTGAACGGGATGCTTTACCGGAACGTACAGGATGAGGCGCAGACCGTGATCGATACCGCGGCGGTACAGTATGTGGGTGACGTTTATTTTCCACTGGAGAAAATGGATCATTTGGCCCGCTGCCTGACGGCCGGACTGACCGAGGAGAGCATCCAAATCGTGACGGACATTATTCATGAAAATGCACGCCGGAACATTCATCATTACCATCTGGCCCATGTGGCCAAAAGCATGTTCCTCTATCTGATCAAGCCGGCCAAAGCTACGGCGGAAGGCGATCAGGAACTTATGCAGCTGGAGTCCCGGTTCATCCGGCGGGTAGAGCAGGCATATGATCACCGCGAAATCACGGAGGCGCTCCTGGAAGTGGTGAAGAAGGTTGCCGGCAGCCGCGGCGGCGAGCCGAAAAGCAAGCTGAATCCTGCCTTCATTTCACAGTACATCGAACTTCATTATATGAACAACCTGTACCTCGACCATATGGCGGAGGTGCTGGATACGAGCCCGAAATACTTTTCGAACTATTTCAAGAAAACGTTCGGCATCAACTACGTCGAATACCTGAACAAGGTGCGGCTGGCGCACGCCCGCGAATTTCTGAAGAACACCGATTACAACATATCGGAAATCGGGGAAAAGACGGGGTACATGAACGCGTCAACCTTTACCACGACGTTCAAAAAATACTACGGCATCTCCCCCAGCGAATACCGGAAAATGGCGGGGGAGGGGTAGAAGGAGCGAACCATCGTCATGAAAGCCGTTGCCGCATTACGAGGAAGCATTGTAGTCACGGATACGGAAGACCTGCCTCTGGAGAGGGGGCATGTCCGGATCCGGACCGAATATTCGGCCATTAGTCCCGGCACGGAGCTGTCTTTTCTGAAAAAGGGCGGCGATCATCCGTCCCTGCTCGGGTACAGCGCGGCCGGCATCGTCGAGGAAATCGGCGAAGGCGTGACCGGCTTGCTGCCCGGTCAAAGGGTGGCCTGCTATGGAGCCCCTTACGTCCGGCATGCGGAACGTCTCACGGTTCCGTCCAATTTGGTGGCCGCGGTACCGGACCACGTCCTGCCGGAGGAAGCCGCTTTTGCGGGCCTTGGGGCGATAGCCATTCATGCCCTGCGGACGGCGGATCTGCGGTTCGGGGAGTCGGCGGTGGTCGTAGGACTTGGCATTCTGGGCCAGATCATTGCCCAAATCGCTTCAGCGGCTGCAGTTCGCGTCGCAGCGCTCGATTTGAACGCGCAGCGCGTACTGATGCTGCAGGAACAAGGAATCCGTCATGCGTATAACCGGCATGAACAGCTTGAGGAGCAGCTGCAGATCCTCACGGACGGCCATGGGGCGGACAGTGTCATCTTGTGCGCAGGGGGGCCGGGGGAGGAGCTGATCAACCGGTCGCTCACCTGGATTCGCGACCGGGGCAATATCGTGGTTGTCGGCGACTTGACCACTACGTTTTCCCGTGGTCAGATGTTCGGCAAGGAGGCACAGGTGCTCATCTCCCGGGCCGGCGGACCCGGCAGATATGACAGCGGATATGAGAAGGATAACCGGGATTATCCGATCGGTTATGTGCGGTGGACCGAGGGCAGAAACGTAGCGGAATACGTCCGCCTCCTCGCAGAAGGACGGATATCGGTACTGCCGCTCATATCGCACCGCTACCCGCTAGGTGAAGCGGAAGCGGCTTACGCCAACTATTTGAATCCTACGGATTGTCTGGGAACGATTCTCGAATACGAATCCTGAAGGAGGATGTGTGAATGCGAAAGTCATGGTTTGCACTATTGGCATGTGTTGTATTGTTAACAGGCTGGACTGGAATGGGAGGCAGCGGCACGGCAAAGGCGGAAGACAGCCGTCTGTCGCAGAAAGTGTATGGCAGCCCGGAAGAACTGCTGCCGCCGCTGAACTACACCGTTTCGATTTTTAACGGGACCGTAGGCTATGAAGAAGGACGGCCGGTCATGTATACCGTGTCTAAAGGGAAACCGGGCCAGCTGAATGTCATTGACCTGGAGGATTACAAGCTACTGCGCAGCATTCCGATCCCGCCCTCGGAGAGCTCATGGGCGCATACGGTTGCGCCGGACGGCACGCTGTACGTTGCGGCCGACGGCAGCGGGGCCAGGTTGTGGAAATATTCTCCGGTGACGCATACCGTTGAACAGGCCGCCTCCTTTGCCGGCGAATCGTGGCCAATCTGTATCACAACGGATGAGGCGGGCCGGGTATACGTCGGTACGTATCCTGGAGGCAAGGTGATTCAGTACGATCCAGCCACCGGTCAAACGAAGGACTATGGCCGCGTGATCGGTAACATTGCCCAAGAATATGTCCGCTCCATCGCATATCAGGGCGGTAACATTTATGCGGGAACGGCGCATCATCAGATTGTCCGCGTTAACCTGGAAACCGGCGAGAAGACGGACATTGCCGCGTCACTGAATGTTCCGGAAGGGGACGATACGGTATACGATTTGGACACCATCGACAACCGCTACCTGTTCGCCCGTTATACGGATGGCAGTGGTGTGCCGGGTCCGGCGTACATTTATGATACACAAACCGGTTCCTGGCTGGATACGGTGCTGGACAACGTGACCGGACTGCACGAGACCGATTCCTTGGACGGTAAAATTTATTTTATGTCCGACAAAAAATTGAAGACCTTCGATCTTGCCACGCATGAAGTCAGTGAAACAGGAATGGAGTACAACAGCGGATTCCGGGGAGCCGATTGGGTAGAGTTTCCGAACAACCCCGACCTCCCGGGTAAAAACCTGGTTACCGTCCGCTATGACGGCGGAGTGGCGATCATGAACATCGAGACCAAGCTAGTGCACCTGATGCCATCCGTCGTTCCGGGTTTGCCGGGCGTGGTGAACCGGATCCAGTCTGCTCCGGACGGGAATCTGTTCGTCACCGGGGTACAAACGAGCCGGGGTTCGATTATCGACCCGAATACCCTGACTTCCTCGGCATTCTCCATTGGTCAGGCGGACAGCGTGTATCCGCTCGGCGATAAAATGTATATGGGCGTCTATCCTGAAGGAGCGCTGTTCGAATACGACATGACCAAGCCGCCGGGGACAGAAAACCCGAAGAAGACGTTCGTCCTGGAAAATGGGCAGGAACGCCTGGTGAATATGACATCGGGAGGCGGCAAGCTCTATATCGCGACCATCCCGGGTTACGGTACCCTTGGCGGATCGGTTACGGTATATGATCCCGCTACGGGGGACAGCCGCGTTCACCGCAACGTCGTGCAGGATCAAAGCGTCCTGAGCCTTGCCTATAAAGACGGCAAATTGTTCGGATCGACGACGATTCGCGGGGGACTCGGTTCGGAGCCATCGGCGGATGAAGCGAAAATATTCGTATGGGACACCCAGACCGAGCAGAAGATCACAGAATTCCCGCTGCGGATCGCCGGACTCGATAAACCGGTCTTTATCGGGGATTTGAGCGTAGGTCCGGACGGACTGATCTGGGGCGCGGCGTATGAATACGTATTTGCGCTGGATCCAAATACGTATCAGGTTGTGAAGAGCAAAAAGGTGCAGTCTGGCGTTAGCTATACGCAGTGGGCTCATCACATGATCCGCTGGTCGGAAGACGGCCTGATGTACGTTTTGTTCAACAACAAACTGACGGTCATTGATCCGCAAACGCTGGAATCGCGCACGATTACCAATGCCGCCCGGTTCGAGCTCGGCAAGGACGGCAACATCTACTTTACCGACAATGCCACGAATACGATCATGTACCGGATTGAGGTCGATGGGGAAATTGTCGAGCAGCCACCTGGCATTCCGCTTCCGGTTAAAAATCCAGGATTTGAGGATGCCGTGAATGGCACTGCGATCCCAGGTTGGACGTCTTTGTTTGCCACCGGTCCCGATTTGAGCTACGCGGTCAGCACGGACCGGAACTCCTCCGGCAATGCCAGCCTGAAGCTGACGGATAAAACCCGTACGGGATCCGTCGCCTTGCAGAGCGATAAGATCACCGTCGAACCAGGCAAGAAATACACGTCCAAAGTCCAGGTGTATATCGAGTCGGGACAGCCGGGAACGATGCTGCGCTTCTTTGACAGCAGCAATCAAACGCTGGCTACGCAGGAGATCCATCTGGACGAGAGCCGGCTGGCCCAGTGGCAGACCGTGACGCTGAACGGTACGGCTCCCGACAACGCGGCCTACGCCCGCTTGATCGCAGTGGTCAGCCGCTACAACATGGCGTCGGCCTATTATGACGACTTCTCCCTGTCCGTTGAAGGGACGCCTGAACCGGTGGATCAGGCGGCGCCTGTGTCTGCGGCCGAGGTATCGCCCGCTGCAGGAGAGAGCGGCTGGCTGAACCGTGACGCATCCGTGCAAATCCAGGCGGAGGACGAGGGCAGCGGCGTGGCTGCCATAACCTATGCTGCCAGCGGAGCGGGTGCGCTTGAACTGGTTCGAGTAGAAGGAGCAACCGCGTCCTTCAACGTGACTGCCGAAGGAGTCACCACGGTGACCTATTCGGCGGAGGACCAGGCCGGCAACAAGGAGGATGCGCGGGAGCTTACGGTCAAGATCGATAAAACGGCACCTGAAATTACGTTTACCGGAGAAGCAGCCTATACGGTGGATCAGAAGGTGTCCATTCAGTGCGCGGCGTCCGACAGCTTATCTGGTGTCACATCGGAACCGTGCATCGGGACAGACCGACCCGCATATGAGCTGGAGCCTGGCACCAATGTAATCACGGCTTCGGCTAAAGATGCCGCAGGCAATGAAAGCACAAAGGAGTTTTCATTCGGGGTTACGGCAACGTACGACAGTCTGGGCACGCTTGTGCGTTCGTTCCTGCCTGCGGATGCCGACTTTGCCGAGTCGCTGAACGCGAAGCTGCTGGCGGCCAAGGCTTCGGCCGGACGTGATCAGGCTCAAGCGGTGCAGGGACAGCTGTCCGCGTTCGAGCAGGAAGTTACCGCCCAAAGCGGCAAAAAGCTGACGGCGGATCAGGCAGCGGTGCTGCTGAAGTGGGTGAAAACGCTGAAATAAAAGGATTTCGCAAAGAATAGTCGTGGTAAGCGACGTCAAATGAGGAGTCTGCGAGCAAACGCAGGCTCCTTTTCCTTTTTTGAACGTATCTGAATCTTTAGAACCTGCGAGGTTACCAGTGTTAGCAAAAATCGGCAACTTTCACTAACGAAAAAGCGTTAAACATGTAGTTCGATCCGGATCGAAAACCGGACAAAGACGTTACATATTTGATACCAGGGGCAGGGAGATGAAATAGTTATGGACAAAAAGCGCCACTTTGGCACCTTTGCACGGTCTGCCGTGATGCTGACGATTTTGGGAGCCACGGTGATACCCAGCCCGCTTGTGGCGGCAGGGGATTTAGCAATTCAGGATCAGGCTCTAAGCATTCAGAAACCATCCGCAACTGGGCAGGCGGCGCAGGTACCCGTCCAAAAGTCGGCGATCAAATGGAAATTTAGCTCATCGTTTTATGATCAGGCAACCGGTTATTCCTACTACTATGCTACAGCCGACCAAATGAGCAGTCGCACCATCTATCTTGATCCGGAGGGGGAGTGGCATGCGTTTGCAGAAGGAGTAACGATACATCGGGACTACACATTGGAAACACCGGTCGTGGACAGGACGAAATACGGCGATCCTATGGAAGGGCTATACTCGACCGTATACGACCCATCCAAGGAGACTGCGACGAGAGGGGTATATTTTGCAGGCGGCTCGGACCTCCAGCATGGATTGCGCTACGTAAAAAACTATTACAAGCGGCAGGACGCGCAGGGAAAGGAGTATACTGCTTCCGATTTCAGCCTGCTCCTTCGAACCCGTTCCGGCGTGATCCGCGAGATCGAGCGCGTGCCTAACCGTCTGCGTTTTAAGGCGATGCCGGACGGAAATGCGCTTGCGGTTCAGTACAGCGTTCCACATAAACCGGATGAAATACTGATCATCAACACCGAAACGGGGAAGAAGAAGCACCTGACATATGGCCGACCAGAATACTATGACGCAAAAGGGGCGCGGCTTCTCATCACCCTCAATAAAACGGGAAATCCAAGCATCGTGTATACGCTAGCCGACGGTAAGCAGCGCCCGGCCACTGAACAGGATTGGAAAGAGCTTAGAAGCATTAGCTTGGCTGAAGGCCGCCACCTTCCGTGGCCGGACCCTGCTACTGCGCCTCCAGCTGATTTGCAGCCACAGGATTTGCCGGTGACATCGGTCCAATCTCAAGATCAAATCTTGGTCCGAGCTGCGATTGGCGGTCGTGCGGTGAATTTATCCTTTGCTTTTGTCCAAAACGGCCGGACTCTGTTCCCCGTTCGCGAATTGGCGGAGCAGACAGGCCTGGAGGTTAAGCAAACGAAGCTGTCTAGAAAAGCGGGGGGCACATCCTTTACCTTGAAAGGACCTGGAGGGAGCGTAAGTTTAACGCCGACTGACCCTATGATGATCGGCGGCCAGCTCTTTATCGGCTCTGATATCTTGAAGCGGATTGGTCTGCCGGTGCAGGGGGTGAATTGGAATCCGTAATTAGATGAGGGCGGATTTGGAGATTGGCTCATCTTTGGAACAAGGGATGATCATAGATCCAACTAATGGTTACTCAATCCGAATAATTAGGAATTGCATAGTGAAAGGAGAAAATCAACGGTGAACAAGAAGCACAAGCGGAAGGTCACGTTGTTGTTTGCAGCGCTGCTGACTGCGGCGGGTACGGCGGTGGTGCCAAGCCCCAGCGTACAGGCGGAGGAGGCATCTGCGGCTGCAGTACAGGCGGATCGTGCACAGAGTAAAGGAGTTTCCAATTCCCAAGCAACTCAGACACCCGAACTCAAATGGGATTTCAGGGCTGAATTTTATGATAAGGGCACGGGGCGTGCCTATTACGATGCGTCCGCTTATGACGGTGAGCAATATGATAACCGCACCGTATTCCGCGATCCTAATGGAAAGTGGAATGCACTGGAAGAAGGAATATCCGTAACCTGGAGCTATGGTTTGAAGAAGCCGATTTTGATTGGCAAAGGTCTCGGTGATTATTTGAATGGGCTGTTTTCGACTGTATTTGATCCAGCCCAAGGGACGGGAACCACCGGAGTGTTTTTTATTGGCGGTAAGGATAACCGGAGCGGTCTGCATTATATCAAAAATTATGAGATAGGTCAGGACGCACAGCAGAATTGGTACTCCACTTCTTTTTTTAGTGTATTTTTGCGCACCGGAGACGGGGTGATTAAGGAAGTGGATGGTGCACCATTACGTCCAGGATTTATCCCAATGCCGGACGGACGTGTGCTCGCCGTTCAGTATAGCTCCTCAGCCAAAATGAATGAAATTTTGATCATAAATCCGGCAACGGGGATTAGGAAGCATCTTGTCTACGCGAGCCTCGACTCTTATGATGTCGAAGGTGGACGACTACTTGTCAGATATAATCAGCCGAATCGTCCGAGCGAAGTCATAACGCTGTCCAATGGAAAAGCACGCAAGGCAACGGAACAGGATTTCAAGGAATTTTCCAACCTGGCAGAAAAGAGCTACCAGGCACCTATACCAAACGCATCGACCAAGCCCCCTGCCGATTTACAACCACAAAACTTGCCGGTGACGCATATTCAAATTCATGACCAGATCACAGCCAGAGCCACCATTGGCGGTAAGGTGGTATATCTCAGTTTTGCCTTTATTCAAAACGGACGCACGATGATTCCGGCACGGGAACTGATGGAACAGGCGGGCCTGGAAGTGATACAGCAGAAGGTGGCTGGGAAGGTAAACAGCAGTTCTTTTACCCTAAAAGGTCCGGGAGGAACCGAGACGGTCACGGCTGCTGACAGCATGATGATCGGTGACCGGCTCTATGTTGGATCTAATGTTTTGAAGCGGATTGGGTTGCCGGTGCAGGGGATGAATTGGAATCCGTAAGCAAGATCGCGGCCCTATCATAAAAATAACGGCATGCTTTCCCATGGTCTACATGGGAGGCATGCCGTTTTCATTACAATCGGTTGGGTTTGATTACAAACCAGTTGGTTTCGTGATAGGGCAGTTGGTTTGATTACAGGGCAGTTGGTTTGGCTTCGCTGCCGTGCCGCTCCTGCCGGGAAGACCGAGTTACGTACAGAAGCAGCAGCGCGGTGACCACAATTAACGCGATGATCATCCCGATCACCCCGTTCCAGCCGAAGCCGGACAGGAAGAATCCGCCGGACCAGCCCACCAGACTGGACCCTGTGTAGTAGAAGAGCAGGTAAAGGGATGAAGCGTAAGCTTTATAGCGCATCGGTGCCGCTTTGCCCACCCAGCCGCTGGCAACGGTGTGTCCCGCAAAGAAGCCGCATGCGAACAGAATCATGCCTGCGATCATAAAGACCACGTTGCCCGCCAGCATGAGCAGGGCACCGGCAAGAAGCATGCCCAGGCCGCTGGCAATCAAGCCGGCACGTGAATAACGGTCAGCCAGCTTACCGAACCAGACGGAGGACCAGGAGCCGATCAGTTGGAAGACGAACAGGCATCCGATCAACGTTTGACTCAGCTCATAAGGCGGCTGGGACAGCGGAAAGTCGATATAGTTAAACAGCGTAACGTACGCGCCAAGCAGCAGAAAACCGATCAGGTACAGGCACAGGAGCCGGGTGTTTGCAAATCCGTTCCGGAAGCCGTCGACCCAGTGGTGCAGCGAAATGCTGACCGGTTTGAAGTGGTTTGATCTGGGCAGGTAGAGCCAAAACATCACACTGCATAGAAGGCTGACCAAGCCTAGAACAAACATCGCAATATGCCAATTGAAAAAATCGGTGATCAGACTGATGATAACCCTTCCGGCAAAACCGCCTACCGCAGTGCCTGCCACATAGAATCCCATGACCTGCCCGATGCTGCGCGGTTCGATCTCCTCGTTGAGATAAGTCATGGCGATGGCCGGAAAGCCCGCAAGGCTGACGCCTTCGAGCAGCCTGGCAGCCAGCAGCAGATGAAAGTTAGTGCTGAACGAAGAAGCCATAGCCAGCACGGATGTAACGAACAGCGACACGCTCATGACGCCTCTGCGCCCCCAGGCATTGGACAGCAGGGAGACAAACAGCATGGTGACCGCTAATGTAATCGTTGAGAAAGAAATGATGAAGCTGGCACTGGAAGGGGATACGTGGAATTCCTTCGCAAACGTGCCGATCAAAGGCTGCGGGCTGTACAGGATCGCAAAGGTGACCAGACTGCCCAACAGCATGCTGACCAGTACCCGGAAATAGGCACGGGTACCGATTTGAATGTACTGCACGGCAAACGCCTCTCTTTGTTAAGTACTGTGAACGACTCTTTCGGTGACGCCCCTAAGTATACGCCTGGTTCGCTTATGTTGTATAATGAATTAAAATTATCAAATTAATGCCTCTGAGTTATGAGGGTTTGGAAAGAGGGCTGGCAATCATGGAATGGCAGCAGCTGGAGTACTTCCGCGTCGTGGCCAGGCTGGAGCATTTCATTAAATCGGCAGAGCAGCTGGCTATCTCCCAGCCGGCGCTAAGCCGGTCGATGACGAAGCTGGAAAAAGAGCTTGGCGTACAGCTGTTTGACCGGCATGGCCGATCTGTTCAGCTGAATGAAACAGGAAAGCTGTTTTTGGCTAGGGTAGAGCGGGCAATGCAGGAGATTGAGGATGGGATCGAGGAGATCCGGCAGTTCCACGATCCGTTTGCTGGCAAGGTCTCGATTGCATTTTTGATGTCGTTCGGCGTTCACATGCTGCCGGATGTCATCGCAAGCTTCAACCGCAAATATCCGGACGTTGAATTCGCGCTGTATCAAAACCCGACGACGGTTATTCTGCCGCAATTGCTGCGAAGCGAGGTGGACCTGTGCATTATCGGTCCGTTCGGCGAAGAGCCCGGTGTTGTCTGGCACAAGCTCGTTGAGGAAGAAATGTACGTCTACGTGCCTGCGGATCACCGGCTTGCAAAGCGTGAATCCATCCGGCTGGAAGAGGTAGCGGGCGAACCGTTTATATCGTTTAAGCCGGGTTATGGCGTCCGGACGCTGATGGAACGGTTTTGCGGTGAAGCCGGTTTTGAGCCGAACATCCGGTTCGAGGGCGATGATATTATGACGGCCGCAGGGCTTGTCTCCGCTGGACTTGGAGTTACGATCATCCCGGCTTTTTCAGGTATTGAACATGGAAAGGTTAAGCGGCTGCGCGTGACGGAGCCTTACTGCCGGAGGGAAATTGGACTGGCCTGGGTCGAGGACCGGAAGCTTCCTCCTTCCGCCGACCTGTTTCGCTCATTTATTATCGAGTATTTTCGTGGCCAAGGCGAACTGTAGAATGCACCTACTCTGAGAAAATAACTACAAGGTACGAAGATTGAAAGCCTGGATATCCAGGCTTTTTCTCTTATCAAATGACCCATTTTCAAGGGAAATAAGACTGGGATTAGCGAAGGGTCATTTTTTATTTAAGTATTTACTTTATTAAGAAAATGGTTTATTATAACAACAGAGAGAGCTGAACCATCTTTTACCTGATGATCCTTGGGTTCACCAACTTAACAGCCCAGATAACTACATGAACAAACTAAGCCTCGCTCAACACAGAGGCAGACCGCCGCAGGGCGGATTCGAGAAGAGGGAGGGGAGACAGCTTCATCTTATGGCAAATGATACGTTTTCCGCACTGGCAGATCCTACACGTCGCGGCATCCTCGAATTGCTGGCCGGGAATCCCGAACTATCCGCCACACAGATCTACGAACGTTTTGATGTAAGCCCGCAGGCCATTTCGCAGCATCTGAAAATCCTTCGGGAAACACAGCTCGTCCGGGTTGAGAAAAGGGCGCAGCAGCGCATCTACTCATTGAACATCGATCCGGTCAAAGAACTCGAGCATTGGGCGCAAGCCATCCGGCAGCAGTGGGATGGAAGGCTCAATGCCATGGACCGCGTGCTCGCTGAAGAGATGGCCAAACGAAAAGCCAATCAGGCGAATCATGAAAATAAAGGAGAATGAATAAATGAATCATCATGCCAGCAAGCAGGAGCTCGTCATTACCCGTGTGTTTGATTATCCGGTCGATTTGGTCTGGGATGCCTGGACGGATCCGAGCCTGGTCATGAAATGGTGGGGGCCTGCCCATTTCAGCTCACCATCGTGCAAGATCGATCTTCGCGAAGGGGGAAGCTACCTGTTCTGTATGCGGGCGCCGGAATCCTTCGGCGGACAGGATTATTACTCCGCAGGTGTGTACAAACGAATCGTTCCGCAGCAGCGCCTTGAATTTACGCAGATTCTGTCCGATGCGGAAGGAAACGCAGTTAAGCCTTCCGATGTCGGCATGCCGGAGGACTTCCCGGCTGTGGTCGATTTCGTCATTGATTTCATCTCGAAGGGCGATCAAACCGAGCTGATCATTAGAGAGTCCAATTGGAGCCCGGGTCCAATGGCCGATAACGCGGTTACCGGCATGAACCAGTCTCTCGACAAACTTGCCGCAAGTTTGGCTTAACTATGTTTTTCACATATTCCGGAAACGGTATATAAAAGAAAAAAACGCCCCAGATTCGTATCTGGAGCGTTTTTTTATGCTGCATTGCCTTCTTGCGGCAAGTTGATGAACATCAGCTTTCGCGAATCCAAACCGTCATTTCGCCCGGCTCCCGGTTGCCCCATAGCGTATATGGGACGGCCCGAAGGCGCTGCTGTTCCAGCTGCGGCCGCACCGTGCTGTAGAGATCGTTCGGCGCTTCCGCCGGCGTGCCGGTGCGAAGGCCATCCGCCTCGATTACGGCGACGCCGCCGCGCCATTCATCCGTGACGACCTGCAGCTCGGCATCTGCCGGCAGACTTAGAGAAGCGAGCGGGGCTCCATTGTCGGTCTCCTCCAGGCAGTAAACGAGCGGGCCGCGCTGCAGCGCAACCTTTCCGCTGCTGGCGCGCAGGTTCGGGTGGGCGTAGATTCGCCGCGGCTGCATATCAAGCTCAAGCTCAACTACGTCACCGGCCTGCCAGTCCCGGCGAATATAGGCATAGCCGTCACGCAGCTCATACTGGGCAGGCTGGCCATTCACGCGGACCGCGCTTTCAGCAGACCAGCCGGGAAGACGAAGTGCAATCGTGAAGTCACCCGCGCCGTCCGCTTCCTGCACTTTCAGGCGAACCTGGCCTTCCCAAGGCAAACGGCTTTCCATGTCCAGCTGAACGCTGCGGCCGGCCACCTCGTGGCTGATTTGGCTGCCAATATACAGATGCACAAAGAGTGCCTCGTCGCTCGCCGAATAAATGTATTGACCGAGTGAAGACAGGAGGCGTGACACGTTTGGCGGGCAGCAGGCGCAGCCGTACCATTTTTGCCGGACCGGCTTGATATGACGCTTGCCGGGATTGCCTTCGCTGGCCGCCGGCCACACTTCCATCGGGTTCACGTAAAAATAATGCTTGCCGTCGCCGGCAATTCCTGCGGTTACGGTGTTATACAGCGCACGCTCCATCACATCGGCGTATTCGCCCTTCACTTCATTCTGAAGCAGCCGCTGGGCAAAAAAGATCAGGCCGATCGATGCGCAGGTCTCACTGTAGTTTGTGTCGTTCGGCAGGTCGTAGTCAAACGTAAAAGCCTCACCGTGATGCGTGGATCCGATACTGCCTGTGACATACATTTGCTTCTGCACAATGTTGTCCCACAAGCGGCGGCAGGCTTCCAGCAAAGCGTTGTCTCCCTTAAGCAGAGCCAGGTCGGCCATGGCCGTATACATATAGACGGCTCTTACCGCATGGCCTGTCGCCACCTCGTGTTCCCGCACCGGCTTATGCGCCTGGTGGTAGGCAAGATTTACAGGCCCCTTCTGAACGACACCGGGTGCCCAGTGCGAAATCCGGCCCCGCCGTTCAAATTCCTCCGCAAAGAAATTCGGCTCCTGCCCGCGCTCATCGATCAAAAAGCCGGCTAGATTCAGGTATCTAACTTCGCCTGTAGCATGGTACAGCTTGACCAGGGCAAGCTCAATTTCCTGGTGACCGTCGTAACCCCGGATTTTGCCTTCTTCCGGCCCAAAACGGTCATCGATATGGTCGGCAATCTTGCGCGCAATGTCGAGAAGCTTGGTTTTTCCTGTTCCGTAAAAATAGGCGACCGCTGCTTCGATCAGGTGTCCGGCCGTATACATTTCGTGGCAGTCCATCAGATTGGTCCAGCGCTGGTCGAGCTTGTCAATCGTAAAGTATGTGTTCAGGTAACCATCTTCCTGCTGTGCGGCTCCGATCAGATCGATCGCTTCATCGGCGACTTTTTCCAGATCGGAGTCCGGGGATTGGGCGAGCGAATACCCGACCGCTTCCAGCCATTTATACAGGTCGGTGTCCTGAAACACGAATCCGGCAAAGCTTCCTTCCTCTAGTCCTGCGGCAATCCGGAAGTTGCGGATCGCATGGCTGGGTTCAGCATCGGGAACACGGTCATTCAGGGCTTCCCACTGGTAGGGAATCACGGTATGCTTGATAAGATCCACATGATTGGACCAATAGGAGTCGGTGATGCGGACGGATTTCAAATCAAGCGGCTGTGGATGGGTTGGCGCATTTTTGGTAGACAAGTTATCGTTCACTCCTAACATCATCATCTGCAGCTTTATCATATCGAATCAAGCCAAGGATTGTCGGTAGTGGAACGTGCATAAAAAGTGTCATTAGCCCACTAAATTGATTTTTACAGACGAGCAGGAGGATTGTCATGCTGCCTATTTATCTACAACAACCTTACAA
Source organism: Paenibacillus sp. SSG-1 (assembly GCF_002224835.1). Lineage (NCBI taxonomy): Bacteria > Bacillati > Bacillota > Bacilli > Caryophanales > Paenibacillaceae > Paenibacillus > Paenibacillus sp. SSG-1. The sequence goes on from NZ_MBRK01000001.1 coordinate 2,161,338, forward strand.
GCTCCAGATGGGTGGACAATTTGTCAGCGATGAGGATTGGTCCCATATGGAACGGACCATTTCCGATTATGAGCTGATTATCGGTGTTGCGGGGGTGGTCTTTCTCGAAGCCGGCGGCCAGCTGTACGAAGTAAAGGCAGGGGACATGCTGCTGCTGCGCCCTGGGGAGAAGCATCGCGGATACAGGCTGTCTTCCCCCGGCGTTTCATTTTACTGGTTTCATTTTTTGCTTCCTCCCGAGACGGGCGGAGAGCCGGACGGGGCCATACCTCATTATGCACACTGCCCGGAACCGAGCCGCGTTCACATTTTGGCCAGGCAGCTTCTGCACGCGGCGAGCGGGGGATACCGGCTGAAGCAGGCGGGGGACTATTTTCTGACGTCGCTGCTGATTGAATTGGCGGAGCAGCTGCAGGATGCGGGCGCATCCGAAGCGATGGACCCCCGGCTGTCGGAGCTGCTGGAATGGACCCGGCTTCATGCCCTCGAGAGGCATATGTCCGTCGACCGGGTCGCGATGCACATGGGGTATAACCGCAACTATTTGTCGCGGATGTTCAAGCAGAGATTCGGTACGGGGCTCAGGGATTATATTCACCGGATCCGGCTGGAAGCGGCAAGGGAGCTGCTTGTGTCGAGCAAGCTGCATATCAAGGAAATTGCGGACAGGGTCGGCATCGAAGACGACAAGCAGTTTATTAAATGGTTCAAGCGTCTGTCCGGCGTTACTCCGACGGAGTACCGTAAGGCGTTTTCGGCAACGCGTCTGAACAAGACGTAGGGATCGATGACATCGGTCCCCTGGATGCCGGCCAATAGGGCTTCGCGGGGGAAATTGATTCTTCCGGACTCTGTTTTTTTGGGTAACACAAACGATTTGGCCCTTTTGGCCGTGTCTGCATCCGGATCATCCGTACGAATAGAGCTGCATGTAATGCTTTAGTACCTCCCAAAAATACATCCTGGGTAAGTCGAGACTCCCATTTGAATCGTGCTATCATTTTTTTAGACCGTTGTTTGTAAACTGCGAAACATCGTGAACGACGGCCTTCAGAAGAACCTGCATAAGTATATGCAGCAGAATTTGCACACGAATGCACGATACTTGAGGAAAGGATTTGAACTCGATGATCCAGGAAAAATACGCCAACATGCTGAACATGGCCGAGGTTTCGACCCCGGACCGAATGTTATATCCCTTTGATACCCTCCGCCAGCTTAGACTAGAAACGCCGGTGCGCTACGACAGCAGCCGAAACTGCTGGGACGTCTTCCGCTATGAAGATGTGCAGCGCATTTTGAAGGATCCGAAAACATTCTCCTCCGAGCGTGGAGCAGGCGCAGGCGGCTCCATTCTGTTTATGGATCCGCCCAAGCATAAGCAAATGCGCGACCTGGTCAGCAAAGCGTTTACGCCCAAGGCGATCCAAGAGCTGACCCCCCGCATCCAGTCCATCGCCGAGCAGCTGCTAGATTCGGTAACGGATGGATCTATGGATATTTCCAGCGAATTCGCCACTCCGCTGCCGGTCATCGTCATTGCCGAGCTGCTGGGTGCTCCGAAAGAAGACCGGAACAAGTTCAAGCACTGGTCCGATATTCTGGTGGAAAGTGCCGACGACCTCACGGATGAAGCATTCCAGCGGATTACCGACAAGCGGATGAAAGCGATGGGAGAGCTGTCCGAGTATTTTAAGGGAATTATGGCGCAGCGGGCTGCGGAGCCGCAGGAGGATCTCGTAACTGCACTGCTGAACGCTGAAATCGAAGAAGAGAAGCTGTCGGAAAGGGATATCATCAGCTTCTGCGTGCTGCTGCTGGCTGCAGGAAACGAGACGACGACGAACCTGATCACGAATGGCGTGCGCGTGCTGACCGAAAGACCAGAGCTGCAGGAGCAGCTGTATCAAGCGCCGGACCTCATACCTTCCTTTATTGAAGAAGTACTTCGCTATTACCCGCCGATCATCGCGATCGGTCGCAAAGCTGCGGAGACGGTACAAATCGGAGAGCATACGATGGAACAGGGAGCACAGGTCATTTCCTGGGTTGGGGCCGCCAACCGCGACGAGTCCCGGTTCGACGACCCGGACGGCTTCCGTCTGGACCGCAAACCGAACCCGCATATGACGTTCGGCTTCGGTATCCACTTCTGTCTTGGGGCTCCACTGGCCAGGCTGGAAGGGAAAATTGCGTTTCAGGCGCTCCTCGACAGGTTCAAGGATCTACGCAGAGCGGCGGACGCTGAGCTCCAGCCGATTCAAAGCTCCTTTGTCTTCGGCGTCAAAAATTATCCGATTGAGATGAGCCGCAGATAAAGTCAGGTATCCTTAGGAGTGCTCCTGCATTGTTTCAGAGAGCATAACCGGCATAGGGAACTGACGGATTCCCATTTTCGGGAGCTGTCCATATTTCTTGGAGGCTCCCGGATATGCTAGAATAGAAAATAGCAGCTTGTACATAAGCATGATGATCTAAGGCATCCCTTTACTGCGATGGTTCCAGGAACAGCATTTGCAGGGAAGAACGGATGCCTTTTTGCGTAAGCCCGCCGGGATGATCATTTCGTTTTACCGAAGTATAAGGAGTTGAGCGCCCGTGGAAAGGCAAGTCGAAGAATTGTGGCACCAGGTCCTGTCCATGATTCAAAAGAAGATCAGCAAGCCCAGCTATGATACGTGGCTGAAATCGACGAAGGCCGTCAGTCTGCAGGATAACGTCCTGACGATCAGCACGCCCAACACGTTTACGCAGGAATGGCTGGAGAATCGGTATACCAAGCTCATTTTGACAGCGGTTCGCGAATGCATGGATGCTCAGCCGGAGCTTCATATCATTACCCAGGATGAGCTGGAGACCGAGAGAAGATCCGCATCAGCCGAACCGGCTGCCCTCATAGAGGATAATATCCTGAACGATCCGGCTTTTGCCGCCATGCTGAACCCAAAATACACCTTCGACACGTTCGTCGTCGGACTCGGCAACCGTTTTGCCCATGCAGCTGCACTGGCTGTAGCGGAGGCGCCGGGCAAGGCGTATAACCCGCTGTTTTTGTACGGCGGCGTCGGCCTGGGTAAAACCCACTTGATGCAGGCGATCGGCCACTATGTGCTGGAGCACAATCCGCAGGCGAAGGTGCTCTATTTATCCTCCGAAAAGTTCACCAACCAGTTTATCAATGCCATCATGAACAACCGCGGCGAAGCTTTCCGTAATAAGTACCGCAACATCGACGTGCTTCTGATCGACGACATCCAGTTTATCGCCGGCAAGGAGCAGACACAGGAAGAATTTTTTCATACCTTCAACGCCCTGAAAGAAATGGGGAAGGCGATCATCATTTCCAGCGACCGTCCGCCCAAGGAAATCCCCACCCTGGAGGAACGGCTGCGTTCCCGCTTTGAATGGGGACTCATCACGGATATTCAGCCCCCGGATCTGGAGACCCGGATCGCTATTCTGCGCAAGAAGGCGAAGGCGGAGCATCTCGACATTCCGAACGAAGCGATGGTATACATCGCCAGCCATATTCATACGAACGTCCGTGAGCTCGAAGGGGCTCTCATCCGCGTCATCGCTTATTCCTCGCTCGTGAATCAGGACATCACCGTGCATATGACAGCCGAAGCACTAAAAAATATGATCTCGCAGTCGCGTCCCCAAATGATCTCGATCCAGGACATCCAGGAGCGGGTGGGAGATTATTATGGTCTGCGCATCGAGGATTTTAAAGCACGGAAACGGACAAGAGCAGTAGCCTTTCCCCGTCAAATCGCCATGTATCTGTCCAGGGAGCTGACCGATTACTCGCTGCCCAAAATCGGGGAAGCTTTTGGCGGCAGGGACCACACGACCGTCATCCACGCCCATGAAAAAATCGCCTCGGTTATTCGTGAAGACCAGGAGATTCATCAAATCGTAAGCCGGTTGTCCGAGAACATTAAAAGCCGCATCCAACCGCGCGTGTAGCCTGTTATTTTTTATACCCGTATAATCTGAACCTGTCTGCCTCAGACCCTCCTTGGTAAGATAACGGCATAAACCATCTACCAGGGAGGTTCTTTATATGAAATCCATCGTCATTGAAAGAGCAGGCGGAACTGAAGTGCTTAAGGTCAGGGAAATGCCGGATCTTGCGCCAAGATACGGGGAAATGATTGTGGACGTGGCGTATGCAGGCGTAGGGCTCGTGGATATTTTGATCCGCAAAGGCGGGTTTACGGAGCTGTTTCCGTTTCCGGTGATTCCGGGGCTTGAGGTGTCCGGATACGTCCGCTCAATCGGGGACGGCGTTGAAGGGTTCCGGATCGGCCAGCCGGTCGCTTCCATGAAGCTGCTTGAGCTTGGCGGATACGCTACACAGGCCAGAGTGACGCCGCAGCTTACGGTTCCGCTCGATTCGCTTGGAGGAGACCTCGATATGGCCGAGGCGGCAGCCTCCATCGTCAACTTGACGACTGCCTATTTCGCGGTCAAGCAGGTGAACCGGATGAGGCAGGGGGACACGGTGCTGGTTCACGCCGCCGCAGGCGGACTCGGCAGCTTTCTGGGGCAAATCGCCAAGCGGTTTGGCGCTGGGAAGGTGTTGGGGACGGTGGGTTCGCCGGATAAAATCAAGCTGGCCGCATCACTCGGATACGACGAACTGCTGCTGCGCTCCGATTTTGTGAACGAAGTGAAGGAGATCGCGGGAGTACAGGGGGTCGACGCCGTATTTGACCCGGTTGGCGGCGAGACGCGGGCACGCAGCCTGGAGCTCCTGAGACCGCTGGGGCAAATCGTCGCTCTGGGCAACGCCAGCGGCGGCGAGCTGGCGCATCAGAGCAACGAGATTTGGCTCGGCAACCAGAGCATCGCCGGCTTTAACCTGGGGGCGTATGCCATGTATGATCCGGTTGGCGTGGGGCAGGCGGCCAGGGAAGCGCTGCAGCTGCTCGCCAGCATAGAGGTCCGATCGGAGGTGCACGGCATTTACCCGATGGAGGGCGCCTCCGAGGCGCATCGTCTGCTCGAAAGCGGCCAAACGACGGGCAAACTGGTGCTGCAGATGGGATGAGCCCCAGCTTTTTATATGAGCCTCTTGCCCGCTTGAACGCGGAGCGGAGGCTTTCTTTTACGGCGGGAGGGATGGTATTATTTGAATCGCGGAGTTTATGGAACGTTGTACAACTTGGAGGTGCTGCTAATATGATTCAAACCCGGAATCTGCTCGGGGAATTTTTGAAATCGCGCAGGGAAAAGCTTCAGCCGGCGGACGTCGGAATTAGCGGGGGATACGGCAGGAGAAGAACTCCCGGACTTCGCCGTGAAGAGGTGGCGGAAATCGCTAATGTCAGCACTACCTGGTACACCTGGTTGGAGCAGGGGAGAGACGTGGCTGCTTCCAGGGAAGTCATGGAGAACATCGCCAAGGCGCTGCTCCTGTCTCCTGACGAGAAGCTGCATGTCATGCGGCTGGCGGGATTTGGCGATCTTCCGGACTGGTCCGAGCCGGCTGCAGTAGCGCCGCTGGAGCCGGGACTGCAGAAAATCATTGATCAGCTGCACTATCCCGCCATCTTTGTCAACCGCCGGACCGAAATTATGGCTTGGAACCGCCAGGCTCCCCGGCTGTTGTATGACTTTCTTGAAGATCCGGTCATGGGCCGCAACATGGTCTGGTCCATCTTTATGAATCGGTATTTACAAGAACGCGTCCTGAACTGGGAGGAGTTTGCCGCATACAGCGCCGCCATCCTCCGCGCCTACCATGGTCAATCAAAGGGGGACCCGTGGTACGAGGCGTTTGCCCAGAAGTTGTCCGAAGAAAGCGCGGAATTTGCGGCGCTCTGGGATTCACACGATGTTCGGGAGAAGCAGGTGCAGCCATTTGTGCTGAACCATCCGGACCTTGGGCCGTTATCCTTTGAAATCAACACGTTTGCCCATATTAATGGCAATGAAGACCTGCACTGCTGCGTCTATTCTCCGCTGGCCGGAACCGGAACTGAGGAGAAGCTGGATCTGGACGCACAAAAAACGCCGTAGCCGGACGACCGGCTGCGGCGTTTTTAAGTTGGCTACATGGTGTGAATCCGGGCGGCAGATCCGATGCTCAAATGCTCTTGATCCAGCTGATGGCAGCGGGCCGTTACGGCAAAAGCTCCGATCGAAAAAGCCAGTGCCGCCCACGGTAAATAAGCCAAACCGATACTGTCGACGACCAGGCTGCCAAGCAGGGAGCCACAGGCGATGCCAAGGTTGGAGGCCACCGGCATCAGGGTCGAAGCGAAGTCCTTGGACCCGCCGGCCGATGCGTCGGCGAGATCGATTAGATACAGCTGAACGGCGGCGCTCAGGGCGTAGGAGAACAAGGCAATGAGCATCAGGCAGAGAACAGCTGCCCAGGTGAAGCTCAGGGTCAGGGCAAGGGCCAGCATCATCAGGCTCTGAACGATAAATACAATTTTGAGCTTGGATCTCGAATCCCCTTCGGCTACCTTGGCCCCGATCCAATTGCTCAGGATCGTCAGGCCGCCATAACCGAGCAGCACAGCGCTTGTCCACTGCTTTGGAATGCCGAGCACGTTCTCAAGAATCGGTGTGATATAAGTATAGACGATAAAGACCGAGCCCACGCCGAGCACCGGAATCAAGAAAGCCATCCGGATGCGGCGGTTTGCGAACAAGGCGAACTGCTGTTTCATGGAGCTGACGCTGACGGTATCGCTTTTCGGCAGAACCGAAGCGATGATGAACAGCGGAAGGATGCCCACCGCGGAGGTGACGATGAATGCCGCCCGCCATCCGAGCAGCTGGCCGATATAGGTGCCGACCGGCACGCCCAGGACGTTGGCGATCGAGAAGCCGCCGATGATCCATGCGACGGCGCCGGCTCGGCGGGATGCCTGGATGTGTTCGCTTGCCGCGGCAATGGACAGTGACAAGGTCAACCCGCACAAAATGGCTGTGATAACCCGGATCACAAACATCAGGGCAAAATTGCTGGCGAAAATCGTCAGGGCGTTCAGCACCAGCAGGGCCGCATAGCCCGACAAAATGGTCACATGCCGGGGGATGCGTCCCAAGAGGCTGACGGCAAACGGCGTGCCGACCGCATAAGCGATAGCGAAGCTGGATACGAGGATGCCGGCGGCCGCCAGGGATACGCCCAAACTGACGCTGATATCCTTCAGCAGACCGACGATAACGTATTCGGTCGTCCCCAGTACGAACGCCGCAAAGGTGAAGGCAAAGATCAGAATGGTTTCTTTTTTAGTTGTCATGGTTCTCTCTTCTCCTGGATGTCTGTTTTTTTCTTTGATCTTACAGGATGAAAGGCTTTTCAAGTCAATAAAAAAATTGTCGAATGGTGCGATAGGCTGAAGGAGCCTCGCTTAAAAGCATGCTATAATGAAAGGAAAAAGCAGGTGGACGGATTTGACGAATCATGCAACCAGACCCTGGCGCGCCGATAAGCTGTCGCGTTTAGGTTCCTCTATTTTTGCGGAGGTGGCCGCTTGGAAGAAAGAAGCCGAAATGGCCGGTCGTGACCTGATCGACCTAAGCATCGGCAGCCCGGATCTCGGACCTACGGAGGCGGTGCGCCGGGTCCTAAGCGAAGCTGTGCTTGACGAAAAAAACTATACGTATCCCGGCTCGGCGGGAAGCGATGCGTTCCGGGAGAAATGTGCTGCATGGATGGAACATCGCTTCGATGTGCGCCTGGATCCGAAGGCGGAAGTGCTGTCCCTCATGGGTTCGCAGGACGGGCTGGCGCATTTGGCCCAGGCGATCTGCAATCCCGGCGACCTGGCAATCGTCCCGAATCCGGGATATCCGATTTATGCCGGTTCGCTGGCCATTGCAGGCGTGAAGCCTTATGAAATGCCGCTTCGGGAGGAGCTCGATTTCCTGCCTGATTTGGAGAGCATCCCGGACGAAATTTGGGAGCAGGCGGTATTTATCCTATTGAACTTCCCAGGTAATCCGATTGCGGCAACGGCGGACCGGCCATACTTTGAACGGCTTGTCGCTTTGGCTCGAAAATGGAACGTGCTGATCGTTCATGACCTGGCCTATTCGGAAATGGGCTTTGACGGTTACCGGCCGCCAAGCATTCTGGAAACTCCAGGTGCAATCGAAACGGCCGTCGAGTTCCATTCGTTCTCCAAGAGCTTTAATATGGCGGGCTGCCGGATCGGCTTTCTGGCCGGGAACCGCGATGTTCTCGCTTCACTGCTGGAGCTGAAGAACAACATCGATTACGGCGTCTTCAGACCGATCCAGACGGCGGCGATCGCCGCGCTGGAGCAGGCGATGGACCCCTCTCAGTCCACTGCCGGGGTGGCCGGTTTGTACGAACGCCGCCGGGACGCACTCATCGATGCGCTCGCGCGGGAGGGCTGGGTCGTACCCAAGCCGAAGGCGACGATGTTTGCCTGGGCGAAGCTGCCGGCAGCTTTCCTGGAAGGCGCTGAGCCTTGGAGTTCCCGGCAGTTTGCCCGGGAGCTGCTGATCGCCACAGGGGTGGCCGTGATCCCCGGGGACGGTTTTGGTTCGGAAGGGGAGGGTTATGTGCGGATCGCCCTTGTTCAGGAGGAAGCGCGTCTGCGTGAAGCGGCCGCCCGGATCGGACAATTTATTACGATGCATGGAAACACGAAATAGCATGTGGCATACCGGCCATGACAGAACAACCCTGCTCTTGTGAGCAGGGTGTATTTGTTTATTGATGAAAAACAAAAATTGATTTTAAATCCTACTTGACAGGTGAGAATAATTGGTTTAATCTTACGTCAAGGAAATCGATTAATATTCATTTAATGAGTGGTCATTATTTTAACATTAAACTAAATATCAGCCGATTGGTCCACCAAAGGCTCCTGTAATCCATACCGCTTCTTGCGGCAATGGCATTCGGGGGCCTTTTTGTATATCAACAGGCACGTTGATGCGGATGACCGCTACTCCATGGGGAGAGCAATGGTGGTGGTTGATGAACGGTGAAAGGAGAGATATGGAAGAGAAGCAGTGGCTTCTGATGGAGGAAGCCGATTGGCATTTTCGCAGGCTGGTTCGGAGATTCGTTAAGGAACGTGACAAAGTATCGATTGAAGGCGTGTCCCTTCCCGGGATGCTCGTGCTGAACGCGATTCTGCATGAAGGCGAGCAGAAACTCGGGGATCTGGCCGAACGGCTGGACTTCACCACAGGCGCTGTGACCGCTGTTTGCGACAAGCTGGAGTCGCTCGGCTTCGCGCAGCGAAAGCGCCTGGAGACCGACCGCAGATCGGTTGTCCTGGACATTACGGATAAGGGCAGGGACATGCTTGAACGCAACCGGGACGCAGGTACATACATGATTGAACGCATCTTTGGAGGCTTTGCTGCCAAGGAACTAGAGGAACAAATCGTGAATTTCAAAAGACTCTACGAGCATTTGGAAGGCTTTGCCGACGCCGTGCTGAAGCAGGCGCATCCGCTGGAGAACGCCGAGGAGCCGCCTCCCGGCCACCGGAAGGCAGCGCAAAGACCGAACCGATTTATTTCATATTAAAATCATTGTGAGCAGGGAAGGGAGACAGATCATATGGGACATCCAACCATTTATCCGACAGGAACGACCGTTTACCAACCAGGAAAGGCATGGAGCGGTTATACCATCTACCAGGCAGCTGATACCGGGGCACTGCTGATCGACATGAACGGCAGAGAGGTGCATTTGTGGAAGGGGCTGCGCGGTTTCCCGAACAAAATATTCCCTGGAGGCTATGTGCTGGGCAGCACTGCCGAGCGGGATCCCAAATATGGTTTTCAGGACGAAGCCAATCTGGTACAGGTCGATTGGGACGGCAATGTCGTCTGGAAATTCGACAGGTACGAATGGATCGAGGATCCGGGTCATCCCGCGCAGTGGATGGCACGCCAGCATCATGATTACCAGCGGGAAGGCAATCCGGTCGGATATTATGTGCCTGGAGCCGATCCGAAAGTCGGTTCAGGCAATACGATCATTCTCGCGCATAAAAACGTCAGCCGTCCCGAAATTTCGGACGTCGAGCTGCTGGACGACACGATCATCGAAGTGGATTGGGAGGGCAATGTCGTCTGGGAATGGGCCGTCAGCGATCACTTTGAAGAGCTTGGATTTGACGAAGCGGCGAAGGAGGCGCTGTACCGGGACCCGAATACCCGGGCGTTCGGCACCCATTCCGGAGACTGGATGCATATCAACTCTGTATCGGTGCTGGGTCCGAATAAGCACTATGATGCAGGCGACGAGCGCTTTCATCCGGACAATCTGATATGGGACGCGCGGGAATCCAACATTATCGCGATCATCGATAAACGGACCGGGAACATCGTATGGAAGCTCGGCCCGGACTATTCCGGTGAAGACACCAAACATATCGGCTGGATTATCGGTCAGCACCATGCGCATCTGATTCCGAAGGGACTGCCGGGAGAGGGCAATATTCTGGTATTCGATAACGGAGGCTGGGGCGGCTATGGCAGTCCGAACCCCGAATCGCCGGATGGCGTGAAGGTGGCGCGCCGCGACCATTCCCGAATTCTGGAGATTCATCCGATAACGCTGGAGATCGAATGGCAGTACACGCCGACCGAAGCCGGATTTCAGGCGCCATTGGACTCTTACCGCTTTTATAGCCCTTATATCAGCTCGGCGCAGCGGCTGCCTAACGGTAATACGCTGATTACCGAAGGAGCGGACGGAAGAATTTTCGAAGTCACGCGGGAGCATGAACTGGTGTGGGAATATATCTCTCCTTATAAAAACTCTAGAAACGCGAATATGGTATACCGAGCTTACCGCGTACCGTATGAATGGATTCCGCAGCTGGAGAAGCCGGTGGAGACGGAAATCGCTCCGCTTGATGTAGCCGATTACCGGCTGCCGGGCGCGGCACCGCGTGGAGCCGTGACCGCAGTCGAAGTGGAGGGTACCGTATCCTATGGCGATGGAGCCTTCTGCGTAGCGACTACGGACGAAGTCGTCAGGAAGGAACGGGATCAAGATGAGTAGGCATGTGTTTCGACGCATCAGCGTAATGACCGCAGCCGTCCTGCTGGTTTCTGTGCTGCTCACTGCATGCGGAACCGCCTCGGGAAAAGACAGCGGGCACCAGCTTAAGGTGAAAATCGCTGATATTTCCACCAACCCGATTTTCCGGGTCGCCGCGAAAAAAGGATTTTTCGAAAAACACGGCATTGATGCGGAGCTGGTCAACTTCGCCACGCCGGCCGAAGGGGTCAACGCCCTGTTTATCAAGCAGGTGGATATTGCCTTTGGCGCAGACTTCCCGCTGTTAAATGCCGTCAGCAAAGGCGACTATGCGATCTTCGCTTCCTCCGGAACGGCAACGGACCTGAGCGCAAGCGAATGGAAGATGTTCGCCCGTAAAGAGATTGCCGGCCCCGCCGACCTGAAGGGCAAGAAACTGAGCTACTCGCGCGGAACGTTCATTCCTTATTTGTGGGACGTTTATTTGCAGCAAAACGGCATAGCCTTGAAAGACGTCACGCTGGTCGGGCAGGGAGGATTTGACGAAACGTATGTGGCGCTGAAAAAGGGCGAGATCGACGCGGCCTGGGTGTACGGCTCGGTGCTGAACGACAAGTTCGCCGCGCTGACCGAAGCGCATGAGCTGTCGGATATGTCCCAGACGCCGGTCCGGCTCGGCACAGGTCTGATCGCCGGCACCAAACTGATCCAGGATCACCCGGACGAACTGGTCGAACTGCTGAAAGCGCTTGACGAAACATCCGACTACGTCCAGGCACATCCTGACGAAACGGCTGACATTATGTATGACGAAGTGAAGCAGCCGAAAGAGGCCACGCTTAAGGATCTTCCGAAAAATCCGTGGAAGATCGGCTTCACCCAGCAGGCTTACGACGGGCTGGCCGGCCAGAAAAAATATATGGTGGATACCGGCATTATTGAAAAGGATTTTAACCTGAACGACAAGCTGAATTTGGACCTGGTGCGCAAAGCGTTCCCGGACCGCGTGATTGAGTTGAAATAAGGAGGCTGGGATGATGGGGGCAGTAACCAGACCAAACGAGATTTATATTGAGCGCTTGAATAAAAGCTATAGTCAACAGCAGACGGCAGGCGATCTGCATTATATTATCCAGGATGTCGACCTGGTCGTGAAGGGAGGAGAATTTTTCGTTCTCCTCGGCCCTAGCGGCTGCGGCAAGTCGACGCTGCTCAGCCTGATCGCCGGGTTCGTGTCGAAAACCTCGGGGCATTTGCGGGTGGGCGAGAAAGAGGTGGATCGGCCTGGACAGGATCGGGCTGTCGTCTTCCAGCAGGCCGATTCCTCGCTCTTCCCTTGGCTGACCGTCAGAGAGAACGTGGAGTTCGGCCTGCGGATGAAGCGCATTCCCGCCGCCCGGCGCAAGGAAATCTCCGATCGTTTTATCGGCATGGTTGGGCTCAAAGGGCATGAGAATAAATTTCCCCGTGAGCTCTCTGGCGGGATGAAGCAGCGGGTGCAATTGGCGCGGGTGCTGTCCAACGATCCCGGCATTCTGCTGATGGATGAGCCGTTCGGCGCGCTGGATGCGATGACCCGACGAACGATGCAGCGCGAACTGGTAAAGATCTGGCAGGAAACCGACAAGACGGTGATCTTCGTCACCCACGACATACAGGAAGCGCTCCTACTTGGCGGTAGGATCGGTATTATGTCCGCCGGACCCTCTTCACGGATTACCGATATTTACGAGGTGCCGCTGGCGTACCCGAGAGATTTGGCCGCGCCGGAATTCCATGACCTGTACAACCGCATTCAGGCCCATTTTGACGAATAGAATCCGATCGGAGGAATCACCATGAGCAAGAAAATAAAGAAAGGACCGCTTCAAGTGCTGTTCTGGATTGCTTTGATCGTCATCTGGCAGCTGGTCTCGCTCGTATACGGGCCGGAGATTCTGCCGGGGCCGATTTACACGGCGAAAGGCGGATACGAGCTGCTGATGGACGGCACACTTCTGCAGTATATCGGCATCAGCGCCTATCGTGTCCTTCTCGGATGGACGCTCGGCAGTTTGGTGGCGGTGCCTATCGGGATTATCATCGGTAAGGTCGGATTCATCCGTACCTTCGCCGAGCCGTTTTTGAACTTTATCCGGTTTATTCCACCGATCGCATTCATCACGCTGTTCCTGGTCTGGTTCGGCATCGGCGAGACGTCTAAAGTGATGCTGATCATGTACGCCACATTTTTTATCGTCATTCTGAATACGTTCACCGGCGTTCTCTCCGTCGAGGAGGATAAAATTCGTTCGGCCCGCAGCATGGGAGCCTCCGAATGGCAGATTGTCGTTCATGTCATCATCCCGGCAACGGTTCCGTACATCTTTACCGGCATCCGGCTGGCCATGGGCACATCCTTTATGGCCATCATCGGAGCCGAAATGATCGCCTCCAATGAGGGAGTCGGGTATCTGATCTGGAACTCCCGCCTGTTTTTCCGGACGGATTGGATTTTCGTAGGTCTGATTTGCTTAGGGCTCATGGGCTTCCTGACGGATCGGGCAGTTGGACTGCTCGGACGCAGACTGCTAGCGAGATACGGTGTGGTAAGTACGACGTCTTTGAAGCGGTAGAAGACTGGACAGAGTAGTCATAGGACAAAGATTTTAAATATCATCGTAATACGAGGCGAACCGCAGCGGCGGTCCGTCTCTTTGGTTTATCACCGCTCAGCTTGGGGAAGAGAATTGCATTCCGCTTCATTATCCCCTATACTTCTTAGATAGTGATCAATTACTTACTAATCTGCGTTATGAAAAGGAGTTATGCGCCATGGCAAGAGATGCGTCTACTTCGGTCAACCGAAGAACAGATATTATATCGGCCGCCATCGAGGTTTTTGCCGAAACCGGCTATTACCGGGCCACCACGGCACAGGTTGCACAGCGGGCCCACATTTCGCAGCCTTATGTCTTTCGTTTTTTCTCAACGAAGGAAGCGCTGCTGCTTGCGGCTCTGGAAGTTTCCTGGTCCCGGATGATCGAGTCGTTTCAGCAAGTCGTGAAGTCGGCGTCGCCGGATCGGCTTGAAGCGGAGCTGATTACGGAATACGAGAAGATCATGGAGAACCACCGGAACGAGATTCTGCTGCAGATGCAGTCCCAAACGATTCAGGAAGAAGCGATCCAGGAAGCGATGAGAAACGGATTCCGGGAGGTTCGTCAAATCGTACTGCAGGCATTTCGCGAGGCAGGGATTCCACATCCCGAAGAAAGAACGATGCTCTTTTTGGCCAGAGGGATGCTGTGCAACGTAGCGGATGCGATCAGTCTGCCCGAATTAAAGGAAAGATAAGGGGACGCGAGAGAGGTCTCCTTATCGAAATGAATTTTTTTCATGATTAGTTATTGACCAATCACTAACTGAGTGTTATGATGAATCCAAGTTAGTGATTGATCAATCACAAAACAAAACAGAGAGGACGATTTCATATGACGATAAACAAAGCGATGGTCGTTGGAGCCACAGGTGGAACGGGTGCAGCCATTACAGAGGAATTGGTAAAACGGGGAATCCCTACGATTGCGTTCGGAAGATCACGCCAAAAGCTGGAGCAGCTCGCCGGCAGATTGGGAAACCCGGTGCATTTGAAGCTAGCCATGGGAGATGCCATGCGGCCTGCGGAGATCATCGCGCAAGCTGGGAATGCAGACGTCATGTTTCATTGTGCGAACGTACCGTACCATGAGATGGCCAGCAAGCTGATCCCGCTTGGTGAATCCGTAATGGAGGCGGCGGAACAGCTCGCTATCAAAGTGGTTGCGATTGATGGGATCTATCCTTATGGAAGAAGGCAGTCCAACCCGGTCACCGAAGAACATCCGAAACAGCCGCATACGAAGAAAGGGAAGGTTCGTTTGGACTTTGAACGCATGCTGCTTGGCAAGCGCTGGAAAAAAGCAAGGGTTATGATCGTCCGTCTGCCGGACTATTACGGGCCGACTGCCAATGAAGCTTCCTATCTGGGTTCAACGCTCGAAGCGATTGCGGCGGGCAAAATGGCCTTTTTCATCGGCAATATGACCGTTCCCCGCGAATATGTCTATTTGCCTGACGCCGCAGCCATGATTGCCGAAGTGGCGGGTCATGACGAAGCTTACGGTCAGAACTGGAACATTCCAGGAGGCGGGCTGATATCGGGACGGGAGATCGTCCGGATCGCGAGAGGGGCCTGTGGAAGCAGCAAACCGGTCATTCCGCTGAAAAAAATAGGGTTATCTCTGCTCGGATTAGGCGTGCCCGTGATGAAAGAGGTCGTCGAGATGCTATACCTGACCGAGGAACCGCTGACGCTGAGCGGAGCCAAATACGAAAAGTGGATCGGGCCAATTATCGCAACACCGTTCGAGGAAGGCATCACCGCGACGGTCAAGGCACTGCAGCAGGCTAACAGCGCAGCACCGGTCCAGGCATCACAGACGGCTAACTCTAGAATTGTTTAAGTGTTTGTTATTGATTAATCACTAACTTTTAACACAAATTGACTTATTTCCAGATTAAAGGTTCTTATTTGTACAGATTGCAGGATATGCCGGATGGACCGCGAAACATTGGAAGGCAGCAAAAATTAGTGAACCACTATTCGACGACGGGAGAGGGGTACCGATGGACCATAACAAGTTTCATGGGATCTTTACCGCACTCGTAACACCGATGGATGAGCGTCTTGAAGTGGATACCGAATCACTGGAACGACTGGTGGAACACCAAATCGCGCAGGGAATTCGGGGATTCTATGTGGGCGGAAGCACGGCCGAAGGATTTATTCTGACCTCTGAGGAGCGGATGAAGGTGCTGGAAACCGTCATTCATGCGGCTAAAGGGCGGGTGACGGTTCTGGCGCATGTTGGCTGTATCAGCACGCTTGAGAGCATCAAGCTGGCCCGGCATGCGGAATCAGCAGGCGCAGATGCAGTTTCCGCTGTCGTACCCTTTTATTATAAGGCGGGACCACAGGAAATCAGGGATCACTATCGGTCCATCATGTCGTCGGTCAGCCTTCCGATGATTATGTACCACTATCCGGGAGCAACCGGGGTGCAGCTGTCTTTGGATTTTTACGGGGACATGGCCCGCAGTGCCCAATGTATTGGCGTAAAATTTACATCCATGAACCTGTTCGAAATGCAGCAAATTCGCAGCCAATGCGGGGTAGATTGGATCATTTGGAACGGCCATGATGAGGTCTGTGCTGCAGGTTTTCTCATGGGCAGCGATGGTGCCATAGGCAGTACATTTAATATGATGCCGAAAATATTCACCCGTATGTATCAAGCCCGGTCTGCCAACGATTGGATGAACGTTAAAGCGCTGCAGGAACAGGCCAATTTCGTCATTGCCCATATGCTACGCTTCGATGTGATACCTTATGAAAAGCACATTTTATATCTTCAAGGTGTCATTCGCTGTCCTGCGGTACGTCAGCCGCTGCAGCAGTTGACTGATGCACAAAAAGCAGAAATAGCTGAATTTTATGCATCGTCACCCGTTTTGGTTCAGACGGGAATATCCAGCTAACACTTGCGCAGATTAATGAATAAATCACGAAAGCCGCCGGAAAGGGCGGTTTTTTCGTGCATGCCAAGAATGTATAGACACTTTGAACACTGACTTATCATGGACTGGGGGCCTCTCCACTCAAGCTGAGGACATATGTCCTATCCTATACCGCCGCGATTGCCTTTTAATAATGACAGAACGATACAGAGGGAGAGGACTTATGAAAGGCATTATATTTGCACTGCTGGGGGGCGCCTGCATTACGCTGCAGGGTGTCGCCAACTCGCGGATCAGCGGGGATATCGGGACGTGGCAGGCCGCGGCGGTAACCCAACTGACCGGCTGTATCCTCGCTTTGATCATCCTGCTGTTTGCACGGGACGGCAGCCGGGAGGGCTTTACAAGCGTCAAGCCGCTGTACCGCATCGGCGGGGCCTTGGGAGCAGTCATCATTTTCAGCGAAGTGACGTCGATTCAGACGATCGGAGTGACCTTTACGATTTCCGCATTATTAATTGCCCAGCTCTGCCTGACATTTATTGTCGATCTGAATGGCTGGTTCGGCATGAAAAAACGGAAGATCAGCCCCGCACAGTTTATTGGGATCGGGATGATGATTTCGGGCGTCGTCATTCTTAAATTTTGACATCGTTGCCGTACGCCATTATGATGGGCCTAAGTTAGAGGGGGACGTTCAAGATGAGAGAGATTCAGGACCGCGGGCTGCTGGCGGATTACTTGCGTCAATATGAGCTGGAGACGATATTTTACGAACCGTTTAGACCGCATTTATCGCTGTATTGCTTTGACCAGGGAGAATTCATCTGCTCGCAGGGAGCACCTGCGGAATATTTATATGTGCTCGTCAGCGGGAAAATTAAAATCTATACCACCTCACCCGAAGGGAAAACGCTGATCCTTAACTTTATGAAGCCGCTGGAGATTATCGGGGATATCGAATATCTCAAGGAAACGGATACGGTCAATACCGTTGAAGCGGTCACGACCGTGCATATGATCGGCATCCACCATCGCTGGCTGCGGAAATTTGGACAGGATTACGCTCCTATGCTACAGTTTCTGCTGGATATGATCACCAATAAGTTTTATATAAAATCCAATTTCCTAAGCCTTAATCTGATGTATCCGGTTGAAGTCCGGCTGGCCAGCTACTTGCTGTCGATCTCTTTCGACGATGCGGACACTTCCGGGAAGGAACAGCGGACAGCGATTAACCTGCTGGATGCGGCCAACTTAATCGGAACCAGCTATCGCCACGTCAACCGGGTGATCCAGAAGTTCTGCAAAGACGGACTCGTGGAGCGGGATAAAGGATATATCCGCGTAATAGACAGAAAAGGGCTTAGCGATCTGGCTGGACAAAATATTTATGAAGTCGTAACGAAAGGAGGAGCAAACCAATGATGCTTGGTCTTGTGTTATCGCTGATCGCCGGCTCCCTGGTGAGCCTGCAGAACATTTTTAACAGTAAAATGAATCAGCGGATCGGCTCCTGGGCCACAACTACGTGGGTGCTGTTCCTCGGGTTTGTCGCATCGTTCGGCATCGGCTTGGCGGTCGAAGGCAAGGGCATGCTGACACTCCAGCATATGCAGCCCTGGTACTGGTTCAGCGGCATGATCGGGGTAGGGGTTGTGTTCTGTCTGATGCAGAGCATGAAGCTGCTTGCGCCCACTTTTGCCATCGCCGTAGTCATGACGGCCCAGCTTGGGTTTGCGCTGATTTGGGACTCGCTTGGCTGGATGGGACTGGAGAAAGTTCCGCTGACTCCGAACAAAGTGATCGGCGTGCTCGTTATCGTGGCGGGAATCGTTGTTTTCAAAATCGGCGAAGGGCGGCTACCAGCGGGAAAATCTGCTGCGGTTCAAAAAGAGACTGCTGCGTTCGAGCAAGGAAATGGATAAGGAGTGAAGTTGAATATGACGACCATGATTGATAAGGTTGCCTGGATTCAGATTCAGGACGGACGGGTACTCTCCGCACGTTCCAAAGGAAAGGACACATATTATTTGCCTGGGGGAAAGAGGGAGCCCGGTGAAACCGATGAGCAGACGCTGATCCGTGAAATCAGGGAAGAGCTTACGGTTGCGATCGATCCGGAGACCCTTGCATTCGTGGGAACGTTTGAAGCTCAGGCCCATGGCAAAGCGGAAAATGTGACGGTTCAAATGAGCTGCTACACCGGGGCATATTCTGGCGAGCTCCGTCCATCGGCGGAAATCGAGGAGTTTGCCTGGCTGACCTATGCGGATCGCAGCCGCGTATCGCCGGTATGCCAGCGAATTTTTGACCATCTGCACGAGCGTCAATGGATCTGATTAAGTGTGCCGTAATAAGTAACGGATATTCACAGGAATACGCATTCCTGTCGGGTATCCGTTTTTGTTGTGCTACTGAAAGTTGCAGCAAATTTTTCAATGTAAAACTAATGGTTTACATTTGGTCCGATTTCATATAATCTAATACGGACAATGATTATCCGCTTTAGTCGGTAAAACCAATTTGTTCTGCTCAAATGGGATTGATGGAGACCACATTAATATTGGAGGTGATGAGCTATGCATATGAAGACCGGCGTGGAGCAGTGCGTTTATGCGATTTTTCTGCTGAGCATGCTTCCGGACAAGGCGGTTCTGCCCGGCGAGGCAATCAGCCAGCAGCTCGGCACTTCCCCGACGTATTTCCAGAAGCTTTTGCGTAAGCTGGTCAGCGCGGATCTGATCACCTCCGTGCCCGGGGTAAAAGGCGGGTTTAAATTGAAGAAAAAAACAGAAGATATCCGTATCTACGATATTTACATCGCCATTGAGGGGCAGCAGTCCCTTTATTCCTCCAGCGGCATTTTCCGGGATATGCTGGAGCTGCGGGACGATCCCGATCCGTGCTGCCTTCTGGCCAATTTGATGGAAGAAGCAGAATCCGCCTGGAAGACCGTACTTCAGCGGGAGACGGTAGCATCCATTTATGACGATGCACATCGGGAGCGTTACAGACAGAAGATTGAATCGCTAAAGGATTGGGTTCACGAAAAAATGGTCGTATAACTAACATACAAACGAGAAAAGAGGGAAAAGCATGATTTCGATTTTAAGCCGAATCAATGAGCTTGCCAAAAAGGAAAAAGAAGAAGGGCTCACCAACGCTGAGCGCGTGGAACAGCAATCGCTGCGCGAGGATTATCTCCGCGAAATCCGCGGGCAGGTGCTGGGCACGTTCTCCCGCTTGACGGTGGTTGACCCGCTGGGCAATGACGTTACGCCCGAGAAGGTCCGCAAAGTGAAGGCCGAGCAGGAGGAGACGGAAGAGGAAGCCCCCGGCGTTGTAAACCGGATTCGCCGCTATTTGGATTAACGGCCGGCGACAGAGCCTTACGCATCTGCACTTTTATCGATCAATATCATTCATTTGCATGACAACTTACGATTCCATTGTCCTACCGACATTCATATAAATTTGCAGGAAAGAAGCTGATACCTATGAGCAACCATGATACGAAAACGCTGGATCAGATCAAGTTTTCCGTTCTTGATTTGGCACCCATCGTCAGGGGTGGAACCGCGGCCGAATCATTTAAAAATACATTGAACCTGGCGCAGCACGCCGAACGCTGGGGTTATAACCGTTATTGGCTGGCTGAGCATCACAACATGCCGGGCATCGCCAGTTCGGCGACATCCGTCGTCATCGGATATGTAGCCGGAGGGACCCAATCGATCCGCGTCGGTTCCGGAGGCATCATGCTGCCTAACCATGCGCCGCTGGTCATAGCGGAACAGTTCGGTACGCTGGAAGCCATGTATCCGGGGCGGATTGACCTTGGACTCGGACGCGCTCCGGGTTCCGACCAACTGACCGCGGAAGCGCTGCGCCGCGACCCGAGCAACGGGCATTATTTTCCGCAGCATGTTCAGGAATTGATGGGCTATTTCGACGAGAAGTCCAAATATAACCGCGTCCGGGCCATTCCGGGGGAAGGACAGCAAGTTCCGATCTGGCTGCTCGGCTCCAGCGATTTCAGCGCTGCTTTGGCTGCTAAGATGGGCCTGCCGTTCTCCTTCGCCAGTCATTTTTCGCCAGATCATACGCTGCAGGCGCTGGCTATTTACCGGAGACAGTTTCAGCCGTCTGCGGTGCTGGACAAACCTTACGCCATGGTTGGAGTAAACGTGTACGCGGCCGATACAACGGAAGAGGCGGAGTTTATCGCCACATCGCATCAGCAGCAGTTTCTCAGCCTGATCCGGAATACGCCCGGCCAACTCGCCCCGCCGGTTAAATCGCTGGAAGGCAACTGGAACGAGTTCGAGAAGGCGCATGTGATGAAACAGATCCGTTCATCGGTCATCGGCAATCCGGAAGAAGTCAAGCAGCAGCTGCAGGCCTTCCTGAATGAGACCCAGGCGGACGAAATGATCGTCAACTCGATGGTCTACGACCCGGCGGCCCGCCTGCGTTCGTACGAAATCGTGGCCGAAGTCACCGGCATGAAAAAGTGACAGCTTTGAGCGTTATCACAATTGGGTAACGATGAAATGGAGAGAGACTGGCCTATATTACGGCCGGTCTTTTTTTGTTCTTTAGATCTTTTATCCGCTTGCAGTGGCTGCTTGAACGGTTGAAGGTAACACGCCGTATTTGGAAAAAGGGAAACGACAACCTTGTCCGGGTGGTGTATAATTTTGGAAATGTTAGGTCTACACCATTTGAAGAAAGGATGAGTGCTATGCGATTTCCTTTTGATTATCCTGTCCGCGAAATCATCTACAAAAAGGTAAAAGACCGGAAGCTGCGTTTGTATGTGTCCGAACCGGACCTTGCAGCGGCAAACAGGCCGGTAATTTTGTTTTTCCAAGGGGGGAGCTTTCAACCCAATCCGAAGTTCTCGCCGGCCCAATTTCAGCACCAGGCCCATGCTTTGGCATCTTTAGGCGTCGTTTCGATCTGCGTGGACTACAGGACAGGGCGTGATGCTGGATTTACCCCGCTGCTGGCGATTATGGATGTTAAATCGGCCGTGCGGTGGGTGCGGCAGCATGCAGAGGAGCTCGGTGTCGATCCGGAGAAGCTGGCCATGTGCGGAGCTTCGGCGGGCGGGTATATTTCCGTATCCTCCATCATGTTCGACCGCTTGAACGACGATGTGGACGATGTGAGCGTGAATGCCGTTCCCGATAAGCTTGTCATCTTTGCGGCCGGGATGGACGGGGTGGATATTATGTCCCGCCGATACCCCGAGCTGCTGCCTATAGCCCAGGAGATCTCGCCTATACATCATGTGCGGCGCTGCCTGCCGCAGACGCTCTGGATATGCGGAACCGGGGACGATTTGTATGACCAGAACCGCGGCTTTGTTCAAGAGATGCAGGATGCCGGTAACCCGATTACGTTTAAAACTTATGATGGCATGGAGCATGGCTTTTTTAATTACGGCCGGCATAACAATACCTATTTTCATGAAACCAGGCAGGATATTGAGAGCTTTCTCCGCCCGTGGTTGGAGCATACTGCTGAATAAAAGCTTGAATAACGCTGAAGTTTGGCGCTCTGGCCAGGAACGAAAAACGCTCTGTCACCGGATTTTGTCATGCTGACAGCGGGTCAGAGTATCTGCGAATTGATTGGATGCCAGTCTTTACTTTTCGACCAGGATATATTACGATAACGTGGATAATGTTTATCCTCTTTGATGCAGGATAAGGAGATAGCGTTCAGGATGATGTTTAACCTGGAAGGGAAGGTAACCTCATGAAATTAAGTGTATTGGATCAAGCACCCGTTACGATAGGAAATACGGCGGAAGGAGCGCTTCACAAGGCGGAAGAATTGGCCGTTCTGGCCGACGAGCTGGGATACACCCGCATGTGGATGGCCGAACACCATGGGGCGCGCACGTTTGCGAGTTCGGCGCCTGAAGTGACCGCTGCCCGACTTGCGGCCAAAACGCAGTCCATTCGGATCGGCACCGGTGGTGTCATGATGATGCATTATTCCCCTTTGAAGCTGGCCGAGGTGTTCAAGACGCTGAGCGCATTCACGCCTGGCCGGATCGACTTCGGCGTCGGCCGGGCACCCGGCGGAGATACAAGCTCCATGTATGCCTTGTCGGAAGGGCGGCAGCTGATGCTGCACAATATGTATGAGAAACTGAAGACGACGCTGCAGCTGATGAATGATGAGGTTCCGGAAGATAGCCTGTACGCCAAAAACGCCGCATCCCCGGCTCACGTCACCCTGCCTGAGGCATGGCTGCTCGGATCAAGCGGCGACAGTGCGCTTAAGGCCGGCGAGATGGGGGTTGGCTATTCGTTTGCGCAATTTTTCAATGGAGCGATGAGCCGCGAAATTCTGGATATCTATAAAGACCAGTTCAAGCCTTCGGCTTTTATGGAGAAACCGCAGATCAGCGTGACCTATTTGGTGACCGCCGCTGAGACTAGGGAAGAGGCCGAATATGAAGCGCTGCCGCAGGATCTGTTTCGGCTTATGATGGCTAAGGGGCGGCAGATCACGCAGCTGCTCACTCCGGAAGAAGCGCATAATTACCCGTTAACCGAAATGGACCGGATGCTGATCCAGGACAACCGGAGGCTGCATTTGGTTGGCCCGGTTAAGGAAATTGCCGACCGCCTGAAGGAAGAGCAGGAGCTGTATGGATTTGATGAGGCCATGATTTGCAGCATCCCGCATTCCCAGGAAAAGCGGCTGCAGGTATATAAGCTGCTGGCACGCGAGCTTTTACAATAGTATATATGACGTAATAATGGCGTACTTACCTCTTGCAATAATGGAGGTGAGTACGCTTTTTTAGATTATTTATAGGACTTAGATACGATATTCATCCCGTCTATAGCTGTGTTAAAAATTAATGATGTCATAAATATTGATAAGTGGATTATTATGACGTAATATATAAAACACAATAAAACGAAGCGGGAGGAGGGTTGGGTTTTCACTCAGCAGCATACGGCAGAATTACCGGATTAACGGGGCATGGAATAGGAGGAGAGGTAAAGAAATGGAACGTCATATTGCTATGGATATGGTAAGAGTGACAGAGGCGGCGGCGCTTGCCGCCGGACGCTGGACGGGAAGAGGAGACAAAAACAGCGCAGATCAGGCAGCAACGACAGCGATCAGGAAGCAATTCCATTCGATGCCCATTGATGGAACGGTCGTGATTGGCGAGGGGGAAATGGACGAAGCTCCCATGCTCTATATCGGAGAACAAGTGGGGGACCGCCGCGGTCCGAAGGTCGACATCGCGGTGGATCCGCTTGAGGGGACCGAAACGGTAGCCAGCGGTTTGAACAATGCCATATCGGTTATCGCCGCCGCTCCGGCAGGCCAGCTTCTGCATGCGCCGGATATGTACATGGCCAAGCTGGCGGCAGGTCCGAAGCTGGCCGGCCGGCTGTCCCTCGATGATCCGATCGAAACGACGCTTTCCAAAGCATCGGCCATACTGAACAAGCCGGTATCGGATATAACGGTATCGATTCTGGACCGGGAACGCCATCAGGACATCATTGCCAAGCTCCGGACGATGGGGGCGCGCATCAAGCTGCTCAGTCACGGCGACGTCATGGGAGCGATTGAGGCGGCGATGGAGAGCGAAGTGGATCTGTATGTCGGCTCAGGCGGTGCGCCTGAGGGTGTACTGGCCGCCGCCGCCCTCCGCTGCCTTGGCGGGGAGATGCAGGGAAGACTGCTTCCGGCCGGCCCTTCGGATTTCGAGCGCTGCCTGCGGATGGGGATTCCGGATCCGCACAAGCTGCTGACGATGGACGATCTCGTAGGTACAAAAGAAGTGCTGTTCGTTGCCACGGGCGTCACTTCCGGATCATTCTTGAACGGCGTGCGGTACCTGCAGGAAGACAAAGCCGAAACCTATTCGGTCGTCATGCATTCGGCCAACAAGACGATCAGCTACCTGCGGACGATTCATGAGCTTCCGGTGCAGGAGGCATTGGTTCAAGGGGCGGCAATGTAGCGATGGGTGCCTTGCAGTGAGCACCGGCATCGAACCAACAAGGACAGGCGGGAAGCCTGTCCTTGTTGGTTTTATTTTTTCTCGGCAGACAGAATGAGGAACATCGGCCGGCGGGGTTCGTCCTTCATGCCGGGGTGGTGCATCAATTTCGGGTCGGGAAGCGGCTCGCGAACCGCCGTGATGGCAAACCCGGTGCGAATTAAATCGTTGATGTAAGTGGAAAGGGTACGGTGATATTTAATGACATGGTCCGTTAAAAACGCGGTGTTGCGAACACCTTCATCCTGATAGTGATCCACCGGCCAGTACAGCGGGCTGCCCTGGTCGTCCAGAATCCATTCCTGCTCGGGCCGGGACGTAAAAATAGGATGTTCCACTGAGAAGACGAAGGTGCCGCCCTGCTTTAAGCAGCTGTGTACTTTTTGGCATACGGCATCAAACGACTGCACGTAATGGAAAGCGAGCGAGCTGAGGACGACGTCGAAATGGCCGTCGGGAAAGTCGATATCTTCGATCGGTGCCTGCAGATAGGTGATTGCCGGATCATCCGTTTGTTCACGTGCAGATTCCAGCATTTTAGCCGAAATGTCTACGCCGACCACTTCAGCTGCATGCTGTTCCCGTGCATATCGGCAGTGCCAGCCAAAGCCGCAGCCGAGGTCGAGAACCGATTTGCCCTGCAGATCCGGAAGCAGTACTTTAAATTCATGCCATTCCCCTGCAGCCCCAAGCCCGCCGATGGACCGGGGCATTTCTTTATACGCCGAGAAAAAAGCGGAATCGTCATACTTGTTTTGTTTCATAACCGATGCACTCCTTTGTTGGGCTATTCACCTTTCCTCTTATTTCATTCTGATCCAACTATAAATTGGGCGTGTCTTCCGGGTCAAGTTGATGCTCACGAAAACGGCCCCATTTACACGGTTCTATTTGGTGCTTGTTTTTGTAGTTAGGGAAAGTTTCATATACTTTGTAACCTTTAGGCCAACTTGTCCATCTAATTGGATGAGGGCCCTTAGAAGGAGTGACACGAAAGTGATTCGTATCAGCGATATACAAAGAGCGCAGGAGGGTGACCGCGAAGCGTTCATTCGGCTAATTCAAAAGCTTGAACCTGAGATGTATGGTGTGGCCAAAAGCATTCTCAAGGAAGATGCGGACTGTGCGGACGCGATGCAGGAAACGACTATCAAGGTATTTAATGCTCTGCCAGGCTTAAGAAAACCTAGATTTTTCAAAACCTGGGTCATCAGGATATTGATTAATGAGTGCAATCAACTGCTTCGTAATCGGAAACGGACCATTTCGATGGCTGAAGTGCCTGAAAAGAATCCTACAGAGAGGTTCGAGGATTCCCGGCTTGTGGAGCTGCGCGAACGGGTAGAACAATTGGACGATAACCTGCGGATTGTCATAGAGCTTTTTTATTTTCGGGATATGTCTATCAAGCAAATCGCAGTTGCTTTGGAACTAACGGAAGGGGCTGTAAGGACACGCTTGCACCGGGCTAGGGAAAATCTGATGAGAGGTTACTTGGCAGCCAACGAGGGGGAGTTAAACTATGAATCCATTTGATCTGGAAAAACAGCTGCGCCGGTTAAAAAAATCCGTTCCGGTTCAAATTCCCGACGTCGTTCGCTTGCGTCAGGACCAGGCTTATCAAACGATCCGCCGGATACAGCAGGCGACGTCCGTTCAGAAACATACTGCTGCAATCAAGCATCACAGGATGATCCGGCAGTCAGCTGCCGCGTTATCGGCTATTGTGATCATCGGCACTGCAGCAAGCGGTTTAATATCCCCCGCCATGGCCGATGCGCTCAAAAACCTGCCGGTTGTGGGCAACGTGTTTAAGCTTGCGGGAGATCGGGGTCTCCAAAACGCGGAGGAACGGGGAATAGTTTCACCTGTGAACGTATTTGATACCCACGATGGGATCACGCTCAGCATTCCGGCGGCGGCTTTTGACGAAACGCGGTTGTCATTTGCTCTTGAACGCAGCCGCACGGGGTATTCCGCTCCTCTAAACGGATCGATCGACAGCGGGACGACGGGCCCTGCGCAGGAGAAAGCCAGTATAAGTGACATAGATCTTCTGATCAACGGCCAGTCGATATTCAGTAAGGAACAATGGGGGAAGGGGCCGTACATCATGTCTAAACCAACCCAGGACCCCGACAAAATCATCTTTACGTTGGTCGATGGGGCTAATCAAGGAGATACGCAGCTGGCCTTGCCGGATATGATAAATTTGACGGCCTTGATTACGCTGAAAGGCATAGACGCTCCTTTCCGGTTAACGGTGCCGATCCAGAAGAATGGGGAGAAGCCGCTCGTGATCGAACCGAAGCTGGTCAAGCAGGCAAGGGGTATTCAGTTAAGCCTGGAGAAAGTCGAATTCACCACGCTATCCACGCGGCTGCATTTGATGACCAAGGGAATTTCGGCAAATGCCAACCAACTGCAGTACGACATAATCGATGATCAAGGCCATGAGCTGAATTTGCTGGTCGGAAATGCCAGACGGAGGGGAAATAGTGGGGACGACGACTTGTATTCCGATTATCTCGTTGATCCGTTAAACCCGGAAGTCCGTTCATTTACCATCAAGCCGTATTTCCCTGCCTTTGCAGACGAAAAGGCACAAACGGGGCTGTTCAAGTTGGACGTTAACGGCAATATGGTGAAAACGTATGTGAAAGAGCTAGAAATGAAAGTGCAGGTTCGACCATAAGAGGTTACTGCAATTCCTCGGGATTGGTAATCGGTTGGTTAAAAAGCCGCTTTGCAAGCAGCAAAGCGGCTTATTTGCGTGCTGTGAAATGAAACGGGGGAAAGTTGGATTCAGGTCATGTTATAACCCGGCATCGACTGGGTATATTGAGAAGAAACAAGTCTTACAAAAGGTGGAAAAACCATGAGTTCTAACGCAACGGAGTCTTCCAATCTTTCAGCCCGGATCACGTATGCCAGCCGCAACCTCTGGTCGGGATTTCTGGCCGGCATCGGATTTATCGCTTTTGTGGATGAGGTCGTGTTTCATCAGCTGCTGCATTGGCATCATTTTTATGACAAATCCACGTCGGCCGTGGGGCTTGTGTCGGATGGCCTGTTTCATGCGCTCAATTGGTTCGCGACGATCGCCGGCATGTTTTTGGTATCGGATCTCCGGCGGAGAAACGCCATGTGGCCGAAACGCTGGTGGGGCGGCATGCTCCTCGGCGTCGGCGGATTTCAGCTGTATGACGGGACGATCCAGCACAAGTGGATGAGGATTCATCAGATCCGGTACGTTGATAACGTCTTCGTATACGACGTCGTTTGGAATGTCAGCGCTGCCGTCATTCTGATCATCGGCATCATGCTGATCGTTCAAACGGGCAGATTAGCGAAGCGGGAAACGGAGAGGGACGGTTAAATGAACATGACAGGACATCACGCAGGTCATCCTGCCGGAGGTCACCATAATGCCGGGAGTCTCCATGATGCGCTCTTCATCCTCTTATTTCTCGTGCTTATCGGCCTCTACGCCGTGGCAGTGAAAGCTGCGAATCGCCGCTTTGACAGATGGCCCGCCATGCGCACGATCTGCTGGATCCTTGGTGTCACTGCTGCGGCAGCAGCGTTAACGGGACCACTGGCGGCAAGGGCACATGACGATTTTTTCTATCATATGCTGGGGCATCTGTCGCTTGGCATGCTCTCCCCTTTATTGATCGCATGCTCTGCTCCCGTGACCCTATTGTTGCGCAGCTTAACGATTTCACGGGCGCGCCGTTTATCAGCCTGGCTGAAAACCCGGCCAGTTCGCCTGCTGAGCCATCCAGTTACGGCATCTCTTCTGAACGTCGGAGGACTGTGGGTGCTGTATTATACTGGATTGTACTCGGCGATGCAGCACCATCCGGTTCTTCATGTTTTGGTACATGTACATATGTTTGTCGCAGGGTACATATACACCGCGGCGCTGCTCTGCATGGATCCTAGTCCTCACCGGACAGGATACGGATTTCGTGCAGGCATCCTCGTGTTATCACTGGCCGGACATGGAATCTTGGCCAAGGTTCTATATGCATATCCGCCGGGAGGCGTCCCCATAGCCCAGGCTGAATCGGGAGCACAGCTCATGTATTACGGGGGGGATGCCGTCGACCTGATCCTCATCTTTCTGTTTTGTCTGCAGTGGTACAAGTCGGCACGGCCTGGCAAAAGGCACAAGACCGCTTCGTCCCCGGCCGTTTCGTAAAATTGACTTTTTTAAAAAAAGGAAACTGACCATTTCTATAGGGTCAGTTTTGTTTTATGTTGGTAGATATACGAATAAGAAAGGTTGGAAGCGGCGATGACAGAAGCGGTCAATCTAATGCATAAAGTCGGACAAGGGATTACTCCGCAGCAATTTATGGAACGTATGCAGGTCAGAGAAATGGTTAACAGCGGGATACCGAATACCGTTGAAAGGTTTTATGACAAATATCATGGATTCCGTACGCTCGATTCGGCCAGGCGGAGTTTGTTTGCATCTTCAGGTGAGCGATTAGGCATTCGCTGCCTGATCTTATGCACGGACTGGTGTCCGGATGTCATGTGGAACGTCCCCGTGCTGTTTCGGATCATGGAGCAGTCCGGCATCCCGGTTGAAGCGCTGATCATGGAAGAACATCTGGATACGATGGATTTATTTCTGACGGACGGCGGAAGAGCCCAGCCTGTGGCGATATTTGTTGACTGGGGCGGCAACGTGCTCGGCAGGTGGGGGGCGCGCCCAGCCTACATTCAGCAAGTGATGGACGACTTTAAAGCCAGCCTACCGGACCGGCAGTCCCCTTCCTATCAAGAACAGCTGAACCAAGTTTACCGGGACATCGGAGCTCTTTACCTTGAAGGCGACCGGTACCAGGATGTCATTTTGCAAGAGCTGGACGTGCTGTTTCGTCGTTTTGTTCAAACACTTTAGAGATAGAAAGAAATTAGGTGCCGAACCAAGCCTTTTTTAAACGAAGGATACCTTCTTCCATAACCGGAAGCGGAAGGCCGGCAAAGCCCAAATAAACGACAGGAAGAGAGGCATCGGGCGGGTCAGCCCACATAGTGCGGAAATCATACACCCTGACCCGCTGCTGTTCAGCCCGCTGGATCAGCTCTTGAGCGGTACCATGGCGGCGGACGCTCAGCTGAAGGTGAAGCCCCGCATGCTGACCGGTAATATGGACTTGCTCACCCAAGTGAATGCGTATCAGGTCTATCAAATGATGATGCTTCTTGCGGTACAAGCTGCGTGTCTTCCGCAAATGTCTGTACCAGTGACCATCCCGCATGAACCGCTCCAGCGCCCACTGTTCCAGGCGCGAAGGTGCATGCAGCAGATCAGGGTGGAGGTTGGATAAGTTGAGCAAGAGTGCGGGAGGAACGACCATATAATTGATGCGGAGCGCAGGCGACAATGTCTTCGAGAAGGTACCGATATAGATAACCCTGCCTTTGTTATCAAGCCCTTGAAGGGAAGGGATCGGCTTTCCCTGATACCGGAATTCTCCGTCATAGTCATCCTCGATAATATAAGCGCCCGCCGTTTCAGCCCATGCGAGCAGACGCACCCGCTGCGAATACGGCATGATGCTTCCTGTCGGGAACTGATGCGAAGGTGTGACATATACGGCCTGAAAAGGAAATTTTGCCAGCTCATCCACATGCATCCCTTGGCCGCTAACCGGGACCGGAACCGCCTCCCAGCCGTATCCGTTCAATAAGTTCCTTACGAGATCGAAGCCAGGCTCTTCAAATGCCACCCGCCGTATCCCGTCCAGAAGTTTAACCAGAATTCCGATGCTGTACGACATGCCGCTGCCAATGATGACTTGCTCCGGTGAACAGAGGACGCCTCTGGAATGAGCCAGATACTCCGAGATGGCAGCCCGCAGTCCCGGTTCGCCGCGGGAATCCCCATATCGACCCAGCTGTGCGGCCAATGGCTGTATGGCTTCTTTTAGCATTTTGTTCCATGTCCTGAGTGGAAACGAATCTCCATCCATATGGGTAGGGTTAAAATCGATCCAGTCCATGCCTTCTTCGCGTAAACACTCGTGAAATCCTGGCACGGTATGCTTAAGCTGCATACGCCGAGCCGGAGACGTTGTCACGACATTTTGTATAAATTCAGGGTCGTCCACCACGTAAAAGCCCGACTTAGGTTTGTTGACGACATAGCCTTCGACCACCAGCATGTGATATGCGGTTTCGACAGGCGTCTTGCTGATATCGAGCTGCTGCTGAAGCGCCCGTACGGACGGCAGCCGGGTCCCAGCCGCCACTTTCCCTAAGCGGATTTGCTCGCGGATCAATTGATAAAGTTGAAGATATAACGGAGAGCCGGAATGCTCGGGTAGCAGAAGGTCAAACATGGGATACCGCCTTTGCGTAGGATTCGCTGATTCTTGTCCTCATCGTATCACATGAGGGTCTCAATCTGCAGCGATGGCTGCAACGCAAGTTGACGGATTTCTTGACCGTTATTTTGTTTGTAAATTCAGTGTATTTAGAAAAGGCTTCAGCTTGTTCACGACGTAGTGGCTGCCGCCGCGTGCATGTACATTTTCGATCAGTGCGGATATCAGGAAAGAAGATTGCTCCGCGTCGAAGGCGACTACAAATCCATTCTCCTCGCCCTGTTCGCCTTTTTTGGCTTTCAGCTCGGCTGTACCGGTTTTTGCCGCCAGCTTCAGCTCTGCAGAAGACAGCGCGTGAGCGGTGCCGCCGCTTCGGCTGACGACCTGCGTCAGTGCATCTTTGACCGTTCCGGCAACCTGTGGAGTAATGATTTGGATCGCTTGAGGAGATTTTTGATCTTCCTGCCGTTGAAAGAGGATAGGGGGGACAAGTTTGCCTTGCTGGGCGAAGGGTGTAAATGCGACCGCCACATGGATCGGGGACAACAGCATTTCTCCTTGTCCATAGGACGTATCCGCGAGCAGAACTTCCGAAGCCAGGTCCCGGTGGGAGGCGTTGGCATACTGGCTTGGCTTCAGGTTGATCATGTCCAGCCCCCAATTCTCGCCGAAGCCGAATTTGGATATGCCTTCGATAAATTTGCCGCTGCCCATTTCCAGCGCTTCTTGTGCAAAATAAATGTTGTCAGAATACACGAGGGCATCCACCATATTCACGGAGCTGACGTCCTTCACCCGCGTGACATAGTACCCGCCCCAGCCCGCGTCTTTTTTCCAATGCAGCCCGTCAATGCGGCGGGTTTTATCCGCTTTGGTTATGCCTTCGGTCAGGCCGGCTGCGGCCGTCACCGCTTTAAACACCGAACCCGGCGCATATCGGGCCGCGAACCGGTTAAAGAAAGGAAGCTCCGGATCCTTGGAATAAGCGTCCCATTCCTGCTGTGACAGGCCGGTGACCATTTGGTTCGGGTCATACGAAGGGGTGCTGACCAGGGCCAGCAGATCTCCATGCTTCGGGTTCATCAACACTGCCGCGCCGGTATCGCCGGACAGCGTACGGTACAGGTCCTGCTGAAGAGCGGAGGCGACCGTAAGGCGGATGTTCTCGCCGTTCACCGCTGGCTTCTGGGCAACGATGCGTTTACGGTTCCCCTTCGCGTCGGTAATTTCGATCAATCCCCCTTTCCGTCCCCGCAGCTGCTTTTCCAGCGATTGCTCCAGTCCGGCCTTGCCAATCCAGTCCCCAGCAGCATAATAGCCGTCTTTATCGTTCTGCAAATCTTCCTGCGTCACCTGACGGACATAACCGGTGAGGTGGGCGGCGGCTTGGCCCAGCGGATAGTACCTCACTTCCTTCGGTCTGACCGAGACGCCCGGCAGTTTCTGGGACAGATCGGTATTGGGAACGTTGGCCATCGGAACAAAATAATCCGGTTTGACCCATTTCTGCGCCAGCTTTTTTTGGATGTATTCCACCGGAAGTTTGAAGTAGGCGGCGATGCTGGAGATCGTCTGATCCGGATGGTCGCCGAGCTCGGAAGGGGTAATCCCCCATTCGTATGCGGTGCCGCGGGTGGCCAGCGGGTTCCCGTCCCGGTCCGTGATTTCACCACGCTGAGGCGTCAATACGCGGACCCTTACTTTGTCGCCGGCGGACATCTCTGGTAGAATCAGAGAAGGATGCCACTCGATGGCCCAGACCTTCTCGTGGTCTTGTTCAACCTGAACCAGCTTCATATGGTAATCCCCATCAACATCACCGATTGGGGTATGCCAGGTGGCGGTATAGTCCATGGAATAATGATGATCCTCTTCGGACTGGAAGGCAGGCCCCTGCGTCACTTTAACGCCGGTAACGCCCATTCCGCTGAAGATCGATTGGTATTTATCGACGAACTGCTCGCGGCTCATTCCCGATTGCTCAAGGGATTCAGGCGTCATGAGGTCGTAGAGCCTGTCAAATTTCATTTCTTTCAGATTGTTGAAGTAAGACTGCAGCGTCTGTTCGGGACCGGGTTCATCCCGCCCCTGGATAAACACGTATATCGCCATGCCACTGGCAACCAGAAAAGCTAACAGCACGTATGTAAAAAATTGTTTTCGCTTCAATCGCTTCATTGCTATAAACCTCGCTTTTGAAATATAATTCACAAGTAAACATGGAAACGGGTATAGGCTAACTATAAAATCAGCCGGGTAGGCAAACAATGGAACAAATCTGACGAATTTATCATTGACGGGAGAAAGAGACAAAGGAAAGTGAGAGGTAGATATGCCGGACAAAATCAAAATCATGATTGATACCGCCGGCCAGAAAGGCCATGGATCGTTTATTTATTTGGAAGAAGGAGAAACCGTGACGGTTGGTAGACATACCGGCTCGGAACAAGGGATGCTCGAGATATACAACCTGCTGGTATCTAAACAGCACTGCCGGATCGCGTGGACCGAAGAGGGGCTCCTAGTCGAGGATTTGGGGAGCAAGAACGGGACCGAGCTGAACGGCCACCGCTTGAACCCCCATGAACCCGCTGAAGTGTCTCCGGGTGACCGCCTAACTTTGGTGAACGGACTGGTTGCTTTGGAGCTGGAGACGGTCATGGACCTGGAGGAAACGAGGGAGTATGTTTTTTCGGGGTGGCCTGAAGACGATGTGCGCTTGAATGACGATATGCAGAGCGTTCAGATTGATGAGGAGACGGTCCCGCTGTCTAAGAAGGAATACCAGCTGTTTAAGCTGATGCACAGCCGGCTGGACCATTTTGTGACCCGGGACGAAATTATGAGATATGTATGGCCCGAGCGCTGTATCGATGATACTGAGCTGGTTGGCATTGACGAGGTCAATTCACTGATTTACCGGACGAACAAGAAACTGCAAGGATATTTCGTCATCAAGTCGGTGTACAAAAAAGGAGTATATATGAAACGGGAGCATCAAGATGCGGATTCTGCGGTTAGCAGATGAAACGAGAGTAAATAGAGAAGCGGAAAGAACCCGCCCGATTTTTCGGGGGGTTCTTCTGCGTTTCAAGCTTATTTACGGGGGACATTCCTGCAGCTAGGATCGCTGCAAACCTTTCTGCTTGTTCAGCAGGATTACATTGTAAGTTACGTAGTAGGCGAACATGATCAGCATCAAGCCCGCAGACCAACTGCTGCCCATCACGGCCAGCTGGTCGGACATCTGTGCTCCTTGCTGAAAATAACCCGATTGGACCATATCGATAATTCTGTAGATCAGCCGGACAAAAAACAGCAGGGTTACGGTACCGGCGATCCAGGCGCTGGAGCGGTACAGCACCTTGCCGTTGCGATGCTCAAACGCGGTCACCGTAGAGCTGTACCATGCCAGGGCGGTACCAAGTACAATCCCGGCGACATCGGAAACAAGACTGACGGGATGCATGGCTCCCTCAGCAAAAAAGATCAGTCCGACCAAACTTAGTATGATGGTCATCGTCCGGACCCGGCGATGTCTCAGCTCCTGCCATCCGAATGTGCGGCGGACACGTAAATATATGCGGTATATAACAAATAAACCTAGTACGATCCAAATGAGCATTTGAACACTCATCTTCGATTGCCTCCTTCATCATTTAGCCTGTCATCATCATATCCCGTTTTCGCCCGATGATTCGACTACCCGGGGATGGATCTTCATGATCGCTC
Organism: Paenibacillus sp. SSG-1; assembly: GCF_002224835.1. Taxonomy (NCBI): domain Bacteria; kingdom Bacillati; phylum Bacillota; class Bacilli; order Caryophanales; family Paenibacillaceae; genus Paenibacillus; species Paenibacillus sp. SSG-1. The sequence goes on from NZ_MBRK01000001.1 coordinate 2,196,013, forward strand.
GCCTATATCTGCAGATAGAGATTTGCTGCCATCCGGCTTAAATGTTGGATTTTGTCCACGGACCGAGCTACAATGTTAGAAATTACGCAGACGCTAAAGGAGGAAGACGGTCGGTGAAAAGCAACTTTTATGGCAGAATCCTGTCTATTGCGGCTGTCCTGCTCTTTCTGCTTGACCGGCAGCAGCTGTTTAGCGATCCTCCGGAGAAAATAATGCTGCATCTGATGATTTGGATAACCTTTTCGAGTATTCTTCTCATCAGGAGATCATGGTGGACGGTAACACGGGCAGTCCTAGCCGCTTCTTTGATTTCCGTGGAGTGTTTGATCGGGATCTTATGGTTTCATGAAATCAAGATGCTGTATTTTCTGGTGATTCTGCTGTTCGCCTGGGTGATGCGGTTGACGGCTTCCAAAGCTTATGTCCCCTTGATTATCGCCATGGTCGTATCAGCCGGATTGTACATCCGTTTTGGTGAAAAGGATGTGTTTGACTTTCTCTCCTTTGTACTGCTTGGACTTGTCCTCTACTTCTTTATTCGCAGTCGTATGGAAAGAAGGCGCATCCACGAATTGAATGAGCGCCACTTGAAGGAGCTTCAAGAAGCTTATGAACAACTTCAGGACGCCTCTGCAACGGCAATGCAGTACGCTGTGCTGGAGGAGAGGGCCCGGATCGCCCGCGACATCCATGATGCGGTAGGTCACAGTCTGACGTCGCTTATCGTGCAGATGCAGGCACTGCGTTATATGATTAAGCAGGATCCGGTCCATGCAGGGGAGACACTGGAAGAGATGCTGTCTGTGGCCCGCCAAGGGCTGCAAAATATCCGCGAGTCTGTCCACGCTTTGGCAGGGGATCTATCTTTTTCCGGCATGACAGCACTGAAATCATTGCTTATCCGGATGGAAGCAACAGCATCCATTAGTTATAACTTTCAAGCGGATATCAATGATGAAGATCTGCCTGCGGAGACGTATGAAACGTTGTTCCGCGTGCTGCAGGAATCCGTCACGAACGTTATTCGTCATTCGAATGCGACGCAGGTGGAAGTGAATCTTTCAAGGGAAAACCATCAAATCACGATGATCATTCGAGACAATGGCACGCTGAATGGGGAACACGGCATCAACGAGGGCTTTGGCCTGAAAGTCATGAGGGATCGGCTGAAGGAGAAAGGCGGTAGCTTACAGTACCGCATTCCGGAAAGCGGCGGATTTGAAATCGTTGCGGCTCTGCCGGCTGAAGACCGGCCACGGCCTGAGGCAGAAAGAAGGGATAAGGATGAACGAAAACATTAAGGTTTTGCTGGCCGATGATCAGACGATGATCCGCCAGGGATTCGGGTATTTGATCGGGCTGCAGCCCGATATGACGCTGGTTGGTGAGGCGTCGGACGGGGGTGAAGCCGTTGAAATGGCCACTCGGCTTGGTCCGGACGTCATTTTAATGGATGTTCAAATGCCTGTCATGTCGGGAATTGAAGCGACTAGGGAAATTATGAGACGTCTGCCAAAGATGAAGATCGTTATCCTGACGACGTTTGATGACCAAGAGTACATCTACCAGGGAATTCGAGCCGGGGCGGTCGGCTACTTGCTGAAGGATGCGGAAGTGGAAGACATGCTGGGGGCCGTCCGGTCTGCGCATCGGGGGGAAGCGGTGTACAGAACGGCGTGGGCTTCGAGCGCCATGCTGCGCGTTGCATCCCCCGAGCAGTACTCGCAGCCCAATGAAGCGGGCATGAATCTGGCGGAGCCACTCACTGAACGGGAGCGCGAGATATTACAGGAGATGGCGTATGGTCTACGGAATGATGAGATTGCCCGTAAATTGGTCATTTCCGAAGGCACGGTCAAATCACATGTTCACCGGATCCTGCAAAAATTCGGCTGCCAAGACCGGACGCAGGTCGTGGTCATTGCGCTTCGCAGCGGTATGGTAAAATAAACAGCCAGCCTTCCCCTAGCGGGGAAAAGGCTGGCTGTTGTGTTGTTCAAAGAAGCTGCGGTACGCTTGCGTCGGATCTTCAAACCAATGGGCTATGCGGTCCGCCGTATTCTGGTCTGCCGCCGCTTGCATCAGAAGCTCGGCAATATGTCCCGGCAGCGGCTGGGTCATGGCGTTGGTCCATTCGGTCACGGCCTTAATATAAGGCTGCGTTCGGTTCCAATATTCGCTGCCGACCGACTCGTCCCAATCAGCATCCGCATGGGCCAGCAGCGTCTCATACAGCTGCTCGGCAGCGTACGAAGCCGTATTGCAGCCCTGCCCGGTGATCGGGTCGGCCAGGAAGACGCTGTCGCCGCATCCAAGGATGAGCGTGCCATTATGCATGACATACGGGCGGTGAACCGCAGGGGTGACGGCCGTGAGCAGATAGGCGTTGTCGTCAATCAGCGCGAATTTGGCCGGATCGATCCGCCCGGCAATCTCCGGGAAGTGTTCCTCCACCACGCCAAGCATCCGCTCGGCAAAAGCATCCGGTCCCTTCACGCCGACAAAAGCATCCATTGCTCCGCCCGGAACCGCTTCAATAAACAGTATTGTGGCCCGTCCGTTTGACGTAACGGCAGGAATCTCGAACATTTCACCGGTGCCGGGCATCACCGTAATGGAAATGCCTTCGGGCTCGACCGGCCGTATACCGGAAAAATAACCGACAATGCATTTCCGCTGTGGCGTCCGGAAGGGCGTCAGGCTCTCATCGACGGGAAAAGAGGCGACCGGTCCCGATTTGCCGGCTGCGTCGATGATCAGGTCGAATGAGGCGGCGAGCGCATCCAGATCATCAGCCGCAATGCGTCCATGCCGGAACCGAACGCCATCCTTGGCCAAATCCTCCATGGCGTCCGCAAACCGGATGCGCTGATCGGTCGAAGTGGCGATGCCCGTTAACTGCCCGGTAAACAGCTTTTGTCCGCCGAGCTGAAAGTGAATGGTCCGGATCTGCGGCGCATCGCTGTTCGCGGGCATGTGCACACGCCGCTCGCGCGCAAGTGTCGGCTGGAAATGAACCTGGGTCGAACGGACTCTTCCGCTGCGGACCTCATCAGGTTCTTCATGATGAAGCACCGTGACGTCAAAATCGTCCTTCAGCGCATAGGCCAGCTGCAGCCCGGCCGTTCCGCTTCCGATAATGCCGATTGTTCTCATGAGTGATCTCCTCCTTGATCTTGGGGACTATTTAAAAAGCATACCTTCGAGCCCGGATGGACCAACAGGGAACAATTGACTAATTTTAGCTCAGGCGAAGCGGGATTTCTTTCACCCCGCGCACGATCATGCCGGGTCTCCATTCCAGATCCCCGATCTCTCCTTCAAGCGCAAAGTCGGGAAAACGCCGCAGCAGCGTATTGACCGCAATCTCTCCCTCCAGGCGGGCGAGCGGGGCGCCAAGGCACAGGTGTATTCCTTTGCCGAACGCCAGATGCGGGCTCTTGCCGCGGGTAATGTCAAACAGGTCCGGGTCCTCAAACTGGGCCGGATCCCGGTTGGCTGCATCGAGCGCGACGATCACGAGGTCGCCCCGCTGGAATAGCTGGCCCCTGAATTCCAGATCCTCGGACGCCCAGCGGGAGGTGCTGAATTCCACGGGGCCGTTGTACCGGAGCATTTCCTCAACGGCTCCCTGGATGAGTTCCGGCCGGTCCTGAAGGAGCTTGCGCTGCTCCGGATATTCGAGCAGGGCCAGCACGCCGTTGCCGATCAAATTGACCGTCGTCTCATGACCGGCGATGATCATTAGCGTGACCACCCCGTACAGCTCTTCCTCCGTTAACCGGTCCCCTTGGTTTTCCGCGATCACCAGCTCGCTGATCATGTCGTCACCTGGCTGCTCGCGGACCTTCGCGAACCAATCTTTTAGATATGCGATAAATTCGTTCATGTGACGGGTGACATCCTCGCCCATTTTCTGATTCGAGGCTTCAATAATAGAGTTCGACCACACCCGAAACTTGTCCTGATCCTCCGTGGGCACGCCCAAAATTTCACTGATGACGATGATCGGCAGCGGAAAAGCGTAATCGTCAATGAGGTTCAGACGATCCTTGCCGGAGACCGCATCCAGAAGCCTGTCCGCAATTTCCTGGATATGATCCCGCATGCTTTCGATTCGCTGAGGCGTGAAGCCCTTTTGCACCAGACCGCGAAGACGTTTGTGATCCGGCGGGTCGGAGAACAGCATGTTTTTGGAGAACACGCTTGGATGCTCCTGCCCGACGAATTTGGTCATGTCCTTGATGAACCTCGGATCTTTCAGCACGGCCGCCGCATCCTCGTAGGTGCTGATGAGCCAGCCGGTTTGCCCGTTCGGAAGCATGACTTTCACAACGGGATCGCTTTGACGCAGTTTCTCGTACACGGGGTAAGGATTGCGGGTAAAGTCGCTTGTAAACAACGCATTTTTCGGAGTTTCGCTTGCATGCATAGACAATGGACTCCTCTCGAAAAAATGATAGATTGCCCTTTCATTATAAAAGAATATGGGAACGATATCCAAAATCGCGTTTTAGCCTCTATATCAACCTATGCAGCCCTTCCTGTATTTCTTCGGATAACAACATCAAAACGGTAGTTTTTCGACAATGTTTCCCGTTTTTGTTCATTCGATTGGAGAAATCGTCATCAGCCGCATGAAAAAAGAACATCGTTTTGTATTTTCTGCTCATATCCGGTGGAACGCTGCTTCGATAGTCTGAAAGGGCAAGATTCACCACATATCAAATGGAGGTTGTAGGCATGAGAAAAATCGCAGCTGCGGGTCTGATCATCGCGATGCTGGGCAGTGTGCTGGCGGGCTGTTCATCCGGCGGCAAGAGCGGCGAAGATGCGGCAAAGGGGGCAAGTCCGGGAGGAGCGGCCGAATCGGCGACCTACCCATTAAAAACCGATGAGAAGCTGTCCTACTGGGGTGAGATCAACGGCAACCTGGTCGGAATCAAGGCGACGCATGACGAAATTCCTTTCTTTCAGAAATGGCAGGAAAAAACCGGGGTACCGCTCGAGTTCACCGCGCCGCCGACCGGCCAAGTTAAGGAAGCCTTCAACGTCATGCTGGCCTCGGGGGATTTGCCGGATATGATCGAATACAACTTTATCGGCGATTTTCCCGGCGGACCGGAAAAGGCGATCAAGGACGGTTACATTTTGAAGCTGAACGATCTGATCGACAAGTATGCTCCAAACCTGAAAAAGTACCTTCAGGAGCATCCCGACATCGACAAAATGGTCAAAACGGACAGCGGCAGCTATTACGCTTTCCCGTTCATCCGGGGCGACGAATACCTGCGCGTATTCCAGGGACCGATTATCCGGAAGGACTGGCTGGATGAGCTGGGTCTGCCGGTGCCGGAAACGATCGATGAATGGACGGCGACGCTGAGAGCCTTCAAAGAGAAAAAAGGGGCGGCCGCACCGTTTTCGGTAGTGAGCAAGCCGCGCTTTTTCAATGAATCCGGCAACGGCGCATTTATTGGTGCCTTCGGTGTGAACCGCGGGTTCTATCAGGAAGACGGGAAGGTCAAATTCGGCCCCGCTGAGCCCGGCTTTAAAGAGTATTTGAAACTGTTCCATGACTGGTATAAAGAAGGCTTGATCGACAAAAACATCGCGACGGCGGACACGAAGGCAGTCGACGGCAACATGGCATCCGGCGCTACCGGGGCCACGATCGGCAACGCCGGAGGAGGCATCGGCAAATGGCAGCCGCTCGTTGAGGCAAACGATCCGAAAGCCGTGCTTGTTGCGGCGCCTTATCCGGTGCTGAACAAAGGGGACAAGCCCAAATTCGGACAGCTGAACCAGGCCTACGCGTCCGAAGGAACGGTAGCGGTCACGACCGCAGCGAAAGATCCCACGCTCGCGGTGCGTATGCTCGATTACGGGTACAGCGAGGAAGGACATATGTTCTTCAACTTCGGTGAGGAAGGCGTCAGCTACAACATGGAGAACGGCTATCCGAAATTTACCGATCTCTTGATGAAAAATCCGGACAAGCTCGCTCCCGCCCAGGCGATATCCCTGTATGCTCGCAGCAGCTATAACGGGCCGTTCGTGCAGGATAAGCGTTACGCGGAGCAGTTCTTTGCGCTCCAGACGCAGCGGGATGCGGTGGAGGTTTGGAAAAACACCGATGCGGCGAAGTACAACCTGCCATCCATTACGCCGACGCCGGATGAAAGCTCCGAGTATGCCACCATCATGAATGATATCAACACGCTGGTGGATGAAATGACGATCAAGATCATTCTCGGCTCCGAGCCGGTCGATCAATATGACAGTTATGTCGCTAAGATGAAGTCGCTGGGATTGGACCGGGCGATCGAAATTCAAACGGCGGCGCTGCAGCGTTACAACAGCCGGTAAGCACAAGGGAAGGGGAGGGCTTGCTCTCCCCCTAATATAATCGAGGTGAACTTCAGGCATGGCAAATCGGCAATCGTTTCGAAGCCGGCTCGTTCGTGATTTTGTGCTCAACAAGTATTTATACATCATGATGCTGCCGGTGATCGCCTATTATTTGGTCTTTCATTATGCACCCATGTACGGGGCGCTGATCGCGTTCAAAGATTATTCGCCCATGAAGGGCATTCTGGGCAGCGACTGGGTCGGATTGAAGCATTTTCATGACTTTTTCGGCAGCTACTATTTTTGGAGAATTTTAAAAAATACGATCTTGATCAGCCTCTATACGCTGGTTTTTGAGTTCCCGGCGCCGATCATACTGGCACTCCTGATCAACGAAGTACGCAAGAAGAAATTCAAACGCGTCGTCCAGACGATCACGTATATGCCGTATTTTATTTCGCTCGTCGTCATTTGCGGCATCATCACCGATTTTACGAACGCGGATGGGCTCATCAACCGCCTGTTCATGTTCCTGGGCTATGATGGCCAGGCCATGCTGCAAAAGCCCGATCTGTTCCGGCCCATCTACGTGCTGTCCGAAATCTGGCAGCGGATCGGCTGGGAATCGATCATTTATATCGCTGCGCTCATGAGCATTGATCTGGAGCAGTACGAAGCAGCCCGGATCGACGGGGCCAGCCGTTTGAAGCAGATGCTGTACATTACGCTGCCCGGGCTGCTGCCGACCATTATGATCATGTTCATTCTCCGGATGGGGAACCTGCTCAACGTCGGGTTTGAAAAGATCATTCTTCTATATAACCCGGTTACGTACGAAACGGCGGACGTCATCTCCTCCTTCGTATACCGCAAGGGCCTGCTGGAGTTCGGCTGGAGCTACAGTTCCGCCGTCGGTTTGTTCAACTCGGTCATCAATCTCGTCCTCCTGATTACGGCCAACGCCATCAGCCGGAGGGTGAGCCAAAACAGCCTATGGTGAGGTGGTAAGCTTGAAAACAGAGAGCGGTTGGGGTGACCGCATATTCAATGTCATCAATTATGCCCTGATGATTTTTCTGGTCGTCGTGACCTTGTATCCGCTGGTGTATGTATTGTTCGCTTCGTTCAGCGATTCGGCCCGGCTGCTCGGCCACAAGGGCTTTCTGTGGCGTCCGCTCGGCTTCAGCCTCGACGCCTATAAGAGCGTGCTGGACAACCCGGGCATCGGCATCGGTTTTCGCAATACACTGTTCATTCTGGTATTCGGGGTAGCGGTAAATCTGCTGCTCACCTCGATGGGCGCTTATGTCCTTTCGCGCAAAAACGTGATGTGGAACAAGGTGTTCATGTTCATTATCGTGTTCACCATGTTCTTCAGCGGCGGTCTGATCCCGCTGTATCTCGTCGTCAAAGGCGTGGGACTGCTGGACACGCTGTGGTCCACGATCGTTCCGTTCGCCGTCAGCACGTTTAACCTGATCATCATGCGCACGGCCTTCATGGGCATTCCGGACAGCCTGGAGGAATCGGCCAAAATCGACGGCGCGAATCATTTCACCATTTTGTTCCGGATTATCATCCCGTTGTCCATGCCGGTCATCGCTGTCATGATTCTCTATTATGCGGTGGACAAGTGGAACGGATGGTTCTACGCGTCGGTGTTTATCAAAGACAGAAACCTGTTTCCCCTGCAGCTGGTGCTGCGTGAAATTCTGATCTCCAACTCGACCGACAGCATGTCATCGGGCGCTTCGGCGGGAGACCGGTTCCAAATCGGGGAAACGATCAAATACGCAACGATTATGGTGGCGACCGTGCCTATTCTGTGCGTGTATCCGTTCCTGCAGCGGTTTTTCGTGAAAGGAGTCATGGTCGGCTCGCTGAAGGGCTGATGCATGTAACTGCGAAACAGATGTTGTTCAGATCAAGGAGGTCTTCGCATGAAGGACTGTGAAACAGTTAAGCAGGAGATGTGGCGGCAGATCGTCCGCAAGGCGGGACAAATGCTGGAACGAATCGGAGACAAATCGCCGCATGCCGCAGGCCAAGACGGAAAATACGATGATATGCGGATCGATTGGTGGACTTCGGGCTTTTGGCCGGGGATGCTGTGGCTGATGTACGACATGACCGGTGAGGATAAATACCGGGAGGCTGCCTGGAACTGGGATGAACGGTTGTCGGAGCTGTGGCTCGCCCCTAATCATTATGATCATGACGTCGGTTTTCAGTTTTTGCCGACCGCGGTCATCAAGCATAAGCTGACCGGAGATGAAGACGCGGCAAGACGCGCGCTCCTTGCAGCCGGCTTCCTGGCAGGGCGCTTCAACCCTGCCGGCCGGTTCATCCGCGCTTGGAACGGCGACAAGACCGGCTGGTCGATCATCGATACGATGATGAATCTGTCGCTGTTGTTCTGGGCATCGGAAGAGAGCGGAGACCCGCGGTATGCACATATCGCAGGGCAGCATGCGGATACGGTCGTCCGCCATTTCGTCCGAGCGGACGGGTCCGTGCATCATATCATCCGGTTTGATGCCGAAACCGGCGAAGCCGCGGAAGCGATCGGCGGACAGGGCTTTGCGCCGGATTCGGCCTGGAGCAGGGGGGCGGCCTGGGCACTATACGGTCTAACGAATGCGTATCGTTATACGGACCGTCCGGATTACCTTGCGGCAGCCCAGCGGGTGGCGAACTTTTTTATCGCGCATCTGCCCGAGGATGCCGTGCCGTACTGGGATTTTCGTGCGGAAGCCGTGGAGGCCGAGGGCGGCATCGTGCGAGACAGCTCGGCCGGCGCCATCGCGGCGTCCGGATTGCTGGAGCTCGCGGAGGTGCTTGGCGATATCCGGGGAAGGGGATATCTTGATGCCGCGCAGCGGATTCTGCATTCCCTGTACACGGCGTACGGAACATGGAATGATCCGGATCATGAGGCCGTCCTGCTGCACGGAACCGGCCATAAGCCGGTATCACAAAACGTTGATGTATCTCTTATTTACGGCGACTACTTTTTTATTGAGGCGGCCGCCAAACTGAACGGATGGAAGCACCGGATCTTTTAAAAAGATACGTATAGCGAGTTGATGCCGGGTGCATGACCGCCTGTCCATTCATCCACATGAGCCTGGGTAGACCGTGAGGTCTCCCGAGGCTTTTTCGCGTTAATTCCGCATCCAGCCAGGGATATTACGCTTTTTATCAACCGGATTGCACTTTTTATCTATACGCATCCCAGGCGATATTCGATATAATGGGTGTCTAATCAATCGAGACAAACTATTGAAGTATGGGTGATGGTCTTTTGCTGAACATTCAAAACCTATGGCGGAAACGGGAGAGCATCATTGTCACCTGGCTCGTATCATACAGCGCGGTGCTGTTTGTTCCGATCGTCATCAGCCTGGTGATCTACGCCCAGGCCAGCCATGCGCTGAAGAGCGAAATCCACCGGGCCAACGATTCGCTCCTGAAGCAGATGAGGTACACAATCGATAATCAGATCGATCTGATGAAGCGGTTGAATATGGAAATGACATGGAGCCCGAATTTGCAGCATCTGATGTATTCCAGCATGCCGGCTCAGGAAGTGCCCTACACGGCATACCAGCTGGTGAATGAGTTCAGGCTGTTTAAAACGTCGTATGCTTCCATTGACGAGTTTTACGTTGTTTCCAGACGGGACGGCTCGGTGTACAGGTCCGGCAATATCCGCGACTTGAAATCCGCTTTCTATACAATTCACCAAACCGGTGCGCTCACATTCGAGCAATGGAAGAGCGAAGTATTGAATGGGACGAGCAATTCCTTCATCGTGCTTCCCCATGCCAATGCGGCTGATGAACATACGGCAATCGCCTATATTACGCAGCTGCCGAAAGACATGAACGGACGGAGCACAGGCAGCGTAGTGGTCATGTCCGATACCCGCCGGTTCCAGGAAGCGGTGGAGGGCATTTCGGGTTTCAGCGGAGCGACGCTGCTCATTTTAAACCATAACAACGAGATTCTGATGTCCAACCATCCGGATTCGGAGGGGCTGTCGCCATTTCTGAATGGTAAGCGGATTCAAACGGATTCCGCGCAGGCTGGAACGTCGGAACTGTTCTCAATCAACTCCTCTGTCTCGGACCTGAAGTACGCCCTGATCATCCCGAGCGGAATCTATTGGGAAAAGGCGGAATATGTCCGTAATTTTACGTATGTCAGCATACTCGTAAGCCTGGCGGGTGCCGGCGTTCTGACCTGGTTTTTTATGCGCCGCAACTATTCGCCTGTACAGCAGCTGGTCGAGTCCCTCAAGGATGAGAACACCGACCGTGGTTATGCCGATGCGAACGAGTTCCGGTTCATCCAGAAAGTCGTCACCCGCACCCGCACTGAAAATGACGAGATTTCCATGCAGCTGCAGAAGCACCAGCAGGTACTGAGGTCTAACATGCTCAACCGGCTGCTGAAAGGCAAACCGGATACGCTGGTACCCTATGAGGAGGCATTTCGCTCATTTCAGATGAAGCAGGTATCCACGGAATTTGCCGTCATTCTGTTCGTGATCGAGAACGAAGACAAGCTGTACGAATTTTTGCCGGGCATCGACATGAATGAACGGAGTAAGCTGATCCATCTGATCATATCCAATGTCGTGGAAGAGCTGGCGCAAAAGCAGGGACATGCCGGGTATGTGGTCGAAACGGATGACATGATGGCCTGCCTTGTCAATTTGAAAGCGGATACTTCCGGTTGGGAGCACGATCTTCATGAGATCGCGGCCGAGGCGCAGCGCTTTCTGGAGCGGTATGATATGGAACTGACCATCTCACTGAGCGGACGCCATGCTTCCTGGATCGGCATCTCCGAGGCATACCGGGAGGCGGTCGACGCGATGGAATACAAAATGGTCCTCGGCAAAAAAGGGATCATCGCATACGAGGACATCCGTGCCGACAGCACAGCAGACATCGGTTACGGCTATTATTATCCGCTTCAAATCGAGCAGCAGCTAATTAATGTGATCAAGGCGGGGGACCTGGATGAGGCCGCATCGTGTATGAACGAGATCATTGAGAAAAATCTGGACAAGCCTGTCATGCCGCTCACACTGGCAAGATGCCTGATGTTCAATCTCGTCGGGACGATGATCAAGGCAATCAACGAGCTGGGCGAAGGGAGCGGCGGCATCACGCTTGCTGACAACCCGCGCTGGATCGACGATATTATGGCATGCGGCACTCTTCGGGAAATGCAGGAGAAGCTGCAGTCCCTCCTTCAGGAAGTGTGTGCCTACGCATCAGCTAAACGTTCGTCCCACGTATCCAGGGAGCGGGAGGATTCCCTGCGGAACCTGATTGAGGAAGTCCACCAGTATATCCAAGCGAATTACATGGACATGAACTTAAACGTCAACGCGATCGGCGAGCATTTTCAGTTGAAGGGGAGCTATCTGTCGAAGCTGTATAAGACCCAGACGGGCGAAGGCATACTGGACAGCATTCATAAATACCGGATCGAGCAGGCGAAACGGCTAATGCGGACCAAGCCCGAGTCGGTCAGCGAGATATCCAGGCAGATCGGGTACAACGACCCCGCGACCTTCATCCGGGTGTTCAAAAAATACGAAGGCATTACGCCAGGCAAGTACAAAGAAATTATTTGATGTTTTATTTTCGGGAGGTACCTATGAAGTGGAAAGGTAAAAGGAGAGCGGCGGTGTGGGGATGGCTGGCTTTCATGGTCCTGCTGATGGCGGTACTGCCGGCTTGCGATCGTGAGCGGATGACGCAGACGGCAAGTTCACTGCCGACTGCCGAAACAACGCTGATGGCGGGAGGAGGCAAAGGTTCGTCCGCCTCGGATGCCAAGCTGACCTATTGGGCTGAACTGAACGGCAACGCGGCGGGGATCAAGTCCACCTTTAACCAGGTGCCGTTCTTTCAGGAATGGCAGCGGAGAACCGGCGTCCAGCTGACGTTCATCCAGCCTCCGGCCAACCAGGCGAAGGAAGCGATCAGCGTGCTGCTTGCATCAGGCGATCTGCCGGATATGATGGAGTATGAATGGATCAATTATCCGGGGGGACCGGAGAAGGCGATCAACGACGGCTATATTCTACGCCTGAACGAAGCCATCGATCAGTACGCCCCGAACTTGAAGCGGTACCTGAAGGCGCATCCCGATATCGATATGCAAATCCGTACAGCCGGAGGCAGCTACTACGCATTCCCGTTTATCCAGGGAGACGACAAGCTGCGGACTTACCAGGGGCCGATTATCCGCAAGGATTGGCTGGATGAGCTGGGCCTGGACGTGCCTGTGACGATCGACGATTGGCATACAGTGCTCAAGGCGTTCAAGGAAAAGAAAGGCGCCGAAGCGCCGCTTACCTTCCTTGGCGTACCGAATCCGCTCTTTGGCATCGAGGGCGGAGGGTTTATCGGCGCATTCGGAATTAAGAAAGGCTTTTACCAAGAGGAGGGAAAAGTCAAGTTCGGCCCGGTTGAGCCGGGGTATAAACAATTTCTGTCACTGTTCCGGCAGTGGTACGCGGAAGGGCTGATCGACCCGAACTTTGCTGCCGTGGACTCTGAAACGCAGGACACGAGCATGATCCTGAGCCGGAGCGGTGCTGGCATTTGGAATGCGGGCGCCGGCATCGGCACGTGGCTGCCTGTTATGAAAGCGCAGGATTCGTCGGTGGAGCTCGTCCCGGCGCCCTATCCGGTGCTTCAACGCGGGGACCGGCCCGAATTCGGGCAGCTGGCCCCGGCTGTCGGATCCAGCGGGGTGGCGATTTCCGCGAAGAGCAAGCATGTCGAAGAAGCGGTCAAGATGCTGGACTACGGGTACGGACCGGAAGGACATCTGCTCTTTAATTTCGGCATCGAAGGGGTCAGCTACGAAATGAAGGACGGGTATCCGGTGTATACGGACGTTATTTTGCACAACCCGGATAAGCTGGCGCCGTCACAGGCGCTGGCGATGTACACCAGGGCAAGTTATTTCGGACCTTTCGTCCAGGATATCCGTTACATGGAACAGTATTATTCCCTTCCGGAGCAGAAGGAGGCGGTCCGGGTGTGGTCCGACACGGATGCGGCGCTTCATACGCTGCCTGCGCTTCCGACCACGGAGAAGGAGAGCACCGAGCTGGCGGTGATCATGCAGGAAGTCAACAAGGCCGTAACCGAAATGTCGTTGAAGATCATTATGGGCATGGAGCCGGTATCCGCTTTTGATGAATACGTAAAAAAAATCCGGCTGATGGATATCCAGCGTGCCATCGGTATTGAGCAGCAGGCGCTGGACCGTTATCGCGCATCCGTATCCAAAACAGGCGGGAACACTACCGGTTGATCGTGGAACGGGCTGTCCCGAAACCTACGATTTTATGCCTTTCCTGATAGCCGGCAACTGCGCTGACAAGAACGTGTTAAAGGCAATATAGAACGGAAACACAATCATTTCGAACATGAATATCAAGCCGGTGACCGGAGCGGGATCATCTCCCGGATTCGTCAGCGGAAACAGCATGCTGAAGCCCCAAATCCACAGGATGAAATACGGGATCCACAGAACGGCAGCGGCATAAGCGGATTTACGGCCGGAAACGAGACGCTTGCTCAGCCAATAGCAGAGGATCAGTGATACGGCCAACAGGGCCAGATTCGCCCAGTTCAATGCATGATAGATGCCGGTCCAATTCGTGATTCTTTCCAGCCTGTACACGTTGCCCAGACTTTCCGCATGGAGGAAAAAGAGGAAAGCGTAAATACAGCTCATCACATTCAATTTGAAAAAATAGCGCATGAAGGTTCATCTCCCAATTAGTCCAGCGGTTCGCTGGGCTTCATTGCGTTGACAGATAGGCAAGCCGGGAATTGTTCAATGCGGCTGATGCCATGTGATACTACTCTGGCGGCTTTCATAAAGCCTCATCAATTATGGAAAATATAGTCTTCCATTCATTACCATTATACCTGAATCTAATTTGTACCGGTACAGCTGTGATAAATTCGCATTGTCCCGGGAGATCGCTCCCTGTACCTTATTAGTAATGGATTTTTTGTAAGCGCACATAAATCAGCCCGTTTCTAATCAAGATTTCACATTCGGAAATGAGGAGAGAAGAATGTTTAACCTGCAAAAATACATGAGTAAACTGGGTATGACCTATCACATCGACATTATGCCCGATCTGAAGCTCCTTCGTGAACTGCAATATCGGCACGTCATGCATATTCCTTTTGAAAACCTAGATATCATGGATGGGGTCCCTTTGTCGATGAATCCGGACATTCTCTTCAACAAGATCATTGAAGGCCGCCGCGGAGGCGTATGCTACGAATTGAACGGGTTGTTTCACAACCTTCTCAAAGCGCTTGGATTCAGCGTATCGATGACTGCCTGTACCGTCAAGCAGGAGGAAGGTTGGTTTATCGACGGAACCCATGCCGTAAATGTCGTTCACCTTCCGGGTGGAGATTACCTCGTGGATGTTGGTTTTGGCGGCCGAAGCCCCCGAGTGCCGGTTCCGCTGAACGGCGAATGGACTGAGGACTGGGATGGAAAATGGCGCATACGTCCATATACAGAAGAGCAGGACCGATTGGTTTTGGAGAAGGAAACCCCAGAGGAGTGGGAGATGCTGTACCAGTTGGACAGGGAGCCGCGACTGCTGGAAGATTTCAAAGCGGTGTTCGATATGACGCAGTACGGGCACGAATCGAAATTCAATAAAATACGGGTGGCAATGATTCAGACGGAGCAGGGACGCGTTACGCTGAGCGGAAACTCTTTAACCCGGGTAAACGGAGAGATGAAATCTAAAGAGGACGTCGAGCCGGAACAGATAGGGCAGGTGCTGCGTGAGCTGTTCCATATTGAATGGAAGGAATGACGGTTCATTATCAGCCGGTCTCGTGAGTAGCCTGTATTGAGGCCAAGAAGACTGACTACGTTCACGAAGGGGGCTGGCCGACTCATCGATGAATTGGTGCAAGGCTTCGGGCGAATACTAGTTTGGTCAAGGTATTTTCGCTTGCAGAGGAGTCTTCGATTATGGACAGCAACAATCACGAGAAAAGTAAATGGGCGCTGCCTTTCCGAAAAAAATCCGGACCCCGGCTTCATAAGGACGATATCACGGTCGTGGACACCGGCAACGCCAAGAAGGCCGTCGTCGCCACCGCATTGGGAAATGCCATGGAATGGTTCGACATCGGGATCTACTCTTATTTGGCCGTCATTATGGGCAAGGTGTTTTTCCCGGAGATGACGGGTTCCATCCAGCTGATTTATACCTTTGCCACGTTTTCCATCGCCTTTCTCGTCAGGCCGTTCGGCGGTTTGTTTTTTGGGAGGCTGGGGGACAGGCTTGGCCGGAAAAAAGTGCTCACCATCACGTTGGTCATGATGGCGGTGTCTACGCTGTGCATCGGCCTCATCCCGAGCTACGCATCGATCGGCATTACCGCTTCGGTGCTGCTGCTGCTGGCCCGCCTGGTCCAGGGCTTCTCCACCGGGGGAGAGTATTCGGGCGCCATGACCTTCATTGCCGAATCCACGCCCGATAAACGCCGCGGATTTATGGCGAGCGGTCTGGAAGTGGGCACCCTGGTGGGGTACATTGCCGGATCCGGGTTGGTGACGCTGCTTAGCTACCTGCTCGGACCCGACCGGATGCTGGCTTGGGGCTGGAGGATTCCTTTTTTTATCGCGGCTCCGATCGGCTTGGTCGGCCTGTACCTGCGGAATCATCTCGAAGAAACTCCCGCCTTTGAGGCGATGGAGAAAGCAGCCCAAGATGAAGGGAGGCAGAAAGTGCCATTCCGGGAACTGTTAAAGGTTCAGTGGAGAGTCGTCCTGCTCTGCATCGTCATGGTGTGTTCCTTTAATGTCGTTGACTATATGGTATTGTCTTACATGCCATCGCATCTTACCGCGGTGCTCGGTTACGGGGAAACGGAAGGGCTGCTGCTCATCCTTATTGTCATGTTTATCATGATCCCGATTGTGCTGTTCATGGGTTACTTCAGCGACCGGATCGGGAACAAGCGCATCATCCAAGGCGGTCTGCTGGGGCTGATCGTGCTCTCGCTGCCGGCGTTTTGGTGGATCGGCAGCGGTAAGGGAGGGATGGTCTTTCTCGGTCTGCTGTGCCTCGCCGTGCTGCTGACCTGCTTTGAAGGCACCATGCCGTCCGTGCTTCCGGCTTTGTTTTTTACCAAGGTCCGATATGGGGCCCTGGCGATTACTTATAATATTTCAGCATCCCTGTTCGGCGGGACCACTCCGCTTGTCATGGCTTGGCTGATCAATCTGACCGGGGAACCTCTGGTTCCGGCGTATTATTTGATCGCGGTGTCGCTTATCGGCTTCGTCATCGTGACCATGTGGTTCACCGAGACCTCGGGCCGGTCACTGCGCGGTTCTGCGCCCGCGGTGGAGAAGCCGCACGAAGTTCATGAGGTGCTTCAAGAGCCGGAGGAAGCGCTGTGGTGGCATGAGGAGCAGTCGGCCATCCACGATCAGCTGTCCGATTCAGATCCGACACGTTAAGGAAATAAGGATTTCGTTATGAAATATATAAATCTAAAAAAGGCGCTGGAACAAGGGTTCCGGCGTCTTTTTTGCTTCTTTTTCCAAATATTTTTGTGAAAGCCTTTTCAACAGTGTTTAAATATGTTATCTTTGAGGTAATCTAATTGTGTCTAAATTGTGAAAGCAATTTGTCGAAATTGTGAATCATCGCTGATCCATAGCGTATGATATAGCATCCAATGTTTTTAAGGAGGAATTCATCATGACCTTTTTACTGCTGAGTGTGTTTACCGCTGCGTTGATCGGTGTGTTGTTCTTCGGGAAGAAGCACGAGGTGTTGATTGCCAACGTCATGAATACATTGCTGCTCACGGGTCTTGCGATTGCGTCCGGAATGCATTTGAGCTCTGGCGGCTTGTTCTATCTGATTCTGATTTTCTACTACGTGGTGCCGATGTATGCTGTCATTACGCTGTTTGGTGTCATGAAGAAGAACAACAAGAAGAAGCAGAAGGACGTATTTATCAGTTCCTTTGAGCCGTCCCTCCCCGATTTGCGTGGAGAACGCGCCTAATATCCATTAATAATTAACCGCTGGGACAACGAGGTTCCAGCGGTTGTTTTATTTTGTGCACTCTTGGCAGGCTCTAGGTCCAGTGAAAAGGTCGCTCCAAAGCTGCCGGAATTTTGGTAGCTGCGTTCCCTTTGGCGGCATTGATCTGGAACTGAGTCAGAAAAAGGCTTCCGCTCAAGTCCGCGCCGCGGATGTCTGCGTCCCGGAAGTCGGCGCCGATGAGATCCGTGATCCGGAGGTCTGCGTCCCGAAGGTCCGCCGCGATCAAATATGCGCCTCTAAAGCTCTGGAATTTGAGATCGGCGCCTTTCAGCTTGGCGCCGATCAGATCCGCCCCGCGTCCCTTCAGGTTCTTACGAGAAGACGGTCCCTTGTAACGTCGGCGTGCCTCCTCCCGAACGAGTTCACTGGTCTTAAGGAGCAGGAGGTTTACTTCGGCCCGGTGAGCGGGAATATCCAGCTTCAATATTTCTTTTGGCGGAAGTTCGGTGAGACGCTGCGTTTCATGCAGCTGCGTTCGAAGCTCCTCGTGGATCAGGTGGGCGTCTGCATGGCTTAGCGCTTCGCTTAAATAGGCCAGAAGCTCGTGCAGCTGACGCATGACGGGAAACACTTCGAACATTTGCTTCGCCGTCTCCGGCGCTTGGCGCCAGTCTATGCCGCTATAAGTAAACTGGGAAACTTTTTGTCCGGCTCCGAAACAGTCATAAACGGTACATCCGCGAAATCCCTTTTGGCGCAGGCTGTTATGAATACCGCAGCGGAAATCGGATTGCAGATGGCGGCAGGGCTCTCCCGCCTGCTTGTCCATGGCAAAGTCGGATGAGGCGGCAAAAGGGAGGGAAACGCAGCACAGGCCGAAGCATTTCTCGCAGTCTGCCTTCAGGGCAGCTCGTCCAAAGTCTTCTAAGTCTTCAAAATGATAAGGGTTTGATGCACTCAATGTTGATATCTCCTTCATGTAAAATCAGTCCGGTTTTCTTTTTACCTATCGTTATCTTACAATAAATTGAAGCATTTATCGATGACGTGATGCTTATCAGCCTGAAGCTTTCGCCAGATTTATTGATACATGGAATCGAGCGGAGATTGGACAACTTATCATCGTGAACTAATTTATCCAGCGGGAGTGATGGAGAAATGAAGATTAGCGGAAATACGATACTCATTACCGGCGGCGGATCCGGAATCGGGCTGGCCTTGGCGGAGCGGTTCGTTCAGGCGGGTAACACCGTGATCATTTGTGGGCGCCGCGCAGACAAGCTTCAGGAGCTGAAGGAACGTTACCCGGATATCCATACGGTGGCTTGTGACCTTTCTGTGGAGTCTCACCGGCTCGAATTGTTCCGAAAGGTGACGTCCGAGTTTCCGGGTTTGAACGTTCTCATCAATAATGCAGGCATTCAGCAGCGGGTTCATTTGCTCGAAGCGGAGAAAGAGTGGGAGTATTACCGTCAGGAAATTTCAATTAATGTAGATGCGCCGATTCATTTAACGCTGTTGTTTATGCCTCACTTGTTAAAACAACCGGATCCGGTCATCATCAATGTCACCTCGGGGTTGTCCATTACGCCGGGAGCCTGGGTTCCGATTTACAGCTCTACCAAGGCCGCGCTCCATTCCTTTACCGTTAGTCTCCGGATTCAGCTGGCTCAATCGAACGCCAAGGTGATCGAAGTGCTGCCGCCTGCGGTCAACACCGATCTTGGCGGGGCGGGACTTCACACGTTCGGCGCGCCTCTTGACGAGTTTGCTGACTCGGTATTCAGGGATCTGCAAACCGGTAAAGAGGAGATTGGTTATGGCGGTACGGAAGAGAGGCTGCATCTGTCGGCGATACAGGCAAGAGAGACGGCAGCCCGGATGTATGCTGGCTTCCGGTCAGGTACATAACATCTTGCACAGGATGCAGAACAGGAAGAGGACCTGCTGACAGGATCAGCAGGTCCTCTTTGGGTTACATGTTTTCTTTTAAAAATTTGTCGTAGTCGTTTAATGCCCGGTCTAATTTCTGACTGGCCTTGATCAGCTCCGGATCGGTGAGACATCTGCATACGGACAGTTTATTCAATTCCAACCGAAGCTCTTCAATTTTACGAATAATCTTATCCATGGTTGAACAGCTCCTTAGAAATTTTGCATCCTCTTTGCGCTCGCAGCATGCCGCAACGACAGATGCGTCAACACATTTTTCGATCCAGCACATGTTTTTTGAAAAAGAATGATACTACATTTTTCGCTAAATTCCCCTCAAATCCCTTCCGTGAAGCTGACATATTATCGAAATGTTACCCGATGATGAAATTTTTTTTAGGTTCATAAAACCCTTCCGGCCTGGACAGCGAAATTCGATATAATTGGGTAAAATTTACATGGTATAAAGAACGGGTGTTCGCATATAATAAAAACATACGTTCGGTTAGGAGGGGCTGTCATGTCAGAAAAATATGTTGGGCAAACCGTGGAGATCGTTTATTTAGACCAGGCCGGTAACATTACACAGCGTAAAATCGAAGTGAAAGAGATGCGCGGGAACACCGTCAGGGCAGTATGCCTGAAGACAGGTGCCCCAAGAACCTTCCGGATGGATCGGATTCTGGCATGGCAGGTCGCAAGAACTGCCTAGAACCGGTTAGGACGGCGCCTTAGACGCAGCGTTATTCGCGCACACTGCTGCATCAATAAATTGATTTTTCGAAGAGAACAGAGCCAAAATAAAAAGCCTAACCCGGTATGGGCTATGCTTTCTTTGTATATCATCCATGCCGGGGATATGATAAAGAACAAGTTCGCCGGCTTTCTGTCTCAGTCCTGGCATATCTTCCCACTCTCGGCATACCATTAGGCAAAAGCAAAGAGAGAGGGAGGATACGGATGAACGTAATTGAACCGCAAAGTACGGTACAGCTGGTCAGCACGCATCTGCCGGAAGGGGCTGAGCTGGTTACGATGAATACTCCAGCCGGACAACCTGCCGTGATTGCCGAGGATTTAACTGGGGATCGGGTCCCGGAGATTTCCGCCGTCTATCGGTTGAATGATGCGTTGTACTTACTTGTGCTTCAGTTTAGCGAAGGGGCATGGAGAACGATGGCCAGGATCCAAGGCCCAGGCTATGGAGTCACGCTCTTGACCGCTGCACCGGTAACCAAGCCTGGGCGGAACAACCTGCTCGTAGGCTGGCAGATCGGTTCCATTTGGTCGAAGCTGTCCGTGTATGAGTGGACGGAGTATGGTTTGACGGATGTGGCGCCTGCAGAAATGAGCTACAGCTATATTGACGTGGCGGATTGGCCCGGGCCTGGAGGTCCAGACGGCAGATCCGAGCTCGCACTCTGGATCCACGATACGGGCGAAGCCTACCGGACGGAGGTGCTGCGCTGGCGGGACGGGAGTTTTCACCCGGCAGAAGATGTTTACCCCGCCTATTACCCTGAAGTAGCCCGCTACTATGAACGGATGACCGAATCCTATCCGGATTATCCGTTTTACTGGTACTACCTGGCCGAGGCGCAATATCGGGCCGGGGTCCCGCAGGCGGCACTGCATTCGGTACGAAGAGCATTAGGATTTGCCCAGCCGTATCCTTCCCGGGAAACCCTTTTGACGCTGGAGAGGAAGATCCTGCAGCTGCCCCGCGTGGCGGAGTTGCTGCGGTTTTCGGACCGAACCGCCGAAGGGATTCGGTGGGGGTATATCAACTCGAGCGGTTCGATGGTACTTCCGGCCAGATACGAAGAGGCGGCGGAATTTCAGAAGAACGGCCTTGCCATTGTCCGGGAACGAGGAAAATACGGATTGATCGATCAAGCCGGGATGTGGGTCGTTCCCCCGGTGTATGATTCGATTTCACCGTTTTCGGAACACCGGGCCGTCGTCACGGGCGGCGGCGACTGCAAGCTGATCGATGAACAAGGTAAGGTGGTAACGAAATGCGGGTACTCGTATATCGCCGATATGCGGGAAGGCAGATCCGTATTTCGTGTAGAGGGCAATCAGGGTGAAACGGTACATATCGGCCGTTCCGGCTATCTGGATTCCCAGGGATACGAGATCATCCCGGCAAGATATGAGGAAGCCGGCGATTTTGGCGGTGGAAGAGCCTGGGTCAAAATGAAGGACGGTGCGTACGCACTAATCGGGCTGGACGGCCGCAATCTATACGAATATGAGTTTGAGTATGCCGGTCCTCCCGGCGGCGGATTGCTCGTTTGTCAGCAGCAGGCCGGCGGAAAATACGGCTATATCGATCTGCGCGGCCAAGTCCGTATACAGCCCGCTTTTACCTCGGCATCCCCCTTCCGCCGTCAGCGGGCGATCGTGAACATGGGGGAGGGCGGCACGAAGAGATACGGCGTCATCGATGAATCAGGTCAATTCGTCGTTCCACCTGTATATGACGAGATTCGTGATCTCGGTGAGGAAAGGCTGGGACTCGCACACGCCGTGAATCCGGAGCAGCCGTCCATCGACTTGAACTATGCGATTGCGGATTGGGAGGGCAGGCTGCTGACAGACTTTGCGTATACCCGCGTGTCGGCCTATCAAGATGGTCTGGCATCGGTCACGGATGGGCAGAACACCTTCTTAATCGATTGTAGCGGTGCAGCCGCGCCCGGATATCCAAAGGTGGAAGGCAGCGGCAGCCTGACTTTGAAGGGAGACGGCCTAATTGAAGTCCAAGTTGACCGGCGGATGTCGTATGTAACTCGTGACGGAAGAACCATTTGGCGGGACCAGGATCCTCCCAAATGACTCAGCCCGCCAATCACAATAAACCTTGAATTCGACGAACCGCTGCCTTGAAGGCAAGCGGTTTTTTTAGATTGGAAGGTTCAGGATCGGTTGGGAATAATTTTACATGAGACGGGGGATATTAACCGCAGTCTAACTAGTTATGGCAGGAGGGCAGGCTGTGACCTCATCCGAGCAAACGATCTATCCTTCACTTGACGGAAACATATCATACATCCGGGACAAGCTGTGTCACACCGACGATCTGAAGGTCAGGCACCTAACCTACCGTGGACAATCATCGGCGCTGATATATCTGGAATCTACGGTGGACCCAACCCTGATCGAGCGTAACGTCATCCGTCCGCTGCGGCAGGGAGGAGACGAGGACTTGTCCCAGCTGTTCCTGACGCTCCGGCTGGAAACCGAACACAAGCTGGATCAGGGCACACAATCCCTTTTGTCGGGCAATTGCTTGTTTTTCACCAAGGATGACATGAAGCAGTTCTACGTTTTGACCACGCCGGCCAAATACGAACGCAGCATTACGGAGCCGGAAAACGAAGGCATTATCCGCGGGGCACACAACGGTTTTATCGAGGATTTAACGGTCAATTTGTATCAGATCCGCCAGCAGATCAGCTCGACGGACCTGAAGGTGCATTATCACAATATAGGCAGTACAGCTCCCCGCAAAGTGGCGGTCATGTACATGAATAACCTGGCGGACCCAACCGTAATCAAAAAAGTGGAAGGCAGGCTGAAGGGCATCACGATCGATTCCGTCATTTCGACCGGCTTTATCCAAGAATTCATGGAGGATCAGCCGTTTTCGATCTTTCCCCAGTTTTTGAATACGGAACGGCCGGACCATACGGGCGCGTATTTGCTCGACGGGCATGTGGTCATTATGCTCGAAGGGGATCCGACGGCCTTGATCGTCCCGGTGAGCTTTTTCTGCTTTTATCAAACCCCTGACGATTACAGCAACCGTTGGATGATCGCATCGTTTGTGCGGTTTATCCGGCTGCTCAGCTTCATTACCGCCTTTCAGCTGCCGGCATTCTATATCGCCATCGTAGCGTTTCATTCGAATATTTTGCCCATTCAGCTATTCTTTACTGTGCAGGGTTCATTGACCCGCGTACCGTATCCCCCGCTCGTTGAAGCGATGCTGCTCGAGCTGATCTTTGAATTGCTGAGGGAGGCAGGGCTCCGGCTGCCAAGCCGAGTAGGGCAGACGATCGGCATTGTCGGGGGTCTGGTCATCGGGGATGCGATCGTCAAGGCGGGTTTCGTGTCGTACACGATGATTATCGTTGTGGCTTTAACCGCGATTTCGTCGTTTTTAATACCGTCCAATGAGATGAGCTCGGCGATCCGGATATTGCGATTTCCCCTGATGATATGCGCATCCATTTTCGGTTTAATCGGTATTGCTTTCGGACTAACGATCCTGTTCATTCATCTGTGCAAGCTGGAGTCGTTCGGGAAGCCTTACCTGTCGCCGCTGGCCCCATTGAAAATAAAGGGCTTCAAGGATGCGTTTCTTCGGTTTCCGATCTGGACGATCCGCGGCAGGCATGGCGAGAAAAAGCACAACTAACATCAGTTGACACGGATCCGGGAGGGGTGGCCAAGGTGGAACAGGCTGAGAAAAAGATGTCCCCGAAACAGCTGTTTTTGTTCATTATCCAAGCCCAAATCGGAGTCGGCGTGCTTTCGATTCCCTATGACCTTAGTAAGACGGCAAAAGGCGGCGGGGGCATATCGGTTGTGATCGCCGGAGCGATTACCCAAATCATCATTTTGATGATGTGGACTCTTCTGCGCAAGTTTCCCGGGATGAACCTTTTTCAAATCTGTATCCGGTTTGGCGGACCGGTTATAGGCAGGCTGCTGATCGCATGCTACGTCGGATATTTTATTTTGCTGGGCAGCAATGTTTTGCTCAATGCCTACATGGTACTCCAGCGCTGGATTCTGCAATCCACCCCCAAGTGGGTGGTACTGCTCCTTTTCTGTATCATGACTTATTATCTGGCTAAAGAAAAGCTGACCGTATTGGCCCGGTTTTACAGTCTTTCGTCCATGCTGTTCATTCCGTTGATCATTTTTGTCAGCTATGGCTTAACGCAGGCAAGGATTGAATATATGCTCCCGTTAACCGAAGCAGGCCTGATCAACATCCTGAAAGGAACCAAGGATACGACCATCTCGATGTACGGGTTCGAAATGTTCATGATCATCTTTCCGTTCATTAATGCATCTGACGCCAAGAAATTGAAAATGATCAGCTTGTCGAATCTGTTCGTTACGCTGTTCTACGTGTTTGTCGTGTGTACCTGTCTCATGGTGTTTAACCAGACGCAGCTGGCGATGATCCCGGAACCTGTCATTTACCTGGTCAAATCGCTGAATTTTTATATCATCGACCGGGCGGACATTCTATTCTTGTCGATTTGGTCGATTACCTTGGTATGTTCCATCGCCAGCTACTTTTATGCGGCTGCCGATGGGCTTGCGGTCCTGTTTAGAAAAAAGAACCATCAAATGTTTGACCCCTTTGTTAGTGTAGCCTTTTTTTTAATTGCTCTTTTGCCGACCACGCCGATGGCGATCGACCGGATCAACAAGATTTCCGAATATGCCGCGTACGTGTTCATTGCGGGCGTTCCCTTCCTGCTAATGCTGTTCTCTTTATTTGTCAAAAAGAAAGCGGGTGGAGCTGTATGAAACGATGCCGCGGGGCACTTTTCTTGGTTATGCTGGGTCTGAGCACGGCGCTGCTGACCGGATGCTGGGACCGTGAATATTTGAAAGACTTGAATTTGGCCTACAGCGCAGGTTTTGATCTGACCAAGGATCATAAAATCAAGGAAACCGTTGAGCTGATCATTCCCCCTAAAACCGAACAGAGCGCCACGAGAAATGAAATCCATTCGGCTGTGGGCTTGTCAACACGCGGGGCGAGCAACATCCTCCGGGCTCGCGTAAGAGGGAATATGAGGGTGATCAAGAACAGCGTGCAGCTGATCGGCAGATCCTTGGCTGAAGAAGGGATTAAGGCACCCATGGACGTCAATTTCAGGGACCCTAAGAACCCTTCTTCCGACGTCCGCTTGATCGTGACGGAGAATGACGCCGCAGACATTATCGGTATGAAAAAAGTAGGAGAGCTGCAAATCGGCGAATTTCTGTCGCAGAAAATCAGCAGCTTGGAGAAAATGAGCCTGTTCTACCCGCCGGAGACCGTGAATACGGTTTTCCGTTCCTTGACGGATCCAGGCCAGGATTTCGCGCTGCCTTACATCGGGGTACAAGGCTCCGAGATCGTTGCCAAAGGCGTCGCCTTGTTCCACGATCAGAGCTATAGCGGATCGTTAGGCAAGGATCAGTCGATCCTGCTGGTTCTGATGAAAGGAAAGTCGGGAGGAAATGCACGATTTACCAAAACCGTGAATCTGGATACAACCAAGCCGATTCGCGGATCGATCAGCTACAACGTCGGCAGTAAGAAAAGGAAGCGTGAGTTTCACGTAAGCGTCGCCCGGAACGGTGATGTTCACGTGACACTGAGCCTAAAGCTTCAAGCGGTTATCGAGGAATTCACCGGACCGCAGCTGCTGGATGATAAAGCCGTGACGCGAGTGAACAGGGAGCTATCGTCCATCATGACCGAGGAAGCCAAGGGAGTCGTGCGGGAGCTGCAAAAGGCGAACTGCGACATTTTTGGGGTAGGCCGGCAGCTGATGGCCTATCATCCCAAACTGTGGAAGCGGATCGATTGGAACAAGGAGTACCGTAACGTGCAGTTTCATACCCAGGTTCAGGTGTCCATTATCGATACCGGGGTCATTCAATAACAGCTGATGTCCATGCCGTACGGGATGCGGTAATGAACGATATTTTGCGGTCTGGCCGTCTGCGGCAGGCCGCTTTTTTTGCTTTTCCAATTCGCTGGAAATAGAATGTTGACTTGCGGAAACTCATATATATGTCATGGAAACCGTGATTCTGATGACCTGACAGTACGCAGGGTGGAGAGCCAATCTTATAGTGACCGGCAAAAAAATGTGGGATTAAATAACAAAAAAGGGTTTGCAAAGGTCCGGTGCGGTGTTATAATCCGATCAAGGAAAGCGGTTACCCTAAATGATTCATTGAAATGATATCGTGAGAACAAGGTGGAATGTCCATGAGTAAACAACTGAATATCGGCGTGATCGGAGCAGGGAGGATCGGCAGGCTGCATACCGAAAATCTGCTCAAGCATCCTCAGGTTAATGTGAAAGCGATTGCAGATCTTCAAATCGATCATGCCAGGGCATGGGCCAATGGGCTGAGGATCCCTTTGTTGACCCAGGATGCGGAACAGATCATCAGTGATCCGGGCATCGATGCCGTTTTTATTTGTACGTCGACCAATACCCATATTGACATGATCGAGCGTTCCGCCAAGGCGGGCAAACACATTTTCTGCGAAAAGCCGATTTCCTTCGATGTCCGGGGAACCCGCCTTGCGCTGCAAGCCGCTTCCGACAGCGGCGTCAAATTTCAGCTTGGCTTCAACCGCAGATTTGACCCGAATTTCCGCAGAGTCAGGGAGATCGTCGCCTCCGGCCAGATTGGAGATCCCCATCTGATCAAGATCACTTCCCGCGACCCCAGCCCCCCTCCGCATGACTATATCAAGGTATCCGGCGGGCTGTTTATGGACATGGCGATTCACGATTTTGACATGGCCCGGTTTTTGAGCGGCAGCGAAGTGGATGAGGTGTATGTCCAAGGGGCAGTCCTGGTGGATCCGGTCATCGGAGAGCTCGGAGACGTGGACACGGCGGTCATCATGCTGAGATTCCGGAACGGCGCGATCGGTGTCATCGACAACTCGAGGCAGGCTGCTTACGGGTACGATCAGCGCGTTGAAGTGTTCGGCTCGCTGGGCCAGGTCAATGTGCAGAACGATTTTCCGAACTCGGCGGAAATCAGCACGGCCGGCGGCGTGTTCCGGGATAAGCCGAAGCATTTTTTCCTGGAGCGTTATGAAGCGGCGTATCGGCTTGAAATCGAGAGCTTTATCAATGCGATCTTGAACAATGAGGACGTACCTGTCAGCGGAGAGGACGGGTATGAGGCGGAACTGCTGGCGGATGCAGCCAGGAAGTCATGGCTGGAGAAGAGACCTGTCAGCTTGTCCGAGTATTCCATGTCTACATCATGAGGTTTTTGTTTGTCTTTAGGGTAAGCGATTAACCTAATGAAATATTCTGTGAAGGGATGGTTATGAATGGGCGTACTTCGATTAACGATGGCTCAGGCCTTGCTCCGCTTCCTGGACCAGCAGTATGTGCAGCTGGACGGAAAGGAGCACAAGTTCGTTAAGGGAGTCATGGGTATTTTCGGTCACGGCAACGTACTGGGCATCGGCGAAGCATTGGAGCGGGAGCCGGGCAGCCTCAGATTCATCCAGGGAAAAAATGAGCAGGGCATGACGCATGCCGCCGTTGCGTACGCGAAGCAGAAGAACCGGCTGGAAATCTTCGCCTGTACTTCCTCCATTGGCCCGGGGGCGCTGAATATGGTCACGGCCGCCGCGACGGCGACGGTCAACCGGATACCCGTGCTGCTGCTTCCAGGCGATATTTTCGCCTGCCGGCAGCCGGACCCGGTCCTGCAGCAGCTGGAGCATCCGATGGATTATACCGTGTCCGTCAACGATGCCTTCAAGCCGGTCAGCCGGTACTGGGACCGGATTACGCGTCCCGAACAGCTGATGAGCTCGATGATCCAGGCGATGCGCGTACTGACTGACCCTGCCGAAACCGGCGCGGTCACCATCTGCCTGCCGCAGGACGTGCAGACAGAGGCGTACGATTATCCTGAGGATTTTTTCCGCAAAAGAGTGCATTACCTTGACCGCAAGCCGGCAAGCCAGGCAGCGATCGAGCGGGCTGCGGAGCTGATTTCGCGCAAGCAAAAGCCGATCCTGATCGCCGGCGGCGGCGTTCATTATTCCTTGGCCTATGAAGAGCTGCGGCAGTTCGCGGAAGCGTTCGGCATTCCTGTGGCCGAGACCCAGGCAGGGAAGAGCGCAATCCCATGGGACCATCCGCTGAATATGGGAGCGATCGGCGCGACCGGATCCCTTGCCGCGAACCGGCTTGCCAGAGAAGCGGATGCCGTCATTTGCGTGGGTACCCGGCTGGGTGATTTTCCGACCGCATCCAAAACCGCTTTTACGAGTCCTGAAGCAGAATTTATTCATATCAATGTGAGCGGTTTTGACGCGTCGAAGCTGAATGCGTGCCAGGTGGTGGCAGATGCTGGAGCGGGGTTAAAAGAATTGACTTCCGCACTTCAGGCAAGGAGCTACAAGTCTGCTCATAACGAACCAGAGCTTGCCAAACTGAAAGCCGAATGGACCCGGGAGGTCGACAGGCTGTACGGCTTGGAGTCGGAAGAAGGCTTGACGCAAACCCGCGTGCTCGGTGAGCTGAACCGTTCCACGGCAAACGAAGTGATCGTTGCGGCGTCCGGGAGTCTTCCCGGCGATTTACACCGGCTGTGGAGATCGGAAACGCCCAAATCCTATCATATGGAATACGGCTTTTCCTGCATGGGGTACGAAATTGCCGGGGCCTTCGGCGTGAAGCTCGCCGAGCCGGACAAGGAAGTTTATGCGCTCGTCGGCGACGGAAGCTACCTCATGCTTCATTCGGAGATTTTAACCAGCATTCAGGAAGGCGCAAAGGTGAACGTGATCCTGCTGGACAATCACGGGTACCAGTGCATACACAGCCTGCAGCGTGAAAACGGGAGCGACGGCTTCGGCAACGAATTCCGTCTGCGCAGCCCGGAAACGGGGCGCCTGACGGGGGACTACGTACCTGTCGACTATGCGGCCCATGCGCGAAGCATGGGAATCAAGGCATTTTCCGCCACCCGTGTGGATGAGCTGAAGGAAGCCCTCCGGCAGGCCGGGGAGGAGAAGGGCTCTACCCTGATCGAAATCAAGGTGCTGCCGGGCACCCAGTCGGGCGGATACGAATCCTGGTGGAGGGTGGATGTTCCGGAAGTGTCGACGAGCGATAAGGTGCGGGCTGCGAGGGAAACGATGAACGAACATGTACAGCAGGCGCTGAAAATCTAAGTCCAAAGGGAGGTAACGACGTAGATGACGGATATCCGATCGATTAAATTGGGCATTTCACCAATCAATTGGGTTAATGAAGATGTGCTTGAACTGGGCGACCATTATACGTTCGACGACTTGATGCGGGATTTCACGCAGCTGGGGTTCACCGGAACGGAAAACAGCCGAAAATTCCCGAAGGACGCCGCCGTTCTCAAGAAGGCTTTGGCTGAGCATGGACTCCAGATGGCTTCACAGTGGAAGGGCGTCTTGTTCTCCGAGCCGCGCCGCAGGGCGTCCGAGCTGGAATCGTACCGGCAGCATGTTGAATTTTTAAAGTCGATGGGCAGCCGCCATGTCGTCACCTGCGAGCTTGGGGGTTCGATCATCGGCGACCCGAGAAGACCGAAAGGCGTCCAGGACGTGCATCCCCTGACGGACGAGGAATGGAACTACATGGTCGAGGGGCTGCATCAAGCCGGTGAAATCTGCAAACGAAACGGGATGAAGCTCGTCTACCACTATCACATTGGAACGGTGGTCGAACGGCCGGATGAAATTCAAAGGCTGATGGAGACGACGGATCCCGAGCTGGTTCATTTGCTGCTGGATACGGGGCATGCCTATTACGGCGGATCCGACCCGCTGGAGCTGTATGAACACTATGCGGATCGCGTTGCCTACGTTCATCTGAAGGATGTCCGAAACGATGTGCTGGAGCGGGTGAAAAGGGAGGGGATCCCTTTTCAGCAAGCGGTAATCCAGGGCGTGTTTACCGTACCTGGCGACGGATGCATCGACTTTGCGCCGATTTTCCGCAGCTTCGTACGGCATGGTTATGACGACTGGATGATTCTGGAGGCGGAGCAGGATCCCGGCCAAGCGAATCCTTACGAATATGCCAGCAAGTCCAAGCAATATCTCGCTCAAATTGTTCAGGAATTGAACGCTTGAAAGGAGGAAGGAATATGTCCAAGCTTATCGTTCCCGGCGGACAGCCGGACGAGAACGGCAGATTGCTCAGCATCACGCCCGAATCGGCGGGGTGGGAGTACGTAGGCTTTGAAGCGTACCGGCTGGAACCCGGTCAAACGATCGAGCAGGAGACGGGAGACCGTGAAGTCTGCCTCGTGCTGCTCAGCGGGCTGGCGAATGTGGAAGCAGGCGGACAAAGCTATGAGCGGATCGGCCGCCGGATGAGCGTGTTTGAGCCGCTTGCCCCTTATGCGGTATACGTTCCTGCGCATGACCGTTTCCGGCTGGAAGCCGTTACCTTAACGGAGGTGGCCGTGTGCAGCGCTCCTGGCCAAGGGCGGCTCGAAGCAAGGCTCATCCCGCCGGAGAAGATCGGGGTGGAGCAGCGGGGCTCCGGTTATACGGAGCGGACCGTCCGCAATATTTTGCCGGAGCAGGAGGAAGCGGAAAGTCTGCTCGTCGTGGAAGTCTTTACGCCGGCCGGGCACTGGTCCAGCTATCCGCCGCATAAGCATGACCAACTCGATCTCCCGCATGAGTCTCTGCTGGAAGAAACCTATTATCACAAGGTGTCCCCGGGTCAGGGTTTTGCCCTGCAGCGCGTATATACCGACGACCTGTCGCTGAATGAAACGCTGGCCGTGAAGAGCGGGGACGCCGTCCTCGTTCCCCGCGGTTACCATCCGGTATCGGCGCCTCCCGGGTACGACGTGTATTACCTCAACGTCATGGCCGGGCCGGTGCGCACCTGGAAGTTCCATAACGACCCTCAGCATGAATGGCTGATGACCCCTGGACAGGAGGTGCCAAAGCGTTGACCACGATTTCATTTCCAGACCATCGTTCCCTGGACTTTATCGGGCTGGGCCGGCTGTGCATCGATCTGAACGCCAACGAAATCCATCGCCCGATGGAGGACACGGTCACCTTTACCAAATATGTCGGCGGCTCCCCGGCCAACATTACGATAGCCATGGCGAAGCTGGGGCTGCGTACCGGTTTCATCGGCAGGGTGTCCGACGACGCCCACGGCCGTTTCATCACCCGGTACCTGCAGGACGCAGGCATCGACACCACACACGTTATCGTCGACCGGTCGGGCAGCGTCACGGGACTCACGTTTACGGAAATCAAGTCGCCGACGGACTGCAGCATCCTGATGTACCGGGATAACGTAGCGGACCTCAAACTGGAGCCTGGCGACGTAAGCGAGGATTATATCCAAAGTGCCAGAGCGCTGCTCATTTCAGGTACAGCCCTTGCAAAGAGCCCGTCCAGAGAAGCGGCTTTTAAAGCGATGGAACTGGCCATAAGACACGGAGTCGTCATTGTTTTTGATATCGATTACCGTCCGTATACATGGACCTCGGCCGATGAGATCGGCACGTATTACCGTCTGGCCGCCGAGAAATCGGATATTATTATGGGCGGACGCGAAGAGTTCGACCTGATCGAAGCGCTGGACGGCCCGCTTATGCAGGACGATGAAGCCACCGCGAAGCAGTGGTTCAAGCACCGGGCCAAGCTGGTGGTCGTCAAACGGGGCGGCGATGGGTCGACGGCATTTTCGGCGGACGGACAGAAGCACATAGGTGCCGTTTTTCCGGCACAGGTAGTGAAAACCTTTGGCGCAGGGGACTCCTTTGCTGGTGCCTTTATTTACGGCCTGATGCAGGGATGGAGTATCGACCGGTGCCAGCGGTTCGGCAGTGCCTCAGCATCGATCGTGGTCTCCAGCCACAGCTGCTCCGATGCGATGCCGACAGCCTCGCAAATCCAGGAGCGGATCGACCGCTTTGTGCAGCAAGGAATCTGACCAAACGATGGAGGTATCTACATGACGGATCAAGTGCAAGATCAAGTGCAGCAGCTTCACAACTACGTCGGGGGCCGGTGGGTTCCTTCGAACGGAGGAAGATCGGAGCCGGTCTATAATCCGGCCACCGGGGAAGAGATCGCCCGCGTTCCCTTATCCACCCTGGACGATCTGAACCGCGCCGTTTCCTCGGCGGCGGAGGCGTTTCCGTCCTGGAGCGGCACCCCGGTGCCGCGCCGGGCACGGATCATGTTCAAGTTCCAGCAGCTCTTGACGGAACACTGGGAAGAGCTTGCCCGGATGATTACGCTGGAAAACGGCAAGAGCTACCAGGAAGCATACGGCGAGGTGCTGCGCGGTATCGAATGTGTAGAGTTCGCCGCCGGCGCTCCGACGCTGCTGATGGGCAGCAACCTGCCTGATATTGCCTCTGGACTGGAGTCGGCCATGTACCGTTATCCGATCGGCGTCGTCGGTGGCATCACGCCGTTTAACTTTCCGATGATGGTGCCGAGCTGGATGTTCCCGCTAGCGATCGTATGCGGCAACACCTTCGTGCTGAAGCCGTCCGAACGGACGCCGCTGCTCGCGAACCGGCTGGCGGAGCTGCTCCAGGAAGCCGGGCTCCCGGATGGTGTGTTCAACATCGTTCACGGTGCGCACGACGTCGTTAACGGCCTGCTTGAGCACAAAGACGTCAAGGCGATTTCGTTTGTCGGATCCCAGCCTGTGGCCGAGTACGTGTACAAGACGGCAGCAGCTCACGGTAAACGGGTACAAGCGCTCGGCGGAGCAAAAAATCATTCCATCGTCATGCCGGATGCCGATCTCAAGCTGGCGGTCAAAGAGATCACAAGCGCGGCTTTCGGCTCCGCAGGCGAACGCTGCATGGCCTGCTCGGTCGTCGTGGCCGTCGGCGATATCGCCGATGAGCTGGTGAGCGGACTTGCCGAAGCCGCCAAGAATCTCCCCGTAGGCGACGGTATGGAACCGGATGCCTTTCTGGGACCCGTGATCCGGGACGCCCATAAGAACCGGACCATTGGATATATTGAGAAGGGAGTACAGGAGGGGGCGCAACTTGTATTGGACGGAAGGGATCATGCCTTGGCCAACGCAGAAGGTTATTTTCTTGGCCCGACCATCTTTGACCACGCCGCTCCCGGTATGAACATTTGGACGGACGAAATCTTTGCGCCTGTACTTCAGGTCGTTCGGGTAAACAGCCTTCAGGAAGCCGTAGCGATTGCCAACAAGTCCGAGTTTGCCAATGGGGCCTGTATCTACACGGACAGCGCCAAAGCGATTCGAGAGTTTAGGGAATCGATCGACGCCGGCATGCTCGGGGTCAATGTAGGCGTACCGGCACCCATGGCATTTTTTCCGTTCTCCGGCTACAAAAAATCCTTTTACGGAGACCTTCACGCCAACGGCAAAGACGGGGTGGAATTCTACACCCGAAAGAAAATGGTTGTGGCCCGCTATTGATCATGGAGCAAATTGCCACAGACTGGAACTTTCCCTATACTTAGAGTACAGAGCAGCGTTAAGGAAGGGGGGACGAGGGTGGCGACGATATACGATATCGCCCGGGAAGCCGGCGTGTCCATTGCCACGGTATCCAAGGTCATCAACCAGACCGGCCGGATCAGCGACAAGACAAGAAAGCATGTGCAGGACGTGATGAAACGGATTGACTACCAGCCGAGCGTCGTCGCCTCCGCATTGACCAAGAAAAGGACGTATTCGCTCGGGCTCCTGATCCCGGATATCGCGAACCCGTTTTTTGCCGAGCTGGCCCGCAGCATTGAAGATCATGCCCACGAGCTTGGATACAGCCTGGTCATTTGCAGCACCGACAACGACTTGACCCGGGAAGAAAGGTACATCAACGTTCTCCGGCAAAAGAGCGCCGACGGGATCATCATCGCCACTGGCGCCCGCAACGACGCCATGATGAAGCAGCTGATGAAATACAAGCTTCCGGTTGCCGTCATCGCGCGGGAGATGCCGCTGCTTGCAGTGGATACAGTGCTCGTGGACGATTACTTAGGCGGCTATCTGGCTGCGTCTCACTTGACTGGGCTCGGACACCGGAACATTGCCGTGATTGCGGAGGACTTGGCTGTGATGAGCTCGAAGGAACGGGTTCGTGGTTACCGGAAAGCGCTTGAAGAAGCAGGAATCCCTTACGACGAGAATTTGGTGGCGGTCAGTCCGTTCAATGTAGAGGGAGGGAAGGCGACAGCCAAGGAGCTGCTC
The DNA here is from genome assembly GCF_002224835.1 of Paenibacillus sp. SSG-1. Taxonomy (NCBI): domain Bacteria; kingdom Bacillati; phylum Bacillota; class Bacilli; order Caryophanales; family Paenibacillaceae; genus Paenibacillus; species Paenibacillus sp. SSG-1. The sequence goes on from NZ_MBRK01000001.1 coordinate 2,230,396, forward strand.
AGCGGGGCCAACCCGCCAAGCGCCATCTTCGGATGCAACGATTTGCTGGCAATCGGAGTCGTGCAGGCTGCCCGGGAGCTTGGCTTGCGCGTACCTGAGGATGTTTCGGTCGTTGGCTTTGACAACACAGTGCTGGCGACGATTATCGATCCGCCGCTCACTTCGGTGGCCCAGCCCGTTCAGCAAATGGGAAAAGAAATCGTCCAGCTGATCACTGGAGAAATCGACGGAAGCAAGCCCTCCAAGCAGCGCCTGGTTCTGCTGCCGGAACTCGTGGTCCGTGGAACAACCAGCGCCGTGTAACGGCGCTTTTTTTGTTGTTGAATCCCCTTTGTGCTCGCGATGATCCCATCGCATTTCCCCGACTAAGGAGGCAGTTCCAACCATTTTACAAACATAGACATTTTATTACAAAAATAATGATTGCGCTTTCATGCCGGAGTAGATTATAATTTCCTCAAGGTAAAGCGCTTACCTCACATTTCCAGTCCCAGGTTACGACACTGTTCCTAGGGGGAGAGTCCAAAGCCCGTTTCGCTTCAAGCTTATGTTACTTGGCTTTAAGAAGGAGTGAAGAGTCTCAATATGGTATCGATACCATACACACTGAATAACGATTTAGATATCGATGCCAACAATCGTATCGTGATTGGATTTGCTCTTGGTTTTAGCCGAAGAAATGTAATATTTTACAAAAAGTGCAACCGTTTTTGATTTACTCCTCATCTTGAGAGACTATATTCCAATTAAAGCCGAGATGAAAAGCCATTCTTATAGTAAAAAGGGGGGATTGAGCCTTAGGATAACAGATATGCAGTGATCATGACATCGGTTAAGAGTGATGGGCGGCATCCAAGACACCGCTTCGGTTCATCAGCAATCATCCACAAAAAAGAAGGTGATCCCAGTCCATGCAAACCCAGGTGAAAACAGCAGCTGTACCTGGAAAGACACCCGGCAAACGATGGAAAAACATTCTTCTGCATAAATACCTCTACATCATGCTGCTTCCTTGCCTCGCTTTTTTTATCATATTTTCCTACATACCGATGGTCGGCCTGATCTTAGCCTTCAAGGAATACAAGTTCAATACGGGAATCCTCGGAAGCCCGTGGGTCGGTCTGAAGTACTTTGAGCGTTTTTTCAATGATTATCAGAGCGCAATGCTCATCAAGAACACCTTGATCATCTCCTGCATGAAGCTGTTTATCGGCCTGCCTTTTCCGATCCTTCTGGCCTTGATGTTCAACGAGATCCGCAACCGTTATTTTCGCAGCATTGCCCAGAGTATCGCCTATCTCCCGCATTTTTTGTCCTGGGTCGTGGTCGTGGGGCTTGCTCAACGCCTGCTAGCTCCGGATAACGGATTGCTCAACCAGATCGTGTCTTATTTCGGCGGGGACGGAAGCACCTTTTATATGATGGAACCGAATTATTTCTATTCCATTATGTTCGGCAGCCATTTATGGAAGACCATCGGATGGGACTCCATTATCTATCTGGCGGCGATCGCCGGCGTCAACCCGGATATGTACGAGGCGGCCAAAATCGACGGGGCGAACAAGTGGAAGGAGCATTGGTACATCACACTCCCTTCCATCCGTCCAACGATTCTCATTTTGTTCATTCTATCACTGGGTAATATTTTGTCCGCCGGATTCGATCAGCTGTACCTCCTGAGAACCCCGGGAAACATGCAGCTCTCTGAAATTTTGGATACTTATGTCATTCGCATCGGTCTTCAGGGCGGCCAATACGGATATGCAACGGCCGTAGGATTAATGCAGGGCTTGATCGGATTGATCCTTGTCGTTACTGCCAACCGTATCTCAAGAAGAGTTTCTGACACGTCAGTATGGTAGCGATACCATATGCTTTGCAACAGCATTCTTGCATCTATGATTGCCATCTATGATTGCCATCCATGATTGCCAACTATGATTACATCCATGATTGCCATCTATGATTGCCAACTATGATTACATCCATGATTGCATCCATGTAAAGACAGGGAAAGGCCATTAACCAATGATTTGAAAAGAGGGATGCCGAAATGCTGAAAGGGAAAACGTGGTTCAAAATGTTGTCCATGCCGCTGATCGCCTCCATGCTTCTAGTTGGGTGCAGCGGAAATGATTCAGGCGGTCCAAACAGCGAACCGACGGCGGCTAATCAGGATGCGGGTACGGGTAATCACCCTGCGACCTGGATTGCGGACCGCAAAGTAAAAGGGCTGGTCTTTATGGGGACGGATGACTACACGGAGGATATGAATGCGGAAATCAAGGCCAAGCTGAAAGAGATGACAGGTATTGACCTGGAAATCGAAATCATGGTGGCGGACCATTCCATCGACGGACTCATTGCAGGGCTGGCGTCGAACGACCTGCCCGATTTTATAACGTTCTATCTTAACAACAGCGGCCGGCCCGAAATGCAGGTCGTGCTGAAAGCGGCCAGAGAGCAAATGTTTACGGACCTCACGCCGCTGATGAAGGACACGAAGATCTACAGCAAATATCTGCAGGACGACTACCTACCGCTTGATACGAAGTATGGGGTCATGTTCCGGCCGGAGTTCGGCGGATCGTCCTATTTCGTCCATATGAACATCGCCAGACAAGGCGGGTACTCGACGCGTAAATATGCCGGTGGTCCTTATATCCGCAAGGATATTGCCGACGCTCTGCACGTGGATCCGCGCACGATTGATACGACCCAGAAGCTGTATGAGCTGGCGCAAAAGATCAGGGCAGGCGGGTTCAAGGACAAGAACGGCAAGGACGTCGTTCCGATCGGTCCTTCTTACTGGGGAGGCAAGGAGGTCGGCGCTTTGTTTAACGACCTGGAGTGGGGCAGCGCCGACCAGCGGATCAATAAGGATGCAGGAGGTAACATTTTGCATGAAAGTCAGACCGAATATGCATTAAAAAAAGTTGAGTATGTGCAAAAGCTCCTGAGCGAGAAACTGCTGCATCCCGAATTTTTCACGATGGACGAAAGCCGGGCGACGGAAGGCGCCCTGAATGGAACGTGGGGAATTATCGGAGATATGCACAATTATCAGGAATTTAACCGCGATATGCATTACCTGCCGCTGGGACCGATCAATTACGTTGACCGTCCGTATCAAATGCAGGTCGATTATAAATCCGGATACTCGGCCTGGGCGATTCCGGCAACGACCAAAGATCCGGAAGACATCATGAAGCTGGCGGACTTCCTGGCAAGCCGGGAAGGTAAGCTGCTGTGGCAGTACGGGATTGAAGGAAGGGATTACACCCTGGATGCCAAGGGGAACCCTCTGGCCAACAAAGATATTTTGGATTTGAAGCAAAACAATCCCGAGGAAGCGAAGAAGCTTGGCTTTGCGGGTGTCGGCAACTATTGGGGTGAGCTGCTGGGATCGACGGATATTGACCGGATGGCCGACTTCGGGGAAATGGAGTACGGCGACGCGGTTGCTCCGGAAGTGAATGCGGGGGCGCTGAAAATCGCCGATTACTGGGGCTGGGATGACAAACGCAAACAAGCGAATGTTGTGGACGGCTACACACCTTTATCTTTCATCGGAGAATTTGATCAGGGAACCGAGCTGAAGGCGGCGTTCGAAAATTATGACGACAGTCTGATTCGGGCGTATTATGCGAAAAACCTGGATGAGGCGAAGAAGATCCTGGACTCCGCTTCCAAGCAGCTGGATGCCTCCGGACTGCAGGCGTTCCTTGATCTGTTGAAACAGAAAAATGCCGACGCTAAAACGCATTTGAAATTCTAAATGGGAGGATCATGCGGATGAAGCCATTTTACCGGACGCCGCTGGGTGAAAGAGTATATATCTTCGTAATCTACCTGCTGATCACGCTGCTGTGCCTGTCCATCGTCCTGCCGTTTTTGAACATATTGGCGCTCTCCTTCAACGCAGGGAAGGATGCGGAGCGCGGCGGGATTTACTTCTGGCCCCGGGTATGGTCGATCCAAAATTTCAAGGAGGTGTTCGCCTCCTCGAATATCGTAACGGCTTTCGGCATCTCGCTGTTTCGAACCGTGGTCGGCACGGTCGCGAGCGTATTTCTGACCGCGATGGGCGCCTATGCGCTGAAGAGCAGAACGATGCCCGGAGTACGCTTCTTCACGCTGCTGATCTTCTTTACGATGCTGTTCAGCGGGGGAATGATCCCGTATTATATGCTGCTGAAATCGCTGCATTTGACCAATACGATCTGGGTATATATTATCCCGAGCTTGTACAGCGCCTGGAACCTGATCATCATGCGAACGTTCTTTCAGCAAATTCATCCCAGCCTGGAAGAGTCTGCGCGGATGGACGGTTACAATGACTTCGCCATCTTTATGCGGATCATACTGCCGCTCAGCAAGCCGGTGATCGCTGTCATCGCGTTGTTCAACGCCGTCGGTCACTGGAACGACTGGTTTACGGGCGCTTTTTATGTCCGTTCGGCAAAATTGCGGCCGCTATCGACACTGCTGCAAGAGATGCTCACGCGGGCGGAAGCGATGCGCAGCAAGCTGGAATCCGCCGCAGGCATGAACCAATATGACGCGCTGGAGAAAATGCAGGTAACGGGCGATTCCATGAAGATGGCCACGATTATCATTGTCGTAGCGCCGATCATCATCATCTATCCGTTTATTCAAAAGTATTTTGCCCAAGGCGTCATGATCGGTTCGATTAAGGAATAATTGCAGAACGATGATTAACCAGGGAGGATTTGGCATGCGCATCGAAAACCCTTATGATAAAAGAGGAACGTGGCTTCGCGGGAGTTTTCATAATCATACCAACAACAGCGACGGCTGGTTTCCACTGGAAACGGTATATCGGATGTACGCCGATTATGATTTTATCGCGATTTCGGATCATGACAAAATGACTGATTTGGCTGGAGAATGCGGCATCCCCACGGTTTTTGAAGCGATCGAGGTCAGCAGCCGCCAGCCTCACATGCTTCTCGTTGCACCTCCACGTTCCATAATGGAGGGCTACAGCAGTGAGTTTTCGATAGGAAATTACCAAAGGCTTGCTGATGTAACCTTGGATAATGGCGGAATCTGCGTTCTCGTGCATCCGAACCGGTATTTTTCGAATTACTGGAACCTGGAGGACATGCTGCAAATGGAGCGGGTGACCGGAATCGAGGTTTACAACGGGGACGGGAACATCGAATACGATATCGCGTTTGATAAATGGGATGCGATGCTTTCGGCTGGACGGCGGGTATGGGGCTTCGGAAACGACGATTCCCATGTGTACGGACAAGAGAAGCAGGCCTGGAACATCGTGCTTGCCGAAGAAAATTCGCAGCAGTCCATTCTCAGCGCGATCCGAAGCGGCAGTTTTTATGTCTCCACTGGTTTTGGTTTTGAATCGATTCAGACCGAAGATCGTCAGATCTGCATCCGCCTGAAGTCGAACAAACTGCTGGATCGGATGTATAAATACGTGACCTTGTTTGGGAAAGACGGCAGGGTGCTGCATGAGGAAACGGGACGGATTACGGAAGTGACTTATTCGTGTATGGGAGACGAAGGGTATGTCCGCGTCAGCGCCTATATTGAAGGAGGCTATGCGGCGTTCTCTCAACCCTTGTTCATTAATCAGCGTTAGGGATGAGATGGGTATGAGCGTTAAAATCAAGGATGTTGCCAAACGGGCCGGTGTCTCTACGACAACGGTTTCCCGTGTTTTAAACGGGGAAAAATACGTCAGGGAAGAACTGAAGGACCGCGTCAACCAGGCCATTGAAGACCTGGGTTATGCGCCAAGCCATATTGCCAGAAGCCTGGTCAGGAACAAAACCAATCTGCTGGGGGTCATCGTGCCGGATCTGACCTCCAGCTTTTATTCGACCATTCTGAGCTCCATCGAGCAGACCGCTGCTTCCAATCATTATAATCTGCTCGTCTGCAATATCAGCGAGGACATTGACAAGGAGTTCAAATACCTGAACATTTTCAAGGAAATGCGCGTGGAAGGCATCATTATCATGCACGAGAAGATCAATGAGGATATCCGGAATTTTATCGAGAAATTAAAAATTCCCGTCATCTTCTCCAGCGTGAAGCCGATGGACCAATCCTTCGTATCGGTCATCGTGGACGATTATGCCGCAGCTTATGACGCAACGACATATTTAATCGGACTCGGGCATAAGCAGATTGCTTTTATCGGCGGGGACATGCGGGATATGACCTCCGGCCAAAACCGGTACAGCGGGTACCGGAATGCTTTGGCGGACCATGGAATTAGATTTGTCCATGAACTGGTCCGTTTCGGCGATTACAAGGTGAACAGCGGCTATGCACTGATGGGTGAGTTCCTTCGTTACAAAACTAAACCGACGGCGGTCTTTGCCGTCAGCGACGATATGGCGATCGGGGCGGTCAACTGCATCATCGATCACGGCCTGAAGGTTCCTGAGGATATTTCGGTGATCGGCTTTGACGGAAGCCAGATGACGGAGCTCGTCCGGCCGCGGATCACGTCTATGGAGCAGCCCATTCAGCGAATGGGCGAGGTGACGGTCGAAACGCTGCTTCAGTTCATTGCAGGAGAAAAGCGAACAGCGGAAGATATCATTTTGGGTCATCGGTTAGCGGTGCGCGACAGCTGCAGACCTCTGTGAAGATTGTGAATCCCCATGAACCGGGATGCTTTGAAGCTGTCCATCTCTTTGGTTAGCCTTTATAATAGTAAAAGACTCGTTTGTCATTTCGATGAAAAAAGGAGTGTTAACGTGAAAGACGACGCAATCATCCATTCGGTCATCTTTTCGCTCAAGCATGAGAAGGGTTCGTCCGCTGAACAGCGATTTCTGGAGGACGGCAGGGCTGCGCTCAGCTCGATTCCTACGGTAAAGGAATTTCAAGTATTCCGGGAAATCAGCCCCAAGAATACTTATGACTTTGGTTTTTCCATGAAGTTTGACAGCCGGGCAGATTATGAAGCCTATAACGCTCATCCGCAGCACGTGGCTTTTGTGAGGGACCGTTGGGATCAGGAAGTGAGCCAGTTCCTCGAAATCGATTATGCCGGATATGAGCATTGAGGTTAGATTTTCGAAAGGACGAGGATGGTGCAAGCTTTGAATATTCAAATTCGAACAGGCCGGAGAGATGAGATGGAAGAGATCATGCAATTGATCTCCAGATGCGTTCAGGTCATGCAAGAAGGCGGCAGCGACCAATGGGACGACGAGTATCCGAACCGGGATGTCATCGGGGAAGATCTGAGCCGGGGGACGCTGTTCGCAGCGGAAGGCGACGGACGGATTCTTGGTATCATGGTGCTGGATCAACATCAAGATGAGCAGTATGACAAGATACCTTGGACGGAGACGGAAGGGCCGCATCTGATGATGCACCGGATCGCTGTGGATCCAATGGCCCAGGGACAAGGAATCGCTCGTAAGCTGGTTGCTTTTGCGGAACACTTTGCCCAAGAGAATGGATACAAGAGCATCCGGCTTGATACATACGCCAAAAACGCGCCGGCCCTCAAGCTGTACCGGGGCCTCGGCTACGATCAGCGGGGCGAAGTGAACTATCCGGGACGGGAAGCGGGCTTTCCGGCTTTTGAAAAAGTGTTTGTATAGTCTTCGGCAAGGTAATCCGATACCAGCATAAAAGAAAAAATCCCCTTGTCTCCGTTAGGTGGAGACTAAGGGGATTTTTGTTCTGTTTATATGCCGATCAAGCTCTAAACTCCGCCGGGCGCTCGGGGCTGGCTTCCGCGAGCGCTTGGCGAAGGCTGTCGGCGTCGTGCTCGCGGTAGCTTGGCGTACCCGGCTGCTGGCGCCAGGACTCATCCAGTCCCCCGGCGTCGATGGCGTCAAAGCCAAGTTCTTCAATCAGGTCAAGCACGACCTGCTTAGAGGCGGGATCGTCTCCAGCCACCGGCAGCGCCAAACGTCCAGGGCTGCCCTTCGGCAGGCCGCGTTCCAGCAGATTTTGGGCGGATATGCCGTTAAAAGCTTTGTTCACCGGGCGCTTCAGATGCTGTTCCACCCAGCGGCTCTCCGGCAGGCCTGCTTCAATTTCTGCAATGAGACCGTCGCGCTGGCGAGGGTAATAGTTCCCCGTATCGATAATCGCGGCATTCGGTGCGGTATGGTCGAGGATTCCGGCAGGAAGGTCAGGAATGTTTTTCTGTGGAATCGTCACAATGACCACTTCTGCGCCCTGCGCCACTTCCGTGACTTCCTTGGGTGCTGCTCCCGTTTCTTCGGCAAGTGCAGCCAAGGTTTGTGGGCCTCTCGAATTGGCGATGGACACCTCATGTCCGAGTTTGGTCAGGCGGCGGGCGAGATTTCCGCCGATATTTCCAGCACCGATAATCGCAATTTTCATTTATTCCGACTTCCTTTCCCGAATTAGTTGTATATCTTCAAATAAACTGTAACAAAAACAGTTATCGATGTAAAGCGCTGCAAACTATTTTTTTCCAAATTAGTGATCCTGCTGCGGGTAGAGCTTTTGCATGGTATCCAGGAAGCCTCGGAGAAGAGGAGAGAGGGGGTCCTTTTTCCATACAAAAGACATCCTGTATGCGGATTGGCTAACTCCAAGTACAGGCTTATATGTGAGATCGGTGCGCAAATGCCGGGCAGATTCATGAATCAGGGCAATGCCGAGACCCGATGAAACGAGCGACAACAACGTATGCATTTCGTCGGCCGTTTGAACAATGGCTGGACTGAACCCTGCCTCCATGCATACTTGAATCATGGTATCGTAATAAACCTTTCCTACTTCCCGGTTGGTAGTAATAAACGATTCCCTGCTTAATTCGCCGATATGCACAGTATGGCGGTTACCCAAAGGATGTTCGGGAGGGAGTGCGACCCAGAAAGGCTCGCTCCGGATGGAGTAGGACATAAGAAGCGGCTCGTTCACGGGAATGCCTGTAATACCGATGCTAAGCGTGCCATCCAACAGAGCTTCGATTTGGGAAGATGAATGTAAATGGCATGGTGTGATTTGGACTTCGGGATATTTTTGACGGTACGCCGAAATGACCTGAGGAAGAATGTCCCAAGTTGCGGATTCCACGAATCCGATCCTAAGTTCTCCGATCATCCCCGAAAATGCGCGGCTAACCTTATCCACGGCACGATCCGCGTGGTGGAGCAAGTTTCTGGCTTCCTCATAAAATAAACTTCCGGCCGCTGTCAGCGAAACACTTCGTTTGGTACGGATAAACAAGGCCCCGCCTAGCTCCTGTTCGAGCTGGCGAATCTGCTGACTAAGTGCAGGCTGGGCGATTCCCACCCGATCGGCTGCACGTCCGAAGTGCAGTTCCTCGGCCAAAGTGACGAAATATTTGAGCTGCCGCAGTTCCATAACGATCCTCCAAGTCTCTTTTTTAATAAGTAAAACTTATTACAGAAATATAAAACCGATATTTCGCTTATGATCGGATTGATATTACAATAGAATTCATCCAATGTCACACACATGGCGAAGGGAAAGGTGATCAAGATGACTCCAATGAAACGTACAGCGATCGTAACTGGCGGAAGCAGTGGAATCGGATTCTCGATTGCTCAACGACTCATACAAGAAGAAATCGGTGTCATGATCCTTGGGAGACACCAAGCTTCCCTGAGGGAAGCTTGTAAGCGGCTTGGCGAAGGCGCTTCATGGGTACAAGCGGATGTACGCCGCCGTGAAGATGTACAGCGGGCCGTCGAGGAGGTAGTCCACCAAAACGGACGTTTAGATATCGTGATTAACAATGCGGGGTTCATGGGTGAGGCCGTTTCTACCGGAGTGCCTCTTGAAGATTCCGAACGGTTCTGGGATGACATTATTGGCGTGAACTTGAAGGGGGCATTTTTGATGACGGCTGCCGCAGCGCCATATTTGGCAAGTCCGGGCGGCAGGATCGTCAATATCAGCTCGATCGGGGCGTTTACAGGTGGAAGCGGCCCCGGGTCCCTGGCATACGCCGCCTCGAAATCCGGGCTCCATGGCCTTACGTACGCTGCAGCCCGAGAGCTGAGCGTCAAAGGGATAACGGTGAATGCCGTGGCTCCAGGCTTGATTACGGATACCGGTTTTGGCCACCGTGAGGATAAACTGCAGCAGCTGATCCCGAATATTCCCGCCGGGCGTCCGGGGACGCCGGACGAGGTAGCTGCCGCGGTCTTATACTTGATTTCGCCGGATGCATCTTATGTCACTGGAGAAATTCTGAACGTCAATGGCGGATGGCTTTTTGGGAGATGACATCTTTCATGCCGGATATGGCCAACACATACGCACGCTAGCGCCCTATACCAGGGCGCTTTTTTTAATATCAGAAAGTATAAACTCCAGAGCCATGGTTTCGATATTGCAAGAAAAACTTCCTTTAGAGGCGGTCTGTCTTCTGTGAAGGTACGTCGATAGACGTTTTTTTTATAATATCAGAAAGTATAAACTCCAGAGCCATGGCTCCCTGATATTGCAAGAAAAACTTCCTTTAGACGCGGTCTGTCTTCTGTGAAGGTATGTCGATAGACGTTTTTTTTATAATATCAGAAAGTATAAACTCCAGAGCCATGGCTTCCTGATATTGCAAGAAAAACTTCCTTTAGACGCGGTCTGTCGTCTGTGAAGGTACGTCGATAGACGTTTTTCTTATAATATCAGAATGTATAAACTCCAGAGCCATGGCTTCCTGATATTGCAAGAAAAACTTCCTTTAGACGCGGTCTGTCTTCTGTGAAGGTACGTCGATAGACGTTTTTCTTATTTTGTGAAAAATCGGTAATTTCTGAATCAGGTCCACTTAATGGGAAAAGCTACCCATGATCAGGTTCCAGAAAGGAAAACTTAATCTGGGAAAATTACAGATTAAACGAATGCAGTCACAGCTGAACGGAGTGAACTTAGCCCGTATGTTTCCCCAGCACGCCATCCTCACCGGGTCTGCAAAAGCCTGATACATCAAGGGTTTAGGCGGGATTCATAAAGTTTTGTCATCAGGGCTCCTGACAATATAGCGTTTTCATTTTATTGAGTGTCAGGTTGATGTCGGCTAGGATGGATATAGGACGAACGACGTATTGCAAAATACCGTTCGACAAAAGTTTACAAGGAGGTTATCCTCATGGCGCAATCCACATCTTCCTCCGCATCCGGTGCCGCCCGGGTCGGAGTTCAAAAATTCGGGCGCTTCCTGAGCGGCATGGTCATGCCGAACATCGGAGCGTTCATCGCGTGGGGCTTGATCACGGCACTGTTCATACCGACCGGCTGGATTCCAAACGAGTATCTCGCGAAGCTGGTCGACCCGATGATCAAGTACCTGCTCCCGCTGCTGATCGGATACACCGGCGGTACGATGGTGCACAAGCAGCGCGGCGGCGTGATCGGCGCCCTGGTCACGATGGGCGTCATTATCGGAACCGACATTCCGATGTTCCTCGGCGCGATGGCCGTCGGTCCAGGAGCTGCCTGGGTGCTCAAACAGTTTGACAGAGCCGTCGAAGGCAAAATCAAGTCCGGCTTCGAAATGCTGGTCAACAACTTCTCGCTCGGCATTATCGGCGGCGTACTCGTCCTGATCGCATATTCGATCGTGGGACGCATCATCGAAGCCGTCACCAACGTGCTTTCCTCCGGCGTTGAGTTTCTGGTTCACCACCACCTCATTCCGCTCGTCAACATTTTGATCGAGCCGGCGAAGGTGCTGTTCCTGAACAACGCTATCAATCACGGGGTGTTGAGCCCGATCGCGATTGAACAAGCGCAGACTGCCGGCAAATCCATCCTGTTCATGCTTGAATCGAACCCGGGTCCCGGACTCGGCATCCTGCTTGCTTACATGATCGTAGGCCGGGGATCCGCCCGTCAATCCGCACCGGGTGCGGCGATCATTCACTTCTTTGGCGGGATTCATGAAATTTACTTCCCGTACATTCTGATGAACCCACGCCTCATTCTGGCGGCAATGGCCGGCGGCGTGACAGGCACATTTACGTTCTCGCTGCTGAACGCGGGACTCGTTGGCCCGCCATCTCCGGGCAGCATCATCGCTTACCTGGCCATGGCGCCGCGGGGAGAAATCCTACCCGTACTGAGCGGGGTCATCACCGCTGCGATCGTATCCTTCGTCGTGGCTGCGCTTCTGCTGAAAACCAGCAAGAAGACGGAAGAAGACCAGGACGATCTTGAAGAAGCAACGAAACGTATGAAAGACATGAAAGCTGCAGGAACTCCGGCTGCTGCGGCGGCCGCTGCGGCAGAAGGGGCGAAAGAAGCAACGGCTCCTTCGGCGGCAAGCACGGCTGAAGGGCAGAAGAGCAAAGACGAGGTTCACAAAATCGTCTTCGCCTGCGACGCCGGCATGGGCTCCAGCGCCATGGGCGCTTCCATCCTTCGCAAGAAGATGAAAGCCGCCGGATCGCCGATCGAGGTCACGAACACGGCGATCAGCGACATTCCGTCCGACGCGGATATCGTTGTCACGCATAAAACGTTGACAGACCGTGCTCGCGGCGTAGCGCCGCAAGCAGAGCATATTTCCATCGACAACTTCCTGAAGAGTCCGGAATATGACGAGCTTGTCGAACGCTTGAAATAACTATAAAAACGCTTGAGGCGAATGGATGCGGGCATATGGGCCGGCATCCAAGCGCCTTTTGCGGTCGTTATGGAGGCTAAGGGGCATGGAATTGTCACACCGTGTAAGACAGATCTTGGATTTGCTGCTGCGCAGCCCTTCGGAGAGTACGGTTGCCGAAATCGCCAGCAGCATTCGGGTCAGCCCGCGGACGGTGCACAGGGAGCTGGACACGGTCGAGAGCTATCTGCATCGGCACGGGATTACGCTTCACCGGAAAGCCGGTTCCGGCCTCAGTGTAGAAGGTGACCCTTCTCAGATGGAACAAGTCCGCTCGGAGCTGCTCATGCCCGCCGAGATCGAATATTCGGCGGATGAGCGGCAGGTATACCTCCTTGCCCGGCTGCTTGGTTCGCGGGAACCGGTGAAGCTGTTTACGCTTGCCCACGAGATGAAGGTCACGGTACCGACTGTAGGAGCAGATCTGGACGATTTGACCGACTGGATCGGCAAACAAGGCTTGCTGCTGATCCGCCGGCGAGGCTATGGAGTGGAAATTACCGGCTCGGAGCCTCTGATCCGCGAGGCGATTCGTACGCTCGTCCGCTTCCGGCTGGATGACTTGTCGCTTATCGGGTACTCGGAGCAGAATCCGCATCATCCTGTGGATGCCCGAATCGTCTCAATGGCCGGGGCGGACCGCATTTCGGTGATCGAAGAAACCTTATGGAAGTGGGAGGAGCGGCATCAGGAAGAATCCTTCAGTGAGGAAGCCTATACCGATCTGCTGATCCGGTTGTCCATCGCGGCAGCCCGCATTCGCAAGGGCATCACGGTCACTGAAGCGGAAGCCGACCGCCTCATCAATCTGCGGCGGTTTGACCGGCCATCCGCTATGCCGGCTCAAGACCATAAATTAAAGTCTGCCAAACTTTTATGCGATGAGCTGGGTCAAGTTCTGAAAATGGAATATCCGCTTGCTGAAGTGAGGTATACCGCAGAACTTCTTGAAAGAGCTCTGGCTCATTCGACAGGAATGCTGCCGGCGGACGATTTGGAGCTTGCCGGGACCGTCCGGTCGCTCATCCGTAAAATGAGGGAACTGGATGCGAACGACTACACCGCTGACCGCTCCCTTCGGGACGGTTTGTTCATGCATCTGAAAGCGGCGATGGAACGAATCACAGCAGGGCAGCGGATCCGGAATCCTCTGCTGGATACGATCCGCAAGGACTATGCCGAGCTGTTCGGCCGGGTCCGGCAGGCAGCTGACGCCGTTTTTCCTTCTGTCCGCATCCCGGACGAGGAGATCGCTTTTCTGGTGATGCATTTTGGAGCCGCGCGGGAGCGGATCGGCCAGATCCCTCAGCATATGCGAGCGGTGATCGTATGCACGAGCGGGATCGGTTCTTCGAAAATGCTGGCAGTTCGGCTGCGTAAAGAATTTCCGCAGCTCCAAATCGTCGAACAGGCTTCATGGTATGAGGCCGCAAGGATACCGAGAACGGACTATGATTTGATCATCAGTACCGTCGATTTGCCGCTGCCGGAGGAACAATATTTGAAGCTGAGCCCGCTGCTTACCCCGTCTGAAGCGGAGAAGCTCCGGGATTATATCCGGCACCGCGGCGTGAAGCCCCTGCCGGACGCGTTATCAGCGGATGCCGAGCCGCTGCCGGGATTACTGGAGGATTTGGCACCTGAGCTGAGAGATTGGCCTGCCGGACGCCGAGAAGCGGCCGGCACAGCCGATATTGACGGCTTGCGTTCATTGCACCAAACCCTCCAGCAAAGCATTGAGCTCCTGGAAGCTTTTCGCGTGCTGCCGCTGCGGATCGAAGGGCAGCCGAGCCTTGATCAATGGCTGCTTATCGCCTGCTCAGCGCCGATGCTCAGGGACGTGATTCTGGACCCGGAAGCGGTCGCAGCTCTGCTGCTGCAGCGGGAACAGCACGGGACCCAGCTGATTCCCGGCACGGAGCTGGCGCTGTTTCATACGCGCAGCGATGCGGTGAAACGGCCGGCATTGATGCTCTTTGAACTGGATCAGCGGCTCAGGCTGGATGACTCAGGTGACGTTGAGCTGTCGCGCTTTTTACTGATGCTGGCTCCGCGGCAGCTCGAGCGGGAAACCCTGGAGGTGCTGAGCGAAATCAGCGCAACACTGCTGGACACGGATATGATTGAAGCCCTTGCGGAGGGGGATGAAGGGCGCATCAGGGAACTAATGTCCGCCCATCTCCGCGCATACTTAAAAAACAAATTGGAAAGAGAGTGATCATCATGAGTATTTTATCCGCAGATCAAATTCGAGTGAACGTTAAAGTGTCCGACAAGTATGAGGCCATTCGCATTGCCGGACAAATGCTGGTTGATGCCGGACATGTGGAACAGGAATATGTCGATAAGATGATTGAACGCGAAAATGCCTTGTCCACTTATATGGGCGCAGGCCTGGCCATTCCCCATGGGACCAACGAAGCCAAAGGAATGATCAAGTCGACCGGATTGGCCGTGCTGCAAATTCCGGATGGGGTCGATTTTGGCGGGGATGAGCCGGCGGTACTCGTCGTCGGGATTGCCGCCCAGAACGGTGAGCATATGGACATTTTGACCAGCGTCGCCATGGTTTGCTCGGATGAGGACAGCATGGAAGGCATCCGTACGGCGAAGACCGCCGAGGAAATTTTGAGCATCTTTGAAAGAGGGATGGAAGAATGAAGGCCCTACATTTCGGCGCAGGCAATATCGGAAGGGGATTTATCGGCTTGCTGCTGTCGCAGTCGGGTTACGAGGTCGTATTTTCCGATGTGAACGAGTCGTTGGTGCAAACGATCCAGCAGCGCGGTTCTTACACGGTTACCATTGCCGACGAGAGCGGGAAGCAAATCCCGGTAGAGGGCGTGAACGCCATTGACGGCCGGGATCCCGCAGCGGTGGCAGAAGCAGTGACTTCCGCCGATATGGTTACGACGGCTGTAGGAGTGAACATTCTGAAACATATCGCCCCGGGGATTGCAGCTGGTTTGAAGCTTCGGATGGAACGCGGAGCAGCTCCGCTGCATGTCATTGCCTGCGAGAACGCCATCGGCGCCAGCACCCAGCTGAGAGAACATGTCATGGGCCATTTGTCGCTCGAAGAGCAGCAAAAAGCGGCTTCTTTTGCAGCCTTCCCGGATTCTGCGGTAGACCGTATCGTGCCGCTGCAGCATCATGAGGATCCGCTAGCTGTCACGGTGGAGCCGTTCTACGAATGGGTGATCAATCGATCCCAAATGTTCTCCGGCTCCCAGGAAATCCAAGGCGTTCATTACGTTGACGACTTGATTCCGTATATTGAGCGCAAGCTTTTCACAGTAAATACCGGTCACTGCAGCGCGGCTTATGCCGGATACCGGAAAGGGTATTCGACCATCCAGGAAGCGATGAAGGACGAGGAAGTCGCCGGGCTGGTTACCGGTGCCCTTCAGGAAACGGGAAGCATGCTCGTGCGTGCTTACGGCTTTGATCCTGCGGAGCATGAGAACTATATCCGCACGATCATGGACCGCTTCCGTAATCCGTATTTGAGCGACGAGGTTGTCCGGGTCGGCCGGTCGCCGATCCGTAAGCTGTCCCCGGATGACCGCTTGGTCCGGCCGGCGCTTCGTGCCTGGGAGCAGGGCGGTGCTTTCGAGCATTTGACCGAGGTTATGGCGCTGGCTCTTAAATTCGACTTCGCGGAAGATCCGGAGGCTGTCAAGCTGCAGGGCATGATCGCGGATCAAGGCGTCCGCCAGGCTTTTGCCGAAGTAAGCGGTCTGGATCCAGACCATACGCTGACCGAGAAAGTGTTGAAGGCCTACAATCATCAATAATCGATCGAAACTAGCATGTTCACGATAGATGAATTCCAACGTAAAATAAGGAGGTATGGCCCATGAGCCAACTGCTGACCGGCGTGCCCGCATCACCGGGCATCGCCATTGCCAAAGCGTACCGGCTGGAAGCGGAGGAGTCCATCCCGCAGCAGAGAAAGGTCGACGATCCTGCTGCTGAGCAACAGCGTCTTCGCAGCGCCGTGGATGCGGCCAAGGCTGATATCGACCGGATCCGGGAAACGACGCTGGAGCGGCTTGGACCGCAGAAGGCCGAGATTTTTGAAGCTCACCTGTTTCTATTGGACGACCCGGACCTGATCGACACGACACTGGACCAGATTGAGAGCGACGGCGTCAATGCGGAATATGCCCTGTACGAAGTGGCTTCCAGCATCATCGAAGCGCTGCAGTCCATGGATAACGAGATGCTGCGGGAACGCGCGGCAGACGTTAAGGATATCACGGGACGGGTCATCAGCAAGCTGGAGGGACGGGAGCACAGCGCGCTGTCCGAGCTGAGCGCCGAAACGATTCTGATTGCCAAAGACTTGACCCCGTCGGATACGGCCCAGTTAAATCTGGAATTCGTCCGGGGCTTCGTCACGGAGATCGGAAGCCGGACGTCGCATTCCGCCATCATGGCCCGCTCCCTGGAGCTGGCTGCCGTCGTCGGGACCGGTGCGGATGCTTCTGCGATTCGGACGGGGGATATGATCATTCTTGACGCTACGGCCGGGCAGGTCATCGTCAATCCGTCGGAGGAGCAGCTCCGCGAATATTCCGCTCGTAAGGCAGAATATGAAGAGTATAAGACCCGCATGCGCAGCTATGTGGACCGGCCGTCGGTCACCGCTGACGGCGTTCAGGTGGAGCTGGCCAGCAATATCGGCGGCATTGACGATCTGGAGAAGGTACTGGCGAACGGGGCGGACGGCATTGGCTTGTTCCGTACCGAATTTCTGTATATGGGACGCAGCTCGTTCCCTTCCGAAGAAGAGCAGTATTCCGTCTACAAGCATGTATTGGAGAAAATGAACGGCAAGCGCGTCGTCATCCGTACACTGGATATCGGCGGCGATAAAGAGCTGCCTTACCTGCAGCTGCCGAAAGAGATGAATCCGTTTCTGGGCCAGCGGGCCATCCGTTTATGCCTGGATAAGGAGGATTTGTTCCGCACCCAGCTTCGGGCGCTGCTCCGGGCCAGCATGCACGGCAAGCTAGCCATTATGTTCCCGATGATCGCCGTCCTGGGTGAGCTTCGTGAGGCGAAGCGGATTCTGGCGGAAGAACGTGCCAAGCTCGAGCAGGAGGGCACGAAGGTGTCCGATACGCTTGAAGTCGGCATTATGATCGAAATTCCCGCTGCAGCGATCGCCGCCGATGTGTTGGCGAAGGAAGTGGACTTTTTCAGCATAGGCACGAACGACCTGATTCAGTACACGATGGCGGCGGACCGGATGAACGAATCGGTCGCTTATCTGTATCAGCCTCATCATCCGTCGATTCTCCGTCTGGTGCAGCTTGTGATCCAGGCAGCTAACCGCCACGGCAAATGGGCCGGCATGTGCGGCGAAATGGCCGGAGATTCGGCAGCGATTCCGCTTCTTCTCGGCCTCGGACTGTATGAATTCAGCATGAGCGCCTCGTCCGTACTCCCGGCCAGAGAACTGATTTCCCGCTTGTCCAGAGAGGAATGGGCAGGTTTGGCCGAGCAGGCGATCGGCATGAGCACCCAGCAAGAGGTGCTTGATTTTGTCAACCAACAACTAAGGAGTGAAGCATAAGCTATGGTATCCCAAACTTTTACCGTCATCCACCCGCAAGGTTTTCATGCCCGCCCTTCGAAACTGTTCGTAGAGAAGGCAAATACGTTTCCTTGTAAAGTTACGCTGTTCAAAGGCGAGAAAAAAGCCAACGGCAAAAGCTCCCTCGGGCTGTTGACCCTGGGCATTGCCGCCGGCGATGAAATCCGGCTGGAAGCCGACGGTGAGCAGGAAGAGCAGGCGCTGCAGGAGCTGGGCCAAATGCTCACCAAAATTTACGAAGAATAGTCTGAAGCAGCAAAAACCATCCAAAGCCTCAGGGAGAAATCCCTGTTGGACTGGATGGTTTTTTTGTAGGGGAGCAGCCGGTCACAACTTAAGCTGCATGTTATATAAATGCGCATAGGTGCCGCCCAGTGCCAAAAGCTCTTCATGCGTTCCCTGTTCCGCAATTCCGTCATCGGTCAGCACGATGATCCGCTGTGCATTCCGGACCGTAGACAGCCGGTGGGCGATCACCAACGTCGTACGGTTGTCGGACAGCCTCTCCAGCGACGACTGTACCGCCTGCTCGCTGTCGTTGTCAAGCGAACTGGTGGCCTCATCAAAGATGATCACGGGCGGATTTTTGAGAAACACGCGTGCAATGCTGAGCCGCTGCTTCTGACCGCCGGATAACTTGATTCCGCGCTGGCCGATGTCGGTATCATAGCCGTCCGGCAGCCCCATAATGAAATCATGGGCATGGGCCTTTTTCGCCGCCTCGATAACTTCCTCGCGGGTCGCCTCCACGTTGCCGTAACGGATATTATCCATAACTGTGCCAGCAAATAAATAGATATCCTGCTGGACGATGCCAATGTTCCGCCGGAGGGACCGCAAAGTTAATCCGCGGATGTCTTTGCCATCCAAAAGAATGGTTCCTCCGCTGACTTCATAAAACCGGGGGATCAAGGAGCACAGCGTCGTTTTCCCGACGCCGGACGGACCGACGATGGCTACGTATTCGCCGGCTTCGATGGTAAGAGACAGGTCGGTCAGCACTTCCCGGTGATCATCTTTATACTTGAAGGAGACCTGCCGGAATTCCACCTTGCCTTCGGCATGGCCGAGTTCTGCCGCCCCTGGCGCGTCGCAGATATCCGGCTCTACCTCCATAATCTCCATGAACCGGTCAAACCCCGTCATACCTTCCTGATACAGCCTTGCGAAATTCACCATCCGCTGAATGGGCTCGATCAGAATGCCGATGCATAAAAAGAAGGTCAGCAAGTCCGGAAGCTGCATCGACGAGTGGAGGATAGCGGCACCGCCGAAGACGATAACGGCCACGTTAATCAGCTGTGTAAAGCCGATCATTCCGCCGGAGAAAATGGCTTCGCTCTTGTACCCGTCGCTCCGGCTCTGGAGAAAGCGGGCATTGGCCCGGGCAAATTTGCGGATCTCCACGTGCTCGTTCGTAAACGATTTGACCACACGGATACCGGCGAGGGAGTCTTCCACCTGCTCGTTGATGTCCCCGATCCGGTCCCGGCTGATTCGCAGGGCCGCATTCATTTCCCGGTTAAAATAAAACGCGTACGCAGCCATCACCGGCAAAAATAGAAAGACAATTAAGGTCAGCTTAACGTCGATTGCGATCAAAATGATAAACGCACCGGTAAATTTCAAGATCGAGATGAGCAGGTCCTCCGGTCCGTGATGGTACAGCTCGGCAAGGGATAAAATATCGTTTGTGGTCCGGGTCATCAGCTGGCCGGTTTTTTGTTCGTCGTAAAAACGGAACGAAAGCTTCTGCAGATGCTCGAACAGTTCGCTTCTCATGTCGCCTTCCATCATCGCGCCCATCATGTGGCCTTTGTAATCCACGAACACCTCGCAGGCAATATGGAGAATGACCAATGCGAGCATCCCTGCACCGACCTCATAGATTTGGGACAGCGAGTCAGAATGGGCAGCGTCAAGCAGCTCGGAGGTAATGTAGCGGACGCCGAGCGGAAGAACAAGCGTAATCGCCGACAAAATAAAAGCGCATGCCATATCGGCGGCAAACAGTCCCTTGTAGGGTCTATAGTAGGAAATGAATTTTTTGATTCTGGAATTCAATTGGATTCCTCCCGTAATGCAGGAGGGTTAAAGTATAGTCGCCCTCCCGTTTGTAGGTAAGACGGCGATTTTTTTCATAGAAAACACCCTTTCCATAAGAATTACTTTCATCATATCCGAACAGATTTCCATTTAGGAGTAAAATTTGCCTATATCTAAAAATTACTGCGGTGTGGGTACGTTTTATTAACGGCTTATGGGATTGATTCATGAAGGATGGGGCGGGTAATGAAATAAAACGCACTTTCTTATAAAAAGATGCGGGCTCCTGTGCAGGCAGTCCTCTTTGTGTTACGAAAGGAGCTGATTTATTATCCGGCATCATCTCATGGAGTTTGAGCAGCTTAAGACGGATGAACATCATTGGCATTGGGTGGTCAAGTTCCGGCACCACCGGCTTGTGGTCCATGAACCCGGCAAGGTTCTGCGGATCGCGAGCGACATCATCATTTCGCTGTGCTACATCAGCGGCAGCATGCTGTTTTTTCAGGAGTCGACGCAAACGGCAGGCGTGTGGCTGTTCATCATGGGCAGCTGCCAAATGCTTGTCCGCAGCGTGCTGCGCATTCTGGGCAAAATCGATTGGAAACAGCGCTAAGTCATTACGCAAAAAAGAGGTCTGGCTGCCATGTGAATCCAGGTCCTTGGGCGATGGACCCCGATAATGATCATTCTGACGCAAGTTAAAAAGCCGCAATGCTGCGGCTTTTTCTCTGTTCAGGGAAAGCATGGGCTGTGTCACAGAAGTAAATTCATCTAAACACTTCGGACGTTCTGAATGACAATGTTGCTGTGGGGCAGCGACGGAATATCGCTGAAGCTGTAGCTTAAATCCTGCTGTGGCACGTCATAGCTCATCCGGTTGGCCAAGAAGTCGAGGCTCTCCTTCATGATTTCCAGGGTTAGCCATTCACCGGCGCACCGGTGCCCTGTATCATGATCTCCTCCGCCTTGAGGAATAAACCTGAAAGGGGATCCTCTCCAATGTTGAAATCGATCCGGCATAAACTTCTCCGGCTTGTCCCACAAGTCCGGGTGGTGATTGGTGCCGTACAGGTCCAGCATGGTTAACGTCCCTTGCTCAAACCGATAACCGTTCCAGACAAAATCCTCTGCCACCCGTGCTGCCGTCACGGGGAAGAAAGGATAGAAGCGGCGGACCTCCTGGATAAAGTGGCCAAGCCGCACTTCATCCGATCCGGCCAGCTTTTCCCGCTCTTCAGGCTGCTGAATGACGGCCAGTGCGGTAAAGGCGATGTAAATGGAAACGGCGACGATCGGACGAATAATGTTCAGCATTTCCACGGCGGCAATTTTTAAGTCAAGCAGCTGGCCATTCAGATCCCGGTGAAAAGAGATGACGGCCAGTGCCGAATGTTCCGGCGCTGTGAAACGGTTGGCGCGCACGTCCTCAATCAGGCCGCTGATCCAGGACTCCGCCTTGGTTCTGGCGTTCCGGCCTTTCATATAAGTGATTCCAATGGAGGCGGGAGATTCGAACAACGCGCCGATCCAGCTCGTCTTCTCTCGTACCTCTTCCGGTTCAAGCGGAACTCCAGCCCATTCGCAGGCAACCCGGCATAACAATTCTTTGGCTTCCTCGTAAATCTCGACTTCTTTCCGCGTTTCAAAGTTTTTCGCTGCAATCTCCCAATATTTTCGGGTCAGCCCCCGCATTCGCTGCATCGCTTCGTCGGACATGAGAGACATGAACATCGCTTTCCGGTGGCGATGGGCTTCGCCGTCCAGCGTTTGAACCCCGTTTTCACCGAACAGCGTTTTGATCACGCGTTTGGGTGCTGCACCGAACCGGATAAATTTGTTCTCGTCATAAAACAGCCTGGCGGCTTCTTCCCCGCGCATGCAAATGGCCCGTTCGCCAAGCAAACGCGTCTCGAATACATCCGATTGAAATCCGAGGGTTCGGTTTGTGATGTACAAATAGCCTTCTTTAAGAAAAGCTAAACTATGATCCAAGCCTTCTTCTGCCGGCATCGGTCTGTTTTCTTCCAACATGAGTGCAACCTCCTTTTACTAATAAACCGCATCATATATACTTACCCGAACTGTACTCGATTGATCGTACCCGGCATGGACATGAGAAGGATCTGGATAAACAGGGGTACGAATCAAAGTATTCCCATTCACTCCGAAGGATAACAGGCAGCTGCAAACCAAGATGCTTTGGAGGAAGCGGCCAAGGACCCCCGAATGTTCCGGAATCCTGGGTCGTTCTGAGGGGGTTTTTGGAGGAGGATATGTAGAGAACCTTGTCGAATTACACCTAACTAGTAAATAACTTCCATGAAGGCAGGAATTCTTCCTGGGTCAGCGATTGGATGGTAGAAATAAGGGGGCAGGGGATGATATGGCTGGAAGGAAACTGATTATGGGTATCGACGGAGGGGGCTCCAATACCAGAGTGATCATCGCAAGTCCGGAAGGAAACATCGCCGCGTACATCGAGGATCAGAAAGCGGCATCGCAGCATCGGGATAACCAGGCTACGGATAATGTCAAGACGGCGATCCGCAAAGCTCTTTCCGTTGCGGGGTGTTCTCCCGGGGAAATTTGCGGCATGGCCGCAGGCATCGCCGGTTACGACCGGGATCAGGATTTTGAATGGGTGAAGGAACTGACTCATTTACCGGAAATGACATGCCCCAAGTGGCACGTAAACGATGCGGTCGCCGCCCATTATGGTGCGTTGATGGCAAAGCCAGGCATCGTGGTGATTTCCGGTACAGGCTCAATTATTTTCGGTATCAATGAAGAAGGGCAATACTTACGTAATTACGACTATCATCACTATGCCGCAAGCGCAGCCAGGTTTCTGGCCTATGACGCCGTTTATGAAGCAATTGCCGGACATACGGACGATACTGACGGGCGTCTGGTTCATGATATGCTCTCGCATTGGAATGCAGCCGACCTTGGGGAAATTGCACTCCTGGGCAGGAATGGTTTCCATGATGACCGCCGCGAAAGGGACCGGGTATTTGGAGCCTTTGCTCCTTTTGTTACGGAGGCGGCAGCGGCAGGCAGTTCATTAGCCCAAGCGGTTTGCGACCGGTCCATTCACCAGATCGTGGTCGGCATCCGCTTGCTCGGACGGCATTTTCAGGCCGAAACGCTGCGGGTTGCGTGCATCGGGAGCGTGGCGAACAGCACTTATTTTCAAGGAAAACTTAAGCGTATCTCCACAGATGATCCGGGAAGGCCATTCGGTTTGATGGAGCCGCATTTTCCTCCCGTTGTAGGCTCGTTCTTGTATGCCATGGAGAAGCTGGGACTTCCGGTTACGGACAGCGTCCTCAGCAGGCTTGAGGACACAATGAGCGTAAAAAATAGGGCCATCGTAGAATCATAATGCTCGTTCCCTATCGAGTTTACAATTTCTGGCGTATGAATGAGGAAATTTGAAAAAACTGGCGAAAGTATCCCGTGTATTGGCTTTCATGGCGGATATTCATTCACTTCCGCGTGTAATCGCTATTGAAAGCCAGGGAGGAATTCGTTATTAGTATTAATAGCAGCCTATTTAGGTGAGTGCTAATAATCAGAAACGGGAGGGGGTTATATTTATATGACCATTCTGTTCGATGATGCGGCACTTGATCCCGCCGAGGGGCAAAAGGTCATAGTGGACGGGCTTTAGCGAATAGGGGCTGAAGACCAGACAACTCCAAAACAGAAGTCGTTGATGAATGAATTTTTTACGCTCATGGTGCCATGATCGAGAAAAGGTTCGCCATGCGCCGGCTTCTTTTTTTATGACCGAAAACCGAACTGGAGGGTGATCAACCGATGAAAGCGTTGCTGTTGGCCGGGGGACTGGGCACACGCCTGCGGCCGTTAACTGAACAAATGCCGAAACCGATGGCGCCGGTAGGAAATCGTCCCTGGATCGAACACTTGGTAAGGCAGCTTAGAGATCAAGGGGTGAGGGAATTTGTCCTGGCGCTCAAGCATTACCCGGACCTGATTCGAAACCATTTGGGAGACGGCAAAAAATGGGGGATCTCTATCGAGTATGTTATAGAGGACGAGACGCTGGGTACTGCCGGCGCCATTAAAAACGCGGAATCGCTGCTTGGCGACTGCTTCCTGGTGTTTAACGCCGATATCGTACAGCATATGAATATTAAACCGCTCATTCAATATCATCAGGAACGGCAGGCGACCGTTACCATCGGGCTGACCGAGGTAGAGGATCCCAGTTCTTTTGGCGTTGTAGACATCTCGGAAACAGGCCGCATAGCCCGGTTTGTGGAAAAACCGAAATCGGGGGAAGCACCTTCGAAACTGATCAATGCCGGAATCTATGTCATGAACAAAGAAGCCTTGAGCTACATACCGGCAGGCCGCGAGGTATCGATCGAAAGGGAAACCTTCCCTCTACTCATTGAAGCAGGGGAAGGCGTGTATGGCTTCACGATGACCGGATATTGGCTCGATATGGGCACCCGGGAACGTTATCGGCAGGGGGATTGGGACCTTCTGGATCGCAAATTGAAGCTGCCTCTGCCGGGTAAAGAGAAGACTTCGGGAATCTGGACAGGGAACAGCTGCCGGATCGGCGACGGTGCCCTTTTGATCCCGCCGGTCGTGATCGGGAACCGCGTGCAAATCGGCGATAAAGCCATCATCGGACCGTATACGGTCATCGGGGACGACTGCCGGATTGCCAATAACACCCGATTATCAGAGACGATTCTGTGGGACGGCTGTCACGTAAGGGAAGGTGCACAGCTGTACCAATGCGTATTCGGATTCGGCTCGGAAATCGGATCCCGGCACATCCTTTACGAAGCTTTTGCACACCGCATCAAAGAGGAGGAGGAGATTACCGTATGAATCGGATCGCTTATATAGGCACTTATGTGCCTCAAAAATGCGGGATTGCCACCTATACGCATCACTTGCGGCAAAGCGTGAACGGAGCCAGAGGCTGGAAGGGCCAAGATGAGGTTTACGCCGTCAAGCCGGCGTTCAGTTTGTTGGGAGACACGGATCCGATGATCCATGAAGTCGAGAAGGAGGACCGCAAAGCATACCGAAAGCTTGCCGAGCGGTTGAACCGGAGCGACGTCTCCGTCGTTTCGCTTCAGCACGAATTCGGAATTTTCGGCGGGGAGGCCGGCGAGTATGTGCTTGATTTGGTCGATCATCTCGATAAGCCGCTTGCCGTTACCTTTCATACCGTATTTGAACATCCGGAAGAGCCGTATTTAAGCATTCAGAAGCGGATTGCCCAGCGGAGCGATTTGATATTGGTTATGAACCGGCTGGCTGCCGGCTACCTCCACCGATCGATGGGTGTGCCGATGGATAAAATCCGCTGCGTGCCTCATGGAACACCGGAGCCTGCAGCCGGTTTACGCGAACGGACGCGGCAATCCATGGGCTGGGACGGACGTAAGGTCATGATGTCCTTTGGCCTTCTCAGCCGGGGGAAAGGATTGGAGTTGATCCTTCGTGCTCTTCCGGATGTCGTTCGAAAAGTTCCGAACGCCTTGTATGCCATCGTGGGGCAGACGCATCCTGAAGTGCGCAAATGGGAAGGCGAAGCGTACCGTCAGGAGCTCGAATTACTCGCCCGTGAGCTGGGGGTGGATGGCCATGTCGTCATGATCGACAGGTTCGTGGAAGAGAACGAACTGGCCGGGCTGTTATCAGCCGCCGACTTGTACGTTACGCCTTATCCGGGCATGCAGCAAATTACGAGCGGAACGCTCGCTTATGCGGTCGGTTTGGGCCGGCCGGTTCTGACGACGCCGTATGCCTATGCCAAGGACTTGCTGGGGGATTATCCGGAGCTGCTGATTCCTTTTGATGATACGCAGGGATGGTCGGAGCAAATGGGAGCTATTCTTTCCGAAGAGGAAACGGCGAAAAGATGGGAACGGGAAATGGGGCGGATTGGAGCGGACATGCATTGGTCCAAGGTCGGTCAGCTCCATCTGGAGCTGTTCAACGGATTGGCCGCTTCCTTTCCGGAAATCATGAAAGCGAACTGAGGGAGGGGGACCCTTGAACAGTTACCGCATCTGTCCTAGACATTTGGAAAGGATGACTGATGATACAGGTTTGCTCGAGCATGCCTTAGGTTCGGTTCCCCGGAGACAGGAAGGATATACAACAGACGACAATGCCCGTGCCCTTTGGGCTTGTTCGGTTATTCAGCGCATGGAGCCGGATGCCAGCGAACGCTGGCTGAAGCTGGCAGACATCTACCTGGCATTTCTGCTGTGGCTTCAAAAAGAGGACGGAACGTTCCATAACAATGTTGCTTATGACCGATCTCCAGAACCGGAAACGGCATCGGATGACTGCCACGGCCGCGCCGTATGGGCTGCGGTGAATGCATGGGCAGAGCTGCCGGATGAGGGAAGCAGGTGGGCTGCCGAAACGATCCTGCTCCGGTCGGCCGCTGCCGCGCAGCAGCTGCAGTTCCCGCGGGGATGGGCGTATACGCTTGCGGCCTACTCCCGGCTCTGGACAGTGGAGGAATGCTATCCGCTCCAAATGACAAGGCCGGAGCTGCTCGAGAAGCTTCAGGCGTGGACGCTGATCGAACGTTTAGAGGGAAAATTGATGGACCTCTACTCCACGTCGGCTGAGCCGGGCTGGCACTGGTTCGAGCCGCAGATGACCTACGGAAACGGCGTACTTCCATGGGCACTCTATTCCTCCTATCAAGCCACGGGACGCGAAACCGTCCGGCGGGTGGCCAAGGAATCCCTGGATTTTCTGGCCGAACAAATGACGGCAAAGGAAGGCTGGATCCGGCCGATCGGCAACCGGGGCTGGGCCGACCGCGGCCACCGCAGCCGGTGGGATCAGCAGCCGCTCGAAGTAATGAAGCTGGCTTTGGCCGCCAGGGAGGCATATCGCGTGGAAGGCAGTCAGGAATATAAGGAGCTTATCCGTCGCTGCCGGGAGTGGTTCCACGGTGAAAATGACTGCCGCCGGCCGCTCGCCGATCCTTCAGACGGCAGCTGCTGCGACGGACTGACGCCGAACGGGCCGAACCGGAACAAGGGGGCGGAATCCACGATTTCTTTTTTGCTGACTGAGTATATGTATGCCGAGTTGAATTCTGGTCAAATCGATTTAGAAAAGCGTGCCGAGGTGCTGGAAATTTAAATCTATGGACATTTGAAAACAAATCCATAGTCTCCATATGGAATGGAATTCCATGTTTGCGATCAAGCAATCATGCCGAAGTGAAGCAGGGATATGCGAATGTTTCATATGAAGCGTCAGCTGTGATAGGTCACGGCTGGCGCTTTTTTGCGGTTGGGATGACTGTTTTCGTATTCCGCTTGTTCGCGGAGGGCGTAACTTTTTTAAAGTTCTCGAAAGAAAAATATTGAAATCCAGGCAAAGGTCCATTACAATAAAAACAGCTCAACTACCATACTAGTTATACTAGTATTCCAATTTTCTTCTGAACTGCCTCACCATTTTTATTCCGGTCTGTTGTTTTTCTAGGTTCAAAAAAGCTTTGGAGAACAGATGTAGTGAATTTTTTGAAGGTTATTTGTAAGCGCTTTAAGAAAGGGGAGGTCTTTTTCAGGGTTCGACGACCGCACTTTAGCCACACGAATTGTAAGCGGTTTATCCGTTTGCCCGGACCGGGATGAATGCTCATATGTGAAATGGTTGCGCGAGACATCAGACGGATTGGTACGAGAAGTGCAAAAATAACAGCGACATGTTCTGCGCGGATTGGAGTGATCTGAAGAATGGAAACGAAGGCCGCAAGCCCCGTCTTGCCCCAGGAGAGAGCCGTCAAAAAACAGAAGCAACGTTCTGTAGGAAGGCTTTTTCGCAAAGACTGGCAGTTGTATTCGCTCTTGGTATTACCGGTCATTTACCTGCTCATTTTCAAATACGGGCCGATGATCGGCAACGTCATCGCTTTCCGTCGTTTTGTTCCCGGCGGGAGCATTTATGGAGAGAAATGGGTAGGGCTTCACTACTTCCGGATGTTTATCCAGGATCCCACCTTTTGGAAGGTATTTACGAACACGCTGATTCTCGGCGCGTTGACCCTGCTGTTCACGTTCCCGATTCCGATTATCTTTGCGTTACTGCTTAATGAAGTGAAGAACAAGAAGTTCAAGAAATTCGTCCAAACCGCCTCGTACATGCCACACTTTCTGTCCATTGTCATCGTGGCCGGCATGATTCTGCAGATGACTTCGGCGAGCGGCTCCATCAATGCACTCATTCGTTTCTTCGGCGGGGACGGCATTAACTTCATGCAGCGGGCCGAGTGGTTCCGGGCGATATACGTCACCTCCGAAGTGTGGCAGGGCATGGGTTGGGGAGCGATTCTGTATCTGGCCGCACTGACGACGATCGACGAGTCGCTGTACGAAGCAGCCAAAATTGACGGCGCCAACCGCTGGAAGCAGACGCTGCATGTAACGATTCCCGGCATTCTGCCGACCATCGTAACCCTGTTGATCCTGAACATGGGCAGCTTCCTGGCGATCGGTTTTGAAAAAATACTGCTGCTGTACAATCCGGTCATCTACGAAACTTCCGACGTCATTTCTACATATTTGTTCCGGGTCGGTCTTCAATCCAGCAGCTTCAGCTACGCCACAGCCATCGGATTGTTCGAATCGATCATCGGGCTCATTCTGGTGTTCTCAGTCAATGCGATTTCCAGAAAAGTAACGGAAAGAAGCCTATGGTAAGGAGGTCCTCAAGTGAAAGATTCCGCTTCTTATAAAGTGTTCAAAGTCGTCAACACGATCATTTTGCTGCTGATTGTCTTCATTACGGTATTTCCTTTCATTAACGTGCTCGCCCAGTCCTTCAGCAGCGAGGCTTATATCAATGCGGGGAAGGTCAACCTGATTCCGAGAGGCTTCAATATCGACACGTACCGGACGGTGGCCAAGGATGCGATGTTCTGGACGAACTACAAAAACACCGTCGTGTATACGGTGGTCGGAACGGCCATTTCGATGTTTATGACGACGATCTTTGCCTACGCCTTGTCCAAGAAAAGGCTGATGGGACGCAAATTTTTGACGATGTTTGCGGTGTTCACCATGTTCTTTAACGGTGGGCTGATCCCGAACTATGTGCTCATTAACAGCCTTGGCTTTGCCAATTCGATCTGGGCGATCGTCGTTCCGGGTGCCATCAGCATCTACAACATGCTGATCATGAAATCATTTTTCGAGAATATGCCGGAGGAGCTGGAAGAAGCGGCTTCGATCGACGGTTTGAATACGTACGGGATTCTGTTCCGCATTATTCTTCCGCTCAGTAAGGCGATCATGGCCACGATGATGCTGTTCTATGCGGTGGGACATTGGAACTCATGGTTTTCCGCTTTCCTGTACATGGACCAGAAGGAACTGTTCCCGGTCACCGTATACTTGCGGAACCTCATTGCCGGGGCAACAGGTGGCGCTTCTGCGGGGGCGACGTCAGCGGATAACCTGACCCAAATCTCTGCGAACATCAAATCGGTCACGATGGTTCTGACGATTCTGCCAATTCTGCTGATTTACCCTTTTGTCCAGAAGTACTTTGTATCGGGTGTTATGCTGGGTTCCGTGAAAGGATAAATCCGGTCCGGATCGCCGCATTCATTTCATAGCTTTACATTTCTTTGCAGTTCCGACATTCATTCATGGGGGGAGTAAACAAATGTTCAAGCGTTCTCGTAAAAAATGGGGAATGACGCTGATGGCCGCAGTAATGAGCCTGTCCGTGGCTGCCTGCAGCAACAATCTTGGCAGCAGCGGCGGAGGCGGAGAAGCCAAGGACCAATCCAAAGGCGCGATGGAAAATTACGGAGTTAACGTTTCTTTCAAGGCAACCGAGCCGTTTTCCCTGCCGATTCTTTTCAGCGACCAGCCGGCCTACCCTTACAAGAAGGACTGGATGCTGTTCCAGGAAATCACGAAAAGAACGGGCGTCACGCTTCAGCCAACGATCGTTCCGATGAGCGATTACAGCCAGAAGCGCTCGCTGCTGATCAGCTCGGGAGACGCTCCGCTGGTCATTCCGAAAACGTATCCCGGGGAAGAGGCTTCCTTTGTGTCATCCGGTGCGATTCTGCCGGTAAGCGATTACATTGATATGATGCCGAATTTTAAGGATAAAGTCGAAAAATGGGGCATGGAAAAGGAGCTGGACGGACTCCGGCAGGAGGACGGTAAATACTATGTGCTCCCTGGCCTGCATGAAGAGGTATGGCCGGATTATACGCTGCTCGTGCGGACCGACATTTTTGAGAAGAACAACATTCCGATTCCTGCGACCTGGGATGAGCTGTATACCGCTCTCAAGAAGCTGAAGGAAATTTATCCGGACTCGATTCCGTTCTCCGACCGGTTCCAGTTCAACAGTACGCTGAACATCGCGGCGACCGGATTCGGAACGAAGGCCGGCTGGGGATTCGGCAACGGACTCACTTACAAAGCGGACAAGGACGAGTTCGTGTACACGTCCACGACGCCGGAATACAAAAATATGCTGACGTACTTTAACAAGCTTGTATCCGAAGGCCTGCTGGACAAAGAAAGCTTTACGCAAACAGACGATCAGGCGACTCAGAAGTTCGTATCCGGTAAATCGTTTGTGATCAACGGCAACTCCCAGACTGTCGTGCTGCATCGCACGGACATGAACAAATCGCTCGGAGAGGGCAAATTCTCCATCGCCAAAATTACGGTGCCAGGAGGACCTGCAGGTCAGCTGATGTCTGGCTCCCGTCTGGAGAATGGCGTGATGATTCTGGCCAAAGCCAAGGAAAACCCAAACTTTAAGGCGATTCTTCAGTTCATTGACTGGCTCTACTACAGTGACGAAGGCGAAGAGTTTGCCAAGTGGGGTGTTGAAGGGGTAACGTATACCAAAGAGAACGGCGTCCGGAAGCTGGTCGACGATATCAACTATAACGGACTGAACCCGAAAGGAACGAAGGACCTGCGTATCGATTATGGCTTCTCTGGAGGGGTGTTCGCCTACGGCGGTACAACAGAGCTGCTGCAATCGATGTTCAGCGACGAAGAGAAAAAGTTCCAGGAAGATATGAAAAAGACGAAAACCGTCGTACCGGCCGAGCCACCGATCCCGTATTCCGTAGAAGACCGCGAGCAGGCTACCCTGCTGAGCACGCCGCTGAAAGACTACTCGGATCAAAACACGCTTAAATTTATCCTCGGCGAGCGACCGTTGTCCCAGTTCGACGCATTCGTGAACGAGCTCAAGGGACAGGGTCTGGATAATTATGTTAAGCTTGCCAACAAGACGTATAAAGCTTATAAAGAGAAGAAGTAATTCGATAAGTCGTCATAAACACGAACTTATCGGAAGTTACACGAATCGGGTTGCCGTTTCGCCAGCGAAATGGCAGCCTGTTTTCAACTCACGGGCGTTATGCCGTATTAGCATGACATCCACCATGAACATCCATGCCTGCCATGGTCCGAAGGAGTGAATGTTTTGCGTGTTACTGCTCAGGAGGTTGTAACGTATTTAACGGAACCCGCCGGGGATTTGGAATCCCGGATCGACCGGATCATCGCCGGAACTCCCGAAGCGGAGGTCCGCGGAATCGGGGTCGCTTTCATCGCTTCCCATGATGTTGTCCTTGAGGCCATCCGGCTTGGGGTGAACCTGCTGGTTACGCACGAAGGGGCTTTTTACAGTCATCAGGAAGAGCAGGGCTTCGCTCCGGAGGATCCCGTTCATGCGGCAAAGCGGAAGCTGATCGAATCGGATGATATGATCATTTACCGGTTTCACGATCACCCGCACAGTTATCGGCCGGATATCATCACGGCGGGACTGATCGAAGCATTGGGATGGGAGGATGATGAGCACCGGGATCTCGGAACGGCTTCCGTTGTGCGGCTGCCGCAGAGCCGTAGGTTATCCGACATCGCCGAGCATGTCAAACAGAAGCTGAATCTGCCCTACCTGCGTGCCGTCGGCGATCCCGAGACGGTCTGCGGGCTAATCGGAGTTGCTGTCGGGTACAGGGGAGGTGGACAGCACGCGATCCCGTTATTCGAGCAAGAACGTCTGGATTTGATGATCATCGGCGAAGGGCCGGAATGGGAAACGCACGAATATGTCCGGGATGCATCAGCGCAGGGACGAGCCAAAGCGCTGCTGATGCTGGGTCATGCAGCCAGCGAGGAACCGGGGATGAAGCTGATCAGCGAACGGCTTGCCGGCAGATTTCCCGGACTTCCGGTCCACTTTATTCCAACCGGTTCGATGATTGAAATCCTGTAAGTGTCCGCAGCGTTGTCCGACTAAATTATTTACAAAAAAATGAATGTTTGGCAGTCATTTCGACCTTCGCGTGTTGTGAAATGAAAGCAAGGAGAAAGAGGTAACCGTAATGTCGACAGAGCAGAAAATCAAGGGTTCCACCAGGGCTTATTCCTATAACCTGCTAAGGGAAAGAATTCTTCATTTGGAGCTCGAACCCGGCACCAAAATTTCGGAGAAGGAAATCGCGGACGAGCTGAACGTCAGCAGAACGCCCGTCAGGGAAGCTTTTATGAAGCTGGCGGAAGAAGAACTGCTGGACATCATCCCGCAGAGCGGCACCATTGTGTCCCGCATTAACCTGAAGCATGTCGAGGAAGGCCGGTTTATCCGCGAGAAGCTGGAAAAAGAAATCGTAGCGCTTGCCTGCGACCAATTGGATAAAGACGCCCGGTTCAAGATTGAAGCGAACATTGCCATGCAGGATGTTTGTGCCGGGCAGAACAATTTCTACAGGCTGTTTGAGCTGGATGAAGAGTACCATCAAATCCTGTTTGACGCTACCGGCAAACAGCGGACGTGGAAAATGCTGCAGCAGCTGAACATTCATTTTAACAGGCTGCGGCTGCTCCGGCTCTCCAAAGACTCCAACTGGGAAAATATTATTCGTCAACATAAGGAAATCTACCAGCTGATCATTCAGCAGGATAAAGAACACGCGATGAAGGTGATGGAGCAGCATCTCCGCCTTGTCGTCGTGGAGCAGGACTTTTTAAAAGAGAAATATCCGCATTATTTTATATAAAGATCATCGGGAGGGACGAGAAGCTCATGGCGCAAGAGGCAAGGCTTCCATACTCGTCAGCCGATCAGGGCTGGCTCAGCTATACGAATAATGAATCACTCGCCGGGATGAAGGAACTGACCCAAATCGCGGTATATGGCAATTCGGATGTAATCGATTCCGCGCTCGCCGAACTTACGCACGGCATTCGTGAAATGACAGGCACCCTTCCTGCCATCGTGTCAGACCCGGATCGGCAGGTGCCGAACCTGATCCGGCTTGCTTTACTTGAGAAGATCGGTGTACCGGAAGAATGGATGGATGCAGCACGAATCAAGGATCTGGGGGAAGAAGGGTATGCCATCCGGCGTCATCCCGAGAACGGCGGCGGTTCGCTGTATGTGATGGCGAATACGGACAGGGGCCTCTTGTACGGCACATTTCATCTGCTGCGGATTCTGCGGACCGGACAGGAACTGGAGCAACTGGATGTGACGGACAGACCGCGGAATCCGCTGCGCATGATGAACCATTGGGACAATATGGACGGTTCCATTGAGCGGGGGTATGCCGGCAGATCGATCTTTTTTCAAGAGAACCGGTTTGTTGAGGATGACGCCCGTATCCGGGACTATGCCAGGCTGATGGCATCCATCGGCATCAACGGCATCGCGATAAACAACGTCAATGTCCACCGGACGGAAACGCAGCTGATTACACGGCAGTTTCTGCCGGACGTGGCGAATGTGGCCGGGATCTTCCGCCGTTACGGCATCCGATTGTTTCTCAGTGTCAACTATGCAAGCCCGATGGAGCTTGGCGGACTGGACACGGCCGATCCGCTGGATTCCCTGGTGGGCGATTGGTGGAAGGAAAAAGCAAAGGAAATATACGAATATATTCCCGATTTCGGCGGATTTGTCGTAAAAGCGGATTCGGAGCATCGTCCGGGCCCGTTTACATATGACCGTACGCATGCGGACGGTTCGAACATGCTGGCGGAAGCGCTGGAGCCGTTCGGCGGGCTCGTCATCTGGAGATGCTTCGTGTACAACTGCCTTCAGGATTGGAGAGACCGGTCAACGGACCGGGCACGCGCAGCTTACGACCATTTTAAGCCGCTCGATGGGCAGTTCAAACCTAACGTCATTCTCCAAATCAAAAACGGTCCGATGGACTTTCAGGTCCGTGAAGCGGTATCCCCGCTCCTTGGAGCCATGCCGGGCACGAATCAGATGCTGGAGTTTCAAATCACGCAGGAGTATACGGGACAGCAGAAGCATCTGTGCTATCTGGTTCCCCAGTGGAAAGAAATTCTGGATTTTGATACGTTCGCCCAAGGCCAGGGCACCGAGGTCAAGAAAGTGGTCTCCGGGGGGATCTATCCTTATCGAGCCTGCGGGATCGCCGCCGTCATCAACGTGGGAGACGACCACAATTGGACCGGGCATACGCTGGCGCAGGCCAACCTTTACGGGTACGGCCGCCTCGCCTGGAATCCGGATCTGACCGAAAAGGATATCACGGGCGAATGGATTCATCTTACATTCGGCGGCGATTCTTTGGTTTCCGCAGAAATTGAACCTATACTTGCAGATTCCTGGCATGTTTACGAGAGCTACACCTCACCGCTTGGCGTCGGCTGGATGGTCAACCCGGGGCATCACTATGGACCGAATGTCGACGGGTACGAGTATTCGGTGTGGGGAACGTATCATTTTGCCGATTGTCACGGCATTGGAGTAAACCGGACGGTCAAGGACGGAACCGGCTATGTCTCCCAGTATTTCCCCGAAAATGCACAAAAGTATGAATCGCTGGAATCTTGCCCGGATGAGCTGCTGCTGTTCTTCCATCACGTTCCGTACAGCCATGTGCTTCATTCCGGCAAGACGGTGATCCAGCATATTTATGACACCCATTTCGACGGTGTGGAGGGTGTGGAGCAGCTGATCGGGCGTTGGAGCAAGCTGGAAGATCATATCGATGAATGGCGCTACCGGAATGTCTGGGAGCGGCTGCATATTCAATTGGAGCATGCCAAAGAATGGCGGGATGTCATAAATACGTACTTTTACAGAAAATCCGGTATTCCGGATGCAGCCGGCCGAACCATCTATTAGTCATTCAACTATCATATCTCTTACGAGGAGAGCAGGAGGTAGGCTCATGGCAGAACTGACAATGGAAGCGGGAACACGCAGCAGGAAGATGAGCTCGTTTAATGCGGGCTGGTTGTTCGCCCTGGGAAATTACGCAGGCACCCAACAGCCGGATTTTAAAGATCAGGAGTGGCGTAAGCTGCAGGTTCCGCATGACTGGAGCATAGAGCAGCGGGTGGATCCCGCCATGGCATTCGGCGGCATGCAGGCTTACCTGCCGCGATGGAACGTGGGATGGTACAGAAAGCACTTCCATATCAAGTCGTCATCCGACAATGAGCGCGTCTATATTCAGTTTGATGGGGTTCATCATAACAGCGAGGTATGGATCAACGGTCATTTTGCCGGAAAACGGCCATACGGGTATGTCAGCTTCCAATACGATCTGACGCCTTACATCAAGTGGGATCAGGACAATGTGATCGCGGTCAAGGTGGACAATACGCCGATGCCATCCGACCGGTGGTATTCGGGCTCGGGTATTTACCGCAACGTATGGATGATTCGGACGGATGAGCTGCATGTTGCAGCGTGGGGAACTTTCATAACAACACCGGAGATCCACCCGGATAAAGCAACGGTCCAGGCACAAATCCGGGTTAACCATCATGGCGAAGAGCCTGCGGATTGTACGGTTATTACCGAATTCGTGGACAGCCGGGGTGTAGTCTTGGGGAAATGTGAGTCTCCGGTGACCGTATCTCCTTCCGGGGAGGTTACGGTCGATCAGGAAACGGTGATCCCCTCTCCGCATTTGTGGTCGCCGGACCAGCCGGACATGTATTATGCCCGGACAACGATTGTTCGGGATGGATCTGAAACCGATGAATATATAACGCCGTTTGGTATCCGTGAAGTCGTTCTGGACCCGAACCGGGGCCTCATTCTCAACGGGGTGCCTTTGAAGCTGAAGGGCGTGTGCATCCATCACGATCTGGGCTGCCTGGGTGCGGCCTACAATAATCAGGCCATGAAGCGCAGGCTGGAGAGACTGAAGGAAATGGGCTGCAATGCAATTCGCTTCGCCCATAACCCGATGGCCCCGGAGCTGCTTGATTTATGCGACCGCATGGGCTTTCTGGTCATTGATGAAGCGTTCGACAAGTGGAAGTCGCTGTATTATGAGCACCTGTATGATGATTGGTGGGAGAAGGATCTGGAGGCGATGCTGATCCGGGACCGGAACCATCCGAGCATTTTCCTGTGGAGTGTCGGCAATGAGGTCGAAAACCAGGGACAGCCATCCATGCTGGTTATGCTGAAGCAGCTTACCGACTACTGCCGCAAGCTGGATCCAACACGCCCTGTCACCTGCGCGCTCGAACCGCATAACGTGCCGATCAGCCTGCGCGAAGGTCCGATTGAAGACAAGGTCCTGCACACGAAAAAGATGGCGGAGCTGGTCGATATTTTGGGGCTTAATTATCAGGAGCAGTGGTACGAGCATTACCGCGAAGCGATGCCGGATACGCTGATCGTCGGCACCGAGACGTTTCCCTACTACCGGGGGGAAGGCAACCGCGTGAAGGGCTACCTTCCGGTCAATCCTTGGTTTGATGTCGAGAAGCATGACTATGTTATCGGGCAATTCGTCTGGGCCGGGATTGATTATCTGGGAGAGGCTTCATACCCGTACAAAGGCTGGGCATCTGGACTGATCGATACCTGCGGCTTCCGCAAACCGATCTCTTATTTGCAGCAAAGCTTCTGGTCGGAAGAGCCGATGGTTCATATCGCCGTGTTCGATCCGGCACAAGAGGATGCCGGCGCGCAGTGGACGCTGCATTGGAAATCACCTGGGCTCGCGAGCCACTGGACCTTTCCCGAGCAGGCGGGCAGATTGATGAGGCTTGTTACGTTCACCAATTGCGAGAGCGTGGAGCTAATCGTTAACAACGAATCGTATGGCGTGCGGAAGCTGACGGATTACCCGAACCGCCTCATGGAATGGCATGTGCCCTACCATGCCGGCACCATTCGTGCGGTCGGCCGTAACGGCGATGCGATAGTATCCGAGTATGAGATGAAAACGGCAGGGGCGCCGCATCGGATCGTGCTGGACACCGACCGCTCCCTGCTGAGGGCGGACGCCCATGATATCGCACATATCGAAGTCAGCGTCGTGGATGAGCAGGGGATCGTCGTCCCGAATTTGGACTTCGAGTTAAGCTTCGACATTCAAGGTAAAGGCGAGATCATTGGCGCTGATAACGGGGATTTGCGCGACCACGAGCCTTATAAGAGCAGCCGCAGGGAAACCCGCGGGGGCCGATGCCTCCTGGTCGTTCAGTCGGGCCTGGAGGCCGGCGAAGTGGTGATCCGCGCAGCTGGAGACGGTCTGGCTGAGGGTGAACTGCGGATTAAGGTGGAAGAATAAGCAAATGAAAAGGGCAGCAAGGACGATGAAATTCGTTCTTTGCTGCCCTTTATTCTGTTAAGCCGGACTCATCGCCGTTTCACCGGTTCGGGCAGATTTGCGTAGCAGCCGCAGCTCGGAAAATTTTAGGGATACGCTCGACACAGTATGGGTTTTGAAGAAATCCATAGTATTGCGGATGCTTATGTATATGGCTGGGGGATCCCGCTTGCGGTATACTATTCCATTATAAATTAAGGTATCGGGAAGGATACTTTTTTTGATTGGGATCTGGTAAGATTGTGCAGTGCAGCCCGATTATGTATATGTATCCGGCAATACGGCAATATGTTGATTCCCCGAGAAGTAACCGAAAGGATACCCTATTGCCATGAAAGGTAACCTGAAAGAGAATAGGCCGGAATCCGTTTTTTTTGCCATCAAGATGTCAATGGTCTTGCTGAATGGGTGAGCCTGTTTTGGACCCGCGAGCATGGGGAAGAGGGCAGTGACATATATGTTAAAGTCCGAATCATAGCATATGCCGAATAGCTTATCCAAGAGCTTGGATATTGTAAAAAAGGAGGGGAATAGAAGGTCAGAAAGTAAGTGTAATACTTTTGCGAACATGGCATGGAGGTCTGTGATTCTGGCACGGAGGTGGATGGGTTAGCACCCAACCCATGAAAATAATATACATACTCATGTTTGTTTCTTTATGGTCTTTAGGCCTGTTTTTTTTGGCCAACCGCACCCGCTCGACGGTATGGATCGGCTTGACTATACTGCTTGGCGGATCTGCCAGCTTCGCATTTGCGTTGCATCTGTCTATCATCCCCTACATTCCAGCCGATTGGTTATCCCCCGGGCTGAGTTACTTTCTTTATTGGCTTACGGTAGCCGCCATGCATATTTATTTTTACGTCCTGCCGTACGTTTACTGTATGGGAGGGTTATGGCTGAATGAGAGCGTTACCGGTTTTGTTAAAAAGGTGCTGACGCTCGCGCTGCTGCCTGGTCCATGGCTGCTGATGGCGGACCATTGGGCCCATGAACCTTGGAATCAGTTTGAAGTCGCCCGTTTTCGCTGGTGGGACGGACTCTATATCGCCGCCGGTAGCTTTGGCTACATCCTTGCCTATTTTAAGGAGAAGAGCGAAGCGGCGAGACGCAGACAGTGGCGGACCTTCGTGCTGCCGCTGGCAATGCTGTGGGCATATACAAGCGATTACATCGGTTTCGAACGTCTGGAGCTGGGCTGGTGGTCGTTTCGCCTGGACAGCAACGGAATGTGGGAGGCTAACTTTATCATGATTTTGGGGACGGTGGGGTTTATTATTTTTTATATCGCGAGATCCGGGTTTCTCGGCATCAAGCTGCGAATCGAACGGGAGCGCATTGACTATTCCATCCGGACGCTGACCATGGGCGTCTCCATCCTGAACCATTCCATCAAGAACGAAATCCAGAAAATCGATTATTTGGCCGAGAAAAGCCGGGTTCAGCTGGAATCGGGACAATCGGATAAGGCTTCGCATACGATCGCACAGGTTCATGGCTTAACCGCCCATTTACTGCACATGGTCAACCGGATCAAGGATAAAGCGGAGGACGTCGTCCTGCATGAGGGGGAGCACGATATCCGGCAGCTGATCGATTCCGTCGTCGCGTCCGCCGGCTCGCTGATCGAGCGCCGTCCGGCCACGATAACCTCGCGTTACGACGCAGAAGGGCGGCTATACTGCGATTCGGTTCACGTCGCGGAGACGCTATCCAACCTGATCCGCAACGCGCTTGACGCGCTGCCTGCCTCCGGCGGAGGTATTGAACTCCATACGGCTTCCACCAGACGGGAGTTCCGGATTACCGTACAGGATAACGGCGCAGGCATTCCTCCCGAACATCTGGCCAAAATATTCGAGCCGTTCTTTACGACAAAAAAACATGCTCTGAACTATGGACTGGGTCTGTCCTATTGCACCAGCGTCATGTCCAAACACGGCGGGAGGTTATCCGTTGCCGCAAGCGAACCCGGGAAGGGCACGACGATCGTCCTGCATTTTCCTTACGCCAGGTTCAAGCCATTGGCGCCTGCATTCAAACGGCAAGCGGATTCCCGGACGCTTGACCAGGTCAATCCATTTTGAAATGGGTCAGTTTGTTTTTGATGCTGCGCAGCTGGGACTTGATCGTATTCGTCGATTTGTGCAGCTTCTCGGAAATTTCCCGCTTGCTTAATCCGTTCTTCCTCAGATCAAACACTTCTCTCTCCATTGGCGTCAGCTCCATGAGCTGAACCTCGCTCCGCATGATCCGGGCGGCATCGGAATGGATCGCTGCCCGGCCATGATGCGCTTCCCTAATCGCGTGAACGATATCCTGATAACTCGATTTATTAATATAATTCAGCGCGCCGAGCCTGAAAGATTTCATGACGACTTCCGCTTCCGTAATGGAGGTGAGCATGATGATCTTCACGGGCTCATTTCCGGGCAGGCGCAAAATAAGCTCGGCCGCTTCCAGCCCGTCCAGGTTGTTGCCGGTCAGATTGATGTCCATCAGGACGATGTCGATCCTTGATTTTGCAGCGGTCTCGACAGCCTCTTCTTTGGTTGCGCAGGCGGCAATCATCTCAATATCAGGCTCATCGGACAAATCGCTGCTGATGTGATCCCGCCAAAAAGGATCGTCCTCGACCAGCATCACTCGAATCCGCTCCATTTCAAACCCCCTTACAGAAGATTACAGTTGCATAAAGTATAGCAGAACCTACGAGTCCGCAGGAGGATGAATTCTTCTCACCCCCAGGTGAAGAAAGTTCATCCTGTTCGTCATGCGCTCCTTCCGCCTATAATCCGAAATGCAGCGGGTCGGAGAACCCGTGCAGAAGCTGACTGAAGGAAGTGGGGAACGGATGATTTGATAATGGAATTATGCTCGGTAAAGGATACACTGCTCTATGCTTTGTGTCCGGTCCGGCCCGGAAGAGGTGAAAACATGTGTCGGTAAGCGACAGCATCAACCGAATGTCGGCGCTGATTCTGGCCAAATTTCCGGGAGCGGGGATCCACCGGTATCAGGAGCCTGCCGCAGCATCGCCGGGCGATTTTACCGTTTTGTTCAAACAGGAAACGAGGAAAGCGGTGAACCGGGACCACACGCTGGTCGATCGGGAGTATGTGATCCAGGGGTTTGGCCGTGATGCGGAGCAGGCGGTACAGGCAATGGAAGCTTTAAGCAAGTTTTTGATGAATGAATATCCTGCCGCTCCCCCGGAAGCTGGACCATCCCAGTTTAGAATCGACACGATGACGCTGACCGCGCCCGAAAAGCTGGATAACGGGGTGTTTCGGTGCCCTGGAACGATACAAATCCAGTCACGGGAAACTGTGTCCGGCCCGATGTTCGAGAAAGTAAGACGCGTCGAAGTACGCACAAACAATTTATAGGAAGGTGGCATGTAGAAAATGGGTGGAGCATGGGATCCGATCAGTTTACCGGTTAGGCCGGGGCTGTACATTAACTTTGTGGAGGCGGCTGCCGCACAAATCAAAGGAGGGACTCGCGGAACGGTCGCCCTTCCGCTGTTCCAATATGCAGGAGCCGAAGCGGGTAAATTTTACACAATTCAGAAAGAGGCTGAAGCCATTCAGCTGTTCGGTGCGGAAGCGGTGGGCCCCATCCGGCTGATTTTGCAGGGTGGTGCCAAAGAAGTATTGGTATATACGGTGCCTCCGGTAGAGGGCAACGTCACGCCGGCTGTATACACATCCATTCGGGACGTCTTTGGATCACGGCCGTTTAACGTATTTGTGTATCCGGATGAAGTTCCTGCCGAAGAGCGCAAAGCCACCCAGCTGTGGTGTAAGGACAACCGTGAAGACGAAGGCAAGCATTTTATGACCGTGTTCGGCGGGTCACTCGAAGATGATCTGGATCCGGCTGTGGGAAACAAGCGCAGCACGGACCTCGCCGACGAATACGCGGTGAACTTGATTACGGGCGTAGAGATTGGCGGAACAGCGTACAGCTCGGCCCGCTATGCCCCATACATTGCCGGACTGATCGCCGGAACAGGCATCAACAAATCGATAACATATACGCCGGTCATGGCGGCGGATGTCGTTAAACGCCTTAAAAACAGCGAAATCAATGCGTCACTGCAGAAGGGTTCGCTCGTTCTTGTCCACGACGGGGAGAAAGTAAAGGTCGAGCAGGGGCTCGTAACAGGCAAGAAAAAGATCCGGGCCATGCGCGCACGCCAGGCGATTTCGACCGATATTCCGAAAGCGGCGGCGGAGGCTTATATCGGCAGGCTCGATAATAACGCGGACGGGCAGGCTGCGCTAATCTCCGCCGTGAAAGCCTATCTGGAACGACTGGAACTGAACAACGTGCTGACCGATATCGTCGTTACCCTGGATCCGGACCGCAAGTCTGAAGGAGACAGCGTATTTCTTCTGATCGGCTTTACGGAAATTGACAGTATGGAGCGGATATTCTTAACGATTAAGGTGTAGACAACGATAAATGCCTAATATAACTGGGAGGGATTATTGTGCTGGATTCGACCCGCGTAATTAACGGGACTTATGGATATGTGTACCATGATGGAACCTGGCTGACCAACATCAAATCAGCCGAGGCAAACGTCGAAATTACGAAGGAAGAGATTAAAAGGGCAGGAACCCGCTGGACAGCGCACAAGGTGACCGGACTTAGCGGAACAGGCACCATTTCCGGTTACAAGGTGACTTCCGAGTTCGTCGAACGGATTGGCAAGATCGCTGATGACAGCCAGGGCACATTCATTACCGAGCTGATTCTGAAGCTGGAGGATCCCGAATCGTATGGAGCATACCGTGTTCGGCTCAAAGGCGTGACATTCGATAAAATTCCCCTGATGCATTTTGAAGTCGGAGCCATCGTGGAGGAGGAGCTTCCCTTTAATTTCACAGGCTATGAGCTTCTTGACAAAATAACAGCTGAGTAAAACCTGCTCGGAATGCGGTGGAGACACGAAGCCGGAAGGGACCTGGCGAAGAGGCGGGCACATCTACTCGCCGCAGGGCTCTCCGCTTCACCCGCTGCGGAAACATATACAACGACGATATATAAAGGAGATGTATGAACCATGACGATAACGGATAACCGACAAATCAGTGTGCTGCAGGCGCTGCTCAGCGCGGACAGCAAGCCGAAGCGCGACATCCCGATGAAAAGGCTCGGGGTGGACTTCCAAATCCAGGCGCTGGACGGGAAAACGATCCATAAAATCCAGGAACAATGCACGCATTATACCGGCAAAGGAGCAAAACGGGAAAAAGTACTCGACGAGGAACAGTTCGGCGCCCTGGTGATTCAACGGGCCTGTCTAATCCCGGACTGGAGCGCCAGAGAGCTTATCGACAAATACGGGTCGCCAACGGAAGCCATTTTGGGAGTACTGCTGGCCGGCGAGATTGCAAAGCTGTCCTCCGAAATTTTGGAGATCAGCGGTTTCGACAGTGACGAAGACGAAATAAAAAACTGATTAAGGCGGGCGGCGAGGCTTTTCTGCTGCATCTGATCTTTCAGCGGCATCATCTTCCGCCTGACGAGGTATTCAACAAGGATGAAGGGACGAAGCGGTTTATGTATGCTTCGATGATGCTGCAGCTGGAGGAAGAGGAGAAGATACGGCGAGAAGAAGCGAGGGCTGCCCGCAGAAAAACGCCGTAGGACCTTAGACGGTCTACACGGCAGGCAGGGAGGTGAGGAAGATTGGCTTCGTCTTCGAACAACAACGGAGGCGGCGTTCAGATATCGGGTAAAAGCATGAACAGCCTCAAGCAATATAACAAAATGATGAAACAGCTGCAGACGACGACGATCAGCCTGGAGCAGTTTAACGGAATCGCCCAAATGAGCGAGGAAATGTGGAAGGCAGGCGATTTGAGCGCTCAGGTCACGAGGCAGCTGTTTGCGGTCAAAATGGCGGCCGGCGACGCGGTCACGACGGTGACGAAAGGGGTCTCCGGAGCGGCCTCGACGATCTACAGCGGAATTTCCGGGGCATTCTCGAAAATTGGCCAGGGTGTGTCCAAGGGAATCTCGGTTGGTGCCAGGACGGCAGCCAAACCGTTTGCTGCGGTCTGGAGTAAGGTAAAAGCGATGAAAGCAGCAGCCGATCAGAAGGAAGCGGATGAAGATGCCGCTGCGGAAAGGGCGAATTATTTGTACGGCACGCCGATTCCGAAGAAGAAAGGGATCAAGCGGCTGCAGAAGATCGTCGGATCAAGCCCGATCCAGGATTCGGAGAAGCAGATGAAGATGCTCTCTACGGTTACGGGTACTGCCAGCAGCATGCTC
Organism: Paenibacillus sp. SSG-1; assembly: GCF_002224835.1. Classification (NCBI taxonomy): domain Bacteria; kingdom Bacillati; phylum Bacillota; class Bacilli; order Caryophanales; family Paenibacillaceae; genus Paenibacillus; species Paenibacillus sp. SSG-1. Next base: position 2,274,610 of record NZ_MBRK01000001.1, read on the forward strand.
GGTGCGCTAAAAGACAAATCTTTCGAAGCGGCCAAGGTGTTCAGTACCGCCATGGGCACGCTGCGCGCTTCCTCAGGTGCGGGGCCCGGTCAAATCCAGGGGCTGACGGAATCGCTGAAGAAAGTCGGCGGTCAGGTGCCGCAGAACCTGAACGAGGTCGCAAAAGTGATGGGGACCCTCAGCGGAAAGGCAAAAATGTCGGGCTCTCAGCTGGAAGCCATGTCCAAAGCGGTGCTTGATGCCTCCAGGTTAGCCGGTGCGGGCAGCGGGGAAGCGGCGGAAGCGGCAGCCAAAGTGATGGACATTTGGGGCAAAAAAGCGAACGAGGGAACCGGAATGATGGACCAGTTCTACGCGGCCAGCCGGGCAAGCGGCGTGGGAATGGGCGACTTAATGAAAAACATGACCCAGATCGGTGCACCGCTCCAGTCGATGGGCCTCGGATTTGAACAGTCGATGGCTCTTCTCGCCCAGTGGCAGGCCCAAGGCCTTACGCCCATACAGGATGCTTTGAAGAAGGATCTCCCCAACGGGGGGATTGCGAAGATCGCAAGCGACATCAAGGATGCTGCGACGGCGGCGGATGCGGCTAGCATCGCCACCAAATATTTCGGCGAAAAGGCCGGTTCCGGGTTGGTCACGGCCCTCCGGAGCGGGCAAGTCGAGTTTGCGGGTGTTATTGCCGCAATGAATTCGGCCAATGGAGCTATCCAACAGCAATCCGGTCAGGTGAAGACGTTCGGTGATCAATGGGATCAACTTCAGAACCGGATTACGATTGCCCTGGCCCCGCTCGGGGAGGCGCTTCTTCCATTTGGTGAAGCGATGGCTTCCGTGATCGAAGTACTTGCCAGAGATTCGGACATCGTGCTGGCCACCATCGGTTCGATGGCAGCTCTGCTTCTTGGCGTGTTCGCCCCTGCATTGTGGGCTTCGGCAGTGGCCGGGTGGGCATTAGTCGCGCCGTTCCTGCCGATCATCGCTACGGTCCTGCTCGTCGGCGCTGCCGTCGCGGGGCTAGCGTACCTGTTCAAATACCACATGGATGCGATCATGGAGTCCGTCACAAAAGTAGCCAATGCCATCGGGTCGTTTTTTGGTTTTGGAGACGAGGAGAAAAAAGTCTCCATCGATGTAAACCGGAAGAGCGCCGGGCAGATCACCGCAAACGGTGGACCTGTTCCGGGACATTATCATGGTATGGATTATGTGCCATATGACGGGATGATCGCCAGGCTTCACAAAGGGGAGCGAATTATGACGGCCAGCGAAAACCGTGAATTTACCGGCGGATCTGCCGGAAGCGGGTCGATATCTATCACAGGCAACACTTTTCATGTTCGCCAGGAGTCGGACATCGATGCGATTGCGCGGGCGCTTGCCAGGGAAATCAAAGCGGCAGGAGGTTTGATGGCGTAATGGCCTCATTGGAATTTTGGCTGAAAACGATGGATGAGACGGAATGGCTGCAGCTGCCTGTAAATCCTGAGCAAATATCGGTCAAAACCTCGCATGGTTATGAGGATGTCCAGGTCACGCAGCTGGGGGAATATACGGTCATCGGTGAGGCACTGCTTAAAGAATATTCGCTTGCCTCCTTCTTTCCACGCGATTACCACCCTGGGTTCTGCGAGTACGAAGATATTCGGGATCCTTGGGAAACGGTGGAGATGATCGAGAAATGGATCAAAAGCCGGCGCCCTGTACGGCTGGATATTACGGGGACGAAAATCAAAGGGCTGGTTACCATCCGTTCCTTCCAGTACACGGAACGGGCAGGTAATCCAGGGGACGTTTTTTACGAGCTGGAGTTAAAAGAGTATGCCGAAGTCCGGTTCCGTCAGGTTGAAACCACCGGTTCGGGTAAAGCAACGATCATTTCTGGAGAACAGCGTCCAGATGCCAGAGTCAGACCCGCAGCGTATGTTGTGGTTCCCGGCGATACCCTGTGGAAAATATCCCAAAGAACGCTGGGAAACGGGGATCGGTGGAGAGAGGTTTATGCGGCAAATGAAACGGTCATTGGAAAAAATCCAAACCGGATTGTCCCAGGCCAGAAGCTGGTGATTCCATCATGAGCTGGAGCGTGGAGTACCAAGATGATCAACAGAACGTTCATTTGGACCCGATCGTCAAATCGGTCAGCTGGTCCGGCGATATTAAGCAGGCTGCCCGCAAGCTGGTTGTGGAGCTGTCCAACACCGGTGATCAGCGGGAGATATACATGACCTATAAGAAGGGCGGCGAGCTTCGCCTGATCTGGGATGAGAAGCTGGAATTGTTCCGGGGTGTGCTGTTTGCGGATCAGCTTAACTCTAAAGGACAGATGACGCTGACAGCGTATGATGAGAACATTTACCTGACCAAAAGCAAGGATACCAAAATATTTCGGAACATGACCGCTTCCTCTGTGATCAAGAAACTGTGCGGCGAATTTTCAATTTCTACCGGTGAAATCCAGGATACCGGTTATGTAATCCCTAAGCTCGTGTTCCGCGACAAAACGTTGTTTGAGATGATGGTCATGTCGCTGACCGAGTCCCAGAAGCAAAACGGGGAGTGGTATCATCTGACTTCACGGGAGGGCAAACTCCAGCTGCTTGCCCGTAAAGAGCAGTCGGTCAAATGGGTGCTGGAAAACGGGGTAAATGTGCTGGACGCGAGTTATTCCCAATCCATCGAAGACACAAAGACCCAAATTAAAGTGGCTGGAGGGGATGCAGCCAAAAAAGAAATATCGGCAGCAGCCAAGGATGGGGAATTAATACGGAGGTTCGGTGTCATGCAGCACTTGGAAAAGCCCGAACAAAGTATGACCAAATCCCAAATGGAGCAGCGGGCGAAGCAGCTCCTTGCCGATTTGGGCACCATTGAGGATCAGGCACGGATCGATTGTCTTGGTATCCCTGAGGTCATTTCGGGTTCCTGCGTATATGTAAAGGAAAGCGTCACCGGCATCCTGGGAGGCTATTACGTATCTGCGGACGATCATCGGTTCGAACGGGGCAACCATACGATGTCGCTCACGCTGTCGGCGACGGACGACATCCCTAGGATGGAATACAAGGAAGCGAAGGGAGGCTAAACGATGGAACGAATCGAAGGATCGGGAGCCAGCCAGCTTGTGCAGCTGATTCGTGCGATCGGATACAATTCCGATATGTCCATTGAACTTGCGACCGTGACGGCTGCGCCTCCCGAGCTCAAAATCAAAGTCGATCACATGAATGTCGAGCTAGAAAAAGATGATCTCATCGTGGCCCAGTCTCTAACCAAATATAAGCGAAAAGTGAATCTGAAGAGTGAAAGCAAGACGAAAGTGTCCGCAACGAACATGAATCCGGAGGTGCCTCCTTTCAACTTCGATCCTGGCGCCGTGTTTGTGGGCCAAGGCAAGATATCGTTTACCGGAATAAATGTGTCGTCCGCCGATTTCTCCACCGAGGAAGCCGAGCTGGAATTTATCGACGAACTGGAGGAAGGCGACCGCGTGGTCGTGGCAGGGATACAGCAAGGACAAATTTATATTATTTTGGACCGGGCGGTGATGTACTGATGGCACTATCACCATTGCGCAACCGCGAGGAGCGATTTGTTGAAGTAAAGCATCTCTCCGCACCGTCGCGGACTTATAGCCTTGATTTTGATACAGGAGAGGTCGGAGGGCGGATCATCGACGGGCAGGAGGCGCTTCGGCAATGGATCCGGAAGGCCATTCTCACGGCCAGGTACCGATATCTTATTTACGACAGTCAGTACGGCTGCGAGCTTGAAAGTTTGCTGGGCCAGGATATTTCCCATCAGCTGCTGAAGAGCGAAATTACGAGAGTAATTACCGAGGCGATTTTGGCGGATGACCGCGTCACATCGGTGGAGCAGTTTGCCATTGTGCGTGACGGTGACCGGTTGTTTGTGACATTTACCGTATGGACCAGTGAAGGGATCTTAGAACAAGAGGTGACGATCTGATATGTATGAACAGCAGACGAAAGGGGCCATCTTGCAGCGGATGCTGGATGCTTCGCCTGCCGATCTCGACAAGCGCCAAGGTTCGGTAACGTATGACCTGCTGTCGCCAGCGGCCATCGAGCTGGCGCATGCCTATATTGAACTCGACAATGTGCTGAAGTTTGGCTTTGCCGGCCCACAGCAGCCCTCCGAGTTTCTAGATCTCCGGGCCGCCGAATTTGGCCTGGCTCGCCGTCCGAGCGTAAAGGCGGAAGGAGAGCTTCGCTTTAAAGGTGACGACCATATCGTGATTCCGCGGGGAACTGCCGTCTCGACGGAAGACGAGGATCCGGTAGTGTTCGTCACGGTCGAAGAGGCGACCATCAAGCAGGGGAGCGCTGTCGTGAAAGCCGCCGCGGCCATGGGAGGCAGGCATGGGAACGTGGCTGCTGGCAGGATTTCGCTAGTACGAGGCAACTTATCTGGAGTTCTGACGGTGACCAATATACAGCCTTTTGTCAATGGGGCTGACACGGAGTCGGACGAATCGCTTCTTGGACGGTATTTCGACCGCGTCAGAAGGCCGGCGACGAGCGGTAATGCGTGGCATTATCGGGAATGGGCTCTCGAAGTTCCAGGCGTGGGCGACGTCAAAGTATTCCCGGTATGGAACGGGGGCGGGACGGTCAAACTGTCCGTTTTGTCCGACGACAAACGCGCCCCAGTCCCCACCATTATTGAGCGTGTGCGTGCGGCCGTGGAAGAACGGCGTCCGGTTGGGGCTCAGGTCACGGTGACTCCTGCGGTGGAGGTGAAGATTGATGTGTCGGCGGCGATCAAGCTGATGCCGGGTGCGGTGCTTGAAGACGTTAAAACCAAATTTCAGCGGCAGTTGGCGGCATTTTTGGCGGGTCTTGCTTTTCACCAAACGCTGGTTCCCTATAACCGGGTGTTTGGTCTGCTGCTGGACGTTGAAGAAATATTGGATTTCAGCCAGCTAACAATCAATGGTACTTCCGGGAATCTGGAACTCGCCGAAGAGCAGGTTGCTGTGGCAGGGACGGTGAATTTCGTTGTTGCGTAACATTTCGTCGGATATGCTGGAGTATCTCCCCAAGTATTATTCGGATTCCCGGATCGTTGGTAATCTGACCGGCCGTGAAGCGGATGAAGTGAACCGCCTGCATGAAGGCATTCAAGACGTCCTTAAACAATTTTTTATTGATACGGCCACATGGGGGCTGGATACATGGGAGAACATTTGCGGCATTCCGCATACGCCGGGCAAACCCGACGATCAACGGCGATCCGTCATCAAGACGAAGCTGCGCGGTGCCGGAACAGTCACTCTGGCTGTCATTCGCAGCGTCGTCGACTCGTTTGAAAACGGAGAAGTCGACATCCAGGAAAACTTCGGAGGTTATGAAGTTGTCGTCACCTTTATCGGCAAGCGCGGCGTGCCGCCGAATTTGAATGACGTCCAGAAGGCGCTGCGGGAGATCGTCCCGGCGCATCTGCACCTGAACTTCCAGTTTACCTACTTGAGGTGGGAGGAACTGGATGCCGCAGATTTAACCTGGGAGGAGCTAGAAGCGCTTGGAATGACATGGGACGAACTGGAGGTCTGGAAGCCGGATCATCCAGGAACAGAGCTTGAAATGTAAGGGGGAGTAGACATGGCAAAACTGCCAAGCGGACTGCAGACTTACGAGCCTTCTGATACGGTCAGGAGGATCGCGCAAAATGAAAATATTGAAGCGACCGATGCGCTGTTTCACGGAACAGGCGGGCACCGGCATACGGGAAAAGCAGGGGATGCGCCGCTCATCGGCGCCGAAGGCATCGCCGGCGGCGCTGTCACAGGTGATAAGATCGCATCCACAGCTGTCACTGGAGACAAAGTGGCACGCTACACATTGTGCCGCAGGCATCTGAAATCCGGCCGGATCAGCAGGAATGCTGCCAAATACAAGCCGGTTACCGTAACTGCCGGACAGCTCAGCGGGCTGCCGACGGTGCCGTATTTCCAATCCGGCGAACATTTTTGGGCTTTGTATTCAGCCTATAACAAGTTTCCTCAATCCATGACAGTGATGCTGGGCGACGAATATTCGGATATCGAAGGCGTTTCTTTTGAAAAGGGTTGGAACGCGGATCCCGTCAGCTTCTATATCGAAACCAGCAGCGACAACACCAATTGGAGAAAGGTTTACACCTATTCGCGCAGCGTAACGGACGAATTCCCAAGGTATCATCCCTTTGATCAAGCGTCAGCCGGTTCTTACATCCGGTTAACGGTGACCGCTCCAGACAGCTCGGGCAATACGATTATCGCCGGTTTCGGTGTGCTCAGCAGGGCTTGTCCGGAGAGCAGTCCCGATTTTAAAGTCGAGAATGGTGTTTTGAAATTTCATGACGGATCGGGGTGGAAGGGCGTGGGAATTAAAAGCGTACAGCGCGGAACGACGAATATTTCTTTTTTCTATCCGAATGGAAACGGCTCATTGGTTAAAGAAGTGACCATTACGGCAGTTAATCCGCAAAAAAGCTTTGTTAATATCACCACAACCGGCTTGTCGCATTGGTCTCAAACCTCGCCGATGATGGACGGCTCGGTATGTGCAACCCTTGTGGGAAATAACAAGGTCAAATTTAATTTCATGGACGGATTTTACGAGGCATATGCGGAAATTTCCTGGGAGGTGATCGAATTTGCCTAATTACTACGCGGAATTGGATGGGGATGGCAAGGTGTTTGCGGTTAGCGAACTGGCTGGCGTTGTGGATTCTCCGCTTATGATCCCGATTACTTTCGAGCAATATCAAGATCGGCGGCTCCTGTTTACCCGCTTCGTCGAAGGCAAGTTCCAAGGAGCCTTTGCGCGGATCGAGGCGGATAAATCCTCCATTGCGGCAACAGGTGAAGATACCCTGTCTGCCCAGATCATCATAACCGATTGGGAGGGGAACGTGCAGGACCAATACAATGAAGTGATCCAGGTGGAGCTGAACGGGGTGCTGCAGTCCGTGAAAACAGAAAAAGGCGTGGCTCATATCACGGTTACCAGTGATGAGCCCGGCGCGTTCGTTTTAAAGACACACGGATTGGACCGAAATGCGGAGCTGAAGGTGGTGGTTGCCGATGCCGGCTAAGAAGGCAGTGTCTTCAAAAACCCATTTTCACATTCCGAAGGACCCGCTTCGGGTCAAGTCGGAAGAGATACAAGCCCGCCATGAAGGGAGAAGCCAGCGCAGTCTGAAGAAAGTGGAAGTCACCAACGACATGCTATACGAATTGTTAACGGATATTTTGGAGAAACAGTCCATACTGGAACAACGGTTGGAGCAGTATATGAGGGGAAAACCGTTGAACTGATTCTGACCTCTATCTCTCCGCACAGAGCGGCGGATAGAGGTCTTTGTTATGTAGTGAAGGCCTTCCGGTGAATGCAATCCATATTTCGATGATGACCGAAGGGTTTCCGGTTTATCATGGAGTCAGGTTGATCAAAAAGTGAAAGAGAAAGGATGGGTGAATGGTGGATATTGAGCAGCACATCCGCAAAGCACTGGATTTCAGACAGTTTCATAAGCAGACCTTCGTTTTGCCCAACGCTTGGGATGCGGCAAGCGCCAAGGTCTTCGAGCAGTGCGGATTCAAGGCCGTAGGAACGACCAGCGCAGGCATTGCCGCCGCCCATGGTTACACGGACCGGAGCATGCCGTTTGACACGATGTTGGCCGCGGTCCGGGAGATCGTTCAGGCCGTGAGCATCCCGGTTTCCATAGATATGGAAGACGGGTATGGATCGACGCCGGAAGAAGTCGCGAATTCGGTTAGACAAGTGATCGAATCAGGCGCAGTAGGGATCAACCTGGAAGACAGCAAGATGAATCCCCGAGACGGGCTGTATGACATTTCCGAGCAGCAGCAGAAAATAGCCGCCATCCGGCAGTCCATCAACCGGTTGGGCATCCCGGTGTTTCTTAACGCCCGGACGGATCTTTATTGGATTCGAAAGGGAACGCCGGCCGACATGCTGGAGGAAACGCTTAAACGAACTCAGGCTTACAGGGAAGCGGGGGCCGACGGCGTCTTTGTGCCCGGCGTTGCAGATATTGCTGCGATCCGCATCCTTCGGAAAGAAATCGGTGGTCCGGTCAACCTGCTGGTCGGCGCCGGCATGCCGTCCTTTCATGAGCTGCAGTCGATGGGGATTGAACGGATCAGCACCGGCTCCGGCCCTTTCCGCGCCGTGATTTCGCTGCTCCACCGGATCGGCGCCGACATGCTGGAACACGGCTCGTTTGAGCGAATGACATCGAATGTCCTCACGTATGATGATTTATTGCAGCTCTAACGATGACGGGCATGTTCCTTAAAATACTCGGCTGCAAACTGCTGAAGATGTTGAACGCTATAGCGGATTTCACCGGGTTCCAGATGACCGTAGCCAAGCAGCAGCTTGTCGGTGTGCCTTCCTCTCCGTATGCAGTGATGCTCCACGGGGACCGTGCGTATCCCGCTCCGGCGTGCATGATTCCGAAACGAATCATCGAATGCCATGCCGGCAAACTCGACGGCCAAATGCAGCCCTGCCGCATCGCCCCAAGGACGCCATTGCTCTCCAAAACAGTCCGCCAGCGCATCGAGGAGAACCTGGCGCCGTTCTCTGTACAGCTTCTTCATCCTTGCGATATGCCGGTCGAATTTGCGGGTACGCAAAAACTCGGCCAGCGCCGCTTGTTCAAATGGCGGATTTTGCACGTCCGTATAGGTGCGCAGCCTTCTCCAGCGGCTTTGCAGCTCGCGGGGAACTAGAACATACCCGATCCGGAGCGCAGGAAACAGAACTTTACTGAACGTGCCGATATAAATGACCCGGTCCGGGGCCATCGCATACAGTGGTGCTGCCGGTTCCCCGTAATATCTGTATTCGCTGTCATAGTCGTCCTCAATGACATAGCTGCCGCAGCGGCGCGCAAAGCGGATCAGCTCGGCTCGCCTGGCTGCAGGCAAAATACCCCCAAGAGGAAATTGATGCGACGGTGTAACGTATATCGGCCCGCGGTGATCCAGGGATAAGGCATTGGTCTCAATCCCATGGGCATCGACGGGAACCGGCGTCACCTTGTAACCTTTTTGAATAAAAGTCTGGATCATCTCAATATTACAGGGATCCTCGGCCAATATTTCCGGATGGTCCGTATGGAGCAGGTCGGCAACCAAGTGAAGCGCCTGCGTGGCGCCAGCGGTAATATAAATATCACCGGCGTCAACGGTCAGTCCTTTGCTGCGCAAAAGCCAGGCGGCAATCTCTTCGCGCAGCTGTACCAGGCCTTGAGGGCCGCCATATCCCAGATGTTCCACCGGCAATTCGCCCAAGGCCTTCTGGAATACCCTCTGCCAAGCGTAACGCGGAAACTCGCGAAGATCCGGCTGGCCTGTTTTGAAGTCCGCCCGAAAGGAAGGAACAGGGATCGCTTCTTGATGCTGCTGGAATGCGCTCTGCTTCGCTTGATCCAGTATTAACCCTCCAACAACCCGGGTAGGCGCCCCCTGCCGGCTTTCCGCGTACCCTTCAGCGATCAGCATGTCATACGCTTCATTCACGGTATTCCGTGATACGGCCAGCGTCTGGGCCAATTCACGGGTCGAAGGGAGGGGGGAGCCCTCCTTCAGAATCCCGTTTATCATTTGATCCCTCAGCCTCTGATAAATCTGACGTTTCAATGAAATGTCCAAGCTCCGGTCCAACTCGATTCCCCACATGGCATCCTCCAACTGGTTGGTATCATTTCGGGATGAACTGGTCCTTTTCCGTACCAGTTTGTTCCACTATGATTGTAACAGCCTTTGAGAAACGAAACTACTGAACCGGGGATGATGCTGAAAATGGAACGAATCAAAGGATATGTGTATCTGCTGTGCGCATTTGGGCTTGCCGGCACCTCTGTCGTGGCGGCTTCGTTTGTAAACGGTAAGCTTGGAGCGTTTACGATTACTTCCATGGGCCTTTTGTTCTCGCTGGTCTGCCTGCTGCCGTTCTGTATGGGGCAGCTGCTGAGAACGATCCGGGCCCTGTCTGCCAGGCAGTGGCTGCTGCTGTTCTGCCAGGCGATGTTCGGCGTCCTGCTGTTCCGCATGTTTTTGCTTTACGGTCTCACCCGTACAAGCTCGGTGGAGGCCGGTATATTAACCGGCGCGACCCCCGCGATTACAGTATTGTTGGCCGTGCTGTTCCTGCGCGAAAAGATGAGAGCCGCCCATTTACTAGGCGTCGCCGGCACGGTCTGCGGCATATTGCTGATCCAGGGCGTGTTTATGCCGGAAAGCCGTTTCAGCAATGAACATATGGTTGGAAACATTCTGGTCCTGGGTGCCGCCGGCTGCGAGTCGCTGTTCAACGTTCTGTCCCGCGCAGCGGCAGTCCAAAGCAGCGGGAAACACGAAGCTATACATCCTGTCGTGCAGACGACGCTCGTCTCCGCGATGGCATGGCTGATCAGCCTGGTACCCTGTTTGGCGGAGCAGCCTTTAGCGGCTCTCTCCGGAATGGGATGGCAAGGGTGGCTGGCTCTTGTCTGGTATGGTCCTGTGGTGACCGCCCTGGCGTTTATTTGCTGGTATGCCGGCATCCGGCGATGCAGGGCTTCGACCGCGGCCGCCTTTTCGGGCATGATGCCGTTCACTTCCCTGACACTCTCCGTGTGGCTGCTGCACGAACAGGCCGGATGGCCGCAGTGGGCAGGGGGCCTCCTTGTCATTGCCGGCATGGTTCTGATCGGCATGGATTGGGAATCCAAGCTTGTAAGGCAGACCCAGATGCCTGCAGGTTTACCTAAAAAAAGCGGGACATAAATTCATCAATGGCCGTCGTGTCTTCATAACTGCCGATAATGACGAACACAAGGAATGGAACGGCGATGACCGCGATCAGCAGGCCTTTGCCGAAATAGAGGAGAAATCTGGTCAGCATATTCATTCTCGATCACTCCTTCAAAATTTTAATAGGGCAGGGATGAAAAAAGACCCTGATCAGAATCGCTTCTGATAAGAGTCGGAGCCGCTGCGGCCCGTAGATCCGCAAGGTTCTGGTTCATTCTTCTAGTTCAGTATATGACTGAAAATAGGGAGTAAGAACAGCAGCCCCGCTGCCAGAATCCTGCACGTGGCTTATGAAAAGATGATTGACAGTTTAAAACCCGGATGATATGTTTACCGGCAAAACCGAAGAAATCAGGAGGCTGAAGCATTCATGTCCTTTGATCCTCTATACCATCCGTATCCTTCTTACCGGCTGCCGGTTTACGCGAATAAAGGCATGGTGGCCACTTCGCAGGCGCTCGCCTCAGCGGCAGGCTTGGACATTCTGAAGCGCGGGGGCAACGCCGTCGATGCGGCGATCGCTACGGCTGCGGCGTTGACGGTAGTGGAGCCGTGCTCGAATGGAATCGGCGGTGACGCCTTTGCCCTCGTTTGGATGAAAGGCCAGCTGCATGGGCTGAACAGCAGCGGTCCGGCGCCGGCCTCGATCTCGATCGAGGCGGTGAAAGCGCTGGGGCATCACGAGATGCCCCGCTACGGCGCGATTCCGGTGACCGTGCCGGGCACGCCGGCCGCCTGGGCGGAGCTATCGCGCAAGTTCGGCCGGCTGCCGCTGGCCGAGTCGCTGGAGCCGGCCATCCGCTACGCGGAGGATGGCTACCCGGTATCGCCAACGGCCGCAGCCAACTGGCACGCCGCCTTCCGGCGCTACAGCACGCTCGAAGGCGAGGAATTTTCGCCGTGGCTGAGCGTGTTTGCGCCGGGGGGCAGGCCGCCGGCGGCCGGCGAGATGTGGCGCTCGCCCGACCATGCGCGGACGCTCCGCCTGATCGGCTCGACGGAAGCGGAAGCATTCTACCGCGGGGAGCTGGCCGAGCGGATCGCCGGATTTATATCCCAATCCGGCGGCTTTTTGAGCGAAGAAGATCTGGCTGCCTTCAAACCGGAGTGGGTGAAGCCGATGTCGGTACCGTACCGCGGCTACGACATTTGGGAGATCCCTCCGAACGGGCAAGGCTTGATTGCCTTGATTGCGCTCAATATTTTAAAGGGATTTCCGGCGGCATCCCAGGAATCGGCCGAATCATATCACCGTCAGATCGAGGCGATGAAGCTGGCGTTTGCAGACGGTGCCCGTTACATAACGGATGCTGCGCATATGTCCGTCGATCCGCATGTATTATTGACGGAAGAGTACGGGGAGCTGAGAAGAGGGCTGATCGGCGCCGAGGCGATGGTTCCGGCGGCAGGCGAGCCGCGCGCAAGCGGAACGGTGTACTTGGCGGCCGCAGATGGAGAAGGCAACATGGTTTCTTTTATTCAGAGCAACTATACCGGCTTCGGATCAGGGATCGTCGTTCCCGGTACGGGGATCGCCCTGCAAAACCGCGGGCTGGAATTTTCACTGGAGGAGGATCATGCCAACCGCCTGGTGCCGGGAAAACGGACGTACCACACGATCATCCCGGGTTTTATCACCAAAGGAGAACAGCCGGTGGGGCCTTTTGGCGTGATGGGCGGGTATATGCAGCCGCAGGGACATGTTCAGGTTGCGATGAACCTGATTGATTACGGCCTTCATCCGCAGGCGGCGCTCGATGCCCCAAGATGGCAGTGGGTAAAGGGGAAGACGGTGACGGTCGAGCCTCACTTTCCGATGCATATGGTCAGACGTCTCCAGCGTATGGGACATGACGTTCAGGTTGCACACGACTTCGGCTCGTTTGGGCGGGGGCAGGTCATCTGGAGAGATCCGGATACCGGGGTGCTGTGCGGAGGAACCGACCCCCGGACCGACGGGGGCGTTGCCGTCTGGTAATAGATTTCAGCATTTAGTTCGGCCGATCTCGGACCATATAGAAAGGGATACGAAGCTCGCCAATCTGGATGTTGGCGGGCTTGTTCCTTTTGATCGTATTGCTTCGTCATGGCGACATGCTTGAATCGTACCTAGAGCAATATTATGCAATCCTTGCGGGTGAACATTCGGTTACCTTTATAGAGAAACCAAGAAGGAGGTGACGGCATGCCGGACGAAATTCGAACCGTTTATTATGACGCCAGCCTGCAGGTCGAGGCATACCGATTTGTGGGTGTCAAACAGAAATTCCCCCCTCATTTTCACGACTATTACGTGATCGGATTTATAGAAGGCGGGCAGCGCTATTTGGAATGCCGGCAGCGGGAATATATTATCAATCCTGGCGATATCATCATTTTCAATCCGCGTGATGTTCATGCCTGCGAGCAAGTGGACGGACGTGCCCTGGATTACCGCTGCATAAATATCCAGTCTCAGCGGATGATGGAAATCGCGCAGGAAATTACGGGCCGAAGCTATTTGCCGGCGTTTGCGCAAACCGTTCTGTACCAGAGTGAGCTTGCCCCTTCACTGAGGGATATTCATGCCATGATCTGTGAGGGAGAGTCTGATTTTATCAAGGAAGAACAGTTCTTTTTGCTCATGGGACAGCTGATTCATGAATATACGGATGTCTCGGCCTGCGAGGCTTATGAGGGGGGAGCGGGCTTTCAGGACGTGTGTGATTACATGGAGACGAACTTCGCAGGGGCCATTTCACTGGATGACTTAAGCGCTTTGGCAGGGCTCAGCAAGTACCACTTTTTACGCTCGTTTACCCGGGAACGGGGCATATCCCCATACAGCTACCTGGAGACGGTGCGGATCGGACACGCCAAGAAACTGCTGGAACAGGGAACGCCTCCGGCGGATACGGCACTGCTGACCGGGTTCAGCGATCAAAGCCATTTCAGCAACTTTTTCAAGCGATTTATCGGGCTAACGCCGCGCCAGTATATGCGAATTTTCGGGAATGAACGGCAGATGGAGCCTGTCCTGCCAACTAAGGGGGCCAAAGGCGTATGAAGCTGTCCGAAAGCCGGAACGCTGGCCATATGACCGCCTTATTGACGATTCTGATTTGGGGGACGACATTCATATCGACCAAAGTGCTTCTGGACGATTTTCAACCCTTCGACATTTTGCTGCTGCGTTTCGCAGTCGGATATGTGGCACTGCTTGCCGTTCATCCCCGAATGATTCCATTCCGACGGATCCGGGAAGAGCTGCTGTTTGCGGGAGCGGGCCTTTGCGGGGTAACCTTGTATTTTTTGCTGGAAAATGTGGCGTTAACCTATACGCTTGCTTCCAACGTCGGCATCATCGTATCGGTTGCCCCTTTTGTCACCGCGGTAACGTCCAGGCTTATCTTAAAAGAAGGGAGGCTGGATGGGCTGTTTTTCGCAGGTTTCGCGGTGGCCATGAGCGGTGTGGTGCTGCTCACGCTGCAAGGAAGCGCAGTGCTGAAGCTGAATCCGATCGGGGATTCTCTGGCAGCACTGGCATGCGTGTTTTGGGGAATCTATTCGATCCTCACGCGCAAAATAAGCCGGCTGGGGTATCATACCATTGCTTGTACGCGGCGGATCTTTTTTTATGGTCTTCTGTTTATGCTTCCGTTCTTGCTTACTGAGGGTCTGCCCGGTAACCTCGAGCGTTTGTCCGATGGCGCCAATATAGCCAATCTGCTGTTTCTTGGGCTGGGTGCATCGGCGGTATGCTTTGTCACCTGGAACTGGAGCGTTGGTGTACTGGGGCCCGTACAGACCAGTGTATATATTTATCTCGTGCCGGTCATCACCGTGGCAGCGGCGGCCTTGATTCTCCACGAGGAGATCACAGCAGCTGCGGTCTGGGGCGCATTGTTAACCGTCGCCGGACTGGTTCTTTCCGAACGAAGGGGAATACAAACGAGAGCGGGGATGGACAAAGAAACATCTGGGAAGCCACTGTAAAACAGATAATACAGATGACTTAAAAAATGGATTGCCACCTCCGAAGTGTCATGTTATATTGATAATGATTCTCAATATCAAATACATAGGGGTGGATTCAGTTGTTTAAATTTATAAGACCATACACGCTGATGGTCTGTGTGTTAGGAATAGCCCTGCTGCTGGCGGCCTGCGGCGGGAACGGATCCAATGCAGGGTCGGGGACGTCGGGAAGCGGAGGAGAGGCCGCTGGAACTGCTTCAGCAGGATCATCGTCTGACACGGCTCCATCCCAAGCCAGGGGGAATGAGTCTTCCGGAACGGGTAAAACGGTGACGTTCCAAGCGGGCAACGGCGATGTCCAGGTACCCGAGCATCCGCAGCGGATCGTCGATTTGACGAATTTCTATACAGGGTACTTTCTGGCGCTAGGCGTCAAGCCGGTCGGCGTGTTGGAAGGCGCTATGGAGAATCCGTATTTCGAGGGCATGCTGGACGGCGTCGAAAGCGTCGGCAGCGAGCCATCGCCCGAAAAAATTCTGTCGCTGAAACCGGATCTGATCATCACCTATACCGGGACGGACGGAATCGATCAGCTGGAGCAGATTGCACCGGTTGTCGCCATTGAATACGGTAAAAAGAATTACAAGGATCAGATGATCGACTTCGGAAAACTGACCGGTAAAGAAGCAGAAGCGAAGGCTTGGGTCGAGCAGTGGGAAAACAAGATCAATGAACTGAAGCCCAAGATTCAGGAAGCGGTAGGCAGCAAAACGGTGTCCATCCTGAACCCTTATGCCAAAGGGCTGTACGTGTTTGGACATAACTTCGGCCGCGGCGGAGAAATCATATATGACGAATTCGGCTTGAAGGCGCCGCCGGAAGCACAGAAGGAAGCGATTGACAGCGGGACCGGCTGGGCCACAATCTCTATGGAGAAGCTCCCGGAATTTGCCGGAGATATCATTTTCACATGTCCGTGGTCAGGAGACACAAGCGACCCGAACATCGTCTATGATAATCCGGTATGGAAAAGCTTGCCCGCGGTTAAAGCAGGTCATGTATTTCAGCTGAATCCGAAGGCGGACACATACAACGATCCAGTATCATTGGAAGCTCAGCTGACGTTCATATCGGACAGTCTGCTGTCCGTTAAATAAAGTATGGATAAAGCTCTGCAGCTGCGGGTAAACAAGCCGCCTGTGGAGCTTATTTTTGTTAGAACAAGAGCGGTCGTTATAGCTTGCGGCTATAACTAGATATAGTTATTTCCAGTTATACGGCAGCAGACGTCACGTGTTATCTTTTTGGTAACAATTTGCAAAGGGGTAACGAAGATGGCATACAGCAGCAGTTTGGGATATCCGCGCATCGGCGCAAACCGGGAATGGAAGAAGGCGCTGGAGGCGTTTTGGTCCGGTAAAATCGAAGAATCGGAGCTGCACACGCAGCTGCAGGACATTCGTTTGAATCATCTGAGCAAACAACGGGACAAAGGAATCGATCTGATCCCGGTCAACGATTTCAGCTATTATGATCATGTGTTGGACACGGCAGCCATGTTCGGGATGATTCCGGAACGTTTTGAATACAACGGCGGGCCCGTTCCCGTATCCGTCTACTTCGCGATGGCGAGAGGAAGCAAAGACGCCACCGCCTGCGAAATGACCAAATGGTTCAATACGAACTACCATTACATCGTGCCGGAACTGGGCGGCATCACGCCTGTCCTTACCGAGAACAAACCACTTGCGGCTTACCGTGAGGCCAAGGACAAGCTTGGCATCGAAGGAAAACCGGTCATCCTCGGACCGCTCACTTTTCTGAAGCTGTCCAAAGGGTATGCCGCATCGGAAACGGACGCCTGGCTTGATCGTCTGCTGCCGCTGTACGTGCAGGTTCTGAAGGAGCTGGAACAGGAAGGCGTCAACTGGGTGCAGGTGGATGAGCCGATTCTCGTAACGAAGCTAAGCGATACAGACGTCAGCCGGCTGCAGAAGATTTACCGAACGCTCAAAGCTGCGGCGCCAGGCGTCAAAGTCATGCTGCAGACCTATTTTGAAGCAGTCGAACGTTATCAAGAGGTTACACAGCTGCCGGTCGACGGTATCGGGCTGGATCTGGTCCACGGAGGGGCAGGGAACCGGCAATCCATCCGTGACTTCGGGTTTCCGCAGGATAAAGTGCTTGGAGCGGGTGTCATCGATGGACGCGGCATTTGGAAAGCATCCCTGCGCGAAAAGCTCGATCTGCTGAACGAGATCACGGCGACCGTGCCGTCTGAACGGCTGGTGATTCAGTCCTCCTGCAGCCTGCTGCACGTACCCGTCACGGTTCAGGCAGAAACGAAGCTTCAGCCCGAACTTCTGGGTGCGCTGGCTTTTGCCGATGAGAAGCTGGAAGAAATCGTGCTGCTGAGCAAGGCCGTTCAATCCGGAGCATCGGTGATTTCTGCTGAGCTGGAAAAGAGTGAAGCGGCGGTAACCGCGCTCAAGCGTTCCGGCGAACGCAACCGCACCGATATCCAGCAGGCGGTGGCCGCTGTCAGCGCGGAACCTGCGCAGCGTGAGGCTGCTTTTGCGAAGCGCCTCGACGTGCAGCAGGAACGGTGGCAGCTGCCTATTCTGCCAACGACGACTATCGGCAGCTTCCCGCAGTCGGCGGAAGTGCGCAAGGCACGCCAGCTGTGGCGCAAAGGCGAATGGAACGCCGAGCAGTACACGAATTTTATTCGGGAACAAATCGACCTCTGGATTCAGCTGCAGGAGGAAATCGGACTTGATGTGCTCGTTCACGGCGAATTTGAACGGACGGACATGGTCGAATTTTTCGGGGAAAAGCTCGCGGGATTTGCCTTTACGCAGAACGGCTGGGTTCAGTCCTACGGTTCCCGCTGCGTCAAACCGCCGATTATTTTCGGCGACGTCGCTTGGGAGAACCCGATGACGGTCAAGGAGACCGCGTATGCCCAATCCAAGACGAAGCTGCCGGTCAAGGGCATGCTCACCGGGCCGATCACCATAATGAACTGGTCATTCGTCCGCGATGACATCAGCCGCGAGCAAATCGCCTACCAATTGGCTTATGCATTACGGCAAGAGGTCGAGGCGCTGGAGAGTGCGGGGATTGGCATGATCCAGGTGGATGAGCCGGCCGTTCGTGAAGGGCTCCCTCTGAAGGAACAGGACCAGAAAGGCTATCTCGAATGGGCGGTGAAGGCGTTCCGGCTGACCACGTGCACGGTGCAGAATTCGACGCAAATCCATACCCATATGTGCTATTGCGAATTCCATGACATGATCGATTCCATCATTGACATGGACGCGGACGTCATCTCCATTGAAACCTCGCGGAGCCACGGGGAGCTTATTCAGAGCTTCGAAGAGAATACTTACCCGCTGGGTATCGGCCTCGGCGTTTATGACATTCATAGTCCCCGCGTTCCGGACGTAGAGGAGATGACCCGGATGATCGACCGGGCTCTGCGGGTGCTGGATCCGAAGCTCTTCTGGATCAACCCGGACTGCGGACTCAAAACCCGGGGAATCGGAGAGACCGTAGCCTCGCTCCGGAACATGGTTGAAGCTACGCGCCTTGCCCGTGAAAAATACGCTTTGCAGGTGTAAATTGATATAACCCAAAATGCGTTAATCGCCTTTGTTGCTGCGAAGGCAATAGGCGCGGTAAAGCCTGCTATGAATCTACCGCTGTTTTCATCCATTTTTATAGACTTGCCCTCACTTCTCTGATCCTATCGCATCTATTGATAGAGAAGGGAGGTGAGCAAGGATGCCTATTGTAACACCATACCAGAACAGCCTGCGGTATACGTCCACGATCGGTTCGGGGACCGGAACAGGGGCTGCGTTCACCGTGGCCGCTACGGCATTTACGAATGATGCAGGCACGGCGGCCACGGCTTTTCCTGGAGCGTATAAATATTACAATCTTTTTATCAACGGAATGCTCCAGACGGCGGACACGTCCTCGGTCACGACGACCGCCATCACCATTCCAGGAGGTGATGCACTGGACGGAGGAACTCCTCTCGTCGTTCAGTTCGTCGTCTCCTAACGGTTATCACGGTGCAAGCGCAGTGCAATGAATCGTCCGGATTCTTCCGGGCGGTTTTTTTCATCCATCCGGTATCCCCTTTCATGATATATTAATAGAATACTGAAGCCGGTTTGGGGGTTGGCATATGGGGAAATTGGAGATCAGAAGACCAAAGGCAGCGGATGTCGAGGCGATACATACGTTTTTTAGGCTGGTTATCACGGATACGTTTGAGAAGGAAGGCATAGCCGACCAGTACGATGATATCGAACATGAAATCGCCTCTAAGAATGATTACCTCAGACAGGATTTGGAATCGCAAGGCCGCCAGCGTTATTTTCTCATCGCATGGTTGGAAGGCAAGATCGCCGGAACGATCGAGTATGGGCCTTCCAGTTCCCTGATTGATGAATCCACCGGCCATGCGCTAAGGGATGTGATCGAAGTCGGGACCGTTCTGGTTCACCCCGAGCTCCATGGCCAGGGTATCGGCAGCACGCTCTGGAGCACCATGCTGCTCACGCTGCAGGCAAAAGGCATCTCGCAATTCTGCCTGGACAGCGGGTATCGGAACGCCCAGCGGATCTGGACCCGGAAATTTGGCGAGGCGGACTATGTGCTGGACAACCATTGGGGAGAGGGGCAGCATCATATGATCTGGTCCCGAAAAGTCGAGGATATATCCATCTCGTTCAAAATATAATATCACTGAATTGCTGCAATTTTGTTGGGATCGCCCCATCAAGCCGGTTACCGGCCTGATGGGAGCGGTCTTTTTTTGGCGCTATTTAAAATGCATGGCCGGATATTTTTTAGCTATAAGCATTTTATACCCGTTCCGGATGTCCGGAAGAGGGATACAATAAGTTTACAAATGATACAGGAGGCGGTACGCATGCGGCAACGCTATATCGACACGAAACCGAAAGGATCCAATCTAATGAAACCTGTGAGGTTAGAGCGATATGAACGATACGATAAATATTGGAGTTTTGGCCCATGTTGACGCCGGCAAAACGACTTTGACGGAGCAAATTCTGTATCAGGCAGGGGTAATCGAGGAAGCGGGATCGGTCGACCAAGGCAGTACGATCACCGACTCTTTGGACATGGAACGGAGAAGGGGGATCACCATCAAAGCGGCAGCCGTGTCGTTTATGCTGGGCGATCTGAAGGTGAATGTAATCGATACACCGGGGCATGCGGACTTCATCTCCGAAGTCGAACATTCCCTTGGCGTTCTGGACGGCGTGATTCTGGTCGTATCCGCGGTTGAGGGAGTTCAGGCACAGACACGGGTGCTGATGCAGACACTCAAGGAGCACGGAATCCCGGTTATTTTCTTTATTAATAAAATCGATCGGCTGGGTGCGGATTTCATTCGGGTGCGGAATTTAATCCGCAAGCTGCTGGATGAACGCATATGTGAGGTGTCAGTTGCCCAGCAAGAGGGAACCGAGTCTGTTCAAGTGGTTCCGGCGGATCCTGGAGGTTCCGGCTGGATCGAAGTGCTGGCTTTGGGCAGCGAAGCGCTGATGGAGGATTTCGCAAATAATGAGGTTATAACTGAAGAGCGGCTGAGGCAAGAGCTGAGCAGACAAAGCCGGCAGGGACTTGCGTTTCCGCTGTTTGCCGGATCGGCGGCGAGAGGTTTGGGGGTTCGGGAGCTGCTCTCCGGGCTGGCCCGTTATTTTCCTGTCCAAGCATCGCAGGCGCTTTCCGCTCTGCCGCTGTCAGGATTGGTCTTCAAAGTGGTTGTCCAGGCGGGTGGGGAACGGCTCGTTTTTGTCCGATTGTTTGGCGGACAGCTGCAGGCACGGGCTGATGTGACGGTCATCGCGCAGGATGGCCTGTCGGAACGGATTAAAATCAAGCAGCTGTACGGGCTGAAGGATGGCGAAAGGAAACCGGTTCGGCACGTCGATGCCGGGGATATCGCGATTTTTGGCAGCGAGCAGGTGAAGGTAGGGGATGTGATCGGCTGCGTGTCAGAGAGCATGAAGGTATTTCGTTTTCAGAAGCCTCCGATTCAAGTGCAGGTATCCGCGGTCCGGCCGGAAGATGGACACCCGCTTCATCAGGCGCTGAGCGAACTGACCGTGGAAGACCCGTTTTTGCAGTATGTATACGACTCTCAAACCCACGAAAATATCATCCATGTCTTCGGCAAGGTGCAGCAGGAAGTGCTGCTCGAAACGCTGCGGGAGAGGTATGCGATTGAGGCTGCTTTCTCGGCACCGCAAGTGATCTGCATCGAAAAACCGGTATCTTCCGGGGAGGCTGCGGAAAGCATTGGTGAGCCGGACAACCCGTTCTGGGCAACGGTCGGCTTCCGCGTCGATCCTGGCCCAGTAAATTCCGGTCTGGTATACCGCCTGGAGGTTGAACTGGGATCGCTTCCGCTGTCTTTTCAAAAGGCGATCCGGGAAACCGTAACGGAGGTCCTCCAGGAAGGGCTGTACGGGTGGGGCGTTACTGATATCACGGTTACCCTGACCCACAGCGGTTACAGCAGTCCCGTATCTACGGCAAAGGATTTCCGCCTGCTGACACCGCTTGTTCTGATGAAAGCGCTAGAAAGAGCGGGGACCCAGGTGTACGAACCAGTCAGCGAGCTGCAGATCAGCCTTCCCGAATCGAGCATCAGCAAAGTGCTGTTTCGGGTCACGGCGCTGGACGGGACGTTTGAAGAACCGAAGTTCGATCACGGCAGCGTATATGTCACGGGAACGATTCCGGTGCGAAATGCCGACATCTTAAAAACCGAGCTGCACGGGCTCACAGGGGGAGAAGGCGTGATGTCGGTTAAGCCGGGCGGATACATCACCGCTGCCTCGCCGATCCCCGTCAACCAACGGAGGCAGCTGAATCCGCTCCAGCGCGGTGAATACATGCTGCATATCAACAAAATAAAATAAATGGTACATCCACAATCCGAGGTTCCGGGCGAACGTCGGATTGTTGGCATGCCCGCAAGCCGTCATGCAAGATCTGATTCTGAACGCCGAATATGACACATATCGTTAGATGGCACCACGTTTCATCTGCTGTATATTAGCCGAAACCATCCATTTTGTGTAGAGAGGTGAACTGGTTTGAAAGGAAAAGCATTCAAAGCGCTCATGAGCTGCCTTCTGCTCCTTGGACTGCTGCCCTGGAGCGCATCGGCAGAGACGGTACCCGAATCCGTGATTTACGGCGGCGGTCCGTTCTATGCAGGGGGAACCGACACGATGAACACGCTGAAAGCTTCCGGTTTCACGACGGTCATGCTGTGGACTATCCATGTCAACAGCAACGGGGATCTGGTGTATAACGATCAACCGGTGGTATCTAACGGCACCTATGTCGGCAAAGCATCATGGCCTGCCGAGCTGGCTTCGCTCAAGCAGGCGCCCACCTCGGTGAAGCGCCTTGAGATTAGCGTTGGTTCATGGGGCGTGAGCGATTTCCAGAACATCAAAAATCTCGTCGCCACTCAAGGGACGGGAACCGGAAGCATTTTGTACAAAAACTTTGCTGCGCTCAAGTCGGCGCTTGGGGTTGATGCGGTGAGCTTTGACAACGAGGACTTATACGACGTTAATTCGGCGGTCGCCTTTGGCAAGATGCTGTCCGGGATGGGCTTGAAGATCACGCTGTGTCCTTATACCAACGTCAGCTATTGGCAGAGCGTCAAATCCCAACTGGGATCCAGCGTGGACCGTGTGTATTTGCAGGTATACGACGGAGGAGCGGGGAATGATCCGGCAGCCTGGAGCAGCCAGCTCGGAATGACGGTAATGCCGGGATTGGACAGCAAAACGTCCAGCGGCGGCAACACCCCAGCTCAAGTCAACAGCCGGATGAGCGCGTGGAAGTCGTCGGCGGGCATCCAGGGAGGTTTTATCTGGTATTATGACGCCATTTTGAACAATCCGGGCGGAGGGTCGGCGCGGACTACGCGGCGGCGATCAACAGTGCGCTGGGCGCACCCGCTAACGGATCGTTGACGACGGGCGGCACGGTATCCGCCAGCGCAATGGGTAGTCCATCCGGCGAAGAGAAGGAGAAGGCGTTTGACGGGAGCAGCTCAACGAAATGGCTGATTTTTACGAATGCGGGATGGATTCAGTATCAATTCGGCGGGGGGGCATCCCATATCGCCACTTCCTACTCGGTAACGTCAGCTAATGATTTTCCAGCAAGGGATCCGAAGAATTGGTCACTTCAGGGATCGAATAACGGCACGAGCTGGACGACGCTGGATACCCGTACAGGCCAAACCTTTGCAAGCCGCTTCCTGACGAAAACGTATACCTTTAGCAACACGACCGCTTATTCGTATTACCGGCTCAACGTGACGGCGAACAATGGTGGCGCGGAGCTGCAGATCGCCGAAATTGGCCTGTATCCGTAAACCGCTAACCTCGCGTGAACCGTTCAACACCGTCAGCTCTCGTTTAGAGGCTGGCGGTGCTTTGCCGTCAATCGCGTTTGATATTGCCCAGCTCATCCGTTAACCTGTCCAGCTTACGATTTAATGCTTCCAGCTTCTTATCGTAATGGCGGTAGGTTAAATAACCGAGCACCGCTTTGAACAGAAAAAAGACGACCGCGGCGATGACGATCAAAAAGTAATTGTGGGCGAGCTGCCTGATCCAGCTGTTAATCGCATGTATATCCATGGGCCAGCTTCCTTTGTCCTTGTAATGAGTATATATCAGCTTTTTCCATATCGGAGCTATTATATCCGCTTATCATCGAGCGTTTAGAAAATAAGCGGCTGACAGAAGTAATAGCTTCAGTTTCAAAAGTGCCGCCTTTCTGTGAAATCGTGACAGGACGGCCGTCAAGTTGTCGTTATATTGCATTGTTCGGATGCGCTTTCATTTCTATAATGGGGATGACATAAAATACTGCTGAGATGAAGCCGGCAATCCGTATGGAAGTATCCTTACTGTACCGTATTTTATTGAGGAGGCTGTGTACATGAGCAAAGTTCGCGTAGGCATCATCGGCACGGGAGGCATCGCCGCTTGGCATGCCAGACAACTGCTGGAACTACCGGAGGTTCAAATTACGGCTTTGACGGACACCAGTGACAAAAATCGGAATGCATTTGTGGAAAAATTCGAGCTTCGCGAAGCCCGCCAGTACTCGAATTACGAGGACATGCTGGCACAGGCAGAGCTGGACGCGGTCGTGATCTGTTCACCGCACACCCAGCATTTTCAGCAGGCGCAGGATGTGCTCAGCAGCGGTCTGCATGTTCTGATCGAGAAGCCGATGACCTGCTCTTCGGCCGAGGCCGAGCTGCTGATTCATACCGCCGAGCAGGCGGGGAAAATTTTGCAGGTATCGTATCAACGCCACTTTCAACCCGAGTTCCTGTACATAAGGGATGCCATTGCGAGCGGCGTCATCGGCAAGGTTACCTCGGTTACCGCTTCGCTGTATCAGGAATGGAGACAGGGGACGCCCGGTTCCTGGCGGCAAGACCCGGCGCTCTCCGGGGGCGGCTTCCTGATGGATTCCGGCAGCCACATTATCGACGTGCTGCTCTGGACCACCGGGCTGACGCCGGTAGACGTCAAACCGCAGCTGCATATGCATGGTGCACCGGTCGAGATCGATACCTTTACCTCGATCCGGTTTGCGGAAGGCGCTGTGGCTGGATTGAATTTGGTCGGCTATGCACCTTGCTGGCATGAAACCTTCGTGTTCTGCGGCGAGGACGGCGGTATCTTCTATGACAACGGAAAAATCACGCTGCGGCGACTGAAGCAGGAACCGATCGTCCCTGATCTGCCGGAGCAGACGACGAATCAGGACAAAAGCTTCATCGACGCGATTTTGGGGCGGCATGAAGTATTGGTGCCTGGAGAATTCGCCCTGAAGGTTGTCAAGCTGTCCGAGATGATCTACCAGGCGGCAGGCTATGTTCCGCAGGCCGCATCGATAACAGAGGAGGAAAACGTCTAATGAGCAATCCTATCGGAATGCGGATACCACCCAAAATCGGTGCGGAAGGTATCCGGCAAACGGCTCTGTGGGCAGCAGAAGCCGGACTGGATATTCTGGATGTTCCGCAGCTGACTCCAGAAGTAAAGCAGGCGTGCGAGGAGGCCGGCATCGGGATCGGATCGGTCGATGCCCAGCAGACGGCGAAGCTTCTCAGCCGCGACGACTCTGTAAGAGAGGCGGCTGTGACCTCAGTAAAACAGCAAATGGACGGAATTTCGGAACTCGGCGGCAGCGTCATGTTTATGTGTCTCGTCCCGGAAGACCATACGCTCCCACGCAGGGAGGGCTTCGCTATCTGGAAGGATACGTTTCCGGAACTGGTCCGCCATGCCGAGGAAAAGGGCGTTTATATGGCGATCGAGGGCTGGCCCGGCCCGGCGCCGTATTATCCGACGCTGGGATGTACGCCGGAAATGTGGAGAGCGATGTTCGAAGCGATCCCTTCGCGGCATTTCGGGCTCAACTATGATCCTTCCCACCTGGTCCGGCTGGGCATTGATTATCTCCGCGCTTTAAGCGAATTCGGGGACCGTGTCGTTCACTGCCACGGCAAGGACACGGAAATTTTGCACGATGAGCTGTACGAGTGCGGCGTCATCCCGGCAACCTTCGGGGAGAAATATGGCTTCTCTGAAGGCTCATGGCGCTATACGATCCCTGGGCATGGCGAAGTGGAATGGAGCAAGGTTGCCGTAAGGCTTGACCGGCTTGGTTATCAGGGAGCGGTAAGTATCGAGCTCGAAGATCACCGGTTCTGGGGATCGATCGAGGCGGAGCGGCAGGGGATCGTGAAGGCTGCCGAACATTTGGCTCAGTATTTTAAATGATTTGGACCGGCATATATATATGGCTGTCTTGAATGAAAGGCATCCAGGGGATTCAATCCCGTCATCATCCCGCCATCTCGGATGGCGGGATGATTATTTTTCTGTATCCTTGCCCTTATTTCCTGTGGTAACATCGGGATAACAATGACCGGACCGCGACGGCTCCGGCTAACCACACATGATTTGGAGCCTGCAACCTTATGGGAACACCTTACTCCGCTGTCCTGACTCTGATCGTATCCGCCGGTGTGTTAAATCTTCTGATGGGTTTATATGCCTTGTCGGGAAGGTCCAAGCTCACCATGGTGAGAACCTTTTTTGCGTTCAGCCTTTTGGCAGCCATTTATACGTTCGGGTCCGCGCTTGAACTTGCCAGCGGTTCGCTCGAAGAAATCAAGTTCTGGATCAAGTTCGAATACTTGGGCATGCCGTTCCTGCCTCCGCTGAATCTGCTCATCATTATGTCCTATCTCGGTATGGAGCGTTATTTGGGAAGGCGTCTCAAGATAACCATGTTCATCATTCCCGCGGTCACACTGCTGCTGGTCATGACGAACGAGTGGCATCACCTCTATTACCGCGACATTGTCCTGCGGGCAGGCGGGTCCAGCCTTAAGGCGGACGTGGTGGGGGGTCCCTGGTATATTATTCAAGGTGCTTACACGTTCGGCTGCATGATCGGCGGTGTCGTGCTTCTGCTGAGGCACTGGCGGAGAATGCCTTCTTACCGCTTTCAGCTCGGCACGATGCTGATCGGCCTGGTGCTGCCGCTAGCCGGAGACTTTCTTTACCTGGGCGGTCTAACCCCTGAAGGGATGGATCCGATCCCGGTGATCATGACGGTGACTTCAGCGCTTTACTTATGGGCGCTTGTGTCCAAAGGATTATTTCACGTCGCTCCGATTGCCCGGGACAAGCTGTTTGCCAGCATGCGTGACGGGGTGCTGGTACTCGACAGGGACAACCGGCTGGTCGATTACAACCCTGCCGCCGGCGCCATGATTCCAGAGCTCGGCTTCTCGTCCATCGGGGAGCCGCTGGAAGGGCTGTGGGAAAAGCACGCCGGTGGACCGCTGCTTCATTACGATCCGGATACGGATAGCAGTTCAGCAGCGGATATTCAGGAATTGAACTGGCATATTGGAGAGAGGGACTTCAACTATCAAATCCGGACGTCTGTCATCCGCAATCAGGGCGGGCAGCCGGCCGGACGGCTGATCGTGCTGATCGATGTCACCGAGAAAGCGCGTCTTCAGGAAGAGCTTCGCCAGCTGGCTTACTATGACGGGTTGACGCGGATTTACAACCGTGCCCATTTTATGAAGCTGGCCAGCGGCCTGCTGTACGACTGCCTAAAAGGGGAGGAGCCGATGTCGCTGCTGCTGTTCGACATCGATCACTTCAAGCGGATCAACGATGAGTTCGGGCATGATACGGGCGATGACGCCCTGATGCACATCGTCGCGGTATGCCGTGAGCAGCTGCGCCCCGAGGATGTGTTTGGCAGGTACGGGGGCGAGGAGTTTGTGGTCGCCCTTCCGGGGCTCAGCCCGGTAGAGGCTGCCGGAGCAGCGGAGCGCATACGCGCCAGCCTTGCCCTGCAGCCGCTTGAGACAGCGGGCGGCCCACTGTCGATGACGGCAAGCTTTGGTGCCGCCGGCTTGCCTGCGGCGGGCTTGGCGAGAATGGAAGCAGCGGCGAGCGCGGAGGCGGGCGAGACTGGCCCGTCGTCAGCTTGGGTCCGTGATGGAGGTCTTACAGCGGGGATGGAAGTCACATCCGCGGGAGTGCTCCCTATAGGAGGAGGCAATTGGCCGGATGCCGAGCTGCGGCGGCTGCTGAAGCTGGCCGACCGGGCGCTGTACGATGCCAAGCGGGCCGGAAGAGACACGGTGCGGATTGCCGCGGAAACGTCCTGAACAATATGGAATGAAGGAAGCCAGCCCCTTGGGGACTGGCTTTATTTGTGTATATGCATAGTGTATATGAATATTACATTGTTACACTAATCTTCCGTTCCGGCGGCCGTACTCGTTATGGATACGTGTGACTGCCGGTATTCCCTTGGCGTCATGCCGGTAATCTTCTTGAAGAGCCCGTTGAAAAACGCGATGTCCGTATACCCTACGGCACCTGAGATATCGTGAATCCGGCGGTGACTTGACAGGAGCAGGCGGCAAGCCTCCTGAATCCGGATCCGCTGCAGATACTTGATAGGCGTGAGCCCGGTATGTTTGACGAACAGCCTCTGAAACTGCCGCTCCCCAATCCCCAGCTCACCGGCAAGCTCCTCTACGGTAAACGGACGGCTGTAATGGCCATGAAGCATAGACAGCACATGGTCCATACCTACGGCGGGTGGCGGTGCCCCTTCCACTGTGGCTTCGTGAATCCGGATGATGCAGATCATCAGCTGAAGCATGCCTGCATACAAGGCGGTTTCCCTTCCGGTACGCTCCACCGAATACTCACGATAAAGCCGTTCAAACCAGCCTTTGGCTTCGCCGTCACGGTCGCGGTAGTGCATGATTTCGTTAAAAGCCAGAAGCCTTCCAAGCTCATCGCCTCCAGGCACCATTTCCAAAATTTTGGTGGCATTCTCCATGGAAGTCAGGCAGTTATACACGATCAGCTGACGGTCCTTGGCCGTTGACCCCGGCCGGAACACATGCGAAGCGCCGAGCGGAATGACAAACAGGTCCCCCGCAGATACGGGCATGACCTCATCGCCTGTATGGTGATACCCGGTTCCTTCACTGACATAACTCATTTCCAGAAAATCATGGTGATGTTCGGTTAACTCATAGGACTCGGCGTTGCGGTTTACGAAAATCGAGAAGTCATCCCAATTGTTGAAATACTCCCTGCCGCTCAGCAGCCTTACCGTACGCTTAGGCATGATGATTATCCTCGCTATGTCGGAATTACCGGGTAAAATGTCGCTTTCACCTAAATTACCCGGGGTGTTAATCATTTTATGATAAATAGGAGGATAGAACAAGATCTGGTCATGGAACGCTGGGAAATGACGCACGACAAGGTGTATGGAAGCAGCCGAAAGGCTGGCGGCAGAATCTTTTCCTGATATGGCAGTGTGATTCGAAAGCGTTTCCATGAAAGGGGACGAACTTGGTACAGAAAGGGGATGGAGGTATGGATGCTCATATCGCCGTTGACATCGGGGCATCAAGCGGGCGCCTCGTTCTCGGAAGGCTGAAGGATTCCAAGCTGGCGCTGGAGGAAATCCACCGATTCGACAACGGCTTCCGTGAGCTGGACGGCTCTCTGTATTGGGATATCGAGCATTTGCTGGAGCAAATCGTTGCAGGGCTGCAGGCAGCCAAAAAGGCCGGCGTCGATTCCTGTACTTTGGGGATCGATACCTGGGCAGTGGATTATGCACTGGTCGACCGGGAAGGCAGGAGGCTTAGGGAAGTCTACGCGTACCGTGACCGGCGGACGGATTCGGCCCCGGCGGAGCTGGAAAAGCTGATTTCCCGCGAAGCCCTGTATGAGAAGACAGGCATCCAGCAGCTGACGTTCAACACGATCTACCAGCTGTTTGCACATGACCGGGAAGAACGGGCACGGGCCGACCTAGTTCTGCTCGTACCGGATTATTTGTATTTCCGTCTGTCAGGCAGGCGGATCAACGAAGTGACCAACGCGTCCACCACCCAGCTGCTGAACTTGCAGAACCGGGATTATGATGCAGAGCTGTTGTCCATTCTCGGGATGCGGCGGGAACAGTTTGCCGCGCTGACCGAGCCGGGAACCCCCCTTGGAGGGCTGGACCCGGCACTTCAGCAGCGGTACGATTTGCCGTTATGCAGCCTAGTCGTTGCGGCAACCCATGATACCGCTTCCGCGGTGCTTGGAGTGCCCGCCCGTGAGGGGAGTTCCTGGGCCTACTTGAGCAGCGGTACATGGTCCCTTCTGGGCGTGGAGCGGGATCAGCCCCTGAACACGAAGGAAACGATGGCAGCGAACTACACCAATGAATGGGGCGCTTACGGAACATATCGTTTTTTGAAAAATATTACGGGCCTCTGGTTAATACAGGAAGTCCGCCGGCAGAGCGGAGACTGGTACAGCTTTGCTGAGCTGGTTCAAATGGCGGAGCAGAGCGAGCCTTACCGCAGTCTGATCGACTGCAATGAAGACCGGTTCCTAAATCCGCCGGATATGGCGGAGGAGATCCGCCGCTTTTGCAGGGACACCGGGCAGAAGGTTCCGGAGTCGGTGGCCCAGGTGGCACGCTGCATCTTCGACAGCTTGGCTCTAAGCTACGGCACGTACTTGGATGAGCTGGAAGCGCTGACCGGAGAACCCGTCGACGTCCTGCACATTGTAGGCGGCGGAGCGAAAAACGAACTGCTCTGCCAGCTGACGGCGGACGCCACCGGCCGGGAGGTCTGCGCAGGCCCCGTCGAATCCACGGCGCTCGGCAACCTGATGGTCCAAATGATTCAAACTGGAGTGTTCAGGGATATCCATGAAGCCAGAAGAACCGTTGCCGAATCTTTTGAAGTGACCCGCTATAAACCGGGCCCCCTTGCGGCCGGCGTGAAGGAACGCTGGAATAGGATCGTAAAAAAATGATCATTTTCCAAATCCAATTTTCGGGAGGCAAGTCATATGGATCAACAAATTCAGAAGAGTTATGAGGATGCCAAAACGCTATATTTCCAGCACGGGATCGACGTCGACCAGGCGCTGGATAAGCTGGCGCAAATTAAAATTTCGCTCCACTGCTGGCAGGGTGACGATGTGCGGGGTTTTCTGTTCAGAGACGCGGAGCTTAGCGGAGGAATTGCGGTAACCGGCAGTTATCCGGGACGCGCCGCCACACCGGATCAGCTGAGAGACGATCTGGAGAAAGCCTTGTCCTTGATCCCCGGCAAGCATAAAGTAAACCTCCATGCGATATATGCGGACACTGAAGAGAAGGTTGACCTTGACGAGCTCGAGCCCCGCCATTTTCAGCGTTGGGTCGATTGGGCCAAAGATCAGGGACTCGGTCTGGATTTCAATCCTACGTATTTCTCCCATCCGAAAGCGGCCGACGGTTTTACACTCAGCCATGCGGATGAGGAAATCCGCCAGTTCTGGATCCGCCACGGCAAGGCATCCCGCAGGATTGCCGAGCATTTCGGCCGCGAGCTGGGTCAGCCCTGCGTGACCAATAGCTGGGTACCTGACGGGTACAAGGATACGCCGGTCGACCGCCTGTCACCGCGCCAGCGGCTGCGCGATTCGCTTGACGAGATTTTCAGCGAAGAGATCGATCCGTTGTATAACATCGACGCGGTGGAAAGCAAGTTGTTTGGTTTGGGCTCCGAGAGCTACGTTGTGGGTTCGCACGAATTTTATATGGGCTACGCGCTGTCCCGGGGAAAATCGGTCTGCCTCGATGCCGGGCATTTTCATCCGACTGAAGTGATCAGCAACAAGCTGACGTCCATCCTGATGTTCAGTGAACATTTGCTGCTGCATGTCAGCCGTCCCGTGCGGTGGGACAGCGACCATGTCGTAACGATGGATGATGAGCTGCTCGAAATCGCCCGCGAGTTGGTCCGGGGTGATTTGCTGCCGAGAACGAGCATCGGCCTGGATTTCTTTGACGGCAGCATCAATCATATTGCCGCTTGGGTCATCGGCACCCGCAATACGATCAAAGCGCTCCTCCGGGCCATGCTGGAACCGGTGGATGAGCTGAAAAGGATCGAGCTTGCAGGCGATTTCACCTCACGGCTGGCTTTGACCGAGGAGTTCAAATCCTACCCTTTCGGGGCCGTGTGGGATTACTACTGCGCTTCGCAAGGGGTGCCCGTGCGTGAGCAGTGGCTGCATGAAGTGAAACGCTATGAGGAGCAAGTGTTATCCGCTAGATACAGCCTGGTTCAGAACTCTTAATTTCTGGCAGAGCGTAGAATGAAGTGCTTTAAATAACAGTAGCGACGCCGCATCCGGCGTCATTTTTTTATAATATCAGAAAGTATAAACTCCAGGGCGATGGCTTCCTGATATTGCAAGAAAAATTACCTTTAAACGCGGTCTGTCTTCTTTGAAAGTACGTCGATAGACGTTTTTTACGTCGGCAATAACCGTATCGTTTGGCCTGGCAGGGCAGAATTATTTTCGCATCATACATCTTGCTAAGTTTAGTCCTACAAGCGGCTTGACCGTATTAATGGGATATCCGCGCACTGCTAATTCGTTCTATATCTGTTTCCGGCTGGATGAAAAGACGTGAATTTGTTCTATGGGATGCATCAATTTGTGTATGACACGGGGGTTGGGCCTCGTGCTACGATAACCGTGCGCATGAGCGTTCTGACAATTTGAAAGCGCTTTATATTGTGGGCAGGATATAGTCTCATGCTTCAGGCATATGAAGGGGTTACTTTACCTAAAGGAGGCTGAAGATATGAAAAAAGGAAGACCGTGGAAAATCGGAGCGGCGGCGTTGATGCTGGCTACACTCCTGCCGTCCGGGATGGGCAGCGCTGACGCGGCATTGACCGAGGTGCCATATGCCATGGATTCAAGCAACCAAGCGGGTTGGTGGACGCCCCTCGAAACGTATGGAACGGGATTGGAGTACGCCTACATGGCGTATAACGCGCCGGGAAGCGCCGAGTCAACGCATAAAGTATATATCGCGAGGCGGGACGGGAACGGAGGATGGTCCAATATTCCTGTCATGAACGGAAGCTCGGTTGCAGAATACAGCGATGATTTGGGACATAATCAGCCCTCGATCGCGCGGGACGGGAGCGGTAGGTTTCACGTGTTCGCTTCGATGCACCACGAAGCATGGCATTATTTCCGGTCCGACACGGTAGGGGGCGCGCCGCAAAACCATTCCGCCGATATGCCAACGCCTTCCACGTTTAAAGGCACCTATCCCGTCTTGACCACGGCACCGAACGGAGACGTATACCTGTTGATCCGGTCCGGCGAAGACGCCGCCGGCTACCGGTCAGGGCAGCTGTTCCGGTGGGATAACGCGGATTCCATATGGTCCAAGGTGGCCGTGATCGGCTCGTCCTTGAACAAATCGTTCTACCCTGACGATCTCGTTTTTGATGCGAACGGCGACCTTCACATTTTGTTCGAGTGGTCCGCATTTGCAGCCAGTCCGCTGCGGCATGAATTGTCTTACGTCAAATACAGCCCATCGACAGGCAGCTTCACCAAGGCCGACGGCAGCGCCGTTTCCCTGCCGCTGACGCCGGGAACCGCCGATATCATCCAGCCGCTCTCCCCGACCGAAGCCTATGTTCAGACGGGAAGTGACCCCGGTGGCCCCGGTGTGCAGAGCGCCAAACTGGCCGTCGATTCGTCCGGCAATCCCGTCGCAGCCTACCGCTACCGGGAGGAAGGCAGCACGACCTTTTCCGTGAAGTATGCATCCTATGGAGTCGACGGCTGGAACCTGCAAACCGTGTATAACGCTTCCGAGACCAAGGCAGCCATTGATATTACATGGGCCGGCTCGGTGCCGCGGGTGTACTACGCCAAGAGCAGCGGTACGGACCGCGCATTTATGGCCGCACCGACGGGCGGGGGCTGGAGCCAAACGTCCATCGCGCCAGGCAAGCCGATCGAGCGGCTTAGCGTGGAGCGCAATGAAAACGGCGTCGATATTATGTACCTTGTGGACGTCACGAACCGCAAGCTGTATTACGGTAGAAACTGAGCCTGCGATCTTGCTGAAAGCGAGATCAAATTATACGTATAAATCTCCTGAAGGACCGCATAAGGGTGCGGTTCTTTTTTCGTTAACCGGCAGGACCAACAGCAGCGTGTCAATAGAACGATTTGATGCTTTTTTTCAGGGTTGCACACTACAAATTTACGCTCTTAAACAAACCTTGTTATCTAGGGACATCGTGTGAGATATAATGGGAGCACCAAGTGTAAAAAAGGAGTTCTCGTTATGCGGAAATGGCTCGGTCACCTCATTCCCCACAAGCTGAAATACCGGTTGTTTGCCCTGTTTGCGCTCGTCATTTTGCTTCCGTTCAGCGTGCTGAATTTGTACAATTACCAGAAAATCGAATCGCTTGTCCAAAATAAAATCAGCGAGCAGAGCCACGAGCAGCTGGACAATCTGCACCGGTCACTCGAGGATCAGCTCAGCATTGCGTTCAAGACGCTGATTTTCCTGGAACAGGACACCGAGGTGAGGCGCATTCTGCAGAAGCCGGAGGAACGGTCGGTCCTGGATAACAAAGAGATCATGGAGGACAAGTTCAAAGGGCTCAACAACAGCTTTTTCCTGTACAATCCGTCCGTTTATTTCACGCTTCTCGACAACAGCGGCCATGTGTATACATCCTATCCGCCGAATACTTCCCTGAATTACAGCCAGATTGCATCTAACGCATCTTTTAAGGCGCTTAAGGAATCCAAGTCCTCTTATCTCTGGGTGTCCGACGACGCCAATTACGTGTCACGTGACATCAGTAAGAGCCCGAGCCTGCTGTCTTTGTACGCCGAACTGCGCGACCGGAGCAACAAGGCCTACGGCTTGGCACGCATCAGCATCGATTTTTCCTTTTGGTTTCAATCCATGCTGCAAAAATCCGAAAGCGATCAAGCCTACTTTATCATGACCCGTACCGGTGAGGTGATCGCAAGGTCGATTCCCGATTCGTCATTGTCTGCCGCAGCCGTCAAAGAAATCGCAGACATGCCGCAGAGCGGTCATTGGACGGATCAGCAGTCCGACACGCTGGTGAATTACAGCTATTTGTCTTCCCTGGATTGGTATTTGGTGGATCGAATACCGCTTCATCTGCTGTTCCGGGAAATCGAAACGCTGAAGAAGCAATACTTTGTAACCTTTTATGCCATTACCGCCGCGTTTATTGCGGTAGCGTTCATGATTGCCCATGCGTTTACAAGGCCGTTGTCGCATATGCAGATCAAGATGAAGGAGGCGGTCCGCAAGGATCTGCGGATCCGGCTGCCTGAGAAGCGGTACAAGGGAGAAATTTTGGAACTGACCCGGACGTTTAACACGATGATGGTCGATATGAATGGTTTGGTCCAGCGGCTGAGAGCCGAAGAACGGCAGAAGGATGCGGTGCATTTTCAGATGCTGCTGGCGCAGATGAACCCCCATTTCCTGCTGAATACGCTGAATACGCTCAAGTGGATCGGCCTGCGGAGCGGTAGCGAAGAAACCGTCGAGATCTGCCTGTCGCTCGGAAAGCTGCTCGAGACGAGCCTCAACTCCGACGTGGACCTGATTCATCTCCGGGATGAAATCGAGCTTACGCGCGCCTTTCTTTATATTCAGCAGGTGCGATATGGGAACCGCTTTCAAGTGGAGTTCAGCTATGATGAGGAGCTGGTGTATGCGCTGGTGCCGAAGCTGAGCCTGCAGCCCTTGGTGGACAATGCAATCAAGCACGGCATCGGCAATATGGCCGAAGGCGGACGGATTCTGATCCGGATGGGGCGCAGCCCGCTGCTGCAGGACCGGCTCACTCTGGAAGTCGAAGACAATGGCATCGGCATCGATCAGTCCAGCAAAAATCAGGGCGAAGCCCGCAAGCGTCCGAGCATCGGATTGCAAAATGTGAGGGAGCGGCTGCGCCTTTTGTTCAAGGACAAAGGGGAGCTTGAGGTCATCCCGCTTGAGCAGGGTACGCTGTGCCGGATGCACCTGCCCGTGCTGCTGTCCGAGCCCTACGAGAATACGCGTCAATCGATATCATGAACGATCTAAATGGAACTAAAATGTTGATCCGGCTGATTTCTTGGAATGTGCAACTGTTCTAAGTCTGAGCTGTGACTTTCTTTGGTTCCTTCTATCTAGCTGTTAAGGAGTGAACGCGCATGTGGAAAGTGCTGCTGGTTGAAGACGAAACCTTCGTGAGGGAGTCGGTCAAGGAGATCATCCGGTGGGAGGAGATGGGCTTTACGCTTGCGGGCGAGGCGAGCAATGGGTTGGAAGCGTTACCGATGATCAAGAACGACCCGCCGGATCTGGTGCTGTGCGATATCGTCATGCCGCAGATGGACGGCCTTGAACTTCTGCAGGAAACGCGGAAAGCCGGCATCGGGTCCAAGTTCGTCATGCTGACCTGCATCGGGGACTTTGAATCCATGCGCCGAGCGATGGAATACGGTGCCTCCAACTATATTTTGAAGCTGTCGATGAGTGTGAAGGATCTTCGGGAGACGCTGTCCAAAGTGAGCAGGGAGCTGTCTGCCCGGCAGCCGCAAGTTGAACGTCCGGTTCGGCAGCCGGCGGCCCGGGAGAAGATTACGCACCCGGAAGTGAACAAAATTATGGAGTATATCGAACAAAACTACGATCAGGACATTACGCTCAAATCGCTCGCCCGTTATGTCATGATGGGTGAAAACTACGTCAGCGCCTTGTTTAAAAAGAAAACCGGGGAGACCTTGATCCACTATCTGCACCGGACGAGGGTCGAGAAGGCCATCGAATACTTGACGACGACGGACCTTCCGGTCAATCGGATCTGCCAGAACGTTGGTTTTATGAACGACAACTATTTTATTAAAATTTTTAAACGGATGACGGGGATGACCCCGAGCCAATACCGGATGAAGCAATAGAACAAAATGCATATTCAGTATCGGTCACGAGCCGCCGAACTGCGTATTTCTGTTCCATGGGAATCATGATTCTGTTACTTACGGCGGGGGCCGCCGCTTTGCTATCCTTGAGCTGCAACAAACAATTCATTTTGATACGGGGGGCTTCAATTGAGAAAAAAAGGTTGGCTTGCGGGATTCGTATCGCTGGCGCTGATCGCGGGCGTGGTATCGGGCTGCTCCGGCGGCGGCAGTAAGGGGGATGCCGAGGGGGCGGCGGGCAGTGCAAAAGCCGCTTCGTCCGCTTCAGGCGGCGCCGTCAAACTGAAAATGTGGGGCGGGGTTCCGCCGGAGGCCGGTCCGCAAGAGGTGGTGGATGCCTGGAATAAGGATCACCCGGATATTCAAGTGGAGTATGTACGCTTTGTCAATGACGATGAAGGCAACTTGAAGCTGGATACGGCGATTATGACCGGACAGGATGTCGATCTCTTCGTCAACTATTCCGCTTCCCAGGCGTCAAAACGGGTTGCTTCGGGGGCTGCGGCTGACCTGAGCGCCTTCACGGACTATAATATCGATGAGAAAATGGGGCACGAAGCGGCCGGCTGGAAGATCGACGGCAAATATTATGGCGTACCGACGACAAAAAGCTCCTTTTTCGTCGCGCTGAACAAGGATGCCTTGGATGCAGCCAACCTCCCGGTTCCGAAGGACTGGACCTGGGATGAGATGAGGGAATACGCCAAGAAGTTGAAGAAAGGCGAAGGCTACGGTTTTATCCAGAATACCGAGCCGTTTGTCGATCCGATCGACTCCGTGCTTGCCAAAGAAGGCTATACCAAGGCGGACGGCAGTTCCAATCTGGATCATCCGCTTGTGCGCAAATGGCTGGAAAGCTTGTATGGCATGATGAAGGATGACAAGACGACGCCTCCGCTCGGCGAGCAGCTGACGTCCAAAATGCCGGTCGAGCAAATGTTCCTCAGCGGTGAAGTGCCGATGCTGAACATCGGGGCCTGGCTGCTCCGCAGCTCCAACAACTTTACCGATTATCCGCGCGATTTCAAAATTGCGTTTGCACCGGTACCGCGGCTGGAAGAAGACGCCGCAAACTACGTGACCCGCGGCGGACTGGGCGATTATATATCGATTAACGCCAAGTCCAAGTATCAGAAGGAAGCGTGGGAGTTCCTGAAATGGTACGCGGACGGCGGTATGGCACCGATGGCAGCGGGCGGGCGTCTGCCTGCATCCAAGGATGCGGATCAGGATACGGCGCTGAAGAGCATGCTGGGAGACAAGGGGGACACCTACGATCAGGAATCCTTGATGTACGTCATGTTTGACAACAAGACGCCGACCTTCGTCCGTACTGTTCCGCAGGAGGTTATGGATCTGCGCTCGCAGGAATATGAGAAGTACTTCCTGGGGTCCCAGGACCTGGACGCGACGGTGGCGGCCATGGTGAAACGCCATGACGAATATTTAAAATCCAATCCGCAGCAGTGACCTATTGCCTCGAAGGTGGTACGCTATTTGAACACAAGGGATGGCCAAGTCTATTGGCTGTCCCTTGCGCATTCTGGATACTTGGATCAAAGCAAAAAAAGTGCCGAGGCAAGGGAGAACAAAAACGGCGAACAACAGCGATCGGTGGAAACTTCATGCAATTGCCCCTACATGGATCCGATTTCCCGATTATCGATAGAACGATTTGATGAACAAGCGCAGCGAGTCGTCCTCGAGGCGCTTTTTTTTGCATCATTTTGTGATATGAAGACGATGGTTTTGTTCCTTCTGCGAAACGTCCCGGCTTGCTAGACTGAGGACATCAAAAATATGAAAGTAGGCGAAACGCATGAACAACCATTGGATGAGAAGGCAGCGCAGGCTGGGTTACGTCTTCATCGGGCCCAGCATGATCGGCGTGCTGCTGTTCTTTCTCATACCGGCCGCATACTCCCTGGGCTTGGTCTTCACGGATTATAAATTCATGAATCCCAAGGTCGGGTTCGTCGGTCTCGATAATGTAACCCGGATGCTGCACGACAAGCTGTTTTACCTGTCCTTGAAGAACACCGTACTGTTCCTCGTGGCGGTGCCGGTGTCCATCGCGCTCGGCTTTGTCGTCGCGGTCATCCTGAACCAGCGGATCTACTTGAAAAAGCTTCTGCGCGCCCTGTACTTTATGCCGTACATTACGAGCGGGGTGGCCGTCGCGTTTGTGTGGATGCTGCTGTTCCAGCCGAAACAGGGGCCGATCAACGGATTTCTCCGCGGCATCGGAATCGATCATCCTCCCGGATGGCTGTCGACGACCACCTCCTCCATGTTTGCGATCGACATCATCTGGATCTGGTTCCTGATGGGGTATAACATGATCATTTATTTAGCCGCGCTGCAGGAGGTATCGCCGGAGCTGCTGGAAGCCGCGAAGATTGACGGCGCCCGGCCGGGACAGCTGCTCCGCAAAATCATCTGGCCGCTCGTCAGCCCCACCACGTTTTTGCTGCTGGTGACCGGAATGATCATGACGATCAAGACGTTCGGCATTATTCAGGCGACAACGCAGGGCGGCCCCGGGAACAGCACGACCATCTTGTCCCTGTACGTCTACCAGAACGCTTTCCGGTACTACGACATGGGCTACGCCGCTACGATATCGTGGGCGCTGTTCATCATCATCCTGATCATTACGGTGATCCAATGGATCGGCCAAAAACGATGGGTTCATTACTAAGAGAAAGAGAGGCCTGAAGCATCATGGAACTCCAAAAACGACTGCTGGCCGGCACGCCGGGCAGGCTGCTGGTAACGCTGATTATGCTGGCGCTGGCCATCGTGATGGTTATGCCTTTTCTATGGATGATCAGCACGTCTTTGAAAACACCGACCGAAGTATTCAAATACCCGATCGAGTGGATTCCCGCGCATCCGACATGGGAACACCACCTCAAAGTGTGGACCGGACCGAAAAGCTTCGGTACTTACTACCTGAATTCGCTAAAAATTGCCCTGATCGGCATGGCGGGCGCCACGTTCCTGTCCGCGTTTGCGGCTTACGGTTTTGCCCGGATCGAATTCAAGGGAAGGAACGCGCTGTTCATGCTATATTTATCCATGATGATGATTCCCCCGCAGGTACTGTTCGTGCCCAAGTTCATCATGTTTGAATGGGCCGGCATTTATAATACGCATCTCGCCCTGATTCTGCCCGGCCTGTTTACGATTTTCGGTGTATTCATGCTGCGCCAGTTCTTCCTGTCCATTCCCCATGAGATTTCCGAGTCGGCCTTTATCGACGGGGCGGGGCATTTCCGGATTTTCTTCCGGCTCATACTGCCTCTCGCGAAACCGGCGCTGGCCACCTTGGCCATTATCGATTTCTCCTGGCAGTGGAACGATTACGAGAACGCGCTGGTCTTTTTGATCGATGAGCGGCTGTACACCATTCCGCTTGGACTTCAGAACTTTATCCTGGAAAATACGGTAGACTACAACGGCATGATGGCCGCGGCGTCCGCAGGCATTATCCCGATGATCGTCGTGTTTGCGATCGGCCAGCGCTACATTATTCAAGGTTTGACCAACTCTGCGGTGAAAGGGTGAGAGGATGAAAACCGAGACGATACGAAGCGACGTAACCGTCATTGGCGGCGGGCTGGCCGGTGTATGTGCCGCAATTGCGGCGGCAAGGCTCGGCAGCCAGGTCGTGCTTGTGAACAACCGCCCGGTACTCGGCGGCAATTCAAGCAGTGAGGTGCGGGTGTGGGTGTGCGGGGCGACCGCGCACGGCATTAACCGGTACGCTAGGGAGACCGGCATCATGGGCGAACTGTTCGTCGAGAACCAGTACCGCAATCCGGAAGGCAATCCGTACCTGTGGGATTTGGTGATCCTGGAAGCGGTGCGGGCGGAGCCGAACATTACGCTGCTGCTGAACACCGATGTGCATGAAGTCGAGGCGGACGGTCCGGAGGAGAACCGGACGATCCGGTCGGTGACCGGCTGGATGATGGGCTCCGAGCGGCGCATCCGAATGGAAAGCCCCGTCTTTCTCGATTGTACCGGCGACGGTCTCGTCGGCTTTATGGCGGGCGCCCGCTGCCGGATCGGCCGGGAAGCCTCCCGTGAATACGGGGAAGCGTGGGCGCCGGAGGAGGCGGACGGCATCACCTTGGGCAGTACGTTGTTGTTTTACACGAAGGACGCGGGTCATCCCGTCCGGTTCGTTCCGCCTTCTTTCGCCAAGGACATTACGCAGACGCCGATT
The DNA here is from genome assembly GCF_002224835.1 of Paenibacillus sp. SSG-1. Taxonomy (NCBI): domain Bacteria; kingdom Bacillati; phylum Bacillota; class Bacilli; order Caryophanales; family Paenibacillaceae; genus Paenibacillus; species Paenibacillus sp. SSG-1. The sequence continues at coordinate 2,315,150 of NZ_MBRK01000001.1, forward strand.
CCGATCAAGCGGGTCATCCGCAGCGGCGACTCGGGCTGCCATTACTGGTGGATCGAGTGGGGAGGCGAACTGGACACGGTCCATGACAACGAGGTCATCCGGGATGAACTATGGTCGGTTATCTATGGGATCTGGGATTATATTAAAAATTCAGGGCGGTTTGATGCCGACGCCATGACGCTGGAATGGGTCGGTTCCATTCCGGGAAAAAGGGAATATCGCCGCTTTGTCGGCGACTATGTGCTGAACCAGAATGACATCATCGCGCAGGAGCCGTTCCCTGACCGCATCGCCTTTGGCGGCTGGTCCATCGATCTGCACCCGCCGCAGGGGATGTATGCCGAAGCCAGCGGATCCAAGCATATGCACGCGGACGGCATCTACCATATTCCGTACCGCAGCCTGTATTCGGCGAACGTCTCCAACCTGCTGTTCGCCGGCCGCAACATCAGCGCTTCCCACGTGGCTTTTGGCACAACGCGCGTCATGGCGACATGCGCGGTGATGGGGGAAGCGGCAGGAACCGCCGCTGCGCTGTGCGCGGCGAAGGGCGTGCCGCCGCGGGCCATTTACCGCTCACATCTGCACGAGCTGCAGCAGACGCTGCTGCGCCAGGATGCGTCCGTCATCGGCCTGCGGCATGAAGACGACCGGGACCTCGCCCGCCAGGCAAAGGTATCGGCCTCGTCGGTCCGCGGCAGCATCGGCGTCACCAAACCGCATTCAGCCTACCGGCTGGAGCGGGATGCCGCAATTTTGTTTCCGGTGGAGCCGGCGATGCAGGGACTGGAGCTGCTCGTAGACGCGAGCGGGGATACACGGCTGACCGTGGAGTTGTGGGACACCGGCCGTCCGGAAAACTACGTGCCCGGCACAAAGGTGGCTGAAGCCGAAGCAACTGTTTCCAAGGGTGAAGCGCAGTGGATATCCCTTCCGCTGGCTTGGGCACCGGACACGCCGCAGAATGCTTTTGTCATCATACGCGGGAATCCGGACATCAGCCTGTACCGGGCAGCTGAACCCCTTACCGGCGTCCTCGCATTTGAGAAGGGGGCGGTTCCTAACGCTTCAGCTGATTTGGAGGACCATGACGAGAATCAGCCCGTCGTGGCCTGGAGCATGAAGGCGCTGGTCCGGCAGCCGTTCTGCTTCAAGGTTCTGGGTACGACCGCTGCCTATTCGCCGGCGAAGGCGATTGGCGGATACAAGCGGCCGTTCGGCGGACCAAATCTGTGGGCGTCGGATTCGCTTGGGCCGGAAGACGAGGCATGGCTGCAGTTGACATGGGAGAGTGAAATCACGCTGCAGGAGGTGCGGCTGACATGGAACGATGACGTCAATGAAGACCTGATCAATCTGCATCATCACCGTACACCGTTCGAAATCATCCCTGAACTGGTCAAGTCATACCGGATCGAGGCACGCATCCGTGGGGAATGGGGCACGATCGCCAGTGTTCAGAATAATCGGCGAAGAAGCAATCGGATCGCTTTGAATGAGCGTATTTCCGGCGACGCGCTGCGCCTCGTGATCGAAGAAACGAACGGTGCCCCTGCCGCCGAACTCGTGGAGATTCGGGTATATTGATTGGAAGGTCAACGGAACCCATCGTCACAAAAGTACGGTTTGAGGCAGCCATCCACCAAGATGGCTGCCTTTTCGAGTTAGCGCAAGCTAGATAGTTGGTCCTATGTCGAACCGCAGTATGAGACGATGTTCCCTTTTTGTTGGAAAACTGAACCAAATTCGGGGTGATGAACGTAGTACCGAATAGTCCAACAAAAGGAGGTTCATTCATGAAAAAAAGGATGGCATGGCTTCTGGCCGCCGCACTGACATTGACCCCGCTGGTTCCAACCGCTGCAATGGCGTCCGGCACGGAAGCGACGGTTCCAGCCGCCAAAGGGCTTAAACAAATCGCCGCAGAGAAAGCGGAACTGCTCACGAAGCAGTACGGGACGATCAGCGTGCAGTACGCGCTCATCGACCAAGGGAAGATTCAAGTTTCCGGCCAAACCGGAACGAATGATCAAGGGGGCAAGGTTCCGCTAACGAGCGGCACGATGTACGGCATCGGCTCAACGAGTAAAATGTTTACGACCGCCGCCGTCATGAAACTGGTTGACGAGGGGAAAATCAACCTGGATACCCCGCTTGTACAGTACATACCGGATTTCAAAATGAAGGATGAGCGTTACAAGCAAATTACCCCGCGCATGCTGCTGAACCATTCCTCCGGGATTCAAGGTTCCAGCCTGAATAATGCGTTTTTGTTTGAAGACTCGGACCCTTATGCGCACGACACTCTGCTTGAGCAGCTGTCCAAACAAAGCTTAAAGGCCGATCCTGGCGCTTTCTCGGTGTATTGCAACGACGGCTTTACGCTGGCAGAGATCTTGGTGGAACGTGTAAGCGGTATGAAATTTACTGCCTTCGTTCATCAATATTTCACCGGACCGCTGGACATGAAGAATACCAAAACTTCGCAGGATATGGTGGATCCTTCCCAAACGGCAGGTCTCTATTATCCGGGCATTCAGCAGCAGCTGCCGAACGAAACGGTGAACGTGATCGGAACGGGAGGCATTTATTCCACAGCGGAGGATTTGGCGCGGTTCTCGCAAATCTTTACCGGACAACAGCAGGGCATCCTGTCCGCCAAGTCGGTGGAAGCTATGGGTCAGCCTGAATACAAAAAAGGATTGTGGCCAAAAGATGCGGACAATTCCTTTGATTACGGCCTGGGCTGGGACAGCGTTAGGCTGTATCCGTTTAACGACTATGGCATCAAAGCAGTGGTTAAAGGCGGGGACACGATTCTGTACCACGCTTCGCTGATCGCCCTTCCGGAACAGAATATGGCTGCGGCTGTCGTATCATCAGGCGGAAGCAGCTCGACGAATCAGCTCCTTGCGACACAAATCCTGCTGGAAGCGCTGAAAGAAAAAGGGACGATCAAAGAGATTAAGCCGGACAAATCGTTCGGTAAACCGGTTCCGTCCAGCATGCCGGAAGATCTGAAGAAGGAAGCCGGATATTACGGCTCGACCAATCAACTGGTCAAGGTTGATTTGAAGGATGGAATGATGTCCGTCACGGTTCCGAATGTACCTGAGTATCCTGCGGAGAAATATGTGTACACTTCGGACGGAACGTTCGTGAACGAAGCGGGTACCGCGAAAGTCAGCATTGTGAAGGAAAAGAATGGCTTGACTTACCTATGGGTCCAGGAATACAGCAGCGTTCCTGAGCTTGGGCAAATCGCGTTGTCCCATTATCTGGCTCAAAAGCTGGACAGCAACCCGCTGACGAAAGACGCGGCCAAAGCTTGGGATCAGCGTGAAGGTAAAACCTATTATCCGGTGAACGAAAAATACACGTCGGTCATGTATTTGATGAAGCCTACGCTGGAGATCAAGCGGGCCCAAGATTTCCAAGGGTATTTGAACGACAAAAAAATTACCGGACCGAATACGGCAGCCAGCGTTCTTCAGGTTCCGGGCATGGGCGGCCGGGACACGTCGGAATACAGCTTCTCTAAAAAAGACGGGGCCGAATACCTGGAAGCCGCGGGCAGCGTGTTCGTCAGCGAAGATCTGGTGAAGCCGCTGTACCATGGCAAACAATCGACCGTCAGCATCAAGGCCGATGGTTATGCAAGATGGTTCACGGTTCCGAAGCAAGCCGCCGGAAAAACGATGACGGTGAAGCTTCCGGTTGAAGGAGGATTCGTCGTTTATGACGCCGAAGGCAAGCTCGTAAATATGAGTGAAGTCAGCGGATCTAACCAAGTTGTCCTGCCTAAGGACGGAACCGTTGTTTTCGCAGGAGACGCCGGATCTTCGTTCAACGTCAAAATTGATAAAAAGTAAGGTATAATACGTAACCTGCTATCATCATTCATCATTTCAAAGCCATTGAATGCAGAACCACCGCATCCTTCATCTACTTAGGGGCGGTGGTTTTATATTACAGAGGGAGCAAAATCCTGGCTGTAACCAACAAGCTGCCATTCACTTGGATTACCCGGCTCAAATACAGTAGAATAAGTAAAACCTAAGCTCGCAGGGGGCGGTCGAACAATGAACAACAGTGAAGAGTGGAAGCAGGCCGAACATGCTCTATCCCGAATGGAAGTGCTGAAACAAGGCAGCAACGAGCCGGTGGCGATAACCGGTGAATCGGAGGATTTAGTCTGTATCGGCATCGGAACCGACGCGGCTGTGTTTGTATACGAACCGCTTCCAGCGTATGCATATAAGCTATACACGGAAGCTGCGCTTCCAAAGAAGCAGGCGGAAATTCATGTCTACAGCCGGCTGGAAGGCAGTCCGTTTTTTCCTGTGTTTTACGGTTCTGGAGAACGCTATGTGGTCATCAGCCGGGAAGAAGGTATGACTCTGTATGATTGCCTCCTGTATGGGATCCCGGTGCCAAGGCAGGTCATCGACGACGTGGATGCCGCTCGTGCATTTGTAAGGAGCAAAGGGCTTAACCCAAGGGACATTCATCTGAAAAATGTGCTGCTTCAGGACGGGCGCGGGAAAGTCATTGACGTGTCTGAATATATCCAGAGCGGAAACGATAAGCGGTGGGAGCATCTGGAATGGGCGTATGATAACGTATATCCGCTGCTGGAAGGCAAAAGGATTCCCTTATGGCTGATTGAAGCCGTGAAGACGGCTTATAACCATCTCGATCCGTGGAACATTAATTTACAGGAATTTTCCGAACGCATACGAAAGCTTTTTATAAAAAATTAATTGGCCGGCCTCTTGACCCTCACATTAGTGTCAGGGTTTACAATAAAGACCTACCGGGCAGGAAGGAGGAGATGGGGCCTTGAACATTGGAGAATTGGCGGAGCGGACCGGTGTTAGCATTCGCTCCCTTCGTTACTACGAACAAAAGGGGCTGCTTACGCCGCTGCGAAAGGAGAACGGGTACAGGGAATATACCCCGTTTGCGGTCGAGCAGGTGCAGGCCATTCAGCTGTATTTGAACCTTGGATTGTCTACAGACGAAATATCCGGAATATTGCAGTGTGTCTTGCAGAATAAAGAAGCCTTTTGTAAAGATGTGCTGCCGATTTACCAGCAAAAGCTTCAGGAGATCGATAAACAGATTCAGGTGCTGACCAGCATCCGGGCCAATTTGACCGAGCGCATCGATTCCATCCTGCTCGAACGATCCCTATCCGGTCAGGAGGAAGGTTAAATGAGTATTCAAGCGGTTAACGATACGACGTTTGCGTCGCAAATAAGAGCCCAGGGAACCACATTGGTGGAATTTGGAGCGGTATGGTGCCCTCCCTGCAAGAAGCTGCTCCCCATGCTGGATGAATTGTCTGAAGAGATGGGGGATCAGGTGCATTTTTTGATGTTGGACTGCGATGAGTCTCCTGCTACTGCCAGCCAATATCAGGTGATGTCCGTTCCGACGGTCATCGTGTTCCGCGACGGGGAGGCTGTCGAGAAGCTGGTCGGCCTGCGGCCGAAGAGCGTTTATGAGCAGGTTGTATCCAAGCATAGCTGATCAAAAGCAGGAAGTGGTAAGCGAAGCTGGACGATTTTCCCGGTAAGAAGGGTGGATCGTGGCCTCCGCGCTGAGATTTGATAAATAGTATGAAGTCATCAATAGACGGCGGTTCCGGAAGCATGGTTCACATGTTGGCCGGGCGCCGTCTTTGTCTGTTTGGAGGAAGGAATAAGAAAACACAAATCGATCGATAAAAACGACATGTTAAACAGTGAAAAGCCTTGTTAATATGTAAGCGATTTCAAAAAAAGAAAGGTGGGATATGATTTGACGCGTTGGAGGAAAAAGGTCAGCGCCAGTCTGATCGTATTGATGATCTGCTCCCAAGCGGCAATGGCCGGAGGGAAGCAGGAAGTTGACGCTGCTGCGGACGGGGATGTGAACTTGGCGGTTGGCAGTACGGCGACGGCAAGCTCGGGCAGCGCAGCGAACGCGGTGGACGGCAAAGGCGAAACCGTATGGCAGCCATTAGCCGCTGACAGAAAGGATGATATGAACGTGTGGCTTTCCATCGACTTGGGTAAGGAGGTAACCTTCAACAAGGTGATGTTCAACCTGAACCGGGCAGACAATCTGAAGGATTACCAGCTGCTCTATTCGAACGACCAGACGAATTGGAATGAAGCATTCAGCAAAAACAAGGATGTAAGCGCATCGGAAACCGCCAGCTTTGAGCCGGTCAGCGCACGGTATTTGAAGCTGAGCCTGAATCTCAGCAAAGACCTGAACGTGCAGCTGTCCGAGCTGTCCGTGTATAACAGTACGGAGGCACCTGCACCGGCGGACCTTCAGCGGATCTATTTTACCGATGCGGCCGGAAAGGAATACCCGAACAACAGCGAAATCCGGCTGAACAAAGGAGAAGAAGCAGCGCTGTTTTTGAAAGGTGAACTGAAATCCGGCAGCGTCGTGGATTTAAGTGAAGTGGCGAAAACCTTTAAATCTTCCACCATGGACGTGTCCGTATCCCCTTCGGGAACCGTGACGGCGAACCAGGTCGGGGCTTCGCTGATGCAGGCGGTCGTACATACAACGGAAGATTTGAAGACCAGCGACCTATGGGTGGTCGTTGATGATCCCGCAGCCTTTCAAGGCGAAGCCTATGTCGTCAACTCCAAGCTGACGCATCCGCGGATGAAGACGGAAATCGGACAGCCGGCCGTTATCGAACCGCAGGACGTTTATCCGACCGTGTCCCTGACGCCTACCGTAAACGGAAATGTCACAGGCGAATTGATTTATAACGGAAACGAGACAGTTGATGCCTTGCCAAAGACGGCGCTGACTAAAGGAGAAGCGGTGGAATGGACGCCTGTGGGGAAAGCGGACCGGCAAGGGTCCTATCAGCTGCGGTTGACGATTGAACAGAGCGGCAAGGAACCGGTGTACGAATCATATTATTTTACCGTACTTGATCCCAAAAGCGTTCCTGCGGGACAAAGCCAAATCGCTTTCCGGGGTAAAGACGGGAAGATGGTATACGTCGGCGATTACCGCGGCAACCAAATTCTCGACTTCTCGAATGTCGGCTATATGGGCGGCGGTGTAAAGCTACCGAACGTGCCTGTTCAAGCCACCGTATCTCCGGGAGAGGGAGATGATACCGCACGCATCCAGGCGGCGATCGACGAGGTGGCCCGGCTTCCGCTCGGCAAGGACGGGTTCCGCGGCACGGTCCTGCTGAAAAAAGGCAGATATGACGTCGGCGGCACACTGACCGTCAAAGCCAGCGGGATTGTGCTGCGGGGCATGGGTCAGGACGAAAAAGGAACGCTTATTTATGGCACCGGGGCAAATCCACGGAATTTGATCGAAATCGGGGAGAATGTCGGCCTTACTTTGGACAGTGGCTCAAAGCAGACGATCTCCGATTTGTACGTGCCATCGGGTGCGCGAACCTTTCATGTGGAAGACGCCAGTGCCTATCATGTAGGCGACCAAATCGTCGTCCGCCGGATCGGGGATAAAAACTGGATTCATGCGATCGGCATGGATTACATTTACAACCGTCCGGGCGGCACGGCAACCCAGTGGTCTCCGTTCAACCTGGATTTTGACCGGGTCATCACAGCCGTCGACGGCAATTCCATTACGGTCGATGCACCGCTGGCAAGCGCGATCGAGCGCCAGTGGGGCGGCGGTGAAATCTACAAATACACGGATGAGGCCCGCATTCAGCAGGTAGGCGTCGAAAATATGCGGGTGGATTCGGACTTCGATCCGAGCGTCACCGATACCGTCATGGATAACGATACGACCGACCCGTATTATGCGGACGAGAAGCATGCCGAGCGCTTTGTCGTGTTTAACAGTGTTAAAAACGGCTGGGTCCGGGATGTGACGGGGTATCATCTGTCGTACTCTCTCGTTCAGATGAGCCGCAACTCCAAATGGATCACCGTTCAGGACAGCAAGATGTACGACATGGTCAGCATCATCACCGGCGGCCGCCGGTACGTGATCCATCAGATGGGCCAGCTGAATTTTGTGCAGCGGATCTACACGGAGACCGCGCGGCATGCGTTTGTCGTTGACAGCAGGGTGCAGGGGCCAAACGTGTTTCTGGACGGTGAAGCGGTCAAAAATTATAACACCAGCGAACCGCATCACCGCTGGTCCGTAGGCGGACTGTTCGATAACATCAAGGCTCCGATTTCCATCCGGGACAGAGCCTGGCTCGGCAGCGGCCATGGCTGGGCCGGTGCCAACTATGTGAGCTGGAACACGGAAGGAGAGCTCACCTCCCAGCAGCCGCCGACAGCACAGAACTATGCCATCGGACATGTCGGCGAGAAGGTTGCCGGACTGGTTCCGAGCGACTATGATCCCCGCCCGCGCAGCGACGGATACTGGGACAATTACGGCCAGCATGTGACCGTTGAGAGCTTGTATAAGCAGCAGCTGGAGGAGCGGCTGGGCAAAAAAGCGCTGAACAATATACAAAAGTAACCAACCGTTAGTTCCGGCTGAGCAGCATCCACAATTTGTTGAATGAAGCCAGACGATGCAGCCATGATTCCCATCCTATTCTCTTTAGAGTACGGCGGGCGGAATCATGGTTCTTTTTTATGTAAGCATAAAAAAACACAACCGCCAGGAATCTATGCCATGGAGAGACAGACGGATCAGGAGTAGCATGGAGGCTGGAATCACGCAGTGAACGGAATAAATCTGAAAGATGCTGTTCAATAAAAGGAGGCCAAATTATGAAAGCGCTTCTCGTTGGGTTGGGAGGTTTTGGAGGCGGCTGGTACCGGAAGCTCCGGTCCCAGTACGCGGATATAGAACTCGCCGTTGCAGATACAGACTCTGGTAAAAGGACGGCGGTAGAGGCAGATGGAATCCCTTTTTACGAAAATGTGCGGGAAGCCATCGAGAGGGAGCGGCCAGATCTATTGATCAACGTTACCCCAAGGGAGGTTCACAAGCGCATTAACGAGCTGGCGTTCGATCATAAACTGCCGGTATTTTGCGAAAAGCCGATCGCTGACAATTATGAGGATGCCGCCGGGATGGTGCAGCGTGCTGAACAGGAGCAAATTCCGTTTATGATCGCGGAAAACTACCGGACGTTTCCAGCGGTCCGGAAGCTGAAGCAGCTCCTGGACGAAGGGGCGATCGGAGAGCTGCGGTCCATGGAATGCGATTTTTTCAGGCAGCGCCAAAAAATAACGCTGGAACGGGACGAGGTGCTGGAAGAAGTCATCATTCACCATTTTGACCTGCTTCGGTATTTGTCCGGCCGTGAAGTGAGCAGGCTGTATGCTTCGCGCAGGCATGTGTTCCATATTGTTATGGACCTGCAGGCCGGAATCCAGGCCTCGTTCCGCTGCTCCTTGACCAGCCAGGGGCGGGAAACGCAGTGGGCCGGCGATTGGAGGATCGAGGGATCGCTGGGCAGCTTGACCTTTGTGGGCGGCGTGCTCGAACTCGTGACGGCGGATGGCGTCCGGCGGATGGAGGATTTTAGTGATGTAGACGCTCCAGGCCCGTTCACCGAGTTTTTGCGGTCACTGGAGGAGCACCGCCCGGGTGAAACGAATGCCAGGGATTATTTAAAAAATCAGGCTTTGGCTTATTACACGAGAAGGTCTCTCCGGACAGGTGTCCCTGTGGATCCTTCGGACAGCTGGGGATATGGGCCGGCCGTCATCCGCAATTTTCTTCGGGCCGAACTTACAGGCTCCGTGAGCCATGGGGGGGAAGGCTTGGTGCATGGCAGCAAGCTGTTCGGGAGCGGCGATTTCGATACGCCGCTGAATTTTTTGCATTACACGGTCATCCCGCCGGGGTCATCCATCGGCCTCCATGGTCACCGTGAGGATGAAGAACTGTATATTCTGCTTGAAGGAAGCGGGTTGATGACGGTGAACGGAAGAACGTACCGGGTGGAAGCCGGGGACATCGTCCTGAACAAGCCTTGGTGGAGGCACGGCCTACGGAATGACGGGGATGTACCGATAAAAGCGATCATTTTTGAGGTGGGTATACCCAAATAGATGTGTCTGCAGCAAAAGCCGGAGGATGAGGAGAGGTGAAGCATGTGGTCAAACAGGATGTCAACTTGCAAGAGCATACGTCTGCAACTACGAAGGACCTTCGATTATGGTACACCCGGCCGGCAGCCGGGTGGAACGAAGCGCTGCCCATAGGGAACGGGCGGCTGGGTGCAATGGTGTTCGGCACGCCGGGGTTGGAAAAAGTCCAGCTCAACGAGGATTCGATTTGGTACGGCGGTCCGGGACGGGCGGCCAATCCCCCGTCCCAGCCCTATTTGGCTGAGATCCGGACGCTGCTTAAGGAAGGAAAGCAGGCAGAGGCGGAGCACTTGGCGAGAATGGCGATGACGGCTTCCCCAAAATATGAGCAGCCATACCAGCCTCTAGGGGATCTGATGATCAAATTCCTTGATCAGGAAGGACCTGCGGAAGACTACGAGCGGCAGCTGGATTTGGAGCAAGCCGTTGTGGACGTTCGATACAGGCACAAGGGCGTCCGGTTTCGGCGGAGCTATTTCGCCAGCGAACCGGATGGGGTTCTGGTCATCCGATTGACCGCGGACCAGCCGGGACAGCTTACGCTGGCCGTCAATCTCATGCGCCGTCCGCTCGATTATGGCTGCCGGGCCGACCCTTCGGGAGCCATCGTCATGGACGGGGAATGCGGAACGGACGGCGTCCGGTTTAGCGCAGCCTTTCGTGCTGTAATTCAGGGAGGACGGCAGCGGGTTATTGGTGATTACCTTTCGATCGAAGGAGCGGATGCCGTGACCCTGCTGTTGGCAGCGCACAGCACGTTTCGGGTGAAGCAGCCGGCAGAGGTTTGCCTGAAGCAGCTGGAGCAGGCGGCGGCCAAACCGTTTGAAACGCTGCTGAAACGGCATATAGACGAGTACGCGTCCCGGTTCGGCCGCTTTGCGATCGATCTGACGCCGGACGGGGATCCGCTTGCCGCACTTCCTACAGACCAGCGGCTGCTCCGGCTGCAGAATGCGTTGGGACATGGAAGCGGCGAAGGAAACAGAAACGATTTGCTGCCTAATGAAGCGGGTATTGAAGATCCCGGTCTGGCGGCCCTCTACGTTCAATATGGGCGCTATTTGCTGATATCCTGCTCCCGGCCGGGCACCTTAGCGGCCAATCTGCAGGGGATTTGGAACGACAGTTATACCCCGCCGTGGGAATCCAAGTATACGATCAACATCAACGTCCAGATGAATTACTGGCCGGCTGAAGTGCTCCATTTATCCGACTGCCATGAACCGCTGTTCGATCTGATCGACCGGATGCGGGCTAACGGACGGGCTACCGCTCGCGAGATGTACGGCTGCCGGGGCTTTACCGCCCACCACAACACGAATCTTTGGGCTGAAACCCGGCCGGAAGGGATTTTGATGACCTGCACGGTGTGGCCGATGGGCGCCGCGTGGCTGTGCCTCCATTTATGGGAGCACTACCGTTTCGGGGATGATCCGGCTTTTCTTGCCGAACGGGCATACCCGGCGATGAAGGAAGCGGCGCTATTTCTTCTTGATTACATGATCGAGGAGGACGGTTATCGGGTTACGGGACCGTCGGTTTCTCCTGAGAACCGGTTTCTTCTCCCGGACGGCGGCAGCGGCAGCCTGTGCATCGGTCCGGCGATGGATTCGCAAATCGCGCTGACGCTGCTGTCCGCCTGCTTGGAAGCGGCGGCGATCATCGGCGAGGAGGATCAGGCGTTTCTCGGCGAGTTGCGGGAGACGCTCGAACGCATTCCGCGTCCGGTTGTTGGTAAACACGGGCAAATTATGGAATGGCTGCGCGATGATGAGGAGGCCGATCCCGGACACCGGCATATTTCGCAGCTGTTCGCTCTGCATCCGGGTGAGCTGATTGATGTTCGTCGCACGCCGGAGCTGGCGGCTGCTGCCGAGCGGACGCTCGCGCGGCGCCTCGCCGCAGGCGGCGGCTATACGGGCTGGAGCCGGGCCTGGATCGTCAATTTCTATGCCCGGCTTGGCATGAGGGAGGAGGCTTACGGGCATCTGATGAAGCTGTTTGCGGTTTCCACGTATCCGAATTTGCTGGACTGCCATCCGCCTTTTCAAATCGACGGCAATTTTGGCGGAACAGCGGGAGCGGCGGAAATGCTGCTGCAATCCCATGCGGGGGAAATCCGGCTGCTGCCGGCCCTGCCAAAGGCGTGGCCCTCCGGCCGTGTTGAAGGCCTTCGGGCAAGAGGGGGGTATACCGTAGGTCTGTCTTGGAGTAAAGGGGCGCTTGACGAGGTGACGATCCGCTCCTCCAAGGCGGGCTTGTGCCGCCTGTGGTCGCCTGTCCCCTTGGAGCTTGCTGTTTCCGGCCACCTGGAAGCCGGTGTCTCGGGCAATAAGTCCGACGATGACCCTTCCGGTTTTGAATATGTGATCACCTTGGCAGCTGGGGAAAGCTGCGGCATTCGGGCACGCAAAGGATGAACGCGACCGTAATAAAACACAAGTGAAGCGACAAATCCCCATTCCGAGGGTCCGGACAAAAAGATTAACATTAGCGATGAAGCGATCTATACAAAAAGGAGCGATATTTATGCCAGAACAAGCGCCAGCCGCCATCTCAGCCTCCAGTCCGGCCTTGCCCGCACCAAAAAGGCGGATGAGCAATCTGCGCAAATACAAGGCGCTGTACCTGATCTCACTGCCTGGAATCATTTATTTTATCGTGTTTAAATACCTGCCCCTGCTGGGGTCCGTCATGGCGTTTCAAAACTACAACATTTTCAAGGGCTTTACAGGCAGCCCATGGGTCGGACTCGATCAGTTCCGCCGGATGTTCACTTACCCGGAGTTTCTGCGGATTCTTGAAAATACGGTTCTGATCGGATTTTATGACCTGATTTTTGCCTTTCCGGTTCCGATAATCTTTGCGCTGCTCCTCAACGAACTGAGGAAAGTCGTGTACAAGCGGATTCTCCAAACGGTCGTCTATCTGCCGCACTTCCTCTCCTGGGTCATAATCGGGGGGATCATGATCGGCATATTATCGCCGACGACTGGAATCGTGAACCAGGTATTGAATGCGTTCGGACTCAAATCGATTTATTTTCTGGGCGAGGATTCGTATATCCGGAGCATCCTGGTCGGAACGGGGATCTGGAAAGACAGCGGCTGGGGCACAATCGTGTATTTGGCCGCACTGGCCAGCGTCAATCCTGAACTGTATGAAGCCGCGCGCATCGACGGTGCCAGCCGCTGGAGACAAACCCTGTCGATCACGATTCCGGCCATCCTGCCGACCATCACCATCATGTTCCTGCTCCATATCGGCAACTTCCTTGATTTCGGCTTCGAACGCGTATTCGTCTTCGTCAATTCGCTGAATGAAAGCAAGGGCGACATCCTCGACACCTACATTTACCGGGTCGGCCTCATTGATCAGCAGTACAGCTACACGACGGCGATCGGCCTCTTCAAATCGGTGGTCGGACTGGTGCTCGTCATGATCGGGAATACGCTGAGCAAGCGGGCTTCGGGCGAAGGACTATACTAGAAAGGGGAAGGATGGCACAATGAAAAACAAAGGCAGCTTATTTGACGGATTTAATTATATTTTCTTGACGCTGGTCGGATGCTTGATGGTGTTCCCTCTTCTCCATGTGCTCGCCAAGTCGTTCAGCAGCAGCCAGGCGATCAATGCGGGCAAGGTCAAGCTGATCCCGGTCGATTGGACGCTGACAAACTACCATGTAATTTTGGGTGACAGCTCCATCTGGCGAGCGTTTATGGTAAGCGTATTCATCACGGTCGTCGGGACGCTGATCAACTTGATCCTGACCGCATCTCTGGCGTATCCGTTGTCCAGACCCGAGTATTCGATGCGCAAAGTCGTGCTGATTTTTATACTGATTACGATGATCTTTCAGGCGCCGCTGATCCCTAACTACATGGTGATCAAAAACCTGCATCTGATTGACTCGTTATGGGCCTTGATCATTCCGTCGGCGATCAGCGCGTACAACCTGTTCATCATGCGCTCCTTCTTCGTCGCCCTTCCGTCGGAGCTGATTGACAGCGCCCGGATCGACGGGGCAGGAGAGCTGCGCACGATGTGGAGCGTCATTCTTCCGCTGTCCAAACCGGCCATGGCAACCATGGGGCTGTTCTATGCGGTATCCCACTGGAATTCGTATTCGTCGGCACTGTATTTTATCAACAACCGGGCGCTTTACCCGCTGCAGCTTCGCCTCCGGGAGATCGTTCTGAGCAATGACCTCGGTCAGGCCGGCAACCTGCTTGAAAATGTGAACCAAATCTCTCCGGCTGGCGTGCAAATGGCGGTCATCGTCGTTTCCGTCGTACCGATCATTATCGTGTACCCGTTCCTGCAGAAGTACTTTATCAAAGGGATGCTGATCGGGTCGATCAAGGCTTGATACTATCTTTTTACAGCTAGAAAAGTATACGTTTTCATAGATGTGAAATGTGATAAGATATTAAACATCAGTGTTATGCTATTAGCGCGGCGCTCAAGTATAGGCTGGCAGACAAGGGGTTGGACTGGTGAGTGAATTTGGCTTTTCGCGCAGCTAAAAACAGGAGAGCGAAGCCGAGTCAAACAGGAGTCAAATGGATGCAGGGAGGAGAGACGGCATGAAAAGAGCAGCTTATTTCGTTCTGGCAGCAGCCGTTATTCTCCTGTTCTGTTATCTGGCTGGAAGTGAGGACCGATTAGCCTCTCCTTCGCCGCAGCCGGCTCAGGAAGGTGTGAAAGAATCCTCTCCGCAGCCGACGGCCTTCAGCTTGGCGATATCCAACGGTGCCAGCCCTTATGCGGTGAATATGGCGGATCCATCCGAGGACCGCTGGGTCAAACAATTGGAAGCGCTGACAAATACGAAGCTGTTCATCTCTTTGATCTCGCTGAAAGATTTCGACCGGCGCATGCCGGTTATTCTTGCAGGAGATACCTATCCGGATGTCGTGCAGATGATTGGCGGAGCAAGCTCGGCTGCCATGGCCGGATCGGTCCAGGCGGGACTGTTCCTTCCGCTGGACGACTGGATCAAGACTTATGCTCCGAATTTGTGGAAAGCGGTGCCGCCGGAAGCCTGGAAGGAAACCAGCTTTGAGGGGCATATTTATGGAATTCCGGCCTGGCTCGGCAATCCGTCGCGCCGGGCAACGTATATCCGATCGGACCTGCTGGCACAAACGGGCCTGAACATACCGAGAACCGTAGACGAATTTCTGGACGTGCTCCGCGCCTTCAAGAAGCTGGGAGTCGAAATTCCCTATGAGATGCGGGAGAACTTCAAGTATGCAGACGTCATTTTTGGCGCCTACGACGTGCTGGGTTACCAGTTCGAAGTCCGAAACGGTGAGGTGGTTCCGAAATTTTTGGATGAAAAGCATATGATGAAGGCGCTGCAGGTATACCGGACGATGCTGATGGAGGGACTCATCCCGGAGGATTTTGCGACAGTCTCGTCAACCGAATATACCCATGACATCGAAGCAGGCCGAGTGGGAAGCTGGACGGCGAACGCCGCCGGATTGCTGGACTTCCGCACCAAGCTCAGGGCATCGGTTCCCGGGGCGCAAATCGATATCATCCCCTCACCGGAAGGACCGGAAGGGACGAAAGGCTACGGCTTGTACAGCTCCGTCATCAATTCGTTCTACATTAATAAGCATGTGCCCAAGGAAAAATTGATCGGTATTCTCCAATTTTTTGATTGGATGGTCTCGGACGAGGCTCAGCGTTTTTTTTCGTTCGGGATCGAGGGCGACACCTATACGGAAGACCATGGGACGATCGCGTATCATTTTCCGAAAACGAGGGAGGAGCAGGACGAGGAGACCTTCCGCGAACTGCTGTGGCTGACGCATGATCTGACGATCAACCGGGCCAGAACGGAACTGGTGCCGGGCGGGAAGGATCTGCTTCATGCTTTGGACGTGACGCTGCCGAAGGAAGGGCTGGGAAGTATCGTCTTTGTTCCCGAGCTGGAGTCCTTCAGCGCTTATCCCGATCTTGCTTCGGAGCGGCCGAACCAGGCGCCGCCCGTGATCGTTGACCATATGGTCAAAATGATTTACGGCAAGGAACCGATCTCGGATTGGCCGAAGGTCGTCCGGGAGTACCGGGAACGCGGCGGAAATGCGATTATTCAGGAAGCGACGGCGAGGTACCGGGCCAAGCAGGGGGTGCTGATCCAGCACAACCGATAGGGATGCGACATTTCTTTCTCTTGTCGATAATGCAGCTGCGCTTTTTCTATCCGCTCTAGGAAGGGGTTTGATACAAGTGCGAGTTTTAATTGTGGAAGATGAGCCTGTCATTCAAAAAGGATTGGTGAAGATGGTTCAGCGTTATCCGGCTTCCTTCTCCGCGATTTATACCGCCGATGACGGGGAGGCCGCTTTCGAGACGATCCGGAATCTGGAACCGCACCTGGTGCTGACGGATTTGCGGATGAAGCGGATGGACGGACTGGAGCTGTGCGAACGGATACACCGGGAATTCAGTCATGTCCAGGTTGTCGTCATATCCGGTTATAATGACTTTCAGTATGCACAGCGGGCCATGGCGTACGGGGTCAAGCGCTATTTGTTGAAGCCGGTGACCCAGCAGGACGTACACGATACGCTGAAGGAGCTGATATCAGGGATGACCGGCAGCATTATTCCTGTGCAAAAATATGTGGAGTGGGCGCATCAGCTCGAGCAGAGCATCTGGCTGCTGCAGCGGGACGAAACGATTCGCATCATCGAAGAGGGCGAACGGTCGGGCTTGTTCGATGGGCTGAATGTGATCAACATGGAAGCGGTGCTGAGCGACTGCCTTGGCATGATCACAGAACGGCTGGAGAGCCGCGGCTGGAAGCCGCGTTCCGGATGCCGGGGAACACAAGGCGCGTCGAATACGAAGAAGGAAGTCATGATCGCTTTTACCGCCAGTATGGACCGGATTCTCGAAGAGCTTCAGCTGACACGGAAAGGCAATTTCAAGGATCCGATCGAAGAGGCCAAAGCCTTTATCGACCAGCATCTGTCGGAGGACATCACACTGGAGGAAGTGGCCAAGCGGGTGGGGCTCGCCAGGACCTATTTCAGCGCTCTTTTCAAGAAAATGACAGGGGAGACCTTCGTGCATTACCGGATCAAAAAACGGATGGAAGAAGCGCGCAGGCTGCTTGCCGTACCGACCCTGACGATCACCGATATCGCGGTCAAGGTGGGGTACGAGGATTATCCCCATTTTACGAAGACCTTTAAAAATTTCGTCGGCGTATCCCCGTCGGAGTACCGGTCTTCCTTTGGCATTGAATGATGAGAGTATCCCTGAGACTGAAGCTGCTTTTGTATTTTACCATCGTGATTCTTCTTTCCCTGTCTGCGGTTGGCATCGCCTTCTACAGCATTTCAGCCAAGCAGCTGCAAAAAAGCGCAAAGAGCCAAATGGTCCAAATCGTGGACAATGCCGTACACCATACCAATCTGTATTTGTCGTCTTATCAGCGGTCGATGGTGGCGCTGCTGACCGATCTCAGGGTCAAACGGTACATCGATCTGCCGGCTGACCGGGAGGAGTACGAAAATTACCGCTACATGACCGATATCCGGGATGCGATCGTGGATCCGGTGTGGATCCGCAATCCCGAGATCGAAGCACTATACATCATCGGTTATTCCGGGAATGCGCTCTATTATTATAACGGCGGATCGGAACCATCCTTTAAGCCGGAAGATACTGCCAAACAGATCCGATATTTTAAGGAGAACACGGATGAAAGCGGCCGGTTGACCATTATGAATTACAGCATTTTGGGCGAAAAGACGCCGATGATGACGCTGATCCGCCGCATCCGCGGACTTCGTTCCACGGACATGAAAGGTTTTGTGGGGATCGAGGTCAAGGCGGAGGAGCTGTCCACCCTGTGGAAGGGGATTGATCTGGGGAAGGACAGCTATTTTTTCATTGTCGACGGCGAAGGAAGGATTCAATACCACAACGATCAGACGAAGGTAGGATCGATCGTTCCGGCCAGTCTGGGCAAGCAAATCAGCGAGGCAGGCACCGAGATGTTCCGCAGTTCGTCGGAGGGAATGGACCGGGTATATATCAGCCGCAAAGCCGAATACTCCGGGTGGAATCTGGTGGTGTCCATTCCGTACAGCCAGCTGCAAAAACCGCTTAACACGATACGCAGCTCCATTATCGTCGTTGCGGTCATTACGTTCCTGACGGCGTTGTTCCTGGCGAGCCGGTTCGGCAAGTCGATTACTACCCCGATCCGGACGCTGATGAAGGGGATGAGCCAGACGGAAAAGGGAAACTGGAAGTTCATTCCGCTTCCGAAGCACCGGGACGAAATTACCGAGCTGATGATCCGCTACAACCTGATGGTGAACCGCTTATCGGAGATGGTCGATACGGTGTATCGTGCGGAGCTGAGGAACAAGGAAATGCAGGCCGAACGGCAGAAGGCCGAGTTCCAGTCGCTCCAGCTGCAGATCAACCCGCATTTCCTGTACAATACACTGGAAACGGTCGTATGTTACGCGGTTATTCAGGACTCGGACGAAATTACGGAAATCGTCGGGGCTCTGTCTTATATGCTGCACTATTCGGTACGGACCAATCTGGAAGAGATCACGGTAGCGAATGAGCTCAAGCACGTCATGTACTTCATGGTCATTATCAATCACCGGATCGGCCGGACGTTCGAGATTGATGTGCGGGTAAGGCCGGAGCTGCTTCTGCGGAAGATGGTCCGACTCACGCTTCAGCCGCTGGTGGAAAATGTGTTCCAGCATGCTTTCAGGCAAGGGGTGGAGGATCATCATACGATCATCATTGATGCCGGTGAAGAGGGAGATTCCTTCTGGGTCAGCGTTCAAGACAACGGCTGCGGCATGGCCCCAGAGCGGCTTGAGGAGCTTCGCGCCAAGCTGAGCGAGAACCGGCTTGCCGACGAGGAGGACCGGGGCAGCGCGGGCGGGATCGGCGTACCCAATGTGCACCGGCGGATTCAGCTGGTGTTCGGCGAGGACTACGGCGTAACTGTGGAAAGCAGCCCCGAGTGGGGAACCCGGATGATCATGCGGATGCCGATTTCAGGCGTAAAAGAACTGAGCAGCCCAGCGGGGCAAGAGGCAGCCGCGTCTATGCAGACCCTGCCCATGGCGGGCAGCGGCTAGGCGCAAACAAAGAAGAAAGTTAAGCAAATCCTGTATTCCGGAGCATGGAATACGGGATTTTTTTATGGTCAGACAGCCGTAAAAAACCGCAAAAAAACACATCACGACAATAATCCGCCCCATGGGAGCTTCTCTGGTTAAGCCTTATGATGGGGACAGCAGCAAAGAGAATACCTTTTGCACTTTGCATGAAGAGAGGGGATTATAAGATGAAAAAATGGGTCAGTCTGATCCTCGCGGCAGCGCTTGTCACGGGTCTGACCGCAGGCTGTGGAAACAAAAGCGCCTCGAGCGGCAGTGACGATGCGGCCGACGCATCGAAACCGGTGAAATTCAGCATTTCTTTAACCACAAGTGGAAACGCTTACGCGGAAGGCTCCAAGGACATCAACAACGAGAAATGGGTCAAGGAGGTCGAGAAGAGAGCCAACGTGGATTTGGACATCAGGCTGATTCCCTTGAAAGACTTCGATGCGAAGATGGCCGTCATGTTCGCCGGCGGCGATATTCCGGACGTCGTGCAAAACGTCGGCGGGGCAACGGATAAGTCTATGGCCGGTTCGGTTCAGGCTGGCGTGTTTATGCCGCTGGATGACTTGCTGAAAGAGTATGCTCCGAACTTGATGAAAGCCGTTCCGAAGGAAGCGTGGGACGAGGTGAGCTACAAGGGGAAAATCTACGGCGTGCCAACCTGGCTCAGCAACCCTTCCCGCCGCGCCACTTATATCCGGACCGACCTGCTGGAAAAAACGGGCCTGCCGGCGCCCCAAACGATGGACGATTTCCTCAACGTCCTGCGTGCGTTTAAAAAACTGGGCCTCAGCGCGCCGTATCAGATGAGGGAGAATTTTAAATACGCGGACATCGTATTTGGTGCGTATGACGCCCTGGGCTATCAGTTTACCGAAATGAACGGCCAGGTCGTACCGAAGTTTTTTAACGCTGAAAATATGGAAAAGGCGCTGACCGTCTACAAAACGATGTATGACGAAGGCCTGATCCAGAAAGATTTCGCGACGATCCAGGCGCCTCAGTACAGCGAAAATATCGAAGCAGGCAATGCCGGCATGTGGACGGCCAACGCCGCCAGCCTTCTCGATTTCCGCACGAAGATCGGTGCGGCGGTTCCCGGCGCCAAGGTCGATATCATCCCGTCACCGATAGGGGACAACGGCCAGAAGGGTTATGGATTGTACAGCTCGGTTAACACCTCGCTCTATATCAACAGCAAGGTCAGCAAAGAGAAAGCGGCCCGGATCATCCAGATGTTCGAGTGGATGCAGACGCCGGAAGCGAAAAACTTCTACAGCTTTGGCATCGAAGGCGAGGATTACACGGTGAAAGACGGAAAAATCGATTACAAGCTGCCGGAAGGCAAAGCCGCTCAGGACGAAGCCGGATTCCGCTCACTGCTTCGCTGGGTCGGTGACGGAACGATTAACCGTGAACGGACGGAGTTGCTCCCAGGTGGACAAGACGTGCTGAAGGCGCTCGATGATACGCTGGCCAAAGAAGGCGTGGGCGGGATCGGATTTGTGCCGGACCTGGAATCCTTCAGCCAGTTCCCTGACTTGGCTTCCAAGCGTCCGGACCAGGCGCCGAAGCTCATCATCGACCACATGGTCAAAATGATCTACGGCAAAGAGCCGATCAGCGATTTTCCTAAAGTCATCGAGGAGTATAAGCAAAAGGGCGGCGATGAGATCGTCAAAGAGGCCACGGAGCGTTACAACAACAAAGACGGAATTATCGATCAGCAAAGCCGCAAATAGGTTGATTTCGGGGAAGCCTTTCACGCGAAGGGCTTCCTCCTGTTAGGAGGGGAATATATGGTCAGGAAAACCGGAGACGGACGGAATAAGCTGAAGCTTCTGACCCCTTCATCCTGGTGGGGAGCCAAGTGGAGGGAGGCGCTGCCGGCAGGCAACGGAATAACCGGAGCAGCCGTGTATGGCGGCGTCCATTTGGAAACAGTTATGCTGACGCACGGCGGCTTGTGGTGGCAGAGCCGCACGCCGGATCTGCCCGACGTGAGCGGCCGGCTTGGAGAGATGCGCCGGTTGATGATGGAGGGGAAAGAGGCGCTGGCCGAAAATGTATTGGTCGACGGTTTGAAGGAGCAAGGCTACGATCCGGTCATGACCGTTCCGCTGCCGCTTGGCGACCTGAACTTGAGCATGGACGTAAGTAAAGGCTTTAAGAACTACAGCCGGGAGCTGGACATGGAAACCGGTGAAGTAACGGTGCGCTGGCAGGACGGGCATACACGTTATGAGCGGGCGTTGTTCGTATCCCGGGCGGACGATTTGATCGTCTATGAGCTGCGGTCGTCAGGGCCAGGCCCGATATCGGCGAAGATCGCCCTTGACCTGCATCATCGCGGGGATGTCAGGCGTCCCCCTGGCAGACCTGACGCTCCATTGCCGACTGGAAGCGAATCAGGGTCCGACGGTGAGTTCATATGGTATGCCGCATGCCATGACGAGGGCAGCGATTTCGGTGCCGTCGCCCGGGTGGTCACGATCGATGGCAGGATAAGCAGTACAGGCAGCGAGTTCGTTCTTGAAGGCGCCACTCAGGCACTGATCCTGGTTAAACTGTTCGTTCATAAGCCGCGTCAAGCGGCCTGGAAACAGTTGAAACACGAGCTAGCCGCAGAACATCGGTCTTACACCGAACTGCTGCAGCCGCACATTGAGGAGCATGAACGCTTGTTTCAGCGGATGACGCTGAATCTGGATGCTCCCGGACGAGAGGCATCGAACGAAGAGCTGCTGCTGCAAGCCTACCGCGGCGAAGCCCCGCTGGCCATGCTGGAGAAGATGTGGGCCTACGGGCGTTATCTTCTGATTGCAAGCTCGCGCGAAGGCGGGGATCCATGCCATTTATACGGCTTATGGTGCGGGGAATATCGCGGCTTCTGGGCGTTCCATATGGCCAACGAGAACCTGCAGATGATGTATTGGCAGGCGCTCGCGGGACATATGCCCGAGCTGCTGCTGCCCGTATTCGATTACGTGGAGCGGCAGATGGACGATTATCGCCGCAACGCGCGCTGTATCTATGGCTGCAGGGGGATCTGGATCCCCGCACCAACCGCGCCGGACTCCGGCCTGCTGAAGACGATCGCGCCCCACATTGTCCACTGGACCGGGGCGGCGGGCTGGATCGCGCAGCACTATTATGATTATTACCTGTACACGGGCGACAGGGAATTTTTAAGAAACCGGGCCTTGCCGTTCCTGCGGGAGGCCGCTTTGTTCTATGAAGACTTCCTGATTACCGGGGACGATGGTCTGTTCATCAGCTGCCCGTCCAATTCGCCCGAGAACCGGCCGGGTAACGGCGCGGGTGGGCCTAAAGGAACGGCAATGAACGCAACGATGGATTTTGCCATCGCCAAGGAAGTGCTGACCCGGCTGGTTGAGGGTGCCGCTCAGGAAGGCCTGTATGCTGAGGAAGTCACGGGCTGGAAAGACATGATTGCCAAAATCCCGGCGTATCAGGTTAATGCAGACGGCGCTGTCCGTGAATGGATGCATCCTGCCTATGAGGATCAATACCATCACCGGCATCAGTCGCACCTTTATCCGGTGTTTCCAGGCAAGGAGGTAACGCGGGAGACCGATCCCGGTCTGTTCGCAGCCTTCGAGACCGCGTTAAGAAAGAGGCTGGTCGTTGGATTAAAGGAGCAGACAGGATGGTCACTTGCTCATATGTCCAATTTGTACGCCCGCATGGGCGAAGCGGATAAGGCGCTGGAGTGTTTGGATCTGCTGGCCAGATCAGCCGTGATCAATAATTTCTTCACGCTTCACAACGATTGGCGCGGCATGGGCATCGGCCTGGATATGGAGTGGGCTCCGTTTCAGATTGATGCGAATATGGGTATGACGGCTGCGCTTCAGGAAATGCTGCTGTACTCCGATCCCAACATGATCCGAATCCTCCCAGCCCTGCCGAAGCGATTCCTCTCCGGAAGCGCCGCTGGAATGCTGGCGTGTGGAGGCTACGAGGTAGACATCGCCTGGGACAGAAAGAATGGCACGCTTGATGTTCGGCTCCAATCTTTGAGGGCTGGAGGCTCCGTTACCCTCGTGCTCCCCGAAGCTTGCAGCGGCTTCCGGGACGGGGGCAGACTGCCTGAGAATCGGCAAATCCACATCTTGCTTGAACAGGGAGAATCCCTAACCTTGCAGTTGACGTTCAGCTAATGAGAGGGGAGAGATACGGATCATGAATATATCTTCATTATTAGAAGAAATTATGCGTCTGCCAGTGATCGATACGCATACGCATTTGATAGGCGATAAGCTGTGCGCGGCCGACTTTTGGGAGATCGCCGATTATTTCTGGTTGAACCAAGAACTGCAGACGGCGGGATATCCGAAGGATGCGGCACAGCTGCCGGTTTCGGAGCGGGCGGAAGCCTTCGTCAGAGCATACAAGGCTACCCGTAATACGATGATGAATCGTGCTTTTACGGCGATCATGGGGTATTTATACGGAATCACTATCCATGACACGGCGTCTGTGCTTCAGGCGGACGAAGCTGTACGCACGCAGAGAAATACTCCAGGCTGGGCTCAAAGCGTGGCCGACCGGCTGCATGTGAAGCGATTTGTCGTGAACCGGCCTGAACATGCCGTATTTGACGGTATGCGCGAGGATGCCGTGCTGCTGCCCCGGGTCGACGGATGGCTGCCGGAGCTTGCCGCCGGCATCGTCTCCTCCGCAGCCAATGAACGCCAGGACCGTTTCGCGCAGGCGAAAGCGTTCATTTCCGAGCAATTGAAGTCCTATCATGAGATGGGCTGTCCGGGGATCATGACGACGCTTCCCCATTATGAGGCTGCGGCGCATGAGGATTATAAGCTTGAAACCGCGGGGCGGACCGATGAGGTCATGATGCTGCTTCTCCATGAAATCTGCTCCGGTCTGCAGGAGCGGGACATGTTCCTTCAGCTGTTCCTCGGCGTGGAACGAAGATGGGGGAGCAGTTCGGCCGCTCCTGTGAACGATCCGCTCCGGATCGTAAAGCTGTATGGCTTGTTTGAGCGTTACAACATCCCGTTTGAGCTGGTGGTTGCATCGGAACTGAACAATTTGGACGTCGTACAGGCGGCCTGGAATTTTGCCAATGTTCACGTAGGCGGCATGTGGTGGTATAACTTCCGTGCCAGCACATACACGCAGAGCATGCAGTACCGGCTCGAGGCGTTATCTCCGCTCAAAAGCTCGCTGGTCGTCTCGGATGCGCGCTGCATCGAATGGACGTACGGCAAGCTGCTGATCGTGAAGCAGCTGCTTGCCCGTTTTCTGGATGAACAGATCAAGGATGAATGGCTGAGCCGTGAGGATGCGCTGGCACTGGCCGCGGAATGGCTGCATGGCAGCGCGGCAAAACGGTACGGGTTGGCGGAGTCGGCGGTCTCATTGTGAAACCGGGACCGCTGAATCGTGAATGACGCGTGCCATTTGGCAAATACAGATGGTCGAGAAACTTAATGATGAACGGAGGGAGAACGTGACATTTTCACTGTTTGACCGGATGCTGCCTGCCCCCATGGAAGGGGGCTTCCGGAAGGAAGGCTGGTGGGTATGGTGCGGGTCGGTCGTTCGCGGAGAGGACGGACGCTTTCATATGTTTGCGTCCCGGTGGCCGAAGTGGATGCCGATGCACCCGGGCTGGCTGCTCCGTTCGGAAATCGTCCGAGCCTCGTCCGATACCCCGGAAGGGCCCTATACCTACGAAGAAACCGTGTTCCCAGCGCGGGGAGCGGAGTATTGGGACGGAAGGAGCACCCATAACCCGCACATCATCCGGTATGGAGACAAATATTTGCTGTATTACATGGGATCGACGCATCCCTTCCCTGAGCCGCGGCCAGGAGAGACGGTGGAGGCGGACGACTGCCGCGTCATTGCGGCAAGGGCGAACAAGCGTGTCGGCCTGGCCGTCGCCGACAGCGTCTATGGGCCGTGGAAGCGCCTCGATACGCCGATTCTGCCGACGAGGCCGGGCAAGTTCGACAGCTTCCTGACCTCGAATCCGGCGCCATGTATCCGGGAGGATGGCTCCGTGCTGCTGGTTTATAAAGCCCGGCGGTATGAGGGCACAGCCCATGGGCAAATGACGCTGGGTGCGGCAGAGGCAGCAGGATATGAAGGGCCTTATCGCGTAACTCAGGATACGCCGCTGTTTCCGCCGGAACGGTTTCATATCGAAGACCCGTTCATTTGGCGCACGGCGGAAGGGTACGCCATGATCGCGAAAGACATGGATGGAAAGCTGTGTGGAGAGAAGCACGGCGGCATTCTGGCACTTTCTCCGGATGGCAGGGACTGGAGGCTCGCAGACCAGCCCAAATCCTATTCCCGGCGCGTCCGATGGGAGGACGGATCGGAACGTTGGATGGGCAGCTTCGAACGGCCCTTCCTGCTGTTTCAGGATGGACTGCCGACGCATCTGTTCGCCGCGGTTGCGGACGGACCGGGGGGCTTCCGGCAAGCCGAACATACCTGGAACATGGTTATTCCGCTGCGGACTTCACCTTGAATTTAGAATGGAACAATCAATTACAGGAGGAGATTATATGGGAGAAACCGTATCGAAACAAATGGGGAGCGAAGGGAGCTCGGCGCTTATTTCGGAATCCGTTCAGCAGTGGGCGGAAGGGGCTTGGCAGCAAATCGTAAACAAAGTGGAGCGCACCAGTCAGCGGATTGGCGTCAGTTTTCCGCATGCATCCGTTAACGGGGTCTATGACAACATGCGCCCGTCCTGGTGGACCGCCGGCTTTTGGCCGGGGATCTTGTGGCAGATTGCCGAAGACGGGCACCATCCAGGGCTGCAGGGGATTGCCGAGCTGATCGAGGAGAAGCTGGACGAACCGCTGTATTCGCTCGCTGTGCATCATGATGCCGGATTTATATGGACACTTTCGGCCGTGGCCGACTACCGGATTACCGGCAGCGAGCGATCCAAACACCGTGGGCTGATGGCCGCCGCCCAGCTGGCAAGCCGCTTTAATGTAAAAGGCAGCTTCATCCGCGCCTGGCATGACCTGGAGCAGGTGAACCGGGCAGGCTGGTCCATCATCGACACGGTGATGAATCTGCCGCTGCTGTATTGGGCCTCTGAAGTAACGGAGGATCCCCGGTTCCGCCATATCGCCGCGGCGCATGCAGATACGGTGCTGGCGCATTTTCTGCGTCCGGACGGATCCAGTTACCATATCCTCGAATTTGATCCCGAGTCGGGTGAACGAATCGGCGCCATGTCCGGTCAGGGGTATGCGGAAGAATCCGCCTGGTCCAGAGGCAGCGCCTGGACCATCTACGGACTCACCCTGTCTTATATTTACACGGGAGAAGAACGCTTTTTGACTGGCGCCAAGCGGGCCGCCCATTTTTTCCTGGCGAATCTGCCGGAGGACCATGTGCCGCACTGGGATTTCCGGGCGCCTGAAGAAGGGGGCAAGCCGCGGGATACTTCGGCCGGGGCCTGCGCGGCATGCGGGCTGATCGAGATATCCCGTCTCGTACCCGAGGCGGAAGCGCGGCTGTATCTCCGTTCTGCAGAACGCATCGTGCGCTCTCTGCATGAACATTACGAGACATGGGATATGCCGGGGGAAGAAGGCCTGATCCTGTCCGGCACATCCAATCTGCCGGGTGGTGTGCATATCGATACGCCGCTGATTTACGGCGATTATTTCTTTGTTGAGGCGGTATCCAAGTTGCGCGGCTCGACGCTGAGATTGTGGTAATGTGTATCAGCGCTGAGGCAGTAATTCAGCGCGAAAGGAGACATGATGAATGAAACGACAATCCGAACAACTGGCCCATCAGACAGCAGCAGGGTTCGCGCCGGAGAACCTGCTCGATGATCCTTTTCCTATAGAGACAGTTCCTGAAGGCCCTCAGTCTGAAGTGCAAAATCACCGGATGGAATGGTGGAGGGAAGCCCGGCTGGGCCTGTTCATCCATTGGGGACCCTACGCGCGGCCGGCAGGCGAGTGGAAAGGGGAGGAGATCCAAGCTTCCTACAGTGAGCACATCATGCTGCGCGCAAAGATTCCGGCCGCCGAATATGAAGAGATGGCCGCAGGCTGGGATCCTTCATCTTTTGACGCGCTGAAGTGGGTGCGTACCGCCAAAAGGGCCGGCTTGAAATATATCATTTTCACGGCCAAGCATCATGACGGATTCGCCATGTATGATTCGCATGTGTCCAATTACTCCATCGTCCAGCATGCCGCTTTTCAAAGAGATCCGCTCCGGGAGCTGGCGGAAGCATGCGAGCAGGAAGAAATGGTGCTGGGTATTTACTACTCGCACGCTATGGACTGGCATGATCCCGATTCCCAGGGGAACACCTGGGACTACCCCGGCAATATCGGTGCTTATGACGACGTGGAGAGCTGGGTGCACGATCCGGATAAGCGAAGCCGCTTTGAGCGTTATCTGAATAATAAATCACTACCTCAGGTTCGCGAGCTGCTGACGGATTACGGGAAGGTCGGCTTGATGTGGTTCGACTGCGGCGGCAAGCTGACCCGCGAGCAGGGGGAGCAGTTTCTGGACGCCGTATACTCGCTTCAGCCGGACTGTCTGGTGAACAGCCGGGTGTGGAAGGCTCCCCTTGGGGATTACTCCAACACGTCCGATAATCAGCTGACCACGCGGACTTTGCGCCAGGACTGGGAGAACATCATCACGCTAAACGATTCGTGGGGGTACAAAAAATCGGATCACAACTGGAAATCACCCGCATCCATCATCCGGCAGATGATCGATGTCGTCAGCAAAAACGGCAATTTGGTCATCAATATCGGACCGACAGAGACGGGAGAGTGGGATCCGGTATCCGAATCGATTTTGCTGGAAATCGGCGGTTGGTTAGATACATACGGAGACAGTATTTACGGAGCGGGGGCATCCCCGACGGCAAAGCCGTCCTGGGGCAGGTGCACCGTGAAAGGAAACACGCTGTATCTGCATGTCTTCGATTGGCCAACGGACCGGAAGCTGGTCGTTCCCGGCCTGAAGACGGACGTTCTGCGGGCCTATATGCTGGAAGACGGCAGGGAACTGAAATTGACCCGATTATCGGAACAGGATTTGGAGATTGAGCTGCCTGAATCGCTGCTTTCCGAAGTGAACGAATTTTCCAAACCACAAGTCATCGCCGTCCTCTGTTCCGGTCCGATCGATGGCAATCCGGTGGGACTATTGGACACACGGGAAGGCAGCATCCTTGAATTAGGCGTATTCGATGCCGAAATATCAGGAGCCGGATTGAAGTATGATACCGGGAAAAAGGGCCGTGACAACCTCCTGGATTGGACAGACGAAAGTGCCGAGGCGGTCTGGTCTGTCCGGACCTTGGGGGCCGCAGATTTCGACGTGCGCATCGAATATGGCAGCGGTGACGCCGAGGGAGGAGGCGGGACCTACCTGGTGACCACCGGAGACCAGTCACTGCGTGCTCAGGTGCAGCCCACCGGCGGACCGTATGACTTCCGTGAGTTTTACGTAGGGAAGCTTCATTTTCCGGAAGCAGGGGAGTATTTGATCCGTCTTCAGGCGGAAAGAATTACGGGCCAATATTTAATGCAGCCCAGATGCTTGAAGCTGCAGCGTTAACCCGAACCGGATTGCGTTGAATTACGGAAAAGGAACCATTGCTCTGCAAGCAGCAGGCAGCGGTTCCTTTTTTCTTGACTTGACTTCCTTATATCGCAAGAGAAACTGCCGCTTTAAGCGGTCTGTCTTCCTAGAATGTACTTCGGTCGGTGTTTCTCTCAAGATCCTCCCGTCTGTTTTCCTTTTCGGGAAAAAAGCTTCTTCATTAGGACAACGGCTGCCAAAGCAAGGGGAATCCAGATTTGGAAAACCGGAAAGTCGTACATCAGGTTTCGCGTGAATCCGATCCAGGTATGGTAAATAAAATTGGGCGCGGCAAAAGAAATGGTATAAATAAACGCACCGACGATGACTGTTAATTTTTTGTGGCTCATCTTTACCAGATAGGAAAGGCCGATGACCGCCCCCAAGTAAAATGCCGTCATTTTCACAAAGATGCCGATATAAATCAGCAAAATAATGACCGGATCGAGCCGTTCGAGAAAATCAGCGATTTCGATCAAGCGAACCGATCTGAGCATGGGGAGGGTGGTAATGCTTAAGATTTGGGGGCTCAATATCGTTAAATTCAACAAGTTGAAGATCAGCAGCAGGATTCCCACGAACAGGTAGGAAAAGATCGACAGCTTGGACAGGTTTTTTTTGTTGTTCAAATGCTTCCAAAACGCAAGAAACACGACAACCTCGCCAAACGGGAAGCTGATGACTTTCGGAATGGCTTCCCTGATCACAGGCATGATGCCATGCTCGAGCACCGGCTGAAGCCGCTCCAGATGAATATTTTTAGAGACGATGAACATCAAGAAAATCAGGAAATAACCCAGGATGGTAAAGGGGAGCAGAAATTCGACGACGCGGAAAAAAACTTCCGTTCCCTTGGAAATCGCATAGGCGGACAGCAGAATCATGATCAGCATCAGGACGGACAGCGGCGTTTTGGGAAGAAAGGAAATGTTGATAATGTCCCCAAACTCCCTGGTGTTTCTCATGGACTCATAGGAAAAATAGAAAATATAAGCGATGGTGACGATCGTTCCCAAAATACGACCCAGATGTTGGTTCAGGATTTCAAAGAGATTGCGGTCCTCGTTCCCCTTTTGGATGAAAAGGTAAACCAGGAGCAGCAGCAGTCCGGCCAGCATCGCGACAATGACGACCAGCCAGGCGTCCTGCTTGGCTCCCACGCCCAATTCGTATAATGGGGAAGTTCCGATCAAAAACAGGATCATCATCGCAATCAGCTCGTATTTGTCTATTTTTTGCAAGTAGGGGCACTCCTTCCGCTAGAATTTTTGGTCTTTGAGCAAGCTGGAGTACGGCTTGGTAATCATGTTCGTATGCTCAATGTTAATCTTGACCTGCACGCGCAGGCTGATTTCCTCGATGGGACGCTTCGTTTTCATCAGTTTTCTCCAAGTAGAGGGATCTTTACGGTGTATCGCGTTCATGAATCCGGCCAGATCCACGTTCATTTCCTGCAGATGGCTCCAGGTCTCCATGATTTCGCCGCCGATTTGTTTACTTATCGTACGTTCTATGTCGCGAATGACCCCCGGATTCTTTAAGTCCAGATTGCAGCCGGATTCGTCGATCGCTCCCGTTGCTTGAATCTTGGCGAGAATGATCGATTTTCCATGGATGACCTTCGGTTCCAGTTTGGTGGACGATTTCAGCACTCGATAGCTGAGCAGCTGATTTTCTTGGCCTTTTGCGCTGCACGGAAACACAACCATCATGCTGCTGACACGATTGGAAAGCCATGCGACAGATCGGCTATCTTTTTGATCGATCCATCCCACCAGCTTGTCCTTACGGAATACGCCCAGCTCCCCGAGCTTAATGACCGCATCATTTCGCGTCGATTTCAGGGCATCGAGGGAGGACTGCTTGCTCAGATCTCCGGATACCTCGAGCTCGGGCGCCATGGCGCTTTCATCCGGGCTGGCTATCATTCTGGCGAAATCGATGAGCCGCATGTTTTGAGCCTGGGACAGATTTTTCTGGCTTTGATCGATGATCCGCTGGATAGCGTTGCCGGATATTTTCTCCAAAGGGATCAGCACTTCCAGCAAATTGGAAGCTTTGCCCTTGGTCAAGAGGACGGACATGGTCTCCCTGCTCTCGAACGGACGAAGGAAAAAATCAAGAATTTCTCCGACACCTTCTTTCCGTGCCACATCTTCGCTAAGAATAAGGACGGAGTTATGGGCGAAAAAAAGCTTCCTTGATGTTTCCAGGCTGGCATTCTGCATCGCCTCGGCAATAGAGCGCCCCTTGGTTGAGAAAATGGTCGTCGGAGACTGGCTTCCTGCACTGCCGCCGCCTGTCTGGGTGGCAATCGACTGCGGAATGACGACCTGGAACGAAATTTCCCATTTCCCGTTGCTCCGGTCGATGGACGTCGCCGAAATGATGCTCAGCGTATTCAATTCCTGGCTGTCCCAGCATCCGCCCGTCAGCAGCGCGACCGACAGCGAGAGAATCATAAGGCCCAGTCTCCGGAGCATCTTTTCCACCTCTTTGTTTGACCTGGATGTATACAGCTATTGTTCATCTTTCGATGGCGACGGCTTTTGGATTGATTTTTGGCGTTTGATATTTTTTTGACTGATTAAGGTTGGACGTTTCAGCATGGCCCACCAAGGCACACGTACCAACGCATCCTTTTGATCGGAAGGAGAGAAGGGCGCAAGCGGAATCAAATAAGGGATTCCGAAGGACCGCAGCCCTGCCAAATGGATAAGCATCGCCATTAATCCTGCAATGATCCCGAACAATCCCAGCGTAGCCGCAAGCAGCATGAATCCGAAACGAAGCAGCCTAGCCGAATTGGATAAGCTGACTGATGGAGCGACGAAGCCGGCAATGGCGGTAAAAGCCACTATAATAACCATAGCGGCGGATACCAAACCTGCCTGAACTGCCGCTTGCCCCAGCACGAGCGCACCGACGATCGAAATCGCGGACCCGATCGCCCTTGGCATCCGCACCCCGGCTTCCCGCAAAACTTCGAAAGTGATTTCCATGGCAAGCGCTTCGACAAAGGCAGGAAACGGGACGCCTTCCCGCTGGGCGGCAAGGCTGATGAGCAGGGTTGTCGGCAGCATCTGCTGATGAAATGTTGTGATCGCGATGTACATCGAGGGCAGGAGCATGGAAAACACAAATGCGATAATACGCATCAACCGTAGAAATGTCGCGATATCGAATTTTTGGTAATAATCCTCGCTGGACTGGAACAGCTTAAAAATCGTAATGGGGGCAATGAGCACAAAGGGGCTCCCGTCTACGAGAATGGCTACTTTTCCTTCCAAAATAGCTCCGGCAATGGCGTCAGGACGTTCTGAATTCGTAAGGGTCGGAAAAGGCGTAAAGGTGGCGTCCTGGATAAATTCCTCGATATATCCGCTCTCCAGAACGCTGTCGATGTCAATCCGGTCAAGCCTTCTTAAAATTTCCTGCACCACGTCTTCACTAGCGATACCATGAATGTACATCACGGCTACGTCCGTTTGGGTTACGCGGCCGATCGTTCGGTCGACGATCCATAGATTCGGATTTTTGATTTTACGGCGGATTAATGACGTATTGATCCGAAGGTTCTCCGTAAAGCCTTCCCTTGGTCCTCGTATGACGGTTTGAGACTGGGGTTCGTCTACACCGCGCTGTTCCCCACCGGCAGAGGATGCTGATATTCCCTTGGCTGTGCCATCTACCAGAATGACTGTATTGCCGGCAAGAATGGCGTCAAACAGTTTCTTCATGGTATCGATGTCCGTGACTTGGCCAATGGCTAAAAACCGGTGTTTGATCCAGCCCAGCACCTGTTTTGGCGGGTCCAGCGAACAATCCGCATCCGCCTGGATTTGCGTCAAAGATTTCAAAATGGAATTGTTGATAATCTGCTCATCGGCCAAACCGTCGGTGTAGATGACGGCGACGTGGACAGGTTTCCCCAGGGCCTGGTCCAACCGACGGATGATTATATCGGAACTGTCGCCCGTCATTTCCTTGATCATTTGGACGTTAACATCCAAGTATTTGGAAAGAGGCGTTTCAGGCCTATTAAATTCCGATGGCTGCTCATTTTTGTCTTGATTTTGGTTGGAATCACCGCTGGAATCATGTTTGGATTTGAAAAAAGGCCGCATCCTAATCCTCACCTTGAAATTTATATTCTGCTTCATCGTTGCCTTTTTCGGAGGAACTTAAACTAGGGGCATCGAAAGAGGATTGCTCTTCAGAAAACGTGCCGGAAAAAGCAAAACAGACGGCTGGCGGCCGTCTGTCGCGATTTATAAACAAGCAATAGACTGAGGGGAAATCATTACCTTTCGGCGTCCGCAACTTGCGGGTCGCTGCGCAGCGGGAACCAGCCGGGAATACTCATCATGAGGTTCCACAGCGGTTCGGGAATCGATAACTCCTGCAGGTCCAGAGGGGAGATGGACGTTCGGATCTGCTGTTCACGGCCTTCCAATACCAACTGTACCCAATCCGGTTCCATGATGAGTTCGCGTCCCAATGCGATGAGCGGGATGCCGGAGGACAGCGCCTCCAGCGCATCATCGGGCGTGTAAATGCTGCCGACGCCAATGATGGGGATACGCGAGCCGACGCGCTCCTGAAGAATCGCCAATCGTGACCGGCTGTCCTGAATCCCCCTTCGCGGCACGGAACGGAAGCTGGTCAACGATACATGAAGGTAATCGATCCCCGTGCCCGACAATGCATCGACGAACGAGAGGGTATCGGCCATCGTAATGCCTGGCGTTCCCGCCTCTTCAGGCGAAAACCGGAAGCCGACCAGGAAAGGTTTATTAGACTCTTTACGAACGGTCCGAAGGACCTCGCGAATAATGGCTAAGGCCAGCGTCATTCGATTCCCCAGGCTCCCTCCATAACGGTCCGTGCGTCGGTTCGTCATCGGGGATAAAAATTGATGCAGCAAATTCCCGTTGCCGCCGTGAATTTCCACCCCGTCAAATCCGGCGTCAACCGCTCTTCGGGCCGCTTCTGCATAAGCATGAATGATGCCTTCCATTTCCTGCTCGGAGAGACTGCGCGGGACGGGGGCTCCTTCCCGATCTTCCGGGATGTTTCCGGCGCTGACATAATCGCCTGTCTTGGAGCCTTGTCTGCCTGCGTGAAAAATTTGCAGCACGGCCTTGGCTCCGTTCCCCTGGATCGTCGAGGCAAGCCGGCGGAGTCCGGGAATGAGGGCGTCGTTGTCGGCGCCGGGCGCACCAGGCATTCCTCCTTGCTGCATGACATATGTTGCCGCTGTGATGACCATGGCAGCGCCATGAGAACGCCGTTTGTAGTATTGAATTTCCTGTTCGGAAATGGAGCCGTCCGCATTGGAACTCATATGGGTCATCGGAGACATCACGATCCGGTTTTTTAAAGAAATGTTGGCTGACGGAAAATGAAATGGATCAAAAAGGGGGGAATACGATTTTTTCATGGGGTGACAACTCCTTCGTAACGATTCTTTTATTGAACTTGTTATGATTATAAGTGGAGAAGCAACATCCCGTAAGAACGCAAAATCTATGGATATAATCCAAGTACCTGGACCAACTAACATAAAGTAAGCTTGATTTATCATCATGTTCTGCATATAATGGACATTACAGGTCCATAATAAATGCGCTGTTATGGTTTGCTGCTTGAAAAGGAGGAATCCAGCATGCAATTTTCAAAAAGTACTGCATACGGTTTACACGCCTTGATGCTGCTGGCGAAATCGGAACGGGGCCGCAACGTGGGCATTAAAGAACTGTCCTCGTCCCTGGGCGCTTCCGAGAGCTATTTATCCAAAATTATGTCCAAGCTGCGGCAGGATGGGCTTGTTCGCGCAGTTACCGGTGTGAACGGCGGCTATGAGCTTGCCCGGGCCGCCAGTGAAATTACTTTTCTGGATGTGGTTCAGGTTCTCGAAGGACGTCAGCACTTGTATGAATGCTTCCACGGAAGCAACCATCCGCTGCCAGCCCTGGAAGCTGCGGGGGACGAACCGGAAACGCCGGAATTTGCTTTCGGCGAAGGATGCCCGGTCAAACAAGTGATGGATGCCGCGGAACAGCAGATGAACCGTTATCTCCAGCAGCATACGATTCAATCAGCACTGAACCAGGCGGGCTCATGTGATGTCCATGCAGCAGGCAAGAAGTAATAAACTTCTTGCGCGTTTATTATGGATAAAAAGGATCTATAAAGGGAGGAATTAGAATGTCAGAAGTATTGTTGGATGCGGTTATTATCGGAGGCGGGCCAGCCGGCATGAGTGCGGCGCTTGCGCTGGGCAGATCAAGACGTTCCGCGGTGGTCATTGACGAAGGTCGC
This sequence comes from Paenibacillus sp. SSG-1, assembly GCF_002224835.1. Classification (NCBI taxonomy): domain Bacteria; kingdom Bacillati; phylum Bacillota; class Bacilli; order Caryophanales; family Paenibacillaceae; genus Paenibacillus; species Paenibacillus sp. SSG-1. The sequence continues at coordinate 2,350,368 of NZ_MBRK01000001.1, forward strand.
CCGCGCAATCGGGTAACCCATGAGATGCATAACTTCCTGTCTCGGGACGGTATCGCTCCCGCGGAGTTCCGTCGGATCGCCAGAGAACAAATCAGTCAGTACCCTGCAATCAAGTTTGTTCAAGGGAAGACGGAATCCGTGGAAGGAAGTGACGGCGACTTCCGGATCCGCACGGTTGACGGAAAGGTGTTCCGCAGCAAGAAGCTGTTGTTTGCAACCGGCAAACGAGACCTGCCTCTGGATATTTCCGGGTTGGACGAGGTATACGGTAAAACCGCGTTTGTCTGCCCTTATTGTGACGGCTGGGAACTGCAGGACCAGCAGCTCGTGATGATTGCCAAGGGCGAAGGAGCGATGCATTTATCCAAAGTGCTGATGGGATGGTCTGCGAATTTAACGTTATGCACGAACGGCCCGGATGAATTGAATGCGGAGCAGAGTGAAGAGCTGGAGCGCCACGGCATTACCGTTAAGGACTCGCCGATTCACAAGATTGAGTCTGAAGAAGGCAACGTAAAGCAGGTTGTCCTGGAGAACGGCGAATCCGTTGCCTGCACCGGGATTTTCTTTGCGCCGAAACTGGCCGCTGCCACTGACCTGCCGCAGTCGCTGGGCTGCGAAGTGTCGGAATCCGGAAGCATTGTGGCCGATCGGATCGGCAAGACCAATATCCCCGGTGTATTCAGTGCCGGAGATGCCGCTTCTGATATGTATCAAGCCATTGCTGCGGCTTCCATGGGCGCGTTGGCAGGCATGGGCATCAATGCCGAACTGTTGGATGAGGCATGGAAATCGGTTCGCTGAATCGCAGCCGATGGATCCATTCTTTTGCCAGGTTTGTGAAATCGGAATTTTTTTGCGAAAAAAGGTTTACGTCTGGCGTAACTTCCGATATTATAAGCGTAATGTAAGAACCGTTAATTTGAAATGCGATGAAGAGAAGAGTAGGTAAAGGAAGCATTTCCCAGAGAGCTCCGTCCGCTGAAAAGGAGCATTGAGTCCTTTATTGAATAAAGCCTCTGAGCAGCACGCCGGAACCCGATGTTCAATAAGAGGATGGTGTGCCAGGAGCTCCTGTTACAGAGCTAGAGTATATGCATCAGTTGACTGATGCCGTACTCGAAGAGGCTAAAATGGCGACATTTTAGCGAATCTGGGGTGGTACCACGAGTATGATATCTCGTCCCTAAGACGGCAGTCTTGGGGGTGGGATTTTTTATTTTTTCGTCATGATCCTGTAAATATCGCTGCTCACAGGCGCGGAAGGGCACACCAATTCAAACGGTTTGAATAGTGTCTAATAGACGGTTTAACGAGCCACGCCTGTCACCATAGTATTTGTTTAGCAGACAACATCTCATACTCTACTTCGAAAGGATTGGAATCACTCATGTCACAAAAACTTAAAGTCGGTATTGTCGGTGGAACCGGTATGGTTGGCCAGCGTTTCGTACAGCTCTTGGATCAGCATCCTTGGTTCCAGGTGACCGCGATTGCGGCAAGCAGCAGTTCCGCCGGAAAAACCTATGAAGAATCGGTGCAGGGACGATGGAAACTGGCAACGCCGATTCCTGAGGACGTCAAGCAAATTGTCGTTCAGGACGCTTCGAAGGTCGAAGAGGTTGCTTCGGGAGTTGACTTTGTTTTCTGCGCCGTAGATATGAAGAAGGACGAAATCAAAGCGCTTGAAGAAGCGTATGCCAAAACGGGTACGCCTGTTATATCAAACAACTCCGCACATCGGTGGACGCCTGACGTGCCTATGGTGATTCCGGAAATCAATCCAGGTCACATCGGCGTCATTGAAGCGCAAAGACAGCGGCTCGGTACCAAAACCGGGTTTATCGCGGTCAAACCGAACTGCTCGATTCAGAGTTATGTGCCGCAGCTGAACGCGCTGCTTGATTTTAAACCGACTCAGGTGGTTGCGTCGACTTACCAGGCCATCTCCGGCGCAGGCAAAAACTTTACGGACTGGCCGGAAATGCTGGATAATGTCATCCCTTACATCGGCGGTGAGGAAGAGAAGAGCGAGCAGGAGCCGCTGCGCATTTGGGGCAGCATCGACAACGGGCAAATCGTGAAGGCGTCCTCTCCGATCATCACGACCCAGTGCATCCGCGTTCCTGTGACAGACGGGCATTTGGCGACCGTGTTCGTCTCTTTTGAGAAAAAGACGTCGAAGGAAGAAATTATTGAGCGCTGGAGTGCGTATCAAGGAAGACCTCAGGAATTGGGCCTTCCAAGCGCACCGAAGCAGTTCATTACGTATTTTGAGGAAGAAAACCGGCCGCAGACGAAGCTGGATCGCGATATTGAACGCGGCATGGGCGTTTCGGCAGGCAGACTGCGCGAGGATTCCATTTATGATTTCAAATTCGTGGGTCTTTCGCATAATACGCTGCGCGGCGCCGCAGGCGGGGCTGTGCTGATTGCCGAACTGCTGAAGGAAGAAGGATATATTCAAGCCAAGTAACAAGTACAGGGATCGGATCGGTGTATCCGGTCCTTTTCTATTTGTTTACACGAACTTTAGGACAAGTTCTCACAATCACTGACCGTATCTGTCAGTATTATCGTCTATACTGATGATAGATGCGAGTGAATGAATCACATGTATGAGTTGTGATGAAGGGGAGGATGAGAATGGAAAAATACGCCATGTTCGGCAAACTGACGGCAAAGCCGGGACAGCGCGATGAGCTCGCGAGAATGATGCTGGAGTCCAGCGGGACGCTGGAGGATATGGAAGGCTGCATCTATTATATCCTGCATGAAGCGGAGGACAATCCGGACGATCTTTGGATTACGGAACTATGGGAAAGCAAGGAGGCTCACGCGGCCTCGTTGAAGAATGAGAAGGTGCTGGAGCTCATCGGACGCTGCAGGCATCTCATTGCTGAAGCCGGCGGCATCAAGGTTCGGCCGATCGGAGGCAAAGGATTCTGATTTCTGATACAAAACATGTATGACAGCAAACCGCGGATGTCGCGGTTTTTTTGTTTCCGGGGAGCGCGATGCATAACACCGCATGCCCCCGTACATAGTATAAGCGAACTCTACTCAACATTTGGAGGCATTACACAAAATGAACGTTCAAAGAGCGCAGGAAATCGCGTCCTCGCCAGTCATGGCAAACGTACTGCTGGATGGAACCCCCATCTATATACAGCATGTGGACGAGCTTAGCGAAACCGCACGTGTCTATCCGCTCGACAATCCGGAAGCTGAGCGGGAAGTACCGCTGTATTCGTTAGAGGAGCAGGATCATTTTCTGGGATAAAAAGGAGAGAATTGCGATGAAAGAAGTGCCAAAACAAAATGAAAAAGAGGCAGATCGGCTGAACGACTATGACGTCACCGATGATGTGGTTCGCGAAGTGCCTGCTACGACCGATGCCAGTGATGCCGTCGCGGCCATGACTTCGCATATTAATAAGTATGATGTGCCCGATGAGCTGGAGGAAAAATAACGACAATGCTGTTAAAGCGTACAGGCGAGCCTGTGCGCTTTATTGTTGTTCCCGATCGAATGTATTCCCTTATTACGCAAGAATAGCAATCGGGAATAAATCCGGCTCATGATGATTTGATAGAATCAGCATGAGAACGAGTGTTTCTGATCACATTTCAAAAGGGAGAGATGGACGATGAATCAATGGGGAGCCAAAAACATCGATGTCATCACGTTGTTTGTGGAAGATCTTCCGGAGGCCAAATCATTCTATGAGCGGGTATTCGGCCTTTCCTCCGTCTACGAGGACGACAACTCGGCAGTTTATAACTTCGGGAACATGAGCGTCAATCTGCTGAAAATAACCGAAGCGGACGAGCTTACGCATCCGGCTCCAGTGGCAGACCGCGGGGCAGGAGCGAGGTTTGTGTTCACGATCCGTGTTGATGACGTGGACGCGTTGTGTTCAGAGCTGAATTCAGCCGGCGTTGCGCTGCTGAACGGTCCGATGGACCGCCCATGGGGAATACGTACGGCAAGTTTCCAGGATCCGGGCGGACACATCTGGGAAATCGCGCAGGAGCTGCGTTGATTCCTCTGGATATGGATTGCAGGGAGCTGGGAATGACGAATAAAGCTCAGAGATGATGATATGCTGAACCTCATACGCTGAACCCAATGGGTCGGCGTTTTTTTCATTGACTAACCGTTCAACCAATAGTAATATGATGGCAAGATCAGGTAAATGATGGATGGAGGGATCCGGGATGGATTTGTATTATGAGATTCATGGCAGTGGAAAACCCGTCATTTTTATACACAGCGGCGGGACGGACAGCAGGCTGTGGTCATCCTGGCGCCATTAGTCGCCAAAGAATACCAGACTATTACTTATGACGGCCGGGGTGCAGGCAAATCTCCTTCTCCCAAGGAACCGGCGAACTACGTTGAGGACTTGCGCGAGCTGATGGATGACCTTCACCTGGATACCGCCGTCCTCATCGGCCATTCAGGAGGCGGCCAAATCGCCACTGACTTCAGCCTTCAATACCCGAATCGTGTTTCGGGCTTGGTGCTCATCGGCCCATCGTTGACGGGCTATAAGCCATCACCGGAGTTTGAGCGCTGGATGAGTGAGGTGAACGCGGCCGCCCCCGATGCCGATAAAATCATGGAGCTTGCGTTCAGCGCTCCGCTGTACCGGATCGTGATGTCCAGTCCGCAGCGCCGCTTGATGATTGACATGTTCAGGCATCACCTGGCCAAAACGGCCGAGTGGGGGAGCTTCGAATCCGTTTGGCCGCAGCCTCCAGCCATCGGCCGATTGGAAGACCTTCACATAAGAACCCTGTTTATGATCGGCGATAATGAGATCCCGGATAATGAACGCGTCGCAGAGCTGTTCCGGAGCTTGCCGAATGTTCGTTATGTCCAAATTCCGGGGGCGGACCATATGATGCCCTTAACCCATCCGGAGATGATGTACAGCTATATTACCGAGTTTTTGGAGGAGAGACGTTAAATGCCGCGCACCCAGGAAGAGAATGAACGAATACGTCAGCAGGCCAAGGCGAAGATCCGGGAAGCAGCCATAGACCTTTTTATGAGAAAAGGTTACCATGCCACCTCGATCGATGACGTCTCCAAACACGCCGGCGTGTCCAAAGGGCTTCTATACAACTACTACAAAGGGAAAGAAGAATTGCTCAGTGCCATGGTCGAAGCCAGAATCGGGGAATTGATACAGGTCATGGAGAAGGCAGAGGCATTGGAGACGCCGGCAGAGCAGCTGAAACATATCGTAGAAGGGGCCGTCGATAATGTGCGGCGTTCTCCCGAGGTGTTCCGGTTCTATCTGCATCTGCAGACCCAGCCGGAAGCCGATGAAACCGTCGCCAAATACGGAAAGCTCCTGATTGAGGAAAGTGCCCGCCAGTTTCAAATCCAGTGCCGCATGTTCGAAAAACTGGGAGCATCCGACCCGGTGGCGAGGTCATTGTACTTTTCCTCCGCACTGCAGGGAATCATGCTCATGATCTCGACTTATCCGGAGCAATTTCCGGTCGAGGCTATGAAGCGGCAAATCATCGAGGATTTCTGCCAAGTTTAGCGCCAATTGTAAGACGGCAATCACCCGCCTTTTATAAATCGAAATGAACAGGGAACAGCTGCTGATGCAGCTGTTTTTTGCTGATCGAGGTGTGTCTTACGGGGGGGCGTTTAAACGATAAAGTTTATTGATTCAGGAGGTAACTATAGGACAAAACGAGTAGAAATACTTCATGAAAGCTTTTTTGCCAGCAGAGGTGTTTTTCTCTATCAATCTATTGACTTCTACGTTTAATGACCATATAATCAACTAAAGTGACCCGACGTGTAAGGAGACCTGACATGGTAATTATCGATGAAGTGTACCGCAATATCAGTTTTGATATGCCGGAACAGGAATTATTTATTTTACTTGAACGCGTTAAAGCGAAGAAAGAAGAAGACGTAGAAGAGTTAAAAAACAAAATCGATAAATACGAGCAGAAACGCCGGGCGGAAGAGGCGTTGTATCAATCCATGTCCCCGATCCGGCGCTTGTTTACAGGGCGGCCAGCCAGCCATCATCAGGCAGTTGAGTATATGGTCCATGTCAAAGAACGGTTCAAGAAGATCGACGCGATAAAGCGCAGTATTCGGGAACTGGATCAGGTGCTTGATAAGCTGCGTTTACCGATAAGGGATTCGAACGAGGTATTTCTGTCTCCTGAGCTGATCCGGGAAATCAGACTGCTTCAGGAAATGGAGGCTTCACAGGAATGAATTTAACGCTTGAATCTTTAGGTACGGGAATGGATACCGTATGGGTCGTTCTCAGCGCCGCTATGATTCTGTTGATGGAGGGCGGGTTCGCCCTGCTTGAGGCAGGATTTGTACGCTACAAGAACAGCGTCAACATTATTATGAAGGTGTTCGCCGATATCACGATCGGCACCTTGGTTTTTTATGTATTCGGATTTGCGCTCATGTACGGAAAGGACGCCGGAGGGATCATCGGGACGAGCGGATTTGTCCTTGGGGGCGATTTATCCCACCTCCAGCTGCCGGTATCGCTGGATACGTATTGGCTGTTCCAGGCGGCCTTCACCATCGCCGTTATCTCGATCGTTTCGGGTGCTGTGGCCGAGCGGATCAATTTTAGAGCCTATTTGCTGTACATCGTCCTGATGACCGGCCTGATCTATCCGATCGGCGGCCACTGGGCCTGGGGCGGCGGATGGCTGACGAAGCTAGGCATGCAGGATTTTGCCGGCTCTGCCGTCATACACGCGCTCGGCGGCTTCTCGGCCCTGGCGGCTGCGCTGATCGTAGGTCCCCGGAAAGGGAAATTCAATAAAGCGGGTGCCAGCACGATCGCCCTGCCCAGCAACCTGCCACTCGCTTCGGTAGGGGCTTTCCTTCTCTGGTTTGGCTGGTTTGGCTTCAATGCGGGCAGCACGCTCAGTGCAACCGATGTCCGCATCGGACATATTGCGCTGACAACGATGCTGTCTGCCGCATCCGGCGGAGCGGTCACACTGGTGTATACGCTGTTCCGCTACCAGCGCTCCGACGCACCATCCGTGATTAACGGCTCCTTGGCAGGTCTGGTCGGAATTACGGCCGGATGCGCTTTTGTCAGCGACAGCGCCGCCATCCTGATCGGTGCGATCTCGGGACTGCTTATGATGGCGGCAACGAGCTGGTTGGAGGGACGCCGGATTGACGATCCCGTCGGCGCCTTCCCGGTCCACGCCGTATCCGGTGCGTGGGGAACCCTTGCCGTTGGTCTGTTCGCGACAGACGGCGGCCTCTTTTACAGCGGCAGCTGGCATTTGCTTGGCGTCCAGGCGCTCGGACTGGCTGCGCTGGCGGCATGGGGTTTTGTCCTTACTTGGGTCGGCCTTAAGCTGATCGGTCTCCTCGTCCCTGTTCGTTCCAGCGAGGAGGAAGAGGAAATCGGCCTCGACATCAGTTATCACGGCATTATGGCGGCAGACCGGTCCCACGAGTTTATCGATCATGAAGTCCGCTATTCAATGAGCGAAGAACATCGGAATGTATAGCTGTTTGTAATGTTCAAAAGGAACACTTCGAATCACCTTCGAAGTGTTCCTTTTTATTTTGCAGCATTTTATTTAGATTCCGGCATTGCGTCTAAGCACCGCACCGCCATATTCCAAGTTAGCAATCAGTAAGAAACGGAAGGTGATCCGCTGTGATACGCTGATCTGGAAGAGTTAACAATACATAGGGAAAGGAAGTAATCAAGATGGGCGTACTGAAACCTTTTATTTACTCGGAAGAAGCAAGAAGTCAGGCGGATTTCTATATCCGTTCGCTTGGCGGCAACTTGGAATCCGTTATCACTCATGGGGAGTCGATGGGAGTCCAGAATGACTTGCAGGATAAAGTGATTCATATGTGCTTATCGGTCGCCGGAGGCAACTATATTTTTATGTCGGACTCCATGGAATCGAATCTTCAAGGCAACAATATGTCTCTGAATATCGACTACCCTTCGTCAGACGAAGCCCGCGAGGCATTCTCGAAGCTTGCCGACGGAGGTCACGTCATCTATCCGTTTGAACAGCAGCCGTTCGGGTTGTACCTGGGCGAACTTACGGACCGGTTTGGTGTCCGTTGGATGATTACTGCACCGTCCGTATCTACCCAATCCTAAGCGTTCTCCAATTCAATAGGCCGTATCCGGAACCCCGCTTGAACCTTAAGGTTTAAGCAGGGGTTATTTTGTTGTTCCGGCAAATTCCCGCCGATGGGTGCTTCTGTTATTTCAATGAGCGGTGCTTTCTATCGGGCTGTCGTAGAGTTATGCCTGTAATGCGAAGGAGTCAGGCCGACAATCTGTTTGAATTTCCGGTGAAAATGAGGCATACTGTCAAACCCGCAGGCCGGGGCGATGCTGCTGATGCTGTCGTCGGTGTGAAGCAGCAGCTCTTTAGCCCGGATCACCCGTTTGACGTTGATGTAATCCGTTACGCTCATCCCGGTCAACTGTTTGAACACACGGCTGAAATGGGCGGAGCTAACGGAAGCGAGCCGGCTTAAAGAGCTTAGGCTGATCTGCTCGCAGTAATGCCCATCGATATACAGCAAGCTTTGCCGCATCCAGTTCGGACCAACGAACGGGCTGCGCGAGCCGCTGCTCCCGGCTCTTTGTTCCCGGTGGATCAGCAGCAATAGATACTGAACGTAAAGCACGATCGAGTGGCGGTAGCCCGGGGGTTGCCCCGTGAGCTCGGACTGAATGGCGGCCAGCTTGTCTTCGAGCTGCGACTCCAGCGCAGCGGGGCATTCCAGCTTATAAGCATGGTTCGAACTGCAGCTGTCAAAGCACTGTAAGTAAGAAAAGGATTCTCCCAAAGAAGTTTGCCGGACGAGTTCGGGACTAAAAAACACGGCAGTGGACGTGACCGGATCGTCTTTGTCCGGAAACGCCTGGTGGATCGTGCTGCCGGGGATAATAAACAGATCCCCGCGGCGCATTTCGTAAATCGTCCGGTCGATAAAAAAGGAGCCCATACCTGAGTGGACATACACCAGCTCATGCCAATCGTGAAGGTGATGCGGCAGCTCCAGCTGCGCCGTCTTGCGGTCGCGGTAATTGAATGAGAAAGGAAATTCCGGCTGCGCGTCAAATTGTTTGCGAATGGGATTCATAGCGTTGCCCCTTGAGCGTATTGGGAACCATCAGCCGAACCTTCACCTTCCGTAAACGATTCAAAACAGATAAGGAGGGTCAGCAAATGGGTTCGTTGTCTTGAAGATATCAAAATCGGATATGATTGTGCAAGATTTCGTTCTTTTAGAACCGATCCATAGTTGTTATATTGAGAAAAGAACATCGGTTTACATGAATGGAGGGAATTGCAATGCGAATAGACGCTCACCAGCATTACTGGAGTATCGCCCGGGACGACTATGGCTGGATTACGCCGTCCATTCCTGTCCTGTACCGGGATTATCAGCCGTCGGATCTGCTTCCGCATCTGGCAGAACATCATCTCGACGGAACGATCCTCGTGCAGGCCGCACCAACGTATGAAGAAACCGATTATATTCTTGAACTCGCGGCACACGATGATCGGGTTCTGGGCGTGGTCGGATATATGGATCTCGCGGATGATGATCACAAGGGCCATTTTGAGCGCTTCGCGCAGCATCCCAAATTCGTCGGCTTCCGCCTCATGATCCAGGATATGGAGGATGCAGATGCGATCCTGGAACCTTCATACGCAGCTTCGCTCAAACACTATGCGAGCCTTGGCGTTCCGGTCGATCTGCTCGTCCGGTCCGATCAATTGGATACGCTGGTCCGGCTGATCGAGCAAATTCCGGATCTGCATGCGGTGATCGACCATCTGGCGAAACCGCGAATCGCAGCAGGGGAAATGGAGCCTTGGGCCGGTTACATGAAAAGGCTGGCGTCTTACCCGAACCTGTACTGCAAGCTGTCCGGCATGGTGACCGAGGCGGACCATGACGGCTGGAAGCCGGATCAGCTTATGCCTTATGTCCGTCATGTTCTGGACTGTTTTGGCGCAGACCGGGTAATGTTCGGCAGCGACTGGCCGGTATGCCTGATGGCTTCGAGCTACGACGGTGTCGTGGATGCTCTTATGAAGACGCTTCCACCGAATTGGGGGGCAGATGAGAGTTTGAAATTGTTCGGGGGCAATGCCGCAGCATTTTACCGGCTGAAGAATGAGACAAGATGACACGCATCGCTGCGGGGGAAATGACTGAATAGAAGGGTTGGGTGAAACCGAAATGAAATACCGGAAACTAGGAAAAACGGGGCTGGAAGTATCGGCGCTTAGTTTTGGCGCCTCCTCGTTAGGCTCCGTATTCCGCGACACGGATGAGCAGGAGAGCCTGCGAACCGTTCACGAGGCGATTGACAGCGGAATCAATTACATTGACGTCTCGCCTTATTACGGTTTGACTAAAGCCGAAACGGTACTCGGCAAGGCGCTTAAGGACATTCCGCGCGACCGGTACCTGCTGTCAACCAAGGCCGGACGCTACGGGGAGCACGAATTCGATTTTTCCCATAACCGGATTGTGACAAGCCTGGATGAAAGCCTGAAGCGTCTGAACGTGGATGAAGTGGATATTCTGTTCCTCCATGATATCGAGTTCGTCCCGGCGCAAATGATCCTGGAGGAAGCCATACCTGCGCTTGAAAAGCTCAAGCAGGCGGGCAAAATCCGGTTTGCCGGCATATGCGGACTGCCGCTAGCGCTGTTTGAAACGCTGCTGCCGCAAATCGATGTCGACGCGATCATTTCCTACTGCCATTATTCGCTGAATGACACCAGTCTGCTGGACTTACTGCCGCTTCTTGAGGAAAGGAATACGGGACTCGTTAACGCCTCACCTATCTCCATGGGACTGCTGAGCACCCGGGGAACGCCTGCCTGGCATCCGGCCGATCCGGAAATCAAGGAGGCCTGTTTGAAGGCGGCACAGTTCTGCGCGGACCAAGGGGAGGATATCGCGAAGCTCGCGGTGCAGTTTTCCACTTCAAATGATAGCATTCCCACCACGCTGGTCAGCACAGCCAATCCGGAAAATATCCGCAGGAATGCTTCCTGGGTGGAGGAGCCGGTGGATGAACGTCTGCTAAGCGAAGTGCTCGCCATTTTGGAACCTGTGCATAACCGGACCTGGACCAGCGGAAGGCCCGAATATAACACAAAAATAGGGGAGGCGTGAGATGAAAGGCATCATATGTTCAGCCGTCGGCCGATTTGACATGGCGCTGGATCTGCCGGAGCCCGTGATGGAGCCGGGGCATGCGGTGGTCGAGATCAAGCGGGTCGGGATTTGCGGAACCGATCTGCACGCATTCCGCGGCAACCAGCCGTTTTTTACTTATCCGAGAATCCTTGGCCATGAGCTGGCAGGTATCATTAAGGAAATCGGCCCTAACAGTGAAGGGCTTGAAGCCGGCGATCAGGTGAGCATCATCCCTTATTTGCACTGCGGGACATGCATTGCCTGCCGAAGCGGGAAGACCAACTGCTGTACGAATATGCAGGTCCTTGGCGTTCATACGGACGGCGGCATGCGTGAGCGGATTGCCGTTCCGGTGACCCACTTGATTCGCACGAACGGGCTGACGCTGGACCAGACTGCGGTCATTGAACCGCTGGCCATAGGTGCCCATGCCGTGCGTAGATCGGGGCTGGCGGCCGGCGAGACGGCGCTCGTCATCGGGGGCGGGCCGATTGGGCTCGGGGTCATGGCCTTTGCAAAGGCCATCGGTGCCCATGTGCTCGCGATGGATGTGAATGACGAACGCCTGGCTTTCTGCAAGCAATGGATTGAGGCGGATGCGCTTGTTAACGCATTGCAGAATCCCGATGAACAAATTGCGGCGGCCTGCGGCGGAGAGCTGCCTTCGGTGGTGTTTGACGCTACGGGAAATGCACAGTCGATGACTGACGCGTTCCGTTATACCGCCCATGGCGGAAGATTGGTCTATGTCGGATTGGTCAAAGCGGATATCCGGTTCCACGATCCGGAATTCCATAAACGGGAGCTGACGCTGCTGGCCAGCCGCAACGCAACGCGCGAAGACTTCATGCACGTGCTGCATACGATCCGGTCCGGCGGGATCCACGTCGCTCCATACGTCACGCACCGGACCGCGTTTGACGATATGATTGAACAATTTAACCATTGGCTGGACCCGGCTGCCAAGGTCATCAAAGCGATGGTAGATATGTAGACTTATAGCTGGATGGAGTATTAAAGAGAACGGCCGTCTTTAAAGACGGTCGTTTTTCTCAACTTACGGTGCTTGGCAGGAACAAGCCGCAGGCGGCTGACTCATTCGATATCCATGAAAGGTCAGGTGGTTCCATGAAACAGGTGTGGCTGAACATTTCGCCGGTATTTCGCAGATTCCTTATGTCTTATCTAATCGTGCTGATGATCCCGCTGATTGCGGGATATGTGTCTTACCGGACGTCGATCGATGTAGCGGAGCAAAGTTCCCTGAAGACCAGCATTATGACGCTGCAGCAGAGCAAGGATCTGATGGAGCGCAGGCTCGCGGAAGTTCAGGGCTTTACCAAACAGCTCGCCATTAATCAGGATTTAGCCAGGCTCATGACTTCGCATTCGGACGAGCAGAATTACGACGTATACGGTCTGTGGAAAATGATGCGGGATATCGCAAGCTACAGCCAGACCAACGACTTCCTTTCGAATTTTTACATCTACCTCCGCAACAGCCATCTGGTGCTTACGCCAAGCACGGTCTATTACCGGCCGGAACTGTTTTACGAATCGAACCATTATGAAGGCATGACCTTTGAGACTTGGAAAAAGAACTTTCTCGAGAAGAGCAACCTCAGCATGGTCGTTCCCCAGCACGATTACGTGACGAAGACACATCAGCAAATGGTGGTGACCTTCGTGCAAGCCCTGCCCCTGAACAGCTTCGATACACCTCTCGCCTCCGTCGTGGTCCTGATCGATACGAAGAAAATGTCCGCATCTCTATCAGGGATAACCAATCAGTATGGAGGATGGGCATTCGTCAGGAACCATGATGGAGAAACAGTCCTGTCTGAGGGGATCACTGGCAGCGACATAGCCAAAATCCGAAATATTCCTTCAGGTAAACCCGGTGATATCAGCCGTGCGGCGGATGACATGCTGCTCATATCCATCCGGGATGAATTAAGCGGCTGGGTCTACACAGCCGGCGTCCCGAAATCCGCCCTCATGATCAACGCGAACCGAATCAAGAACATCACCGGAATACTTACCGCGATTTCATTGATTTCCGGACTTGTCATCGGACTTGTGCTGGCATACCGGAGCAGCGCTCCGATCAACAATCTGATAAATTCACTCAAGAAACAGCTTGGATTGGAACTTGGTACAGGGATCCAAGATTACGATTTTATCGCGGGAAACATTTCAAGCCTGATTGCGAGCAACAGACAGCTGGAACAAGATCTCCACAACCAGGTGCCGTTGATCCGCGACGCTTTCATCAAACGGCTGTTGGTCGGAGAATTTTACAACGAAGAAGAGCTGGCCGCTGCTTCCGCGCAAGCAGGTGTCTCCATTAAGGGTGACGCAGGTTACGCCGGCCTGGCTAAAATCAACACCTATGGCGGTTCAGACAGCCGCGAATCGCTTGCGGAGTCCAGTGTGGCCCGCCTTATTGTGCGTCAGTCCCTCGTGGAGGCCGAGCCCGATATGCTGGTAACGGATTGGGGTCAGGACAAGCTTGCCTTTTTGCTGCTGCGCACAAGCAAGCTGGCCCCGGATGAGGCTTTGGTGATACAAAGGCTGCAGGATCTGGCGTGCACGCTGTTCAGCCATTATCACATGCCTGTCCAGTTCGGAATGGGGAGGCCCTTCGAAGCGCTGGCGGATGTCGGGCGTTCGTTCGGCGAAGCGGCGGAGGCTCTGGACTATGCGGCATTCACCGATGATGGCGGCGTCATTCGGTATGAGGATTCAAGCAGGGACGCGTCGCTATTTTATTATCCGATCGAAACGGAAACGCGGCTGCTGAACACGATCAAATCAGGAGATGGCAGGGAAGCGATGCGGATCCTCGAACACATTGCCGTACGGAATTTTCAGGAGAGGGAGCTGTCCCGTGAAATGACAGAGCAGTTGATCGGCGAACTTAAGGGGACGATGCTCAAGCTGCTGGATCAAAAGGCGGGAGATGATCCCGAGTTCACAGAGAATCTCCAGTGCCGGATCGCTCAAATCCAGCCGTTTGAAGGGATTGACAGGCTTCTCGGGCAAATGGGCGAAATGATCAGCCTCTATTGTTCGATGATCGAGGAGAAAAGGAATGCCCTGCATCATCAGACGGTACAGCAGGTGAAGGATTATCTTGAATCTGCGTACGGGGATGCGGACTTGACGCTGTACCACATCGCCAAGCAGGTTGGAAGGCCGGAAAAGTATGTCTCCACGGTATTCAAGGAAAGCGAGGGGGAGCATTGGTTCGATTACCTGGAACGGCTGCGCATCGATAAAGCGTCCGAGCTGCTGCTGAACCGGGCTTTAAAAATCGACGATATTGCCGAAAGGGTCGGCTATAACAGCGCACATTCATTCCGGCGGGCATTCAAGCGGGTCCGGGGGATCTCCCCAAGCATGTTCCGGGAGGCGGCCGAATTAGGGGACGCTCGTTGATCAAGTACCGATAGAATGCGCTTTCATCGAAAAATGTACGCTTTATCGCGGATTGTACGGTCGGGCTGTGGATGCATTCGCTGCAATTGTACCTTTACGGTCGTGGCGCGGAGATTTTACCATGAATTCTGTAAGCGCTACCATTACAAACGGCTCCGGAGTCGTAACGTGAAGGGGGAATATGCTTGTGAAGGCTGTATCGGTTCAGCCGCAGACGGAGACCCGGGAGAGGAGCACTTCCAAAAATTATTGGAAGGAAGCCAAGAAAAGTCTGAGGAAGCACTGGCAGCTGTATTTACTGGTGATACCGCCGGTCCTGTTCTTTATTCTTTTCAAATACCTCCCGATGGCTAACGCGGTGCTTGCATTCAAGAATTACCAGGTGACCAAGGGAATATGGGGAAGCCCCTGGGTGGGGACGAAGTACTTCGACATGCTGTTTAACAATCCGCAATTCTGGACGCTGATCAAGAACACGTTGTTTCTGTCTCTGTATCAGCTGGCAGCCACTTTTCCGATCCCGATCATTCTGGCCCTGCTGCTCAATGAGGTGCGAAGCCTCCGTTTCAAAAAAGCGGTACAGCTGATTACGTATGCGCCGTTTTTTATTTCGACCGTCGTCATGGTCTCCATTATTATGATCTTTCTGGCACCGCGGCTCGGACTGCTGAACGTGATTTTAAATGCAATGGGTATGGAATCCACGAATTTTCTCGGCGATCCGACGAAGTTCAGATCCGTTTACGTATGGTCGGAAGTGTGGCAAACCACCGGATACTCCTGTGTCATTTATTTGGCGGCATTGGCTGGCGTGGACCCGTCGCTCTATGAAGCGGCCAAAGTGGACGGGGCTTCCAGGCTGCAAAAAATCATCCATGTGGACATTCCGGGCATTCTGCCGGCCGCCGTCATCATTCTGATCCTAAGCGTCGGCAATATCATGTCGCTGGGCTTTGAGAAAGTATATCTCATGCAGAACCCGTTAAACCTGCAGTCTTCAGAGATCATTTCCACGTATGTCTACAAAATCGGTTTGCTGAACGCCAATTACAGCTTTGCCACAGCCGTGGGCTTGTTCAATTCGGTGATCAACCTGATTCTGCTCGTGGCGGTCAATGCCGTCTCGCGCCGGATATCCGAGAACAGCCTATGGTAATTCCAATGAACAAGGAGGGGAGGCTATGGCTGCTGTACAGACGACCGCTTCCATATCGACAAGGGGAAAAATCCGCGAATCGGCGGGGGACCGCGTTTTCCTCGGTATCACCTACATCCTGCTCAGTTTAATCCTTGTTGCCGTACTTTACCCGCTCATCTATATTGTCAGCTCATCGATCAGCAGCCCGCAGGCGGTTGCATCCGGCAAAGTCTGGCTGTGGCCGGTCGATATCTCTTTTGCCGGGTATAAAACGGTCTTCAGCAACGACCAGATACTGGTCGGCTACGGAAACTCGCTGTTCTATACCTGCTGCGGGACCTTGATCAGCGTCATCTTAACGGTGGCGATCGCCTATCCGTTATCGAAAAAGACGTTTTTTGGACGCAATGTGCTCATGATGTTCATCACGTTCACCTTTCTGTTTTCCGGGGGCTTGATTCCGACGTATCTCGTCGTCAAAGGCCTGCATCTGATCGATACAAGGTGGGCGCTGCTGCTGCCGAATGCGATCTTCGTGTTCCAGGTCATTATTGCCCGCACTTTTTTTAAAGCGTCCATTCCGGAAGAGCTGAACGATGCCGCCGAAATCGACGGCTGCAGCGACATCCGCTTTTTACTCAGCGTCGTCATTCCGCTGTCCAAGCCGATCCTGGCCGTGCTGACGCTGGTGTATGCGGTCGCGCAGTGGAACGCCTTTTTCGACGCGCTGATCTATCTGAAGTCGCAGCATTTGTATCCGCTCCAGCTAACGCTGCGCAGCATTCTGATTCAAAATTTCTCAGGCGGCAATATGGACGCAAGCGAGCAGGTCAAGCGGCAGGAGCTTGCCTATTTGATGAAATATTCTCTCATCGTGGTCGCAAGTCTGCCTGTGCTGATCCTGTATCCCTTTATTCAGCGGTATTTCGTTCAAGGGATGCTGATCGGTTCGATTAAGGGCTAAACCGCATAACAGTGGATGACTTAGCAGGGGAGCTTTTCAATTTTTGATGGAAAAGGGGCGTGTCGTGTTCATGAAGAAACGTGTTTACCGAGGCTGGTTCAGCTTGATTGCACTGGTGCTGGTGCTTGCAGGTTGTTCCGGAGGTGCATCACCGAATGATTCAGGAGCGGATGGAGGATCTGCGGGTACAGGCGGGGAAACCGGAACCGTTCCGATCAGCGTGTTCGTCAATACCGACGGCAACATCGACTATAAAACAAACCTGTTCACCAAAGTGCTGGAGAAAAAAGCAAACGTCAAGCTGCAGTTTACCGAGGTACCTTATGACGGCGCGGCGGAGAAACGCCAAATTTCCCTCGCCAGCGGCGACTACCCTGATTTGTACATGCTGATCCCGTGGGTCGACAAGTTCTCCCAATCGGATCTGGTGAAGTTCGGGCAGCAGGGCGTGATCCTTCCCCTGAACGATTTGATCGATCAATATGCTCCCAATATCAAGAAGGCGCTGGACGACCACCCGGATTACAAATCGATGTCCATCGCTCCGGACGGCAACATCTACGGGCTGACCATGCTGAACGAATGTTTTCACTGCTCATACCCCAACAAAATGTGGGTTAACACCAGCTGGCTGAAAAAGCTCAATTTGGAGGTCCCTAAAACGACGGAAGATTTCAAGAAGGTGCTGGAAGCCTTCAAGACCAAGGATCCAAACGGCAACGGCAAAGCCGACGAGGTTCCTCTGAGCGGTTCCATCGAAAATTTTGGCGTGCACATTCTGCCTTTTCTAATGAACGGCTTTATCTATGATGACGATAAATACTATCTGACGGTGAATGGCGATAAAGTAGACATCGCGGCCAACAAGCCGGAATGGAAGGAAGGACTTGCCTATGCCAGGTCGCTGTATGCCGAAGGCTTGATTGACCCGGGGGCATTCACACAGAACGCCGACGCGTTCAAGCTGATCGGCAACAATACCGCAACCGAGCTTCTGGGTGCAGGAGCATCGATGCATCCGGCGATATTTACGGATACCGGGGAAGGCAACAAGTACAGCTCCCATTACGACGCCATTCCGCCGCTGCAGGGGCCACATGCCGCATATGCTACGTTCAATTACCCGGTCGATCCTGGCGCTACTTTCGTCCTGACCAACAAGGCAAGCAAAGAAGTACAAATCGCCGCCATCAAAATGCTGGATTACATTTATACCGAAGAGGGACAGCTGCTGGGCAACTACGGCGAGGAGGGCAAGGATTGGGTGAAGCCGAAAGACGGAGACGTGCCATTGAACGAAAAAGCGAAACCGATCTTCAAGACGCTGGAGCAGCCGGCAGGCTCCGAGCCGCGAAACAGTGCGTGGGGAGCCACCGCCCAGTACAACCATACCCGGGAATTCCGCGATGGCTGGATTCAGGAAACCGATATTTATAAAAATTCGGGTTATGAGCGCAGATTGCAGGAAGCGACCTACCTGTACGAGAATAAACAACCTAAGGAGGTCTATCCCAATTGGTCGGTCTGGATCGATCCAGCGGCTGCCGATGAGCAAAGCATGCTTCAGCAAAATATAAAGGACTACGTGGATCAAAATGCCCTGCAGTTTGTCACCGGCGCCAAGAACCTGGACAAAGACTGGGATGCCTACGTCAAAGGGTTGGATGCATTAAATCTGAAGCGGTATTTGGAAATCATGCAGCAGGCTTATGACACGACCAAAAAAGCAGAATAATACGAACCTTTTTATTGAACCGGAGGGGAAGCATGAAACTTCAATATGACAAACCTGCTACAGTATGGACGGAAGCGCTTCCGATCGGCAACGGCCGGATTGGCGCCATGGTGTTCGGAGGCGTGGCCGAAGAGCGGATCCAGCTGAACGAAGACACGCTGTGGTCGGGATATCCGCGAGACACGAATAATCCGGAGGCTTTGGAGGTACTGCCCCGGGTGCGCGAGCTGATCCGCAGCGGGCAATACGAGGAAGCTGACCGTGCGGCGAAAGGGATGATGGGTGCCTACAGCCAGTCCTATCTTCCGCTCGGAGATCTGCATATTGAGTTGAAGCAGGAGGGAGAAGCTTCGTTTACTGGCTACAAAAGAGAACTGGATCTCGCTGAGGGCATTACCCGTGTTGAATACACGGTTCGCGGCGTTGTGTATACGAGGGAGATGTTCGTATCCCATCCGGACCAGGTGCTGGTCGTCCGTCTGACTTCCAGCGAGGCAGGAAAGCTGAATTTTCGGGCATCGCTCAGCAGTCCGCTGCGCAGCGTGACGGAGGCGCAGGACGGCACCTTAGTCCTCCGGGGTACCGCGCCGGAACAGGTTTGGCCTAATTATTACCGCAGCGATGATCCCATTATTTACGGCGACCCGGATAAGACGGAAGCGGTGCGTTTTCAAGGACGCCTGACGGCTGTAACGGAGGGAGGCAGCGCAGCGGTCAGCGAAACGGACATCCGCGTTCAAGGCGCGACGGCGGCAACCCTTTATTTCAGCGCTGCGACGAGTTTTAGCGGCTTTGATAAACTGCCCGGAAGCCAAGGCAAAGATGAGAAACGGGCCGCCAAGGACGATTTGGACAGAGCTATTCAAGGCAATTATGAGGGCCAGCGCCAAACGCATATTGCCGATCACCGCTCGCTGTTCGACCGGGTCCAGTTGTCGCTTGGGGCAAGCAAGGCAGGAGAAGAACTATCGACAGAGGACCGGATTGTCCGCTATGGAGCCGGCGATCCGGGGCTGGTGGAACTGCTGTTTCATTATGGCCGATACCTGATGATCGCTAGTTCTCGGCCCGGCACCCAGCCGGCGAATCTGCAGGGAATTTGGAACCAGGAGATGCGCCCGCCGTGGAGCAGCAACTGGACGCTGAATATCAATGCAGAAATGAATTACTGGCCGGCCGAAACGGCGAATCTGTCCGAGCTGCATGAGCCGCTGCTTCGCTTTATCGGCGACTTGGCCCGGAATGGCGGGACAACGGCACAGACTCACTATGACGCCCGCGGCTGGACCGCCCACCACAATTCTGACATTTGGGCGATGTCCAATCCCGTAGGCGATTACGGGCATGGCGATCCGGTATGGTGCATGTGGCCGATGGGCGGTGTCTGGCTGTGCCAGCACTTGTGGGAGCATTTTGCGTTCAGCCGGGACGAGAAGTATTTGCGGGAACATGCCTACCCGGTGATGAAGGACGCGGCTCTGTTCTGCCTGGATTGGCTGCAGGACGACGGCAGCGGCCGCCTGATCACTTCGCCGTCGACCTCGCCGGAGCATAAATTCAGAACGCCGGCGGGCGGTCTGGCTGCGGTCAGCGAAGCATCGACGATGGATCTGATGCTGATCTGGGACCTGCTCACCAATCTAATTGAAGCGTCCGAGACGCTGGAAGAAGACGAAGCGCTGCGCCAGGAGTGGCTGGAGGCCAGGGAGCGTCTCCTGCCGCTGCAGGTCGGGAAGTACGGACAGCTTCAGGAATGGTCCAAGGATTTCGAAGACGAGGATGTCCACCACCGTCACGCGTCCCATATGTTCGGCGTATATCCGGGCCGGCAGCTCACCAAGCGGCAGTCGCCGGATTTATTCGAGGCCGCCCGCCGTTCCCTAGAACGGCGGGGGGGGGGCGG
>NZ_MBRK01000001.1:2370800-2392888 GCF_002224835.1 Paenibacillus sp. SSG-1
GTCTTGGCTGGAAGGTCGCCCTGTGGGCCCGGTTCGGCGAAGGCGACCGTTCGCTTGCTCTGCTCTCCAACCTGCTGCGTCTCGTCCGCGAAGATGAACCGGATAATTATCACCATGGCGGAGTGTATACGAATTTGTTCGACGCCCATCCGCCGTTCCAAATTGACGGCAATTTTGCGGCGACGGCCGGCATTGCTGAAATGCTGCTTCAGTCGCATCAGGGATATTTGGAATTCCTTCCGGCTCTGCCTGCTTCCTGGCCGAACGGATTTGTGAAGGGCCTTCGCGCACGCGGAGGGTTCGAGGTCAGCCTGGAATGGAAAGAGGGAAGGCTTGCGGAGGTTGAGATTGTCTCCCATGCCGGATCGTCCCTGTCAATCTATTCGCTGAATCCGCTGACGATCTTGGCGGATGAAAACAGCATTCCTGTTCAACAGACTGGAGAGAACTTGTACTCATTCCCTACGACTGCGGGTATGACGTACCGCTTATTGCTTGAGCCATCCGTTCAACAAGGAAGGCTCTGATTGTTGAAGCCCTGCCGAAGGTTCGGCAGGGCTTTTTCATTTGGCATGGGGATGGTCACGCGAGGGTCACGTTCGTTAGAACGTCTGGAGAGCCAGTCTGCTTCATTCCCTGCGCCGAAAACCGGCGCGGTAGCTGCGGGCAGACATCCGAGTGACCGACTTGAATACTTTTTCAAAATGCGAAAAGTTCTCGAACCCCACGTCCTCCGACACCCGAATGATGCGTTCATCGGTTTCGCGCAGCAGACGCTGGGCCTCCTTGATCCGGGTAATGCCGATATATTCGATCAGGCCAAAGCCGGTATACTTCTTGAACGACCGGCTCAAATGGCTGGGGCTCAAGTAGAACAGTTCACTCAGGCCGCTCAGCGTCAAGGATTCCCGGTAATGCTCCGAGATGTAGCTGGCGATGTCGTTCATGCGGGCTGCAGCGGGAGAGACCGAGACTTCGGGGACCCCTTGCTTGTATGCTGCGGACTGCCTGGCCGCAAACAGCAATGCCTGTCCCGCAGCATGCCGGACGGCCATCCGGTAACCGGGAGCCTCATCCTGAATTTCCCGCAGCATTTCATAGAGCAGCTGTTCGATCCGAAGCTTGTCCTGATCCGCCAGATGCACCACGCGGTGGGGACCGTGAAACGGAGCAAGCAGCAGCTCGGTCTCATCCTGCTGGAGCGGCTCGAAATACGAATCGTTGACATAAATGACGATGCGTTCATGGTTCGGCACACCGGTGTCCGAGGTTTTATGCACTTCATTCCCCGGGATGAACACCAAATCTCCGGATCGGACCCGATACACCCGGTCTTTAATGAAGTAAAAGCGTTCGCCGCCAAACAAATAATACAGCTCGTAATGTTTGTGCATATGATCCTCCGACATGGAGAAGTGTCCCTTGCGGCGGTTATATTCAACAGAAAAGGGATCGAACGCGTCTCCGTACCGCAGCTCCTGGTGTAAAGCCATAATCGTTCCTCCACAAGCGCAATAAATGCGGGGTTTTCATCATTCTAGCATAAAATGCGGGGACAATAAGCGAATTTTGCAGTAATCTGCAAATAAACAGGTTCATAGAAGGAGAGGGAATAATATGGCCAAAAAAACATATGTGCAGGTCGGAGCAGGCGGAAGAGCGGAATTTTTTTACGGTGCGATTGCCCAGCGTTTCCGGGATTCGGCGGAGCTGCTCGCTTTTTGCGACGTGAACCAGACTCGCATGGATTATGCCAACAAGCTGCTGACGGAGAAGTACGATTACGACGCGGTACGAACGTATAAAACCGAAGCTTTTGACGAGATGATCCGGACCGAAAAGCCGGACTTCGTCATCGTAACCAGCGTGGACCGTACCCATCACCGCTATATTATCCGGGCGATGGAGCTCGGCTGCGACGTGATCACGGAAAAGCCGATGACGGTCGACGCGGCCAAATGCCAGGACATTCTCGACGCGGTGGAAAGAACAGGACGTAACGTGCGGGTTACCTTCAACTACCGTTATGCGCCTCATCATACGAAAGCCCGGGAGCTGATTGCAGACGGAACCATCGGGGATGTGACGTCGGTTCACTTCGAGTGGCTGCTTAATACGCAGCATGGCGCGGATTATTTCCGCAGATGGCATCGGGACAAGCGCAACAGCGGCGGTCTGCTCGTACATAAGTCGACCCACCATTTCGACCTGGTTAATTTCTGGATCGGATCCGAGCCGGAAACCGTCTATGCGATGGGAAACCTGCTGTTTTACGGACGGGAAAATGCCGAGAAGCGCGGAATCACCAAGTTTTATGACCGGGCGACAGGCCATCCGAACGCCAAGGACGATCCGTTTGCACTGTCGCTCGACAGCAACGCACATCTGAAATCGATGTACCTCGACGCGGAGTGGGAGGACGGCTACCGCCGGGATCAAAGCGTATTTGGCGACGGGATTTCGATCGAGGATACGATGAGCGTTATGGTCCGGTACAAAAATAAAGCGCAGCTGACCTATTCGCTGAATGCTTACATGCCGTGGGAAGGATACCGGATCGCCTTTAACGGCACCAAGGGCCGGATCGAAATGACGGTAATCGAGCAATCCTATGTCAATTCCGGCGGAGACAAAGCGCTGGAAGGAGCGGTCAAGGGGGTCAATATCCTGGTATTCCCTATGTTCGGCGAGCCTTACAAGGCTGACTTCGAGGAAGGGGCCGGCGGGCACGGCGGCGGCGATCCTGTGCTGCTGAACGACATTTTCGGCGTGCCTGTGGAAGATAAATTCCATCGGGCGGCGAACCATATTGACGGCGCACGATCGATCCTGACGGGCATTGCCGCCAATCAATCGATCTCCACCGGACTTCCGGTGAAAGTCGACGATCTGGTAAGGTTTTACGGGGCAAAGTAACATGCGCCACGGATAAGGATCGAGGCCACCTGAGCGGCAGCCATGGTGGCCTTTGGCTTCCTGATGCGGTAAGAGTTACAAAGACACTGACCGGTATAGATCAGTGTCTTTGTCATTTTCGCCAATGGTCCGGGGACTCACTGCTGCCGGAAATGGAGTGCTGGAAGGGCATGGCACACAGGGTTGAACCTGATTTGGTATGATGTGTTCATCAGTATCGCGAAAGCGCTGTCAAATTAACGGGAGGAAGGTTCGTCATGTTCTACTCGCTCAGAAGCAGGCTGATCTTATTTTTTGTGTTGTTGTTTGTTTTGTCGTTCAGTGCATTGTCTCTTCTCATTTTTAACGAATCACGAACGATTATCCGTTCCTATATTGAATCGTCCGCGCTCGAGAAAATGAATGAATACGGTTCCTACATCGACATGGTGCAGACGCAAATTTACGACTTGGCTTCCCTGATCTTTAACAGCGACCAGACCGATACCTGGGATAACATCGCATCGGACACGTCGGCAACGGAAGGGGAGAAGATGCTTGCCCATATCCAGATGAGCAAGTTTCTGACGCAGACGACCAACAGTTATACCAGCATCTCATCGGTCGCGCTGTACCGCAGGGAAGGCTTGTGGGTCAGTATGGATAACCAGGTCATCAAGGAAAGCTCCTTTCTGGATCAGTCCTGGTACAAGCAGTTTCGGGACGAGACGGTCCGCTGGGTACCGGCGCACACCGACGATGTGGAATTGAAAATCCGCCGCAGCGACCATCCGGTCGTCAGCATGCTGATGCCGATCGGGGCATTTGAACCGAAGCAGGCGAAAACGCTTCTGAAGGTCAACGTAAGCGCCGATTATTTTCTGGAACCGCTGAGCAGGATCCATTTGGGTGAGAGCGGGACGATGTATTTAATCGATCAGCATGGGAGTCCGCTCCTGACCCAAGCGGATTATGAAACGAGCGCCAATCTTGCCAAGAACGAGGTCGCCAGGGCGCAGGCAGGGCGAAGCAAGCAGGGCGTCGTCTATTTCAAGAACAACCAGGGTGAAGCGCAAATCCTCGTTTACAAAAAGCTGGCTCAAAACGGTTGGATGCTTGTTGGCATCGTCCCGGAGAGCGATCTGTACGCTCCGCTGCTTAAGCTGCGCAACAGTATTATGGTGCTGGCGGCGGCGCTGCTGCTGATCTCGCTCTTCGTCGCCTTCTGGCTGTCGAACGGGATTACGCGGCCCCTGTCAAGGCTCGTCTCCGCCATGCGGCATGTGCAGCGGGGGGATTTTGACAGCGCGGAGAGCCGGCTGCCTCTGGAAGGCACCGTCCGAAATGAGGTCGGGTTTGCCACAGCGACATTCCGCAACATGATCGGCAGGCTGCGGCAGCATATCAAAACCGAATTCGAACTGAAGCTGCTCCGGCAGCAGGCCGAATATAAGGCGCTGCTGATGCAGATTAATCCTCATTTTTTGTTCAATACGCTGGAGCTGCTCAGCAGCCTGGCGATGCAGAGGCGTACGGACGATACCGTAAAGGTTATCGAGTCGCTCGGAAAAATGCTGCGCTTCGGCTTGCGGATCAGCGACGATTTGGTCGCCTTGAAAGAGGAGCTGAAATACGTTCATGATTATGCTTCCATTCTGCGGATCCGCTTCGGGGACCGGCTCTGGCTGTCCGTGGAAGAGGACGGCCTGCCGGAGCAAGCCGCATGTGTCAAGTTTGTCCTTCAGCCTCTGCTCGAGAACGCCGTAAAATACAGTTTCGCGCATCGGACTGAAGCGCGTGTATCCGTCAGGGTGTACCGAAGGGACAGCCATGTGGTCATGTCCGTCACGGACAACGGGCCCGGAATGACGGAGGAACAGATCCGCGAGGTGCTGGAAGAAGCAGCGGCCGCCCGCCCGGACCAAATTCTGGCCAGCCGGGAACGGCAGATCGGACTCGGGAATGTACTTGCGAGGTGCCGGCTGTACTATGGCTCGTTGTTCGAGGCTCATCTGGATTCAAAGCCCGGTGGGGGAATGCGAATTGAACTGATGTTACCGATTAGGGAGGTGTATAACGATGTATCGCTTATTGATCGTGGATGACGAACCGGAGATCCGCCAAGGTCTGCGGCTCAAGGTGGATGTAGACGGTCTTGGCATTGCGCTGGCCGGCGAAGCGTCGAACGGGGCGGAGGCGCTGTCCCTTCTGGAGAACGGTGATATCGAGATCATCCTTACCGACATGAACATGCCGCTCATGGGCGGTGTGCAGTTTATGGAAGTGTGCAGGGAACGCTGCCCGAACGTCAGGGTCATCGTCATTACCGGCTATGAGGATTTTCAGTACGCTCGGGCTGCACTCCGCTTCCAGGCGAGCGAATACCTGCTGAAGCCGGTCGCCCGCGATGAGCTGAATTCCGTCCTGAAAAACGTCACCGCCGAGCTGAACCGGGAACGGGATAAAGCGCAGCTAGAGGCCAAAACGCAGTGGGAGCTGTCGCAATATTACAGGGAGATGAAGGAGCAATTTATCCTTCGGCTCGTCCACTGGGAAACCGGGTCGGAGAGCAAAGTTACGGACCACGCCCGTAGATTCGGGCTTGGCGGTTGGGATGAGCGTCAAGTGCGCTTTATGACCCTCGGCCTGAAGGTGATGGATATCGGACATGCGCCGGATCGGGCACCCGATCAATTCCTTCTCCCGCTGGAAATGATCTGCCGTGAAAAGGCAGAAGACGCAGCTGGAAAATGCGAGGCGTTCCGGGACGGGCATTATCCGGGGCTGATTCATGTGGTCACCGCGGAGTCCGTGGACTGGCTGTACTCTTTTGCAGATCACCTCCGGTCAGAAGTGAAGCGTATGCTTGGGTTTGAGCTGGGCTTCGGTATCGGCCAATCCGTAGCAGGCTTCAAGGCTTGGAAGGACGGCTACCTCTCATCGCTTGTGGCCTGGAACTATGCTGACAGCCGTTTGCCGGCCGAGACCCGTCTCCAATCCATCGACAAAACGTCCATAAGCGCGGATGAAATCAAAGTCATCGAACGGTACCTGGCCAAAGGTGAATATGCTGCGTTTGATCAGGCCGTCCGCCCCATTCTCCGACTGGCTTTTACAGGGCCTGCTGCCAGTAGGGTAAAAGTCATTTTTCAGTTGTACCTGGCTCTGGAGTCGGCAGCGAGCGATTTGCTCATCAGGATCGAGAGTACAGAACAACTGTGGCTCCGGCCGGAGTTGGCCTATTCATTGGATTCGGTGGATAAGGCGTACTCGTACCTTGCAGGGATCGCCCGGAAAATCGCCAGACAGCGCGAAGAAGGCGCTGCCGATGCCGATGTCAACCTGATTGAATCCGTCCGCCGCTATATTGATGACCACTATGCATCAGACTTGAACTTGAGCGATATGGCTGCCCGTTTTAACTATCATCCTTCTTATTTCTCGGAATTGTTCAAGAAACGGGTCGGGCGAACCTTCATTCAGTACTTGACCGATGTGCGGATGACGCAGGCGATCCGGCTGCTGGAGGAGACCCAGCTCAGCCTGTGGGATATAGCCGAACTTACGGGCTTCAGCAATGCCAGCTACTTCAGCTCGAAATTCAAAAAGATATACGGCATTTCTCCTTCCGATTTCCGCGAGAGATGACCGAGAGAGTTACCTGAAAAAATTGATAGCGAAGTGCCGAAGAAATAGAATTCAGCGCGTGCCGCATCTTGCTTATGATGTTCTTACCAACATCAGAAGGAGGATTCGCGATGCGAACATCACGCAGGCTGCCGATCCATTCGCACAACCGTACGGCGTACGCTTTTTTGCTGCCATGGCTTATCGGCTTTTTTTGCCTCACGCTCGGACCGATGCTCGGCTCGCTGTATTTGTCGCTGACCAAATACAACTTGCTGCGTCCACCCGAATGGATCGGTTTCGCCAATTTCAAGCAGATCTTTACGAATGACGCGACGTTTACGCATTCGCTGCAGCTGACATTCGTGTACGTGCTGCTGTCCGTTCCGCTCCGTATCATTTTTGCGCTGGTCGTGGCGCTGGCACTGAACAAGGGGATTCGTGGGCTGGGCATCTACCGGACCGTCTATTACATTCCGTCCCTTCTCGGAGGAAGTGTTGCCATCTCCATCGTTTGGCGGCAAATCTTTGACAGCGAAGGCGTTATGAATGCGTTCCTTGGGTGGTTCGGCCTGGAAGGGCCAGCATGGATCGCCAACCCCGATTATCTGATTTATCCGATCGTCACGCTGTCGGTTTGGCAGTTCGGCTCGGCGATGGTCATCTTTTTAGCAGGCCTGAAGCAGGTGCCGGCCGATCTGTATGAAGCGTCCCAAGTAGATGGCGCCGGGAAAATACGCCAGTTTTTCAGCATATCGCTGCCGATGCTGACACCTGTTCTCTTTTTTAATCTGATCATGAGCATTATCAATTCGTTTCAGGCGTTTACGCCGGCTTACGTCATCGGCGACGGTCACGGAGGACCGCTGGATGCCTCGATGTTCTACACGTTATACCTGTATTTGAAAGGCTTCTCCTATTTCGATATGGGATATGCATCGGCGCTGGCCTGGATCATGCTGCTCATTATTGCCGTCTTTACGGGCATTATCTTTGCCACGTCGCGCTTCTGGGTGTTCTACGGCGACGGGAAAGAGGGGAGATAAGCCATGCTGACGATGAAAGGAACTTACTCAAAGGCCATCAGGCATGTGCTGATCCTCCTGGTCGGACTGGCTATGCTGTATCCCGTATTGTGGCTGCTCAGCAGCTCCTTTAAGCCAAATCAAGCGATTTTTACCGATACCGGTTTATGGTCGCACAGCTTTACGTTCGATAATTACAAAAATGGTTGGAAGGGCTTTCAAGGCGTATCCTTCAGCCGCTTTTTCGGCAACTCGGCGCTCATCTCCATCCTCTGCGTGCTGGGTAACATCGTGACCTGCTCGCTTGCGGCTTACGCCTTTGCCCGGCTGGAATTCAAGCTGAAAAAAATATGGTTTGCACTGATGCTGGTGACAATCATGCTGCCTTATCATGTGACGCTTGTGCCGCAGTATATCATTTTCAGCAAGTTAGGCTGGATTAACACGTTTGCACCGCTGATCCTGCCCAAATGGCTGGCTCACGACTCTTTCTTTATCCTGCTGATGGTTCAGTTCATTCGCGGCATCCCGCGCGAGCTGGACGAGAGCGCGACGATCGACGGCTGCGGCCAGGGCAAGCTGTACCTGCGGATCATTCTGCCCCTGTTAACCCCGGCGCTGATCTCAACTGCGATCTTTACGTTTATCTGGACGTGGGACGATTTCTTCAGCCAGATGATTTACATCAGCGATATCAAGCTGTTTACCGTGCAGCTCGGCATCCGGGCGCTGTACGATCCATCGGGCTCATCCGATTGGGGGGCACTGCTCGCCATTTCCGTGCTGTCGCTGCTCCCGATCACGCTGATTTTTCTGATGTTCCAGCGGTACTTCCTGGAAGGCATCGCGACGACAGGGCTGAAATAACCCCTGCGCAGTTCTGAAGACACCGAATGAGGAGAGCAGCAGTCTGCGACAGGAATGACAATTGTGCAAACGCTTCATAAAACTTATAGCGATGAAGGAGAAATGGAACATGAAAAAAAGATGGTTCATCTCTGTGCTGTCGGCCATGACCGTGATGCTGTCGGCATGCGGCAGTTCGGGCGGCCCGGCTGCTTCCAGCGGATCCGGCGGGGAAGCGAATTCCGGAGGCGACCAGGTCGAGCTCAGGATGATGTGGTGGGGGGACCAGGCTCGGGCGGATTTGACGAATAAGGCGCTTGAGCTGTTCGAGCAGAAGCATCCGGATATTAAAGTCGTGGGCGAGTTCTCGCCGCAGGACGGTTATTTTGACAAGCTGAACACGCAGCTGGCTTCGGGAACAGCTCCGGACGTATTTTTTCTGGGAGGCAATGTGGTGGACTACGCCAACAAGGGCGTTCTGCTGGATCTCCGACCTTATAAAGGCAATGAGCTGAAGCTTGACGATATGGACACGACGATGGTGCAGTACGGAACGATCAACGGCAAGCTGGTTCATATTTCAGCAGGCGCCAATGCCCGCGGCATCGTTATCAACAAGACGCTTTTTGAGAAAGCCGGCATCGAAGTGCCGCAGGATGGCTGGAACTGGGAAGATTACGCCCGGATCAGCAAGGAAATTTCCGACAAGCTGGGCAAAGGCTACTATGGGACTTACAATTTCACAACCGACGGCATGGACATTTATTTGAAGCAGAACGGCAAGCAGCTGTATGACATGACAAACAACAAGCTTGGTTTTGAGGAAGCCGATATTCTGCCATGGTTCCAGTACTGGGATCAAACGTCGAAGGCAGGAGGCGTAGTCACGCCTGAGCTTCAGGTCTCCAATCCGGCGAATGATGCGAGCAAGTCTCTGATCATCAAAGGAAAAGTAGCAATGACCCTGCTTCCGTCCAATATGCTGGCCTCGTACCAAAGCCTGACCCAAGATGAATTGACGATGGTGCAGGTACCGCGCGGTCCGAAAGGAACCGGCGTGGTATTCGAATCCAGCCAGGGCATGTCCGGCTACGCGAAGACCCAGCATCCGAAGGAAGTGGCCGAGCTGATGGACTTTTGGATTAACGATCCGGAGGCTGTGAAAATACTCGGCAGCAACCGGGGCGTTCCAGTGACGGAGGAAGGCCGCAAGACGCTGGAGGCCGAGGCCAGCGCTGCCGACAAGATCGTCTATGACTTCACGAGCCGCGTGTCCGAAGCGAACAAGAAGGAGCCTTTTGCGATCAGCTACAACCCACCGGGGAACGCCGAGTTTATCAAGCTTGCGGATAATACGGTCCAGCTGATCGGCTTCGGGAAAGAAGGCGTGGAAAAAGCGGTGTCTGATTTCTATGCGGGGACAGTAAAAATTTTCCAAAGCAATCAATAAGTATTCGGCAGTATCCGGCATATCTGGCGATGACGCCGATCCCATAATCAATGGCCCCGAAAGGTCATCCGCTGCGGCAGAGACTTGGCGGGGCTTTTTTCTGATAGAAGAAACACGGAAAGCGAGGAGAATGATCGTGGATGAGAAGGCGCTGTTAGAAAAATTAAGGGCGGTGAACGTGGAACATCGGATTGGAGAGCCCGGGAAAGCGCCGGACTTAGATGTTGTTGCCGAGTGGAAGCGGAGCGGTGTCCGGTTTGCCGCATCCGAAGGCAAGCTTGAAAGTGTCTATTACAAGGCGGTTCGCAGGCTGCTTGACTGCATCGCTATTGTTGGCGGCGTACCGATGCTGCAGGAAGGAGGGATATATCTTGGCTGCTGGCTCGAAAGCACCGGCACGATCAACGCGGAGCTGCTGTCACGTTTCCTGCCGAGCGTGGCGCAATCGACGTTCCGCTCCTTTGCGCTGCACCAGCGGGCCGATGGTCTGCTCCCTTACAAAATTACGGGCGACGGGCCTGCTTACCGCCAAATCCAGCTTGTTACCCCGCTTGCCCGCAGCATCTGGAATCATTATTTGCTGCAAGGGCGGGACCATGCGTTTCTGCGGATGATGTACCAGGCGATGGAACGCTATGATCTCTGGTTGGCTGCTCAACGTAATACCCGGGGGACCGGCTGTGTCGAGGCATTTTCGGCTTTCGATACGGGCCATGATCTGTCGCCGCGCTTCTGGCATGTGCCGGACACGCCACACCATGGCGATCCGAGCCGGTTCGATTCCGATTCGCCAGTTTTACCGTTTCTGGCGCCGGACCTTACGGCGAACGTATATTGTCAGCGTTTGTATTTGGCCAAAATCGCCGAGGAGCTGGGCTTGCTTGGTGAGGGGTGGATTTCCAAAGCTAAGCAGAGCGCTGACAGCCTCTTCGGGTACTGTTTTGACGAGGAAGACGCCTTTTTCTACGACCGTGACCGTCAGAACCGATTTGTCCGTGTTCAGTCCGATGTTCTGCTGCGCGTACTCGCCTGTGAAGTCGGTGACCGTGAATTTTTTGATGCGATGCTGTCGCGTTACTTGCTGAATACGCGCAAGTTTTTTGCCAAATATCCGTTTACCTCCATTGCGATGGATGATCCGCGGTTCGACCCGTTCTCCAGCTACAACAGCTGGGCGGGGCCGTCCAACTTTCTCAGCCTGATCCGGGCACCGCATGCCTTTGAGCATCATCACCGGCATGTCGAGCTGACATGGGCCATGCAGCCGATCTTGTGTTCATTGGCCAGGGCCGAGCGTTTCGCGCAGACCGTCAGTCCCTGGACAGGGGAAGAGGGCTTTACCGAAGCCTATTCGCCTGCCATCTTGTGCCTGCTCGACTACGTGGAACGGCTTAGCGGAATCCTGCCTAGACCCGATGGGGAAGTCTGGTTCACAGGGCTTCTCCCGTCTGCGATGGATCATGGAGAGGAGGTCGCCGGCGAGACGGCTTATGCACGATCCATAGACAGGGTGCTCTATGAGCTGGTCAATCTGCGTGACAAGTCGGTCATTTACCGGGAGGGTCAAGCTTATATGAAATTCCCTTCCGGCGTCCGGGTCGTTACGGACCGGGAGGGAAGCCTGCGGGGTATTCTTGGAATGAG
Organism: Paenibacillus sp. SSG-1; assembly: GCF_002224835.1. Taxonomy (NCBI): domain Bacteria; kingdom Bacillati; phylum Bacillota; class Bacilli; order Caryophanales; family Paenibacillaceae; genus Paenibacillus; species Paenibacillus sp. SSG-1. The sequence goes on from NZ_MBRK01000001.1 coordinate 2,382,288, forward strand.
TGTGCGGACGGTTGATGGCCGATTGGAATGGGAAGGCCGGAGCATCCCTTTTTCGGTCAAAGGTAATGAGTATCTCAAGTACGGCGATGGAGAACTGAAACAAGCCAGAGATGTTGGCATCATTTATCCGACATATTCTTAAGGAGGTCTTGCCATGAAAAGGAAAGAGATTCAGATTCGGGACCCGTTTGTGTTACCCCTCCCAGAGGAAGGCAGATATTATTTATACGGGAGTACGGATGCTAACATTTGGGGGCCTGGAACCGGATTCGACGCTTATATCAGCAACGATCTGGAGGATTGGGACGGGCCGTACCCTGTATTCAGGCCCGGAGCCGATTTTTATTCCGATACGAATTTTTGGGCGCCTGAGGTTTATGCATTGCACGATAAATTCTATATGTTCGCCACGTTTCGCCGGCGCGACAACGGGCGTCTTGGCACGTCAGTTCTGTCGTCACCCGGTCCGCTGGGGCCATTCATGCCTCACAGCAGCGGCCCTGTCACTCCGGAAGCCTGGAGTTCACTGGATGGGAGCCTATTTATGGACCCAGAAGGGCAGCCATGGATGATCTTCTGCCACGAATGGCAGCAGGTCGGGGACGGTGAAGTGTGTGCGATGCGATTGAGCAGCGATTTATCCGAGCCGGCCGGAGAACCAATCACGCTGTTTCGGGCATCTGAAGCGCCGTGGACGACGCCCTACGAGTCGCCGCGATATAAGGAAACGGTCAATTATGTCACGGACGGCCCCTTTTTGTTCCGCGGTGAATCCGGTCATGTATACATGCTGTGGGCCAGCTTTATCGACAACTGGTATGCGCTGGGTGTTGCGCGCTCGGCGACAGGGGGCGTCACCGGACCATGGATACATCAGCCGGAAGCACTGTATCGGAATGACGGAGGACATGGCATGGTATTCCGGACGTTTGACGGTAAGCTTGTATTGACCCTCCATGCTCCCAACCGTACACCTGACGAGCGCCCGTTATTTCTGCGGATTGAGGAAGCAGAGGGATTCATTCAGCATCGCTGAAAATTGATGAATTCAATCATATGAAAGAAAGACTCCGCCAGTCATACTGGCAGAGTCTTTATGAATGAACCCATTGAACGCGTTTGACGGTCCAAAAGGGGACGGTGACAGGTTTACGGTCATTAGAAACGATAACGAATGTCCGGGGGTCGTCGGTTCTATGGCAAACTCCGGTATAGAACTCTCCGCTCACCAGATGAATCGTAATTTCTGTATTCGTTTCAGCTGCAGAAAGAATCATTTCCTTATTCAAATTGGAATGGTCACCCCCATACACAATCGTTAATCAACTATAATTAAACAGAATTCCAGAAATTAATCAAGATTTTTGTCGAATTATTAGAAAATCTTTGTACAATGTACATTCAACGGAGCCAGACCGCATTTAGCAGGTGTTTTTCTGGCGAATTTTGCGATCAGAGGCAGCAAGTCCCCGGGTACATGTACTTTCATATATTTTAAAAAAGAGCCGACTACTTCCTATCAAGGGAGCAGCAGCTCATAAGAAATTACTTCACTTCGGCAATCTTGTTGAACAGATCGCGGAATACGGCATCCCGGTTCACATGGTAAATATAACGGATCTGATGCCGCGTAGGGTCATTCACCCAACGGAAATCTTCTGAAATTCGCGGGCTGGGAACCAAAATGCTGGGGCAGGCTTCCGGAACAGCCAGCCAGGCGATGACAGAGATGTCCCAAATGACGCGGGAATACGCGTAATGATCCGGCGAACAATTCCGGTACGTGTCATAGAGATATTGTCCCAATACTCCTTTATGCTTCATATGGGTTTCCAGTTCCGAGAGGGTCGTCAGGAGATGAGATGCCGTTCCCATGCATGGGACGAGAACAAGAGGGACACCGCAGCCGAGCAGCAGCCTTGAGCCATGCAGATCCTGCGCGAGGTTGAACTCGCGCGTATCCGGCCAATGCAGCGAATGGCCGCTCAGCCATACGACGACGATCCGGTTGATAATCTCCGGTTCCAGCAGAATGGCCGAGGCCACATTCGTGATGGCTCCGATCGCAACGACATACAGCGGATCGTCCGGTGAAGAGGCCAGAGCCCGTTGGACCAAATCCCGTGCCGCATCGCTGTCCACAGGCACATCAGCGCCGGGAAGATAGCTCGCTGATCCCCGGTGAACGGGGATATCCTCCCGCTGGGCAAGCTGCCGGATTTTCAAGATCTCCTGGTAGCTTTTTTCCATACCGTCCAATGGGCTTTCCGACAGTTCGTTGTAAAAAGGTGCGGCATACAAGGCTTCGACTGTAACGCTGGTGCCTGATTTCATGGCATAGATGACAGCGAACTGATCATCGATTTCGTTAAAGGTATCCGTATCCAAAACGATTCTTACCGGTCTTCCGGGATGCTGCAGCCGCCTGATTCGCTCATCGTCTGTGATCTGAGGAAATGTGGTCACGCTTTACGTCCTCCTATTCTCCACTGCATGATTTGGACTTCCAGCTTTAACCTCAATATATCACAGAAACGGTGGGGCAAGCCGGTTAAATGCAGCTAAATTTTCAGCTCTTTAGGTGACGGATCATCCCCGGAACTTACAAGTGTGTAAGATAGGTGTAAGTGAAATCAATAGGTGGTAAGCCGGTTCACATGTATACTTTGATTAAATAAGGAAAGGGAAAGTGAAGGTGAACCGTAATGGAAGACAAACAAGAAAACCATCTATTAAATATCGCACTTTACGTCATGCTTTTTATCATTCTGATTTCCTGCTTCGGGCGGCTGATCGATCACTCGGTCAACTTTGCTGAGAATGCTCTGGGTATGCTGGTACGAATCATGGAACGTATTTTATCCTTTTGAGTCCTAGAGGTTGAATCATTTGATTCAATAATCTATAGCTGCGAACCGTCGCAGCTTTTTTGTGCAGATCATTTTAAGGTGGAATAGGGATTGGGGAAATAGAAACGGGGGTCAGCAGGGCACGACATCTCCGTTAAAAAAGGGTAAGCCTAATGGCTTACCCTTTTTGCAGATGATTCGAGTTATACCCGGAACTTGCTGATGATTTGCGACAGGTTGCGCGCCATCGTCAGAAGCTGCTCGGAAGAGCTCGCGATTTCTTCCATCGATGCGAGCTGCTCCTCGGAAGAAGCCGCAACGCGCTGTGTTTGCATGGCGGAGGAGGTGGTGATGCGCTCCAGCTCTTCCAGCGAAGCCGCAATTTCCTCGCTGCCCGCGGACATCTGCTCCGAAGCGGCAGATACTTCCTGGACCTGGGCGGATACTTCGCGGATGGCCTGCACGATGGCCCGGAAACTGTCGCCGGCCTGCAGCGCGATCTGCGTACCCATGCGGGCCTCGTCGGAAGAACGCTGGAGGGAAGCTACCGCCTCATTCGTCCGGTCTCCGATGCCTTCGAGGATTTCTTTCACCTGCTCGGACGAATTTTTCGACTGCTCTGCAAGCTTGCGGATTTGCTGGGCGACCACAGCAAATCCACGGCCGTGCTCGCCAGCCCGGGCCGCTTCGATGGAAGCGTTAAGGGCCAGCAGGTTCGTCTGGTTGGCCACATCCGCAATGAGGGCCAGAATTCCCCCGATTTGCCGGCTCAGCTCTTCCAGCTCCCGCATGGTTCCAACGGAATCAGACAAATTGTTCTCAATCGTCTGCATCTGCTCCAGTGATTTCTTCATGACGGATTCGCCTTCAACCGCGCGCTCGGTCGTATTCGCAGCAAGATCCGAGACAACGCTGGAGGACTCGGCGATACGCTGGATGCCCACGGCCATTTCAGACATGGCCCGCTGGCATTCCGTCGAGCTATGAAGCTGCGTCTCCGAATCAGCGGCGACCTGGCTGATCGCTTCGGTAATTTCGTTAGTGGCCTGCGCCGTTTGCTGGGCACTTTCCTGCATCAGCTTGGCTTCATCGGTAACTTCGCGGGAAGTATGCTGAACATTGCCAGCCAGCTCACGCAAACTCGAAACCATACTATTAAACGCATCTGCCGCTTGGCCGATCTCGTTTCTGCTTTTGACCGGGATACTGACGGTCAAATCGCCTTCGGCAGCCAATTGGGACACTTCCGCTAGTCGGCGAAGGGGTTTAAGGGCATATCGGACAGCAACCGATACGATAATGATGGCTGCGACGAGGAACACGGCTCCACCCGCCAGGCTTGTCCAAAGGATTTCGGAGAGGCGCGTCTGAATTCCGTCATAGTCGAAATCGATGCCGAAGACCGAGACGATGTTCCCTTGTTCATCTGTCACGGCTGAAAGATAGGTCACCCAGGTCCCCAACTCGTCGTCGTAAGGAACGGTTACGGCCGAGCCTTCTTTTATCGTCTGATCAAAAGCATGTTCAAAATAAGCAGGCATCACGTATTCCGTTCCCGGCTGCAGCATTTGATCATCCGGGCCCTGCAAATTCATAACGGCTCTGTTACCGTTGCGTTCCATTTTTTCTGTAGTCAGAATATAGGCGTTGCCAATGCCTTGGTCTTTGCTAACCATCGCCTTCAGCTGACTGCGAATGACCTGAAAAGGCTCCGTATCCGTCGGCTCATGATTAGCTACCGCTTTGGCAATCTGCTTCACTTGGCTTATATTGGTATCCAGCTGGGACTCAAGAACGCTTCCGAGCCCTTCAAACCGTTCCTGGAACAGACTTTTCTGCTCATTATAGGAGATCCACGTTTGAGCGCTGATCACGACGACGAACAGAACGGCCAGCAGCAGCGTGCTCAGCGCCATTAAACTCCGGAATCTAAATATCTTCTTTGATTTCACGTTTGTGCACCCTCTCGGATTGGAATAACCAATATATCGGTACCATGCACTCGTTTATTTAGTGGAGAAACCGGGGGGGGCAGAGGTAATATATTCCACCCAGGAGGCGGTTCAACATTCCGGATTTCTGACCTTTGTCATGACTTCGAAACGGCTGAAGGAGGATATCCTTTGATCGACTTAAATACGTTGCTGAAATACGATATATCATGGAATCCGCAGCGGTCCGCAACCTGGGTCACGGTGAAGCCTCCGGTGGACAAGAGCATTTCCGCTTGATTAATCCGGATCTGGTTCACATATTCCTTGAAGGAATATCCTGTGACTTGTTTGAACAATTTGCCGAAATAAACGGGGTTCAGGTTGACGATATCCGCCATCCCACTTAAATGCAGATCCTCCGGATAATGGTCGATAATATATTCGAGCACCTTGTTGACGCGTGGATCAACAGGATGATGTCCGGCGCTGCGGTAGGTATTGGTGATGAGGACATGATGGACGATAAGCATAAACAGCGCTCTTGCATGCATGATATAGCCCGGATGCTTGCGCATCCACACCTGGGTGAACTGCTTGATGTAACCCAGGATTTCGCTCGTGATGAGGTTTTTCGTAACGGTCTGAAGTGGAAGCGCTTCCGATCTGCCGGGAGCAAGCCATTTGAAGTTGAATGCGTAAGAGTGCATTGGACAGTCCGTAAAGGTGTAAGCTTCGCGAACGCTGCCTACGGGTATGTAAATCACATCCCCGGCTTCCACCGTATATTTAACGCCATTAATAAAATAATTGGATTTCCCTTCGACAACAAACGTCAAATCCTGAAAATTGATCGTCTGGCGAATAATTTCCCATTGTGGGAAACAGCGCCTGTCCACGAAGAAAACAACGTCTGGAACGAGATTTTGCAGCCTTTTCAAATCCATGCGGAATCCCCCTTGTTCCGTTTTATCCACATTCGGACGGCATGATGAAAACTATATTTAATAATTACAAATAATATTTAGTTGCTCTATGGATTCTAAAAATGGTTTACTTTTATAATAAGCATAGTTGTAATAAAGAAATTCAGTCATCATTAGTTATTGCAAGCCGGATTACAGGCTTATGAATGTGAAAATTCCTGTTTACTTGTTACAAACTTTATTATAGTTTAGTGGAGCATACTTGAGTACCATATCATGAATGGTGCGTTTGATTCAAACCGTTTTTGTAAGCGATTACCGAATCATTTAGCTCTCAGGCTTGCTGTGGTTGCTTGCCGGGATTGTCATGTTCAGAAAACGTTTTTGGTGAGACAGCGTCAATAAATTTTTTATGGATAAGGGGTTCGCATGACAAAGGATACGATGCTACAGGAACTATTAAACTTGGAAGCCCATCTGAAAGAAATCACCCATGGCCTTCGGCAGATTGACGGCACGTGGAGTGAGCATTTTGACCCGGCTGATCCGGACGATATGTATCTGTGTTCGACATTCGCCAAAGTGGAAGACGAGCTATCCGCCGTCCGCCGCCTGATTCAAGGCATTGGGGCACGCGTGATTGCCCAAGGTACGTTGATAAAGACCGCTGATGGACAGTATACAGTCGGAAACACGGGTATCATGTTAACTGCAGGTTCTGCCGTCGAGGTCTTGTTCCGCAGTTCGGAGCAGGATGCCGAATGGATTGAAAGCGGTGTCGAATTATGCGGTGAGGAGTATGCATTAACGGGTTTTCCCAGACTTGACTTAGAGGGTCTAACGGTAAGGGTCAAACAGTATCCCTCCGAATAGAGATCGCTGCGGTGTATAACACGCTCACGTTTGTCACGAGAAGATCGGATGTGCTAGAATGGCAGCAGCTTTAAGCACTGGGAATGAGGGGGCAGCGTGAGTGGAAGTTATGTTAACTCAAGTAAACACCGAAGAGGAGATTGCGGCACTGGCTGATCTGGCCTATGGGATTTGGCACGAATACTTTATCCGCATCATCACACGGGATCAAATCAAGTACATGGTCGACAAATTTCAATCGGTTCCCGCGATAACCGACCAAATTCAACATCAAGGATACGAGTATTTCTTTATCAATGTTGACGGGGCTCATGCTGGATATATCGGAGTCAAGCAGGAAGAGGGCAAGCTGTTCCTGAGCAAATTGTACATTGCCAAGGAGTACAGGGGGCATGGGTACGCAAGCCGGGCTATGGAGTTTCTGACAACTCTATGCAAAGATCGGTGCTTAAGCGCCATCTGGCTTACCGTGAACCGGCATAACGACTCGACGATTGCGGTGTATGAGAAAAAAGGGTTTAAAACCGTGCGCACGCAAGTGGCCGATATCGGAAACGGTTTTGTCATGGACGATTATGTGATGGAAAAGCCGATCGTGTAAAACGAATGAAAGCACCCTGCGGGTGCTTTTTTTGCTGTTCACAGCGTCTTGATATACCAGGCGTCACAGGCAAAATGTTCGGTCGCGCTCAGCGGCTTGTCCATCGGAACAAACCCGTGCTTGAGATAAAATTTGTTGGCCGCCGTCATGTTGTGGAATGTTTCCAGGTAGCACTGCTCGTAATGCTCTTTGGCAAAATCGAGCGCAACCCGCAGCAGCTCCGCCGCGATCCCCGTTCCCCTGGCTTCTTGGCAGGCGTACATTTTCTGCAGTTCGCAAATGTGCGGGAAACCTGGCACAGGTCCAATGCCGCATCCGGCGGCAATACGGCCCTCATCTTCGGCCACCCAATATTTTGATCCTTCAGGGCGATATACGTGATAAAAGTTACCTAAATCGGGATCGGCCCAGGCGGTTCCGGGCTTGTTCGCACCAAACTCAATCAAGCATGTCCGGATTAGCTGCTCGACCGGCTTATTATCTTTTTCCTCGATTTCTCGGATGATCATGATGACAACCTCCATTACTGAAAACCAATCTACCGTACTATCATACGACCTAACCTGAGATTTTGTATACCCCGCTAAAAAGAGTGGATCAGAATTTTGAATTAGCAATTGAATTTATTAATCCCTACTTGTTGAATCGGATTTAGAATGATAAAGTGCTGTCATATATCCAAGTAAACGGGTAGGAAAATATCAATTTGGCTTGTCGCATCATTTGATTTCTAAAGGGAGGCAGAGCATATGGCGGAGACTTTGCTAAACATCACGGCGCTGAGTAAAAGCTTTGAAACAGCCAAAGGACGTGTTGAAGCACTGCACAAAGTGGATTTGAACATCCGGGAAGGAGAGTTCATTACGGTCATCGGTCCGAGCGGCTGCGGGAAAAGCACGCTGCTGCGCATCATCGCCGGGCTGGACGGACAGTATTCCGGCACCATTACACTTGGCGGCCAGAACATTACGGGACCGGGAATCGACAAAGGATTTATTTTTCAGGAGCATCGTCTATTTCCTTGGCTGACGGTGGAAAAAAATATTGCCGCGGATCTGTCACTGCGTGATCCCGAGGTTAGGCGCAAGGTCGATGAACTCATCGAACTGGTCAAACTTAGGGGCTTTGAAAAAGCCTATCCCAAAGAGCTGTCCGGAGGCATGGCCCAACGGGTGGCAATCGCAAGGGCGCTGCTGCGTAATCCCCGGGTGCTGCTGCTGGATGAACCGTTTGGCGCATTGGACGCGTTCACCAGGGCGCATATGCAGGATGTGCTGCTGGACATTTGGCGCAGAAATCAGACGACGATGATTTTTGTCACCCATGACATTGATGAAGCCGTATTTCTGGCCAACCGGGTCGTCATTCTCAAGCCGCGGCCGGGTCAAATCAAGAGCATCGTGCCGATCGATCTTCCCTATCCCCGGAAGAAAACGACTTCATCCTTTCAAGAGCTTCGGCTCCGCGTGCTTAAGCTGCTGGATTCCCTGGATGAATTAGAGCTTACGGATGGGGCAGGTATATAAAAATCTTGTACTCATGTCAGGAAGGCAGGTGATTGTATGAGTCACGAAATTTCAGCAGCAGGGCCATCCCTTAGAGCGGGCCTCAGAAGGTGGAAGCTTCTCGGGCTGGGACTGATTCTGCCGGGAGCCGTCCTTGTTTTGTGGCAGATCTTCGGACAGCTGGGGTATATATCCGATTTGTTGTTCCCGACGCCTCTCGTGATTCTGAAGGCCTTTGCCGGTCTCGCTCAATCCGGTGATTTATGGGATCATTTCCGGATCAGCGCCGTACGGGCACTTGCAGGATTTGCGCTCGGGGGGAGCTTGGGACTCTTGTTCGGAATACTGGTCGGTCTGTTTGCGAAAGTCGAAAAGATGTTTGATCCTACGCTTCAAATGATCCGCATGATTCCGAGCCTTGCTGTCGTGCCGCTGTTTATTCTTTGGTTCGGAATTGGCGAGGAATCCAAAATTCTGTTGATCGCCAAAGGGGCCTTCTTCCCACTCTATATCAATACTTATCTCGGTATCCGTAATGTGGATAACAAATGGTTCGAAGTGACCCGTGTGCTCGGGTACAGCCGCATCCAGCAGATCAGAAGGCTGGTGATCCCGGCGGCGCTTCCTAACATTCTCCTGGGAACCCGGTTATCGATCGGGTTATCGTGGCTGGGTCTGGTGGTAGCCGAATTAATCGCTTCGACTTCCGGTGTCGGTTATATGATGTCCGATGCCCGCCAGTTTGCCGATACGCCGGTTGTTTTCGTAGGCATTATCGTGTTTGCGGCCGCGGGACTCATTACGGATTATATCGTTCGGCTGGGGGAGCGCAGGTTGTTAAGGTGGAAGGAAAGCTATTCCAGGTAAGGAGGTATACAAATGAGCCTGCAAAGCGAAATGCCGATTCCCCAAACAACGGTTAAACAAGATCTTGGTATCCATTCACCTCCACACTCAAATCCCGCGGGTGGGGAGGATGCAGTTAAGGTTACAGCGGATATCGTACAAACGAACAGGCAGCCGAGGAGCTCCAAGAGATGGTGGGCCGATCTGTTATGGGCAGCTATTATACCGGTTGTGGTGGTGGTGTTGTGGCAATGGGCAGGCGGCGCAGGCTGGATATCGCCCGAATTCATGCCGACGCCGTGGGTCATTCTGAAATCGTTGATTCATCTCATTGCCTCGGGTGATCTTGCCTACCAGATTGGAGTGAGTATACAGCGTACGCTCCTCGGATTTGCGATTGGAGGGCTGCTTGGACTGGTGTTTGGATGTTTTACCGGTATGTTCCGCAAGGCGGAGTATTTGCTCGATCCCAGCATCCAGGTGCTGCGGCTGGTTCCACATTTGGCCATCGCACCCTTGATCATATTGTGGTTTGGCTTTGGCGAAACCTCCAAGATTGCCATCATCATTTCCGGTTCTTTTTTTCCCATGTATATCAATACATACGCTGGGATTCGCCAAGTGGACGGTAAATGGTTCGAAGTGGGCAGGGTCCTCGAATTCAAGCCGTATCAACGGTTCACGCGGCTGATTGTTCCCGGGGCACTGCCGAGCATCCTGCTTGGCGTCAGATTGTCGCTGGCTGTATCGTGGATCAGCCTTGTCGTTGCGGAACTCGTAGGTTCTACGGCCGGGATCGGTTTTATGATCAATGAAGCCAAGCAAAACTCGGATACCCCGGTTATTTTTGTCGGCATTCTGATCTTCGCGGTTGTAGGCAAGCTGATCGATTCGCTGGTTCGCCTGCTGGAGCGCAGGTGGCTTCATTGGCGTGATTCCTATCGTGGTTAAATCCAATTCCGAAAAATAGGAGGCGTGGCAAATGGCAATTCAGGAACAGGCGCAGCATTTGAAAACGGACGTATTGGTGATCGGCGGGGGACCGGCGGGGACCTTGGGCCCCGCGACGG
>NZ_MBRK01000001.1:2392898-2753661 GCF_002224835.1 Paenibacillus sp. SSG-1
GGAGCCAGAGTGGTGCTTGCCGATAAAGGGTATTGCGGATCCAGCGGGGCAACGGCGCCTTCAGGCACGGGAGTGTGGTATGTGAAGCCGGATGAACGGCTGAGGGAAGAAGCCAAAGCCAGCCGCTATGACATGGGCGGAAGACTGGCGGAACACCGCTGGATGAACCGGGTGCTCGACCGCACCTATGCCAATATGAACCAGTTGGCAGGCTGGGGGTACCCGTTCCCGCTGGATGACGAGGGCAATCAGCACCGGCGCAGCCTGCAGGGGCCTGAATATATGCGCCTCATGCGCAAGGTCGTCAGGAAGGCGGGCGTGACGATTCTGGACCACAGCCCGGCGCTGGAGCTGCTGGCCGACGAGCATGGCGTGGGAGGTGCTGCAGGAGTCAATACGCAGACGGGTATCCCGTGGACGGTGGAGGCCGGAGCGGTTGTGATCGCCACAGGCGGCTGCGCCTTTCTCAGCAAAGCGCTCGGCTGCAACGTCCTCACAGGCGACGGATATCTAATGGCTGCTGAGACCGGGGCAAATTTGTCCGGCATGGAATTTTCCAACGCTTACGCGATTTGCCCGACATTCTCGTCCGTGACGAAGACGGCTTATTACAGCTATGCCAGCTTCTATTATGAAGACGGCACGATTGTTGAAGGAGCCGGTTCCAAGCGGGGGCGTTCCGTGATTGCTCGTAATCTTATGGAAGGCCGGCAGGTCTATGCCGTCCTGGATCAGGCGCCAGAGCACTTGAAGCCGCTGCTCCGGGTGGGCCAGACCAACTTCTTCTTGCCGTTCGACCGCCGCGGCATCGATCCGTTTACGGACCCGTTCCCGGTTACGCTTCGCCTGGAAGGGACAGTCCGTGGTACCGGCGGCATCCGGCTGGCGGATGAGCTCTGCGCAACCGATGTGCCCGGGCTCTATGCGGCGGGCGATGCCGCTACCCGGGAGCTGATTTGCGGCGGGTTTACCGGAGGAGGGAGCCACAATGCAGCTTGGGCTATGTCCTCCGGCTCCTTCGCCGGAGAAGGTGCGGCGGCCTACGTCAAGAAGCTGGGTGCCCAGGATGGAAGCCGCAATTTAGAGCGAAAGTCCACCCAGCCGATCGTGGAGGAAGGCAAAGGCAGCGTTAAACCAAGCCGGGCAGCGGAATGGGTGCAGGCCGTTCAGGATGAGGTCAAACCTTATGACCGCAACCTGTTCCGGACCGGTGAGGTGATGACCCAGTCTTTGAACAGGCTGAACGGCTTATGGAACGAGCAGCGGGAGCAGGCTATCGAGCACACCGTGGATGGCGTCAAAGCAAGGGAAGCGGCCGCCATGACGGCAACGGCCCGTTGGATGTACACATCCGCCTTGGCCCGGACAGAATCCAGGGGCATGCATAAGCGCAGCGATTTTGCCGGGATGGACGACAATCAGCACTACCGCCTGATCACTGGCGGATTGGACCAGTTGTGGGTTCGTCCAGAACAAGTCCGTAAGGAGGTCGTCGTCCATTGATTGAAGTTATCAGTGAAAGCAAATGCATTGCCTGCAATCAATGCGTGTCTGTATGTCCTACCAACGTATTCGATCGCGTTGCTGACGGGATTCCCGTGATCGCCCGGCAAAGCGATTGCCAGACCTGTTTTATGTGCGAGCTGTACTGCCCTGTCGACGCCTTGTATGTCGCCCCGGAATCCGAGTCGGTCATCGGTGTCACGGAAAGCGAGCTGTCAGAACAAGGCCTGATGGGAGGATACCGGGAGAAGGTTGGCTGGGGGAAAGGCCGCAAGCCTGTCGCCAGTCACGAATATATGTATCAGCTGTCGAAGCGGAGCGGATTTTAATTATCGACTGAAGTGGGGGAGCCAATCATGAAGACAACGCATCATAAAAACACCAAACACGGCCGCTTTTGGAAGTCAGCTGTCATTCTTGCAGGTCTGCTAGCCGTCATCGTGGTTCAGGGCTGCTCGCCGTCCAAGCGCACCGGGGATGCTGCCGAAGCTGCCGCGGATAAGCCGACGGTGCTCAATTATGGCTACATCGGGATCAATAAATTAAATGTGCCGTCAAGCGGAGCTGAAGGCTGGGGATTCCATAAAGGGATTATTCAGGAGGAGCTGAAGAAGCATGGGATTACGCAGGTCAACCTGACCGGCTTCCCTAACGGACCCGACCAAACGGAATCATTAGTCAGCGGCCGGCTGGACGCGGGCAGTCTTGGCGATACACCGGCGATCATCGCTTACGCCTCCGGTGCGAAAACACGTTTGATTTCCCAGCCAGCGACCTATTCCATCGGGTACTTGTTTGCCAAAAAAGGCGGAGCTAAGTCCATCAAAGATTTGGAAGGCAAAACGATTGCCATTCAAAAGGGATCTTTTATGCACCGCTATGTCGTTGGCTTGCTCAAGCAGGAGGGCGTAAAGGATTATAAGCTGGTTCACATGCTGATTCCCGACGCGCAGGCTGCTTTGGCAAGGGGGGATGTCGACGCGTTGACCAACAACGGCGTGCAGGCGATGAAGCAGATTGACGAAGGTTATCCGCTGCTTGACGATGCCACCAAACATCCCGATCTGATCGGTACGAGTGCTACCGTCGTGTCGGACGCTTTTCTGGCCAAATTCCCCGACTTTCCGAAAATATGGAACGAAGCGCGCAAAAAGGCGCTGGATGACTTAAAGCAGCACGAAGACGAATACTACCAATTTGTCGCGGATGCGCAGGGAACGACTCCGGAAGTTATCAAGAAGATCAGCCCGATCAGCGAGATCAAGGATACGCCGTTTACCGATGACGGCTTAAAGTTGATCGAAGGAACGAAAGATTTTCTGGTTCAAGAGAAGCTTGCGAAAAAAGATTTTGATCTAAACGACTGGGTGCTGAAATAACCACGTTCAGGACGACAGGGGGGATTGCAGCGGATGGCACCCAACATGGATATTCAATTAACCACGGATGTACTGGTTCTTGGTGGCGGGCCAGCTGGCGCTTGGGCGGCATGGAGAGCCGCGTCCAAGGGAGCGAGGGTTGTGCTTGCGGATAAAGGCTTCTTGGGCAGCAGCGGTGCGACGGCACCCGGAGGAACAACCCTGCTGGTGATTCCTCCCGTTGCCGAGCTGCGGGAAGATGCCGTGCAGAGCAGGCTCAAGGCAGGCGGCTACCTGTCGGAGAATGCCTGGATTCACCGGGTTCTGGATGAGGTGGAGACCTATTTGGAGAAAGTCGGAGAATGGGGATATCCCTTTCCGAAAGATCATAACGGGGATCCGCTCCGCACGCATTTGCACGGCCCCGAATATATGAAGCTGATGCGCCGGGCGGTCCGGCAGGCCGGTGTGCGTATATTGGATCAGTCCCCTGCGCTGGAGCTGCTGCACGATGCGAATGGCGTCGGGGGAGCAAGAGGCGTGAACCGGCTGACGGGCCAAGAATGGGAAGTACGCTCCAATGCGGTCGTTCTGGCTACCGGCGGCTGCGCGTTTCTGAGCAATGGATTGGGCTGCAACGTACTTACCGGCGAGGGATTGCTTATGGCCACCGAAACGGGAGCCGAGCTTTCCGGGATGGAATTCAGCCGCCAATATGCGCCGAGCGCCGCCTTTGGCAGTGTGACCCGGGGGAGAATGCTGGCTTGGTCTACGCTCTATGATCAAGAAGGACGCGTGATCGGCCGGGGAGACCGCGCCTTCGGCAGTCTGCAGCAGCATCTCCTGAAAGGACCGGTGTACGCTTCGATCAATTTGGCCGACACAGAGGAGAAGCGGCGATTTCTTCGTCACGCGCATCCGATCTTCTTTATGCCGCTCGAGCGCGCGGGCATCGATCCGTTCCGAGATAAGTTTCCGCTCACGCTCCGGTACGAAGGGACGATGCGCGGGACGGGCGGGCTGCGGCTCACTGGGAACGAATGCCTTACGAGCGTTCCGGGTTTATATGCAGCAGGAGATGCCGCCTCGCGGGAGAAAGTAACGGGCGCCATTTCAGGCGGAGGAGCGTATAACGCTTCCTGGGCGATATGCAGCGGAAACTGGGCGGGCGAAGGTGCTGCGGAGTATGCATTATCCCAATCCAAGGATGCTTGTAAGCGGGATCTGACGCCTGCAGGACGATACGGTTTGGTGCAGCACTCCGACGCCGACCGGCTGATGGACGTCCCGCAAATCATCTCGGCCGTTCAGCACGAGGTGTTCCCCTTGTCGATTAACTTTTTTCGCAGCGAACCGGTCATCAGGGCGTCTCTCGAGCGTTTGCACGGGCTTGTTCCTTTTTTGCATGACAGCGTATCTGACGATCACCGTCATCGTGTCCGTGCCCGGGAAGCGGCAGGCATGGTGGCTACGGCGAGATGGATGTACTCGGCCGCCCTTGCGCGCAAAGAGAGCCGCGGGCTGCATGCCTTTGCGGAATACCCCCAGCTGGATCCCCGTCAGACCCACCGCCTTCTGGTGTCGGGAGTCGACAGGATTCATATCCGGGCGGAAAAAGTCCCTCATGCGTCCGAACTCACGCCGAAGGAGGGGATGGTCTTATGATCGAGCTGGTCAGCGGGGAGCGGTGCATCGGTTGTTCCATCTGCGTAAAGGTCTGTCCAACCAACGTGTTTGATATGCAGGATGGACAGCTTGTGATCGCGAGGCAGGAAGACTGCCAGACATGCTTTATGTGCGAAGCGTATTGTCCAGTTGATGCTTTGTATGTAGCGCCTTATGCGGACCGATCCGTGGAGGTCAGCGAAGAGGCGTTGCTGCACCAGGGAATGCTCGGCAGCTGGAGGGCAGAAATCGGATGGACCACGGGCAGTGAAACGACGATGGCCGCCCGGGATACTACGCCGTTTTTTGAACAATTTACGAAAACCCACCGGCCAAAAGAAGGCTAATCGACCAAAGGAAAGCTAATGTCACGTACTGAAGCATATGGATGTGTAAAGCCACCCTGATTTCAAATAAAGGTGGCTTTTTTTGCGTGCTGTCGGCTGCCGGTGGATGGGTGAGTTGTTGAGGTTTTAAATATGTCTTGGATACAAGGTAACACACAATCGCAAATTTTATCCTCATCATCTATTGCGCTATAGAGTAAAATAAATTACTATACAAAGTAAGGAGGTGCTAAAAAATGGATGAGGAGTTACAGCTTAACGTTCCACTGCTGCGCCGACGCGTACCCAATTTAACGACGGCGGCACGGGAGGCTGGTCTAAGAGCGGCAACGGTTTCCAATCTGTGTACAGGGAAAATCCCCGTCGGCCGCGCTGAAGTAAGGACGTTGGTGGCTCTTGCTTCTTTGGCGGGATGCAGTCTTGATGAACTCATTATTAGAGGGAGTGGTGTTCGTATGATCGAGACAGGTGTAAAAGCGTTGGATTTGCTCGCCCCGGTAGTTCGCGGGGGAACGGTTGGATTTGTGGCACGGCCGAACATGGGGCAGCTCGTTATGCTCGCAGAGCTGATGCTCCGCATGAAGAAACGGGGATTCGCAACCGTGTTCTGGGATCCGCAATCGGATATTTCTGGCGTCGAGCTGGTTCAGGAGCAATCCGAGTTTTCCCATTCGGCCAAAGAGGACGTTTATCAGCAAATTGTGCAGCTGCGCGGGGAAAAAGATATCCTCCTCGGCGTTGATCGGAGCAAAGTTTTATCCGGCGAGTTATTATCCTTGCGAGATCGTCTTAAGGAGGTTGGAGCCCGGCCCATCACGATCGCCCTTGTAGATATTAAGTGTGAAGCGGCTGACGATGATAATGCGTATGGACCTTTGGACACCCTGTGGAGATTTGACACCGATCTGATCAGCAGAGGCATCTATCCGGCAATCGATCCGATCGGATCGACCTCGACCGTTCTGGAGGGAGCGCATCTGGATGCCGTTCATCTGACCACCCAGCAAGCAGCACGGAAACTGCTCCGCCGTTACAGAGAACTGAGATCGCTGGTAACCGTACTGGGCGCGGAGAAAATTTCCGATAGTGATTTACAGCTGTACCAACGTGGTGAAAGGCTCGAAGCTTATCTTGCACAGCCTTTCTACGTATCTGAGCCCTATACTAAGAAACCGGGTGAATGGTTGACGCTTTATGATACACTGGCTGATGTGAAGCGGATCTTGGACGGTGAAATGGATGCTACCGAGCCATCCGAATTGTTTTTTAAAGGGCGGCTGGAAGTCACCAGCTGAAGCGCGATGATTGAGATCTGGTAAACGGTTGCATGGGGCCGGTCCGGCTGACCGGCTCTTACGAACCGTATCGAATGGTTATCGAAAGAGGTGAACGGCTTGATTCGCGGCGTCATACTCGAAGGCTTATCCACAACTGGGAAAACATCCGTATTATCTGCATTTAAAAGAGTACATAGTTTAAGTTCGCATGCCGAACGGACGATGATCGCGCTAAGTGAACATTATTCGCAAATCCTGCATTCCGATCACGGCGTGCTGAGGTCCTTGGATCAAAATGAACACATCCAGCTGTTGAGTCAGCATATCGCTTATCTTGAACAGCTGCACGGTTGGATTGAATCTCTGGGTCAAACGAAACCGTCTAACGGAATTTTTTTCATCTTGGAGAGATTTCATCTTAATCATCGTGCGGCATTCGCAGATCATACTAAAATCGAAGCTTTGGAACAGCGATTGCTGCGTCTCAATGCAAAATGCGTTCTTTTGACCTTGTCTCCGGAAGCTGTTCCGACCCGATTTGTTGAAAGCCGAGGTGATGCCTGGCGGTCCTATGTCATGGCGAATCATCCGTCTGCAGACGAAGCTTGCCGCAAGTTTGTTGAGGATCAGGAAAGGCTGCGCACATGTATGAAACAATCGCTCATTCCTGCAATAGAAATCAACACCGGCGAAGCAGCGTGGGATGATTATGCGAATCAAATTTTGAAGGCGTTGGACGAATAAGCACAATAATACACACCAGGTGAAACAAGCTGCAGGCTGCCGAACAACGGCGGCCTGTTTGGGTTATAAAGGGAGTCATTCCTGAACAAAAGGAGATGTGGTGCTTCGCAACGAAGTAATATTATGGAAACGGTATAAAATCGTGGCAGAGAATGGATTTACCAAAGGAGAGAATCGACAATGAAGAAAAAAATAATGGTTATATTCGGCACTCGGCCCGAAGCGACGAAAATGTGCCCGGTGATTCAACAATTACGTCATCATCATGAATGGTTTGAGACGAAGGTGGTTGTTACCGGCCAGCACCGAGAACAATTATCTCAAGCTCTTTCACATTTTAATATTCAACCCGATGTCGACTTGGCTTTGATGAAAGAAAATCAATCACTGGCCTACTTAACTTCGGCTGCGATTGTTGGCCTCGACGACATTATTAATGAGGACAAACCCGATATGATAATGGTTCATGGTGATACCCAGACCGCAATGTGCGGGAGCTTGGCAGCCTTTTTCCATAAAATACCGGTTGGGCATGTCGAAGCAGGCTTACGTTCTCATCAAAAATATTCGCCTTGGCCCGAAGAAGTAAATCGCAGAATTGTCGATGTTATTACAGATTTACTATTTGCGCCGACATCTGTTAGCAAGAACAATTTGAATAGAGAGGGTTATGATTCCGACCATATATTTATTACCGGTCAAACTGCCGTCGATGCAGCAATTCTAACCAACAAAGCTGATTATAAGTTTCATAATGAACAATTAAACGATCTTGTCCAACTTCAAGGAAGATTGATTACTGTAACGGCTCACCGCCGTGAAAATTATGGAGAATCCATGCAGCAAATGTTCAAGGCGATCCGACGTGTGGCTGATGAACATCGAGATGTACATATCGTTTATCCGGTTCACTTGAGTCCATATGTCCAAGATACCGCATTTTCTATGCTGTCCGGTCATGATCGGATCCATTTGCTTGATCCCATTGAATACCCTGATATGATCAATCTGATATCCCGTTCTCATCTTGTATTAAGTGATTCAGGCGGACTTCAAGAAGAAACACCCGTTTTTAATAAGCCGTTGATCCTGATGCGAGATACTACAGAACGGCCAGAGGCTGTTGAGGCGAATGCCGTTTACCTGTCCGGAACCCAAGAGGATTCTATTTTTAACATAGCCAATAAACTATTAACGGACCCGGATCTCTATCATCAGATGGCAAATGCGAGAAACCCATTTGGTGACGGGCTCGCCTCCAAAAGAATCGTACATATTATTGCCCATCATTTCGGATTAACTGACGACCTGCCAAATGATTTCGAGGAGTAAGCCTGATGACCCAACAATACTATATCGCTTCAAGCCGAGAGCTTCCTACTGGCTCCTCCGGTAAGAACAAAACGGTAATGACCATTCGGGATTACATTGAAAAAGTGAACCCATCCGCGAAAGATCAGATTGTTATGCAAGCGCTACTGGAAAAGGACCCGGAGGGGGATCAGCTGATGGATATCTACGAAACGGAATTAGATGCAGCCGGCTTGTATGTAGCGGGTCCTATGAAATCAGTAGACGCTTCGTGCCCGTTCCGGCAGCCATACATTTATCAGGTAGACCCTGATGGAGGATCTTTCGAAATGAATGACGAGAAGAAGCTGTCTTCGCCTGAATACTACCAATGCAGTAGAAAATGCATAACCGAGCTGTTCGAGTATTTGGGACATCATTTAGAGATTGGTGAAGAGCTGGAGCTGTACACATGCACGGATTACGGATTTGATCGATCCTGGGACTTGCCTAACCAAGATGATCTTATAATTGATTTGTCCACTTTCCAATTGGGGGACAATTTTGAGTGGAAAGAGCGCCAACTGATACGAGTAAGAAAGTAAAGCGTTTGACGAAAAGAACATGCCAATCTGTCCTCCATCCACTGGGATATCGTGCTGAATCACTGCGGGGAGTGGGGCGGGGGGTGGCTTTGGTTTGATGACGTCTTGGTCCGGGAGAACGGACGATTTGTATTGGATGAGCTGCAGGGTTTAAATCGTGAATAAGGCGGGATAAAGACATGGATAAAACAAATCTGGCAAAGTCGTATGATATCGATTCACACCGAAGAGCAAACGCGCATCCGGCGGATTGGAAGGTGATCGAGAGGGACAGGTTTCTTACCCGCCTGCAGGATTCAGGTCAAAGGAAACTTCTGGAAATCGGTGCCGGAACAGGGTTAGACAGCCTATACTTTAAAGATCATGGTCTAAAGGTAACCAGCATTGATTTATCCAGTGAAATGGTGCGTTACTGCAGAGAAAGAGGGCTGCAGGCGTATGTGATGGATTTCTATCATCTAACATTTGAGGACGATTCGTTTGATGCTGTCTACGCCTTAAACTGTCTGCTGCATGTGCCTAAAAATGAAATAGGCGGCGTGCTGTCGGAAATCAAACGAGTGATGAAGCCTGATGGATTATTTTATTTGGGGTTATATGGTGGTAATGATTCCGAGGGAGTTTGGGAAAACGACTGGTGTGAGCCAAAACGTTTTTTCGCTTCTTATTCAGATCGTTCCGTCCGAGCGCTAACGGGGCAATATTTCAAGGAAATCAGCTTTCAAACCGTTCCTTTAAAAGAGGGTGAGCCCTATTTTCAGGGACTCCTGTTACAGAAATAATAATGATATCCATAGCGGGCAGTACCTCGGTTCGCAAACATGAAGACACGGAGGTTTCAAATGGTCACAGCGGATATTTTGTCCAAAGCGGCCGCATCGTTTGACTTTGATGTGAATACGCTGGAGTTTGTTAGCCATTCAACGAATGAGGTTTACCGGTTTTCGAAAAACAATGAATTTTATTTCCTGCGGATATCGGTTAAGCCTCTCGCTTACGCAGAAAAGATACACGCCGAATTGGAATGGATTCACGATTTGGTACACCATGGCGTAAACGCCTCTCTGCCGATTTTAACGAAGGATCAACAGTTGACCGCCTTGTATGAAGAAGACGGGCAATGTTTTATTGCTGCTGCTTTTCGCATGGCACCGGGAAAATTCTTCGATAAAGGCAACCGTCACTTATGGGGGACAGACATCTATCATGCATGGGGAGAAACCATGGGGAAGATGCACAAACATTCGAAGTCCTATATACCTGTGGTGAAGGGCAGGCATAGAGATCATTGGAGCAAGAGCGAGTTCAGCAATCCGAATTTGCAGCATGGAAGTTACAGGGTGCTTCTCGATAAATTACAAAGCCTTGAAGATCAAATCGATTCGCTTCCTCGGGAGGAAAATGCTTATGGGCTGATTCACAATGACTTTCATCCCTACAATTTCATGATCGACGGGGATACGATTACCGTATTTGATTTTGACGACTGCATTTATGGCTGGTATGCACTGGACATTGCCATTGCGGCAGCACATGCGGTTTGGTGGGGGTCTCCTGGAGAAGACCGGAAGTCAAAAAATGAATTTGCCCGGAGATTTTTGGATGATTTTCTTGCAGGGTACTTCAAGCATCATCCGTTGGACTCTCATTGGATTCAGCGGATTCCCTTGTTTATGGATTACCGAAATATATGTTCCTTCTTCTGGTGGCTGCAGGATTGGGATGGTGATGAACGTAAACTGAATGATTTTCAGAAGAAAGCAATAACCGAGGCGGTGAAAATCATCGCAGATGGCCGCTCCTTTGACGGCTGTGAGATTGAAATGTAGCTTTACCAATAGCAAAAGCCGGAGATTCCCGTTGAAGGAATTCCGGCTTTGTTTTGCTTCTTTGATTTATGCTTAGGCCGTGAGCTCCTTCAAAATCTGTTTCGGCAGAATCCCCGATTCCTGGTAAACGAGCTTGCCATCTTTGAATATAAGGGTGGTTGGTATGCTCATAATCTGAAATTGGGAAGAGGTCACCGGGTTCTCATCTACATTCACTTTAATCACGTTAACCGAACCGCTTGTTTCCCTTTCAAAATCCTCCAGAATGGGAGCAAATATTTTACAAGGACCGCACCATGATGCCCAAAAATTCACGACTGTTACGCCTTCTGTCTGCATCATTTTTTTAAACGTCGCGTCTGTTGCATGCTGAATTGCCATCGTTATCTTCCTTTCAATTCTTAATTTCCCTACTCAAATCTCTCTGGTATACATGTTCTGATCCTGCAGTCGAATCAGTACCTTGCCAAAACGACCGCCCTGTTGGAAGGATACTTGTCCAGACGGATATGCCTGGTTCAGATAGTCTGCAACGATTGTTTGGTTGCGCTCATCGACAGGAAGACCATGTCTGCGAAGCCAGCTCATCATCTCCTGCAGCGCTTCTTCCTTCGACATCTCCACCGTTTTCGTTTCCCGGGTGACCAGGGACTCATAGGAATAGCCTTTGAGATACAGCAAATGGAGCAAATATCCCATTTCCGCTTGTTTGGACTTGTAAGGTTCGCCGGTGACGAGCGGCCAAATTTCATTGACCAGACTATGTTCTGCGGAAGAAACAGGCAGACTGATATAACAGAATTTTCGGGCACATTGGAGCACTTTCTCTACGCTCTCCCAGTCGCGAATGACCGGGCACATCGAAACGAAGACGAGATCGAAAGCCTGGCTCAAGCCATTGGCTTGAACGTCGATTTCCTCAAACGGTACGGGGATAATCTTCATTTGGCCTTCATCAAACTTGGCTATGTTTTCCTTCAGCAATTCAACTTGTGGAGGAGAGGACTCGACGGCCGTTACACGGGCTCCCCGCTCTGCAAACGGCACCGTAAATACGCCCGATGCGGCGCCGATGTCCAGCACAGAGGCATTCTTAAATGATACCCCTTGTCCCTCAATCCAGTTCAGGATCCGATTCGTTCGTTTTCTTCCCTCCGGGCTAAATGACTGCTCATGGAAAGCCTTGGCTTTATGATCAAAGTCTCGAGAAGGGTCGATGCCGGCCTGTTTGGACCTGTTTATATAGGTGTCGGGATCTTCTTTCCACGCTTTTTCCCAGCTGGCTTCCTTAAAAAAATCGCTCATGATCTTTTAAACCTCCATAGATCTGTTATATCCATAATTGAAACAAAAAAATTTGTCAGTATGTTTAAACATAAAGGCTCTTGCTTGACCGAAACCATCGTAAACCTCACACCAAAGCACCTATAGCGAAGAGGGATGGTTCAAGTGAGATCCTCCTTTCTGTTTGGAAATATTGTAGACCTACAATGTCCATAATAAATTATACTCCAAGGATTTGCAATGCCTACTTCAGAAAAATTCATTGTATAGCGGGCCATATCCCTTCATAATTTTGATACGAGAGACTAAGATCTTAATTAAAGAACGTTAATGTTTGACAAAGGAGGAGTCATTCGATGTACAAGGCTATAGTCAATGATGATACATACATTTCGATTCTGGAAGACAGACATGCTAACGAGCTTTATCATTTAATTGACAGCAGTCGTGAATCTATACGGCAGTGGCTGCAGTTTCCTGATCTTACACATAAAGTCGAGGACACAAGAGCCTTTATAAGCAGGTCATTAAAAAGATTCGCCAATAACGATGGGTACTGGGCAGGGATATGGTATAAGGAACAGATTGCAGGGTCCATAGGTTTTCTAGGGATCGATTGGGAAGCGGGTCGAACAGAAATAGGCTACTGGCTAGGCTCCCCATTTGAGGGGAAGGGGTTAATGACTTCTGCATGCAGAACGTTTGTCGCTCATGCGTTCCATGATCTGCGGCTTCGTAAAGTCGAGATCGGCGCGGCGGTAGGCAATATCAGGAGCCGAGCGATTCCGGAACGATTGGGCTTCACGCAGGAAGGGATTATCCGGAATTACGAACGTTTACATGACCAATATTTAGACAGGGTCATTTACGGTCTTACACAACAGGAGTGGTTAGACCAGCAAGCCATGTCCTAATTGACCGCCTGATCTTCGGTGACCTCCAAAACGAATATAAACGAATGTTACCAAACAACTGAAACGTAAAATGGTAAAATCAACCTGTTAGTGAAGAGCTACAGATCATAAAAAGAGAGGTTTGTGAATGACACTGATTGAAGTCCGCCATTTTACGAAAGAAGATTTTCAGATGCTGGGAGATTTGTATGCTGCCGTAACTTCAAGGGGAGAAACGGTGTTCTGGTGGGTTGGAGACGAAGCCAATTGGTCGAATGTGTTCATTGCAGTGGAGGGAGAACGAATGATCGGAAAAGGGCAGGTCAGCGTCATTTCGGAAATCCCGGCTGGTAGCCCGCAGGACCATAAACACCAAATTTATCTCAACTTGAAGACGCGTCCGGAAAGGGAGAATGACTATCATCTCTATGATCTGCTATACGAACCTTTGCTGAACAGGGCATACGAGTTGAAAGCAGCCCTGCCCCCGGCTCACCAGACGTTGGTTGGGATCGGTAACCAGTCCACTGAAGTGAACAACACCCAATATTTTATAGCGAAAGGATTCAGCTACAGTAAAAGTCTGTATACCATGCAGCGACATCTGGTTGGAGAAATGGACCCATCCGCTCTTTCCGCACCATATCGCTGTATCCAGTGGGACATGCCGTCGGGAGCCGGCATCCATGAATACTTGGCAGCAGACATGGAAATTTGGCCGGGGGCTCCAATTGGGATGGAGCGGCTCATGGAAAACCGGAAGAATCAAGCTTGGACTTCTTTTGTCGTCCGGGAGAATGATACGCTGGTCGGCAGCGTGATGGCATGGGTGGATGCAGAGGGGGATGGCGTCATCGAGGACGTTTTTGTCAGAGAACCTTGGCGACAACAGGGCATTGCCAAGCATTTGCTGCACCAGGCGCTGACCTATCTCAAAAATATCGGATGTGAGTGTGCCGTACTGCAGGTTGAAACAGCCAATTCATCGGCTTTATCCTTGTATCATGCCGTGGGGTTCAAAGAGGTATCGGAGGAAGTACGGTATGAGCGGGACTTGTAACCATTAAAAAACAATCAGGCAGCCGGATCGTTTTGTCGACCGGCTGCCTGATTCGTCCTTCGGATGCTTAATTTATTTATTCATCGTATCATGCAAGCCGGGCTGTGGGGCGAACCACCAGCTCGTTCACATCGACGTCCGCCGGCTGCTCGATCGCATAGGCGATGGCTCGGGCAATAGCGGAAGCAGGAAGAGCGTTGCGCCGGTACGTTTTCATAAAATCCCTTGCCCCGTCATCCGTAATGCTCTCAGCGAGCTCGGATTCCGTTACGCCGGGAGAAACGAGCGTTACCCGGATGTTTGCATCAATTTCCTGCCGCAAACCTTCCGTGATGGCGCGAACAGCGTATTTGGTTGCACAGTATACCGCCGCCGTCGGCGTGACCGAATAAGCCCCGATGGAAGCCACGTTAATCATATGGCCAAATTGCTGCTCCTTCATTACGGGGAGACCTGCGGCAATACCGTGCAGAACCCCGCGGATATTGACATCGATCATCCGGTTCCATTCGTCGATTTTCAAAGCTTCCAACGGTGATAGCGGCATCACGCCGGCATTGTTCACGATGACATCGACCCGTCCGAACCGGCTTTGCGCCAAGTGGATGATGGACTGCATTTGCTCGATACTTGTCACATCAAGCTGTTGATATAAGGCGGACCCTCCTTCTGCCTCAATGAGGGAAGCCAGTGCTTCCAGTCTTTCTACGCGTCTGGCCCCCATGACAACATGGGCGCCCCGGCTGGCGAGAAGCTTCGCTGTAGCTTCGCCGATCCCGCTGCTTGCACCTGTAATCACAACGACTTTTCCATTGATTTCGGACATTGAACATTTCTCCTTTGGATTTGATTTATGCTAAGTTGCTCGATTCGAACTCTTGTGATACAAAAGGGGCATCTCCCCGCTAATTTTCACGATAGAGAATCATGCCCGCGTGGTAGAGCACCGAATCGCGGAAGTCGCCGTCCGCTGTAAACCCTGTATCATCCACATATTCGATATGGTCGCCTACAATGGTGTACCTGCCTTGATAAGCGCTCTTCCGATTACCGCGCGCTTCGTCATACCTCCCGTTCGGCAGCAGCTCATGCCGGATGTAACCGTCCTTTGTCACCCACATGCCGACATACGGATGGGATTGTTCGTTTTGCGTAGTCATTGAATATTCTCCTTTCCTTTGCGAAAGCCGGATCGAATCCTGACATGTCATCGTTTTCTACAGTTATGTGATCCGGACCATGTTTCGCATTTCTTACATGTTCATTATCGTTCCTTCGGAAAGAGAGACGGTAGCCGGATCATACAAGATGATTGCCTAATCCTCCAGAAGCAGATAAAGTTAATCTAATCATATAGATCAAAGGGGGAAGAAGAGGATGGATGAATGGTTCGAGAAACAAAGAAAAGAACTGCTCCGGATCATCGAGAAGTTCACACCGGAAGACGGTACGCATGAGACGGAAGTTCCCGGTTTGCGCTTCATTCGCTCTTCCCGGTTATCTGAACCGGTATATTCTGTCTATGAGCCATCCCTTTGCGTCGTAGCGCAGGGTTCCAAGGTGGTTATGCTGGGACAAGAGGTGTATCAGTATGACCCGAGCAGTTACCTAACCGCTTCAGTCCAATTACCGATTACTGGGCAAGTGATGGAGGCATCGAATGAAACGCCGTATTTAAGCCTGCAAGTCCTTTTTGATATGAACCAAATTCTTGATGTGATTCAAGCATCTGATGATGCTATCCGAGCTGGGAATGAGACCAGCCGGGGGTTGAAGGTAAGCCAGCTCAACGATACGCTTCTGGATGCCGTGCTGCGGCTTGTGAAACTGGTTGAAACACCGCGTGATATTCCGGTGCTTGCGCCGTATGCCATGCGGGAAACCATTTACCGGGTGCTTCAGAACGAGCACAGCGCATCTCTGATGCAATTTGCCGTGATCGGAAGCCACGCCCAGCGAATCGCGGGGGTGGTTGAGAAGATTAACCGCGATTTCGCCCTGCCTCTGCGCGTAGAAGATTTGGCTGCGGAGGCCCGTATGAGCACTTCGTCTTTGTACGATTATTTCAAGGAAGTCACAGGGATGAGCCCAATCCAGTACCAAAAGCAGATCCGGTTGCAAGAGGCGCGCCGGCTGCTCTTCTCCGAATCGATCGATGCGGCGGAAGCTGCGTTTCAGGTCGGATACGAGAGTCCGTCCCATTTTAGCAGGGAATATGCCCGGATGTTTGGGATGCCGCCGGTCCGGGACCTACGCCGATTGCGGAGCACGATGGTTGACGAAATGACGATTTCGGCGGAAATCAAATGAGGGTAGCCGACCGCCACACTTGTGATTGTTGCTCATCCCGATTTGGAGCATTCCCGGATCAACAGGCGGCTGGCGGAAGAGTTGGTATTGCGGGGCAATGTGACCGTACATCGGCTCTATGAAGCCTATCCGGACGAAAAGATCGATATTGCAAGCGAGCAGGCGCTGCTTCTGGCGCACGACCGAATCGTGCTTCAATTTCCTTTTTTCTGGTACAGCTCGCCTTCCCTGCTGAAGAAATGGATGGATGAAGTGTTCGAGTTTGGATGGGCCCATGGACCAGGCGGGGTCAAGTTGAATGGAAAAGAGCTGATCATCGCCATCTCTTCCGGAGGTTCTCCGAGCATGTACCAAGCCGGCGGCTTTCACAATTACTCTTATGGCGAGCTGCTCCGTCCGTTCCAACAGACGGCAAACCTGACCGGGATGATCTATCGGTCGCCGTTTGTTATTGGCCGAATCCGCGAAGTCAGCGATGAGCAGCTGGAGAAGTATGCCGCAGAATACGCGGACTATGTAGAAGGCGAGAAAGCCTTATCAGGCACAACAAGTGCTTAACACGGTAAAAGTTTAGTTCTCACGCATAAGTTAAAGCCCCTTCCAGGCGCCAAGCGCTGCTGTGAAGGGGCTTCTTTCGTTTAGCTGGTAGAACTTCCGCTATGAGGCACATTTTCGCGCGAATGCAATCCGTGTTACAAGGAAGCCGGCTATTGTACCGCTTTTTGCTGGCTCGTAATCGTTCCCAGGTGGATAGCTTCGTGCATCAAGGCGAAGTTGAACAACTCAGCAGCGGTCGTGAATTCAAAGGGTCCCAACACGAACGGGGACTTCAGATCCTGCTGAAGCATATCCGGCGTAATCTCTGAAATCTGGGACAGCTGATTGGCAAGCTGCTGCACCAATTCTTCTTGGGATGGCGGAGCAATCGTCCAGTCGGCCGGCTTTGTACCGCTGTTGAACAACGTTTCGTAGGATGCCGGAATAGTCGACGCTGATCCGAAGCACAGCTGCTGATATCGATCGAGCCAAAATACGATATGCCCGACGTTCCAGCGGATCGTATTTCTGAAGCCTGCCGGCGTAATATCGAAGAGTGACTCCGGTATGCCCTGAACCTGACCGATCACCAGTTGATGCAGCACCTTGCCTGTATTCACGATAGATTGTGTACTCATTTGTAATTCCTCCTTAGTGGTTTGTGGGATGGTTTATTTCGTTCTTGTTACCAAGTTTACCGGTCCAGACCATAAGCAACAATCACGTAATTCCGATGGTATGAATCGTTTTCACTAATGGATCTTTCATCTTATGGGAAATCCTTCCGTCCTCCGTTATACTGGATATAGAACTTAACATGGCAGCATACGAAACAATGGGAAGGAGACGTCCATGGAACTTCGACAGCTTGAATACTTTGCAGCGATATGTAAAGAAATGCATTTCTCCCGGGCCGCCGAGAATCTCTGTACGACACAGTCGAATTTGAGCCAGCAAATCAAGTTTCTGGAAAAGGAGCTGGGGATGCCTCTGTTTGATCGAATCGGCAAAAAGATTGCTTTAACCGATGCCGGCCGGATCCTGCTCGAACAGAGCCAGCTGATCTTTGAGAGGGTGGATTACATTCAGGGGGCCATCTCGGATCTTAAAAAAGTGGAGGGCGGCAAGCTGGACATCGGCATACTGCCAGGGGATGGGGACCTGCTGTTTGACGCGCTGCTGCTTGATTTTCACCGGGCTTACCCCAAGCTGTCCATTTCGGTCAGCGAAACGACGAACGTATATGAAGAGGTTTTGGCCGGGAACAGAGACTTGGGCGTCACGACGATGCCTGAGCGGCCCGACGATCGTATGGCCATCATCCCACTGTTTCATGAGGAGTTTGCGCTTGCCGTCCGATCGGATCATCCCGCTGCCCGATTAAAGGCCATCCCCTTTGAACAGCTGAAGGAGCTGGATATGGTCACCTTCGGCCCCGATCACCAGATCACGAAGCTGATTCGGGCCTGCTGCCAGGAAAAAGGTATGGAGCTGCATCACCCTATGGTGACCTCGACGCTATCGACGCTTCTCTCCATGGTAGAGCAGGGAATTGGAGCATGCATTCTTCCCCGGCTGCTGCTCGACAACCTTGGCCGGGAACAAATCACCGCAGTCACGCTTCTGCATCCAACACCGAGCCAGGAGATCTGCATCATTTACCGGACGGATAAATATCTGGGTAAGGCAGGCCGCATATTCATTGAGGCATTACAAGCTTACATAGAACGTGTAATTGAAAGCGCAAACCGTTCGCTTGGGTAAACGGGTCATGAAATGAAGTGGAGGGAAGGGAAGTCAATGGAAGCCTTTCAGGATCAACTACAACCGGATTTTACAGGGATCAAGCTTGTGTTGATTTACGTTCTGAATGTGATGACCATGAACAAAATTCCTTGGATACGCAAAACGCTGGCGGCTATGAAATTAAAGATGGATCAACAGAAGCGAATTCATATATACCGGTAAACGATTATCACTATGCTTACAAAAGAGGAGAGACGACATATGCGCATCCAACTGGACCGTTTTCCGAACGGTGTGAACAAGGCGGTGACGCTCAGCTTTGACGACGGGCGGGACCATGACCGCAAATTAGTCAGTCTGCTGAACGACTATGGCCTCAAGGGGACGTTTCATCTGAACAGCGGGAATCTCGGCAAAGCAGGATATATCGACAAAACGGAAGTCGCGACATTGTTTCAGGGGCATGAGGTTTCGGTTCATACGGTGGACCATCCCTTTCTGGAACAGACGCCGCCGGATCAAGTGCTGGAGCAGGTGGTGGCGGACCGCAAGGCATTGGAGGAGCTCGTCAGCTATCCGGTCAAAGGGATGAGCTATCCGTTTGGCACCTACAGCGATCAGGTTGTGAACATATTGCGGTCCATAGGTATCGAATACGCCCGTACAGTGAACAGTCATGGCGGCTTTCATAAGCCGGACGACTGGCTCCGCTGGCATCCGACCTGCCATCATAAACAAATGGTCGAATACGCCGATCAATGGATTGATATGCAGCAACGATATTCGAGAATGTCGCTTTTTTACGTCTGGGGCCACAGCTATGAATTCGATAACGACAATAACTGGGATTTGGTAGAGAGGTTCGGTGAGATGATCGGCGGCAAGGACGACATTTGGTACGCAACCAATGCGGAAATTTACGCCTACTGCAAGGCCGTGGAAGGACTCCGTTACTCAGCCGATTCACACCTCATTCATAATCCGTCGGCCCAATCGGTATGGGTCAGCGTAGATGGGGATCCGATCGAAGTCCGATCCGGAGAAATCGTACGTTTATAAACTGACCATATGAGTCCTGCCCTTTATACGAGGAAGCCGTTTAGTGCGGCTTTCTTTTTTTGTTTCCACTCCAGGTTCGCCTGAATTGTCGTTTCGTAACAAATTCCATGTCCATCGTAACTTATTCATACTGGCAGCATCCCGCACACGATTAAGATAGACTTGGATTCACCATTATACGTGATCGTCTAAAGCTTTTTCATCACACACGCAGGGAGTGCAGGCCAGTGAAAAAAGCAGTGGAATCTCCAAACATCAACATGCGCGAGCATGTCTCACGGGCGGATTTGCATTACCGTCATACCGTGGAGCGAAGTGAGGGCGGCCTTCCGCTCGGAAATGGCCGGATGGGCAGTCTCATTTGGACTTCCCCCTCGGCGCTCAAGTTTCAAATCAACCGGGCCGATGTGTATGCGAATGACAGCCGTACCAACAGCTTCAACCAGCGGCACTCGGATTATGCTTACGGCTGCGGTTTTGTCGATATCGACCTGGTGGATTATGGCGAGGATGTATTTAATGACAAAGGAATTCGTCAGCATCTAAGTCTGTATGACGCGACGGCATCGATATCGGGGATTGGGGTGGCGGCGGAAGCCTTTGCTGCGTCCGGGCATGATGTGTTCGGCGTCCGGATCCATGATCGCCGGCCGGCGCCTCAGGTGGTTAACATTAAGCTCAAAATGCTGCGCCCTGCAGAGGTCGTGACCAAAAACCACTCGGCCGTATCACGCTTCATAATAAGGGACGGCATGATGGTGCTTCATCAGCAATTCCGCGAAGGAGACTATTTCTGCGCTTCAGCGGTCGTTATTGCGATAACGGGAAGGGACGCGCAGGTAAGGATGAACGACGAGTACGGCGGCCGGAAGCCAGTCGGCGCTTATCGGGAAAGTCTGGTGATCGGGCAGCCGAATGAGACGGAAATGCGCCTGTGTGTTCAACCGGGAAACGGCAGTTTTGACATCTTTATGAGCAGTGCAGCCAGCTTTGATGAACAGGAAGATGTCATCGGGGAAGCGATCCGAACGGTGCGGCATGCCATGCAGTCGGGATATGACGTGCTGCTGGCGGAGCATCGCAAGTGGTGGCAATCCTTTTGGGACAAATCGTATATCCGCCTTCATAGCCGGGACGGGCACGCCGAATTCGTCGAGCAGCATTACACGTATTATGTATACCTGATGGCATCCAATTCGCGTGGTTCACAATTTCCTCCGAATTTCGGCGGCATGCTGCTCAGCCCGCGCGGAGATCTTCGGCACTGGGGGGCCATGCATTGGTGGAACAACATGAATTTGTATTATAACGCCGTACTGCCAACCGGGCATGATGAACTGTTCCATCCGTATTTCAACATGTATTCAGCCATGTACGATTCGTGTGCAGCCGCAGCAAGGCAGCAGTGGGGAAGCCAAGGCATTTATATCCCGGAAGTCGTGTCCTTTGACGGGGTGGAGGAGCTGCCGGAAGACATTGCCGAGGAAATGAGGGACCTCTATTTGCTGCGCAAGCCGTGGGAGCAGATGTCCGACCGGTTTCGCGAATATGCTTACTCCAAGCGGCCGCATGAGAGCCGCTGGAACTGGAAGTATCACGAAAAATATGTGGACGGCAGGTTTACGTACAAGGAACGAGGTTATGGCCCATTTGGATTCACGACGCACATGTTCGCCACCCAGGTCGGAATTGCTTACCACTACTGGTTGTACTATGAGTTCACCAAGGATGAAGAATGGCTGCGTGAGCGCGCATATCCGGTCATCCGGGGCGTCGCCGAGTTTTTCCGCCACTACCCCAACCTGCGGAAGGATGAGGACGGACTGTATCACATGTATCACACGACCAGCGACGAAAAATATTACGGCGGCAAAGACACGATGGATTCGATGGCGGGCATGCATACGATCTTTCCGATCGTCCTCCGGGCTTCGGACATACTCGGATTGGATCGCGATATACGGCCGGCGTGGCAGGAACTTTACGAGCATCTTGCCCCGCTTCCGCGGAGCGACCAAGCAGACGCCGTCCTGAAAACGGGAGAAGGGGAAGCGGCCGTATGGGTCGGCGCACTCGGTCCGGTGTTGGATCAGAAGAGCCATATCGACGTGAAGCCAGCTTATTTTGGCAGCTTATGTTCCCTCGAGACCGCCGGGAGTAACCCAGACATGTTTAAGACGACTATGGCGACGATTCGGTACCAGGAGGAGCTTCTCGATCACGACTGGAGCCGTGCTGCCTCTGAAATGTCGGGGATGGCACGCGTCTTGGCCAATATGGGGCTTGCCGAGCCTTTTAAGCAGGTCGTGCTGGCCCAGTTGGAATGTGTCAACGCGGAGCGGGATTACTGCTATTTCAACGATACAGGCCGAATCAAATCGTTTGAAAACCGCTTAACCGTCAGGGAAGGGGTGAACTGCATCAGCATTCAGCGTCTTGGGAACGCTGCAGCTGCGCTGCAATCGGCGCTGTGCCAAAGCCAGCCAGCGGGCCCAGGCCAGGATTCGGTTATCCGTCTGTTCCCTGCATGTCCTGTGGATTGGGACGCCGAATTTTCGCTATGGTGTCCTGGTGGATTTAACGTCAAATCGGCTGTTCAGGGTGGCGATATACAATATGTAACGATCACGTCCTCCCTGGGAGGAACATGCCGGATCCGGAATCCATGGGAAGAAGGAGAAGTACGCCTGCAGAAGGTAGGAGGCGAGGTCCACATGCTGGAAGGTTCACTGCTCCAGTTTGAGACGGAGTCAGGTGATGAATTCAAACTGTATCCGAATCGATAAATGAGTTGGAAAAAGCCGATTCACAGCGATGTGAATCGGCCTTTTGGATGTGCTGCTGTTACTTTTACGATCGAACGTTCATAGGTTCATGAATTTCATTACGCCGGGACAAGCATTCCCATCGTGTGGATCGGGCCTGACAAGCCTTATGCTCCGGTAATTCTGGGCATCGGCATAGACTCTTTGCCGAGCTCCGCCCAGGCATATTTTAGCATTAGTTCGGTTTTGAGCGGCGCATGCTCCGGATCGTCCCATAAATTGTTCAGCTCTTCGGGGTCTTCCTGCAGATCGAAGATTTCACCGTAGGTCTGATTGTAGTAGACCGTGATTTTATAGCGCTCATTGACGTAAGTTTTTTGGTGGATGGTGGTCGGTTCATGCCTGAACTCGCAGATAGCGTGATCCCGCGCCTGCACGGCTTCGCCTAGCCATACCTTCTTCTGGTCGATGCCCGTCATCGCATAAGGAACCGGCAGATCGCACAGGGACAAGAAGGTCGGAGCCAGGTCCACCAAAGATTGAATGGCGCTGCTCCGCTTGCCGGCCGGCACTTCACCGGGATACCGGACGATAAACGGCAGCTTGATCAAGTCCTCGTAATGAAACCCGCCCTTGGCCTGCAGACCGTGCTGTCCGAAGAAATGCCCGTGATCCGTCGTAAAGACGACGATCGTGTTATCGGCCATTCCCAGTTCCTCCAGCTTATCGAGAATATGCCCGATGTACTTATCCATCATGCTGATCATGCCGTAATAGACGGCGACCAGCTTTTTCTTATCATACTCCGTCAATCGCTTCCTGCTGCCGTACTCGTAATAATGATGCGAACGGTAACCGTGAATGCCATGTCCCGTTTCCTGCAGGTTTGTGAAGTCGGGTTGCTCTTCCTGCGTTTTGGCAAAATGCGGCGGATTGCGGTCATGCTCGCCCGGAACCATCTCCGGGATGGTGAGCTGCTCGGGATCGTACATCGTATCCCATGGCTCGGGAACGAGGTATTCCGGGTGCGGGTCGAAGAAGCTGGACCACAGGAAAAAGCTTTCGTCGTTTTCATGATATTGTTCCAGCAAAGCATTGGTCCGTTCGGCGATCCAGGTATTGTAATGGTACTCTTCGGGAATCGGCCATTTATACGTTTGATCCCGGTCCATGGTACCTGTAGGCGGCAGGAAATAGTCTCTCCAGTTATGGCAGCCTTTCTCTTCCATCCACAGCGCATAATGCTGCCCGACATGGGCTTCATTGGTGTGATTCCGCGCCAGCTCCACGTGCTCAAAACCGTAGAACCCATCTTTGTAATTTTTCCAAAACTCCAAATCCTGAAGAATGGGATAGGCTTCATGCGACGGAAATTCCTCGGTCGAAGTGAGCGGCTGAAAATGTGCTTTGCCGATCAGCCCGGTCCGGTAACCGGCTTGCTTGAAATCTTCGCCTACCGTATGGCGATCCTCCAGCAATTTGGTGCCGAGCGTCCACGCGCCATGCTGGCTCGGGTACATGCCGGTAATGATCGAGGCACGGCTCGGCGTACAGGTCGGATTGGGGCAATACGCCCGATCGAACGTCGTCCCTTCCCGGACAAGCCGGTCCAGATTCGGGGTATGTATTTCAGGATTAAAGGCGCCAATCGTATTCCAGTGCTGCTGATCGCTCGTAATTAACAAAATATTAGGTTTCTTCATCCGTCAACCTCCTCGAACTGATTATATGTAAAGGGGTGCCCAAAGAGAATGGCGTATTGTATGATAGATTTATCATTTTGTCAGTTCATGTAAGGATGATGGGGAGGACGAGAACGCATGCTGCAGGAGTATGATCACGAATTCGCGGAGTTTTTATATTACACGCCGACCAGGATCGACAAAGATACCCCGTTCTGGCTGGTCAGGGCAGGTCAGAGTACAGCAAAACCGGGATACCGGATCGGTCCGCGCAGAATTGAATGCTACAGTATTCATTTTGTCAGGGCAGGCAGCCTGATGGTTGAATATGAGGGGCACACGTACAGGCTTCAGACAGGGGATGCCTTTTGCATGTATCCGAACCGTACCTATATGTATTACAAGCCGGACGACGATCATTCTCTGCAGTTAACATGGCTGGCCATGGATGGACCCGGCATGGAACCGATGCTGAATCTGGCAGGCTTTCATCCGGATGTACCCTGCTCCAGGGGGCTGTGGAGTCCAGAGGTAGCGAACTTGATCCGGCGTCTGTTTGCGGAGTGGAAGGATGGTAAGACGGATCAGGTCGCCGCCGCCCTGAACCTGAAAGGACTGCTGTACCAGGCGTTATCCCAGCTGATCGCAAGCGCCAAAGCCGTGGACGAGCCCCAGCGTCCAGGTGTAACAACGATAAAGAAAAGCAAAGCATCCCAGTGGACCGAGTACATCGAATGGCATGCCGCCGAGGGGATCACCGTACAGCAAGTAGCCGAATATGCCGGCCTGAACCGTACCTATTTTTCGACACAGTTTACTAGGTTTGTAGGCATGACGCCGGCCGAGTATATTGCCAAGGTCAAGATGGACAAGGCCAAGCAAATGCTGTCCGGGACGTCGGCTGCCGTTACGGAGATCGCTTACTCCCTTGGGTATCCGACCCTGTTCGCATTTACCCGTGCTTTTAAAAACTACTGTTCGATGTCCCCGTCAGCGTACCGGAAGCAGCACTGAATCTAAGAACGGATGATGCGTTAAAGGACGCCATTGTGTTGGCGTCCTTTTGATTTTGCTTACCTTGAAAGATGTGCGTCCGACTAATGAACCACCTCGATAAATCTCGTCGCCGCCGCCGATATCGGCATGTTTCGCATTACCATAAGGCCCACCTTGGAAGGGGGGATCTCCACATTCAGCTCAATTTCAAAGAGAGAGCCTTCCTTCAGCTCCTTGGCTACGAATTCGCGCGTGACATACGAAATGCCCAGCCCACGCTTGGCGAATTCGATCAGCAAATCGACGCTTCCCACCTCGATGTCGGGTTTCAGCTCGTGTCCGTATTTTTCAAACAGCTCTGTAATGGCCATTCGCACCCGGCTGTTCCGTGAGAACAAAATCACGGGATATTCCATCAGCTGTTCCATGGACAGCGCCTGCCCCTTCAACTCCGCATACCGTTCGCCCGCCACAAAGCAGTCCTGCAGCTCAATGCTTTCCGTTACCTCCAGCTGCGAGTCGAAGATCGGCATCCTTACAACGCCAAGGTCGATCCGCCCCTCCTTAAGATAGGAGATCACTTCCGGTGTCGTTCCGTGATTCAGATGCAGCTTGATTCCCGGATATTTGACGTGAAAGTCTTCGAGAAAAGGAAGCAGGTAGTGCTTGAACAACGAATCGCTTCCGCCGATCCGCAGCTCGCCGCTGTCCAAATTTTTGAGCGCCACCATTTTTTCTTCAGCGAGCGTAATGAGAATTTGCGATTGCTCTATATAGGAAAATAAAATTTTGCCTTCCTGCGTCAAGCTCACGCCTTTGGAGGTGCGGTAAAACAACGTAACCCCGATCCGCTCCTCCAACTGCTTGATGGCATGGCTGACGCTGGGCTGAGTCAGGTACAGCGCCTTGGCAGCCTGCGTTAAACTTCCCGTCTTTGCGGCCCAATAAAACACTTTATACAACTCGTAATTGTTAGTCATAGATATGGTCTATATCTCCTCAGAAATATATTGATTACATGTATGGCACATATTTGTATTATAGTGAATCCAAGACATAGAAACCAGAGCTTTTTCGACAGAATGAGAAGTGGAAGTCGCGGAGCTTTGAAAGGAAGGAGCAATTGAGATGAATCCTACAACTTTTGTATTGTTTGGAGCGACTGGCGATTTGGCCAAGCGCAAAATATACCCTGCTCTGTATCATTTATATATTCATGGAAAGCTTCCGGAAGCTTTCTCTGTAATCGGCCTCGGCCGTAAAGAAATGACGGATGAGACGTTTAAGGCTCACGTCAAGCAGTCGCTGTACGATTTTTACCGGCTGAATGTGAAAGAGGATGACTCCCTGCAGTCCTTCCTGGGACTCTTTGGCTTCAACATCCTGCACATCGATGACACGGATCACTTCGTCCGGTTAAAAGATCGGGTGGAAGCCTGGGAGCAAGGAATCGGCGGAACATCGAACCGCTTGTTCTACTTGTCCGTTGCGCCGAACTTCTTCGGCACGATCGCCTCCCAAATCGAAAACAGCGGACTTGGCAGCGTAACGGGCTGGAAGCGCCTCGTGATCGAGAAGCCGTTCGGCCATGACGTCGCTTCGGCCCGCGAGCTAAACGACCAGCTGAGCCAAGCTTTTGCGGAAGAAGAAATTTACCGGATCGACCATTACCTCGGCAAATCTATGGTGCAGCGGCTTGAAGCATTGAAGCAGGCGAATCCTGTGATTCAGGCGCTGTGGACGAACCGCTTTATCGCCAACGTCCAAATTACGGCTGACGAGACCGTAGGCGTAGAGGAGCGCGCTGGATACTACGACAAAGCCGGGGCCCTGCGGGATATGTTCCAGAACCACATGATGCAGCTGCTCATGATGCTGACCATTCACGCGCCGCACAACATGGCTTCGGCGGAGAACGTCCAGCTCAAGAAGAAGCAGGTGCTTGAAGCACTGGATCCGCTGCAAAAGCAGGATGTGCTTACCAACATCGTGCGCGGACAATATACTGCCGGATCCATTCAAGGCAAACCGGTTCCCGCATACACAGCTGAACCCGGTATTTCCGAAGGTTCGATGAACGATACGTTTATCGCGGCCAAGCTGCATATCGATAATTACTACTGGCGCGGCGTTCCGTTCTACATTCGGACAGGTAAACGTCTGGCGTCGAAGAGCACACGCATCGTGATCGAATTCAAGGAACCGCTCACCACGGCGACGCAAGCAGAGCAGGCAACCGTACCGAACCTGCTGGTCATCGAGATCGGGCCGAAAGAAGGCATCACGCTTCAGCTGAATGCGAAGGACCCGGATCATCCGACCGGCTTTAAACCGGTATACATCGATATGTATCCGGACCGCAAAGAAGCCCAGGAAGCGTACGAAACGCTGATTCACGATGCACTGAACGGAGATTCGACGTTCTTCGTCCATTGGGATGAGGTCGACCTGTCCTGGCAGTGGGTGCAGCCGATCCTGGAAGCCTTCGCCGCTAATGAGGTGCCGCTGCATCCTTATGCTGCCGGTTCGCACGGTCCGGAAGCGGCCCATGAGCTGCTTGCCGCAGACGGATTCCACTGGTGGTTCGATGAGGAAGACGAAGCCGGAAAGGCTGCTTCCGAGCCGCTTGTCGAGCAAGTTACCGCCAGCTGATTTTGGGTTCTATGCTCGGTTTACCGAGCCAATCATATATTGAACATTCACAGGAGGTTGTAAGATGAAATTTTTTATTGATACCGCCAATCTGCAGGATATTCAATCCGCCTACAAAATCGGGGTTCTGTCCGGAGTCACCACGAACCCGTCCCTGGTTGCCAAGGAAGGCGTGAAATTCGAAGACCGGATCGCCGAGATTTGCCAGGCTGTGCCGGAAGTGGAGTCCGTGTCGGCCGAAGTGACGCCGGATGCGGAAACCGCTGAGGAAATGATTGCCCAGGCAAATGAGCTGATTAAGATCAACAATAACGATGAGAAAATCACGATCAAGCTGCCGATGACCCTTGCGGGTCTTGAAGCCTGCCGTTATTTGTCCCAAAAAGGGGTCAAAACAAACGTGACCCTGATCTTTACCGTGAACCAGGCGCTGCTGGCCGCCCGTGCCGGGGCAACATACGTATCGCCGTTCCTGGGTCGTCTGGACGATATTTCTGAAGACGGCGTCCTGCTGGTGGACAAAATTGCGCAGCTGTTCCGCACGCATAACCTGGATACGCAAATTATCGCAGCCTCGGTACGCCACCCGGACCACGTCACCCGCGTCGCCATGGCCGGCGCGCACATTGCGACCGTTCCGTTCGGCGTGATTGCACAAATCGCCAAGCACCCGTTGACGGACCAAGGTTTAGTTAAATTTGCAGCCGACTGGAAAAGCAGCGTCAAGTAAAAAGAGAGAGATCTGGAGGAGAGAGAAACGATGAGCAAACAGCAAATCGGTGTGGCCGGTCTTGCCGTCATGGGCAAAAACCTGGCTTTGAATATGGAAAGCAAAGGCTTCGCGGTCGCTTTATATAACCGTTCGCCGGAAAAAACGAAAGAACTGCTCGCCGAAGCCGAAGGAAAAAACTTTGTCGGTACATTCAGCATCGAGGAGTTTGTGCAGTCGCTGGAAACCCCGCGCAAAATCATGATGATGGTTAAAGCCGGCGGACCGACGGACGCGCTGATCGAGCAGCTCGTTCCGCATTTGGAAGAAGGAGACATCCTGATTGACGGCGGGAACGCCTTCTTCCCGGACACCGAGCGCAG
The DNA here is from genome assembly GCF_002224835.1 of Paenibacillus sp. SSG-1. Classification (NCBI taxonomy): domain Bacteria; kingdom Bacillati; phylum Bacillota; class Bacilli; order Caryophanales; family Paenibacillaceae; genus Paenibacillus; species Paenibacillus sp. SSG-1. Next base: position 2,421,593 of record NZ_MBRK01000001.1, read on the forward strand.
ATACCGGGAGCTTCAGGCGAAGGGCATCCGCTTTATCGGAGCCGGGGTATCCGGCGGCGAAGAAGGAGCCCTGAAAGGACCGGCGATTATGCCTGGCGGCCAGAAGGACGCCTACGAGCTCGTTGAACCGATTCTTACGGCCATTTCGGCCAAAGTCAATGGAGATCCTTGCTCGACGTACATCGGCGAAGGCGGATCCGGCCATTACGTGAAAATGGTCCATAACGGCATCGAGTACGGCGACATGCAGCTGATCGGCGAAGCTTATCACCTGCTGAAGGATGTGCTGGGCCTCGGGACGGAAGAGCTGCACGACATTTTCACCGAGTGGAACCGCGGGGAGCTGGACAGCTATCTGATCGAAATTACCGCTGATATTTTCTCCAAGAAAGATCCGGACACCGGCAAACCGATGGTTGACGTAATTCTGGATGCGGCGGGACAGAAGGGAACAGGGAAATGGACGAGCCAAAGCTCGCTGGATCTCGGCGTGCCGCTGTCCATCGTGACCGAATCGGTATTTGCCCGCTTCTTGTCCGCAATGAAGGAAGAACGCGTGGAGGCAAGCAAAATCCTGAAAGGGCCGCACACAGCTCCGTATGAAGGGGATGAGCGGGAGTTTGTGGAAGCCGTACGCAAGGCGCTGTACGCCAGCAAAATCTGTTCGTACGCCCAAGGCTTCGCCCAGCTCCGTGCTGCCTCCGAAGAGTTTAACTGGAATCTGAACTTCGGCAGCATCGCAATGATTTTCCGAGGCGGCTGCATCATCCGCGCCCGCTTCCTGGAAAACATCAAGCAGGCCTACGATAAAAATCCGGAGCTGAAAAACCTGCTTCTGGACGATTACTTCGGCTGGGTCGTTACCAACTACCAGGATGCTTGGAGAAACGTTGTGTCCGTCGCCATGCAGCGCGGCATTCCGGTTCCGGCCTTCGCTTCCGCACTGGCTTACTACGACAGCTACCGTACGGACCGTCTGCCGGCCAACCTGCTGCAAGCGCAGCGCGACTACTTTGGCGCGCATACGTTCCAGCGTGTCGACAAAGAAGGCACCTTCCATTTCCAATGGATCGAGTCCGAAGAATAATCGGTTATGGTCAATAAGAAAGCGTCCCGATGCGAGAGCATCGGAACGCTTTTTTTGTTCTATGAAGCGGAACTTAATCATCGAGCGAGCCTGTATCATACACGACTTGCCCTTGAGCGTTATATCCGGTGAATCGCATTGGCGGGTTTTGCGGTTCATCCAAGAGCACATACCAGTATACGGTGCCGTTGGATGAATGGATCAACTGGGCTTCGGTTTTTACTTTTCGTGTCTCCACGACGATGCTCCGAATGTCCTTGTTATTGACAGTCCCGACAAACATGGGGCTAAGCTCATTCAGGTTGCAGTAACTCCAGTCGATATCCTGCTCAGGATGGATATCCGTGTACGTGCCGACGATCCAAGTCCAACTTTGACGGTTGTGCTTCAAAAGGCCGACGTTATATTGATTGTCATTACTATAGAAAACCACCGTATGCTTATTGTCTGGATCAAAGGTTTTTAAAATGTCGTCATAAGGCTTGTTGGATTTGTTCATCGCTTCTTCGATCGTGGATGGGGAATTTGAACAGCCCGTAATCAGTAAGAAACATAACAGTATGATGCATCTGATTTTCATTCGTCACGTCCTTAACCCGAGATCACAGTGAACAGGCATTTTTCACTTCAATAGTAAGACGCAGTATTTCACAGTTTAGTTGGAGCGAGAATTACATATTTTTAGGAATTCGATTCCTTTAAGCCGATCAACTCCACGATAGATGAAATTGCCCTCGCTGCCGCCGGGGAGCATTTCTTAAAGGAAACCGCCGCCAGAGCAATGGCCCTCGAAGCTTCCGGTCCAAGCGGCCTGGCCACGAGCCCAGAAGGAGCTGAGGCAAGAATCGTTTCCGGCAGGATGCTGATGCCAAGTCCGCTACGCACCATTGCCATAATGGCATGATCGTCCTCAAGTTCAAATCGCACACGGGGAACCGCTGCTTGACCGTCAAACCACGCCCTTACATCCGTATCGCAGCCTTTCGCAGGCATAATAAACGGTTCATCCGCAATCTCCTCCAGTGATATCGTGGATTTTACGCTGTGTTTATGATCAGCCGGCATAACGCACACCATCCGATCCTGTATGAGCATTGTGGTCTCAAGGCCATGCGAAGATGGCAAATTCACGAATCCAAAGTCTGCAGTCCCATCGGCAATCCAGCGCTCGATATCGTGATAATGCCCGTCGAGCAGCCGGATTTCGATCTGCGGGTACTCCTGCTGGAAACGGTGAAGAATATCCGGCAGCCAATGGATCGATACGCTGGTAAACGTTCCGATAGTAACTGTTCCCCGCATCAGCCCCTTGATCTGATCCGCCTCCTGCAGCATGTTTTCATGCAGTTGGAGCATTTCCTTCATATATCCCCACAACCGTTCTCCGTCATGGGACAGCCGGACGCCAGACCGGCCCCGGGCAAGGATTTGGATGCCCAATTCCTGCTCCAGGCTGATGATGGCACGGCTCACCGCCGATTGTGTTAAACTCAGCTGTTCCGCCGCTTTGGTCAGGTTTCCGGTTTCGACGACTTTTCCGAGAATTTCGTACTTCGCCAAGGTCATTTTCAAACACTCCCGCCATGAAAAATAATCATTACAACCATTTTAAACATTCATTTTATTTATTGTAAGTGGCTCGGTATAATGCAAATAGAATGATGGATAAGGGGAGAACAGGGATGGGAGCTATAGCAAATACGCCGCAGCCGCCGTATTATGCGGTCATTTTTACTTCGGAAATGTCTGAAGGAGAGAACAGAGGGTACGGGAAAATGGGAGATAAGATGGTCGAGCTTGCTTCGAAGCAGCCGGGTTTTCTCGGAGTCGAAAGCGTTCGGGGAACGGATGGGGTCGGAATTACCGTCTCGTATTGGGAGTCGCTTGAGGCGATCAAGGCCTGGAAAGAGAATTCCTTGCACAGGGTAGCTCAGGATAAAGGGAAAAGCGAGTGGTACGCAAAGTTCGGTCTGCGGGTGAGTAAGGTCGAGAGGGACGATTTTATGAATATGTAAGCTGTAATTAACCCCGTCTGAATGGAAGTCCCCATTTCGCGAAACACTCATAACTAAAATGTATGATTACGCGGTAAAAATATATTTTTAATATGCAGCGGGTGAACATACAATGAATTTAATTAATCGGCAGAGTACGAATGGGGGGATTCAAAATGGGGAAACAATTTCCGGCTATGCTGCCTGAGCATATGGACTTTATCCGGAAGCAGCATATGTTTTTCGTGGGTACGGCGCCGTTATCGCAGGAGGGGCACGTCAACTTGTCGCCAAAGGTTATGACACCTTCCGGATCTTGTCCGAGAACCGGGTCGCATACCTGGATTTGACCGGAAGCGGCAATGAAACGAGTGCCCACCTGGAAGAAAACGGCCGGATCACGATCATGTTCTGCGCGTTTGAAGGGCCGGCGAACATCATGCGCCTGTACGGAACCGGGACGGTGATTTTACCGGAGAGCAGGGAGTGGGAGACATTATACCCTTTGTTTGATCCGATGCCCGGAGCGAGACAGATCATCACGATCGATGTGCATAAAGTGCAGACGTCCTGCGGTTATGCGGTTCCCTTCATGACCTATGAAAAGGAGAGGGACACGCTGAATCGGTGGGCAGAGCATAAAGGCGAACAAGGGCTTCACGACTACTGGCAGGAGAAAAACAGGAGCACGATCGACGGACTGCCGACTCCTTTAGGCAGACAGCTGGGGTTATAGCCTAGTAAAAAAACGCGAAATCAAATGACCGATAACGCAAAACAAGCCGCGATGGATCCGGGCTTGTTTTTTTGTATAGGCCGTTTTGTTGTTGTATCGGGCTTGTGAAAAAGGAGTGGGAGCGGGCATCAGTTAGATTTTCATACCCGTAATCAATCAGCAAGCTCGTCGCCGGAGGGCAAGCTAAGCACAGGCACGTTCAGAAAACGGGAAATCGCCAGTGCGCAGGCACCCATGACGCAGGATTTCCGCCCCATGCCCGACAGTGTGATCTCCCGGTAATGGCTGATTTGGGAGTGGAGCTGATGATGGATCCTCTGCAGTGCATCGGGAACCATTCGCAGCAGCTCACTGTCGATGACGACAACGTCCGGATTGTACATATTGATGACATTGTTCAGCCCGATCGACAGGTAATAGACGAATTGATTCAGCGCGTCAAGCACTTGTTCATCGCCATCGGCAATGCGCCGGCTGATCCACTCCATATCCGAGGCGTCACCAGGTTCGGCCGCAAGGATGTTCCGGAGCACGCTTGTCTCCGAAGCATACTTCTCCCAGCAGCCGAGGTTGCCGCATGCGCAGGGCTCTCCGCCGGGAACGACGATCATATGGCCGATTTCACCGGCAAAGCCTTCATGGCCGCGAAAAAACTTGCCGTCCATGATCATGCCGAGCCCAATGCCGGAATACAGCGTTACGCAGAGCAGGTTGTCGGTCGTATGGTGAGCGTATGCCCGCTCGGCAAAAGCGCTGAGGTTCGCGTTATTTTCCAAATGGACAGCTGTACCGACTGCACGTTCCAGATCCTGCTTCAGGTCAACGTCCTGCCATTGGAACCGGGGCACGAACTTGATGGTCTCTTCATTGGAGACGAGTCCGTGGATCGCCAATACGATGCCGACCATCCCGTAGCGGCTGCCTGCACATCGGCTTTGATAACGTCTGATCGCGGAAACCAGCAGCTGTACGATATCCTCATAGGCTTCCGATTGAATTGGAATGATTTCCGTTGTGACCGGATGGCCAGTTAAATCGGATAGCATAAATGTCGCATGTCCTGCGTCCAGGTCAATGCCGAGCGCATATCCTGCCTGGGCGTTCAGGGAGAGCATAATCGGTTTGCGTCCGACGGGGTTGTGCTCCAGCTCGGTTTCGACGACCAGTTCTTCTTCCAGCAAATCCGCGACCTGCGCGGAGATTGTCGCCCGGGTCAAGGCCGTAATCTTGGACAGATCCGCTCTGGAAATTTTTCCTTCCTTCATAATTTCCCGTATAATCAACGCCCGGTTGATCTTTTTAATATAAGAGGCGTCTCCGGTTACCATTTGTTTCCTCCAATTTTAGAGCGTCATGAAAATTCAGCATAAACCATATTGTAGCATGAACCCGCCTCGCCCGCTCAGAAATTACCCGATTGACAAAGGCGAGGGGAGTTGGTACAGTACGAATATATTTTGTAAGTTTAATAAACAAATTAAAAATTGTAAAGGGTTTCATACCAATTATCGATCCTTGGAGAGGAGAACAGGATGAGCCAATTTCTCGATTCGGAATTTTTGCTGGATACCCCTGCGGCGGTTCGGTTATATGAAAAGGCGGCTGCCGATTTACCGATCTTTGATTTTCACTGCCATTTGGACCCGAAGGAAGTATGGGAGAATAAGCCATGGGCCAATATTACGCAGCTGTGGCTGGGAGGCGACCATTATAAGTGGCGTACGATGCGGATGCACGGCATCGGTGAGCAGCTGATTACAGGCGATGCGGAGGATTGGGATAAATTTATGGCCTGGGCGGAGACGGTTCCTCACCTGATCGGCAACCCGCTGTACCATTGGACGCATTTGGAACTCAAGAACGTGTTCGGCATCGACCAAATCCTGAGCCCAGCCACGGCCCGCGATATATGGGAGGCATGCAACGCCAAGCTGCTGCAGCCCGATTTTCTGCCGAGGGCGCTGATTGCCAGAGCCCGGGTGAAATTTATCGGCACGACCGACGACCCGCTGTCCCCGCTGGAATATCATGAGCGGCTGGCTGCCGATGACAGCTTTCAAACCATCATCGCGCCGACGTTCAGACCGGATGGAGCATTATATATCGAGCGCCCGACTTACACCGAATGGGTACATAAGCTCGGGGAGATTACAGGCCAAACCATCGATTCCCTGGATGCCTTCCTGAATGCGCTTCAACGGCGCGTGGATTACTTCGATGAGCATGGCGGACGTGCGTCCGACCATGATATCCCGTACCTTGATTTTGCAGACGTCACAAGGGAAGAAATCGTGCCTATTTTTAATAAAAGATTGAACGGTGAAGAATTGTCAGGCGCTGAGATTAACACATATCGTTCTTTCCTGCTGAAGGAGCTCGGCAAAATGTACGCCGGCAAGCAGTGGGTCATGCAGCTGCATATGGGCGCGCTCCGCAACACCAACACAAAGATGAAAAACCGCATCGGTGCCGATACCGGTTTTGACTCTGTGGGAGAAACAAACCTTGCACAGGGTCTGGCTCGCTTCCTTGATGCTTTGGATCAGGAAGACGCCCTGCCGAGAACGGTGCTGTTCAATCTGAATCCGAAAGACAACGCTGTCCTGGCCGCGATGACGGGCAATTTTTATGAGGAAGGGGTGCCGGGCAAAGTCCAGTTCGGGTCTGGCTGGTGGTTCAACGATCATATAGATGGTATGGAAAAGCAGATGAAGGACCTGGCGAATGTTGGTCTGCTCAGTCATTTTATCGGCATGCTGACCGATTCGCGCAGCTTTCTGTCCTATGCCCGACACGAATACTTCCGGCGCATTCTTTGCAATCTTCTCGGAGCATGGGTGGAGAAAGGGCTCGTGCCGGATGATATGGAGGCTCTTGAACGGATGGTTCGAAACATCGGTTACGGCAACGCTGAAGCCTATTTCATGAAACGATAACGGGGGAGGGGAAAGCGCATGGGTATTTTGCAGGAGCTTCTAAAGGATATTCCGATTCCGAAAATGGCCAAGGTCAACGTGCGGTTCAACGATGAACAGATCGTGGACCTGGGCCGCGACCTTGGGGCCAAGCTGCGTCAGCCGCACATTATGGAGAAGGTCAAGCCCGGCATGGAAATCGCGATCGCTGTCGGCAGCCGGGGTCTTGACCGCATCGTGGAGCTAACCGCCGTGACCGTCAAAGCATTAAAGGAAGCGGGGGCTAAGCCGTATATTGTGCCAAGCATGGGAAGTCACGGAGGTGCCACGGCGGAAGGGCAGCGGGAGGTACTGGCGCATCTGGGCGTCACGGAAGAGAGCGCCGGCTGCGAAATCCGCTCCTCGATGGAAGTCGTTCAGCTCGGTGCGCTGCCGAACGGCCTTCCGGTGTATTTGGATAAATACGCCGCCGCCGCGGACGGCATCGTCGTCATTAACCGCATTAAGCCGCATACGGCTTTTCGGGGACCGGTAGAGAGCGGCATCATGAAAATGATCAGCATCGGCCTTGGCAAGCAGAAAGGGGCGGAGGCCTGCCACCAGCTAGGGTTTAAATATATGGCCGAGAACGTTCCGGCCATGGCCAAAATGATCATGGAGAAGAAACCGGTCCTGTTCGGGGTAGCGACCATCGAAAATGCGTTCGACAAGGTTGCAGTCGTTGAGGTGCTTACGCCGGAGGAGATTACCGACAAGGAACCGCAGCTGCAGCTTCAGGCGAAGGAACTGCTGCCGAAGCTGTTTTTTGACCAGCTGGAAGTGCTGATCATTGACGAGATCGGCAAAAACATCAGCGGCGACGGGATGGATCCGAACATCACGGGCCGATATCCGACGCCGTATGCGCACGGAGGGCCGGATGTCAACAAAATGGTCGTCCTGGATTTGACGCCGCAAACCGAAGGGAATGCAAATGGGGTGGGCACGGCGGACTTTACGACGCAGCGGCTTGTCGACAAGATGGATTTGGAGGTTACTTACGCCAATGGGCTGACGTCCACCGTTGTCGCCCCGACGAAGATCGCCACGACGCTGCCGAATGACAAGGAAGCGATTCAGGCGGCGGTGAAAACGAGTAATGTGCTGGATTTTAACCAGGCGAAAATCGTCCGGATCAAAAATACGCTCGTTCTGAGCCAAATTGAGGTGTCCGAAGCGCTGTTTGAATATGTGAAGCAGCACCCGCAGATGGAGCTGGCCTCGGAGCCGTATGATCTGTCTTTTGACGAGCACGGAAATTTACCGAAAACGGAGGAGAGTCACTAGATGACGACGAGTTTGTTTGATTTAACGGGAAAAACGGCGGTAGCGGTCGGCGGCAACAGCGTGCTCGGCTCGGCGATTGCCGAGGGCTTTGCCGAACACGGCGCCAAGGTGGCAATCGTCGGGCGGAACCTGGACAAAGCGGAGGAAGTCGTAAGCGTCATCCGGAACCAAGGCGGGGAAGCGAAAGCATTTCAGGCGGATGTGGGCTCGCGCGAGTCCCTGGTCCAAGCGGCCGCGGACATCGAAGCATGGTCAGGCGGATGGGACATTCTGCTCAACGCTCCGGGTACGAACAGCACCACTCCCTTTTTCGAGCTGGAGATGGAAGAATGGGACCGCATTATGGACGTGAATTTGAAGGGCATCGTGCTTACCTGCCAAATTTTCGCCAAACGCATGGTCGAGCAGAATCGGAAGGGGAGCATCATCAACATCTCGTCGGTGTCCTCAACGACGCCGCTCTCCAAAGTGTTTACGTATTCGGTGTCCAAAGCCGGATTGAACAGCGTCACCCAATTTCTAGCACGAGAGCTTGCGCCGGAGGGAATCCGCGTGAACGCGATCATTCCGGGATTTTTCCCGGCTGTGCAGAACCAGAAAATATTAAGCCCGGAACGGGTCGAATCGATCATGCGGCATACGCCAATGAATCGCTTCGGTACGCCGGATGAATTAAAAGGGGCGGCGATCCTGCTTGCTTCGGATCAGGCGTCGAGCTTTATCACCGGCTCGATGATCCGGGTGGATGGCGGGTTCGGCAGTATGACGATTTAATGGCCATACGGGAAGGAGGCAGGACAATGCTAACCGAAAAATACGAGAAACTGCAGTCCATCCTGCGGGAACTAAACTCAGTTGTCGTGGCATTTTCAGGAGGGGTGGACAGCACCTTTTTGCTTAAGGCGGCTATCGATACACTCGGCCCGGATCAAGTACTGGCAGTGACTGCGGATTCGGAAACGTATCCGTCGACCGAGCTTGCAGAGGCGAAGGAGCTGGCCGAATGGATCGGAGCGCGGCATCAGGTCATTGAAACCTCCGAGCTGGCGATTCCCGGATATGCCGAAAACACGAAAAACCGCTGCTATTTTTGCAAAAGCAGTCTTTTCGACCATTTGGTTCCCGTACTGACGGAGCAATCCTATAAAAATATCGTTTATGGTGTCATTGCCGACGACATGAATGAGTTTCGGCCCGGCATGCAGGCGGCAAAGGAAAGGGGCATTCGCGGACCGCTGCTGGAAGCCGGATTGTATAAGGAAGAAATCCGCGAGCTCTCCAGAGGCTACGGCCTGCCCACTTGGGATAAGCCTTCTTTTGCCTGCTTGTCCTCGAGAATCGCTTATGGGGAACGGATTACCAAGGAGAAGCTGAGCAAGGTTGAAAAAGCGGAGGCCTATTTGAAATCGCTCGGCATCCGTCAGGTACGGGTACGCACGCACCAGGACACGGCGCGGATCGAAGTGGAACCGAAGGACATGCAGACTGTTCTGGAGCAGCACTCACAAATTTCCGGCAGGCTGCAGGAGTACGGATACAAGTACGTAACGCTTGACCTGGTGGGCTATCAGAGCGGAAGCATGAACAAGGTGTTGGCATAACGAAAGCTCTGGAAGGGGATGAGAACTTTGTTGGACGACGTTCTGGAGCAAGTACGCAGCGGGGCCTTGAGCGTGGCGGAAGCCAAAGCGCGGCTGGCGGCATTTGAGGATCTCGGCTTTGCCAAGGTTGACCACCAGCGCAGTAAACGGCAGGGTTTCCCTGAGATCGTCTATGGGGAAGGCAAAACGGCGGATCATATCATTTCGATCGCCTGCGCTCTGCAAGCCCGTGGCAGCAGCGTCCTGGTCACACGCGTGGACAAGGAAAAAGCAGAGACGGTGCTGCGGGCGTGTCCGGATTACAGTTATCACGAGACGGCAAGGGTCTTGTACTGGAAAAAGGAGCAGATGCCCGCTGATGATTCGCAAGGGTATGTCGCGGTGATTGCGGCGGGAACCTCGGATTTGCGCGTGGCGGAGGAGGCGGCCGTGACGGCTGAAGTGCTAGGCAGCACAGTCCACCGGATATATGATGTGGGTGTTGCGGGGATCCACCGCTTGCTCAGCCATTTGGAGGAAATCCAGCAGGCGACGGTTTCTGTCGTGGTGGCCGGGATGGAAGGGGCGCTCCCCAGCGTCGTGGGCGGCCTGGTCTCCCACCCGGTCATCGCAGTACCGACCAGTGTCGGGTATGGGGCTCATTTTCAAGGCTTGTCGGCGCTGCTTACGATGCTGAATTCGTGCGCTTCAGGCATCAGCGTGGTGAACATCGACAACGGATTCGGCGGAGGTTATAACGCCGCGCTGATTCATCAGCTTGTACATAGAGGGGGAACACGAACTTGAAAACGCTATACCTTGACTGCTTTTCCGGCATCAGCGGAGATATGTTCATCGGTGCGCTGCTGGATGCCGGCGGTGATGCGCAGCGGATGCAGACGGAGCTGCAGAAATTAAACATCGAAGAAGAATATGCGCTGCAGTGGAGCAAGGTGAACAAGAACGGGATCACCGCGACCAAATTTGACGTGCATCTGCAAGAAGTGCATGAGAAAGATCACGATGATCATCATCACATGCATGAACATTCCCAAGCGAATCTTGAGGCAGAGGAAGGTTCAGGCGAATCTCTCCACGAGCATGAAGCGCATCTTCACAGCCATAGCCACAAGCATGATCACGACCACAGTCACGAACATCATCATGGACATGACCACAGCCACGATCATGTACACCATCACGACCACGCGCACGATCATCACGAGCATGTCCACCATCATCATGCGCACCATCCTCACGACCATGCACATCACCATCATAGCCATGATCATTCGCATAGTCACAGCCATCATCACCATCATCACCGGGCATACAAGGATATCGTCCATATGATTGAAGCGGCCGGTTTTGAGGAGCCGGTACGCGACACGGCGCTCCGTATTTTCAAGATCATTGGGGAGGCTGAGGGAAAAATACATGGCGTTCCGTTAGACGACGTTCATTTTCACGAAGTAGGCGCAGTAGACTCCATCGTCGATATTGTCGGCGCCTCGATTTTAATTCATCAAATGGGTATCGAAGCGATCCATTCCTCGCCCGTGCCCGTTGGTATGGGCAAAATCCGGATCGACCACGGCATTTACCCGGTGCCTGCGCCTGCGACGCTGGAGATTCTGAAGGGCGTGCCGCTGGAAGCGTCGGATGTCCGCTTTGAGCTGACGACACCGACGGGTGCGGCGATCGTATCGGTGCTGGCGCAGCAGTACGGGCCCATTCCGTCTATCAAGGTGACCGCCGTCGGTTACGGAGCAGGGACCAAAACGTTTGCCGACCGGCCGAACGTGCTGCGTGTCATCGTGGGCGAATAATGCTCTTGATCCGAAAGGAGTTTGTCTTATGAAATCCGAGCTGCCCCCAAATCATGAACATGTCGATCATGACATGGTGAAGATGGAAGTCAACTACGACGACATTTCGGGTGAATGGCTGGGCTACGTGATGGACCTTCTGCTCGAAAACGGTGCAAACGACGTGTTCTATACGCCCATTTACATGAAGAAAAACCGGCCGGGTACGATGCTTCAGCTGCTATGCACCAAAGAAAAGATCGACCGGATGAAAGAAATCATTTTTCGCGAGACAACCACGCTTGGCATCCGGTATTATCCGCTCACGGTGCACCGTCTGGAACGAACATTTACTCAGGTCCCAACAGAATGGGGAGCCGTTACCGTAAAATTGGGTATTCATCACGGGGAGACCGTTCAATGCGCTCCGGAGTTTGAGGACTGCAAACGAATAGCCCAAGAGAACAGGATCCCGATCAAGTCTGTTTACGAGCAAGTATGGAAATCCGTCGGACTCCTGCCTAGTAATTCGTGATGTTTTAGAATTACCTTTTATTGTCAAAAACCCCATACGTTCTCTAGCATTTCCGCATAGCTTAGTAGAGAACTGGACATGAAAGCTTCCCGAAAGGGAAGTTTTCGTTTGTCTGACTAAGAAAGGAGAATGAATGATGGGGAGAAAAACGATTCAGGAAATTCAATCCGGGTACAAAACAGGCTCTTGGACGACGCTGGACATTACGAAGCATTATTTGAAACGGATTAAAAAGAAAGATCCTGCACTCAATTCATATATTACGGTAGCCAAGGATCGGGCCACGGGAGAAGCCAAGCGGCTCGAAGCCAAATCCTCATCGGGAGAGCAGACCGGTCTCCTGTACGGAATTCCGCTTTCCTATAAGGATAATATCGATACGAAAGGCATACGCACCACTTACGGCTCCTCGATTGACGCTAATCACATACCAGACGAGAACGCTGCCATCGTCCAGCGGCTGCTGCTGCAGGATTCGATCCTGCTGGGAAAAAACAATCTGCATGAATATGCCCTTGGTGTCACCTCAAATAACCCGCATTATGGACCTGTGCACAATCCATGGAATCATGAGTACACGCCGGGAGGCTCCAGCGGCGGATCGGCTGCGGCGGTAGCCGCTGATTTGACGGCAGCTTCCATCGGGACCGATACGGGCGGCTCCGTTCGGATTCCGGCGGCATCCTGTGGCGTTGTCGGGTTAAAACCTACGTATAACAAAGTACCTACTGAGGGCGTATTTTACGTTTCTTGGACTCTGGATCATGTTGGGCCGATCACGGCCAATATGACTGACTTGGCAGTCCTGTTCGGTGCCATGACGAAGCAGTCCTACCTGCCATATCTGAATCAAGACATCCGGGGGCTTCGTGTCGGCGTGCCGACCAGCTACTTTAACGAACACATCGACCCGGAAACCTATGCATTGTATCTTCAATCACTGGAGGCGCTGGAGTCGCTCGGTGCCATTCTCATTGATACGGACGTCTCCTTTGTGGAGGGGAACAGCGAGGTTTCGTTGACCATCGCCGCTTCTGAGGCCGGTTATGTCCACAAAAGCCGGATGGAATGCTGCTTATCGCAATACGGAGCGGATGCCAGAGCCTTTTTGGAATCGTCCCGGGATATCACCTCACTGCAGTATATCGAAGCGCTTAAGACAAAAGAAATGTATATGAACATGTTCGATAAATTGTTCCGCGAACGCATTGATGTGCTGGCCACACCGACGATCCCGATCCCTGCGCGGAAAATCGGCGTGGACGAAGTCCATTTTGGCGATTATACGGAAAGTGTCTTTGACGCGATGACCCGTTATACGGGCCTGTTCAACATGGTGGAGGTTCCGGCTCTGTCCATTCCTTGCGGGCTGACAAGCGAAGGGCTTCCCGTCGGACTGCAGCTTGTGGCCCGAAAGGAGCGGGAAGATCTGCTGATTCGCGCCGGATACGCTTATGAGCAGGACCAGCTGAAGGAATTCTACCGTCTCCGGGATCAGATCTGCGCAGGATACTAATCAAGCACTTGAGTGGAACACTGTCTGCACTGCCGTGCAGCGGTGTTCCTTTCTTAAGAGATCAGAAAGTATAAGATTCGGAGCCTCCGCTTCCGGATCTCGCAAGAAAAACTTCAGCTAAACGCGGTCTTTCTTCTTAGAAGGTACGTCGATAGACGTTTTTCTTATTTTCTGTTCATCCGTAATTCCGGAAATATTAGAAATCTCTCGTTTACCGAATTTTTCAAGCTGTTCTGACCATACTAAAAACTGTATCGATGAAATTTCAAAGAAGCCAGACCGCGTTTAGAGGAAGTTTTTAGTGCGATATAAGGATGCCGAGTCTCAGATGCCTACACATTCTTATATCTAACTAAAACTGTATATTGATGTACTATCTAAGAAGCCAGACCACGTTTAGCGGAAATTTTTATTGCGATATAAGGATGCATAGTCTCTGATGCCTACACATTCTTATATCTAACTAAAACTGTATCGAAGAAACTTCAAAGTAGCCAGAACGAGTTTAGCGGAATTTTTATTGCGATACTAAAAAAAGTATATTTTGCCACCAGTATGGACTTTTGCCGGTTGGGGGTGTGGACATGCAAACCAATAAAGATGTGATCTTCTCAGCTCGTTTACAAGAAAATATCTCTCATCTGAAAGAACGGTATGCGGATTGCTTTGATGTCGTGTTCCACGATTTCAGCTGCGGCCAAACACCTGCGGTCATCGTCTACTTCATGGGTTTGACCGACAGCGACATGATTAACCGTTACATTCTCGAACCCACTCTGAAACAGTTGTCAGAAGATGGGGGCAACACCTTAGAGGATTTTTGCAAGTGCTTGCCGGTGTCCTCCTATACCATGATCCAAACGATGGATCAGGCGGTGATCGAGATTGGTGACGGCAATGTCGTCCTGCTCATGGATGGGGAAGAAAGGGCTATCTCTCTGTACCTGGCAAAATGGGAGCAGCGCTCGATCACGGAACCCGAGGCGGAATCCGTCGTCAGAGGCCCGCGTGAAGGGTTTATCGAGACGCTGATGGTCAATGTGTCCATGATCCGCCGCAAGCTGAAGTCGCCCGATTTGAAGATGAAGTCGATCCGGATCGGACGTTTTTCCCAGACCGAAGTTGTCGTCGCTTTCGTCAGCGGTATCATAGAATCCTCGCTGGTTACTGAAATCGAAAGCCGTCTTTCCCGCATCAACATCGACGGGATTTTGGAAAGCGGGATGATTGAAGAGCTCATCGAGGATAATCCATATTCGCCCTTTCCGCAATTACAGACGACGGAGCGGCCGGACGTGGTGGCAGCCAATCTTCTTGAGGGCAGAGCGGCCATACTCGTAGAAGGAACTCCCATTGCCTTGATTGCTCCAGCAACGATTTTTACCTTTCTGCAATCGCCGGAAGATCATTATCAGCGTTATTACATCGGCACAGCCATCCGCTGGCTGCGTTATTTTTTCGCGTTTATTGCTCTCATCGGGCCTTCATTCTATGTCGCTATCGTTACCTATCATCAGGAAATGATTCCAACGACGCTGCTGCTTAATATGACCAAATCGAGGGAGCAAATCCCTTTCCCGGCTCTGGTTGAAGCGCTGCTGATGGAAATTACGTTCGAAGCTTTAAGGGAAGCCGGGGTTCGACTTCCCAAACAGATTGGTGCTGCAGTCAGTATCGTCGGAGCGCTGGTCATCGGTCAGGCTGCCATAGCGGCCGGCCTCGTCTCTTCGCCGATGGTTATGGTCGTTGCGCTCACTGGGATCGCCTCGTTTCTGATCCCCCATTTCGCCTTTGGCATCACGGTCAGGCTGCTTCGTTTTCCGATGATGCTGCTGGCAGGTTTTCTGGGCTTTTTCGGACTGATGATGGGGATCACCTTAATTTTGACCCATCTGTTCGCGCTTCGTTCTTTTGGCGTTCCTTATGTTTCGTTGTCAACAGCCACCAATCTCAGCCAGCTGAAGGACATCCTGGTCCGCGTCCCAACTTGGAAAATGAATACAAGACCGCGAATCGGCGTTTGGAACAGGTATCGCCAGGGTGCTAACCAGCGTCCGGGACCCGGAAGGGGAGGCCGAAGAAAATGAAAAGCGCAAGACTTGCCGCTGCGTTTTTTCTGTTTACGATCATCCCGCTCGTTACAGGGTGCTGGGACCGCACCGAGGTGAACGATCTGGCTTTAATTATGGGAGCTGGGATGGATGCTGCGCCAAACGGGAAAGTAGAGCTGTCCGTTCAAGTCTACACGCCCAACCAGTCCAGCATGAGCAGCGACGGCGAGATGACGAGCAGTGGAAACCAAGGAGACATGGTTATCGTGAAAAGCGCAGTCGGGACGGATTTGGCGGATGCGGCCCAGCGGCTGCAGGAGGAAATGCCCCGCAAAGTCTTTTGGGGCCACAGCGAAGTATTTATCGTGGGGGAGGAGCTCGCCAAGAGGGGGATCATGGATCAGGTCGATTTTCTCTTTCGCCATCCCCAGCCGAGGGAGCATGCTTATTTTTTTATCAGCAAAGGAAGGGCTAAGAGCATTTTGAGCATAAACACGCGAATGGAGCGGGACAGCGCCGAAACCCTTCGCGAATTGACCGTTCTAGCCGGAGGCATGGGAGTTACGCTTAAAGATTTGGGAGGGATGCTGGCAGGTCGGTCGAAGGCAATTATCGTTCCACTCATCGGGAAAAAGGAGGAATCTGGACAAAGTAATGCTTACCCGTACATTAACGGGGGGGCGGTTTTAATGAAGGGGAAAATGGCGGGTCAATATCAAGGAGAAGTCAAGCGATACGTTCAGATCATCCGTAACGAGCTGGAATCAACGACGGTAACATTTCCTGTACAGGAAAGTAAAGGCGATGATGGGGGTATCATGTCCGTCCGGCTGATCAAATGCCATACGAAGCTGATTCCGTTGATTCGCAGAAATCAATGGAGTGTTATGATCCGGATTGAAGGTGAAGCAAGTGTGCTTCAGAATGAAACCCATGTCAATGTGATGCTGCCCCAAGAAATGCCCCGATTGGAACAGCAGCTGAACAAGGAAATCGAGTCCAAGGTGAAAGAGACGTTTCGGCAGATCCAGGATGAGACTGGCGCCGATGTTTTCGGAACGGCCGATGCGTTTTGGCATAAGTATCCTACACGTTGGACCAAGGAACAGGCTCGATGGGATGAAATATTCCCGGAAATCAGCGTTTACGCCCATTCCGGTGTACATATTATTTCGCCTGGTTTTTCCGGTAAAACCTTTAAATGAGGGATAAGCGATGATTGTTCTCAAACTGCTCGGCATTACGCTGCTCTTTGTGGCCGTGTTTATATATGATTTTTCGAGTGTGGAGCCGAACAAGAAAAAGGAACGGGCAGCCATTGCCGTCATTACCTTCGCCGGGTGGGTAGTAGCGGTCATGCTGTTATTTGCTCCCGGCTTGCCCGGTCCGACCGAATGGATCAATCAAGTGACCAAACCGATCTGGGTTATCTTTTATCCCGAAGGTTAGGAGGGGGACGGCGGAATGGATAAGGAGAAAGTTTCGAATCTTCAACTGTGTTTGATGATGTACCTGATGATCGGCGGGACCTCCATACTCGTCGTGCCTTCTTTTACCGCGATGTATGCCAAGCAGGATATGTGGATTTCGCCGGTCATCGGCTCTTTCTTCGGTTTCTTCAGCGTGACGGTCGCTTGGCTGCTGTATCGGAGAAATTCGGGGCTTACGATGATCGAGCAGACGCAGCGCCTTTTTGGGAAGTGGGCCGGAAGCATTCTGGGCATCGTTTTCCTCTTATTCCAAATCGACGCGATCGGCTTGATTACCCGGGAATACGCCGAATTCATCGTACAGGCGTTTCTGCCCAAAACTCCGCTGGTCATGATTATCGGGTGTATTGTATTGACATGTTCTTTTGCCGTCCGGTCCGGCGTGGAAGTGATTGGACGATTCGCGCAAATATTCGGTCCGATTTTTTTGTGCTTTGTCCTGGCGATTTTTCTGTTTCTTCTACCGGAATATCGCTTTTCCAACATGCTCCCCATTCTGGGGACCGGAATCAAGCCTTCGCTAAAAGGCTCTTTAGAGCCTTCGGTTTGGTTTATGGAATTCATCTTTATTTCATCGGTCTACCCGTCCGTCCGAAAAGGAGACAACGGCCTCAAGGGTGGGCTGTTTGCCGTATTTCTAATGATGATCACGATGGTCATCACGAATTTTACTTGTTTGTTTTTGTTTGGGGAATCGACTGCCAATCTCACCTTCCCGTTCCTGTCTGCTTCGCGCTTTGTGAATATCGCTGATTTCTTTTCGCATGTGGAAGCCATCGTGATGGCGCTGTGGATCCTCGGGGGCTTTGCGCAAATTTCGATGTGGTATTACACGCTTGCTTTGGGAACTGCCCAATGGTTAAAGATGACGGATTTCCGTCCACTGGTATTTCCGGTTGGGCTGCTGATCGGTGTGTTCAGTATCTGGGTGGCCAAAAATTTCCAGCAAATGCTTCATTATTTTCCCACTGGGGGAACGGGCAGTTCCATCATCGCTTTGCTGCTGCTGCCGATCCTTATACTCTTGGTCAGCCTTGTCCGCGGAAGCGGAGCTCGGAAATAAACTTTTTTCTTCGTCCTTCGCAAAGAAATGTCGATCCGGGAATATCTCTCTCGTCGTCTTATATAGGCAGCGTTATAATGCTGTATATGACGATGAGGAGATGAAGTTATGAAGTATTTGTGTTTGGGTTACCTGGAACCGGATCTGATGGATGCCAAACCCCAGGAGGAAATCGACAGAGTGATGCAGGAATGCAAGCCCCATCTTGAACAGTTGTATCACAGCGGGAAGGTGCTTCTCGACGCCGGCCTGGACAAGGCCGCGACCACCCTGCAGCGCAAGAACGGAAAGCTGAGAATGATGGATGGCCCATTTACCGAATCAAAGGAGCTGATTGGCAGCGCGTTTCTGATCGAAGCTGAGGATCTTGAAGATGCGGTCCGTGTGGCATCTCTTCATCCGGCCGTTCAGGTGAGCGCGGGCGAATCGTTTGGCTGGCGCATCGAAATTCGCCCGGTACATCATTTTGAATTGTTCAGTCCAGAGGGATAACTTTCGATTTCATTTATTTACTTAACTTCACTTTTACAAAAACGGCGCCCGCGACCGAAGCCGCCGCCAAAACCGCTGCAAACAGCGAGGCACCCAGGGAGATGCTGGTCATATCGATCACAAATCCTGTTCCGATCGGCAGCAGTGCGGCAGGTACATAACCTCCGATATTCAGTACCGCGTTGGCTTCGGCGCGGCGGTGTGCCGGGACATGCAGGCTGATCAGCGTCAGGCCTCCGAGCTGCCCTAATCCCTGTCCTGCACCGGCAAATACAGCGGCTATAACCAGCAACACGGGTGCCGAATCAATGACAGCAGCAACCAGGCATATCATGGACAAAAGGGTTGCCGCACTTCCCAGGAGAAACAGGCTCCGAACCGGCAGCCTTTTGACAGCGAATTGAATTCCCGTCGCCGCCAAGAACATGATACAGGCCGTACCTCCAGCTACCAAGGGACTGGTCACATGAAGCAGTTTGGACAGTAGTGACGGACCCAGCGACAGCACAAAGGAAGTCGAGGTAATGCCTGGAGCAAACGCGGATATTCCTAAAGCTAAATGCAGGCGGTTTTGCTTAGGAACTGTTGGGAAGCGCAGTTTCCATCCTTCGCGTGCAGGGTGCTGCCGGGAGGGGAGGCGGGCTGCCACCATGAAGGCTGTTGCCAAAATGATCAATTGAGTGGTAAACACCGTGACAACATGATGCGTAAGAAATTGGGCCATCATTCCGGCCAGCAAAGGCCCCAGCCCGGCTCCGAGGACCATGGCCACGGAGGCGGCAAGGGATGCCAGCTGTTTTTTACTGTGTCCGCCAGTGTCCACTACAGCAGCCATGCCTGCGGAGACGATGACGCCGACGGCTATGCCTGTTAGCAACCGCGCCGCCAGCAGCATGCCGACCGAATCGGCCGAAGCAAACAGCACACAAGCCGCCACCGCTGCTAATAGACCCGGATACAGTACGGCCTTGCGTCCGAAGCGGTCCGATAATTGGCCGGCCGCGAGCAGCGTGCCGAGCAGACCCAGAATATAGGCGGCAAAAATAACCGTCAACGTTCCATTCGAAAATCCCATCGCCGTCTGCCACTCCACATACAACGGCGTTGCTGAATTAGACAGCATAAATACGGCGGTTACGATCCAGGCGGTAATCCAAATGCGGCGTGTTGATACGCGGGAATCCTCCGATGCCTGAGGAATTTCCACGTTTTTTGCATGATCGATCAAGGTAATCTCCTCCTTTTCAACCAACCCTTTGAATGTGTGTAGGGCATCCGTGTTGTCATGCATTTAGAATACGTTATAATAGTTCATAACTGAAATACACATTAGTAATAGAGGAGATAACCATTAGGTTATGATGTTGAGTGATGAATTTAAACTTGAACCATCTGAATGTCTTTGTGGCAGCCGCTGAGAAAATGAACATTACCGAAGCGGCGAAAGCGTTGTTTATATCCCAACCGGCTGTGAGCAAAACGATTAAACAGCTGGAAGATGCGCTGCAAGTGAGGCTGTTTGTCAGGGATAAGCAGAAGGGGATCATGCTGACCGATGTCGGCAGGGAGATTCTGATATTGGCCAGGCAGATGCAGTCCATTGAAAATCGTATTTTCCAGGCAGCCAGCCGGGAGAACCAGCTGTTAACCGGAAAAGTCAAAATCGGCTCGTTTCCTGCGGCGTCGACCCTGTTGCTCCCGGAGGCGATCTCCAGGTTCCGGGCCAAGTACCCACAAGTTCAAATCGAGCTGAGTGAGGGGGTATCCGACCAGATCAAGGAATGGGTTACCGACCGTACCGTGGAAATCGGGCTCGTCGCTTCTCCGTTTGCGGGCTTTGAGCATCATAGCCTGGTTCAGGATCACATGGTGGCCGTCATTCCGGACGATCATGAGCTGCACAATTCAGAGATTGTGGATCTCGGAAAATATGAGCAAGACATGATTTATTGTAAAGGCGGACATGAGGCGGCGTTGAACAGTGCAGTACAACAGCACCATTTTAATCTCGAAAGCAGCTTGACCGTCCAAACCGCCGAAACCTTGATCCAGATGGTCCGCAGACGACTCGGGATCGGTCTTGTTTTCGATTTTACGCTGTCTTCCGTGTCCCATGAACTGATCGTAAAGCCCATTACGCCGGTCATCACCAGGGAGATCGGGATCATCGCGCTCTCATTTGCGGAGATTTCACCAGCGTCCACGGAGTTTGTTCGAATGATGAAAGAATCATGAAACAAGCCGCTTCCGGCATCTCCGGGGCGGCTTGTTTGTTGATCTATATTCAATGGGTAGCTGGGCTGGACGATAACTCCTTAACGGCTGCTCTGACGATTCTCAACAGATTTCATGCGGTTTTGTTCGTCGGGCGCGCGGTCATGGCCGAATTCCTGGCCGGCTTCCATTTCAGTGTGTCCCGACTGGCTGCGGGCGAATTCAGTGAATTCCGCCTTCTGCTCATCTTGCTCATGCTTTTGTTTCAGTATCTTTTTCGGATCTTGGGTTGTCATGGGGAAAGCCTCCTC
The DNA here is from genome assembly GCF_002224835.1 of Paenibacillus sp. SSG-1. Classification (NCBI taxonomy): domain Bacteria; kingdom Bacillati; phylum Bacillota; class Bacilli; order Caryophanales; family Paenibacillaceae; genus Paenibacillus; species Paenibacillus sp. SSG-1. The sequence continues at coordinate 2,442,711 of NZ_MBRK01000001.1, forward strand.
GAATTCAAATTCACTTTCTTATTATTACCCGCCTCGATGTTTGGCAAACTTATGCTTCACTTATGCTTCATATGTGTAATGATGGGGCATAGATTTTGCTATATGAAAAAAGTAAGCGAAACAAAGGTTTTAAATATTTTGCATATGGAATAGGGCGTGTTAGCATGTCGTTGAGTAGGAAAAAGGGGATTTGATCTATGATTCGTCTCTTTTTGTGTATCGTTTGCATACTTTGGCTCAGCTCATGCGACATCATGCCGGGCTCTTCAAGAGAACAAGCGAAGGAACAATTGTCATCAACGGGGGTGGAAACGGTGACTCAGCAATTCATACAAGCGGCGGAAGCAGGTGATCTTGAGGCGGTACAGAACCTGCTTCAGGACGGAATCGAAATGAACGCACAGGATGAGCGGGGCAGAACGGCCGTCATGGCTGCGACGTACAACCATCAGACGGAGATGGTCCGGCTGCTGATCAGCAAAGGGGCGGACATCAACATCAGGGATCATCTGCTCAACAATGTATTTCTGTATGCCGGAGCTGAGGGAATGCTGGATATCGTTCAACTGGCGATCGACGCTGATGCAGATACCAAACTGACCAACCGCTATGGCGGGACGGCGCTGATCCCCGCTTCTGAACGGGGCCATGTCGAAGTGGTCCGGGAGCTGTTGACCCGCACCGATATCGATGTCAATCATATCAACCGCCTGCACTGGACGGCTTTGCTGGAAGCGGTCATTTTGGGAAACGGCGGGGAGAAGCATCAGCAAATCGTCCGGCTGCTGGTCGATCATGGCGCGGATCGGGAGATCGCGGATGCGGAAGGCATCACTCCGCTGCAGCATGCCAAAAGCAAAGGTTATCACGAAATCGCCGCAATACTGGAACGAGCAGGTTCGTAACTTTCAGCAAATCCGCTAAAATAATGCATGTGATAATCCATGCGCTAAAGAGCGAACGGTCAGTACCGTTCGCTTTTTCTGTACCTATCAAAGATGGAGGTGAGCAAATGTCCATCCGCATCAAGCTTTTATTGTCCTATACCGGCATGCTGCTCATCAGCCTGTTGGTCTTTGCCATGACGGCGAGCCTGTTTACGATCGCGGCGACGGGCGACGTGCACAGCCTGCGCGATTTTTACAAAGTCCACTATCAGCTCAATCCGCTGACGGAACAAGAAGAATCTATTTTTTTGGAATTGAAGTATCTTGCCAAAAATGAGCCGGATCGATTACAGGATCAGCAGCTGCTGAAGGATTTCGATTTCAAGCTCAAAACGGTCAGAGCCGGGCTGTATGTACGCCGTGAGAGCGGACGCATCTACCAGTCGTATACGTTCAACCAGCCTGAGCTGGAACGCCATCTGCCGCCTTATGACCTGAACAACAACCAAATTCGCAGTACGTTTAATATCGGTGAGCGTTTTTATGCGTACGCCAAATACGACTTCCCTTACTCGGACGGCCAGAAAGGCAGTGTGTTCGTCATCCGCGAGCGGAGTCCGTTTGGCGAAGTCACGAGAAAGCTTCTCCCGGCATTCGTCATTAGTTTGGCAGGCATCATTGTGATATTCAATGCGCTGCTCTTCCGCTGGATTACGCGCAGCGTTGTTAAGCCGCTGGACCGGCTTCGTCACTCGGCAGAGCACATTCAGAGGGGCAATTTGCAGTTTTCGCTTGAACCGAATACAAAGGATGAGATCGGACAGCTGAATGCAGCTTTTGAAAACATGCGGAAAAGGCTTCAGGAGTCGGTTCAGCTGCGGCTGGAGGATGAGGCGAACCGGAAGGAGCTCATCTCGAACATTTCACATGACCTGCGGACACCGATCACCAATATTAAAGGCTATATTGAAGGCATTCGTGATGGAGTGGCGGATACACCCGAAAAAATGAACAAGTATGTCAACATCATTTATTCCAAAGCCGTTGACCTGGACAAGCTTGTGGATGAGCTGTTCCTGTACTCCAAGCTGGATCTGAAACAGGTGCCGTTCACGCTTGTGGCGGTTGATATCGTCGACTTTCTGGACGACTGCATCGAGGAGCAGCGATACGTTCTGGAAGAGAAGGGAGTGGTCATCGGATGGGCTCATCGGCCCATTCCGCCGGTCAACGTATTTGCCGACCTGGAAAAAATAAAGCGTACCGTTCTTAATATAATCGGGAACGCTCAGAACTACATGGATAAAGAACATAAGAACATTCATATTTCCGTACATCCCGGACGGGAATGGGTAACCGTCGAAATCAGCGATAACGGGACGGGGATTCCGCAAGAAGCACTGCCGCATATTTTCGAACGATTCTACCGCGCCGAAGCTTCGCGGAATTCTTCAACCGGAGGCAGCGGTCTGGGACTGGCCATAGCCAGCCAAATCATTGAGGGGCATGGGGGCAGGATCTGGGTGGAAAGCGAGGTAGGTGTTGGTACACGCGTGTTCTTCACGCTGCGGCGTATCACATACGAAGGAGGGGAAGGCAGAGATGGCCGGCAGCATTCTGATTATTGAAGACGAGACGACTATCGCGCAGTTGGAACGGGATTATTTTGAATTGAACGGATTTCATGTGGATTTGTGCCATCATGGAGACGAAGGACTGCAGCTTGCTCTTGAAACGGATTACCATCTTATCATTGTCGACCTGCAGCTGCCGGGATTGAACGGTTTTGAATTATGCAGCAGGATCAGGCAGGCGAAGGAAGTTCCGATCCTGATCGTCTCCGCCAAAAATGAAGAAATCGATAAGATACGCGCCTTTAACCTGGGGGCCGACGATTATATTACGAAGCCATTCAGCCCGAGCGAACTGGTAGCCAGGGCAAAGGCGCATTTGACCCGGTATGAACGGCTCATGAGCAGGCATGAAGCGGCCCACAAAACCGAAATCCATATCCGCGGCCTGGTCATTGACCAGGCGGCACGCCGGGTGTACGTCCGCAATAAGGAGGTTATATTTACTTCCCGTGAATTCAGCCTGCTCGAATTTTTGGCCAGTCATCCGAACCGGGTATTCAGCAAAAGCGAGCTGTTTGAACGGATTTGGGGCATGGACTCGAACGGGGATATCGCGACCGTCACCGTACACGTACGGAGACTGCGGGAGAAGATGGAGGTCGATCCGTCCAACCCGCAGTATATCGAAACGGTATGGGGAGCGGGATACCGGTTCACCGTCTAACCGATTTAATAAATTGTTAATATAAAGTTTCGATTTTGTTTATGCCGGGTTTCTTGGCCGTTTATCCGTTTCGTTTACGATAGGGACATGACAAACACCAATCCATTTATGGGATTGAAGGAGGAACCATCGATGAATAAACATGCTAACAAACTGGCCGGCTTGATGCTGGCCGCAGCTTTGGGAACAGCCGCCTTGCCTATCGGTGCCGTGCATGCCGCAGACGATTCAAGGGCGCTCGGAGAAGGAGATATCAGCCAAGCAGTCCGTCAGTTATCGCAGCTTCATATTATGCAGGGGTACGAGGACGGTTCACTCGCCTTAGAACAGCCAGTCACACGTGCGGAGCTGGCCAAATTGCTTACCCTGACGTTTAGTCTGCAAGGTGCAGATCAGGCACAGCAGGGATTCACAGATGTCAATCCGCAGGCATGGTATTCGAAATATGCCGCTGAAGCGGTAGCACAAGGGATCATGCCAGCAAATGATGGCCGTTTCGAGCCCCGGGGAACCGTAACGAAAACGGAACTTGTACAGATTGTAACTAAAGCACTGAAGCGGGATGCGAAATCCGTGGAATACTGGGCTGAAAGCCTTGATCCAGGCAGCGGTCCGGTCACTCGCGGAGAAACTGCGTATTTACTGAATATGGCGCAGCGGGCGATCCCGTCGGACAAAGCTAAAATCACCAGCATCCGTTCCTTAAATGCGATTACGCTGATCGTGACGTTCGATGCGCCATTAACGGCGGACAACGAGGCATTTACGAAAGCGAAAGAAGACTTTGCCTTCACCGGCGGTCTTACGTTAACCAATCTTCCGCGGCTGAAAACGGGTTCCATCGCTACTTATATTGTACCAACCTCCGTTCAGCAGCAGGGTGTCCAATACTCCCTGACCTACAGAGGAACACACGCGGGGACTTTTACCGGGAATGCAGACAAGCTGAACATGACCGAGGCCAGACAGGTAACCAATGATACGTTTGAGCTGGAATCCCTGCAGGCGAACGGTGTGGTAGACTACGGATATGTCATTTCCGCGTACAGCACCGGCCGGGGAGCGGCTGCCTTCGTCCTCGACGAAAACAACCGCGCCAATGGCAAAACCTATCAGATCATTTCCTCCGGACAAGCCAGGGAGGTAACGATCACGCCGGAGGGCGGACAACCGATGGTCGCTAAATATGTACCATTCACGCAGTCGACCGATGGCAGACAGGAACCGAAATTCCGCCTGCCTGAGGGCAAAACCCTGACTCCGGGCGTCACCTATACCGTGACTTCGGATTGGGCGCAAATAGAACACCCGTCTTTCGTGGCGAAGAGCATCGCACCGCTTGACATCGTCGGTGCCGAAGCCGTGAGCGAGACTTCCATTACGGTTACGCTGTCGGAAGACCCGGGAGACGAGCTGTTCTCGGGCCGCAGTGTCGAGCTGACGGATGCGGAAGGGCATAAGCTGACCGCCGCCTATAAATACTCCAGCCGCAAAGGGGCCGTGGGTATCTTCGATCTTGCACCAGACAGCAAACTTGTGAAAGGCACGACCTACACCGTCACGCCGGTGGGTGAATGGGCCGGTTCTTCCCAGACTCCATTGACAGCGAATTAAATCTTATACGCCTTTTGCTCGTTTCGGCTGCCGGATGTCCGGCAGCTTTTTACTTTTCTTTAACGCTTAAGTTTAATAGGATCACTGCTAGTTATGAACACAGATAACGAGCAAAGGGTTAGTCAGTTGACACATGACAATCCTGTAACTATAATAGTTACATAACTGATTTGTTACTAATATGGTTACAATTAAGATCATAATGGGACAATAAGATCATAACGTTACAATGGAGGAATCAGGATGAAATTATTAGTTACCGGTGCCACAGGGAAGCTGGGCAGAAAAGTAGTGGAGACCCTTTTGCAGACTGTCCCTGCCAGTCAATTGGCGGTCAGCGTGCGCAACCCGGACAAGGCTGAAGATCTTCGGGCCCGGGGTATTGACGTCCGCCATGGTGATTTTGACGTGCCGGAAACATTGGATAAGGCCTTTGCCGGGATTGACCGGCTGCTGATCATTTCCGCGGATGGAGACAACGAAACCCGGATTCGGCAGCACACGAATGCGGTGGAAGCTGCCGCACGAGCCAAAGTTGGTTTCATCGCCTACACGAGCTTGGGAAATGCAGCTGAGAGCAAGCTGTTTCTTGCGCCACCTCATCAAGCAGCAGAGCAAGCGATTTTGAAGACGGGCATTCCGTATTCGTTCCTGCGGAACAACTGGTACATGGAGAATGAGATTCCGAGCATTCAGGGGGTTCTAGCTGGAGCACCATGGGTGACGTCCGCAGAATCCGGCAAGGTTGGCTGGGCGCTGCAGCAGGAGTATGCCGAAGCAGCTGCAGCTGTTTTAGCGGGGGAAGGTCATGAGAACACCGTGTACGAGCTGTCAGGCAAACTGCTGACACAAGCGGAACTGGTGAATGCGCTGGGTGATGTGCTGGGTAAAGAGGTACCGCTCCAGCAGGTCGACGACGAACAATATGCTGACATCATGAAACAAGCAGGGGTTCCGGAGTTTGCCCTCCCGATCGTTGTAGGCATTCAGCAGGGGATTCGTGAGGGGCAGCTTGAGATCGAAAGCCAGGATTTTGAGAAGCTGCTTGGACGTCCTTTAACGCCTATAGCAAAAGCACTGGATCAGATTGTAAGCGGGCTTAACTAAGTGAGCTTTGATCGTTGGCCTAGATCTTGATATGGCATGAAGAAAGCTGCAGAACCAACAGGTCTTTTATGACCCGGTCTGCAGCTTTTTGACTGGTGTGAAATCTAGTGGTCTCACTCGTGTTTATCTCTCTTAGTTTCCGTCTGTTTCATCGGGAAAGCTTCTTCTTTGGAAACGCGAATCTGGTCCGGCGGAAAGTGTTTTTTGAAGTATTTCAATACCCGATAATGGATATCTTTGTCGTACCAAGGCATTATTCCGTGCTCCTCGAAAAGAGCTGGCATACCGAGTCTGGCTGAACGCTTACCAAGCATACCGTCACCTATCAGTAATGTATCGATCCATACGTAATCTGCAATTCCGCTTAAAGTCTTGGGGAAATCAGGTGTGAACGGCAGTACCGGCGAGATGGAGGCCTGCGTTCGGATTCCTGCTTCACGAATTTCCTGCAAAGCACTAAGACGGAGGCGAATACCAGGTGCCAGCGGGGCAAAAATCCGCTTCATATCCTCCCGGTCGGTCTCCACGGTCATGGATACCAGCAGTTCACATTTGTCCTTAAGCTGAGTCAACAAGTCAATGTCCCGTGTGATGAGCGGTCCGCGCGTTTGAATTTGCAGCGAATCCGGTGGATAGCTGATCATTTCCTCGAGAATTCCCCGGGTTATGCCCGCTTTGCGTTCAATAGGCTGATAAGGATCGGTGGCGGATGACATAAAGATATGAACGGGTTTGTTTTTCTTCCGCAGCTTTAATATCTCCTTTCGGTAATTTTCCGCCGCGTTCGTTTTGACCTCCAGCCAGGTTCCCCAGGGCATGTCTTTAAATTTCTGGATGGGCATTTCCCTTACATAACAGTATTTGCAGGCAAAGGCACAGCCGCTGTATGAATTTAACGAGTGGGTGAACCCCACATCCAAGTATCCTTTTACTTCGGTGAGGATGGTTTTGGCCGTGATTTCCTTCGTTTCGATGTTCATATCCACAGCTCCTTTCCCCTATTGTAACCGATGTGGTGGAGATTTAGGGAGAGAACTCACCTTGGTTAACATAATAATTATTACGTAACCTCCGCATGTTCATGTAAAATTGACAGAGCTGCAGTTGCAAAATGTTTTACAGCTGCTCCATTTTTTTTGGGTAAATAAGCCATCATCTGTCTTGTTTATTTCGTATCCTGAGCGTGTCTTCTCATTTGATTCGACGAGACGATAATACTGCCAATAAGGAGAAATAATGATGAGAATGGATATTGATTTCGGGAAGCCCCTTACAGCTGCTTGGGATGCCAACACGACCTGCGGAAGGGCATTTGAAGCGTTTCGTACCGCATTTGAATACGGTGAAACGGCGGATTTTCTCGCGCTTGTGACTGACGATTTCCGTTTTTCCGTACCCTTGCCGTATGAGGATTGGAAAGAGCCGCAGTTCGGAAGGCAGCGGTTCATTGAGTTGGTCCAATTTGAAAGGGAAGTGCTGCAAGTATCGTTAACCCCGCAGTTTCAGCTCTTTGATTCTCAGTACGGAGTGGTCGTTTTTCGAGCAGAAGGCATGCTCAGTAACCAACCTTATCACAACGTACTTACCGTCGTGTTTGAATTTGAAGACGAACGGATCAGGTCCTTCCATGAATTTGTCGGGATGCCGCTGAAAAACTACTGAGAGCTGAATCCCTGATCGGAATGGCCGGCGTTTGTCGCAGTAAGCCTCGCAGGGCCTCAAGACCCGTTACGAGGAATTCCCTGATGAGAATCACAGATCGGCCATGCCGGTCTTGATGAACCGGGCGATCCGGATAGCGTCTGAAGGCGTGTAACGAATAAGCTTTTATATGTTTTGAAAAGTCCGGCATGCGCCGGGCTTTTTTGCATTTATTACAGGTATTGGTTGCAGCAATCATGTTGAATAAGCAGGATATTCGGGGGTGGCCGATGAAATCGTACGACGTATCCATTAAAATCGGTGTCAGCAACGGTATAATGGTTATAGCGTGTTGGAGTGTTTTAAGAAAGGATGTGATCTCATGAAGAAAATCATGAACAGACCGGAGACGCTCGTTGCGGAAATGTGCAGCGGTCTCGTATTGGCCTACCCTGAGCTTGAGTTTATCCGTAAATACAACATCATCAAGAAAAAAGTGATCCAGCAGGATAAGGTGACGCTGATCAGCGGCGGCGGCAGCGGCCACGAACCGGCACATGCGGGTTTCGTCGGCAAAGGCATGCTGGATGTGGCCGTCTGCGGCGACGTGTTTGCTTCCCCGTCCCAGATTCAGGTGTACCAGGCGATCCGCTCTTCTGCGAGCAAGAAGGGGACGCTGCTGATTATTAAAAACTATAGCGGCGACATCATGAACTTTAAAAATGCGGCCCATCTCGCTGCCGAAGACGGCATTCAAGTCGACTACGTGAAGGTGGATGACGATATCGCCGTTGAAGACAGTTTGTATACTGTCGGCAAAAGAGGCGTTGCCGGAACGGTGCTCGTACATAAAATCGCAGGAGCCGCAGCGGAAGCAGGCTTACCGCTGGAAGAAGTCAAGCAGGCCGCCCAGAATGCAGTCGATAACGTGAAAAGCATCGGGTTTGCGCTCACGTCCTGTACGGTGCCGGCCAAAGGCAGTCCGACGTTTGAGATCGGTGATCAGGAAATGGAATACGGCGTCGGCATCCATGGCGAGCCCGGCATCCGGCGGGAGAAGCTGATCACGGCTGACGAACTGGCTTCCCGAATGGTTGCCGAGCTGCTGGAAAGCTTGCGTATCAGCGACAGTGCACCTGCGGAGGTTGCCGTCCTGGTAAACGGATTCGGCGGCACGCCGCTGCAGGAGCTGTACCTGCTGAACCATGCGGTCATACGTGAGCTTGCCGCACGGAACGTCATTGTGTATAAAGTTTTCGTTGGCAACTATATGACAAGCATTGATATGGCCGGTGCGTCACTGTCGATCATGAAGCTGAATCCCCAGCTGAAGCAGCTGCTCAGCGAGGAGTGCGAGACGCCAGCACTGACCGTCCGCGGGCCATTTGAGCCGGTACAGTACGTACCTGATGAAGAGACCGTCCGACACCCGGCATCCATCGGCGCCACTACCGATGAAGCGCATGGAATCATACACAACAATAAGCTTACACTGGAAAACCTGGTTTATCTGGTTGATCGCATGAGCGGCGTCATTATCGAAAACGAAATTCCGTTCTGCGAGCTGGATGCTCATGCCGGTGACGGTGACTTTGGGATGAGCGTAGCCAAAGGGTTTAAGCAGCTCAAATCCGAGTGGGAGGAACTCACCTCCCAGGCGCAAGATATCGGAGGATTTCTTGATGCCTGCTCTCTAATCATTATGGAGCATTGCGGCGGTGCCTCCGGTCCGATCTGGGGTTCGGCCTTCCGGGCGGCAGGCAAATTTGCGGGGAACCGGAGCGAGCTGTCCGTTACGGACATCGCCGGCATGATGAGTGCTGCCGTGAAGGGAATTCAGGATACGGGTGAGCGTTCCTTTGGACGGGGTGCCGTCGTGGGTGACAAAACGCTGATCGATGCGCTTGTCCCCTATGCCGAAGCCTGGGCGAAGGCGGCTGAGCAGGGCACCGATCTGATCGGCGCAGGCCTGTCCGCGGCAGAAGCAGCCGTTCAGGGGGCCAAGCAAACCGAGCACATTGCGGCCCGGATGGGGAGAGCCGGAACGGTTGGCGACCGGAGTATCGGTTACCCGGATGCGGGAGCCTACGCATTAGGCGTGATTTTTACGGAACTCGCGCATTCCCTTAAACCATCCGATCAGTGAGATTCTAAGAACGCTCAAAGGGGGCATGAAATCTTGAATGATGGCCTTAGTAACAAACCCTCCGCCCGGGATCTAATGGAATATCATGCGGAGGCTATGTTTACCCATGACCGCAGCGGACGCCTGCATCTGGTCAATGAACCTTGGCCTGGTTCAGACCCGGCTCCACGATTGTTTCTGGGAAGAACCACGGAGGGAGGGAGCGTTTGGCGTTTCCGTCACGACGTTCCTGACCAACTGGTGAAACAGCTGGAGAGATGGAGTGCCGAAGAGGCTGCGGTCGTTGACTTTCAAGACAGGCCGAAGCATGAGAAGGATTATTGGAACCTGCTGCAAGGTAAAAAGATGACGATGGGGCCTTGCTTTTCTTTTGAAAATGAAACGAGAGAGCCATCCGTGGATGTGCAGCGAATTACGCCAGAAAATGTGAGGCAGCTTGCGCGGGAAGGATTCGAATGGCTCGCTGACGAGGTCAGCTATGCGCAGCCCTGCGTTGCGGTGGTACAGGAGGGCCGAGCCGTCTCCGTGTGCCGCAGCGTCCGCATCGGTACGAAGGCGCATGAAGCCGGGCTGGAAACGTTAGAACAATTCCGAGGCAGGGGATACGCTGCTGCAGCGACGGTGGGATGGGCTGAAGCCGTCCGGGAGCTCGGCTGTATTCCGCTATACAGCACCTCATCGGATAATCTATCTTCTCAGCGCGTCGCGGGAAAAATGGGGCTTTCTTTCTATGGCGTGAATTTTTCGATTTATTAATAAACGTGATTAGGGCGTTAGTTGAAAATTCGCGGACACGATAGTGGAATTCAAGAAGATCGATGAACGAAAGAGAGCGTGTTTGGACTTGTTCCAAACACGCTCTTATTCTCTCAAGGCAATTTCCGGCTAGCTGGCTATCAAGTTTAAAGCTGTGTGTATCCGTTACTTGGAGCTTTGCTCCAGCAGCGAACGGAGGTCTGAATTGGTTCCTAACAGCCGAAGAATCATCGTGACGGCTTCGGCTCGGGTAACGGGTTCATTAGGTGCAAAACGGGAATCGTCTCTGCCTTCGAGAAGTCCGGCTGCTGCGGCTTGCCCGATGATATCCTTAGCCCAATATGAATCGGCAATATCCGTAAAATGGCGTGCTTCACCGGTGGCCAGTTCAGATAAATCCGCCAGATTGGCCATCATTTGAGCCATTTCGGCCCGGGTCAGGCTGCGCCCGGCTTGGAAAAGCCCGTCTGCATTGCCCTTGACAATTCCATTGGAAGCCAGAATGCCTATGGACTCAGCCGCCCAATGATCATGCATATCCCTGAAGGTAACGACCTCATTCCCTTGCCGAAGCGCGAAAGCTCTGACAAGCAGTTCACTGATTTCCGCCCGGCTAATCGGAAGGTCCGGCTTGAAGCTTCCGTCACCATATCCGTTGACCAATCCAAGCCGGGAAGCCACCGCGATGTCTTTTGCCGCCCAATGCGTGTATGTATCGGCAAATCTCTCCGGATGGTTCATCGCCAAGGCGTGGCGGAACGAAGCAGCAATATCCTCTGCGCGAATAAACTTCCGGAATGAAGATTCCGGCATTTCCGGTATTGGCGTAGGAGTTGGAGTCGGTGTAGGCGTCGTTACAGGGGCCGGACTTGGTGCAGATGGTGTATCTGCCGGTTGGGAAGGGATAGAAACGACCGGCTTGGCTGTGACCGTTAGGTTCAATGATTCGCTCTTGCCCCCGTAGACGGCTGTGATCACAGTCGTGCCCGCACTCTTACCGTTTATCTCGCCGTTGGTAACCTCGGCAACCGCTGGATCGGCAGTAGTCCATACTGCTGACTTTGTAACGTCAGTTTCAGACTGATTCGAATACAGAGCTTTCAACAAGACTGATGAACTCTGGCCAACCTCCATATGTAAGCTGCTTGCGTTGACGCTCAAGCGTGTCAAGCCCTGAACCGTTAAGCCTTTATCGGCTTGATTGCTTTCGTCGTTGCCGTCGCTTACCACAAAGCGGATGGTTCGATTTGATGGCTCCGATGCATTTTCAGAGCTTATGTAAGTTACGCTTCTAAAAGCCGACTCCCATTCAGAAACAGTGGCTGTTCCATTTTCCGATGTCAGAGTCAACATACCAGAAACGGGATCGAAGCGGCCGATGATGTTGCCCATCGTCGCTCCATCGTTGGTGAACTGGAGCTCTTCCTTACCGGCATGATACAGGCTGACGATAGACACGCGGCCGGAAGCCAAAGTCTGATCATCGGGATCCGAGATGGACAGTGCTGGATCGACAGGGACGGTCCCGGCTGTATAGGAGGTTAAACCGGCGCTTGTTGTCACAACGGGCGGCTGGTTGGACACCTTTACCGTCTTGGTGGCGGAATTGCTGCTTACGATACCGTCGCTTACCGTGAACGTGATGGTTCTTATCGCGGCCGTATTCGGATTTGTGGATCTGTTGGAGTAGGCCACCGATCGCAGGGCTTGCTGCCACTGGGCAATCGTGGCCGATGCTTCAGATGACGTCAGTGTTAATGTCCCTGTCTCAGCATTATAGCTCCCTGTAATGTTACCCATGGTCGAGCCGTCGTTTATAAAGGCAAGGATATCTTCATTCGTAAAAAAGTTGCCCGAAATCGAGACCGTTGCCGTTGACATCGTCTTGTTATCCAAGTCTGAAAGGGTAAGGCCGGAATCGATGGCAACGGGGATCCCTTTGAAGGTAGAGGTGCCACCCGTTGTTGTCAAAATCGGCGCCTGGTTGACCGCTGTCACTGTCACCGTTTTGTCTGCGGGATTGCTTGAAACGGTACCGTCACTCACCGTAAATGTGATGATGCGATTCGCCGTATCGGGGGTGATGGCCGTATTCGAGTATGTCACTGCTCGCAGGGCTTGCTGCCATTGGGTAATCGTAGCTGATGCTCCAGAAGAGGTCAGAGTCAACGTTCCGTTAAATGAATCGTAGCTTCCGAAGATATTGCCATATTGGGTCGTACTGTTATTCACAAACATAAGCAGGTCCTCGCCGGATTGCAGCCCGGATGTAATTCGAACCTGAGCGGAGGACAAAGTGGGGGTATCAGACTTCATGATGGAAATATTCGAATCCACGGTGACGGGAGTGGCTATTGTATTATTCCCTGCTCTAAAGCTGGTTGTTCCGTCACTGGTGGCAATCTGCGGCTGTGTGCTGGCATTCGTCATCTGGTTGGTATTTGAGGATGAATCATCTGCCGCACCTCCTTCGCTAACGATGGCAGCAGGTTGAGGGTCGTCCGCAGCGGATGCGGATTCGGGGAGAACCGAAGAGGTTACCATTTGAAATGCCCAGATCAGGGTAATGATTGCCGCGTACTTCGAGCGGTTATTCATAAAATTCCTCCTATTTGCGTCATGAAATAAGTCGTGCTGTTTCTATATAGATTGAACTAAAGCTGAGCATCGTGCCTTCAGTTAGCAGCCTGTAAACTTCATTTCGATAGTTCATTCTATTTAGCTATAGAATATATCGGAATTCGCGAAGCCGGAGAGTATAGTTCGAAAAAAATAGGGCCCGCACACTCACAGCAACTACGGATAACAATCTATAAATTCAGCTGGACGTATGATAATCTTTTGGTTAGAAGGCATTCATCCCAATTCAAAGAGGTATAATCCATGACAAACGAAGAACTGGAGCGGCTGGCACAAAGGTTTGGCATTAAGGGGGCATCATTCGATTTTCTCCGGCATAACGAAAACGAAACATACAAGGTAAATGCGGGAGACGGCCGCAAATATGTTCTGCGAATCCATCAGCCTTGCCAAGAGGGGATGACCGGTAAGCAGCACACCTATGAAGGACTGCTGGGTGAACTGCATATGCTGGAGGAGTTATCCCATAACAGCGGCTTTAAAGTCCAGACCCCGATCCGTAATACGGAAGGGAGCTTGATCACTGTGATGGAGCATAATGGGCGTCAGCTGAATTGCTCCATGCTCTCATGGTTAGAGGGGAGGGACCTGAATAAAACGGATGTCAGCCAACCCGGATTGGTACGCAGGCTCGGCAGCCAAATCGGCGAGCTGCACACTTTTTTTCGCGGTTACCGTCACGAAACGTTGGAGAACCGGCCCAGCCAGGGGATGGATTACAATCATTGGTTGGCGGAAACGGTCCGGAAAGGACTCAACCTCGGCCTGTTTACAGCATCCGATGTCGACATCATTGATGAAACCTTGCGGGAAATCAACAAGCTTTTAGCTGCGTCAGCTGAGTCTCCTTCCGGCAGGCAAAAGCTCGTTCATGGAGATCTGGGATTAGGGAACGTAATTATTTCACCCGAAGGGATCATGAGCTTTATCGATTTTGGTTTTTTCGGACAAGGCTACGAGCTGCTTGACGTGGCGATGGGGGCCATGATGGTGCCGCCCGAACACAGGGACGTGCTGTTGGATGGGTATTATGAAGCGATAGGACGCAGCATTAGCCCAGACGATAGGGTCTTGCTGGATGGCTTTGCGCTCGTGGCAATCATCGGATATTATGCATTTCAAATGCCGAATGAAGCGGTTCATGGGTGGATGCGGGAGAGGATGCCGCGCTTGTGCGCAGAATATTGCAAGCCGTTCCTGCAGGGTGAGCGGATCTTTTCCAAAGTGTAAGCTGTGAGCGGAAGCCGGAAGCCCAATGGGGCTTCTCTTTTTGTTGTTTAAGCCTGTTTTTTAGATGCAGACAGAGCGGGGAACAATGGGAACTAATCGGAGAGAAAAGTTTTGTATTGTTTTGTTCATATGCCGTTCATCTCCTTTTGATATATTGATCGTTATGAATGTTGTATAAAGTGGGGGAGTTTTGATGAGACAACTGCTGATTGTGGACGATGACAGCCATATCCGTGAATTGCTGAGGTTCGTCATGACGAGAGAGGGCTATCAAGTCTATGAAGCCGAGAACGGTATGGAAGCAGCCAAAATGATGGATAGGCATGACATTGACCTCGCCGTCGTGGATATCATGATGCCATATATGGACGGGTACGAGCTGTGCGAATATATTCGGGAAAATTACGATATTCCCATCGTTATGCTGACGGCAAAGGATCAGCTAACCGACAAGGAAGAGGCTTACTCCCGGGGAACAGATGATTACCTGACCAAGCCGTTTGAACCGGAGGAACTCGTATTTCGCGTCAAGGCGCTGTTCCGCCGCTATCAGCGCACCTCAAGCGATACGCTTTATTTGAACCGAATTGTGATCGACCGGAACAACGTGGAGGTCACCGATGGTCAGAGCGTCTTTTTGCTGCCGATGAAGGAATTTGAGCTGCTCTCGCAGCTTGCCCAGTATCCGGGAAGGCTGTTTTCGCGGGACGAGCTGATCCGGCTGGTATGGGGAGCCGATTACGAGGGGGATGACCGAACGGTCGATGTCCATATCAAGCGGCTTCGTCAGCGGTTTGCGGACTATACAGACGATTTCTTCATTCAAACAGTAAGGGGCATCGGGTACAAATTAGAGGTGCCCAAACGATGAAATCGCTGTACTCGCGTGTGTTTCTTATCACCCTCATTGTGATTGTTGTCAGCAGCACGCTCGGCTTTTTGGCTTCCAATATGTATTACCATGTCAAACTCAAACCGTTCAACGACGAGAAGCTCGTCGGAATCGCCAGCCAAATGAAGCGGTTCTTGGAGGATGAGCCTGCCGATGTCGATGCCTACCTGCAGAATGCGGCAGCGCTTGGATATCAGATTTATTTGACGGACGGGGACAAGGATGACCGCGATTACGGCCGCAGTTTTCGCAAAATGGACTTGAGTGAAAGTACCATATCGGGGGTTCTGCAGGGAGACATCTATCACGGGGTAGCCCAATTCCCGAACAAGCCTTTTATCTCCGGGTTCTTCGATAACCGGTTAAGCAATACGGTCGGGGTACCCGTCGCGGCAGGCGGCCGTCAATTCGCTTTGTTTATGCATCCTGACGTCATTTTGCAATTTGGGGAGCTGCGGATTTTTTTCGCTTTGGTCGGGATCTTAACGGTAGCCATCAGCGTCGTCTTGTTTTTGATCAGCACACGCTATCTCGTTAAGCCGGTGACCCGGTTGTCGGAGGCAACGAAGCGTATCGCGCAGGGGAATTACAATATCGTGCTGCCGACCAAACGGAGGGACGAAATCGGCAGGCTCGCCGAGCATTTTATGGTCATGAGCCGGGAACTGGAGCGTACGGACGCGGCCAGACAGCAGTTTGTGTCCAACGTTTCGCACGAAATCCAGTCGCCGCTGACGTCGATTCAGGGGTTTGCCAAACTGCTTGGCGGGTCCCGTCTATCTTCTGAGGAATCTGCGCACTATGCATCTATCATCGAACAGGAAAGCCGCCATCTTTCGATGCTCAGCAAGCAGCTGCTCCTGCTTTCATCCTTGGAACAAGGACAGGTTGCAGTTAACCGGAAAACATTTTCCCTGCGGGATCAGGTTCGTCAGGCGGTTCAGATGCTCCAGTGGCGTATCGAGGAGAAAGAGCTTCTGCTGAAAATATCTATACCCAAATCAATAACGTTAACTGGAGACGACGTGCTCCTTATTCAGGTGTGGATGAACCTGATCGGAAACGCTGCTCAACATATTCCTGCCGGGAGGACCATTACCGTTCATGCCGAACAAACGCATGCCGACATCAAGGTGGAAATCCGGGATACGGGCGACGGCATTGCCGCAGAGCATTTGCCCTTCTTGTTCGACCGTTTCTATCGCGCAGACCGGGCGCATGAACGGGGTTCCGGAAGCACAGGCCTTGGACTGGCCATTGTCAAAAGGATCGTACAGCTTCACGAAGGCCACATCGAGGTAACCAGTTCACCCGAAGGAACCAGCTTTACCGTTACGCTGCCTGCGTTGTAATTTGCCATTCATGCGCCGTTCACATTCGCTTCCTATACTGGACTCATTCCAAAGGAGGGAAGCAGGATGTACTTAGCTTTACGGGAAATCAGATTCGCCAAGGCCCGGTATACGTTGATTGCAGCCATCATGCTGCTGATTTCGTTTCTCGTGCTGTTCGTCACGGGTCTGGCCCAGGGCTTGGCCTATGATAATGCAGCATCGATCCAAAATATGCCCGCCACCCATTTCGTGCTGGAGCAAGGATCCGATCATCGCTTTACCCGATCACAGATCAGTGGGGAGAAGCTCGAACAGACCCGGTCCGTCGTGGGCGAAACGAATGCGGAGCCGCTGGGGGTGCAAATGACGAGCGTCGTTCTTTCCGGTGACATTCAAAAAATCGACGTTGCGCTGTTAGCCGTTAATCCCAAAGGATGGCTGGCACCGGATCTAACTATGGGGGCTGCGGAGAAACAGGAAACAGGCGGTGTCGTCGTGGATGAGAAGCTGGCGGAGCACGGCGTCAGATTAGGATCCATTCTGGTCGATCAAGCTTCGGGAATCCGGTGGACCGTAACCGGTTTTGTCAAAAATGAGTCGTTCAGCCACGCCCCGGCCGTGTTCTTGAGCAAGGAGGAGTGGATGGGGCTTCATTCGCTATCGTCTGCGCAATCAGGTTCCGGCAGTGCCGAAGGGCAGGCCGTATATAACGCGGTTGCGGTTAAAGCAACGGAGGTTCAGGTCTCTAAGCTTCAAAGTGCGGTTCCGAACACAGAGATCATTAAGAAGGCGGATGCTGTGTCGGCGATTCCCGGATACAAAGAGGAACAGGGTTCGCTGCTGATGATGATTGCGTTCCTGTTTGTTATCTCGGCGTTCGTGCTGGCTGTCTTCTTTTACGTCATCACGATTCAAAAAACGAGCCAATTCGGTATTCTCAAAGCGATTGGCACGCGCACCGCGTATCTGGCCGGAAGCGTGACGCTTCAAGTACTGCTCTTGTCCGTATTCAGCTTGGCAGTCAGCATTTTCCTGGTGAAAGTGTTGGAGATGGCGCTTCCCGGGACGATGCCGTTTCAGTTAGGAGCAGACATGCTGGCGCTTACCTGCGCTGCGTTTATCGCGATGTCCTTGGCTGGCTCGCTGTTTTCGGTGTGGAAGGTAGCCCGCATCGAAGCATTGGACGCAATAGGGAGGGCAGCAGCATGAACAATCGCTTGGAACTGCACGACATCACACGCACTTTTGCAGACGGTGGATTTCAGCGGACGATCCTGGACCGTCTCAACTTGAAGGTGGCGGAGGGGGAGCTGGTCGCTGTCATGGGACCGTCGGGCTCCGGTAAGAGCACATTTTTATCGATCGCTGGGGCGCTGCTGGAGCCAACCGGAGGAGACGTTTTGATAGACGGCAAGTCCATCATTGGCCAGGACAAACAAGCTCTTTCAGAGCTGCGCCTGCGGAAGATGGGTTTTATTTTTCAGAATGCCAATCTGATACCGTATCTCAAGGTGGAGGAGCAGCTGATGCTCGTGGCTAAGCTGGCGGGAAGCAGCAAGGAGGCTTGCGCGGCGAGGGCTGACGAACTGCTTCAGAAGATGGGGCTGACGCATCGGAAAAATGCTTATCCGCATAAGCTTTCCGGGGGTGAACGGCAGCGGGTGGCGATCGCCAGGGCGCTGATGAATGACCCCGCCGTATTGTTCGCCGATGAGCCGACAGCAAGCCTGGATGCTTCGCGCGGGTTGGAAGTTGTCGCCATGATTGCGAAGCAGGTCAAGGAGCAGCGGAAAAGCGCGGTGATGGTTACGCATGACGACAGGGTGCTCCCATATTGCGACCGGGTATTTTATCTGGAAAAAGGAAAGCTGACGGAGCATCCGGTGTGACATTCGATAAATAAGGTAAAATATACGATATAAGCCTGGGATCTACCCGAACAGCGGCGAAGGTCTAAATGGAACAAACGGCAATCCCCAACTCAGTTTATGAGGAGATTGCCGTTTTTTGTTTTATAAAGTTTTTGTAAAATATCACTTCGCCTTACGTCTGTATCCCTCCAAGCCGAGCCGAACATATTGCTCTTCCGGCGCATCGTGGGCAGTCATCAGTTCCAGCATGTAACCGATTAATTTCTGCTCGATGTCCTCATCCCGGAACGGATGCTTCTGCCCGGGATCCTTCTCCATATCGAACAGCATCGTGCCGAATCCATGGTAACGTTCCAACGATTCCGAGGGGATTTTCATCTGGGACACGCCTTTGGTAAATGCAAACGGAGGTGCCAGCTCGATGTTTTGCAGCTCCTCGACCGAAAAGCGTGTGCGCATATGCGTTGGCATGAGCGTGTAGTTGTAGAGCGGTCCGTTCTCTGGGCCTGCTGGGGCACGCATGTACACATACCGTCCGTCCGTACAGTTCACATGGCCACCGTGCAAGCCGAATAATGCGGCTTTGCGCACTGGCGTATCCAGCGCAATGGTGTCTCGGAGGGGGCGCCCGGTCATATCCCCAGGGATTTCAACATCAAAGAACTCCAGCAGGGTTGGCGCTAAATCGATCGTCTGTACCAGGCTTTGTCTGCGCTCCCCCTGAACGCCCGAACGCGGATCCCAAATATAGAGCGGTGTATGGGCCACCTCGTTGTAAAAAGGCTGGATGCATTTGGCCCACCAATCATGCTCGCCCAGCAGAAATCCGTGGTCCGTGTTCACGATCAGCATCGTATCCTGCCACATGGCGTTCTGATCCATCAAGTCGAGCACCTGACCGAGGTAGTGATCGCACATCGACAGCAGGGCGGCATATTCATACCGCAAATGCTCCACTTCTTCCGGGGACTGCCGGACCTCTTCATACGGCGGCCAGTCGAAATGCTTGCCTTCATATGCATGAGGGTACAGCTTTCGAAACCGTTCCGGAGCCCGAAACGGCTCATGGGGGTCAAAGGTCTCGAGCTGCAGAAACCAGCGGTCCTGATCTGCATTCGCCCGGATAAATTCCAAACCCGCCTCAAAGGTTAACGCTTGCGGATAACGTTCTTCTTCCTTGGCAAACTCGCGGTTGATCCAGTCCTGGCGGAACATGCCCGTCAGCGGACGGTCGACGGCTTGGGGCGGAATGACCGGGTCCTTCAGCCGGCCTTTCCAGGCGTCGCCTTCCTGACCGCGGATGAACTCGTAGGTCGTATAGCGGCTGTGGTACGTCGCCCCGCCATCCTCCCAATAATGCTGATGATCCGTGACCAGATGCGTATGTACACCTTCGTTTTTCAAAATTTCCGGCATGGAATCGTCGTATGGCTCAAGCGGCCCCCAGCTCCGATGCAGGAAATTATAGCGCCCGGTATGCAGTTCCCGGCGTGCAGGCACGCATGGCATGCTGCCGACAAAGCTGCGGTCAAAAACCGCTGTCCGCTCTTCCAATCGGCGAAAGTTGGGAAGATGCGTCCAATCGCAGCCATAGGAAGGAAGCATGCGCCGGTTTAACGTATCAAACATGACCATAATGGCCTTCATTCCATCATCCCTTTCTTGGACCAGGTCCTCTTTCATAGATCTATGTTAAAATAAACGAAAGATGATCCAGTAGAAAAGAACGATGATTTTCTCATAAAAAACGAACAACATGGCATTGTCATACCGAACCCGAGGTGGCTGTTGAAACATGTTCCCTGATCCGATTGGAATCGTTCATGAACCCTACAAAGTGGTTCTGCAGTTTGCGTTTGAATGGATCCGCAGCCCGGAATGGAACGCTCCGGGGTACCGCAACCCCGGCGTTACACTGTGGTATATTCTGGCCGGCCGCCGCAGGCTGCTCGCTGGAGCACAAGCCTTTGACCTGCAGCCGGGAGAAGTAGTCCTGATTCCGCCAAACACCACTTTTATGACGGAAGGAGGGGAGGGGGAAGGAGGAGCGATCCATTATTTGTCAGCCAGTGTGTCAGCCTACATGCATGGGATCGAGTGGTCCGAATTGTACGGGCTGCCTCCCCGCTTCCGGATTCAAAACATTGAGGATGGGCAAAGGCTTAAGGACAGCTGGTATAATCTTGTTCGTGCCTGGCAGCCGCGTGATTCGGAGAAGGCTTCCAGCAGAGGAGACGGTATGCTATCCATCTCCCAGGCCGCAAGGCAACTGCAGACACAGGCAGTCTGCCTGAACTGGTTTGCCGAAATGATCCGCGTTCTGGAGCCGCATCTGATGACCCCGGAACCGGTCATCGACGAGAGGGTGCGCGAAGTTTGCGCTTTTATTCAAAGATCGTATGCAGCACCCATTAGACTTGGAGATTTGGCCAAGGTAGCCAATACGAGCGAGGGCCATCTGCGTCTGCTGTTCCGCACACATTTAATGGTGTCTCCTTACCAGTATTCGCTGCAGGTAAGAATCGGGAAAGCACAGGAACTGCTGCTGGCCACAAACAGGCCGCTTGCGGAAATCGCCGCTGAAGTCGGTTTCGAGGAGTACAGCCACTTCCTGGCCACCTTCCGCAAAATCGTCGGCATGTCCCCTTCACACTACCGGAAGAACAATTCGTTGTATCAATAAAACGCTTACCGTTACAGTATCCATCTATGATACAATGGAGCATATTGGTATTTATACAATGGTCAATTCAAGTACATGGGAGAGGGGCTTTGCATATGTCGAAAATTTTAACACGGGCTGAAGTGCCGGTGGAAACCACCTGGAACTTGGATGATATCTTTCCATCCAAAGAAGCATGGGAACAAGAATTAACTGATATTCAGCGGGATATCGGCACGGTGACGAAATATGAGGGCGAACTAAGTCAGGGCGCTGACACTTTGCTGGCCTGCCTGCAGGCCCAGGAAGAGCTTTCCGGCAGAATGAGCCGGGCAGGAGCGTACGCCTACCTGCATCAGTCCGGCGACAGCATCAATCCGGAGAATCAGAGGAACGCTTCGAAAGCGCGCGACCTTGCTTCGCAGGTCAGCTCGGCGTTGTCTTTTATCAAATCCGAAATCATTGCGCTTCCGGACGGTACGATTGACCAGTACATAGCAGATCAGCCCGAACTGAGGGAATTCGAGCGCAGCCTTCACCTGCTCCTGCAAACGAAGCCCCACCGCTTGACGGCAGAAACGGAGAAGGTGCTGGCCTCGCTGGGCGAGGTATTGGATGCCCCTTACCGGATTTATGAACGGAGCAAGCTGGCCGATATGACCTTCAAGCAGGCGGTGAACGGCGAAGGGGAAGAAGTTCCGGTCTCGTTTGCCCTGTACGAGAATAAGTACTGCGAATCGCCTGATACGAAACTGCGCCGCAACTCGTTTAAAGCGTTCAGCGACACGCTGCACAAATACCGGAATACGTTTGCCGAGGCATACGGCACCGAAGTCAAGCGACAGGTCATTGAATCCCGTCTGCGCGGTTACGAGTCCGTGACTGATATGCTTTTGCAGCCACAGCAGGTCACCAAGGAGATGTACAATAACGTCCTGGATATTTTGCAGGAGGAGCTTGCGCCGCATATGCGCAGATATGCCGCTCTGAAGAAAAAGGTGCTCCAGTTGGATGAGATGACGTTTGCCGACCTGAAAGCGCCGCTCGATCCCGATTACAACCCGGAAATATCCTTTCAGGAAGCCGGTGAACTGATCAAGGAAGCTCTGGCTATCCTCGGACCGGAGTACGGGGAAATCGTATCGGATGCCTTCCGCAACCGCTGGGTGGATTACGCGGACAACGCCGGCAAACGCACGGGGGCTTTCTGCTCGTCGATTCCGGGCGTTCACTCGTACATTCTGATCAGCTGGTCCGACAGCATGCGCGGGGCGTTTACGCTCGCTCACGAAGTAGGGCATGCCGGCCA
Organism: Paenibacillus sp. SSG-1; assembly: GCF_002224835.1. Lineage (NCBI taxonomy): Bacteria > Bacillati > Bacillota > Bacilli > Caryophanales > Paenibacillaceae > Paenibacillus > Paenibacillus sp. SSG-1. The sequence continues at coordinate 2,465,098 of NZ_MBRK01000001.1, forward strand.
TTTGATGCTCGCAGGGAAATACCAGCGGCTGACGAATGCCCGTCCGTCCCTGTATTTTATCGAGGCACCGTCGACGATGAACGAGCTCTTGCTGGCGGATCATTTGCTTACGCGGTCCAATGAACCTAGAATGCGCCGCTGGGTGATTTCGCAACTGCTCGGTACGTACTTCCATAACTTTGTGACGCATTTACTGGAAGGCGAGCTCCAGCGTAGAGTTTACGATCTGGCCATGAAGAATGTGCCGATCACTGCGGTAACCTTGTGCGAGCTGAAAGGCGATATCCTGTCATCGTTCTGGGGAGCGGACGTGGTCATCGTCGAAGAAGCCAAGTTAACCTGGATGCGCCAGCCGCATTATTATATGAGCTTGTATCCTTACACCTATGCAGCCGGCCTCTCTGCATCTACTGCCGTTGCTAAGCTGATCCGGGAGGAAGGACAGCCTGCAGTGGACCGCTGGCTCGAAGTGTTAAAAGCCGGTGGCTCTATGAGCCCACTGGAACTGATGAAGCTGGCCGGGGTGGATATGTCTCAGCCCGATCCGATCCGGAGTGCGGCCGCTTATGTCGGTTCCCTGATCGATGAACTTGAAAGTTTGTATTGATTTTTTTCATGAAAGAGACGAAAGGTCCGGATTTACCGGACCTTTCTTATTTTTAGATCGAGATGGTTTGAGAATCGTACTACTTTTGCTGGATGTGTGGAATCACGGCTATGTGAAGCTAATATTGTACATTTTCAAAAACGGAATACTTTCCCCCGGACTCTTGCACCCGCAAGAGTTTTTGTCGTTCCAGGTAACGTACGTGTGCTGCGGTTTCCCCAAGCGCAAACCGTGCGCTGTCATTGTCAAAAACTTTGGAGAACAGACTCATGCTAATGTCATATATCGTAAGACCAGCGCTTCCAGCCTCATGTACAATGCCCAGGACATGATCGAGCCGCTCCTTATGGTGGGCGATCACCGATTCAAAATAGTCCGTTTGCGGCTGAAACACCGGTCCGTGTCCGGGCAGAACGGTGCGAACCATCCGTCTTTGCAGCGCGTTCAACGTCTCGAAATATGACTCAAGCGGATTTCCCTCATCCTCTTCGAACTGATACGTGATGTTGGGTGTGATCTTCTGCAGCAGCAGATCCCCGCCAATCAGCGCCTGCCTCTCCACATTCCAAAAACCCACGCTGCCCTCGGCATGACCGCCGCCAAGTACGATTTCATACGGCTCCCCGGCGAGCACGATCGAGTCACCTTCGAGCAGGTTTACCCTTGTACCCGTAATTGGGGAAATTTGATGGAGCAGCCGCGAATCCAGCTCAGCTACATCCTGAGCTAGCGTCTCCGGCATGCCGCTTTTTAAATAAAAATGGAGATTTCGCACCCCCTGCTCTTTGCTGAAATAACGCTCGGCCAAGGTAAATGTATCGGGACTTGCGATAACGTCGGCTTCCGTCCAGCGCTGCATCTTACCGGCAAACCCATAATGGTCAGGATGGAAATGCGTGATGTAAATATTGCGGATATCAGAGGGCTTTACATTGAGCTGATGCAGCGTCTGCACCCATGATTTCTCGGTAACTAAGGTGTCCAGCCCGGGATCGATGACGCTCCAAAAAGACCCGTCCTGAACGAGATAGCTGTTCACGTGATTGAGTCGAAAGGGAAGCGGGATGCGAATCTGATAGATTTGCTTCAGCGGCGTCTCCATGAATTGATCTCCTCTTTGTCGAAGTTTAGTGAGAACTATAGATCAATGTCGAGCCCTGCGTCAATGACATATAGATTTTATTTGATTTTTTATAGAAAAGTTCAATTAGACTTTTAATTCCTACCGGTTTAGTATGAATAAAAATGTTTCACAGGCAAACAAAAAGGAGGTGAACCTCAAATGGCCGCCGTTTTAACTCGAGAAGCAATTGAGCCGGTTCTGACCGGTACGAAGTTTCATCAATTTCTGGGCATCCGGCTCGAAGAAGTGAACGAGCAGTCCGTTACGATTCGGCTGCCCTATAACGAGCTTTTTTATACCTCCGTCGACGGATATATCCACGGGGGGATTCTTGCCACTGTCATCGACATCGCCGGATATTTTGCCGTGTTCAGCCAGCTGAATCAGCCGGTACCGACGGTCGATCTCAAAATTGACTACCTGCGTCCCGGGAGGGCAGGGGATCTGCTGTTTACCGCTTCCGTAGTCAAGCTGGGGAGGACCGTCAGCATCGCAGACATCGTGGCTGCCGATACAACCGGTAAAGCGATTGCTATCGGAAGAGGATTGTTTAGCTCAAAACAGGAGTAAGAAGCCAACAATATTCAGAATACAAAGGTGGAGCAGCGATGAACTCTTACAATTTTGCAGAAATCATTCGTTCCTCGGCAGCCCGTGCTCCTTTAAGTCCTGCGATCATTGCCCAAGGGAGAACGATAAACTACGGTGAGCTTCAAAGCCGTACAAACCAGGCGGGCAATTTGTTTGCCGGACTTGGTGTTGAGCCCGGAGACCGGGTGGCCGTGCTATTCATCAATGACTTCAGGTTTTTGGAAATCTGCTTCGGACTGATGACCATAGGAGCGGTTCCGGTGCCGATGAATTCGAAGCTGGGCGCAGATACGCTTGCTTATATTTACAGGGATAGCGGCAGCCGATTGCTGGTCTACCACTCATCAATGGGGGACAAGGCAAAGATCATTCATCAGGAGGCTGATGTCGCGGCAAGCGTCATCTGCACGACGGAATCACATCCGGACGATCACGGGCTGAATTCATTGGTGTATGATGAAATACTATCGTCACAGGATACCCAGTTGGACCTGTATCCGACCCGCGGAGGCGATTTGTGCCTGCTTCCGTACACTTCCGGATCTACGGGAAATCCCAAAGGATGCCGCCTCACTCACAGCGGTCAGCTGTGGAACGTAACGGCGATTGCTGAAATCCGCGACTTGCAGCCGGAAGACCGGATCGTGATATCCCTGCCTCTTTATCATAAGAATGCCATGCTGTCCATGAAGGCGGTGTTTTATTCCGGGTCATCTGCCGTTATCCTACCGGCACCTGAGCCTGCGGCTATTTTTCATGCGATCGGGACGCATCGGGCCACTTATATTTCCGGCGTTCCAGCCCTGTACCGCATGCTTGTGACTCACCTGAAAGAGTCACCCGCTTCTTATGATCTCAGCTCACTGAAGTATGCGATATGCGGGTCGTCCGATACGCCGGTTGAACTCCTGGAGGACATCAAGCAGTGGATGGGCATCGAGGTGTATGAAGGTTACGGCCTTACCGAAGGAGGACCGGTTGTGCTGGAATCGCGTAAAGGCCTGCACAAGCCGGGATCGGCCGGCTTTCCGCTGCCGGGATGTTCGATTCGGATCGTGAATGAGACAGAAGCAGATGTCCCGGAAGGAACGATAGGCGAATTGTGGGTGAGTAACCCCGGCGTAGCGGACGGCTATTGGAATCTGCCGGACGTGACGCGCAAACGGATCACCTCAGACGGCTGGCTCAAAACAGGAGATATGGCGTGGCAGGACGATGAGGGTTATGTCTACATTGTTGGACGCAAGGACGACATGATCAACGTAGGCGGCGAGAACGTCTATCCGAAGGAAGTCGAAAACATCCTGCTCCAGCACCCGCATGTCGAGGATGCCTGTGTTCTTCCGGTCCCTCACGAACTCAAGGGTGAGGTGCCCGCAGCATTTGTCGTATTGAATCATCCCACCGATCGTGAGGAAATCAAGCGCTTCTTCATCGAGCAGGGACCGGCCTATGCGCATCCTCGCGAGATTTACGAATTGGACGCTTTTCCGCTGACCGGTCCGGGGAAAGTGGATCGGACGCGGCTCAAACAAATGTTGGCCGAACAATTACAAAAAGGAGTGGGCAAATCGATATGAAAGCAGCGCTGATTCTTGAACATGGAGATCGAAACAATGTGGTGGTGGGGGATTATCCGAAACCGGAAGCCGGTCATGGAGAAGTTCTAGTCAGAGTTAAGGCGGTATCCCTGAACCATTTGGATATCTTCGTCAGGAGAGGGATTCCTGGAAGAAAACTGGAGCTGCCCCATATTTCAGGTGGAGATGTCGCCGGCGTCGTCGAAGAGATCGGATCCGGGGTCACGAACGTTAATCCCGGTGACCGGGTCCTGATCGATCCGCATATCCCGGGCAAAGGGGCACTCGGTGAGGATACGACGGGTGGACTGGCGGAATACGTAAAGGTTCCGGCAATCAATTTGATTCCACTACCGGAAGACATCTCCTTTGACGAGGCGGCTGCACTGCCGATCGCTTATGGAACGGCCTGGCGGATGCTGATTACGCAGGGCAGGCTTCAGGCCAACGAAACGATTGTCATCTTGGGGGCTAGCGGCGGCGTAGGGAATGCCGCGGTGCTGATCGCTAAGCTGGCAGGGGCACGCATTATTGCGGCAGCCGGATCGGACAGCAAGGCGGAGAAGTTGAAGGAGCTTGGAGCGGATCATGTGATCAATTACAGCAAAACCGATTTTTCCAAGGAAGTATGGGCTTTGACGGACAAGCAAGGCGCGGATATTGTCGTGGACTATACCGGCAAAGCCACCTGGCCGCAGAGCATCAAAGCGACGCGCAAAGGAGGACGGATTCTGACCTGCGGAGCGACGACGGGGTTCGAGGCCGTTACGGACCTCCGGTACGTATGGGTCCGTGAGATTTCGATCATCGGCTCCAACGGCTGGGGAGAGGGAGATCTGCATACGCTGCTGGATTTGGTAAGCCGTAAAAAACTGAAGCCTGTCATCGACCGCGTACTGCCGCTGGAAGAGATCAGGGAAGCGCACCGTTTGATCGAAGAACGGGAATTTTTCGGCAAGATTATCATTCATCCTTAAACAAGCCAAGGAGGAGCGAACCATGGGAGTCCAATTAACGTTTGATCATGCCGTACATTTTGTGAATAAACCTGAGCAAGCGCCGGAAGAACTTGCAGGGCTGGGGATTCATACGGTGAACGGCGGGAGGCACGAATCGGTAGGAACGTACAACGCGCTAACGTATTTTGATCTTCGCTATATCGAATGGATCGGCATTTTTGACCCGAAGCTGCTGCCTCCCCACCAGGATACCCAACGTTATGGGCTCGTGGATACGCTGGCAGGTGACGGTTATGTCGAAGGGCTCAGCCGGATCGCGCTGCGGACGGAGCAAATTGATGAGTTGGCGGAGCAGCTGGCCGCCGAGGGTAATCAGGTGATCGGTCCTGTAGATTGTTCCCGCAGAAGGCCGGACGGAAAACTGCTGGAATGGAAGCTGTTGTTCGCAGGATTGCCTGACGAAGGGCTGCCGCTGCCATTCTTCATCCAATGGAACGATTCCGATGAAGACAGAAGGGCCGAACTGACGGCAAACGGCACCATTACGGATCATGCCAGGGGTCCCATAACTCTGGATTATGTGGCGTTTACGGTTCGCGACTTGGGAAAGACGGTCGGCAGATGGACGAAATGGCTCCACTTAGAGGCCGGGGAAGCCGTCTATGATGACTATTGGAAGGGCAAGAAACAAGTCATTTCTCTGGGTTCGTTCCAACTGGTATTTCTGGAGCCCGATCAAGAGGGACCCGCAAGGGAGTACTTGCAATCAAGGGGAGAGCGTCCGTTTCTAGTCGGACTGAACAGCGGTCAGGAAGGCTCACCTGAGCAGTACGTCAACATTCACGGTTCTTTCTATCATTTGAAGTAGTCGTAGGGGACGCCTGAAGGAAAGGAGAGGCATCGCATGGCGTTACGTACCAAAAAAGACACTAAAGCGAAAAACCTATGGATCCGATTTGTTCAAATCGCATTTATTGCCGCACTGCTGGCGGGCATGCAGCTGGCGGTGTCCAAGGAGTGGGTGAGCCGGGTATTCTTGGCTTCCCCTTCCCAGATCGTACAGGAGTTCGTATATATGCTCAAAGAAAACACACTTTGGCCGCATTTGTCCGTTTCCCTGCAAGAGGTTGCGGTAGGATATCTCATTTCGGCGGTGGCGGGCATCGGGCTTGGAGTGCTGTTCGTCTCATTCCCGTTATTGGAAAAGCTGATCGACCCGCTGATGGCGGCGATCATGGCCATTCCAAAGACGGCTATCATGCCGCTGCTCATTGTATGGTTCGGCATCGGCTTCAAGAGCAAGGTCGTCCTGGTCATTCTTTTCTGTTTTTTTAACATTTTGTATAACACCGTTACGGGTTCCAAGCAGACCCGAACGGAGCATTTGAAGCTGGCCAAAGTGTTTAAGGCGAGCCGGGCGCAAACGGTATTCAAGGTTTTGCTGCCTTCGGCGCTTCCTTCCATTTTCAACGGGCTGCGTGTGACGGCGGCGACGGCGATCACCGGCGTCGTATTTGCCGAGATGGCAGCAGCGAAGAATGGGCTTGGTTTCCTGCTGAATGAGTCTCAGGCTGTGCTGAATACGCCAAGATTATATTTAGTCATCATTGTGGTGACGGTGTTATCCGTTCTGTTCGTCGGGTTGATCAACCTGATCGAGAGATTGGTATGCCGCCGGTGGATGCCGAGCCGGATCGCCTGATTATAAAATTATACATTATACAAAGGGTGGGAAAGAGGAACATGTACTCAAATCAATGGTTACGCAAATCAATTAGCGGTGTTATCTCATTGTCCCTGGTTTTCACGCTCGCCGCTTGCGGCTCGTCTTCCAAGGATGCTCCCGCTTCCTCCAGCTCCACTGGTTCTGCCGAAGCTGGAAGCGGCACGGAGGCACCTACAAGTACACTGGACAATACAACTGTGGATATCGCTTCAGGGGTTCCGCCATGGAAAGGGCGGGATAACAAGGAAGTCACCCTTACGGCCGGTTTTTCCAAAGGGATGACCGGAATTGCCAATCAGTTTGCCATTGACAAAGGCTGGTATGAGGATGCCGGCATTCATTTAAACTTTGTCGATACGATTAACCCGGTTGCGGCTTTCGGAGCCGGAGAGGTCGACATCGCCGACGGGGATCCCGGAACCTATATCCCTGCCATTGTGAACGGGGTGAAAATTAAAGTCGTCAGCAATATGTGGAGAAGCCGCGGGGCTTACTGGATTATCGCCAAGCCCGAAATCAAGTCGTTCGCCGACTTGAAAGGCAAAAAAATTGGTTCTGCGCAGCCGATCGGAGGTATGCCGCTCACCTTGATGGAGGTGCTCTCGCAGAACGGCATCGATCCGAAAAAGGATGTTCAGCTTGTGCCGAACGGCGTGTATCAATCCGCCTACGCGACGTTTGAATCGGGCGAAGTCGACGCTACGATTATTCACCAGCCGTTCGCAACGATGGCGGAGCAAGCTGGCAAGGGGAATGTGCTGGCCAAGACTTGGGAGTTTATGCCGAAATACCAAACCGGCGTGCTGGTAGCCAGCGAGAAGCTGATCAAGGAGCAGCCAGAAGTAGTCGAACGCGTGCTCGAAGTGTATTTCTATGCCAACGAATACGCCAAGACGCATCTGGATGAATTCCTGCCTTGGGCAGCCAAGTATTTGAACCTTGATGAGAAGACGGCACGTACTGCAATCGAATCGGAAATCGTCCTCTGGGAGAACGACCCGATCGTCGATAAAAACCGCCTGCAAGTGACCGAGGATCTGCTGAATCAATACGGCATGCAGCGGGACAAAATCTCGGTCGACGGCACATTCGACAACACGTTTGCGGAGCGCGTCGCCAAAAGGCTGAAGCTGGGGAAATACAAGGCGAACAATTAAATGGGGAAGCGGGAAAGGAGCTGATGTCATGCCGACAATCGGGCTTCGGCATATTACCAAGGAATACGAAAATATCGATGAAGAGCAAACCTATGCGCTCCACGACATTAACCTGACGGTGCAGGACGGGGAATTTGTGTGCGTGCTTGGTCCAAGCGGTTGCGGAAAAAGCACGCTCCTGGAAATTACCGCGGGTCTGCTATCCCAGACGAGCGGAGAGGTGCTGCTGGATCAGGTTCCGCAAGCCGGAACCAGCCGCGACATCGGCGTCGTGTTTCAGGATTCCGCATTGTTCCCTTGGCGGAGCATCCGCCGCAATATCGAATTCGGCTTGGAGATTGCCGGCGTCAGCCGCGAGGAGCGGCGCGCCAAAGTTCAAAAGACGATCGAGCTTGTAGGCTTGGCTGGTTTCGAGGACAAGTATCCACATCAGCTCTCCGGGGGCATGAGGCAGCGCGCCGGGCTTGCCCGGACGCTGGTTGCCGATCCGCGGGTCATCCTTATGGACGAGCCTTTCAGCGCGGTGGACCATTTGACACGGTTGACCTTGCAGGACGAAATGATACGTATTTGGGAGAAAGAGAAGAAGACGATCTTTTTTATTACGCATGACGTGGCTGAAGCCGTCTATTTGGCGACAAGGATTGTCCTTCTCAGTCCGCGTCCCGGCCGCATCCAGCAAATCTTCGACGTTCCGTTCGATCGGCCTCGTAACCGGAACGATATGGAGCTCTTGAGTATTGTGGAAAAGATTTATATGGCGATCAACAACCCGGTCCAGAGCCATGACACGGAGTATTTTATTTAACCAAATCAAAGGGACTAAAGACCGGATGATATGGGGGGATTTCGATGAGAGTCATCATTACGGGGGGCAGCCGGGGGATCGGACTTGCGATTGCCCGGCAGCTGTCCATCGCCGGTCATGAACTGCTGCTGGTGGGGCGGAACGGGGAATCATTGGCCGAAGCGCGAACCTCGCTTGGTGGAAATGCACTGGTTTTCACGGCAGACCAGACGAGCGAGGAAACTCCGGATCGGCTCATTATATATATGAAGGAACATCAATTCCAACCGGACGTTCTCATCTTAAACGCTGCCGCTTTCTTCGATGACACCCGTTCTGTTACAGAGCCAAAGGGTGAAGAGCTGGAGCGCATCCTTCTGGCCAATGTCGTAACCAACTACAATTGGGTGCGAACTTTGCTTCCGCTGATCCGCCAAGGTGAATACCCACGCATTCTGGTCATCGGGTCGACGGCCGGACTGCGATCGGATACTTCGCTGTACGGCATTTCCAAAGCGGCGCTCCGAAATTACGCGCTCGGTCTGCGGGAGGAGCTGAAGCCTGCCGGAGTCGGTGTGACGCTGATCCATCCCGGCGGTACCTTTACCGAGCGGCGCGTTCCCAATGAGCGAACAGCCCCGGACCGACTGCTGGAAGGCAGCGACATCGGTTTGCTGGTTGCAGCCATCTTGTCTTTAAGTCCGCAGGCAGTCGTCGAAGAGCTAACGGTCCGACCGATGCTGGGCGACACTTTTTAGTCGATACTAGCTGGCATTAGAAAAGGTTCATTTCATAATTTCACGATGGGTCCTTGCGTTTGATTGACGGATTTTGGAAGAACGGATAAGATGAGGTGAATGTTTCTGACGAACACAACAATTTAGAGGAGCGTTTGTATTGGATCAGTTTCATATTCAAGTGGACCTGGCCTTGGGACGGATGTTTGAAATTTATAATCTCCTGAATAAAAAACCAAAAGAATATGTGTCCGGCATGCTGCTGTATTATTCGGAAATCCATATGATTGAAGCCATTGGAAGGCATCAGGACTCCAATCTGACGGAGCTTGCCAGCATATTGAACATCACCAAGGGAACCGCCTCCAAGACGATCGCCAAATTGGGCTCAAAGGGACTCATCTGCAAGTTCCAGCGGGAGGATAACAAGAAAGAGGTCCATTTCCGGCTGACGGAGCTTGGACAGCTTGCATTCGAAGGCCATTACCGGTATCACGAGTCCCGAAGCTCGGATATCGACCGGGACTTCGACAGTTATTCCCCGGACGAGCAGAAGCTGATATTGCACTTTATTGAGCGTTATACCGAAGAATTAAGCCGGTACCTTGAAGAATGACAATGTATACTACATCATCGGAGTTAGAAGGAGGAATTCGCATGGCCAATCCCGGTATAACGAATACCGGTTCCGCTGCGAAGCTGCAGGAACGCTTGGTGGACATCCGCCGCAATCTGCATCTGGAACCCGAATTATCCAATGAAGAGTTCGAAACGACGCGCAAAATCAAAGCGTGGCTGAAGGAAGCCAATATTGAAATTCTGGATTTACCCAACCTTAAGACGGGGGTCATCGCCCAAATCGGCACTGGCAGGGAACCGATCATGGCCTTGCGGGCGGATATCGACGCGCTGCCGATCGATGAAGAGACGGACGTTCCGTTCCGATCCAAGTTTGCAGGGAAAATGCATGCTTGCGGCCATGATTTTCATACAACCGTCGCCTTGGGAGCCGCCTATCTGTTGAAGGAAAAGGAGCAAGAGCTTCAAGGAACCGTACGGATCATTTTCCAGCCGGCCGAAGAGACTGGACACGGAGCTAAAGACGTGGTGGACTCCGGTGGGTTGGAGGGCGTATCGGCGATCTTCGGCCTTCACAATTCGCCGGAGCTTGCGGTAGGGGAACTGGGCACATGCGAAGGCGCCATCACCGCCGGCGTTGACCGGTTCGAAATCGTCATTAACGGAATCGGTGCCCATGCGGCAACGCCTGAGAAAGGGACCGATGCGATCGTCGCCGCCTCCCAAATCATCCTGGCTCTGCAAACGATCTCCAGCCGCCGGGTCAGCGCACTCGACGCCGTCGTGGTCAGCGTCACCCGAATCTCCGGTGGGAACACATGGAACGTCCTTCCAGGGACAGTGGAGCTCGAAGGAACGGTAAGAACGCTCGATGTGGAGGTTCAGAAACGCATTCCGGACACGATCCGGCAAATTATTGACGGAATCGGAGCATCGGCAGGGGTGTCGGCCGAGCTGAAATGGTATCCCGGACCGCTAGCCACGATCAACGACGCATATTGGGCCAAGTTCGCCAGCGATGCGGCGGAGGAATCCGGCTATGTCACCAAAGTGCTTGGACCAAGCATGGGAGGGGAGGATTTCTCCTACTATCTCCAGCACATCCCAGGCGCATTTGTGTATGTAGGGTCTAACTCGCCCTATGCGCTGCATCATCCGAAGTTTAATCCGGAAGAGGACGCGCTGCTCCCGGCTGCGGAATATTACAGCCATCTGGCGGTACGCTGCCTCAACGAATTGAATACTCGATAAGCCGCGATCTTCGCGGCTTTTTTATTTCCCGGTTTGTTCCATTTGCTTCTGCATGCTCGATTTGCTCACGACAACTAGGCAAATGAGTGAAGACCGATCGATCCTTAAGCCATGACAAGCCGACTGCGAAAGTTTAAAATGGATGGTAATCGACGATAGTAAGCCACACGCAGAGGAGATTTATATGAATGATCGATAACATCTTGTCATTTACGAATTTAAGCAAAACGATATCCTCGGTCTCTAATCAAATCATTTTTTCGAAAATCGCCGGCACCGTCCCCGCAGGGGAGAAAATTGTATTCGTCGGGCCGTCCGGCCAAGGCAAAAGCACCCTGCTGCGCATTCTTGGCCTGCTCGATGAAGCGGACAGCGGGGAAATGCTTCTGCTCGGAAAGCCACTGCATGAGTGGAATCCACAAGCCTGGCGGATGAACGTCTGCTACGTCAGTCAAACGCCCATCATGCTTGAGGGTTCCATCGAAGATAATCTGCGTACGGTGAGCAGGCTGCATCATACGGAATATGATCCAGCCTATGCGGCTCATCTGATGTCAAGCGTTGGGCTTGGAGATATGGGCTTGTCCAAAGAAGCTTCCACCCTTTCGGGCGGTGAAAAGCAGCGGGTGGCTCTAGTGCGGTCCTTATTGCTGCGCCCCAAGCTTTTGCTGCTGGATGAGATCACTTCCTCGCTCGATGATGTCAGTAAATATGCGGTTGAGCGTTTGATTACGGACATCAATCGGCAGGAGGGAACGGGCTATGTCTGGATATCCCATGATCGCGACCAAGCGGCACGGATCGGGGAAAGGGTATGGTCGCTCTCCAATGGGACCTTGTCCGAGGGAGGAATATCATGTCTTTGATCGCACTGGCTTCGACGCTTGTATTTATTGCGGTATCCGTCGGCATATCCATATGGCAGAAGCTCGGACTGGAACGGGATATTCTATATGGAACGATTCGCTCCGCGATACAGCTGCTCGCTGTTGGGTTTGTTCTTCAATACATATTTGGCACACACCATTTCCTGCTTGTTGCCTTAATCCTGGTCATTATGATTGCGGTAGCTACCTGGAATGCGGGCAAGCGCGGAAAAGGGCTCAAGCGCATCTATTTGTACGTTGGTTTGACCATTACGATTACGGAAGTTGTGACGATGGGGTTGCTGCTCGCTCTAAGCATTATCCCGCTCACAGCGCGTTATGTTATCCCGATCAGCGGCATGACCATCGGCAACGCCATGGTCGTGTCCAGTTTGTTTTTGAACCAAATGAAGCGGGAAGCGGTGACCTCGAGGGGAGAAGTCGAAACGCTGCTGTCCCTCGGCGCGAGCCCACGGCAGGCGATCCATCGCATGCTGAACCGCTCGGCGCGTTCCAGCATGATCCCGACGATCGACGGGATGAAGACCGTCGGGCTCGTCCAACTGCCCGGCATGATGACGGGCATGATCGTGGCCGGAGCCAGTCCGCTGGAGGCGGTCCGTTATCAAATATTGATCATGTTTGCGTTCGCTTCGTCGGCGGCGCTCACCAGCATTTTGCTGGCAATGATGAGCTATCGGTTATGGTTCGGTAAGCTGGGCCAATTTATGCGTTCGGATACATAAGTCGTTGCTATGTTGATTTGGATCCCATAAAAGGTGATAGCAAGCGGTACTTTGTTTCTACTTTGCAGGCATGGGCTTGGATAAAATTGCTTGAGGAGGATATTGGACATTCTCATCATTTTTTAATTTCTATCGCCTATAACTGTTTGTGAAGGGTAAAGCACTAATCCGCATGAATTTCACTTATCCAATACGACTTCTAGGGAGGGTCTTTATGAACAACAACACGAACCTCAACAGAAAGAGCCGTATCGTCAAAACTTTTATGGGAATCGGCGTGTGCCTCTCCGTTGCTTTTTCCGGAAGCATGCTGCTGCCGGCCCATCCGGTTCACGCAGCCTCGGTATCTGACACCTCCGTGGCGGATCGGGTCATCGCGACTGGCAAACAATTTCTAGGCGTTCGTTATCAGTTTGGGGCACCATCCGGCCGAACGGATGGATTCGATTGTTCTTCATTCACGCAATATGTGTTCAAGCAAAACGGCATCGATCTGCCACGCTCATCAAGAGATCAATCGCAGGTAGGCACGCCGGTGTCCAAGGATCAATTACAGCCAGGGGACTTGGTTTTCTCTGATACGAATCATGACGGCGTCATCAATCACGTCAGCATTTATATAGGCAACGGACAACTGCTGCATACCTACAGAGTCGGTATTGGCGTGACGGTATCGGATTTTGAAGGAAGCACCTGGGATCATACCTTTGTAACCGCTCGTCGCGTCATTTCCGACAATGGACAGACTTCCGGCGGGCAGACAGCAAGCAGTCAGGCTTCAAATGAACAGAGCAGTAACGGACAAAATGCAGGCAGCCAAGAATAAAAAGCATTCAAGGCAGGGTCTCTTGTGAGGCTCTGCTTTTTGTATACAGAAAATGTTAGGAAGGATTATCATTTGTTTACAATTCCAAGGTATGATCAAACTAGTACTGATTGTTGATGGCAACAGTGCCTATCTTCTCATCATTTTCTCATGAAATTCCAATATACTTGTCTTCGCAGCAGTAACCTGGAGGAGATATCAGTGAAACGGATACTTATTATAGAAGACGAAAAGAGCCTGGTGCGTTTCATCCAGCTCGAACTCGAGCATGAGCAATTCTTTGTGAAGGCCGCCTATGACGGATCCAGTGGACTTCAGCTCGCTTTGGCGGAGGAATGGGATATGATCCTGCTGGACATCATGCTGCCTCATTTGGACGGGGTAGAGGTGTGCCGCAGGCTCCGGAATGCGAAAAGTACCCCGGTCATCATGCTCACGGCGAGAGACGGTCTCGAAGACCGGGTGCAGGGCCTTGACAGCGGTGCCGATGACTATATCGCCAAACCTTTTGACATCGAGGAGCTTCTGGCCCGCATGCGCGCGATTTTCCGCAGGATTGAGCTTCAGGATCAACCGAACCGGGCAGTTCTGACATTCAGGGACATCACGGTGGATCTGGATGCCAGAGTAGCTACCCGGGGCGGTACCCCCATCGAGCTGACGAAGCGTGAATTCGACCTGTTGGCCGTGTTTATGAAGCATCCAAACCTGGTCCAGACCAGGGATATGCTGCTGGACTTGGTATGGGGCTACGATTCGCAGGTGGAGACGAATGTGGTTGATGTGTATGTCCGGTATTTGCGAAATAAATTAGATTCTGCCGGAGAAGAAAGCATCATTCAAACCGTACGCGGCATGGGATACGTGATGCGGACATGAGGCGAATAACTGATTGGCTCAAGCGGCTGCCTGTCATATGGAAGCTGATGATTGGCGCTACGCTGCTCATTTTTCTGCTGTTCGCTACGTACAATTTTGCCCAGTACCTGGTATTGAAGCACTGGATGCTGAAGCAGGAACGGGACGCGCTTCACGTCATGATGTCGCAGGTCCAGGGCTATTTGCAAGAACAGCAGGCAACGAAGGAATCGCTGGAATCACCGGAAGCGATCTCTTTCATTCGCAATATTCTCGGTAAAAATCAAATGATCCGCCTGATTGACGATAAAGGGGCGAATCTGCTGCTGGTCACGAACCATTTTAATCCGAAATGGATCACCCCGCTTCCGAGTACGACCAGCTCATTGCAGGATGCGTGGCATGGAGAGGATCACATTCTCATTTACCGGACACCCTTTGCGATCAAGAACGAATCGGGAACGGTCGAAATGGCGACGAATCTCGAAACTTTCGACCATTTTAACGCGACGCTGCTGTGGGTCATGGTCATCGGGGGCTTTCTGGCCGTATGCATCAGCGCTGCCAGTGGCTGGGCGATCGCGAAGCAGTTTTTGCGGCCGGTTAAGGCGCTTGCTGTTACTATCCAAAATGTGAAGCAAAACGGGCTTCAGGAACGCGTCGGAAACATCGGAAACGGGGATGAATTATCACAGTTGGCCAGCCTGTTCAACGAGCTGATGGACCAGCTGGAAGTGTCATTCCGCCAGCAAAAGCAGTTCGTGGACGATGCTTCGCATGAGCTGCGCACGCCCATCACCATTCTGGAAGGTCACTTGAACATGCTGAACCGATGGGGGAAAAAGGATCCGGCCATCCTGGATGAGTCGCTGAATGCGTCGCTCCAGGAAGTCCGAAGGCTGAAGGGGCTCGTACAAGGGCTCCTGGCACTGTCCAGGTCGGATTCAGCGACATTGACCGATCAGATCGAACGGATCCGGATCGAACCGTTTATGGCCCAAACCATTCAGCGGATGGAGGATTTGTATCCGGAATTCGCTTTTCGTATGAAAGCAGAGGGTACCGGCAAAATGGTGAGGATCAACCCGCTTCACCTGGAGCAGATGCTGTTGATCGTCATTGAAAATGCAGTCAAGTATTCAGCGGAACATAAAGAAATCGACATTCGCTGCTATGAAGAAAACAAACGGGTATGCATATCGATTCAAGATTATGGAATCGGCATACCGACGGCCGAGATCCAGCATGTTTTCGACCGGTTTTACCGCGTAGACCGGGCCCGCAGCAGGGAGATTGGAGGAACGGGCCTGGGCCTTGCGATCGCCAAAAATCTCATTTCGCATTATCAAGGCGAGATCGACATGACGAGCGTCGAAGACGAAGGAACACGGGTAACCTTGTCGTTCCCAGCGGTATCCTCCTAAAGCCGATGCCATTGATGGGCTTATTCTCATTAAATTTTCATATTCCTGCGTTAAGCTGATCTCTACGGATCGTTATCAGATCAGAACAAGCAGAAGGAGTATGAGAATGAGTATGGGTCAAATCGATTATCAACTATTTCATGTCATTAACGAGTGGGGAAGATCCGCTATCTTCCTGAATCCTGTTATGCGTATCCTGGCGGAACGAGCATTTTATTTATTTTTTGCCGGACTGCTGGTTTATTGGTTCACCCGTAAGGAGAGCAACCGGAGAATGGTGGTGGAGTCCGTCGTCTCCGCTGCCATCGGGCTTGGAATCAGTTGGGTGATCGGCCACTTATTTTACCGGAACCGCCCGTTTGTCACCCATTCGGTGCTCCAATTGATCCCGCATCCTGCCAATGCATCATTTCCAAGTGATCACTCTATTGGAGCATTTGCCATTGCCTCGATTTTCGTAATATATCGCCGAAGCGAAGGGGTCATCTGGCTGATCTTGGCTGCGTGTATTGCGTTCTCCAGGGTATGGACGGGTGTACATTATCCGTTCGACGTATTGGGTGGGGCGTTGATCGGTATCATTGTTGCAGCAGGCGTGCACCATCTTGCGGATCGCTTCACGTTCGTATCTCGTTCATTTAAAGCGGGTCTCGGGTGGTATGAAAAATACGAATCAAAGATTTTGCCCCGGCATGTGAACAAAGAAGATCAACTGCCAGCAGGGAAGTGAAATGTTAATGCATATGCGTAAATTATCAATACTGTTTGTTCTCCTCAGTATCTTGTGTTCTTGTGCCGGGCCCAAGGGAACTGGGCAAGCGGAGGCAGGGCAAAGCGTATCAAAGCCCCAGACGATGAAACCCGTTGGCCAAAATGCAGCTCAAAGCGGAAAAACGGCAAAGGTTCCCGATCATGTCGTCATCGTCGTGGAGGAGAATCATTCCCGCCAAAACATCATCGGGAATCGGGCGGCACCCTATATGAACAGCCTGGCTAAGCAAGGGGCGTATTTCACCGAATCGTATGCGAATGCTCATCCAAGCCAGCCGAATTATTTAATCCTGTTTTCCGGGTCAGACCAAGGCGTTCACAATGATTCCTGCGGACATACGTTTACCGCGCCCAATCTGGCAAGCGAGCTGTTCAAACACAAGTTTACTTTTGCCGGATACTCCGAAGGTCTTCCTTCTGTCGGATCGACCGCGTGCACCAACAAGCAGTA
Source organism: Paenibacillus sp. SSG-1 (assembly GCF_002224835.1). Lineage (NCBI taxonomy): Bacteria > Bacillati > Bacillota > Bacilli > Caryophanales > Paenibacillaceae > Paenibacillus > Paenibacillus sp. SSG-1. Next base: position 2,482,137 of record NZ_MBRK01000001.1, read on the forward strand.
CGGAAGAAAGCATAGTCCATGGGTGAATTTTACCAACGTACCGAAATCGGCAAACCGGAGATTCACAGATTTCCCGGCTGAATACACCCAGCTTCCGACCGTTTCCTTTGTGATCCCTAACCTGGATCACGATATGCATGACGGAACGATCCAAGCGGCAGACAAGTGGCTTAAACAGAACATGGGCCCTTATGTCGAATGGGCGAAAAGCCACAACAGCATCCTGATTTTAACCTGGGACGAAGACGATTACGGCAGCCGTAATCATATCCCGACGATGATCGTGGGGGATCATGTTCGTCAAGCCGTATTTGATCAGAACATCACCCATTTAAATGTCCTGCGGACAATGGAAGACCTGTACGATTTGTCACATCTTGGCCGTACATCGGGCAGCGAACCGATCCGAAATCTGTGGAAGCCGTCCTAAATGAAATTGAAGCCATGGAATTTGAATATAGATGGGGAGTGAGAGGCATGTATGAGAAGCTTCAGGATATGGATTTGTTTTTGCAGTCCATGCATGAGTTGGAAACACGTATCCGCCATATGATTCAACGGTCCGGCCTTTCCGAGAAAGAGCAGCAGTTTATTTTGGACCATATATTGGTCATCCCCGGCAAGGATTTTTCGTATCAGCGTAACTACGGTTAACTCTTGGCAGATCATCCTGACCGGATCAGGCATCGACTTGTGTCGCCTGGCAATCCGATGAGACCAAAGGGAGGGAACAAGTATGTCTAACCGTCGCCCGCGTATTTTGATTTTGACAGCCGGCTTTGGAGACGGCCATCTTCAGGTATCTTCGGCGTTATTGCACTATTTTCATGCGCAGCAGGTCAACCAGGTGCAAATCATTGACCTCATGAAGGAAGCTCATCCGGTACTCAATTCCTTGTTCTCGAAAGTGTATCAAATGAGCACATTTACGTCCCAATTGGGTTTCGATTATTATGGCTGGAGCTATTACATGACCCGGGATTCCAATCCATCCGGGCCGGTGATGCGGTACCTGAACGGACTCGTGAAAGGCAAAATGCTGGAGACGATCAGCCGTTTCCGGCCCGATGCGATCATCAATACATTCCCTTTCGGCGTCATTTCGGAGCGAGAATGCGTTCACGCCGCGCGTACGTTTACGGTCATTACCGATTACGCCCTGCATTCCCGCTGGATTCATCCGGATACGTTCGCGTATTACGTGGCTACTAACGAGATTAAGAACCAAATGGTCCAAAACTATGACGCCGCAGCGGAGAAAATCAGCGTTACCGGTATCCCTGTGAGGCCCCAATTCTATACAGCAGCCGTTGAAGCCCCGCTGCCCCGTGCTGCACAAGGAACGGCCAAGGGGAAACGTATTTTGATTATGGCAGGCACATTTACGGTGTTCCAGCAGCTTGTCGAGCTCATCCACCTGCTGGTTGACCAGGAAGTTTGCGAAATCACAGTCGTATGCGGACGCAAACAGCAAGCCTATGAGAAATTGACGACGCTGTTTTCGGGTCAGCCGCAGGTGAATATTGTTGGATACGTCAAAAACATCCACGATCTGATGGCCGCGTCCTCCTGCATCGTAACGAAGGCCGGTGGCATAACTTTGTCCGAAGCCGTCATTCTGAAGCTGCCGATTTTTATTCTGAGTCCGTACGGCGGTCAGGAGAGGGAAAACGCCCGCTATTTTAAAACCAACGGCATGGCCCAGATTTCATCCAATGTCCGCCAGCTCGCGGAGCAGCTTCGGGATTTTCTCGGGGCACCGACGATAGCCGATCGGATCCGCGGAAAAATGGCTGAATTTCATAAAGGAGCGGCAGGCGAGCGGGTCGTGAACGATATTTTGAAGACGCTGCAAAACTATCAAGATGCAAACCATGATTATGAGCTGATGCTTCGTCCCTAAACGATGAAGCATAGGATGAAATGGCTCGGAATGCTGCTCCTGACCGCTTTGGCGATATATACCGTTTATGTGCTGCAAACAGGGGATGCGGAATCTGTTGTCGCGTGGATACGCCGCTATCGTTTCATTGGCTTCGTCGCTGTGTTTCTGTTTCAAACCCTGCTAAATATGCTTCCGCTGCCAGGCGAAATCACCGCCGTGATGGTTCTGGAAATCTACGGGCCATATTGGGGAGGTCTCTGCTTGTGGACTTCAGGGATCATCGGAGCTTTTGGGGGATATTGGCTTGCCTGGTCTTTCTCTTCTTATTTTGCAGGTACGCGGGTTGAACCGTATCTTGCCAAAATGGAGGATTGGCTGAGAGCCAGTGAATTTAAAGGCCTTCTGATCGCACGGTTCGTTCCCTTCATCCCCTATCATGCTGTCAACTATGCCGCCGGGCTGTTAAAGGTTAACCTATTTCGTTACATGCTGACGACGGCGATCGGTGTGTTTCCGCATACTGTGGCTATGAGCGCACTGTACGCCGGTGTACGGAAAGGTTCACTGCTCTGGGCTGTGATCGGCTGCATGGTCTTCATGCTCCTTGCCGGTTTGTCATGGTATGTAAAGAAGCGGACGTCCGGTAAGTCCCGAAAAAGCAGGGTGACGGCGGAGTAATGTAGACAAGAAGAGAGCAGTCAAGAAACGGTTGCCGTTAATTGGGATCCATGCAAAATAACTTGGCGTTTCATAGGATGACAGGTAACTCCAACCAAGCCCGGCGGATTTCTCGTTGGGGTTGGTTATTTCGGCTTGGAGCCTTCGGTTTGACAAGAAGATAAAGTCTTTTTACACGGCGTATTATTCAAGACCGGATCAGCGCATGTTAAAAGCGTGAAATGAAGGGGAAATATAAAGAGAGTGGCTGCTATAAAGCCGATGAAGTAATAGTTATACGATTAATAAGTTATAGCGGTTATGTGTAGAGGGAGCTGGAAGTACGTATGCTGACGAATTTGCTGGAGCACTATGGTTACGCATTGATCTATCTATTTTTGTGCCTGGAAATGCTTGCTCTGCCTCTTCCCGGTGAAATGATGATGAGCTATACCGGTTTGTTTGTGTATGAAGGCAAATTGAACTGGCTGCTGAGCATGGCCTCGGCCGGAGCCGGCGTCTTGACCGGCGTGACTTTATCTTATTGGATCGGATACCGGCTGGGACGCCCATTTATTTCGCGCCATGGCAGCAAGGTCCATCTCACCGAAGAGAGGATGGATCAAATTACGGGCTGGTTTGAGCGCTACGGGGACAAGCTTCTGTTTGCCGCATATTTTATACCGGGGGTCCGTCATATTACCGGCTACTTTTGCGGCGTAACGCGTATGCCCTTCCGGCGTTATGCGCTGTTTGCCTACACGGGCGCGCTTTTCTGGGTTGCCCTGTTCATTTCGCTTGGTAAAGTGCTCGGCCCGAAATGGGAAGCCTATCACTCTACGGTCAATCGTTACATGGTTATTTTCGGGATCGGTTCGACACTGGTCACAGCGGCTATTTATGTCTACCGCAAGTATAAACATCAAGTGATCGAGCGATTGATGGATTTGCTGGCAAGCGGCGTGCGGCACTTTCAGTCGTTCGGAAAGGTCCGTCTATTGCTGCTGTCCTCGTTTGCTGCATTTGTATTGTTTTTTTCGTTAATGCTCGGCGTCATTCAAGATTTTTTGTCGCATGAGTACGGACAATTCGACCAAATTGCCTCTTATTTAGTATCGGTTCTGTTCGGTCCAGAGTGGGCGGGCTGGATGCACGTATTTGCGAGGTTCGGAACTTTGGATTTGTATGGGCCGGTTCTATGCCTGACAGGCTTGTGGATCGTGCTCCACAGCCGAGACCGCGGGCTTGATTTGTCGTTCCTGGTTTGGGTTGTGGCCGGCGGAGAGTTCTTGGACAGGGTGCTCCGCCTGTTGTTTCATCGTCCAGGCCCGGTGGCAGCTGGCGTACAGCTGTTCAATACATTTCCGAGCGAGGAAACGTTAGTTACGCTGACAGTATGCGGTTTTTCGGCCTTTTTACTGCTGCGGCATTATCACTTCCGTTACGTCCGGATCCCCATCGTTGTGGCGGTGATCCTGATCTGTTTGGCCGTCGGGGTCAGCCGGGTATATTTTCACGTGCAGTTCCCAAGCGATGTGTTTGCCGGATACATTTTTGGCGGTGTCTGGGTCAGTCTGCATGTGATGCTGCTGGAAATTATGCGCAAATTCAAGGAGTCGGAACTCGGCACAGCCCCAGAAAAAGGCAGCGGCAGCAAAGGTACTTAATCCGTGTGGTTATTTCACGGCAACCAGCAGTGCGCCGATCGCGATCAGCACGACGCCGGCCGAGTTCAGCCAGGATATTTTTTCGCCGAGGAACAGAAAGGCCAGAATGACGGCGATCACCACACTTAACTTGTCGATGGGGCCTACCTGCGACACCTTGCCGTACTTGAGGGCCAAAAAATAGAACAGCCACGACGTTGCACCTGCCACTCCGCTGAGCACGATGAAGCTGAGTGCTTTTTTTTGTGCCAAAATGCTTCCCAGTTGGCCGAACTTCCCCTGTACGGCAATGACGCCGAGCAGAAATAAGGCCATAATGACGGCCCGGATCGCCGTGGCGGCGTTGGCATCGATGTTTTGCAGACCGATTTTCCCGAAAATGGACACCAGCGCAGCCGCCGCGGCTGAAAGCAGCGCGTAAATAAGCCATGCAGCCATAAGCATCCCCCTTTTTTCATAAATGACTTTTCAACAGCGGCAAAGATTCCCTATTATAGTATTGTTCATCACGGGCTCAAATCATGAATGATTTTACAAAATATCCATTCCCCGAATCCCTGGCACGTTTTTCGGCGTAAAGAGGGATAGGGACGAAAGGAAATAGATGAAAAGAGGTGAACTGCCATGGAGAATCAGACCAAGGTTTTTCCTGACCATATTAAATTTCGCTATCCGTGGCGTTCCTATCAAAAGCGGATACTGGACCGGTTGGACGAGCATTTGCGCAATCGGCACCTGCATCTTGTTGCGCCTCCCGGATCCGGCAAAACCGTTCTGGGCCTGGAAGTCATGCTGCGGATCAACCGGCCGACGATCATTTTGGCACCGACCTTGACGATCAAGGAGCAGTGGGCAAACCGCTTCATGGAGCTTTTTTTGGATACAGACATACGCCCGGACTGGTTGTCGACTTCCATTCATCATCCGGCCATGGTCACAATTACAACATATCAGGCCTTACATACCGTTCTTACTGCCGCCGGGAAAAAGGATGAGGAGCAGGGAGACAAGCAGTCTACTGTTCTACGTGACCACGGGATGAAAACTGCGGTCGATGATACGGAAGATGCTGCGACTGATCATGGATCGGCTCCGGAGGAGCAGGAGATTCCAGAAGACACGGATGAGGCGGAAAAGGAAGAAGAGGTGGGCCAGCCTTCAGCAGCGATAGAGATCATTGAAAAGCTGAAGAAGCTGGGACTGAACACCGTCATTTTTGATGAAGCCCATCATTTGCGCGTGTCCTGGTGGAGGAGCGCGGTTCAGCTGTGCGGCCTGCTGGAGCGGCCGACCAAAATTGCGCTGACAGCAACGCCGCCGTTTGACGTGAATCCGAACGAGTGGCAGCGGTATATCGAGCTGTGCGGGCCGATTGATGAGGAGATCAGCGTGCCGGAGCTTGTCCGTCATGGCGAATTATGCCCGCATCAGGATTACATCATGCTGACCCCGCCTGAGGAGAAGGAAGCGGCACAGCTCCGCGAGTTTCGCATGCATGCGGCCAGGCTGCGGGGCGAGCTCATCCGGGACAAGTTCATAACCGAGCTGATCGTCGGCCACCCTTGGATCACGAACGCGGAATCCCATATGGAAGAGATATTATCTTCCCCTGGTTATTACTCCAGCATGGTCATTTTCTTACGGGCGGCGAATCAGCCAGTGTGGCGCGATGCGGTCAAGCTGCTGGGGCTCAAAGAAGCAGATACGCCAAATCTAAGCGACGAATGGCTGGAGGAGCTGTTGAACGGGGTATTGTTTAAAGATGCCCATGTGGATTCAGATCGGCCTGAGCTGAAGGAACTTCGCAGACGGCTCAGCCAACTTGGCATGATTGAGCGGAGAAAGCTGTACTTGCGGTCCACCCCGGCACTGGACAAAATGCTGATTCACAGCGTTTCGAAGCTGAAGCAAATCGGGCATATCCTCGATTTTGAGAGATCGGTCCTTGGCGAAGGCCTGCGCATGGTCATCCTGACCGATTATATCCGGAAGGAAGACATGCCTAAGCAAGCGGGGGATGAACAGCCGATTCAGCGCCTCGGGGTGGTCCCGATTTTCATAACCATCCGCAGACGGCTTAGAGAAAAAGGACCGAGTGGGCGAGAGCTCCCCATCGGCGTTCTGACCGGCTCCCTTGTGATCCTGCCAGTCGCTGCGGCGGCATGGGTGCGGGAGACGGCCGGTCAGCGCGGTATTACGCTCACGGAGCGGCCGCTCGCCCACGATTCCGAATACGTGACGATCGATGTGCGCGATTCGAATCGTTCCGTTATCGTCGAATGGGTCACAGAGCTCTTTGACCAAGGCGGTGTCCGCGTACTCGTTGGTACGGCTGCGCTGCTGGGCGAAGGATGGGATGCGCCGGGGATCAATTCGATGATCATGGCCTCCTACGTAGGCTCATTTATGCTGTCCAATCAGATGCGGGGCCGTGCGATCCGTTCGCAGCGCGGAAATCCGGACAAAACCGGGGCGATCTGGCATTTGGCCTGCGTCGATACGGAGCTTGCGGATGGAGGAGAAGATATGACGTCTCTTACCAGACGTTTCCGCTCGTTGGTGGGCTTGTCCATTACGAATGAGACGATCGAATCCGGCATGGAGCGAATGGGATTGGGGCAGGGACAGTTAGCGGAAAGGGATATTGAGCTGTACAACGCACAAACATTGGAAAGGGCAAAGGAGCGGCATTTGCTTAAGGAGCACTGGGCATCAGCTGTCGCCCTGCAGGGTTCGATGACCGAGGAGTTGAAGGCGGAAGGCAAGAGCGTTCCAAGGCCGGTGGCTTATCCCTATACGATCAAAGCAGTTCTTATTTTTGCGCTGGTGCTCGGTTTGGAGACCTTTTTTGATGCGGCCTCATCGCCTCAAATGCTGCATTCGGATGCACCGGGATGGTTCAAACTCAGCATCGCTGCCGTCTTGGCGGCCGTCTGTGCCAGCCCCTGGATCTACAAGGCTGCAAAAATGACGATCAAGCACCAGTCGCTGGATCGAAGCATTCGCGAAGTCGGATTAGCCGTATACACCGTGCTGTATGAAATGAAGCTGGTCCAACCCGCTCCGAGCATTCATCTGATCGGTACCCAGGAGGAAGGAGGTACCTTCGTATGCTGGCTGAGGGATGGGAGTACGCATGAAAAGACGCTGTTTCTCAATGCTCTGCAGCAGCTGCTCGATCCGATCGATAATCCCCGCTATTTAGTCTATCGCACATCGCGGCGGTGGTTTGGCCAGTCGCATGATTATCATGCCGTCCCGGAGGAGATCGGACGCTGCAAGGACATTGCCGAGCGTTTTGCCGTTCTGTGGCGCAAGCATATCGGACCGGCTGAGCTGGTCTATACCCGGACTCCCGAGGGTCGCAGGAAGCTGCTTGATGCGAGAGCGAAGTCCCTGACGGCGATGTTTGTCCGCAAATCCGAGCGGGTCAGCGCTTGGCGGTAAGGCGAGAACCATCACATGCGGCACTGTAGCTGGTGAATTATTTGCGAGGGAATTTCTCAGGGCAGCAACCAACAGCTGATTTCCGGCGTTTATTGATTAGGCACTCATTCTTTTTATAACGGGAGGATCCTATCTGATGCGCTTCAAACTACGATGGAATTCATTTCTGCCGGCTGCTTTTCTGGCCGCCGCTGCTGCATTTGCAATTACACTGCCTGTTAGCGCCGACAATTCCGCGTCAACCAAAGCGGCGGCCAATACTGGCATTAACTTGACGATGAACGGTAAAGCTGCAAATCCGAAAACACCCCCTTTCCTGGACAAAGGTACGGTTTATCTGCCGGTCCGGGATATGGGAGAAGTGCTCGGTACCCTGGTCTCTTGGAACGTTCAGGCCAAAACGGTAACCATGAGGTATCCAAAGCTCACCGTGAAACTGCCTTTTGGCTCGAAAAGCGCTAGCGTCAATGGACAGCATGTCGCCCTGTCCTCGCCACTTCGAATGGTCGACGGGCGGGTGTATGCTCCGCTGCGCTTTTTCTCCGAGGCTATGGGAACGGAAGTGAAGTGGGATAAGGCTACGCAAACCGTACATATGATGAAGTCGGACGACTACCTCAAACTGTACTCGTGGCTAACGATATGGTGGGATCGAACGACCCATGAGCTGTATACGGCTAAAGACGAACAATCCGATGTATTGAACATTGGGAAGTTGGATGCGGAGATGAAGGGAACAGTTTCGGCTGAAGGCGGGTCCCAGCAAGGAGGGAATACGGTACTGACGTTTGTGGATAAATACAACAATCCAAAACCTCATTATGATGTCTACTCCCTACTTATCCGCAATAACCGGATCGTCGATCAGAAGCATGCGGCTTATGATCTCCGGTACGAACCGAATACGTCATACTATGAGGTTTATGATCCTAAAGGCTGGATCGAATATACAGTACTGACGGACGGAAAGATCGTGTGGTTATATAACGACGAAGGGAAAATCGTTGCCACGCATGATTTGCAGGAGCTGACCAAGGAGGATGATGTGTTCGGCGTTCAGTTTGTTGGAGCGGATTATCTAGTCGTCCGGCCGGGCCGCACGGGATTGCTGACGCTGGTCGATCTGAAGGATAACACGACCACAGTACTCGCCGACAAGCTTTTAACGGGAAAAGATTTGGCATACGCCCGTGACAACCAGACGCCGTATCCTGGAGATACGCTGAGCTTCGCCGGGGATATGGGGCATGGAATTGTAGATTTTGCTTATCTCAGTCCGTTCCAAAAGAACGCCAGCTCCGAGCGGTTAACTTATGAGCGGCCTTCTTATGCCGAAGAACGGAAGGCACTGCCTAAAGAACGCAGCTTTCAGGAGATGGCCGCTTCATGTGCCGTCGACACCGTAAAGTCTGTTCATATGCAGGATGGGGACCTCATTTACAAACCTCTGATTGGAGCGAACAAGAAGGATCAGGAGGGGATTCGTACGGTTTGCCGGATCCTTAAAAAAATTTCCTCGGAAGGCACAGAAGTGACGCTGCCGAAGACCTTTCCAGTAACGTTTTTCCACGGCATGTCGGTAGAGTTCACTGCCGGGGATTCCGTCAGCATTTACTTGGCTGGAGGAAACAAGCTGGGCATGGGTAACCAATTAGGAGGTAAAAATATTTTTCTGGAGGATGCCGAAATGGTCAAGACTTTCGAGCGCTTAAAAGTAAGTTCCAATAATTAGGTCAGTCTTGGAACCGCCTATTTTGTCTAACTGCTTCCTGACCGAAACATTTGAACAGGCCGACGCAGAAGTCGGCTTGTTTTTTATTATTTTGGCAACATAACCCTTGACACAAAAAACCAACCCGGGTATATTATTAATTAACAAAATGTTAATTGTAAATCAAAACAGGAAAGGCGCAGGCAAATATGTCCAACGAACAAGCACTTCAGCAATACGATGTCCGAAAGTACCGCACACCTGACGGCTATACGTCCGACATCGCGGTCTTTACAATCCGTTCGGAGAAGACGGAAGCATTTAAACCGCCGGTTATGGAGCTGCAAATCATGCTCATCAAACGGAGTATGACGGACAGTGAGGGCCGCCCCAACATCGAAGCAGGGAAGTGGGCGCTGCCGGGCGGCTTTGTCGAACCAACAGAATCCGCGTTTCAAACGGCGGAGCGGGAACTGAAAGAAGAGACTGGGGTCGAGCAGATTCATCTGGAACATTTTGGTGTATACGATACGCCGGGCCGGGACCCGCGGGGCTGGATCATATCGAACGCGCATTATGCGATCGTGCCCGAACACCATCTGTCCCAGAGAGCAGCCAATGATGACGCGAGCGAGGTTGAGTTGTTTCCGGTCGACGACGTCCTGTCGCTGGACTTGGCGTTTGACCATGAAGTCATCATCCAGGACGCCATTGCCGTCATCCGGCGGAAGCTGCTGGAGACGACGGCGGCCAAGGATTTTCTGCCTGAAGAGTTCACCTATTCGGAGCTGCAGAGCGTACTGCTCACCGTAACGAAAGATTCGGCGATTGCCCTGGATGCGGCTTTTGCCAGAAAGATCAAGTCCCTCCCGTTTATCCAGGAGGTGGCCGGCAAGAAGACGAGCCGAACGTCGAAGAAACCGACGCAGCTGTACCGCTTTATAGATGCGGATATCAGCAGCTCCATATATCACAGCAAAAAGTAAATCTATTGTGCGAAAATAAAGATCTTATTTTTTTCGAAATCTGATTTAACATTTGGTTAATTGTTATTTTACAAAAGGAGGACCAACGAATGAATCAGCAACCGAATCCGGATACCAATCTTCATGCAGATGACAGCCTCGCGCTGCATACGGATAAATATCAAATCAATATGACGCAGTCCTACTGGCAGGATGGAATTCATGAACGACGGGCAATATTCGAGGTTTATTTTCGTAAAATCCCGTTTCACCACGGTTATGCCGTCTTCGCCGGACTGGAACGGGTGGTGCGCTATCTGCAGCAATTTCGTTTTACGGAATCTGATCTGTCCTACCTGAAGGAAGATGGATACAGCGACGAGTTTTTAAAATATCTTTCCGGGATCCGCTTCACGGGAACCGTGAAGTCTATGAGAGAGGGGGAGCTGGCGTTCGCCAATGAACCGCTGATGCGGATTGAGGCACCACTGGCGGAAGCTCAGTTAATCGAGACGGCTGTGCTGAATATCGTCAACTATCAGACTTTGATCGCAACGAAGGCTTCCCGTATGAAGCAGGTTACCGGAAACGACGTCACGATGGAATTCGGATCCAGACGGGCCCAGGAAATGGATGCGGCCATATGGGGAACGCGCGCGGCGTACATTGGAGGGTTTGATGCGACATCGAACGTGCGGGCCGGCAAGCTATTCGGCATTCCGACGGCAGGAACGCATGCCCATGCGATGGTTCAGGCTTACAAGGATGAGTATACCGCTTTCTGTAAGTATGCAGAGTCCCACCGGGACTGCGTTTTTCTTGTCGATACGTATGATACGTTGAAGTCGGGAGTACCGAACGCGATTAAGGCGGCCAAAGCGTACGGCGATCGGATCACCTTCAAAGGCATACGTTTGGATAGCGGCGATCTGGCTTATTTATCTAAAGAGGCCAGAAAAATGCTCGACGATGCCGGTTTTCCGCAAGCCCGAATTTATGCCTCCAACGATCTCGATGAACAGACGATCATGAGCCTGAAAGCACAGGGGGCGCAGATCGATGTGTGGGGTGTCGGAACCAAGCTCATTACTGCTTACGATCAGCCCGCACTGGGAGCCGTTTACAAGCTGATTTCCATTGAGAATGAAACTGGTGATATGGTCGACACCATTAAAATCAGCTCGAATCCCGAAAAGATTACAACCCCGGGCAGAAAGCGGGTTTATCGCATCATCAATCGCAGCAACGGTAAGTCGGAAGGTGATTATATTGCGCTGGAGCATGAAGAACCACAGAAAGAGACGCGTCTCAAAATGTTCCATCCGGTGCATACGTATATTGCCAAGTTCGTGACCGGTTTTGAGGCTAGGGAGCTTCATCATCTGGTTTTTGACAGCGGAGAGCTGGTGTATGAACTGCCAGATTTGAAGGACATCAGAGCGTTTGCGCGTGATAACCTACAGGTGCTTTGGGAGGAATACCAGCGGATCTTGAATCCGGCAGAGTATCCGGTGAACCTGAGCCAGGCATGCTGGGATAACAAAATGAGGCTGATCGACGAAATTCAGCGGGACATCCAGCGGCAGCTGCAGCCTTAAGGAGGGGAACATGGCGAAAATCGGAATATACGGATCCTCGTTCGATCCTATTACCAACGTGCATCTGTGGACGGCCAGCACCGTGGCCCACCGCTGCCGGCTGGACCGGGTGATCTTCCTGCCCTGTTCAAGCAAAAGGCCGGATAAATCGCTGCATGCCAGCGACGAGCACCGGTGGAACATGATTCAACTTGCGATAGATGGCAATGATAAATTTGTCGCTGACGATTATGAAATGAAGCAAGCAGGATGGGAAATTGCCACCTATCTGACGCTGAAGCATTATAAGGAGGCCTTCCCGGACGACGACATTTACTTTATCATGGGAGCGGATCTGCTGCTTGATATCGGGGAAGGGAAATGGAAAAAATCAGAGGAGCTCATCCAGGAAAACAAGTTCATCGTGATGGCTCGGGACGGGATCAACATGCTGGCGGCCATCAGCAAATCGCCGATTCTGCGGAATGCCGACGACGGACAGACGTTTCATTTGATCGACAAAGGGCTCGCGATGGAAATCAGCTCGACGTATATCCGGGATGAATTTCAACGAGGCGGTGAGCCGCGTTATCTGGTTCCCGACAACTGCTATGCTTATATGTGCCAACATAAATTGTACCGATAGAAGGGAGTCATTGATATGAAAAACCAACAACAAATTATTCAAGAACTTCATGTAAAGCCTGAAATTAAGCCGGAAGAGGAAATTCGCAGACGAATCGGTTTCCTCAAGGATTACTGCAAAAAGGCAGGGGCCAAAGGGTTCGTGCTCGGCATCAGCGGCGGGCAGGACTCGACCCTGGCAGGACGCCTTGCCCAGCTTGCGGTCCAGGAGCTGCGTTCGGAAGGATATGAGGCCAAATTTTACGCGGTTCGGCTCCCTTTCGGCATTCAAAAGGATGAGGACGATGCGCAGAAGGCGCTGGATTTTATCAAGCCGGACGAGAGCTATGATTTCAACATTATGAATGCCGTCAACGCTTTTGCCCTTACGTATTCTGAAACTACCGGAAACGGGCTTCCCGATTACCATAAAGGAAACGTCAAAGCGAGAATGCGGATGATCGCCCAGTACGCCATCGCCGGTGAGCGGCAGTGTTTGGTGATCGGGACGGACCATGCCGCCGAAGCGCTCACCGGATTTTTCACGAAATTCGGTGACGGGGGAGCGGATATTCTGCCGCTGACGGGGCTGACCAAAGAGCAGGGCCGTCAGCTGCTTAAAGCTTTGGACGCCGAAGCGAGGTTGTATCTGAAGACGCCTACGGCCGATCTGCTGGACAACAAGCCGCAGCAGCCGGATGAAACCGAGCTGGGCATGGAATACGAAGTGATCGACCAGTATTTGACCGGGCAGCAGGTTGACCCGCAGGAACAGCTCAAGATTGAGCAGCGTTATGACCGTTCGCAGCATAAACGTGAGCTGCCTGTGACTCCTTTTGATGAATGGTGGAAATAAGGCAAGGCGCCGGCTTTAGCCGGTGCTTTTTTACGTTAAATCGTTTTCTACCGTAAATCGGGTTTGTGCGGCTGCTATAATAAATGAAAAGAGTCGAATGAGGTGAGCCGGCATGGATATTCAGTCCATAATCCATCGAATAACACAGGATCTTGGTCAGGTTGATGGGGTCAGGGCCATCGTACTTGGTGGTTCCAGAGCCAGAGGGACGCATCATTCCGGGTCGGATATCGATATCGGGATTTATTACGATTCAGTGGATGGATTGGATATCGAGGAAATCCGCCGGATCGCGGCTGCCTTGGATGATGACGGCCGAACGGACCTGATCACGGAGATTGGCGGTTGGGGACCTTGGATCAATGGCGGGGGCTGGCTGCAAGTCGAACAAATACCGGTTGATTTTTTGTACCGCGATATCCGTAAAGTCTCCACGGTGATGGAAGAATGCCTCGATGGAAACGTCACGATTGATTATCAGCCAGGCCATCCTCACGGTTTTATTAACGCCATTTACATGGCGGAAGTCGCGTTGTGCCAAGTGCTATGGGATCCTGCGGACATCATTACCGCACTGAAGTCCAAAACGTCGCCTTTCCCAGCCGTATATCGGCAAGCGGTCATCGGCAAGTTTTTGTGGGAAGCCGAATTTTCGCTTGACATCGGGATGAAAGGGGTCGCCAAGAAAGACATCTCTTATGTGAGCGGATGCTGCTTCAGGGCGGTATCCTGCTTGAACCAGGTGCTGTTCGCTATAAATCATCAGTATTGCATGAACGAAAAGGGAGCGACAGCCATCGCCGACGCTTTCGAAATCGTACCGCCAGCCTATGCAGAGCGGGTCCATCAAATATTCACCTTGGTATCGGCAAATGCTGGACGGTTACAGGAGGCGCTTGATATTCTGCGCAAGCTGGTGCAGGAAACCAATAGGCTGGTCACCACAGGGGATTGAAGCAAGTGAGGGAAAGCAAGCATGCAGGAAAATATCAAAAAAGCTGCCGGGAATTCGGCAGCTTTTTTTGCATTTATTTGGATTGACTATACAATTATCTTAAAGTCTTGAGGGCTCCGCTCCAAGCCACGACTTGATCCAGCATCGCATTGACATTGTCCAGATGAAGGGCTTGCGGTTTAAAGACCGATCCGTTTTCAAAATCGGTGAACAGAGACAGCGTTGGATGAACGCGAACGTCGGCAACCAACAGTTCTCCCAGGATACCGCGGAGATGTTCCGCTGCGCGGGCGCCGCCGGTAGAGCCGTAGCTCACGATGCCTGCTGCCTTGTTGTTCCACGCTTCACGGGCGAAGTCAATCGCATTTTTCAGCGCGCCGGTAATGCTGTGGTTGTATTCCTGAACGATGAACACGAAGCCGTCCAGTTCTCCGAGCTTCTGGTTCCAGGCAGCGATGCCAGGTTCGGATCCATCTGTCGTTCCGAGGAAAGGCAGATTATAATCGCTGATATCCACGATTTCGTAGTTAGCGTCACCGCGTTGGTCGGCAATCTCCTTGATCCATTGTCCTACTTGCGGGCTTACCCGGCCTTGACGCGTGCTTCCCAAAATAATACCGATGTTCAATTTGCTCATTGTAACTTCCTCCTTGGCTGCTGTGCCAAATAATTTTTTGAAAAACGACATGTTTGCACCACCTGAACCATCTATGATGTATTTGGATTATGAACCGACTGCAGTCTGAATTCATCAGTAAGTTACTTTACGTAAGTTATTATATTTTTTAAATTTAATATTGTCAACATAAAAACTTTATTTAAGTAACTAAGGTGCTAACCTCTGGAAAAAGGAAGCATGTACTGCAGCGTGGAAGTAAACAAAAGCATAGCAAGTAAGATAGAGAGCGAGAGGTGAAATCATGTGATGAAGGCTATTACCGATTTTCAAATTCCAAACGTTCCATGGCATCGGTTGACGACGGCCTATGGGAGAGGCACGGACATTCCACGGTTCATTAAAGAAAAACAGTACGCTTCCTTAGCGGGATTGATCGAACATCAAGGGACCTTGTGGCAGGTGACCCCATGGACCATTCTTGCACTGATCGAGAAACTAAGAACAGAGGAACCGGTACAGGTTTCCATCGAAGAGATCGATTTATTCCTTGCTGTAGCTTCTGCATTAGCAGATCAGGATATTCAAGAAGTGGGCTCGATAAAATCCTTGAAAGAGCTGCTGGATGACAAGTACCTCTGGCCCGAGCAAGAAGACGGAGACGAGGAGGAGTGGGAGGAAGAAGAACCTCGCGGCTACGAGCCGGATCCTTTTTACGGATATTATTATTTCAGCGGTGTGCTGCTAAAACAGGGTGAAGCGGACTTCATCCGGATCATGAACGGAAACGAGGACCTTGCTCCCAGGATCAGAGAGCTGTTGGCTTTGCTTAAGCATATCACCGCAGAATGAAATTTAGCTACAATTATCGTTAGGCAATTACGCTATGAAAAAAGCACACACCGCATTTGCGGCGTGTGCTTACAGTGAATGAACAGCCTGTTACTTGCCTTGAATGCTCAGCTCGGCAAGATTCGGATTCCAATCGACCTGGCATCCCAGCTGTTTGAATAGGGAAGCTGGCACCATGACGGCGCCGTTTATCATACTTACCGGGCTGGACAATGCCATGGACCGCCCCTGTATGGCGGCTTCGGCCGAGCCGGGACGGAATGTCACCGTAGTTTGGCCGTATTGCAGCCTGTAAGTGGTCCCTTCCTGAGTTGTAGTGGCCTCGAGTGAGCCTCCGAGCTCCTTCGCTATGCTTTTAACAGGCACGATGATCGAGTTATTCTTATTGACTGCCGGGAAGGAGGCGGGAAGCAAGGTGCCGTTGATACGAATGGTGATCGGCCGCTGAATGGGAACCGGTGCGTATTCCATGCCGTCACCCGCATTTCGCGGGACGCCAACCTCGTTCCAATTGTTCGCCCCCCAGCCGTACACCTGGCCTTTGGCATCAACGGCCAAGCGATGGGTATCCCCGGCCGATGCTGTTACGATCCGATGCAATCCTTTGACTTTAACGGCCGATCGGCCCGATTTGCCGTCGTGCATCCACACTTCACCTTGCCGGCTCACCAGCAACGCATAGCCGGGGGAAGCATAAACATTTCGGACCTGAAGGGACGGCTGAATGCTCACTGGCTTTACATACAGCTTTCCTGCGCTAGAAGAAGCTGGGGTAGACCAATTCCATACCTTGCCGGAGCTGTCTACTCCATAAGCGTCATAGGCATGCTGCGTGGAAATTTGCTTCAATGCCGGCAAACCCTGTATTCGGACCGGTACGGAGAGGTGGAGCTGATTCTCTGAAGTGTTCACCGTTAACCTCCAGACAGATCCTGCGGAATCCAGCGCACAGATATAATCGGATGCTGACTGCAGCTGGACGATATTTTTCAAGCCCTTAACTGAAATCGGCTGGCTCGAATCGCCGCTCTTCTGATCTTTCATCCACGCTTTAACGGACCCATCGCTTCCGAGACCAAAGCTGTATTTTTGCAATGTCGTTACTTGCGAGATCCCGGATAAACCCCGGAGTGCTCGCGGAACCTGGGTTTCCCGGACGTAGCCCGGTCGTGATCCCCATTCCCATACCGTACCGTCGCGTGCGACGCCCAATTGGTAACCATACCCGTCGGTAGCTATCGAGTTCAATGGTGGCAGTGTGTTGAGACGAACAGGTGCCACCATGCTGGAAACGGCCGTAGTATCGGGAATCCCGAGTTCGCCCAATAAGTTTCTTCCCCAGGTCCACACCGAGCCGTCTGCCCGGAGTCCGACCGAATAATAATTCCCGGCTGCTACCTGAACGAAAGCCGTTCCCAAAGCGGCGGTGCTGGAAGCTGACGCGGCTGGTGACTCTGCAGAGCTGGAAACCGATAACCGTGCTGCAGAATCCATTCGATCTCCCGGTTGAGTGGATGCTGCCGCAAGCGAATGGGGTGATACCGCCGTCACAACCACTGCAGATAGCAGCACTCCTTGCATGAAGTGGGAATATTTCATGATCATCCTCCGTGTTCTTTTACTTGAATCTACTAATCAAGACGCAAGCATCATGTGGGAAGTTGCGCGGCCCAAGCATAATCTTAATCGGACAAGCTCCGTGTCCGGCCAAACGTTGCCCCGGCCGCTCCCTCCGCTTTATAATTCTATTTAGTAGAATCTAGAGACAGGAGGCGGATATGATCGATCAGCAGGAGTATGGAAAATACGTGCTTGGATTGATGGATGAAGAAGAGGCTGAAGAAACTGTAGGGCCCATTGAAGAAGAGATGTTTTACGGCTATTTTCAAATCTATATGCCCAGCGGAAAAGGGGTGGAAGCTACGTTCGCACCCTTGGAAGACGGTGATATCTTTTTACAACGCATCCTCCCGATCTATGAAATGCTGGATCCGCAGGACTTTCAAGGGGAATGGGTGCCCGGGTATTTTAACGGAAAATCCGATCATGTATCCGAAGAGGAGCTCAGGGATCTTGGTAAAAGGCATATCCTCGGTTTGAATCAGCTGATGGACGATCATGCCGAGCTGGAGGAAGCGGTTGAGGCATCGGCGTATCTCGGAACGGTCTCCGAAGTAGTCATCGTATCCGGCAGTGAATTCGAAAAATTCCGGGAGGAATATGATCCCGTCGTACACGAATCGTTGTTTGAACTGGTGAGTGAGCATACGGATGATCAGGAACCTGTTCAAATGTTGAGCGAGGCTTATTATTCCATTGCCTGTGACTACTGGATTTCGTACTACCTTCAATGGCACCGATACGGGCTTGAAGGAGACCCGCTTGCTCCGTATTTCGAGCTGTACAAGCTCGGATATTCGGCGATTTTTGCGAACGGTAAGCTGTATATCGGTAAGCCATAGGAGTTGAAACCGTCGACGCAACGGAATCCTATGAAAAAGGCGCCCATCCAAGATGGCCGCCTTTTTGTGTTTCATACAGTAATGATCAGTTTGATGTGCCGCGTACCTTGCCTTTCTTGAACAGCAGCGGATAAAACAGAATGCCGCTGACGATCAACACGATGCCCAGCAGGAAGGTTTTCAAATCCGCCGTTCCCGCGATGATGACCCAAAGCGAATACAATGCCGCAAGCCCAGCGATCATGCCCTCGGTTACCCGTTCTTTGCGAGCTGTAAAGGTTTCTCCGGTCCAAATCAGCTTAATATGATAGAGTGAAGCAATCAAATAAGGGACCAAATAGGCAAGCGTAGCAATGTAAATGATAAAATCGAACGCCGCCGAGATCGAGCCGGAGATCGTCGACAGCAGCAGAACCTGACCGACTGCGTTCGAAATCCATAGCGACGTCTTCGGCATGCCCTTTCCGTTTTCCTTGGAAAAGGAAGGGAGAAACACGCCCAGCTTGGCGGCCTGAAACGGCACCTCGGCGCTCAGCAGCACCCAGCCGATCGTCGATCCAAGCAGGCTGATCAAGCCCAGCGCAGCGAGGAGCTTGCCGCCGATCGGGCCGATTACCGCTGTGATGCCGTCCACCAGCGGATTCTGGGAAGCCATCAGCTGATGCTGTGTAAGCAGTCCCATCGTCAAGATGCTGATGCCCACATACAGGACGATGGAGATGAGCAGCCCGGCAATGGTTGCGCGGCGGATGTCCTGCTTGCGGCGGGCGCGGGCGGCAAAGACCATGGCGGATTCGACGCCGATAAAAGCCCACAGCGTTCCAACGGCAGCAGCATTGACCTGGGACAGCAGGCTGAGCGTTTCGCCGCTGTCATTGGTCCGTGGAGCCAGGAAGGGGCCGATGTTGCTTTTTTGAAAAGCGAATAATGCAATGATAATAAACAAGGCAAAGCCAACTACTTTGGTAGCCGTCGCGATAAAATTTAATCGGCCCGCACCGTTCATGCCTTTCATGCAGATGGCGTGCGTGCCCCACAGCAAGAGCGAGCAGACGATAAATGTCAGCACATTGCCCGCCTTTAACGTCAATATTCCGGTATCCACCCACACCTTATCGCTGGTCAACACGGGAAAAAAGGTCGACAGGTAACTGGCGAAGGTCGTAATCACCGCGACAAACCCGGCTATATTGCCTACCCAGTACCCCCAAGTGGACATGAAGCCGGCCAGGCGGGAGCCATGTGAGCCTTCCCGGAACAGCTCCTTCGCATAAATTTGCGGCCCGCCGCTCAGCTCCGGCTTACGGACAGCAAGGCTTCCGAAAACCAGCGCCAGCATAAGAACCCCGAGCCCAGTCGCCAGCCAGGCCAGAATGACGCCCGCAGGGCTGGCCGCTTCGGACAGCGAGCGGGGCAGCATAAAAATTCCGGAACCGACCATATTCCCCACGACGAGAGCGGTCAAAATCCAGAATCCCAGTTTGTGTCTGGTCATGATGTCAAACTCCTTTTGAATGAATAATGCATCGACTTGTTGAAAAAACACTGACAAGTATTAATCATACACTTTCTTCTGGTAAAGCACCAGAGTAAAATTTAGGGGAGCCAATTTTATGACGTTACGCCTTCTGTAGGTTTCGCTTGTCCATTCGGCGGGGAAGAATAAAGAAGATAGAACAAAGATGGAACAACTTTGCACAAGGAGCGTGGGAATGTTGAGAGAAATCCGTGAAGCGGGTCAAGGGTTCGTGATGGTAGAGGATGACCGGGAGGTGGCGGAAATCACTTTTCAGCCCCTAGACGATAGAACCATCGTCATAGACCATACGTATGTGTCCGAAGAGCTGCGAGGGCAGCGGATCGGGGATGAACTGGTCAAAGCAGTGGTGGATATGGCCCGGAAGGAAGGCAAGAAGATTATTCCCGCCTGCTCATTTGCCCATGTTCAATTCAAGCGGCATAAAGAGTATAAGGATGTGTGGCAGCAGGAAGAACGCTGATCGAACAATAAGAAATGAGGTGGGAGCTGTGAAACGAAAAATACTCGTTACCGGTGCAGCCGGACGGATCGGAAGCTGTGTAGCGGATGGACTCCGGTCGACAGGCAAGTATGAAGTGGTCGCAACAGATATTCGTCCCGATCCGGAGCACGGAGTCGGCAAGCTGGACATCACGGATGGAGAGGCTGTGGCGGCAGCGCTGGAGGGTATCGATACGGTGCTTCATTTTGGCTGGGCTAAAGACGAAGACGATTTCCTCGGGAAGGTGCTCCCGATTAACGTAACAGGTGCTTATCACATTTATGAAGGCGCCCGTAAAGGCGGCGTATCGAGGGTTATTTTCGCGAGTTCCAATCATGCCACCGGTTTTTATAAAGTAGGAGAGCATATCAAGCCCGAGGATCACCGACCCGACAGCTTTTATGGGCTCAGCAAAAGCTATATCGAGCTGCTGGGCCGTTACTATTCTGATAAGTATGGAGTTTCCTCCGTGAACATCCGGATCGGCAATTTTCCGGGCGACGACCGTCCGCACTCGGACCGTACTGCTCATATTTGGATCTCCCGGCGCGATATGGTGCAGTTGGCCGAATGCTGCATTGAGGCAGATCCATCCCTTAAGTTTTTGACCATGTACGGAACCTCAGCGAATGACGACAATTATTATGATATTGGATATCTGCGCGAAAAAATCGGCTATGTGCCAAAGGACAACGCGGCGAACGTGCTGGCACGGCAGGGGCTGGACGAAGACGACATCAAGCAGGAGGAAGGGGTATACCAAGGCGGTCCAGGGGTAAAGAAGGAATAGGCATAGAAATAATGGTTCTGAATATGTCCCCGAGAAAAGCGGGATTTGCTTTTATAAAAAGTTGCGAAGGAGTTATGTCGTCTGCAGGCGGTGTAGCTCCTTTTCTTGTTGACTTTGATCAATGAGCTCGGAACAAAAAGCTTGCATTGGAACATAAGAAAAACGTCTATCGACGTACCTTCAAAGAAGACAGACCGCATTTAGCCGAAGTTTTTCTTGCGATTATAGAATGGTTCAGCTTCGCTGAAATTTATAAATTCTATAATCTTAAAAAAACTCCGCCATACGGAAGTTATCCCGTGAAAGGCGGAGTTAGAAGGTAAACAAAAATAGAGTTGCCAAAATGAAAGCAACATGGTAAATTTAAATATGCGTCATGCGATCCCTATTGATTTAATCAGTATTTCCTAATTATATCTTACACCATAGCGTCGGTTCCGTCAACCCCTATTTTTCAGAAACTCACAATCATTTGTGTAAAGGAGTGTTTCTTCATGAGTCAAGAATTTCAACAGGAGCAGCAGCGGGTGGATCAGGTGATTGGCATCATCCAAGATCAGATCAACGAATATGAGGAAGCAACGGCCCGCCGCCGGCAAGAGGTTGTGGACATCCGTAAGCATTTCTGGGAAGACGTTACGGTGAACACGGACAACTTTGACGATTTTCTAGAAACGATTATCAGCTTAAGGCAGCAGTCCGAGGTTCTCTCCTTAAGCCAGGGCAGCCACCGCCAGTCCTCCAAGCGGCTGTCCCAGCTTCAGCGCATGCAGGATGTGCCGTATTTCGGGCGGATTGATTTTGCCGAAGAGGGAATGAATGAGACAGAGCGCGTGTACATCGGCGTTTCTTCACTCACGGATGCTACCGGTGAAAAGTTCCTGATTTATGACTGGAGAGCCCCGGTCTCAAGCATGTATTATGACTGCACACCGGGTCCGGCTGAATACATCACGCCCGGCGGGCCGATTCAGGGCACGCTGGAGCAAAAATGGCAGTACATCATCCGCAGCGGAGTTATTCAGTCGATGTTTGATACCCGGCTCACCATCGGTGACGAAATTCTCCAGCAGGTGCTCGGTCAATCCGCAGACACGCACATGCGAAGCATCGTGGCGACGATTCAGCAGGAACAGAACCGGATTATCCGCCATGACAGCGCACGTCTGCTCATTGTTCAGGGGGCGGCCGGGAGCGGCAAGACGTCGGCGGCATTGCAGCGGATCGCTTATTTGCTGTACAAATACCGGAACCGTTTGACGGCAGACCAAATGCTTTTATTTTCGCCAAACGCCATGTTCAAGAGTTATGTCTCCAGCGTGCTGCCAGAGCTTGGGGAAGAGAATATGCAGCAGGTCACGTTTCAGGAGTACCTGAATCACCGGCTGAGCGGCTTCTTCGACGTTGAAGATCCTTACACGCAGCTGGAATACGTCCTTACGGCTTCGGAAGACCCGGACTATCGGGTGCGGATGGCGGGTATCCGCTTTAAGGCGACAAAGGCGTTTTTTGATCGGATCCAATCCTGCCGCCAGGCGCTGGAACAATCCGGAATGGTATTCAAGGATATATCCTTTAAAGGCAAAACGCTCGTTTCCGCCGAGGAAATTCTGGAGAGATTTTACAGTGAGCACACGACGCTTCGCTTTAACAACAGACTGGAAAAGTTGTCGGATTGGTTGAAGGAGCTGGTCAAAGAAGCGGAGAAGGCCGAGAGAAGAAAGCCTTGGGTGCAGGACGCCGTTGAGCTGGTCGACAATGATGAATACCAGCAGGCTTATGCGCATCTTCGAAAAAAACACGGGTTAACCGAAGAATCGGAAGAGGATGTGGATCTGGAACTTGTCCGTAAGGAGCTCGCGCGCCGGATCGTCAGCAGGAAATTCAAACGTATTCGGCAACAAATTAAAGATTTGGGCTTTATCGATACGCCGGCCATCTATAAGCAAATGCTGGTTTCCCATCCGGCTGACGGCGAGGTTGAAGGAGCAGAACTTCCTTCCGAATGGAACGAAATCAGCGAAATGACGTCCCAACAGATGGACCAAGGGAAGCTTTTATATGAGGACGCGACACCTTATTTGCTGTTAAAAGAGCTGATCGAAGGCTTCCAGACCAATGTTTCGATCCGGCATGTCCTCGTGGATGAGGCGCAGGATTATTCGCCGTTTCAATTCGAATTTATAAAAAGGCTGTTCCCGGCGGCGAAAATGACGGTGCTTGGCGACTTCAACCAGGCAGTCTTCGCGCACGCCGACGGTACGGATGATTTCGGCATGCTGGCCGAATTGTACGGAGAGGAACAAACCGATGCCATTATTTTGAACCGAAGCTACCGGTCCACCAGACCGATCGTCGAATTTACACGAGCGCTTATTCCCAACGGAGAAGAGATCATTCCTTTTGACCGGAACGGAAGCCGCCCCATACTCACGAGAGCTGCCGATACGGAGCAGTTACATCAGTCCATTCGGCAAAAAGTCAAACAATTCCGGGAACAGGGGCACCGGACCGTTGCGATTATTTGCAAATCCGCAGCCCAAAGCGCATCCGTATTCGAATCCCTTCACGATCTGGAGGATATCAAGCTCGTTACCAGCGGTTCGATCGAATATAAACAGGGGATCGTCGTCATTCCGGTATATTTGGCCAAAGGAATCGAGTTCGATGCAGTGATCGTCTATAACGCTTCGGACGAAGAATACGGAGAAGAGAGCTTGCGTCGGCTGTTCTATACCGCCTGTACCCGGGCCATGCATGAACTGCAACTGTACAGCATCGGGAAACCGAGCCGTTTTGTTCAAGAGGCAGCTTCATGGATTGCGGAAGATTCGATTTCATGAATTGAAAACCATCCCCATTTCATGTATCGTCAATCACAATGAGAGACGCTGCATGTGGGGAGGACCATATCATGACGGGTAAGATCGTTGTCGTATTAAAAGCTGTAATCATCCATCAAGGCCGTATTCTGATCCTCAAACGATCCAGTTCAGACGAAGTAGGCGCGGGAGGCTGGGAAACAGCCGGTGGGAATCTGGAGTTTGGCGAGGATTTGGATACCGCTTTGATTCACGAAATTAAAGAAGAAGCGGGGATTCACGCAAGTATCGATCGATTGCTGTTTGCAACGACATTTTTTACGGATCCGGGGAGGCAAATTGTGCTTTTATCTTATCTGTGCAGAACCGACGAACCGCGTGTAACCCTGTCGCATGAGCACGACGAGTATAGATGGGCTACGAAGTAGGAGCTCGTTCAATATTTGCCTGAGGAGATCATCAGCGACTTTACGAACCATGGCGTCTTTGCGCTCCCCGAACTGATTTAATTCCGTATCAGTGCGTAGGCTAACGATCTTTATTGCATTTTATCCACTCTACGCCGCTTTAGGAGCGATTTGAAAATTTCACAGTTAGATGACGGCCGCAAAATCATTACGGTGCAAATGAAAAGAAATCTGGGCTGAGTTCAAACAAATTTATCGGAAGCGGCGGTTTGACAAGGCATATAAAGAGAAAGCCCGCTTTGCAGCGGGCTCGTTATGCTCTCAGCTCTCAGTTTATCGAATCTTTTATTTAGTTCTGCTTCTCGGCTGCCAGAATCATTCCCGAATATTCCAGAGCCTCGATTCGGTAAGTGCCGCCACTCTCTATGACAATTTGCTTGTATCCGAGCTCGTATTCCTTACCGTCCTCTGTTCGTACGCGGTCCCCGCCACGTCTAGGATCCCATATTTCGACGACGTGCACGGTTTTGACCACTGGCCCCTGAACGATATCTGCTGTTACTCTCCCCAGCATAACTAAAGGGAATAACGATAGGAAGAATATAAAAATGGCTAATAGCAAGTCTGCTCTTCGCGTAACCGGTTGCCGTTTGCCGTACCGAAGCACCACGTATGTAAAAATATAGCTGAAAAATATTAAAGCTGTGCAGTATCCGGCGATTCCAATCCACAAAAATTGGCGGACATGACCATCATACTTCAGCCCGACAATAGCCAGTTCTACCAGGCATAGCAATAGCAGAACGATCCGCAGGATGTTTCTTTTCTTTTGGTACCAGACCCTTGGTGGAGAAACTAGAGCTCCCGACTCCTTCATGGGCATCTCCTTTCGTCACTCGATCATATTTGGACTTATCAAAGCCGACATTTGCAAGCAGGACGCAGCACTCACCGGCATCATTCAAAAAATAATGGAAGATCCTGCAAATTGCAAGCCTGAATATTAGGAACAGGAAAAGTGTATGAATCATCCAGCACACAGGTGCACGCTGCTGAAACCCGATCTAGTGCGGCTCCGTAATGTTACAAGGACAACATTTTTGAGCTCACAGGGGGAACGAGCGCGTGGCCAGGCATTCGAAACGTCAAACAAAGCACAGCAGCACAAATCGTAATCAAGGGGATCGCAAAGGTAAATCCAAGCGGAAGGAGAAACTTGCAGGAAGCCGGGCTTCCCGTTTTTGGCTGGGTTTATTAAAATTCCTGGGCTTTTTCATATTAGCCGGCTTACTGCTGCTGTACTGGGACTCGGCCAGGTTGGCCTCATTAATCTCACATGCGGCTCCGGTTCAGCAGCTGACAGCAGACACGAACGGGATCGTCCGGATCGAAGGAGAAGCTGAGGGGGAGACCGCTGCAGCGGATCAAGGCAAGTTACGGCAGCGTTACCTGCTCCTTCAAAAGGAAAAGTTTAATTGGCATTGCAGCAAAAGCGGATGTAACTATATGTGGAATGAAGACGCCGTCCCGCAAGTATGGGGGAATTTAAGCATTCAAGGCGTTAAAGTGGAAAGTGAACGTTTCAAATTCTACTCCGGCTGGCTGCCTCTGGATTTCGAAACAGTAGAAACGAGCCAACTCCCCTTTGTCCATGAGGGGGAAACATCCCGCCCGCTGCTTGTGGAGAGCCCTAAGGAAACGGCCTACGGTTATCACGCGCTTAGTCCAGGGCAAAGGATCACGGTGATCGGCCGGGCCGTTAACGGACATCTGGAGCCCATTCATCTGCCCGGCGAGGGAGAAGATCAGCGTATGATTTTGATTGGAAGCAGTGTAGAGGAGATGCTCTCCAGCGAAAAGGAAACGCAAATCGGGGTTCTCATCGCTGCCGGATTCGTCATGCTGTTTTTGGTCCCTGTGATCGTCGGGTGGATCCGAAAATTGTTCAAGAGGCTTCAGACTCTGCAAAGCAAATAGTCTTTATTTACGTAACGTCAACGAACATCGTAGCAAGACCAATTGCAAATCGAAAAGCAAGTTCATCTGAACAGGTCAAAAGTCCGCGAAAACCGCGGACTTTTTCGTTTGCTCAGAATGGTTAAGCCATTGGAGTTTGCAGTGCTCTCTCAGCATTGGCACGTCCATATTTCCACAGCGTCCCGGACCCGGGAATCGGGCCGGTCAACATCCTCTTTTCACAATTAAGATTCGCTAAAGCTTGTTCTCTTAAGCTATTCATACGCAAGGGACAAGGTATAACATACACAACCAAAACGGATGCGGGAAAGGAGGTGAGTTCCTTGAAAAAAACTTCGTTACTTACCGGTATTGTCATCGGATCGGTTTCTGTCCTTCTCCTTGTGCTGCTTATGAAATGGAGCCTCTTTATCGGGCATGATGTTCCGGGAAAAACCTGGCACGGTCTTGTCGAACAGGGGCATCATGGGTATCCGGGATTTACGAGACCGGGAGAGCGCTCAGAAACGGGGATGAAACCTGTGTGGACGGCACTGCTTCAGATGACTCTGATGATCGGCGGGATGCTCCTCTTCCTGAAAAGCAGGGGAGGGCTGAAATGGGCCGGAGCCATCCTGGCTGCCCTGGGTACACTCAGTTTATTCACCCCGCTGTGGGGCACGATCATTCTGATCGCCGTTTTCCTGCTGTATAAAAGGATTGTCAGCCAGCGTAAATTGCTTTCCGATCCGGGCTTTTCCGACGTGACGCCGTTATCGTATGAGCATAGTTCTAGCCGAGGACAATTCCTGGATGAATGGGAACGCAGACAACATAAGGAGGATTAATATATGGGAATTTTTACGAGAATCAAAGATATAGCCGCAGCAGACGTGCACCGTCTCTTGGATCAGGTCGAAGATCCCGTCAGCATGGCCAAACATTATATCAGACAGCTTGAAGAACAGATCGATCAAGCACGCGGGGCGCTGCAAACCCAGATTGCCGCGGAGCAGCGGTATGATCTGCTGCTGGCATCAACCGCTGAAATCGTCAGAAAGCGGGAGCGCCAAGCTCAGCTAGCCGTCGAACGCAATGAAGACGATATCGCGGCGATGGCCATTCAAGAGAAGCTGCATCACGCCAAGCTGGAGCAGACCTATACGGAGCAGCGTGATACGGTCAGAAAACAGGCCCAATCGCTTCGCGGTGAAATTCAACGGCTGCAGGACGTGCACAAAGAGCTAACGGACAAGCTGGCATTTTTGCTAGTACGTGCCAATGCGGTGAATACGATGCGGGATACGGCAAGAACCGCTCCTGTCTCCGATATCAGCAAAATCCCCCGCGGTTTTGAGCGCATGGAGCAGAAGCTGATGCACGTAGAAGCAGGGACGCTGGCTTATCAAGCAGCTGACAAATTAACCGATTGGTCGCGTCAGCAGGAAGTTCAGGAAGAACTGGCCAGACTGAAGTCAGCCAAACAAAGCTCTTAATCCTGGAAGTGAATGGTGTATGGTGAACCCCTGTTTCTTAGAGAAGCGGGGGTTTGCCTTTTTATAGGAAACGGATTTCCAGTAACGAAAGTGTCATTGCTTCCTTCCCGTGATATGGTAATCTCATTGAAGGGGATTCATTTCCATTGGGGACCGAAATCCACGGCATAAGGAGGAGAAACATGAGTTTGCTGTCATTTTTGAAAAGATTGCTGGGTTCCGGTTCGGCTTCCGGGGATAACTCAAAAGAAGGGAATAAGGGTCACGGGTTTGATATACCCATACCACCATACATAGGCATCAATAAAGAGATACAAGGTTTATCCGATCTCGTCATACGATTGGAGAACGCGCTGGGAACGGACTATATGGAGCACGTAAAGCAGCGGGTTATGGAGCGCCATCCCATCAGCCAAACCCAATATCAATGGATGCTTCTGGAAGTGAAGAGGTTCTTTCTCATGTGCGCGATTCTCAAGCAGGTTCCCATGTTCAGTAAAGATGCCGACCTGATCTGGCATGAAATGCTGATGTTTACCCGCGATTATGATCGCTTCTGCACCACGTTCGCAGGACGGTTTATTCATCATCAACCTAACGTGGCCTACACGAATAATAAAAAATTGCCGGAAGAAGAGAGGGCACGGTATGATTTGATCTACAGCATGCTGTTTCACATTTATCCGGCAAACGAGGCACTTCTGAATCCGTTTTTCCAATTTAAAATCGACGAAGAGTTCTTTCAAACCTTCGACAATCTAAACGATCAAGAGATCCGCAGCCGATATTTTCAGAGCAGTTCCGATGCCGCAATCGAAGCCATTCAACTGGCCATCATTGGCTCGATCCGAAAACATTATCGTGACGTCAAGTCAGCAAAACCCGGCACATTGAGGGCAAGCCGTCCTTTGCCTCCCAGAAGCGGCCGAGGTCAATCCACCGGCATCCGCCGAAGTGAGGAGAACGGGGTGACGGTAGATCCGTTCAGCTCCATTCTGTTTCTGACGGCCATGGATACGGATCCGTGGAATGATGACGACCCTTCGGGCGATTGGAATCCTTCTGACAGCGATCCTTCGACAAATCCTGGGGTGGACGATTCAGGCCTATCTCCGGACAGTGACAGCCCTAGCGGCGATGATTCCGGCAATTCTTCTTGCAGTTCGTCCTGCAGTTCGTCCAGCGATTCTTCCTGCAGCTCGTCCTCGTGCAGCTCCTCATCCTGCAGTTCCTGTGGAGGGGGAGGAGACTAGGAAACCTGTACATCTTTACCTTCAAAAAATTCATCTGCTTTCTGCAGGTGGATTTTTTTGTCATTTATATTGACCAGCAGGTCAGCATCCTGTATGATTTTACTAACCAATTGGTCAGCATACTAGGGAAGAGGTGATGAGACTGCCGATACAGCTCTACGAACAGGAGAAAATTTTGCAAGCCTGCTTAACTGTGTTTGCCCGCAACGGCTACAAGAACACTTCAACGGAAATGCTGGCGGCTGCTGCCGGGATCTCCAAAGCTTTGATCTTTCATCATTTCACAAGTAAGAAGAAACTGTATCTTAACTTAGTGGACCACTGCTTTGAGAAGGTCCGAACGGGTATCCATTTTGATGAGCGGACTACGGAACATGCTGATTTTTTTACAGCCATCACGGAGTTAAGCCGTGCGAAACTCGGCTATTTTCGCGAGCATCCGGATGAATGGAAGTTGGTATATGAGGCATTTTATGCCACACCGGATGGCTTGAAGGAGGAAATCGAGGATAAGTACGGCCAGGTGAGCGAAGCCCGGAATGCGCTGTTGGCACAGCTTTTTGACAAGGTTCCCCTTCGCGAAGGCGTAAATCAAAAGTATGCATTCGAGCTCGTCATGACTGTAACCAGACATTTCGAAACGAAGTTTCTGGATGAGACGAAGGGGATGAGCCATATTGACGGAGCCTATACCCGCAGCCTTATGGAGGAATTGGAAGCTTTTTGTGACATGATCCGATACGGTATGGAAAACTAAAGTGAAGAGGTGAGCGGCCGTGAAAGACATCACCAGCAGTGATTTAGTGGCACCGGAAACGATGCGTGATTTCAATGCGTTTTACCAAAAACTGGTCAATCGACAGGAAAGACTTTACCGGCTTGACGACTTTTTTGGCATGGGCAAAGCTTGGATAGCTTTTCGGTATGAGGATGTCTCAGCGATTTTGAAAGATCCCCGGTTCCTTTCGGACCGGCGAAAGTTCGCTTCACAGCAACAATCTTCACCTGAGAAAAGCTCCGTCAATGAATTGCTCGAATGGTTCAAAAGCATGCCTAATATGCTCATGGTGGATCCACCCGATCATACCCGGCTCCGGCGTTTGGTCTCCAAAGCATTTACGCCCCGAATGATTGAGGATCTGCGCCCGCGCATCCAACAAATCGCCGATGAGCTGCTGGATAAGGTGGTCAGCCGGGGCAAGATGGAACTCATTTCTGAATTTGCTTATCCGCTGCCTATCATCGTAATCTCGGAGATGCTGGGAATCCCCGGCCATCATCAGGCGCGATTTCGCGAGTGGACCCACAAGCTGGCCGAAGGCGCGCTGAACCCCGGCCAAGCAAACTTGGTTCAAGAAGCCCTACAGGAGTTTATTGATTACATTCAATCTTTGATTTCCGAAAAGAGGGTACGGCCCGGTAACGATGTTATCAGCGGTTTGCTGCAGGCATATGACGAGGGCGATAAACTTAACGAGAACGAGCTGCTCTCTACCATTTGGCTGCTCATTACGGCAGGACATGAAACGACCGTGAATTTGATCGGCAACGGAACCCTGGCACTGCTTCAGCATCCAGAACAAATGCAGCTGCTACGTGAGGATCCGGCCCTTCTGCCGGGTGCGGTTGAAGAGCTGCTCCGGTATGCGGGGCCGGTTATGATTACGGGCCGGGTTGCAGATGAAGATATCGAGATCCATGGTACACTCATTCGAAAAGGCGAGATGGTTATGGTTTCGCTGGCCGGAGCGGATATGGATGCAAGCCGATTTGACGGGCCAGAGCGGCTGGACATCACAAGACAAGAAACCGATCATTTGGCGTTTGGCAGAGGAATCCATCTTTGCTTGGGAGCACCCCTTGCCCGCATGGAGGGACAAATCGCGTTCGGCTCGCTTTTGCGGCGCTTTCCCAACCTGCGTCTCGACGTGAAACCGGAAGACCTGGCATATCACTACAGTACGCTCCGATCATTGGTGAGCCTTCCCGTCAGCTTTTAAAGCTTCTTCATATTCATGTTAGAGGAAAAGTCCGCGAAATGCGGACTTTTTATATTTTGGAATCCGATTCTCATGCATTGCCTTTCTAGTGGTTCAATTTGTTATCCGTAAGGCACTGAATCAACTGTAATACCACAGTGATCATCCTATTATTCATTCAACAATCCAGCGTACCATACAAACTTGTTTTAGAATATTACGATTATGAGCAATTTTTTACGAGAAATAAAAAGCGCTTTCATTTAGGATGGTTCTGAAAAGGAGTGATCACTAGATATGTTGTATCCAATCGTAACGTCAACCCGAAGTATCATCGACTTAAACGGAATTTGGAAGTTCAAGCTGGACCACGGCACCGGATTCCAGGAGGAGTGGTACCGGTCCGGACTATTCGAAGCGATGACCATGCCCGTACCCGCCTCTTATAACGATATCGGCGTTTTGGCTGAGATCAGGAATCATATTGGTTGGGTATGGTACGAACGGGACATCGTCGTGCCGAACCTGCTTGCATCCGAGCGGATCGTACTGCGCTTTGGATCGGTTACGCATGCGGCGAAAGTATACCTGAACGGAGAACTCGTCATGGAGCATAAGGGAGGCTTCCTACCCTTTGAAGCAGAGATCAACCGTTTCATTCAGGCAGGCCCAAACCGTTTAAACGTGGCAGTCAACAATATCGTTGATCAGTCCACACTCCCGGTTGGATTCCATTATGAAAAAGAAATTCCGGGAATAGGGAAAAAAGCGTGCAATGAGCCCAATTTTGACTTTTTTAATTACGCCGGAATCCAGCGTCCGGTCAAAATTTATACGACTCCGCAGCTGTACATCCAAGATGTAGACATTGTCACCGAAACGAATGGCGATTCTGGACTTGTGAAATATAAGGTCAAGGCATCCTGCGGACTAAAGACCCGAGTGAAAATCGTTGATGAAGAAGGTGAGGTTGCCGCTGCCGGAGACGGTGCATCAGGAACTTTGTCGATATCCCGCGTAAACCTTTGGGAGCCCTTACATGCGTATCTGTATACGCTTCGCATCGAACTGCTGGATGATGACAAGATCATGGATGTATACGATCAGCCTTTCGGAGTCCGAACCGTCGCGGTGAAGGACGGGAAATTCCTGATCAATAATAAGCCTTTTTACTTTAAGGGTTTTGGCAAACACGAGGATGCTCCGATCCATGGCCGCGGTTTTGACGAAGCCGTAAACGCCATGGACGTTCATTTAATGAAATGGATCGGCGCGAACTCGTTCCGCACAGCCCATTACCCATATTCGGAGGAGCTAATACGCCTTGCGGACCGAGAAGGGCTGGTCGTGATCAATGAAGTGCCTGCGGTAGGGCTGCACTTGAATTTCATGGTGATGTTGTCTGGCGCCCCGCGAAGCAGAAGCACCTGGCAGGAGCTGCAAACTTTTGAGCACCATCAAGAAGTCATTCGGGAGTTGATCGCACGGGATAAAAACCACCCTTCGATCGTTATGTGGAACGTCGCTAACGAGCCGGCATCCGAAGAGGAAGGGGCGAATGAATATTTCGAACCATTGATCCGTCTGCTGAAAGAGCTGGACCCGCAACACCGTCCAGTAACACTGGTCACACATTTAGGCGCCACGCCTGACAAGGACAAGGTCGCCAATCTCTTGGATGTGATCTGCTTGAACCGCTATTACGGCTGGTATGTGGACGGCGGCGACCTGAACGCAGCACAAGCGAAACTTCGGGCCGAATTGAACGCCTGGACGCAGCGTTGTCCGGACGTGCCGATTCTGATGACCGAATATGGCGCCGACACGGTGACCGGTTTTCACGACGTTGAGCCGGTTATGTTTACGGAAGAGTTTCAAGCGGAATTTTATAAGGCATACCATGAAGTCTTTGACGAGTTCCGTCATTTTGCCGGCGAACAAGTCTGGAGCTTTGCCGATTTCGCCACCAGCCAGGGCATCATTCGTGTACAAGGTAACAAAAAGGGCATTTTTACCCGTGACCGCAAGCCTAAAATTGCGGCGCACGAACTGCGCAAACGCTGGTTAGACATCCCCGATTTCTACTATAAAGAAAAGATGTAGAGGGCGGGATTCGTTTGCCCAGTATACGAATTTGGAGATTGGATCATACTGAACATTTTGTTTCGGGGGGATCACATGGAACCACAATTTGGACTGAAGACGGCAGAGAAACTAATCGTCCGGGAGGAAACGCGAAAATTCGGAATTCGAGACAAGCTCGGGTATTTGTTCGGTGATTTCGGCAATGATTTTTTCTTTATTCTAGTCAGCTCATTCTTGATGGTCTATTACACGGATATTTTCGGCATGAGTGCGGCTTTGGTCGGGGGCCTGTTCCTCATTGCAAGGCTGTGGGATGCTGTAGCCGACGTGGCCTGGGGGAGATTTATCGATACCCGAAAATCGGGAAATCAGGGAAAGTTCAGGCCGTGGGTTTTGAGAATGTCCTTTCCGCTCGTGGCAACGGGCGTGCTTATGTTCATTCATCTCCCGGGCATGTCCACAGGATTCTACGAAGCATATGCGTTTGTGACCTATATCCTGTGGGGGACATTCTACAGCACGGTCAACATTCCATACGGCTCTATGGCATCCGTCATTACGAACGATCCGGTGGAACGCACGAGCTTATCCACCTTCAGGACGCTGGGTGCTTCCCTCGCGGGGTTGATCATTAATGTCGCCGGTCCGCTCATCATATTTGTGGATAATCAAGCCAATGCCAACCGCTTTCTGCTGGCGGCGGTCATTTTCGGCATCCTCTCGCTTTCTTGCTACATGGCCTGCTATCGTTTATCGGTCGAGCGGATTGTGGATCCCGATGTTCAGGGGGATAAAGCCAATCTCGCCAGGACGCTAAAAGGGCTGATTCGCAATAAACCGCTTGTCGTCATTCTGGCGGCTTCCCTGTCTTTTATGATTTGCTTCATGCTGGTCGGTGCTGTCAACGTGTATTTGTTCAAAAATGTGTTTCACAGCGCGGCGGCTCTAAGCCTGGTGGGATTCCTCCAAGCAGCTACCGTCTTTGTGGCGATGCCTCTTGTCAAACCGCTGGTATCCAAATTCGGCAAAAAGGAAACCGCATCGGCCGGAATACTGCTTGCAGCTGCAGTCTATGCAGTCATGTATGCGATGCCGGGCTTGAGCGTTCAAGCGTTTATCGCTCTCCTTGCCGTCGCCATGTTCGGTTACGCGTTTTTTAATCTGGTCATTTGGGCTTTTGTTACGGATGTGATCGATTATCATGAGTTCCTGACGGGACTTCGCGAGGACGGAACGATCTATTCCATATACTCCTTCGCCCGTAAGGTCGGGCAGGCGATTGCCGGCGGACTCGGTGGTTTTGCCATTGCGGCCGTCGGATACGATGCCAAGCTCAACGTCCAGAGTCCAGCCACCCTGCATGGCATCTACACGCTGTCCACTTTGGTTCCGGCAGTCATTTTATCGGCTATTTTCCTGATTGTGGTGTTTTTGTATCCGCTGAATAAAACACGGACACTGCAGCTTGCAGCCGATCTGAAGAAGAAAAAGGAAGCCCTGCCGAAATAGCAAGCTCCAAAAAAGGAAAAAAGCCGCAGACTTAGATTCAAGTCTGTGGCTTTTTTGCTGCTTTGCACTGCAGCGTTTTACGGTAATCGCTCGGCGTAACCCCTTGCAATTGCTTGAACACTTTCGTGAAGTAATTGACGTCGCTGAAACCGACCATCTGCGCAATGTCCGTGATGGAGATCGGCTCGCTGCGGATGATTTGCAGCGCCTCCCGGATTCGCAGGCTGTTGATGTATGAGGTAAGGGGCTGCCCGGTCTCTTTCTTGAACTGCCTTGACAGATCGGATGGGCTGACATGAACCGCAGTCGCAATTGCCTCTAGCCGGAGGGGCTCGGCGAGATGCAGCCTTATATATTCGATCGCTGTGCGGATCACCGGACTGTAATATTTCAGAGAGAGTTTACGGACGGTTTCGCAGTATTCGTAGAGCATCTTGTCGTGCAAGTTTGACAATTGCTGTATGGAGGTTGTTTTTTCAATTTGGATGGCAAACTTCTCGGAAATGCTGTCGATATACACCGGATGAACGCCGCCTTGCTCCGCAGCTTTCCGCAGCAGCGTATTGGTGACGAAGGCAAGGTTTTTGCGCGAGCGTAAGGGATTATTGGGGATACGGTCCGGCAGTTTGCTGAAGATCGCCAGTTCTTCCTGCATCGCATCCAACTTCTCGATACTGCCGTTCTCGATGACGGACAGCAGCTTGTTTTCGGTCCGGTATCGATCATTGATCGTCAGGATAGCCTCATCGGTTTTCTCTTTGACGGTATCCGGCAGCCTAACGAATTCGTTTTGAACATCGATTTGGATCGTTTTCAGTGGGCTTTGCTGTTTCCTTTGATGAAAATGGGATGAAAGAAAACTGAGAAACTCAACGAGACGATCGGTCTTGTCCGAGCTGATTAATGGCAGGGACAAGTAATACTGCTCGATCAGGGGCATAAAGGTGATAGGCAGATGATGTTCAAGTAATACGGTATTCAAACTGGATACGGACGGCTCGTCCAGAAGGAAAGGGCCCACGATGAGGCTACCAAAGCTTGTCCCGTCCGCATAGAAATGAACCGAAATGAAGTTCAATCGAAAAGAAGTTGAATGGAGTTTAATGCTGGGCTCGGGACCGGAATCGCCTGGATTGAGGTTCGGTCTTATGCTGTTGAAATAAGGCTGAAGGGCATCGGGGATTTGACTGTACATGAACTCCCAGCAAATCCCGCGGGACGGATCGGTAAATACCGTATCCATATTCGAGTAATCATGTGCGAAACGGAAAATTTGTTGCAGCTCGGCCATTCTGCTGTGCATATTCTTCACCCCGAAGTTGATCTCTATATATTTTATCGGTAAAGGCTTCTTCCAATCAACAAGGTTTTCATATGCATGCCTCCAACAGAGGACGCGACAAGCGTTCTCCGTTTTGTTGCACCTTCTATCAATTTAAGGTTGCTGTAAGGTTGGGATTAACATGCTGAAAGGTTCGGGATTTAACATAAGTGATGTAGGCGATAAGGAATGAATACAACCCAATTGAAGGAGATACTCATGAAAACGATACTGCAAGCGGAGAACGTCAATAAAACCTTTGGCACCAAAGGAAACCAATATACGGCACTGCACAATATCAGCCT
Organism: Paenibacillus sp. SSG-1; assembly: GCF_002224835.1. Classification (NCBI taxonomy): domain Bacteria; kingdom Bacillati; phylum Bacillota; class Bacilli; order Caryophanales; family Paenibacillaceae; genus Paenibacillus; species Paenibacillus sp. SSG-1. Next base: position 2,518,355 of record NZ_MBRK01000001.1, read on the forward strand.
TAGCATCGAAGAGGGCGAATATGTCGGCATCATGGGACCTTCCGGTGCGGGGAAATCCACCCTGTTGAACATTTTTTCGACGATCGACACGCCGACTTCCGGGGAAATCATCATTGATGGGCACAACATCGTGACTATGAATGAAGAAAAGCTGTCCGATTTCCGCCGGAATAAGCTCGGCTTTATTTTTCAGGACTATAACCTGCTCGATACACTCACGGTCAAGGAAAACATTCTGCTCCCGCTGGCCCTGTCCAAAGTATCGGCGGCAGAGATCGAACAGCGGGTTAACGAGATTGCCGACACGTTTGGAATCCGTGAAATCCTTGATAAGTACCCGTACCATATCTCGGGCGGACAAAAGCAGCGGGCAGCGGCTTCCCGGGCGATCGTGGCCAATCCGAGCCTGATTTTGGCGGACGAACCGACCGGCGCGCTCGATTCGAAGTCGGCCACCCGCCTTCTGGAAAGCTTGAGCCGGCTGAATCAGGCAAATCGATCCACCATTATGATGGTTACGCATGATGCAAATGCGGCGAGTTACTGCAAGCGGGTCATTTTCATCAACGACGGCCGGCTGTTCATGGAACTCCGGAAGGATAGTCTCTCGCGAAAACAGTTTTTTGGTCAAATACTCGAGGTTCTGGCGACGCTTGGAGGTGAGGAAGATGACATTGTTTAATATCGCCGGCAAAAATATCCGGAATAACTTCAAACATTATTTTCTGTATTTTGCATCAATGATTTTCAGCATCGTTATTTATTTTACGTTTGTGTCGTTGAAGTACGATCATACCATTCAATCGGCATCGGAAGGGTCAGATAAAATCAACTCGGCGTTCAGCGGAGCGGCCGTCGTCCTGATCATCTTCGTCGCGATCTTTATCTGGTATTCGAATTCATTTTTTACGCGTAAGCGCAAAAAGGAGGTCGGACTGTACTCATTACTCGGCGTCCGAAAAAAGCAGATCGGCCGCATGCTCTTTTATGAAAATTTCCTGATGGGTGTGTTGGCACTGCTGGTCGGCATTGCGCTTGGAGCCGTGCTCAGCCGTTTTTTTGTCATGCTCCTGATGAACGTGATGGGTTACGATGCCATGCCGAACTTTGCCATTTCCCCGGCCGCCGTCCTGAACACGATTACCGTGTTCTTAATCATTACGCTGATCACTTCGGTGCAAGGCTACCGCCTGATTTACCGGTTCAAGCTGATTGAGTTGTTCCGGGCGGACCAGGAGCGGGAGAAGGAACCTCGGTCATCGGTGTGGATTGCTCTTCTATCAGTCTTGCTTGTTGGTTTCGGCTACTGGCTTGCGCTGCAAAACATGCTGACGTCACAGGCATGGAAAACGATTGGTGTGCTGGTGACCCCGCTGGTTATTCTGGTCTCGGTTATTCTCGGCACGTATCTGCTGTTTAACACATTGACCGTTACACTGCTGAAGCTGGCCCGCAAACGGAAAAGAAGCTATTGGCGGGGGTTGAACCTGATTGGAACTTCCCAGCTTTTGTACCGGATGAAAGGGAATGCACGCACGCTGACGATCATCGCCGTGCTGAGCGCAACGACGCTGACGGCGGTCGGAACAGCATACAGCTTGTATTACAATAACCGGATCAATGTGGCGCTGGCGAACCCGAACAGCTACATGTTTATTGGAGGGGACAAAGCGACAGATAACAAAGCAGATCAGGCGATCGAACAAGCTCCAGGTCACAAAGTGATCTATCATGAGTCCATTCCATTGCTTGAAGTGGATGCCGACACAACGGGACTGGGGCAAACAGACGGCTCCAATGATCAGACGTTTACGGTGATGTCGAACCACACCTTCAACAAGCTGGCCAAGCTGCAAGGACGGGACGAAGTGCTCAGCCTTCAAGGAAACGATGCCGCGGCTCTGGAGCCCGGGTATATGAAGGGGATTTCACCGGCATACGAAGGTTCTACCATTGTGCTGACTGGAAAGGGAATCCATGAACAGATCCATTTTACCGAATTGAAAACGTACAGCGTGCTGAACCTCGGGACCGTCTATTCCACCTTGGTCGTCAGCGACGATTTGTTCGCGTCGCTTCAGCACAAAGCCAAATCCTTGACCGTCCAAGCATACGAGATCACGCATCAGGACAAGGCCAAGGAACTGACCAAGCATCTGAGCAGCATTCTGCCCGAGACCGCCGGCCTGGCGAGTTTCTATAGTGATTATGCACGGGGAATGGAGTCAACCGGACTGATGATCTTTATGGGCGGATTCCTTGGGCTCGTATTCCTGGCAGCGACAGGCAGCATTATTTACTTCAAGCAGCTGACGGAAGCAAGCAGCGACAAAGCCCGGTATTTGATTTTGCATAAAATCGGCGTTAAAAAAAGCGAAATCCGCAAATCGGTCGCCAAGCAGGTGCTGTTTGTATTCGCGCTGCCCCTTGCGGCCGGCATTGCCCACTGCGCCGTGGCCTTATCGGCTTTATCGAACCTGATGATGACCAGTCTGGTCGTTCCCGTCGTCAGCTGCATGGGCATTTATATTTGCATTTATCTCGTTTATTATTTCCTGACCGTCAACAGCTACTACAAAATCGTTACGAATGTAAAGTGAGGAGTGGATTGAAGTGAAAAAAGGACTTATCTCAATAGCGGTTATTTTGATCGTTCTGGTCGGATTCGTCGTATTTATCCAAAACGTGAATTTGAACCGCCTCGGTGCGCAGCAGTATTATGTGCAGATTAACCAAGACGGAAAACGAATGGAAGACAAAACGGACAATGGTGAGAAATATGTCTATTACGAATACAACTTGGATGGCTTTGATCCAAGCGGGAAACAAAAAGCTTTGACATTTACGGCACATAAGGAACTACGCAGGGACGCTTATTTGCGGATTTATGTAAAAGGGGATGGGGTCAGTTCCTATCAAGAAGTGAAGGCCGATGAGCTGCCGGAAGGAGCAAAGCAGAAGCTGGACGGTGCAGGGAACTAATCTCTCTGCGTGAATCACGATTTATTCAGTAAAACTTACTAAAGGGAGAGAATCCGATGTATCGCACAACTTTAAAAACCGTATCCCAAAAAGCGCTGGCGTATTCGCTGGCTTTGACGCTGGCAGCTTGTCCAACAATCGCAGGCTCTTCCCATGTGCTGGCCGCCCCGGCGGTACCAACGCTCCTATCCACTGAATCTGCACAGGTTCAGGCTCCGGTTCAGTACCGGATCAACGCGCGGCTGGATGAGAAAAAGATGCGCATTACGGGGAGCGAATCGGTCACCTACCGGAACTTGTCCAAAGATACGCTCCAGGAGATCGTATTCCATACATTTGCCGATGCGAACCGGTCCACAGCGACCCAAACGTCGATGTTTGAGCGCAACAATGAGGAGATCCGGAAAGAGAATCCGCAGAAGAAGGCGGAAGACTTTCTGGGCGGGATTGACATCCGGAGCGCTGCAGTCAACGGCCAATCCGCGGAGTTTACGAACAGCAACCAGGCTTTGACCGTTCGGCTGAAGCAGGGTTTGAAGCCAGGCGAATCGGTGACAATTCAAATCGCTTTTGACGTTAAAATCCCGTACGGGATGCAGCGTCTGTCGTATTACAAAGATATCGTGAACGCCGCGCATTGGTTCCCGGCCGCTTCGGTCTATGACGAAAGCAAGCATCAATGGGACAAGACGCCGTACAGCAAAACCTTCGAAACCGATTATTATGACATCTCGGATTTTGAAGTACATTTGAATGTACCCGAGTCATATCAAATCCTGATGCCAGGGACCATCACTTCACAGGAAGTTCCCGAGGAGCCGGGACGGAAAATAGTTAGCTCGACGGCGGATCATACCCGGGAGCTCGTCTTTTTTGCCAGCCCGAATTACAAGGTGGAGAGCGTGACGCGCGACGGCCTGACCGTTGAATATTATTATTTCGATAATATGCCAGACAAGAAAAAACTCGTGGATGAGTACATCGACGCTGCTTTCGAGGCGATCCGTTTTTTTAACGACAAATACGGCAAGTACCCTTATCCGGAATTCCGGATTGCGGAATCTTATGTAGAGGGGGTTGCTGTCGAATTCTCCCGGGTTATTCAAATGGGGCAAATTGCGGAGAACAGCGATCCGGCGCATAATGACGTATTCGTGCATGAAATCGCCCATCAATGGTTCCATGCCCTGATCGGCAACAATTCGGAGAAAGAGTCGTTTTTGGATGAAGGATTTGCGGATTTCTCCAAAGTATATTTTGCGGAAAAACGAGGCGATGTCCTGGGCGGATTCCAATCGATCCAAATCGATGACTTGTCGTCCATAGATAAGCCGATTGCTTCAACCAATGCAGATGCGGGGGACGAAGAGAATCCGGTCTTTTACGGAAAAGGACGTCAGGCGATCTACCAGCTGTACCGTATGGTGGGCGAGGAGAAATTCGATGCGTTCATGAGGGAATACTTCAAGCGCTTTGAATATAAAAACGCGACCATCGACGGTCTGCTGCAGACGATTCAGGATACGCTCGGTACGGAAGCGCGGAAAGAAATGGACAGCGCGCTGCATGACCCGAATTTTACATTAAAGCCTGAATACCGGTTGTCCGAGGCGGAAGAAGCCGCGTATTGGCATGAGCAGTTCAAGAGCATCTATCACTCGTCCCTGACCCAGATACCCGATCTTGAGGAAGAAACGATGAGCCGCATCGTGGATAAGGCACTTCAGGGCGAACCTCTTACGATCGTGTTGAGCGACCAGGCCGACGGTGCTGCCCACAAGCAGGAGCAATCGATACTTGAGCAGCTGCAAGGTTCCCTGCAATTGATGGGAATTCATGCCGACGTCATTACAGAGCGTCAAGTACTCAAGAAGCAAATGGAGAAGGAGCTGGCCGCCAGCAACATTATCGCCATCGGCAGCGCCGGGTCGAACGGCTTGATCCAGGCGCTGAAGCCCGGTATCATGATAAACGCAAAGTCGATCGGTCTGAACTGGACGAGCTTGATGGGACAAAAAGCAGCTTCAGGCGCTTATATCGTCAAGCATCCTTACAACCAAAACCGCCTGCTGCTGCACTTTTTCTGGAACGGTAAGGCGCTCAGCGAACCGGCTATGAAGGTTTTTCCTGCTCAGATGTTAAATGCACTCAGCTTCAGCACGGATTACTACCAATATTATATCATGAATGCGTCAGGCAAAATCACGTCAGACCGAAAAACCGCCAATCCGTTGGCTAAGTTTTTCGCGCAGGAATAAGATGGGCAGCGTTTCAATGAGGACGTGGACTTGAAAATAGAGTTATAGTAGATGTCAGGGTGGAAATGATGAAGAAAGGAGGTACTGATCGTATGCCACAAAGTCAGAAAGTGCTGATCGTCGATGATGAAGAAGATATCGTCAAGCTTTTGAAAACCGTTCTTCTAAAGGAAGGCTTCGAGCATGTATTTGCCGCTTTTTCCGCGAAAGAGGGTTGGCAGCAATTTCAGGACCAGCGCCCTGACGTCGTCATCCTGGATATTATGCTGCCGGACGGAGAAGGCTATGACGTCTGCAAGCAAATCCGCAGCGTTTCGAACGTACCGATTTTCTTCCTATCGGCCAAGACGGAGGAAATCGATAAAATACTCGGGTTTGCCATCGGAGGCGACGACTACATCACCAAACCGTTCAGTCCGAAGGAAGTAGCATACCGGATCAAAGCCCGCTTTCGGAGGCAGGAGGCTGCCTCTGAAGATGTGGACAAAGCGCATATTGTGCAAGCAGGCCCCTTTGTGTTTGACGAGCAAAAGATCGAACTGAAGAAAAACGGTGAAATCATCGAACTGAAGCCGAAAGAGCTGGGATTGTTCACCCACTTGCTGAAACACCCGAACCAAATTATCAGCAAAGAAAGCCTGTATGACCAGGTATGGGGCGAAGATTCATTCGGCTACGACAATACCGTGATGGTCCACATTAGGAGACTCCGGGAAAAAATCGAAGACGATCCCTCCAATCCGCAGTATTTGGTCACTGTAAAGGGCCTGGGGTACAAGCTGGCGCTGGAGGGCGCGAAGCGATGAAATGGAGGCTCACCGGAAGATACCTGGTATCTGTCGTTCTCATCGTCGTGATTGTCATTTTCATGAATATCGTGGTTGTGACCGGTCTTTATTTAAACCAGTTTGCCTTTCCCCATTTTTCTTTTCAAAGCAAACAGAATAATCCGGATTTGATTACCCGGTCGTTCGGCAAAGAAGTGATCCTCTCCGATTCGGGGATGACGATTACAGGTGAAGGGAAGGAGCTTCTTGACCGTAACCAGGCCTGGATCCAAGTTTTGGATGAGAACGGTCAGGAGGTCTACGGTTACCATGTCCCCCCGGATGCAAGGACCAAATATACGCCGATGGATATGGTTCAGACCTACAAGTATATAGAAAAAGAGCTCATGTCGACCGTTTTTGTGGGGGAAAAGCAGGGCAAACAGCAGCGCTACAGCTACTTAATCGGTTTTAAAAATACTTATCTGGAGCGTAACGTCTTAACGTACGATATTCGCTCTGTGGTGCATTTTTTCAAAATCGGAAGCTTGGCCGTCATGGGGGTCGACGGATTTATTGCGCTGTGCATCGCTTATCTGTTCAGCAAAAAACTGACCCGGCCGCTTCATAGGCTGATCGATGGAATCAAGCAGCTCGCCCACAAAAAATATGGGGTTCATTACGAGCCCCAAGGGGTTTACAAAGACGTGTTCCATCATGTCAACCTGCTGAGCGCGGAGCTGGAAGCCAGCGAGGCCGAACGCAAAAAACTGGACCGCATGAAGGAAGAGTGGATCGCGAATATCACGCATGACATCAAAACGCCGCTGGCTTCGATCCAAGGATACGCCGAAATGATGAGGGACAAGGATTATGAGTTTACGACCGGAGAAATGCGCGATTACGCGGAAATCATCGAACAGAAATCCCACTACTTGAAAGACGTCATTGAAGATTTGAACTTGTCCACCCGCCTTAAAAACAAACATATTACGCTTAACCTGAAGAGCGTCAATCTGGTCAGCCTGGTGCGCAGCGTAATTATCGACGTGCTGAATGATCCCCGATACAGCGGCAGGAACATCGATTTCGGCTACAACGAAGAGACCATTCAGGTAAAAGTGGACGACCTCCTCATTCGCAGGGCCGTCAGCAATTTAATATACAACGCGATGGTTCACAATGCAGAGGATACGGTCATTGAGGTTGGGGTTGAGAAAACGGCGGATTCGGTGGCGATAATCATAGAGGATCATGGGAAAGGCATCCGCAAAGAGGAACTGGACCGGATTTTTGACCGCTATTACCGAGGGACCCATACGGGCGAGAAGCATAAAGGTTCAGGACTGGGGATGGCCATCGCGCATGATATCGTGGAAGCACATGGGGGAGAGATCCGCGTCACCAGCGAGCTCCATCAAGGAACGAAGATCGAGATTAGACTTCATTCGCTTCCAGAAGTTCACAAATCCGATGAGATCCTATAAGATAAAGATTCCTATATCATTTGATAGATGATAAAGAATCAAGATTCATGGGAGGCAGAGTTTGAAGTTGGCTGAATGGATGACGAGTCTAGGCGAATATCCGATGATACGTATTCCAGAGGGAGACGTTGCGCTTAGGGATGACAGGGTTAAAAGATCATGGAATGTCAAGCTGGATGCCTTTTTCATGGCACCCGTCCCGGTAACGAATGCATTCTACGACGCCGTGCTGCAGCATAAAACCCGCACGCACGGACGTTCGAAAGCACCAGTCACAGGGGTATCATGGTACGAAGCAGTCTCATTCTGTAATGCGCTGTCCCGGCAAGCGGGACTGGAGCCTTGTTATGAGATTGCCGCTGAGGGCGAGCGTGTCGTCTGGAATCGGGAAGCGGACGGCTATCGTCTGCCTACAGAGGCCGAATGGCAGCATGCATGTAAAGCAGGCTCTCAAGGCTACAGGTACGGCGAATTAGAAGAAGTCGCCTGGTTCAAGGAGAATTCCGATGGCATGACGCATGAAGTCGGAGGCAAACTGCCGAATGCGTGGGGGCTATACGACATGCTGGGAAATGTGTGGGAATGGTGCTGGGATCTGTATGACGAAGAGGTGTATGGATCCTATCGCATATTCAGGGGTGGCAGCTGGGCGGAAGAAGCAAGGGGCTGCGGAGCGACATGCCGCCGGCGCAGCCACCCGACGTTTCAAATCGACGATCTCGGATTTCGCCTGGCCCGCTCGATTTACTCCTATAACGGAGGTGGGCATCGGTCATTCGGATAAGCTGTCTATCCTATTTATATCCTAAGAGAAGGACCACCCGCTAAGGGTGGTCCTTCTTCCGTTACCGGCGGCCGTGAAAGGTCCGGCGTAAATCTTGAACCCACAGCTCCGGCACTTCCCACGGTATAAAGTGGCCTCCTTTTTCGTGGGCAGTAATATTGACGTGGTTATACCATGCTGCACGGTCAGTCTTGAGAAAATGCTCCACGCGTTGATCGGTCGTCACCCCCGGTGGATTTTCGTATCCCACGAAAGTGATGCCGGTCGGTGCTTCAATAACAGGCTGACGTGAATGGGAGGGCTCCCAAGGATACCGGTTGTTATTGGCATATACGCGCATCGACGTTTCGATGGCGTTATTGACCCAGAAAATCGTGGCGTGCGTCAGCAGGTCATCCTTGGAGAACACCTGTTCAATGCTGCCTTTGTTGTCGCTCCACTTGATCCAGCGTTCAAGAATCCAGGCCAGCATGCCGACAGGTGAATCGCTGAGCCCGTAAGCGAGCGTGCCGGGATCCAGAACGTGCACGGCAAGGTGCGAAGCAAAGCGGCGGTCCAGTTCCAACAATTGATTCCGGATCTCCTCAGGCAGGTCTTCCGGAATCGGACGTCCGCCGGCATAATCCCAGGCACGCTCTCCGTTAAAGAAGTCCAATTTGAGTGCCGAACCGATATGAATACCATACAGCTCGGCTCCGTATTTATGCCCGAGCTGACCGGTGATCAGCGCGCCGACATCGCATCCGGCTGCAGCATACTTCTCGTATCCGAGCATGTCCGTCATGAGGGTGTGCCACAGATCGGCCATCTTCCAGAAGTTCATGTCCGGATGGTCGGGAAGCGGAGCAGAGAAGCCGAAGCCCGGCAGCGAAGGGACGATGACATCAAAAGCATCAGCGGGGTCACCTCCATGCGCCCCCGGGTCAGCGAGCGGATCCACCACCTTGGACCAATGCCAGAACGTCCATGGCCAGCCATGGGACAAAATGAGGGGAACCGGGTTTGGCCCCACTCCGGGCTTGCGCATAAAATGGACAGGCACACCGTTGACTTGGACTTGATAATGCTCATAGGCGTTGATCGCCTGCTCGGATTTACGCCAGTCGAATTCGTGAATCCAGTAGTCGACGAGCGCTTTCAGTTCATCGCGGCGAACGCCGTAGTAACCGTCTTCGTTCCCTGCATCCAGGGGCCATCTGACGGAGGTAAGACGACGGTTCAGATCGTTCAGTACCTCTTCGGAAACATGGATGGGACTTGCTTTAAACGGAAATTCGGCATGGGGCATAGTGATCCTCCTCTGACGTGATTTGGAGCCGACGAAAAGGTGAACGTTTCAAGCGAGAAAAATCCGCTAAGCTTCGCCAGCAATTTCGACCAGCCGTCTCAATGCCGGGATGGCGTCAGCTATCGCCTGTCTTTGTTCTGCCGTGAGATGTTCCGCAAAACCGGCAATCCGACCGATCCGTTCCAGGCGCCGGGAATCGATCACGTTAGCTCCCTGGGGGGTAATATGCACGAGAACAGCGCGGCCGTCATGCGGATCGGATCTTCGTTCCACGAGCCCGTCCCTCTCCAGTTTGATTACAATTTGCGTGATCGCCGACTGGGTTACCTGCTCCGTGGCAGTCAGTTCTGTCAGGCGCATCGGACTGTTGTGGGTTAGCGTGTGCAGGACCGACAGGGCGGTGAAGCTGAGCTTTTCAATGGACGGCAGTCGAATATTAATCCGGGTCAGATTTTCAATCACTTGAACAAAATCGGCGACATCCAATTCTTTGGATAGATGTTTAGGTTTCATGTCACTAATATATTAGAAACTTATATAAATGTCTAATATAAATTGGGAATAGATGAGAATTGGAGGTGAATGATTTTTGTGGAATCGCATCATAATAGCAGGATGAAAGCAGGATCTGCTCCAAACACCAAGATGAAACGAGTGATGAGGCTTGAGATGGACATCCGCGGCATGCCTCCTGTTCATGCTGCTGCATAATCCGACCGCAGATCAAGAACAGGCACAGGACAAGCTTACGGTCACCCATGAAGGAAAAACCATCTCCGTGCTCAATCGCGACGCGCACAGCTTAGGGGTGTTTCCTTTACTGGACAAGGAACAATATAATGCGTGGGTCAACGAACTGGACCGGAAAACCTATAAGGAAGCGCACAACGCCAGTTTTGACGCCGGGGGGCGCATTGTCGAGGGGAAGAACGGATACAAGCTCGACCGCAGGGCTTTTTTAATGAAATATTATGCGTATCTGTACGAAACGAACGCGCCGGCCACGATTGAGGTTCCGACGTACCCGGTATATCCGAAGGTCGATACGGAACTGCTCGCGTCTTTGCGTTCGAAGCAAATCGGTTATTATATTACTTACTACAACTCCGGCAACCGAGACCGCTCGCATAATATTGCTCTGGCGGCCGAAGCGATTGACGGTACGGTCATCTTTCCTGGTGAACGGTTCTCTTTTAATCGGGTGGTCGGCATACGAACGACCGGCAGAGGATACCGCCGGGCTGCCGTCATTGTGCGGGGTGAATTATCTGAAGGCGTAGGAGGCGGCATCTGTCAGGTATCCTCCACCTTGTTTAATGCCGCCGATCGCGCAGGGCTGAAGATCGTGCAGCGATATTCCCACAGCCGTCACGTTCCCTATGTGCCATCGGGCAGAGATGCAACCGTAAGCTGGGGCGGACCGGATTTTGTTTTTGATAACGCGTACAACCAGCCGGTCCTTCTTCGCGCGTTTGCGGGCGGCGGCAGCATGGCTGTGTCCATTTTGTCGTCTGACGTGATCGAATACTTCCCGAAAAAGGTCCCCAGCATATCTCATCAACTGCCGGAAGAGGTGCGCGACATCACCGCAAGCCAAAGCCCCGGCCATCATAAGAAAAATTAGACCACAGCCTTGCTTGAAGCAGCTTTCACAGTCCAAACAAGGAACAAATTAATTCCTTAAGCTGTGCAGCGCACGGGCAAATCCGGCGATGCCTTGTCCAATGCATTCCGATTTTGCACGCGCGAACGTAAACCGGACGAATCCGGCATCCGAACCGTACACGCTGCCAGGCACGAATACGACGCCGTTCCGGATCGCTGCTTCCAGCAGCTTTGCGTCATTGACTGGCTCGGACAGCTTGCACCACAAATGATGCCCCCCTCTGGGAATATGGAATTGAATCTCCCCCGGCAGTTCCTTCCGCAGCGCTTCGATCAGAAGATCGCGCTTATACATCAGATTTGTCCGCAGGCGGCCGAGATGAGGCTCAAAAAAGTCCGATTCCAAAAACTGCGCCGCCACCTGCTGGGGAATAACGCTAAGTCCAAAATCCATCTGCTGCCTGGCATCCGCCAGTCTCAGCACGACGGAATTCGGAGCAACCATCCAACCGATCCGCAGTCCCGAAGCGGCGATTTTGGAGAAGGATCCGATGTAAATGACAGAGCCGGACGTATCTATTGATTTTAAAGGCATGCGTGGTAAGCCTTCGTAATCGGTTAGGCTGTAAGGATCGTCTTCGATGATCGGCAGTCCGAGCTCGCTTGCGGTTTGAAGGAGCTGGTGACGCCGTTCGTCGGCAAGCAGCGTACCGGTAGGATTTTGAAAATTCGGATTCGTAAATATCATCTTGATGCGGTGTTTTTTGTACAGTCCACGAATTTCTTCCGGCCTCATGCCGTCCTGATCTACGGGGAGCCGGAAGATCCGCAGTCCCGCCGACTGGAACATCGGCAGCGAATAATAATAGGATGGATCCTCTATAGCAACGGCGTCGCCAGGGGACAGCAGGCATTGCGTAATTAAAAATAAGGACTGCTGAGACCCGGATGTAATCAGGATGGATGATTCCGTCGCCTGAAGCCCGCGGTATTCGGCCAAATATCGAACCAGAGCTTGCCGGAGCGGGATATATCCCTGCGGGTTGTCGTATCCCAAATACGATGCGTACTGATGGCTGCTCATGATTTCGCTGATTTCGCTTGTCGGGGCCAGGTCGGCCGCAAGTTCTCCACTTGCAAAATCCACCAGGGAGGGATCCTGGCTCAGAGCTTCCCGAATTCTCCGGAGAAACGGAAGGTTCGGAAGAAAGCTCCCGCCTTCGGCATACCTGTTCCAGTTTGGTGTGTGTTTCGGCGAAGCACCCCACTTAAATTGACTCACCCGAGTTCCGCTGCCGGAACGGCTTTCGATGATCCCGAGCGAACGGAGTTCCGCAAAAGCTTGTACGACCGTGCTCCGGTTTACACCGATCTGCTCAGCCAATTTCCTTTCTGAAGGGAGCAGGCTGCCGGGCGGAAATTCCCCAAACGAAATTCGCCGCTCGATGTGGTCGGCGATTTGCTGATATAATGGTTTTTTACTTTCTCGGTCAAGACCCCACATACGTTTTCACTTCCTCGAACAACAATTACGACACATTTTTATCATCCTTTCCAATATATCTTATTCGCTTAACGATTTCCGTCTTTTTCTCACTGAAAGTTTTGCGTTTTCATGAACACGGCCCGTTTCATTTAGTGAAATGGATGGTCAGGGAACGATTGCAATGGCTGGTGTGTTCACGTCCGATGGTGATTATAATAAAGCTGCAACAAATCTACTTGACGGGCGGGTGAACAGCATGGTCTGGCTGATGGTTTTTGCCGTGATCGTATTAATATGGGGACTCTTCGCAACGATGAGAATTGGACAATCCCAAAGCAATAAAGAACAAAATCCGCAATACTTCCAGGATACGGGCAAAAAATGGTTTAGGCTTCTAGGCTTTTACTTAATTAGCATCGTTGCGGCAGCTATCATGATTGTGATTTTGATCAAGTGAATAAAGAGAGGTAAATGATGAATTAATTGTAAATAAATATAAATAAAGGTTGTTAATGTTATCCAAACCGGCTATACTAGCAATGTAAGCGCTTGCTTTAGTAGATTGAGACTTCTAGATTTCCCTGCCGCTGTCCCATTCCATGCATAAAGCGAGGTGATTAACGACCCAAAGGCGGGCTCTTTAATGATGCAGGTCTGATTTTCCTTATAGTGTCTGTGACGTTTTCCCAATTTGATGAGGAGGGAACAAGATGCTGAAAAAAGGATTATGCGGAATCATCATGGTCAGTCTTTTGATTGCTTTATTTCCTGTCAAACAGGTGAGTGCGGCTCCAAACTGGAAGCTGGTGTGGAGCGATGAATTTGACGGAACCGCGCTGAACCGTTCCAATTGGACTCCGGAGATCGGCACGGGCAGCGGCGGATGGGGAAACAACGAGCTTCAATACTATACGGACCGGTCGCAGAATTTGCAGGTTACCGGAGGAAATCTGGTGATTACGGCGAGAAAAGAATCATACGGCGGAATGAACTATACTTCGGCACGTATTAAAACGCAAAACCTGAAATCCTTTACCTATGGCAAAATAGAGGCTAGGATCAAGCTGCCTTCCGGACAAGGGCTGTGGCCGGCGTTCTGGATGCTGGGCAGCAACATCAGCACGGTCGGATGGCCGTACAGCGGGGAAACGGACATCATGGAGCGGGTTAATAACAACCCTTATGTTAACGGCACGGTTCACTGGGATGCGGGAGGGCATGCGGAATACGGAAGAGTTTCGGGCAACCTCGATTTTTCCCAATACCATGTGTACAGTGTCGAATGGGATTCGAAGTATATCCGCTGGTTCGTTGACGGACAGCAGTTCAATGAATTTTATATTGAGAATGGCACCGGAAATACCGAGGAATTTCAGCGGCCGTTCTTCCTGCTCCTGAACTTGGCGGTCGGCGGCAACTGGCCGGGGGCTCCGAACGATTCGACGCCGTTTCCAGCTCAAATGCTCGTGGACTACGTCCGTGTATATCAGGACAATGGCCAGTCCAGCGCAATCAGCGACGGAGTTTATACATTGGCCTCCAAGGCGAGCGGAAAAGTTATGGATGTCATTGACGTGTCCATGGCCAGCGGAGCCAAAATCCAGCAGTGGACGAATTATACCGCCACCAACCAGCAATTCCGGATCGAAAGCACGGGTGATGGCTATTACAAGCTTACTGCCGTGCACAGCGGCAAAGTATTGGATGTGCCGAATTCGTCTACAGCAGCCGGCGTCCAGCTGCAGCAGTGGGATGATAACGGGACGAACGCGCAAAGGTGGAGCATTGTCGACGTAGGCGGAGGGTATTATAAGCTGGTCTCCAAAGCAAACGGACTTGTCGTTGACGTGTCCGGTTCATCCACGGCGGATGGCGCGGCCGTTCAGCAGTGGACGGATAACGGAACGGACGCCCAGAAATGGGCCTTGACCAAAATCAATTAAGGCACAAACAAGCAGTCCACATATGGGCTGCTTGTTTGTGTATACGAGTCTGAAGCGGAACAAATGCTAAGGTCTTGGCAATCGACGAGAAACTCCGGTGGCTGGGCGTGCTATAATTTGAGAAGACCATGAATGAACTGTCATATACTATTTTCAAATTAAAGGAGAGTTACGGCAAATGATCAACAAGCTCGGTCAAGTGATGCTGTACGTCAACAACCAGGATCAGGCGGTACAATTTTGGACGGAGAAATTAGGTTTTCGTGTCATTTCTGAAGAAAACAATGAACACATGAGATGGATCGAAGTCGCCCCGGCCAAGGATGCAGGTTCCAGCATCGTACTGCATGATAAAGAGGCTGTCGCGAAGATGTCCGAGGACTTAAATCTCGGCACGCCTTCTTTAATGTTTTTCACAGAGGACGTGGATGCGTTGTATCGCGATTTGACCGATAAACAGATCACCGTCGGTGAAATCGTTGAGCTGCCTACCGGCAGGGTGTTTAACTTTGCGGATGACGAAGCGAATTACTTTGCGGTCATGGAAAAAAAATAACGGCCGCTCACGGGCGGAAGAAGGGGCGATGGTAACGATCCGTCGCTCTTTTCGCAAGAAGGGAGTATGCAACGCAAGCCCTGAACAAGGAGGATTTCAGATGTTCAATCCATTTGAAGTAGCCGAGCTTATGGTCCAACATATCTCAACGAATTTTCCAGACGACGTCTCTCTGATCGGATATTATGGATCACGCGCGCAAGGAACGGCGACGGAGCGTTCCGATCTCGATTTTTTCTTTATACCGGCGAACGCGGAAGGTTTCCGTCATAGTTTGCAGTTTGTAGTGAACGGGATCAGCTTTGATTTTTGGCCGATCAGCTGGGAACGTGCGGAGAGAATCGCCGCTTTCGAAGAACTGAATGTATCGATCATCGCGGATTGCAAGCTACTGTATGTGCGGTCCGAAGAAGATCATGGGCGGTTTCTCCAGCTTCGCAGCAAAATTGCTGACCAAGCCCGGGCACGCTTGGAATGGCTCCATAAAGCCGAATCGAGGCTGAAAGAAGCTTATATACACCTTTACAACTTAAGCAAAATGAGCTCTATGGATGATCTGGTTTCTTTTCGCTATGAAGCCCAAGAGATCCTGATCTTAAACCTTGAGAGCCTTTCATTAATTAATCATACATACTACACCAAAGGCTGGGGCAAAAACAGGGAGCAAATCCGAAACTTCCCTATACAACCGGACACATTGGAGCAGACGATGGAGACGATTCTGTCTTCCTGTTCGGGATTTCAAATCCGGGAAGCCTGCGAACGATTGACCAAGGATACGCTTCGTCTCATTTTGCAGCAGAAAGAGAAAGACGTCAGCGGTCCAGATTATCCTGGCCGGATGAAGGGCTTCTATGAAGAAGTAAAAGGAATTATGGATAAGGTGGTGAGCGCTTGTGAATCAAGCGACTACCATACAGCCTATTTCTGGGCGGTCGGCGTGCAGAAAGAAGTATCCCGTTTTCTCTATTTCACCGAGAAAGGGTATTGGCCGTCGCCTTTGTGCGCCGGGGAGGAAGAGTTAACCTTGTATAAGGAGCTTGGCTTTTCAGATGTAATCGGAATACTGAATCAGGAAGATTTCATCCCCCTGAAAGTGGCGGTTGAACAGCTTGATTCGCAGCTGGAGCAGCATCTTCAGAGCCGCGGAGTACAAATCAACCGGTTTCGGAACGCCGAAGAATTCAGCGATTTCCTGCTGTCGCTGCGTTGATCGCTGAGGCTGAATGCTTCATGTCCATATTCCGCAGGTGCCCATGATCACGAAAATATAACTTACATATCCCGCAGTGATTCCAATTCGTATGACTGGAAATGATGATAGCATAGAGGACGGCTGCTGCTGCTGAGAGTCTCCTTCTCATCGTGTCGAATCGTAAATAAGTGCAGGAAGGTTTGTCAGTTTAAGGCGGCGAAGAATACATAAGGCAAGTCTTGCAGCAAGTTAATATGAAGATCATACAATGAGCCATAACAAGCCAAGGGGAGAATGGAAGACATGATGGAACAGCTGAAAGCTTGGGCCAAACAATTAAAAAGGCAGGTATTTGTACTCTATTATGCTTATCGGGACAAACGTTCGCCGTGGTATGCAAAGTTGTTTTCCATGTGCGTCGTTGCCTATGCATTCAGCCCCATAGATTTAATACCGGACTTCATACCCGTCATTGGCTATGCGGACGATTTGGTTTTGATACCGCTGGGAGTATTGGCTGCTATAAAAATGATGCCTGGTGAGGTCATTGAGGATGCCAAAAAGAAAGCGGATGCTCGCATGAACCAAGGGAAACCGGTGAATTGGGCTGCGGGTGTCCTGATTATTTTGTTATGGGCTGCTGTACTGGCAGCGGTATTAACTTACCTGTACAACCGTTTGAAGTAACCCGCTGATTCACAGCAGGGCCTTTCGGCTGGATTCGGATCGCCCGCCCAATCGGCCTGCTTAAACCATGGCCTTTCCCCCGTATTTATGAATCCCGCAGCTTCTCCCGATACTCGGATGGCGTACAGTTGTACACCTTGCGGAACTGGCGGGCGTAATAGTTCTGGTCCCGAAAGCCGCTTTCGAGCGCTACCTGGGAAATGGACAGGTTTGGATAGCGAAGCAGCGTGCAGGAATAGTCCAGACGCTTGCGTATGACGTAATCCATCGGTGTGGTGTGATAGTTGCGCGTAAAGACGCGCTGAAACTGGCGGGTGGAGAGATAGGCTTTGTCGGCCATCGCTTGCAGGGTGATCGGCTGGAGAAAATGTTCTTCAATGTAAGTGACGGCTTCACCGATCCGCAGCGCCTTGTTGTCTTCATGTCCGCTACCGATCTGATAATACCGGGAGAGCAGGCCGACGAGAGCGGTAAAATAAGAGCGAATCATCAGACGATAGCCCTGCGGCTGCAGCTCATACTCGGTTAAAATCAGGTCAAGCAGCTTTGTCGCTTCCTGCAGCTGCGCTTCGTTCAGCGTAAGCATGCCCTTGAAGTTCATTTCCTTGCGGTAAAATGGTTCGATGTAGAAGAGCGCTTGGAAGCCCGGAAGCAGCCTAAGCTCGGACAGCTGCAGAAGCTGCTCGGGTTGGAACATGACGTTGATGTATTCAATCCCGTCGACGTTTTTGTATCCATGGGATACGCCGCTGTGAATCAAGAATACCTGGCCGGCTGTAACGGAGTATTCCCTCCCTTCAATGATATGAATGGCGCTGCCCTGCAAAATGACGACGAGTTCGGAAAAATCGTGGCTATGTACAAAATATTCGTGCGTTAGCGGACATTTCTGGATGCGGAACGTAAATCCCGGTTCGAGTCCGATGTCCGTGGCAAACAGTCTGGTCATCATGTCCATATTATGCTAAACAATGTCGGCATCGTCAAGGCGAAGAACGGCGTACCGCGCTACCATTAAGTTTACGGGCCGACGCATGGCAAATCGAAATGTCATCGGCTTATAGAATGTCAATGGGGAGGTACCTATGGATTTATGGTGGAATGAAAGGACGAATCAGCCCGTGAAGCCGGTTATCCTTTTTCTGGGGGACAGCATTACGGCCAGCGGTCATTATATCCGGTATACCGAAGCTTGGCTCCGTCAGCACCGGCCTACGATGGAGATAAAGCTGGTTTCATGCGGTGTGCCCAGCGAAACTGTATCGGGACTCAGTGAGGCGGCACACCCGTTTCCGCGCCCTTGCGTGCACGATCGGCTTCGGAACGCGCTGGATACGGTATCGCCCGGGATCGTGGCCGCCTGTTACGGTATGAACGACGGGATTTACCATCCTTACTCCGAGGATCGTTTTGCTGCCTATCAAGAGGGGGTATTTCGTCTAGTTGAACGCAGCAGAGGGGCTGGAGCCAAGGTGGTGCTCATGACGCCGCCGCCGTTTGACCCACTCTCAATGAACGCCGAGCTTCTGCCCGAAAGCGCACCGGATTTCAGCTATCTCGCACCATTCCAGGAATATGACCGCGTCCTCGAGCAATATTCCGCATGGCTTCTGTCAGCGGGTGATTTGGCCGACCAGATCATCGACTTGCGCAGTCCGCTGCTGGACCATATAAAGGAACACAGAGCACTGGATCCTGCTTATCGTTCGGGGGACGGTATTCATCCGAACCGTGCCGGGCACTGGGTTATGGCGCGTACGCTTCTCAAGGAAATGTTCGGCGAGGCCCCCGGTGTTACTCCCGATGTGGATGCGATTTCGAAATCGCTTGCGGAAGAAACGGATTGACACCTAAAAATCAACCGGATTATAGTTAGGTCACTCCAACAATTGGGAGGGAGAGAGGTACGATGAACTTGCTGCAAATGCTGCGAACGCGGAAATATTTACAGCGGATCTTGCTCAGCTTTATGCTCGTAGTCGCCACGCTGGCGGTGGCCTCCCTATTTATGAACGCCTTCGCACGCGACAAAGTGCTCGGCCTTCAGAACGAAGCCGACCGCAAGCTGCTGACTCAAATCAACTATAACATCGAAAACATGAACGGCATCGTCAAGGACCTGGCGGTATCCTTGTACAACGACGAAGAGCTGATTGCACTGAAATCCGGAGCGGATTACAAGCAGAGCATTCTGAAGATCGAGCGCCTGAATCAGACCGTCGCAGCGTCTCCATATCTCCACGCTGCTGTCTTTTACAACGGGGCGCAGCACCGGTTTTTCTCATCGCTCAACCATGATATGGACAACAGGCTGCTGTATCAAAGGCTGGGGGATTATATGTCGTCCCGCAGCGACCTGCCTAAGCTCCAGTTGATTCCGATGGATCTGGACGGCGGAAATGAAGGGATCGACGTATTCGCTTTCTTCATTTATGACGGACCGTCCTTAGGTTCCGTAAATGATAATGTCCTGATTTTGACCGTCAAGCCGGGATGGATGCTGGATAACGTGAAAGCGCTTAATCGTGTCGCGGAGCGGGAGAACGACATGCTGTTCGTGACTGACAGTGACGGGCGCATGCTGATCTCCAACGACCGGTCGCTGCCGGAGGGGCTGAGCGTCAAAAAGGATTTGCTTCCGCGAATCCAATCTACCGGGAGTACGCTGGATTCTTTTATCTATAAGCACGGTTCGCATAAATACAAGGTGACGTATTTGAGCAAAGGACTGAACAACTGGCAAATCGTCAGCCTCCAGAATTATAACGACGTGCTCGGCAGCGTCCGGCAGATGAAATGGACGGAGATGGCCGTGACGCTGTCCGTTGCGGTCCTGGCTGTGCTGCTGTCCGTGTTTTTTTCGCTTCGGCTGTATAAACCGGTCGGGCAGCTCCTGACGCTCGTTCCGCCGCAGCGGCGCGATGCTCCCCCTGCGAAGGATGAGCTGTCGGTCATTGCCGCCAACGTTACGGAAATGATCGGAAAGCTGAAAGGGCTCGAGCAGGAGAGGGCATCCCAGTGGAACATCGCCAAGGTCTATCACCTGCGCAGCCTGATCGGTCTCAGCGAAGGCGTACATGAACTGGAGTTTCGGCGGATCAGGGAGCAGTACGGGCTCGATATCGCGTATCCATCAAGACTCCGGCTGGCTCTGGTCCAGATTGACGACGTACAGAGCCTTGCCCGCGGCCAGGGATCGCAAGCCGAATCGCTGCTGTATTTCGCCATAGCCAATATTGGCCAGGAACTGCTCCACAAACACGGATCCTGCGAAGCCGCAGATATGAAAAGCGGGCATCTCGTCTTTATCGTCGGCGGCGAATCCAGGGATCTTGCCATGCTTGCCGACCGCTTTCGGGAGCTTCAGCACACCATCCTTCAATATTATCGGGTTACCTTCACGGTAACGCTTAGCGACCCGTTTGAAGACTACCGCGAAATCACGGCGCATTATAACCTGGCTGTCCGCCACGCCAATTACCGCATGGTTTTTGGCAAAGGTGCGGTGCTAGAGCCGGAACGGGTCCGAAGCTGCGAGGCAAACGATACGTTCCGCATTCCACAGGAATTGGAGCGGCGCCTGACGGAAGGATTAAAGAGCGGCGATCTGGAAGAGACGGAGCAGGCGATCCGGAGCTGGAGAGAGCTGATCGGCGGATTCAGCTTCGAGAATATGTACTCCGCGCTGCTGCATCTAGCAGTGACGCTCAGCAATACGCTGGGAGAGATGAACCATCACAATTTGAACCCGGTATCGGTCAACGTTCAGGCCATCAACCGGCGCATTCTCGAGAAAGAAACGTTGGATGAAATCGAGACGGTGCTGCTCGAGGTCGTCCGCGAGGTATTCGAACAGCGGCGGAACGGGCGTGAAGACAAAAACAGGCTGCTTGCCGATACCGTGAAAGAAATCATCGACAAGCATTTTGCCGATCCGGATCTCAACGTGCAGCGGATCGCCGACATGCTGAAGATGAGCTCGGTTTACATCGGGCAGGTGTTCAAGGCACAGGAAGGGACGACGGTCGTCGATCAGATTAATGCCACCCGCCTGGCTCGTGCCCGAACGTATTTGGAGCAGCAGGAGCTGACCGTAGCGGAAATTATGGAAAAGGTGGGCTTCGGCAACGAAAGCTATTTTTACCGCTTGTTCAAACGCCGATACGGAACCACACCCAAGGAGTACCGCCTGAAATCAGCCATAGAGAGAAGCATATGAACCTGATAAAGACCCGCACGGGAGAACCGTTTCCCTGGCGGGTCTTTTGCATGTCCAAGAGCGGCTGCAGGCCTGTAAATACAGGAATCCGGCATCTATACAGCCCGCCAGTACAGTGATCCTGCAATTGTACAGTACGCAGCAGCAAGGGTTTTACGTTATCGTTAGACGTGCAAAGCCTGACACCAGGCAGAGCGCAAAGGAGGAAAGGGGCTTACGATATGTTGAATAAGGTTTCTCTGGCGGGTGACGCAGAAAACAGACGGGTGGCGCCAGAACCTGGACAAACCGGATTGCTACCCTCGCCGGACGTGCCGCCAAAGCAGCGCAAGCAAAAATCGATCATCCGGAAGGAGCTGCGCCATTTCCGTAACAACCGGGAGCTGTTCCTGCTCTCATTGCCGGGAATATTGTATAAGCTGATATTCGCCTATATTCCGATGGTGGGGCTCATCATCGCCTTCAAAAATTATCGGTACGATCTGGGCATCTTCGGCAGCAAATGGGTGGGACTCGATAATTTCCGGTATTTGTTTTCTACTGATACGGCTTGGCGGATTACGCGCAACACGGTGCTGTACAATGCCGCCTACATCTTGGTGACCACCGTGGCTGCACTGCTGCTTGCGATCCTGATGAACGAAATCAAGCAGAAATGGAGCAAGTTCTATCAGACCGCCTTGTTTCTGCCGCATTTCCTGTCCTGGGTTCTGGTCGGTTACGTCGCGTATGCTTTTTTGAACCATGCGGACGGGCTGATCAACCGGACGCTGCAAGCGTTTGGGATGGATCCGGTCAGCTGGTATCAGAACGCGGCGCCATGGCCGGTCATTCTCATTCTGGTTCATTTATGGAAGGCCGTAGGTTTCAATACGCTCATCTATTTCGCGGGAATTTTGGGGATCAACGGAGAATATTACGAAGCGGCGCGGATCGACGGGGCGACCAAGTGGCAGATGGCCCGCAAGATCACCATTCCGCTGCTGTCGCCGCTCGTCATCATACTGCTGATTTTGTCCATCGGCAACATGTTCCGCGGTGATTTCGGCCTGCACTACTTCATTCCGAACAACTCAGGTTTCCTGTATGGATCCACCGATATTATCGATACTTACGTGTACCGCGCGCTGCGGGAAAT
Source organism: Paenibacillus sp. SSG-1 (assembly GCF_002224835.1). Classification (NCBI taxonomy): domain Bacteria; kingdom Bacillati; phylum Bacillota; class Bacilli; order Caryophanales; family Paenibacillaceae; genus Paenibacillus; species Paenibacillus sp. SSG-1. The sequence continues at coordinate 2,540,750 of NZ_MBRK01000001.1, forward strand.
CGGGAACGTGAGCATGTCGGCGGCAACGGGCTTTTACCAATCGGTTGTCGGTTTCGTACTGGTACTGCTGGCTAACGGCATTGTGCGCAAAATCAATCCCGACCATTCTTTATGGTAAGGAGGTGACGTAAAGGTGACAAAAACATTGGAACTGTCGAAAGTATTAATCAACCTGTTGTTTATCATCCTGTCCGTCTTAGTCGTGCTGCCGTTTCTGCTCGTAATCGCCGTATCGCTTACGGATGAGAAGGCATTGTCCCGGGACGGCTATCAATTCATCCCCAAATCGTTCAGCCTGGAGGCGTACCGCTATCTGCTGGATGCCCCGGACGTGATGATCCAGGCATACGGGGTTACGATCACCGTCACGGTGATCGGATCGCTCGTCGGACTGCTGCTGACCGCGATGACCGCTTACGTCATTTCCCGGCCGGATTATCGTTACAACCGGATGACGACCTTTTACGTATTTTTCACGATGCTGTTCAGCGGAGGACTCGTTCCTTCCTATATTCTAATGACCCAGTACCTGCATCTCAAAGACAGCCTGCTCGCACTCATTTTGCCGGTGCTGCTGTCGCCGTTCAACATCATGGTCATGAAAGGGTTCATGTCCAAGATACCGCTTGAGATCATCGAATCGGCGAAAATGGATGGGGCGAGGGAATTCCGGATTTTCTTCCGCATCATTCTCCCTTTGTCCACGCCAGCATTGGCTACATTGGGCCTGCTGATCTCGTTCTCCTATTGGAACGACTGGTTTAACGCGATGCTGTACATCGACGATCCGGGCAAGGTGCCGCTGCAGCTGCTGCTGGTCCGGACGCTGAACAGCATTGAATTTCTCACGACGAATACCGAGTTTGCGACGCAGCTGGGTATCGACCTGGCGAGCTTCCCGAACAATTCCGCCCGGATGGCGATCGCCGTGCTGGCCGGTGGACCGATGCTGATCATCTTCCCGTTCTTCCAGCGGTTTTTTGTGAAAGGGCTTACGGTTGGCTCCCTCAAGGGTTAACATACACTCAAGCAATTATAAAAACAGGAGGTCACACAGATGAAGAAAAAGTGGTTTGGCGTGCTGGCGTTTATCCTGCTGGCCGCGACCGTCCTTGCCGGATGCGGCGGAGGAAAAAGCGCGGACGGCGGCGGAGAATCGGCCGGATCAACGGATGTGAAGAACGAAAGCGGATTGAAACCCGTCGAGCTGACCTGGTATTATCCGCTGTCCCAGCTCCAGCCCGATCAGCAGAAAGTGCAGGACGAAGTCAACAAAATCGTCAAAGAAAAGATCAACGCTACCGTCAAGCTGATGCCGGTTTCTATCGGCGACTACGTGCAAAAAATGAACACCGTGCTGGCAGCAGGCGAGAAGTTCGACATTCTCTGGACCGGCTATATGCTGAAGCCGGAGGAGCTGGTACGCAAAGGAGCCATACAGCCGCTTGACGATCTGCTGAATCAATACGCGCCGGAGCTGAAATCCGATGTGCCGCAGGTGATGTGGGACGGCCTGTCCGTCGACGGCAAAATTTACGGCATCCCCAACCAGCAGATCAACGGTTCCCGCTACGGATTTATCGTGCTGAAGGAGCTTGCCGACAAGTATAAACTGGACACCACGAAGATTAAAAAGATCGAGGACATTGAACCGTTCCTGAAGCAGATCAAGGACAACGAACCGGATATGATCCCGTTCGGTATCTTCGGCACTGATTTTATCAATCCGCAGGTGCATGACGACAAATATTGGATCGTGCCGGGGCTCGATGACCACTTCTACATCAAGACGGATGACCCGACCTATACGCTTCAACGTTATCCGGAAGAAGAACTGAACAATTTCCGCCTGGCCAGCAAATGGTACAAGGAAGGTTACATTTACAAGGATGCGGCGACCGTGAAATCGGGCGACTTCAAAGGCAAGATCGCGGTGGATTATCATATCGTCCTGAAACCGGGCGTCGAAGCTGAAGTCAAGGCGAGAAACGGCGGACACGATGTGGTCATCATCCCGCTCAGCAACTGGTTCTCCAACGGTTATTCGGCGACCACCAACCAATCGATCAGCCGCACTTCGCCGAATCCGGACCGGGCCATGATGCTGCTGAATCTCGTGAACACCGACAAGGAGCTGTACAATCTGCTCTGCAACGGCCTGGAAGGCGTTCATTACGAGAAGCAGTCCGGCGAATACATTAGCGCACTCCCGGATTCCCGATATAAACCGAATATGGACTGGGTGTTCGGCAGCGTATTCAATTCTTATCTGAAGGAAGGCCAGCCGGAGAACGTCTGGGAGGAAACGAAAAAGATCAACGAAACAGCCGAAATCAATCCGGTCGGGGCGTTCAAATTCAATTCGGAGCCGGTCAGCACGGAGATCGCCAACCTGAACGCGGTATGGGGCGAATACAAACGCGGACTTGTGACCGGGACGCTTGATTTTGACGAAACCTGGCCGGTGCTTTACGGCAAGCTGAAGGAAGCGGGCGAGGATAAGTATGTGGAGGAGGTGAAGAAACAGTTTGAACAATTCCTGAAAGACAAGGGGTTGAAAAAGTAAGAAGTTCATTTAAAGGCAGAGAAGCGCAAGCGGCGCACGGATAACGGGGAGAAACCTGCTGTCATGGGCGGCTTCATTGGAAGCATACAACGGGACCGTGGCCGGCCCTAATCCATGCTGAAAGGAAAGAGAATCCATGGCAAAAAAACGGTTGCTCGCGTTTCTCGCAGCCATCGTGCTGATCACGTTTACCCCGTCTCCGCCGCCAGCTGCAGCGGATGAAGCCGTCGCCAAACCAACGGGAAAATCGCTGTATGTAGCCACAACTGGCAGCGACACGAATAATGGATCCGAGAACCACCCGTTTAAAACGCTGGAGAAGGCAAGGGATGCCATCCGGAAGCTGAAAGCGAAAGATGGCCTGCCCGCCGGCGGCGTGACGGTGTATCTGCGTGAGGGGCGGTACGAACGATCAGGCAGCTTTGATTTGAACGAGCAGGACTCCGGCGAAGCCGGGAAGCCGATTAGGTATACGGCTTATCCGGGCGAAAAGGTGACTTTGTCCGGATCGAAACGCATTGAAAAATCCGCCTTCACACCAGTCACCGATCAAGCGATTCTTAACCGGATCATCAGTCCCGAGGCAAGACCAAAAGTGCTGGTGGCCGACTTGGCAGGCCAGGGGATTACCGATTACGGCGAGCAAAGCCGCCACGGCTACTATCTTGCCAACGATCTGAGCAAAGTTCCGCCGATGGAGCTGTACGTCAACGGGCAGGGAATGACTTTAGCGAGATGGCCGAACCAAGGGACGGTACAGATGGATGAAATCATCGATCCGGGTCCGACGCGGAAAGATCCGAACGGGGAGGTACATACGCGCGGAGGAACCTTTTCCTATTCGTATGACCGGCCCCAGTACTGGACCCAGGCGGACGATATTTGGCTGGACGGAATATTCGGCTACAGCTGGGAATGGTCCTACAACAAAATCGCCTCCATTGACACAGCCGCCAAAACCATCACCCTCCGCTACGGAGAGATGAGCGGCCTGCTCAAAAACTGGTATCCGGATTTTCATTTTGCGCAAAACCTGCTGGAAGAAATCGATATGCCGGGCGAGTATTACATCGACCGCCAGGCGGGAAAGCTGTACTTTTTGCCGAACGCCGAATTTACAGCGGCGAATCCGACGATAGAAGTTACGATGCTGAAAACGCCGATGATCAATGCGCTGAACGCTTCGTACATCGACTTTTCCGAGCTGGTCATGGAAGATGGACGCGACTCGGCAGCGGTGATTATGGGCGGCAGCCACGTGCGTATTCTGAACAGCGAAATCCGCAACTTCACGAACAGCGGCGTGCTAGTCAATACGCAAAGCCGGTTCTACTACAATGATTTTCAGGGCGTGCCGGGAACGGATCATGCCATCGTCAGCACGCATATCCACCATATCGGCGGGACCGCGGTCACGCTGACGGGTGGCGACAAAACGACCCTGCAGCCGGGAAACAATGTCGTTGAAAATTCGCACATTCATGATTTTGCTTATTACCATAAAGCTTACAATCCGGGCGTTCTTCTCTCCGGGGTCGGCAACCGCATGGCACATAACGAGCTGCATGACGCGCCTCATCCCGGCGTGCTGATCTTCGGCAACGACCATGTCGTAGAGTACAACAACATATACGATGTGTGCAAAACCTTCTCGGATCTCGGGGCAATTTACATGAACGCGGGCGAAACACCGCAGCAGCGGGGTACCGTCATCCGCAGAAATTATTTTCACAATATTGGAGAAAGCAAGGCCGGCGTGGAGGGCGTCTATCCCGACAACTTCACCATGGGGCTTCAGATCGACGAAAACATTTTCTACAAAATGGGCAACTCGGCGATCAAAAACAACGGCGGCGCACATATTTTGTCCCGGAACAATATTTTCGTAGACAGTAAAGTTCCGTATGATTACGCGGACATCTACCTTGGGGATCAGCCGGACAATCAAATCCCGAAAAACTACATGCCAAAATGGCAGGCGCTGTTCGCCGCCAACAACGATTTTGTAGGCACGCCTTATTTGACCAAGTATCCTGAGCTGGCCAACTTCTTTACAGAAAACCGTTATTATCCCGATACGAACACGTTCCAGGGCAATGTCATCTACAACCCGACCATTCCACGCAGCACGACGACCAATGCCAACGGAGCGTATGACAAATTCGGGCTGGTTCAGTATGCCAATAACTTCGTTACGACACAGGATCCGGGCTTTGTGGATCTGGCGAACGGAGATTTATCCCTGCGGCAGGATGCGGCTGTATTCAGCGCCATACCCGGCTTTCCCAACATCCCGTTTGGAGAAATCGGCATTAATGGCAGAGCCGGCACCAGCACAGGTCAGGACAGCCATCCTGTCCAGGGGGTTGCCGTGTACAACGACGATGTGACGGTTGACCGCTGGAAAACGGTCAAACTGCAAACCGCGGTCCTGCCGTGGAACGCAGATCATCCGGCTCTGTCTTTCACATCCGCCGATCCGGGAATCGCCACGGTCGATAACGCCGGCGTTATTACCGGGCAGTCTGTCGGCCAAACCGAGATCACTGTAGCATCTGTGGAAAATCCGCAGTTGACAGCTTCAGTACATGTAACCGTTGAAGCCGGCAACGGCATTATGGACTACACCGATTTCGAATCCGGTGCAAATGGATGGCCGGTGGATGCTAACCGGAGCATCGTTAAAGTGGATGAAAACCGCTGGTACAAGTTACTTAACGGCGCGTCCGCGCTGAGCAGCAAAAAGTTCTCCGATTATGAGCTGACCTTCAAGCTGAAGACGCCGGCGACCATCGGCGAAAACGCAACGCTGTATATTTTCGACCGCCAGGCGGGCAGCGGTTCTAGCCGTATCGGATATAAAACCCGGGCGGACGGAACATCGTCATGGCTGCTGTACAACTCGGCGTGGTCCGTGCTGAAGGAAGTCAAGATGCCTGATCATGATTTGAAGCCGGACACGGAATATGCCGTCAAAATGCTCGTCAAGGGCGGCGACATCAGCGTGTACGTGAACGGTGGGTTACGGCTGAAAGGCACCGATCCGGGCCATAACGCGGAGGGTCAAGTCGGGTTCTACGTTAACAATGTCAGCGACATGATGTTCGATGACATCCAGTTCAAGGCGCTGACTACAGATCTGGCCGGAATTATCCCGGCGGAAAATCAGGTTCGGCTGGCTGCCGGAGAGAGCAAGCAGCTCCAACTGACATTTGATCCCGCGGATACACCGGATACGGATGTGACCTGGCAATCCGCGAATCCTGCGGTGGCAGAAGTGAACGACACAGGCGTCGTCAGCGCCGTGTACGAGGGCGAAACGGTCATCACGGCCGTATCCAAGGTAAACCCGCTGATCAAGGCGGATATCGCGGTCACCGTCTCGAACGTCATGCATGAGACCGATTTTGAAACCGGAGGAAACGGCTGGCCTGTCGATCCCAATCGCAGCATTGCAGCCGATCCGGACGGGAACCGCCGCTATAAAATCTTAAACGGCGCCACCGGCCTGCTCGACCGAACCTTCTCGTCCTACCAGCTTGAATTCAAGCTGAAGACGCCTGCGGTTATGCCAAATGACGGAGTGCTGTACATTTTTGACCGCCAGGACGCCACTGCATCGACGCGAATCGGCTACAAAACAAGGGCCGACGGCACATCGGCATGGATACTGTACGACACCGCCTGGCAGAAGATCAAGGAAGAGGCGCTGCCTACGCAAGACCTGCAGCCGGATACGGAATATGACGTCAAGGCGGTCGTCAAAGACGGCGACATCCAGCTCTATGTGAACGGGGAACTGAGGCTGTCCGGCACTGATCCGGGACATAAAGCTTCCGGCAAAGTCGGTTTCTATGTGAGCGGATTCGATTACATGCTATTCGACGACATTCGTTTCTCGGTAGTGCCTTAAAGCTTACTGGTGTTTAAGGGTTTCTTCGGCGCTCTCTCCCTGCATGGAGGGGGCGCTTTTACAATTCCAGGTCCGGTGCAGCACTCAAGAGGTTCAATTCAATTCTATTCAAGGACAATACGGTATACCTACCATGGCAAAATCGTGCTAACTGTGCGCAGCGCGAAATTCATGGATAAGCGCGATTCTCGGATACCTAAAGATTTTTAGCACGGTAAAACCAAAAACCACCTCAAGGAGGGACAACATGATTCGATGTTTATTTCGAGCCGTCTGGAACGGAGAAGGCAGTCCGCGCTCTTTTTTTCGGGCCCAGGAAAGAGAGCATTCGCTTGCCGATGCGATGGAGCGGCTTCAGGTCGCCAATCTAAGCCTATTTGCCGATCAAGAACAGCTGTTTCTATATTATGAATGTCTGGACACGCCGGTTCTCCCGGAAAGCTTGCTGGCTGAAACCGGAGAGCGGCTGGCTGAATGGCCGGGAGGCGCGCCGGGAAGATGTTGGGTACCGATGACGGATATTTTTCATTACCAGCACCCTGTGTCGAATTCGCAGTGGGCCCGAGTCCATAAGGAACGCACACCATACGGAAGAATTGCTCTGCTAAAGCCGGAGCAAACGGCAAGCTATGTATATTATCACTACCAATACCAGGAGGAAAAGCCGGGGGACGGCGATAAGTACGGCATGATCGGCATGCACGAGAACGTGTTGTTTTTCTATTCAGAGCTGCCGGAGACGATCACGCCCGTGCTCTATGAGGGCCGATTGAAAACGTCGCTGAAGCCTGAAAACTGGGCCGAGGTGATGGAGCCTCATTTTATCAAGTGGGAGGGGGTTTCGGACGGGCAGGACATTTGGCGCAAGCTGATGCTTGTGCTAGAAGTGCGCTGCCCGGCCGAAAGAAGGGGTGCACAACATGCGTAACTCGCTATGTCTGAACGGAGATTGGGATTTCATGCCATTGTACGATCAGCCCCAATCCCGTCAGCTGCCGGAGAACATCGTATACGATCAGCACAAAGTTCAGGTCCCATCCAGCTGGAGAAGGACCTACAAGCAGGGCACCGGCCGGTCGTTCGGGAACATTCCCGAATACGGATATGTTCCGATGGACCTGTACGATTATCCGAAGGAATGGGACACCGCCGAGGCGGGCGTGCTGCACCGGAGCTTCCGGCTTCCGGACCACATGGCCGGCCAGCGGATTGTGCTGCGGCTGGACGGCATCATGCAGAAGGCTGTTATCTATTTGGACCAGGAGGAAATCGCCGTATGGGAAGACGGCTACCTGCCGCTCAGGCTGGATATTACGTCCCGGGTGCAGGCGGATCATGAACACCACCTGCACGTCGTTTGCGGGAGCTTTGACCGCGTGACCCTTCCGTCCGGATCGCAAAAAGTGACCGGCCTTACCGGTTCCTGGTTCGGCACCGTATGCCGCGGCATTTGGCAGGATGTTTACTTGGAGAGCTATCCGGAATTATCTCTGGAAGACGTCACCATCCGCACGTCTGTCAGGGATGGGAAACTGGAAGTGCATGCGATTGCCGGAGGAGCTTCCACCAAGATAGTTCACAATTCGCGAGAGATGGAGCAGAATGCGGTGCAAATCAGGCTTTTCGTACGGGAGCTTGGTGTGCTGAGCGGGGATCCGCAGCCTTTGGAGCACGCTCAAGCATCCTCGACTCATCCGGCTCCAAACCCGGTTCTTGCAGCGAGTGCAGCGGCCGTTCCTGATGACGATGCCGTTGTCCAGCTGCCTAGGCTGTGCGAAAACGAGCGGGACGGGACGGCATACCGCGCCTCCTTCATACTGGATTGGACGGACGCCCATCAGTGGAGTCCGGATTCCCCATTCCTCTATCGGGCGGAGCTTGAACTGCTGGTGGATGAGCGGGTCATCGACCGCTGTCATATTACGTTCGGGTTTCGGGAGTTTTGGTGCGAAGGACCGCAGTTTGTCCTGAACGGCATTCCGATCAATCTGCGCGGAGATTCCTGGCATTTTCAAGGCGGGGTGCAGCAGACGGAAGCCTACATCCGGAACTGGTACCGGATGTGCCGCTCTGTCGGCGTAAACAGCATCCGGCTGCATGCCGAGCCGTACCCTGAGGACTACGTGCGCATCGCCGATGAAGAAGGCATGCTCATCGTGGATGAAACCGCGATATACGGCTCGGGAAAATCGATGCAGGCCGACCATCCGGCTTACCTGGATAACTGCCGGAACCATGTCCGCCGCCTTGTGCAGCGGGACAAAAACCACCCGTCCGTCATTTTGTGGAGCGTACAGAATGAGATGCGCTGGGTCGACGGGCGCGACGGTTTCAAAACACATATTCCCGGCCTGATGGCCACCATCCGCGAGCTGGATCCGACGCGGCCGATTCTTGCTGAAGGAGACAACCGTCTTCTGTCGAAAGAAGATACGGAGGTGGAGAGCCGCCATTACAATATCGACGGCACGATCGGCCAGTGGGACCGTGACGTTCCACTGACGTTCGGCGAGCATGGCGGGTGGTGGTACATCTGCCCGCAGAACAGCAGTATGTATGTCGGACTGCGAGCCTACTGCGGGACAGATGAGAGCACGGCCGGACTTGCCGAGAAGGAGCGGCTGTTTGTCGAATACGCCCGGCGCCAAGGCGTATCCGGCATTTCGACCTTTAACTTTGCGCATTATTTCATGCGGGCTATGCCTGACCGCGACGTGATTTTACCGGCAACAGGTCCCGGCGAACTTTGCCAGCCCGGCGTCAAGCCAAAGCGGATCCCCGCTTATTCACTGACCTTGAACAACGGTCTGCTGCCTGAAGAGTATCCGGCTTATTCTCCAAATCCGGCCTTTGCCATCATGGCCAGAGCATTCAAGCCGGCCACCATCATCGCGGCAGAATACAACCGCTGTTTTTACGATGATGCGCCGGTTCACCGCAGCTTCGACGTGTACAACGATACGCTTGCCGCGCAGGACGTCCGGGTGGAATGCAAGATCAGGCAGGGAGGGAGGCTGGTTCACGAGCAAAGCTTTGACTTCCGCCAAGCTCCGGCTGAGCACCAAATCATCTCGGTGCAATGGACCCCGGAATCTGTGGATGCAGAAGAACGGGCTGAGCTGACCGCGCAGCTGATGCATGACGGGCAGCTTGTGCATGAACTGCGTATCGAATACAGATTGGTTTCCGGCAGGCTGCGCAGCGAAGCGGTGGAAGTCGGCCGGGAAGCTTTCTTTTGTGGACCGGCCGGCGAATATGACATGATCTGCAGGATGATTCCAGAATGCGCAGCAATAGAGCGGGAAAGCTTGGCCGGACTGCCGGCGGACAGCTTACTCATCATCGGCACCTATGCCGAGGATGCGGACGGCGGGCTGGAAGCGCAGCTGAAGGCATTCGTGGAACGCGGCGGCCGTCTCATTCTGCTGGAGCAAAACCAGCTGTCGCTCGGCAAGCTGACGCTGTCACGGAGGCCTTTCATCCGTGCCCATGCTGGCAGCTACAGCCATCCGGTTCTGAAGGGAATCGGCGACGAGGATTTAATGTTCTGGCATGAGGAGCTGCGGGAAGAAGGACCGCTGCCAATCATCCAGGCGGCCTTTGAAAAGCCGGTCATCGGCGACTTTACGCTGCTGCTCGAATGCGGTGCAGGCGATTTTGGAGACGGTGGAGACTTGTGGTCACCGCTGCTGGAATACCGCAGCGGCACAGGTATGTTTATCGCGAGCCAGCTCGATCTGATGGCGAACGTCACGCACGTTCCGCAGGCCTGCCTGCTGCTGCGGAACCTGCTCGCCTACGCCGGGCGCGCCGATGACGCGGGCGCAGGCGAAACCGCCCGCACGGCCGCGCTGGTGCGCGCCGGCGGAGCGGCCGCAGCTTTCCTCGACAAGCTGCGGCTGAACTACACGGCGCTTGGCGAAGCAGCGCCGCTTCTCGCGCTGGCGGGCGCAGCCGCCGCGCCAGGGATGCCGGCGCAGGGCATCGCCCCGGCGCCGGACGCAGGCGTGCATGGCCGGCATGCCGCCATGCCGCCCGGGCAGGGCTTCGGCCTGCTGGTGGCCGAAGCCTGCCTGCTTGAGGCGCCGGGCGCGGCCGAGGCCGTCCGGCGCCACGCCGAAGCCGGAGGACGCGTGCTCGTCCTGCCGGCGAAGGGTCCGCAGCAGGCGGCGCTGGCGCGCCTGCTGGACCGCCCCGTGCGGGTGGCGCCGCACGAGGCGTATCACTTGGCGGCGGATGACGGCGCCGCCATGCGCGGCATCAGCCCGGTTGACCTGTTCAGCTACGACAAGGTATTCTTGTCGCCGCGCGACGTGGTCAACCGGGTGCTGGCCAGCCACAAGATCGAAGCACCCGGCACGGAGGTGCTGTGCCGCAGCGTCGAAGGCACCGCCTGGAAGGACTACTTCGTGAACGGCTACACGGCGGAGTACAGCCGTTTGGCGCTGGTGGAACTGAATCGCGCTAAGATCGTGCCCGCAGGGGAATTCGTGATCGAAGCCCAGATTGGCGGGGGAAGCGTGGTATGCTCTCAGCTGCTGCCCGATCCTGGCAGCGACAAGGCGCTGCGCCTGTATTCGCGCCTGCTCGCCAATCTTGGTGCTGCCTTCGATGACGGCTTGCTTACGAGCGAGAAGGGAGATGCACAGTGGGCCGTGGAAGCCGTGATGGCCCTGCCTTGTCCGCCGCATGTCGATTACGAAGCGATGAAAGCTTATCACACGGACCCCGAATTTTCGTTGAACAATTTGGGCGAAGGCTTGTACGGATGGATGCAGAAGAAGGAACGGCGCCCGGATGACGGCATGTTTCGCATAGCGGACGCTGGAGACACGCCATGGTTCCTCAGCTGTTTCATCCTGGTGCCCGGGAAGGATAACGAGGTGCGGCAGGGGAAGCTGCGGATCAACACCGAGGCGTGGTTCGAGATTTATATAAACGGGGAAAAGGTCTCGAAGCCTGAGCAGGAAATCATCCTGAAGGGCGGGCTGAACCGGCTCATCGCCATCGTTCGCGGGACAGCGGGAGACGTTCTTTTCGGCATGACCTTCCTGAATCGGGACGGTACGTACATGAAGGATCTGGCGTTCCGCCTGACGCTGGACGAAGTCGAGCCGAAATAGGCAGGTACACAGGCGTGCTGCCGATTAGGTTTAACTGCAACTTTATAGGGGGCTTCATCCCATAGTTCCAACACAGAGACCCTACTTCATCATTTTTCAGGAGGTTGTTATGAACTGGAGCGCAACGATCGAGCAAACGCTGTTAACTACGAAATCCAACATCGCCCGCTTTCATGGTCATTTTCCGCATGTCAGCCACGGAGATGGCAAATATCAGCTGGTGAATCATACCGATTGGACGGAAGGTTTCTGGGCCGGCATTTTATGGTTGAGTTACGAATACAGTAAAGATCCGGATATCCACGATGCAGCTGTCCAAAGCGTCCGTTCTTTTCAGGAGAGGCTGCAGCAGGAGAGCCACTTGCAGCACCACGATATCGGCTTCCTGTATTCTCTGTCCGCCATGGCAGGCTGGATTGTCGAGCAGAATGAAGATGCCCGGCAAACCGCCTTACAGGCAGCCGACCTGCTCTTAAAACGATGGAGGCCCTCCACGCAAATCATTCAGGCGTGGGGTCCGGAAGGGGACCCGGAAAACGGCGGTCGCATCATCATCGACTGCCTGCTGAATCTTCCGCTTCTATATTGGGCGTCAGAGCAGACCGGGGACCCTCACTATGCCGCGATCGCCCGCATTCATGCGGACAAGAGCCGGAGATTTCTCGTACGGGGGGACGGATCATCCTACCATACGTTCTACTTTGATCCGCAAACGGGTGATTCGATCCGCGGGGGTACGCATCAGGGCTTCAGGGACGGTTCCACTTGGTCCCGCGGGCAGGCTTGGGGCATTTACGGTTTTGCACTTGCCTATCGTTATTTGAGGGAGCCGTATTTTTTGGATACAGCCAAGCAGCTGGCCCGGTATTTCATGGATCACGTACCGGAGGATCTTGTGGCTTATTGGGATTTTGACGCCCCGCAGCAGCCGGGTGAACCGAGGGACAGCTCAGCTTCGGCCATTGCGGCATGCGGAATGCTGGAGCTGGCGCAGCATCTGGACGAATCGGATCCCGAGCGAGCATCTTTTCAGGAATTCGCGGAGCAATCCGTCATTTCCATGGCAAACAGTTACTTTACGGCCGGCAGCACGGAGGAAGAGGGGTTCCTGCGGCATGGCTCCTACTTTGTCAGAGGGGGAATTTCGCCGGATGATTTCGTCATTTGGGGCGATTATTTTTTCCTTGAAGCACTGATGCGTCTGGATGGCCGCTCGCCCGGGTATTGGTACGAAAGGTCGCTCTAAACGCTGGGTCGAAGTCAATGTAAACGTTAATGGAGTATGATCTAAGGTGGCGGCCATTATGCCGCCTTTTGCCATTGTTCATGCTGTTTCCTGTTTCCGCTGAACGACAAAAGTTCGCTGAGATAGAATGCTGAGCACAAAAAGAAGGGACACGTTAAAGAACGTATCCCTCCTCCCGTCTACCAAGCTCAGACGTATGGCATACCTGAAATGATCCTCGAAATGATTCCTTGTTCAGTCTCAGCCTTTTCCTTTCATACCGATGTGCAGCGCAACCCTTTCACCCAGCTCCGGAGATGCTTCGTACAAGTAACTTAAAACGATCCGCTGCGTTTCATGGGATATACCTTTTAAATCAGCTGCTAGGTTATCCACCAAGTGCTCCTGCTGTACTGGTGAAATGGCGCGGTAAAACTCCCCGGCCTGGGTGAAATTATCCGGTTTGGAGATGTCGGTCCGTTCGATCTTGCCCTCCACGTATCTGCCATTTCCGCTGGTCACCAGGGAAGCCGGAGACCAATTCTCCTGGTGATTGATCGGTATGCTGCGAAAGCTAGGGCCTAACCGCCTGCGCTGGGAATCCCAGTAAATGTTGGCACGGCCCTGCAGCATTTTATCATCCGACAATTCGGCGCCCTCCAGCAGATTGGACGGGGAAAAGGCAATCTTTTCGACCTGTCCCATATAATTGTCCGTATTGCGGTTCAATACGAGGCGGCCGACCGGACGAAGAGGGTACTGCTGCTGGTCCCACACCTTGGTATCATCCAACGGGTCGAACGGAAGATGCGCCGCATCATCGGGATTCATCAGCTGCACATACAGCCCGTACTCCACGGTCTTGCCTGCGGCAATGGTATCGTACAGATCCTGACCGGCAATATCCGGGTTCTCACCCGCCAGCCGGGCTGCTTCCTGCCGATCGATATACTGCTCGCCGGCTAATGGCATCCAGTGGTATTTTACATAAAAACGTATGCCCTTTGCATTTTTCCACACGTAAGTGCTCACGCTGTGACCCTTGATATGACGGAGACTCTTCACCGTGCCCACGTCCGAGTAGAGCCAAACGAGGAAATGGGTGGATTCCGGCGCCCTGGCTACAAAGCTCCAGAAGCGTTCGGGATCGATCAGGTTGTTTTTCGGCGAGGGAAGAAAGGCCTTGATCGATTCCGGGAACCGGACGGCATCTCGAACCAAAAAGACGGGGATATGATTGCATAACAAATCAAATACCCCCTGTTCCGTGTAAAACTTGGTGGAAAACCCGCGCACATTGCGCGAAGTATCCGGTGTGCCTTTATTGCTGACCGCGAGGGAAAAGCGAACCGTGACGGGAACCTGCTGACCGGGCGTCTGCAAAAAGCTGAGCATCGTATAGTCGGTCATGGAATGCACTGTCTCAAAATAACCGAATGCGCCAAAGCCTTTTACGTGGACGGGACGCTCAATGATTTTGCTATGTACAAAGGTTTCCAGCGTTTCATGCAAAATGTTATCCTGTTCCAGGACAGGCCCGCGTTCGCCAACCGTCTGCGAGTGCATCGCGGCCGGCAGATCCTCTGCCCATGGTAAGGACTGGTTTACGCTTTGCGGCCTGTCGTTCCCCTCATTTGGAACCGCTGAATTGGGTTCACGGTTCGTTGTATTGCCAGCCTGAGGGGCAGCACCGTTGTGATGGGAATCGTTCATTCCTTAACCTCCATATTCATGACTTCTCTCCTATATGGTTTATGCGGACTACCAATGAAAATATGACCTTGCGGCTGCTGGTGGTAAAAGGCTGCAATGAATGCAGCGGACATCCATATGTCATTGCAGGTTTCACGGTGCGGTGTATCGAAATATAGTCGCTTATAGGTTAGCTGGAATGTCATAAATAAGCCTCTCAAAAGAAACTTTATAAATTATTATCAAGGGTGGGGAATGAAATAACATGATGATATCTTATGAGACCGGTACAAATACATTTCAGTTTAGGGCTGCTTGCATTATCCTTCATAGAGATAAGGTATTGATGCAAAGAGCAGAACATAATCAATTGTGGTTTATACCCGGCGGCAGAGTGGAATTCGGTGAAACCGCAGAAGAAACGATAGAACGTGAAATGATGGAAGAATATGGGGCGCCAATCTATGACCGAAAGCTTTTTTGGGTAATCGAGAATTTTATAGACTTTCCGGATCGTAAGGTTCACGAGCTGGGGATGTTTTTTCTTGTGAATTTGCCAAGAGATCATTCCATATATCATCATGTTGAAGAATTTCAAGGCATGGAAGAAGGATTTGTCAACCGGTGGATCAATATCGATGAACTTGATCAGTATACTGTCATTCCTGAATTTGTTGCTTCGGAAATCAGACATTTAGATCATACGACAGGGGTCAAACATATTAAAAATAGAGCCGTCAGATAGATCGGAAGGAGAATATATTATGATCCGTGAAGCGGAATCCAAAGATAGGGAACAACTGAGTAACTTGTACAGAATGCTGGTGCCGAAGAATATTGCAGATCGCTGCATTGTCACAAAATCATGGTGCTCAGCCATTCCAAACGAGTCCGGGCCCATCAATTTTTTGAACGCGAAGGATATGACGGCTCAGTCAGCAAAGGCTTTAAAAAATATTTGTAACCGTACATTCAGGAAAACCTAAAGATCAGCTCCAATTCCTCTGTAAGAGAAGTGTCCGCTATAATGGGGAAACAGGCATCAAGAAAGGAATGTAATTATGAAGAAATATATCATCATCGGATCTGGCATCCTGGGAGCATCGACGGCCTATCAGCTGGCAAAAATGGGAGCGGATGTCATTCTCATCGACCGCAAGGATCCAGGACAGGCGACGGATGCCGCTGCGGGCATCATTTGTCCATGGCTGTCGCAGCGCCGCAATCAGGCCTGGTATAGGCTCGCCAAGGCAGGAGCGGCTTTTTATCCCGGGTTAATCAAGGAACTGGAAGGAGAAGGCGAAACCGAGACGGGCTATGCGAAGGTCGGTGCCCTCAGCGTTCACCAGGACCCGGAGAAAATCCGGAAGATGGAGGAGCGGGCATTGCAGCGTAAGGCGGATGCACCGGAAATCGGCGGTATTACCCGGCTTTCGGAAGAAGAAACCCATCAATGCTTTCCGCTGCTGGAGAGAGGCTATCAATCGGTACGGATCAGCGGCGCCGCCCGGGTCGACGGCCGTGCCCTGCGCGACGCTTTGATTCGATCTTCCCAGAGGCACGGAGCAGTTGTGATTCACGGGGATGCGAAGCTTCTGGCGGATGGGAACCGGGTGAGCGGCGTATCGGTCGGACCCGACGAATATGCAGCGGACCGCACGATTGTCTGTGCAGGGGCGTGGGCAGGGCAGCTTCTGCAGCCGCTCGGTGTCCGCTTTAACGTCCGTTACCAAAAGGCGCAAATCATGCACCTCCAGCTCGAAAATCATGAGGATACAGGCACATGGCCAGTTGTCATGCCGCCTTCGGATCAATACTTGCTTGCTTTCGAGAAGCAGAAGATTGTGATCGGGGCAACGCATGAAAATGACGTGGAAGGCTACGATACAAGAACAACAGCGGGTGGTATGCAGGAAATTCTGAATAAAGGATTAGCCTTGGCGCCCGGTTTGGCGGACGGCACCTTTCAGGAGGTCAGAGTCGGATTCCGTCCGTTTACCTCCGACTTTTTGCCGGTGCTTGGGGCCGTTCCGGGCTGGAGCGGCCTGCTCGCGGCGAACGGGCTCGGTGCATCCGGCTTGACGATGGGGCCTTATATCGGCTATCAGTTAGCTAAGTTGGCCCAAGGCGTGGAGCTTGATATCGACATACACGATTACGATATCCGCAAAGCCATTGATGAGGGTTCGTTAACCGAATCGTAACCCGAACGTAACCCTTCATGGATCACCATTCTTCTACAATAGAAATGACATCTATACATATAAATACGTCTTCAATGGCGTATATAAAGGAGAATGATCCATGAAGAAACGGTTGAAGGTGTTCATTGCGGCGAGTTCAGCATTTGTCATTCTGTCGGGCTCTGCGCTGGCAGTGTCGGCCGGGCCGAGGATTTTTATCAATGGGGCAGAATTCGCCAACACTTTTATGAAATTGAAAATCGAAAACGGAACCGCCATGGTCTCGCTGCGGGCCATCGTGGAGCAGCTGAAAGGCGAAGTGGAGTACAAAAGCGACGGCATTCATGTGTCATTGCCCGAGGCGAGCAAGCTGGCTCAGCAGGTGAACGGCTTCATGAACGCACTGCAGGCCGATACGCCGGAGGATGCCGCCAAGACCTGGATCCGCGGTGTTCAGAAGCGCAGCGGACCGATGCAGTACGCGGTGATGACTCCCGCGCTGCAGGCCAAAACCAAACAGCAGTTTGAGGACAATTTCTGGGTTACCGGGGGCTCCAGTCCTCATATGGGCACGGTCACCAACATGACTACCAAGACGTTATCGGACGGCAAAGTGCAAATCTCCTTCGATTACCCGCTGGTGACATCCGCAGGCGTGGAAGGCACGGGCAAAGCAATGCTCACGATTGAGAAGGGGACTGGACCTGCTGATGACCAATGGGCGATCTCGTCCATATGGCTGAAAGATCCCGGAGATACCGGGCTCATGATCGGCTCGAATTAGGGATTATTCGAAAGCTCGCTTTATAGCGGGCTTTTTCTTGGTTTATCGTTTGCCCGGCAACCAATAAACATCTTCTATTTTCCATAAAACTGCATAAAATCCGGCTATTTTTCCCATCGTAAGAACATATTCAAACATGTCGGATTCTTAAGCAGGAGGCAAAAGATGGCGCAGCAGCAGGAACGGGAGCATTGGCTGGCACTCATCAAAAAGGGAAACAAATCATCAGCGATCGCGATGCTCGGCAATGCGGTCATCGCTGCAGCCAAAGGGGTGGGGGCCGCTTTGAGCGGCAGCGGGGCGATGTTTGCATCAGCGATGCACTCGCTTGCGGACTGTGTAAACCAGGGGTTTGTGTTTGCCGGAAGCGTGCTTGCGGAAAGAAAGCCCAACCGTAAATTTCCGACCGGATTCGGCCGGGTAATCAACATTTTCTGCATGGTCGCCGTCATTGTGGTGACGATTATGGCTTATGAAACGATTCGGGAAGGATGGCATTTGATTCATCATCCGGCCAAAGCGGGCGGAGCTTTTTGGATTAACGTGGGTGCGCTTATTCTGAACCTGGTGATCGATGGCGCGATTTTATTTAAGGTGATGAAGGAAATTGCCCGAGAAGCAAGGATTGAGGCCTCCGGGATCTCACTCATCCCTATGTCTTTCAAGCATGTATCACGCTCAGCACCTCCGACGCGGCTGGTCTTTTATGAGGATTTGGTAGCGGTCACCGGTGCGTTTCTGGCTCTTGTCGCTGTTGTCGTCACGACATTTACAGCCTTTAAAGCACTGGACGGCATCGTGACCGTCATCATCGGTGTGCTGATGGTGGCCGTGGCTTTTCGTGTAGGCTATGATAATATGGTTGGACTAATCGGTGTGGCTGCGCCGCGCGACGTGGCGGAGAAGGTGTCTTCCATCATTTTGTCCGATCAGGACGTCACCGATATCAACGGTCTGCGGATTATCCAGGAAGGCCGGTACTATCATGTGGATACGATGATCGAACTTCGGAGCGGCCTGTCGCTTGCCGATGCCGATGATATTAAGTTCCGCGTTCAGGACCAGCTCAGCTCGGATCCGGATATATCGGATGTCGTATTGGGCATCATCGAAGACAACGGTGTGAAAAATTGGACGCCGGAGCATTTGAATGAGTTTTCGTAATCGCTTGAATGAAGATATTTGAAAAGTCCGCAGCATGCGGGCTTTTTTGTGTTGGGCTGCACGAATCCGGATGGAGGGCTGGGTGTCAAATGCGCCATATCTTGTGGCTTGAATGTCTAGATCATGCTATTTTCCTGACTTGATCATCAAGGTTTGACTGCAGGCAACCGTTTAGAATATGGACAGAGCCGGTTGAACCCAGAACAAATTGGCGTAACCGCTCTCATAGAGTCACATGTGGAATCATCACGATTAGGAGCTGAGCATCGATGCAGTATACCAACCCCGTCATTCCCGGGTTTCATCCGGATCCCAGCATCTGCCGGGTCGGTGAAGATTATTATCTGGTCACCAGCACATTCGAGTATTTTCCGGGGGTGCCTATTTTTCACAGCAAAGATTTGGTGCATTGGCGGCAAATCGGGCATTGCCTGACGAACGAGCAGCAGCTGCGGCTAGCGGGTGCAGGCAGTTCAGGCGGCATTTACGCGCCAACCCTTCGCTACCATGACGGTATGTTTTATATGACAACGACCAATGTTAGCGGGATCGGGAATTTTTATGTGACCAGTGTAGAGGCAGCCGGCCCCTGGTCCGATCCGATACCCGTTGCGCAGGGCGGGATCGATCCATCCTTGTTTTTCGATGAGGACGGCCGTGTGTATTTCCAATCAACCCGAATGGGAGACGAGGGAGACGGGATTTATCAATGTGAGATCGATAAGGAAACCGGTGAGATGCTCACCGAAAGCCGGTTGATCTGGCAGGGAACCGGAGGGGCGCATCCCGAGGCGCCGCATCTCTACAAAATCGGGGATGATTATTACTTGATGATCGCCGAAGGCGGAACGGAGTTCGGACATATGGTGACGATCGCCAGAAGCAACGATCCTTACGGACCTTATGATTCTTGCCCGCATAATCCGATTCTGTCGAACCGGAGCATAAAGAGCACCATCCATGCGACAGGTCATGCCGATCTGGTACAAGCTCATGATGGAAGCTGGTGGGCGGTTTGTTTGGGAATCCGGCCACCGTCCTATCCGATGCGCCACCACCTGGGCCGGGAAGTGATGCTTGCGCCGGTAACCTGGACGACGGACGGTTGGCCGGTCATCGGAGCAGGCGGACACATCGAACCCGTTACGGACTCGCCGAATTTGCCTGCCGTCCGCTGGGACGAGAAGCCGGCAAGGGATGACTTTGACGCCTCGCAGCTTCAGCTGGAGTGGACCTTCTTGCGTAATCCCGCTCCTGGTAGCTGGTCTTTGGAGCGGCGGCCTGGGCACCTGGAACTTCGCGGAAATCGGACGACGCTGTCCGACACTGGCTCTCCGGCGTTTGTTGGCCGCCGTCTGTGCCATTTTACCTGCAATATTTCGGCAGCCATGGAATATGAACCAGTCGGCGACGGGGAAGAAGCCGGGTTAACGGTTTATATGAATGAGAAGTATCACTATGATCTTGCCGTTACGTCAAGAAATGGAGTCAAGAAGATACGGCTTCGGCGCACCGTCGGATCTTTATGCGTGGAGGAAGAACATGCTTGTCCAGCAGGGCCGCTGGAACTGAAGATCGAGGTACAGCCTGACAAATTCGTGTTTTATTACGGGCAGCCGGGAGCAGAACTGACGGAAATCGGCTGGGGGGAGACCCACCTGCTTTCCACGGAAGTGGCCGGGGGATTCACCGGGGTATTCGTGGCGATGTACGCGGTATCTGCCTATGAGGAGCCTGCTCCCGCGTCGTTCGATTGGTTCGAGTACGATCCGGTTGGCTGACGCTGGTGCTCCAGCCCTTACGGCTGCACGCTTTTCCGGAATGCTTTGGGCGTCATGCCGTAAGTTTTCCTAAACTGGCGTGTCAAATAATTGCTGTCGTTATAGCCGCATTCGTATGAGATTTCGGTGATCGAAAGGTTCGTCTGCTTGAGCAGGATGCATGCCCGTTCCAGGCGAAGCCGTTGAAGATACGCCATCGGCGACGTCTGATAATATGCCCGAAAGATCCGGTTCAGGTGCCTTACGGAAATCCGGGACTTATCCGCGATTTCTTCCAGGGTCACCGGTTCGAGATAGTGGTCTTCAATATAGGATACTGCATTTGCCAAATGCATCAGATTGCTTTCGACGCCCTGATCCTGGTGCTCATACAGCCTGGACAAGTATACGGCAAGCTCCATAAACCGTGACGCCAGCATCGTTTGATACCCTTGGTGCCGATGGTGGTATTCGTCAATCATATCGGAAATGACCGAAGCCACATGTTCGAGATTGGACAGCGGAATATTAAGTTTACTTTCATAAGGATGCAGATGGCGATAAAGCGGTTCCAAAATAAAAAGCGCCTGAAATCCTTGAGATGCCCTTAAATCCGGGCCGGCATATTTCAGCATATCGGGCTTGAACATGATGTTGCAAATTTTAAAATCGTACGGATCCTTGTAGGCATGCTGCGTGGCGCCATTAATAACAAACGCGTTGCCTTTTTTGATAAAAGAAGCCTCGTTGTTGACGATATGCGTAGCATGTCCGTTCAGTACGATCACCAGCTCGCAAAAGTCGATGTGCTTATGCAGCTGCATGTCTTCGTCATGACCTCCATACTGGATGAAAAACGGAAACTGCTCATCGGTCGTAAACCAGTTTAAATACACGTTGATGCTCATGGAGGATCCCACCCGATAAAGTATGGTTTGATGTCTATATCATCCTATAATTGCGACTTAAAAATCAAGGTTTGCTTGTAGATTACGAATTACAATGGCTATTAACCAAACCGGAAACCGGTAGAGGAGGGATGTTTTTCGAGGATATTTCCGAAAACGTTTTTACTGCACGCACAAACGGAAGGATAACCGGGAGAGCTAAAATCAATCAGCTATGCTAAACCCAAAAATGCAAGCGCATTCTTAACAGAAATAAGGGGGAACGTGACCATGACAGGTACAGTTGGGAAAAAATTCGGGCTGCTTCTTCTTGCCGGCATGCTGTTCATTTCGGCAGGGTGCAGCAGTTCAGGGGATGGCAAGCCAGCCGATTCGGCCGGCAGCACGCAGGACTCCAAAGCGGACGATACGAGCCCGATCACATTTTCGTTTTTTGGGGCGGACGCGAGCCCGAACTGGAACAAAATGCAGGATGAGGTTGGCCAAGAGATCACCAAAAGGACAGGGGTGACCCTGGATGCGGAATTCGCCGTATCCGGCGCGGGAGCGGATAAAATATCGCTTATGGCGGCGAGCGGTGATTACCCGGATCTGATTTACGGCAAAGGCGATGTCGATAAATTGGTGGAAGCCGGGGCTATGATCGACTTGACCGATTTGATCGACAAGTATGCACCGAATCTGAAAAAGGTATACGGCAAGTATATGAACCGCCTGCCATACAGCAACGACGATAAATCTATCTATGTCATACCAAGTAACGCGGCTGTTGATCAGCAGGACTTTGACGCCGGCAGCGGCTTTGAAATCCAAAATGCGGTGCTGAAGGAGCTGGGTTACCCGAAAGTCAGAACCGTCAAGGATTTTGAAAACGTTCTCCAGCAGTACAAGGATAAGCATCCCACGATTGACGGCAAGCCGACCATTCCGTTAACTTTGGACGCCGATGACTGGAGAATCATGATCACGGTTACGAACCCCGCAGTGTATACTACCGGACTTAAGGACGACGGTGAATACTACATTAATCCGGACACCTTTGAAGCCAAGCTGCACTATAAGCGGCCGGAGGAAAAAGAATACTTCCGCTGGCTGAACCATATGTACAATGTGGGTCTGCTGGATAAAGAAACGTTTGTCCAAAAAAGCGATCAGTATAAGTCCAAAATCGCCAGCGGCCGCGTCCTCGGCCTGATTGACGCCAAATGGGGATATGCGGAAGCGG
This sequence comes from Paenibacillus sp. SSG-1, assembly GCF_002224835.1. Classification (NCBI taxonomy): domain Bacteria; kingdom Bacillati; phylum Bacillota; class Bacilli; order Caryophanales; family Paenibacillaceae; genus Paenibacillus; species Paenibacillus sp. SSG-1. Next base: position 2,563,293 of record NZ_MBRK01000001.1, read on the forward strand.
AGAATGCCCTGAAGTCCAGCGGGAAGGCGGAGCGCACCTACGCCCATTTTCCGGTGACCATGTCGGAAGAGTACAAGGATCATAACTTCCAGGATACCGGATTTATGTCCGGCTGGGGCGTTGGCATTACGACCGCGTGCAAAGATCCTGTACGGGCGATCAAGTTCCTCGACTTCCTTGCATCCGATGAAGGCCAGGTCCTGATCAACTGGGGGATTGAAGGCAAGCACTATAATGTGGTGGATGGCAAACGGGTCATTCCCCAAGAAGTGCTGGATAAGAAAGTGAATGATAACGCCAACTTTACGAAAACCACCGGGATCGGCTTGTACGGAAACATGTCGGCTCACTACGGAGACGGTGTCAAGGACGCCACAGGAAACTATTACACGACGAATTTTCCGGAACAAATTATCGCCTCATACACCAAGCCGGAAAAGGAAACGCTTGAGGCATACGGAGCAACCACCTGGAAAGACCTGTTCCCATCGAGCAAGGAATTTCCGGTCAAGCCGTGGGGTGCTGCCTGGAATATTGCAGCTCCGCAAGACGGTAATTATAACGTGATTTACCAGAAAACGCAGGATATTATCCGCAAACGGATTCCGGAAGCCGTGTTGGCAAAACCTGAGCAGTTCGACGCGATCTTTGACGGTATGCTGAAGGAGCTCGACGACGCGGGCGCCGTGGAGATGGAAAAGCAATACACAGAGCTGGTCAAAGCGAGAGTGGAGCTGTGGAGCGGTAAATAAACGGCGCACGCCAAAGAAGATGCACGAAGGAGCTTCATGCTTCCTCGGTGCATCTTCTTTTCTTTTAATAGATTACATATCTGCAATTAACATCTGACATATTTGCGTTTAAAACCAAGCTGCTGCTTGTCCACCGCTTTTTGAATGTTTTCCGAAGCATTTAGGATGCTGATTTTTTTATGATCGCGTTTCATTTCTACCGGACCGACTGCTTTTGCAGTCTCGACCGCTTTATCATGGAGCGGCAAATAGGATACGGCAACCGTGTATATAAAATTGTTCATCGCCGATTTTGTGCGTTCCGGAGATTCGTGGATTGTCTTTGTCACCAATTCCAGCATATCGGCGAGTTTGCTTTCGTCAAATTGAGTGTCCGGCCGGCTGCCTAGAAGCCAGCAATAACAGCTCCAGCCCGCCGACATTTTCAGCTCCTCACCGCTTGCGATCCATTGATCGGCGACTTGTTGCGCAATATCGGTTTCTGCCAAGGTTACCGCCACCACGTAATCGGACAGCATATAAAAATAGGCCCCCTGAATCCAACGCTCAAAATCCGCTTCGGTCATCGCTTTCGGATCGGCAATGATGCCGGCAAAGTACATGGCGTCATAATTTCCTGTTGCGTACAGCTGCTCAGCCAACGATTGATCGATTTTGATCTTCTTGGCCATGGGTTTCATGGCACCTGTCGCTACGCCAAAAAGCGGTTCGTGTGCTCCATTGGACATATACTGCTTCTTGAGCCGTTCCTTGCCGAGAGCTTCGAGCTCCTGCATGACCTGTTCAAAATCCATGCTTTGACACCGCCTTCTTCAAATTGTTGCCGTATTTATTTTCCGCTTTTGCCGTTCCAAACGAACAGCGAACAGCACTCCACATGGCTCGTCTGAGGAAACATGTCCACGGGCTGGGCCCACTGGAGCTCATAACCGCCGTCGATGAGCACCTTGCTGTCCTTGGCCAACGTGGAAGGGTTACAGGATACATACACGAAACGGTTGGGCTTCGTTTTCAGAACGGTTTCCAGGAAGCGGCGGTCCAGTCCGGTTCGCGGCGGGTCGGCGACGATGACGTCCGGGCGAAGTCCCGCTTTGACCCATCGCGGGAGCAAATCCTCCGCTTCGCCTACATGGAAGCTGGCGTTATGACGGCCGTTGCGCTCGGCATTCCGGTTGGCATCCTCTACAGCTTCTGCGATCGTCTCGATACCACGGACTTCCTTGGCGTGCGGGGCCAGCCAGAGTCCGATCGTGCCGGTGCCGCAATAAGCATCAATGACCGTCTCGCGGCCGGTCAGACCGGCGGCTGCCCGGACCGATTCGTACAGCTTCACGGTCTGCTGCGGATTGAGCTGAAAGAACGCTCGCGGCGATAAGGAGAATTCCAAATCGCTCAAGGATTCCTGCATGGAATCGGCCCCCCATATGGTAATGGTCCGGTCGCCGAAGATCAGCGAGGTCCGCTTCGGATTGACGTTCAGGGCGATTCCTGCCAATCCGTCGATAGACAATCTGAGCAGACGGATGAGATCGTCCTGACGCGGCAGGCCGCTGTTTGCGCAAACCAACGTCACCTGCAGCTGGTCGGATTGAAAGCCGTGACGCACCACGATCGTACGCACGCCATCTTTACTGCCGTTTTCTTTGGCCAGCGGGATGCGCAGTTCTTCCAGCACGGATTTCACTTTCTCCACGGCCTCATTCACCTTTGGATGCTGGATTGGACAGCCGCTGATATCCACGATGCTGTGGCTGTCGGCTTCGTACAGCCCCGCTATGATTTCGCCGTTCCGGCGTTCCACTTGCAGCTGGGCTTTGTTGCGGTATCCCCAAGGGTGGTCCATGCCCAGGATCGGCTTAAGCTTGAGCTGGTCGATACCTGCATACCGGTTGAACGCTTCGCGGACAATGTCCGTTTTGGCCTGCAGCTGTCCTTCATACGAGATATGCTGAATCTGGCAGCCGCCGCATACGCCGAAAACCGGGCAGGGAGGTTCGATCCGGTGGGGAGATCGTCTCTCCACCTCTGTAAGCTGCGCTTTGATAAACTTAGGCTGCACTTCGGTTACCTCGGCCTTGACGACTTCACCGGACAGCGCTCCGTCGATAAAAACCGCCTTCCGCCGATAATAACCTACGCCTTCACCGTTAATGCCCAAACGTTTGATGGTCACGACGATGCGGTCGCCGGTCCGAAGCTCATCGGCATGATCGCGGGCAGAGCCAGGCGTCTGCTTCATCGGCTCATTTTTGCGGAAGCCTTTGCGAGCAGCTGTATCCTTTCGATATAAATGAGTCCCTGCTTGGGACTGTCGTTTGTTATTGGGATGTTTTCGTTCATTCATGTTCGTTCTACACTCCATCGCTTGTTCTTCGTTTCACTATACCACGCGGCCAGGTAGGAATGCCATGTTCCGACGCCGGGTTCTGCATTTTCCGTGACATTTCCTGTTGGTCAGCGTTTATATCTTAAAAAGCAGCAGAGGTGACCTGTTTCATATGAAAAAGCTGAAATTATTATTATGGATCACGATGGCCACAACGGGATTGGAAATGACGGGATTTGCGATGAATGAATCTGCACAAGCCGCGGCAGGACCACCGTCGGTAGCAGTTCAACATGCAGAATGGAACCAAGGACATCTCCTCGTCCCGGTCCGGCCTCTAATCGAACCGTTGGGAGCCCGTTTAGAATGGTTTCCTGAAGAAAAGGAATTGGTTATCCGCAAAAACGACCTTACCATTCGGCTGGCTGCAAATTTCAAGCGGGCCATCGTGGAGACCCCATCAAGAGGAGAATTTCCTGAATATCCGGACCTGCCGCATCGCGAGTATGCCGATATGGGAGCTCCCGTCCAAGTGTTGAATGGGAGTGTCTATGTTCCATTAAAATTTGTCGCAGCAGCTTTGGGAGCTACAGTTGAGTGGGATGGGCCGTCCAAGCTTGCCACGGCGAAGTTGGAAGGAATCCGGATCCAAATTAAACCGTCACCATCTCCTGTTTCTATGCCGGGTACCCATAAACTGACCTCCGCCCGCATGAAGATGTTGTCGGAGAAATTAAACGAAGTCCAAAAGCTGGACGCTAAATACGTGAGCGCTCACTACAAACCCTATTTTACCGATCGCTTCATCCGTACGCTGATTCATGATCAAGGGCTGCAGGCAGTCGGCCGCTATAAAGATCCGGTGACCCTGCCCGAATATACCGGCAAAACTGCCGCCACGTTTACACAATCGGCTCCGTTAGGGAACGGGCTGACGGGAGAGGATCAATACATTGAGGATCGGACCGTTACGCTCATCTGGTTAGGAGGGGCTTGGAAGGTGGAGCGCGTCGACATCCGCATAAGAAATTTGACGACGGGGTTTGCCGAATACGTACCGATGAACTAGGAACATACGAATCTTTCCTCAGCGTGATCTAACGGACAGGCTTTCTATGAATTCTATATGAAAACGCCTCTAATTATCCGGGTATCTCCTGAAACCGATATAGCTTAAAATACGCCTGAAGGAGATGATAACGATGCCAGCACAGACCGACTATCCATTTCAGAATACATCCTTACCTCTAGAAGAACGAGTGAGAGACCTGGTCTCCCGATTTACACTGGAAGAAAAAGTGGAGCTGATGGTTCAATATCAAGCTGCCGTCGAGCGGCTCGGTGTGAAAGCGTATAAACACGGTACGGAAGCAGCCCACGGCATGGCGTGGCTGGGAGAAGCGACCGGATTTCCGCAGCCGATCGGCCTTGGCTGTACGTGGGACACGGAACTCATGAAACGAATCGGCAGCGTCATCGGTGACGAGGCCAGAGGGTTCTACCGCCGCAATCCCGAAGTGAACGGATTGACCCTCTGGGCTCCGACCGTCGATTTGGAACGCGACCCGCGCTGGGGTAGAACAGAAGAAGCCTATGGAGAAGACCCGATCCTGACCGGGAAACTGGCCTCCGCGCTAATTCAGGGCATTCAAGGCGACCATCCTGTATACTTGAAAGCGGTTGCCACTTTGAAGCACTTTATTGCGAATAATAACGAAGTTGGCCGAGGTGACGCTTCGGTCAGCATTGATCCGCGCAACATGAGGGAATATTATTTGAAAGCGTTTGAGATTCCGTTCAAGGAAGGCGGCGCCCAGTCCATGATGACGGCTTACAACGCCATCAACGGCGTGCCGGCGAACCTGAGTCCTGACGTCAAAGCCATCGTCAAGGACGAGTGGGGCATGGACGGTTTTGTCGTAAGCGATGCCTTCGACGTGACCGGTACCGTCCGCGATCATGGATACCTGGATACGTATAAGGAGGCCGTCGCCCGCTCCGTTAAAGAAGGCGGGATTGACAGCATTACGGACGATTCGTCTGTGATCAAGGAGGCGCTGCGTGAAGCGCTGAGTGAGGGACTGCTGGCCGAGAGCGATCTTGACTCCGCTCTGACGAATACCTTCCGCGTCCGCTTCCGGCTCGGCGAATTCGATCCTGAAGAGGGCAACCCGTATGCTGCGATCGATGAATCCGTAATCCTGCGGCCAGAGCATGCGGAGCTGTCCCGGGAGGCCGCCCGTAAGGCAATGGTGCTGCTGAAGAATGACCGTGGGCTTCTCCCGCTCAATGCAGACAAGCTGAACAAAGTGGCCGTGATCGGGCCGCTCGCCGGAATGGTGTACCGAGATTGGTACAGCGGTTCGCTCCCTTATGCCGTCACGCCGCTTCAGGGCATCCAAGAGAAGCTTTCCGGCGCAGGAACGAACGGCAAGACAAGTTACAGTGGGGGAACGGACCGGATTCGGCTTAAATCCAAAAAGACGGGGCGGTATGTGCGAATTCAGGCCGGAGAAGAGGCCGCGCTGGCTGCAACGACCGAAAATGCTATGGATGCGTCTGTGTTTGAAATGACGGATTGGGGCTGGGGAAGCCACACCTTAATCTCTGAAGACAACGGCCGCTACCTGACAACTGACGATAAGATCGTTAAAGCGTCGTCCGAACAAATTTGGGAGTGGTTCACCAAAGAAGTCTTCCTCATCCATCCTGCCGAACATGAGCAAGGGTGCGTAACCTTCTCAACATGGAACGGTACACCGGTGACAGTGCATGCCGAATCAGGTCAGCTGCTGGTTGGCGACGGCCAAGCCGCGGAGACCGCGAATGAGATCAACGTTGCAGGTGCTGCCGAGGTATCCGGTGAGGATGCCCCGATCGTCCATGCCGATCTGTTCGAGCTGGAAATCGTCACGGACAAGCTTCAGACTGCCAAAGAAGCAGCTGCGGAAGCGGACCTGGCGGTTGTGTTCGTCGGCAATCATCCGCTGATTAACGGCAAGGAGACGATCGACCGTCCGGACATTACGCTTCCGGAATCGCAGGAGAAGCTGATTCAGGAGGTTTATGCAGCCAATCCGAACACGGTGGTCGTCATCGTAGGCAGTTACCCGTACGCGCTAAACTGGGTGGACGCGAATGTACCGTCCGTCCTGTACACGTCCCATGCCGGCCAGGAACTGGGCCATGCTTTGGCAGACGTGCTGTTCGGGGACACCAACCCGGCGGGACGACTGAATATGACGTGGTATAAATCCGTCGACCAGCTGCCGGAATTTATGGACTATGATGTCATTAAGCACGGCAGAACGTACCAATACTTCGAGGGCGAGGCTCTGTATCCGTTTGGACACGGCTTGTCCTACGCCAGCTTCCGGTACGATGGGCTGCAGCTTGAGAAGGAAAAGCTTACGGCAGGCACGGATCAAACGGTTCGTCTGACATGCAGGGTAACCAACATCGGTGAAGTGGCAGGGGAGGAAGTGGTGCAGCTGTACGGCCGGGCAAATCAGTCCCGCGTCAAGCGTCCGCGCAAGCAGCTGCTTGGATTCCGCAGAGTGATGCTTCAACCGGGCGAGACAGCCGATGTGTCCTTTGAAGTTCCGCTCGATCAGCTGGCGATCTGGGATGTCACCCGCGAGCGCTACTGCATCGAGACCGGCACCTATATGATGATGGCCGGCGCTTCTTCGGAGAACCTGCCGCTGACAGCCGAGCTGGTTGTAGACGGGGAGACCATTCCGCCGCGTGACCTGACGCAATCAACGAAAGCCATCAATTACGACGATTACGAAGGCGTTCTGATTGGTGAGTGTACGGAAGGCGGCAGCGCCGTCATCGTGAAGGATCAATCCGGATGGATCGCCTTCCGTGATGCCAAATTCGAGGACGGTGCGGATACGCTGCGGATCCGGGCGGCCGGAGCGGCGGATGCCGTCGTTGAAGTGCGGCTGGATCATCCTGAAGGCCTGCCTGTGGGCCGGATCACTCTAACTTCAGGCGACTTACAGACATGGCAGGATTATTCCTGCAAGCTTAGCGGAATACACGGAAGCCAGAATGTGTATTTTATTTTGAAAGGGAACCTGGCAATTAGCCAATTCCAATTCGCTTAATCGAAGAGCATCTCATTTTATAATGCAGGATGCCCTATATATATTGGGTAATGTTTTTAACCCGCCTTCAATTGAAGGCGGGTTAAAGTGTTTGATTTAGACAGAATTAGCACGGTTTACTTCGCTCTCGAGCACTGTTCCGGTCCATTTTTGTTTCCTTTTCCAGGATCTGAGCAATGGGTTAGCCGCCTCAAAGTCACGGAGCATGACATCAAGACAATCCTTGAAAGCTTGTTTATCAGGCCATTCAGTGCTATTCCGTTATCGGTAACGATTAGAACTTTCTGTTCAAAGCGCAATATGCCGATGGGAATGACATTTGAGCTTAGTAGGCAGTCATTTTCGTCAAGAAGTCTCATATTTCCGTTTGTCTTTGGTTAATGTTTCCATGCTATAATCGAATCGCCTATTACAAGCGGATGGGGCGGTATGATTTGATCAGAAAAAGAGGGGATTCACCGTGTTAGCGAACAAATCCGGACGATTTCACCGGCTGCAGTGGAAATTGACCTTATTTTATATCCTCACTACGATTATCGTCATGATTCTGCTCGAGATGATTGCCGTTTTGGGTTATTATGCTTTTGTGAATCTCAATACGAACAAAGTCCTTGCCATGCAGGTTGGGACCGTTGCCCAAAATGCTGCTTCAAGCATCAGCGGGCCTTATATCAACCAAAACAAACTCAATCAAGCTCTACGGGAGTGGCCGGCCGAATTCGGTGCTGAATTCCAAGGTTATTCGGCCGTGGTTGACCCAGACGGCGAGATTCTGGCCTTCTCAGGTGATTCTATGCCTGACAGCCGAATGCTTCACATACCTGATAAAGTCCGGCTGAACATCCAGTCAACCTTTGCACTAGTGCCCACAGCGGCCAAGACATTAAGGACTTATACAGCTAAGGTCCAAGATACGGTATATATCGTAGCGCCGATTGCTAATAACGTGGAAGTTCGGGCGGTTCTTGTGGTCAAGGCGAGCCATATCCATCTGGCATCCCAAACCTTCAGCCAGTTTATTCCGAATGCGGCTAGTTTCTTCGGGATCAGTCTGTTGGGATTTCTGGTTGGTGCCACAATTGTCGGTATTGCATTCGGCATTGTAACATCTCGGAGTCTTGTCCGCCGGATTCAGAAATTTCTCACATCGGCGAACCGCTGGAGTGAAGGTGATTTCTCCGTGTTTGTACAGGACCATTCCGGTGACGAGTTGGGACAACTGGGTCACAGGCTAAATCATATGGCCGGACAGCTCCAACAGCTGCTGCGGACACGGCAGGATTTGGCGGCGGTCGAAGAGCGCAATCGTTTGGCACGGGAGCTGCACGACAGCATCAAGCAGCAAATGTTTGCAGTCTCTATTTGGGTAAATACCGGAAGATCCTTGATTGAACAGGATAAAGAAACTGCCAAATCGCATTTGGCGGAAGCGGAAAAGCTGATTGGCCATATGCAGAGGGAGCTGAATGCTCTTATATTGGCACTGCGACCGATTGCATTGGAAGGTAAAGATCTGCCCAAGGCTCTCTCGGAGTATGTACGGGCTTGGCAGGGGCAGACAGGCATTGCGGCTGCATTTGAATCATTTGGCGACGATATGGCGCTGCCGGCCATCGAGGAAGCATTCTACAGGATTGCGCAGGAAGCCTTATCTAATGCGGCCCGTCACAGCGGGGCCAGAGAAGTGATGGTTCGTTTGGAGTGCAGCGATTCCATAACGCTCATGATTCGGGATAACGGCCGCGGTTTTGATGAACTGCACATCCGTCCCGGCGTCGGGCTTTCATCCATGAGAGAGCGTATGGCAGCCCTGGGCGGAAAGCTAGATATTTGGAGTCAACCTGGCAAAGGTACCTTGATAACAGCACAGTGCTATACCCGTGAAAACCAAAAGGAAATAAGCTGAGGTTACTGGTAATGATAGATTTCTAATGTGGGAGTGAGCCGTAGTGACAGAATTGGAACAGATCACCATTCTGATTGTTGATGATCACGCGATTGTAAGGCAGGGATTGCACGCATTATTCAAAATACAGCCGGATTGCCTTGTCATTGGGGAAGCGGATTCAGGAGAACAAGCCGTTCGGATAGCCGAGGAACTGGTGCCCGATATCGTGCTGATGGATTTGGTCATGCCCGGCATCGGGGGCGTAGAAGCAACCCAGAGGGTAAAGCAGGTCAGTCCAAGATCGCAGATCATTGTATTGACCTCATTTCACGATGATCAGCATATTTTTCCTGCCCTTCGGGCTGGTGCGGTCTCTTATGTTCTGAAGGATATCGAACCAGGCCAATTGGTCGAGACCGTACGAAGATCCGTTCACGGAGAATCGATGATGCATCCGCAGGTGGCCGCTCGCGTAGTTCAGGAAATTCGCGAATCACGGCATGAGGATGCCAACCCTTTTGCCGAGTTGAGCGATCGTGAGCTTGAGGTGCTTCGCCTGATCGCCGAAGGACTGTCGAATGCCGAAATTGCCGAGAAGCTCATCATCAGCGAAAAAACGGTGAAGGGCCACGTAAGCAATATTTTAAGCAAACTCCATATGCTGGATCGGACCAAAGCTGCCGTATTTGCCTGGCAGAAAGGGTTGATGGAGCCGAATTAGGCCACTGAACGAACTTTAGGTCCTGCCGCTAAACGGATCTCCAGTCGGGTGTCTAAACGGTCCTCAAGAAGCGTTTCAAACCATGTACCCTAATGTATCGTTTTTAACGAAGCCGAAGCTTGCAGATCTTCGCTTCTGCAAATAATACATGATAAGGGTGAGTGCGATGACTGCGATTGTACAACGGGAAAAGGGGACCGGCGGATTTTTGAATCGATGGCCAGCTTGGATCGGCAGCGCAGCGATCATCTGGTCGCTGATCTATGGGGGGCTTCAGCTTTACTGGCTGCTAGGCGGAGAAGGATATCCTTATAAGCAGGGAAACATGGGAATATTTTCGGCCTTAGTTACCTATATTCCCCAACAAACGGCCAGTCTGATTTCCATGATGATCTGTTTTGTCAGCATACTTGTCGGCATTGCTATGCATAACGTCCGGATCGGCATTCTTCCTCGTTGGCTTATACAAAGCTATGCTTGGGGATTCGCAATCGCGTTAATTTTGTTTATTCCGGATATCAGTTTGATCATGAGTATGGCTTACGCCTTTTTATTTAAGTTCACTTTTACCGGGCAAATGTTTTATCAATTGGTCTGTATATTAGGCGCTTGCCTGTGGGCTTTTGCCGGATTAGGATACCGGCGTAAATCGTTACATGCCTGCATGCATTGCGGGCGAAAGGAAAGTGGGAATCACCGGTTGCTGAATAGAGTTGGTCGCATCACAGCGGTCATTGCCGCTGTAGCCCCCGTTCCGTATGCGATATCCCGGTTTGCTTGGGCACTTCATATTCCTATGGGGGTCGACCCAAGCTTCGTACGGGACTTCCCTAGGATGAATCCGATGGCTTATGTAACGGAATGGGTGTTTGGCTCGTTATGCATTGGAGGTGGTCTGTTGACTCTTGGGTTGATCCAGAAATGGGGAGAAGTGTTTCCGCGTTGGTTTCCATTTGTAGGGGGCAAAAGGGTGCCCATTTCACTGGCGGTCATTCCTGCATTGTTCGTAGCCGTCCCGGTCACTGCAGCTGGCGTTGTGTTCAGTTTTGCTTATTTGGGTATCCGCTTTAACTTCATCCCACTCGATGGTTTCCCGCTGAATGCTGTTCAAGGGGGCATCGGCCCGATGATATCATGGGTGCCTTGGGGTGTGGCGCTTGCCATTGCAGCCGTTACTTACTATTACCGTCGGCGAGGCGGTTGCGGTTTTTGTAACCGGGCTTAATAGGGGGAGGCCATGAACAAAGATCACACGAGCGTTACTTCAACCACGCAGGTGATGAATGCCTTTGAACGTTTTACTATGCGGTCGGTTTGGCCAGCATATGCAGGTTTCTGTTGGGCGCTGCTTTATGCCGTTTTTGTGCGCTTTTATGAAGCGGCTGCCGGCATCATTGGCGGTTATGGACAGCTTTCCAATCCGAAAGGGTTCAGCATGGCTAGTTATGGAGCGGGAGTTCTAATCATAATCTGCGGTTTTATTCTGCTTGGTCTTGTCAAGCCATGGGGGCTTACGGTTCCCGCATGGGTCCCCCATTTCAGGCGCAAAAGAATTCCCCGCCAGTTGATTTTGATCCCCACTCTGTTCAGCACCTCTATCCTCATAGCTCATGGGACAACTGGGATCGTTACCAAGGCGCTGTTCCTGGTTGGGGTTATTCCTCTGGAGCTGAAAGGGTGGGCAGTCATTGACAAAGAACGGCTAGCTATATGGGATCTAATTTTTTATGAACCATGGTTTCTGATCATGGGCATAATGAGCGGGCTGGCTGCCGCGCACTATGCTCATGCTTCCGGGGTGATGCTCCCAAGATTCCGGCTGTGGATGATCCGATTTGTTGTGATCGTATCACTTCTGACTTTGTTATTAATTGCGTCGATCGTATTCGATTTTTCCGATATTTTGAGTTTTTGACATGATCCGTTTTAGGAAAGTGGAGGGTTCATATACCAAAAAGCCGCTAAATTAGCGGCTTTTTGCAGTGATCCGGTACCAATGTCCTTGTGATTTATATCATGAATAATTAATAACATTAATTAAAAACGGTGACCTTTGCTTCTGCTGAACAGCGCTTGGGTGTACTTTAAGCTGTTCACGACCTGAAGTTTCGTCGGCGCGGCATTGATATGATCGTCCTGTGCGGCATTTCGACATCCATTGGTGTGGATACGACGGCCCGTGAAGCCTATCAGCATGGATATCAATAAGTGTTTGCAGAAGATGCGATGCCCCATCCACCAAGAAAGAACATGATTATGTGTGCTGTACGATTTTTCACCGAATCGAGAATTTACGTGCCAGCGAACAAATCATTAACATGATTAATTAAATTGGTCATCATGAAGAGAACAAGCCCCAATCTCACCAAGATTGGGGCTGCTGTTCTTGTGGCGCAGCTTGTGTATCACCTATGGAAATGAAGGAACCCCCTTACTGGATAGAGGCTTGCTTCAAATCACTTTTAGGCGGCAGACCATACAATCGGGCATACTCGCGGCTGAATTGGGAAGGACTTTCATAACCAACCTGGAAAGCGGCATCGGCTGCCCCCATTTTTTCACTGATCATGAGATGTCTCGCTTCCTGGAGTCGGATCCGCTTCTGATATTGCAGCGGGCTCAGAGCTGTGACCTGCTTGAAATGTTTATGAAAAGACGACGCGGCCATATTTACTTCCTTGGCCAGTTCCTCCACGCGAAGCGGCTTGGAATAATCACGATGGATGAGCTGAATGGCCTTCGCAATGGCGTGTGCCTGGCTGCCGATCACCGCAAACTGCTTGACCAAATGGCCTTGCTCGCCCTGCAGAACGCGGAAGAGAATTTCCCGTGTAATCAAGGGAGCCAGGATAGGGATTTCGGCAGGTTGGTCGAACAATTTTACCAGCCTCAGCAGGGCATCAAGCAGTTGCGAATTCGTCTTGCCGACAAATATGCCGCTTCCCGGCTCGGATTCTTCAGGCCAGGCCAGATCTGTATGCTGCAGTATATCCAGAATTTGATCCGGCGTAAACTCCAAGTGAAGCCCAATGAACGGAACCTCAGGTGATGCCTCGGTGATCTCACTTTTGATCGGGAGATGGACGGATGTTACAAGGTACGTGGTCGGATTGTAATGGTAAATCTCTTGACCAAGCGCTGCGGATTTGGCGCCCTGGACAATGAAGCATAAAGAAGGCGCGTACATGCTATGAATAGGTTCGGACGTCGCCGTGGCCCGCATCATGTGCAGCGACGGGATCTCTGTTATATGTAATCCATCCGTCTGCAACAGCTGATTTAGCCGCCCGGATAATTCAGACAAATAGGGTTCGAGTCCGTTGGGTTGCATTTCTCGATCCATTTTCAGAACGCCTCCTTGTTCAAACATACGGTAAGAATAACAAAGGAGCTGACATCAGGCAAGAATGGATAGATGTTCTGAACAGCCGTATATCATATCGGGGCTATGGGGTTATCGAATCTGCGCATAAAATTGGCGATGAAGATCGCGAACTTGCTCAGCAAGTTCAGGAACAGGGCCGTCGATGACCGTGTCACGAATTACATCCTGGATCGGGAGGCTTCGTACACGTGGTGGGGAAGCTCCGATTTCCTCCAGCCATTGCATCAGCTGCTTGGACGAACTGGCATAAACAATTCGGCCTAATCCAACCCAGCCGTGGGCCGCAGCGCACATCGGGCAATGCTCGCCTGAAGTATAGACCGTCGCCTTGCTTCGTTCTTCCGTCGTCATGTTCAGGGCCGCCCAACGTGCCAGCTCAAATTCCGGATGCCGGGTATGATCGCCGCCGGCTACGCGGTTATGGTCTTCCGCCAGTACCTCACCATCGGCAGAGACAAGTATGGAGCCAAAGGGCTCATCGCCTTCCTCTAGAGCGGCCTTGGCCAACGCTACACAGCGTCTGAGATGCTTCAGATCATTTTCCTGAATCATCATAAGAACCTCCTTTTACGGATGTAGAAGCCGATTCATTCCGTCAATTTCTTCTTTTTTTCTGTTATGCGGAAATGTTACCATGGAGATGGCCGAAGGAAAAATATAAAAAAGGTTCAGGACCAATGAGCTTTTTCATATACCAACGAGGAGTGAGCATTTATGCAGCAAAAAATAGGACATGTTACGCTGCTGGTTAACAATTTTGACGAAGCGATTGAATTTTACACAGAAAAGGCAGGGTTCGTTCTGTTAACGGACAACCATTTCGGGAACGGCATGAGATGGGTCACCGTAGCTCCGTCGAAGGATGCGCAAACCGCCATCGTATTTGTGGTGGCAGACACGGAGGCTAAGCAGGACAGGGTTGGAACCCAGGCAGCGAACCACGTATTCCTCGTCGTCCAAACCGATAACTTCTATCGCGATTACGAACAAATGAAGTCTAACGGAGTTCATTTTCTCAGTGAACCGAAAGAGGTCCCATGGGGCATTGAGGCGGTCTTCGAGGATCTCTATGGAAATCGGCTGGACCTTGTCCAACATAACGGATTTTAAAGCCTACATCCATATCACATAAAAATCTAGAAATCGTGAGGTTAGCATGAAGCCAATTAGAAACTCTGCGAAAGCGATCATCATTCAGCAAGGCAAATTGTTATTGACCAAAAACAAGGATAACGACGGTATTTTCTACCTGTTCCCCGGCGGCGGCCAGGAGCACGGAGAAGTACTGAAAGAGACCCTCAAGAGGGAATGCATCGAAGAACTTGGAGTACAAGTTGAGGTGCAGGACCTTGTTTACGTGCGCGAGTACATCGGGAAAAATCATGAGTTCGCAGCATGGGATCATGACGTTCATCAAGTGGAGTTTTATTTTGTCTGCTCGCTTGCACAGGAGGCACCGGCACGGATGAATGGAACCCAGCCCGACCAGGATCAGATCGGCGTAGAATGGGTGGATATTTGTCAACTCGACCACATCAGGCTGTATCCGAAAGCGCTTGGACATCATTTAGTGAATAATGAAATGAACGTCCGGTATCTCGGTGATGTGAATTAAGTGATTCAGGTGAATAACCGCAGGTCATTTATACGAATCTTTGAGGTTTCAGAAAGTTAGCGATGACCTTTGGGATGGTGAGGTTGTTCGTTTGCAGAAAATCGAATGATTTAACAAATGAGAGTGATAAGGGAGCCTGAGCGGCTTCTTTTTTATGTGGATTTGAGAAAGCAGAATTCTGATGAAAGTTAAGTTATTTTCAGGGATGATTCAGAATATATGTTCTGGTATAATAAGCAGGAGAATTTTGGAAAAACAACAAGACCTTCATGAATTGAAGTCGATTAAATATCTTTCAATACCCATAAGGAGGACTAGCCATGCCAAAGTTAATTGGCTCCGCGGCTATAATTTTGGATGCTGAGGGAAGAGTGCTGCTGGTAAAACACAGCTATGGCAAACACAATTGGGACCTTCCCGGCGGTAAGTCGGAAGAGAACGAGTCGGCTCAGGAAACTGCAAAAAGGGAAGTATTTGAGGAAGTCGGCATGGAAGTGCTTATCGGGAACCTAACAGGCATATATTACGATCCGGATTATGACATTCATCACTTTGTGTTCCTTGCGACGAGTAAAGATACCCGTGCGCCTCAGCCAAGCTCGCCTGAAATTATGGAATGCGGATTTTATTCAAGAGACGAACTGCCTAGACCCATTAGTGATTTCACATGCAGACGGATCGAAGATGCACTTCGCAATACCCCAAACCATGAGCTGTTTCACAAGGTGGGGCCAAGACAATGGATCGAATAGGGATCAGTAGGGGATCCATAATGTTCGGGCTAATAAAAGAAGGGGTGTGAACATGGAACTAGCACTCGAGTTTATCCAAAGCATGAAGGTCAAGCTGATATCCGAACAAAGAGGGACGCTTAAAGCCATTGAACAAGTGTCGGAAGAAGATATTACCTGGCACCCGACTCCGGAAAGCAACAGTATTGCTAATTTGGTTGCGCATATTCGGGGCGCTGCCCACTCTCGGGTCGAGACGATCCTGTGTAACATTCCGGACAAGCGGGACAGGGAGAAGGAATTCGAACGTGGACTGATGATGACGAAAGAAGAGGCATATCAGCATACAAAAGAAGCGTTTGATATCATTCTTCAGTATCTTGAACAGCTTCAATCCGAACCGGAGCGATTGATGTCCCAGCCTTTCCTCTATCTGCCGCCGCTTACATACAGCCAAGTGAACAACGAAACGACAGCCCTAAATCTGATGATGGCGATGTTCAGAGAAGTGCACTACCATACGGGACAGATCATTTATATTGCCAAAATGAGAAAAGGCGAGTTAACTTGGGACTGAAGAATCAGAAACTGTTATTCATCTCATTCATCATTGCTGTTGTTCGATCGATCAGAAACTGGGTGCAAAGGGGATGGCGTATACATCATGATTAGCTGCCATGAAAACTAGAAACAAAGCAATCGAAGAGAAACGCCGTTTCCCTTGATAGGCTACAATCATCATAGAATGATTATAGCCAGGAGGTATGACGCGAATGAAATTGCACAAGATTACCCCAAACCTGTGGTTCGATTCTCAAGCTGAAGAGGCGGCAAATTTTTATACGTCCATTTTCCATGATTCCAAAATCGGCAGAATTGCCCGCTACGGTCCGGAAAGCCGGGGTGTAGAGGGAACGGTGATGACCGTGGAATTTCAATTGGAAGGGCAGTCATTCGTCGCGCTGAATGGGGGCCCGCATTTTAAGTTCAATGAGGCCATATCTTTTATCGTTCATTGCGATGATCAGGAGGAGCTGGACTATTATTGGGATAAGCTCTCCGAAGGAGGAGACGAAAAGGCGCAGGTTTGCGGATGGTTAAAAGATCCATTCGGCGTATCCTGGCAAATCATCCCCAGCCATTTAACGGAGATGATCTGTGACCCCGACCCGGCAAGAGCAGGGCGAGTCATGCAAGCCATACTTCAGACGAAAAAGAAAATCGACATAAAGGCGCTGCAGCAAGCTTACGACAATTAGAGTTCTTACCCGAGTAAAATACAAAGGTTCGAAATCAAGGCCATCCATCAGGGTGGCCTTTTGCACTTTTGCGTCTCACCGTTGGAGGTCATCTCAATAACGCCGTAAAATTCCTGGCCTTCACAAATTTTTTGTTTTAACAAAGCCACTGTGATTTACTTCACAGGCAAAGCCTCCCATATCCGTTACGATATCAATGTAATTAATTTCACAAGGTTGCACGGGAGGCGTGTTTATGAGCAGACGATTGGTGATGATAGGCAACGGGATGGCAGGGGCGCGGTGTATCGAGGAAATTCTCCGCCGGGACCGCGACCGCTACGAGATAACGATGATCGGGGATGAGCCGTATCCCAACTATAACCGAATTATGCTGTCCCCTGTGCTGCAAGGGAAAACAACGTTTGAAGAAATCACGATTAACGATTGGGACTGGTATCAGTCCAATAACATACAATTGCTGTCCAAGGAACGGGCTGTAGAGATTAACCGGGCGTCGAAGGAAGTCCGAACCGACCGGGGAACCGTTGTCCCCTACGACGAGCTCATTATCGCGACCGGATCCAGCGCGTTTATTTTACCTGTACCAGGACATGACCTGGAAGGCATCGTCGGTTTCCGCACCATTGAAGACACGAAAGTGATGCTGGAAACGGCTAAACAATACAAAAAGGCGGTCGTGATCGGCGGCGGACTGCTCGGCTTGGAAGCAGCTCGCGGATTGATGAACCAGGGGATGGAGGTCCATGTCGTTCATTTGCTGCCGCATCTGATGGAAATGCAGCTCGACGCGGCAGCGGCAAAGCTGCTTCAGCAGGACTTGGAAGCCCAGGGCATGAAGTTTCTGATGGAGAAGAAAACAACGGAAATTTACGGTGATGGGAGAGTACAAGGGCTTCGGTTTGAAGACGGAACGAACGTCGAATGCGATCTTGTCGTCATGGCCGTCGGCATTCGTCCCAATGCAGCGCTGGCGCGGAACGCGGGACTGGCGGTTGGCCGGGCGATTCAAGTCAACGACCTGATGCAGACGACGGACCCGTCAATTTATGCCGTAGGCGAGTGCGCTGAACACCGCGGCATAGCCTATGGTCTGGTGGCGCCATTGTATGAACAGGGCATCGTGCTTGCGGACCACCTTACGGGCCGGCCAACGGAAGGTTACGCGGGCAGCGTGTTGTCCACGCAGCTTAAGGTAGCGGGATGCGATCTGTTTTCCGGCGGAGAAATCCATGCGGATCCGGACACGAAAGCCATCGTCGTGCAGGACGAGGTCGCCGGATCCTACAAAAAGATTCTGGTTCGCGAGAACCGCATCGTCGGTGTCGTGCTGTACGGGGACGTATCCGACGGAACCCGGCTGTTCAGCCTGCTGAAGAAGGGCAGCGACATTCAGGAATATACGAGTGCCTCCGTGCTCCATAAAGCCGGGGGAGACAGCGGACTCGATGTCGCGTCGATCAGCGCGGACGAAACGATTTGCGGGTGCAACGGCGTAACCAAGGGACGCATCGTCGGCGCCATTCTCGAGAACGGACTGACCACGTTCGACGAAGTGAAAGCTATGACCAAAGCCGGAGGCTCATGCGGCAAATGCCGCGGCATGGTTGAGGCGATCCTCGCGCATACGCTGGGCGACAAATTCGACGCATCGGCGCAGAAGGCGGCTGGCATGTGCGCCTGCACGACGCTTACCCGCGATGAGGTGGTGGCCGCGATACGCGAGAAAGGTCTGCAGTCGCCGCGGGAGACACGCATCGTGCTCGGGTTTGCATCCGAGGAAGGCTGCTCGAAGTGCCGTCCGGCACTGAATTATTATTTGCGGATGCTGCATCCCGAGACGTATGCCGACGATAAGGCATCCAGATATGTCAACGAACGAATGGAAGGCAACATGCAGAAGGACGGCACATTCTCCGTCATTCCACGGATGTATGGCGGAACGACGACACCGGAGGATTTGATCCGCATCGGCGAAGTCGCGAAGAAATACAACGTGCCCCTGGTGAAAATTACGGGTGCAAGCCGCATCGGGCTGTACGGCGTACAGAAGGAAGACGTCCCGAACGTTTGGGAGGAGCTGGAGATGCGTTCGGGGTACGCCTACTCCAAGTCACTGCGTAACGTTAAATCGTGTGTCGGTTCGAGATTTTGCCGCTTCGGCACCCAGGATTCGTTAGGGCTTGGGATCCGACTGGAACAGGAGATCGAGATGGTCGATACGCCGCACAAAATGAAAATGGGCGTGACCGGCTGTCCGCGAAACTGTGCCGAAGTATTGACGAAGGATTTTGGCGTCGTCTGCGTGGAGAACGGATACCAGCTGTATTTTGGCGGGAACGGCGGTACCGAAGTCCGGGAATGCGACAGCCTGACGACGGTGGCGACAGAGGATGAGGTGATCCTGTTGGCTAAAGCCTACGTACAGCTATACCGGGAAACCGGCATTTACGGCGAACGCACAGCCCCATGGGTAAAGCGCATGGGCACGGATTGGGTACGCCAAATGCTGGGCAATGAGCAGGAGATTGCCGGTTTAGCCAGCCGCTTCGAGCATGCGAAAACAACGTATCGCGAAGCTTGGTCGGCCGCGCTGGAAGACGAAGAACGCCGCCGGATGTATACCGTGGAGAGACCATAAGGGGAGGGAAGGGCATGAGCGTGACGAGAGAAATGATGAAAGTGATGAAGCTGGAGGAGCTGAAGCCGCAGATTGGCAAGGAGGTACGGGTTGGCGATGAGTCGGTTGCGTTGTTCCGGCTGTCAAACGGCGAGGTGCGGGCGGTAAGCAACCGGTGTCCCCACAAGAACGGTCCGCTGGCTGAGGGGATTGTGTCGGGTGAATTTGTCTTTTGTCCGCTGCACGACTGGAAAATTTCGCTGACGACAGGGGAAGTGCAAAAGCCGGACGACGGCTGCATCCAGACCTACGAAACCGCGGTCATCGACGGTTACGTCTATATTGGAGGACTGAAAGAGCATGAAAAACACCATTCAGATCGTTGAAACCGCCGGGGTAAACAAGGTTAGCCTCATGAACCGGAGTATAGGCAAATACTTTGTATCCTCGATGCTTGCCGGTTTGTTCGTTGGTCTCGGCATCATACTGATCTTTACGATCGGCGGACTGCTCGCGCCGGTTCACGCACCCGCCATGAAGATCGTCATGGGAGCCAGCTTTGGTATCGCTTTGAGTCTGGTCCTGATGGCCGGATCGGACTTGTTTACAGGCAACAATATGGTCATGGTGGTCAGCACGCTGAACAAGAAGACGACCTGGCTCGATACGCTTAAAATATGGCTGTACAGCTACCTCGGCAATTTTGCCGGATCCTTGCTGGTCGCGGCGATCTTCGTATGGACGGGATTGGCGAAAGGGGGAACGGCCGAATTCATCAACAGCACGGCTGCTGTTAAAATGAGTGCACCGTTTATGGAATTGTTCATGCGGGGAATTTTATGTAACACGCTCGTCTGTCTTGCCGTCTGGTGCTCCATGAAGCTGAAGGATGAGACCGCCAAGCTGGTCATGATTTTCTGGTGTCTGTTCGCCTTTATTACCTCCGGGTTCGAGCACAGTGTGGCGAACATGACGCTGCTCTCGGTCTCGCTCTTCATCCCGCATCCAGACACGGTAACCTGGGGAGGGCTGGCCGCAAACCTGATTCCGGTTACCCTCGGTAATATGGTTGGCGGCAGCGTATTCGTAGGCATGGCTTATTGGTATATGACGAAAGATAAAGAGAAGGTGGAGATCGAAACTCTGCCGCAAAGCAAAAGGTCTGCAAGTTAATGATGTGAAATAGTCAAACGCCGTGAGCCTTCCTTTATAGAGCCCCAGGGGTGCAGCCCGAATGAAAACCAAGAAAGCGCGGTACGCTCCATCAGGTCGCTTTTTTGGCTTTTGGCTTCCACGTTGGCGCTTCCGTCTCAGCAGGCTCCTCAATGATAGCCATGGCTTCATCGTAACGGCGGCTTTTGAATAGAATGATCAGTTCCTCGAGATCTTCTCTGTCCAACAGCTTCACCCCGTTCACGGCCGCCAGGATGCGGCAGGCATCGGTGTATCTGCCGGAGGTCAGCACGATGGCCCGTTCAGCTTCATAGTAACGCATCGAGGTATATACCTCCTGAACCGCTCCGATGCTGACCGGGTTGCTGTTGCCATAGCGCTTGGCCTGTAAGACGTTCCTTAGTCCGTTCTGATCCGTAAATACCAAGTCGGCTCCAAAATCACGGCTGGCTGTCGTTTGATACACTTCCCTATATCCGAGCTCGTGAAACAGCCGGAAGAGATACAGCTCAAATTCAGAGCCGTCTGCCATTAAATCGATATCCTTGATCGTAATCTTGCGCGGATTCGCCTCCCGGCGGATCCTTTTTCTGCGGTTTCTGACCAAACGTATGACGAATAGGACGAGGAGCAGGGCAACAAGCCCGGCGATCATGATGGTCGTTGTATCCAAGGTAGTAGGCAAATTAGGTTTCCTCCAAATATCCGAATGTTTGTTCCTATCCACTATATCAAAATCGCGTCAACGAAGGAAGTCATTTCAAATGACTTGCTGGCTGAACACGACCGTTAGAGAGTAAAGTAAATACATAAAAAACATGGAGTGTGATAGATAAATGACCGATACGTTGAATATCGAGGAATGGTTGGAGCGGGAACGGGATCGTGACACTGCTCTAGTCGTGCTCATGTGCGGGATCGCCGGTTCTGGGAAAACTACATTTTCCCAGAGATTGGAGGAACAAGGATTCATCCGTCTTTCTATTGACGAGGAGGTGTGGAACACGCATGGCCGTTACGGAATCGATTATCCGGTTGAGAAATACAGAGCATACCTGGATGAAGCGCATGCAAGCTTGCGAAAAAAGCTAGTAACATTCGTTCAAGACAAAAAGCAGGTTGTGGTCGACTCCAGCTTTTGGAGCCGTTCCGCGAGAGATGACTATAAACGGCTTATTGAACATTCGGGAGGAAAGTGGAAGTTAATTTATTTAAAAGTACACCCTGATGAATTGCGAAAGCGCCTCAAGGTCCGGAGCCAACGTTTCGATGCGAACGCCGCCTTTCCTATTACCGAGGAGACGTTGAACCATTTTCTTAACTCGTTTGAAGAGCCTCAGGGGGAAGGAGAAATCGTCGTAGAACATGTGATAGAGCAACAATAGCCGGCAGATTCTGCTGGTCTGTTCAGCGGATTACTAAAAGGCTGCCGTACGCACGGCAGCCTTTCGCAGTTCTACAGGAGGAACATTAGCACTTCTCATCTCAGCACAATTTTTATTACAGTTCTACAGTAATTTTTCGCGATATCCCCATCGTTTTGATCAGAATATTTGGAACAATCAGCAGCAGCACGATCGCGCCGTAGACGCCGACGGTATAACTCAAAGCATATTCCAACCCAAAGCCCTGTTGAAGGACGGATGTGATCAGATGAATGAGCAGGTTCGTAAAACAAAACGCATAACTTCGAATCATCCAGTTGCGGTGCCGAATGACCCGTTTCTTCTTAATTTGAACGAGTGCCGTCACCGTAATGAACAGCCAGATTAAATTCAGCGCGTTAAACGCCATGCTCGTCACCTTTCCTCCGGTGGCGTAAGGGGCCATATACCCGGAAGTGATAACGACAAGAAGCACCGACACCAAATATAGGTATCCGTTGATCCGGTGGAATTTGCGGCTTTTTTGAAAAATGCGGTTGGAAAAATTGACAAGCCCAGCCGCCATGGCGATGCACGCAAAAGCAACATGTATGCGCATGACACTTAACCACGCCGGGAGGTGAATTTCACGTTTAAGACCGGTTTTATGGCTTAAAAAGCCTTCCGCCCCGGGATCAATTATAAAATTATCCAATAAAGCGTAAAGGATAAACAAAATACTGACACAAACCAACACACCATATAAGATATTTCGTTTGTTCACTTCATTCACAACCCCCGATAGCACTTCATTTCATTGTTAAAAAGTTGATTTCAAGCGCTTACCGACGACCCTGGAGGCCGGAAGCACGCCGGCTTTGGCGGTGCCGTGCAGCTCGCCGCCATCGACGGTTACATCAAATTTCAGGTTTAAACGCATTGGCTTGGTCACTTGCTGGGACCAGGTCAGCTTGTTGCCTTGAATGACGGGACTCATAAATTTGACCGTTTCATCCCCTTGGGTGGCCGTTCCGTGGACTTCACCATGGCTTGTTGCGATCGAGAGCTTGACATCCATTTTGCCCACGGGCGTTGCAATGGTCACATCCCAGTCTCCGTCGAAAACGGACTCTGTTTGTTCGAATGTGTTTTGAAGGGGAGGGGACGGTGGATTCACCGCTTCAGTACTCAGCACAAGGTTCGATTCCTTGTCTGTTTTGGTCTTTTCCGAGTTCGGCACCATCCCCTGTGCCCGCCACGCGATACCTCTCCGCTCGTATTCGAACAGCTCCTCGATCGCATGGGCGATCCGAGGGCCAAGCTCGCGTTCCACCAGATGCAGGGCAACATCGAGCCCGGACGTTACGCCTCCGCCACTAACCAAATTGCCGTCGTCCACGACACGTGCCTTGACGGGCAGGGCACCGGTTGCGCCAAGAACGTCCATGCCCAGATGATGCGTAACGGCCCGTCTGCCTTCCAGCAAACCTCCCATGGCCAAAACCAAGGATCCGCCGCATACGGTGGAGACAATGATGTCTTTCCTTCCGAGCGCTTCCCTGATCATGCCGGTCAATTCGGTATTTGCGGTTCGTGCCAATATGGCTGGGACGGAATCGGGACCGTCGCCTTCGACATCCCCGGCTGCGCCGGGAACGAGAATAATCCCCGCTCGATTTGGATCTAGTTTGCCGGCTGCTTCAATAGGCAGGCCTTGGGTGCCGCTGGCCACAGCTCTTGCTCCTTCGGCGGTGACAAGCTTCACCTCCAACGCATCATTGGACATCATCGCCGCGGCACAGAAAACTTCATAAGGTGCCAAGGCATCCAGCAGGTCGAAGCCATCAAAAAGAACGATTTGAACGGTTAACATCGATACATCCTCCTTCATTGAAGACAAAGCCCGTACGTTCAACATCAGCCTCTTGTGTTTTTACGCGGGACACGATCGCCGAACGGTACATTATGGGTCATCATCGTTATTTGGTCAGCAAATCCTTAAGCCGGCTATATTCCTGTTCGTCCATTTCACCTTTGGCCATCCGGTTTTTGAGAATCCAGGCAATGTCATCCTCCCGGCGGGGGCTGATACCGGACTTGTGACGAATGGAATAAATCCGAACCGCCAAAAAACAAAAAAGCGTGATACAAAACAAAGCGCTAAACACGTATACACTGCTGTTATCCATGGTCAACCTCCTTCACGAACAACATCCTATCAAATGAATATCTCGAATGAAGAAATAAAAGTGTCACAAAACGATAAACATTGCATCACAAAATGGGTAGGGCAGTTAGCTCTTCCCTAAAAAGATGATAAACTAGATGCGAAGGTGGGATGTACATGAGCGGAGGCCATACGATTCTCGTTGTAGACGACGATCCCAGCATCGTCGAACTGTTGAAAGACTTTTTGGAGAATGACAATTTTCGTGTGATCACGGCCTGCGATACGGCAGAGGCGTGGGACATGTTCGAACGGAATACGGTTCACGCCATCATTCTGGATATTATGATGCCGGGACAAAACGGGTTTGATTTATGCCGTCGGATTCGTGCGGATAGCGACGTTCCGATCCTTTTTCTGAGCGCTCGCAGCGATGACGTGGACAAGATCCGGGGGCTGACGCTCGGCGGCGACGATTATATCGTGAAGACGGCTTCTCCGGGAGAAATTGTCGCCAGGGTAAAAGCCGTCCTGCGGCGCACCGCTTCGCGGGAGCATACGAAGGAAAGGATCCTTGACTACGGCCGGATCCAATTAAACTTGTCCACCAGGGAAGTTTTTGTGGATGGGGTCGGCATCGTGCTCACCCCGAAGGAGTACGATTTGCTGCGATTGTTCGCCGAACATCCAAGGCATGTATTTTCCTATGAGCAGCTGCTCGCCAAGTTTTGGGAAGGGATCGGCGACCGGCATACGATTCGGGTCCATCTCAGCCGGCTCCGGGAGAAAATAGAGGTTGATGCAAATCATCCGCAATTCCTGGTCAACGTGTGGGGAGTAGGGTATCGCTTCGAGGGAGGATAAGATGAAAACACTTCGCATTCGCACATTTACGATACTCTGCTTATTTATGATCACGCTCGTGCCTTGGGTATTATTCGTTGCAGCCAACTTTCTGGAAACCCATTCGCTAAAAATCGGCTCAAATCAGCCGTACGATGAAAGTCTGCAGAAAGATATAAACGAGGCTATTCACATGATTGAGATGGGCTCGGGCCAATGGCAGGATCCGAACTGGCAAGGCCAGCTGCAAAGCGAACTGCGTCAAACGAAGCTGGACGCGGTCATATTATCAGGTTCTGATGAGGAGATTTATTGGTCTACCGAGCGTGAAGGTGGTTTGCGGTCAACCGAGCGGTTCTCCGTCATCGAGAATGGTCATTTGCTTGGAAGGGTGGTTCTTTACCTGCCCAAGTCCAATACGCTTCCGATGATATCGGCGTTTGTCGGATTGCTGCTCGCATTTTTCATCGTTGGCGTAGAGATGCGGAGGTTCCTGCTGAAGCCCCTGGAGAAGATGAGCCGGGCCGCCAGGCAAATTGCTTCAGGCGATTGGGAGGTGCGGTTACCGAAGTCCAGAATTACGGAAATCGCTGAAGTAGGGGACGGATTTGATGTGATGGTAAAAGGGCTGCGAACGTCATACCAGAAGCAGGTAAAGCTGGAGGAAGAACGGCGCTTTGTCATATCCGCAGTCGCGCATGATTTGCGCACTCCGCTGTTCGCCCTGAGGGGATATTTGGACGGCTTGGAGCAAGGGATTGCCCAAACGCCGGAGAAAATTTCAAAGTATGTGGCAGTTTGCAAGGAAAAATCGGCGCAGTTGGATCGGTTGGTGGAAGACCTGTTTACTTTTACAAAAATGGAATATTGGGATCGTCCATTGAACAAGGCGCCAATCGATTTACCGGTCGTGTTCCAGCCATCCATCGACAGCTTGAGTCCCGGTGCCGGGCATAAAAGTATTGTAATCAACAGCCATCTGGCCGCCGATTGCATCGTTAGCGGGGATGCGCATCTGCTGGAGCGCGCACTGAGCAACCTGCTGGATAATGCGGTGAGGCACACCCCGCAAGGCGGTACGATCGATGTCCGATGTAACAAGGAAGAAGGCAAAATCGCGTTTATGATCCGAGACAACGGGCCGGGGTTCACGGCGGAAGAGCTGGAGCGCGTGTTCGAACCGCTGTACCGCGGGGAAGCTTCCAGAAACCGTTCAACCGGAGGCAGCGGTCTGGGGTTAACCATCTCGCAGCGAATTATCCGGCAGCATGGAGGCGAACTCACGGCAAGCAACGATCCAGAGGGAGGCGCAAGGCTGACGGGCTGGATTCCAGCTGCAGACTCACATCTTTCTTGATGGAGCTTACTGCGGATAACACTTTGAAATAGGCTGGTCACTGCCATTCGGCGGCCGGCTTTTTTTGCGTTTAAGCAGCTGCTTCTATTTCGTTCAGTTGGTCCTGATTTGGCAATATGTCAGGTTGACTCGACAATTTTTTATTTTCCTTTATATAATATGTATAAATTTCCCCGTTAAGAAGCAGCCCCGTGCCAATTGGAAAGTTGTCATTTTGTTGCGTAAGTACAAAGTGTTACCATCTCTTCCAGCAGTAACCTTAGAGAAACAAGCGAATATTTTTTTCCGAGGATTGGGAAGCGCTTGCATATAAATTGCCTGTCCAACGCCATATAAAACGAATTTAAAGCAGACTAATAAGGGTGGTATAATATGAATTTATCAACGCTGCGAAGATGGCTGTGGCCGCAAACGAGTTTCCAGGGAAAAATCTTTATGGCCTTCGGCCTGATCACATTTCTGTCCATCGTCTCCGTCACTGCCATCGTCTATGTGAATATGCGCGAGACGATCAAGCATAACGCGGTCACTTCCGTCTCGGACAGCATCCGGCAGGCGGATGAATCACTTAATGTGATGCTCGAGGAGATCGACCGGCTGAACACGGTTGTCGTAACCAATAAAAACACGGTGATCAATTCGATCATGAGCGCAAACGAAGAGCCCAGTTATGAATGGTTCCTGGAACAGAAACGGATTACGGAGTATTTATCCGGATTGATTCAATATAAGCCTTATATTTCCCGCATGGCGGTCGTCGGGCTGAACGGAAAAGTATTTTTTACCGGCGGTCCCTGGATGGACCGGAGCGTTCTGGGTACTTCGATGCTCAACTACATGCTGCACAATGGATCGCGTCATGCGTATTTTAAGCCGGAAGGAACGGCGGATGCCATTACCGTCGGCCGCGAGATTCGCTATAACCGCGAGACGGTCGGCATCGTCATGGTTGACTTGGACTATGACTTTATTAAAAAAACGTACGGAGTCAAACCGACCGCGGACAGCATGCTGTATGTTCTTGATGAGCAGAACGGCTATGTGTATCAATCCGAGTCTGGGCCGTCTTCTTATGCGCCTCCGCTGGACAGAATCGTCCAGATCAAAGGGAAGCTTGCCGGAGATAACGACGTCGTGGAGCAGAAGATCAACGGCAGGTCCTACATCGTGGTCAGCCGCCATTCCGAATATACGGGCTGGAGCACGCTGGCACTGATTCCGCTTGATTCGTTACTTAGCGAATCGACGCGAATCCGTAATTTGATGACCGAGGTATCGATCATCGTCTTTATCGTCATCCTGATCGGTTCCCATCAGGTTTCTTCGCGGACCACAATAAATATTCGTCGGCTCAGATCGATGATGATGCAGGTGAAGGACGGGAATCTGTCGTTTCCCCGAACGGAGATTCACTCAAAGGACGAAATCGGACAGCTGTACCGCGTGTTCATCAGCATGGTAGACGAATTGCAACGGTTGATGGAAGGCATCCGATTAAGCGAGAAGAAGAAGCGGGAGGCCGAGCTGACCGCCCTTCAGGCGCAGATTCGTCCGCATTTTTTGTATAATTCGCTGAATACGATCAAGTACTTGGCCAAGCTGAACGGGGTGCCCAATATCGAGGAAGTATCCGGCTCCCTCATTGAGCTCATGCGGGGTTTACTTGGGAACTCCAACGAATTTTTAACATTGCGCGAAGAGCTTGACTATGTGAACAGCTACATATCCATCGTGAAATACAAATATTTGGAACCCATCGAGGTGCACACGCAGATCGAAGACGACGCTTTGCTGGATTGCCGTGTGCTGAAGCTGATGCTCCAGCCTCTCGTCGAGAATGCGATTATGCATGGCATCGGCCCATCCGGGGAAGGGGGCTTCGTCCTGATTCGGGTCTATGCGGAGCATCAAGAACTGAGAATCGAAGTCACGGACAACGGCCGGGGCATGACGCAGGACCAGATCGACGCTCTTCTTGAAGCAGCGGGACGTGAGGATACGCCGTCACGCTTCAGCAGCATGGGTGTACGCAATGCGAACGAACGGATCGTAAGAATGTTCGGCGATTCGTACGGTTTGAGCTTATACAGCGAGCCGGGACTATATACAAAGGTAGAAATTCGTTTTCCGCAAATTCGTAACAGCGATCAATCTGATGAAGAGGTGGTCTGATGATGTTTAAAGTACTGTTGATCGACGACGAGCCGTTGATTGGCAATGTCATTCGAACGTTATTCAACTGGAAGAAGCACGGGTTCGAGTTCGTCGGCGAAGCATACAGCGGGACGGAAGCATTGGGGATGATGGAGGAGTCGCAGCCCCACATCGCCATTATCGATGTGAACATGCCGGAGATGAACGGGGTAGAGCTCCAAGGCATCCTCCGTGAGCGGTATCCGTCGGTTAAGACGATCATGCTCAGCAGTTATGACGATTACGATTATGTCCGCGAATGCTTGCGGAATGGGGCGGTCGACTATTTGCTCAAGCACCGGCTTGATGAGGCGCTGCTGCTGAACGTTTTGGGCAAAGCCGTTAAGGATTTGCAGGAAGAAGACCGGGTGGAGGAAGGAAGGCTGGCGAGCAAAAAAATGGCGGAGACGATGAAGCCCGTATTGATCAGAAGCCGCATTGCCGAGCTGGTGAGAGAGCACGGGGAAGGGGTAGGTAGCCTTGAGGTTGCGGGCGGGCTGGAAGGCTTGTATCCAGGTGCTGTCCGTTATGCGGCAGCGGCACTGCAGATCATCCCGTTCCTGCTGCTGACGGAATCGTTCAGCGACAGCCAAACAAACCGTCTGGTGCAGCAGGCGGTTGATGTGATGCAGCAGAGCCTTGGAGATATCCATGAGCGGACGGCCGCTTATGTGGAGAACGGGCGGCTGATGGTTGTGTTTGCGTTCAAGGAGCGCAGCGAAAATGCCGGCAGCAGCGAGGCGCACCGCTGGATGGGCAAAGTTCAGCATGCGCTGGAGCTGATGCTGAATTTGAAATCTGTCTATGCTCTTGGGCATCCATGTGCTAGCTTGATGCAGCTGGGGACGAGCTACAGATCGGCCGAAAAGGCGCTCGATACCTCTCCTGCCGTGGAGAATGAGATACCATCCGAACATGTAACCCATAACGAGCCTGCTGCAAAAAACGTGCAGCATCTTCGCGTTGCCTTGACCATTGAGGAACAGAAACAGCTGCTTCTTGCCCTGGAAAGTCTGGACCAGGAAAGGATGCAGCAGTTGATCGCCTCCGTCTGCGGTTCTGTATGCCATCAGCCGCTTCATTCGCCTGCAGTGCAGATGATTGTCAGCGAACTGCTTCAAACCGGCGACAAAGCTCTGAAAAAGTCCATTTCCACGCCTGCAGCAGAAGCCGCCATGTCCGAACTCCCACCTCGACGCGATCTGGGGCGGATCGGCAGCATGGATGAGCTTGAGGAATGGCTGAGATCCTACTTCACCGCCTTGCTGAATTTACTGAAGCGTCAGCGTGCTGGAGGCAGCTATTCCCGGCATGTCTCGCAGGCTATCCATTTTATATTGGAGCGGTATCAAGGTTATATCAACCTGGAAATGGTGGCTGCTTCCATCGGGCTCAATCCCTCTTATTTAAGCCGTTTATTCAAAGAGGAGACGCAGTGCAACTTCTCGGAATACGTAAACCGCATACGCATCGAAGCGGCCCAAAAGCTGCTGGAGAGCGATCAATATTCGGTCAAACAAATCAGCAGCCAAGTGGGCTTTACGACATATAACTACTTTTTCAAAGTGTTTAAGGAGCTGACCGGGATGACACCGCATGCTTATGTGGAGAGCCTCCGTCCGGAACGACAGCGGTCGAAACCGTAAAATATGTGGAGTAAATAGTCAAATAAGTAGAATTTGCTGTCATGCCGGGTGAACTATAATACTCACATGCACCAGGGGAAACGCTTTCAACTGTTCCCAAATATACAAAAACGGAGGTCATAGAATCATGTACAAACTTTGGGGTAAATACGCGCTGAGCACAGCGCTCGTTTCCGCTTTACTGCTCTCAGGCTGCAGCTCCAACAGCGGTTCGGGATCCGAAGCCAAGACGGCAGAGCCGTCCGAAGCAACGGTGAATGAGACCGGGTTTCCGCTAACTAAAGAGCCCGTCACACTGAACATGTTCACCCGGATTGCTCCGCTGAATGGTCCTTTCAAGGACATGCCGGTGTTTCAGGATTATGAAAAAATGAGCAATGTGCATGTAAACTTCACCGAAGCGCCGACAGACGGCTTCCAGGAGAAGAAAAACCTGCTGTTCGCGTCCAATGAGCTGCCCGACGCTTTTTACCGCTCAGGCATTACGCCGCTTGAAGCGACGCAGTATGGTGCCGTTGGCCAATTGATTCCGCTGGAAGACCTGATCGACAAATATGCGCCGAACCTGAAATCACTGATGGAACAGTACCCGGAAATCCGCTCGGCGATCACGACACCGGAAGGCCACATTTACGCGATCCCGGGAATCGTGACGCTTGCAGCCGCCCGTACGGATAAGAAGTGGATCAATGAGGCGTGGCTGAAGAAGCTGGGCCTGAAAGAGCCCGAAACGACGGACGAATTGTACGATGTGCTGGTGGCCTTCCGCGATAAGGATCCAAACGGCAACGGCAAGAAGGATGAAATTCCGATGACCGCCCGGGCGGGCCTGGCTGTCGTCAACTTGATGAGCGGATCGTTTGGTCTCGATCAGCAGCTTGGCTACAACATCAATTTGGAGAACGACAAGGTTAACATCTGGATGGGCAGCGAGAAGAACAAAGAGATGCTCATGTACCTGAACAAGCTGTACAAAGAGAAGCTTCTGGATCCGGAGTTGTTCTCGCAGAAGGAAGCACAGTATTTGGCCAAACAGGGCTCGGGCAATGCCGGATTTTTCTTTGATCAGACGAACAACAACTTTCTGCCAATTGCCGACCAATATGTAGGGATTGCGCCTCCGGCAGGTCCGCACGGCGATCGGCTGCAGGCCCAGACAGCGCCGGTGCCGCGTGACTTTGGTGCCTTCGCCATTTCGTCCGTCAATAAATATCCGGAAATCACCATGCGCTGGATCGACTATTTCTACAGCGACGAAGGATCGACCCTGCTGCGGTTCGGGCGAGAAGGCGAGCACTATGAGCTGAAGGACGGAATTCCATATTATAAAGAAGACTTCCTGAAGACCGATAACCAGCCAAAAATTACACCTTATGCAGGGGGAGGAGCGCCACACCTCATTAGTGATAAGGTAGCCTCTTATATCAATCCTCCTCAGGTGCAGGAAGCTCAGAAGAAGCTGGATCCATACATGCCGAAGGTCCGTTATGCGGCTCCGATGTTCGACGAGAAGACGGCACAGGAAGTCAACATCCTCCGGAACGATATCGACAAGTATTACGAAGAGCAAAGCACGAAATTCATTGCCGGTGCGCTCAGCTTCGATAAATGGGATGAATTCCAATCCACGCTGAAAAAGATGCAGATCGACAAGCTTCAGGAGATGTATCAAGCAGCCTATGACAAGATGGAAAAGTAATCGAATTTGATGATATTTCCTCATGAGGTAAGGAGTAGATGGTTATGAAGAGCGCGCAAGTCCAGGCGACGGCCGCTCCATCCCGGGTTTCCGCAAGACGGGGGAGACGCATATGGATTCAGATGGTCAAGCGGTACGACCTGTATCTCATGCTGCTGGTGCCGATCGCCTGGTATTTGATCTTTCATTACGGGCCGCTGTACGGTCTGCAAATTGCTTTTAAAAATTTTAATCCGGCCAAAGGAATTATAGGCAGCGGCTGGGTCGGCTTCGATCATTTCGAACGGTTTTTCGATTCGTATTATTTCGGGCGGCTGCTGTGGAACACGTTATCGATTAATCTGTTCTCGCTGCTGATCGCTTTTCCGATTTCCATCGTGCTGGCGCTGATCGTCAATGAAATTCGCAGCAAGTCGTTCAGTAAGCTGCTGCAAAATATTACGTTCATACCGCACTTTATTTCCGTCGTCGTCATCGTAGGCATCCTGAACGTATTCCTCTCGCCTACGACGGGGCCGATCAATTCGCTGATTGAGGCATTCGGCGGTTCGCCGATCCGATTTCTGGAGGAGGCCGGCTGGTTTAAAACGATTTTCATCGGCTCGAACATATGGCAGAACATGGGCTGGCAATCCATCATTTACATCGCGGCGCTCAGCGGGATCAATCCCCAGCTGTACGAAGCGGCGAAGATGGACGGTGCCTCCCGGTTGCGGCGCGTGTGGCATATCTCCTTGCCGGGAATCGTTCCCGTCATCGTGATCATGCTGATCCTGGACATCGGCCATTTCATGGACATCGGATTCGAGAAAATATTACTAATGCAGAACAATTTGAACCTTGAGGCGAGCGATGTCATTTCCACGTTTGTGTACACCACCGGTATTCTCAAAGGAGAGTACAGCTACACCGCGGCCATCGGGCTGTTCAACTCGGTCATTAACCTGGTGCTGCTGCTATTGGTGAACCGGTTTGCACGCAAAACGTCGGAAACGAGCCTTTGGTAAAGGAGGACCATGCGCCATGTCTAAACAAGCTGCTGCTATGATCAGCAGACCCAGGGATGAGCGGGTGTTCGATGCGATCGTGTATACGATCGCATCGCTCATCATTCTGATCGTGCTTTATCCGCTCATTTTCGTGGTCAGCGCTTCGTTCAGCGACCCGGCGAAGGTGCTGAACGGGGAAGTATGGCTGCTGCCGAAAAGCGTGTCTTTGGACGCGTACTCGAATATTTTTCATAACGGAAAAATATGGACGGGATACATGAATACGATCATTTATACGGTAGTCGGCACGATCGTCAATATGATCCTGACCATATTGGCGGCTTATCCGCTGTCAAGACCCGATCTGCCCGGCCGGAAAATGCTGATGGTCATCATTACGCTTACGATGTTTTTTGGCGGCGGGCTGATCCCTACTTATTTGCTTGTCAAAAATCTGGGCATGCTGGACACGATGTGGGCCTTGATCGTTCCGGGAGCGATCTCCACGTACAACCTGATCGTTATGAGAACGTACTTTCAGAGCAGCATCCCTTGGGAACTGCAGGAGGCCGCCCACATCGACGGATGCTCGAACTGGCGGCTGTTGATCAACATCATCCTGCCCCTGTCCAAGCCAATACTGGCCGTTATGGTGCTGTTTTATGCCGTCGGCCATTGGAACTCATTTTTTAATGCCCTGATCTATATCCGCGACGAGGGACGGTATCCGCTGCAGCTTGTCCTGAGGGAAATCCTGTTGATCAGCCAGACCGACGCCGTTGACGGCAACGTCGGACTGGAGAGTAAGGTGCTGCTTGCGGAAAGTATCAAGTACGCGGTCATCATTATTTCCAGCCTGCCGATTTTGATTATGTACCCTTTTGTGCAGCGGCATTTTGTCAAAGGCGTCATGATTGGCTCCATTAAAGGATAGACAAGGGCAGACGCCTTTATTGGCGGCGTTTAATAACATCTTACTTATGGAGGTACATTGTGCAAACGAATGCGACGATAACAATCGACTGCAGCCGGCCTGCTGAACATACGGTTAACCCCTATCTCTTCGGGCATTTTGTGGAAGATATTCGCGACCATATGGAAGCGATGCTGGCCTTTCCCTTAAGAGATATGGATTTTGAAAGCGAGAAAACCGGAGAGAGCGCCGTGTCGGGAAGCTGGTTCCCCTTTACGAACGGACGAAATACGCAATATGCGCTGGAAGCGCCGGCACTGAGACATTCAGGCCGCGCTCAGCGCATTCGGATCGTGAGCGACGATGAGGCATACGCTGGCATCGCACAGAACGCTGCGCTAAAGGGACCGATGACATACACGGTCCGGATTGTCGCCCGCGCATCCGTTGAGCTCCGTTATATCATACTGGACGCGGTGGACCGGCGGACAGAGGAGCTTCTTGGGCGTGTGAAAATGGAGCTCAAAAGCCACAATTGGCAGGAATACGAAGCCAGCCTGCCCGTCTCCAGAAACTGCGCCGACGCGGAGATTCGCGTCTATGTTCCGGCAGACCATCCCCGCTGGACCGACCATGTTTCCACCGGCATGCTGTGGCTCGATCACGTATCCCTGCTTCCTGAGGACAACATCGGCCTGGTGAAACGCGAGGTGATCGATATGACCCGGCCACTGAATGCGGGCATGATGCGGCTCTCGGGGAATTACATCAGCGCATACCACTGGGAACATGGCGTGGGTCCGGTACTGGAGCGGCCAGTGATGTACAACGAAGCTTGGGGCGGATGGACGAGCAAGTATTTCGGGACAGACGAATTTATCCGGTTTTGCCAAGAGCTGCAGGTGGAACCGCTGATCTCGGTCAACGACGGGTCTGGTACGGCCGAGGAAGCCGCACGGTGGGTGGAATACTGCAACGGAAGCATCGACACGCCGATGGGAGCGCTGCGGGCGGCGAACGGTCATCCCGAGCCGTACAACGTACGGTATTGGGAAATCGGCAACGAAGTATGGGGCGACTGGCAGGTGGGAACCTGCTCCGCCGATGAATTCGCCGAGCGCTGCAAGGCGTTCGCGCTAGCGATGAAGGCGGTCGACTCGTCCATCGTCATCTTGGGCTGCGGGCATACCGACCCGGAATGGAACAAGCCGGTGCTCGATATTGCGGGCGAACATATCGACTACTTGACGATGCATTTATACCACGGTTTCGGACGCTTTGGGATGAACCGCGATACGCCGGCGGAGGAACGATATAAAGCCATCGCAACCTTCCCGGAATGGACCCGAGAAGATATCCGGCAGGCGGAGGAACTCATACACGCGAATCCGAAGCACAGCCATGTGAAGCTCGCCGTCACCGAGTACAACACCATGTATTTTCCGAACACGGTGCGAAAAGGGCTGCCGGATGAGCACACGCTGGGGGCCGCCGTGGCCAACGCCGCCAACCTAAACGAAATGCTCCGCAGGAGCGATATGGTGCACATCGGCAGCTTCTCCGATCTGGTGAACGGTTGGCTTGGCGGCTGCATCCGTGTGGGCGATTACTATGCCGATCAATACCGCGGCAAGAAGCCCGGCTGGAGCGGCCTGCCGCTTACAGTGTACGGAACGCCGACCTATGAAGTGTTGAAGCTGTACGCCAACCGGGACATCCGGCGGATCCTGCCGGTGGATGCGGAGTGCGGCACCTTTGCCGTGCAGTCGCCGAAGCAGACGCGCATCGGGCTTGATGCGGTGCCTGACTTGGACGTGACCGCAGGTATTAACGAGGACGGCAGCGTCATCACTTTGTTGATCGTGAACCGCAGCCTGCATGAAGTAAAGGCGAAGCTTGACCTGCTTTCATTCGAACCTTTCGGTGACACTATTTTACATGAGATCACAGGCGACTTTTTCGAAGACATTAACTCCGTTTTCGAACCGGAGCGCATCAAATGCGTGCCCCGTGTCGTTCCGGTTTCCGCCTGGCAGGACGGTTATCCTTTACGGAAAACATCGGTGTATGCGGTAGAAATCAAGAAAGAACAAAGGTCAGGAGTGGCAAAATGACAACCAGAGGCTATATCAAGGATTATCCCAGGCCGCAGTTCGTCAGAGGCGACTGGATGAGCCTGAACGGAGCGTGGGATTTCCGATTCGACGACCATAACGCGGGAGAACAGGAACGCTGGCAGGAGACGTTCGCTGAAACGCATAAGATCAACGTTCCTTTTACGTACGAAACCCGGCTGAGCGGAATCGGGATCGAAGAGTTCCACCCTTACGTCTGGTACAACAAAAAGGTACATATCCCGAAAGAAGCCGGGGGAAAACGGGTCATCCTGCATTTTCAAGCCGTCGATCACGTTGCCAAAGTGTGGATCAACGGCCAGATGGCCGGCAGCCACCAGGGCGGGTATGCCGCCTTTTCCTTTGATATCACGCCATATTTGGTCTTTGGCGCCGATAACCAAATTACGGTGAAAGCAGAAGACAGCGACAGATGCACCCAGCCGCGCGGCAAACAGCGCTGGACGAAGGACAACTTCGAATGCTTTTATGTCCAGACGACGGGCATTTGGCAGACGGTATGGCTGGAATATGTAGAAGAGCAGCGGCTGGAAACCGTCAAAATCACACCGGATGTCGACCGGTCGATTGTCCGTTTCGATTACCAAGTGGAGGGGGTGGAAACTTCAGGCGATTTGAGGCTGGAGGCGATCGTTACATTGAAGGGCAAGCCTGTGAAGCGGGTGAGCTTAGTGATTGACCGCCCCTGCCTGACGGTGGAAGTGGATCTGATTCATGAGGCGAACGGGCCGTGGAAAAAATGCCTTTGGTCGCCGCAGCACCCGAATCTGTACGATGTTGAGTTTGTCCTGACTTTGGACGGCCAAGTGGTGGACCGCGTCTTTTCCTATTTTGGAATGAGAAAAATTTCGATCGAAAATGGCCGGGTGCTGCTGAATAACGTGCCGATCTACCAAAGGCTGATCCTGGATCAGGGGTACTGGACGGACAGCCATTTGACACCGCCGAGCGAGGAAGCCCTGATCGAAGATATCGACAGCATGTTAGCGATGGGCTATAACGGTGTTCGCAAGCATATGAAAATCGAAGACGCCCGCTTCCTCTATTGGTGCGATGTAAAAGGTCTGCTGGTATGGTCTGAAATGGCTGCGACCTTTGAATTCCACGATCTGGCGGTCGAGGCGTTTACGAAGGAATGGCTGGAGATCGTCCGGCAGCAGTACAATCATCCGAGCATTATCACGTGGGTACCCTTCAATGAATCTTGGGGGATTGCATCGATCCTTCGCGACACAAGACAGCAGAAGTTCACCGAGGGCATTTATCATTTAACCAAAGCGATTGATCCGTACCGGCCGGTTATTACTAACGATGGCTGGGAGCACACCGTATCCGATATTTTGACACTGCATGATTATGTCGAAAATGGAGACGGGTTCATGAAACGGTACTCGAACCTGGAGGCTGTCTTAACTTGCGAAACGACCTGTAACCAATGGAAATTCGCTTTTGCCGAAGGGTATGAATACCGGGGCCAGCCTATAATGATCACCGAGTACGGCGGCATTGCGTTCCGGTCGGACAAAGGCTGGGGTTACGGACGTCAAGTCGCAACTGAAGAGGAGTTTCTGAGCCGGTTCGAGGGATTGACGATGGCGATCAAGAGTGTGGATTCCATCGTTGGCTACTGCTATACGCAGCTGACTGATGTACAGCAGGAGATTAACGGGATTCTGAACGAAGACCGTACGCCAAAATTTCCGCTCGAGAAAATTAAACAGATCAATATGGCATAACCGAACGCCGATACTCCAAGAGCCAAAAGAATCATAATTCTTTTGGCTCTTCCCGTTATCAGATCCATTTACGAAAAACGTAATCTATCGTACAAATTAGGGAGGTAATATCATAGTGAAATCCTTGCGATGGCTAATATTGGTAGCGGTTACATTTTCCCTGATCACCACGGTGCCCACCGAAACCTCTGCTTATCAAAACCCGAGAACACTTCCTGACGAATGGGGGCAGTATGGACTCGGAGACCCTTACGTTTTGAAATTTAACGGATATTACTATTTGTATGTGAGTACAAGAGATACGGATGACGGCGTTAAGGTGTGGAGTTCCAAGGACTTGGTGAACTGGTCCTACCGGGGTTTGGCCGCAACGGACCCGATTACGCATGGCGCTTATGCACCTGAGGTCGTCTATTGGAACGGCATGTTCTACATGTATACATCGCCGGCAGGCCAAGGACATTACGTTCTCAGCAGCACGAGTCCTACCGGTCCGTTCAACGTCGTTACCGGCAATCTCGGCAAAACGATCGACGGACACGTCTTTATCGACGACGACGGATCGTTCAGCTTCTATCATGCCGGTCAGGGACGCATCGATGCAGCACCGATGAGCAGCCCGACATCAATCGGGGCGAGCTCGTCTACAGGTGTCGGCATGGGAGGCTGGACCGAAGGGGCGACCGTCTTCAAGCGGAACGGCAAATACTATATGACTTATACCGGCAATCACGTGTTTAGCAAAGGATACCGGGTAGATTATGCGGTGAGTACGACAGGTCCGCGGTCCGGTTACGTTGCCGACAGCCTTAATCCGGCGTTAATCAGCACGGAAGGCCCGACCGTGGGACTTGGTCACAACACGGTGGTGGTCGGCCCTAACCTCGATACCCATTACATCGTGTATCACAACTTGGAGGGGCCAGGCGTAGTCGGTCCGCTCCGTCATCTGAATATGGACCGCATCGTTTGGAACAACGACAAGATGATCGTTCAGGGACCGACAACAACGCCGCAGCAGGATCCGGCGATGCCCACATTCTACGATTACTTCGACCGGACATCGATCGGCAGCGGGTGGACCAATGTCAACGGCGGCCATTGGGGCATCTACAATCAGGAGCTGATGTGGCAGGACTCGATCGGGGATACGACCTGGTACAAACAGATTTCGTCGGCATCCAGCGCTTCCGATTATACGGCTGAATTCAATACGAAAGAAATGAAGCGGGGCACTTCCGCCAGCCCAAGATACGGGGCCACCTTCTCGTATACGGATGAGAACAATTATGGCGTAGCGCTGCTAAGCTCGAAAAACAACCGCCTTGCGACGTCCTTCCGGATCAACGGTGTGGATCAAGCGTGGCAAACGTTCGACTTGCCTGCAGGTTTTGATTACACGAAATGGCACAGCATTCGCATCGAGAAGTCCGGCACGACGTTTAAGTATTACGTCGACGGCATGCTGAAAGGGACGCGGACGGCCAATTTGGGCGGAGGTAAAATCGGTGTCCTGACGGAAGATACGCATGCGGATTTCGGCTATATCGCTGTCAGTAACGATGTCAACGGAAGCAGCGCATGGGATGCTTACAAACCGGTTCCAGGCACGATCGAAGCGGTGCATTACATGAAAGGAGGCGAGGGTGTCGCCTATCATGACACGACCGCGAATAATATCGGCGGCGCGTACCGCACGGACGCGGGCGATATTCGTCTCAATAGCGAAGGGCTGTTTAATCTGGGCTGGAATCAAACGGGAGAATGGTATAAATACAAAGTCAACGTGGAATCAAGCGGTTATTACGATATCGACTTCCGAATGGCCACGACGATGAACGGTGTGCAAATCCGCCTGTGGGACGGATCGACGGACGTAACGGGAATCATCGACGTGCCAAACACAGGGGACTGGGATAACTGGCAGACCGTAACGAAGAAGGGAGTCTATCTGAACGCCGGGCAGCGGGAGCTTCGAGTCGAATTCGTCAAAGGCGAGGCCGATTTCTCGCGGATGACGTTCCATAAGAACGCACAAGTCCCAGCGCTTAGCGATGACTTTAACGATGGGAATGACAACGGATGGACGCGCTTTGAAGGGACATGGGCCGTAGAGAACGGCGAGTACAGCGCTGGGAGCTCTGGACCTGCCAAGTCCACGATCGGTGACGCGAACTGGGCGGATTACACGGTCGAAGCCGACGTCAAAATGATCGACGCTGGAGGTGACGGTGGATTGCTCTTCAGGGTGTCCAATCCTTCCCATGGCACGGAGCGGGGGCAAAACAACTATGACGCCTTCCAGGGGTACTACGCCTATTTGACGACAAGCGGGGTTAACCTCGGCAAGATGAGTTACAGCTGGACGTTCATCAAAAGTGCTCCGCAGACTTATGCGACCAACACCTGGTACCATATGAAAGTGGTGGCGAAAGGGACAAATATGAAAGTTTATGTGGATGATATGAACCAACCGAAAATCGATTATACGGACAACAGTTTGAACCCGTTCACGCATGGCAAAGCAGGCGTCAGAACGGCCAATAAGCATACGCATTTTGATAACTTTAAAGTTTCGCCGTAAGTCGTAACAGGAAGGTAGCCCGATCTCTGCGTACTCTCCGTAACAGCAACAGCCTGCCGATTTCTGGATCGGCAGGCTGTTCTCATGATCGCATCATCACGATTTATAAAAATCCTCCGCTTTTTGGATCATATGTTTTTCTTCGTCCGGCACATCCGTATCGTAAAAAACGGCTCCGACCGGACAAGCTACCTCACAGGCACCGCACTCAATACAAATATCCGCCTCGATAAAAAATTGGTCCGGGCCTTCCTCGATGCAGTCTACCGGACAAACGTCCACGCATTCTGCCGCTTTTTCATCAATACATCCCGAAGTAATCACATAAGGCATTCGGTCTCACCCTTTCGATGAAATGCTTACTACCGGCGTATCACGCGTACCGGTAAAGAGGTCAGCGTCTGTCCGGCGGCGGATGGGGTTAGGTGATCTTCCAGCTTGAATCCTGGAACGGGCTCAATCCGCTCAAATTGGTCCATGAACAGCCCCAGGCCGATGTTGGCTTCCAGCCGGGCCAGCGGTGCTCCCAGGCAGAAGTGCGGGCCGTTGCCGAAGGTCAAATGCCGTTTATTGTTGGAACGGTGGATGTTCAGCGTAAACGGGTCCTCAAAAACCTCTTTATCCATATTCGCAGCACTCATCCAAGCGACGACGACGTCTCCTTTTTTAAGCTCCACGCCGAGCACGTTATTATCCTGCTTCACCGTACGGTCCATTTTCGCCATGTGGAACCGGTAGCGAAGCATTTCTTCCACCGTATTCGGAAGAAGCTCGCGGTTAGCCTGGACCTCGCCATAGATCTGGTCGTTATCATACAGGAAGGAATAGAACGTGCTGGACAGCAGATGGCTTGTCGTCTCAATGCCGGCCCCGAGAATGAACATGGTCATCCGGACGATTTCGTCATCGGTCAAACGTTCGCCATCGACCTCGGCCTGGATCAGGTCGGAAATAATATCATCGGTGAGCTGGCTTCTTTTGGCGATGACATGAGGATAGAGATAGTTGTAGTAATTTATTGCCGCCTGCCGCTTCAGCTCCTGAACATCTTCGACATTGTCGGCCGGAAGAGGGAGGAACAGATGATCGACCCATTCCTTAAACAAGAAGCGATCTTCGGAAGGAACGCCAAGCAGGTCGGCGATCACGATGGTGGGCAGCGCGCTTGAGAAGCTCTTGACGATATCGATGACCGGGTCGTCACCCATGTCCTTGATCAACTGGCTGACCACCTCATGGATGCGCGGCTCCCACAGCTTCAAGCTTCTGGGCGTGAACGCCGCCGACAGCAGGCTGCGGCTTTTGCGGTGTTCCGGAGGATCCGAGCTGAGATCGACCCGCCCGGAGTTATGCTGACCCTCCTCATTATCGGCGCCGACGCTGATCGTCGTCCGTGCTCTCACGCTGGAGAAGTACTCGTAATCGCTCAATACTCTTTTTACATCTTCATACCGGAAGACATTCCAGGAATTCGTTTCCTCATTATAGCTGATCGGATCATGTTCCAAGTGGTGCCTGTACCATTCAAAGGGACTGAATTCTTCCACGGCGGATCGAAATTGGGTGATTTTAGCTAAGGAGATAATTTCCTTCTGCATAATACTCCCTCCCGGTTTGAATTATTTGGAATATATTTAAATTAACATATGTTAATTTAACATATAATCTACAGAGGAACCACGACCGAATGACCTATGCCTAAAGGTCCGCTTACCGGTTGTAACGGTTGGATCAAGACTATGGGCGAACCCTTATGCCTCTCTCACGACGCCTTTTTGGATCGCAGCTTCGGATGCATGCTCCATACTCCGAGACGTACGCTTGATAAAGAACGAGAGCAGCAGGCCAACAATACCGATGCCGATAATGACAACGTAGGCGTCGTTAATTCCTTGGATGGTCGCTTCAAGCACCAGTTGCTTCTGATTCGCCGCTGCGCCGCCGGACGTCATCATGTCCGTCAGATGCGTTTTCGTCCGGTCGGACATGACCGTTACCAACAGGGAAGTACCGACCGCACCAGCCACTTGACGCACGGTGTTGGATATGGCTGTTCCATGCGCGTTTAATCGGGCAGGCAGTTGGTTGAGACCTGCGGTCTGAATCGGCATCATCAGCAGCGCCATACCGATCCGGCGTCCTGTCGACATGAGCAGCAGATACGCATAGGTGGTATGATCCGTCAAGTTGATGAATCCGGCTGTGGTTGCGATCGTAATGATCAATCCGGCAACGGCAAGCCATTTGGCGCCAAAGCGGTCAAACAGTCGACCGGTGACGGGCATCAGCAGTCCCATCACAAGCGCACCCGGGAGCATCAGCAATCCGGATTCCAGGGCGGAATAGCCGCGTGCATTTTGCAGGTATAACGGAAGCAGCATCATATCCGCATACATGACCATCGTAACCATGATGTTGATCACCGTGGTCAGGGAGAACATGTTGTATTTGAAAGCCCTGAGATCCAGCAGGGGTTTCTTGGAAACCAGCTGTCTCCATACAAACATCCCGAGGGCAATCACACCGACGGCAATGGACACAAGTACTTCGGAGCTGGACCATCCTTGGCTCCCTGCCTGGCTAAAACCGTACAGCAGCGTGCCGAATGCGACTGTGGACAGAACGACGCTGATGATGTCCATCTTGGAGCGGACGGTCTCCGACACGTTTTTCAAATAAATAAAGCCGCAGATAATGACGATAACGGCAAGCGGGATCATGCCATAGAACATCGTTTGCCATTTGAAATTTTCCAGGATGTAACCGGCAAGTGTCGGGCCGATCGCCGGAGCGAAAATGATGGCGAGTCCCATCATCCCCATAGCCGCGCCCCTCTTTTCCGGAGGGAACAATACCAAAATTACGTTGGTTAACAGCGGCATGATGATGCCGGCGCCTGCAGCCTGAATCATACGTCCCGTGAGCAGAACCGGGAAGTTGACCGCGAGGGCGGACACAATGGTTCCGACGAGGAAGATCATCATCGAAGCTTGGAACAGCTGGCGGGTGGTGAACCTCTGCATAAAATAAGCCGTAATCGGAATCAGGATTCCATTGACCAGCATGTAGCCCGTGGTCAGCCATTGAGCCGTGGTGGCCGAAATGTTGAAATCAATCATCAATTCCGGGGTGGCCACGCTCATGACCGTCTGATTCAGTGTTGCGAGGAAGGCGCCCAAAATCATAATGATTAGAATCGGGCCCTTCTTGACCGAACTACTGGTTGTGTCCATAGGATGACTCAATCTACTCCTTCCTTTCTTTTCTCTCTAGACTTAATTTACAATGTGTTGGATAATTAACATTGTATAAATGAGATTATAGACAGAACCGTTGGAGCTTACAAACAACGTTTTCACTAGAAAATGTAAATTAGTTATCGTTTAACTGTTTAAATGTTGATTAGTGTTGAGAATTACTGCACATTGCTATTAAATTGTCTATTACGCAGGCCAGGAGAAAGGAAGGAAAAAAATGCCCGACGTTTCCAAACAGCCGACCGACCCCAGAGTGCTTCGTACAAGGCAGCTCATCAAGGATGCTTTTATCGATCTGCTGCAGGAGATGGATATCGAGAAGATGTCCATCAGCCGGATCGCCGAACGTGCCACCATTAACCGCGTCACCTTTTATTTGCATTACCGCGATATTCCCGACATGCTGGAAAAGATGGCTGATGATATGATCGAAGATTTCAAGCAGGCCGTGGGCATCGAGCCGGAAAAACCGGCAACCGAGGAAGAGGATTGGTTCATGATGCTGCGGCTTTTGGAGCATATTGCGGAGCATCACAAATTTTACAAGGTGATCTTGGGATCGCGGAAGGCGCCCATATTCAGTGAAAGGCTGTTAAATATGCTGACCGAGTTAATTTCGGCAAGAATCGAAGAGATGGGGACCGAGTCTTTTTGTTACAAAGCAGGCATACCCAAGGACATCGCCATCTGGCATGGATCGGCAGCCCTTATTGGTACGATCGTGGCCTGGCTGCGCAATGACATGCCGTACACACCGGCCTTTCTCGCCAAGCAGTTTTATTTGCTGACGCGCAGCCGGATGGAAACGAAGGGAGAGTGAATGGCTGGATGCAGGAATTATCTTTAAAAGAGCGGCTTTTGATTTTATCGGAAACGATCCGGATGACCGAAAAGGCATTTGCGCATTGGGAGAGTGCAACCATCACACCTGATGAATTGGGGGAAGCCGCAAAAGAGTTTTTCGACAAAGCCGCAGCGGCCGAGAACCGGGCTGATTTTCAAAAGGTGATGTGGGCGTATTTTGGACAGCTTTGTAATGCACATTCGAATTATATCGACAGGGCGGCGCTGTTCCCGCATGGCGGGGCGTTTCCATTATCACTGCTG
This sequence comes from Paenibacillus sp. SSG-1, assembly GCF_002224835.1. Taxonomy (NCBI): domain Bacteria; kingdom Bacillati; phylum Bacillota; class Bacilli; order Caryophanales; family Paenibacillaceae; genus Paenibacillus; species Paenibacillus sp. SSG-1. The sequence goes on from NZ_MBRK01000001.1 coordinate 2,607,868, forward strand.
GAGTCGGATGGCTCTTGGCTTGTAAAGGAAGACGACACCGGGCTTTTCAACCCCGGAGATATGGTGGTATCCATTGCTAGCAAATCGATAAATGATTGGCTGAATGAGCTGAACCAGTGGCTCAGGATTACGGATTGGCGTATGATGGCTGGCCGCCTACCTATGTATATTTCGCATTTTTACATGAAGGAGCAGGCAGATATCGAATTATTGAATGAGCAGGGCCATACTCGAACGGTTACGTTATCTCGTCAGCCTATAGATTATAACAGTCACAACAATGGCGAAACATCAGGAAAATGGCTGCAGCAAGACAAAATTGCATATATACATATTCCAAGCTTTAACCATTCGAGGTTTGAAGAGAAGGCTCTCGATCTGATCGGGGAATATCAACACGCCTCATCGATCATCATCGATGTGAGAGGAAACGGCGGCGGGAACACGCCGGGAAGGTTAACCCACAAACTTATGAATCGGCCGTATCGGTGGTGGAAAGAGATGGCGCGCCATCCTGAGTTTTTATACCGTCGGCATCCGAATGCCGAAATATCGTTTACAACGGATTATCGGTATTCCGTATTTGATCCGGACTATACGCAGCCTTCGGTCGAAACCTCCTACCAAGGGAATGTCATTATCTTGGTGGATCGATTCACCGGTTCTGCAGCCGAAGACTTTACCATGCCGTTTATTGACAACGGAAGAGCAATCATCATCGGAGAGAGGACTTACGGTTCAACCGGTCAGCCGCTCGTCCAGCATTTCGATGACGGCAATATCGTTGTGCTGGTCGCAGCCATCCGCTCCTATTTTCCAAACGGGGACCCATTTGAGAATATCGGCATCGTACCTGATATCGAAGTTCCGGTGAGGAGAGAAGATCTGTATCAACGAAGGGACAGAGCGCTGGAGAAGGCGCTTGAGGTTATCAAAAATGCATGATTGTAATTCGATAATTAAACGAAGGTCGGGCATACAGTGCCCGGCCTTTATGATTTTGTGAGGACATAAAACCCAACTTATTTTTTAACTAGGGATTGTCATGCGGAAGAATATGCCTTAATATATTCGATAATGATAATCATTATCATTGTCATTACATACACAGACATCGGTACGCATCGATAGGAGGTGAATTCTTGAATACGAAGGAAGGAACAACGACTAGGTTGGGAAGAGGCTATTATGCAGTGATTTTAATCTTGATGATTCTAATCGCGTTATCCGCTGTCTTTTCCGTATCGATTGGACAGGTACATATTCCTTTCAGGCAGGCGTGGGAGATCATCGTTCATGCCTTGACCAACGGCAAATGGGGATCGATGAGCCATGTCGAGAGCGACTCCTACGTCAACATCATTTTGCAAGTCCGGATGCCCCGCGTCATATTTGCCCTTTTGATCGGCATGGGACTCTCCTTATGCGGAACGATCATGCAGGCGGTCGTGCAAAATCCGCTCGCTGACCCGTATATTCTCGGCATTTCGTCTGGCGCATCCCTGGGAGCAACCTTTGCAATCCTGGTCGGATTCGGCAGCGGTGCGCTGCTGTCCCAGTTCGGCGTCGCTTTCGGGGCTTTTGCCGGGGCCATGGTGACGTCGATTGCCGTGCTGGTGTTATCCAGCATCGGAGGCAAAGCAACATCGGTAAAGCTCGTCTTATCCGGCGTCGTCATCGGTGCCTTGTGCAGTTCCTTTTCCAGCCTGGTCATTTATTTTGCCAACAACGCGGAGGGCATCAAGACCGTCACATTTTGGTCCATGGGCAGTCTGGCTTCCTCCAGCTGGGATAAAACGCCAATCATGGCGGCGGTTGTACTGCTCGGCTGCGCATTGTTCCTATTGCAGCACCGTGTGCTCAATACGATGCTGCTCGGGGACGAGTCAGCCATTACGCTCGGGATTAACTTGAGTGCCTACCGCAAGTTTTATATGATCGCCGCTGCGCTTATTACCGGTACGATGGTCGCTTATGCAGGCATGATCGGTTTTGTCGGTTTAATCATTCCCCATATCGGCAGGGGGATCTTTGGCGCGGATCATAAGCGGCTGACGGCAGGAACGCTGCTGCTGGGCGGATTGTTCCTGATCTGGTCGGATATTTTATCCAGAACGCTGATTCATAATGTGGAACTGCCCATCGGGATCATTACGTCAGTGATCGGCTCGCCGCTGTTTATCTACATGATCGTGAAAAAAGGCTACAATTTCGGAGGGTGAGACATGGAGTTGACCGCAAAGGAAATGCAAGTCCGGATCGGCAAAAAAGATATCGTCAAGAACGTTTCGATCCAGGTCAAAAACCGGCAGTTCGTTGGCCTGATCGGTCCCAACGGATGCGGGAAATCCACACTGTTGAAAAGCATATACAAGAGCCTGGTTCCGCAGAAAGGGACTGTTTATTTAGACGACCTGGATGTGCTGAAAACGAACGAAAAGAAAGTGTCGCAGCGGCTTGGCGTCGTGGGCCAGTTCAATGAGATGAATTTTGATTTAACGGTCCAGCAGATGGTCATGCTGGGCAGGACGCCGCACAAGAAGCTGCTGGAATCCGACAAAGCAGAAGATATGGCGATTGTGGAAGAAGCTTTGGCGAGAACGAATTTGCTGGATTATAAAGAGCGCAGCTATTTGTCGCTGTCCGGCGGGGAAAAGCAGAGGGTCATTTTGGCGCGGACGATCGCGCAGCAGCCTAAATTCATGATTTTGGATGAACCGACGAATCATCTCGACATTCGGTACCAGCTCGAAATTTTGACTTGTGTAAAAGGGTTGGATATCGGGGTGCTGGCCGCGCTTCACGATTTGGAAATGGCCGCTCATTACTGCGATTATCTCTATGCGATGAAGCATGGCGAGGTATATGCGCATGGCACGCCTGAAGAGGTGCTGACGCCGGAGAACATTGAAGCGCTGTATCAGATCAAGTGTAAGACATATATCAATCCGGTTACGAACGGGTTGGGATTTGCTTATGGTCTATAAAAGGGGAGGAAGACAAGTGAAAAAACATCTGCTGCTGACTGCCGGGATTGCGGCAATACTGGTGCTCAGCGCCTGCGGAAATGCGGCGAAAACCAGTGAACCGGAGGCCCAGGCTGCCAGCCACTATCCGGTAACGATCGAAAATTTCACGAAGGCGGAAGGCGGAACGACCTGGGAGAAAAAAGAGCAGGTATTCGATAAGGCGCCAGAACGCATCATGGCCAATACCCGCCCGGCAGCGGAACTGCTGCTTCACCTTGGACTTGGCGACAAAATCGCCGGGGTCGGCGCGAATTTCGGGGCACCGGATCCAGCGGTCGAATCGGAATATAACAAACTGAATATCCTTAGCGACGAGTACGTCGGCAAAGAGGTTACGCTGGGTACCAATCCTGACCTGGTTTACGGACGGGGCGGCTTATTCGATAACGCCGATTGGGGAGTCGGTACGGTGGACACCTTGAACGGCATGGGAATCAAAACCTATGTTCTGGAATCGTCCGTGACTGGGGGAACCTATGACTCGATTTACAAAGATATTGAACATCTAGGTGAAATTTTTAACGTACAAGACAAGGCCGAGTCGTTCATCCAGGAGCTGAAAGGGAAGCAGGAAGGCATCGCTTCCAAACTCGCAGGGATCCAAGCGGAGAAAACATTCGCCTATCTCCATATGAGCGATCCGAAGGAAGTGAGCGTATACGCAGCCCAACAAGAAACATTTTTTAATGATGCGTTCAAAATGGTCAAACTGGACAATGTCTTTAAGAATGAAACGGGCGAGGTCAGCGTCGAAATGCTGATTCAGGCAGACCCGGATGTACTCATCATCCCGGACTGGAGCACGACGGGCGGCACGACCCAGGATAAGCTCAAAGAGGCACTTTATGCGAATCCCAAATTGTCCAGCATGAAGGCGATCAAAAACAAGCAAATCTATGCGGTGGACTACAACTATATGTTTGGCTATGGCTACAATACGATCGACGGGATGGAAAAGCTGGCGAAAGAAATGTACCCTGACTTGTTTAAATAGTTTCATATCCTATAGAATCAGCCGCTCCTCCATCAGATTTCCTTCCTTCTGATTTGTGTAAATAAGAAGTAACAGCCTGGGCCATACTATGCCAATAGGAAATGAATGGGAGGTGGGAGCGATGAGCGAGACCAGCATTACGATTCATTTTGTCGGCGGAGAAGCACTTAATATTATATCCGATGACGTCAGCGGTGTAATTTCCAGGCTGAAGAGCGAGGAATGGGTAGAATTGAATGAGCATCAGGTGCAAACTTCGAACATTTCCTTTTTTACCGTGTATGAGTCCGGCTTTGGCAAAAACAGCGAAAAACAGCTTCCGTCTAAAAGCTGAATGGGTCATTAGCATACCGAACGACAGCCTGGAACGATCCGGGCTGTTTTTTTGTCGTGAAGACTTTCATATCTATACCCAGCAGGCTGATGGGCTTCTCGTCCATTCCGTTATCCTCGACTAAGGTCTAGTGATTACTCTGGCCTTTTGATAGGTGTGCTCCATGCGATTTTCCTTATAATGAATATTATACATAACCAAACAGGAAGAAACTGGGGGTACAAATGAAAAACATAATCACAGGGACGACCGCCGTACTTGCCGTCATGCTGCTCGCAGGCTGCGGAACCGTGGAGGATGCTGCACAAAAGCTCAAGCAGGGGGCGCACGAAACGGCAATGACTGCCGGAACAACGGTCATGGATACAGTGAGCGGTATCGAAGAAAGCATCAAAAGCAAGGGTGACAGCATTCAGCTTACGGCCGCACAGGAAGTTGGGGCGGATTCATCGCTACAAATTCACCATAAAGCAGGGAATATCACGCTCGTACGGGGTACAGGAAATAAGATCACCGTGGAGACCACCATCTGGTTTTTAAATGATCAGACTCACCGCAATATTGCCGAGCAAGCGGAAACCTCTATTGTGGATAACAACGGCACGATGGAAATCGTGACACATGCAAAGGGGGATCCCAAACGAGATTTATGGGATTGGGCAGAGTCCCGTTTCGGGAAATCCGAGCTGTTAATCGAATATGTCGTCAACGTACCGGATCGGATCACCGGTTATGAAATTGTTAACGATGTCGGCGGCATTACGATGAAAAACCTGAACGGATCGTATCAGGTTGAAAATAGTGTTGGTCGTATAACCGTTGAAGGAGCGCATGTTGCAGGGAATTCCAGAATCCAGTCGGATGCCGGAAGCGTCCGTGTGGACATCCAGGAAATGGAGAAGGACAGCACTCTTCAGGTAGGCACCGATGTAGGCGGAGTCCAAGCGGCACTGGCAACTTCCTTGTCTTGCACCTTGAAGGTTCAGAGCGAACTCGGAACCATTTCCGGTGTATCGAGCGGTTCCACCGACTTCAACGGCGGGGGTCCGGTCATTACGCTTTCCACTTCGGTCGGAGCGATTTCGGTTGAAGAAGCCATTTGAAATTAGTGATTTGAAACCAATGGATGATTAGATGATCTGTGATTATCTTTAGCACCATGAAGAGGCTGTCCCTGGGTCCGTAGACCTGGGGACGGTCTCTTTGTTTGTTCGACATTAACTTTGAAAATATTGCCTTATCCCCAAAATATTTATATTCCTTACGCCAAATTTACTATAAGATATAGGAAGTACAGTCGTAATTTGGGGGTTCGACCACATGGAAAACAATTACCTCGCCGAGGTTCGACGACGTTGCATCGCTTATGGAATGCAGCCAACAGATGTTCCCTCACCCGTAACAACCGTGTCCGAAGAGCATCTACAGAGACAGAAGAGAGTATATGCCGACATACTAGAGGTTACCAAGGGATTTGGAGAGAACACGATTCAATTACTAAACGGGCAAATGGTTTCATTCCTCGTCACGGATGACAAAGGTTTGGTAATTGATTCTTTCGGTGATCGGATTATTAGAGAACATCTTTCACAGCTGAATATTAAAGAAGGGAGCTTGCTGGTTGAGAGAGAGGTGGGGATATGTGCGACGCTGATCACACTGGAGAACAAAATTCCGTTTCAAACGGTAGGGACGGATCATTATCATCTTGTTCTGCACGAATCGGCCTGCCACAGCGTCCCTTTTTCGTTTCCAGGAAATCATGGGGTGCGCGAAGGAACGATCTCCTTGATGACAAGCATCGTCGATTTCAGCAATTACCAGCTCGCCATGCTTGTGAATATGGTGGAATCTATGGGAAGGGAGCTGAAGCTCAGGAAAACAAACCAGCGGCAGCTGGATCTGCACCATCTCATGGTCGATAATTTGGATACCGGAATTCTTTTGGCTGACCGCTCCGGAACCGTAGTCGATTTCAACCACGTCGCCCTGAACATCATCCCCGATTATATTTCCGTCGGACAGTCCTCCTATCAAATTACGGAGCTCGGACCGCATTTTTTGCAAACGATCGCTAACGGCCAGCGGCAGCGGGGAATCGAGGTTCATTTTCACGCCGGCGGGACACACACGGTTTGCCTTGCCGACATCATTCCGATATTTGAAAACGGGATCATCCAAGGCGCCTATGCGCAGCTGCGGGATATTACCGAACGTTATTTGCTGGAGCAGCAGATCATCGTCAGCGAAAAGCTGTCGGCCATCGGCAAGCTGGCTGCCGGTTTGGCCCATGAAATCCGCAACCCGCTAACCTCCATCATGGGCTTTGTGCAAATTATCCGCGAGCGGCCGCTGGACCCGGACACGGCCCGTTATTTGGGTTTCGTACACGAGGAGCTGGTGCGCGTCAAAAATCTCGTATCGGATTTTGTCACGATGTCCAAGCCTTCTTTTCCAATCGTCAAGCCGATCGAAATCAATCTGTTCCTTGACAGCGTGCTTGATTTTATGGAAGGACAGGCCGCGCTGCACGATATCCGGTTTATCCGGGATTACCATACCGGCGACCAGGACATCCTGTATGCCGATGCTTCGCAAATTAAGCAGGTACTGATCAATATTTTACAAAATGCCGTTGAAGCGTCTCAGCCTAAAGAAGCCGTAACCTTAAAATCTACCATACAAAACAAACATCTAACCATCACTATTTCTGACAATGGCAGCGGTATTAGTCCTGAAAACCTCACAAAAATACAGAACCCTTTTTTTACGACCAAAGAGAACGGAACGGGTCTGGGTCTATCCGTATCCTACCGCATTATTAACAATCATAACGGAGAGATCACCGTCGATTCCAGATTGGGTGCAGGAACGGAATTCAATATCCGATTACCTTTGTCAGGCATTTTAAAGGAGTGTCCTGTGTGAAAAATGTCGTAGAGCTCTTAGTTGAAACGCTGGTCAGCCTGGATATTCAGCATGTTTTCGGAATTCCGGGCAAATCGGTTGCCCCCGTGATTCTGGAATTTGGCAACCAGGGAATCGAATTTATTCTCGGAAGGCATGAAAGCGGGGCGGGTTTTGCAGCCGGAGGTTATGCTTTTGCGGGGAAAAAGCTGGGGGTGGTCGTCGGAACTTCAGGACCGGGAGGGACCAATCTGGTCACTGCCGCAGCGCATGCGAAAATGAACTGCCTTCCCGTTCTCTTCATCACGGGACATCAGTCGGCGGCAGAAACAGGGATCCCGCAATGCCAGGATTCCTCGTTATTCGGCATCGATTTGGCGGAAATTATGAAGCCCGTTACGCTGTTCAGCACGATGGTTTCCCGCGCCGATACCTTCCCGGCGATCCTTAATCATGCACTGCGCGAAGCCATGACCGGGCGCAAAGGTCCGGTACATCTGTGCATCCCGTTTGATGTGATGATTTCGCCGGTAGCCGAGACGAATATCCATATTCCGTCAAGCCGTCTAAACTATGCCGCAACCAATCTGACGGATGTGGTGAATCAGGTGCGAGCCGCCCGAAACCCGGTCATTCTGGCAGGAAAGGGGGTCGTCCTCTCCGGAGCTCAGGAGCCCCTCGCCAGGTTCGCCGAGCAGTTTCAGATTCCCGTCGTCACAACTCCCGGTGGCAAGGGGAGCATCCATTCGATGCATGCACAATATTACGGACCTTTTGGTCTTGGCGGACACCAAAAAGCCAAACACCTGCTGGAGTCGGGTGTCGACCTGATGCTGGTGATGGGATCGCGATTGAGCGATACCGCACTGGCGGGCTTGGACCGTTCTTATTTCCCGCAAAGGATCGTTCAGTTCGATATCTCTTATGAATTTATGGGCGGGATTATCCAGGCTGAGCATACGCATGTGTTCGGCGATATCGCAACGAATCTGGAGGAGCTGCTGCGCCTGAATCCTAATGAAATTGTAAGTAATGACATGCGGGTTGGAGAGCGGTATCATGATCCGCTGCCCGAGCTTCAATCCCTTTCGGTTGCGGAAGTCTGCCAGGCGGTAGGGGATATCATTCCTGAGCAAACCACGGTTTTTGCTGATGATGGCGCACATGGGTACCATGCGGTCCGTTGGCTGGATGTAAAGCCGGGCGTCACCTTTTTCTTCGATTCCTATTTTGCTTCGATGGCCAATGCGATCGGGATGGCGATTGGTACAAAATTTGCCGACAGGGACCAGAACGTCATCTGCTTGACGGGAGACGGCTGTTTATTTATGCTGGGCTCCGAAATCTCAACCTGCGTCGCCGAGCAGCTTCCGGTTATTTTTATCGTCATCAATAACGGACAGCTGGATATGGCATTAAAAGGGATGCGCGAGTTTACCGGAAGAACCGACGGCACGGTCTTTAAGCAGCCTTTGGATGCCGCAGCGTATGCGGCTTCAATGGGAGCGGACAGTGCACGGTGCACGACGCTCAGCGAATTTACGGATGTGTTTAAACAGGCACTGCAGCTCAATAAGCCTTTTGTGATTGACGTGATCGTGGACAAAGAGGAGATCCCTTCCACCTTGGCCCGGCAAATGAAGCTCGACTAAGGTGTTTTTGCATACCGAATTGACCGGATCACGCGAGAGAAGCGCCTATATGGCGCTTTTTTATTTTTGCTGGGAAAATCATGTGAGTGTTTAGCCCTAATTCTTTGAAAAACGGTTTTCATAGCCAGTTATTTCTATTAGCATAATGCTAACAACTCTAAATGGAGGTATCAACAAGATGTATTCATTTCAGTCATTGATCTCAAGGAACAAGCATTTTAAATTATTCTGCTTCGTTGCTCTTTCCATCCTGCTCTTTGGGATGTCGAGTCTGACCGCCTTTGCGGCATCGCCGGGAAAAACCGTCAACGCTTCGGCGAAACTGGCATACAACCTCAAAGGACTTCATCATAAACTGGCGGTTCAGAAAGCTTATATTGCTTCGAAGTACGTATATGTTACCCAGCGGTCCAAAGGGACGGTCTATCTATCAAGACTGGTTATCAACGGCAATACCGCTACTTACAAGGATGAAATGAAGATCACCAATGCCGGTCACGGGCAAACGCTTGATATGTATACCTACAAAGGGATCAACTATTTTTACTTCAGCTCAAAAGCCGATCCTTCAACAAGCAATTATTGGTCGCTCCAGGTCGCGAGACTTCAATATTCGGCCGGCAAGACCTTGGATTATACAGACCTTCACCGGTTCACGTATATGAATTACGCCAACAAAAAGGGCACAAGACTAGGCGACACGTACCGTGTTGACGGCGGCGGAAACAGCACATATACCTTTTTCCGGGTTCAAACGAAACAAGGAAAGGTCACCTGGTCCGTTTATGATACGGTTAAACTGAACAAGCTGCTGGACAGCAACGAGCAGGTCCGTCTGGATAGTGCGGCGGCGAAGGCAGCGTGTGTATCCAGCTTTACCCAGTCGGGCAGTGCCATCGTGAGACCGAACGGTTCCTTCCAAGGCGCCGACCTGCTTGGCAAAACGGAAATTTATACGTCTGGTGGCGCTGAAGGAAACACCCCGCAGATTGCTATGATATCTAACACAGGAGCTTATAAGAGTCTGGTGAAAATCACCAACGTGGGAAAACATGAAATCGAGGGTGTACAAAACAAAAACGGGAACGTTTATTTTAATATCGTAACCAATCCCGACAGTAAGCAGAATACCCAGAAAATTTATTACGTTCCAGACAGCATTTTTTAATCGCGATCGTGTTATCTGGTTCGATGAAAAGACAGAAAACAACCTGAGCATGGTTCAGGTTGTTTTTCTATTGGCAGCGATGATGAGATTTTTCCAGGCGTCCATTAGCATGATAAAATAGTACTGAGCTATTCAACGGCCAGTTATTTAACGAATCGTCATTGCAAAGGAAAGGTGAAGAAAATTGTCAGCCAAGACGAATGCCTGCCGAATACTCGACACGCTTCAAATCCAGTATTCGCTTCACGAATATGAATGGGACGAAAATCAGCTGGATGCGGCAACGGTTGCCGCGAAAGTAGGGTTGGAGCCCGGCCAGCTGTTCAAGACGCTCATTTTAAAAGGGGATAAGACAGGGGTCATCGCAGCTTGTATTCCAGGCGACCGGGAACTGAATCTGAAAAGTCTGGCCGCTGCAAGCGGCAATAAAAAAGTGGAGATGGTGCCCGTGAAAGACATTCAATCCTTAACAGGGTATATCCGGGGCGGCGTGTCTCCACTGGGCATGAAAAAGAAGTATCCGCTGTATATGAATACATCCGTGAGCTCCATGGAAGTCGTCAGCATTAGCGGAGGAAGACGGGGGCTGCAAATTTTTCTAAGTGGACAGGACTTAGCGGCAGCTGCAGAGGGAGTGCTGGCCGATCTTGTGTACAGTAGCCCGCAATGATGGAACGGGTTCAAACACATGAACCTGCAGGTCCAATCAGATTTTGCCTATTGAACTCAAAAGCTGCATAAATGCGATAAAAAAGCCGCCAATTATCACTAAAACAATGACCATAATCAGTACAAATCTTTTTCCATCCATCGTTAAACACCTCAGGATGATTATACCAAAAGATAGCCCTGATCCATAACAAATATGGAAAGCAAGGCGTTAAAAACAATCTTATTTATCCATAATTAGTATAGAAGAAAGGAAGGATTGATTATGAACGTACTGATTATCGGAGCCAATGGCCAGATTGGCCGGCATCTTGTAAGAAAGCTGCAGGAATCCAACAAGCACAATGCCATCGCAATGGTACGAAGCGACGAGCAGAAAGCGGCATTTGAAGAGCAGGGCGTGCAAGCGGTGCTTGCTGACCTGGAAGGAAGTATCGATGAGATTGCCCGCGCTGCCGAGGGGGCGGATGCAGTCGTATTTACTGCAGGCTCGGGCGGCCATACCGGAGCCGATAAGACGATGATGATTGATTTGGATGGTGCAATCAAATCGGTGGAGGCTGCCAAACAAGCCGGGGTGCACCGCTTCATCATGGTGAGCGCGATCGGGGTCCATCACCGCGAGCTTTGGATGGAGAGTGCGCCTTACTACAGCGCCGCAAAGCATTATGCGGATATTTGGCTCGAGCAGAGCGGCCTGGATTATACGATTGTTCGCCCAGGAGGGCTGATCAATGAACCCGGAACGGGGAAGGTCAGTGCGGCGGTTGACCTGGATCGGGGGGAAATTCCTCGTGAAGATGTGGCTGAGGCTATTCTGGCATCATTGGAAAATCCTCATACGATCGGTAAAGCTTTTGATTTGATTAGTGGTGAAACCCCAATCCTGGAAGCGTTAAACGCGTTATAAACACCGTAGAGACCCAAGGGGTATTTCTAGATAAACCAGATTACGGTAAGTACATTGTGATAAGATTGAAGCCGCTGAATAAGCGGCTTTTTGCCGCGATGTCCTACCCTGCCGCTCCGTTTCATCAGCGATCATGGGTTGCAAAGGTCGAAAGGATCAAGGAGGATAACCGATCGCTATCACGAAGTAAAAAAGATTCATAATTGTTTTAGCCAATTTAAACCTGGTTGCAATATGCCGAGTATTTCGAAAAGGAGCGGAGAATCGCATGCATCGTCATCCATCGTTTAATTTGCTGCTTCACGACGACGAAGAACTGGCAGAATATCTTGGCAGCCCGGTCTCACAACGGATCACCATCCATGAATGGCCATTATCGTGTGTTCAGAGCCTGGTTACGGAGCAGGGAGGCCGTTACATTTATAAAGTGCAAGCCCCGCCGACGCTGGAAGCCCAATTTTATGCTCGTGCCCAATCTCCGCTCCTGGTGCCGGTTCGCGTGATCGAAGCTAAGGGCCATATGACGGCTATGCTCATGGAAGAAATCCAGGCACCGCGGCTGAAGGACGTTCCTTTAAAAGATGCGGAGGCAGCCGGCATCGCCAATGATCTGATAGACATGATCTCACAGATCCATGGAGATTTGCCTGTCATGATGTTCGACATTAGTACGGAAGAAGGATGGGCCGCATATATCGAGGGTGCTCTTCATGATATTTCCGAATGTATTCATGAAGGAAGCTTCAAGGAAGTGGACATCGGCAAGGTCAACAAACTGCGCGAGTGGAGTCAAGCCCCGGCATTGCTTACCGAACTCCGTTCACCTTCAGGATATGTTCATGCAGACCTCAAAGCGGAAAATGTGCTGGTGACAAACGACGGGTACCGGGTCCTCGACTGGCAGCGCCCGATTCGGGGGCCGGTATCACTGGATGCTGCTGCTTTATTACATTCGCTGGGTATTGATCCTGTTCGTTACGTCCCGATCGGCATTATGCAAATCTATCATTTCCTGCATCTCGCATGGTATGCCCAAGCGGCCAGGAAATGGGTTCCTCAAGGGAAGCCGTGGTTCGACCGCCTTATTGCCGAAATTGCTCGCGAGCTCGAGTTGAAGCAGATCTAACTTAGCAGTGACTAACCGCAATAACAAAAACTACCGACCATCGGTGCGAACATACCTCTATCCTGCTGATGAAGTTCATCTCGACCGAAATGATCCTGATACGTTAACTAAAAGACACCTCTTACATGCCATGGCATTTTAGAGGTGTCTTATTATGTTCATAACTACATTTTCAGCTCAAACGACGATCTTTGATCTTATGAAAGGAACAGCGTTCGCTTATTTTACAGCTGTATTCTTGAAAAAGTCGATGGGCGCCGTGCCTTCGGCTTTCCATACCGTGCCGCGCTGCTCATACTGGAATAAGTTTTCTACAGCGTTAGCGATCTGCGGCCCCAACTCGCGTTCGACCAAATATAGAGCTACGTCCAATCCTGAAGTCACGCCTCCGCCGCTGACCAGGCGTGGTCCATCCTCAACAACTCTGGCCTCTACCGGGATTGCGCCCGCGGCACCTAACGCAGCCATGCCAATCGGATTGGTCACGGCATGCCGGTCTTTCAGCAGTCCATCCATCGCAAGCAATAAGGAACCTCCGCATACCGTTGCTACCGTCACTTCTTTATCGTTCATTGCCTGTTTGATCATGCTGGTTAAGGACGTTTGCTTCGCCTTCCAAAGAAGGTTCGGAATGGAATCAGGAGTATTTCCCGCCGGCTTGCCGGCAGCACCAGGCACCACAATAATTCCCGGTTGATGGGGGTCCAGCTTGGATTTCGCTTCCAGAGAGGGTCCGCCCAGCCCGCTCGGAACAGAACGCTTGCCTTCTGCGGATACCAGTTCGACCGTCACTTTGTCACCGGAATACATACCCGAAGCGGCAAATACTTCATAGGGCGCCAAGGCGTCGAGCAAATCGAATCCATCGAACAGCACGACTTGAACATGAAGGTTATCCTTCCTGTTTTGATTGTCTGGTGCAGCATTCGCACTTGCGGCGGGGACAGCCAGACTGAGTACCAATGCCAATGACAAAAATAATGCAAACATCTTTCTCATTTCTGAATCTTCCTTTCTCTTCGCACCAAGCCCAGGCAATATAGCTCATGCGTTTTTTATTCGCAGTAGAATCATATCAAGCGAATATCACAAACGGCGTTCTATAAAAGTCACAAAAGGATCAACAACCCCTCACAATACATCGAACCGTGAAAATATGAAAATCTTGACTCCAAAACGAGAACAATCCTTAACCCATCGCACTAAAGCAAACTCTATAATAAAACTTGTCATAAACAATCTTAAGCCTTGGACGGTAAAGCACAGGTGATTTATTTTACAGAATGTTTTTTGCGCGGATGAAGGAGGCGTTAAACATGAGAATAAGACGCAGGCATTTCAGAGCAGCAGTCCTTGTGTCCATTGTGGCAGCCGTTCTTACGGGGTGTGCTAAAGGGACGGAACCAGCAGCGGCCGCGCTGTCTTCGGCTGATATCCCTATTCAGCCGCAGCAGGGAAAGGAGCTCATTTGGAACGGGAATATCCCGTATGATCTCCCGGTCATCGATTTCGTCGATTCCAAAAACGGATTTGCGGTCAAAGAGCGTACTGACGCTCAACTAAGGCTGCTGTCCACCCAGGACGGCGGGACACAGTGGCAGGAACAGAATTTGCCTGGGAAGTATATACGCAGCCTGGATTTTATCAATGCCAAAACCGGGTATGCTTTGGTCGAAGACAACTGTTCCAGCAGCGCAGGACAGCTGCAGTGCAAACAGATCCGTCTGTTGAGAACCGGAGACGGCGGCCGCAGCTGGATGACAAAATGGAAGTCCGAATCCCAAGAGGACCATAGCCAAGGCAATCCCGTTCTGCGGAAATTGTCGTTCGTAAATGAGGAAAGCGGCGCGATGCTTGTAAACGGGCGCCTGCTGCTCACACAGGATGGGGGAAATCATTTTCAAACGGCTGTGTTTGGAATTCAGGACTTCAGACCGATCAGCACCAGCTTTCCAAAAGCCGGCAACGGCTATGTGGTCGGTACGGTCGGCAAGGATGATACCAAGCTGGCTGTTGTAAAGACTAATAATGGTGGGCGGACATGGTCCAAGCAGCTGGATCTCTTTGCGAAGGATTCGCCCTTGTCCGCCTTTCAAATCCAGTTTGCGAGTGAAAATACCGGATGGCTGCTGACAAATGAGAAGGGGATGCTGAGCGGGGACGTCTACCGTACTGTTGACGGTGGTAAGCATTGGACTAAAATGAGCACACAGCGGACGGGTCGTCCTTATGTAAACGGTATTCAGCTGCTCGACGGGAAATCCGGCGTAATTTCGCTGCACCCGGGCGCGGGACCGATCGAAGGAGGCATTTGGCTGACGAAGGACGGCGGCCGCAGCTTTACCAGTGTGAGCAAAGCGGTGGCAGTAAATCAGGTACAGATGGTGTCCGCTAAGGTAATATGGGCCGCCGTCGACGGGATGAACGGCTCCGATTTTCTCATTCACTCGACTGACGGGGGAATAAGCTGGCAGGAGTCTTATCCGCTATCCGAGCCGTATGGCAGTCCGACAGAGGACATGGCTTTTATCAATCGTCAACTCGGATTTGGCATCGGGACCCAGCTGGACAGCGGTAAGGTCCTGAAAACGATCGACGGAGGGGCGAACTGGAAGATCATCGCTTCCCTGGATTCTTATATCCGGCTTGAGAAAATCAGCTTTGTCAGTGAGAAAGAAGGCTTCATGATGGCTTTCCGGGATAAAGACCCCCAGCATGTTTTATTGAAAACCCAGGACGGCGGGCTCACCTGGCATGAAGTTTCCAGCGAATCGCTGAACAAGCTGGGGATATCCGACGTTTCAGCCTTCCGGTTTTTTGACACAAATCATGGTGTCTTGTTCGCCACGGGAGAAGGGAAGGCTATTTATCGCACTTCGGATGGCGGAAAGACCTGGGGCAAAACGCTGGTGAGCAAAGAAATTAGTGAGATGCAAGTCTCCTTGACCTCCTATACCAGTGGATGGCTGCTGAAGCAGACGGACACCAAGGGAAGTCTTGAGCTCATTCGGTTCGGTGCGGACCATTCGGAGGAGACGGTATTGACGCTGGACAAGGACTGGTATCCGGACGCTGTCTATTTTAGCGATGAAACGCACGGGTATATGCTTATTGAAGATTTCGAAGCCAAAGACGGTGTGATTACCCGCCTACTGATGACGTATGACGGGGGCCGAACCTGGACGGATCATCCTTTTCCCGCAGATGCCGAGATGGTAGACGTCCGATCGATTGGCTTCTCCGATCCGCAGCATGGCTGGATTCAGTTCCTGCAGGGAACTGCCGTGACGGCTGATGGCGGGGTGAGCTGGTCCGTTCAGCAGTGATCATCGACAGGGCTAGCCGGACATCGGAGAAGTTGAAAACATGTGCCCATTTGCTGCCGCCAAACGGCGGCTTTTTTTTATCCTTCGCTTGAACTAAAATCTAATTAAATGTAAATAAGAAGAAAGGGGGACTGGTGCATGAAAGCATTGCCGACCATTCCACTAGACAGGCTGCTATTACGTCCTTTTTGCCTAGACGATGCCAAGGCTGTTCAGGAATTAGCCGGGGATCCCTACATCGCCGATATGACGTTATATATTCCTTATCCCTATGAAGATGGCATAGCGGAGAATTGGATTGCATCCCACCAAGATCAGTTTGAGCAGGGACGATCCCTCGAGCTGGCTATCGTACATAAGGAAGGACAATATGTGGTCGGTGCAATCTGCATCGCATTCCATCAGCCATTTGACCATGGCGAACTTGCTTATTGGATCGGGAAGCCCTATAGCAATCATGGTTATTGTACCGAAGCCGCAAAGGGAATCGTTCGTTACGCCTTTGAAGAAATGAGGTTAAACCGCGT
Source organism: Paenibacillus sp. SSG-1 (assembly GCF_002224835.1). Lineage (NCBI taxonomy): Bacteria > Bacillati > Bacillota > Bacilli > Caryophanales > Paenibacillaceae > Paenibacillus > Paenibacillus sp. SSG-1. The sequence goes on from NZ_MBRK01000001.1 coordinate 2,624,510, forward strand.
ATTTGCGCGTCATTTTGGCAGGAATCCCGCCTCGGGTAAAGTGATGGCTAAGGTGGGGATGAAATATGAAGGCACGTTACGACAGCATGCTAAAAAGCAGGGGAAATACGAGGATCTTGTGTATTATGGACTGTTGAAAGAGGAATATCTTTCGATGAAATGACCGGCAGCGGGTCACATGCTGCATGATCGGCTGCCGGAAAGTACTAATTAAAGAACGGATTGTACGCGCAAAGTTGAATTTGCAAACGGCTACCTGCTGATTGCACGCCAAGCATCCAGCTGCCTCTGCACTTCTTTACGCACGTCTTCAATACCAGCCTGCTTCAGTTCATGATTAAACTTGGGGAGGATCGCGCCAACATCGACAGAGCCCGTCATCAGGCTGGGGTAGTATTTCTGCCAGACCATCTCAATGTTATCGGTTTGAGCCGTCATTTTGCTAAGATCCGGCGTAAATCCGAGCACGGCCGACTTGACGACTCCAGCGTTATATTGACGGAACTGCTCCCATTTATCGAGGGGATCCGGGTAGTCGCCGCCCATCGTATTCAGGATAAACCAATTTCCTTGAGTATACTGTACTCCAGCATAACGGGACGAGCCATCGGCTCCATCCTTATCTTTTGAGGAGATGGGGACAACCTGCCCTTTGGCATCAAGCGTGTAGTGCACGCCTTCAATACCGTAATTAAATAAGTTCCGTATTTCCGGATCCGTGTTCAGCAGATTCAAAAACTTGATGCTCTCGGCGGGATGCTTAGTGTTGGCATTGACCGCCATAATACCTCCCCGGACCGATTCCGTGGTGACAACGCTCGGCGTGACGGGATTCGCCACAACCTTGTAGCCGCGGTCCTTGCTCCAGGTCGTCTCCGAAAGGGGACCGCCGCCGGAGGATTTCCAGAATACTTTGGCTCCCCGCTTCAAGCCTCCGGGTTCCCGCAGCGCGGCGTCCTTGTTAATGAAGCCTTCCTTGTAATAACGTCGCAGCGTATCCAGAATCCGCCGCGCTTCCTTGGTTTCGAATATATTGACAACCTCGGCACTCGGATCCAGCGATTTGATCATTAAGGGAATCTTGTTGTTCATGATGTACTCATAGCCATCGAGTGCAAAGAAATTGTGCGAATCCCGATCAAGCTCCATCGGCACGTAATCCGGTTCTTTCTGTTGAATCATCCGGAGAACAGGCTCAAGCGATTGCAGCGTATCGTACTTGGAAATATCGATATGGTATTTATCCACGATAGAAGCAGGGTACATCCACTGATCGCGCACAGCCAGCTCCTTATTAGTCGGAATGCCGTATATGCCACCGTCATTCATGCGAACTCCCTGCCAAAAGATCGGATCAACCTCGTCGTACATCTCCTTGCCCAGTCCCTGAAGGTAGTCATCCAGCCTCAGCCAGGCACCGCGCATCGCCGTGGGGGCGTAATCGGGAACAAAGGCGATGTCGAATGGACTGCCAGCGGATATGAGCGTGTGCAGCCGATCTTCATATTCCTGCCAACCGACCTTGATGTACGTGACGGTGACGCCGATTTTGGGTGCCATGATTTCGTTAATCTTATCGTTGACGAGCTGCAAATCCTTATCAGGTTCTCCAATTGTATAATAAATCAGATTGACCGGTGCACCTTCATCGGAGTCGCTATTTTGGCCGGACTGACGAAAGCAGCCTGTCGACGATAAGAGCAGCAAAATCAGAGAGAGGGTCATTAAGAGCGGCTTGCGTCTATCATTCATGACCACCAGCAGCCTCCTTTCCGAAAAGTACGCAGCTTAAGCTTTTCCGCGGAGATCGGAAGGAGACTTTCCGAAAAAGCTATGAAAGTGCGTATAGAAATAATTGAGATTGTTGTAGCCGACGGAAAACGCGATATAAGATATTTTCTCTTCGGTTGAACGGATTCGGTCTTCTGCGAGCAGCATCCGGTATGCCATGAGGTACTCCGAAAACTTCATACCGGTTTCTTTAAGAAACAGCTGTCCCAGGTAAGTACTGTTCATTTGGAAGCGCTCCGCTACGGATTTTAACGTTATGTTCTGGGCGTATTCCAACTTGATCATCAGCAAAATGCGGTTGACGAGCTTGGAAAGGTGCTCATATTGAACCCCTAATACGGGATCCCTGTTCAGGTTCTCGCTGTTCTTATCGCCGATCGTACCGTTAAGATCCTCGACAATGATTTTCTCAATGACTTGCTGCAGCTTGGTGCGCTCCACCGGTTTGAGCAGATAGTCTTTGACACCGCAGCGGATGGCTTCCTGAGCATATTTGAATTCACTATAGCCGCTCATAATAATGTATTTCGTCGGGATCTTAAATTCGTTAAGCCTGCTGATGGTCTCATACCCGAGTGTCTTGCCAATGCAGACATCAAAGATGGCCACGTCCGGCTGCAGGTCAACCACTTTGGTCATGGCTTCCTCAGTCGTTTCACACGTTTCAATGCGGCCAAACCCGTATTGGTTCCAGTCCAGTATCCGTTTCATGCCCTCCAAAATTTGAGGCTCGTCATCCACAATCATCAACTTGTACATGTTCAATCACCTCTTTTGATATCCGTACCGCTATCTTGACCCCGGCTTCCTCGTTATTCGCGATTTCAATCGTACAGCCGTCCCCATAGAAGAAATGCAGCCGCGTATATACGTTGCGGAGCCCGATACTTCCGGAGGAAGCGTCATCCTGGTTAAACAGCGTGCGCCGAACGGTATTTAAACGCTCCGCCGGGATTCCCTGCCCGTTATCCACAAATTCAAGCACATAACCGTCATCAGCTTCCCAGCCATTAACGACGTACAAATTAAACTCATGACCGGCATCAAAGCCGTGGATGAAGAAATTTTCCGCGAGCGGCTGCATCCAAAATTTCACGGTCGGGATCGAGAGGAGGGCCGGTTCGACATTGACCTGATAATAAAAACGTCCCGGATACTTAAACTCCATAATCTCCAAGTATTTCTGCAGCAGTTCCAGCTCGCTGGCGATCGAAATGATATTTTCCTTCTTCACGATTTCGCGGTAGAGCGTCCCTAAAGTCGCAATGGCATCGGCGGTATCTGTGTCCCGGTTGACCAGCGCAGTAGAGCGGATCACCTCCAGCGTATTGTACAGGAAGTGCGGATTAATCTGATTCTGAAGCGCTTTCATTTCGGTTTCCTGCTGCTTTATTTTCAGCAAATATTCATTGCGGATGTACTTATCCAGCTGCTGTATCATATCATCCAACTCACGGGCGATCATTCCGTATTCGTTTCTCCGGTACCGGGCCGGGCGGCTCGTCGTAAAATTGGCCGTTTTGACGCGTCCGATCGACTGGATAATGCGGTGAAGGAAGAGGGCATCATCCCGTAAATTGTAGACAATGAGAAGCAGTACGCTGACCATCGCGGCCAGCACGATCAGGAAGAGGGTGATCAGCATCCCGGCATGCTGACGAATCAGCGTGGACAAATCGATGATGCTGACGAATTTGAAATTAAACTTGGTGGAGGCGAAGGTGACATAAAATATCGGCTTCAGCATTCCCCTTGAAATAATGCCGTGTGTGCGTCCATTTGCCGCAGCCAGGCGGGACATTTGCTCCAAATCTTCGCCGTGTCCGCCGATCAGGTAGATATCGCCGGCAGCACTGACGGCCGCAGCTTCGCCAACCCGGAAATTTTGGACCGATCTGAAAACCTGCTCACTGCTGACCAAAAAGCGCAGCTCTCCGAATTCCTGAGAGCCCAGCGCAGGATTCGACAGCTTCTTGCGGTATACGAAGCCTTTCGTAATCGTGTCATGAAAAGCCTCATCTTTATTCGGAAGTCCGAATGTGTAACTGGCGATACCGTTATCATTAAAGCGTACTACATTGCCGTATTCGCCGTTGTGCAGGCTGATCTGCGTGATCTCGCCCTGCGCCCAGCTGTATAAGTAGGTCTTAAGATCTTCGGGAAAGGAAACCAGCGGCTGCGAGTAGATGCTGTGATCCAGCCTGCTGGTCAAGTAACCTTCAGCGCTGCTGCTCGCAAAGCTTCTGGCATCGTCGAGCAATCCCGGATTGGAGTAAATCCGCTGCATGTAAGCCTCGATACGGTCGGCGTCATACTGCAGTTCATTCTCCACGCGCGAGAATGCGTTCGCCGCCTCGATCCGGGCATTGCCGACCCATTGGTTGAGCAGCATGGCACAGGTCAGTGTGCCCAGCGTGAGTCCGATGCTCACGACGAAGATGACATAGGCGATAAACTTGTGGCGGTAAATTTTGATTTGCAAAAAAGAGCCCATAAGACACCTCGATTGACAGCAACTCGTCGAAAGCATGAATGCTAATCCCAATGTACCACGATTAGTGCAAAGGTACCACGATTAGTACGAAACTTCATAGATAGGAAGGAAAAAGCATCCCTTAAGAGAGTCTCATTAAGGGATGCGCTTCCATTTCTTTTACTTGAAGTAGTTATCGATTTGTTCTTGAGCCGCTTTCATAATCGTATCCATGCCGGCCGACTTCAGTTCAGCCGTAATTTTCGGCACCATTTTCTCCGGATCGGATGCGCCGGTAATAAGCTCATACTTGTATTTGTCCCATACGGCTTGGCAGTTCGCTACTTCGGTCTGCAGATTGCTGATGTCCAGCGCGAAGCCAAGGATCGTGGAGGAGGAGGCCGCTTCGTTCAACTTTTTAACTTGTTCCCATTGATCTTCCGGAGCGCCTTTCGTCACCGCCAGATTAAAGAACGTGCCTTGGGTGTAAGCAGCCAGCGGCCAAGTATCGGTTGTACGCTCGATGACCTTTTCGCCGTCGACGTTTTTGTAGTCTACGCCCAGCTCGCCAAAGGCCAGCATGTTGCGCAGCTTCGGATCGGTGTTGACCAGTTCAAGGTACTTCAATGCTTCCTTCTGATATTTCGAATTCGCCGAAATCGCGTTCAGAGAACCTTGAATCGTACTCGTGGTATAGATCGGTCCGTAATGTTGAACCATGTCGTATTTCTGGACGTTATCATTGATCTGCCAGCTGATTTCGGCGCCAGGGAAGGCTTGTGCCGCAAAGAAAGGTCTGCCTTTATCAGCTTCGGTTTTGGTCGGAGCATCCGGATTGATGATGCCGTCTTGATACCATTGATGCAAAAGCTTCAGATTAGCCATAACGTCAGGCTGTTCAAGAACAGAAACGACCTTGCGCGATGCATCGTCCGCTTTCACGCCGATCGGAGGGAAGCCCAGCGTTAAATCGTCATAATCGTTAAAGAATCCGTTCAGGCCTTCGCCTTGGGTCATCGGCAGCGGGTAGAAGCTTTTACCTTCCCCGGCCTTCATATCGTGAAGCGGCTTATCCAGATCCTGCAGCGTCTTGATGTTGTTGATGTCAATATTGTACTTCTGCACATACTTGTCATCGAATACCCAATACTGCGTCAACGCGGAATCTTTATAAGTCGGTACGGAATAATATTTTCCGCCGATTTTGGTGCCGTCCCATACGTTTTGCGGAATCAGCTTATACAGGTCAGGCGTTTCACTTTGAACCAGATCGGTAATATCGGCAAAAGCGCCCATCGCAACCTGCTTGCTGTACTTTCCGCTGTTCGTGAACATGATGTCGAAAGGCTCGCCGGTATTGACGATGGTGTTCATCTTCGTATCCCATTCGCCCCAGCTGGCAACCTTGATGTCCACTTTCACGCCGATCTTTTCGGCTGTGTAGGCATTCATGGCGTCAACCGCCTTGCTGAAGTTGCTCGGTACCTGGCCGCCGATCGTCCACCAGACCAGCGTCGGAACATCCTTGGTCGTTGTCGAAGTTTCCTTCGACGGCTCCGTGGTTGTCTCCGATCCATCGGCTGTAGAAGCGGGCTTCGAACCGCCGCAGGCCGCCAGAGCTGTGGCCAACAGGGTCAGCAAACAGAGCGTCGATATGAACCTGAAAGATCTTTTCATTCCAAATCCCCCTTATAGATGTTGAATCACCGTGATTAGCAGTGATTTATCATAAACCAAGATGTCTTGGCTTATTTCGTCATTATCCTTTAACAGCACCGACCGTAAGTCCGGAGATAAAATACTTCTGGAAGAACGGGTAGGCGCAGGCTACAGGCAAAACGATGAGGATCGCCACAGCCATCCGCGCGGATTCCTTCGGCATCGTCGCAACAAGTACGGCGTAGCTGACGCCCATGCTTGCGGCATTCTTTGCCAGGGCATCGACATTGCTCATCAGGCTGTTGAGCAGGGCCTGCAGCGAGTACAGGTTCTGGTTGTCGATATACAGCATCGATTGAAACCAGTCGTTCCAGTAGGCGAAGCAGAGAAACAATCCAATCGTCGCGATCACAGGCAGCGAGATCGGGAGGACGATAGAGAAGAAGATCCGCAGCTGGCTCGCGCCGTCGATTTCCGCCGATTCGATGAGTCCGTCGGGAATCGTGCTTTTGAAAAACGTTTTGCAGATGATCACGTTAAACGATGAGACGGCCAGCGGCAGAATCAGAGCCCAGATGCTGTCCTTCAGACCCAATAAATTCGTATTGATAAAGTAGCTGGACACCAAACCGCCGTTGAACACCATCGGAATGAATACGATCCAGGTCAGAAACCCTTTCAGCTTGTAGTTGGGGCGGGAAATGACGTAACCCATAGATGCGGTCAGCAGGACGCCGAGCACGGTCCCAATCACAGTGACAAGAACCGACACACCGAGCGCCCTCAAAATTGTCGTCCCCTGCTTGGCGATATAGGCGTATGCATCACCCGATAGTACAGTCGGCAGTAAATGATATCCCGTCTCACGGATCGAGTCTTCACTGGAAAATGAGATGGACAGAACCACAACGACAGGAATGACACAGATCAGCGCCAAGACGATAAATATCAGATGGAAAATGACGTCGACGACTCTGTGGGTACGATTAAATTTCTCCAAGCCCGTATCGTAAGCCGTTCTTGTTGACATCGACCCTACCTCCTTACATCATTGCGCTTTCCGGATCGATTTTGCGGACAATCCAGTTAGCGATCAGAATGGTGGCACAGCCCAGGACGGACTGCACGAATGCAGCAGCGGAGGCCATCCCGACAGTAGCTGTTTTCAGCTGCTTGTATACCATGACATCGATGGTCGTAGACACGTTGAACAAGGAATTGGAGTCCCGCGTGACCTGGTAGAACAAGCCGAAATCAGTGTAGAAAATGCGCCCGACCGCCAAGATGAACATCATGACGATGACCAGCTTCAGCATCGGCAGTGTAATAAATCTCGTCTGCTGCCAGATCGAGGCGCCATCGATAACCGCGGCTTCGTAATACGTGCTGTCAATGCTCGTGATGGTGGCCAAGTAGATAATCATTCCGTAGCCAAGGCCTTTCCAGACGTTTAAGAGAATCAGGAAGAACGGCCAATATTTCGGTTCCATGTACCAGTTCACCGGATCGCTGCCCATACTGACGAGCATTTGGTTGACGATCCCCTTATCGAAGCTTAGGAAAGCCCAGCCTACGGCGGATACGACTACCCAAGATAAAAAATAGGGAAGGAACATCATCGTTTGATAGATTTTGCTGGCCTTCCGGCTGTGCAGCAGTCCTACCATAATGGCGAATAGAACAGGGAGGACGATGCCTAGAACGATAAAGATCAGGTTGTATCCAATCGTGTTGCGGATAATGATCCAAGCATCGTTCGATTTGAACAGGAACTCGAAGTTTTTGATGCCGATCCACGGGCTGTTGAACACATTGCTCAGGAATCCGCCGCTAATTCTAAAATTTTTAAAGGCGATAATGATCCCAAACATAGGCAGAAAGCAGAAGAGGATATACCATATGGTCGTCGGCAAGGCGAGCAGGGTCAGTTCTGTATCCTGCTTGTGCCAACGCGGACGTAAGCGCTTACGTTTGTGGCTTTGCTCGGCTTTTGAACTCATGTTAGTCACTCCTTCCGGTGGTTTCTCTATTGCAGCTTGCTCTTCGTAAATTCATTGTATAAAAGGAAGATTCCATGCTTCCAGATAACAAACTTGATACTATAGTCAAAAAACGTTAGGTGAACATGAAATTTTGTCGAAATAAACGCATAAAGGCACCCGGTTCCTACGACCGGATGCCTTTTTTAAATGGTGAATTAAGGAGCTTATTTGAATGATAATCGATGGGATCATCTTAAAAATCGTTAGCGGAACATCTTCTATCCGTCCAACAAATTAGACACGAGCCAGGGCTTGATGACCGGAAGCGCGGTCTCCGGGTGCATGGCTTTGGTATGGTCCATCCCGTCTCCCGTTAAGATACGAACGTCCCAGCCCATTTCTTCCAAAGCTTGTTGGTTTCTCTGCAATATCCCGGCAATGTCCACAGTGACGCCGCCGAAGTTTTCCCCATACACGATCGTATCTTTCTCTCCGGCAAAAGCCAGCTTCGGAACGGCCGGGTTCAGACTCACCGCCCGATCGTCAAAATCCATCAAATGCTGGTACAGCGTCATAAACTGTTTGGTCTGATTCGCGTCGATCTTGACCTGAACCTGGTCCCAATCCACCTTTTCCGGACTGCTCGAATCCTGCCAATCTTTCATTATAGGGGTATTTTGATTGCGTACAGCTTGTTCATAAGTACTGCGGGTCACCACCATCATTTCTTTATAGGGCCCGTCCAATGGCGGAAATCCGCCCATGATCAAGCTCTCCAGCCGCTCCGTACGGATAGCCAGCTGCAGACCGACCAGCGCCAGCCAGGAGTAACCATAATAGCTAAAATGGCGGACATTCATTTCGTTGGCGATGAACAGCAGATCTTCTACGATCTGCTCTGGTGTCAGATGGTCGGGATTGGGGTGCTTCATGCGATGGCCTTCATAGTCAAAGTACAAGACTTGGAACATATCAGCCAGTCCCTCGACGAAATGCTGTCCGGATTCGGGGTCGACCCCCCACAGCTTCAGGCTCTCAGCTTCTTGGCCGTACACAGATTCCTTGGCGACAGGCAGCATGATTGTTTTGCCTCCGGATCGTCCTGCCAAACCAACTTTGATTTCGGATGAATCCTTGAGCCTGATGACTTTCTCCATTTATTTCACTCCCCAATGGTTTATACAGTCATCATATAACATTCATGCAATCTTTCGGTTTCGGTGATTAACTTACTTGATATACTTGAACTTATTGCAAAAGTATATTGTTGTAGCACTTGAAGGTTCAACTTTAAACTATATCTCAGATCGTTCTCCAAGATTCCGTAAATTGCTGGATTCTTCGCAGCCCTTCAGCTATTTCCCTCTCTGTCAGATTTCCGTATCCGAGTACCACCTTACCGGGGGAGCGGCCTTTTAACACCGCATAGTCTTCAAAAGATGAGAGGCGGACGCCGAGCCCTTCCATGTTGTGCCAGTCCATCGGCCCGTAAGCATCCTGCTTAAAATGGAGCTGGACATGCATTCCAGCTTCGTCACCCAGCAGTTCAACGCGGTCACCGAATAAGCGGCGGCATTGTTCCGCGATATATACGCGTTTTCGTTTGTATATCGCTCTCATTTTGTGAATATGCCTGTCAAAATGCCCGTCCAATATAAAACGCGCAAGTGCCGATTGCATGATACCGGAAGTTGTCAGGTTTAGCTCCGTTTTGGTGCGAATGACCGGCTCGATCAGTTCCGGAGGGACGATGAGGAATCCGATCCGCAAGGCGGGCGACAGTGTTTTGCTAAACGTGCCTGCATAGATGACCTTGCTCGGGGCAAGAAGCTGCAGCGGAGGGACCGGCCCGCCTTTATGCCGGAACTCGCTGTCATAGTCATCCTCAATGATATAGTGACCAGCTTTTTCAGCCAGAGCAATAGCCATCTGCCTCCGTTGAATCGAGAGAATGCTTCCTGTCGGGTATTGGTGGGAAGGCGTCAGCACGATCAGACCGGCAGGGAAGTTATGCTCAATCCGTTGGATCTGCATTCCTTGATGATCAACCTCGACCGGATGGATGGTATAGTTTAATCTTTGGAAAATATCACCGACAAACCCGATCGTCGGCTCTTCGGTGTAAACCGTATGAAAACGGTCCGAGAGGGTAGACGCCAGCAGCAGGATTCCTTCGGAGGTTCCCGACGTAATGACGATTTGGTCCATGCTGCACGCCATACCTTTGACCCGGTACAAATAATCGGCAATGGCTTCACGCAGTGCAGGCAGCCCTTGAATATTGCCATACGAAAATATGTCTTCCACCGCCGAATCGGTAATTTCCCGTACGTATTTGCTCCAAAGCCTGCGGGGAAAATGAGACAAATCAGGCAGACCTCCGTCAAAGTCGATGAGCTTCGGTTTCTTAGGGACGGACTCGGATTGAGCGGTTGATGCTGAAGAAGGCATAGGGTCGATTTTCATAGCTTTGCGGGTTTCGATGCCCTCAGCGACAAACGTTCCGGAGCCGGCTCTGGACGTCAAATACCCTTCGGCGGTCAATTGCTCATACACTTCGATCACGATGTTGCGCGCTATCCCAAGGTCCAAGGCTGCCCGGCGCGTCGGCGGCAGCTGGAGACCGGGTGTGAGTGCACCACTCTCAATTTCCTGACGCAGGTAACTGCATAACTGCTTGGTGACCGAACCTGCCCCTGCAGCAGCTCTAAATCCGAACATAGCCATGTCTCCCTTACATTGGTTCTTCTTATATACAATTTTTCGGCACTTATGATGACCAATTATCACCATTATACGGAAGCTGAAGAACACGCACAAAGGGGGTGAAAGGATGTTTAAACGTGCAATGGATGCCGAGTGGGGCAGATTGCCGAGCTTGTGGCTTTGAAAGAAGAGGAACTTCCAGATTGATTAACGTAAGATATATTATGTAAACTAAAGCTAATTTGATAAAAATTTATCATGCTGAAGCCGCCTGCCTTGCGGCTTTTTTGCGCTATTAAAGCATGGGTAATCCATGTCCTTATCAAAAAAACAAATTCCGACATGTTTCGCGCACTTTTGCAAAATAATGATTGAAACCGTTTTAAAAATGTAATATACTCTTATCACGATAATAAATTATTATATTGATAAATTTTATAACAACACATAAGGTTTACAGGGAAGGAGACCATCCGTACATGAATGATAACCGGCAGTTCCTTGAGAAATTTTTTCCAATTGCCTCATTTATTGCGGCTATTATTGGGCCCAAATGCGAGGTCGTAGTCCATGACATCAGTGATCCGGAACGATCTATTATTTTTATTGAGAACGGTCACATCAGCGGGCGTAAGGTAGGAGACGCGTCCACGGACTTGGTCTTGAAACTGCTGAAAGCGGAAGCATACCGGGAAGAACAGTTTATCGCCAACTATAAGGCTTCGGGAAAGATGGGGCAAAGCTTCAGATCGTCCACCTTTTTTATCAAAAACGACGACAACGAGCTCGTCGGGCTGATGTGTCTGAACATTGACATCACCCACATGGAGGCTGCCGCAGAATGGATTCAGCATATTTTACAAGGCGGTTCGCCGCTTCCTCCAGCTTCAATTGAGGCTCCGCAGGAAGACAAGCAGTCCAAGGAATATTTGCAGGGCAACGCGGATGATCTGCTTACTCATATGATCGCATCCGTCATCAGCAAAATAAATATTCCTGTCGACCGGTTATCCTCACAAGAGAAAATCGAGCTCGTGCGTGAGTTAAACGAGCAGGGGGTATTCTTGCTGAAAGGCGGCGTTTCCCAAGTCGCCGCAGCATTAGCGATATCCGAGCCTACTGTCTACCGTTATTTGCAGAAGCTTAAGTAATCAGGAACTGGCATACGCAGGATTAAGGAAAGGTGACATCCATGAAATATAATTTTGACCACATCATCAGCAGATACGGAACGAACAGCGCCAAATGGGACGGAATGGCCCAATCCCAGGGGAATGACATGATCGCACTGTCCGTCGCGGACATGGATTTGCCGGCGCCGCCGGCCGTGGTGGACCGAATAACGGAAATGGCCAGACACGGCATCTACGGTTACACCGATCCGTTCCCGCCATATTACGAAGCGGTACAAGGCTGGCTGTCCAAAGCTTATGATTGGCAGGTGCCGCAGGAATGGATCGTATTCTGCCCACGAATCGTACAAGCCGTCTCGGTTCTGATTCAGAACCTGACGGAGAAGGGTGACCGCATCCTCATTCATACACCTGCTTATCAACCCGTCGCGAAGGCGGTAGCGATCAATGGCAGGCAGTTGGTTGAAAGTCCGCTGCTGCTTGTGAACGGACGATATGAGATCGATTTTGCAGATATGGAAGCGCAAATGAAGGATGGCGTGAAAATGGTCATGCTAGTCTCCCCGCATAATCCCACCGGAAGGGTGTGGACGATCCATGAGCTGGAGCGGATCAGTGAGCTGTGCATCCAATACGATGCGCTGATCGTATCCGATGACATCCATGCGGATTTCATCCATCAGGGGCACGAGCATACCGTGATCGCCAAGCTGACGGAGCAGGTGGCAGACCGTTCGATCATTTGCACATCCCCGGGAAAAACGTTCAATCTCGCGAGTCTGGAAATCGCCAACATCATTATTCCTAACGATCAGCTGCGGAAACGCTTTAAAGATGGACTGCAGCAGGCAGGGATTCATAATCCGACCTTTTTTGCTGTGCCTGCCCTGGAAGTGGCTTATACGGCTTGCGATGAATGGCTGGACGAGCTTCGCGCATATATAACGGACAACATCGCCTATACGATCGATTTTATACAGGCCCATATGCCCGAACTTAAAGTCATTCAGCCTGAGGGTACCTATTTATTGTGGGTGGACTGCACCGCCTGCGGGAAGGTTGAAAGCGATTTAGTGGATTGGATTCAAAACAAGAGCAGGGTTAGTGTCAGCTACGGAACCTCATTCGGGGCGATTGGCGAAGGCTATATCCGCATGAACGTTGCCGCTCCGAGGTCTCTTCTTCGGGATGCGCTGCAGCGTATGGCAGATCATTATCCTTTGCACGAGAAGTAGTTCACAATTCATTTATCCCAGGGGGAATACAACGATGACAGAGCAAACGAAGGGAAAACAAATCAAAGAACCGACGCTGTTTTTGGCCTTACTTCCGATCATAACGATGGTGGTACTGCTGTGCTTGGGATACGTCATGTTCGAGCTGCCGCCTGAACCTCTCATTATTGCTTCAACGGTTGTCGCGGGGATCATTGCAGTTAGGCTGGGGCACAGTTACAACGATATTTTGAATTCCATTGCCCAAAAAATAGCCAAAACGATGCCGGCTATTCTAATCCTGATTGCCGTAGGGTTGATGATCGGGGCATGGATGGTGGGCGGCACGATTCCGATGATGATTTATTACGGGCTTAAAATTATTAACCCGCAGTTTTTGCTCATCACCGCCTTTTTGGTGACGTCGGTCGTATCGGTCTGTACCGGTACGTCATGGGGATCTGCAGGAACGATCGGGGTAGCATTTATGGGCGTTGGCGCCGGACTGGATGTGAATCTGGCAGCCGTTGCCGGTGCGGTGGTTGCCGGTGCCTATTTCGGCGACAAACTGTCGCCGCTATCGGATACAACGAATATCGCGGCCCTGTCCACAGGCGTAAACTTGTATGAGCATATCGGTCATTTGCTGTACACGACGCTGCCTTCGTTTATCGTAGCCGGAATCGTCTATGTCATCACAGGTTTGAACACACATACGGCAGGTGCAGGTATCCCTGAAAAAGTAGGGACCATTATGGATACGCTGGGCACGATTTACCACTGGAATTTACTGCTCATCGTCCCGATCCTCATCGTGTTGTACGGCTCGATCCGGAAAAAGCCTACGCTGCCGGTCATGCTGCTGTCTTCAGCCTTTGCCATGGCGAACGCATTGATATTCCAGGGCTTCACATTGCATGATGTCGTAAGTTCTGTATTGAACGGGTTCGATATCGCGATGGTTCACGTCCAAGGATTCGATCCGGCTGCGGTCATTCCGGATGTACCGAAGCTTTTGAACCGCGGTGGAATGAACTCCATGATGGGAACATTGTTAATCTGTTTCAGCGCAATTACGTTTGCCGGCACCATATCGCTCACCAAATCGCTTGAGCTGATCGTGAACCGAATCCTGAAGCATGTACGCTCGACAGGGTCCATGATCGTTGCAACGATCGTGACCGGATTGACAATGATCGGCGTCACAAGCAACGGCCAAGTGTCCATCCTGATGCCGGGCGAAATGCTGCGCGAAGCATACATCCGCCGTGGACTGCATCCAAAAAATCTCGGGCGGACCGTCGAAGACTCCGCTGCGATTACGGAACCCATCTTGCCATGGACGGCAGCAGGCGCCTACATGGCCGGTACGCTGGGCGTCGCAACGCTCTCCTATCTGCCATGGGCCATGCTGTGCTGGACAGGGATCATTTTCGCCATGATCTGGGGCTTCACCGGTTTTGGGATCGCCAAACTGACGCCGGAACAGCAACAAGAAATGCTGCAAGAATATGACCGTCCGAATGCAGAAGAGTTGAATTCGAATACAACGGCTCCGACGAAGGCAGCCCATACGAATTAACCGAAACCTTATTTTCGTTCAGGTACTTGCAAAAATACGGTTGATACACGCCAAGTTTTTGCAATTCCCATAAACATAAACGTGCTTCAAGCACGACAAGGAGAGAGAAACCATGACATCACAAAAGAGACGAACTATTGCAACGACCGAAGCTCCGGGAGCTATCGGACGATACTCCCAGGCAGTTCAAATCGGTAATATGCTGATTACATCCGGACAACTCGGTATGGACACAACAGGCGTGTTCCCAGCATCCGTAGAAGAACAGACACAGCGATCGCTCCTCAATGTAAAAGCAATTCTCGAATCAGCGGGCTTTACCATGAACGATGTGATTAAAACGACGGTATTTTTGCAGGATATGAACGATTTTCAGAAAGTCAATGAGGTGTACTCCACGTTCTTCACAGAACCTTATCCGGCACGCAGTGCGGTTCAGGTAGCCAAGCTGCCAAAGGGTGGTCTGGTGGAGATCGAAGTGATTGCCGTCAGGGCTTAATTTGAAAATGTAGATATAACAGCCTCTTGGTTCTCCAAGGGGTTGTTCTCTTTTCACGGGATTAAATGCAGCACAACAAAAGCTGGCCAAGATCGGCCAGCTTTTTAATAGGTGTATACATATTGGTTAAATAGATGCGATGGAGCGGCTTACTTTACTCGAATTTCCCTTCAAAAACAAGTTCGTTCAGTGGGCGGCGGTCATTCGGCACTTCGCGCTGCTGGATCGCTTCCGGAAGTACGGATTTATCGCCCAGAAAGCCGAGGGCAATCACGGCGTGAAGCTCGATGTGATCCGGTACGTTCAATATGTCACGGGCTTTATTGCGGTCAAAACCCCCGATGGCATGCGTATGCAGACCGAGGATCGTCGCTTGAATCGCCAAGGAAGCCCAGGCTGCGCCGGCATCGAAGGCGTGCGCACCGTTCGGGTCGCCGTTTTCTCTAAGCTTGTCGGAAGCGACTACAATGAGAACTGGCGCACTGGATGCCCATGTTAAATTGAATTCGTTTAAAAATGAATGAAATGTGCTGAGCTGCTCTTCGGTTTTAGCGACGATAAAGCGCCAAGGCTGATCATTATAAGAAGAAGGAGCCCAATGTGCGGCTTCAAGGATGGTATAAAGGTCCTGATCACTGACTTTACGGGTGGAAAAAGCCCGTGTAGACCAGCGATTTAGAAATAGCGGGCTTACCGGGTATTCGGATTTGCGCTGTCCTTGCACCTCCGGCAAAATTTCATTGACGATGGATTGAACGTTGCTCATATACGATTTCTCTCCTTTTTTATAAATATCTGCAGTGTTGTCATTGCTGCTTACTTAAACTTACGTACTAATTAAATATAATTAAATATATGACTTAACTTGGATATAGTCAAATCAAAATCTTTAATGGATGATTAGGTATATTTGCAGAATGACCATGGCTGCAAGCAGGGTTTAGAGACGAATAAAGAGAATTCTAGATGCATCTCTTAGAGTGAGAACGGTTACGGTGAACCGGCAATTTTGCATGAAGATCAATTGTAGTCTCTACGATTGTATCGAAAAACCAAGAAGCGAATATCCGAACGAGAAGAAAGGTGGCAGCAAATGAATCAGAACGATCAAACATCCCGGTTAGTCGAGTGGCATTCAATATTGGAAGCGGTTTCTAACCGGTTTATCCCGGAAAATGAATGGCCGTCTGCGGCCAGCGGAGGAGCACTCGTCTATATGGAACGTAGGGCAGATGAGGATCCTTCAGCTTGGAACAAGCTGATCGAACCCGGCCTCCGCGCACTCGAGTCGGAAGCGTCGGCCCGGCATGGGCACGCATTTTCAGAACTGTCCGAAGATCAACAGGATGGATTGCTGCAGGATGTCCAGCATGACCGGGTCTGCGATTGGCCTGTTTCGTCCGCAATGTTCTTCAACGCATTGTTGGAGCTTGTCGTCGAAGGCTATTATGGAAATCCTGAATCCGGCGGGAATCGCGAGGGTAAATCATGGGAAATGATCGGTTTTCGGCCGGGTCCGGTTTCCGGCGAACAGGGACCACCAGTCGAAGCCGATTTGCCTTTACGAACACTCGATCAACTACAAGACCGCTACGATGCCGTCGTGATCGGAGCCGGGGCGGGCGGATCGGTAGCGGCGGCGGGGCTGGCTGAGTCGGGCATGCGCGTTCTCGTCATTGAACGCGGCCGTTGGCTTCGGTATGACCAGGTAGGCCGGGACCATTTGCGCAACCACCGGCTGAGCAAATTCGGCCACAACACCGGACCTGATCTGGAGGGCAGTCCGCGTACGTTTCTTGCTGGGGCTGGGGAAGAGAGAATCACTGCTCCGCATGAAGGAGATTACCACAACAATGCCATGACGGTTGGCGGCGGTACGCGGGTGTACGGCGCTCAGGCGTGGCGGTTCCATCCGGAGGATTTTCGAATGGCAAGCCACTACGGCATCCCGGACGTGAGTTCCCTCAGCGACTGGCCGATCTCGTACGAGGATCTGGAACCTTATTATGTGAGGGCCGAATGGGAGGTGGGCGTATCCGGTGACGGGAACGCCCACACCGGGCATGCCAAGCGGAGCCGGCCTTACCCGATGCCGGCTATGCCCTTGACGACGGAAGCGCGGCGGCTGGCGGAAGCGGCAGCCCGTTTGGGATGGGACGCCGGATCGGTGCCGCTGCTGATCAACTCGGTCGAACGGGACGGCAGGCCGGCATGCGGACAGTGCGGCCAATGCGTTGGCTTCGCTTGTCCAACCAACAGCAAAAACGGGGGACATAACACGATGCTCGTCCGGGCGGCCGCCTCCGGTAACTGCGATATCATCTGCGATACGATGGTGGAGCGGATTGAGACGGAAGGCGGGAAGCGGGCCACCGGGGTACGGCTGGTGCAGGAAGCAGGCGGGAAGATCCGGCGTCAACTGGTGGCAGCCGGTCAAGTCATCGTAGCCGCCGGTGCGATTGAAAGCGCGCGTTTGCTGCTGAACTCGGCTACCGATGCAGAGCCGGACGGCATCGGCAACCGTTCCGGCCAAGTCGGCCGGAATCTGCAGGGGCATGTCTACACGGGCGCGTACGGTCTCATGGACGATCTGATCCAGGACGGTCTGGGCCCTGGTGTCAGCATCGCTACGCTTCGCTTCGCCCATGACAATGGCGGCGGCGTGATCGGTGGCGGACTGCTTGCCAACGAATTTACCCGGCTTCCTCTTATCCATTGGTACAGGGCACTTGCTCCAGACGCTCCGAGATGGGGGCTGGCAGGCAAAGAAGTGATGCGTGACAGCTATTTGCGCACCAGTCAGATCCAGGGACCGATTCAAGAGATCCCGACGTCGGAATCGAGAGTACGTCTCTCACGAACGGTCAAGGACCGTTTCGGTATGCCAGTCGCCCAGCTCTCGGGCCAGGTCCATCCGGAGTCGCTTCGGGCGGCAGCGATGCTGGGCGAACAGGCCGAGAAGTGGCTCTGGGCTGCCGGTGCGCGCCAGGTTTGGCGAACGACTCCGGGAACCGGGCTTAGCGGCGGACAGCATCAGGCAGGCACGCTTCGGATGGGGGATGATCCCGCCACTTCGGTCACCGATCCGATGGGACGCGTACACGGTTACGACAACCTGTGGGTGAGCGACGGATCCGTGCATGTAACCAACGGCGGAGTGAATCCGGTGCTGACGATTCTAGCTTTGGCATTTCGAACTTCGGAAAACATCGTGAAGCAGGGCTAAAACGGTCCTAGGTAACATTCAAGAAGGGCAACGGGTGAGAGTTCACCTGATGCTCTTCTTTTTGCTGCGTCCCAATGTTCCCTTTCATGACGACCGTGTAAGTTTGGTGTAAGAATGAACCCTAGGAGAAGTATGAATCTTGGGATAAACTTGCATGAGATATCCACTCATTTCGCAGTAGGGAGCAGAATTTATGGCAAAGAATCGCAAGGTTATCCTGATCATCACCATCCTTTATACAGTGCTCATTTTGTATTTTATGTTTTTTGCTTTTGGCAGAATTGAGGCATCACACCAGATTACGGAGTACGAATTTATTTTTACGCCCATTGATTTTTATCATGTACCGGATTTGTCAGATTTGTTTCGATTTTCCTTAATGGCTCTGTTTGGTTTTGGGAACTTCGCTGCATTTATTCCTTTCGGCTTTTTGATTCCGATGTTGTTTCCCATGCGCTACGTTCGATTTATTACATTGTTCTTTTTGTCCATCATGGTGGTCGAAACGGTGCAGATGCTCTCTTATCTGGGCAGCGGCGATATCAACGACGCGATTCAGAATTCAATAGGGGCTTCCATCGGATACGCAGCTTACAAATTAGGATCAAACGCAAAAACGATAAAGAAGCAGCTTGTGATTTCCGGATTTTCCGCATTGTTCATTTTCGCTGCCGTATGGGGCTGCTGCGAAGTTATCGAAACGGCGCTGACAAAAAAAGAAGGACCATTCATTGCAATCAACGAAGTGAAGGACGCCAGTGGAAATACAGTTCAACACACAGCACCATATCGTTTTGAGTTGGGCCGCGAACAGGTGCTGCCTCAGTACAATGTGTTCAGTTTCAAAGAGCAAACTGCAGCAGTTTACACCTCTGAACTAAGGGGAAGAGATATCATCCTCTACTTCAAGTATGGAGCAACGGGGAAGCTGGGAGGAACGCTTGCGATTTCGGTCGATGGGCAGCAGCTTCTGCTGACAGAAGCACCAACCTATCAAGAGGGAACTGCTGAAACGTACGAAATTCCAATTGAGAAAGCGAATAAACTAACGATCACCGTTAAGGGAAATGCGAGATTGTGGGATCTCGGTTACAGGGAAATGAAGTATTTCTGGAATTAGTGCTTGTTGAAGCGCGAAAGTTTATGATTCATTATATTAATCATTTATGTGATTAATTATCGAGAACAGGGAGTGTCCTTGCTGCGGATATTCCTTGTTTTTTTGCTGTAAATGGTGGTTTTCCGTCCTTTCGCACACAGCAAAAATGCCTGAATACATTGGAAAATTTTATTGACAATCGTCATTAAATATTGTTTCATTTTATTAAACTAAGTTGAATTTCATTCTATTTAGGAGATCAATCTGATGGAATTGGGGAGTAAGATCCGAAAAATTCGCAAGGACCAAAATCGGACCCTGGACGAAATCGCCCATGCCTGCGGCTTTACCAAAAGCCTGCTGTCCAAAATCGAAAACGGAAAAACGGTGCCGCCCATCGGCACGCTGATCAAAATCGCCGAGGCGCTTGGAACCAAAATATCCATCTTGCTTGATGACAGCGACCAAAACGGGACAGTGTATACCACAATGTCGGGGACCCTGGATAAGATGGTCACGTCGGAGAAAGGATATTCGTTCTCGGCCATCGCGGCCGAGCGGCCCGAGAAGTTGATGCAGCCCTTTTATTTTGTAGCGAAAAAAGGGAAGACGGAGAAGCGAACGGTCTCCCATGTCGGGCAGGAATTCATTTATGTGCTCGAAGGGACCATGATTTATTATGTCGGCCAGGAAGCTTATACACTGCATGCCGGTGACAGCCTGTATTTCGACTCCTACGAAAATCATAAATATACGCCCATCACGGATGAAGTAAAGTACTTGTCGGTTTTCTGTTCGGATTCCAAAGCTTGAGTCCGTCTAACCGACAATGCCCGGTAAGTTGATGTCTGTCCTTGTTGTAACATGCTCATACAGGATTCTTGTAAACGGTTGGCAGCGCCATAACCTTCAATTTACTTGAAACCCGGATGGGCATTTTTTGTACCATTCATACGCAAGGGGGATTGGATATGCTGAACGTCTTAGTCGTTGACGACGAACCAAAGCACAGACAAGGGTTGTCGCGGATGCTGAAAAATCTGAGGCCAGAGTATCACATCTTTAATGCCCGGGATGGTGCGGAAGCGCTGGAAAGGATGGAGCTCCATCCGATCGATTTGGTATTTACCGATATCCAGATGCCGATCATGGACGGCCTCGAATTCGTGGAGCATTTGACCCGCCGCGGGGGGAGCGAAAGCGTGGTGATTTTGAGCGCCTACTCGGATTTCGCCTATGCACAGCGCGCGCTGCAGCTCGGGGCAAGCGATTACCTGCTCAAGCCGGTGGAAGCCCAGAAGGTTACGCCTCTCCTTCAGAAAGCCGAACATAAGGCGGGAGCCCTTCGTGAGGCGACCATCGAATCGGCTTTGTCCGAATTGCTGGAGGGAAGTCCTGCCGAAGCAGACATCACTTTGCTGCAGAGATCCTTTTCAGGCTGGAGACGCGGAATCTCGCTGGGTGCCGTGATCCACACAAGCGGAGCGGACCGGAAGCGGATGTTGTCCCTGCTTAAACGCATGCTTGCCCACATCATGGAGGAAGCCGGACTTGCCCATGCCTTTTACGTTACGGATCAATGGTTGACGGGGGTGATCCTTAGCGCCGACGTATCTTTTGACATCACCTATTCGCTTGAAGCGCAACTGCAGGAACTGATCGATCATTTTCGAAATGACCATGAGAGGGAACTAACATTTGGCTTTGGCAAGTATTTTACGGAGTGGGGGCAAGAAGCACATTCATCTAATCAGCAGGCCCGAATTGCACTTCAAAGCTTATTTTACGACGGGCCGGGGAAATTGTATAAGTCTGACCAACAGAACCCTAAAGATCCGTCCGCGATCATCCATTTAAATGCAGGCAAACTGGCCAAAGCGATTCTATCCGGCAAAAAGGATGATATTCATGCCTGTCTGAAGACCGAACTGGATCGTACGTTGGCCCAGGGTTATCCCGATCCTTCCAGATTGAAGTATTCCGTCGCCGCCTCGATTTACCATATCACTTCACTTTTAAGGGAAAAGGGAGTTTCTCATCTCCCCGATGCCGCTTTTGAAGGAGCACTGATGCGCTGCAGCCGCATGGACGAATTACGGGAGACAGCCTTCCAGTGGATTCTAGAGATGGCCAATCATATAGACCAACGGAGACAGTGTAAAAGTGAGACCGTGGTGGACAGCTGCAAAGCCTATATTGAAGCCAACTATGGTGAGGAGGATTTGTCCCTGAGCACGCTGGCCGTGAAGTTTCATTTTAACCCTTCGTATTTTTGTATTCTGTTTAAAAACCACACCCGTATGACCATCCACCAATACATCACCCATATCCGAATGAGGGCGGCGGCCAGCCAGCTGCTGCATACCTCCCAGAAAGTTTATCAAGTGGCCGAGAACGTAGGCTACAGGGACGTGAAATATTTTATCCGGCTGTTTCGGAAGGAGTACGGCACAAGTCCGGATGAATACCGCCATTTATCCGCTACCCGCATATAAGGAAGGGATGTTCATTGAGAAGCCGCCGATGGATGCCGCGATTTCAGGATCTGAGCTATCGAACCAAGCTGATGTTATCCTATGCCCTCATCGTCACAATTCCCCTAACGATACTTAGCTATAGATATTTTGTGTCGAGCAGTGGGTTTATTTCCGACTTTGCCAGACAGAACCTGTACTCCATTGTGAAGCAGAACAACGAAATTATGGACGCCGAGCTCGCCAGGGTCGAAGACAGCAGCCTCGCCTTGATCGCGGAGCAGGTTCTGTACGAACAATACCTCACCGCCGTCCCGAAAGACGAATACCAAATGTTCACGATGGAGAAAAAGGTAAGCCGGGCGCTGAATACATATTTTCCAGACTTGAAGCACATATACTCCATCCACTTAATCACCAGCTATTCAGACATTGGGCCTACCGGTGCTACGACCTTCATCCCTTATGAAGGGTTTAACCAAACAGCCCTATATCAGGCTGCCGTACAAGCGGATGGGGGAATGGCTTGGGTCCCGACGTTTTCGTTTGGTGACATGTTTCATCGGGATGCCGGTTCTCCCGTGCCCTCTGAGAACGTTCAGCTTCTGGCCGGCGTCCGTCTGCTGAAATTGTTTCGGATCAATAACGGGGAGGTGATCGAGCTGCAGGGTGCAGCCGAGCTTCCCGTGCTGGTCATTACCTATCAGCCCGATTATTACCGTTCCCGCTTCGCCAGCGTGCTCCCATCCACCGGGGCTTCTTTTTTTATCATAAGCCGGGACGGTCAGAGGGTAGCCGATTCGCAGGAAAAGGATTCCACGATGGATGAAACCTCATTGAAAAGAATGGCGGAGATGAAAAGCGGCACTCTTACGATCACAAGAAACGGAAATCCGCTCATCGTATGCTTCGACACTTCCGATGTGACCGGCTGGATTTCCGGTGTCACGATCTCGCCGGAGGCGCTCGGCAGCGCCTTTTTGCCGGAGGTGAAGTCGTACACGTTCTATTTGACGCTGATCCTTCTGCTGCTCTCGCTTCTCTTGGCATTTTTTCTGGCCAGCTCCATCACCAAGCCCATTCAACAGCTGCTTCGAGCGATCAAAAAAACGGGAGAAGGGGAATTCGATACCCGCATCCCGGTCAAGTCCTATAACGAGATGGGGCTGCTCATCCACAAGTACAATCAGATGAATGTTAAAATCAACAACCTGATCGAAGAGAACTATAAGGTGAAGCTGAGAGAAAAAGAAACCCAGATTATGTCTCTGAACATTCAGCTGAATCCGCATTTTCTGTATAACACGCTCAACATCATGAACTGGACGGCGCTCGAAAACGAGCAAAGCGAATTGAGCGCCATGATCGTCAGCCTGTCTTCTATGCTGCAGTATACTTCCGCAAGCAATCAGGACATCGGCGACCTGGAGGAGGACCTGAATTGGTTGAAGCATTATTTTTCGATTACCGAGCAGCGGTTTGAAGGCAAATTCACGGTAACCTATGACATCTCGCCTGATCTGTATTCCTTCAAAGTACCGAAGCTGTTCCTGCAGCCCTTTGTTGAGAACGCCATCGTTCATGGCTTCGCCCGCCTGCACAGCGGTGGAAAGATGGTGATCCGTGGGCGGCTTATTGGGGACGAGCGGATCTTCATGGTGGAGGATAACGGAATCGGCATCCCGCATCACAAATTGGCTGGTTTGACACGGGAAGAGAGCCGCTCCATCGGCATCCGAAACGTTGATCAGCGAATCAAACTCATCTACGGCGATTCCTACGGCGTGACCGTAACCTCTGAAGAAGGCAGGGGAACGACTGTCATTATTAAAATGCCGAGATGAACAACACATAAAAATTGTCCACCATTCCAAAAATGTTCGAATTTTCTTTGAACCTCCGCCTTTTTACAATGAATTTACAAACATCAATTCCATGTGATTGGAGGGTAAAAGAATGAGAATTTCCAAATTTCTCGCTGGGATCGCTTTACCCGCTTTACTGGCTATAACCGTTTCCCTTTCGGGCTGTTCGGGCAGCGGAGGATCAGACCAAAGTGAAGGTGGCACCAAGGATGGGGGCAACGGGGAAGAAAAGGTCACGCTAAAGTTTGCTTTCTGGGGAGACACGATCGAAAAGAAGACGGTCACGGAAGCGCTCGAAAGCTTTGAGCAAAAAACCGGGATTCAGGTGGAGCCTATGCACATTCCGGCGGACTATTTGACCAAGCTGACGACAATGGTCGCAGGTAATGTCGCACCCGACCTCGGATATTTATCATCCGGAGCGGCATTAAGCTGGGGGAAAGACGGGAAGCTGCTGAACCTGGCTCCGCTGATCGAGGAGGACAAGGAATTCAAGAAGGAAGATTACCTGGATCAAGTTTGGTATGAAATCGAACCGGGCAACACGATCGGCATGAGTACGGCTGTAGAAGGTTACGGACTCATGTACAACAAGGATATGCTCCTTGAAGCAGGTGTGGAGCTTCCTCCAACGCAGGCAGATAAGGCATGGGACTGGGACACGTTCATTCAGTACGCAAAGAAGCTGACCTTGGACGATCAGGGACGAAATGCGCTCGACCCTAATTTTAATCCGAATAAGATCAAGCAGTTCGGCCTCCAATACGACCCGTACAACATGATGGCTGCGGTGGTCTCGAATGGCGGCAATTTCCTGACGGAAGACGGAAAGGGATTCGGCCTGGCGAAGCCGGAAGCGATCGACGCGATTCAAAAGCTGGCGGACTTGATGTATGTGCACCACGTATCGCCGACGCCGCTGCAGACCAAGAGCCTGCCTGACATGGCGCTCCAAACCAAGAAGGTCGCCATGACCGTATCCGGCAACTGGGCGCTTCAGGCTTTTGCAGAACAGGATTTCAATCTTGGCGTCGGTGTCCTGCCTAAATTAATGAAAAGCAATACGCTGCTGGACGGCGCGCCGACGGTCATTTTCAAATCGACCAAGCATCCGAAAGAGGCATGGATGCTGTATAAGTACATGGCGGATCCGGAATCGGTGCTGCCGCTGATCGAAGGCGGCTTGTGGATGCCGCTCAAGAAAGAGTGGTATACGAATCCGGACCTCATCAATAAATGGGCGTCGGGGAACAAGGCTCACCCGGAGGGATACACAGATGCTTACATGAAACAGACGATTGAAAACGGCATCCGGACTCCGGGCTTTGAAGTGAAGAACCTGGATAAAATCAATGCGCTGGTGACCCCTGCCCTTGACTTGGTATGGACCGGCAAGAAGTCAGCGGAGGAAGCACTGAAAGAGATCGAACCCAAAGTGCAGCCGCTGATTGAAGGCTATTACGGCAAATAACCCCGTCCGAACGAACCGATCCAGAAAGGAGGGATTCCAATGCTGCACAAACGCCGTATCGCCGTGGCGGGCATTCTCTTCGCCCTGCCCAGCATCTTTGGCATTATGCTGTTTGTCGTTCTGCCCATGCTCACCAGCTTGTTGCTCAGCTTTACGGATTACCGGATCGTGAATACGCCCAAATTCATCGGGTTTACGAATTACAAGCGGCTTTTCGACGGAACGGATCCCTATTTTTACAATTCGCTGTGGGTGACCTTTAAATACGTTATTCTCCGCGTTCCGCTCGGGCTGATCGTCTCATTTATCGCCGCTTTCCTGTTGAACATGGAATTTATCCGCGGCAAATCGGTGTTCCGCACGATCTTCTATCTGCCGGCGATCGTGCCGGCCGTTGCGTCCTCGATGATCTGGATCTGGCTGTTCAGCCCGGACCTCGGACTGTTCAACAGCTTCCTAGAAGCGCTGAACCTGCCTACCCTAAATTGGCTGTACTCTGAAAATACGGTGGTTCCTTCCATTGTGATCATGAGCCTGTGGGGAATGGGGAGCACGATCATTATTTTCCTGGCAGGCCTCCAGGGTGTACCCAGATCCCTGTATGAAGCGGCCATCGTGGATGGGGCAGGGGCGGTCCGGAAGTTCCGCCATATCACCATTCCGATGATGACGCCGATCATTTTCTTCAACCTGATCATGGGGTCGATCGGGGCTTTCCAAGTATTCACGGAAGCCTTAATTATGACGCAGGGAGGACCGAATAACGCCAGCTTGTTCTACAACTACTATATTTACCGTCAAGCTTTTCAGTTCGGCGAAATGGGGCAGGCCTCAGCCATCGCCTGGATCCTCTTTATCATCATCCTGGTCGTCACGGCGATCTTTTTCCGGACATCCAAGTCCTGGGTATTTTACGAAAGTGAGGTGTAGCGCCCATGAGGAAAAGCCGCCGGGTCTCGCAAATCGTCGTATACGCCATTCTCATCTTGGGGAGTGTTTTCTGTTTGCTGCCATTGTTCTGGTTAGTACGCAGCTCTATGATGTCGTCCATGCAGATTTTCGAGATGCCGCCCAAATGGATTCCCTCGCCGTTCCGGTTCCGAAACTATACGGAGGCGCTGACGACCATCGATTTTCTCCGTTTTTTTCGGAACACCTTGACCATTACCGCCAGCTGCCTGATCGGAGCGCTCATCAGCAGCTCGCTCGGGGCATACAGCTACGCAAGGCTTGACTGGCCGGGGAAGAAGTTTTTCTTTGGACTGCTGCTCGCCAGCATGATGCTTCCCGGCGCGGTCACGCTGATACCCACTTTTATCGGGTGGAGGCTTGCCGACCTGATTAACACTTACGTACCTTTGATATTGCCGGTTTGGTTCGGTTCCGCATTCGACATCTTTTTGCTGCGGCAGTTTTATGCCGGCATCCCGAGAGATCTCGATGAAGCGGCTTATGTGGATGGTGCGGGCCCATGGACGATTTTCTGGCGGATCATCATCCCATTATCCAAACCGCCTCTGATCGTCATCGGCCTATTCTCGTTCATGAACTCGTGGAACGATTTCATGGGACCGCTTGTGTACTTGAACGAAGAAAGCAAGTTTACGCTGGCCCTTGGACTGCAAATGTTCCAGTCGCTTCACAGCGCACAGTGGCATCTGCTTATGGCAGCCTCCACCGTGGTCATCCTGCCGGTCATTATCGTGTTTTTCATCGGCCAGCGGTATTTTATCGAAGGGATTACGCTGACTGGCATGAAGGGATAAGGAAGTAAATTTGCAGATAAGTACAGTTGTCATTCAACAATGTTGAATCCTGTTACATTAGATTGATTTTAAAGAAACCCATTGCATTCTTTGCAGCTGCGAGGGTGAATAAGGAGCGTGAACCTAACATGGAAGCAAAGCGCCTCATCAAGGTAAGGGAAGAACTTGAGCGTCAAGGTATCGATGGACTTTTGATTTCCAGCCCGTATAACCGCAGATATGTAACCGGATTTACAGGCACAGCCGGCTTTGTCGCCATTACGAAAAATCAAGCATTGCTGATCACCGACTTTCGCTATACCCGTCAAGCGTCGGAACAGGCCAAAGAGTATCAGGTTGAACAGCATACGGGCCAGCCGCTTGAAATGATCCGGGAGAAGCTGAGTGCTGCAGGAGTGCGGAAGCTCGGCTTTGAGCAAAATCATCTCACTTACGAGTCATATCAAACCTATATTGAAACTTTTCAGGGCTTTGAACTGATCCCGACGCAAAATATTGTGGAAAAGCTGCGTGGAATCAAAGATAAGCGCGAGCAGGAGCACATTCGAAAGGCGATCGAAATTACAGACTTGGCCTTTGAGCACATTCTGGGCTTCATGAAGCCGGGCGTTACCGAATTGGACGTTGCCACGAAGCTTGAATACTTTATGCGCAAAAACGGTGCCGTCTCGTCCGCGTACCCGACGATCGTGGCTTCCGGTGTCCGTTCGGCGCTGCCGCATGGTCTGGCCAGCTCCAAGCCGCTGGGAAGGGACGAATTTGTGACGCTCGATTTCGGCGCGAGCTACGAGGGATATTGTTCCGATCTGACGCGGACGGTTTTTATTGGTGATCCGACGGAGCGGCATCAAGAGATTTACCGGATTGTGCTTGAAGCCAATCGAAAGACCTTGGAAGGCTTAAAGCCGGGGATGACCGGAAAGGAAGGGGACGCTTTGGCTAGAGACTGCATTGCCGGATATGGGTATGCGGAGTATTTTGGACACGGGCTCGGTCATGCATTTGGCCTGGAGATCCATGAACTGATGCGCCTTTCCGAAAAAACGGAGGATCGGCTGGAGCCCGGCATGGTTTTGACCGTGGAACCCGGCATCTATTTGCCCGGCTTTGGAGGCGTCCGCATTGAGGATGACATTCTCGTGACGGACACCGGGATTGAAGTGCTGACGAAATCAAACAAAGAGCTGATTGTCCTATAAAACGAAAGAAGTGATTGCATCCATGCGTGATGAAACCGCAGAAGTTGTCATCATCGGGGGAGGGATCATCGGCATGTCCATTGCCTTCTATACCGCGAAAGCCGGCATGGACGTACTCGTCGTGGAACAGGGGGAAATCGCCGGCGGTACCTCTTCCAAATGCGACGGAAACATCCTCGCCATCGACAAGGATCCGGGCTTCGACAGCCAGATGTCGCTGAAGTCGCAGGAATTGGTCAAGGAGTGGGTACGGGATCTCGATGAGGAGTTCGAATACCGGGCTCCCGGAAGCATTCTGGTCTGTGAGTCGGACGAAGAAATGATCGCTGCCGAATCCTGGGTCGCACGCCAGCGTGAAGCCGGCCTGCCCTTCCGCATGCTTGATCAAAAGGATCTAAGGGACGAATGGCCATACATGGCCGAAGACCTGCCAGGCGGATTGGAATGCGCGACGGATTCAACGGTCAATCCGGTGCTGCTGACCTACTCGCTGGCGTCCACAGCCCGGCGCTATGGGGCAAGGCTTCGAACCCATACGCCCGTCACCGGCATTCAGCTTGACGAGGGAAGGAAAGTACGCGCCGTCGAAACCTCGGAGGGCAGAATCCGCACGAGCATCGTCATTAATGCGGCCGGGGTATGGGCGAAGCATATCGGACGGATGGTGGGCATCGATATTCCGATCGAGCCCCGCAAGGGACATATTCTTGTCGCATCCCGATGGGCGAACATTGGGAAACGGAAGGTGATGGAGTTCGGATATTTGATGAGTAAATTCGGCGGCACCCGTACCGTGGACCCCAAATTCGACCGATATGGCGTTGCGCTCGTCTTCGAGCCTACCGCTTCGCAAAACTTCCTGATTGGCTCCAGCCGCCAATTTGTCGGGATGGACAGCAGCGTAGATCAGCAGGTCATCAGCTTGATTGCGGAAAGAGCTATTCGTTTTTTTCCCGTGCTGGAACAGATTCCGCTCCTGAGAACCTATGCGGGACTGAGGCCGTGGACGGCGGATCATCTGCCGATCGTTTCCGCAATCGACGAAGTCCCCGGATTCTATGTGGCCGCGGGGCATGAAGGGGACGGGATCAGCCTGGCCGCCGTAACCGGGAAGGTGATCAGCGAAATGCTGAGCGGATCGGAGACCTGCATTCCGGTGGACCGTCTTCGATATGACCGCTTCCGCAGCATGCCGCACCCCCAGGAGGTGATTCGATGAGATGGTCCAAGATAGTCACCACGATCGACACGCATACCGGCGGGAATCCGACCCGGACCGTTATGTCCGGGGGTCCGGAGCTCTTCGGGAAAACGATGACCGAAAAGATGGTCTACATGTCCGAGCATCATGACGATTTCCGCCAAGCTCTGATGTTCGAACCCCGCGGGCACGAGGTCATGTCCGGCTGCATCTTGACTCCGCCATGCGATGAGAAGGCCGACATGGGGGTCGTGTTTATCGAAACCGGAGGGTATTTGCCGATGTGCGGCCACGATACGATCGGGCTCTGTACGGCACTGATCGAGGCGGGATATTATCCGGCAACTAAGGACATCATCCGGCTCGACACGCCGGCCGGCCTTGTGGAAGCCAGGCTCGAGATCGTGAGAGGAAAGGTCCGACAGGTCACCTTTACGAATATTCCTTCTTTTCTCTACAAGCAGGATGTCCGGGTGCAGGTCGGCGATCTCGGTGAGGTCTCCTTGGATCTTGCTTACGGCGGCAATTTTTACGGGCTCGTCGATGCCCGATCCCTGCATTTGCCTCTGGTTCCCCAGCGGGCTTCCGAGATCGTCCTCACCGCCGTCCGGATCCGCGACGCGGTGAATGACAGCTTTGAAATTGTACATCCCGAAATTCCCGTCATTCGCGGACTGACCCATATTGAGTTCTACAGCGATCCGGTATCGCCAGTGGCCCACTGCCGGAATACGGTCGTCGTCCCTCCCGGGGGGATTGACCGCTCCCCCTGCGGAACGGGCACATCCGCCAAAGTAGCCGTGCTGCGTGCCAAGGGCGAACTGGGAATCGGTGAAGAATTCGTCCATGAGAGCATCGTGGGTTCGATGTTCCGCGCCCGTGTCCTGGAAGATACGACGGTCGGCCATCTGCCAGCCGTAATTCCGCAGATTTCCGGCTCGGCTTGGGTGATGGGCTTTCACCAATTCAATCTTCAGGAACGGGATGAACTGAATACAGGGTTCTTCCTGCTCTAAACATCATTACGACGGGGGGCCAGCAGTATGGAAACGAAAAAATGGTATGCGGCGATTGATGTGCATTCCTGCGGACAGCCGCTGCGGATCATCACAGGCGGCCTGCCGCCATTGGCCGGTTTGACGATGCGCGACAAGGCTTTGTTTTTCCAGCAGTATCATGATGACGCAAGGAAGCTGCTGATGTCGGAGCCGCGCGGCCACTATGCAATGACCGGTGCCATCGTTACAGAGCCCGTGACGCCGGAAGCACGATTCGGTTTGCTGTTCCTGAACCAGCAAGGTCTTGCATCCGTCAGCGGACACGGAATCATCGCCGCGGTTACGGCTTGGACCGCGACGGGGCAAATCGCCCCGTCCGATGCGGTGGCGGGTATACAGATCGATTGCCCGTCGGGAACTGTCCAGGTGGTCGCTGATGTGGAGGGAGACGAGGTTCGGGAGGTGTCGTACCGGAATGTGCCCAGTTATGTGCACACGGAGCGACTTCCTGTGACGATCCAAGGAAGGGAAATCCGGGTGGACGTCGCTTTCAGTGGGGAATTTTTTGCCGTGGTGGATATAGGCGAGTTCGGAGCGACTTCCTTTGAGCCCCATCAGCTTAGGGAATGGGCAGGTATGATCCGCAGTGAAGCTGAAAGGCGGCTTGAACTTCAGCATCCGCAGCTGGATTGGATATCTGGTATTCACGGCGTGTTCTTTTATCAGCGGGATGAGCGTGATCGTCTGTTCTTCCGCAGCGCATGCGTCTTTGCCGGAGAGCAGCTTGACCGGTCGCCGGGCGGAGCCGGAGTATGCGCTCATTTGGCGGTCCTTGACTCCCGCGGACGGCTCGAACCCGGACAGCAGGCCGTGTATCAAGGGATCAGCGGGGTTCAGGTCATAGGAAGCATCGCCGGGGACGGCCTGCTGGCCGGCAATAAAACCGTCATTCCTCAGTTGACGGGAACCGCCTATGTACTTGGTTTTATGAATTTCGTATTGGATCCGGACGATCCGCTACCGGATGGGTTCGTACTGAATTAGCCTTACAAATATCAACTTGAACCATGAGAGGAGACAGCTTGATATGCCAAAATTTGAAGGGGTTTATGTGGCGATCGTTACACCGTTTACGGCCACATTTGATGTGGACTACAAGCGTCTAACTGAGCTATGTGACTGGCTCATCACGCAGGGCGTCAACGGTTTGGTTCCGACAGGATCGCTAGGGGAATATGCCACGTTGACGAATGAGGAGCGGGCAAAGGTCGTTCATACCGTCATAGAAGCCGCGGCGGGACGCGTACCGGTTGTCGTCGGCTCAGCGGCGCCATCCACGAAGCAAGCCGTCGAGTGGGTCCGGCATGCCAAGGATTCGGGCGCTGCAGGCGTTATGGCCCTGCCGCCGATCCAGTACCGTCCGCTGGAGCATGAGGTCATTGCCCATTATGAAGCGCTGAATGAAGTCGGCCTGCCGATGATCGCCTACAATAATCCGCATGATTATAAGGTTGATTTGACGCCGCAGCTGCTCGCCAAGCTTTCGAGACTGGAGCATCTCGTGGCGGTGAAGGAGTTTTCGGGCGATATCCGCAGGGTGCACGACATCCTCGAATATACCGATCTGGATGTGATGATCGGTGTCGACGACTTAGCCATGGAAGGTCCGCTGATGGGGGCTGTGGGCTGGATTTCCGGGGTGCCAAACGCGCTGCCTAAGGAAGGCGTGGAGCTTTTTAACCTGGCGAGACAAGGGAAGGTTCAGGAAGCGACTGCGCTGTACCGCCGCCTGCTCCCATTGTTCCATTATGATGCGAGTCCCCAGTTAGTGCAGTCGATCAAGTACATGATGGAGCTTGCCGGATTCCCGGTTGGTCCGACCAGACCTCCGCGTCTTCCGCTACCGGAAGCTGAGTATGAAGCGATTCAAAGGGCATTTGAGCATGCCGTTAACCATCAACCTGCCGGTGAAGCGAAGAGCTCATAAGAAGAGATTGAAAAAGGAGGGTTAGCGTATGGTACACAGCCGAAATTGGATTGGCGGAGAGTGGATCACCCCCGCGTCGGATGAGCTGGCCGTGAAGAACCCGTCCAACATTCATGAGGAGATCGGGGTGCTTCATCTGTCGGATGCATCGCATATCGCTCAGGCGGAGCAGGCAGCCCGTGCCGCATATCGTTCCTGGTCCCGTTTGACCGGTGCCGCCCGAGGTGAGCATTTGTATCGCATGGCGGCTGCGCTCGAGTCCGTCTCCGCGGATGTTGCCCGCCTCGCCAGCATGGAAATGGGGAAGCCGATTACCGAAATGCAAGGCGAAGTCATCCGGGGAGTCAACCTGCTTCGGTATTACGCAGCGGAAGGCGTCCGCTCTAACGGAGTGGTCATCCCTGCAAGCGAGCCAAACGTGCTCCAGCATACGAAGAAGGTTCCTTTGGGTGTGGTAGGTGTCATTACGCCATGGAATTTCCCGGTGGCGATCCCGTTATGGAAAATCGCACCTGCGCTCATTTGCGGCAATACGGTGATTTGGAAGCCGGCGGAGAACGCCTCATTGACCGCCACCCTGCTGTGCGAAGTTTTTGCGTCAGTAGGTCTCCCGCCAGGCGTCCTGAACCTGGTGGTCGGCAAAGGAAGCAGGATCGGCGACGCTCTTCTGGAGCAGACTTCCCTTGACGCCGTAAGCTTTACTGGCTCCACGGCAACAGGAACCCGCATCGCCCAAATTTGTGCGAAACGAAACATCAAGTATCAGACCGAAATGGGCGGGAAAAATGCGGCCGTGATCCTGAATGACGCCGACCTGGAGAAAACGGTCCCGATGATTGTGAGCGGCGCTTATCGTTCAGCCGGCCAGAAATGTACGGCAACCAGCCGAATCATCATTGAATCCGGAATTTATGACACTTTTGTTGTATCGATGAAGAAGGCGATCGACGGAATTAAGCTCGCTCCGTCGCTGGATCCGTCGGCCTATCTTGGACCTGTCGCTTCTGCAAGCCAGTATGAAACGGTGAGGTCCTATGTGAAGCTTGCGCGGGAGCAGGCGGAAATCGTAGCCGAAGGCCGCTCTGCCGAAGTGAAAGAAGAAGGATATTATATTCCGCCGATCGCAGCAGCCGGCGTGGATCCAGGCCATCCATTGATTCAGGAAGAAATTTTCGGACCGGTTACCGTGATGATGAAGGCAGCCGATTTCGACGAGGCGATCGCATTATGCAATCAATCTTTATACGGACTCAGCGCTTCGTTATTTACCCGGGATTTGGCTTATGCACATCGTTTCCTGGATGAGGCTCAGGCCGGGATGGTCCGCGTCAACCAGGAAACAGCCGGCGTGGAATATCAATCCCCGTTCGGCGGCTTGAAGCTGTCGAGCTCACATTCGCGCGAGCAGGGGCAAGCCGCGCTCGATTTTTATACCGAGCTGAAAACCTGCGCCATCCGGTATTGGTAGGAGGCCGGCTATGAGTACATCAAACCTGATCGTTTGCCGTTGTGAAGAAGTGACCTTGGAACAATTGGAGGAAGCCTACCAATCGGGCTGCTATACAGCCAGGCAGATCAAAATGAGGACGAGAGCGACAATGGGAGCCTGCCAGGGCCGGGTATGCAGACAGATGCTCGACGCCTGGGTTCATATGAAGAACCCGCAGTTACCCCGCGATGCGGAGCAGCTGTCTTACCGTCCGCCGATCCGTCCCGTCACGTTCGGGCAGCTGGCGAAGGGAGAGGTGTAATGGACAGAATTGAAAATCATCCGATCTTGGGGCCGAGGAAAACAAAGCGGGAACCCGTAGATTTTACGTTTAACGGGGAGAAATGGGCCGGGCTGAAAGGCGAGCCGATTGCGGCTGCGCTGCTTGCCGTTGGGATACGAACACTGCGTTGGCATGAGGAGTCCGGCAGCCCCCGCGGTCTGTACTGCTCCATCGGCCACTGTATGGAGTGCCGGGTGAACGTGCAGGGCAAAGGTTCGGTGAGAGCCTGCCTGACTCCTTTGGAAGCGGGGATGTGCATCTCGGAAGGGGAGCGGCTTCCCAATGAGATTACGGGGAGGAGGCTTCCGTGATGCAGGCGATTCCTTTTGATCTGTTAATCGTCGGTGCCGGTCCGGCAGGATTGTCGGCGGCTGTGGAAGCTGCCAGCCGCGGTCTCCGCGTTGCCGTGGTGGACGAATTTCCCGAACCAGGAGGCCGCATGTTAGGGCAGTTTCACGAGGAGAAAGGGCATTGGTGGGTCGGAAGACAGGTGGCCGAGCAGCTTCTCGACAAGTGCTCCGTACTAAGAGTGAAGATTCGATGCGGAGTATCTGTCCACAGCATCCTGCGAAGCGGCGCCGTTTGGGTCCTGAAGACCTCCGAAGGATCCATGCAGGCCAGGAACGTTCTTCTCGCTACCGGAAGTGCCGAAATTCCCCATCCCCTGCCGGGATGGACGCTGCCGGGTGTCATGTCGATCGGCGCCGCACAGGTGATGGCCAATGTCCATTACGTCAAACCGGGACGCCGCGGCTTGATCATAGGCGTCAATGTGCTCGCCATGGCGATCTCCCGCGAGCTGTCGGTGAGCGGCGTTTCGATCGCAGGCATCGTCCTGCCCGGGATTGGGCCGATAACCGGCAAGGAAGCATCGCCAAAAGAGAGCCTGAAGGAACTGATGGGGTTGGCCCATTTGGCGCCGTCACCGCTGATGAGGATCGGAGGAAAAGCTGCAAACGCTTTGGGGATAGCGGGTTTCGTATCGAGGTTCATTCCAAGGAGCGGGATCAAGATTTGGGATATCCCCTTACGTTTGCGAACCGTTGCCGTATCCATTAACGGGCGCAGCCAGGTTCAATCGGTCACACTTGCGGATGTCGACGGAGAAGGCGCCGTTATTCCGGGAAGCCAGCGGGAGGAGCTTGTTGATTTTGTGGCGATTGCTGGAGGGTTATACCCTTTGGCCGAATTGGCGTCGGTAGCCGGCTGTCCGTTTGTGTATGCGGAAGAGCTGGGGGGCCACGTACCGGTTCACGATGAGCAAATGCGGACTCCGGTGGAAGGGCTGTACGTAGCCGGAAATATTACCGGAATCGAGAGCGCGCTGGTGGCCATGGCTCAAGGGCGCCTTGCGGCCGCCACGATTTGCGGTGACACTGGCCTTCCCGGTCAACATCATGAGCGCGAAGTGCTGGAAGCCATGCAGGATGTGCGACGCGTGCGCGCCTCCGCGCTCATTCAATTCCGGCCGGGCATCCAGGAGGCCAGGGATCAATTTTACCGGAAGTGGGGCAGGTTTCAGAGGGAGAAACACGGGATAAAGAAGGAGGGATGACATGAGTTCCAATCACGATGACGAAATGATCGTCTTAAAAGACATGGAAGCCCTGTATCTGGGTAATCTCGGCACAGTCGAATTCGACATCAACCTGCCCAGGAAAGGAAAGTACGGATCGGAGATCTCCTGGCAGTCGGGAGACAGCCGGTTCATCAAGGATGACGGCAAGGTGGCCCGTCCAAAATACGGTCTCGGCACACGGACCGTTCCGCTTATTGCGACGTTCCGCTATGGAGAAAGCGTAAAGGAACAAGTGTATCATGTGACCATTTTGGAAGAAGAAAATAACATCAAAGTTTCACGGATTCATCCCATATCCCTGAGGGCTGAACTCGGTGAGGTGGTATATTTGCCTTCCGTCGCGGTGGTTGAAACCGAAGGGCACGAGGTCATAACCCATGCTGTGCATTGGGTAGGCGGAGAAGAACGCGTGTTTCAAGAAACCGGACCTGCAGCCGCACGAGGCTTTCTCAAGGATACGGAAATTCCGGTCACTGCGGAAATTTTGGTTCAAGCCAAAATTGAACAGGACAAGATGGATCCGCTTCCGACTGTACTAAGCTTTTCTCCAGGTGCAGTCCGGCTTGGCGGCGAAACAGCCTTTCAGGCTGCCCAAAACCGAAGCTTGGCATTTCTGAAATCCGTCAATGACGATCAGATGCTGTATAATTTCCGGGCTGCTGCCGGATTGGATACGAAGGATGCCCCGGAAATGCTCGGCTGGGATTCGCCGGATTGTTTGCTCAGAGGACATACGACAGGGCATTACCTGTCCGCCCTGGCACTCTGCTACGCGGCAACAGGGGATAGAGACATCAAAAAAAAGGCGGAATATATGATCGGCTCGTTAGAGGAATGCCAGCAGGCTTTTTCTGCAAAACCCGGTTATCATGAGGGATTTCTGAGCGGTTACTCCGAGGAGCAATTTGACCGCTTGGAATCATTTACGAGATATCCGGAAATTTGGGCGCCTTATTATACGCTGCATAAAATCCTCGCCGGATTGCTTGACGTTCATCGTCTTCTTGACAGCGACACCGCACTCGGGATCGCCGG
The DNA here is from genome assembly GCF_002224835.1 of Paenibacillus sp. SSG-1. Lineage (NCBI taxonomy): Bacteria > Bacillati > Bacillota > Bacilli > Caryophanales > Paenibacillaceae > Paenibacillus > Paenibacillus sp. SSG-1. The sequence continues at coordinate 2,661,221 of NZ_MBRK01000001.1, forward strand.
CCGTCTCGGCGACTGGGTATATCACCGATTAGGCAGGCTGCCCAACCACGTGCTGAAAACGATGTGGAGCATGTACATCGCCGGCGAGTTCGGCGGCATGAACGATTCGCTTGCGGAGCTGTACCAATTGACCCGTAAACCAAGCCATCTGGCGGCGGCTAAATGGTTTGACAATGACCGGCTGTTCGTTCCGATGCTGGAGCGCATCGATGCGCTCGGCGGGCTTCACGCCAATCAGCATATACCGCAGGTTATCGGTGCCCTGAACATATTCCGGGCTACCGGCGAGAAGAAATATTATGAGATCGCGCATTTCTTTTGGCATGCGGTGACGAATGCCCACATCTATTCGATCGGAGGAACGGGTGAAGGCGAAATGTTTCGGCAGGCGGGCAAGATCGGGGAATACCTCAGCGATAAAACCGCTGAAACCTGCGCTTCCTATAATATGTTAAAGCTGACGAAGGAATTGTACGGTTATGAACCTGCGGCGAAATACATGGATTATTACGAACGGACGATGTTTAATCATATCCTGGCTTCGGGCGACAGCAAACCAACGGGAGGAAGCACGTACTTCATGCCGCTAGAGCCAGGAGGCAGAAAGTCATTCGATTCGACAAGCAACACCTGCTGCCATGGCACCGGCTTGGAAAATCATTTTAAGTATCCTGAAGCGATCTATTTTTACGATGAGAAGTCGCTGTTCGTCAATCTCTTTGTGTCTTCCACCTTGGATTGGGCGGAGAAGGGGATAACCATAGCACTTTCTGCGCAGAAGCATGAACCGGGGCAGATTACACTGCGGATACAGGGTGATGGTAGGTTTATTTTGAAAATCCGCCGACCTTACTGGAGCCCGGAAGGCGGCGTCGTGGAGATCAACGGCCTGCAGGTCGATGATATGCCAGGGCCAGACGGTTATTGGTCCCTGGACCGCGATTGGAAGGACGGCGATGAGATTCGTTTGAGGCTCATCTGCCGAATTCGCCTTGAATCGGCTCCTGACCGCAAAGATTGCGTTTCGCTTGCTTACGGGCCTTATATTTTGGCTGCGGTATCGGACTCGAAAGAGTACCTGCGTCTTCCGCTTCAGGAAGGAGATCTGGACAATCAATTCGTCAAGGAAACCGGACCGGAAGGGCTCCAATTCCGCTATATAAAGGACGATGTAACATTTATTCCGCTGGCAGATGTCCACAACGAGAGCTATCACGTTTACTTCTTGGCCGAAGGTTCAACCATGGATCGGTGATAAAACAAAATACGGCAAGTCACAATAGGAGTTATAAATTGATTAATCGAATCAGATTAAAATCTTAACGCCGCCGGTAATATACCGGCGGCGTTAAATTTTCTATCCTATAGGTCGATGTCTGAATCTAAACGGCGAACCTGGCGGGAGAGTAGCGTCCACATCGTCCCGAGGAGCAGCAGAAGACCACTTACGATGAAGATGAGCCCAATCGAGGTCGCATTTTCTGATCCGATGATCCAGGTAAGCCAAGGGGACAGCTTCGTCCCAAGGAGGAACCTTTCGAGCCATTGATCGGCCATCGGTCCCGTAATAAGGAAGGACATGGGCGCCATGAGGGCACATAACTGGCCATATGCGGCAAATACTCGTCCTTGAAGGGAAAGGGGAGTTTTACGCTGCAAAATGGAGTAAAACAAAGCCCCTGTCATCGCGAGTGGAAGCATAAGCAAAAATACGGCGGCTCCCAGCACAATGACATGAGTGCTCGTTCCGAGCAGGACAAACATCAAGGAGGTGAGGATTGAGCCGCTGAAGATGAACCTGATTTTATACCGAAAATGTCCCCACCATACAGCGGCAGCCGCACCGGCCAAAGCACCGGCATTCATTGCTCCCAACAGCAAGGTCAAGGCATCGCTGCTCCCTGTGCGCTGCAGGAAAAAAGGGATAGCCAGCTCAAGCGGCCCGTTCAGAATAAAATTCCACCATCCAAAATACAGAAGCAGATAGAGCAGCGGTTTGTTTTGCCACAAAAATCGGAAACCTTGAATGGCATCGTTCCATATGCGAATTTTCTCCAGCGGTCTTTCTTCGTGCTTCATTTCAGGCAGCGGGAGAAAAGCGACCACGCCGGTTCCTATCAGGAAGGTGAACAGATCCGCCGCCAAGATGATGCTAATTCCATACGGTTCGTAGAGTAAACCAGTCAACGAAGGGGCGATCACCCCTGCAAGCGGAAAGAGCAGCTCTTTCATGGCATTTATGCGATCCAGCTCTTCATCCCTCACCATAAGCGGGATCATGGCGGAGGTTGCCGTGCTCTGCAGCGCTACAAAAAATCCCTGCACGGCAGCAATAACATAGACCGGCCACAGCGTGGAATGGATGTTCATCAGGCATATCACGAGCAGCAGTGTACAGACCGCCTGGCCTGTATCTCCGGCAATAATGGCCGTTTTGCGCTTCCAGCGGTCAGCAGCGATGCCGATCCAGCCGCCCAAGAACAAGAGGGGAAGCTCATTGAAAAGTGCCAGCAGCAGCAAGGGAGTCGATTGACCCGTTTCATGGAATAATTTTAGCCCGATCGCAATGGAGGTCATGCGGCTTCCCAACATGGAAAAACCCTGCAAACCGAAAAAAACGTAAGGTAAAGCTTTAGAAGGGTACATGGCTATTCTCCTTTTATGGCAGCAAAAAAGCTCCCATGGAACTACAGATCCACGGAAGCTTGTAACTTCGGAACTGAGGAGCGCGAAAGAGCGCCTGCCTCCGACCAAAGTGCTGCTTGTTGTGCTGATGTTCTGAAGTGGGAAGCAGGAAAAAGGCGCATCGAATCAAAGCTCTGCGGATTGACAGAACGTCAAAGATGGAGATTTCCTGCTTTCGTATGCGATTAAGCCTGCACTTCAGAACGACCAGTGAGGAGCATATCCTGTCGATTCCCCTTTTTACCGATTGTAAGTGTACATATTCTATCACGCCGAATTTCTGCAGACAATATGACTTAGGTGTCGATGTAAATAAAATTTCATTTGCACTCGAGGGATTCCGTTTGCCTCATTCATTGTCCGTCCGGAGAACTTTAATGACCGCAGCAAGCTCTTCGTTTTCGTATCCGGCTTGTATCGCCTTTTCGTATAATCCCTTGGCGAAATTGGGGAAATCCGGATTGATCCGTGCTTCGCTTGCCTGCTTCACCCATAACTCTGCCGTTGACATGCAGGTTTTGACCGAGCTTTGGGGCTGATCATAAGTCTCCGACTGAATCAGTTCTCCTTCATGCTTGATCATTTGCCCGAAAACAGGGGAGATGTCGGCTATCATAGAACCGAACGTATCGACCCGGTGACCTTCGGATTCAAGAATGCGCGCGCCGTGAAAGAAGCCGAACATCGATCCGAATAACGTGGAAAGGGCAGCCAAATCCCATGCAGAGGCGGATCCAACCGATTCGCCCAGATATATCAGGTTTCCGGCCAAGATTCTAAGAACCGGCTCACTCCGCCGATATGCGCTTTCCGAGCCTGACAGGAATAAAGGTGTATCAGGCATTCCTATCTGAGGAGGTGTTGCCATAATGGCACCGTCCAGATAATCGGCACCCTGCTCATGAGCCCACGTCTCGCTGTTCCTTGCGTCTTGAGGAGTCCCCGTGCTGAGTTCCACCACTAACTTACCGGCCATTCTAGCGGCGACATCCTCTGATCCCAAGATGCTCCGCGATATCTCATAGGTTGCCACGCATACGATAATGATTGGGCTGGCATTCACAGCAAGTGCGGCATTGGGTTCAAAAACCGCTCCTTCCTGAACGAGAGCCTCTGCCTTCTCGCTTGTCCGGTTCCAGACCGTCACCTTCTTGCCGCTGCGCAGCAAGGTCCGGGCTAACGCTGAACCCATAGGACCCGCCCCAATAACCGTTATATCACTCATGTTTGTTCATTCCTCCCCATGATTTTTTGCCGTTATTCGTGTTTGTAATCCCTCGGCTATTTCATTGTAAGGCAGGATCGATTTGGCGTATAATGATTGAAAATCATACAAGCATCATTATTATTGATACCGAAATGAGGGTTGGTCGTACATGGAGCTATCGGATATGAAGGTGTTTCTGGCCATCGCAGAAGAAGGGAACATTTCCCGGGCTGCCGAACGATTGGGCTATGTACAATCGAATGTGACGGCAAGGATTCGCAAGTTGGAAGAAGAGCTAGGTCTTCCCTTATTTTACAGACATCCTAAAGGAGTAACGTTGACCGATAAAGGAGTGACCTTCAGTGAATACGCGAAGAGTATTCTGAATTTGTCGGAAGAAGCGGTGCAAGTCGTTAAAGAAACGGAATTTCCCAGCGGACCGCTTGCGATCGGCGTGGTGGACAGCGTAACTTGTCTGGATTTCATGGATACCCTGGCAGAATTTCAACGCCGGTATCCCGATGTTTCGCTGTCCATTTGGTCCGGGACGTCACCGGATCTTCTGACTAAAGTGCTGGACCATCAATTGGATGGAGCGTTCGTGACCGGCGAATTTGCTTCTCCGCACCTGGTATCTGAACATATCCAGCGCGAAGAGTTAACTTTGGTAACCCCGTCACATATGCGCGGGTTCCCGGATTTGTCACAGACGAGATGGGCCGTGTCGCCGGCAGGTTGTCCATTCAGGCGGGCATTGGAGGATTGGCTGCGAAGCGAGGGAGTTTCTTTCGATAATATCATCGAATTCAGCTCGCTGGAGACGCTGATCGGGTGCGTACGCTCCGGACTTGCTGCCACGCTGCTGCCGGCCTCCGTCTTAGCAGGGGACTACTCGGCGTTTGGGGCATTTCCGATTCCGGAACAGTACAGATATACGCAGACCTGTCTTATCCGCCGCAAAGATCGTTATTCCAGCAAAGCTTTCGTAGCATTCTCCAAGTTGATACTCGAATCCATGGCTGTGTAATGATGGAGGGGAAAAAATCAGACAGCGTCCTTATAGGAGGTACACACGAAGAGCCGCCAATCAGGCGGCTTTTTTGCTGCTTGTATGCGTGTCTGGTTTGCATCAGGATACCGTCGGCAGATGCTGTTCCAGCAGCATCACCAATTGTTTAACCATCACTTCTGGCGGATACGGCATCGAATTTACGATCCACCATTCCACCAGCCCCGTGATTGCAGCCGCCACAAATTGTACCGTGATCTCCCGATTCGCTCCTTGCGGAAGGCCATAAGTTTGGACCTGCTCCTCGACACCCCTGATGATGAAAGTCATCATTTGGCCTCTGAACGCGTGGGTTCCTTTTCTTGTCAACAACGTTTCGTAGATGTGCGCATGCCGTTCCAAATATTCAAACGTTTCAAGCAGCGGGCCATCGGACGCAAACAAGGTTGTGTCTTTTCCAGGCATGCAGGTCTCGTACAATTGCTTCAAGTAGCTGTCGATACACTGATCCAGCAAGTCGTATTTGTCGGCATAGTGCAAATAAATGGTCCCCCGGTTCACATTGGCCCGATCCGCAATTTCGTTGATCGTAATATGCTCGATTTTTTTCTCCTCCAATAATTCGACGAAGGCTTTGAGTATCGCTTCCCGCGTTTTTGCAATCCGTCTATCCATCGTTTCTCCTTTTTTTGAACACTCGATATGTGTTTGTTGATTTATCGACAAAAGCAAGAACATTACCGATTGATGCCGTCTTATCGCATTGATATGCTAAGTCTAATCAACATTTGTTGATAAATCAATATTTGTTAAAAATAATGGAGCGGAGGAGTATTTATGAACATATTGGTTTACGGGGCAGGCGTCTTAGGCAGCTACTTGGCGCACGTACTGGTGCGCGGAGGTCATGATGTGACTGTATTGGCCAGAGGCAAACGGGCGGAGGAACTGGAGCAGAGCGGCCTCGTCATCCGCCACTATTTTCAGCGCAAAACGACGGTCGACCGGATCCGGGTTATTCGTTCTTTGGACGCAGAGGAGAGCTTCGATCTCATCTTTGTCGTCATGACCTATCCGGATTTTCCATCCGTGCTGCCTGTACTGGCTGCGAATCAGAGCCGTCATATCGTTCTGGTAGGAAATAATGCGGATTCTCGCAGGATGCAGCATGAACTGCAGCAAATGAGCCGGACCGATAAACAGGTCGCCTTTGGTTTTCAGATTAGCGCGGGGCGGAGGGAAAATGGACGCATCGTCTGCATCCGCGCAGGCGGGCAAATGGTACTGGGCGGGATTGACGGGCCGGTTTCTTTTCGGTCATTGCTGGAAAAAGCGTTCGAAAGCACCAAATACAAGCTGGTGTTTCACAAGGATATGGACGCTTGGTTAAAGAGCCACATCGTTCCAATTTTGGCGATGAATGCTGCCTTGTTTGCCAAAGGCGGAAGGCTGCAAGAAATAGCGAAGGATAAAGAAATACGTACGCAGATCATTGCGGCGATTGATGAAGGTTTCGGGGTGCTTGAAGCCTTGGGATATACGATTACACCTGCCGGTCAAGCAGCATTTTTCCGCAACCATAAACGGACGGCCAGCCTGGCGCTGAAAATTTACCACAGCGTGCCGGTAGCCCGATTGGTGGACGGATCTTTCGAGGAAATCGCCGCCTTCTTCGAAGCGTTCGGTGATTGGAAGCGTAATGCGGGCATACCTACTCCCCGGCTGGACGATCTTGAGAAACAGTTTTTCTTCGATAAAAATACTGACAGCCAACACCTCCAACTGTCTTCAATTGACCGAGTTGGAGAATGAGCAATCGGTGAGAAACATGCTCCTGGGATCACTGATATAATGCATTTAATTACAACGCTTTTATAGGAGGTTGTTATTGATATGGGTGAAATCATTCTTACCATGCAGGTCTCGCTGGATGGCATTGTGTCGGACGAGCATCTTTGGATGACGCTTAGCAGGGAAATTCTTGAAGATTATCTGGATTATTATCAGACGATCGACGCGATCATCGTCGGCAGAAACTCGTACGCCTCATTAGCCGAATACTGGCAGCAGGCGGAGAACTCATCCGATGCATTGGAGCAGGCCATTGCCAAAAAGATGAACGACATTCCTAAACTGGTGGTATCGCACGCCGATGTGGAATTATCCTGGAGAAACTCGGAATTATTGCTGGTGAAAGACGAGCACTCCCTTCATGAAGAACTCCAAGCCCGAAAGAAAGCCGTGCAGCGAATTTCAGTGGAAAGCGGCGTGAAAACGTGGCAAACGTTTATCGAGCACGGGCTTTACGACAAATTATGGCTGCTGGTTCATCCGGTCGTCGCATCCCAAGGCGAGCATTTATTCGCACAGGCCGGACAGCGGCAGTCGCTGCAGTTGACGCAAACCAAAACCTATTCCAACGGAGTCGTTGGTTTACAGTACAAAACGGAACATATTTAATGAATAAGCAGAAAATCCGCAGGTTCCTTTTCAGGCCGAGTTCCATTCGTGTGTTTTTCAGCTATTTTTCACAAACGCGGCAGGCACGTCGGTCAAGCGGATTAAATTGATAAGGCACACCTTATATGAACAAAAAAACAACAACCCTTGCTTTTAGCCGTTCGGGTTGTTATTTTTTTAGGAGCCGGCCGCAGGAAGACTATAGCTTCTTGACCGATTCGCGTATGACAAGCTGAGTGGACAGCAAGATCTTTTTGTAACTGTTGAGCGTTTCACTGCTGCTGTTCTCGAACAGAAGCTTTGCCCCCTCGTAGCCGAGTTCCTCAAAATTCTGCTTGACGGTGCTCAGCGATACTTTGGCGTATTTGGCGCTTTCGATGTCGTCGAAGCCCATGATGGATACTTGATCGGGAATGTTGACTCCCCGCTGGGTAAGCTGCCCGATCATTTCGAGCGCCCGCCGGTCGTTCACGCAGAAGAGTGCGGTCAGCTCGCCCTGCTGAATTTGTCTGCATAGCTTCGTATAGTCCAAATCCCGCTCCAGGTATAACAGTTCGTCAGCCGGGGCAAGGGAGGCGTGAGTCATGGCATTCCGGTACCCGTTGAACCGGTCAACCTCGGTGCTCAAATGAAAATCATAGGCCGCAAATCCGATTTTCCGATGACCTTGGGCAATCAAATACTCCACGGCTTCGTAGGCGCCGTCGTGGTTGTTGCACGTAATGCAATTGACGGGATAACCTGCAGGAATACGATCGAGCATGACAAAGGGAATCGACTGTCGGCGAATCTCGTTCAGATATCCCTTGGCCAACTCCGGATGCGCGGAATAAATAAGCAGTCCCCGGTTCTCGGATTGGATCAGCTTTTGAATGACCTCACGCTCCTGATCGACGTCGTTTTCCACAAATTCAATGATGAGCCTGCAGTCCTGCTGGTTTACGAACGACTGAATCCCTTTAATGATCTGCATATACGAAGCGTCATACATTTCGTTGCCGGAAATCATAAAAGTGACGTAACTGGATGTTTTATGTACAGAAACGGCCGGATCGGCGACAAAGCTCCCTTTTCCCCGAATGCGGTAAATGACTCCTTCATTGACCAGCTCCGCCAGCGCCTTTCGCACCGTAATCGAGCTGACGTCAAGCAGTTTGGAGAACTCGGATTCGCTCGGAATTCGGTCATGGGTGCCAAGCTCTTTATTTTCTATTTGCAAAAGCACATAATCCTTCACTAACTGGTACTTCGGCAGTGTTGAGTCGTTCTTGCTCATGTAGGTTCACCTCTTATAGACATATCCCTAATTATATCGTACATCGGGGTAAAATATATGGTTCTGCACTGCAAGGCTTGAAACAAGTTGCGACAGATACCGTATGCATGCTGATATCCCAACTTTCCTTGTAGGTCCGGCCCGTAATTCTTATAATATGGTTACCCTAGTTTAAGGTTTTACATTAAGGAAAGGGACCGTCCATGGACAAAAACTACTCGCCGAAGCAGATGGCCACGAGACTTCATGTCAGCACCACCACCTTGCGGAGATATGAAGAACTCGATTTGGTGCCGGATGTGCCTCGCACAGCCAGTAATCGAAGATATTACACGCCGCTGCATGTACAAGCTTTCATTGCTTTACGCGCCTTAATCAAAGGATTCGAAATACCGGTCAGTTACGATGTCATGAGTTTGCTAAAAAAAGGGCACGTCGAACAGGCACTATGGACAATCAATCTCCATCAATACCATATTCAAGTAGAGAAACAACGCGTGGAAGAAATCATGGGCCTAATCCAGAAAACCGATTTCACCAAGTACAGAAATGTACATGTAACAGAAGAAATGAAAATCGGGGAAGTGGCCGCGATTGCTGGTGTAAACCCCTCCGCCATCCGCCATTGGGAAAAGGAGGGGCTTATTCGCTCCAAAAGGAACCCGGAAAACGGGTATCGGGTCTTTACGTCAGGGGAATTAAAAAAGATCATCGTACTGAGCAGTCTAAGGAAAACCGTCTATTTTATCGAAAATATGAAGCAGCTGCTCGCCGCTTTAGAGACATCTGATCTCGCTGCGATTGAACGCTCTTTCAAAGTGGCACTGCAAAAGCTGAATGAGCAGTTGAAAAACCAAATGAACGGCATATCCGAAATGATGAGATACATTGAGCTCCATTCTTTCTTCGAAGAGAATTAGGCAAGAATTGAATAGGTATGTTCTAACGATGCCCACCCCCCTTTTCCTATAATGAGTACATAAGGTCGGGCACGGGAGAAACGGCACGGCCAATACATTCTAAAGGAGAGAAACGGATATGAGTTTGAATGGAAAAGTTGCCATCGTTACTGGAGCATCGAGAGGGATCGGGAGACAAATTGCGTTACAATTGGCAGATGCCGGCGCGAAGGTCGTCGTGAATTACTCCTCCAATGAGGCAAAAGCGGTTGAGGTGGTACAGGCGATTGAGCAGGCCGGCGGCGAAGCGGCTGCCATCCGCGCCAATGTAGGCCGTTTGAATGAAGTCGAAGCGCTGTTCACGGAGACGCTGGAGCGGTTTGGACGCCTGGACATTCTGGTCAACAATGCCGGGATCATGGGACTGGCACCAATCGCGGAAGTGACGGAAGACATGTTTGACCGGCATTTCGAAATCAACGTGAAAGGAACGTACTTCGCTTGTCAGCAAGCGAACTTGCATATGGCGCAAGGCGGGACGATCATCAATTTTTCAACTTCGATTGCAGGAGCCATGCTCCCGGGTTACAGCATATACGCGGCAACCAAGGGTGCCGTAGAGCAGATCACCCGACAATTGGCCAAAGAATTCGGTCCTAAAGGAATCACGATTAACACCATTTCCCCTGGACAGGTAGCAACGGATCTGTTCTTGAACGGAAAATCCGAGGAACTGATCGATTCCTTTCGCCGCATGAACGCCTTCGGTCGACTTGGAGAAGTGGACGACATTGCGAATGCGGTCGAGCTGCTGGTCAGTGACAAAGCACGGTGGATTACGGGACAGACGATTCGCGTTAACGGCGGTTTCAACTGAACAATGATGAGTCATCCGCGCTAGCGGATGGACTTGGCGATTAAAGCTTCCGGCAGCGGGAGCTTTTTTCCTTGTTGGCTATATTTGGTTCATTCTATCTATAATCATTTTTTAGCTTGTCACAGAGGGACATAGCGCATAACATTTTTGTGTAGCGATCGATTTGCTGCATGATGACTATCACCTAAGACCAAAGGAGAAATACCCATTGAACACGAATCAAAGGGCCATCGCGTGCCTTGAACAAAATAAATACGACGAAGCGCTAGCGCTTTTCAAACAAGCTGTGGAAGAGTCACGGGACGTTCAGTCTTTGACCAATCTTGCGTGGATCTATGTGCATGAAGAGGAAGATCACGAGGCAGCCTTGGCATTGCTCCAAGAGGTCATCGCTTTAAAACCGGCATCTTATTTTCCATATAATTTGTTGGGTGAGGTTTATATTGTCATGGAAAAGTGGCCGGAGGCATCGGATATACTGGCCCGGTCCCTAGCGATTCAACCTTCGGAGGAAGCGTACAATAACCTGGCGATCGCGAGGTATCATTTGGGAGATATTCAGAGCGCTGCCGACTATTTTCAGCGTAGTGCTCAGCCCTCTGATTATGCGATGTACAGCCACATTAAATGCTTGATCGAGCTTGGGAGAGTGGAGGAGGCCAAAAGGAAACTGGACGCCTTTTCCGAAGAAGACGAAGAATTTGTCGGCCAGGTTGAAATGGCAGAATTGTATGTTGAACTGGGCTGTTTTGAGCAGGCTGTAGAATGGTTTGAAAAAGGATGGAAGTTATACTGGAAGACACCCGACTGGGTCAGCCGCTTTGTGTACACATTACTGAAAATCAACAAGGTCGCACGCGCACATGAAGTCCTAAGTGAGGTCATTCAGCAAAAAGCTGAGGACATCCGCGACGCAAACAAAGAGGCCTTTGACGACGATTGGACGGAGGAAGAAAAGGCCGAGTATATTCAGAAACTGGCTGAGGAACAGATGGCGTATGAGGGGCTGCTCCAGCGTATTTCGGCAGGCTATATTCCTCCCATGAAATACGATACTTCCTTGCGGTCCGGCTGTTACTTGTTCGGATGCGAGCGCCATCAACATCCCGAGTATCATGAATGAAATGAGAAATCAGGCTATAATGATGTGGACAAACTCCAAAATGAAAGGAAACGGGTCGCATGAACAACGTTACCAAAATGAAGATCGGCAAACCGGTCAGTGAGGTGTTTGAAGCTTTTGTTGATCCAGCTAAAATAGGGAATTTCTGGTTTACTTCAAGCTCTGAAAGATGGGAACAAGGCAAAACGATTACATTAAGTTACGACGAATACGATGCCCGGGGCGATATCAAGATCATGGAAATCAAAGAAAACCAAAAAATCGTGTTTCAATGGGGCGCCGATGGAGAAGGGCATGAAGTTACCATTACGATTGCTGAATCGGGAATTTCCGAAAGTATCGTCGAGGTGACGGAAGAAGGGTTTAACGAAAACGAGCAGAACTGGATACGTCAATTAGTGGATAATAAAGAAGGATGGGTCTATATGTTGACTTGTTTAAAAGGGTATTTGGAATATGGCGTTCAATTGAGAGCCTCCCTGATCAAATAGTTAGCCAAATGCTTGCACAGCCGCCGATATTGTTGAAATAGAAACAAAATCTCCATATAATAGGGTCATGCACCAACGGGCGGGAGGGCAGACCATGAATAAACAAGAACAGGTCATGATGGATTTCAGGGACTTATTTAACAAGATGGCTTGGCTTAATAAATCCAAGATGGAAGACAGTCTTAAGGGCTATAAGCCCTCTGAAGTCCATTGCATCGAAGCCATCGGAAAAAACGACGATCCCAACGTAACCAAACTTGCGGAATCCCTTTATATGACGAGAGGTGCCCTAAGTAAATTAACGAAGAAGCTTATGGAAAAAGGCCTGATCGAAAGCTACCAGAAGCCGGATAACAAAAAAGAAATCTATTTTAGGCTTACGGAGCAGGGGAAGGTCATTTTTAACATCCATGAGGTACTGCACCAAGAGTTTCAAGAGCGGGATCAAGCCGTGTTTGAGCAGGTAACCGAGGAGCAATTTGACGCTATGCTTCGCTTCATCCAAACGTACAGCAGGCATTTGGATGCCGAAATTATGAAACAGGGTATTAGTATTCATTAAGATGGACCCATTCGAATAATGAATAAGAAAACCGCAGGCAGTCGGGCTCTATGGAGCATGGCTGCTTTTTTGTTATGATTATTTTGTTGACAGGGAAACAAAGTTGCGTTATTGTTGACAAGGAAACAAACAACAACCTTCTGTGAGGTGATGAACATGGCAAAAGTCAAAGCCAAGGAACCAGGATTGCCCAAAGAAATGCTTATTGCCGCCTGGGCGATTGCTCTCGGAGCCATTGCCCCAATGCTGGACTCAACGATGGTGAACATCGCCATCGACCAGCTAACCAAGGATTTCAATACGACGCTGGATATCGTTCATTGGTCCATTACAGGGTATGTTTTAGCCCTTGCGATTGGGGTTCCGGTATCCGGATGGCTTATGAATACATGTAACGGAAAGAAAATCTTTATCGGAGCAGTCATCGCTTTTGGTGTCATTTCGGTGTTAGTAGGCGTAAGCTGGGATATTTCCAGTTTCATCTTTTTTCGTCTGCTTCAAGGGTTCAGCGCGGGAATCATAACGACGCTCATGTCCACCCTGTTGGTTCAAACAGCAGGTCCTGAAAATGTGGGGAAAGTGATGGCCATCGTCAGCACGCCTATGATTTTTGGACCAATTCTAGGGCCAGTCATCGGGGGCTTTATCGTTCAAGGCGCCTCTTGGCATTGGATATTCTTTATCAATGTGTTTATTGTTCTGATTGCTGCGCCCCTGATGATGAAAAAGATTCCCGACTTTGAACCGTTTGACAAAGACAGTAAACTCGATGTTGTTGGAATTATTGATTTGTCCTTCATGAGTGCGGCCCTGATTTACGGCATTACGAAAGCAGCGGACCATGCATCCTTTAACAATCGTGAAACTATCCTGTGGGTGGGCATGGGTCTTGCCTTAGCCGTCTTTTACTTCGTATATAATCGGATCCGAAAAAATCAAACCGTGCTTCCAATGAATTTATTTGCACACAAGAGCTTCGCGGCTGCGAGTATCGGCTTGTTTTTGGCGAATATTGCCGTCATGGGTCCGATGATCATCCTGCCGTTGTTCTTCCAAAACTTCCGGCATTTTACCGCCATTGAGGCCGCGCTTGCGTTAATTCCCCAAGGTGTCGGGATGCTCATTACCCGGCCGCTGATCGGAAAAATGATTGATCAGATCGGCGCGAAATACGTAGTTCTGGTCAGCCTTGTCATATCGCTTATTGGTTCCATTCCGCTGATCTTTATCACCGATCATACAAGCATGATCTGGATTTCCATCGTATTGTTTATCCGGGGTACCAGTTTTGGAGGAATTATGCTTCCGCTTACGAGTGACGCTTATACAGGACTGGACAGCAAACAACTTCCGCAAGCAGGTGTCGGAATCAATATGATTGAAAACCTGGGTTCAAGCTTTGGTTCAGCGGTTATCGCAACTGTCGTCGCAGCGGCCCTGCAAGGAATGCAGCCAACGATAGCGAACGGATTAAAGGGTTATCATACAGGATTTTTGGTATCCGCCGTTGTCCTTGCGGTAATCTGCATCCCGGGTCTATTCCTTACCCATAAAAAAAGCGCATCATAACGATCATCTCTTCACATTCAAAGGCGGATGCATGCCATTCAGACAGCTTCCATAAGGAACGGATGCCACCTGGCATTCGTTTTTTTGCGTGACAAGGGTTCCAGACGGCGGTTAGCGAATACAGGACAATCATCCGGCGCATAGGCATCCAAAGAAAGACAACCGGAAGTATTTGGAGGAAGGCGGTGATCTGATCAGAACGATCTGAACCGGAGGATTTCCACAAGGATTTCCTCAAGAACATGGCATGGATAAAGGGAGGAGAGCCCTATCAAACGGTGGAACGACTATTTGCTGAAAACAAAAATGTTTATCGCATTCTCGGCGGTATCCCTGTTTATCGTGACGTTGACCTGCCTGATGTTTGACTACAAAAATGTAAGCGATATCAAAAGCCAAACGTTCGCACTATCGGATACGATTACGAGGCAGTTCAGCAGGACGTTCGAGCTGTATGTTCAGGACATTGAAAAATTATCCGTGTCGATCATCGGGGATTCCATCATCCAAAACAGCCTGATCGATCATTACCATACCGACGATCCTGTGGAACAGAACGAAATCGAGCTCACGATCAACAATCGGCTGTTCACGCATCTACAGTCGAGATCCCAATTGCAGAGCATTTACCTGTTTACTTTGGACCATAATGCTTATTTTGTATCGAAAGCCAGCGGACCTAAAGTCAGTTTTCATCTGGAAGATGAAATCTGGTATCCCCGGACAGCCGAAATCATGACAAACAAGTTCATTTTACTGCCTGTCTGTGAGGAAAATACCGGAGGAGACCGCCGGGAGAAGGTTATCTCATTTGTGCGGAACATCAACCGCATCCCTTATCGGGACACCCTCGCGTATATGAAGATCAACATCAATGTGAACGTGATTAACGACATGCTCGTCATGTCCGATGCCAACGAATTTGAACGGAGCATGAGGGTTCTCATTGTGACGGACCAGGGAGACATCGTTTACGACGACAAGGACGAACTGACCGGAAACACCCATTCGGGACTGGGCAAGTCCGCATTTCAGAATTCGCCTCACTCGGGGGAACTGACGTGGATGGGGCAGCGTTACCTGTACACGATCGAGCATTCGGATTATACCAAATGGAATACGGTTATTCTTACGCCGAAAGACTTTTTATTGTCCAAGCAGAAGAAGTCGCAGTATATTCTCGCTCTTGCCGGGCTGCTCGCCACAGTCCTGATCGCCTTGGTGTCTTATGTTTTGTCTCACCAGATCACGATTCCGCTGCGTAACTTGATGAAGAAAATGACGCGGGTCGAGCAGGGCGATTTCAGCCAGTATATGTCCGTAACAGGAAATCACGAAATCAGCAGGCTGAGCCGGATTTACAACAACATGCTGGACAGCATTTCCCGCCTGATCAACGAAGTATACGAATCCAAATTGGCGGAGAAAAATGCCCAGTTATCGGCGCTGCAGGCGCAGATCAATCCTCATTTTTTGTACAACACCCTGAACATCATGAAGTCAATCAGCCGTGTCCGGGGTATCGAGGAGGTTGCCGAAATGTCGGAATCGCTCGCAGAGCTGTTCCAATACAGCATGAAAAATTTACAGCACCCGGTCCCCCTTCAAGAGGAACTGAACCATATCGAAAATTACATGAACATCCAGCATCACCGTTTCGGCAGCAGGTTCGAGCTTCACGTGTCCGTCCCTGAGCATCTGCTCCATGCATCGGTATTGAAATTAACGATACAGCCTCTGATCGAAAACGCCATCATCCATGGACTGGGTAACATGAAGTCCGGCGGAAGGATTGACCTTCGGGCGATGCAAAACGGCAGCTCGTTCGTCATCGAGGTGTCCGATAACGGCCAAGGCATGGACAAGGAGCAGCTGGAAGGGCTGCGGAGCGCACTCCAGCATGCTGCACAATCGAGCCGCCGCATTCAAGACCAGCCGTATGGCATCGGACTCAGCAATATCCGTGAACGGATTCGGTTGTTCTATGGGGCTGAATACGGGATGGAGCTGGAGAGCAGCCAGGGTGGAGGGACGATCGTCCGGATTACGTTACCGTTTAGGGATCACGACAGCTGGAATAAGGAGGAGGGTTCGGATGAATATATTTCTGGTGGAGGATGAGCATTGGGCGCTTGCGGAGCTCGTCGAATTGTTCCGGATCTATGAGGCGCAGCACCGCATTTTTGCATTTGGCAGCGGAGATGAAGCGTTGGCCGCGGCCTATGAGAACACGCCCGACCTGGTAGTGACCGACATCACGATGCCGGGAATGGACGGGCTGGAATTGATCAAAGCGTTAATCGGCGTCCACCCAGACCTCAAAGCGATCGTGCTGAGCGTACATGACCAGTTTACCTATGCCCAGCAGGGAATGAAAATGGGAGTCATCGACTATTTGCTGAAGCCTGTGCGCAAGGAGGTTTTATACGCGGCCATCGATCAAACGCTTCTTCAAATTACAAACGATACGAAAAGAAAAACCGAACGTATGCATGCAGCCGTCACACAGATGCTCTTGTCTTCAGAGACCCCGGAGAATGAGTATACGGCATCGGTTACCGGGAGCCTATATTTTGCAGCATTACTGCAAATAGATGGTCATGCTTCGGAAGAGGGCGGGAAGGATACGGCGCTCGGCAGCGTACGATCGGTATTTCTCAAGCGGCTGCGGGAACAAGACCTCTACGGCATCGACGTTGGCGCGAAGCGGAAGGTTCTGCTTGCAGCCTTAGAGGATGAACAGCTTATTGCATATTGTACGTCCTGCCTTCAAATGCTCTATCAACAATTGATCCGTTCCGGAATTCAAGTGCACATGGGTTACGTCATCAAGATGAAGGGGGAGTCCCTGCACTCCAGCTATACGGCACTGAACAAAATGATCGAGGAGCAGAGGAAGTTCGGGATGTCCACATACGTAACGCCGGACACACGCAGTGTAGAGGCTGAAATCGGCGAAATATGGGATCGTGCCAGGCTGCTCCAAAATTTTATCGCACAGGGAGAAATTCAAAAGGGGAAAGATACGATTCAGAGCATAGTTCATGAATTGAAGCATCATCAACTGACTTTGAAGCAGCTGACATTGTTCATTAGTGATCTTTTCTATTCGCTCAAATATAACCTTCATGCTTCTACCAAGCGGGACACCCGGATCGCAGCGCACCATGACGACATGCATGTACTTCACGAATTCACTACGTATGATGAACTGTCCGGCTGGCTCACCCGTAAAGTATTCGGGCTGTTCGGCGGGCAGACACCTTTAGATCAGAAACCCAAGGAACTTGTCCCCATTCTGTTAAATCATATCCATTTGAATTATGAGCATGATCTTTCACTTCAGCAGTTTGCCGCGGAACATCACGTAAGCCTTGGTTATTTGTCACGCCTGTTTAAAACCCAAACGGGGTACACCTTCTCAGACTATTTGATCAGGCACCGGATCGAAGCAGCCAAAACGCTGCTGAGTGAGGGAGCCCGCATCACGGATGTCAGCAGACTTGTCGGTTATGAGGATCCAAAGCATTTCAGCCAAGTATTCAAACGAATCGTCGGCGCCCCCCCTAAAACATACGCTCAAATGCAAAAAAGAAAATTCACCCCCTAAAAATGGGCAAAAGCACAGGTGTTCACCCATCCGTAATCCATCTAATCTTAATTTACGAGGGAACCCGGGCCCTTGATGCTGCATCGTTTCTCCCATCGAAAACGCATTCAACCTTTGAGCAATCCGCAGGATCCAATGAAGGAATCAGTTAGGGAGGTTGTATAAACATGAAGACGACGAAGAGCAAACCGCTTGCATTCGTTACCAGTATCGTGTTGATGATGACGCTGCTTGCAGGCTGTGGGGGAGGGGGCAATGCCGCCGAAGGCGATACTGGAACCGCCGGTTCGACTTCGAAAAAGACGACGCTGACGTTGATGGTCGGCAATACAGGTACAACCCTGGAGGCGCTGAAAGCCGTAGCGGCAGAGGCCGAGAAAAAGCTGAATATCGCTATCGAATTCGATATTAAACCGG
This sequence comes from Paenibacillus sp. SSG-1, assembly GCF_002224835.1. Classification (NCBI taxonomy): domain Bacteria; kingdom Bacillati; phylum Bacillota; class Bacilli; order Caryophanales; family Paenibacillaceae; genus Paenibacillus; species Paenibacillus sp. SSG-1. The sequence continues at coordinate 2,679,406 of NZ_MBRK01000001.1, forward strand.
ACGGCGGGGAAGGCGACAATCTGGTCAAGACGCGCCTGGCCACCGGCGATATGGATGATCTGCTCGTATATAACACCGGATCGCTTTTTCTGGCGCTAAATCCGGAAGAGCACTTCATGGATGTTACGAGCGAACCTTTTATGGCGAATGTGCTCGATTCCTTCAAGACGGTCGTCACATCCAACGGTAAAGTATACGGTGCTCCTGTGGGCTCCACCAATGCAGGGGGCATTCTTTACAACAAAAAGGTTTACGCCGACCTTGGCTTATCCGTACCGAAAACATGGGATGAATTCATGGCTAACAACGAGAAGATCAAAGCAGCCGGTAAAACCGCCGTTCTCGCTTCCTACAAGGATACTTGGACTTCACAGTTGTTTGTGCTGGCCGACTTCTATAACGTTCAGGCGCAAGTGCCGAATTTCGCGACGGATTACACGGCCAACAAGGTCAAGTATGCAACCACGCCTGCGGCTCTTCGCGGCTTCGAAAAGATCGAAGAAGTGTACAAGAAGGGCTATATGAATAAGGATTTTCTGGCAACGACCTATGACGTGGCGCTGAAAATGCTGGCCACCGGCGAAGGCGTGCATTACCCGATGCTGTCCAGCGGACTCGACACGATCATGGCCAATACGCCGGACCAGATCGACGACATCGGATTTTTCGCCCAGCCGAGCGACAGCGTGGACGTAAACGGGCTGACCATATGGATGCCGAGCGGCCTGTATATCAACAAAGACACTAAAAATGCCGACGCGGCAAAGAAATGGGTGGACTATTTTGTCTCTCCGGAAGGTCAGGCCGTATTCGCTTCCAAGGTGAAAGCGGCGGGACCATACGTGATCAAAGGCGCCACACTGCCGGACGATTCTTACGGTGCCGTGAAAGACATGCAGCATTATTTCGACGAGGGGCACACTGCTCCAGCGCTTGAATTCGTTTCCCCGGTCAAAGGGCCGAACCTCGAAAACATTACGGTCGCTGTCGGCAGCGGCATCAGCACAGGCAAGAAAGGGGCCGAAGACTACGACAAGGACGTGGAGAAACAGGCGCAGCAGCTGAACCTTCCTGGCTGGTAACCGCCGAGAAAGGAGAACTTCATGACCAAAACCAAGATGAGAACGTATTCGTATTTCTTTTTACTGCCAGCCGGCATCATTTACTTCGTCTTTTATTTGCTCCCTACCATCCTGTCGTTTTTCTTCAGCATGACGAGATGGACCTTAACAAAATGGACGTATATCGGCTTTGAGAACTATGCCACGTTTTTCTCCGAAACGTCGCTGAGCATCGGATTCCGGAACACGCTCGTGTATGCCGTCGTGACCTGCGGGTTAAAAGTCGTGCTTGGTCTTCTGCTAGGTGCCTTCCTTACGTCCAGGATTTTGTTCAAAAACTATTTGCGTTCGGTTATTTTCTTTCCGACCTTGTTAAGTACGATCGCTGTGGGGATCGCATTTTCCACGATGATGCACCCATCGCACGGGATGTTCAACACCGTCCTGGCCTCTCTCGGCATCACCGGTCCGGATTGGCTGGGCAATACAAAAATCGCGTTATTGTCCGTTGCGATGGTCGATGTCTGGAAGGGCGTCGGCGTCGCTACGGTCATCTATATCGCAGGGATATCGGCGATTCCCCAGGAATATTACGAAGCCTTGAAGATCGACGGAGGGAACAACTATTCCGCTTTTTGGAACATTACGCTGCCGCTGAGCCGGCCGGCCATGAACTCCGTCATTATTCTTGCATTCATCGGCGGCCTGCGCTCCTTCGATTTGATTTGGGCGATGACGAAGGGCGGACCCGGTTTTACGACCGACCTGATCGCCTCCATTATTTACAAGCAGTACCAGGCCGGTTTCTATGGACTCGCTACGGCCGGTAACGTGATCTTGTTCATCGCCGTCTCGGTGCTGGCGTTCCCGCTCTATAAGTTCCTGACGAAAAGCGAGGTGAACTTATGAGCAAAGGTATAAGCAGCAATCACATGATCAGGGGCATCCGCGGAAGCAGGAGTGAGCGCGCTGACGGCAGGCTATCTAAACGGGTGAGGAAAATCGCTCTGGGTATCGTGGCACTCCTTCTGAGTACCTTGATCTTTTGGATTCCCTTTTACTTTGTAATCATCAATTCGCTTAAGAATCAGGCGGAATCTGCTGATATGAGCATGGCTTGGCCGACCAGCTTTCATTTCCTGGACAATTATAAAGCCGTCCTGACCGCCTCGGATTACATGCTGATCCGCGCATTCATCAACAGCACGCTGCTCACCGTCCTGTCCATCAGCATCCTCGTTATTGTGGCGGCGATGGCCGGCTTCGTGCTGCAGCGCAGGGAAGGAGGGAGGACGTCCTCCTTCATTAATTTTCTTGTGCTCGCCGGGCTGATGATCCCGCCGGCCATCGTGCCAACGATCTGGGTGCTCGATTCCATCGGCTTGTTTAAGACGCTGGCGGGAATCACGCTTATCGAAGTCGCGCTTCATTTTCCGTTTGCGGCGATTCTGTACAAAGCGTTTGTGGCGACGCTCCCCCGTGAAGTCGATGAGAGCGCTTTGATCGACGGATGCGGCGGCGGCCGGTTATTTTTGAGCATCATTTTTCCGCTATTGAAGCCGGTGACCTCGACTGTGATCGTGCTGACGTCCATCAATGTGTTTAACGACTTTGTCAATCCGCTTTACTTTTTCCCCGGCGCGGACAACGCCACGATCCAGCTGACGCTGTACAATTTCATGAGCCGGTTCACGACATCATGGAACCTGCTGTTTGCGGACATCGTGCTGATCTCGATCCCGCCGCTCATTCTCTTTATTTTCTTTAACAAGAAAATCGTGGCGGGGATGACGGCAGGGGCGGTCAAAGGCTAGAAGAATGACCCGGCTAAATGTGCATCACAAATCGTCCGGATCGGTGCGGTTTCTGTCCCGATCGACCATGAATCAGAAAAACACGGGGATTATGATGTTATTAGAAAACGGTTACAGATCTTCTAATTGTGGAGCAGCGAATCTATAACGGGTGAAAGGGATGAGGAAATGGCGGTCAAAATCGGAATCGTCGGCATGAATGGAATCGGGAATAACCACGCCAATTGTTATAAGGATGACGAATTGGCGGATGTTGTAGCGGTATGTGACGTCGTTCGGGAACGCGCGGATGCCGCTGCGGAAAGACACGGCGTCAAAGCCTATTACAGCTTGAAGGACATGATCGAGAACGAGCCGGATTTGCAGGTCGTGGACATTACGACCGGAGGGATTGATAACGGAAGCTGGCATTTCGAACCGGCGATGGAAGCGATCGGTTACGGCAAGCATGTGCTCGTCGAAAAGCCGCTCTGCAATGATGTCCGTGAAGGCCGCGAACTCGTTGCGTTCGCGGAGAAGCAGAAGGTGTATCTCGGATGCAACCTGAATCACTATTTCACCGCTCCTGCAGAGAAGGCGAAGGCTTACGTGGACGGCGGAGATATCGGCGAGCTTGTGTACTGCCTCGCTAAGATGGGCTTCAACGGCGGGGAAGCGAATTATGCGCCTGCCGGCTCCGCGAAAATCAGCGGGCATCCGTATTTTCACATGCGGGCGTTCCTGACCCATCCGTTCAGTGTGATGCGGCATTTCTGCGGGGACATCACCCACATCCAAACGTTCTCGGACCGGCCGGGGTTCCGCCGCAGCGCCGGAGACGTGATGGTGTCCATCAACAGCATTCATGTCAAGTTTGCGAATGGCGGCGTCGGGTACCTGCTTAGCCAGCGGGGCGATGCGGTATATGGGCTCGGCGGCTGGTGGAGCCTGGAGGTGGCTGGATCCAAGGGAACATTCTGCATCGAAAATTGCGTCGAGAAGGTTTCATTCTGGAAAGCGGAGAAGGGCATCGCTGCAATCAGCGTTCAACCGGAGCCGATCGTCACCGATTTTGGAACAAACGATTTTAACCGGACGTTCAACAACCGGCTGCACGCCTTCCTGGAGGATGTAGAGAACAAAGTGTCTCAGGACCAGCTGCGCGCCAGCGGCCGCGATGCACTGGCCGTATTGGAATACGTTCATGCGGTTCAGGAGTCCTACGAACTCGGCGGTGAAGTCGTTCGGCCGCATCCGCTGCCGCCGCTGCATGGAGATCCGCTGTATTTGAAGTAAGAAATCCGGATGATATCCATTATTCGAATATTCGAAGAACAAGGAGGAAAACCCGAGATGATCAAGTTAGGGGTCAATTCCGTATTATTCAAGCATTTCAGCTTTGCGGAAGCGGCGAAGCAAATCGCGCTCTGCGGTTACGACGGAGTCGAGATTGCCGCCATCCAGGGGATGTGCGAACATCTGGACCTTAGCCGCTGGAAGGAGCAGAAGAACGAGCTGCTCGAAATCGTACAAGAGAACGGCCTGTCCCTTCTTTCGACGGAAGTGGCATCGCTCGATGAGCAGCGGCTGCTTCCCGCGTTCGAGGCGGCCGCCGAGATGAAGATTCCGATCGTGAACGTCGGTCCAGGGGGCAAGATGAATGTCGAGGAAGACCTCGCCGCATCGATCGATAAGCTGGCCAGCATGTCTGAGAAAGCAGCGTCATTTGGCGTAACGCTGTGTGTCAAAGCCCATGTAGGCAACGCGATCCACAATACGCCGACAACGCTGCGAGCCATGGAGGCTATCCCATCCCCGGCGTTCGGCATTGACATGGACCCGAGCCATATTCACCGCGCCGGCGAGCAAGCCGAGGAGGCGCTTCCAGCCGTGTTAAATCGAGTAAAACACATCCATATCCGTGACTGCCTTGGGAAGGACCAAGGCCCTGGTCCGATCGAGCTGCAGGCGTGCGGAAGAGGAGACATTGATTTGTACGGCTACTGTAAAGCCATGGTCGACGGCGGGTATGACGGCCCGGTCGTGTTAGAGGTCATCGGCGCTTCACCGGAGCATTCGCTGGCGCAGGTATCCATCGTTGCGGCTGAATCGTACGGCTACTTGAACGCGATCCTCAAGAACTTGGGTGCGCGGTAAATCCATATTTGGTAAGGAGTGAACTCAATCGACATGAGCAACCGTAAGCGTAAGAATGAGCCTAAGCGTAAGTCAAACGTCATTATTTTCGGCATCGACAGCCTCCGGCGTGATCATATGAGCTCGTATGGTTACGAAAAGCTGACGACCCCATATATCGACCGCGTGGCAAAGGATGGCGTCCTGTTCGAGAAGCATTTCAGCCCCAGCATTCCGACCACTCCGGCCTACGCGTCTATGCTGACCGGCATGGACGTGTTCGGAACGGACGTCGTGGCACTCCGCCATGAAGGACCATTGGGCGATCATGTGCAGACTCTGGCTGAAACGCTGGGCGATCATGGTTATAACACGACTTGTATCGGTTTTACCGGCAATCCGTCCTCGCGCGGATTCGGTACGTATCTGGATTACGAGGCTTGGCTGCCCGATGAAACGGGACGAACGCCGAAAGCGCAAAATTTGAACGAAGTGGCCGTACCTGAGCTGGAACGCTTGGCAGCAGACAACAAACCGTTTTTCCTCTTTTTGCGGCATATGGATCCGCATTCCCCCTATTTGCCGCCCGCGCCGTACGAACGGATGTTTTACGGCAGTGACGAAAAAGATCCCGGCAACCGCTCCATGGAACCGGTCTACGCATTCAAACCGTTTGCCGATTTTTTGAAATCCTGGATTCCGGAAGGGGTCACCGACCAGGAATACGTGACCGCGCAGTATGACGGGGCTGTTGCCTATATGGATGCCTGCATTCAAACCATTTTTGCCAAGCTCAGCGCGATGGGCCTGGAGGATGACACGCTTGTGATCATCACCGCCGATCATGGTGAGACGCTGTATGAGCACGATTGTTATTTCGACCATCATGGGATGTACGACTGCACGTTGGTCGTCCCGCTCATCATCAAGTTTCCTGGCCGCGTACCGGCCGGTAAGCGGGTATCCGACGTCACTGTCATTTCGGACGTGATGCCTACGGTTCTGGATCTCCTGGAAATTCCGGTGGAGACGAAGTTTGACGGTCGCAGTCTGCGAAAGACGATCGCAGGTGAGGAGCGGAACCGGATCAGCGAATTTTATATCACCGAGTGCACCTGGATGCGCAAGCATGGCTGGCGCACACCGGAATGGAAGCTGATCCGGGCGCTTGAACCGGACTTCCATTTCAAGCCTGAGGTGGAGCTGTATAATCTCATTCTTGATCCCGAAGAAAATCATAATGTCGCGGAGCAGGAGCCGGATGTCGTTGCGTTGCTTACGAAACGGATGGAGGATCACATCGCCAAGAGAGAGCATGAGACCCAAAGAGTCAACCCGATCTATACCAATCTGAATTGGCATGGAACAGGCAAGAAATTCACCTCGTCCCAGGAAGTGTATGATTCCCTTCACATCGGGTCCATCAAAAAGGCGCGTTCGCTGCAGGCGAAGGAAAAGGCGGAATCCCGATGATCAGGGTTGCTGTCGTCGGTGTGAATCATATTGGCAAGATTCACTGCCGGGCATACAAGCAGCACCCGGATACGGAACTTGTCGCCGTATGCGACCTTATAGCGGAACGCGCTGAAGCGGCGGGACTCGAGCATGGCGTTCCTTTCTACACAGATCTGCGTGAACTTCTCGCCGCAGAGTCTGTGGATATGGTGGCCGTGGCGACGGCAGGGGTTGAGAAAGGGAGCCATCATTTCGAGCCTGCCGTTATCGCGATCGAAGCAGGAAAAGACGTGCTCGTCGAGAAACCAATATCGAACCGGATCGAAGAGGCCCGCAGCATGGTCGCCCTGGCCCGGGAAAAAGGCATAAGACTCGCCTGCAACCTGAATCACCGCTTTACGCCTGCCGCGTACAAGGCTAAGGAACTCATCGAACAAGGGAAGCTCGGTTCCATGCTGTATATGAACATGCGGCTAACCATTTCGAACCGGCAGGAGGATACGGAGTGGCTGCACATGCGTGCGCTCCATCCGCATTCCATCGACGTCATGCGCTACTTCGCCGGCGACGTGAAGCGGGTGCAGGCATTCATGACGAAAGCGCCGGGGCGGAATTCGTGGTCGACCGTTTCCGTCAACATGGAGTTCGATTCAGGAGCAGTCGGTCATCTAACCGGCAGTTACGACGCCTCCATGCGCCACCCGATCGAGTTCTGTGAAGCGGCCGGCACTACAGGCCGGATCGTCATCGACAACGTCTATGAGAGCATGACGTATTATCCGCATCAATCGGATGAACTTACGGTGCTGCGCAATCCATTGTTCGGCGGGATGCAGGGTTTTGACGACACGTTCAAGCACCGGATCAACCGCTTGATCGAACAGATCAAGGGAGGAGCTACCCCAGAAGACATCGAGGCTTCCGGCTCGGATGCGCTCGCCGCACAGGAAGTCATCGAAGCGGCTATCCGATCGCATCAGTCCGGCGGAATACCCGTAGAGGTGCCGACCAGCCCATAAGCAGGAGGTACTTAAGGATGAATATAAGGCAGGAAGATAAAGGAACGGTGTTATGGTTTACCGGCCTTTCGGGCGCCGGCAAAACGACGACGGCCCGTTATGTGGCGAATGAGCTGCTGCAGCGGGGAGTCCGCGCAGAGCTGCTGGACGGCGACGAGCTGCGGGAAACGATTTGCAAAGGCCTCGGGTTCAGCCGTGAGGAGCGGTTTGAGAACATTAAAAGAATCGCCTACGTCTCTAAGCTCCTTGCCCGTAATGGGGTCCATGTGCTCGTATCCGCCATCACGCCATATGCTGAAATGAGAGACTACGCAAGGCAAGAAATTCCGGGTTTCGTCGAAGTGTATGTTAAATGTCCTTTGGAGGAATGCGAGCGGCGTGACGTGAAGGGCCTGTATGCCAAAGCAAGGCGGGGAGAGGTGAAGCATTTCACCGGAATATCCGACCCTTACGATATCCCTTCCGATCCCGACATCACGATTTGCACATCATCCCATTCGCTTCAGTACAACAGCGATCAGATTTTATCCTGGCTGAATCGCAGGGCACCGCTAAAAAAGGCAGCTCCTTAGGAGGACTAAGACGGATGAAAATCATTTTGATTTCGCTGGATACGCTTCGCGCTTCCCGGTTAACCGGGTATGGTTACACCAAGCCGACAAGTCCGCATATGGACCGGATCGCCGCCCAGGGCGTTCTCTTCGAACGGGCGTATGCCGCGGATATTCCGACGGAAGTGGCGCATACCGGGATTTTCACGGGCAAAATTGGACTCACAACAGGCGTTGTATCGCATGGTTCCGAGCTGGCTCACCTGCCGAAGTCGGTGCCATGGCTGCCGACAATGCTGCGAAGCGCCGGATTCACGACCTCGGCGGTAGACAATTTGTATCAATTGAAGGAATGGTTCGCCAGAGGTTACCGCTATTATACGAACAGCGTCGGCGGCAACCGCTGGATCGACGGCGTGACGGTCAACGAGCTGGCATTCCCGTGGATTGAGGCGCATCGGGAGGAGAATTTTTTTCTGTTCCTCCATTACTGGGATGCTCACACGCCTTATTTGCCGCCGGCAGACTATATTCCCGAATTTTACGACAGCGGCCGTGATCCCTATGATCCGGCCAACCGCAGCATGGAGCGGGCGTATAATCACCCGGCATATCCGTTTTTTAAACACCACCACTACGATTTGGTCGGGCCGGTAACGGACAGTGCTTATTATGATGCGCTCTACGACGCCGAAATCAGGTATTTGGACGACCGGTTGAAGGAGCTGGACGACCATCTGGAGAAACTGGGAATTGCCGAGGATACCCTGCTGATTCTATTCGGGGATCATGGGGAAAGCCTGACGGAGCACGATATATACTGGGACCACTGCGGATTGTACGAACCGACCGTCCATGTTCCACTCATCATGCGATGGCCGGGCAGAATTCCATCCGGAAAGAGAGTGCATGGGCTGGTTCAGCAGGTAGATCTGCTGCCGACCGTTCTGGAGTCGATCCGTCAAGAGCACCCTTCACATATTAACCTTGCTCCGCTAACTGATCCTATCGGGTTGGACGGCAAAAGTTTATGGCCGGCGATTCGAGGAGAAGCCGAAGGAACGGCGGAGAAAATATTTTTGAGCGAATGCGCCTGGCAGGCAGCCAGAGCCATTCGGACATCGAGGTACAAGTTCATCCGAACGTACGATTCGGGGCCGTTCACCCGTCCGCCAAGGGAATTGTATGATCTGATCGCCGACCCCGCCGAAAAAGACAATCTGGCGGATCAGCTTCCGGAGCTCGCCGATCAATTCGAACAGGAAATCGGCGAATGGGTCAGCAGCAAGCTCGGCGGCCGCGAGGATCCGATGATCCGGCAGCTCGTCGAGGCAGGGCTGCCGTTCCGGAGACGGATCGAGCAAATTCTGTCCGCTTCCGGCATGAGCTGGGACGAATGGCAGCGGGATCCGCGGCGGGAGCGGTTTGATCAGGCAGCTTCGTCCTGCCATTAATGGCTAACGGTCAGAAGGAGGTGCTGCTGTGTGCAGGAAATTCTCAATAGCCGGGGCTACATGAAGGAAGAATTTCCGTTCTGGATCACACGGACCGAGCAGGGATCGCTTGCCGAGCATGGGCATGAATTCGTCGAGCTCGTCTACGTTGTGAAGGGAAAAGGGAGTCATATCTTTCAAGGAACGCGTTATGACATCCGGGCAGGGGACGTGTTCATTATCAACCCGGGCGAGATACATGCCTATGACGTGGAACAAGGAGAGAAGATGGAAATCATCAACTGTCTGTTCATGCCGTCCTTCATTTCGGACGCCCTGCTCAGGGAGCTGGAGATTACCACTTCGATGGATTACTTCTATGTGCATCCTTTCCTGAAGCATGACGTCCGTTTCAATCATCATTTAAACCTGCTCGGACAGGAAGCGGCTTCCGTCCTTACGCTGCTTGACAGCATGATCCGGGAAATCGGAGCGCGCGTCCTGGGGCATACGACGGTGATCAAGCTTCAGCTGGTGGAGCTGCTGGTGCTCCTCTCTCGATATTACGCGCTTATGCACAGCCGTAAAAGCTATGCTTCGCCGCGCCAGCTGGACCGGGTGATGACAGCCCGCCGGATCTACGGTTATTTGGAGCGGAGCTTCGATAAAAAAATTACGCTCCAATCCCTTTCCGGTTTATTTAACGTCAGTACCCGCCAGCTTAACCGCATCATGAGGGAAGAATTCCACAAGAGCGTATTCGACGTCCTCCATGAAATCCGGATTGAACGGGCCAAGCGGATGCTGGCCGAATCGGACGAGAAGGTGATTGCCGTGGCCGCCAGCGTCGGCTATGACGATCCGTCATTCTTCAGCAGGCTCTTCGTGAGGCATGCCGGCTGCTCACCGAGCGAGTTCAGGAGCGGTGCACATGCGTAATCCGCGTCCCAATGTACTGCTGATCACCGCGGACCAGCTTCGGTACGACTGCGTGGGCTACAGTGGTAAGCATCCGGTCCGCACGCCGAATTTGGACCGGCTGGTTGCAGGCGGCGCGGCGTTCTCTCATGCGTATTCCGTGTTGCCGGTCTGCTGCCCGGCGAGGCAGTCCCTGCTCCATGGCAGCCGGCCGGAAACGTTTGGCGCCTTGTGGAACTTCAGCGGGGCGCTTCCTGTTGCGGCGCTGCCTCCTGATGCCTACACCTGGGCGAGGACGCTTGCAGAAAACGGGTATTCCTGTGCCTACTTGGGGAAATGGGGTGTGAATCCCGATTACGATGCGACGGCCTATGGATATCATTCGTATCTCGGTGAAGCGGAGTACGACGAATATGCCAAGAAGAAGTACCCGGACGTGCATTTTACAAACGGATACTTCGGCGAGAGTAATCCCATTCCGCTGGAGGACGCAAAGACGCATTGGTTTGCAGACCGTGCAGCCGCGGAACTGGAACGCCTTCATTCCAGCGGGGAGCCTTGGCACATGGCGCTGCATTTCTCAGAACCGCACCTGCCGTGCAGGCCGTCCGCGCCGTATAATGACATGTACGATCCCGCTGACATGCCGGAGTGGGAAGGATTCAGGGACTCATTGGCGGGCAAGCCGTACATCCAGCGGCAGCAGCAGCTCAGCTGGGGCGTGGAGCATTTTACATGGGATAACTGGGCGCCCATTGTTGCCCGGTACTACGGGTTGATCAGCCAGCTTGACGATGCCATCGGCAAAGTGCTGGATGCGCTGGAACGCACGGGGGCCGCAGAGAATACGATGGTCATCTTTACCGCCGACCACGGTGATATGTGCGGCTCGCATGGCATGATGGATAAGCACTATATTTTATATGACGATGTCGTTCGGGTGCCGCTCATCATTCGCTGGTCCGGCGCTCGGCAGCCCGGGCAAACCTGCGATGATTTCGTGTATAATTTTCTGGATCTGCCTCCGACGTTACTGTCCATCCTGGGACTTGAGTTATGTAACCCCGGCCATCTGCAGGGGAAATCGCTGCTTCCGCTGCTTGCCGGCGAGGGACTGACTGAGCCGTGGCGGGACGCGGTTGTATCCACATACAACGGTCAGCAGTTCGGACTGTATACGCAGCGTATGATCCGGACCAGGCAGTGGAAATACATCTGGAATCCAACGGATATCGACGAATTGTATCAGCTGCAATCTGATCCCGGCGAGCTGAATAATGTCGTCAGCGAAGCGGAGCATGCCGGCATCCTGCAAGAACTTCGCTCTCGGCTGTATCATCAGCTAAAGGCGGACGGGGATGCGCTCGTCTCGAACCAGTGGATGCAGAGGCAGCTGCTGGGCGGGGCCAAGCTGAATGATTAGCAGCGGATGACCCCATCGGCTCAAGATTAGCTAATGTTCTTCATCCTCCCAATGATAAGACCTGTACGGCTCAGGTCGGTCATTCGGGAGCTTTTTGCGTTCCCCAAATAAATTCTGCCACCCGTTTAAGCTTGTCCATTCAACAACTCCCCTGGAATGGCCGGCCGGATATTATTCATCGCACGCTCTTTGGCCTCATCCAATACGTGGGTGTAGATCTGGGTCGTGGAAATATCCTCATGGCCAAGCAGCTCTTGAACCGTCCGCAGGTCGGCTCCGTTGTGCAGCAAATCCGTAGCGAAAGAGTGTCTCAGCTTATGGGCGGACAGCGTTCTTCCCGATAAATGCTGATACTTTTCGAACAGGGCTTGAAAGGTTTTTTCCGCGATACTCTGTACCATTCGTTTGCTGATACGGCGCCGGAATTGGGAAATAAAAAAGGCCGTTTCCTTGGCATTCCGGGGAGGGATCCGCTCGCTCAGACATGTTTGCAGCAAGTGGGTCATTTCGGCAGGGAGGGGGATGTAGCGCCATTTCCCGCCTTTTCCGAGCACACCGATGTTGTTCCCTTCCTGATCGAAGTCCGAAATGTTTAACTTCACGATCTCACTGACACGAAGTCCCGCATAGGCCATCAGGGCAACGATCGCAACGTCCCGAATCATATATCTTCCTTCAACCAGTCCCAGGCATGCATCGAGAAACTGCTTTTGAAGATACACAGGTTGTTTTTTCTTCTCGACCTTTGCTTTTTCAATATTCATCGCCGGATTATGGTCCGTTAACTTGAATCGAATCATGACTTTATAAAAGAGGCGGATGGCCGACTGGCACCGGTTGCGGTACCGTGCGCCTGCGCCGCTCTCACGCACACGGGTCAGGAAATACATTACATCAATCTCTGAAACTTCCGAAACGGCTTTGCCGTCCAGCGACGTCAAAAAATGCTTGAGATCATGAAAATAAGCATTCTGCGTTTCTTGTGAATATTCACGATCCTTCATATAGGAAACAAACAGCTTCGTTTCGCGTTCATATTGCTCAAAAACTTCCGTATATTTCATCAGCTTGGCACCCACCTGATCGATTTAAAGATAAATTGCATTAAATATAGATTTAATGCAATTTTAGTATAACAAAAAACGCTGTGAATTAGGGTGCTTTTGGCACAAATAAACGGGGGACCGGATTTTAGGCCGATTCAGGGTCAGTCGTACCTTTTACAATTATTTTCTTGTCCAAATCAAGCTGAAGGATCACCAGGTGATGATAAGAAAAACGTCTATCGACGTACCTTCAAACAAGACAGACCGCGTTTAGCTGAAGTTTTTCTTGCGATTATAGAATGATTCAGCTTCGCTGAAATTTATAAATTCTATAATCTTAAAAAATCTCTTTAGCGTTCATATGAACCGTTATATAATGTTCTTATTAGTTTATATCAATCCAATCAAGTTCATTTGATACTCTGAAATGGGGAGAGAACGATGATGCCGACAATCAAGCTCGAGTTATTGAATCGTCAAGATGAAGTGAGGACGGAGGAGTACAGCGATTCGCAAACGATGCATGTCCATTTGATGGAACGGGAAGAAGAAGGGTTTACGCATCTTGCCTGCCAGCGTGTGGAGTACGCCGAGGGCGACAAGTTTAGAGTCACGATGGAACAGCCGGATTCGTATATCGTGGTTCAGATGGATGAGACGCTCAATCCGTCTTTCATTTATGTCAAGGGAACCACATGGGAATACGAGATTCCGCTGGCGTACAAACGAGCGTATCCCGAGAACGCTTTTGCCGGATCGAAGCATTATGTTACTGCCCGGTATGCGACGGAGAATGAGATCAGCCAGTACAGTAATCTGGCCTTAAACCCTCATGACCAGAAGCAGGACTCTGGCGCTTTCCCGCATGCTCATGCGAATGTCGAAACCCGAAATGACCCGACCTTCTTTGCCCGCAACGCCATCGATGGCGTCTATGCCAATTACAGCCACGGTTCTTACCCGTATCAATCCTGGGGAATTAACCAGCAGCCGGATGCCGAGCTGACACTGGATTTCGGTCGTAAGGTGCAGCTTGACCGGCTGGGCCTTGTATTGCGCGGCGATTTTCCGCATGACAGCTGGTGGAAAGAAGTCACGGTTGCTTTTTCCGACGGGTCAGAGGAGCAGCTCCATCCTGCAAAAATCCGCAGCATCCAATACTTTGACATCTCTCCCCGCACGGTCGAATGGCTGGTGCTCAAGCGCTTGATCAAAGGCGATGAGACGCCGTTTCCGGCCCTGACGCAGATTGAGGCATACGGCAGAAATATATAGGTAAGCACCTTTTGATGGATAAGCATCGTTTACCGGGCAAGCCGCCGTTATTCCCTACACATCCTTTTACGCTGAAGAACTTAGCCTATATAATGGAGACAGATCGTCTTGGCGAAAGGAAGGTGCTCCTGTGCGGGAAACCTGTGTTCCGGGCGGCGTTAAGCTCAAAGACACCGGATTTGGATATACGTTGTCCTTAATCGGCGGCAAATACAAAATGATCATCATGTATTGGTTGTCCGAACATCAAGTGATGCGTTTTAATGAACTCCAGCGGAGTATCGGAACCATTTCCTTTAAAACACTTAGCGTCATGTTAAAAGAGATGGAGGCGGACGGCCTGGTCTTACGCAAGGAATTTCCTCAGGTTCCCCCGAAGGTCGAATATTCGTTGTCCGAACGGGGTCTTTCCCTCATCCCTGTGCTGAATCTGATGTGCGAGTGGGGGGAGGATAACTTTGTTCCCGGCGTTGAGGCTGTTCAGCGATAGGCATCCCGTAATTCGGCTCATTAGAAGAAGTATTTCCCGTACAGGGAGATACTTCTTTTTTAATCGCCACATCCATTTGCCGGTTTAGAGGGAGTCGATAAATTTCAAATAGTCCAGCGCGCTTTGTTCCAATTCGTCCGCAGGCTGATCGACTTCCGCTCCCGGCACATTTTCTCCAGGCTCGCTCTCCGTACCGTAGAATGCAAAAAACGAACGATAATCCGCATTGCAGTACTGGAAGGTCGTTTCAAACGGAACCAATATTTGCTCCAGTGTATACCTGTACCTGCCTGTTTCGTTGTAATCCGCTTTTTTGATCCCTGCAGAGACGCCAAGAGCGACTTTGCGGTTCTTTAGCTTGTCGCCACCGTTCGAACCATAAGCCCAGCCGTATGCCAGCACTTCGTCCAGCCATTGTTTCAGGAGAGGCGGACAGTTGAACCACTGGATTGGAAACTGCAGCATCAAATGGTCATGCGTTTCCACCAAACGCTGCTCTTTTTCCACATCAATGGATTGGTCAGGATAAGCTTTGTACAAGTCATGGACCGTGTATTTTTCCGGGTATTTATGAAGCTCTTGGACCCACCGTTTATTAATGACAGACGTTTCAATGCTTGGATGCGATACGATGACTAAGGTTTTCATCGGATTGATCCTCCTTTGTTCGATAATGACTTCGTATTGAGTATAAAAAATACCCCGCCACGCTGTAAGTACGCACTTTTAGTACAGGTACTAACATCATGGTAAGTGTGAACCGCGTCGAACAGAGCCTTTTAACGACTTACGTCAACGTACCCAAGCTGCATGACCGATACAGGCATGAAAACGGAATTGACAGAGGCCGGATAAATCTATACAATAAAATTGTTTCATATGAATAAATAATTGAGAGTATCGGAAGCATTTTAACTGTTACAATCAAATTTTTTATCCGAAGCATACATTTATCTCTTTAAAAGGAACGATCGATTCTGAAGAGTACATCTTTCCATGAATAGGCTTAAGGCAGAACGATGAGCATTCCTTTCACGTACATTTATTGTTTCAAAAGAAACAAATGGTTATAACCAACTCAAAACAGCGAGCCGGGATGCAGTACTTGGAACCGACGAGTGATTCGCGAGGCTGTAATGCGTTGGTCAGGAGTGGGGAATCACATCACAGGCGGTTTTCAAGGCTGAAGGAACAGGAGGGTTCGAATCATGGAATGGGCGAAAATCATCCAAGAGCGCAGAAGCATCCGCAGGTTTAAATCCTTTCCCGAGGTGGATCAGGAACTTGTGCGGGAGCTGCTCCGCGAAGCGCAGGGCTTATATCCTTATCCTTCCGGCGAGGCTTCAAGTTACCGGTACGTATATGCAGGAACGGCGGAATCCAGGGAACGCCTTGCTGCCTGCATGCTTGAGCCCTTGGTGAAGAACAAACTGGTCAAATGGCTGCCGGAAAAAATTCGGGATTTTGTCCGAAAAAGAGTAACGGAAATACCCGGTCATTTGGCTGTTATTGCCAGTACGAACGAGGACAGAAGGACAAATGACATGAATTACGCTGCAGTTTGCGGGATCATGCAAAACTTCCAGCTGCTTGCCTGGCAGCGGCAGCTTGGTACCCTATGGGACACGGAGCCGATGATGCAGAGCCGGGAGTTATTCCACCTTTTCCAGATGAAACCAACGGAGAAACTGGTGGGAATTTTACACCTCGGCTATTTTGACAAAATACCGAAAGCGAGAGCCAGGACACGCGCAGAAAAGAAATGGACGATCATATCGGGATAAGGAGGCGAACCCATGAACATCACCGGTATCACAAATACAGGACATACGTTAAACTACAGCAATCGGCCAGTTCCTGAAATTCATGTCCTGGATCTGTTAAATGTGGCCGTATGGGCTCCGAACGACGGACTGCGGGAGCCGTGGCGTTTTATATTTATCGGGTCAGGCAGCACAGACATCATGGCCGGATTACAGGAGGAGGCGCCGGCTTATTTGATCCTGGTGATTAAAGAAGAGCGCGATGCTCATAAAAGGGAAGAAGATTTCGCGGCTGCATGCTGCCTCGTGCAAAACCTTCACCTGCTCGTGCAGGAGAGCAATCTCCACGTCCGAATGACGATGAACGACTGGATTTATGATCGAGCATCCGCCCATCGTTTTGGTGTTCACCAAGAGGAGCGGATCGTCGCCGTTCTGGAATTGGGTTATCCGGAGCAACCAATAGAGCCGGTAACCGCTGCTCATTCACCGGATCTTAACTTTGAGTTACTGTGATTGGTAAATGTTCAAGCTTCATAACCTTTTTCGCTCCTGATGCATCTAATTGGGGGAATGTTCAAAGGAGTACGTCAAAGATCCAAATCCTTCTCAGCGTCCCTTCCGGAAAGCATGTTTTCCGATAAGGGACGTTTTTATTTCGGAACGATGTCACGTTCGGCAGCATGCCAAACGTTATACAGGGTGAGGATGGGACAACAAGGGAGGTGATGCCATGAAATACCTCAACCCCGGGGAAGAGTCGACACAACCTATCGAGAGCGTCGTAGAAAGCGTCAAACAAGGAGATAAGCAGGCATTTGCCGACATCATCCGTACGTTTGAGCGTCAGATTTATACGTATTGTTATTACATTTTGAAGAACCGTGAGGAAGCGGAGGATGCGCTGCAGGAAATTTTCATCAAGGTGTATCAATCCATCCATAAATATGAGCACCAGGTTTCCTTCTCCTCATGGTTGTATAAAGTTGCTTATTACCATTGCATGGATATGGCCAGAAAGAAGAGCCGGCAAAAGAAGACGTTATCTCTCCAAAAAGAGATTCGGCAGTTGGAGAATCAGCACCAAAAGGACAGCGTACCAGAGGTGGAAGAGCTGCTGATGAGTTTAAAGCCTGAAGAAAGGCATCTCGTGCTTCTGCGGGTAGTGGAGCAGTACAGCTTCGAAGAGATCGGACAGATTATGGACTGCAAACCGGCAACCCTGCGTAAAAAGTTCGAACGCGTCCGGAAAAAACTGATTCTGCAAAAGAAGATCAAAGGAGGGGTAACCCATGAACGAATGGTCAGATCTAACTGAAGAAGAGCTGATGGCGCATTTGCGGAGAACGGTTAAGCAAAAGGAAATGCCGCAAGAAAGCTACGCCAATCAAATTATGGAGAGGCTGAATGAGATGAGTAGATCCAGCAGAAGCGAACGTATCGAAAGAGGAACCTGGAAGAAAAAGACGGCGATTAGCGTAACAGCTGCAGCTATGCTTGGAGGCGTGGTAATGGGAAGTGGCTTCGTATCCCCAGTTATGGCGGATGCCTTAAAAAACGTGCCGTGGATCGGCAGTGTGTTCCAATACAATTCGGACAGCACTTTGCAGAAGGCCAGCACTACAGGACTGACAACTGCACCGAACTTGAGTGTAACCAGAGACGGGGTGACGCTCAGCATTAAAGAGGTGATGTTTGATGGAACCCGGCTTGCGTTCGCTATTGAACGTCAGGGCGTGGACGACGATACGATGCTCTCCCCTTATCCACCGGCAGGGGCGAAGGATGAGAAGGGGAACCTGATCCAAACCGTTCCATTGGAACAGCAGAAAAAAGGGTATATCTACATGCCGGAAGTCAACATCCAAGGTCACAGCAAATTTTTCGGTATGTTCACGGACGCTGTAGGCAAAACGGAAGATGGCCAATGGATTCGAAACATGGCCATGTATGAATTGACGAAAGGATTGACCGAACTAAACCTGCCCGAAGCGTTTGATATGTCCGTAAAACTGAACGTCACCGGCATCCAGGAACCGTTTGAATTCGTCGTTCCTGTCAAAAACCTGGCGAAAGGAGCCGTCGTCCTTCATCCGGACCAAACACAAAGCAGCGGCGGTTTCAGCTATACGGTCAAGCTGGTGGATTTGACGCCGATAACGACACGACTCGTACTGGACAGCAAAGGCAGCGTTCCTGTGACATCAGAGCAAACAGGAGATTTAAGCCCGAGCAAAATGTATTACGATATCGTGGACCAGAATGGGAATCCGGTGCAGCAGAACATGATCGGATACTTCAACAGCAGCCCGGGTACTGAATATCATGAAGATGAGGCTTACAAGCCGTTTGACAAAACACCGACCTCCATTACGATCAAGCCTTATACATTGACTGTGAAAAAGGATTGGACCATCGTTTCCGACAGTAAGGGGGAACCGCTTAAAACTTATCATAAAGATCTCGAGATGACGATTCCGGTCGTCCAGTAACAAGCAAATTAAAAAAGGTTATAAACTCTGCAAAAAAAGAGCTCTTATTCCATCTCGAACAGGAATGGGGAGCTCTTTTTTTGATAGGCTATTTTAGCTGGCCGATGGACAAATTGACCTTATAATTGCCGAACTGAACCATCTCGCCCAGAAGGTCATTGAGGTCCATAGGGGTTGGCACCTGCACTCGAAGGAGATAGCAGCCTTCACCGCTGATCCGGTGTGCCTCCACGATGGACTGGGTACGCTGGATGTAATGCTGGAACGAAGCATGCGTATCCGCGGATTTCATAAAGACCGTAATAAAAGCACTGACCTGGAGTCCGAGCTTACCCGGATTGCACCGCAGCGTATAACCCTCGATCACCTCCAGATCCTGGAGCTTCCGGATGCGGGCACCCACCGCCTGACCGGTGAGATGTACCTTTTCTCCGATCTCCTTGTTGGACTGAAGAGAATTTTCCACCAGCAGCTGCAATATTTTAAGGTCGATCTCATCGATATCTTGTTTGCTCATCTTGCCCTTCACTCCTTTCACCGTGAAAATATAGCTGCCAATATCGTTTCGTCAGGCTATGTAAAGAACACGTTTTCCTGTTTTATACTGGTATCGTGAATAACAGAATCATAAACCAAACCGGGAGTGAATGGAAATGAAAATTCAATTGATCCGCAATGCCACATTGTTTATTGAATATGCCGGTGTAACTCTTCTCGTCGATCCGATGTTCAGCGAGAAGGAGGCCAACCCGCCGGTAATCAATACCGCCAACGAACTGCGCAACCCGCGGGTACCCCTGCCAGTGGAGGTGGATAAGCTCGTGCAGCCGGATGCGCTGCTGGTCACCCACCGGCATCCGGATCACTGGGATGAGCCTGCCCAGAAGCAAATCAGCAAGGAGACGGCGGTATTCTGCCAGCCGGAGGACGAAGGCGAGATCCGGGCAGCCGGATTTGCCCGCACGACGCCGGTCGAAAGAAGTGTTACGTTTCAGGGAATCACTGTGACCCGTACCGGAGGTCAGCACGGAACAGGAGAAATCGGGAAACAAATGGGGCCCGTGTGCGGCTTTGTCCTTCAAGCCGAAGGCGAACCGACGGTCTACATTGCAGGCGATACGATATGGTGCCATGATGTTGAAGAGGCGCTTGATGCTTACCAGCCGGATCTGACGATCGTTAACGCCGGCGGCGCCCGCTTTGTGACGGGAGATCCGATCATTATGGATGAGAATGACGTGCTTGCTCTTCTACGCCATCATCCGGATACCCGGGTGGCTGCCGTTCACATGGAAGCGATCAATCACTGCTTTGTAACAAGGGATGACCTGAGAGATGCGATAGAAAAGGCGGGATACAGCAGCAGGGTAATCATTCCGGAAGATGGGGAAGTGTTTGCAAATTAAAAAAATATTTATTTTTGGATTTTTTAAAGAGGATGCCGGGGACGGACAGCGAAAGATACAGCATACCGTTTGAAAGCGAGGGATCATTGGCTCAATGAATCAGAATCAAGTATTTCAGACCAGGCTTCTCAGCTCGTTATCCAAAGTATTTCCGGATGGACAGGGAACCGAACATCCCGTGACCGGCGGGTCGATGCTCAGCAACGAAACGTATGCTTTTCAAGCCGCTTACCGGACGGAAGGCCCGGTGAACGATCTCAGGGTCATCGTAGATGCTCCGGCCGCACTGCCGGTAACGGTACGCCGCGTTGGCCTCGTGCCGTCCGGACTTCCTGTATATCCGGATCACGATGAACATGTCCTGCGTGCAGAGCCGGGACTATTTCCGGATCCACTGTATCCGCTGGATGAAGAACAAACTATTTCGGCCGTACCGGGAGAGTGGCAAAGTGTGTGGATCACGCTTCAGCCGAACGGTCAGACGCCGGCGGGCAGCTATCCGATCACCGTCCGTTTTGCATCCGGGGATGGGGAAGTTGCCGGAGTGGAGACTTTTCAGCTGGAGCTGATTCCGGAGGAGCTGCCTCCCCAGAAGCTGATACATACCGAATGGTTCCATACCGACTGCCTGGCGACCTATTACAAGCTGGACGTATTCAGCGAAGAGCACTGGCAGGTGATCGGTCAATATATGGATACGGCCGTGAAGCATGGGATGAACATGATTCTGACGCCCGTCTTTACGCCGCCGCTGGACACCGAGGTCGGCGGGGAGCGGCCGACGGTTCAGCTTGTGGATGTGACCGTCACGGGAGAAGACCAATACGCGTTCGGCTTTGACCGGCTCGCAAGATGGGTTGAGCTGTGCGATGAGAAGGGCATCCGCTATTTTGAATTTTCCCATTTGTTCACACAATGGGGCGCGAAGCATGCACCGAAGATTATGGCATCCGTAGACGGAAATCTACAGAAGATTTTCGGATGGGAGACCGATGCCACCGGTGAAACGTATCGTCTGTTCCTGGAGCAGTTTGTTCCGGCGCTAACGGAATGGATTCATGCCAATAACCTGTCGGAACGAAGCTATTTCCACATTTCCGATGAGCCCGGGGCGGATCACCTGGAGTCTTATGGCTATGCGAGCAAGCTGCTGGGCGGTCTGCTGCAAGGATTCCCGATCATCGACGCCCTGTCGGACTATGATTTCTTCGAAAATGGTTTGGTGAAAACGCCTATTCCGGCCAGTAACCATATCGAGCCGTTTCTGGAGCATAACGTTCAGCCGCTCTGGACGTACTATTGCTGTTCCCAATATAAAGAGGTGGCTAACCGCTTCATGTGCTTCCCTTCGGCCCGCAATCGGATTCTGGGTTACCAGCTGTACAAGTTTGATGCCGCCGGATTTTTGCACTGGGGTTATAACTTCTATTATTCGCAATACTCCAAAGGCGAAATCGATCCGTACGAGACGACCGATGCCGGCAAAGCTTTTCCGTCAGGCGATCCGTTTATCGTGTATCCGGGACCTGGCGGCGTGCCGGTCGAATCGATCCGGCTTGAGGTCATGAACGAAGCGCTGCAGGATTTGCGTGCACTCCAGCTGCTCGAATCGAAAATCGGCAGGGAGAATGTGCTGAAGGCGTTGGAGGAAGATTTGCCCGAGCCGATCACGTTCAGCCGCTACCCGCGGGAAGAGGAATGGCTGATCGCCAAGCGTGAATGGGTGAACCGGAAGATTAAAGAAGCTTTAGCTTCGGCAAACGTCTGAGCTGCCGCGTTGTTCCTTTGAACACCGCTTCATACACGACAAGACAAGGAAAAAGCATTCGTCAGGCCGGTGGTGGACCGGCTGACGAATGCTTTTGTTTTTTTTAATATGGGGCTTCATCATGTCCAACGAGCCGTTAAACCAGCACCTTGCGAAACTCGCGGGTGAGGAGCGGCACGACCTCGAACAGGTCCCCGACGATACCGTAATCCGCCACTTTGAAAATCGGCGCTTCGGGATCCTTATTGATCGCGATGATAACCCGCGACTGGCTCATCCCCGCCAAATGCTGGATCGCGCCGCTGATGCCGCAGGCGATATAGATCTCCGGCGTCACGACCTTGCCGGTCTGGCCAATCTGCATCGAATAGTCGCAGTAGCCTGCATCGCACGCCGCCCGGGAAGCGCCCACCGCGCCGTTCAGCACATCCGCCAGCTCTTCGAGCGGCTTGAACCCTTCGGCACTCTTGACGCCGCGGCCGCCCGAAACGATAATTTTCGCTTCGGTCAGGTCGACCTTGCCCGACGTCTTGCGCACGATGTCCTTTACGATCGAGCGGAGGGAGCCGGAAGGGGCGTAATCGATCTCGATGATCTCCCCAGGCGAAGATACGCTTGGTGCTGGAGCCAGATTGTTCGGGCGGATCGTCACGACCTGCGGGCCGCCGGTGAACGATTTTTGCTCGAATGCTTTGCCTGCGTAGATCGGGCGGGTGTAGACCGCTTCGCCGCCGTTCTGCTCGATCGCCGTCACGTCTGATATTTGTCCGGCACCCAAATGGGCAGCGATTTTCGGCGCAAGATCCCGGCCCAGTGCCGTATGGCCAAGGAAGACCACGTCAGGCGTCACCTGTTCAAACACGCTTTGCACGGCATCAAAATAAGCTTCAGCGTTGTAGATTTCCAGCTCGGGATGATCCACGGCGTAGACCCGGCCATCCACATAGCCCGCCAGATCTGCAGCGAGGGTCGTAATTTGCGACCCGATTAACACGGCAGTGACGGTGTCTCCTTCATTTTTGGCAATAGAGGCCGCCTGAAGCGCTTCCAAGGAAACCTGACGCAGGCTGCCACCGCGAACCTCGGCTACCACCACAAACGTTTTACTCATTCGGGATTCCTCCTTTTATCGGTTTCTTCAAATCAGCTTGGCTTCGGTACGCAGCAGCTGGACCAGATCCGCGGCCTGCTGGGCAAGGTCTCCCTTCAGGATTTGCCCGGCCTTGCGCTCAGGCGGCAGGGTGAGGGAGAGGCGGTTCGTCTTGGCGGCCACATCCGCTTCGCTCAGGCCAAGATCGCCAAGCCCGAGACGCTGGAACGGCTTCTTCTTCGCCTTCATAATGCCGGGCAGCGACGGATACCGCGGCTCGTTAAGCCCCTGCTGCGCGGTGAATACCGCAGGAAGTGCGACCTCCAGCGATTCGGTATCGCCTTCGGCGTCCCGCTGCACGGATGCTTTTCCGCCAGCAATGTCCAGCTTC
The DNA here is from genome assembly GCF_002224835.1 of Paenibacillus sp. SSG-1. Taxonomy (NCBI): domain Bacteria; kingdom Bacillati; phylum Bacillota; class Bacilli; order Caryophanales; family Paenibacillaceae; genus Paenibacillus; species Paenibacillus sp. SSG-1. The sequence goes on from NZ_MBRK01000001.1 coordinate 2,702,916, forward strand.
GTGATCGAGGAAACGTGAGGCAGGCCCAGCAGGTGGGCTACCCTTACAGCGACCTGACCCCCGCCGGAATCTACAGAGAAGTTGCCGCCGAGAATGAGGTCTACGGACTGCTGGCCGAAATAGGCCGCCAGTGCTGTGGCGATGCTGAACTCGTCGCCGGGAATACTGTCGCCGTCAATGAGCACGGCTTCATCGGCGCCCATAGCCAGTGCCGTTCTCAGCGCCTCGGCCGTGCGCTCCGGCCCTACTGAGACGACGGTTACGGTACCGCCGTGCGCATCCCGCTGCAACAACGCTTCTTCTACCGCATATTCGTCGTACGGATTGATGACGTACTTGACCCCGTCGTCGGAAATCTGTCCATTCGAAATGACGATTCGTTCCTCCGTGTCGAAGGTTTGCTTCAGCATAACGTAGATATTCATGCGGACAAGCTCCTCTCTCAAACGCGTTATTTTAAACCTTTTAAGAAAAACTCAACTGTCTTATCCACCTGAGCGGAAAGGGAATACTTTCGGCCGGAGATAAGCCAGGAGGTGACCACTTCATCCATCGCCCCAAAAATCAGCAGGCGTGTCAGTTTGACATCGAGGTCTGCGCGAAACGATTTCTCGGCAATCCCCTGTTCAATGATATGCTCGATCAGCTGAATGTAGGGCTTGACGACAAGCCCGATGGCTTTGCGCAGCTCTAGCGAGCTCTGACGTAGCTCGATCTGTGTCACATAAGCCAGATTGATGTTGTTTTCGAGCTCGGTAAAGTGAATTTCGCAAACTTTGCGGAGGGCTTCATCAGCGGTATTCGTTTCCTTAACGCTGCTGTTGAACATGGAGACCAGATTGCCGAGACGGGCTTGAAACAGAGAAATAAGGATATCTTCCTTGTTTTTAAAATATAAATAAATCGTACCGTCCGCGACGCCTGCCTCCTTGGCGATCCTCGAAATCTGGGAGCCGTGATAGCCGTTCTCCGCGATTACTTTTAAGGCTGCATCCAAAATCAACTCATATTTTTCCAATTTTCTACTTGTCATCAGGCCACCCCGGTGTTAGAATTCAAATAACTGAATGAATCCTCATTCATTTTTCTTAATCTTATGGGAAACAGTGCCAGTTGTCAATGTTTTCAAAGTAAGATTTTATTTTTAAACAAGCTTTGTAACCGCTTACGAAATGTAACCCGTCACCAAACTTAGGTGAATACGAAGAAAGGACGGATGACAAATGGTGTGGCCTATCGTCAATTTACTGCTGTTTCTCGCTGTGACCGGGTACGGTATTTATTTGTTCTGCCAAGCGGTGTATCACAGACTGCTGTACGTGAAGCTCGGCAAGCCGGTGGATTTCCGGAAGCAGCGTGAAGGCAGATGGGGCGAGTTCCTGGGACAGGTGTTCGGCCAGAAAAAGCTGCTGAAGGACCGGAAGAGCGGCATTATGCACGTGGTGATCTTTTACGGCTTCATCATCCTTCAGTTCGGCGCGCTGGATCTCATTATCAAAGGACTGACAGACGGCGGCCACCTTCCGCTTCCCGCGTACGACGTATTCGGTCTGCTTCAGGAGATCACGGTGTTTCTGGTCCTTGTAGCGATGGGATATGCCGCTTACCGCCGGTATGGCGAGAAGCTTGCGCGCCTCAAGAAAGGGTGGAAGCCGAGCATTGTCGTGTTCTTTATCTTCTCCCTGATGCTGTCTGTGCTCCTGTCGCTTACCTTCGAAAGAATCCGGCTCGACCTCGAGCCATCCGCTTACGCACCTATATCCTCAGCGATTGCGGCCATCTTCACCGGCATGTCCGGGACGGCGGCATCCGTATTGTTCTACATTTTTTGGTGGGCCCATCTGTTTATTCTGCTATCTTTTCTCGTCTATGTTCCTCAATCGAAGCATTTTCACCTCATTACCGCACCGGTCAATATTTGGCTGGGCCGCTCCGAGCCTGTCGGCAAGCTGAGCAAGCTTGACCTTGAAGATGAAGAAGCCGAGTCGTTCGGCGTCGGCAGGATCGAAGATTTTACGCAAAAGCAGATGATCGACTTCTACGCTTGTGTGGAATGCGGCCGCTGCACGAACGTCTGCCCGGCTTCCAATACCGGCAAGGTTCTGTCGCCGATGCATCTTATTACTAAACTACGCGATCATTTGACGGAAAAGGGTACAGCCGTTACCGGTAAGTCTCCGTATGTTCCCGAATATGCTTTTGCCGGGAGTGGAGCGCATGCATTGGATGCAGCCGTGGCCGAAACCCATCCCGATTGGTCTTCAGCGGAAGGCGTGACGGATATTCGCCCGACGCTGGCATGGCAGAAGGCCACCTGGACCCATCAGGACACAAGTCCGCAGGACATGAACTTGATCGGCGACGTCATGACCGAGGAGGAGATCTGGTCCTGTACCACCTGCCGCAACTGCGAGGATCAGTGCCCGGTCGGCAACGAGCATGTCGATAAAATTATCGATTTGCGCCGCCATCTCGTGCTGATGGAAGGAAACATGCCGGCAGAGGGGCAGCGAGCCCTGCAAAATATTGAACGGCAAAGCAATCCCTGGGGATTGAACCGCAACGACCGGGCCAACTGGACCGGCGAGGTGGAAGGCATCCGGGTGCCGACCGTCAAGGACAATCCGCAGTTTGAATATTTGTTCTTCGTCGGATCGATGGGCTCATACGATCTGCGCAGCCGCAAAATCTCCAAGGCGTTTGCCCGCCTCTTGAACGAATCCGGCGTCAATTTCGCCATTCTCGGCAACGAAGAGAAAAATTCGGGGGATACGCCCCGCCGGATGGGCAATGAGATGCTGTTTCAGCAGCTGTGCATGGAGAACATCGAGATTTTCGAAAAATACGGCGTCCAGAAAATCGTGACCGCCTGCCCGCACACCTTCAACACGTTCAAAAACGAATACCCCGAATTCGGGCTCGAAGGGGTGGAGGTCCTTCATCACTCCGAGCTGCTGGATCAGCTCCTTCGCGAAGGGAAGCTGAAACCCCAGTATGAAGTGAAGGAGCGGATCACTTATCACGACTCGTGTTATCTGGGACGCTATAACAACGTGTATGACCAACCACGCAGCGTCCTCCGGGCCATTCCCGGCGTGGAGCTCGTTGAAATGAAGCGCACGCGGGAAAATGCGATGTGCTGCGGCGCCGGGGGCGGCATGATGTGGATGGAGGAGACGTCCGGCAAACGGGTGAACCTTGCCCGCACAGAGCAGGCGCTGGAAGTGAATCCAAGCATCATCAGCAGCGCCTGTCCTTACTGCCTGACCATGATGGAGGACGGGACGAAGATGAAGGAAGTGGAAGAGCGTGTGAAAGCAAAGGATATCGCTGAAATTTTGGAGCTGTCCGTGTTTGGGGATTCCGCTGCTCACAATAAAGGATTTGAAATGGAGGCAAGCACACAATGAACAAATCCATTCGCAAGGCAGCCGTCATCGGCTCAGGAATTATGGGTTCCGGCATTGCTGCACATCTGGCCAATGTCGGTATCCCGTGCTTACTGCTGGACGTCGTTCCGACTCAGCTGACAGAGGAAGAAGCGAAGAAGGGGTTGACGCTGGAACATCCGGCGGTACGCAGTCGTCTTGCAACTTCAGCCATTGAGAAGCTCAGCAAGATCAAGCCGGCTCCGCTGTATGATCCTGCGTTTGCTTCCCGGATTACGCCGGGCAACCTCGAAGATCATCTACCGCAAATTGCAGGCGTCGACTGGGTCATCGAAGTGGTGGTCGAGAATCTGGAAGTGAAGCGGCAGCTCCTGAAGCGCGTAGAGGAGCATTGGAAACCCGGTACGGTGGTCAGCTCGAACACGTCGGGCATCTCGATCAACGAGATGACGGCCGAATGCGGCGAATCGTTCAGAAAACACTTCCTGGGCACGCATTTCTTTAATCCGCCCCGTTATATGAAGCTGCTTGAAATTATCCCCGGACGGGACACGGAGCCGGAGCTCGTGGCGCGTATGAAGGATTTTTGTGAAAGGGTGCTCGGCAAGGGTGTCGTCATCGCCAAGGATACGCCTAACTTTATTGCGAACCGGATCGGTACTTACGGCCTGCTTGTGACTCTGCAGGAAATGATGGAGAAGGGCTTCACAGTGGAAGAGGTCGATGCAGTGACCGGACCGGCGATGGGGCGTCCGAAAAGCGCTACCTTCCGCACGCTGGATCTGGTGGGGCTCGACACGTTCGTTCATGTCGCGGACAACGTCCGGATGAATGTCGAGAATGAACGCGAACAGGCGGTTTTCACTTCGCCGGACGTGCTGACGGGCATGGTGGCGCGCGGCTGGCTCGGGGAGAAGAGCGGACAGGGCTTCTATTTGAAAAAGAAAACGCCGGCCGGCAGCGAGATTTTATCGCTTGACCTGAAAACGCTGGAATACGTGCCGCAGACGAAGCCCAAATCGGCATCGTTGGAAGCCGCGAAAATGGCCAAGGGAGCCGGAGCGAAAACAAAGGCGCTCCTCGGGGCGAAGGACCGCTACTCGGATCTGGCCTGGGACATTCTGAAGCAGGTGCTTGTCTATTCGGCCGAAAAGGTGGGCGAGATCGCCGATTCGGTCAAGGAGATCGACGATGCCATGAAATGGGGCTTCTCCTGGGAACTCGGGCCGTTTGAGACCTGGGACGCCATCGGCTTGGCCCGGTCTGTGGAGCGGATGGAAGCCGAAGGCTTGACCGTTCCCGCCTGGGTTAACGAGTGGGTCGCTGCGGGACACAAGTCCTTTTACAAGCAGGAGGAGGGCCGGCTGTATTCAATTCATGTGGCGTCTGGCGCATACCATGAGGTAGAACAGCCGGAAGAAGTCATCAATCTGCGCAGCCTGAAAGAGCAAAACAAGGTGGTGAAAGGAAACAGCGGCGCCAGTCTGATCGACCTTGGAGACGGCGTCGCCTGCCTGGAATTCCATTCGCCCAACAATGCGATCGGCGAGGACATTCTCTCCATGATTACGCAGAGCATTGACGAGGTGCGCAGCAATTTCAGAGGACTCGTGATTGCGAACCAGGCACGCAACTACTGTGTGGGAGCCAACATTATGCTGCTCCTCATGGAAGCACAGGACGAAGAATGGGACGAAATCAACGAAATCATCCGGAAATTCCAGTACACGATGTACGCGCTGAAGCGGTTTGAAAAGCCGGTCGTGGCCGCGCCGCACCGCATGTGCCTCGGCGGCGGGGTCGAATCCTGTATGCCGGCCGACCTGGTCATCGCAGCGCCGGAGACGTATTACGGTCTTGTCGAAGTCGGCGTCGGCCTGATCCCCGCCGGTGGAGGGTGCAAGGAACTGGCGCTGCGGGCAAGCCAAACGGCCGGTCTTCCGGATGCGGATCTGCAGCCGTACATCAATCACATTTTCCAAACCGTGGGGACGGCGACGGTATCGACGAGCGGCCACGATGCCAAGCGTCTCGGGTACTTGCGGCCAAGCGACCGTATCGCGGTGAGTCAGGATGTTCAGATCTATCAGGCGAAGCAGGCTGTTCTCGGTCTGGATCGCAGCGGCTATGAACCGATCCCGCAGGAGAAGATCCGGGTTGTCGGGGCGGAGGGTAAGGCCGTACTTCAGCTTGGTGCGCTTGGCATGAAGCAAAGCGGTTATATCAGCGACCATGATTACCTGATCGCCAGAAAACTGGCCCATGTTCTCGCCGGCGGTGATGTCCCGGCAGGAACCCTTGTCAGTGAGGAGTATATGCTCGACCTCGAGCGCGAGGCTTTCTTGAGCCTGTGCGGCGAACCGAAGACGCAGCAGCGCATGCACCACATGTTAACCAAAGGTAAGGCGCTCCGCAACTAACATCCACGGGAGGGGATATTCCATGAAAGAAGCAGTCATTGTATCGATGGCGCGTACCGCAGTCGGCCGTGCCAAGAAAGGCAGCCTGGCACAGACACGGGCCGACGATCTCGGGAAAACGGTGCTGGAAGCCGTCGTGGAACGCGCGCCGGGTCTTAAAAAGGAAGACGTGGAGGACATCATCATCGGCTGCGCCATGCCGGAAGGCGAGCAGGGGCTTAATTTCGCCCGGATCATGTCGCTGTACGCCGGATTCCCGGTGACGGTGCCGGCGCTGACGATCAACCGGTTTTGCTCCTCCGGCCTTCAGTCGATCGCCTTCGCGGCGGAGCGAGTCATGCTGGGGCATGCCGATATCCTGATCGCCGGGGGCGTGGAGAGCATGAGTCATGTGCCGATGACCGGTTTCAAGATGTCGCCGAATCCGAAGATCGTTGAGCAGATGCCGGAGGTCTACATCGCCATGGGACATACGGCGGAAGAGGTAGCCGATCGGTTCGGCATCAGCCGGGAAGATCAGGACCGGTTCGCTGCGAGATCGCACGCCAGGGCAGCGCAGGCGCTTGCGGAAGGCAAGTTCCAGGACGAAATCGTGCCGGTTCAGGCCGAACTGAAAAGCGTGGATGAGAAAGGCAAAGTGCAGAAGAAAACCTTCGAATTCCGGGTGGACGAAGGCGTGCGGAGCGACACGACAGTGGAGGTGCTGGGCAAGCTGAAACCGGCGTTCAAGCTGAACGGATCAGTCACGGCGGGGAATGCGTCCCAGGTCAGCGACGGGGCTGCGGCGGTTGTTGTCATGAGCCGGGAAAAAGCCGAGGCGCTTGGCTTGCAGCCGCTTGCCACGTTCCGTTCCTTCGCGCTCAGCGGCGTCGAGCCGGAAATTATGGGCGTCGGTCCGGTCAAGGCGATTCCGAAGGCGCTGCAGATGGCCGGAATTACGCTGGAAGACGTGGATTTATTCGAAATCAACGAGGCGTTCGCCTCCCAGTGCGTCCACATTATCCGGGAGCTTGGCATCGATGAGGAGAAAGTGAACGTCAACGGCGGAGCGATTGCGCTTGGGCATCCGCTGGGCTGCACAGGCACGAAGCTGACGACGACCCTGATCAGCGAGCTGAAGCGGCGCGGCGGCGGTTACGGTGTGGTGTCCATGTGCATCGGCGGCGGCATGGGTGCCGCAGGCGTGTTTGAGGTTCATCCGTAAGCAGAAAGCGTTCTACAGTGATTTGGTTTTTAACTTAAAAATTCATATCGCAAAGGAGACGGGAACGATGAGCACAACGATGAATAAGGTGATCGGCGGCAGTTATATCATTGAAGACACGGACTTTCACAGCATTGTGACCCCGGAAGATTTTACGGAAGAACACCGAATGATCGCCGAGACGACGGAGGATTTTGTAGCCGGTGAAGTGGTGCCCCATGACGAAGCGATCGAAAAACTGAATTATGAGCTTACGGTGGAGAAGATGCGCAAAGCCGGGGAACTCGGACTGCTCGGCGCCGACGTGCCGGAGGCCTATGGCGGGCTTGGTCTGGATAAGGTCAGTTCGACGCTGATCAGCGAGCGGCTGACCAAGGCATCCGCATTCGCTTTGTCGATCGGGGCCCATGTCGGCATCGGCACGCTGCCGATCGTCTATTTCGGCACTGAGGAGCAAAAGCAGAAATACCTGCCTGCTCTGGCAACCGGCGAGAAGATCGCCGCCTACTGCTTAACGGAGCCTTCCTCCGGTTCAGATGCGCTGGGGGCGAAAACGACAGCCACCTTATCCGAGGACGGTGAATATTATGTATTGAACGGCAGCAAGCAGTTTATCACGAATGCCGGTTTCGCTGACCTATTCATCGTGTACGCCAAAGTGGACGGCAAGGACTTCAGCACTTTTATCGTGGAGCGCACGATGGAAGGCGTCAGCATTGGACCGGAAGAGAAAAAAATGGGAATAAAAGGATCGTCCACCTGTCCGCTAATCCTGGAGGATGTGAAAGTGCCTGTAGAGAATCTGTTATGGGAAGTAGGCAAGGGGCATTTGATCGCCTTCAACATCCTGAACATCGGACGCTTCAAGCTGGCCGCCGGTTGTGTAGGCGCCTCCAAGGATACGATTGAACTGGCTGCCAAGTACGCGAACGAGCGCGCGCAGTTTGGCCGGAAAATCTCCACCTTCCCGCTGATCGGCAAGAAGCTGGCGGATATGAATACGAAAACGTACGCGCTCGAGAGCATGGTTTACCGCACGGCAGGTCTGTTCGATGTTGGCCTTGCCGAAGTGGATCACACCAGTCCAGAAGTGGGCTATCAATCGGCCAAAGCCATTGCCGAATATCAGCTCGAATGCTCGATTAACAAGGTGTTCGGTTCCGAAACGCTGGATTTCGTCGTCGACGAAGGCGTGCAAATCCATGGCGGATACGGCTTTATTCAAGAGTACCGGGTGGAGCGGAATTATCGGGATTCTCGGATCAACCGCATATTCGAAGGCACAAACGAAATCAACCGTCTGCTCATTCCGGGCACTTTGGTGAAACGGGCCATGAAGGGCCAGCTGCCGCTGATGCAAAAGGCCGTGGCGCTGCAGGCCGAGCTTCTGGAGCCGATTCCTCCGCAAACCTTCGAGGGAACGCTTGATCAGGAAGCCCATCTGATCAAGATGGCAAAGAAAATTTTCCTGATGGCCGGCGCCCAGGCCGTACAGAAATATCAATTGAAGCTCGAGGACGAACAGGAGATTCTGAGCCATCTGTCCGATATGATGATTTCCGTCTATGCGATGGAAAGTGCGCTGCTGCGTACGCAAAAAATCATCGACCGCTCAGGCGAAGACAAGGCTCGCCTGCCGATCCTGATGACGACCGTATTCGTTCATGACGAATTCAATAAAATCGAAACGTGGGCGAAGGAAGTGCTCGCTGCGATGGAATCGGGCGACACGCTCCGGACGCAGCTGTCCGTTCTGAAAAAGCTGACGAGAAAGTCGCCTGTCAATACGCTTGGATTGAAGCGTGAAATCGCTGAAAAGGTCATTGCCGCGGAAAAATACGTGCTGTAACAATTCGTGAGATGGGGTGGCCTGGATGTCGAGTAAACCTTGGTTAAATCAGTATCCTAATGAGGTCCCGCACAGTTACGAGTATCCCAAGCAGAACATTGCGCAATTTCTAGTGGATTCCGCTTCCCGATATCCAGAGCATATTGCTCTGGATTTTATGGGCAAGAAAATGACATTCCGATCCCTGCTGGTTTCGGTAAACCGGTTTGCGAACGCCCTGCTCCGGCTGGGTGTCCGCAAAGGGGACCGGATCGCCATCATGCTGCCTAACTGTCCGCAGGAGGTCATTGCGTATTACGGTGCGCTCCTTGCGGGCGGCGTGGTAGTCATGACTAACCCGCTGTACGTGCCGCGGGAAATTCAGCATCAGTTATCCGACGCTGACGTCCGCATCATCGTGACGTTGGATGCGCTGGTGCAGCGCGTGGAACAGGCGATGACCCACAGGCCGCTCAGTAAGCTGATCGTCACGTCGGTCAAAGACTATTTGCCTTTTCCGAAAAACATCCTATACCCTCTTGCCGCCAAAAAAGACGGAACAAATGTCTCCGTCACGTATGACGATCGGATCTTATCCTTTACCCGTCTCATGAAACAATCAAGCAGCGACCCGGTCAAGGTAGACATCGATGCGGAACAGGACCTAGCGCTCATCCAGTATACCGGAGGAACGACCGGTTTCGCCAAAGGCGTCATGCTGACGCATATGAACCTGGTAGCCAATACGATTCAATCGCAGCTGTGGTTTTACCGGGCACGGATCGGCCAGGAAAAATACTTGGCTGCGCTGCCTTTTTTTCATGTATTCGGGCTTACGGTGCTGCTTAATCAGGCAGTTTATAATGCCGGAACGCTCATCTTGGTTCCACGTTTTGAAATCAATCAGGTGCTGAAGATCATTGACCGGCGGAAGCCGACGGTGTTTCCCGGGGCGCCGACCATGTATATTGCGGTGATTCACCATCCTGAAGTGCACAAGTACGACCTTTCTTCCATAAATATATGTATCAGCGGAGCGGCTCCGCTGCCCCTGGAGGTACAGGAGCGGTTCGAGGAAGTCACGCACGGCAAGCTGATCGAAGGTTACGGATTGACCGAAGCGTCCCCGGTTACGCATGCCAACAACATATGGGAGAAACGCAAAAACGGCTCGATCGGCATTCCTTTACCGGATACCGAAGCCCGTGTTGTGCATCCCGATACAGGTGAAGAGCTGCCGCTTGGCGAAATCGGCGAGCTGGTTGTCCGCGGCCCACAGGTCATGAAGGGGTATTGGAACCGGCCGGAAGATACGGAGCGCACGCTCCGGGACGGCTGGCTGTACACCGGGGATCTGGCAAGGATGGATGAAGAGGGCTTTTTTTACATTTTGGACCGGCGCAAAGACCTGATTATAGCCGGCGGTTATAACATCTACCCGCGGGAAATCGAGGAGGTGCTGTTCGAGCATCCGGATGTGGAGGAAGCCGTCGTGGCAGGCGTGAACGACCCTTACCGCGGTGAAAATGTAAAGGCTTACATCGTGCTCCGGAAAGGCTCGTCTGTTACCGAGCAGGAGCTGAAGCAGTGGTGCAAGGAACGGCTGGCTGTGTATAAAGTGCCCAAGATCTACGAGTTTCGCGAGTCGCTGCCCAAGACGCTGGTGGGCAAGGTGCTTCGCCGCAAACTGATCGAAGAAGAGAATGAGAAGCTGGTCAATCAATCGAAGGTCGATCTATAGGGGATGTTACCCGGCGACGCTTAATGAGAAGGAGGGCAAGGACATGAATCCGGAAACGACGGACAGCCTGAAGATGAACCTGAAGCTGAAGCAGCTGGAGAACGCCGCGAAGCATACCTTTTGGGATTTTATCGGATGCGAACTGATTGAACTTAAAGGCGATCAGGTCGTGGTAGCCTTTGATATTTTGCCCCATCATCTCAATCTCATCGGGATCGTGCACGGCGGCATGCATGCTTCAGCCATCGACTCCGCCATGGGCATACTCATTATGCTGGCCAGGCCGGAAGCCAATGTGGTTACTGTGAATTTGAACATGAACTACGTGGCTTCCACGGGTGAAGGGCGTGTCATCGTGACGGCCGAGATCATCCACAGCTCGCGCAAGCTGATAACAGCCCAGGCCTATGCGCGCAAAGAGAACGGGGATCTGCTCGCCTTCGGCACCGGCACCTTCAGGGTGCTGGAAAGGCATGTCCCTGAAGCGCAAACAGAGAGCGATAAAAGGGGGACGATGGATGAGCGTGGTACAAGAACTTGAAGCGATGGCCGGAAAAATGAACGAACAGCCTGGGGCGCTGGATGGGCTAAGCGCCTCCTACCATTTTCATATTAAGGATACAGGGAAACATTTGCAGGTATATTTCCATGACGGAACCGTTCGGGTTGTGGAGGACGCTTCGGGTGACGCAGACTGCACGCTGACGATGTCTGAGAGCCATCTTCGGAAACTGCTCCGGAACGACTTGAACACGACGATGGCGTACATGACCGGATCACTCCGGATCGACGGCCGTCTTGGCCTGGCTCTGAAGCTTCAGGAAATTCTGAAGCAGTATCAGGTTTGAATGCCTGGTTTACGACATCGATGAATGCAAAAATATAGGCTGCCTTATGCAGAGCAGCCTATTTGTGCTGTTATTTTAAATATAAGAAAAGGATAAGCTTCGGAGATTGGGCTTCCTTATCTCGCAAGAAAAACTTCCGCTAAATGCGGTCTGGCTTCTTAGAAGGTGCGCCGATAGACGTTTTTTCTTATTTCCCTTTACGGGTTAATTTGGCGAGAGCATCCCATTGTTCCTCAGTGACGGAGCGAAGGTCATTGAATTCGCCCGCCCCCTGCAGCCATTCTCCACCGTCAATGGTGACCACTTCCCCATTGATATATCCCGCGTAATCAGAAACCAGGTAGGCAGCCAAGTTCGCCAGCTCCTCTTTGTTCCCGACCCGGCGTAAAGGGACGCGATCGATCATCTGCTGCTCCAGCTCCGGCGTGGGAGAGAGGCGGGACCATGCGCCTTCGGTTGGAAAGGGTCCGGGGGCGATCGCCACCTGGCGAATCCCGTAACGTGCCCATTCCACCGCAAGGGAACGGGTCAGTGCCAGCACGCCGGCTTTGGCCGCAGCGGATGGAACGACATAAGCCGATCCGGTCGAAGCATAGGTCGTCACGATATTGAGCATGGTGCCTCCCTGGCCGCGGTCGATCCAGCGTTTGCCGATCTCCAGGGTCGCATAGAACGTGCCGTGCAGCACGATGTTCAGCACCGCGTCTACGGCTCGAGGGGACAACCTCTCGGTGGGACTGATGAAATTGCCGGCGGCATTGTTGACGAGAATGTCAACTCGGCCGAAATGCCGTTCAACGGCATCCGCCAACTCCGCAATCTGTGCCGGTTCCCGAACGTCGCAAGGAGCATAGAATATTTTGTAACCGCTATCAAGAAATTGTTCGGCTGTCTGCTTCAGCACTTCTTCCCGGCGCCCTGCGATCGCCAGTTTGGCACCAAGCCGTACGAACTTTTCACCCATGGCCCGGCCCAGACCCGTTGCTCCCCCGGTAATCAACACCACTTTGTCCTGTAACAAGTTCTGCGCAAAAGGTTCCATTTCCGATTCCTCCCAAAATATATGCTGGAAAAGAATTCATCCTGCTTAACTTCCACTATATCGGAACGGGAAAGCGGTGTATAGAGCAGCCTTTGCTATGTGGGGAAAGGGCACGGATTCGAAGTTATAAGTTTCATCCTCCATCGGCGTACGTGCGGTTGTTCACTGAAGGTTTATCCAGGTACAGGGGACATCGCGGTACCCGGCGGGAGGATGAAATTCGGGTAGAAAAACCGCGGAAAATTGCTGAAACCCCTTTTATTGTTCACATTTTTGTCACATGTGGTTCTAAGCGAACGTCCGCCATAATAAGAAGAAGTAAACGCTTCAAACTAACATTCCTCAGCTTGTACCCTTCCTCCTAGCCCTTTTTCCCGTTGCGATGTCAAGGTCATTCACACATTATGTAAAGGAAGTGAAGAGACTTATGGCAATTAAGCAGGGGCATGCCCAAAGACGTGCCCGAAATCCGCGAGCTGTTCGTCACGTCGGAATTTGTCTGATCCTCACGGTCGTTCTTTCGGTGTTTGGAATTCCTCCTTTGCCTGTCTTTGCTGCTCCTCTCATCACGATAGACCAACCTTCAGGCCCCTTGGGGCCGGGGATGTCCCGGATTTCCGGAACGTTTTCAGGAGTGTATGACGTGGAGCTCGCCGTAGGCGGCGATTCGCTCGTCAGTGCCCACATGGATGATCCGGAAGCGGACGGCAGCGGAAGCTGGTATGCTGACGTCGATTTCTCCAAGTACGACGGTCCGGTAGAACTGGCAGCTAGGGGAAAAGACAGTGTGACCCGCTATGTGGCCTGGTCTCCCTATATGTCGGTGGAGGTAGACAATCCGGGCGCCGCCCTCCCGCAAGTGCAGATTACAAGCCCAGGCGAAACGAGCCCCGTGATGGGGAGTGTCAATGTCCTCATTCAAGCAGGGGGCAAAAATCCGGTCAGCAAAGTGCAAATCCGGATTAACGGCGGAGAGTGGAAGGATGCGCCTCCCAAAGGATCAGGATACCAATACAAGTGGAAGACAGCGGCTTATGCCGGACGGGTCAATAGTCTTGAAGCGAAAGCCGTGGATGCTAACGGAAATACAGGATACAGCAGCGCAAAATATGTGAAAGTCGCGAACGTATCCAGCCAAGCAATGCTGCAGGAGGACCAGCAGGACCAAGAGGGCTGGACAGAGCAGGATGCCCAGAATGATCAGGATGTTCAAACAGATCGAAATATCCAACAGAATGCCGAAGCGGAACTGAATGTCCAGAAAGACCAGAATGCTCAAATCGATCAAAATGCCCAAACGCTGCAAAATAACGAAACCGCACAGGATGCCTCAACAGTACAGGATGACTCAACAGTACAGGGTGCTTCAGCGGTACAAGATAACTTAACAGAGCAAGAGGTACCTCAAGCACAAGAAGCCTCAACAGTTCAAGATGCCCCAACAGCTCAAGATGTCGACACGGCACAAGATGAGCTGACGGCCCCTCCCTCGGAAGAGACAGTTCATGAAGTGAATCCGGATAAGGGGATGCAAATGAATGCAAATCCTGGTTCCGAGCAGGTTGAAGCAGCATCCAGTCCGACGACCGTTACCCAGCAGGTGTACGGCCAGGATCGGGCCATGTGGATCTGGGAAAATGAATCGTACCCCCTGATCATGAACCCGGGTTCACGTAATGTGCTGGATGCTATGGCATCCGATACGTCGACGTTCGGGCAGAGACCGATCCGGACGCTGTACCTGGCGGTCGGACCCTATTTCGGCATGCGAATGCTGCAGGACAAACGGCCGGAGGTCAGGGATTTCGTCGGCTGGGCTCATGATAAGGGCTACCAGGTGCAGGCTTTGATCGCCGGCGGTACGACGCCGCCCTATTTCGGAGCCTATGCCCGTTACCGGACTCAGGCGGTGGCCGAGTTCGAAGGTATCCTGAATTACAATTTATCCTCGGATCCAAGGGAAAGATTCGACGGTGTAAACATTGATACGGAGCCTTACAGCCTCGGTGATTTTAAAAGCGCCAAACCTTCGGTTCAGGTGCAGTACCTTGACATGCTCAAGGCATTGATGGACCGTAAGCAGGCTTCCGGTCTGAACCTGCAGGTCGGAGCCGCCATCCCGCGCTGGTTCGACACATCGGTGGACGCCAGCAGCATTTCATGGAACGGCTCGGTCAAATGGATGTCCCAGCACGTTCAGGATACGCTCGATTACATTTCGATTATGGACTACCGGGATCAGGCGGACGGCAGTGCAGGGATCATTGAACAAGCACGCGGAGAAATCGACTATGCGAATCAGATCGGCAAGCCGAATTCGGTCGTCATTGGCGTAGAAACGATCGATGTCGCCGACGGCGGGGATCCGGAGGCCATCAGCTTCTATGAGGAAGGCCGCACGTACATGGAGTCGGAACTGAATAAAGTGTACGCCGCTTTCGAAGGAAATCCTGCCTTTGGAGGGATCGCGCTCCATCATTACGGCAACCTGAGAATATTCCCGTCTGCATGGGGACCGGGAAGCGTGTTCTGGCAGCCGCCGCAGGACAGCGAACCGCCATCAGCCGTCACGGGCACGCCGCAGGCGACAGCCTTTGATTATCAGCGGGTCGATATCACCTACGGGCCGGCGTCCGACAATGCCACCGTGAAAGAGTACCGCATTTATCGCGGCACGGATGCGCAGTTTGAACCGGATCCAGCCAACCTTGCCGGTATATCTAACAAACTGAATTTCCGCGACGTCGGGCTGCTGCCGGATACGACATATGTCTATAAGGTAACGGCCGTCGATTCCTCCGGTAATGAAGGGCCTGCAAGCCAGCCGTTCTCCGCAACGACAGGGCATACCGATCTGAAGCCGATGATCGTGGGGCAAATGCAGGTCACTTACGACGGGGCCAAGGCGACCGTTTCCCTGCAGGTCGTCGATAAAGAGACGGGAGCCGGGCTTCAGGCAACAGTTTACGGCCGGTTTACCTCTATGGGCGGAAAATATGTCGGTGGCGCCACTACAGCGACAGGTACGTACACGGCTTCATCCGAAGCGATCATTGCGGCCGCGGGTAAAGCCGGCTTTGCCGCCCGCAGAATCCTGGCGCCCGGGTACTACTGGGCACAAGCTTATGATTCCCCCGACGGCCGATTCACGGAGTGGGGAGGATGATGCCGAAGCTCTCAAAGGTAACAAGATCGATATGATTCAGTTGGTTGGTATAACAAGAGGGCGCAGTGTTTGTTCTGCGTCCTTTTTTTTCGCTTCATACGAAGTCCCGTTTCTGTAAAGAAAATAGATACTTATAGATTTCGTTATAAATATAGATGTATTTTTAGATTTGTCACCAAAAAAGCTTAAAAATCATGCTTAGGCAAGGGATCTTACATTTTGTGGCGAAGGAGTAAGAAGGAGCGAAATGCATCCTCAAACTACATAAAAGGTGTGACTCAACTTTGACGAGACCGAATGTGATCGTGATTTATTGTGACGATTTGGGATACGGTGACTTGGGCTGCTACGGCTCCGATGCGATTCGCACGCCGCACTTGGATGCGCTTGCACAAGATGGAGCGCGTTTCACCAACTGGTACTCGAACTCGCCGGTATGTTCACCGTCCCGCGCGGCCCTTCTGACGGGAAAGTATCCCGCAAAAACAGGTGTCAGCCATATTTTAGGCGGAAAAAGGGGAACAGGCGGATTAAAAGCCGACACCAAAACTCTTGCACAGCGCCTCAAAGAACATGGCTACCGAACGGCTTTATTCGGGAAATGGCATCTTGGATCCGCAGCGGACACCAAGCCCAATGCCAAAGGATTTGATGAATATTTCGGCTTCCAGGCCGGTTGCGTGGACTATTATTCCCACATTTTTTACTGGGGAATGCCGAGTGTGAATCCCGTGCACGATTTATGGAGCAACGGCGAAGAGGTCTGGCGGGACGGCGAGTATCTGACGCATCTGATTACCGACAAATCCGTCGATTTTATCGAGGCAAGCCGGGCTGCCGATAAGCCGTTTTTCCTGTATGCCGCTTATAATGCGCCTCATTACCCGATGCATGCGCCAGAAAAATATATGAAGCGCTACAGTCACCTCCCAAGGGACCGTCAGCTGATGGCCGCCATGATCTCGGCTGTTGATGACGGAGTCGGCGATATTGTGGCAGCGCTTAAACGAGTGGGGGCGTACGAAAACACCATTATTTTCTTCTCGAGCGACAATGGGCCGTCTTCGGAGTCGCGCAATTACCTGGACGGAACAGAAGATGTGTACTATGGCGGAAGCGCCGGAATCTTCCGCGGGCATAAGGGCAGCCTGTTCGAAGGCGGGATTCGGGAGCCGGCCATCCTCGTCTATCCATCCATCATCGCTGCCGGACAGACGAAGGATGACGTCGGCATGATGGCCGATATCGTGCCGACCGTGTTGGATCTCGCCGGTCTCCCCGTCCCCGCGGCGGAAGAGATCGACGGAAGCAGCATCGTGCCGATGCTGACGCAAGGGGCAGGCACTCCACATCAGCAAATATGCTGGGAGTACGGCAGCCAGCTTGTGGTTCGGGAGGGCAAATGGAAGCTTGTGCTTGGCGGCAAGCTCGACTTTGACCGCACCCAGCCGGACGATATTCATTTGTCCGATTTGGAGGCGGATCCGGGCGAGCGGATCAATCTGAAGGACGAGTTCCCGGAGATTGCGCAGCGATTGGAAAAAGATGTCCGGGAATGGTATGCAACGCTTCTGTAGTTCTTCCTTGGGGTAATGAAACGTGAAGGATGCACCCGTGACAAAGTTCTCATTGTATTCGGACTTGAGATAAGAAATAATAGAAGGCTGGAGCTGTCATCTAGCAATGCCAGTTAATTAGGATCCAAATTATAAAAGGAGTTGATCGTATGCCAACGATTCAAGTGGAAGGCAGAGAAGCGATTAGAGCAGAGGAAGGGCAGAAGCTCGTCCTGGCCCTGGAGGACAACGGGGTGGATATTTTGCACCGCTGCGGAGGGAATGCCAGATGCACGACCTGCCGGGTGGAAGTGTTGGAAGGCGATGCTGGCCCTGTCGGAGAAGCCGAAGCAGCCATTCTTACCACCAAAGGAATTCACGAGCCGAATGTCCGTCTGTCCTGCCAAATTCGGGTACATAACGACCTGACGGTCAGACCTGTGATGACGGTATCTGATTCCGGGATGGATCCTGGTAAAAGACCAGTAGACTAAGGTAATCGGGCCGAAACAGCCACAAAATAAAACGGCTTTCTTTCCGCCAGGTTTCGGGGAGAAAGCCGTTTTTTCGTTATTTCAACAGCCAGAGCGCTGGAACGTTCGGTGGTTCCCAGCCTGTCAGCGAGGTATGGGCCTGCCGACATTCATAGGTCGCTCCGTTATAGGTAACGAGCGTGCCTGGTGTGTAGGCAACATTGGGTGCCCATGCCTCTGCGGATGAGGACGAAGCCGTCTTAGCGGTTACCGCATTGCTGGCGGACGATTCATTTCCCGCCGCATCCACGGCGCGAACGGTAAATGTATAAGACGTGTCGGCCGCGAGTCCGCTGGCCGTGTAGGTCAGCGTGGTGCCGGATACGGTGCCTGCCAGCGTACTTCCATTGTAGACCCGGTAGCCGGTTACGCCAACGTTATCTGTCGAAGCCGCCCATTTCAATGTAACCGTTCCCGAAGTTGGTGTACCGTCAACCTGCAGACCGGTTGGAGCGGAAGGTGCCTGGGTGTCCGGTGGATTTGTGCCAGATGTGGTGAATGTTACGGCACTGCTGGCATCCGAAGTGTTACCCGCAGCGTCTACAGCCCGAACCGTAAACGAATAGGATGTATTGGGTAAAAGTCCGGTGACCTGATAACTGAGGACAGAACCTCCCGTTGTTGCAACAAGCGTGCCTCCGTTATAGACCTTGTAGCTTGTCACGCCGACATTATCGCTCGAAGCCCCCCAGGTCAGCGTTGCTCCTGTTGACGTAATAGCAGATGCCTTCAAGTTGGAAGGCGCCGAGGGTGCCGTGGTATCCGGAGTGCCGCTGCCGCCGCCGAAGTCCACATCAATGACATTGTAGAAGGCGTTGGCGGTGTCCGCGATTTCCCAAACGGCGAGGATCACCTGATATCCGGTGCGGCTGGGGACATTACAGGTGCTGGTATAGGTTGCTCCAGGCTGCACACCGTTATAATTTTCCGAACAGAATGGCGTCAGGTCAAAAGAATCTCTTGTGAGCGGCGCATTGGGATTCCAGTTCTGCTTCGTGATGTAATATTTCCAGCTGGTCGTGGCGTGTCTCGCCGTCAGAGTCCAGCTGAAGGTATTTGTGCCTGGAGAGAGGTTAACCTTGCTCCAGCGGGTCTGAGATTGTTCATCCAGCGTTGGAAAAGCTCCGTTGGCGCTGGCGATTTTACCGTCTGCCGGGCCTGCGGCAGGAAAGCCCTTCGGAGCTTCCAAGCTTTGAGGCTCATAGACAATCGGGCCGCAATTGGTGTTGGCACCCGTTTTGCATAAGTAAGCGCGGCTGCCGGGGGACTGGACATAACCATGCGCGGAAGCACGCTCCACGATCATCAACGTGCACAGCAGCGTGATCAAAGCTAAACTGCCTGCGAACAGCCATTTAAGCACTCCATGCTGTCGTAACCGAATCGTAGTCATCCAAATTTCCTCCTCTAATCCGAATATGAAAACAACATGTCTCATTCTGGCTGCAGATACCGCTTTGGCCGTCCCACCCCCTTATAAGAATATTCATTCAACTTGCTTGGCCAGGGCCGACCTTATTATCGGTCAGCTTTCGGAATGTTGGTTATATAAACTCGGCAGGCGAGCTTATATCGGAACATGAATGTCGATTTTTAATCAAGAAAATACATAAAAAATCAATATTTAGTAATAATTAGTATCATTTAACACAACGATAAACCAATTAAGCCTCCCCCTCAATAATAAAAAACAACGATTTAGGTAGTGTTTGAGTGAATCCATTCATAAAAAATTGCGAAATGCGGAAACCTAATCAAGTCCGCAATGTATTCAACTCCGAACTCATGTGCCTAATTATTCTGGAACCTATATTGTGAATGGGAGGCCACACAACAACATGTCCAATGTGTTAATGATCAAAGCGAATGACCGTCCGTTAGAGCAATCGGTTACGGTTCAAATGTACGAAACGTTCGTCAAAGCGTACCGGGACACCCATCCGGATGACGTGGTTACCGAGCTGGATTTGTTCGCCTTGAACCTGCCGAATTATGGGAACACGGCACTTACCGCGCTCTTCAAGCGCAGCCAAGGACAGGAATTGACGCCGGAGGAGACGAATATCGCCGATTTGGTACGCGTTCATATCGATCAATTTCTCGCCTCCGACAAAGTGGTCATCGCGTTCCCGCTCTGGAACTACGCTGCGCCTGCCCCGCTGATTACGTATCTGTCCTATTTGGCTCAAGCCGGAACCATGTTCCGATACACACCCGAAGGCCCCGTCGGTCTAGCCGGGGGGCGTAAAGTGGTTCTGCTGAATGCTCGGGGCGGCATTTACTCCACGGAGAACATGGCTCCTTTTGAAGGCGCGATCCGGTTCGTGAAATCCAATTTGATGCTATGGGGAATTACACCGGAAGAAATCATTATTGAGGGACATAACCAGATGCCCGCCGAAGCCAAGGACATTATTCAAAAGGGACTGGATCAAACGGCAAAATACGCTGTAACGTTTTAAACGAGTATAAAGAAAGCATTTCGGCTGTCCGGCAGTCGGAATGCTTTTTTGTATTTTCTTCGGCAAAGGTTAAGGTCACCCACATTTTTCATAAAAAAATGAGTTGACAGTAAGCGCATTTCATCGACTATAATATGTAGACCGTTCGTTATAATTTTGAAAGGAGGTCATAAACGCGATGACGGAAAAGCCCAATTCCCGTGAATCCATCGTGGAAACAGCAACGCGTCTTTTTGCCAAACAGGGCTATCACGGAACGGGATTAAACCAAATTATCAAGGAAAGCCATTGCCCAAAAGGATCACTGTATTATTATTTCCCAGAGGGCAAGGAGGAGCTTGCCCAAGAATGCATTTTACGGATTAAAAGCGCGGTATCCGACAAGTGGGAAGAGGCTTTTAACCGGTTCGACGATCCGTCTCAGGCCATTCAGCATTGTATCGATGTGATTGCGGCCGATGCCAAAGCCACCAATTTCGAAGGGTTTATCCCGCTCAGCTTCTGGAATGCGGTAGAAACCTCCTGCATCAGCAACTCCCTGAGGGATGCTTGTCAAGGCGTGCTTCAGGAGTGGGAGAGAGTCCTGACCACACGGCTGCAGGATGCCGGGGTAGAGCTGTCCCGTTCACAGGAAGCCGCGACAGTCATTCTTTCATTGCTCGAAGGGTCGCTGCTGATCGCCCAGACGAACAAGGATACGGGACCTATATTCCTTGCATCCAAATATGTTGGCATATTGCTGGACCGCCTTTTGGCCAAAAATACATCGGATGAAGCACAGAAAGAAAAATAAGGCCGAATGAATAGAGAGATTACAAATATCAGAGAAAATAGATAGAGACATATAAAGAGAGATAAGAGAGACATTGGACATATGACAGGAGGATGGGATTGTGGAAGCAGCCGTACAGCATACGCAAGCTCAAATGCAAACGGAGAAAAAATTTAAAGTTTTACCGATCATGATTTCACTGCTCATTGCCGGATTTATCGGCATGTTCAGTGAAACGGCGCTGAATATCGCGCTTAGTGATTTGATGCAGGTCATGCACATTACGCCTTCGACAGCGCAATGGCTGACAACCGGATACCTGCTGACGCTGGGCATTCTGGTCCCGGTGTCGGGATTGCTGCTGCAGTGGTTTACCACAAGGCAGCTGTTTATTACTGCGCTCAGCTTTTCGATTGTCGGGACCCTGATTGCGGCGCTAGCGCCATCGTTTGAATTTCTGATGGTGGCCCGCGTCGTGCAGGCGATCGGAACCGGTATTATGCTCCCGCTGATGTTTAACACGATTTTGGTCATTTTTCCACCGGAGAAACGGGGAGGCGCGATGGGAATCATCGGGCTGGTCATCATGTTTGCGCCGGCGGTCGGACCGACGATCGCGGGTCTGTTAATCGAGAACCTCAGCTGGCACTGGATTTTCTGGCTGTCCCTGCCGTTTTTGATTCTGGCTCTGGTATTCGGCATTGCGTTTATGCAAAATGTATCCAGCATCACCAAACCGAAGATCGACCTGCTGTCCATCGCGCTGTCCACCATCGGGTTCGGCGGCATCGTGTTTGGCTTCAGCAGCGCCGGTGAAGGCAGCGGTGGCTGGACGAGCACCAAAGTGATCTTGTCGCTGGTTATTGGCGTGGTCGGCCTCTTGCTGTTCGGATGGCGTCAGCTGTCGATGAAGCAGCCGATGATTAACCTGCGCGCTTTTAAATACCCGATGTTTTCCGTTGGCGTAGTGATGATCTTTATCAGCATGATGATCATTCTGTCGTCGATGCTGGTACTGCCGCTGTTCCTCCAGGGTGGTTTTGGCAAATCGGCCTTTTATGCCGGCCTGCTCATGCTGCCGGGGGGAATCATCAACGGGATCATGTCACCGATCATGGGACGGCTGTTTGACAAATACGGACCCAAATGGCTCGTGTTCCCCGGATTTCTGGTGGCTGCCGCATCCCTGTGGTTCTTCTCGGGCGTTACCGCCGCGTCAGCGGCGTTCCTCGTGATCGTGCTTCATACCTGCCTGATGATCGGCATTTCGATGGTTATGATGCCGGCACAGACGAACGGGCTGAATCAGCTTCCGCGTGAATACTACCCGGACGGCACAGCCATCATGAACACGTTGCAGCAGGTTGCCGGTGCTATTGGCACAGCGCTTGCTGTCAGCGTGATGTCGGCAGGCCAGGAGCATTACGCTGAGGCGCACCCCGGCGGCAATCCGCTTGACGCGTTGACTTCAGGAGTTTCAAATGCGTTTATGTTCGGAATGATTATCGCAGTCATCGGATTTGTGATTGCACTGTTCATCAAGCGTGTACCCGTAAATCATCAGAAATGACAATAGAGAACGAAGCCTGGTATCGGTTGATATCGGGCTTTGTTTATATTTGAGGAATTGCTACGCTTTAGCGGGCTGTCGTCAGAAAAATTGTCGCCCCAAGCTTCCTGGTATATAATGGGGTTCCAGTGGAGGTCCAATCGACGTTCATTGACAGATCTGCCTGAATCGATAGTCCATTCATGAGGTGATACACTTGAAGCAAACACCGCCCAAGCTCCCGCTGACCCCCGAGGAACGCGCCCATTTAAGAGCCTTTAAAGTGAAACTGAACGATATTGCCACCCTCGATACCGCACAGTTATCGCAAATGCTGGAAATCACTCGCGAACGCGCCAGCATGCTAAAGGGGCTGGCCATGTTTCAATCCGTGCCCTCGATTGGCCCGAAAGTGGCCGCAAGGGTGGTTGGCATGGGATACTACTCGCTGGATGAGATTAAAGACCTGGACGGTGCGGACTTCATAGACAAAATGGAGGTGCACCTCGGATACTGGGAGGATCCTTGCCTGGAGGATGCTCTTCGCTGTCTGGTGCATTATGCCAACCATCCGGGCAGTGAGCGGGAATGGCCTGATTTTACCGAAGAAAGGAAGAAATACCGGGAGCAATTCGGATATCCGGCAACAAGGCCAGCAGCAGCCTGGTACGAGCACCGGGGGAATGAGGCAGCCCGGAACAAGTAAGGGGGAATAGGTTTGATTCAGCAAAAGGTACATCAGAAAGTAAACGATATCGAGGAAATAGAGCTGGAACTGACCCGGTTTAACGCAGGGCGGGCGCTTTCCTCGCAAGACAAGCGTCTGGAAGAAATTCGAATCGGCAGTGCCCGTCTGCTCATCGAAACTACCGGTCCGGATTCGCTCTATTACAATCGGGTGAAAGGATTCGGGATCGCGGATCTGGGGCATTTGGACCAAATCGTCAGCGAATACGAGCAAAGAAATGCCCGTCCTTGTTTTGATATGGCACCAACCCGGCTGAACGAGCAGGTTGCGCTGGCTTTGCACCGCAAAGGATTTCTGCCCATAGATCAGCTGGCATTTTTGGAGGCAGAGCCGGTGGAGGCTGCAACAGTGCATCCGGATATGACCATTGAACCGGTGGACGAAGGCAATGTCGACGTTTTGCTGGAGGCCGTCAGTGTGCTGATGGGAGGCGTTTCAGCTGATATTTTGGCGAGAAAAAAACGGTACTTTACCCTCCCTGTTTTTCGGAATTACCTCGCCTATTCGGATGGACAGCTGGCCGGGATCGGATCGATGTTTATCCATATGGGGAAAGGCTATTTGGCCAACGATTATACCTTGCCCGCGTTTAGAGGCAGGGGATGCCAAACGGCGCTGATCCGCCATCGGTTGTCGGAGGCCAAGCGGATGGGCCTGTCGACGGTGTACACGGATGTGGTGTTCGGCTCTTCAAGTCATAACCATATGCTGGTCCAAGGGTTTAGGCATGTGTATACCAATTCCTTTTGGGTCAGAGACCAGTAAAAAACACTCCCTGCGGGGAGTGTTTTTTTGCCTACTCCTTGTACTGGTTTATGCTGTCTTGCAGCAGCTGGAGCACCAAATCCCTCAGCCGGGGCGGCGATACAACCCGCACATCCGGGCCAAATCGGAGCAGCCTCCGGGCTGTAAACGGGAACTCCTCAAGCGGAACCGGGCCGCTCCACTGTCCGTCCGCAGCTGTATGCAAAATCGGGTCGTCTTTGGCAAGCCGCATGCCAAAAGGGGTAAACCGCAGCACTACCTCAGCTTTGTCCCGATCATCGGTTGACTGCATCCACTCCGCCAGGGACGGCACTTCAGGATCGATCGCACCGGTTTTTTCCACATGCTGGATCCGGTCCACGCGAAAAAGGAGCGTCTTCTCCGGGTTTCGCGCAGGCATATACCAATAGCCATTCTCAAAATAAATGCCAAAGGGGTACACGTTGTGTTCCTTATCGCCTTTGGCAGACTTATACGCGATCCGGATTTCCTGTTTGGCGATCGAAGCTTCTAAAATTTCTGTCGTCCAAGGTGCAGGCTCATGCAGCTGCATCATTCGGAAAGAAATATGGCTGCGCATCTGATCGATGTTCGTCTGTACGTCGGAAGGCAGGGACCCGTAATATTGCACGGCCAAGTGGGAACGGATCGCGTCAAAAGGGAAGTCGGGCACCTTCTCCAGCATTTCGAGCATCAGAAACAAACCGAGCGCCTCGGTTCGGGTCAGCTGCAGCGGCGGCAGAATTCGGTTCTCCAGCGCGCGGTATCCGCCATGAGCCCCTTGTTCGCTGTACAGCGGAAAACCGATTTGCTGCAGGTAATCCAGGTCGCGCTGGATGGTCCGGACCGAGACGTTAAAACGCTCGGCCAATTCGCGGGCCGTAAACTTCTTCCGTGAGTCAATGATCCGCATCATCGCTAATCTCCGCTCATTCATGATATCCTCCTAATTACGTCAATATATGTCGTAGTTACATTGTAACATATGAATAGAAGGGAGCGATAAAAACATGGAAAGCTCGAAAGTAGTGCTGTATCTCGCGGTTAGTCTGGACGGATATATTGCGCGATCGGACGGATCGGTGGACTGGCTGTTTGATGTTGAAGGCGATGGCGTAGACAACGGATATGCGAAGTTTTACGGGCGCATCGGCGCACTGATGATGGGAAGGCGTACTTACGACGAAGTGCTTAAGCTGTCGGAACAATTTCCGTACAAGGGGAAACCTTGCTATGTGGTGACCCGATCGGAGCAGCCTTCTTCCCCCGATGTGATGTTTACGGCCGAGGATTTGGCTTCTCTGGTCCCGAAGGTCAAAGCAGAGGCAAAAGGGGACGTATGGCTGGTTGGAGGCGGGCAGTTGACCAAGGCTTTCCTGGAAAAAGGACTGTTGGATCGAATTGAGATGACGGTCATTCCTAAAATTCTCGGCGAGGGCATCCCGCTGTTTCCGGAAGGAACGGATTTCACCCGGCTGAAGCTGGTCACAGCCGAACCGATGGGGCAGATGGTATCTCTGGCGTACGAAGTGTTGAAAAGATGATAGCTGACATAAACTAACCAGCTGCCGGCTTGGTTGGATGTCTCTGCCTATCGGGCAAGCTGCAGTATAGGAGAAGCTGTGGTAATGAATTGAGTTAAATGACTAACTCCTCTAGATGACCGCTACAGAAAAAAACGCCCCCAGGCCAAACGATTAGCCGGGGGCGTAACACTACACAATACACGAAGACGCTTGGTTATACGCCAGCGATCTTGAATTACGATTTAAATTCGGCATTCACCGGATCCGTTATTAGCTTCTTTGCGGAAGACGCAGCAAACCAAGTTTTCTTCCATTGGCCTTTCGCCGCCAAAACTACCAGTACACTGGCTATGGCCACACCGCTCAGAATCAGAAACCCGGGCGTGTACGACCCGGTAGACTCGTACAATCCGCCGAGCACAAGCGGCAGCAGATAACCGCCGAACCCGCCGGCAGCGCCGACGATGCCTGTAACGATGCCGATCTCATCACGAAAACGCTGGGGCACAAGCTGGAAGACCGAGCCGTTGCCGGCACCCAGGCACATCATACCGGCAAAAAGAAGGATGGAAATCACGTACAGCGGCGGCAGCGAGGAGACACAGGCGAGCATGATGGCTGCCCCGGTATACAGGATGAGCAGCATGCGGACGCCTCCGATCCGATCGGACAAATACCCGCCCACCGGACGGAAGAGGCTGCCGGCGATGACGCAAATGGTCGTAAAATCGGCGGCATGCACAGCGGAAAGATTATATTGCGTATGAAAAAAGATCGTCAGGTAATTGGTCAGACCGACAAAGCCGCCGAACGTCACGCAGTACAGCCAGCAAAATAGCCAGGTATCCTTTTGCTTTAACACTGAGCCGTACTCGGACAATTTTTTGGGGGCAGGCTGGTTGGGGCTGTCTTTGGCAAAAATGCTGAAGAATATAAACACGATGACGATCGGGATCAAGGCGATGCCGAATACGGCTTCCCATCCGCCAAAATGCTGTGCCAGCCGGTTCGCGAACAGCGTGCTCAGCACTGTGCCGCTGTTCCCGGCTCCGGCGATGCCCATCGCCAGGCCTTGATACTGCGGCGGGTACCAGCGGCTGGCGAGCGGAAGCGCAGCCGAGAACGAAGCCCCGGCAATGCCGAGCAGCAGGGCGATGACGTGCAGCTCGCCGAGCGAGTCCACGAACCGCCAGCCCCAGATCAGCGGCACCATCGTCAGCAGCATTCCGAGCTGTCCGGTGCGCTTCGGCCCGATATAATCGGTCAGGAAACCGAGGACCAGCCTTAATACCGAACCACCCAGCACCGGCAGCGCGACCAGGTTCGCTTTTTGGGACGCGGTCATCGGATAGTCCTCCATCATAATGACGCTCAGTGGTCCGAGGAGCACCCAAATCATAAAGCTGATGTCAAAATAGAAAAATGCGCTGAATAAAGACGGTTTATGCCCACTTTTCCAAAACGTCGTTCCTTCTTTCATCTCCATCTCCTCCATATCTTTTATCGCATACAAAACAAAAAGCCGCAGATTGCCCATAAGCGGACAACCAGCGGCCTCATTGCCATGGGAAGTATTCTTCCCGGATGAAAGATCACGTCTTTGTGATTTCGAAATGAATTATAGTGCAATGTAAAATGCGTGTCAATAAACTATACATAAATTTTGTTATTGGACATGATTCATTGTGTTATTGGTGAATATTAGAATGTCGTGTAATATATGTTGACATTAACTTGGTTTTCGATTATGCTCAGTTCAAATCCATTATCCGGTACAACGGTGTACCTGTTGACTAACTGGCAATGACGCCCGTTCTCTTGATCTCCAAGGGACGGGTTTTTTCATTTTTAGGCCTGGCCTACACAGTTTTTTAGCGGAGGTGACTGCAATGGGGAAGCCCAGGCTTGTCGTGGTCGGCAACGGGATGGCAGGAATGAGATGCGTGGAGCATATATGCGATTTTGCGCCCGACCGGTATGAGATCACCGTGTTCGGAAATGAGCCCCATCCCAATTACAACCGGATCATGCTGTCGAAAGTGCTCCAAGGCGGAACAAATGTAGATGATATAACGATCCATGATTGGGATTGGTATACAGAACGGGGGATATCCCTGTATACCGGAGAAACTGTACTTCGCGCCGATCCCGACCTGCAGCTGATTTACACGGAATCCGGGCGTGTGGAGCCTTATGACCGGCTGATTATTGCGACCGGCTCCTCGGCCTTTATGCCCAAAATTCCAGGCATTCATAAGCCGGGAGTGACGGCTTTCCGGAATATCGCGGATTGTGAGCGGATGATGGAAGCTTCCCGAACGTATAAGCATGCAGCCGTAATCGGCGGAGGACTGCTCGGATTGGAAGCGGCAAGGGGACTGCTAAACCTCGGCATGGAGGTCGATGTCATTCATAACGCTTCGTATCTGATGAACCGGCAGCTGGATGCCTCCGCAGCGGAGATGCTGAAGCGGGAGCTGACCATGCAGGGGATGCGCTTTTTGGTTGAAAAACGTACGGAGCGTATTCTCGGCAGAAAGCGTGCGGAAGGCCTTCAGTTCTCTGACGGCAGCCGGCTTGGGGCTGACTTGATCGTTCTGGCAGTGGGCATCCGTCCGAACATTTCCGTAGCGGAAGCCAGCGGCATTCGCACAAACCGGGCGATTGTCGTGGATGATTATATGCAGACGAGTGCCGACCATATATATGCTGTCGGGGAATGCGCGGAGCACCGCGGCATTGTCTACGGCCTGGTAGCCCCGTTATATGAGCAGGCCCGCGTACTCGCCATGCATTTATGCGGGCGGCACACGGAGCCCTATCCAGGCTCAGTACCTTATGCACAGCTTAAGGTGTCCGGCGTGGAGGTGTTTTCCGCCGGGCTGATCCAGGGTGGAGATTGCGAAACGGCGCTGCAGCACTACGACGGCGTGAAAGGGACCTATAAGAAGGTGACGATGAAAAACGGCAGGATTGCCGGAGCTGTGCTCTTTGGCGACACCTCGGAAGGGGCGGAGCTGTTGGGCTATTTAAAGCGGCGGGCGCCGGTGTCCGCCTTGAAGGCGCAGCCTGCCGGGGGGAATTCTTCATTGGCCAAAACGGCCGAAGCTATGGGGGATCAAGATACGGTTTGCAATTGCAACAGTGTCACAAAAGCTGCCATTATGGAAGCCGCCGGTCTGGATGGGGCACAAACCGTGGACCAGATCCGGGAGCGGACCAAGGCGTCCGGTTCCTGCGGAGGCTGCAAGCCGATGGTGGCCGCGATCCTAGAGCTGGCGAAGTCCTCGGGAGGGAAGAAGCCGGCTCCGGCCGCTGCTCCGGTGCCGATCTGCGGCTGCACGGACATGGACCGTGCAGCGGTCCGGGCCGCGCTGTACCCGGGCAGCGATGCAAGCGTCCAAGCAGCCATGCTGCGTCTGGGCTGGAAGCGCCCGGAAGGCTGCCCAGTATGCCGATCGGCCGCCGCTTATTATCTCGGCATCCATCGATCGGCCGGCGGCGGAGGGCCTATGATCCGCGTGTCGGCAAGCCCGGTCGTCTCACCAGGAATTCCGCATACGGAGGCCGGGCGGATCGCACTCGAACTGGAGAGAAGAAGCATGGGGTGGTTCATGCCGGCACGGATACGCATCGCGGTGTCTGCGGGTCCGCGCGACCCGGCGGGTGTCCTTGTACATGATCTCGGTATCGGTGCATCCCCGGCCGGATGGGAATTGTACGCCGGCGGACATATGGAGCATCCGGTCAAGCCGGGTCAACTGATTGGTGTCCTGCCCGATGCCGGGGACATCATCGACATGGCTCTCGGCTGCCTTGCGCTGTATCGGGATTCCGCCTATTATCGGGAGCCTGTGTGGGAGTGGTTGGAACGGTACGGGCTTCAGCGTTTACGGGAAAAGCTGCTCGATCCCGATGAGCGCGAATCGCTGCTCGAAACGATGGACATGGCTCGATCGGTGGGGATCAATACACACCTTGATACTCAATCCGAAGAAAGGACGGTGGGCATATGACGCTGACGATGAATACGCAGTGCCCTTTTTGCAGCGTGCAGTGCAAAATGACCGTAGAGATTACACCCGGGGAGGCCAGGCAGCGATCGGGATTTCAGGCGACGGGAGTCCCCAATGCCGCATCCGAGGGGCGGCTGTGCGTGAAAGGGATGAACGCACACCAGCATGCTTCAAGCCGGGATCGCCTCCTGTATCCGCTGGTGCGGAAAAACGGAGAATTGGTCCGCGCCTCTTGGGAAGAGGCATTGGACATCGTCGCAGCGCGGTTCTCGGCCATTCAGGAGGCGTACGGCCGCGATGCTGTCGGTGTATATGGCGGCGGTTCATTGACGAATGAAACGGCGTATGCGCTCGGCAAATTTGCAAGAGTGGCCCTCCGCAGCCGGTATATCGACTATAATGGGAGATTTTGCATGTCGGCTGCGGCATCGGCCGGGGTGAAGACGTTCGGGATCGACCGGGGGCTGACCAATCAGCTGTCGGAAATCCCGCTGGCCGAATGCATTATTCTCGCCGGCACGAACATCGCGGAGTGCCAGCCGACCCTCATGCCTTATTTTATCCGGGCGAAAGAGAATGGGGCATTCATCATCGTCATTGATCCCCGGGCAACCGCGACGGCGGAGCTGGCGGATCTTCATCTCCAAGTGAAGCCGGGAACCGACAGCGCTTTGGTGAGCGGTATGCTGAAGGTTATCTTGGACGAAAATTTGATCGACTCGGCATTTATTCAGAGCCGCACAAAGGATTTTGACCAGCTCAAGGCTGATTTGCTCCGAATCGATTTGGAAGGGATTGCCGAGTTAACAGGTGTAAGCGTTGAGCAGATAAGAACCGCTGCTGTGACTTACGCCAAGGCTGGCACCGGCATGGTGTTTACTGCGCGCGGCGTGGAGCAGCATGCCGATGGCCATATGGCGGTCCGGAATTTTCTGAATATGGTTCTGGCCACCGGTAAAATCGGCAGGGAAGGCTGCGGCTACGGTGCCGTTACGGGTCAGGGGAATGGACAGGGCGGCAGAGAGCATGGACAGAAAGCGGATCAGCTGCCCGGCTACCGTTCGATTGAAAATGAAAACGACCGCGCGTTCGTGGCAAAGGTTTGGGGAATTCCGCCCGAAGAGCTCCCTGGAAAAGGGGTATCCGCCTATGAAATGATGGAGCTCGTACACCAGGAACAGATCAAAGCGTTATTCGTCATGGGCTCGAATCCGGTTGTTTCCAATCCCCATGCTTCGCTGGTGGAGGAGGGCATCCGGAAGCTCGATTTTCTGGTCGTCGCCGATATGTTTCTGTCCGAAACGGCAAAATACGCGGACGTTGTCCTGCCGGTCACTTCCTATATGGAAAACGAAGGGACACTGACGAATCTGGAAGGCCGCGTGCTGCTGAGGGAAGCAGCCAGACCGGCGCCGGTCGAGACGCGCCATGATTGGCAGATCTTGTGCTCGGTTGCGGAAAAGCTCGGCAGAGGGGCTTATTTTCCGTTTAAGGATGCAGAAGAAATTTTTAATGAGCTGAGGAAAGCCAGTCAGGGCGGGATTGCCGACTACTTCGGGATTACTTACGAACGCCTGCGGCGGGAAGAAGGCATTTACTGGCCGTGCCCGTCAACCGACCACCCGGGGACAGGGCGGCTGTTCGAGCACTCCTTCGCTCACGCAGACGGACTTGCCCGGTTTCAGACGGTACCTGTTGCTTCACAGGGCGAGGAAACGAACGGCGAATATCCGCTCATCATGACCAACGGCAGGGTGCTTCCACATTATTTGACGGGCGTTCAAACCCGGCGCAGTCCGGTGCTCGCCGCAAAGTTCGTGGAGAGCTTCATGGAGATTCACCCGCTGACCGCGCGTAAGCACCGGATTGAAGACGGAGCGCTCGTACGCGTCAGTTCCAAACGGGGGACGGTTACCGTACGCAGCCGGTATTCTGACAAAATTCGTGAGGATACCGTATTTATTCCGATGCATTGGGGAGACGCCCAGAACGTGAATTTGGCCACCAATCCAGAGCTTGATCCATACTGCAAAATGCCTGATTTTAAAGTCAGCGCCGTCCGGGTTCGGCCTCTTGCCGAAGAATGGTCAGAAGATGAAGGGGAGATTATTTAGAAAAAATATACGCATATCTGAGTTCGACATTAGGTTTATCAACAAATTGGTCTGCTCCAAATCGCTGTGGATTGGCCCTTATTCCCGCCAATGACTCATGCTACAATAGCCGTGTCATGGAATTTACGATGCATGAAAGGGGAGAGGGCACATGAATATTTTGATCGCAGGCGCTTCCGGAGCGGTTGGCCGTTTGCTGGTGCCGCGGCTGGTCCAGGCCGGCCATACGGTGACAGGTACGACTCATCGGCCGGAAAACATACAAGTCATTGAATCATTGGGAGCTAAAGCCCTCGTCGCGGATGCATTTGACCGGGATGCTACTTTTGCAGCAGTCCGCGAAGCAAGGCCGGAAGTCGTCATCCACCAGCTGACATCCCTCGGCAGCCGGGTTTTCGCGGAAAACTCCCGCATTCGGGTGGAAGGAACCCGTCATTTGGTCGATGCCGCCCGTGAAGCCGGCGTGAAACGAATCATTGTCCAGAGCATTGCGTGGGCTTATCAGCCGGGGAATGGTCCGGCGACAGAAAATGTACCTCTGGATGTCGAATCTGCGGATCCTTCCCGTAAACGCAGCGTGGATGCCGTCGCTGCACTTGAGGAGACCGCAGCGGAAATTCCGGAGCATGTCATTCTTCGCTACGGGTTGTTTTATGGTCCCGGAACATGGTATACGAGCGGCGGGTATATGGCCGAAGAGGTGCGTGAGGGACGAATGTCTGCCAATGAAGGAGTTTCCTCATTCGTACATGTGGAGGACGCCGCCCATGCCGCATGCCAAGCGCTGGATTGGCCGTCCGGTGCTTATAATATTGTAGATGACGAGCCGGCTCGGGGCACCGATTGGCTCCCGATTTTTGCAGAGTCGGTCGGTGTTTCCCTGCGGCACACAGCTGCAGGTGAGGGGCAGCCTTGGGAACGTGGTGCGGCAAATGCCAAAGCCCGCGGACTGGGATGGAAACCGCTGTACCCCTCGTGGCGTACCGGTTTCGGAGGGAATCATTAAAGCTGACGAAATAAACGAATGCACCGCTTGAGAGACATCGGACAGCCCTGGGCTGTTCTAATGCTCTACAAGGGGTGCTTTTTTTTGTTGGGGAAACCAGCGGTATTTGTGCTTGACTCTCACCTATACGTGAGAGTTTAGTATGGGTATGGGAGGTGCTTAAGTTGATGTATAAAATTGGACAGTTGGCCAAGGAGGCCGGTATCTCCATCCGCACGCTGCGCTATTACGATGAAATGGGTATCCTGACCCCCTCTTTCGTATCTGATGCCGGATATCGGTACTACAACGAAGACGACATCATGAAGCTGCATCACATTACGACTTTGAAGCAGCTTGGGTTTACACTGGGACAAATCCGAAACGTCTTAGAGACGGAAGCCGGGGAGTCTCACGCTGAAAAATGGACGCACGCAATTCGGGTGCAGCTTGATTTGCTCCAGGATGAAAAGCATCGCCTCGAGCTGCTCGAGCGCCGGCTGCTGACGACGCTGCGCACGATCGAGCTGCGTGGTGACGTACCCGTGGAAGAACTGGTCCTGTTCATCCAGATGCTCCATTCAAGAGAAGCCGACTCGGCGGCAAAATCCGTCCAGCGGAACAACAGGGTTCGGCAGTTTGCTCCCGACGAGCTCCCGATTATCGAGAAGCTGCCGAAGATGGATGAGGATGATCCGCGGTCGGATGAATGGATCGGCCTGCTGCGGGACATTCATCGCCACCTCGAGGAGCCGCCGGATTCACCCGCATCCAGACAGTTGGCACAGCGGCTGCTGACCATTGGCGAAGGGTGGTTTGATGGCAGGGAAGACGTGCTAGAGAAGTATTGGGAGTGGATTCGTCCCGAAGACGGTGAAAGCGAGAAGGTCCTCGGACTGGATGAAGATACGGTAAACTACATCGACCACATCGTCGACGAGTATTTGCGGCACGAGCAAGAACAGCAAACGGATAAGACGAAAGGAAGGGATCGAAATGAATGAGCAAGCAAAAACCGCGACCCCAGCGAAACCCGTGAAACCGCGCAAACCGTTAAGCAAAAACCAGGCGTGGGCTTATGTGGCGATCGGAGGATTCCTCGAAATCGTCTGGGCTTCAGGCTTCAAATATGTGGAGATTCCCTCCATTATCGTGCTGATTGCCCTGCTGACGAGCTTTGAGCTGGTCATCCGTGCAGCGAAGGTTCTGCCGGTCGGGACAACCTACGCCGTTTTTGCCGGAATCGGCACGATCGGAACCGTCGTTGTGGAAGCTGTGTATTCCGGTGGTATTGGCCTGCTGAAAGTCGGCATTATTTTGCTCTTATTGCTGTTTATCATCGGTTTAAAACTTACCAGCGGGGAGGAACACAGCTAATGGCTTGGGTGCTGCTTATTGCTGCCGGATTGCTTGAAATCGTCGGCGTGATCGGAATCAAAAGGGTATCGGAACAAAATAACTGGACTAATAACCTCATTCTTATTGGCGGTTTCATTGCAAGCTTTTCATTGCTGGTCAGAGCGATCGAGTCGATCCCTCTGTCGACGGCTTATGCGGTCTGGACCGGGATCGGTTCGGTTGGGGCGGCCGTTGTGGGCATGATGTTTTTCAAGGAATCGAAAACGCCGGTTCGCCTGTTTTGCATCATGGGCGTCATCGGCTGTGTCATCGGGCTTCGGCTTGTTGAGTAAACCGCACCCTATCTGAATAAGGCAACGATGCAAAACCCCGCTATACGGGGTTTTTTGTGCTGAAATCCGATGTACCGTAAGGGTTGTGCCAAACCGATGTACAAGAAAAAACGGTTTAATACCGGAATTGATCATCGAATGTTCAGGTTTTACATACATATTTCATGAACATGGAACGTTTTTAACAAAACCGGTTTAATGTAGGACTTGTACTTGAGACAAATTCCAAGCCAAGACATGAAGGAGAGGATCAGGCGAACGTGGTTACGATTGCTGATGTAGCAAAAGCTGCGGGGGTTTCGAAAGGTACGGTATCCAGCGTGTTCAGCAAGAAACGTCCCATCAGCAAAGAGGTCACGCAGCGTGTGCTTAAGGCGGCGGAGGAATTGAACTACAGGCCGAATTACTGGGCAAGAAGCCTCGTAAACCGGAAAACCAACATTATCGGGCTGAACATGCGCAGCGAGAAAATGCCGCTGGACGCGTTTCAGCACGACCTGCTCGACGGCATGATGGAGGTTTGTTATGAACATGGCTACCGGATATTGATCAACATTTTGCAGCCTTCCCTGCTGAAGCAGGTGGAGCTTATCGCTTCAGATCCGGTGGACGGAGAAATTTTGCTCGACCCGATTCATGACGATCCCCGAATTGAAGACCGGCTGAAGCGACACGTCCCCATCGTTGTGGTGGGACGTCCATCAGGTGAGCGTGCCGGACAGGTATGCTCCGTCGATAACGACAATATCGCGGCGGCCGCCAAAGCGGTCAGGCTTCTTCTATCGCAAGGGCACCGGCGGATTTTGTTTCTCAACTCGGCGAAGGACCGGACCGTCGCGGAGGATCGGGAGCTAGGTTATTATTTGGCCCACCGCGAAGCCGGTGTGGATCCGGTGGCAGGACTAATCTTGAACAAGCCGGATGACGATGGAACCTCGATCCGCTTCGGTTACGAGACGACCCTGCAGATGCTTCGCGAACACGCTGGCATTTCCGCCGTCCTGGCGGACAACGAATCGATGGCTATGGGCATTTATCAAGCGGCGGAAGAGCTTGGACTTGTCATTCCCGGAGATCTTTCGGTTATCGCTTTCAGCGGCGGCGAGCATTTCCCGCCTGCAATGCATCCGCCGTTAACCGGGATGAGGCTGGATGCAAGAACAATCGGCATGGAAGCCGCCCGCCTGCTGATCGAGCAGGTGACTGCCGGCGCAGCCGGGGTTAAGCGGATACTCCTTCCGTCCGAACTGGTGGAGCGCGGTTCCTGCGCATACACCCATTAAACCGTTAACACAGTGCTATTTATAAGAAAAACGTCTATCGACGTACTTTCAAAGAAGACAGACCGCGTCCAGTGGAAGTTTTTCTTGCGATTATAGAATCGTTCAGCTCCGCTGAAAATTTATCATTCTATAATCTAAAAAAAATCATAGTTGGAGGTGTTTTGAATGAAAAGAAAGTCAGGCATTTTGATGGCAACCCTGCTGGCAGGTTCACTCCTGGTCTCGGCATGCAGCAGCAGTGGAAGCGAGACGGGTAAGGCGGCGGAAGGGGGAACGGATTCCAGCAAGCAGCCGGAAATGAAGCTTCGCATTCTCTCCGCTAATGTCGGCGGGAAAACCCCGGATGAGATGAAACAGTTCGAGGCTGAGATTAAGCGGTTAACCGGCATTGACGTGACGATCGAAAAGCCGGCGAGCGACTACGATCAGAAAGTGCTGACCGTGCTGGGTTCGGGTGAGAAATACGATCTGATCGAGCTCAGCGACCTGGGCAAGCTGGATCAATTTGTCGGGCAGGGTGCGGTGACAGATCTAAGCGATTTTGTTAAGGGGTCGAGCACGCTCTCTGATCCGAAGGTGATTCCCGCCGCTGAATGGGATCAGCTGAAAGACAAGGATGGCAAAATCCATGCCGTCTTCACGAAATTCCAGGGCGGCACGATGCCGATCATCCGTAAGGACTGGCTGGATAAGCTGCATCTGCAGGAGCCGAAAACGCTGAACGAATATTATCAGGTGTTAAAAGCTTTTAAAGAAAAGGATCCGGATGGCAACGGCAAAAACGATACCTACGGCTTGAGCACGTCCGGCTTATATGACATTCAGGGGTTCATGAGTGCGGCCGGTTTGAAGTACCGCTACGTGATGAAGGACGGCAAGCGGACGATCCCGTATGCTTCCGACGAAGCGATTCCGATGTATGAATGGTTTGCCAAGCTGGTCAAGGAAGGCATCATGGATCCAAACTTCGTAACGAACGATACAGGCAAAATGCGCAACCTGTTCCTCACCGACCGGGTCGGCATGGTGACGTACTGGGATGCCTGGGTTGGCATGTTCAACAACCTGCGTAAAGAGCAGGATCCGAATACAACGTTCCAGGCGGAAGCGATCGCCAGTGCCGCCGGTCCGGACGGCAACATCCTGATGCGCCGGGGCGACCCCGACTTCTGGATCGTGCCGCAAAATGCGCCGCATGTGGAAGCGGCAGAGAAATTCCTGGAGTTCTGGAACTCCAAGGACGGCATTACCCTCGGCAGCCTTGGTATTAAAGACGTCGATTATACCGAGAGCGGCGGCCAATATACGCTGACGGCAGAGGGCAAGGAGCACAACATGGACCATGGCGTGCCGTTCTGGTACAACGAAAACGTCAAGTCCCCGTTTGACAAACTGCCGGGCGTCGAGGCCGCCCAAGAACTGGTCAAACAGCATGCGACGCTGGAACTAGCCCTTCCGGGCTGGCCGGACGCGGAAAAAATCGTGCAAAACTACGCGCTGAAGGCCATGTCCGGAGAAATGCCCGCCGCCGATGCCGTCAAGAAAATGCGGGAGGAATTGAAGAGCGCGAATTTGATCGACGAATAGCTCCCGCGGTTTGATTTTACCCGATAGGATGTGAAGTTAGACAAGATGAGAGCGATTCGTAAATACGGCGTACTCTATGCCATGATGCTTCCCGTCGTCATTTACTTTATCATTTACGGTTATTACCCGCTCGCGCGGGGACTGCAGATCAGTTTTCAGGATTACAAGCTGATGGGCGAACGCCCCTATATCGGATTTGCGAATTATGCGGCCGTGTGGCATGATCCGTTTTTCTGGAAAGCGCTGGGCAATACGGTGGTGATCGGGGGAGGCATTCTGGTCTTCGGATTTGTCGCCCCCCTGGTCATCGCTTTATCCCTGAATGAAGTCATGACGGCATGGTTTAAAAAAACGGCGCAGATGCTGCTCTACATCCCGCATTTGCTGTCCTGGGTCGTGATCGGGGGAATGTGGATCTTCCTCCTTTCACCCGACACAGGGATCGTCAATTTGGTGCTGCACAAGGTGGCCGGTATCGAACCTATCCATTTTCTGGCCGAGTCCACCTGGGCGAGATGGGTCATGATCCTGGTCTCCACATGGAAGGACATGGGCTACAGCTGTATCCTGTTTCTTGCCGCGATCGTTTCGATCAATCCGTCCTTGTACGAAGCAGCCCGCATGGACGGGGCCACCAGATGGCAGCTTGTGCGGTTCGTGACACTTCCCCAACTGAAAGGAACGATGAAAGTCATTATCCTCCTGAATACGCTCGGGGTGCTGAGGATCTTCGACCAGGTCTTTGTCCTCCGCAATCCGTCGACCTCTTCCCAGGTCGATGTGCTGATGATGTACACGTTTCAGAAGGGCATTATGGAAATGCAGGTCGGTGTGGGTGCGGCCGCGAGCTTTTTCGTTCTGGTCTTTACGCTGATCTTGACGCTTGCCGTGCGGACACTAACCCGATTTGACGAGGTGGAATAGATGATGAGACACGCGAATTACGGTTTGAACGCCAAGCGGATGACGGTGTTCGATTGGCTCAACGCCTTGTTCATTATCTGCCTGATGCTGACGATGATCATTCCCTTCCTGAACGTCATATCGCTCTCGCTGTCCTCCGGGGTTGCGTCTATGAGGCCGGATATCATCCTGTTTCCCAAAGAATTCAGCCTGGAGGGATATCGCACGATCTGGAACAGTCTGGATTTGTGGCGACCTTTCATGAACAGCACGATCGTAACGGTCTTCGGAACACTGCTGCATGTGCTGCTGTCGTCGCTGGCGGGCTATGTGCTGATCCATCCCCGGGTACCGGGAAAACGGCTGATGATCACCTTCATCCTGATTACGATGATGATTCCACAGGAGGCGGTGCTGATCCCCTTGTACGTGGTCAACAAGGACTTCCACCTGATCAACACGCTGACGGTGCTGGTGCTTTCTGGACTCGTCTCGGGGTTTTCGATCCTGCTGATGCGGAACTTCTTCATGAGCATCCCCTACGAAATTTCGGAATCCGCCAAAATCGACGGTGCGGGCGACTTCTGGATCTTCGCGGCCATTTATATGAGGCTGGCGACCGCCGGATTGGCTACGGTGACGCTGTTTGAGTTCGTGGGACGCTGGAACATGTTCACGGCGCCGCTGATCTTTATTAATGACAGCTCGAAATATACGCTGCAGGTAGCTCTGAAAGCCATGATTATCGATTCCAGCACGTCTTCCAGCAACTACCTCATCACCACGAATGTGAAAATGGCCGGAATCATGATTGCCATTCTGCCGCTGATCGTCATCTATCCGTTTGTGCAGCGGTTCTTTATGAAAGGGATCATGCTGGGTGCCACGAAAGAATAATGGGATGAAAGAAGGGGAACACGCCATGCAGGCACATATGAATGAGACGGAACCTTTGCCGGTCGTAACGATCGGGCGGCAAGTGAACATATCTCCCGAAGAGGAGAAAACGTACCTGGAAGTGCACTTTCACGTTCCAGCTGATGCCGAACGGATCCATGTCGCTTACCGATACGACCGCGCTGATGGGGAGACGGTGATCGACCTTGGCCTGCGTTCCCCGGAGCGGATCGTCGGCTGGAGCGGCGGTGCCAGAACCGAAATGTTCGTCGGATTGGAAACCGCGACCCCCGGATATGCCTCGGGCGATATCGCCGAAGGAGAGTGGGCCGTGCTGCTGGGCGCCTACAAAGTACCGGATGAAGGAACGGAGGTTGCGGTCTCCATCGAGATCCAGCTCAAGCATAAACGGTGGATTCCAGGCGATTTGCATGCCCACACCTATTACAGCGACGGCAAACACAGCGTCGGCGAGGTTTCCCGCTTATGTCTGGATAAAGGGCTTGCCTTTCTGGCCATGACCGACCATAATACGTTCTCCCAAAACCGAAACACCTTGGCAAAGACGGAAGAACTGCTGCTTATCCCAGGCGTCGAGATGACCAATTATAAGGGGCATGCGAATTTGCTAGGACAGCTGGATGCGCTGGAGGACTTCAGGGTGTATACAGTGGAACAAGCTTCGGAACAGCTGGCCAAAGGAAGGGAAAAGGGAGCGCTTGCGGTGTTGAATCATCCTTTTTGCCCGGACTGCCCGTGGGAATTCGGCTTTGACGTTCCGTTCGATGCGATCGAGGTGTGGAACGGCCCATGGCGGGAGCTGAACGAAACGGCGGTACACTGGTGGCAGGAACGGCTGGCCGAAGGCCGGCGGATCGTGGCTGTGGGAGGGAGCGATTTCCATGGACCCCATCCGTGGGTTCAGCATGGACGGCCGACCGCGCACGTGCGGTCCGAGTCACTAACCGCAGCCGGAATTCTGGAAGGGATTCGCCGGGGAAATGTGGTGCTGACGCTTGATCCGGACTCCACGTTTATCGATTTTCAGATCAATGGCACTTGCGCCGGGGATCAGGTACAGCGAAACTCTGAGCGTGGAACCGTTCTTCTTGAAGCCGTGATCCGCCGGGCCCAAGGAGATCAAATCAGCCTATGGTCCGACCGGGGATTGGAGCGGCAGTGGACGGCAGTGAATGACGAGCTAACCTTGACCTGCGAGCTGCCCCAGGACCGGCTTTTTTACCGGATGGAGGCCAGACGCGATATGGGGGAATTGGGGACACAGGTGATGACCTGCCTGACCAATCCCGTCTATTTAAGAT
This sequence comes from Paenibacillus sp. SSG-1, assembly GCF_002224835.1. NCBI lineage: Bacteria > Bacillati > Bacillota > Bacilli > Caryophanales > Paenibacillaceae > Paenibacillus > Paenibacillus sp. SSG-1. The sequence goes on from NZ_MBRK01000001.1 coordinate 2,743,263, forward strand.
AATTTGATCATAGAACATTTCAAGTGGTATATTGCTTTTCACAAGAATGTCTAGCGTTTATAATCGATCATAGAAGTGAGTACAGTCTATTGACCGTATTCACTTTTTTCTTTGTAAAGCGTTAAAATGATGATTAACAGCATGTAGCGGCGTCATCACGAACAAGGGGGTAATCCAATGAATGTTATCATTAGACAAGAAAAACTTGAAGACATTAACGAAGTCTACGATGTGGTTCAAAAAGCATTTGAAGATGCTTACTATTCAGACCACGATGAGCATCATTTGGTAAAAAGGCTTAGAAATTCGGCGAGCTATGTTCCGGAATTGTCCCTTGTAGCCGAATGCAGGAACAGAATCGTGGGTCATATTCTTTTTACGGAAATAAAAGTGGGGAATCATACGCTGATTGCCCTTGCACCTGTTGCTGTATTACCAGAAATGCAAAGCAAGGGCATTGGGAAGTTGCTGATTATGGAAGGCCACAAAATCGCTGCACAGCGTGGTTATAAGGGTTCTGTCGTTATGGGTCATGACAAATATTATCCGAAATTTGGCTATAAGAAAGCCAATTCATATGGCATTAAAGCGCCATTCGACGTTTCTGACGATCATTTCATGGCTTTTGAGCTTATTGAGGGTGGTCTTACCGATGTCCATGGCGTTGTAGAATATGCAAAGGAATTTTTCGAAAATTAGAAAAATGATGTAAGATATTTTGGCAGGAACTTTAGCCAATCTGCGTTGGTCTTAGAGTAAAAAAACAAAACCGTTAAGCCGATCATCTGCGATGGCTTAGCGGTTTTATAGCGTTAATTTGTTGGCGCACCCTAATACAATACTCTCCACAGGTAAAAGGTGGCGTATGACTCCCAGCCCGACCAGCCTGCGGACATCTGCCGGATTTCCGCCTTGGACGGCTTGCTGTCCCTTCCCAAAATATGCTTCATGGCGTTGTGCAGCCCGACATCGTCGATCGGAAACGCCGACGGAAACCGCAGGCACCGCATGGATACGTAGTTCGCCGTCCAAGGCCCGATCCCCCGGATGCTCGTCAGCATCTTTTCTGCCGCCTGATGGCTTCCGGTTTGCAGTAGCCCTAGCTTATTGAGCTCACCAGAGGCGATTCGCTGTGCGGTATCGATGAGGTATTCGCATTTTTTGACGGTCATCCGCAGCACGGCAAGATCTTCAACCGAACATGCCGCGATTTTATCCGGTGTCGGATACATCCAGTACGTTTCTCCCTCGCAATCCACACTTCTTCCGAAGTTCTCCACCAGGCGTCTTTTGAGCGTATAGGCATAGGTCAGGTTGATTTGCTGCCCAAGGATTCCCCAGGTGACGGCCTCGAACAAGTCGGGAATGCCGACGGTCCGCAAGCCTCGGAAGGACTGCACGGGACCTTTCAAAAGGGGATCGGATTCGGCCAAACGATAGAAGGGGACGATATCCCGCTCCAAATCGAACCACTCCCGCACATAACGGGCTACCTCGGCGCGTACCCATTTGCGGGAAGGGGCCGTATCGCCAAGAAAACGGACCACCAGCTCCCGGCAGTCTCCGGCACGGATTTCGATCACCGGTGTCTCGTCTGCGACGGACAGCGCTTTGTAAATCCGGTTGTTGTCGATCCGGTGCAGACATTCATTGGAGGAGCGCAGCAAATATTTTACGTTTTCCTCGAAATTGAATTCGGCAGGGATGAAGAGCTTGATCTCGTGCTTATGGTCCTCCCAGGAGCCGCGGGGAAGGGTAGAGCAGCAATTTCTGCATGGCCGGTACCCTGCAAGCTCGGCTTCTTCCCGGGTATGGAAGCGAATTGTATTTTCAGGTTTAGGACGACCGCTGCACCACGGGGTGCAATAAATGTTCATTGTGGTGACGCCCGTAAAATAAGGCGCATCCCAGACCGAATGCATCGTCTCTTGTCGGCATGTTGTAGACATAAGAGGTCCTCCTTTTGCATCTTGCTTACCTTACCAGTGTATACCGAAACCTGGACGCTTTCATTTCGTTATCTTGCTTTTACATTCCCAAGTTCATCCCAAGCGATCCAAAGAAGGGTATACTGGGGATGGAGGTGAGGCAGATGAAGGATCACAGGAATGACCGGGATATAGACCAAACCGAGATGAAGCGCCGGATGAAAGAGGATATTCCGGAGGAAAAGTGGCGGGCGATTGTCTCCAACGATGCGGATTATGATTTCCGTTTCTTTTACGGGGTCAGCACGACAGGGATTTTTTGCCGGCCTTCCTGCAAATCCAGACCGCCTAACAAGGAGAACGTACGGATCTTTCAACATGCGGAAGAGGCGCTGGCGGCCCGCTTCCGGCCGTGCAAACGGTGCAAGCCGACCGGCGAGAAGCTGCCCGATCAGGAATGGGTGAACCAAATCACCGATTATATCGACCGTCATTTTCGGGATAAGCTGTCTTTGGAACATCTGGCTGATGTCTGTCACGGAAGTCCTTTTCATCTGCAGCGGACCTTTAAGCGGGTGCAGGGTATCAGTCCGGTTGAATATATCCAGCGCAAAAGGATACAGGAAGCGAAACACCTGCTGGCCCACACGGACCAATCCATCACGGAGATTGCCGCGGAGGTCGGGAATGCGAATGTCCCGTATTTTATTACGCTGTTCAAAAAAATGACGGGTCAAACGCCGCTGGAATTCCGGCAAATATGGCAGCACGGCGCTGCCCTGGAGGTGCAAACATATGAATATGAACATGATCACAGCAAGCAAAACTGACCTGGTAACCCTGTACTGGGACAGGCTCGACGGAGACGGCTGGAGCCTTTATGCAGCCGCTACGGCCCAAGGGCTTGGTTATGTCGGTTCCCACGACGGTTCGTTTGATGAACTTGAGGCCTGGGCGGCACAGCGTTATCCGAACCATCAATGGGTTCAGGATGAAGTGACAATGCTTCCTTACATTACGGAGATCGCTGAATATCTTCAGGGAACAAGAGAAGCATTTACGATTCCAATGGACGACCGGGGAACCCCGTTCCAGCGGGAGGTATGGCAGGCACTCTGCTCCATTCCTTATGGGCAGACCACAACCTATTCCGAGATCGCACACCAGATCGGACGCCCGGCTGCGGTGCGGGCCGTTGGCGCGGCGATTGGAGCCAATCCGGTGCTGATCATGGTGCCCTGCCACCGTGTCATCGGAAAGAGTGGGGCGCTTACGGGATACCGCGGCGGCCTAGAAATGAAAGAGCGGCTGCTTGCGCTCGAAGCTCGCCAATCCATCCCGGCTAGGGGACCGCGCCATGCCAACTAGTATCCGGGAACGGATTCAGATGGTGGACTGGGGCGCGCTCTGGAAGACGTTAGACGATCAAGGATATGCCAAGCTGCCTGCCATTCTAACTCCGGAAGAATGCGAAGAGCTGATTGGAACCTACGCAAGCGAAGAACGGTTCCGCAGCACGATTTCGATGGCCCGGTATCGCTTCGGCAGCGGAGAATATAAATACTATGACCGCCCGCTGCCTGCGGCGGTCCAGCAGCTCAGGGAAAATATGTACCCGGAGCTATCCCGGACCGCCAACCGTTGGCATGAGCAGCTCGGCATGGATGCGGGCTATCCGGCGTCCCTTGACGAATTTTTGGAAGAATGCCACCGGCAAGGCCAGCTGCGGCCTACGCCGCTGATCCTGAAGTACGAAGCCGGGGGCTACAACTGCCTGCATCAGGATTTGTACGGCGAAGTATATTTTCCTTTTCAGGTCGTGTTCGCCCTGAATCAAAGGCAGCAGGATTACACCGGCGGCGAGTTTCTGCTGGTAGAGCAGCGTCCGCGGGCACAGAGCCGGGGGCATGTGATCACGCTTGAGCAGGGTGAAGGGCTGATTTTTCCGACGAACTACCGGCCCGTTCAAGGGACTAAAGGCTATTACCGAACCACGCTCCGTCATGGGGTAAGCACAGTACAGACAGGTATTCGGTATACGCTCGGTGTTATTTTTCATGATGCCACCTGAGCGTATCCCCTCCTTTTGTTGAAATGTCGCGAGCCTGTATTGACAAGGCTAATCGGAAGTTACAGTATTAGGGGAGATGCAATCGCTTTCAGGGTGAGGTGGGTTTAAGGGCGGCAGGGCATCGTCCACAAACGTGTCTTATCGGCAGACCCTATGCTAACACCGCATTAGGAACGCGATTGAACTGCCCGATTTCTTATGGAGTTAGAGATTTAGTGGACTTGTACCAAGGTTTCACAATACGGGCAGCAACTACAGGAAAGTGTGGGGATTGGATGCCAAATTTATCGCTGACGACGTGGAGTCTGCACCGCAATCTGGGACCGCTGCGCTGGACGCAGTGGGATGATGAGCGGAAGGAACACGTCACCCGGGTAGAGGAGCAGCCGGAGAAGCTCTCGCTGCTTGAACTGCCGGCTGTGCTGAGAGACAAAGGCTTCACCACGATGGAAATTTGCCACTTTCATTTTAAGGATACGAGCAGCAGCTATCTTCAAGAGCTTCGCGAGGCGATTCAGCAGGCGGGGATGCGTTTTTATACGCTGCTTGCCGATTACGGCGACATTACGAATCCGGATGAAACGCGCCGTGAGGCAGATATGGAGTGGCTGCAGCGCTGGATCGATATTGCGTCCGCTGCGGGTGCAGAACGGATCCGGATTATCGGCGGCGATGCCGATCCCGGCGATGCCGAAGCACTCAAACTCGCCGCCAGCCAGCTCCAGCGACTGATCGATTACGCGTCGGATAAAGGGGTTCGCATCATCACCGAGAATTTTCATGCAATGACCTCCACGGCGGACAACTGCCTGGCTCTGCTGGATGACTGCGGCAACCAGCTTGGATTGACGACGGATTTCGGCAATTTTAAGGGTCCGACCAAGCTGCAGGAATTGTCCAGAACGATTGCCAGAAGCGAATCCATCCACGCCAAAGCGCAGCAGGACGAACAGGGTAACCTTGACGATGCGGAATTTATTTCGTGCATGGAGCTGGTGAAAGAGCATCGGTATGAAGGACCAATTACGATCGTCTATGATGGTCCCGGCGACATGTGGGACGGCATTGATCGGGTAAGGAAGTTAGTCACTCCGTACTTAGGCTGACAGTCACGTCTCCTATGGCTGGAGGATGAACATGAACGTAATATGAAAGTTTAAAAGGCGATTTGCTTTGGGTGAATTTCCCTGCGGCAGATCGCTTTTTTATGGAGGCTTGTTAAATATAACGTAACATTGTTATGTTTTATTCAACAGGTCATCACGGGTTAATAGGTTTTTTCAGCACAGTTTGTCGTCTTGTCGATTAAAAGCGCCTTCGTTGCGCAACATGTCGAAGGGAAGGAGGAGGGGAATTCAACGGTTGATTACTGATTTTTTATCATCACGGCTTATTTCTCCCCCTCCTCACAGGTATTCGAAACAATGTTACGTCTTATAAATAGACTAAGCTGGATGATTCATCCTGCTTGGGGTTACCGTGCTCAGACCTTTGATGAAATTGAAGGGCGGCGGCGTTTATTTGACCGTAATCTCGGAGATGGGTTCATTCGGAAACGGATCAAGCTTGCGGGGGAGAGCAGGAGATTCAGCATATAAAAAGCTGCGCATTTCAGAAGAAGGGAACGATTCCTTTTCTGTAATGCGCAGCTTTTATTGAATATGGCGTTATCTGGCCAACCATCCTCCGTCGACGCAGAGGACGTGGCCGTTGACATAATCGGATGCTTGGGAAGCGAGGAAAACAACCGGACCCTTCAAATCTTCCGGCGTGCCCCAGCGTCCTGCCGGAATCCGGTCCGTAATCGATTGCAGACGCTGTTCGTCCGAGCGGATCGGCGCCGTATTGTTCGTCTCCATGTACCCGGGGGCAATGGCATTGATCTGGACGCCTTTACCAGCCCACTCGTTGGCAAGCGCTTTGGTGATTCCGGCAACCGCGTGCTTCGCCGCCGTATATCCCGGTACATTAATGCCTCCTTGAAAAGTAAGCATGGACGCAATATTGATGATTTTGCCGCTGCCGCGCTCGAGCATGTGGCGTCCGGCGAGCTGGCTTAGGAAGAACACAGTGTTCAGATTCAAATTGATCACGTCGTTCCAATCCTGGCGCGCATGATCCGCTGCCGGCGTACGGCGGATGATACCGGCATTGTTCACTAAAATATCGATGCCGCCATAGAAGGAAAGCGCCTGCGCAAACACTTGATCCAAAGCGTCCGTGTCGCTTAAGTCGGCGGAAATTTGCTCCGCCTTCCCGCCAAGCTTACGGATCTCCTCGACCGTCCGGTCACTGTTCGTCGAGGAGATGCATACGACCGAGGCTCCGGCTTCCGCCAGGCCAACGGCCATGCCTTGTCCCAGGCCGCCGGAGGTGCCGGTGACCAGGGCGATTTTACCCGTCAAATCAAACATCGAATATCAGTCCTTTGCATGGGATAGGTTGGATGCTTCACTGCGCATTCGCCACTTCGAGACGGGCGCCCGCTTGGCGAACGGCTTCAGCGAATTCAGGGCTGCACCCTGAGTCGGTAAGGATCGCTTCGACTTCGTTCAGCTTCGCAAACGTCAGCAGGGCGCTTTGTCCGAATTTGTGATGGTCCACCACAGCGTAACAGGTACGCGCGGTCTCGAGGAGCGCCCGTTTGATGTCCAGAAGCTCTCCTGTGTAGATCGTCAGCCCGTCTTCGGGATGCAGGCCCGTTGCCGACAAAAACGCCTTGTGAATATTCAGCCGCCGTACATAGGTAACCGCTTCCGGCCCCGCCAGCATGTTCCGCACGCGGTAACCTCCGGGAACGACAAGCCGGATGGCGTCCTTGCGGGCAAGCTCCGAAATGATGTGGACATCGTTGGTGACGACGGTCAGGGGCTGGTTGTCCAGCGCCTTGGCGATTTCAAGCGTTGTGCTGCCGCCGTCCAGGGCGATGACGTCATTCGGTTCGATGCGCGATAGGGCAAGGCGGGCGATATCCGCCTTCTCCGCAGCGTGGCGCGCCAGCGGTTCCTTGGTGGACAAAATGCCGAGCTGGTCGCTTTGCGCCAGAATCGCTCCGCCATGCACCCGCTGAAGCAGACCTTTGTCCTCCAGCTTGGCCAGATCCTCGCGGATCGTCTTGCCGGTGACGTTCAGCCGTTCGCTCAGTTCGGCAACCGTCACCTCCTGTTTGGCCAGGAGCAGTTCCATAATGTTTTCGTAGCGGCGTAAAGGGTTCATTGGTTATTCATCCATTCGTTCGAGTTTTATCTTATTTTAATTCATCCATGCCTACAGGGTCCATATCCTCAAAGATTTGGTTCTCGCCGGCCATGCCCCAAATGAAGGTATAGCTGTTTGTTCCAACGCCGCTGTGGATGGACCAGCTTGGGGAAATAACACCTTGTTCGTTGCGGACGACGAGGTGGCGGGTTTCCTGCGGCTCACCCATAAAGTGGAAGACGTTGCCGTCTTCCGGCATGTCGAAATAGAAGTAAACCTCGGAACGGCGGTTATGCGTATGGCACGGCATCGTGTTCCACATGCTGCCCGGCTTCAAGAGCGTCATGCCCATGACGAGCTGACAGCTTTGGATTCCGCCGGTATGGATATAACGGTAGATGGTGCGCTCATTGGAATTGCTCAAGCTGCCCAGGTTGTTCGGCGAAGCTTCGCTGATAGCCGCCTTAACCGTCGGATAAGCTTTGTGGGCAGGTGTGGAGTTCAGGTAATATTTAGCCGGATTGGCTTTGTCGCTGCTGCTGAACACCACTTCCTTGGCACCGAGTCCCACATAGAGGCAGTCCTTCGAATCGATGGAATAGTCCGTGCCGTCGACGCTGATTGTACCCGGTCCTCCGACATTGATGATACCGATCTCGCGGCGCTCCAGGAACGTATCGGCACCCATCGTTTTCGGGTCGGCTTCGAGCTTGACGCTCTGATTTACCGGAACCGCGCCGCCGACGATGAAACGATCGACATGCGTGTAATAGAGCGTGAGCTGATCCGCTACAAACATCGACTCGATCAAAAATTCCTGGCGCAGGCGAGCCGTATCAAACGCTTTCACTTCTTGGGGATGGGATGCGTATCTAATTTCCATGTTCGTACCTCCATAGGTTCATAATGGTTTATATCAGTTCTACAATGTTCATTATAGTTCATCCACTTAGGATTTCAAGCATAATTTAAAGCGGATACATTTCCACAATTGACCAGCAATTCAGCGATCTGTTATGTTGAACTTGGAATGCAGATCTCTTAAATCGAGCGTTATATAAGTTGAACTGAAGAATACAGAGTGTACCAATAAACCATTTCGATGTTTCGACTTAGATCACTCGTACAACGATGGAGGTGAAGATATGCCTGAGACGATCAACATCCGGCCGGCGGAGGCTGCGGATCTCCCGTTTCTGTGGGAAATGCTGTACGCTTCCATGTACACGCCGGAAGGGGAGACACCATTATCCCGCGATATCCTTGCACGCCCTGAAATATCGAAGTACTTGGACGATTGGGGAAAGGAAGGCGACATGGCCTTCATTGCCGTCTCCAGCGAAGGGGAGCGGCTGGGATCGGTCACGCTCCGATTGTTTGATCCGGAACATCCCGGATACGGATATGTGGACGAGAATACTCCGGAGCTGGGCATGGCCATCCAGCCGGAACACCGCGGCAAGGGGATTGGAACCCTGCTCATGCAGCGGGCGTTCGAGGAGCTGCACGCCGCAGGAATACCGTCCGTATCCTTAAGCGTGGACCCCAGAAATCGTGCGATGAAGCTGTACGAACGATTCGGGTTCACGGAAGTCGGCATGTCGGGAACATCGGTCACGATGAAAGCACAGGTTCACCGTTCGGGCATACAGGGAGCCGAGGAACCAATACATAAATCGAAAGCGGGGAATAAGAACATGAGCCAAAGTGCCAAGAGGCTGGACAAAGAAATAACGAAGCGGGTCAAACTGGACTATCTGCTGCATCTGCCTGAAGCTTATGAAAGTGAGCCTGAGAAAAAATGGCCGCTGATCCTCTTCCTTCACGGTTCGGGGGAGCGCGGGAGCGATGTGGAGCTGGTCAAAGTGCATGGCATTCCGAAGTTAGCCGATCAGGATCCGCAGTTTCCGTTCATCGCCATCTCACCTCAATGCCCGGAAGACTCGTTCTGGGCGATGGAGGAAGACGCTTTAATGGCTCTCCTGGAGGAAATGGAAGATACCTATCGCGTGGATCCAAAGCGCATTTATTTAACGGGATTAAGTATGGGCGGTTACGGTGCATGGCAGCTGGCTGCGATGTATCCAGATAAATGGGCGGCTGTCGTCCCGATTTGCGGAGGAATGGAACCGAAATACGCCGAGCAGATCAAGGATATCCCGATTTGGGCCTTCCATGGGGCTAAGGATGATGTCGTTCCGCTGTCGGAATCCGAACAAATCGTGAAGGCGCTGGAAGAGATCGGCGGGAACGTGAAATTTACGGTGTATCCGGACGCGAATCACGACTCATGGACCGAGACTTACGCTAACAAGGAATTGTATACCTGGCTGCTCAGCCACTCATTATCTTAAAATAGCAAAGGAAGGATATGCCCGGTGGAGCACCGGACGTATCCATCCTTTTTTTGTGTGCAAACATCATGATTCATTCGATATTACGTTCTGCGACCCCTTAAAATATCGTTTAACCACATCGTAAGCCAGCTTCGGCCTGCGGTACCGGTCGACGATGCCTTTGCTATTTTGGGCACCTGCCCGGGACAACAGCCAGCCGGTCGCATCGGTGACACGGCAGTCGCAAAACTGCCAAATATACATGCCGGACAGGAAGGGGCTTGATGTGTATGCAGCCAGGTTGGCTTCAATGATATCCGCCTGCCGCTCCTCGGTGCCGCGCATCCTGGCTTTGTCGCGCAAACCATAATATCCATCCCCGCCGAACTCGCTCATGATCATCGGCTTTTCGGCGCCACCGGCCTGGTCGGCCCAAGCCCGCGCCTGTTCACAGAGAGCCTTTGGATCCTCGTCCGTATACCAGCCGGGATACAGATTAAAGGAAACGATATCCGCCAAATCAAAGCAGAGCTCCCGCTCCCTGTGATGCGAAGCGAACGTCAGCGGGCGGCTGGCGTCCAGCGCTCTCAGCTGTCCCAGCTGCCGGCTGTAGTGCTCACGTCCTTCTTCGGTATCGCTGGCGCATTCGTTCAGGATCGCCCACAGAATAATCGAAGGATGGTTGTAATGCTGTTCCACCATTTCGCGGTTGACTTGTTCGCACTGCCAGACGAAATTCGGATTGCGCATTTGCTCCAGGGACAAGCCTCTCGCATGATTTTCCTCCCACACCAGGAAACCTAGCTCGTCGCATAAATCCAGAAAACGTTCGTCGTTCGGATAGTGGCTCCTCCCGGCAGCGGTGG
>NZ_MBRK01000001.1:2753671-3691051 GCF_002224835.1 Paenibacillus sp. SSG-1
CACGCATCAGGTCGAGATCATGCAGCATCAAAGATACGGGAAGAGCCGCTCCGGCCATCGGATGATCTTCATGCCGGTTGAAGCCTTGGAGTACCACATCTTTGCCGTTCACCTGAAATTTGCCGTCTCGGGTGGTCACCGTCCGGAATCCGACCCGTTCGATCAAATCATCAAGAGGCGGGCTGTCCGTATCCTTGTCTTCGTACAGCCGGACATGAAGCTGATACAGCGATGGCTCTTCCGGCGACCAGGAAGAAACGTCCGGAAAGGCAAACGACTTCTGCAGCTTTTTTTCAGCCCCTGGCGCCAAGGTGACGGTTCCAAGTGAAAAATCGATTCCTGCGAGAGTACCGGTTACCTGGACCGTTCGCTCCATGTCATTCGGATTGCTGACGACCGCGCGGACCTCGGCACTCCATTCGCCGCTTTTATATTCAGGTGTGAAATAAAGCTGCCGCACGTAAGGGCTATACAGCTCCTCAAGGACCACTGGGCGGATGATACCGCCGTATGTGTAATAGTCGTTTGGAATATGCAAGGCGGATGCTTTGCTGAAACGGTTGTCGGCTGCAACGATCAGCGTATGCTCACCCGGCCGTACATCCGGGATGACCACATCAAACGCGGTGTAGGCGTTATAATGCTGCGCAACTTTCACCCCGTCCCAGTAGATGTGGGCCGTGTGGCTTATCCCTTTAAAAATAAGCCGTACAGATGCTTCCCTCCGGATATTTACGATCGTTCGATAGGCGCCAACGCCTTGGTATGTACTGAAATCGGGATGCGTCTCCCAGCAGGATGGCACCGCCATCCGGTAGGGGAAGGACTGACTGGCCTGAACGGACAAATCGGGTTCATCGACGACGGTAAAATCCCAGGTGCCTTCTATCGTGCGGCTGACGCGGACTTCGTGGTTTTGAAACATCCTCTCCATAACGGTTGCTCCTCCTTGATCAACTTATGTACCTATTTCTAATCCCTTTGACATCACTTGGTTTGTGTCGAGTGCGGGCGTGGGCTGTTCGAGACTCACGCTTGGACGTGCTCAGAATCATGCTAAGCGATTTCAGTCGGGGGATCAATCGTAATAAATTGATGTAAAATGGATTTTTTTGATGTCCGGACTTTTGCAACGCGGAAGGCTCAAGGCATAAAAACGGAATCGGCTGGAAACGCTACTTCATATCTTTGCCATCTAAAATTAATCAGCCCTTTGTACATAAAGACGAAAAGGAGAACAACAGCATGGACCAACAACAAAAGCCTATGGAGCACGGCACTTCGGTGACCGGCTCCGGCGATGCCCTTGACCGCCGCATGGCTCCGGGCGAAGACGAAATGTCTCTCACCACGCGCCAGGGCCATCCGGTGAAGAACAACCAGAACATGCGGACGGTGGGAAGCCGCGGACCGGCAACGCTTGAAAACTATCAATTTATCGAGAAAATAACGCATTTTGACCGCGAGCGCATTCCAGAGCGCGTCGTGCATGCAAGAGGAGCCGGAGCACACGGATACTTCGAGGCCTACGGCAAGGTTGGAGATGAGCCGGTATCCAAGTATACGCGGGCGAAATTATTCCAGGAAGCGGGCAAGCGAACGCCTGTCTTCGTCCGTTTCTCCTCGGTTATTCACGGCGGCCATTCCCCGGAGACGCTGCGTGATCCGCGCGGCTTTGCCGTGAAATTTTACACCGAAGACGGAAACTGGGACCTGGTCGGGAACAACCTGAAAATTTTCTTTATCCGCGACGCGATCAAGTTTCCCGATATGATCCACGCTTTCAAGCCGGATCCGGTCACGAACATCCAGGACAACGAGCGGTTTTTCGATTTTTGCTGCAACTCGCCGGAAACGATGCATATGGTTACGTTCGTTCAATCCCCCTGGGGCATCCCGGCCAACTACCGGCAGATGCAGGGGTCCGGGGTCAATACTTACAAATGGGTAAATGCCGAGGGCGAAGCGGTATTGATCAAGTACCACTGGGAGCCGAAGCAGGGCATCAAAAACTTGACCCAAGCCGAGGCGGAAGCCATTCAGGGTAAAAACTTCAACCATGCGACCCAGGACTTGTACGAGGCGATCGAGCGCGGCGATTATCCGGAGTGGGAGTTGTTCGTGCAAATTTTGAGCGATGACGACCATCCTGAGCTGGATTTCGACCCGCTGGACGATACCAAGCTGTGGCCGAAGGAGCAAATTCCTTGGCGTCCGGTCGGCCGGATGGTGCTGAACAAAAATCCAGAGAACTATTTTGCCGAGGTGGAGCAGGCGGCATTCGGGACCGGCGTGCTCGTCGACGGGATGGATTTTTCCGATGATAAAATGCTTCAGGGACGGACACTTTCGTATTCGGATACCCAGCGCTACCGCGTCGGACCAAATTACCTCCAGCTGCCGATCAACGCACCGAAGAAGCGGGTGGCCACCAATCAGCGTGACGGCCAGATGACGTATGATGTAGATATGGCGCCTGGACAGAATCCTCACATCAATTACGAACCGTCCTCGCTGAACGGTTTGAAGGAAGCCCCCCGGGAGGAAATCGACTACATGCCGCATGTGGAAGGCAAACTGATGAGGGCCAGCATTGAACGAACCAACGATTACAAGCAGGCAGGGGAGACGTACCGTGCGTTTGACGATTTTGAAAAGAACGAACTGATCAGCAATCTGGTTAATGCGCTGTCTTCCTGCAGCCCGATCATACAGGAGAAGATGATCCATCATCTGACCCAGTGCGACGAGGAATACGGCCGGCGCGTCGCCGAGGGGATCAAGCAGCATGGCTCGAGCAGCCATCATGGCCCGCTGGGCGCCACTCACACTCATGAAGCGGTGGAAGATGCCGAACGGAAGGGCCACAGCACCGACTCGTATTAACACCATCCATGCATTTAAAAAAGCACGCAAACCTTAAACGGTCTGCGTGCTTTTGTCTGTCTTAAACTTTTCTCTCGCATCGTAATCTTTCCGGGCTTGTTCGATCTGAGGATAATGCTCGTTCAGCCAATGGTTTAGCTGGCGCAGGTAGGGGATCAAGCTCTCTCCCATCGGAGTCAAGGTATATTCCACCACAGGCGGAACCTCCGGAAGGACGCTGCGCTCAATCAGTCCGTCCCGCTCCAGTTGGCGGAGCGTCTGGGTCAGCATTTTTTGGGAAATGTCGGCGATGCTTCGCTGAAGCTGACCGTACCGTTTGGTGCCTTTTTCCAATACGAAAATGATGAGGACCGCCCATTTATTCGAAACGATTTCCAGTACACGCCGAGCCGTGCAGGACGTTACCGAAAATGCGGGTTCCGCTGCTCGTATGTTTTCCATCATCCACCTCCTAACGCACCCGCGGGTTCGTAACGAACCGAAAAGTGCCTTCTTTTCACATTGTACTCACTGTATTAATCTATGTCTACCAACCCGAAAACCCCTCCACAATTTGCCAGGAGGCGGGTGGATCCCTTATCCATTTATTAGGAGGCTTACTTATGAATATAAATCATCAACCTCTTCGTGTCGGAATCATCGGTGCCGGTTTGAACGGTGCGTGGGGAGGTCTGGCACATCTTCCGGCTCTGAAGGCGCTGCCCGAGTTTATGGTGACCGCCGTCGGTACATCGCGGCAGGAAAGCGCAGAAGCGAGCGCCGATCACTTTGGCGTTGAGCATGCCTTTTCCGATCCGCTTGAGCTGGCCCTGCATCCAGAGGTCGATTTGGTGACCGTATCCGTCCGGGTTCCGGAGCATGACCGGCTGATTCGTGCAGCTCTTGAGGCCGGCAAGCATGTGTACAGCGAGTTCCCGCTCGGACGGACGACCGCAGAATCGGCAGCATTGCTGCAAGCGGCCCGCGACCGAGGAGTTCGCCATTTCGCCGGGCTGCAGTCGCGCGCCAATCCCGTCATCCGCTACGTCCGGGAACTTCTGGCAGAGGGTTACGTTGGGGATGTGCTTGCCGTTCACGTTAATTACGCCATACCGACGTATCCGATCCGTTCCAAGCAGATCGACCAGAGCCACGTTTATTTGCTGGATGAAGCGAACGGAGCCAATCAGCTGACGATCGCCGGCGGCCATCTTCTGGATGGGATCATGTATCTCTTTGGACCATTTTCCGAAATATCGGCCATATTGAAGACGCAAACGCGGCAGGTCCCTGTGGAAGAGACGGGTGAAATCATCCTTGCGTCGGCACCTGATCATGTCGTGGTCAGCGGGATTCTGCCGGGCCAGGCCGTTTTCAGCTCCCAGATCCGCAATGCGCACGTGGGAAGCTTCGCGATCGAGATCAACGGCACGAAAGGGGATTTACACATCCGATCACGGCAAAACTTTATGTTCCAGATCGATGATCTGATCGTGCTTGGCACGCAGGGGAGGGGAGAGCTGAAGGAACTGACGCTGCCCGGGCATCTCCACCTGCCTCCGGCCGAGCTGATGGGAACACCCGCTTACAATGTGGCGGGCATTTACCAACAGATCCACCGGGATCTGGCGAATGATACACACGAGGCGCCGGACTTTCAAACCGCACTTGCGGTTCACGAGCTGCTGGATCAAGTGCGGAAGGCGGGGGAGACAGGGGCAACGGTGCGGCTTGAACCCGGTTATGCGGTTTGATCAAGGGTCCGCTTTTAAGAGAGATGGACGGAGGAAACATGAAATGGTAAGTTGGTAGAAGAATATCATCATCAAGACTTTTTCTACCTTACGGAGGTCAATTCGATTATGGCAAAATCCGTCGTTTTCTTGTTTCCCGGTCAAGGCTCTCAATATTACCGGATGGGAATCGAACTCTACGAACGGCATTCCGGATTCCGGGAAAAGATGGACCGCATGGATCGGCGGCTGTACCAGTCGACAGGCAGGTCTGTCGTCCTGGAATTGTACGGCAGCAACCGAAAATCAGAGGAACCGCTGGATCATTTATCCTACAGCCATCCGGCCATCTTTATGGTGGAATATGCACTGGCGCAGGTGATGATGGAAAACGGAATCTATCCGGATCTCGTGCTTGGGACGAGCTTGGGCGAATTTGCGTCCTGCGCCGTTGCCGGCGTCATCGATTGGGAAACGGCTCTGGAGCTTGTTGCGAATCAAGCCGATGCGGTCCGGAATACTTGTGAGCCGGGAGGCATGATCGCCATCGCAAGTGATCCCGCGCTGTTCACGCAAGCCGCAGAGCTTCATACGAATACCGAGCTGGCGGCCGTCAATGATCAGTCCCACTTCGTCGTTTCCGGCACAAGCGAGGGTATCCGGCAGGCGGAAGCGTATTTAAAGCAAACCCGGATCGCTCACCAGGTGCTGCCTGTGCGCTACGGCTTTCACTCCGCATCCATTGACGCTGCAGAGACGGCGTATAAATCTTCCCTGACAGCAATCCATGTGAACCGGCCGCAGGTGAAGCTGGTTTCCGGTCTGTACGGAATGGGCATCACGTCATTATCTTCAGACTATGTCTGGGATGCCGTTCGGCATCCGATCCGGTTTCGGGAAGCGATGCAGCGCATGAACCCATCGGAGCATATTTGCGTTGATCTAGGGCCGTCCGGAACGCTGGCCAACTTCACGAAGCATTTGTGGAAACAGGGATCCGGCGCTCACGTATACAGCGTGCTCAGTCCTTTTCAAAAAGATCTGGACCGGCTCCAAACGACGATACGACGAATACAGCAAGCATAGCGTAGAACGATTTCAACCCATTCCCGGATACGGGGATGGGTTTTTTACGAGATCAGAAAGTATAAGTATCGGAGCTTCCGCTTCCTGATCTCGCAAGAAAAACTTCCGCTAAACGCGGTCTGTCATCTTTGAAAGGTACATAGACGTTTTTTTATGAAAACAAGTGTGATTCAAGTATTCACGAATGCCGCTGGGCGGCTTCAAAGAGGTTGGGATAGCATCAAGTTAACATAACATTTATTATGTAAACATAAATATCATTTTTTTTAAAAACATTTATCATTTATGGGTATTGACTGGTTATCATGAACATTGGACCAAGCACGGAAAAAGAGAAACCCGCACAATGGCGGGCAATTACCTAATCATGATGTTGAACGTATTCAAAAATCTCGCCATCCGGATGCTGTACCGTAAAATTTGTGCCAGTTGGAACTTTAGTGAGATCACGAATTATTTGGCAACCTGAACTCTTTAGGTGGTCATAAAACTCATGAATGCTGTCCACCTTGAATGTTGCCTTGGTCTTACGGAATGGCTCCAATGCCTGATTTGATCCAGCCAAAATCAAAATGTCGCCCACATATGCTAATTCCAATCCCGCTGCTTCATACTTGAACCTAAATGTTGAAACTTCACTCAACAAGTTCTCATAGAATTTAAGGGACGTCTCCATATCATTCACATACACTCGTGTGTACACTTGAAGTACCTTCATCCTGCACTTCTCCTCTCTTTCTGACACGATTCTGAAAGCGAAAGTATTTCATGTCATTAAAATTAATTTGATTCTATCAGTAAAAGGGCAGCACTCCAAATCCATACATGTATACCTCATTTCGATTGACGTTCCCCTTGACCTGGAGTCAGCTCCAGCGTTTACAATAAGGGGGAAAGGCGGTGATTTTCTATGTATAACATTCGGGAAGCTTCCACAATGACTGGATTTAGTCTGGACACACTGCGTTATTATGAAAAAATGGGACTGATCCAACCAGCTTCGCGTGGTACGGGTGGTGTCAGGAACTATAGCGATGCAAATGTCCACCAAATTTTATCGATTAAATGCTTAAAACAGAGCGGTTTGTCGCTGGAAGACATTAAGGATTTTATTGCCGATGGGCAGTGTTTCAGAGACAAGGAAGCTCTGGACGATGAAGAGCTGAAGTTAATCCAAAGCCGGAAGTCAATTCTAACGGCTCAATTGGACCGGTTGGAGGAGCAGCGGCAGGCGCTGGACCAAACGATCGCGGAAGCACGGACCAAATTGGACTATTACGAAAAGCTTATGCATTCCTAATGAGGAAAAAATGATTATTGTAAGTTTAAACTCGTGGAGCCAGGACATCTTGAAAGGGCGCCTTGGTCATCCGCGAAAATAATGGTTAACATAATATATATTACGTAACCACTTCCTTTATTGTGTCCCGCTAGAGATTTAATGGAATACAAAAAAAGCTTGTTCGGTTTGTATTGGTGTTTGTATTGGTGTTTGTATTGGTGGTGGTGGTGGTAGTGATTACATATCTTGATTGTGGTCTTTTTTGGCCTGGTTTCGCGCCACTTTATTCCGGTTTCCGCAAATCTTCATGGAGCACCATTTCCGTCGTCCCGAACGGTCAGTATAGAGCAGGACGCATTCGGGATTGGAACACCGATGAAGATACGCTAATTCACCGGCTTCCAGCAGCCGGAGCGCGTCCAGGGCGACCAGGGACAGGATCGCATCGATGTCAGACCCCAGCGGAACGGGAACGAGTCTTCCGTCCAGGAAGTGATAGGACAACGGAGCCTTGGCAATGCACGCTTCCATGAGGCAGATCCATGAGCGGGTAACCTCTTGGCCGTCAGCCAGCCGCTCGTACATATCTCTGACGACAATCCGAAATTCTTTAACTTTATTCAGCGCTTCTTTCGTGATCTCCGATGATGCATGCTGAAGTGAAGGCAGACTTTCCTTCATATTTAATGCTTCAAGCCAAGCGGTTAGATCTTCAGGACGGATCAGTAAATCATGGCGGATGCCTCTTCGAACCAGCTCGGTATTGACCAAATCCAGTGAAGGATGCCCAGAGAGCAGTGGAAACGAACCTGTATTATTTAACGTCATGAAATATCCTCCAAATGACTTTTTTTAACTAACCTAATAATAATGGATTGACAGGTTAATTGAAAGAACATATCATACTAACCATAACAACCGCACTTTTGTGGTTAGTTCATATCGTGAGGTGGAGTCCATGTCTAATATCGTTAAACCCCCGTTCAACCATGAGTCGGCGCTTGCCAAGGTAAAAGCTGCCGAGAACGCCTGGAATACAAGAAATCCGGATCTGGTGGCGATGGCTTATTCTCCCGACTCGGAGTGGAGGAATCGCACCGAGTTTTTTAAGGGAAGGGAGGCCATCCGGAATTTTTTGAAACGAAAGTGGGAGAAAGAACTGGATTACAAGCTGATGAAAGAGCTGTGGTGTTACACAGACAATCGCATTTCGGTGCGTTTCGAGTATGAATGGCGGGACGCTGACACGGGACAGTGGATGAGAACGCATGGGAATGAGCATTGGGAGTTTGATGAAGAAGGGCTGATGCGAAGACGGGATATGAGCGGCAACGATTATCCGATTCAGGAATCGGACCGCAGGTACAGATGATTCTCGTTACAAGCAGCAAGGGCGCCAACCGAGTGGATGGACGCCCTCGCATAAGAATTCATGTCATTTATAAGTTAACGTTTCAGCTCAGTAATATGAAGTGAAATCGAGTTTTCGTCAGCGCTTTCCAGTGCTTTTCTGTTCAGCAGCAGGTCTTGCAGGTAGGAAGATATTTTGGAGTCCAGTTCTGTAATAATGAGCGATTTCATGGTTTCAATGTCCTCATGTGCACAAAAGGTGTGACTTGAAATCAGCCCGTTCGCATATGCCTTGGTGTCGTCATGGATCACACCGAGCTTTTCTTTATACACTCTCTTGACGTTGGCATCATCTGATTTAATTTCGTAATAACGCCCGGTTTCCTTCAGGAGCTTCCATTCCTTGACGCAAACGACAAGCTGATCCTTATGCACAATGCCGGACACCTTAAATAAACGGATCGAGTTATTCATGTAGTTAATTACTTCCTTCTTCCTGTATGATCATGATTTCATGCAGCCTCCGAATGGCCGCTATACATATTATCACTCCTTGATATTGGAAGCAAATGCTAATTATTGGCTTGCCATGGCAGGGGATGAATCGAAAAAAGCCGCCAGGCCTTTAGTGGAGGACCTTGCGGCAGGTTGGTATGCAGATGAAAAATATTTTAGACAGATCACGGAATCAACGATCCCTGGTGTAACGTCGGCGAGCTTAACAGCTCCATCCATTTTTTGATGGCTGTGATTAAAATAATAACGCCCAAGATCAGCATAATGATCGAAAGCACACCATTGAGAACGTTATATCCCGAAGCTTGCGGATTCAGGTACACATGACGTACCATCCAATAACCTGCGTAGTTCACCGTGACGTATAGATACGCGAGCGGAATGATGCACGTCAGAGCGTAGATCGGCTTATCCGCGATTTTCAAAATAACGGTTGCTCCGATAATCAGGCCGATGGAAGCCATGAGCTGATTGGAGACGCCGAACAAGGCCCATACCGAACTGATATCACCGGAAAAGAGCAAGTATCCCCACATGAAGCAGGCGAGTGCACTCGCAAAAATATTGCCGGGTAGCCAATCGGTCCGCTTCAGCGGCTTATAGATCTCGCCGAAAAAGTCCTGGATCAGATATCGGGAGACGCGGGTCCCCGAATCGATCGCGGTCAGAATGAACACCGCCTCAAACATGATGACGAACTGGAAGAAAAACGGTGCCAGATGGCTGAACCACGGAATTTTTGTGAAAATATACGACATGCCGACCGCAAGCGTAACCGCTCCGCCAGTGCGGCCTTCCAGATCCATTCCGATTTCCTTGCTGAGCTGCGGCAGGTTTTCCACATGCATCCCAAGCGTCTGGAACACGGCCGGGGCGGAATTGATGGCGAAATAGTCGGCTGGGTGCAGTGCAGTTGCCGCGATCAGCGCCATGATGCCGACCACGCACTCGACGAGCATCGCCCCGAAGCCGATGACCTTGATGTCGGTCCATTGATTGATCATTTTCGGTGTCGTTCCGGAGCCGACGAACGCATGAAAACCGGAAATCGCTCCGCAGGCGATCGTAATCGAAATAAAAGGCCAGACAGGACCTGCAATAACTGGGCCCCCGCCGCCGGCGAATTCGGTAAAAGCCGGAAAGCGGATCACCGGGTTAATGATAAACACACCGGCAATAAGGGCAACAAACACACCGATTTTCATAAAGCTGCTCAGATAGTCCCGGGGAGCGAGCAGAAGCCATACCGGCAGCGCCGCTGCAAAGAAAGCGTAAATCGGCAGAATCATGGCCAGCGTCTTGGCATCCAGCGTCAGCCATTGGGCGATGGCCGTTTCCTGAATATAAGGACCGGCAAATACGCCGATCATAAGCAGAATAAATCCTGCGGTGGTCGCGGTCTTCAGCTTACCGGTTTTTTTGTAGTACAGGCCGACGCCCATGGCAATCGGAATCGTAATGCCGACGGCGAAGGTACCCCAAGGATTGTTTTCGAGCGCATGGAGCACGACCATGGACAAGCCCGCCATCGTAATAATGATGATGAACAGCATGGCCAGACCCGTGCAAAAGCCGGCGACCGGTCCAAGCTCTTCTTTGGCAACTTCGGACAGCGACTTGCCTTGCTTGCGCATGGACGCGTACAGGACGACCGCGTCATGAACCGCACCGCCGATAACGGCTCCGATCAGCAGCCATAAGAGGCCTGGCAAGTAGCCGAACTGGGCGGCCAGGATCGGCCCGACCAGCGGCCCCGCGGCGGCAATCGCGGCGAAGTGATGGCCGAAGGTGACCCATTTGTTCGTCGGTACGTAGTCCTTGCCGTCCTCAAGGGCATGGGCCGGCGTAGGCGTACTGTTGCTGAGCTTCAGCACCTTGGCGGCCATGAACGTCCCATACAGGCGGTAGGCGATCATGAGAATACAGATGGATGCTATGACGATTGTAACCGCATTCATTTTTGGAGTTCCTCCTTTATTCACACCCCGCTTGTAACGGGTGAAGAGATTTTATCCGTACTATACCTGATGAAAACCGATTCAAGGTGTTTTCAGGCCGAAAAGTCGGGAGGAAAGGATGAACAGCCAAAAGAAGGCGGTGAATGGCAGACAGATGTATTCCGGGTGAGCCCCAACAGGATAAGTCAGACATGAAAGGGACTGCCGGGCATCTGCCGCCGGTAATGGAATGATCTCAAAAAGACGGGTAAGTTGTTGATCCTCAGATTACAATCCGAGAAGCTGCTTCAGTTCCTTGGTGAAGGATCGGCTGACGGGAACCTTGGATTCGTCTTTCATGACGAGAATACAGGCGGAATTGAACCACGGCTGAATTTCGGTGACCGCGTTCAAGTTCGCCAGGTACGACCGGTGTACCCGGACGACGGAAGTTCCGGCCAGCCGGCGCTCCAGATTGACCAGCGGCTCATTCAGCTTGTACCGGTCGCCTGTTGTGACCAGCTCGCTCTTGCCGTCATCGGATCCCACGTAGACGATGTTGTCGATATCAATAAGCAGGATCCGCTCTTCCGCGCTGACCGCCAGCTTGCCTGTACGATCGGGTCCCAGCGGGGGAGAAGGGGCTGCCCTTTTCTCACGGGCGGAGCGGAGCTTCATGACTTTGTCGACGGTTTTCCGCACCCGCTCTTCCTCGAACGGCTTCAAAATATAGTCCAAGGCGTTGACTTCAAACGCCTGCAGTGCATACTCATCGTAAGCCGTGGCAAAGACGATATCCGGAACCTGCTCCAGAACGGAGAGCTGCTTGGCCAGCTCCATGCCGTTATCCTCCGCCAGCTGGATGTCAAGAAACACGACGTCCGGCTCCATCTCCGCAATCGAATGCAGCGCCGTCTCCAGCGAATCGGCCTCTCCGACAATATGAACCTGTCTGGTACGCCCGAGCAGATAAGCCAGTTCGTCCCGGGCGAGCGGCTCATCGTCGACAATGAATCCTTTAAGCATGCATTTCCCTCCTATGTGCAAGATGCAAAGGCAGCGTAATCACGACTCGGGTTCCGGGAGTATGGGCATCGCTAACGATCCGGAACGAGCCCTCACTGCCGTAGATTTCCGCGATCCGCTTACGGATATTATGCAGCGCCGTGCCGGTTCCGTCTTCCGAATGAACGGCCTGCTCACCAAGCTGTTCCAGCAGCTCCGCCGGGATTCCTTTGCCGTTATCTGCCGTTACAATCATGACTTCATGGCCTTTCTGGCTCGCGGCAATACATACGCTCCCTTTATGGTGGGGACCGAGTCCATGGAAGGCATGGCGCACGGCATTTTCGACCAAGGGCTGAAGCGTAAACGGCGGTATCTCCAAATCCGCAAGCTCCGGTTCGATATCGAATGTCATCTCGAATTTATCAGGGAAGCGCGCCTTCTCCAACGTCAAGTAGGCTTCCACATGCCTCAGCTCCTGGCTGAGCGGAATCAGGATCTGCCGTGCACCTTGAAGGTTGCTCCGGAAAAAGACTCCGAGCTGAATGAGCAGCTCCCGTGCTTTGTCTGGATCGGTCCGGCACAGCGCTGAAATGGTATTGATCGCATTAAACAGAAAATGGGGATGCACCTGCGCCTGGAGCGCTTTGACTTCGGCATCCTTCAGCAGCCTGCTCTGCATCTCCGCCTCGGCCAGCTCGAGCTGCGTGGAGAACAAGCGGCCAAGGCCTTCCGCCATTTCCCGCTGAACACGGTCCAACCGGTCCGGGTTCGTATAATAAAGCTTCAGCGTCCCGACGGTGCCGCTCCGCACCTGCAGCGGAAGCACGATCGCAGCCTGCAGGCTGCAGCCATCATGGAAGCATTGAATGTCTTCCTTCGATGTCGCAACAGACATCCGTCCCTGTTCCAGTACGGACCGGGTAAGCTGGGTCGCCAGGCTGTGGAGCGGGACATGATGGTCCGAGCCGGCACCTACATGCGTGAGCACCTGCTCCCGATCCGTGATCGAGATCGCATCCGCATCCGTGGCCTCCAGAATGACGCTTGCCGCTTCCCGGCACGATGCCGGGTTCAGGCCCTGACGGAAAAAGGGCAGCGTCCGGTCGGCAATATGAAGCACCTGGTTGGTCTGCAGGGCGCGAGTCCGCTCCTCCTCCTGCAGGATAGACTGAATGATCAGCATAAACATCAGGGTGCCGAATCCGTTCATGACAATCATCGGCAGGGCGATGACCGAAACCAATTGAACTGCGGCGTCGAAAGGGCGGGCTATCAGCAAAATAATCCCCATCTGTACGCATTCCATCAGGATTCCGATGGCAACCGCACGCCATGGCGCACCGGGATCGGACCTCCGGAACCTCCTGCCGATCCAGCCGGTGACTACACCTGCCAGTATAGTAGATATAGAGCAGGCGGCAGCGGTATATCCGCCAAGCGTCAGCCGATGGAGACCGGCGATCAGCCCGGCCCCAAGTCCGACCAGCGGTCCGCCAAGCAAACCGCCGATGGCTACGCCCATAATCCGCGTATTGGCCAGTGCACTGTCAACCTGCACGCCGGCCTGCCAGATTTCGGAGCCGATGGCGCCTCCATGAATTTCTACACCGGTATAGTTACTGATCATGCCGAACACGCCGAAAATGACGATCAGCAGCAGCTTGGCGGGAAGCCGATCCTCATGATGCAGCGTCTGACGGAACGACGGCATTCTGGACAGCAGAAAGGCGACGATAATCAGGATGCCGACTCTTTCCAGCATAAGCGGCAATAAATAGAACATGTCAGCATCATCCTCCGCAATCGTTCGTTGTTCGTTGATTTACCCGCGGAGCTAGTATAATCGGAAATTGCAGCGTTTTCAATCGGTGCTGTTTCGACAGATTGCCTCAATCATTTAACGGCATGAACGACATAGAGGGACATCAGCGGATGTCGAACCTATGAACATTTTGCGATTACCCAAGAAATAATTTGATCATTCGGACGCGGATTTCCCGTTTGGGCAGAGCTTCATTGGGTAGGCTTCATCATCTCACTTGCCACCGCTTAAGCGAAGAAGAACATGAAGCCTAGGCGTATATGGAGCAGCCGGAGCAACCAGCAAGCGCAACATCTCACCGAACTTCACCGTCTGACCTAAATGGGGCCAGCTTAAGTTGAAGCTAACGGAATTTCCCTTAAAGTCGTCCAAGACATTTGTACACTAGAGGCGTTTGTTATTGTGTGTGAACCAGCTGCGTCATGAATCCAGCCTGCTCCAGCTGCATAGAGAACGAATCCCAATACAATAGCGCGAGAACTCCAAGTGATCTTTGGCGTACACGATGATGTTTGTGACCATCATTCCGGAAGCACCATTGGCTGTTAGATCAACAAGATTCTCAACGTTCACAGCAGCAGGCCCCCAGCCTAGCTCGGCCCAGCGTTCGAAGGTCATCATCAAAAACCCGGCTGTATTGATCAACTACGGTGACCGGTTTCCAGGGAAATGAACGATATGGGGGAGAACATCAATTCCGCGCACATAGACATGACGAGCGAAGATTATGTAAGATCATACATAGAAGGACAGCGCCAGTTCATACATTTTCCTCCGGAGCCGGGATGGCGACGAATGCAAGAAAGCATCAAGTAAGAAGTGTTCCGTAGGACTAGTAGGCGCCACGGACCTTACCGGGGCTCTGCCGAGTACATGTTTCAATACATCCTCTTTACGTTTCATACAAGTCAAATTATAATTTTGAAAAAGGCGAAGGGAAAGGCGAAAGCTGCGAACTTATTTTTCGCCTTTTCATGGCAAAGGAGGGGAATTCATATGGACGTTGTCCATTACTACAATAAACTGAATCAACACTTTGCTTCCGAGCCCCGAGGCTCTTCGATCCAGGTGACGATGCAGGAGCTGGAGGACATATGGGAATGCACCCGGCGAAATGCACAGCTGCTCGTGCAGAAAATGAAGGAGCAGGGGCTTATTGATTGGCAGAGCGGTTTGGGCCGGGGCAATACGTCGCGGCTCGTCCTGGTTGCCGATGCACAGGAGCTGCTATTGGACAAAGCCAAGGAACTGGCTTTAAAAGGACATGTCGGCGAGGCGTTCGGGCTGCTGCATGCGCATACGGATCCCCTGGCCGAATCCCATTTTTCCGATTGGCTGGCCGGGCAGTTTGGTGCGCAGAAGGCTTCCGACCATAAGGACATTCTCCGTTTCCCGTTTTACCGGCCGGTGCCCGATCTCGAGCCGCTGTTCGTCATTCGCCGCACGGAGACCCACCTGATTCGACAGATTTTGAACACGCTGGTGGAGTTCGACACGGCCGGTCACGTGATCAAGCCGGGGCTCGCCCATTACTGGGAATCGGATCACGAGTACACCGAATGGACCTTTTATTTGCGTAAAGGCGTGCTGTTTCATCACGGGAAGGTGATGACGGCCGAAGACGTTCAATTTACGTTCCAGCGCTTTGGGCAGCTGAATCCGCCGGACTGGTTCATGGCGAATGTGGCAAGGGTTGAGGTTCTTAGTGATATCAGTGTACGTTTTCACCTACGTGAACCTAACGCCCTTTTTCTGCATCTATTGGCTTCAGAACGCTTCTCCATCGTACCTAAAGATCTGGACCGCATTGCGGCGACCCGGGATATACGGCGGATGCCGGTAGGCACAGGCCCATTTGTTATGAAGGAGAACAGTGATAACGGCATGATCCTCGAAGCGAACGAGCGGTATTTCCAGGGCCGGCCGATGATGGACCGCATCGAGATTTGGGTTTGGCCGAACTATTTGGAGCATCTGAAGCCCGACAGACTTCAGGAACGTGACACGCAGGTGCTCTATTTTGAACCGACGGGTAAGAAGAAAACGAGTACTTTGCTGACCCGGCTCGAAGAGGGAAGTACTTATCTGACTTTTAATCTGTCGAGGGACGGAATACTTCATGACGTTAAGCTTCGGGAGGCTATCCATTTAGCTATTAACCGCGAACAGATGGTCAAGGAGCTGGGAGGAAAGAGAGAACAGCCCTCCTCGGGCTTTAATCCGTATGACCATGACGAGGCGTACGGGCGGGGCGGGGAACTGATGCTCGCGAGAGCCTGCCTGGCCGAATCCGCCTACCGTGGAGAAACGCTGACCCTGTACACTTACGAAATGACCAGTAACGAGCTGGATACCGAATGGATCCGTCGGGCCTGCGAAGACATCGGGGTGAAGGTGGAAGTCCATGTGATGCCGATTCGTGAGCTCACGAATCCATCCGTCTTGAAACAAGCCGATATGATTTATGCCGGAGAGGTCCTCGGTAACGAGCCTTCCGTGTCTTTGATCGAAATGTACCGTTCCCATTACGGATATATCCGCAACCACTTGGACGAAGCCGCGAGGGATGGGGTAGACCGGGCGCTGTCCGAGGTTCTGGCAGAACCGGATTACACCGTAAGAAGGATTTTGCTGAGGCGGATTGAAGATCAGTTAAAGAGGGACCATCATCTGTTATTTATGTACCACAGCATCCACATCATCGGACACGATCAATCCTTAGGCGGCATCACCTTGGATACCTGGGGTAAAATCAACTACAAGGATGTATGGGTCAAGCGCTGAGGTTGCAGGTGCATGCAAGGCGTGACGGGGCGTCAATGCATGTAGAGAACCCTTTTTCAAGGCTGGCAGGGGCCATTCGTCCCCATACTTCCGTCTGACATACAGTCTTTAGGGTATGTGTTATCGTAAGGCTACCGTCTTTACAATTATAGTTGAAAAGGACAGGGATCACTGATGGATATCGGATTTATGGACAGCATCGTGTATTTTCATACGAATCCGAGCGACAAGGATCACAAGGAGGGATTATTTCTATCCCACTCCCACCCATCCGCCGAGATTACCCTCCTCGTAAGGGGAGAGGGTTATTATGCCGCTGGGGAACAGAACGTTGAAGCACTTCCGGGTGATCTACTGTTCATTCCGCCGGATCTGAAGCACAGCTACGTCTGTGTCAAAGCCTGGGAAGGCTATTCGCTGCACATCTACGATCAGAACCTTCCGCCTTACTGCCAGTATTTGATGTCGCATGCGTTTTCGCAGCGTCCGGGTCCGATCCTGAAAGCTTCTTTGACCCCTGGCGCCGCAGAGCGCGCGTTAGCCGCCATGCACCAGATTGAGGAAGAATGCAGGCGGGAAGAAAAGACCGAATATTCCTACGATCTGCTGCGCAATGCTCTGGAGACATTGCTGCTTGCTTATCATACGGGGACTTGCGACCAAGCGGCTGAAGCCCCCTCGGAGCATCCTGAAGAGCAAATGATTCAGGACGCGCTGAAGGAAATTCACCAGAATTACCATACATCGCTGAAGGTGTCGGATCTGGCGGCGAACCACTATTTGTCGGAAAGCATTTTCCGCAAAAAGTTTACCGACCGCATCGGCATGTCACCTAAACAGTACATTATTTCCCTGCGGATTGACGAAGCCAAGCGGCTGCTGCACACCTCGCGCAAGCCCGTTGAATTTATTGCCTCCGAAGTCGGCTTCAGCTCGTCCAGCCGTTTTCATGACTTGTTCGTCAAGCATGTGGGCATGACGCCGATGGAATGGAGGCGCAGCGGGGAAAGTTAATGCTGTGAATAACTCGGAAGGTCCTTGTCCAAAGGGCCTTTTTGCTGTGAACAGGGGTTGTGCCAGCCGTTTGCTGGCATCTGGTAAAGACTGAATATAAAGGTTTTCGACCGTCGAAAACGAAACGATTCTATACATTTTCGGGAGAGTATGTAAGCGTTTTTATGAACTTGATTCTGAAATCGTTCGCTATAATAGGGAATACTCCAGGAGCCAATCTTCTGGAGAAGATAACCTAGACGGGAGGAACTGCATGAACCTCTTGAGCGGACGCAAAAGATTATCAGGCCTTTGTTTAAGCATTGTGCTCGGAGCCGTAATGATCGTCTCAGGCTGCGGCACCTCAGCTCCCGGCCTGGTGGACCGGCTCAGCGCCGGCGAAGTGAAAGATATGCAGCAGCCGGTTCCGGATGCGCAGATCAAGTACAACAAGGACAAGATTTTCCACGTCTTGGGCGGATGGCCCAAGCCACCGCTGTACCAAGGCAACCCGTTCGGCTCCGGAGGAACCGGGGATACGAACAACCGCTACATGTTTGAAGGCCTCTTCTTCTTTATCCGGTCCATGAACAATGTGTACAACCGGCTGGCGGAATCCTCCGAGGATACCGAGCAAACGACGACCGTACATCTGCATCAGAACGTAAAGTGGCATGACGGAGCCCCTTTTACCAGTAAAGATGTATGGGCGTACTACCGGCTGAACAACGGGGCCGAAGTGACGAAGTATTTGACTTCGATCGATACCCCCGATGACTACACCATTGTTTTTCACTGGATGAACCCTGCGCCGTATCCCGAACTCAGAAAGCTGCTCCTCGCCCAGGATCTCCAGGGCCAAATTCCTTACCACATCTACAAGAAATACGTGGATAAGGCCGACGCTTTGCTGAAAGAAGCGAAACCGCTTACAGACAAATCCAAGGACGGACCGTTCAACTTGGATATTACGGACGAGCTCAGCAAAAAAATCGCCCTGAACTGGAATGAATTCACCCGTGCGGGCCCGAAAATTCCGGTCGGCACCGGACCGTATAAGTTTGAAAAAGTGACGACGACCGATATGCTGTTGGATAAGTTTGAAGATTACTGGAGACCCGATGCGGTCCATTTTGACAAGATCTGGATCAAAAACGTTCCGGAACTCTCGGCACAATACGCTCTCGTCAAAGCCGGCAAGCTCGACTGGTACGACGGCACCCCGCCGAAGGACATTCTGGAATCGCTTCTGAAGCAGAACAAAGATCTGGTTCACTACCGGATGTATGATCCGGCGAGCGTGGGGCTGATGTACAACATCCGCAACAAGCCGTTCGACAACCTCAAATTCCGGCAGGCGCTGACCTATGTGCTGGATAAGAAAAAGCTGCGTGAAATCGGCAACTTTTACGGCCAGGAATACCCGAAAATATCGATGACGGGCATCATGCCTTCGTCACTCGAAAAAGAAGTCGACAAATCCGTCCTCGATCAGATGACCGATTATACGACGAATCTGGATAAGGCGGCCGAGCTGCTGAAGGAGATCGGCTGGACCAAAGGATCCGACGGGTTATGGCGCGATCCTGACGGCAAGGTGCCTTCCTTCATCATCGGAGCGCCGAACAACTGGGCACCAGGCGTGAACTCGGCGCAAATCGCTGCGGAGCAGTTCACCAAATTCGGCATTCCGACGAAGCTGAAGGCTGTGGACAGCACCATCTACTTCTCCAACGCCGACAAGGGACAATACGATATGTCCATGGACTGGGTTGACGTGTCCTGGGGCTTCCAGAATCCGTGGAGCTCGATGCGGGTGCTGTTCTGGCAAGGAACGAAAACGAAGGTCGGCTTCCCGAACGTCAAGAAGAAGGACGCGGACGGCAACGAAGTCGATACCGGCAAACTCGATCTGAAGCTGAAGGGCATTGACGGGAAAGTGTACGATATCGACAAGGAAATGAAGCGGTTCCCTTATGTTCAGGACGAACAGGAACGCCGCAAAATCATCGACAACCTGGCCTGGATCGCCAACGAAAACTGCTGGGGCGTGAACTTCTTCCAGAACGCCACAGGCGCCTGGCTGAATACCAAAACGATGTCCGGGAACTTCCCGATGATGGACCAAATCGTTCAATACAACCGGGATATGCCGCTCGCTACCGATCCGGATGAGCAGCTGGCCATCACCCACCTGAACCACGGCTTCAACTCAACGTACATGCCGGAAGAGTATTGGCCGAGATAATGGCCGCACAAGCCGGATAAACACTTGGAGGTGACAGGAATGAGCCTGAAAGGGGTCTTAAAAAGAATCGGTGTTTCCCTGATCACGGTCTTCCTCGCGATGCTGCTTACGTTTTTCCTGCTGCGGATGACGCCCGGCAGTGCGATCGATACGTGGGCGAGGGACTTTGCCACCCAGCGCGGGATGAGTCTCGAGGAAGCGTACCGCCAGATTACGGCCATGATCAATTATAATCCGAAGGAGCCGATCTTCACCCAGCTGGGACGGTACCTGGGAGGACTGCTGCACGGCAATCTGGGCATGTCCATGATCTATCAGAACGTTTCGGTAAACGAAATTATCGCCAACGCGCTGCCATGGACGCTGTTTGTGCTCAGCGTGTCGCTCGTCATCAGCTTCCTGATCGGCATTAACCTGGGCGCCATGATGGCGTTCAAGCGCAAGACGGTCCTGGATCCGATCATTTCGATCTATGCGATCCTGACGTCCTCGGTGCCTAACTTTATCGTCGGCATCCTGCTGCTTGTTATTTTCGCCTTTCAATTCGGCTGGTTCCCGGTCAACGGGGCTTATGACCCGATCGTGGAGCCCGGCTTCAACCTTCCGTTCATCCTAAACGTGCTGTATCACGGCGCGCTGCCGATTCTGACTTACGTCATTACGACGATCGGCACCTGGGCATTGACGATGAAGGGGAGCGCGGTCAACGTGCTGGGTGAGGATTATATCGTCGCCGCCAGCATCCGCGGGGTCTCCGAACGGACGCTGATGAGCCGTTACGTCAAGCGCAACGCCATGCTGCCGCTGATTACGACGCTGGCCGTCAATTTCGGCTTTATGCTCGGCGGATCGCCGCTGATCGAAAATGTGTTCAGTTATCCCGGTATGGGCTATTACATCGGGCAGGCAACACAGCAGCGCGACTATACTTTGATGCAGGGCTTGCTGCTCGTGACCAGCATCGCGGTCATTCTGGCCAACCTGGCCTCGGACCTCATTTATGCCAAGCTGGATCCACGCGTCAAGCTGGAGGAGGGCTGACGGATGAGTCAAGGATTTATCGATTTCTGGCAGACGATGTACCGCAACAAGAAAGCGTTCTCAGGCATGATCATCCTGGCGATCTTCATCTTTATGGCCATCTTCGGGCCCATGATGGCCTCGCTGGACATGACTGTCAACTTCGACGGCCGGTATAAGAGCCCGTCCTTCGCCCACTGGCTGGGCACCGACTACGGCGGCAGGGATACATTCCTGCAGCTGGTATACGGTTCCCGGGACGTGCTGTCGATTGGGCTGTTCGCCGCCCTGTTTACGCTGGTGCTCGGATTCGTGATTGGGGCGGTATCCGGCTTTGTCGGAGGCAAAACCGATACGGTGCTGATGTTCATCACCAACCTGTTTCTGACCGTTCCGAGCTTTCCCGTGCTGATGATCGTCGCCGCGCTCGTGCAGATCAAGAATCCGGTCATGTTCTCCTTTATATTGGCGGCATGGTCATGGGCGCCGCTCGCCAGGGCGATCCGGTCCCAGCTGCTGTCGTTGAAAAACCGCGAATTTATTATCGCCTGCCGGATTATGGGCCTGAAAACGCCCTATATCTTGTTCCGGGAGATTCTTCCGAACCTGACGCCGTATCTGGCGATCAACTTTATTATGGCGGCCCAAGGGGCCATCGTTGCCAGCGTTGGTCTGATGATGCTCGGTCTAGCTCCATATTCCCCGACAAACTGGGGGATGATGATCCAGCTGGCCGTACAGAACACCGGCGGCATCTTCAACCCCAAAGGCTATATCTACCTGATCTCGCCGATCATGTGCCTGGGGCTGTTCCAAATGGCCTGCATCTTTTTCAGCAACGGGCTGGAAGAGGCGCTGAATCCGAGACTGAGATCGTAAGGGCCGGCGATGAAGGAGGAGAAAATGATGGAACCATTGGTGGAAGTGAGGGGGCTGACGATCGAATTCCCGATGCGCGCAGGTCTGCTGCGGGCTGTCAATGAAGCCGATTTTGTCATCCCCAAGGGACAGATCACCGCCCTGGTCGGGGAGAGCGGAAGCGGCAAATCCACGATGGCATCCGCCATCATGCGGGCGATTTCGGTTCCCGGACGCGTTGCCGGCGGATCGATCACGTTTGATGGCCGGGATGTGATGAGCCTGGGTAAAAAAGAACTGCAGGCTTATAAATGGGAGCAAGTGTCGATGGTGTTTCAGGCGGCGCAAAACGCGCTTAATCCCGTCGCCCGAATCAAGGATCAGATCATCGAGACGTTTCGGGCCCATTCCAAATCGTATACGGAGAAGCAGATGGTGGATAAAGCGCGGAATCTGCTCGATTATGTCCGGCTTGATCCGGACCGGGTACTGAATTCATTTCCCCACGAGCTCTCGGGCGGGATGAAGCAGCGGGTTATGATCGCCTTCAGCCTGCTGCTCGATCCGCAGCTCGTCATCCTTGATGAGCCGACGACAGCGCTGGACGTGATCACTCAAGCTTATATATTTGATATTTTGAAAAAGATCCACAAAGACATGAATATAACCATGCTGCTCCTAACCCACGATATCGGCGTCGTCGCCAAAGCCGCCGACCGGGTCGGCGTGATGTATGCAGGCAACGTCGTCGAAGCCGGCGACGTCTACGATATGTTCAAGCGGCCGAAGCACCCTTACACCGCGAAGCTCATGAAAGCTGTTCCGAGCTTGTATGAAGACGTGTCGGAACGGAAGGGGATCCCCGGATCACCGCCGGATTTGCTCAACATGCCGCCGGGATGCCCGTTTCACCCGCGGTGCGAATATGCGCACGCGAAATGCAAGGAACAGAATCCGATCAAGGTGTATACGCCCGCTGGGCATGAAGTCGCTTGTCATTTATATCCGAATCCCGAGTCGGTTGCGGAGGTGCGTACGTCATGAATGCCAGAAATATCGAATTTGAGGTAGAGCCCAGACAGCGGCTGCGGGAAGCGGTCAGAACGGAGAGTTCCGAAGCGCTGATGCGGCTCGATAGCGTAAGCATGTACTTTGAACGAAGCCAGGGCATGTTTGGTCCTCCCCAGAAAGTGGGAGCTGTCGTCGATGTCAGCCTGGACATTCATCCCGGCGAAATCATCGCGCTGGTTGGCGAGAGCGGATGCGGAAAGACGACGCTTGGCAGCATCATCACGGGCCTGCAAAAGCCGACTTCAGGCAAGGTGCTGTACAAGGGGCAGGAGGTAACGAAACTCAGCGGCGAGAAGGCGAACCAATTCCGCGGCGACGTTCAGCTGGTGCAGCAGGATTCCTATGCCGCGCTGAATCCGATGCGGACCATTTACCAGTCGCTGTCGGCCCCCATCCTGCAGCGTAAAATCGTCCGCGGTCGCAAGGCGGCCCGGTCACGGGTCATCGAGCTGCTGCAGACCGTCGGCCTGACGCCGCCGGAGCGCTTCCTCGATAAATACCCGCACCAGCTGTCAGGCGGCCAGCGTCAGCGGATTCTGATGGCCCGCGCCATCTCGCTGAATCCGAAGATCATCGTGGCCGACGAGCCTGTCTCCATGATCGACGTGTCGCTTCGCATCTCGATCCTGAACTTGATGTCAGAGCTGAACCGCAAGCTGGACATCGCCATCATCTATATTACGCACGACCTGGCAACGGCCCGCTACATCGCCGGAAGGGGCCGCATGGCCGTCATGTATCTCGGACGCGTGATGGAGCTTGGCGGGGTCAACGATGTCCTCAGCCATCCGAAGCATCCTTATTTGCAGGCGCTGCTGTCCGCCGTTCCGACGCCCGATCCCGAAATCGCCAAAGCGATGGCGGATCTGCCACTGCGCAGTCTGGAGATGCCGAACGCGGCCAAACCGCCGTCTGGCTGCCGATTCCATCCGCGGTGCCCGATGGCCACGGACCGCTGCTCCTCGGAAGAGCCCCAGCTCCGCTTGGTGGGCTCGGAGCAGACGGCTTGTCATTACGCGGAGGAGGCGTATGAGCTGTGGCAGCGCAAGATGGCTGACATCGGCGCCATCAAAAGCGTGTGATGGGCGACTTCGGAGCACTGTCCAGAATCGTCCTTTCGATGTCACTAGTCCTGCTGCTGCTCTGTTTCGTCTCCCTGACAGCGGTAAAGCCCGGCACCGGGCCGTATGTCGTGGTTGTTCTGTCGGTCTGGATCAATATCATTCTCTCCGGCTGCATCATTCTCGTTTCCGTCTGGCGTAAAATGCGGGATGCCAAGCGCCGCAGGTTGGAAGAGGCACAGGAGCCCGATGGGAAGTGACTTTCGGAACTAAAGGACGGACACCCAATAATTAATGGCATGAATCAATTACCGAATCACCCTTAAAAAGCACGATTCCCGCTGTGGGGAGCGTGCTTTTCGGTTTCATAGGCACGATGTTAAAGGAAAAAGAGGGGGTTACCATTTTTATTTAATCATATTAATTATATCATTAATAAGTATCATTCTCCGCCATGTCCCGGCAGAATTTTGCCCCGCATATACAGGTTAATATCAAGTTGAAATCAAATGTAACGGATCCTTCAGGAGTAACCGCGTCCAACTTCATTAAATTTATATTTTGTATCGGGTTAACCCCCGTAACCCTTGCCTGTGTTCTCGCGTCGTTAATATACACACGTATATTCAAACCGTAGCGGGAAGGAGCAGACCGTTGGAAAAGGAAAGCAGACAGCTTCTTTTTATACTGATCAGTGCAATGTCTGTTACAGCCTTGGTCGTATTGATGATTTTGAGTGCAGGTCTATTTTGGGACCGAAACCTGCGCCCAAGTACGATGCAGGAGGCGAGGGTGCTTCTTCGAAGCGAGCTTCGTTTTCCGGATGAAGATCAGATTCGCACGGTCGAGGTGTATGACGATAAATTTATGGAACCGGAGATCCGAATCCGTTACCTGAATGGATTACGTTTGTCCGTTACCCGGCTGCGCGGTCCGTCCCCTTATCCGGTTCTGTCTCACCAGAAAGCCGTTCCATCCACGAAGGAGCTTCGCGATGACCGAACGGAGAAAGTGGTGTATCGTTTCGTGAAAGATGATTTTCTGTATACGCTGCACGGAGACGTCCCGGAGCAGGTTCTTTCGGAAACGGTCCTGCAGATCTTCAGAAACGAGTGAACAGGGCGGATTGATTATAGGAGCTATGCACCACTCGTGCCGGTTAGCGGCGGCCTTTCGGCTGACCTTAGTCCCGTTGGAGGGGGAAAATGGTCCAGTTTTGGTTTGTATCCCCATATTCACTGCCCAACCCAAGACGAATATAAGGTATATTGGGGAGGAAGCCGATCTTATATCTTCACAGCTCTTGTCAGGACAGCCCCTCAGAATCAGGGTGATGCCATGAAGGAGGAGATGGAAACGGATACGATCTGGAACATCCGAAACGGAATCAGGGATATCGCTGAAGGGGTGTATCGGTGGGTGCTGGGAACGCTCCGGCGCCTCCCATGGCTCAAAACCTTATATACGATTTGGTGCTGGGTATCCCTTTTGTTTTTTATCCTGGGCCTGTTCCTGTACCGGGATTCACGCACGATGCTCGTCCAGTATTTATGGTCCTTTTATGTCATGCTGCAGTTTTGGTTTCTTTGCCGGAGCAAAACATTTACCTGGAAGCAGGCGGCCATGTTTATGCTGCTGGGCATCTTTCTCGTCATCCCGGTTACGGCGCTTACGCTGCTCGCGGCTCACGGCCTGTTTGGCGGGGATACGCGGGACACCTGGTCCCAGGCCGTCCTGACCCCGATCTTCGAGGAAGTGTGGAAGCTGCTGCCGCTCGGTCTGTTTCTGCTTTTTTCACGGCGCGCCTCCTCCATGAGCCTAGCCGATTATACGCTGGCCGGAGCCGGGGCGGGCGTGGGCTTTCAATTGATGGAAGAGCTGACGCGCCGCTGGC
This sequence comes from Paenibacillus sp. SSG-1, assembly GCF_002224835.1. Lineage (NCBI taxonomy): Bacteria > Bacillati > Bacillota > Bacilli > Caryophanales > Paenibacillaceae > Paenibacillus > Paenibacillus sp. SSG-1. The sequence continues at coordinate 2,779,200 of NZ_MBRK01000001.1, forward strand.
TGAACTCCGGCATCATCGGGCGGACGTACGGCTACAGTGTGACGATGCTTGGTGGGGAAACCATCCATTGGGATTTTTGGACACTGTTCCCCGGCCGGTTTGAAGAAAGCATCTTTCCGACCATCATGTCGGTCAGTCATCCGGTGCACACCGGCATGATAACCTTAGGGCTCGGTTTGGCCGTGCGTTTGCGCAAGCGGCTGAGCGACGCCATCTTCGCCCTGCCCGCACTGCTGCTCGTCTGGTCGATCATCGATCATGCCGCTTATAACGGTCAGGGCTCACTGCCGGACTGGTTTATGAAAATCAGCGACCTGACGGGGAGCGGATACCGCACGAAAGGCGTGTTCCTCCTGATGCTGGCAATTGGGCTCGTGCTGGATTATGTCTCGTTGAATCGGGTGAAAAGCCGGCTGCCGAGAATGGAAGGCGAAGGATGGATCAACCCGGTGTCAGAGATGTGGTATATGCTGGAGTCTCTCTTGACCCGCAGGGAACGGCTGGCGAGCGTCATGTCCTGGACCCGGGAACGCAGGGAGCTGGGCTTCTCGCTCCTATACGGCAATCAAGAAGCCGCCGCGCTGCAGGGTGACCTGCAGACGAGAATGCTGAAGCACTTCCGTGCCGCCGCCGGTGTAACCGCGGTCCTTCTGATGGTCGCCGGGCTGGCGGGCTTCGCCGCTTATTTCCAGGCGCACGTCCATCCCGCCGATCCGGCTTGCTTCTCATGCATGTTCGATTCGCTGCAGAACTGGTGGGACCGCCTCGGTTTTTGGGAAAAAAGCGCCATCGTGCTCGGAGCGTTCGCTTTGTCCTTCATGTTCGTCAGCTTCTGGCCGGCACTCGGTATTGCCTTAACGGCGGCGAGCATACCGGCGAGCGGCCACGAAATCGCTAAGGATATCCGCGATCCAAAAAGGCTGCTCACCCCCGAAAATGTGATCTCTACGCTGCTTGCGCTGGCACTGAGCCGTGTTCCTTTCGGCAGGCTGGCCGAACGCTTCGGAAAGAAGGGCGGCAGCAGGCTGAAGGATTGGCTGGAGAAGCTGCTTAAACGGCGAAAGGAGCCGAAGCCGGAACCTGACCTGCCCAAGAAGCCGCATAAGCCGGATGGAGAGGATCCACCGCCAAAGAAGGAAAAAGATCCCGAGGAGCAGCCGCCGAAGAACGATGCAGACGATTACGTGCATTGGAGCAAAGCGAAGTACCGTGGGGTGGAGCTCCACGATGCCAAGAACGGAGCGCTTGGGGAGTTTGACGGCGTCGATCTGGAGAAGGGCATCTTCTATGAAGCCAAGTCGGCACAAGGGCTCGACCGCATCCATCCAAAAACGGGCAAGCCGCAGCAGACGCCGCAGCAATTTACAGATAAGCAGTTGTACCAGAAAACGAAGGTGCGGATCAACAACCTGATGGAGAAGGCGGTTGGGACGCGAACAACGCCTGATGGAACGTCGGAGATCCCGACATTGGAGCAAATCAAAGGAATCCGGCATTTTGAGTTTCAGCTGGACGGGGACTCGCCGGCGTTACGGGCAGCCGCGGAGAACAGCTTGAACAAGCTGCGTCAAGAATTCCCGGATTATACATTCAACATTCGATTTGGGGTGAAATAACATGTCAATCAGCGCCATTATTGTGGACCCGGAAGACGAATTTGAACGGTCCTTTATGCTTCCGGTGGCGACGGAATCCTTTTTCCAGAAATATTGGGTGCCGGCGGTGGAAGAGTTGAACTTGCTGTGGGTCGCACTTTTCCAGGACGGTACAGACGTGGAGTCCGAGGACATCCCGGCTGTCTTGGGCGAAGTGTCCCAGCTTAAAGAATGGGCGCGAAGCCACATGCATGGGGACGACCTCGACCACATGTTACGCAGACTCGAGCTGCTGGAGACGGAACTGCCAAAGGCGTACAGGCGCGGCGGTGCGGTGGTCTACATCGGTTAACATTGCCTGTTAACATTGGTGAATGAATGAAAGATTGTTTTAATCTCCTAAGAGGTGAGTGCGATCAAGTCCGGGTTACACAGACACCGGGCTTGATTGCTTTTAACCGCGCTACGTGATGTAAAGGGGAAAGGGGAGAGCGAAGTGAGGCAGTCTTATCGAATGGACGAAGGGGCTTTTGTGCATCACTTGAACGAAGCTTACGGAATTGCTGCCCGGAGGCTTATTTTTATCCCTTATGGAGATTCGGCCTATTCTTACCGGGTGGAGGGAGAAAACGGGACGCGATACTATCTGAAACTGTTTGACCATGGCAATGACAGCCACCGCCAAGGCATCCTTCGGTGCAGGCGTTATGTGCCTTTTATGTGGGAATTGCATCAGACCGGCCGATTTATGGAATTGCCTTGTCCATTCCGAACCTTAAGCGGTGCTTTTCTGCTTTCCCTTCCTGATTGCACAGCGGTGCTGTTTCAATTTATCGAAGGAGAGACCTTAGCTGAGGCTTACCCTTTTTCCAAGCATAACTTGGAGCGTGTTGGACGGCTGGCGGCGCGGATTCGGAAGTTGACTCCTTTCACTACCACATCCGGCCTTGCGGTTGAAACGTATGATGTCTCCTTTTCCGAGCATTTGATCCAATGCCTGGAGCAGCTTGAAGATCTTCAGCCCGGTTCAAGTCCCGCTAGCCAGCTGCTGCGTGAGCTTGTTATTCCTCAGCAAACGCGCATAACCGAGCTGCTGCACCAGATCACAGGGGTTCGTGAACGTCTCGTTCTTGACCCAGCCCCCAATGTTCTCTGCCACGGTGATCTGTGGGGAGGGAATCTGATGGAGACCGCAGACGGCAGGCTTGTCGTCCTGGACTGGGAAGCGGCCATGCTTGCGCCGCCAGAGCTGGATATCGTGGGGTATATCGGGGACGGACTGGGTCATTTTCTCAAAGGGTATGAGCAGGAACTAGGTCAACAGATGGAGCTGAACCCGGATTTGCTGCGTTATTATGCATACCGCCATCATTTGAGAAACCTGACCCATTGGTGCTTGAATATTTTGCAGCGTGACCTGGAGCCAGACCAGCTGGATAACGACCTCGAAATGGTCCGGCATCACTGCTTGAACCGGCTGGATACCGTAGAGGCTTCACTGAGGAATGCGGCGGATCGAAATATATAGAAGCCCGAATGAATTTAATAGCGTAAACAAGCGATATGCACAGCTACAGCCAGAAATTAATAGATTGCCGCCAATGTAAGCGTTGACATGAAGTTCTTTTGAATTTTTTCATACGTATCTCAAACCGTTTGCTTCTTTACAGCAGGCATCCGGAAGGAGTAAGATTCAATTCGTAATCGTGAACTTGTGAACCTGAAACGTAATACTCCTTGATCGCTGAATTCTGAAATCAGGAGCGGGGGAACCAAAGGGAGGAAGCTAAGCCTTCGTCCCAGGGGTGAATCACTTGATGTTCATTTATTGAGTGTAGGGATACTTTCGGTCCCGAATCCGTCAGCTAACCTCGTAAGCGTTATGAAAGAGGGATTTGTCGTGCGCGTAAAGCCACGGGAAGGTCCAGCTTTCCTGCGGCTTTTTTTGTTGTGCCCAAAAAGGGTTGAACACGTGTCTAACGGGTACATCATGAGCATTTCAACTCTAACACTGGCGGTGACAAACATTTTATGGCAGCATTGAAAAGACTTTTGATCGGACGGCCGCTGAAGTCTACCGAATTGGGAGAACAAAAACTGAATAAGAAAAAAGCTTTGGCCATTCTATCCTCCGATGCGCTGTCGTCCGTAGCGTATGGGCCGGAGCAAATTTTGCTGGTTCTGGTTACGGTCAGCACGGCGGCGTTCTGGTATTCGATACCGATCGGAATCGGCGTACTGATTTTGCTGGCTGCACTCATTTTATCCTACCGGCAGATCATCTTCGCTTATCCGCATGGCGGCGGCGCTTACGTCGTCTCCAAACAGAATCTGGGAATCTATCCCGGGCTGGTGGCCGGCGGATCGCTGCTGGTAGATTACATTCTGACTGTTGCGGTCAGCGTTTCGGCGGGCACGGACGCGCTGACTTCGGCGTTTCCGGCGCTGCATGAGCATACGGTGGGGATTGCCGTCACCTTCGTCATTCTCATCACGCTGCTGAATTTGCGGGGCGTCACCGAGTCCGCCTCCATCCTGGCTTATCCGGTGTATCTGTTCGCCTTAGCGCTGTTCATTTTGATCGGCGTCGGTATGTACAACATCGTGACCGGTCACGTTTCACCGCATTTGCATACGCCGGTCGGGACGCCGGTGGCGGGAATCAGCCTGTTCCTGCTCTTAAAAGCTTTTGCCTCGGGCAGCTCCGCTCTGACCGGGGTCGAAGCGATCTCGAACGCCATCCCGAACTTCAAGGATCCGGCCCCGAACAATGCGGCCAAAACCTTGATGGCAATGGGGATTCTGCTGGCTGTACTCTTCTCGGGCATCGTATTTCTTGCTTATTATTTGGGTATATCCCCAAATCCCCAGGAGACGGTCGTATCCCAGATTGCCAATCAGACGTTCGGACGGAATTTTATGTACTTTTTCATCCAGGGCACGACGGCACTGATCTTGATCCTGGCGGCCAACACCGGATATTCGGCGTTTCCGCTGCTGGCGGTCAATTTAGCCAAAGACCGGTTTATTCCCCGGATGTTTACTGTCCGCGGTGACCGTTTGGGATATTCGAACGGAATCATCATCCTTGGGCTACTGTCCATCGTGCTGATCATCGCTTTCCACGGACAGACGGAACATTTGATCCCACTGTACGCGGTAGGGGTATTTATCCCTTTCACGCTCTCGCAAACGGGAATGATTGTCAAATGGATCCGGGAAAAACCGCAGGGTTGGGTGACGAAGCTCGTCATCAATACGATCGGCGCGCTGATCAGCTTCACGGTGTCGGTGATGTTCTTCGCAACCAAGTTTGCGCAAATTTGGCCGGTACTGATCTTTTTGCCGCTGATCGTGTATCTGTTCCACCGGATCAAGAAGCATTATGAGGCGGTTGGCGAGCAGCTGCGGCTGTCGACGTGTGAGCCGGCGGTACCGATTGAAGGCAATGTGATCATTCTCCCCGTTTCGGGCATTACGCATGTCGTGGAGCATTCCCTGAATTATGCGAAGTCGCTGGCGGCGGATCAGATCATTGCGGTATACATTCCGTTTGAACGGGAAGAAGAGAACCGGTTTGAGGAAAAATGGCAAAAATGGCGGCCCGACGTGCGCCTTGTGACGCTGCATTCTCCATACCGGAGCATCATTCATCCGCTTAGCAAATTTATCGATACGGTGCACCGGAAAGCCAGCGAATCCAACTACCAGGTCACAGTGATCATTCCGCAGTTTATTCCAAAGCGGAGCTGGCACAATCTGCTGCACAACCAGACGAGTTTGATGATCCGGACTTATCTTTTATTCCGCAAAGATGTTGTTGTGACAACGGTACCGTATCATTTAAAAAAATAGCGATTCAGATGGTTCAAACCATTCGTAATCAGGCCCCGGCATCTGTGCCGGCGGTCTTTTTTTGCGTAAAAGCAGCGGATATATATGATGGGAAAGAGTAATCCCGTGGGAGTAATGGCTTGAGTGTAATGGCTTATGAGTAAGGGCTTATGAGTGATGGCTTATTTCCTTCAGAGTAGGGGATCCGTATATTTTCACGATGTGCAGGGTGTCATAGGATTAACGCAACAAAAATTCATCCATTGCGTCTAATCAACGTATATAGAACAGCAACAGGGGTGGAACAGATGAATGGGAAACTAATAACGATATTCGGTGCCGTACTCGGTTCGGTGCTCGTATGGGCAGGAAGCGCAGCTGCGGAAGAACGATTTAGCGATCTGCAGCACTCGAAGTGGGCGGAAGACGGCATCACCTATATGGCCGAACGGGGAACCGTCGCTGGATACGGTAACGGGAAGTTTATGCCCGAGAGACAAGTCACAAGAGCGCAGGCCGTTACTTTCATGGTGCGGGAGCTTTATCCGCAGGAGCTGCAGCAAGAAACGGGCGGCGGCATGACCTATACAGATGTGCCTAAGAACCATCCGTTTTATCTTGAAATTGCCATCGCCGCAAAACATGGGCTGGCCAGCGGATTTCCTGACAGCACCTTCCATCCGGATGCACCGATGAGCCGTGCCGAAACGGCGGCGTTTCTTACACGGGCCTATTCACTCGTAAAAGGCCAGCAACCCGTAACAATAACGGATACAGCAAAGCATTGGGCGGCAGCGCCTATTCTCATCATGAGCTCCAACGGATTGATCGGCGGATATTCAGATAGCACCTTTCGTCCGGATCGATCTGTGACGCGTGCGGAGTTTGCCGTATTTATGTCACGGGTCATTCGCTTCGAACGTCAAGGGGCCATTCAGGCACAGGATTGGGATAAGCTGATGTCCTACATGACGGTCAGCGAGCAGGTCGGCCAAATGCTCATGCCAGACATCAGGCAATGGAACGGGCAAGTGACGACTACGGTCAATGAAGGAGTCAAACGCAGCATCCATGATCAGGATTTGGGCGGACTTATTCTTTTTGATAAAAATATCGTAGACGCTCGGCAGGTCACCACTTTGACGCATGATCTGCAGATGGAGGCAGGCGACATTCCGCTGTTCCTTGGCATCGATCAGGAAGGCGGGGTCGTTAAACGAATCCCCGGAGGTACGAATCTGCCGGGTCAAATGGCGCTCGGCGCAACCGGAGATACAACGCTCGCCGAAGCGGCCGGACGGCTGACAGGGGAAGAGCTAAAGGCGCTCGGGCTTCAGGTCAATTTTGCTCCGGTGCTCGACATTAACAGCAACCCGGATAATCCGATTATCGGGATGCGGTCGTTTAGCTCGGATCCGGATTTGGTGACACGACTGGGTCTCGCAGAGATCCAAGGACTGCGGCAATCGGGAGTGATCGCGGCGGTCAAGCATTTTCCAGGCCATGGTGATACGGTAGTAGACTCCCACTTGGGAATGCCGGTGCTTTCGCATGATCGGGAGCGGCTCGATGCCGTTGAGCTCAAACCGTTTCGGTCTGCCATCGATAACGGAGTAGAGATGATCATGACCGCCCATATTGCGTTTCCAGCAGTAGACAACGAACACGTCACATCACTTAAGGGCGGAAGCAGCGTGCCGATCCCTGCTACGTTATCCAAGAAGGTGCTGACCGGGCTGCTCCGGGGGGAGCTTGGATATAAAGGCGTCATCATTTCCGATGCCTTCACGATGAATGCGATCGCGGAGCATTTTGGCGAAAATCAAGCGGTGGTACGTGCCGTTTCCGCAGGTGTGGATATCATCCTCATGCCGCAAGACCCGGCAGCCGCGCACCAAACGCTGGTGAACGCGGTGAAGAGCGGGGCGATACCGATCGAAACCATCCATTCGTCAGTGAAACGGATTTTGGAGCTGAAAGCGAAATACGGTTTGTTTGACCGCAGCGAAAGCCTTACAGAGCAATTGGCTGCGCTTAATGGTGTCATTGGTTCCGAGAAACATCGTACAGTGGAGCGGAACATCGCAGAGCGAGCGGTCACCTTGTTAGCCAGCCGTGACGTTGCACAACCGGATTCCATTCGTCAAGGCGATCGGGTTGCGATTGTCGCAGCCGATGAGGAGCAGGCGAAGCAGCTCGAGAGACAGCTGAAGCAAGCCGCAAATAACCTGTCGCTGAAAACAGTAACAGCCCTAGTCGGGCAAGGAAAAGCGAATGAGGCGCTTCAGGTGGTGGATCAAGCGGATTACGTCATCCTGGCTTCATATCAGTTCCGTAACGTGGCCAGTCAATTTGGCTGGGCCGATTATCAAACGTTGATCGATGAGATGAACAAACGTAACAAGCGTTATACGCTGTTATCGCTGGGCAATCCATATGAAATGATCTACATTAAGAACATACGTTCGGGGATCGCAGTTTACGGTAAGCAGGAGCCAAATACAGCCGCCGGGATCAAAGTGCTGCTAGGCCAACTGAAAGCCGGCGGGGTGCTGCCGGTGACAATGAAGTAATTTGTATCAAGATGGTGGTTATTTGGCCTAACCGGTTTTAAATGGTTGGTTAAATAAAAACAACTTAGCAATATTTTAGCCGCGCGTAAGCGCGGTTTTATTGTACTTTTTTAAGTGGACGGATATAAATGATCAGGCTCATTATTATAGGAACGGTTTAGATAAGATGCTGTCCATGAGTATCAGCGGTGCAAATCTATAACTGGGCGATTGTTCGATGACGTAAGATTTAAATTAAAAAGCTAAGCCAACTGACACTAACACTAATGTACAATGAAGATCATTCGTAACGGATATGATGAGTCTAATTGATAATAAGTATCTTATCGTGGAGCTAGAGGCTGTGATGGAACAAGCGCCGCATACTGGTGCGTGCCATCTATATAATTTATAATTACGTAAAATAATAATTTGACGAATAAATATATATAAGTTATTCTGTACGTAAGGAGGTTTAGCAATAAATGGATAAAAACACGAAGCTGCATTACATGAAACGCGTTGACGATAAATGTGCGGAGCTTCCTTGGTACGTGACCGAATACATCGATAGCCGCAAACGCAAGCTGTCGCACACGACGCTGCTGAATTACTGCCACGATTACCTTATTTTTTTTGATTGGCTTGTGGCTGAGAAACTGGCTGGGGATGATCGCAAAGACATTGAATTGAATGTTCTGGAATCACTAACCGTGCGCGAAGTCGAAAATTTTCTATCATTTCTGGAGTATCAGCTGGGCAACAACAAATACACGATCAACCGGAAATTGTCGGCCTTAAAGTCGTTGTTTGATTACCTGCAAAACAAGGCTGAAACGTCGGACCTCAAGCCGTATATTCAACGAAATGTGATGGCTAAGATCGACTTTAATTCCATTAAGGAAAGCCAAGAAACTGTGGCGAACCGCATTGAGGGCAAAATTTTACGTGAAGACGATTTTGAGAAGTTCCGGCAGTTTGTGGCACATGATTTCGGTGAGCTGAACAAAAGCAACAAACGTATGGTCCGGTTCCACGAATTTAACCGTGAGCGGGATACGGCCATCGTATCGCTGATCCTCGGGTCAGGACTGCGTTTATCCGAGGTAGCGGGAATCAATATTGAGGATTTGGATATGAATAAAGGCCAAGTGCGCGTACTGCGCAAAGGCAACAAGGAACAATATGTATATTTTAGCCAGCAAGCCTTATTAGACCTGGAAAGCTACTTAAAAATCCGGGAAACGCGATATGTACCGGAAAAATCGGAAAATTACTTATTTATAGCAGCGCCAATCGGCCGCAAAGGCAAAAGCCGGCGGTTAACGCCAAGATCGATTGAAAAGCTGATCGAAAAATACGCTGCAGCGTTTGGTAAACCAGCGCTAACAGTGCATTCCTTGAGACATTCCTTCGCAACCCGCTACCACCTGGAGAACAACGATGTGCCGAGGCTGAAGAACCAGTTGGGGCATTCATCGATCCAGACGACGATGATCTATACACATTTAACGGATGAAGAGATGAGAAAAGCCGTTAACAATATGGATAAGTGATGAAGTAGTGTGAATATATAAAAGTAGAAAAATTGGCCGTCATCCGACCGTTTCTTTGGTGCTTTTTCACAAAACTCGTATTTTGTACATATATCTGCAATCCTCGCTAAAACCCGGCCGTATCCGATCTTCATTTTCTCTCTGCTGTGTTCTGTTTTCTCAGCTGTTCCAAAAAGCATGCTTTATAAGATAGTTCTTTAAGCCAAGGAATAGCTTTATGATCTAACAAAAAAACCTTCCCCTCTCAACAGAGATTGAAGGTTTTAGGCAACTGCAATTTTCTTATTGAACTAATGTTCCCCGTTAGTTGAATGACTCGGGTGCCCACGTGGAGATGCCATCTCCAGGAGTAGCAACTACAAGCCACTCATTTCCAGTGTATTCTGAGCCATCTCCTGCTTGCCAGCACTCATATTTTTCATGGTGCCCATTAACAAAAAGCGTCTGCCCTGACTCAAACTTAATATATAGGTGAGGGACAAGCTTGCCAAGCTTTATATTTGTCACTTTCTCTCTGCGTAATTCAAAAATCATTTTATACTCATCTTCTTCTGAAAGCTCCCTCATTTCGCCTTCAGAATCAGGAAAGTCATTGGTGTTTTTGGGGTATAGATCCCATTTCGACTCAATATTAAGCCAAAGTTGATCCGGAGAATTGTCCTCGTAGTGTTCAAAGCGTATTAAAAGCGTAGCGGGACTTAGACCGAACTTAACACCATCCAATTGACTTCCAATAAATAAATGAGTTAAAACTTTTTCTGCGTGCTCTCTAAGCTCAACTTTCAATAGAATCACCTCTACCGATAATAACTCAATCTTACTTAATATCCGCAACCCTTCCTCACTTATCCTGCCCGTTCACGTAATGAAGCTGCCTAATAGCATCGGCAGCTTCTTCCTGGTAGTTTATTCAGCTATAGTTTCCCGAAACAGTAAATACGAAGCTAAAAGATTATACTCCGTAGTAATCCTTTATTTTTAACCAAGTTTCATACCAAAATGATTTTTGTTTATCTGGTTTCAATATCTCGATTTGTTTACCGTTTCTTATCAAAAACACTTTATCATCTATCTTTTTTAGTATATCACCGAACTGAAATACGATATCTAAACAGTCTTTTCGATACTGTTTTTCTCTTGTATCAGACCATTCTGCTTTTTCAGTCGAAAATCTTTTCTTCAACTTTTGCCACAATCCTTTACTTCATTTGTGATTACTATCATTAATGCGTTTTTTACTTACATTTTAACATCAAGTCAAATATCCTGCCCGTTAGCTTAATGGAAGTAGCATTGGGATTACTTAGATATTCATCTAATCGGTAATCGGACTATGTTCTTGTCCATACCGGCAATCGGTACAAGTTCTTGTCCTCGACTCGGGACAATGTTTTTGTCCTCCGACACCTTCTTCTGCTGCTTTTCAATGGCTTGCGCATAACATTCTGTCCGCTATAAATTGCCCGTTACCCGTTAGTTGAATGCCAACTGAGCTCGTACAAAAAAGAGAGCATGGAAGGGTGAATTCCAGCTCTCTTCATTAGATCAACGATAATTGATCCGTTTATCTATTTAACGCCATGATTGGATGAACGCGCGAATTACGCTTTGAACGTATATCCGGGTTCCTTCCTCGATGTTTCCTTCCCCCGAACGATCCAGATGCTTCAATGCATTCTCCAACTGATGAACCGCTTGTTCGAGGCGGCCCTCTCCATAGTGAAACAGTGCTTGACGAATTGCATTAGAAAGCTGCTTCGACAGCGGGTATTGTATCTCACCTTGATCGATTCGAGATTCGATTAATTCCGGCAGCTGATCCGGCGTGACCGTCTCCATATAGGTTATGGATGCATCATCATAATACGCCTTCGTCATCCATAACTGGGAACAGAAAAAGACCAGCCTGACGTAAGCTGCATTCTCCGGAGCAACGGTGCTCATCTCAAGCTGCTGCCATTTTCCGTTTCCTGCGGTAATTTGAAGCGAAGTCCCGCCGACTTGCTTATGGTTGGCATCATAGTAATTCAATGAAGCGAGGGTACGTCCTTCCTGCAAGTAAACATGGAATCTCGCCGAATACGCCGTACCCGGTTTCACGGGAACGGAATCGGATGCGACCGCGACCGTTTCCGTCGTGGAAGTATCCGTTATCTTCAGGCTACTCGGCCCGCTTACGGTCTGCTCATCACTCTGCCCAAAAGACACGTTTGGCGTTATTTTAAACAAGGAGCTCCAGCCCGGGATCACGCCGGAATCAAGAGGCTGGTCAAAGCTTCTGTTCAATAGAGGGAGCTCGATCGGGATGTGAACAGCTCCGCTTCCCTTCGTCACTTCGATTTTTTTAAGTAATGTATCATCTGAATAATAGATATGCCCGTCTTCGCCAAGTGTCATCAATTGCGTTGACGAGAGCGTGACCGCAGCTTCGGGATCTTTTGGATCAACTACGGTTATCCTGCCCGCAAGCGTCGTGAACATGTAGCCGTCTTCGCTCCACCGGATGTGAACCGGACGCCATCTTCCATAATTGGATACGGACGGATAAATATTGGCGCTTTTCACGATATCCATTGTCTCCGGATCCATGGCGAAGATCGTTCCATCCGCCGCTGCCCAGAGCAATCCGTCAGGACCGATACTTAGTCCACCAATCATGTTAGGTTGAACGGATGCACCCGGGATGGCGGGAATGAATTCTTGAAGCTTCCTTCCACTGGCGATATCCCATACAAATATTTTGGCCGCTGTTTCCGTCGGATCGATTCCAAGGCCGCCAGCTATGGTAGTCGAACCGTAAAGCTTTCCGTTGTGGACGGCAAGGCCGACGATCGACTGGTTGTGTACAAAGTCTTCATAGACAGTAAATCCTTGTTCAGGACCGCGTGACGGATCATATACGGTCAGCGAGCCGCCGAGTTCTCCGTAGTCCGGAATCGTGCCAATAAACAGCTTACCTTCGCCAGACGTCATGGCGAACGGTCTGTCCTCGTGAGGAATTTTATATATCTCCTTCGGATTGACTCCATCCTGAATCGGCTGGTTCACATCCAGCTCCCGGATGTAACCTCCCGGATAAAGACCGAAGTACATTTTGTCACCGAGTGCAGCCATGCCTTCCGCCTGTCCTAAAGAGAAGGTTTCAATTTCACCGGAAATCGGGGAATATGAAGCCCCTTTCCCACCCGGATAACCGCTCATGTACAGCTTGCCGTCCGGCCCTTTCTCCAGCGTCTGAATCGGAATCGGATTACCGGAGAACGGGTAGGTAACCGACTTGACCTTCTTCGTCTCCATATTCATGTAAGCCACCGCTCCCGACCACATGACGGTAGCCAGCGATTTTCCCGGGAGCTCCGGATCGTTCGTCATCTCGACCCACGCGGTATTGCGAAGGTAGGTGGTATATTCGATTCCGGTGTCGACCGCGTCCATTGTGATGAGATCGAGCTCCATCAACCGGTTGTTCTGTACGAAATATACTTTGTTGCTGCCCGGCTCGCCAAACGATAATCGAATTCCCTTATTGTCCAAAAAGTAGGTATCACTCCAATCCCCGGCTTCCGTGTCATAGAACAGCAGAGCGTTATTCCCTCCGCTCAGGCCAGCTACGATATACTTACCTGCTGCATCAAGCTGATACACTTGCGCAGTCTCCACCGCACCACCATATGTCGGCAGCGGAATTTGTTCCTTTTCCCCCGTGTCCACGTTCACCTTTACAAGGCTTCCCTGAATACCGATACCTGCATACAGATATCCATTATGATAGGCTGTGGCCCGGGTATAACTTTGACCAGGCATTACGTTGCCGTAATCCTTCATCTCGCCGGTGGAGGGATCGTAGCGTCCAACCTTTGCATTTGGATAAGAACCAAAATATACCCGGCCCTGTTCGTCATACGTCAGTCCGTATACGACACTTTCTCCAATCCCGCCCAGGTCGCGCAGCCCCTTCGTTACAGGCGAATACGTATACAGCTTACCGTTACCGCCAATATAGACCGTACCGTCCGGCAGAGTGATATGCGTCCAGGAGCTTTCGGTTCCTTCAAGCGTGAATTTGCGCAGCACCTCCCTGCTCACCAGATCTACCACCTGGAATATGGCCGGCTTGCCAGTTACAGTCGTATACATGACATCTCGGCCATCTTCGTTTCCGAAAGCCGCGTCAAAAACAGCTACGTTCTCAATCGGGGAACCGATGGAGAACGGCTCTCCGAACGCTTTGTCCACTCGTGCATCTGCCGGAGCCGCGATCCACCATTGCGATACCATAACCAACATGAGTGAAAGAATGGATATAGCGCTTCTTTTTGCGTAAACAATCCTTTTTGACATTAATGTAATCCCCCGTTTCTTATGATTATTGAAAGCGCTTTAAATTGATTCGTCAAAGGATGGGACTATACATCTTTAAAACTGCTCATGCTCTAGTTCCTTTGCCTGGTACAGTAAAGATCATACGTAAAACTCGATCGATGCCAGGTTACTGCTCAATCCCCCCCTCTTGATCACGGCCATCACGATTGCTATCACCATGATCCTCATTTTATTGCCATTACGGTCATTCGCTCTGTGGTTGGTTAGTTTATTGTGCAATTCACCAACTCCAAGCGAGCATCAGACTTCGTAGGCTCTTTAGTATAAAAACTGCTTTACTTTTTAGTAAAGCTACATATTTCCATAGGCTGTTGATTTTCTGCTGCTGACAATTACCTAACCCTGCGCATGAATCTATAAAGAGGAAAATATTGTGTGGAAAATGCTAAATGGGTAGAAAATACATAAACGTATGAATGTACTGTCGTAGGTGATATAGTTAGATACTTCTCTAATCGGTAATCGGCTCATGTTCTTGTCCATTACGGCAATCGGTACAAGTTCTTGTCCTGGGCTCGGGACAAGAACTTGTACCGATAAGACAAAAAAGCCGCTAAATTAGCGACTTTCTATGTTCTTGTCCCTCGACATAACTCGAACAGCATTATAAAATAACCCATGCAATCCAATTTCCAGACTGCATGGGCTTTCCCGCGCAAGATCGAAGCTTGCTCAAAATATTACTTCTGCACCGCTTCTTTCAGAATTTCGACCTTCTGATCCTTGGACATATCCCATGTGGTTGAAATGCTGTATTCGAAGCCACCTTCATGCCAAAAAACGTATTTTGGATAGATATGTGCCGGTAATTCATCCTCAAAGAAACCTTTTTTCTTGCTTCCTTCTGAGTCCAACGTATATTTCGAAATGGCCAGCGTATCTTTCCCGTTCGTATATTCAAGACGGATGGTTGCCGCCTCTTTCCAGTCTATCTTTTTCGCATAGACGGGTTTACCGCTCTTCTTGCCTTCGGCCCTTACTTCATCAAGGAATTTTCCTTCGGTTGGACCTTCAATTCTTGCTTTGGAAAACTTATATCCCTCCGGCAAGTTGGCGGGCTGCTTCAGAATGGAGCCCTCGAGCGTAGCAGCACTTTTCAAGTAGTCCTCGTAAGCGGAGAATGTTTCTATCCCTCCCCAATAACTTAGGTCGAATCCACTGTTAGGGTCCTTATATTTATGATACAGAACGTACATATCGCCTGTCTCTTCACTAAGTTTCTTCACTCTATTGGTCTCATCTTCGATATACTTTTTTTCCTCTGGAGTTAGAGCCTTGGCTGCAGCTACTGCTTTATTTTGCGCCTTTTCCAGTTCTGTCTTGTATAGCTCGCGGTCTATATTTCCCTCGGGATAGATCATATCCGGCACATGATTCACAACAGCTTTTGAATCCTGTTCCGATTGCACGGGAGCCTTCGGTGTTACGCTCCCTGAATCGCTTTCCTTAGCATTAACCAATGTCACGCTGCCAAGCGCAATAATCATCCCCATAGCCAGAATGGACAGGCGGTATGATTTTTTGTGAAAATGTTTAATCATCGTAAGTCTCCTTTTCATTTGTTTATGTGTGGCGGACAAGCCGGCAAGCCCCGGTTGGCGTTGGTTTCCTGAATAATGCTCCAACACATGGATGATCGTTTGTCCGTATGCATTGTTTTGCTGCGGGCTCATCCGATTCAAGGCAAATGCATCGCAGGCCATCTCCTGATCCTGTCTTGCTTTACGTACGGCTAGCCATAATAACGGATTAAACCAATGAATGATCAGGATGATATGCATCAACCAGTTCACGGCGACGTCCCGCCGCTGAATATGCGCGAACTCATGCGCCAGAATATATTGAAGTTGATCTTTTTTCAGCGTAATGAGCAGACTGGGCGAAATAACGATCGCCGGATTGCGAAAACCGACCACGGCAGGTCCGGGAATTCGCTCGCTGGCCACAAAATGCACGTTACGCTTTACGCCTATTTGCTGTTTCGTCTCGTGAAATACGGCCGATAGAAGAGGCGTATCTATTTTTCGACCCGTGCGCAGAGCTTGTTTCAATCGAAGCTGGTCGCATACCGTTTTCGCCGAAAAAAGCAGCACGCCTGCCAGCCAGACCGACATCAGCGTATTGGCGAAGCCTATTTGCTTGAACCCATTCCACCAAAATACGCCCTCCTGCACAGGTCCCGATTCAAATACAGGTACTTCCGAAGTTCCGCTTGCTTCCGGGTTTGTAGAGCGCTCAACATGAACTGTTGCCTCGCTTATTCTCCCCGCTTCCTTCCAACCCGATGAAGCTTGAGTTTGTTGATGAATACCGGGCGCTATGGCCTCCAGGGACAAAACATTGTATAGGCTAAGCGAGGATTCCGGGGCCCAAGGGAGCAGCAGGCGAATGGCCACGGGAAGCCAAAGCCAATATTTCCATCTGGCTCCAATCTTGTTTCTCAATAGAAACTGCAGGATCAGGACAAGTACAATCAGGATGAAGGCCATGAACGATCCGCGAATCACCCAGCCGAAAAAAGACGATACATTCTCAAGCAATGTAAGACTCATCAGGGCTCTCTCTTTTCTGTTTCCCCGTCGCTGCGGTTTTCGTCAAACAAAGCCTTTAGATCCTCGATTTCTTGTGCATTTAGTTTCTTATCCTGCAGAAAGTTAGCCAGCATCGGCTTTAAAGCTCCCCCATAGAGTTTTTTCATGAAGGATTTGGTTTCGGACTGCAGATACTCCTGCTCGCTGATGATCGGAAAAAATAGTTGGGTGCGCTTTGAACCCTTTTCCAGTTTCGCACCCGCTGCTTCCTTCTGCACCAGACGAGTTAGGAGCGTCCGGGTCGTATTGGGGCTCCACCCCATTCGATCCGTCATTTGCTTTACGACCTCGCTGGAAGGGCAGTCGCGATTGGCCCATAATACACGCATAACTTCCAGTTCTGCATCCGTAATCGGTGGTATTTGATTCATGCATGAAACCTCCAAAGTCAATGTACTCAAACTACATATGTAGTTACAATACACATGCTACAATTGTAGTTTAGTAATGTCAACTTGTATGTGAGAGCGTAATATTCTCGTTTTTGTTACACACAAAAATGTTTCGCACGTCTGCGGTCATGACGATCTCCAAAAGAACCCATGTAATCGTATTTTGGAGCACCTGTTCGAGAAAACCTATAGCTGAATTAATATGTTATTTTTTCACGGCTGCTTTTAAAATTTCAATCTTCTGTTTCCTGGGCATATCCACAGATGAGGTTGAAATGCTGTATTCGAATTTGCCGCCATCATTCCAAAAGACGTATTTTGGAAAGACGTGTGCCGGCAGCGTATCGTTATAAAAGCCTTTCTTCATGTTTCCCTTTGAATCTACCGAATACTTGGAAAAGCCCAGCGTGTCTTTTCCGTTCGTATATTTAAGTCCGATCGTTGCCGCCTCTTTCCAGTCGATCTTTTTCACATAGATGGGCTTTCCGCTCTTCTTACCTTCGGCCCTTACTTCATCAACGAACTTTCCTTCGATCGGAGCTTCAATGACTGCTGTTAAGAACTTGTATCCTTTTGGCAGGTTCGCAGGCTGCTTCAAGATCGATCCCTTCAGGGTAGAGGCTTTTTTCAAGTAGTCCTCGTATGTTGTGAATTCATGTATCCCTCCCCAATAACTAATATCAAATCCGCTATTTAATTGGGGGTATTTATAATACAAGACATACATATCGCCAGACTCTTGGCTCAACTTCTTCACTCTTTGGATCTCATTTTCGATAAACTTTTTCTCCTCTGCAGATATAGTCTTAGCTGCTTCGGCCGTTTTTTTAACAGCGGCTTCTTGGACTTTCTCGGAGGATTGCGTCTTCGCCGCGAGGCTGACGGAAGAACCCATTAATAAAATGCTGCTTAGTGTCGCGATTGCTACTTTCGTTGCTGCTTTCACTTGGTAATGCTCCTCTCCTATAATTAAATTTTTTATTTTTACAAACTACAGTTGTAGTTGCAAATTAATACTACAATTGTAGTTAATTAATGTCAATACGGTTTGTGCAGAAATTTATTTAGTTTTCGTTAAATACAAAAAAAGCCGCTAGTCTAAGCGACTTATAAGGGGACCAACCGTGTTTAGTTTATTTATTGAGCTATCGTGTCCCGTTAGTTTAATTTTTGATTGGAAAACAGTGCCACTTTAACGACAATAACAAATTAATCTTGCACTTCGATTACAAATACGTAGCTTGAACTACCTTCAGAAATTCTCTTTTCCTTATCTTTTAGCCAAGTTGCAGAAAGAGAATAGTAATAAGCACCTTTTTCTTCAGGAGCATGGAAGGAGTTCTCATTTATTGTTTCTTGAGAATGTGCGCCATTATGATATTTGGAAAGGCTTATCTCAGTTGGCTGTTTTCCTTCAAATCTAAACTTAATAGTTGCATTCGCAAGTACTGTTTCTTTTTCCTTATCCCTAAGCATTTCTTCTGGACCTATATAATCGGCACAAGTGTTTCCCCAACAGTATGAGCTTTGATACACCCGAATGGATTCTCCATTAACGTTGACTTCTGGCTGAGGAGGAATATTACCCATTTGTGGTTCCGAAGAGCTTTCATTTGACCTGCAAGCACTCAATAACATTACGATAGAGAAAACAATCGGCAGAATTTTTCGAGGCATCGAATCCCTCCCTTTAATATGGCAGACGTAAAATGAATACATTATGTTCCACTTGTTTTCACAAGGAAATTATACTAACCTGCCCGTTAGCTTAATGAATTTGCATGGAAACCCAGTTAGATACTTATCTAATCGGTAATCGGACTATGTTCTTGTCCCTCGACAGGTGAAGGAAACCAATCGCGTTACCACCCTGATTGACGTTTACATAAAACGTCCTCTTAGCCATCGTCTAACAACGATGCTTCTTTGTAACGGTAGAATCCCGGGCCCGTCTACTATTATTTCGGAGGCCTGCTCAGAGGCGATTTTTTGATTCGGGATCCCACTGCCTCGCACCACCCGTCAGTTCTCTGAACGGCGTTTCCGGATCTACTTGTCCTCTTCGTCGCATTTGAAAACTTTGAATTAAGCTCAATATAAGATCATCGGAATATTCTGTAAATAATTTAATCAACAACAATGAACATATAATTGAACTATCCTGCCCGTTAGTTGAACAAAGCCAGCCGGTCAAAGTGATCGGCTGGCTTCTTGTTTTTAATGAGGTATCGTTTCCCGATAGCTTATTGAACAAAAAGCTGCCTAAATTGTTCGACAGCTCTTATATAAGTAAGTCATAAATTTACGTTAAGTTGCTTGCTGCAGAAGCCTCAAGGAGCTCCTCCATCTTAAATAAGGAGTAGAAATTAAGACCGTCACTTTCAAGATTGTTTCTTCCTTGTTGTTCCCTTTCAATTACACAAAGGACGCTCACAACATTGGCTCCAGCGTTACGCAAATCAGTCGCACTTAAGAGGATCTGTCCTCCTGTTGTAACGACATCCTCGATGATACAAACAGTTTTTCCTTCTACCTCAATGCCTTCTGCAAGCTTGCATGTTCCATATTCTTTTGCTTTTTTTCGAACGAATGCCGCTGGTATACCTGTCTTTAAAGATAGTGCAGTTGCGACTGGAATACCGCCCATTTCAATCCCTGCCATAACCTCGGTGCCTGGAGGGATTCACTTAGACAGATGCTCAGCTATTTCGTTGAGTAAGACAGGGTTAGACTCAAACAGGTATTTATCAAAATAGTCGTTTGATTCCTTTCCAGATCTTAATTTAAAGCTTCCTGTTAAGTGTGCTGTTTCGTAAACCTGCTTGGCTAACAATTCTCTTTCCACAACTTCACCAGCCTTAAAAATTTTCTTTATTTTACCACAATTTTGCATGATTGATTTAAAACTATACTGCCCGTTAGCTTAATGAGATTGCATGGATGTTAGATTGTTCTTGTCGTCAGGCAGCAAACAAGGCGGAGATTGAACAGCAAGTGAGCGAATATATTCTGTTCTATAAACACAACCGATTCCAGAAAAATTAAACGACCGTTCCCCGGTAGAATACCGTGAAACGGTCGCAACTTAATTCTTGTCTTTTTTTACTGTCTACTTGACAGGGTTATGACCAAATTAGCGACTTCAATGGGACCATGGATCTTGTCCCTCGACAGATCTTAAATTGAACAAAAATCAAAACCCCCTCCCAGTTTCATTGCGCCGTACGTAATGCGGGACTGTTCTGCCGTGTTTTGCGTACTTCATTAGACTCCTACCCCTCTCTCGAATCGATATGTACAGCGACAAACGATATGTTATGAATCGAAAAATAACTACTTGATCCTTGCTATCTCATAGATCATGGGAGCTTTGAGTACAACTCTATATTTTCATATTCGTGAATCGATTAAGTTATCCTGCCCGTTAGCTTAATTTACCTGATAATGCTGCCATGCTTAAAAATATTGTTGACTTAGGAAACAATATGCATTAATATTTTATTGTTTCCTAAGTCAACAATATTGAGGTGAACGATGTCTACTGATGAAGAATTAAGCCGTATTTTTAATCGTGTTTCGGAAAGACATAACCTGCTCAAAAAGATGGAAGAAAAAAACTACAAGTTCATGCGCGAAAACACATTCATGGAAGTTCACTGCATCGATTTCATCGAGAAAATGCAGGATACAAATGTTTCCAAATTGGCAAAGGCTTTTCAAGTCACCCGAGGTGCCATCAGTAAGGTGACCAAACGATTAATCGAGATCGGGGCGATCGAGAGTTACCAAAAACCTGGAAATAAAAAGGAGATCTATTTTAAGCTTACAGATATCGGAAGGGAAATTTATCGGGATCATGAGAAGATGCATGAGACGAGAATCGAAAAAGACAGCGAGTTTTTCAGTCCGTTAAGCGAAGCTGAGAAGGATGATATGATCCGCATGCTGCACAAAATCTACGATCAAATCGCCGATGAGCTAAAAAGAATGGGCTTGGAAAATTACATCTGATGAAAGGAGCTTGAACTTGGTGGCAGAAGGCAATCAAACAGAGCCTAAGCGGCTAATGGTCTGCAGAGTGGCTTTCTCCCTGCTATCTTTGATATTGGTCATTTGTATCGTGATACAAGTGTATCTGGCTGGGATGGCGTTGTTCGGTCATTCGGAAGCATGGGAGTGGCACCGAACGTTCATTCATATGTTTGAATACATTTCGGTATTCCTCTTTGTCCTTGGTATGATTGGGAAGCTATCCTGGAGGATGATCTGGGGGAGTCTCGGTTTATTCCTTCTTTTTAATGTTCAATACTATACGGCGCATGGATTCGGCGGCGCGCTTCATCCTGTCCTGGCACTTGCCTTGTTTTGGGGAGCACTAGCATTGGCACGAAGTTCATATCCATTTTTGAAACGTAGATAACTCAAATACTGGGGGGGTTCTTTCATGGTAAAGTCGGGATACGTAAAAACCGAGGGTGACGAGCTCTATTACGAAGTACGGGGAGAAGGTGAACCACTTCTCATGATACCGGGAGGGAACGGGGATGCCGGATTTTATACCTATGTTGCTGATATTCTCGCCGACGAATACCAGGTAATCACATATGATCGTCGCGGCAATTCACGAAGCACCCGGAACGACCCGCAAAATTTCGAGGTCAGCCAACAGGCACGAGATGCCGTTGCGGTGTTGGAAGCAGCCGGTCATCCATCGGCTTATGTTTTCGGAAATAGCGGAGGTGCCGTTTTCGCGCTGGAAATGGCGGCAAGATATCCGCAGGTGGTCAAAGCAATGGTGGTCCACGAACCGCCTTCCATCAAATTGCTGCCAGATTCCGAGAAGTGGCAAAGGTTTTTTGCGAATGTCTATCGAACCTCATTTCGATTTGGTGTTAAAGCAGCCAGCCTCAGATTTAATTTATCCCTGTCCATACCCTTCAGCGCTTTTAAGACCGTACCGAAAGATTATCAGCAACGGGTAACCGAAGCGAACAATGAACACTTTTTAATCCGGCAAGAGATGCTCCCTAGCATTAACTATATGCCCGATATCGAAAAGATTAGGCAAAACAGGGTGAAAATTGCTGTTGCCGCAGGCAAGATGACGTTGGATAAAAAGAAATATTATGGACGATCCGTTCCCATCTTAGCCGAGAAGCTCGGCTGTGAAATGGTAACCTTTCCGGGACATCACATTTCCTTTTTCGATATGCCTCAGGAATGGGCGACAACTTTGCGGAATTCCCTTTGTCGGATATAAGAGTAACCGTACAGACCAGGGTGGCCAATTAATAATTAATCTCCAAAACTATCACGCAAAAACGTCCCGGCACCGAAGGGTCTCCGGTACAGGGACGTTCAATTTAGTTAGTTGCCGCTGAGCAGTGTATTGTCGGTTACTTGCTCAGATTTGCCCTCCACACCTCGATAAGTGCCTTAACGCTCCGATAAAATCCGAAGATTTTTTTTCCGTGTACCATCGAAACCGGCATTTGCCCCGGATTAAAAGCATTTACCGTAATGAAAGGTCTGCGACAGTGTCGGCAACGCAATATTAATCATGCCTGAATCTAGCGTAGACAGAAATAGTCCGATCCCAGCTGTAAAAACGACAAGCAAGTCTCCCGTCTTGGGCGTGCTCTGTGAAATCTCTGTTTCTTTCATTCCCATCACCTCGGTACGGATTTACAAGCATCTTCTTGTTCCAAAAGTATAACCTGGGAATATTTCACGTGCCGTCGAAATGTCCAAATGCTAGAATGGGAGAATGGATGCTACGATGTATTCTCGAACTTTGTTGCGTAATCCTGCCCGTTAGCCTAGTGAATAGCTTTAAAATTCAGTTAGATATTTATCTAATCGGTAATCGGAACATGTTCTTGTCCATTACGGCAAAAGGTACAAGTTCTTGTCCTCGACTCGGGACAAGAACTTGTACCGATAAAACAAAAAAGCCGCTACATAAGCGACTTTCAATGGGACCAAGTTCTTGTCCCCCGACAGAATCCTAGATTTACGTAGTATGAATTTAGTCTTGGGTTGTCGGCCATACAGTCGAGACGAAGCCGGCTTTTTCCATTGACCCGAACATAACTTTCCGCGTAGCGAATGAGTTCACGGCCAATTCCTTCACCCTTCCGTTTGCGTGAGACGCATAACCGATGAACATACCCCGCGTCCTCGTGAAATTGCTCTCCCCATATTTCCTCGTATACCCAGTGGGCGGAGAAACACCCGACAAGTTCATTCCTTAGAACAGCGACGAACACTTCATTATCACGGACAAATGCATCGACAATCTCGCGTTCGAAGCTTTCTACACGCCATTGCCAGAAGCCATGAACCGAATGAATCCATTGCGCTGCGTCGATAAAAAGGGAGCGAATACCGTCCACATCTTCATATGTTGCCCTGCGGATAGCCAGCGATTCGGAAGGCTCTCGTCTCCAGTCATGCTCCTGCTCGCAGGAACATGCGCAGCGTTGCTTCCTCCCACTGCCCATTCGTATTCGATACGGATAATCCCGCAGAAGGCTTACGGTCGTGATCAATCTGAATGGCGCCATAGCCGGACGCGTAACGAATCGTCCCGCCATACATACCATCGTCAAGCACGCTGACAACGAAGCGAGTATTAGCGTCGGCATTCGTGCCGTAGCCCATCACATATCCCGCACCCTCGAAGCCTGCCATGCTATTCCCTCGAAACAAGGACGGGGGCTATTATGAGGACAGCGGAAGCAGCCGGTCTCCTATATGAAAGGATACGAATACTGCTCTATTCCTGGAATCGTATAAACTCTGCTATAACCTGCATCTATAAGGGCTTGTGCCGCTATAGAACTTTTATACCCCATTTGACAGTAAAGGATTAATGGAGTATCCTTTCGCACGCATACCGAGAACGGGTTATTGGAGATATCCTGTAACGGTATACAAATGCTTCCCCGGATATGCCCTGTTCGATAATCCTCATTCGTCCGCACATCTACTAGCATAGCCGTAGGGTCATTCACCATAAGCTCCCATGCTTCATCGGGGGTCAGATGTTTACTTTGAAATACTCTGCCCCCTGTGTGAGGCATACGCTGCTCCCTATCAAGCATTCTCGCAACAACTTCTTCGGCTTCCACACGATTTAAGCTGCCCGCTGTATCGAACAGGTACGGGTCACGTCCGTGCATTATACCTTTTACATACATCTGCGCGATATGCATGACGCAGGTACGGCAGGAATACAAGTCCCTAAGATATTCTGCCGCCGACCAATCATGCTCGTCTTTTTCTCCGAATTCTGTCAGCAGGGTCTCGTGAACGATTCTTGCAGCGGAACGGCGCTCAATGGGTTTGCTTATGTTGGTTAGATCATAGTCCTCGATTATTCCCTTATACAACGCGTAATCCATATAGCCTGACGACCAACTGCCGCGCGTTGGCTCTATATGGCCTTTTATGCTTCTAATGACCATGGTCACAAACTGTTCGGTAGTAACAAGATCCTCAATCATCAGCTTACTATACAGGGGTAACTCTTAGGGTAACATTGTCATAGGCGTCAATGCCTGTAACAGAAAAGGTCTCTGATATCCTCGTAGTAACCTCGCCTGTCCATAAATCTTTTAGGCAATAGCTTGTAGCATGTTTGAATTTTTCAGCATCAACCATTTTATGCCCAAGATAATCGATAATGCGGCTTACATCAACGGAGTGCATTTTCGTATCTTTCGAGTCGCTGAGATTGATAAAGGATATGGCCATATCTCCGTTCGCAAGAGGCTTAGCAAGAATATCAACCCGGTTGATATTCGCAATATAGGCCGTATCGGGATTGTCATAGTCGATCGAGCAGTAAATTCTTTTGGCCTGGACACCGAGGGGATCCTGATTCAAGGCGATGACCTCTTTGTTCGCAATAATCCTCCATAGCTCGTCGCCCTTTGCAATCCGTCTTAAATCCATTCCAAGCATAATCGGAGAATTCATCATGCACCACATCGTCATATGCGTTTTGCTCATGGTCGTCGTGATCCCGTTCATACCGATGACAAGCATATCGGGATCGTTCCACCCCTTATCAAGCCCGGCAAACTCATCCATAATGACCGCCTTGCTATATTGCGAGGTTATGCTTGCGGTATGGTTTGAACTCCATTCGGCGGAGCCCGGATTGCCATCGGAGCCGACGCTGAAGGTTATATCGTTAAGAATGCGCCAGGAGTCTCCAACCTTATATCCCCAGTTTTGCGGCTGCGTTTTCCCCCATTCGCAGATGGAGAATACAATATCATGGTTAGGGTCAACCTTGTTCAAGCCTTCCAGCAAAACTGCATAGGAATTAAGGGTATTTTCCTGCCTTCTATGGTTCATAAGACGGATGATGTTTTCTCCCTCATTTAGGGAAACCGTTATTTCTTCCGAATCTGAAAAGGCAGCCGTACTTTCGGTAAGGGGAAGCAAATCATCAAAATATCGGGTTTCATTCTCTGCGCTTCCAACCGCAAGCTGAAGCCAGCGTCCCATGCCATTCTCCTCGCCGCTTGCGTAATTGACGGTTATGGCGTAGTTTCCGCCAGCTGGCGCGTTCACGGTAAACGCCAGCTCTCCCCAGCGGTCGCCCACAGGTGTTGTCCCCACGTTTGTTCCATCGAAGGTACCGATGTTTGTTACATAGTCGCCACTGTTTTTGGATGCGCCCTGGCCTAGAAGCACACCGTCCTTCACCGCATTAAAAGTAATATTCAGTTTGTCGCCCATAACCGTTATGCTTCTGATATTCGGGGCATAGGAATATTTGGCATTTGCAGAGTCCGAGAACGTGGCGTTATCCCAAAGGTAGTAGCAATTGTCAACCTTGATAAAGTCAACCCCCCATTCTATATAAGACCTCGTGTCGACATCCTCAAAGCCGCAAGTGCCTACCGCGGAGCCTGCGCAAAGATGTGTCCCTATATCGTTGTACATACCGAATTTAAGTCCCTTGCCGTGGATGTAATCGGATAGCGCCTTAAAGCCGCTTGGAAATTTAATCGATTCGTTAGAAAGCAATCCGTTGACGCGTTCGGATTTATAGCAGCCGTCATCAAGCACGACATACTTGTATCCCAACTCCGCAAGTCCCAAATCGACGATCGTGTCCGCCATCGTCTTTGTGAGAGCCTCGTTGTTCTTGCTGCCGAAGGCATTCCAGCTGTTCCAGCCCATGGCAGGGAGGCGTCCTTGCTTTTTATTCAGAAGCACCTTGCCGTTCGAGAAAGCCGGAAACATGTAGTCGGGATCCGTGATCTTGTCCGGCGCTGTCCTTGATGTAACCTTAGCTGATACTTTCTCCATAAGAAATCCTCCTCGCAAGTTGCATTTTTATTGTTATGATAGGATAAATAGTGGAGTAGATAAATGTGTTTTTATCGAGTGATTATGGGGAAATGTGATATAGTAGTTCCGGGAGCTGAATGCAATGAAACTCTATTATGCTAAAAGTCCTTTAATCTCATCCGATATTTATCCCATGCAATATGGGGAACAGCAGTGCGATAACGGATATTCCTTCGGGCCCGCGGCGCGTAACTTCTATCTCATCCATTACATTTACAGCGGGCATGGCGAGTTGCATATTAATAAAAAAGTTTATCAAGTACACGCGGGACAGTTTTTCCTGATCTATCCGAAACAAACGGCTTATTATAAAGCGGATGACCATGATCCGTGGCTGTATCGCTGGATAGAGTTTGACGGCAGCTTCTCGGAGAAGATGATGTCCGTGACAGGATTCTCGAACGAGAACCACGTCATCAATGATGATAACGGCGTCGGAAACGCGCTGAAGAATATAATCGATTTAGGCTGGACCGACTATGAAACGATCATGAGCCATTTTTGGCCGTTTATCGCGGCGCTTACGAAGGGCAAATTATTGACGAAAGATGAGAATACGGCAGAAACCTATGTCTCTTATGCCAAAAACTATATAAGAAGCAATGTGCACAAACGGATAGCCGTTTCCGAAATTGCCCATTTTTTAAACATAGACCGCAGTCACCTGGCACGCATCTTCAAAAGCATTTGCGGCATAAGTACGCAGCAATTTATTATTTCTCTTAAAATGGAGATGGCTTCGCAATCTCTCAAAAAGAGCAGCATGACCATAAAAGAAGTTGCCAATAGTGTCGGATACGACAATCAGATGGAATTTTCAAAGCAGTTTAAAAAACACTTTAATATGACCCCCACGCAATGGAGAGAACGTGTTTTCTATCAACAGTCCATAAATAACTACGAATGAAAACGTAAATGACGCACGATTGGTGCGTCATTTTTTTGTGCACACTAGTGTCTATTTCGTGCTATTCCATGACTTGATAACCATCGTTCACAATGAAAGCGTGCTCTATAATTTAATGTGACAGTATTGGGATATAGGGGTGGATATGAAATGAGAATGAGTGTTGACTATTATCCGCAGCACTGGGAGCGGTCGATGTGGGAGCAGGATGCAAGGCTAATGCGGGATACGGGAGTCCGCCTGAGCTATCGTTTCCCGTTAGCTTAACAATTCAGAACGAATCGTTGAACGTATCGCTACCAGCGATGTGTGCTCTGACACGTCTGTCTAATAAAATAATAGATTCAAGCGTTATCCGAATTGATAAAAAATTCTGCATTCTCCTTAACCCACTCTGCGAACGTATACGGTTTGTGTCCTGTTACTTTCTCCACTGTCGACATAACGGTATAAGCAGATTTAGGCGGATTAAGGTGCCAACGAATCACATAATCTATTGCATCCTCCTGTACACCCATTTTCCTCATCTGTTCACGTTCTTCTTCTTCAGAGCTTTCGATAAATTGAATTTCACGTCCAATAACCTCACTGATTATCCGAACTTTATCTTGAACCGATAAACTCTCAGGCCCTGTTAATGTATAGATTTGACCTGCATGACCTTCCCCAGTTAGTGCAACTGCTGCGACTCTTCCAATATCGGCTTCATGAACAGGAGCAATCCGTGATCCTCCGAACAGGTCTCGAACAACCCCCTCGGAGCGTATAGAGTTCGCCCATTTCCGTGCGTTTGCCATAAATTCAAAAGCTTGAAGCTGAGTCCACTCCAAACTGCTTGACTCAACCGCCTTCTCAAAAGGGCCCTTCTCTCCGTTCCACAAAACTGTAACCCTTCGCACCCCAGCCTTCTCAGCAAGCTCAACGATTTCTGGTCCTGTTTGTAACGGGGCATATTCGGCACCTGTTGTAATTAAATGCATGCCGCTGATGCCAACCAACGCAGAAACTAGCGTACTTGGATCACTTAAATCTCCCGCGACAACCTCTACACCATGAGGAAGATTGGCTTGCTGCGGATTACGTGTCAATGCACGTACCTTTTGTCCCCTTTGAAGGAGTTGATCCACGACATGCCGCCCTACGGTTCCCGTTGCCCCAGCAACTAATATCGTCATTTATTATCCTCCTCCCGTTTTTGCACCATCTGATCGATTTTTTCAGCCAAATTGAACTTCGCTTTGGTTAAAGCATCTAATTGTTGGTCAATCTCGTGCATTTTCGACTGATACATAAGCAGCAATTCCTCACAATAGACGTCTTTCTCTTTATGCTCTTGTTGCTCAGGAAATCTACAGAAGATAATGTCCCGAATTTGGTCAGTTGTCAGTCCTAATCCTAAATAAAGTTGAATTGTGTTAATGGATTCGATTGTCTTTTCGTCATATTCTCTATAATTATTTTCTTGACGAGATGTTTTGATCAATCCTTTCTCCTCATAATAACGAATCGAACGGGCACTAACTCCAGTTATTTTTCTTACTTTTCCGATCTTCAAAACGATCACCTCATCGATTGGGAACGTTAGCTTAATTATAAAGCTTCACATTAATGTAAAGGTCAAGAAAAAAGATTTAATAAAAAAGAGCCCCTTAGGGAATGGCAATTAGTCTAGTCATAATTCGCAGGACGTTGTCCGGTTCCGTAATATTTGCTGTGATAAACTGCCCGTTAGCTTTATGAATGATTGCAGTGAAATGTAGTTTGATGCTTATCTAATCGGTAATCGGTACAAGTTCTTGTCTTGGGCTACATTAGGTTCCAAGTTTACTTTTGGGACACCCTTTCATTATGACTTCAAAAGCTCGAGTTGGTGCCCACTCAGCTTGATTTTGTACTGTCCTAGTTTTTCCCTTTCATCTGAACTTAGATTTCCAGCGCGTTGATAACCGAATGTAGAGATCCCATCTTTATCAATGGTCCTTTTCACCTGATTCTGATAACTACCCATTAGTTGAGAAAAGACAGCCGATCTAAGTAACCGGCTGCCTTCAAATTCTTTATTGAGCTATCGTTTCCCGTTACGTAAGTGGATGGTGCTATTCGTATCGGGGTGCACTGATGTATTGGGTTGTCCTTGAGCGCCCGTAAGTTACTGTCGTTGGCGTTCATTTACTCGATTTGACGGAGGATTTCGTCAACGACGTGCGCAATCGGTGCGGTGGCGTCGATTATAATCCCGTTTGTAGGAACTCCTTCTTTCGTTTGATGCAAGCGCGCACTAATCTCCCGTTCTTCTGGTCTGCCACCCCAGTCAGTTGGGTCCAGCGCCACTCGCTCATCAATCCGCCGGAGAGAGGTTTCCAGGTCGACCTCAAGGACAAACACGCCGTCGAAGAGGTTGATGAATTTGGGGTAATTCCGCGAACCACCGCAGAAAAATGTTACCGCCTCATCCTGATTGTCGACCAATGCTTTTACTTTATCAACATGCCAAATGTGGTGTTCGGGTTTAAAGCCATCCGTCGGGGTACCCGTTTCCGGATCGCCTTGATAAGCCAATTCACGGTCACCATGAATAGCATGGTAGCCGCGCCGCTCCAATTCGTTGCAGACCGTAGTTTTGCCAGCGCCGGAAACGCCTCCAATCAAATAATTCCTAATGCCCATGGCAGACCCTCCATTCAACTGTATAAGCACAATATATTAAACAATGATTTACTGTGATACGATTCACCGCACTGTCTGTAACGGCAAGTTTTGGGGCTATCCTTTGAGGGATGGCCCTTTGATCTTGTTTTTACAATCCCGTTAGTGAAGCCAACGTGAAAACAATGAGATCAATGAGATACGATTAGTCTTTTCACAGCAAAGCCCTAAATTGTCCATCTCTCTAAAGTTCACGCTTGTTCCAAACAATTTCTTCTCCATTCTCTTTCCAGGTACTATGTTGCCGCTCAAAGCCTAGTTTTTCGAGAACTCGGAA
Source organism: Paenibacillus sp. SSG-1 (assembly GCF_002224835.1). Lineage (NCBI taxonomy): Bacteria > Bacillati > Bacillota > Bacilli > Caryophanales > Paenibacillaceae > Paenibacillus > Paenibacillus sp. SSG-1. The sequence continues at coordinate 2,809,365 of NZ_MBRK01000001.1, forward strand.
GGATGCAGCATTCCATGCACCCACAGTAGACCAGAGCCGTCTGCGCTTGGTGGCTATCGCGGCGCCCAAGACCGCGGACGCTGCTTCAGTCGCATAGCCTTTACCGTGAGCACTGCGGAACAGTTCGTATGCGATCTCAGGCTCTTCAAGTGTAGTACGACCGATAATAAGGCCACAGTATCCGATGAAATCGCCCTCGTCACGGCGGCGAATAGTGAGCAGGGAAATCCCATTTTCGAGTGCTTTCTTGCGCATATCGATGATTAGGCTTCGAGTGGCTTCGAGTGTAGGCATGTCCACTCCACGCTCACGAATAAGATGCCTCAGCCAGTCTGCATCGGATTCCTCCCACATATTCAGTTCGAGTCGTTCAGTTTTCAACTGGAATGCCATAGGTGTATAGTCATTACCCAAAGCAGAACCTCCTTTACACATTTACCTTTGCAAGCGTACCTATGCTGACATTTCGACAGCCAGTTGCCTAATCCAAACCCATGCCAGTTGACACGCTTGTAAAGTTCCTTGCATGTTTCCACCTAAAAACTTACCGGATCTTAGGTGCTTCCTCTAGGCTGGTGAGCTGAATGCTTCTCTTTTGAATACCGTATCACATCGTTTCGAAAGCGATTTCACACAAATATTATATTATTATTTTGATTCGTATTGTTTCATGTATTGTTACAAGAATTTGTAATTTATCACTACGCCGCCCGTTAGCTAAGAACCGGTTCAAGCCATTTTTCGCACATTCCTTCCTCCTGGTCGTTTATTCAACTATCGTTTCCCGTTAGCGAAATGAACTAGCTATTTATCTTATCCCCCAGGAGAAAAAGTGTTTCCTCAACTCTTCCATTGCTGGTTCGCCAATAGCCGCACATACACCGCTCGGTGGATGGACGGCAGCCGGCGCAACGGTCCACATGCGCCTAATAAGCTTTGAAAGCGACGAAAATCGAACCGATCATTACGACAATGCCGCCGACCTTGCTAATGAAATAGTAGAAGTCACTCGGTTCGGGGTTCTCGTACATGAGCCGCTGTGGAGATAGACAGAACATTAAATTCTGGAAGGCTTGGTACCGGAAGCTGCACCAACCAAAGATCAACAAGCCGAGGGGAAGAACCAGAAACCCTGGCATGCCTCGTTTGACATGATAATCGGAGTAAGCCGCGCTTACGAGCGCCGACGGCGGAAAATCTTCTTCCCCTTCCTCCTTGATCCGCTCGCCGTTGACGTACGTCTGAATAACCATGACGATATTGCCTTTGTCATCGTAGCTCAAGAGCATGCCGTTATTATCCTCGAAGCTGTAGACATGGCCGTTCGGATAGGTCACGCGAAACTTGGTCGAGTAAGGGACGCTTTTATCCGCAATCACATAGGACTGCTCGCCGATGAACAAAGTGCGGTGCAACTCGTCGTCGGTGCGTACTTGGATGGGACCGGCTGTGCTGCTATGATAGGTGACTAGACTTTCTTTCTCCCTTGAAAATTTGTATGTATCCTCATTCAAGTAGAAAACGCGGTCCGTGAAATAGGGTCTAGAAAAGAAGCCCGTCAAGACGGACACGAGGAGCACGGAGACGAAGAAAATAGAACTAGGTGTTATCATTTTTCGGAATAAAACCGCTCGGGTAGAAATATGCGCTCCTCCTTTCTGCTTCTGACCATCATGCCAGCTGCCATCTTAAATAAATGTCTCCTGATAGCGTAACATAAAGGGTTATGGCAACTGACGACTAATTGTTCTGCTACCCTTTGTATAACTTATCAATGAGGATCATCACAATATGTATTATTGTGATGATTGCGGAAAACTGAATGGATTTTACAAAACTCATATCCACAAAGTAATAACTCATAAGAAATATCGCACAAACATAAATACCCCAACTAAGAATTGGTTTCATTACTCAACTCAGCATCCTTCTAAACGAATTGTACCATTAACCTCAACTTCTGGATTCGGCATAACTGCCCGTTAGTGCAATGAAGGCAGCTGGTCAATTGACCTGCTGCCTTTCTTGTCATGATTGAGCTATCGTTTCCCGTTAGCGCAGCTGCTAATGAAAATTAATCACCATTGCTGTCTTGTCGTCCGATTTCTTAAAGCGGATATGTTGAATACACTCAGGATCGCATTCTTCAAGTTCTATTAATTCTTGAGTATATAGTTTTATACCTTTATTCAACATGCTTCGCGCAACAAAGCTCCAATACGAACTCTGTTCGGGCACGATATTTGTTGGTAAAAACATCCCATCAGTCAACAAAATGATATGTTTTAAACACGTCAGATTAATTTTTCCGTATTCGAAAAAATGAACTGCATCCTTTTCCCCATTTAAGACGCCGTAACCACCATCTGTATTAGCGCGGTATCGATTCTTTTTTATTGTATCAATAACGGTTTCATGAAGCTCTTTCTGGCTATTTAAGCCTTTATTGATTCCTTCCTGCCATTTAGCGAATGCTGGAGCTTCTAAGTGAGAAACTTGTTTCCATGTTAATGGGCGAACCTCCCCATCTTCATATACAGCCAGAATCATGCAATCCCCTGTCTGTATAAACTCCACACCATTATCCTGAATACGAACGATTGCCAATGCTGCTCCCCATAGTTCTTCCTTTTTCCTCAGATCAATATTGGCGAACACCATTTGTTCCCTAAGAAGATCATTCACCTCAATCATGTGGTCCATTAAACTTCTAGGATCAGTAACAGATTCGAAGTAGTTTTTTACCAGATTCGCGGCAATAAAACCGCCTGTTTCCTTTTTGGTGTTTAGATAGGGTACCAAGGAAGATACACCGTCCAAAGCTCCATACAAATTTACTTTTGGATTCGTAATAATGGCATCCTCATTTAGTACCCCTACGCCTTTCCTGGTGATCTCCTCATAAGTAACAAACAAGTTGTTCACTCCTTACTCAAATTGTTTTGTACTATCCGTAACCTATTTTACCAATTTTTCTATTACCAAGTATTGTAACGATCCTGCCCGTTAGCTTAATGAATTCGTGTAGTGAAATGTAGTAGGATACTTATCTAATCGGTAATCGGACTATGTTCTTGTCCCTCGACAATAAACTCTGTCCTGTTGTTAAAACTAAAAAATCCGCTGTTACGCGGCTATTAAGCTTGTAAGTTCTTGTCGTCTAATGAACAGAAACCATAGTTCTGAAAAAGTAAAAATGGTCTTAAAAATTGAAATGACGGGTGCCGATCATGCACTTCTTATGATCGGCACCCGTCACCAGGTTACATAACTTGTGGTTATTCCAGAAGCCCAGCCTCCCTGGCTTTTTGTACCGCTTCCTCGCGGTTGCGGACCCCCAGCTTCAAATAAGCCGATGACGCATAGTTTCGAACCGTACCATCGGATAAATACAAATTGGAAGCAATGCTTTTATATCGCAGCCCTTTGGACACGAACTGTAAAATTTCAAGCTCCCGCGACGTTAAATCATAGGCCGAGGACGCTTTGATTGACGAAGGATCATCCCCGCTATTGTCCGCTTCCAGTTGGGCAAATAATTTGTGCGACATGCCCTGTTCGATCAGCGTGCCCCCGCGGTGGACGGTGCGAATCGTTTCAGCCAGCTCTAACGGCTGCATGGACTTCAACAGGTATCCATCCACCCCGCTTCGCATTGCTTCCAGAGCCTGTTTGGTATCCTCAAACGTAGTGAGAATCAGAATCCGGATGTGGGGCCACGCTTCTTTTATCGTACGGGATGCGGAGATTCCATCCACATTCGGCATTTCAACATCCATAAGCACCAGTTGCGGCCTAAGCTGCCTGCACAGCTCGATCGCTTGCTCGCCATCCTCTGCCGTCCCGACAACCTGAAAATCCTGCTGCTCCTCCAGCAAAGTCCGCAAGCTTTCACGGATAACGGGATGGTCATCGACGACCAACAGGCGGATGACTTCATCCTTAAGCTCCGTTTGTCTGGGTAGCGTGCATGTAACGAGAGTGCCTTTTCCATGCTCCGTATAGACGGCCACATGGCCTTGCAAAATCATCGCCCGCTCCTTCATGGCACTGAGGCCAAAGCCCTCCCTTCCATGCTCCATCCCGCGGCCGTTATCTTGAATTTCCAGTCTCGTCTGTCGGGGCTCGAATTGCACAGAAACCTTAATCTCTGTCGAGTGTCCATGGCGCACGGCATTCGTCAACGACTCTTGCAGGCAGCGGTAGAATGCTGTCTTCGCTTGTTTCATTACAGGGTATTCCTCCCCGTAGGCTCGAAAAGTAACCAGCACCTTGGCATGTTCCTGAAATTCCTCCGCCAGCTTCCTCAGAGATTGAAGCAGCGGGAGCCCCTCATGCGGCGATTCGATTTGATGCACATAACCTCTGACTTCCTCCATATTTTGGCGGGCCAGGTTCAATAGGGAATCGAGACTTTCGGTTCCTTTATCCGTTGCCATCTGAGGACGCAACGTTTCCAACCCCATAATGAGCGAAGTGTAGGCATGACCGACGGTATCATGAAGCTCTTTGGACAGACGGCTCCGTTCTTCGGCAAGCGTAATACGCTCGATTTGGGACAGGTACTGCTCCAACACCGCATTTTGCTCGCGAATCGTTTCGCCTTGACGATGATTGAGCACGAGTAAATGGAAGGAGAATCCGAAGATATACGCCATCCCGATATGAACGGCCATGACCCAGTATTCACTTTGCTCTGCAAGCTGCTTGATTATGGCGGGCAGGAGCAAGATGGATACTGGCGCTGACCAGAGATAGGTTCTATGAGAGCTGTGGGCAGCAATGAAAAAAGCATACAGCAGGAACGCTATGTAGGCTTGCGGAAAAAATGAAGCCAGATACAAACACAACCCGCCCGAGATTACGATTTCGGTAAACAAGTAGTATTTATAATTGAGCTGCAAGCAAAGCCATGGAACGGAAAAAGCAATCAGCTGCCATAGGACAACGACCACAATCGGCAGCGTGAAATATTGTTGCAGTCCTATGGTCGTAAACGCGAGAGAAATGCTGGATAACAGGCGGACTATGAACATGAGCCAGTCGTACCAGTACCATTGCTTGACCATATCGAACAAAACCATCATCCCCTAAAGACTTTCAGTATGACATTACGTAACTAGTATAAAGTAAACTGCTATCGAGTGAACAATCCCCCGACGACCTACGAGGCGAAACCGGGCATTCGTCTACCGGTTCACATGCTTGATCATCAGACGCGTGTAGCCGCCTATCCAGCGAGCTAACCCGTCCGCAAACCTGCAGCTCACCATCATCAGTACAACCCCTGTGGCCGATACCATCACGGCTTTGGCAACCGTGTCTACCTTTGCATCCATAAAGGAAAGGCTGATAAACGGATAGAGGAACGGAGCCACAATCAATACAAGCGGCGCCACGTAGAGCAAAGTCGCACTGATCAGACTTATAATCCCTACCGGAAACTTCAACATCAGCCAGCCAATAGCGTTCCAGTTGCGCCGGTTCATCAGCTCCTTTTTCGCTTGAAGCCAGTTGGACACATTCGGGTTGGCGGCTTTAACACATGGCTCGGTGGTGATATCCATATAGATCTTGGTTTGTACTCGTTCGAATTGCAGGAAGGCAGTCGTTGTTCGCAGAACGTTAGCCAGGAGAGGAACGCCCGCGACAGTAAACGAAAGACTCAAACCCAGAATAATGGCAACCAGATAAAAGCAGAAGTAAAACAATCCGGTGACGAAAGTAAACAGCAGGAAATAGCCGGTTTGAACAAAACAGGCGACAGTTCTTGCCATCAAAGAGCTCACATCCTTTGCAAGTAGTAAACGTATCCTACTGCTCTTGATGTCAAATCTGCCAGTGTCATAATGTCATATGACAAAAAATGAATGGAGCGTGAGTTACGGTCATGCCCAACTACACAATAGAATTGTTCAAACTCAGGATGATCCCTGTGTGCCAGTGATACATGTACAAACCGCAACTCACTATGTCTTTTCTTATACATGCTATTACGCTACTCTTACTAAGCCATACGCTCCAGATACAGCTACATTAACAAAAGTCCCCCTCCATCTATTAGGTGTAGAAATTACTTAGACGTTATACGTTCAATATTGGAATTATTTTTTCAGGATATCAATTAACAAGAATAAATCCGTATATATGTACAATCCCCAAGTATTCTCTAACTATCTTACAAGGAAAAAAGTAAATAAGCACTATGCTCAAAACAAAAAAGCCGCCACTAAGCGACTTTTAAGCTTGCATAATTTATTTATGATTTTATTGATTCAGTTGAGATGGCTTCACTTTCTGAATATGAACGATGATGTCGAATGATTGACCTAATGATAGATCAACAGTTGTTGGGATATCTGGACCTACCGTTGTTACTCCAGCAAAAATGGGATGTTGCTCGTTTAGCCAAGTTTTAGTCACTCCGCTTGCCTTACGTAAATCAACAAAAAACTGGTCGTATTTGACTTGTCCAAACGTATAATTAAAATTGTTCGGGTCATCTAATTTTAAGATTCCATAGGGCCCGAATTGTTGGCTGGTGTTATAAACATTGTAACGTCCCTCGAAAACAGATGTTCCAATGGTTACATACCGTTTGCCATAATGTTCTGCTAAGTGCTGCCCAGCCATTTTAGGGTATACGAAAGAGAGCATATTTGTTTTCGAAACGTGCCCATTATGGCCCCAGACGATTGTTTTTCCTACATGTTCTTCTGTCCATTTCGCATTCTCATACATGGCAATATCGTGTTTCAAATAAAAGTCTTCCAAGTTATCAGGATATGCGGCTGTCATTGTCGTAAATTGCTCAATAATACGGGCATTTTGTTTGATCCATGCGAACTCTGGGGATTTTCCATTCAATTTATTTTTATTTTGCTCTAATAAAGCGCTGATTTGTTTCGCATCTGAAACATACCGTGCTTTCGTTTCTTTCTTAAGACCGCCAAAGGTATCTAAATCCTTGGTTACAGGAATAAGGCCTTTCATCTTTTGATCGAACCGAGTGACAAGTTTTGGATCGTATTTCTTTACATACGCTCGGATATTGTTATAAACACTCTCGTTTACAGTTTGGATATCCATCCCGATGATCCGTATTTTGGATTTATGCTTTGGATCAGCATTATATTGGCGTATCCATTGAAGCAGATCTATGATTTCTTTCGTGTTAAATACAGGACTTAGATATTGGCTTGGGTCCCCTTTACCCGTAAGAACATAGCGATCGAGTCCCAATGCTCTGTCCCATCCCTCTTCTAACACTAAGGCCTTAAAGCCCATTTCAGCTGTCAAATAATTAACAATGCGATGCTTCATGGTAAAAACTTCGTGAGCTCCATGCGTCGCTTCACCTAAACCAACAATTGTAGCTGATCCGATCATATCCTTAAGCGGTCTTAAATCCTGAAGCGATGCTGTTGGATCCGTTGACTTTAATGGCATGGCATGCTTTTCTAACCATTTTATCTGCTCGGCTTTTTGATTTGTATTGTAGGGAGCTATAAGAGAAGCACCTATCGAAGCTGCATGAATATTTCCTGTAAAACCAGCCAGTGTGATCATCGAAGCAGCAATTGCGATCCCCATTTTCTTTTTCATAAAATCCTCTCCTTAAATACTTTGTGATTTGGTCTGATGAGATATATTCTAGTTCCCAGAACTCTCATCTGTATCCTACTGCACTCGATGTTATGTACAACAGTGTCAAAATGTCATATGACACGCCTTTCCCCCTAAACTTAATAAATAGACGTCTGCTGGCTCGATGAAATCAAATCGGGAATATAACAAAGTTCTTGTCACTGGATTTTGACAATAACTTGATAGCCTAAATAAAAAAGCCGCATAATCAGCGGCTTCTAATGTTACTATGTTTCTGTCACCCGACAGTTTTTACTAATCCACTGCCTTTGATGTTGTTGTGCTATATTATCCGTTAGCTTAACGGGCTACCTATCACCCCCACCACTTTCCCCTCAATTTTATCTGCGGGTAATGGGCCGAACAATCTGCTATCATTACTGCGGATCCAATCATCACCTACGTGCTCTTCTAAGTCAACACGCTCTAAAGCTTTTTTTTAAACTTTCAAGATCATCACCCAGTCGACGTGCTTCTTCGTAAAAGGCATCAAGCAATTTGCCGTTAATATCGGTAATCGGCTCAAGTTCTTGTCCATTACGGTAATCGGGACAAGAACTTGTTCCGATAAAACAAAAAAAGCCGCTAAAATAGCGACTTTCCATGGGACTATGTTCTTGTCCTTCGACAATAAAAAAACTAAGTTCAAGGAGCAAAATCGCCTGTTGGCGATCTTGCTTCTTGTGTTTTGTTGTTTTGGAACTGGATTGGAACTGGATGATCACATGGCCGGCTGCCGCGACTGCACATACAACTAATCGTCTCCCGATAGTTGAATACTATTTGCTAATCCTGGTTAGCTTTCCATGGCATATCTTCAAGGTTAACGCCAAACTTCTTTTCTACCTCAAGAATAATCGCCCCATCATCATTTTCCGTAATTTTATGACCTAGCAATACAGGGAATTTTTCGCTTGAAAACTTTTTTACCAACGAAACAGCTTCTTCCCGGCTAGGAACTTCAAATGTTTCAACGGTTTTAATCAATTTCATGTTATTATTTCCTCCTTCTATTCCTAACAAATAGTCTGTTGTAACTCGGAAATACCTCGCAATTAAGGGCAGCATTTCTAAGTCAGGATAATTAGCGGATGTTTCCCATCTTGAAATTGTCTGAACCGAAACGGCTAGAGCATTGGACAGCTGCTCTTGGGTAATACCACTTTGTAACCTTAGTTTTCTGATGATCGAACCAATCTTCATGTTTGCCCCCTAAAGCGAATTTCTTACGTTACATTTAGATTTTACTGTTCAAGGAAATGTATAACCAGCACTTAAACCGAGAACAAACTTAACAAGTATGTTATGTTAAGTCTTTTATAATCGGCTCGTTTTTTGCAACGATGGCAGCCGATCTTTGTGGTCGGCTGTCTTCGGGTCATCATTAAGCTATATTTCACCCGTTGTTGATGAAATGGCGAACTTCTCTAGCTCTACGCATTCGAACTCCCATCGCCCGTACTGTTCGGAGAAGGGCGCAGCCGCGGGGGTGGCCCGCCGTTATTTATCGCAGGCCGTTCACTCGAGGTTCGCCTTCCGCTCACGGTATTGCCCCGGTGTAACGCCCACCAGCTTCTTGAACAGCCGGTTCAAATAAGAGGGTTGATAGCCGATTTGCAAGGCAATCTCGCCAACCTTCATGTCGGTGTCGTCCAGCAGTTCCTTCGCCTTCTCGATCCGCAGCTGGATCAAGTAATCGATGAAATTGATGTCGGCGATATGTTTGAACGCCTTGCTCAGCGTGAACGGGCTTGTCCCCAAATCCTCGGCGCAGCGCTCCAGCGAGACGTCTGAGTCGTAATTTTCTTTGACGTACTCCATTGCCCGCTCGACGAGCCGTCGCTGATGCAAAGCCTTGTCGCAGGCCAGCGCTTTCCCGTATGGTTTGATTACGCGGACACGAAACCATTCGGTCATCCTCTCGGGATCCCGCATTCCGCGAAGCTCGGCGTACAGATCATCGTCCCCGTACAGTCCGCGCGGCTGATAGCCGGCTTCCAGAATCGCGTGCTGGATGCTGCCGAGCAGTTGGAGCGCGCCGTCCTGGACGAACATTTCCTTGCCTCCCTCCTGCACGAGAATTTCCACGAAAGACTGTACGGCGGCGGCCGCCTCCTCGGGGAGCCCCATCCGGATTGCCTGCTTCACCTCCTTCTCCGCGCCAAACGGATACGGCACCGCCTCCCTTCCCATGCTGGGAAGAAGGTCCTCCAGGGAAAGAATCTGCGTCTCCTCCTGAACATCGCGGTAGCGGGCGGCTTGCCGAAGGTGCCGCAATGATTCCGGCAAATCCGCAATTCTCGGCAGAGGCCGACCTATCAGGATTGTGCTTTGCACCTTCAGCACGGCACAGATCGTCTCCGCGAGCGAAGCCGCCAGCTGGAAGGCGCTGCCTCGTGCCGCCTCCTCCGGCTCCTCCCGCCCGAAGGACAACAGGATGCCTACGGATAGATCCTGGAAATTGACGATATCCGCCTGTTCGCCGCGAGCGGCGGTCAACTCCTGCGCAATATTCGCTGCCGCGAAGGAGACGAGCTGAGCATCGCCGTCCGTGAAGCGCCCCTGCAGCCGACTGAGCCCAGTAACCTGGAGGAGCACGAGCAGAAACCGCTTGCCGTCCATGCTCCAGCCGTAGGCGTTCATCCTCTCTCGCAGTTCCTCTTCCGTGAAGGAATAATAATGTCCCTGTATGAGATGAAGCAAAAAACTTGACCGCATCCAGGGCTGCGCCTGCTCCAGCTTCTCCCGCAGCTCGCGGCTTTCCCGGTTCAGGTGGCGCCACTGCTTCTCGAGAAAGCCGATCTCGTCGCTGGGCGGATCGGGCGCACGTCTCTCGTCATGGAACAAACCGACGAGCCGGTGGATTGGATGATAGATCCGCTTGGAGGCAAGCCAGGACAGAAGAAGCGCAACGACAAAGCCGAACAGACTGACACCGACAATCATCCTAGACATCATTTTGACCGGAGCCGTCATCGAGGAAAGCGAAGCGGCAGTGACGTAGGTCCAATGCAGACCCAGCCGAGTAAAATCGCCGAACGTAACGGTATATGTTTCGCCCTGAAAGTTGTACAGGAACGTGCCGGAACCCGTTTCATGCCGCTTGATTTCGGCAGCCAGCGCAGTCTCGAACGGCGTTCCTTCGGGAAGGCCCGCCCCTTTTTCGGTCACGACGAAGCGGCCCTTCTCGTCGATAATGAAGGAGCTGCCGGCCTTGCCGAGCGACAGCTCATGCACCAGGCTTACGAGCTTATCCCGGTCCAGATAGAAAATCAGGGTACCGTAAGGCTGACCGATGCCCGGAACCTTATGTACGAGCGCCACCGTATGATCGTCCGACCGGTTGACCCGTGGGAAGCCGTTCAGCCAGAACGCGCCTTGCTTGCTGGACATGACCGCCCGGTAGCCGGCGAGATCGCCTGGGTTGGAGACGGCTTCGATCCCGTCGAAGTCGGAGACAACGACGGGTGACTTGCCGTCGACGAACAGATGCACCTGATCGACCAGCGGATAGAAGCCCTTCATAACCGTCAAGGTGCGGTACAGGTTTTGAGTAACGGTATATTGGTCCTTCAGATCGACGTTCCTGAGACTTCCGTCGAACCGCGGGTCGAACGCCCACTGCGTCGCCGTCAGTTCGAGCTGGTTCAAATCGCCGTTAATGCGCTTTACCGCGTTCAGGAGCAGCGCCTCGTTCGAGCTCGTCACCTCCTTGCCGATATGCGAGCTGCCGAGTAGATAGAGTGTTATTCCAATAATTGCCGTCGGTAGGCATGTGATGCTCAGCACGATCAATAGGCTTTTTCGGTAGAAACGGCCTTTGATCGCCGGCGGCCGATCCGGCCAGTCCCTTTGGACGAAATGGTTCATGACGCTCCCTGCCTTTCTTTTTTTCAATAGCTGCCCGGACCGTGGTCCGATAACCTTCCCTTGCCGACTGAAACGCTTAACCGGCCTACTCCCAAAAATAACCGGTTCTCGCGGGATGAACGGGAAAAACCCTCTTTTTCCAAATTAGAAAAAAGAGGGTGGTGCTTTCCAAACCTTTATTCGGAGCTGGATATCCGCTGCTGATAGGACGCATTGATTTCCTCGGTGATTTTAAGCAGGTCGGGATCGTTCTTAAGTTCTCCAACGAATCTGTCCCACTCTTCGATCGGCGCTTTCCCCAAAATGACCTTCGTCTTCATGTCCTGAATTTTCTTGCCCAGCTCAGTGCCGACCTTGGTATTCGTATCGGAATTGAGACCGACCGCAACCTCCGGCACGCTCAGCTTGGCCCGCTCGTCAATAATTTGCTTGTTCCGCTCCAGTATGTCGCTTGGCATACCCGAACGGTAGGCGCGCAAATACTTGTCGTATTTGATGAAAATTTGGCCGAGCGCCTGCTGTGCGACGATATCGGTCTTAGCCTGCTCGGTCGGCACCTTCACGCCGTTTTCTTCCTTGTAATGTATGTCCTTGATGCCGAAGCTTGCCAAATCACTGCCCTCGTCAGAAGCGCCGTAGTCCATCAGCTCGAGCAGCTTTTTCATCTTCGCTTCGGGCACGGTCTTCGGAATCGCGTACATTCCGAAGAAGCCGGAATCACGGTTGACGTAGCCGTTCAGAGAGACAAGCGGAAGGAAGTCCGCCTTCGGATCGGTCTTCCGTAGCTCCTCCGTCGGTTCCCAGGCGGCTTCGACCGTATCCTGGAATCCTCCCGCCCGGCCCGCCTTGAGCAAATCCTTCGCTTGCGAGTTTTTTAGCGTCGCAAGATCTTCGGGAAGGAGCTTCTCCCGGTACGCCTTGTTCATCCAGACGAGAGCGTCTCGGACACCAGGTAGCAGATTGACGTTCACAAGCTTGCCGTCTACCAGCGACCAATCGCCGTTCGTCTTTGTGAAGACGTTCTGCAGCTGGCCGAGGGAGGCCATGCCGGACTGGTCGACGAAGCTGGCGTACCCGATCGTGTCGTCCTTGCCGTTGCCGTCCGGATCCTTTTCAACGAATGCTTTAAGGACGTCGTAAAATTCGTCGATTGTTTTTGGAACCTCGAGATTCAGCTTGTCCATCCAGTCCTTGCGCAGGTAAACGAAGCCGCCGCCTTCGACCGGACGGACCCGGGGAATTCCGTAGTTTTTGCCGTCAGCCTGCTTCGTGTTGGTCCAGGTTTCCTTCGGAAATTTCATCAAATTTGGGTAGTCCTTAATATATGGGGTCAGATCCCACAACGCCCCCTGCGCCACCATCGTCCGAACCTGGGCGGTGAAGGCGTTATCCAGCAGCATCAGGTCGGGAATGTCTCCCGAGGCGAGCGTTACGTTCACCTTGTCGGCATAGTTGTTCGGCGAGACCCATGTAATGTTCAGCTTGGTGTTGGTCCGCTTCTCGATTTCCTTGACGACGACGTTATCCTTGCCCGGCGGCTCCGGCGTGTAATACATCGTCATGATGCTGACGTTCAGCGGACCGTCGCCGGAAGCTCCTCCCCCGCCTCCTCCGCCGCTGCAGCCGACCAGCAGGGCGGCGATGAGCAGCACGGAAACGGCAATCTTCGTTTTGTCAAGCTTGAACCTTCTTTTTCGCATACGCGAACCTCCCCTTTTTATTTTGCTTCTAATCGTCTGGCCTTCGTCTATTCCTTGACGGAACCGACCAAAGCTCCTTTCGCGAAATGCTTCTGCAAGAAAGGATAGACGAGTAGGATAGGTACCGTGGCGATAACGACGGCGGCCATCTTGAGCGTCTCTGGCGGAATGCGCTGCTCCGACATCATTTCAGCCGCGGCCGACCCTCCCGCCGCGGTGGATGCGTCGATCAGCATGTTCTGCAGCAGCACCTGCAGCGGATGCTTCGCGAAATCGTTAATATACAGTAGAGCCGTGAAGAAGGTGTTCCAGTACGCGACGGCGTAGAACAGTCCGAACGCCGCCATGGAGGGAAGCGACAGTGGCAGGATGACCCGGTACCAGACGCTGAGATCGTTGCAGCCGTCAATCCGCGCTGCTTCCTCCAGGCTGGACGGGATGCTGTCGAAGAAGCCCTTCATCAGCAGCACGTACCAGCCGCTTGTCAGCACCGGCAAGATAAGCGACCAGATGCTGTTGATCAGATGCAGATCCCGCACAAGCAGATACGGTGGAATGATGCCCGGATTGAATAGTGTTGTCAGCAGGATGGCCAGCATGATGAACCGCCTTCCCTGCAGCCTTCTGCGGGATATCGCGTAGGATAGTCCTGAAGTAACAATGAGGCTCAGCGCGGTACCGACGATCGCCAAGAACGCGCTGTTCCCGATAGCTCTCATGAAAGCATCGGTAGAGAGCAAATATTTGTAGGATACGAGGCTCCAATGCTGCGGGAACAGCACCAGCCCTCTCCGGATAAATTCCGACGGATCGGTGAATGACACGACGAATACATAATAGAACGGGAAGAAAGTGATCAGGCTGATTAAGCCGAGCGCGATGACGTTGATGACACCGAACGCGCGATCTCCCAAGCTTTCTCTCATTGGAACGTTCGCCTCCAGCAGGTGAAATGGGTTAGTAGACGCCTTCCTCGCCGAACTTCTTGGCCAATCGGTTGGCGCCGATGACGAGGAGCAGGCCGACGACGGACTTGAACAAGCCGACGGCGGTGCTGAAGCTGAACTGGCCTTGCCGGACACCGAGACGGTATACGTAGGTATCAAAGACGTCCGCGACATCGGAGACGGCGCCGTTCATCATCAGAAACACCTGCTCGAAGCCGACGTCCATCATATGACCGATCCGCAGAATGAGCAGAATGACGATGACGGGACGGATGGCCGTCAGCGTCACGTGCCAGATTTGCCTAAGTCGGCTCGCTCCGTCCATCTTGGCTGCTTCGTACAACTGCGGATCGACTCCCGCGATGGCGGCAAGGAAAATGATCGTGCCCCATCCTGCGTCCTTCCAGATGGACTGGAGCGTCAGCAGTCCCCAGAAATAGTTCTTGTTCGTTAGAAAATCGACCTTATCGAAGCCGAAGGCGACGAGCAGCTTGTTCACGACGCCGTCGCCGGTGGACAGAAGCAGAAACGTGATGCCGACGATGATGACCCAGGACAGGAAATGAGGTAAATAAATGATCGATTGCACGACTTTTTTGTAAGACGAAACGCGAATTTCGTTTAGTAGCACGGCGAGCAGAATCGGCAGCGGGAAGAAAAAGATCAGGCTTAGCAGATTGATCGCCATCGTATTGCGGAACAGCAGAAGGAAATCCGGATTCGAGAAAAACCGTGCGAAATGATCGAATCCGACCCACGGGCTGTTTAGGACTCCTTGATAGGGCGAATATTCCTGGAATGAAATGATCACCCCCCACATCGGCACGTACCGGAAAACGATGAAATAAATCAGTCCCGGAAGTGCCAGCAAATACAAATACTTGTCTCTCTTCAGGCCCCCCCAGACGAGGCTGGGCGGGGAGCCGACGGCTTTTTTGCCCTCGGCGGCCGCGGTAACCTTATCCGCAGGCACGTCCATCATGGATTCCTCCTTCGAATCGGTAAAGGTGATTGTCAACGCTTTCATGTGTCTTAAGGCAAGGGTACATGCCCTGCCCATTTCTGGCAAATGCCCATTCTTGTTCGCCCGTTTCCTGGCGTTGACCATTCTTGCGGGGGCCCGAAAAGCCCTCTGCGGCGGACTATTCGGCAAAAAAAACAGCCGGCGCGCAGCTGGCTGTTTTTATTGAAGGAAGCGGCGCCTCGCTGCGCCACCCAGTCGGGAAACTTGGCTTCCTAATCAATTTGAGATCGATCTCATTTGTGTTAACCTGCCCGTTAGCTTAACAAGAACAGCAGCCGATTATTTTCCGGCTGCTGTGAGTTGTTTTGAACTATTGTATTCCGTTAGCTTAACAGAAAATGGTTAATCATTTACATTATTTCATATAATTGTTTCGTATTATCTAAATATTCCCTAACAAATCGGACATATTCTTTTGATTTTCAGCAAGCCAAATCATTTCCTTTGTGAAGCGAGCGGGAGGTATACTATGTTCATCCATGTTAGCATTTATCCACCAGGTGCTTTCCATATACCACAACAACTTTAATGAGTTTGTTAAGTAACCCTTTACTACGGTGTGTTCTTCGCTGTATCCTTCCATAAATGCTGAGGCTAGGGAGACATCTAAATTATCATCTAACGCACATGATATAACAGCACGAGCAACATCTAACTGCGGATAGTCATATTTTAGCCGATCAAAATCAAGGATTGCAGTTAGTCGACTATCATTAAATAATAGATTATCGACCCAAAGGTCACGATGAGCCCACCCTGATTGAAGTAATTCGAGTATTTCTATATCTATATCTTCAGTTGCCCTTCGTTGAGTCTCTATATCAGAAAGCAATTCAGTTTTACCAGCTTCCTTTGTCTGTTCCCAAACTGAGTTCCAATGTGCTAAGCGTTCCTCACGCCTTGGAGGGATAAATTGTGGTTTATTTTGAATACTAAGTGTCCCATCGTTTAATAATCGATGCATTTTTCCTGTTTCTCGACCTAAATCGTATATTTGATGTACATTAGCTTTACCTGGTGGAATTAGTTTGCCCTGGCAATATTCCATCACCGTGAAGAGTTCTCCGTTATCAGATTCAAGTAATATACTTTTATTGTGTGATAACAAATTGGGACACGCAAGACCTTTGTCAAATAATCTAACCTGTTGAGAGAATGCAAGCAATAGCTCCTCTGGTTTATACATCCTATATCTGTTTTTGTTGTATTGTTTAAGTAGAAATTGACCTGAATCAGTTGTAACTTTCCATTTTAAGTTTAACCAACCTCGTCTTATTGCAGTAGATTCAAGCACATCCAAATCGAAAAGGCGTTGAAATGTTTTTATTATGTCATCTCGGATCATTTCTTCTGATAACATCGTCTCCATTTGACCAACTCCAAAATTTACGGTATGTACGTTATATTCCTCATGATGTCCTATATAACCTGCTTTTGCGTTATCCTGCCCGTTAGCGTAACCCCCCCACTTTGTATAGATCTCAATGCAGGCACTTGGCAAAGCGTTCCGTTATTTGTATCCCTCTGTACCAATCCGTTCCTCCATTTTCAATCGTCCAGCACGCCTCAAGCACACCTCGCGCCACACCCCACATTGCGATTCGGTGAGGGTCCAGGTCAAGACGATCGGCTATGATTGCAATCCGGCTCCGCAGAACCTGCTCGCAGTCACCACCTCGATCCTCATAATTTAGCAGATACTGGATAGTATCAAAATGGATGTCACCCATGATGCCTTTGGGATCAATGACAGCCCATTGTTCCTCGCCATGGCGAAGGATGTTTTCATGATGCAGATCGCCGTGCAGTAGAAGATTCTCACTCGTGGTCGATATGAGATACGACAGACATTCTTCAGCATTTTCCACCCAGTTCTTAGGCAGTGGCCCGGCAATGTTCACGTCGTTGAATCGCTCGCGGTATCGCTCGATTGCCGCAAAATGCTCCCTCATGGATGGGTACCGACTACTGGTTGGTGCAGGAAGATGAAGGCGGCGAAATACTTCGCAAAAGAGACCCGTCGCACGCGCATCATCCTCAATTGATGACAACGGTGTGCCAGGGTCGGCACCTTCTAGCAGGGCCACGCCCCATTCATCGTCTGCATCTAGGACATCAATCGCCCCCCGGCCCTCATAAGCCCGAAGCACACTAACTTCCCTAGAAAGCTCGTCTTTCCTGAAAGATGATTTGAGGACGGCGGGCTTCCCATTGCTGCGCTTTACACGGATCACGAAGTTATAGGATAAATCGGAAAATGGAGCTTCTGGGATAAAGTCGAAACGGCTTGCACAGTCGGCAATCAATCCAGGCAACGCTTCTGCCCATGTTACGCCTTGCTTACCGTGGAGTTCGTGCATTCTTTTAATAAACGTATCAGGGATTACAATCATACCAAATGACTCCTTTCAGAAAGTGATCTACTTCCTCTCTTATTCGACATAAGGTGTTGTAAAGCCCTGTTTCCTGCTCTAGGGAATAGTGGATCCGATGTCCGCCAAGCCCAGGATACCTGATGAAATTTGGAATGATACGGCCTCATAAGTCGTGAGCAAAACAATGGAGCAATAACGCCAGTAAGCCAGTTTCAATGATCATTTAGGTTTTGAATATCATGTTTATCCATCATTATTTTTTCAGTTGACCAGTTACTCATATCGCTCGTTTCTGATTCAAACAAACCAAACGAACTTGTTCAGGATCTCGAATCATTGATTTTTCATCAAGCCGACTTTTGCGCACATGTCAGGGATGAATATTCAACATTCGGGTGGATTTTGGAGGGAATGCTAAAAAAATATAGGATTTCATCTGGCAAGTGTAGAATACAGTGGGGACACCCTCGGCAAGAATCTGCTCAGCGGGTCGCCGGGCAATCCCCGGAATGCTGTCCAGTCGATCCTGGTCATGCTAAAAAGGGGCATGCCGTTTGGCTACTCCAAATGTGTGAGCATGGTTTTTGAATCATACGTTGGGTGGGAACTCATACAAGCCACTTTGAACGAGAAGATTAAAGTGATAGGAATCGTGTGCAATGATCATAACGACCATATTGGAGGTGTCTCTCATCATGAGCAGAAGTTTTCTGCTATTGTATGGGGTCGGCGGCAGTGACCCCGATCATTGGCAAACTTGGTTACATCAAGAGCTAGTAAAACGAGGTGAAACCGTCCGATTTCCTGACTTTCCAGACAAAGATCAACCTGACAGGGATGTTTGGCTCGATCATTTATCTTCTGTCTTTGAAGAAATTCCAAACGATGAAGAAGTCATCGTCGTGGCTCATAGTCTAGCGTGCATCATGTGGTTCCACTACGCGGCTTCAACTCCGAAACGAAAAATTCAGCGAGCCATTCTTATAGCCCCACCCTCGCCATTTTTGGAATATGAACCAGTGATGACTTTTTTTCCTGTACCGGAAAACATGCATGAGATCGGAATGGTTGCGGAAAAAACGTTGTTGGTTTTATCGTCAACAGATCCTTATTGCTCGGTGGAAGATGCTTCACAGTACTTTGATCTAGGGGTTCCTTGCGTGATGTTGCCTAAAATGGGACATATCAACGTTGAAGCGGGCTACGGTCCGTGGCCATGGATTCTTGATGTATGTTTGAACGAGCAAGTTACATTATGATTCGATTACGGTAAACAAAAAAGCCGCTATAATAGCGACTCTCAATGGGACGATGATAACGTTTTGTATTGACGACGTCCTGGCCCCTTAGAGTCGCTGCTTATCGTTGTGAGGCTTGCCGAACAACTAATGCAGTGACGTCCCGACGGGCTTAGGGTGCTGGATGTGGTCACTCACTTCTCAGAGTGACCAGGAGCGTCAATATCATGTTAGTCGAAGGAGGTTCTGGAAGCAGCCATTGCATTTAACGCGTTCTCAAAATAGCTATATACTTCATCTGCAATTCCCAGAAACTCTTCAACAAGTACATTATGACTATCCAAGTAACAAGCATACAGATAATCAACTAAAGCGGAGTCAATGTCACAATAGTTTAATATGGCATTCTTCATCTTACTAATGTCATCTTGCCATACACCTGTATCTTCTAAAACCAAAGAGTATAATGCACGAATTAATCTCTTAGAATAACCTTTAATTAATCTAGTTTTCATTGTGTTATCACTAGCATTAGAAAGTAAACGATGTCTACGATCTACTTCCTTCTTGGTCTCTGTATTTAAGCCTAAAATGAACTCTGGAGAAATCATAATCGGGGGTACTTTTTCACCAACGTCATCACCATATATGCAAACACAAATGATCTTAACCCAAAAACCCCAATCATTTGGTTTACTTAATACATCGTCAAGTGAGCAAATTGTCGTATCAATCTTAGTTAATACTGGATATTTTTTCAAAAGACTGTCATTAATATTTGACAATCTTTCGTAATCAATATCTTTGGGATTTACACATACAATAGTAAAATCTGCATCTGACTTAAAAGGTTTAGCAGTTCCTTTTGGAATCGAGCCACACATATAGATGCTATGAATCTTACCTTTAAATTCGGTAAGTATATTATCTATGTACTTATCAACAAAATCCTTATATTCACTTTGTATTTCAATTCTTTTTATAACTTTTTCTAATATCATATAGACTCCTCCTAAACTAAGAACTTCTTTCGGCTAACGTTCAGGCGTTCACGAACCCTCACCGACTTAAGTGACCGAAGGGAACGGCCGCGATGCGGTTAATCGGTGCAGGGTTGTCCGCCTGATATTCGTTAGTTCAAGAAAGTCTTCTATCTTCCAATTGTTTAAATAATGTATTTAAACTTTCTTCTACAGTTTGATGAGCTGTATCTATGACTATGTGGTCCCGATCCCAAACATCATACTCTCTATTTCTGACCTGCTCCCACGTCGGAAGTATAAAACCTGGAATATCAGCTGTACGCATTTCGATTCGATTCCTGTGCTCGATATAATCAGAGCAAAGTACTTCAATTTCCACATAAGGTATTCCGAGAGAATCGGCCACGTTGCGCCATGCCTGGCGCGTAATTTGAATAGGATTAACTGTATCTGCAATCACATCTAAGCCCAGTTGAAGATTCTGTGATGCAATTGCATAACACACAATGTAACCCTCAGGCCCTTCGATGGTCTTTCCAGCATCTCGCATAGCCTGCTCCACGACATCGACCCGAAGATACGTAGCCTTTAGTTCTCTTGCTAAAGCCGATGATAATGTGGTTTTTCCGGTGCCCGGCAGTCCACTAAATATGTAAAGCATTGAACTCATCTCCTTCGGGAAAAGCACCTTGGTTATTCGTCTTTGCGCCGGTTTCTTATAACGTCTAATCTACGAACTTCGTAAATAACTTCATATGTACAGTATTCGTGAAATCAATAAACTCCCCTGCCTGTTATCTTAATAAATTTAATTAATAGTTCAATGCTTATCTAAAATCGGTAATTAGAACAAAAAAAGCCGCTATAATAGCGACTCTCAATGGGACGATGTTCTTGTCCTTCGACATGTGCGAGTCTATACACGAGAAAATACCTGCCCCTCTCCCGGGCAGGTATTAAAGGTGATTCGTATGAATGGCTTACCAACAATCGATCACTAAATATTAGTCCAGAAGGCTGTAGATCTGAATGCTCTCCACCTTGGCATTCTTGATATGAAACGACATCACATCCACATAATTGGATGGCTCATAACGGAATTCATCCTCCTCATTAGGGGCTCCATCACCAAGCAGTTTCCCCTCAGGGTAGGCGTTTTTGAGTGTATCCAGGCTATCTCCTGCTTTAATGTTTCGCACTGTCGCGTACTTAGGATCTGTCATTTCGATATGAAAGATGGAGTCTTGTTTCCCCTCCGGTATACTGATTGTTTTAATCTCCAGACCAGGATACGTATACACCTTTTCTGTAAAACCGATTAACGTATCCATGTTTGTTCCATCGCCGGCACTATACGTATGAGATTTCAGGTTATCCGGTTTGCCCAGCATCTGTTCCATCTGATCTTCATTCGCTGTATCCGAAATCGCAATGGTGTGCTCATTATAGACAAAAGCGAGCTCCTTCAGCACCACATTGCCTTCCTTCTCCATCGAACCTTCCTTAATCGCTTCAGCACTCTGTCCTTCCGGATTTTCTGAAGCAGGCGAAGTAGAATTTGCTGCTCCTTCGCCTTCGGCCTGTTCGTTCGACGTGTTTTTTTCAGCCGAGTTCTGCGCCGTTTCTGGCGACTTAGCACCATTGGACTGACAGCCCGTCAGTGTCAGCGTTAGTAAAATACTCAGCAGGATACCAGCTGCAGCTTTATTTATCCATTTCATCATGTTCCCTCCATAAATGTGTGATTTCTTCTTATGAAGCGATTATAAAAAAGGCATTTGTTAGTCTCATAACAGAATTGTATCAATCTTGTAACGTAACTATTTACGCGCGTTTTTACGCACGGGGTAACACAATCGTAACGGTCGTTCCTTCCCCGATTTGACTTTCCATGTCGATATATCCATTAAACCGCTCTACAATCTCTTTGCAAATCGAAAGTCCAAGACCTGAACCGTTCGCTGTGCTTGCATTTTTCGCCCGGTAAAAGCGTTCCTGCACTCTCTCCAGCTCATCGCTCGCGATACCGATACCTTGATCACGTATTCGTATAACGACCTCGCTTGGCGTATGTTCCAACTTCAATTCGATTAGCGAAGGACTGCCTGAATATTTGATGGCATTGTCCACAAGGTTGGCGATCGCATGGGACATCAGCATGGGATTCACGTTGGCGTGGACTCTCGTCAGAAGCTTATCCTCCGGTTCCGCTTCCGCCTCCCTGAACATAATCTTGATTCCTTTGTCTTTGGCCTTGGCACCCATACTCGTTGCGACTTGCTGAATCAGTCCGTTCATTTCCGTCCTCTCGACTTCCAGTTCGTTAGAACCAGCCTTGTCGAATCGGGATAGCAACAACAATTCATTAATCAAGCGCGTCAGCCGATCCGATTCCTGAAGCAGATGAGCATAGATTTTTTGCAGCTCCTTGTTCTCGTTCTCCCCTTCAACCAAGTATTGAGAGAAACCACGAATGGCTGCCAATGGTGTTTTTAACTCGTGAGATACGTTGGAGACAAATTGTTTTTGGTACTGAATGTAATCATGAAGCTGCCGACCCATGGAATCTAGCCCATCTGCCAGCATGCCCAGCTCATCCTTCCGATTTAGATGAACTCTTCGAAACTCCTGTCTAGAGAAACTTTGCGCGGCGCCAAGCAACAGCTTAATCGGCTTGGTTGTGTTGCGGGCAATCCACAGACTGGATAACGTAATCAGTACAATAAATCCGCCTGCACCCGCAAACAGGATATAACGGATTTGATCCATAATCGCATAGAAGTAGGAAATGTCCTCCACGAACTCATACACATAAGCGTTTTGGTAGTATTGATCCTGAATGGGCGTGGCAAAATAAAGCAGATGATTTTTCGTAACGGTGTAGGCGTAACTGCCGCTCAGCGCTTTCACAATATTCTTTTCAAAAACAAGAGGTTTGCCATCATGAATGATGATGCCATCCACAGCCAAGCCCAGCAACTGCTTGGAGCTATCATAGATACGTACTTCCTTGCCTGAAGCTTTCAGCTTCTCCAGAGCAAGTCTGACGATTTCTTTTGTCTGCGGCTCTCCTGTCGATGATCTATGCTGTGCCAACACCTCACGAAAGGACAACTCGGACAGATCCGCCTTCTCCATCATCTGTTTTTCAATGGTAATGAAGCTGTAGTAATCGATGGCTTTATTCACCGCAAAAATGATGATGCCAAAGGACAGCACGGAGAAAAATAAATAATTCAGCAGTAACCGGGTTGCATACTTCAGGCCTCGCCACCTCCAAGCTGATAGCCAAATCCATAGATCGTCCTGACATATTTCGGTTCGTCAGCGTTATCCTCCAGCTTCTTCCGTAATCGCATGATGGTCATATCCACACTTCGACTGTCTCCCATAAAGTCATATCCCCATCCGATCTGCAGCAGCTCATCCCGGGTAAAGATTTTGTCTGGCCTTTTGAGTAACGTTTCCAGAATTTTAAACTCTTTGGCCGTTAAAGACACGGGTACACCGTTTTTCAGCACCCTTCGGCTTTCCAGATCAAATGTCAGCTCTTCATGAATGATGCGTGTAGCTTTCACTTCTGTTCCTTCACTTGATTCCTCCCTGCTCTCGTTTCTTCTCAGAATCACCTTGATCCGAGCGAGCAATTCACGATTGTCAAAGGGTTTGGTCATGTAATCTTCCGCCCCTAGCTCTAGTCCCAACACCTTGTCGATTACTTCATTTTTGGCAGAGAGCATGATCACAGGAACAGCACGTTTCCCGGTGATTTCCTTGCACAGGTCATATCCGGAGCAGTCAGGCAGCATCAAGTCAAGCACCACCAGGTCCGGCCCAAAAGCATCGAGCAGCTGCAGGGCTACTTTACCGTTTTCAGCCGTTTGAACGACGTAGTTTTCTCTTCTCAGTACGAGCTCAATTAAATCTCTGATTGCGTCTTCATCGTCAATGACAAGTATTTTCTTCAATGTGCACCCCTTCTAGCCTTGTTCCCCAGCTTGAATCATAATTTACACTCATCTTAGCACAGACACTTTAGATTCCTCCATCAACTGGATGATGAGGTATATTGTCAATGGACATACACCTATCCTCACGCCCCGCTCTCGAAATGCAAACAAATCTACAATATATTCAATCTGTCGGAACGCAGCCCAGATAAAGCTATAAGCTATATAACTCCGTCAGCGCGGACAGCAGCTTATCGCTGTTGGTTCTTCTTTCGCCCTGCTCAGCCACGCATATTTGGAAGCTTAGAACTATCCCCCAATACCTGCACGAAATAACCCATTGCCTTATGCCTTATATTTCTGGTAACCGAACAACGTGCATTTACCCAGGCAAGCACATCCGTGGTTGATACTTCTTATCAAGCACGATTAACCATATATGTTCTTGTCGTCGGTTTTTTACAAGAACATAGATCGTTACAACAAACAAAGCCGCTGTTACGCGGCTTTAAGTGTGCATGATCTTGTCATCTTACAGTAAATTTGCGTCTAACTATGCATTTTGACAAAAAATGGCATTCAAACTTTGCAGTCTGAATGCCTGGCATGTTGAACGTTTTTGACTCCTATGCTCATATCAGAACGTCACTTTTTATAGCACCCATTTTCAATTTCTTCGAGCAGCGCAGTCCCTTTCGGATTCCATCCCAGCATTTTTCGTGCTTTTGTCGAACGAATGCGGCTATTGGAACCGAAAGCAAAATGAGCAGCTTCAGGGCCCCATTGCTTAATCGCCTCATCAAGACTCATCATTTCCGTTTCCGGCCCTAATTCGAATGCCCGATTGATCGCCTCACCAATCTCTTTCATGGAGGCTTCGCCGTGCTCGGCAAAAAAGAAAGAACCGGCCGGCGCGCGCTCTATCGCTAATAGATATAGCTCGACAAGGTCGTCGATGTGAACGTTCGACCAGACATTCTCGCCTTTTCCGATATGACACGCTGCCCCACGCTTCAATGCAAGCTCGATCAGCCAAGGAACTTGTATGCTATCCTTATGGATACCATAACCTGTGCCATAAATCAGCGAAGGGCAAATGACCATCGAACGTATGCCGCGATTGGCGGCCGCGAGCACTGTCCGGTCGATCATGACGCGCGCCAATTTTTCGGGAAGTGGTTCGATGATTTCTTCATGATACACCTTACTGGCGTATTCTCCCGCCGCCTTATCCCCGACAATACTGGAACCGCTCGTATGAACGAACGTTTTGCCGCTTCCTTCAAGCGCCGTTAATAGCGTCGTCACCGCGAAGATGTTATCCGAGTCCGCAGCGTTAACCACGATGTCAGCTTCCTTTGCCGCCTGTATGAGCGGTTCGAAATCGTTTAGAGTGCCGATATATGGTGAAATACCTAATTCCCTTAACTTGGCAGCTCCCTCGTCTGTTCGGGTCAACCCTGTTACTTGAAAGCCCGCCTGACGCAACTTGAGCGCGACCGACCCGCCGATATAGCCCGTCGCACCGGTCACGAACACCTTCTTGTTCATTTGAGAAGCCTCCCTATATAATAAAAAATAAAATTAATTTCAATCCTTACCATAAAGGGAACATGCATGCTTGTTAAGTAGGCACTTTTAATTGCGTTAGTTTCCAATAAGAAAGTAATAAACAGGAGGGAGAACCGTGAAAAACGAAGAAAACGACTATGCCGCTTACGTGACACTGAACATGATCGGCGGCAAATGGAGTCTACTGATTTTGAGTCATTTACGAAAAAGGACTGTCCGTTTTTGCGAATTTCCGAAGCTTATTCCCGGACTTACACAAAAAATATTGACAAAGCACCTGCGTGAGTTGGAAAATCACGGACTCGTTCACCGGACCGTCTTTCCGGAAATTCCGCCTAAGGTTGAATACTCACTTACAGATCATGGGAAAAGTCTTGGACCCGTTCTGGATTGTCTCGAACAATGGGGAAAAGATCATTTAAACCGAGCGCGATCCTTAAACAGGTGTGCCGACAACTCCGCAGATTAACTCATTTTCGTCAAGACGCGTTCAATTACAGCCCTTTCAAGCGTACCATTTCGGCAAAAGCCGCAAACGCTTTGCTGCTGAATCGGTCGTTTCGGCGAACGAGACTCGTGCTCGTAAAGCGAAGGCGTTCCGGTATCTGGTAAGCCCCTAACGACCGGTACTCCCCTTTAAGGACGGAGGCCGGCAGCAGTGTGCAGGCAAGCCCCGACTTGACACAGCTCATCAGCGTTTCCAGCGAACCAATTTCAATGAAGTTCTTTCGCAAAATCCCCGCACTGTCAAGCCACTCCTCCAACACCCTTCGGAAAGGGCAACCTATTGGAGAAACCGCCCATCTTGCGCTCGATAAATCTGGGTACGCGCCAGCCATCCCGCTGGTCAAAAGCATAATTTCATCTTTTACCGTATATTCGAAAATCAACTGCGATGGCGCTATATCGCCCGTCACGAATGCTCCGTCAAGCCTGCGGTCCATCACCATTGACAGCAGCTCAGATGAGGATCCGGTTACCAATGACAATGACACTTCAGGATAGCAGGATTGAAAATCCGACAACACATTCATGAAATTGCCGCAGGTCACGGTTTCCACCACCCCAATAACAAGAGGTCCACTGGGATGCGACTTCTCCTGCACCGCTCTAATTGCTTCGTCGGCAAGGCTCAAGATCGCGAGCGCATAATCGCGAAACTGGGCACCTTTTTCCGTCAGTCGGACCCCTTTGGGATATCTATGGAATAAATCGGCTCCGATTTCCGACTCCAGCTTCTGAATCCGGGCCGTCACGTTAGACTGGACATAATCCAGTTTTTTCGCCGCGCGGGAAATCCCGCCTTCCTCTGCCACGCTTATGAACACTTTAAGGTCCATCATTTCCATATCTATATTCCTCCGAAAGCCCATCAATATTAAAGATGGATATATCAATACCAATCATTATACGGTATGGATTATTTAGATTACAATTTGCTTATGGAAAATGACTTTACACCCGGAGGTGGAAAGGAGTAAAAGATGACTTCAACGACAGAGAATCAAAAGGTGCTTGTTCTTATAGGAAGTCCCCGACGGAACGGCAACTCTTCCGAGCTGGCAGATGCGGTCCGTTGGGGTGCGGAGAAAGCCGGAGCTACGGTGGCACTAAGGTTTATAGACGATTACATTTCGAGTTTTCTACGCGACTGCAGGATATGCCGGAAGCCTGACGGAGAATGTTCAATCGCTGACGACTTTCGTTCGTTGTTTATCGACGACTATTTGTCTGCTGACGGAGTCGTGTTCTGCTCCCCGGTTTATTGGTACGGATTATCCGCCCAAACGAAATCATTCTTTGACCGCACGTTTTGTTACAATGCGGCTTCCCATCCCGATTCGGCGCAGATCATCCAGCGCATGTCCGGCAAACGCATTGGACTTGTGTTATCTTCCGAGGAGACGTACCCGGGAGCTACGCTTGGAATCATTCATCAACTTCAGGAATTTTCCCGATACACTCACTCCGAGTTCGTCGGCGTCGTCCGCGGGGTCGGCAATAGCCGTGGAGAAGTGATCCACGATCCGGGTTTACCCCTGCAGGCTGCTGAGCAACTTGGGCGCGACTTATTCGTGCGCAAATATACCGACTACCGTCTTGATATGGAAAGAAGTGGTAGGGTATGGCCTGCCACGGATTGAACGACACAGCTACTGATGCGCCTAGTGGGTGACTATGTACTTGACCGTTATTGCCTCTGGATTTTCCTTCAGAGGCTTTAACCTTAACTCACGATATATTTCAGCATCTTTTGAATCCAAAATACGAATCTCCATTTTTCACCTCGACATACTCACATTTTTAAATCATATCCAATATAT
This sequence comes from Paenibacillus sp. SSG-1, assembly GCF_002224835.1. Lineage (NCBI taxonomy): Bacteria > Bacillati > Bacillota > Bacilli > Caryophanales > Paenibacillaceae > Paenibacillus > Paenibacillus sp. SSG-1. The sequence continues at coordinate 2,836,995 of NZ_MBRK01000001.1, forward strand.
ATAATAGAAAAAGCAGCAGCTAAGCGGCACTAAAGATGTATGTTTTTGTCGTCTTACAGGATGGTCACCGTTATCTGATGCATCCCCGTCTTTTCTTAAAATAACTGCCATCCTTCCGAGTATCGAACATTCTTGAATACTAACTGAAACTGTTCCGCTCGTATTCCTTTTTTTCTAATCGGATTACGTTAGTCGGTAAATCGCAAGGTACATCCAGCTGGATATTTAATTGTACCTGGGTGCTGATCGGCAGCTTCTTCCTGTTCGTTTATTCAACTATCGTTTCCCCTTACTTCAACAAACTGTATTAAGAATTGTGATTGATAGTTCCTCTGAGTACATATGGTGCTGATGATTTACCAATTATAAGTCCCTTTAACTCACTTGGTATATGTATGTATTCCTCTGCACTTTGTGGTTCCATCCAAGTAACTTCCTCAATTTCTTCTGGAAATGAGATATTAATTTCTCCACCAATTACATTCCCCCTAAAGGTAAAGAAAATTGTATGATGTTCCCTATCTACAAAAAACGCTTCGCTTACACTGAAAATACCATTTATTTCAACCTCTAAGCCCGTTTCTTCTTTTACCTCACGAATAGCAGCTTCTTCAAGTGTTTCCCCACGTTCTACTGTTCCACCAGGAAGTGTATAGTAGGAAGATTTCATACCCTTGTTTTTGACCATCAATACATTTTTTTCTTGTTCATCAAAGAGAAGCACGTAGGCAACATCTACTCTTTTCATTTAATGAATCCCCTTCTCGAAGAAATGTGAATTATCAACAATTCGTTACTTTATATGAACTATCCTGCCCTTTAGCCAAATGCTGAAGCCATTTTGGCTTTGTAACTCCATTTATGCGGGTATCAGCTTATCGCACTCAGTTTATTAAAATGCTTAAAACTACATCTGTAATGAGGAATCATCTATAGGAGGAATCATCTATAGAGTGAAAAGAAAAGGCACCTAATTAAGTGCCTTTCACGAGTCCTCTATTTTAGCTTCCCACGTCGACGTATGGAACGCCCGCACGATGCTTGCGCCGTTCGTGAGCCGCCGCACACATCCAGTAAATCGTTGTGGAACTTTTACGTTGTCCTTTCTTCATTTAATCGAATAGCAAAGACGTATCCTGAGATTCATAAATTTGAGCCGCGCACGTATCCAGTAATGATTGAAGCTTCCGATATAAGGCGCCGCCGAGACTTAGCCGCTTGACGCCAAGTTCTTGGAGCTTTTTACAACTTGTAAGCCCTGGCACAGACATAAGGTTTAGAGGCGCGGCAATTTGCTCTGCAGCCGCTTTAATTTCGTTATCGTCCTTCAATCCAGGAACAAAAATTCCACTTGCGCCGCTTTCCACATAGGCTTGTGCCCGGACTATCATTTCGTTGTACGGCTCCATACTCAGCAAATAGGTATCTGTTCTTGCATTAATATAAAAATCGTTATAGCCACTCTTCTCTAGGGCCCCTCTGATTTTCGATAAAAGCCTGCATTGTTCGTTCAATGGTTTAAGTCCTGCTTGATTCTTGCGTGAATCCTCTATATTGATCCCCGCAACCCCTATATCGGCAAGTTTCAATACATTCTTGACGATCGTATTCTCATCTTTTCCATAACCCGACTCTATATCGGCAGAAACAGGGATGTTCACATGATCCAATATCGTTTTTACGCGATTTAGTATTGTATCAAATTCAATTCTTTCACCATCCGGATAACCCAAGCTTTTCGCTATTCCCCAGCTGGTTGTACCGATAGCTTTGAATCCGGCTTTCTCCAGAGACAACGCAGAAAACAAGTCCCAAGCGACTCCTAACAATAAAAGCTCGTTTGATTGATGTAGTACTTTAAACTCCTGAATTTTGTTCATACCTATATTCCCTCCTGCACCTTTGTAGTAAAGCTGCTAATCCTCCAACTGCTTCCGTCCGGTATCAGGCAATTCGACCCTGTCGAACCCATCTAACAATGAATTTCCTGACTGTTCGAAAGCAGAAGAGATCAGCTCCTTTTTAAAATGCCTAAGTATGCACTCCACGGTCCAACGTCAGCCCGGTATCTCTCCGCCATCACCCGAACCATTTGCGCCATGTGCGTAAAATCATGAACAACCCATGCAGAGAGGAGCTCCCTTAACTTCACGACGCCGAATTCCGGATGCAGACCGGTCTTTTCCAGATCGTGAGGATTGACAACTGCCTTCAGCTTGGATATGTTCGCCATTCTGAGGGTATAGAACTCTGATAATGCCTCTTCAACAGTTCTCTCGGACGTGTCTTTCAAGTGGGCATAGCGATCGAATACGGGAAACGGATGGTTTTCCCCTTCCGCAAGAATGGATTCCATCCGCGGGATCCAGTTATGCTTCTCCGCTTCAACGAGGTGCTCAACGACTTCAAGCGTGTTCCAGGTTCCCTCCCCTTCATTGCCATGCAGCCATTCCTCGGATAGACCGGATAAGAAGCACTCCAAGGTTTCCGGCGTGCGCTCCAAAATCTCAAAGGCTTCATGCATATGGAAGTTCATATCAACACTCCTTTTCGCTATATTCAAGCTCACCTTCAAACAAGCACTAGACCTCCTGGACGGTGCAAAAATTTCTGACCACAGCGGTTCGATTTCCGATACCGTTTTGCATGACCAATGAGCTGTGAAGCCTTCTCTATCGTCACGCCGCATTGGAATCGCCAAGCATGGATGATATACGTCCAGTTACCCGGCCGGCGTCTTCGTGGCGATCGGCCACACGCCGAACACCAAGTTCCTCGACGGACGGACGAAATCGGCTACGTCCAGGTGAAGCCGGGAACGACCGAAACGAACATTCCGGGCGTATTCGCCTGCGGCGACGTGCAGGACGTGCGCTTCCGTCAAGCGATTTCCGCTGCCGGAACCGTATGCATGGCTGCCATGGACTACGAGAAGTTCCTGGAAGGCAGCATGGTGCATGACTGGAGCGAAACACTGTAAAGCGGATCAAAACGAACATAGAGAAGGAGCCGGTGACGCCTCCTTTTTACATAAGAATGGAGAGTGCCGTTACCCTGATCCTGCTGAGTAAAGTGGTGCATTATGCGTGCTAGTCACTGTGTTGCTAGTTTCTGTGGATGGTATGCAGGGCACTGTGCCTTTTATTCGATTAAGATGGAAACCGCGCTGTATGCGAGAAGCAGGCCCATCGCGACGTTAAACGGGGTTTGGTACGCCGACAGCAATCGCTGAAATATGGAGCCGAACATGCTCCAACAGAAGGTGCTTATCACACTCAAGAGTGCCAGAAACAAAGAGAAGCTGATCAAGGCCAGATGGGAAGAATGGTACGGGAGAATAAAAGTCGATACGGACGTTATGGCGTACAAAATGCCTTTGGGATTGATAAACTGTAGAAGCACCGCCGTCAGAAAGCGGTTGTTTTTGTCCTCTCTGCTGCTCGTAGCTTTCTTGCGGTGGAACACGATTTTAACGGCGAGATACAGCATATAGGCCGCTCCCAGAATCGTCATCCACCACCGGATGCCGGGAATGAGATGTTTAAGCAACAGATTGCAGTAACTGCACAGCAGCGCAACGACAAAAAAACCGGCGCCAACACCCAGACAAAATGGGATCGTTCGTCGAAAACCGTACTGGTGGGCAAACAACATCGCCATGAAATTGTTGGGGCCCGGGGTAAAGGTGCTCACTAAAATATAGACTAAAAACGAAAATACAGGCATCTTGGATCTCCTCTGCTAGTTTGTTATAATGTCCAAAAAATACGCTATAACGCATTTCGGCGCTACATGTGGGAACAGCAGCCGGATGGCCAGCGCGGCGTGCAGGACAACCCCTCAGACGATCCAGAACGTCGTGCGCCAGTCGAACGTCATGGTAACCCACGTCCCGAATAGGACGCCCAGGATCAGCGAGACGGTCTTCCCAGCAATGACGATCGCCACCGCGCTCCCCCACTTTGCGGGCACGGCCAGAGTGGAGGTGTTGGGTACGGCTACCTGAAGAACAGGCCCGTCCCCAACGCGGCTACGATCCGTCCGGTCAACATCAGGCTGTACGAGGAAGCAAATCCGCAGACCACGTTTCCAACGGCAAGCAGTAGCAGCAAACCGAACAACAATCTCCTGCGTTCTATCCTCCCGGTCAGTGTCGTCAGTAACGGCGACGACACTGATAAACAAGCGAGAACACCGTCACCAGCTGTCCGGCAATCGCCGTCGACACGTGCAACGCCGCCGATCATGACCCTTCTCAAGCCGTCGCAATGAAAACTATAACCAGGTTCATTCGCGGCTGGAACCAGAGGTCTTCTCAACGTCAACATAACCAAATCAGTTGCATTGAACACCGAGATGCGCCCCCTCCGTCGGCCTATAAAACAAATACAGCGGCCTGGGGATCCCACTGTCACTTACCCTTCAATGATACTGAATCAGTTGCATTGATCGCCGCAGAAACTAACACCAATCGGCTTATTCAAACGGCAGACCGGCTTCCTCGGACGGCTCCTGCGACCGATTCCCTTTTCCGATGACTCAGGTCCTTCGGTCGTTCGGCATCTCCGAGCCAGAAGCTGTTCCCGGCCTGCGCTTCTCCGATCCCCTCTGGTGAGCGGCTCCCTCGGTTCGTCCTTCTCCACCCAAAAAGCCTGCCAAGTCAAAATATGAAGCGCGATCGTATAACGGCTGACGATGATCATGCGAGGCACCCCCTTTCAATAAAACCATTATAGTTACATTGAATCAACCCCGTCAACGGCCCCCCGGCATGTTCTTCAACTATATCAAGGATGCAAGCAACATGTTTACGTGCATAATGATGGTGCGGCAGAAACTCATCCAACACCGAATAATCAGTCGGAAGTACTCGATCACTTTCTTCATGGTTAGATCCTGGGTTTCTGTTGGGAAAACAGCACTATCCAACATGACTCCATGCTTATTACCGATACCGCATACAAACTTTGTCCCTCCAGCTTCAATCGCTCCGATAAGCATAAGATCCCCTACAATATTGTCCTGTTCTGCGCATTTTTTCGCTCTTTCGCTTCATTTTACTTGTACATCAAAAAAGATATCCGAACAATAATGAAAACGTTATACGTATAATGTTGCAATCTAAATGCTTTTTGATATCCTAAAGAAGTAGAATACACGGGAAGGTTGAGATGAATGGTTAATATTACGATTGCCGATGTGGCGGCCAAAGCCGGCGTTTCGCTTGCGACAGTATCTCGAGTGCTAAACAGCCGCGATGGAAGTATAAAGATCAGTGAAAAGACAAAGCAAAAAGTGCTGCAGTCGGCCCAAGAACTCGGTTATCAGATCAATCCCTTCGCCGCTGCTCTCCGATCAAAGCGCTCAGGAGTCATCGGTGCGATCATTCGCGACATTCATGACCCCTTCCTATCGCTTCTTGTACGTGAAGTGCAAAAAGCCGCTCACGATAAAGGAATGGAAATGCTTATGGGACACGCCGATTACGATGCGCATACTGCAGAGCGTCAGCTGCATTTTATGATAAACCATTGGTTCGATGGTCTCGTTCTAATTGGAAATCTGTCCACCCATTCTCTTCTGGAACGCAGCAAACAAAGCGGTCCCCCCATTGTATCGATTACCGGGGACAGTTCACTACCAATTCCGCAGGTAAGAACAGATGACGCCAAAGGCGTTCATCTAGCTCTCGATCATTTAATCGAGCTGGGTCACCACAGTATAGGTTTCCTTGGGAATCTAGAGCACGGTGGAGTAAGAACACGATTGAGAGCCTTTAAAGATTACTTGCAGCACCGTGGTTTTGAGCCAGACGAAAGCCATATTCTAGACGCTCGCGACCGGTTTACCGCTTTCGAACGTTCCAAAGCGCTCTTTGAATGTCGCAAAGCTCCCTCGGCCCTGTTCTGCGCGTCGGATCAGTACGCCTTGAGCGCAATCCGTGCGGCTTGGTATCTAAACAAGCGAATACCAGACGACCTGTCCATTATTGGATTTGACGATATTGAAGAAGCGGCTGATTCCTTTCCGCCGCTAACAACCGTGAAGCAGCCAGCGCGAGAACTTGCCATTACGGCAATCGACCTGCTCACCGGCTTTATCGATGGAACGCTTGATACGATTGCGCAAAGCGAATCCGTTGTCGAGCCGCAACTAATCATCCGGCAAACTACTGCTACCCGAGTCTAGCTGAGAAGTTTGGTCCGTCCGCTTGCGGATGACTCTTAAGATGCTTCCATAATACGCAACATTTCGATCGCAATTTGTAACACTTCACCAAATCGCTCCTTCGGAACTGAGCACCTAAAAAAACAATTTGGTTGCCTCGCACAATTTTCCGATAGACGGTGAAACCACGAGAATCAAGGCCGGAGGGTTGTCACAAGCTCCAAACGGGGGTTGCCTTGATGATGTCCGCCAACTCGCCGGCTCCCTTAGCGATGGCTTCAGCGGTCATTCCGAATTTACTCTTAAGAAATCAGGCCCCAGTAACTGTTGTAAAATGTCAGGCCATCTGACTGATCGGGGATACCTGTTATTTGTATGGGGACTTTAACCCCATGTGTTTGAATCGCCATTACGCAGTAAGTATGGTAGTCATCCAGTCATTCCTTTCCGGAACCCAGTGTACGGTTATAAGAAGTCCGAATTGGCACGCTGACTTCCCCAATATGAATATGGCTCTTACTTGACCCGCCATTCTTGCTCACCAGCTTGACGGATTTGAAGTTATCGACGACAACCGCCGCTCCCTCGCCCTTCAATAATCGATCCAGACCAACACCTGCAACATACATTCCTGCCGCCACCGCTGAACGGACACCGCTTCTGGCATCTTCGAACACAATGCAACTGCCGGGGTCGACGTTCAACCATTCGGCAGCCAGAAGATAGCAGTCCGGAGCAGGTTTTCCTTGAGCGATGTGCTCGGCTGTAACGATTACATCAAAGTAAGTCTGCCATTTCATCTGGTAAATGACCTCGTTCACCTTTGACGGAGAAGCACTCGTTACGAGCGCGGTCTTTACACCCGCCTCGCGTACGGATGCCAAAAATGTTGATACGCCGATGATTTCCTGATAGGTCATCGTTGCTTCATACGATTCAAGTTTGGAAAGAACCATAGCACGTTCGATAGAAGTCAGCTTAGGGAATAGACGGTCCAGTGTATAGGAAGCTTGACACCCATAGATAAATTGATTAAAATCCGACGGTTCCAAGCGGATACCACATCCAGTGGCGACCTGGTTCCAAAATTCCTTGACGGAAGATTGTGTGTCGATAAGAACTCCATCCATATCAAATGCAATTGCTTTAAACATGCGGATACCTCCGAGATTTTACAACTCAGGGATAATTAAGATGCAGCGATTCTAACGCTTCCGCTACCGCATCAGGGCGCTGCCGCGGCAGAAAATGTCCTGCTCCGCGGACGACTCTTCTTTCCGTGCCTTCGATAAATTTGGACATCAGTTCCTCCGATCGGAAGAGAGGGTGGACCGTATCTTCATCTCCGTGCAGCACCATTGCCGGAACTTCAATTTGCGGTAATGTCGATAGATACTTTTCAGTCTCGACGAATGCAGGATCACCGTTATCATTTCGATGAACATGCCTGTACTCCTGAATCACCACTTGTACAAAATCAGGATTCTCGAATGAATGGGCCGTTCGCTCGAAGGTAAGATCGTCAAAATGCCAGCTAGGCGACCAGCGTTCCCACAACTTTCGACAGATCTCTCTTCGATAAGCTTCCAGTCCCGCTTTTCCACGCTCCGTATTAAAGTACCATTGATACCAGCTTTCTGCTTCCAGGGCCGGAGGAGCCGGCTTAGGCGGAGACATCACATCGTGGACATCATAACCGCCGATTGCTACCAGAGCTCGAATTCGTTTCGGGTTCAGGATCGCGGCGACGCAACAGGCTCGACATCCCCAATCATAGCCGGCTATAGACGCCCGTTCGAGCCGCAAGGCATCCATGAATTGCAATAAATCCAGCCCCAATGCAGCCTGCTGCCCAACCCTTGGCGTATCCGGATCGATAAATCGAGTCGGACCATAACCCCTCAAGTACGGCATCAATACCCGGTAGCCTGCCGAAGACAATATTGACGCCGTCCCATCCCAAACACGAACGTCATCGGGGAAACCATGCATCAGGATAACAGGGAAGCCGTCTGGCGCCCCCTCCTCTTCGTAAGCAATTTCCAACTGCGGCGTTCGAACCGTTTTCACTTTCACTTCACTCATTTGGGATCACCTCAAAATATTGATCTGTCAAGTCGTTGCAAACATTAGACCGCTTTTCCTTTTTGTCGCAAAGTCAACCCATATGCGAAAATCGAGTCGAAAGTGTCAGGCTTTACCGGTGAGACCTCCAATAGATCGTAGCCTGCCCGTGAAGCGCGCTGGATCGCAAGCAGTCCAGACTCGTTTGACCATTCCGCCAATCCAGGAGAGTGCAAGAATTCCATATTGAATCGCCATTCACTTCAACCTCTCCATGCTCAACTCGGTATTTCTTATTGTCGTTTTGGCTTGCACCAATTAACCCACACACTTTCAGCAATCGAATAAGTAAGATCCCCTCCTTAATGCAATCGATATACGTTAAACGTTTTCACTACCATCATATTGGAACCTGAAATTATTTGTCAATAGCCATTTTCAGCGAATCGCTTCAAAGGAAGCCTTAGTCCATTGTGCTACTGTACAAGCATCGTGCGCTCCCGAAGCTTCCCGATTTTTCGCTCAGCATGTAAATAAAGGCACCCTCTAGAGGTTGCCTTTATCGTATGTTTTATTAATAGAGAGACCGACAATTTTGTCGCCGATTGCGCTGATCTACGTGATGTAAAACGTCTTCAGCTTCGATTTCGCCCGCGAGCTGTCGACGAAGCCGGAAGAAGTGCTTGGCACGATAGAACCAGTGGGCAATATGATTTATACGTTGTCAAGAATGTAGAGATAGGCGTGACATTCCTTCCCATCTTGAACATTCTCAATATAGCGAAATAAAAGAGCTCATTGAGAGCTCCTCAGATTGTCGAGAAACCCACGTCTTTGAGACGTTGGGTTTCTCTTTTTTTTCATTTACAGTTGCTAAAAAGCCTAAAAAGCCTAAAAAAGAAGGGTTACCCCCTCTTTTCCAGGCGATCCAGGTGGATCGTCATCTTCTTCATATTCTGCACGGCGGCCGTCATCAACGCTTGTTCCGTGACGTTAGAGATTCCGCGCAAATGGCAATAGCGAAACCCATGGAGCTCTTTAGCATCCGCGAAGCTTCGCTCAATCTTTCAGCGTCGTAAGTAAACTTCCATTTGGCATTTCTTAATGCGGCGATAGCCTACGCAGGACACCTACTTATTTATCTTACTCCACTTCTGGCTATGGATTTCACTTTTAAAAACCATCCCATCAAAATATGTCAATTCGACTCTCACCATTTGTTCTATTGAACACTTATAGCTGATTGGTACTGACATTTCATCAACTCTATCCGACTCACTCTAAAAGTAACAATTAACCTTTTCATTGGACCGCACTTGTCTTTATATTTATCTTTTCAGTTGTAAATCTTTTCTGCATAATCCAATGAAACAAGTAATGGTACCTAACAAAATGACTATGAAGCTTAAGCTTGGAAATCTAAATTAAAAATCTACAATCAAATCAAATCTTCCCTTTCACTAAATCTAATCTCTAGGATAGTTAATTTCCATAATATCCATAAAAGGGACCTTGGTAATAACTCCATCCTTTTTGATGTGTACTTTTCCAGTCCGTGAGTCCATTTGATCTATTTGACCCCTTACTGGCTCCTCCCAACCCCACACAGTAAGTAGAATTTCTGACCCTTCTTGATAAGCCTCTGTAAGCTGATTGCCTATCTCCTCTAATACAAATTCATCCCTTGTCGGTCTCTTGGGAGCTTTTGATTTGATCATCGGTCTCTCCTCCTCGTTGTAAAGTTCGCAGTCCGCATAGGAGCGCTCCAATACATTAATAACTAGTATAATTTTACATTACAAAGTTACTTAAGAACAGCGTTACGCAAATCTACAATATTACTGATATAACAAAGCCCAATAATAAAAAAGCACTTGGGTCGAAAATGCCACGATATTTGAGAAAGCAAAAAAGACGACTTGGAGTTGTCGGGACCTTTTCGGGCCTTGGGATATATTGCGTTAATCCGGCAGAGGCCCACAGAAGCGTTGGCACTTTTCGAGAGAGGCATCGCCATCTGCCAAACGTATCCGGGAACGTGGTTCCTCGCGCGAGGAGTCGAGGGGCTTGCAAGCGCGTTGTGCGGGCCGGGAGTATACCGGGCGGCCGCTACGCTGATCGGAGTCCCCGAGAAATGACGAGCCGATCTTGGCTCATTATTGTTAAAACAAAAAAAAGCCGCTGCCATGCGGCTTTTAAGCGTATATGTTCTTGTCGTCTTACAGCTGGCTTTTGTATTATTTATAATTTAAGTAATAAAACCTTCTTCTCATAGGTGTCTAAACACCATTGAAACTTCTTTAGGATATGATTGTTAATTGGTTTGCCCTCGTAGTCAAATTCTTTAAAACCAAATTTTTGATAAAAATGCTTTAACTCTTCAAACGGTAGACAATACACTTCTTTTAAATTATTTTTTTTAGTTTCCTTTACCAAATAATCAACTAACTCATTTGCAAGCGATAGCCCTCTGAACTCATCCAATATATATATACCGCCAATTTCAGCTTCTTCTGCATTAAGATAAACAATCCTTCCAACGCCTGCAAATTCATCCTGATGTGTAACTATTGCAATTTTTTCATTTTCTAAATTACTCGGCACAAAGCCTATTTTCTGATACTGTTCATTTACCCATTGGAGTTCATTTTTAGTTGCTAATCGTATTCCCATTCCTTTTCGCCCCACTAATTATATAGATCAAGTATAACAAATGAACTAAACTGCCCATTAGCGTAATAAATCTGCCGATTAGCACCGGCAACTCTTCCTGTTCGTTTATTCGACTATCGTTTTCCGTTAGTTCAATTTCCCAATCTGAAAAACTCAGCTTGATTCATAAAATATTCATCAATTTTTTCGACAATAAGCCCTCCGTTTTCTTCCGAATTGCGTTTTACTTGAATCCATTCGATGTCTTTCTTAAACTGCTCCCATAGCCTTTGACGCTGCGCCATATCCTCATATTCCATCACATAATATATTTTATTTTGGCCCGTTGCATCTATCCAGAAATTCACGACCTTCATTCCCAGTCTTGTGAAAATTCTAAACGTATGCTCCTTAAATCTGTCCTGAATGGCATCCATTCGACCTTCGTAAATCGTATAGATTCGCAACTCATATAGCATGTTATTTCCTCCCTGAATGAATCTGATTGGTAATCCAGCACACATCTGTTTCGACTTTTTAAAAATCAGATCGAGCCATTCTCTCTGGACCATCATGTGTTCCCTAGTGGGTCTCCACATTTACGCCTGTCACACATACCAAAAATTTACTGTAACAGGAGGGATACACCCTTCAAAGTTATCATGTTGCCTATCGAGTAATGATATTTTGTCATCATTCCGAACAAGGCATACAGTCCATGTTTTATGTAACCATGTTCTTGTCATCATTCGGGAATGGTATCAAGTTATCAGTTTGATGGTTGATTTTCGTTTTGAACGGTGCGTTTTCCATAAGCGCAAAGAAAGACGCGTACGCCTTCAGTGATGATACGTTTGGTTTGTTCCTCATCTAATGTCCCGTTTTTTCTCGGTTGATCAAATACCAATAAAAACGTTAAGGCAGCGAAGTGCTTTGTAGCCATTACGGGATCTGGCACATCGAGCAGTCCGGTTTGTCCAAACTCGGTAAACCTCCTGGTAATCCCCTCTTCCGTTGCGTTATCCAGCTTTTCTAAAAACGAGGCTGGCAGGTTGGCGGCTTCCATTGTAATCAGACGGATCAGAGCGCTGTAATCGGACGAACCGTTCGCAGAAGCTACAAATTGTTCGCAGAATAAGATGAGCGCCTGCTCCAGATCCTGGAATTCCCGGAGGTAATCTGATATCCCTTGCAAAATCGCCTTGGTGAAAAGGCGGTTTCTTGAAGCTAACGTTTCCCGTTAGTTCAATAATCATTTGACTTCGACATTAATACTGCCGAACAACTTCTCATCAATATAAGCGTTAAGCAGCCAAATGCCAGGTTTCGGTAGCCTCATTGAGGATGGTAAATGTGCATCTGCACCGTTATTTGGACCGAACAAGGATGTAGGAATATCAGCTGTAAACGGATTTATCTTCTCACCGGATTTTATATTCATGGCATCGACTTTAAATTCCCCGTCCAAATCAGCTTTACTTCCCCATAAGTGCCACATATGTTTATTAGCCTGATTCGCCACGAAATCCGGTCCCAAGATACCGATTTTCCCTTCTATGCCTTGCATTTCGATTCCTTCACTTACAAACTTTGGGCTGACTTCTGCATCTTTTTCGGAAGTATTTGAACAACCAAATAAAATCAGCAATCCAACGATTAATATGCTAGTACAAAGAAATTTTACAATAATCACTCCTCTCAGCTCATTACATTATAACGACCATATTCCCTATAAAATTCCAACCGTATTGATGTAATCTGCCCAATATCTTAATGTGCCCGCTCCTACGCGGCTATTAAGCGTCTATGTTCCTGTCGCTTACATAATAAACAGCAGCCTCCTACTCCCCGTTATCCTGCCCGTTAGTTGAGGAAAAAGCAGCCAGTTTTTAGGTCGACTGCCCTCAATTATCTTCATTGAGCTATCATTTCCCGTTAGCTTGCTTCACTTCAGGTTGTACACCGTGAGGGTCTAAGCGAGAAATCCGTTGAAACGGCTTTGTCTTCCAAAATTCATACGGTACGAACCCCTTACTCCGAATTGCATCTAATGATCGTGACTTCATATGAGGACGAGTAATGTACTGTTCTATGTTGCTCACCGTCAGCCTTACAAACATAGCTTCCATTATCTCTTCGGGCTGAATTTTTAATTGGCCATCAATGAGTTCTGCTTTAAATACCACCGATAATAGATTGCTTGTTTCCTTGTAATAAACTCCCGTTACACCAATGGGACGTATCAGAATTCCAGTCTCTTCAAGGACTTCACGAGTAATTGCATCATCAAGTGATTCACCTTCTTCTACATTTCCACCAGGGAATTCCCACGTATCCGAGCGCCAATGAGTCTTTACTAACAGAACTTCACCTTTATTATTCTCAATGAGTGCCGACACTGAAATCTGATGTTTTGGCGGCAAATATGCATCTACCAAAGAAATCCCCCCATTCAGAAGCTATCCTCAATCAGCATATAACATGAAATTAACTTCATTTTCCATAATACCATATATTGGATGTCGCGATACTATACTGCCCGTTATTTGAAAAAAAGCATCCGGCCAAAAAGCCGGCTGCCTTAAATGTCTTAATTCAGCTATCGTTCCCCGGTAGCTTAACTTTTTAAAGAAACTATTACTGTTCAAGTCCTACAAAATTGCATCGCCAATCAGAAACCCATGCGGGAAAATACCCTAATCGATGAGCTACTCTCTGTGAGGCAATGTTACTGGCGATTACATCATAACTTGGTATCTCGCCACGTTCCAATACTTCAAAAGTTAACTTGTTTACCAGATAACTAGCCAATCCCAAGTTACGATATTTTGGTAATACTTCTATGCCAATTTGCCACAGTTTTGCACAGGTCTTGCTTGCTCCTGCCACACCAACAATTTTTCCGTCCTGCTTTGCAAGCACAGCTAGATCAGTCTGCCAGGGAAGATTAGTATCATAAATTATAGCTTCAGTGAATCTTGTAACATCATCAAATAAACTGACCATTTCTTCTCGCTTAATCAGTTCATATGAAAAAAAATTCGGTGGTGCCATAGGCATTATTCTTTTTACATCAGGCAGAAAATGTAGGTAAAGACCTCTGATAAATGGCAAGGAAAATACGGTATCCCTATCTTTGCCTTGCATTTGTGTTTTAGCAATCGACAACCTTTCGGGTGTAGCTGACACTACAATTGATTTCCCCATAGACACAATTTCGAAAAAACGCTCTTTCCTAGGAAATGGTCTTCGTCCAGGATTTTCTTTAGCTTCTACGAAAATAATGCTATCCTTCTCACCGTTCAAGTCATCGATCGAGCAATTCAGGTCAATTGCAAGTTGTGATTGCACAATGAACAGCATTTCATTCTGTGTCATAATCATCGTTACCCACTCCTTTCGACACGCCACAGAAAATGATTTTTACTTTAATTTCGAATAAAGTCGATATCAATGGATTGTAGAATGACATTATTTATTCCAGGTGCTTTGAATAACGAAGTACACGTTCTCAGAATAATCCAATGGCAAATGCTTGTCGTCTTACAATATGGATTTTTACATATATATCAAGGTTAAAATGGGAAAATAACTCGAAAATTTCGGCGACTTATTCGTGTCAGCGCTTTCCATTAACTTCATCTCAATCGATCTCATTGCAGGTTTCGGGTAAATTCTGACGGGAGTGGTGCTTTCGGGAATGTATTAGCAAGCGCAACTTACGATGGCAAATAGGGACCCGCTGCCGGCTCAGGCGCTGCGTCGGGTCCCTTTTTCAAGTGCAGGCTTATTCGGATATCATGCGGTTCGTGAGGCTGCCCAGCTTCTCGATATTAATCGTGACGATGTCGCCGGCCTTTAAGTAGACCTGATTCTCCGGAGGTTTGCCGAGCACGACGCCTTCCGGCGTCCCGGTCAAAATAATGTCGCCGGGCACGAGCGTCATATGGTGCGAAATGTAGCTGACGATCTCGTCACAGCGGAAAATCATGTCCGACGTGTTGGAATGCTGTCGCACTTCGCCGTTTACTATGCACTTGATGTCTAGTGCGTTCGGATCGCCGACCTCGTCCGCGGTAACGAGGTACGGCCCGATCGGCGAAAATTTGTCGCACGACTTCCCGAGCAGCCACTGCTGAGTGCGCATCTGCAGGTCACGCGCGGACAAATCGTTGGCGGCGCAGTAGCCGAATACGTAGTCCAGCGCCTCTTCCTTGGCGACATATTTGGCCGTCTTGCCAATCACGATGACGAGCTCGGCTTCGTAGTCAACTTTCTGCGATGTGCGCGGAAGCGGCACGTCTTCGCCGTCAGCAGCCAACGTGTTGCTGAATTTGCTGAACAGAATCGGATACTCCGGGATTGGCGCGTTTGTCTCCTCGGCGTGTTTGCGGTAATTAAGGCCGACGCAAATGATTTTGTTCGGGTGTGTGACACACGGTCCGAGCTTGAGACCCGCTTTTCCGAGCAGGACGTCGCTGCAAGACGCCAGTGTGCGGTTAACTGCTTGCTGCAGCGTCCGAATCGCTTCCTCCCCGCCCTCGATCACTTCGTGCACGGTGCGCGGTCCCGGGCCGTCGCCAAGCGCCGCCGCAACGTCGACGATGCCTACCTCGGTAGCGACACCGAGGCGGTATGTATTGCCTTCAAGATAGGTTAGCAGTTTCATAGGTTATGGTCCTCCCTAAGCATTTTTTCTGAAGACGATGACGCCATCGAAGTAGAATGGCAAGTCCATCATGAACTTCCATTCGTTGGAGGCAAGGAACAGTGCCTCATACTTTTCCTCCTAATCGGTCTACGTCTGGCGCAAATATAAAGGATGTTGTACATACGGTGCGTAGTCTACCTGCATCGACTTGGTCAGGGCCAGCCTCGTGAATGGCCCCGTCGTCGCTGATGTCGGCATTGCTTGAAGTGCATGAAGCCTCCGATGTACGCCGGGGTTCGGGCGAGAGACTTAAGAACTGAAACTAAAAAGCTGGTGTTTTTACTTTTAAATGATCACGAATCAAGTAAACTGCCTCTTAGAGAAAAAGTCTTCAATTGAGGTATCATCCCCGCTAGTTAATTCATTTCACAAATAAAAGCCGCAACTGGTTTTGAAATGATCAATTCTCCCCCACATGATTCAATTTTTTGTCTAGTTAGAGTAAAGAAAGTGTGTGAAATTGCTTCCCGTTGTTCGCGGCTTAATGATATATCATGAAAAGGACCTTGATAGAGTTGAGTTGCCATATAGTATTTTAACACAGGCTCTGGATCTGTTACCTTGAATCCTGCCTCATAAGTTAGTAGTTTTACTCGATTAAAGTGCTCTAACAGTATGGCCTCTCCATTTTCTAAGGAAAAAGGAATCGGGTCGTCTTTAATTTCAAATGGGATATGTAACTGATGCATTGTCTCCTGATGCAGTGCGAAGAATTCAGGCATCCCCCGGCTGCTATTAGTCGTAGCTAAAAATTGTCCTGTATTTCTTAAAACTCTGCTAATTTCCTTCAATCCTTTTTTCAAATCAGGTAGATGGTAAAGCATGTGATTAGCCATGACGACATCAAACTCATCAGAAAGAAACGGCAATTTTTCAGCGTCAACAATCATGTGGAGGATAGGTAGCCCTTCCTGTTCTGCCTGAATACGTGCTGAATTCATAACTCCTTCTGTTAAGTCACAACAAACCATAAACCCGCCATTATTCTTCAAAATTTTACTGGTGGGGATCGAGAACCTCCCATTCCCTGTTCCAATATCAAGAACGCGTTCATTGCCCAACAAGTTAAGCTTATCTATGGTCCAAGTTTCAAACATTTCTGTTGATATTCCGTATTTACCCATAACCTCATACTTAGCACTAAGATTATTACCTGTGTTATAAATTGATCGTATGCTTTCTTTATTTTGTGAATTCTCGTAGTAGTTCCGGACTTGACTCATTTTCTCGCCCTCCTAACCGTAGTTTATTGTTCATAAATTCAATATAAAATAAAATTTCGATAAAAGTTAGGGGTTGAATTTGTCGATATTCCTGTAGTCTAATTAGCACTATTCTGCCCGTTAGCTTAATGTCTGAAGCCAGTTATAGATTTGTTACTCCATTTTTGCGGGGATCAGCTTATCGTTCTCGGTTCTTCTTTGGGCCCTGCTCAGCCACGTATTATAAAATGCTAAAAACTACAATATCTTCAAAACAAAAAAAGCCGCTGTTTAGCGGCTTATAAGCGTGTATGTTCTTGTCGTCTTACAACCTAAGCGGATCTTGAGCAACATATTCGAGTCGCGCTCGCTCAAGATCCGCCGTGCAGATATCGGTTCTCATATTCAAGCTGAAGCACGCTTCAATCCGGGACATCGGGTCGAATGGGCCCATCGAATGGGAAGAGCTGACCAAGATAAGATGAATCATATCGAAGGTTTGACCAATGTACTCACGCGCCGTTTGTTAACAAGCGTTCGAGTTTTGTCTCGGTAATACAATCGGAACAACACTTCCGTAAATCGGATTTCTACCAAGATGCATTACTTTAGCCAAGCTATAAAGCGCGCGAGTATGGTGGACACTTCAGCCCGCGAGACAACACTGGCAGGTTCCAGAAGGTTCCCTGGCTTGCCGTTCAGGATTCCCACCTCCGTAGCCGAGCTCATAGTGTCCTTTGCCCAAACGGAAATCTCGCCGCTGTCCGGAAAGCTCTTGTTGATGCCGTCCACAGCAGGTTGCTCGCCATACCGGTACAGGAGCGTGATCAGCTGCTCACGGGTAATAGCAGCCTCCGGAACGCTGCCGTCGCTACCTGAAGGAACGCCTCTAATTGGTCGGTCTACCGTTATTTGTGCACATCGTGGCAGGCAGCTCGAATCGGCTGTAGCCCTCCATCCGGAACAGCCGGGTCGGTGTCGCCCAAGGAAGCGGATATTCACTGTACAGTTGCCGCTTTGCTGCTGCGTCTCTCATCTTTTCGGACAAGCTGGGCAGCAAGCGCACCGTGGAATCTCCATCCTCCCGCTCGGTCACGAATCGGCCGGGAATGGCACGAACGGCGCGAGCCGACTCATAGGCGCCGTTGGATACCAGCACGAAGCCTCGGCTTGCCTTGAGCGGCGAGAAGAGTGATTTCCCTGGGGTTTCAATCGCTTCCATCAGGTTCAGATACATGCTGCACATCAAATCGGTCGGACCAAACGCCAAATCCTCTTCGGCGTCCTGTGCGCTAATGGTCAGCTTGTTCTGGTAATTCCAATGCGCTTTCCCTCGCGTTCCATACACGGCAATCGAAGGCACTTCGCTGACTTCGTGACAAAGCATGGCGTAAAAATGAACGCTCACACCGTTAGCCATAACGGCGCGAATACAGGAGACATCGTCCCCCTCGATGTCATTGACGTGGTAAAGCTCGGCCTGCACCGATTCCGGGTACAAGTCTGCGGCGTCTCCTCCGGCCGCCAGCAAGCTATGGTGCAGCAAGTGGGCGAACGGATTGTTGAACGTCCCGTCCAGCACATACTGGCCGTCGCTGACCAGTTTGCCAGCCCAGCGGGTTCGATCGTAGTAAGAGCGAAGCCGTTTCCACATGCCAATGCCGACTACATGCTCCACCTGCCCGAGCACACCGGAGCTGATCCTTTCCAGCAGCGTTCGGAATGCCTGGCCCGACGTATTCTGGAAGTTCACCTGGCACAAGCGCCCGGTCTCCCTCTGCACCGCGATCATCTCGTCCAAGTCCTGAATCGTTACCGCCGGGGGCTTCTCCACCAGCACGTGAAAGCCCATCCGCATCACCTGGATGCACATCGGCTTGTGGGAGGAGATCGGTGTGACGATGACGACGAAATCGATATCCGGATGCAGCGTGAGCATCTGCACGTAATCCATATAATGGACGGCCCCAAGCGCGGTCAGCTTGTCGTAAGACTCCTGATGAGCGTCGACATTCGGCTCCGCAAAAGCAGCAACCTGCAGGCTACCCTCTTCGACCAGCTTCTGCATGACTTTCACATGTTCAGCGCCGAATCCCCCGATCCCGATCAGCGCGGTGCGACAAATCTTCACATTCCTTCCCTCCAAAGCTATGCCTTGACGAGCCGGGAACGATTCTCCCGGCCCGCCAAAGCTGCAAATTTATCATTCATACATGCTGCAAATAACGTTCCTTGATGAGCGTCAGCGCCTCGTCTCCCGGCATATCCCATACCTGCCGGTTGAAGATTTCCACCTCGATCGCCCCCACGTAACCGGCCGCTTCAACGGCATGACGCATCCGGCGCAACTCGATAAAGCCATCCCCCATCATTCCTCTGCCCATCAGCAGGTCGGGTACCGGCACGATCCAATCGGAGACGTGGAAGCCGAGTATACGCCCCCTGGCCCGCTCAATTTGCGCGTACAGCTCGGGGTCCCACCAGACGTGGAACGCATCGATGACGACGCCGACGTCTTGCGGGTCGTGCTGCTCCGCGAGCGTGTTGGCTTGCGCCAGCGTATTGATGACGGAGCGTTCAGCGGCGTACATCGGGTGCAACGGCTCGATGCCGAGCTTGACACCGTGCGAGCGGGCGAACGGCACAAGTTCCGCGATCGCTTCTTCGACTGTCTTGCGGGCGAAATCGATATCCTGGTCTGGCGCCGGTCCGCAAACGAGTACGAGTACATCGGTGCCGAGCTCGGCCGCTTCCTCGACAGCGCGGCGATTGTCGTCCAACCGCTCTTTGCGCGCAGGCGCGGTGGCCGCCGGAAAATAACCCCCACGGCACAAGCTGGAGACGCACAGGCCCGCGTCCCGCACAAGCCGCTTGCTCTCGGCCAGGCCATTCTCGGCCAATTTATGCCGCCACAGCGCGATCCAAGGCACTTCGGCGCGAACGCATGCTTCCACGGCCTCACGCATATTCAGCCGATCGGTCGTAATCTGGTTCAAGCTGAGTCTGTCTATGGAACGAAGCGGTTCCATACTGATCCCTCCCGGATTTCAAACATCTCTATAAATGATTACGGCCAAATACCCGCCAGCGCCAAGACAGGCTTCATCCGTTCGGTGGCAAGCTCCGGATCGGCCAATAGCCCGGCCCTGTCGGCAAGCACGAACAGCTCGGCCAAATGGACGATCGAGCGAGATCCTTCCGCTCCCCCGATCATGCGGAAATGCGGTTGGCGGCCGTTCAGGTAAGCCATGAACACAATTCCCGTCTTATAGGCGTACGTCGGCTTCTGGAAAATATGACGGGACAAGGCAACAGTAGGCTCCATTATCGCCTCATAACTGACCAGATCGCCTGCGTCTAGCGCATGAAGCGCCTGGGCGGCGGCCGGCGCAATCGCGTCGAATATGCCGAGCAGCGCATGGCTGTAGCCCTGCTCATCACCCTTGATCAGTTCAGGGTAGTTGAAATCGTCGCCGGTGTACATTTTGACGCCTTCCGGCAGCAGCCGGCGCATCTTGATTTCTTTACCGGCATCGAGCAGCGAGATTTTAATCCCGTCGACCTTGTCCGCGTTTGACCGAATGACGCGCAAACAAACGTCCATCGCGTCGTCCAGATCGTCCTTGCATCCCCAATAGCCGGCCAGAGCGGGATCGAACATGTCGCCAAGCCAATGCAGAATGACCGGCTGTTTTACCTGTCCCAAAATGCTACCATACACCCGCTCGTAATCCTCGGGCCCTTTCGCGCAAGCGGCAAGTGCGCGGCTCGCCATCAGAATGACTTGACCGCCCTCGCCTTCGATGAAGCCGACTTGCTCTTCATAGGCGGCTTCCACGTCGGCGATCGTGACCGACGGTCCCGGAAACAAATGGTCGGTTCCCGCGCCGCAGGCGATTTTGCCACCGACCGAGCGCGCTTCCGCGATCGAAGCGCGGATAAGCTCCTTCGAGCGGTTCCAGTCGAGGCCCATGCCGCGCTGCGCGGTGTCCATCGCTTCCGCCACCGCCAGACCGAGCGACCACAAATGGTGCCGGTAGGCGAGCGTCGAGTTCCAATCAATCTGCGAATGATGCAGCGGATCTGCGTCCGCAAGCGGATCGCAGACGACATGGGCGGCCGAGAAGGCGATGCGGCCCGTAAACGGCTTGGCTGGCACGGAGAACGAGCCTGCTTTGCCCGGAGTATATTCATACAACGCTCCCCCTGCGCGGGGGAGGAGCAGCGATTGGGTCATCTGTATTCCCCTCCTTAAGAGGTAATTAAAAAATCGGCTTCTGATCACGAAGTATAGCTATGAAGCTTACTCGACGTCGAATCTTGAATTCAGCCGGGCCTTCCGCTACTCACGTAGGTTCACCTACGCTGCGTTGCTCAGTCCCTAGCTTCATCCAACCTTCTCGGTGCTGAAAAGCCGATTTTTTTAGTATTTATTTTTACAGGCTCAGCTTCGGCACGTCGATCCAGCGGCGTTCCTGCCACGACTGCAAGCTGAGATCGGCAAGCTGGGTGCCCTTCGCGCCTTCGAGCAAATCCCACGGAAACGGCGTGCCGATGACGACATGCTTCAAGAAGAGTTCCCATTGCACCTTGAACGCGTTGTCGTATGACGCGTTGTCCGGCACCTCCACCCATAGGTCACGGAACTGGAACGGGTTCGGAATGTCCGGATTCCATACCGGCTTCGGCGTATTGACCCGATGCTGCGTCTTGCAGTCCCGCAAACCCGCCACGGCGCTGCCTTCGGTGCCGTCGACCGTAACCGTGAGCAGATCGTCGCGGTCTACCCGCACCGCCCAGGACGAGTTGGCCTGCACGATAATGCCGCCTTCCAGCTCAAATATGGCGTACGCCGCATCGTCCGCCGTGCATTCGTACGGAACGCCCTGCTCATCCAGACGTTTCGGAATATGTGTAGCGGCAAGACAGGAAACAGCCTTCACTTCCCCGAACAAATTCTCGAGAACATAGCGCCAATGTGCAAACATGTCGACGATTATACCGCCGCCGTCTTCCTTGCGGTAGTTCCACGATGGCCGCTGACCCTGCTGCCAGTCGCCCTCGAACACCCAATAGCCGAACTCCATCCGCACGGACAGGATACGCCCGAAGAAGCCAGAGTCGTTTAAACGCTTCAGCTTGAGCAATCCTGGCAAAAACAGCTTGTCTTGCACGACGCCGTTTCTCACCCCGGCCTCAGCGGCGATGCGGGCCAGTTCAAGCGCCCCTTCAAAATCGACGGCCGTCGGCTTCTCGCAATAAATATGCTTTCCCGCGGCGATCGCCTGCTTGATGCTTTCGGCGCGGCGCACCGTCGTCTGGCTGTCGAAATAAATTTCATAGTACGGATCGGCGAGGCATGCTTCAAGATCGGTACTCCAACGTTCGACGCCGTGGGCGGCGGCCAGCGCCTGCAGCTTGCTCTCCTGCCGGCCGACCAGAATCGGGTCGGGCATGATGACGTCTCCGTCCGGCAGCGCGACGCCCCCTTGCTTGCGAATCGCAAGAATCGAACGGATCAAATGCTGGTTGGTTCCCATCCGTCCGGTAACGCCGTTCATAATAATGCCGATGTTGCGAACTGCCACATTCATCGCTCCCTTCGCTTCGTATAACCGTATTGTAGTCGATGCGAAACCACTTTTCTTACGATTACGGGAACACGATTCTCAATTTTGGAAGCGAATTATTCGAGCAAAAAACAAAACCCCCGCCGGTGCTTATCCGATGGGGGATGAAGGGGAAAATATGTTTCAATAAGGCTCCCTGCCTACTCAGCTTGCGTGGGCGCGTTCAGCTCACGGTACGTTTTTGGCGATAGCTTGGCGACCGCTTTGAACGACCGGTAAAACGTAGACACGGAATCGTAGCCGACCTCGAAGCAGATCGATATAATGTCCTTACCCGTTTCCACCAGCAGCTTCTGGGCGACGCGGATGCGTACCTCGGTCAAATATTGCATCGGTGTCATGTTATACCGTTCCTTGAAGATGTTGTTCACATGCCGTGTGCTGATGTCCAGCTTGGAGGCGATGTCCCCAGCGGTCAGCGGATCAAAATACTTCGAATCGATATAGCTGCGAATTTTCTCGGCACGCAGCTTGTTGGAGCTGGAGCCCGCTCCGGCGGCCTCCGTTCCGGCCGATCGAACCAGCAAGAGCAGCAACTGAGACAGCTGGACTTTGAGCGAAAGCCGGACGAGCGGCGACAGCTCCCTGGACTGCTCGAACAGCATTTTCCTCAGCAGCTGTCGCAGTTCGCTCGCAGCAAACAATCCCGGCTTCATCAGGCAGGAGGCCGGAAAGTAGGCGTGGAGCAGCTGCGCCCTCATATCCGGATCGAGCACTGCCTCGTCAAACGCCAACACTAACAAGGTCAGCCTGAAGTCGGACATGACGGAGTGGACGGAATACGGAACGATCAGCGCCGTATCGTCGACCGCAAGCTCCCGTACTTCACCCCCTAGCCGGATCGTACCTTCCCCTTCCAGCACAAATAGCAGCTGGTACGTCTGGTGATAGTGCTCGGACACGAGATGCCCGCCCCTATGCTTCTGTTCGTATAAGTCTATCGCATTCCTGGACAAGTCAATCCATTTCATCGTCACGGCGAAGCCCCCGTTTTTTGAGCATTACATTTAAAGCCATTTTAGCGCGATCGGCGGCTTCGATACAACATTTTAGAATAAGTGAAGCTGACATGGACATTTATCGTTTGAACAAAATTAGCCGCAGTTACGCGGCTAATAAGCGTGTATGTTCTTGTCGTCTTACATGACCAAATCAGCCTGGCAGCATACCCCTTCATTATTTTTTATCATCTAACTCCAAGTTCTCTCCCCGCTTTATTCCATAGTGTTCGAGGGCTCGGATGCCACAGCTGCCGAGGACGTAAAATAGGCCTGCAGCCTCCGGTTCAACCATATGGAAGCTGCAATAAACAATGCCACTCCGATTAACTTGACGGGCTGGGCAATAAAATCGGACAGATGCATTCCGATATAGGAAACGCAGAATACCATGACACCTTTGCCTAGAGTTACGGCTGCCGCAAAGGAAACCGTCGGCATTCGCGTTAATCCCGCGGCCATGTTTATGACTACAAACGGTCCTATCGGGAGCATGCTTAAGAGAAAAACGAAGCTAAACCCGTTCCTCTGCGCCCATACCATGGCCATCCGTACTTTGGGCCTGACCGCCCAGCGTTGAATAAATGGTGTATCCGACGCTTTGCGAAAAAGCCAAAACGTAAGAAAACTGCCCGTTACAAGGCCGATCCACGAATATAAAAAACCCAGCCACAATCCATAGATGGCGGCATTGGCGCCGACAATCATGATAGTAGGCAGCGGCGGAACGAAAGACTTTAGAAAAGTTAGCAGAATGCCGGGCAGCGGCCCCAGCGAGCGGAAACGCTCCAAAAGGAGTTCGATGTTTTGCTCCGTAAAATACTCCATTATGCTGATCTCAGCGCCTAACATAGAATGTGTTTCCCCCTATAACTCCAAGTGATTTCATGATAACTCTATATGATGCTCTTATTTTCTAAGGTAGTAAAAGTTCTGTCGGCATCATTGTACTATTCAAATTTTAACTGGAGCGAATCACAAATTGGCATATAGCCTATCTTTTGATAGATACTATTAGATGTGGGATTTGCTAGGTCTGTATATAAGACGCACTTAGTAAACCCTTTATCCAATGCAAGTTGGCTTATTTGCGCCACAATTGAAGTAGCGTAACCCTTCCTGCGCTCATATGGAGGGGTATATACAAATGCCACGCCAATAGCCGTCTGCAATTCCCTTGTATATCCTGCCATAGAAACGGGTATCCCGTTGTCCTCTAAAATATAGAGCTTTTTTGATGCTATTCGGTAGAGGTAAGGGTCTGCATTTTGCGGGATGGACATTTCTGTTTTGCCATAACTCCCCGCTGCATAAAATGCTTCAGCCCAGTATGGGAAAAAGTGAATGTCCTTTTCATTTAGCAATCGAACGATACCAACCTTTTGAATGTCTGGGTTTACTGCCGTAAGTTCATAGATACGTTGGCTCATGGTGGTTTTAAAGGTTATTCCCTTGCGCAAGGTATATTCTTTGGCAAAATATTCTGCCAAGGTTTTTTCAGTTATCACACCTGGAATTTCACGGTCTTTCAGCCCATCTATCAGACAGTTTATCGCATCCGGGTTAATGATGTTGTCTGTTGCATAAAGCGTAATATTGTGTGGCGGTGTCATTATGGCGGTAAGTTGTATGCCCTTAGCATCCGTAATAGTTGCCATAAGCCAATTTACAGGGTTACGCCAGTCTGTTGTGTCTTTTCCTTCGTGCCCCATTATGATATTGCCAAGAGGAATCAAATTTTGCGCTTCATGACGCATCAGCACATCATAGGTGTCATTGTAAAACTCATGCACATCCGTATACAACTTGAATTGCATTGCAATATCACCCTTTCATCAGCTCAACTTCTGATCGTTAATCCAGCCTGTTAAACTACACCAATCCCTACCCAAAGCTTCAGCATCATCATATTCAAGTTGCCGTAATGTCAAACGTTCTGTAACATCAATTTATTCATTCGATAACCCTCCAATATAATAAATATTCTATGAAGACGCAAAAAAACCCCATCCCATTAGGGACGGAGTTACTCCGCGTTACCACCTTGATTGACGTTTATAATAAACGCCCTCTTAGCCATCGTCCAACAACGATGCTTCTTTGTAACGGTAGAATCCCGGGCCCATCTACTATAATTCGGAGGCCAGCTCTGAGGTGATTTTTGATTCGGATATCCGCTGCCTCGCACCAACCGGCAGTTCTCTGAACGGCGTTTCCTGATCTACTTGTCCTCTTCACCGCATTTGGTAATTAATAATTAAGTTAACCATACATGTTCTTGTCTTTTTCGGCAAACATTTTTTATGCATTTTTTATATTTGATATCCCAAAAATTAAATTTTTTTGAACATATACCCATGTCCCCATAATGTCTGAATCCATCCATTTCCTTCCGGGTAATAGGAGAATAGCTTATCACGCAGGCGTTTAATGTGGGTATCTACTGTACGCCGATCGTAAATCCCTCTGTGCGATGACTTCCAAACTTCAGTATGCAATACTTCACGAGAATAAACTTTTTCTTGGTGTGTGATCAGGAAATAGAGCAGATCATATTCTTTCGGAGTCAGATGGATCTCATTTTGTTTCACCATGACACGGCGTGCTGAAGGATAAAGCACAATTTCACCAATCTTGAAAGCGTTATTTAGCAAATCACCGGTTTCAGAAACATAGGGACCGGGAGAATATACACGGGTTATCATGTTTTGGATACGCAGCACAATTTCCCTCGGGCTAAATGGCTTGATGACGTAATCGTCTGCTCCGGCTTCAAAACCTTCAATGCGGTCCTTTTCTTCCGATCGCCCAGATAACAACAGAATCGGAATATCAGGTTGTGTCTGTTTCATACACTTGCAAATCTCAATCCCATTCATGTCAGGCAGTAACCAATCCAGCACGATCAAATCATAATTTGCGTGGTTCTCACCATATCTTTCGATGGCTTGTGTACCATTCGATGCTTCTTCGACTATGAATCCTTCGAACTCCAAATACATTCGTAGAATGTTGCGAATGCGTGTCTCGTCATCAACTAGTAAAACTCTTCTATGGTTTGTTATCATTTTTAATCGCCCTCCTACGCCTGAGTGAACGGAATCAACCAGTTAGCTTACAGGAGCTCAAGCGGTTTAAACTCCAGATTCACCAATCATCTGTAGTTCAATCTGTTTTAACTTATAAAAGTATCCCTTCTGTTCCATCAATTCCTTAAATGAGCCGATCTCCACAATTTCGCCCTGCTCCATGACGACAATCTGATCCATCTTCTCTAAACCGGTCAGGCGATGACAAATGAGAAGAAGTGTATCTCCGCTCGCTTGCTCGTACAATTGCTTTAGAACGCGCTGCTCGGTTACATAGTCCAGAGAAGACGTTGGTTCGTCCAGCAACCACAGATGTCTTTTGCGCAGCATGGCTCGTGCTAGGGCAAGACGCTGTTTTTCCCCATCGGATAAGTTTTCACCTTTCTCATAGACCACCTGGTTTAGCGAAACATTTGGTAATTGGGCTTTAGCAAGTACCTCCATTAGCTCCTCGTCAGAATGTTCATCTGCATTCTCCAACAGATTTTCACGAAGCGTCCCTTTGAAAAAATGGCTTTGTTGCAACACTACATTTGTCAATTCCCAGATGTTTTCCTCATCTAATTCGTTAATCAAGACTTTGTTTATGCGTATATTCCCCGATGTTGTTGTTCGCAGTTTGAGCAACAACTCGATTAATGTAGATTTTCCTGACCCGCTCGGCCCAACAATCGCTGTTTTAGAACCTGCAGCAAGTTGCAGTGAGAAATTCAATAGTGCTGGCCGCCACTCCCCCTCATATTGAAAAGTAACATTGCTTATTTCAATGGATACAGGTAAATCGGTTGGCAAAGACTCAGACTTACTTGATCGTAATGTTGCAGCTTGAGATGGTATTGTTTCCGTCAGCCGATTGGCTGCATGTTCGCTATCTTGCTTATATGCAGGTAATACGGCCAAAGGAGCTGCCTCTTCGAAAACGGTTTGCGTGGCCATGACCAGCATGGCAAGAAATACGCCAGCAAGTCTTCCGTCCAGAATCAAATAGGCACTGAGCGTCAGCACACCCCAAGCAACAAAAAATGTAACAAAAACATGCATGGATTGTCCCCGTAACAATTGGACAGCAGCTCGTTGCTGTTCAGCTGCCAATAAAGCTGAATAGCGCTGAAGCTGCTCCTCACGCTGTGCCAATTGCCCATAAATCTTTAAATCACGAAATCCATACAGTGTTTCTGTGATTTCCGTGGACAGTTTCGATCGCTGCTCGCGGACGCGCTCATGAATTTTTCGCTGTCCCAACAGAACGATTCCAGGCACGACCAGTGAAGTCATCAACATTCCCAATACCAGCAAACCAGCAATCCAGAAGGAATAGGAAGCTGTAAAAAGCACCGTTGCCAAAAACACCATCATTACAACAAGCGGCGGATATGCAACGCGCAGAAAGTAATGTTGTAAACTTTCTACATCTCCAACGATCCGTGCAAGTAAGTCCCCACTTCGATTTTTATTCAGTATTCCAGGTGTCAAAGGGACGAGCTTAGCAAAAAAGGAAGTTCGCAGACGGCTGAGGATGGAGAACGTCGCCCGGTGGGTATACAATCGTTCTCCATAACGGCTCACCGACCGGAGAAAACCGAGAAATTTCACAAGAGAGGTAAGGATAATCAATGTATAGAGCGGTGGCGCAAATACCGTTTGAGAAATCAGATACCCGCTTGCGGAAAAGAGAGCTACACCGGCTATTCCAGCAATAAACCCTCCTATTATCGAAAAGATAATATCCTTCCGCTCTTGAAACATCGCTTTCGATAACATAGCCAGCTCACTCATGCTAATTCTCCTTTTTGTTGAACAGCGACCATTTCAGCATATTGGGGCAAGCGTTTCAGAAGTTCCTCGTGACACCCTGAACCCACGATCGATCCATGGTCTACAAACAAAATGTTGGTGGCGTGTTGAATCGTATATAAACGATGTGCCACAGTAATCATGGTAGACGTTTTCGACAATGTGGAAATGGAACGTTGCAGTATGCTTTCGGTGCGCAAATCGAGCCCTACTGTAGGCTCATCGAACAATATGATGGCAGGCCGCTTCAAAAATGCGCGTGCCAGGGCAAGACGTTGCTTTTCGCCACCCGATAGTCCACGTCCGCCTTCGCCAACGAATGTATCAAACCCCTTATCCAATTGTGCTGCAACCGCTGTAAGTCCGGCTTCCTCTGCGGCCTTCTCGATTTCTGCCCTAGAAACGTCCCTACCCGCACCGATCGCAATATTTTCTGCGAATGTACCAGCAAAAATGTAAGGGTGCTGTGTGATGTAGCTAACCTGTTTAAACCATTCTTCTTCATGATCATGAGAGAGTGGGTTTCCATTAACCAGAATGACCCCCGAATCCGGTTTCAGCAAACCGGCAATAAGATGAAGAAGTGTCGTTTTACCGGCTCCACTCTTTCCAACAATGGCAATGTTGTCCCCCGGTTTAATAAACACACTTCCCGAGTGGAATTCAAATGAATCAGGAGCATACTGAAATCGTACATTTTTTAATTCTATCGAAGGGGGTACCGGAAGTGTCTTTGCATGGGACAACTGAAAATTTGGCATCCGATCGTTACTATCGCTTACATGCGCTTCTACCCTATTTTTCTCAAGCATACTCTCAACCTTACGGATCGCTCCCATGCTTGTCCGCCCGCTATGGAAAGCGGTGCCTGTATTTTTTAAGAGATTATAAAATTCTGGAACGAGTAACAGAACGAGTAAAGCCGTGTGAAACGCCATTGATTTGAAAACAACCAACTGAATGGCCAACTCAAGGGCGACAATACCGATACTAAGCATCACAATGGATTCCAACATGAACGTATTCATGAATGCGATCTTCAAAATATCCATGGTTGTGTCACGATAGTTGAGACTACTGCGCTCTATCTCCTGTTGCTGACGCTGAGTTCGCCCGAATATTTTCAATGTAACCAACCCTTGAAGGGAATCCAAAAACGTACCGGAAAAGTTGGCCAGCTGCGCATATTTTTCTTCCGATTTATTTTTCGTCTTTAGCCCCACCAGGATCATGAATATCGGAATAAACGGAGCCGTAAACATCATGATCCAACCTGAATTGGCATGTTGAGTAAATGTAACGATCAGGACCAAAATGGGAATGATCATCGCTTCCACCATTTTCGGGATGTATTGACTGAAATAACTATCCGCCTCATCTACTGCATCCAATGCTACGCTGACCCTCTCTCCCGTCTGCCCCTGAAGACTTAAACCCATGGAAACACGGGTCAAGTTTTGCAAAACAGATTCGCGCATGTTGGTCTTTGCCGTGGCAGCCATATGAAGACCAATTCTCCCATTGACAAATGATAACAATGTGCGTAAAGCCATCATCGCCAAAAGCATGCCAAGGATCAGCGCCACGGATGAGAAAGAGGCTTTTTCCACGAAGATACGCTGAATGGCTTCTGCAAGCAATGCAGCCTGACCAACAATGGCTGTGCCAAGTGCAAAGGATATGATGCCAAGAAGAACAAGATAATTTCGTTGTGCAGACATGTGTTGAGCAATAAGGTTTTTATTTCTCTTCACGTAAAAACTCTCCTCCTTCCGGAAAGTGGCCTTGAGGGGATATTCCCCTAAGAAACAATGAACTACTCTATTTGTTTCCTTTCACATAATCCGCATCAAACAGAAAAAGCCTGAAGACCAAGATCAACGAAGGAACTAAGAGACACATACCACCGATAAACGCCACTACCAGTGCGAATCCCATAGACGAAGAGGTGACACTACTTTGAATGGTGATGTATGGATCAAGAATGTAAGGATATTGCCCGATGCCGTAAGCAAAAAAAGCACTGAAGAATTGCAGCATGATGCATATAAACGCCATCCCGTAACGGCTTCCTCGGTATAATAACCACATGGCAATCATGAAAAAGGCAACTGAGAGCGCGAGCAGCCACCATAAATCCATCATATTTTGGAAATGCCGTTCATTGTGTTGACCCAAAAAAATAAATGCTGTCAGTGCGATAACGATTGTAGGCGTGCTCCAAAAAAGCGCATAGGTTCGCATCAATTTTAATGCAGCATGATCTTCAGCACGCGAAGCGTAAAAAGCAAGAAAAGCAGCGCTAATGAATAAAACAGATACGATAGCCAGTCCAACGATGCTCCAAGACAGTGGACTGCTCAAGAGTGCCCAGTAATCCAACGAGGCCGTCTCTCCTTGTTTCAAGATAAATCCGCCTTCGGATAATGTCAGCGCCACTGACAAGGAAGCAGGAATAAGCACTCCGGTTGCTCCATACAGAAACAGATAAACCATATTATGTTTGGAGCCATAATTTTCAAATGCATAGAATGAACCGCGTATAGCGAGCAAAATGACCGCAAGACTTCCTGGGACAAGCATGGCTGATCCATAATAATAGGAGGTTTCCGGGAAAAAGCCGATGATGCCAATGTAGAAAAAAACGAAAAATACATTCGTGATTTCCCAAACTGGCGATAAGTAACGGGAAATCAGTTTATTGATGACATGATCCTGTTTGGTTAAACGAGCATAAAAGGCAAAGAAACCTGCGCCAAAATCAATGGAAGCGATGATGATATATCCGTACAAAAACAACCAGAGCACGGAAATTCCAATCAATTCGTAATTCATCATGTGTGCTCACCCTTCAATGTTGATTTGTCGCTTGCACGCTGCGTCCACGTCTCCATCTCAACTTCAGCCGGATTGTTATAGAACATGCGACGAAGCACAAGAACACTAACGGTTCCCAATACGATGTATAGTAGAAGGAAAAAGAAAAAAAGGATCCTGACGCTTGGGGATGTCGTAGCCGCTTCCTCTACACGCATATATCCTCGGATAATCCAAGGCTGCCTGCCGAGTTCTGCGTAAAACCACCCCAGTTCAACTCCTAAAAAAGCAAGTGGTGCTCCTAATGCAATCATTCGCAGTATCCACTTGTTGAGTTCGTTACGCTTTTTCCAAAATACAAATAGGAAATACAGAAAGGAAATGCCTAAGAATAAAAATCCAATGGTTGCCATTAAATCGAAAAAATAATGAACCACGAGTGATGGTTGTTCATCGATAGGAAACTCATTAAGACCCGTTACTTCTGCATTGAAATCTCCAAAAGCCAAGAAACTCAGAAATTTGGGAAGGTGGAGTGCTCCTATAATTTCATGCTCAGCATTAAGCCACCCTAAAAATATCAAATCTGCGCCGCTTTCCGTTTCAAAATGCCATTCGGCAGCCGCAAGTTTTTCAGGTTGATGTTCGGCCAAAAACTTAGCGGATACGTCTCCGGCTAATGTGTTTACTAAACTGAACAATAAAACGACAGCCATCATCAGCTTTAAGGCTTTTTTGTGGTATGCTGAAACCCCTTTTCGAAGTATTGCGAATGCAGCAACACCTGCCAGCAGAGCAGCTCCTGTTAAATAGGCCGAACTTAATACATGAAACACCTTGGAGAATGTTGCCGTACTCAGCATGGCTTGAACGGGGTCAACGGCCGTGAATTGTCCAGCTTCAAACGTAAATCCCCCTGGTTGATTCATAAATCCGTTAACCGTCGTGATAAATACTGCTGACATCCCTGCACCGACGACAACAGGAATCGTTAGTAACCAATGCATCATCGGGTTTTTAAATCGTTCCCACGTGTAGAGGTAAATCCCTAGGAAAATGGCTTCAAAAAAGAAGGCGAACACTTCCATAAACAATGGAAGCGCAATAACATTTCCCGCAAGTTTCATGAAATTGGGCCATACCAAGGAGAGTTGTAACGAAATTGCTGTTCCTGTGACTACGCCTACTGCAACAGAGATAACGAACCCTCGTGACCACCTCTTTGCCATTAGAATATAATGAAGATCTTTCTTACGAATACCGATAAACTCGGCGAGTGAAATCATTAATGGAATACCCACGCCAAGTGTCGCGAAAATAGCGTGGAATCCTAGTGTCATTCCAGTCACGAGTTTACTCCATAGCACCGTATCGATTCCCATATTAACTTCCTCCCTTCCACGCTGTTCCTGTACACAAAATAAAAAATGAAAACATCAGGTTTAGACGTAAAACTTTACGACCTACGGGGGCTAACTTATGCTCTGCTCCTTCGTGAATAAAAAGAGAACTTTTTCACATAGTAAGTTGGCATTTCCCCAAATGTGTGAGAAATGCAGTTGAAAGTTTACAAAACCTGATATTTAAAATTTATTATATATTCGACGTTTAGCCTTGCAATCGTGGTCACACCTTCTCCTCTAAACGTTCAAGTAAAAATCAATTCTTTCTTACAACTCCGTGAAAAATACAAAAACCACCCGTTTGGGCTATTGCATAAGACAGCTGCCCAGTTCCCTTCCGATGTGCCAGTACACCAGATTAACAGGTTTTTAGGCAGCATTGCTGCAAATAGGATGAGAAGATTTGTGTATTCATTAGCATGTGCTTGTTATCCCCATCCAACTTGCTGAGTAAAATCCCTCCTTCCAACAAGGAAAATGTAAATGATGCTAGCGCATCTACATCCAGATCCTCCCTAAACTCCCCAGCTTGAATGCCGTCACGAATAATACTTTTCATCATATCCAAGAAGGTATGCATCCCTTGCCTTGCCTGACCACAAAGCTCCGAATGAGTATCGTCACTTTCTACAGCTGTATTCTGCATGGGACATCCGCCAATAAATGGGGGATCGTTGACTACGTTCTCATAGACACGAAAAAAAGCAACCAACTTTCCTGACGCAGACTGCTCTTGATCGACCGCTTCAGAAAATTTACTGGCGACCATACTGGCAGCATAATTGTAGGCTTCAAGCGCGATCTCGTCTTTACTGGCAAAATGTCGATAGATGCCCCCCTTCTTAATTCCTGTGTCGGCAATAATATCGTTTAGCGATGTACCGGCATATCCTCTCTGGTTAAAAATTTCAGCCGATTTCATAATGATGTGTTCCCTTGTTCTGTCCCCTTTTTTCATGAGCTCCTCCGTATGAACCGTGTTTTATTTCATTTGTTTTAAAGAATTACCCAATTCTTCCTTGCAATTCACTCATATCATGCTAATATAAAAAATACCGATCGGTCTCTTTTCGCATTATACAGTAAGCCATTCTAGAATGAAATAGCGCTGGGTCATTTTTATTCCATTGCAGGCATCGGCTTGTTGGAATAAATAAAACTTATAGGGGGATTTTTCAGTGACTGTAAAAGTAGGTATAAACGGTTTTGGACGAATCGGACGACTCGCTTTTCGCCGAATTAAAGATGTGGAAGGCGTCGAGGTTGTAGCGATTAACGACCTTACGAACGCTAAAATGTTAGCACATCTGCTCAGATATGATACGACGCAAGGCACTTTTCACGGTGACATTGAAGTCCATGACGGAACCTTCAAAGTAAACGGCATAGAGGTTAAGGTTTTGGCTAAGCGGAATCCTGAAGAGCTTCCTTGGGGTGAGCTTGGCGTTGATATTGTTCTCGAATGTACAGGCTTCTTCACCACGAAAGAAAAGGCCGAGCTTCACCTGAAAGGCGGAGCGAAGAAAGTCGTCATTTCCGCCCCTGCTACAGGCGACATGAAGACGATCGTATACAACGTGAACCATGACACCCTGGACGGAACGGAAACCGTCATTTCCGGTGCCTCCTGCACAACCAACTGCCTGGCCCCTATGGCTAAAGCTCTGCACGACAAGTTTGGTATCCAATCCGGGCTGATGACGACCGTTCACGCATACACGGGTAACCAGAACACGCTTGACGCTCCGGATCCAAATGGCAATTTCCGAGCTGCGCGCGCCTCAGCCGAGAACATCGTTCCCTACTCCACCGGTGCCGCAAAAGCCATTGGCCTGGTTCTTCCGGAACTGAAGGGCAAACTGGATGGGGCATCTCAACGTGTACCTGTACCAACAGGTTCCGTGACTGAACTCGTTGCCGTTTTGAATACCAAGGTAACGGTTGAGCAAGTTAACGATGCGATGAAAGAAGCTTCCGATCCAGAAACTTTCGGTTACACGGAAGACGAAATTGTATCTTCCGATATCAAAGGCATCACATTCGGTTCGCTTTTCGACGCCACGCAGACGAAAGTTCTGACCGTCGGTGACCAGCAATTGGTGAAAACCGTAGCTTGGTACGATAACGAAATGTCTTATACAGCCCAATTGGTTCGTACGCTGGAGCACTTCGCTAAGATCGCTAGATAAATATTCAAAAGATGGAGAGAAGGAAAATTCTATGAAGGATGCACTCCACAATACGATGATGCCGATTCGGTGATAGCGCTGTGCGAAGGCTGGGACGCTGCATCCCTGCTTCACGTTACAGATCGCTGCGCAAGGTGGAACCTCCCACTTCTGCGGTTCTTGAGCAAATCCGCGGCGGCGCCATGCGGTCTCTCCTGAATTCCGAACCGAAAGGATGATCACTCACAATGAAAATTCTCGTCACGGGAGGCACCGGCTTGCTCGGCAGCCGCAT
Organism: Paenibacillus sp. SSG-1; assembly: GCF_002224835.1. Lineage (NCBI taxonomy): Bacteria > Bacillati > Bacillota > Bacilli > Caryophanales > Paenibacillaceae > Paenibacillus > Paenibacillus sp. SSG-1. The sequence continues at coordinate 2,871,986 of NZ_MBRK01000001.1, forward strand.
GATCCCGAAGCTCGTGGAGGATGGTCACCAGATATTCGCCCTCACACGCTCTGTATCATCTCACGCCATACTCAAGGCCATGGGTGCGACGCCGGTCGATGCCGATCTCGAAAGCAGCACGCCAATCGTGTTACCGATGATCGATGCGGTTGTGCATGCTGCCGCCCTTTTCCGCTTTTCAGGGCCTCGCGAACCCTTCTTCCGTACCAACATCGATGGCACCGCAGCCTTGCTGAAGGCAGCCGAGTCCGCCTGTGCGAAGACATTCGTCTACATCAGCGCGGCGGGGATCCACATGGATAACGGCGGTACGCTCATCCGCGACGCCGATGAAAGCGCGCCGACTTTCCCGAACCACTTCTCCGCCTACCTGGCGAGCAAGGCACGGGCCGACTCATTGGTTCTGGCAGCCAACAAACCCGGCTTTCGGACGATCGCGCTTCGCCCACCGGCTATCTGGGGGCCTGGTGATCCGTTTAGCCGAGCACTTCCCGAAGCAGTCGGATCTGGACAGTTCGCGTTCATCGACCGTGGCGATTACCCTTTTTCAACCTGCCATGTGGACAATGTGATTGAAGCCATACAATGCGCTCTTGAACGCGGGGAAGGCGGCCATGCCTTCTTCATCAAAGACCAGGAAGGGCAGACTTTCCGTGAGTTCGTCGCCTCGCTTGCGAACTTGCAGGGCCTGTCCATCGATAAGGTGCGTTCGATGCCCTACTGGCTCGTCTCTGCCATTGGCCGGCTGTTCGACACGATCTGGGCCGTCAATCGGAAAGACGGCGATCCGCCGATCTCGCAATCGATGATACGCATGATTGGGCGTGAGTTCACCGTCAACGATACCGCTGCACGTCGAGAGTTAGGCTATGTCGGAAGAACTTTACGCGATGCTGGTTTGCAAAGCTATGAGGAACCATCTGCTCGACGATAGGGCTTTGGAGGGCAAACGACGGCAATCGATCGTAGTTGTTCTCTGGACTGGCTCTTTTGGCCAATTTGGTAGGCAGCGTCTGACGAAGATAAGCACTACAGGATCATCAAAAAGCCTTTTAGCGCAATAAAAAATGGAGCAGTCGCCGCCGGCGATATGCTCCTCTATTGTTTAACTAAAGTCTCCGTTTTAGCATAACGCCACTATCTGCTTATCCTGATTACACACTCACCCTGAGCGGCGGGTATAATGGCTGTAAGCTTCATTCGATACAAAGCATCTCCCCATATCTCTCTCATGATTTCGTCCTCGAGTAAAATTTTCTCTACTGAGTACGCATACATTTCGCTGTCATATTGTATTTTTACCCTATTGTTATTTTTATCTTGAAGGATAATATTCCCAATTTCTTGGGTTTGAGGAGGGTGAGGCGTTATTAGAATCTGTGTGATATCATCCGTCACTTGATTTAGAAGAAAATTGTCACTGATTTCAATATTCGGGGACAAACCACGATAGAAATGAACTGATCGTATCCAGCTTCTTATTCCGGCGAGTTCGGGGTAGGCTCCCGCGAGATTCATGGATAACGCTGTAACTTTATCATTCAGGTTATACTCGACTTCATCGGCCCTAAATTGTCTTCCGTCCTGTTGCTGAACGCCATTTACCATAGGGAGATTGTGATATCCGGATTGCATCGCCCACAGAGTATACCGCTCCGAGAAAAACGATTTAGATGTATAGGTCAATAATCCGGGATCAATTATCATCGGGGAGCCATTACAATATACAATGAATTGTCCAATGTCATTGTGATTATGGCTTTCACCGTTATGCCCGCCCTTGGCAGCTAGGAATAGCCCTTTGGACGAACCCTCCTGCTCTCGTGCCACCATGATTTGAATGCAGTCAAACCATGCATCTCGAATATAAGGAGATTTTCCGGAATATTGCTCTACTTCCGTATAATTAAATAAAGCCGGCAAAAGGCGAAACATGGATGAAAACTCTAAGCGGGTCCCCTCTTCCCGCTTCATTCTCTGGACCCTTGCTCCAAGCTCACACAACCTTGAATCTCCAATACGGCGTCCATACCGATATGTAAGTTCCGCGGGGATATGGACTTGTGCCTGGCTGTCAGCAAAGTTGACAAAATACGAGTCATCGATAAAAGCTTTGTAAATATAACATCCAATTTGCCTGATTTGAGGTTCTTGGTATACATCAATTTTACCGCCGGAAACGCCGTGAAGCAGTTCCAGACTATCAAAAATCGTTCCTCCGGCATACATCCAATACTTCGGGCCTTCCTCACAACCGCCGTCTGAAGGGAGTCTATGTAGATACATATCTAAGCTTCGCATCGCCTTGACCACCGCTGCTTCCCGTCGATTAGGGTCGTCTTCCAACAGCAAAAACGCCGCTAAGCAGTTTGAATTACACCATGAATTCCAATTGTTCAGCATCTTCTCCTGATTGAAACCCATCCACCAAAAATCATTCCGCTGTAAATAAGGATCAAGAATCCTCCTTTTAACCTCGTCCTGTATACGCTCGCTTACCATAATGCTTATTCCATCCAATTTGGTTTTCAGCAGATAATAAGTCCATGCAAGCAGCGCGGCCGTCTCGGCAGAGAATAATTCAATGATCTGATCCGATATGTCTGGAAGTGGATCCTGCCTCTTCATCATATAACCGTGGCCAGGGATCCCCCAGAATGTTTCTTCACATATACACCATATTCCGTTTATGATATCATCCATAAAGCGTCCCTGGTTTTCAAAACATTCGGCGATGACTAAAGAAGCCAGCACCTCTCTTCTTTTCCACGAAGCATTGTCAAAATCGACCCGATTACCCGTTCTGCTATAATCCATATATTGAGTGGCAGTTATAGTAGGCCATGCATAATGAAGCTTACTTGTGGCTTCATTGATCCAAAAAGACCTAAGATTCAATGGTAGCTGGTTCCATTGATTTCGGTCTTCAATTGTAGGAAACGGTCGGTAATTATTCCGGTCAAGCAAGCACTTTCCAAGATTGTCATTAATAAATCGCTCTGCCAACATGAACGTCAACCTCTTCCCAATATATCAATGATGAAAGCCTTTTACATTAGCCCAATGAAGAATACTTGTTATACCGTCGCATACCCATAACTTTCGTTCACGAATTTATCATCCACTCCAAAATCAATTACAGATGTGTTGGAGTTTTACCCGGCAGCCGGTACAATACAATGCTCCAGGTTAATGAATACTATTTTATTTAGATATCCTTATATAAAATGGCGGAAAAACAATTTATATTATTCCGTTTTATTTTCAAATTCCTTAAAGGGATAAAAAAGTGCATAACACAATGTAATCCCGATATCGTTTACGAAATACGTATAACCGCAATCATCAAAATCGAATAAATAAATGTCTCCATTATACAGATAAAAATTACTTTGATGAAAATCAGTATGAGTCAAACCGTATGTATCTTTGGACTTGGGTAGAGAAGTAAGTCTTGACAGCTACACATGCTTCTAACTCTCCACCATCATAAGCAGCGTCATCGATTGGCCGTATGGCATCGGGCAAGTTTTATTCTGCTTATAATATTCAATGGAATCAGCGACCAACGTGCCATTCGAAAACTTCTTGCACAGTGCCGCAGGGGTCGATTCTGGAAAGCACAGCCTGCAGCGCCTCATCCCGGCTCTTAACGGTCACCGTGGAAGCCTTTTGGATTTAAATTACAAACCGGGCTTAAATAGTTTTTTCAAAGCTTTTCTTGCGTAAACTCCTTCTCCCTCAGACCACTTATTCATGTTCCTGAAATCCGTGTTGTCTGTGATCTGGTCAATGTTACCAATCAAACGTTTTTTGGATAACTGCCGAATGTCTGTATCGACAATCTGATTTGCAATGAGGCAAGCAACATCTTCACCCCTCATGACTTTAAAAGGACGATCAAAAAAGTATGAAACTTCATCGGGAATCTTTTCAGTGATCTTTAGTCCGTTGTGCATATGTGATAGATGTTTGTAAGCATTATTCAAAGCACACTCGCGTTCTCTCCATGTAACTGCCGTTTGAGCAGTCCAAAGGTAGGGAAGTAATTGATCAGAACATTTCAAACGTTTAAATGCCGTACCAAACCATTTTGGATAAGGTGCATATTGACGCTCCATGAGAAAACAGAGATTTATAATATCGCGGACAAGGCGAGAAGCAATAATAGCTGAGCCAAGTTCGTCCCCGATAAAACCCGAACGATGCATCAGATGTTCTTCTTGACCGATTCGCTGCCAACTGGATGCCATAAGTTATAACCAAATATCGTGAGGGTAATATTCGAATCGTTTGCGTAATGTGGAAAGTTGACCGTTATCATCCCTATAAACTTCCCCCCGTGTTATTTCGAGAAGTGACTGCGAAGGAAAGGTTAGCCAATCTATTGGCTCTAACTCTTCAATTTTGTTTACAGCCAGGTAACTTTGAATGAACCTCGGCACCGTGGTAATTACGCTCCTCCCTATATCTACGGGAAAGCCATAGAACCGTTCTGGAGCTCGTTCTTGCAGTGTTGATTGTATGTGTTCGGAATACCCGATATCTGGTTGGTTAAGAAAAAGATATACCCGGGGAACCCAATCATGATCAGTCGACATTTCCGTATCATATCCGAGCACTTCGCTACCGGGACCAATTAGAGCCGATGAATAGGACAAGAAAGGGTAACTGTCCGTCATTACAAGCTCAACGATTTCGATATGAAATCGACGGCATAATTCTATTCCTTTGATAAAAGACATTCCCCATTCCTCCAAGTCCATCAACCACAATTATTTTTAAGCCCATTCATTAATAATTTCAGCATAATCTGGATGCAATGTATAGTTAAAAAAAACTTTATAGTAGAACTACCCTCCCCGTTAGCGTAATGAGCCTTCTTAAGAGCTAAAACGGCTGGATCGTGATGTCTTGACTATTATGTAGTCAAACCATGCCTATGAAAAAGCCAACTCAGATGAATGAGTTGGCTTTTTTCATAGTTCGAATCAAATAACCGACATAACACTGAGTGACCCAGAGAATTCCTACCCATTCAATTTGAATAGCATTACCAAATAGTCAGAACGGCTTCGGCTATAGAGCATCCCTGCTCCCGTCCGGCGATCGCTGTTACGCTGCGGCGGGCCGGGTCGTATGGATTCGGGCCGATGGCCACAACGCTGCGTTCATCGGGAGTTATAAGATAAACGTCCGCGTTTGTACGCATGCTTGCCGCATCCTCCGCCGCTCCCGGGATGGAGCCATAACCATTTGGCATCGGGGAGAGAATCACGATCCGATCGTAACCTTCAGCCAGCCTTGAATTGGTCGTGGACACCATTCCTCCGTCGGTCCAAGAGCGGTCACCGATCGATACAAGCGGCCAAATTCCCGGAACGGCTCCGCTGGCTGACACGGCATCGAGCAAAGAAACTCCCGATTGATGATCGAAAGTATGAAGTTGCCCGGTATCGGCATCGATGGCGGTCACCTTAAGATTCGCCGGCCATTTTCTGGTCACAAGGCGACTCTCGACCACGGCGCGCCGCTGTTCAGGCGACACGGGGGAGGGCGTATTTTTGGCGATAAGGCCAAATTCTGCCCCGACTTTTCGTGGATCGCTTCCTCCCGTGGCAAATGCCCTATACCACGCTTGCCTCAATTCATCGGAAGCGGCGACCGGTAACTCGGCTGCGTTCGCCTCCGACTGGGCGGCAAACAGATTATTCATGTCGTATCCACTGGCCAAGGCTGCTCCGACAAAGGCACCGGCGGACGTTCCGATGATCACGTCAGCTCGATGGAGGTCTACTCCGGATTCGAGCAGTCCCGCTAAGACACCAACCTCCCATGCGATCCCCGTCACGCCACCGCCCCCCAAAACTACAGCTCTGGTCGGTGAATTCCTTTTCTGAGCGTTCATTCACAGCTCCTCCTTCTGATCGACTATTGTGCCAATAGGTTTGACAAGGTTCCATTAGACCTCTAAAGTATAAACTATAAAGTATACTTGAAGGTCAAGCCTTACGCGGGAGGAAGTATGAAAATTCATGTGCTGGCGCAGAAGACCGGGTTAAATCCGCCGACCATTCGTTATTACGAGAAGGAAGGATTGCTGGATAGACGCCACGTTGAGCGCAGGGACAATAATTATCGTGAATATACCGAGGAAGCGGTCGAACACCTTTTACTGATTAAAAGGGTTCAGGCTGCGGGTTTTACGATAAGGGAAATCCAAGTTATTTTAAAGGAAGAAGACGGGAACAAACTTGAGCTCTCCCGGGCCATTGAATTTTTGCGGAAGAAAATGAAGGAAATGGACCATAGGAAAAGAGAATTGGAACAATCGCAGTCTCTTCTCGCTCGGATGCTAGACAACAAATTGGCGCTGCTGGAGAAGAAGGGAACATAAGAAAATCGTTTATGCTCCTATCGTAATACACTTCAGCTATAGTTCTCGCCTCTATTTTCCTTAAACTATTTTTACTGTTAAACTCAAACCACCGTATCGATATTCCAGAGCAGCTAGTCCGTAACAGGTAATTCGATATCGACCGTGGTTCCTTGATTAAGTGCGCTTCGAATGCTCAAGTTCCCTTTATGGTCATGAATAATTTTATAGCACATCATCAAACCAAGCCCTGTCCCCTGTTCCTTTGTCGTATAAAAGGGTTCCCCTAACCGATGAAGGTTGTCAGTAGGTATCCCAATACCTTCATCCTTAATACGGATAATGAGCTCATTCAATTGCTCAAAGGCGACGATCTGAATTTTGCCACCATTCGGAGTTGCCTCAATTGCATTTTTTAATACATTGACGAACACTTGTTTAATATCCACTTCCGAACAACAAATTGGAGGAAGATCTCCATGTATTTCTATGTAAACTTGAACCCCATTCATTGTAGCTTGGGCTTCTAATAAATTTATTACACTATACAAAAGGGTACCTATATCGTTCCTTTTTAAAACCTTCGGCTGCGGCTTGGAGAATATCAATAGCTCATTGATAATACTATTCATCCGGTCGACCTCAGATAACATAATCTCACAGTGCTCGACTCTTCTCTTATCAGATTCCTTCATAAGCTGAAGAAAGCCCTTTAGTGATGTTAAAGGATTGCGGATTTCGTGTGCTAGCCCTGCGGCCAATTGTCCAACAACATTTAATTTATCTGCTTTCCGGAAAAATTCTTCAGATTTTATGCGCTCAGAGATGTCACGGGTAATGCCTGTCAATGCAATAATTTCGCCGTAGCCATTTTTAATTGGAGAAAGGGTTATAGAAACATGTACTAACTCTCCGGCTTTATTCTGCCGAACCGTCTCAAAAGTCTTTGCCAGCATATCACCTTGGATTTCTTGGGTAATGGATTTGAATTCATCTTCCATCTCCGGCGGGACAATGGGCAACTGCCTGCCAATCAACTCATTTTCAGACCAACCATATAACATTTCAAATGAATGGTTTACACGTATCACATTCCCCCCTGTATCTATGATACAAATACCATCTGCCGAGTCATCAATGATCGATTCCAGCAATTTCTTAGTTCTTTCCAGCTCTTGTTCCGCCTTTTTCCGTTCCGTAATATCCACGCATGAGGCAATAACCTCAATAACCTTACCATCTCGTCGAATTGGCCTCAGCGATGCCAAATAATAGATGCCTTTCGATTCCCCTTCATACGTGACTCCTTCATTTCCTTCCCAGGCTTTAACATAGTGCCATTCCTTGGCTGCCGCTTTCCCAGCGGGGAGAAAGTCCTTAAGTTCTTTCCCAAGGACGTCTCTTTCCTCCAAACCCATTTTGGACATTAATTGTCCAGCGCAATAAGTATGAACAAACCGTCCATCTTCATTTATAAATTTGAAGGTCATGCCTTGCTGCTCTCGTAATATTTCCTCAATATCCTGGAAGTACTTTTCTAGATCCTTGTCCGATGGTTTCCTAAGCATTGGTCTCAACACCTCTTCAGAAGGGCTCGAATAGGAACACATTCGACAAGCATTTTAGGAAGTCCTTCACAATGGCTCCTCGACTTATTTGCCACATCATATCACAGATTGTTTCCAGAGAAATATAGACTTACTCGCATATTGAGATTGGGGTTGACAGGATAAAGAGTGACAATGTACAATTATTTTGTTTCATATGAAACTATAATTATATATAATTTTTATAACGTCCTATTTTATCAGTACCGAAAAAGATTCAAGTGAAACAAAACAATAATTAATGAAGGAGGTTCATTCCTGCCTATGGAAATCGTGAATCCCAAGACATTGACGGATCAAGTTACATCTGTCATTTCCCATGTCGTGGTAACTACTGCCTCTAAACTGGCCTTCATCTCAGGTCAGGTTGCTGTAGATGAAACAGGCGCATTGGTCGGTTCAGGGGACTATTACGCGCAAGCGATTCAAGTGTTCACCAATCTTAAGTATGCATTGGAAGCCGCGCGAGCGGATCCATTGTACATTGCAAAAATGAACATTTTTGTGGTAAACCACCACCCGGAATTGATTTCGATTATTTTTGACGCCGGATTTCATGTGTTTGGCTCTAACTGGCCGAAGACAGCAAGTACCTATATAGGCGTTCAAGCACTAGCCGATCCTGAATGGCTTATCGAAATAGACGCAATCGTGATCATCCCATAATGTTTAAGAAAAGAGGTTATTGATATGAAATATGAAGTCATCCTTATCGGTGGCGGACCTGTCGGCATGATGTTAGCTGGAGAATTGGCATTAGCCGGTGTAAAGGTCTGCGTCATTGAGCGATTAAAAGAGACAACCCCGTATTCACGTGCGCTTACCGTACATCCACGAACCCTTGAAATATTAGATATGCGTGGAGTGAAATCACAACTAATCAGTAAAGGCCGCTTACTTTCGAGAGGACATTTTGCCGGATTAGAAACTCCTTTGGATTTCTCTGTGCTGGATTCTTCTTCCAATCACACTCTCTTTTTACCGCAGAGTGAGACGGAGAAGGTGCTGGAGGAATGGGCTCTTAGCCTTGGCGCAGAGGTCTGGAGAGGGTTTGAGGCTCTATCTGCGCATCAGGATGAGGATGGGGTCGACGTTAAGATCGCCGGACCTCATGGAGAAACAGCATTAAGATCAGCTTATGTGGTAGGTACGGATGGAGCCAGAAGTTTGGTTCGCAAATCTGCAAATATATCCTTTGAAGGTACAGATACGACCTTTACGGCTATTCTGGGAGATGCCGTTCTATCTGATTTGGCTCCTATGAGTGTTATATCCCGAATTACAGAAAAAGGTTTGGTCAGCATCATGCCGATCAATGATCATATCTATCGGGTCTTGATTATCGATATGGAGAGACGTAACGTCTCTAAGGATGAGAAGGTTACCTTGGAAGAGTTTCGTTCATCGCTCATCCGTACGACCGGAAGCGACTTGGGATTGAATGATGTGAAATGGATGTCCCGTTTCGGAAATGCGACGCGGCAGGCGGGACGCTATCGGAATGGTCGATTGTTCTTAGCGGGAGATTCGGCGCACATTCATTTTCCGGCTGGTGGACAAGGAATGAACGTGGGCTTACAAGAAGCGATGAACTTAGGCTGGAAGCTTGCAGGAGCCATCAAAGGCTGGGCTCCGGACTGGCTATTGGATAGTTATCATGCCGAACGTTTCCCATGGAATACGGCCTTGCTCCGGAATACCGAGGTCCAAACCCTGCTTCTGGACGTGACTCCTCCCATCACGGAACTGCGAAGTATGTTGGCTAATCTAATTCAAATACCCGAGGCTAATTATCAAATCGCTGCACAGATTTCCGCCATGGACGTACATTATGCACCCGACGCCGAAGCGCCTTCCCATCCTTTAAACGGGAAACGGTTCAAAGATCTCCGCTTACAACTGAAAGACGGGCAATTGATTAACTCCTATCCGCTCCTGAACAAAGGTATTTTTCTTCTGCTGCAGTTCCATTCTAATGAACAGATTAGCGGCCAATGGGAAACGTATAGCAACCTTCAAGTATTACATGCATCTTTGGCTGAGGCAGACGCGGATTGGAACGACGTCCACACGGCACTTATTCGTCCGGATGGACATATTGCCTGGGCGATTTCTCTATCTGAGGCGAATCCAATGCAAAAAATAAATGAAGGTATCACTCGCTGGTGTGGAGACATAACGGGTTAGCCATACAAGCATCATAAATCTGCCGATTGAGACCCTGTCCCCCACTTCTTTAGGATAAAGCCACTCAGAACGTTACACAGGAGAAACCGCAGATATGACCGTTCTGTATATATCGTTACAACAAAAAAAGCCGCTCTTACGCGGCTTTTAATCATGTATGTTCTTGTCGTCTTACAACACTACGCCCCGATTTACTTTAATTAAATACCTTTTTAACAAAGTCAATAAGCTTGGACTTTAATACATCACCGTGCTCTCCCCTGTGGTACATATCTGTTCCGTGATAACCACTCTCATCCACAATCAGCTCTTTATCCGTTGCTCCGGATGCTTGATATAATTTGCGCACTTCTTTTTCAATTGAGCCTCCATAATCGCCAGGTGAAAAAACAAACACGGATGGTGCTTTTATCTTCTCCACGCTTGGAATGGCATCAAGTGGTCCGCATTGTGCAGGAGAAGAAAGAATAATCAGCCCCTCAATAGGCAGCGCTTGACGAACGCCTGCAATGATTGCTGTACTGCCGCCACATGATGCTCCTGCCAAAAACACTCCTTTTGCCCCCAATCGCTTGAGTTCGCTTAAGGCAGCATCTGCATCACGATCTATATTCTGATTATCCTCCGGAATATTCTGTGAAGCACCATGATTACGATATTCAGGAATAACAACTAGATATCCACTATCAGCCAGCTCTGTTCCCATGTCAAGAAAAGAGCAAATGTTATAGCCTTGCTCGTGTGCAAGCAGGACTCCTTTATCTCCGCTGCCAAGCACAAGTGCAGACAGATGCACCCCATCACTGGTTGTTAATGTAGTTGCTTTATTCCGTAGCTCTTCAGGAACACAACTGTTCACAAGATGCCCGTTAGAAGATTTCACCGAACGATCCGGCCAGGCAGGATCATAATCAATCGGTTTGTTAGTTGGTATGTTCTTCACTTCGGCAACTGGTGTTTCATTTACAGCATCTTCTATAGGTTTCGTATTTTGAGGTTGATTAGATAGAGATTGATTTTCATCTGGAGATATAGGCTTATTAGTGGTGCATCCTGTAATCATTACTAACAATATGAGCAATACATATACCATTTTTGTTCCTTTAAAAAATACGTTCATAGATTTTCTACACCTCTAACTATTACTTGTTGAAGGAAACTCTTGTTAAATCAATTGATCTCATATTTAACCTCCTTTGATTGGTGTGTGTTAAATATACACAAAATGTATGTTCGATTAAAGGGAGCGATGTGCAGCCGACCAAAAAGCCAGCAGCCTCCAGATGTTTTCATTGAGCTAGCGTTTCCCGTTAACTCAATCGTCACTCGTAGCGGTTACTCAGGATCCCTTCATACTTCATTCCGATTTTCTCCATAACTTTAAAGGTGCAGGATTTCCCGTCATCACTAAAGCAAACCCGCGATTTGACTCATTTTTCTGTCAAATTGAGAACCTAAAACTTAGGCATCTCGTTTACGGAAAAGTACAATAGCTACTGTAATCAAGATCAGTGTCCATAACATTGAAATACCTGCCCCTTGCATGGGTGTAAGGTAATTTAATTTAACAGAGGAAGGCGGCATATACATATAATATCCTGCCGTATCTGGAAAGTATTTCCTAATTCTATGTGGAAAATCTCTCGTCAATGGACTGACAACGAAATAATAACCTAGCAGCACCACTAAAGCAGGAGTGGTTCTTCTAAATAAAGCACCTATAGCTGCACTAAGAAGTGTGGTACATGTTAGATAACCTGTTGCACCTAATAGTGTTTTTATCATCGTGTCTATTTCAATCACTACTGCTGTGTCTCTCATCATCGTAAAAGTATATAGAACACCTGAAGCAGCCATAATAAATGCCGCAGGAATGGTTATAATTGCCAATGCTAAATGCTTCGTGGATAACTGAACCCCCCGCCAAGGTATCGTAGTTAAAGTAGTTCGAATCTGTCCACCAGTGTACTCCGAACAAGTAGCTAGTATACCAAGAATAATGAACCCTGCTTGAAGATATCTCATAGAAGCAAGTCCTATATTCAGTATACTTTGCGTTCCTGCTGCCCCTTGTAGACCAACAGAAGTAAAAGTTGCAGCTAACAGTAAATTAAGTATGAATGTACCTGTAAGAGTGAGCCATATTGAAGGTAGTGTAACTAATTTATCCAGTTCAGCGCCAAGGATTCGTGTTATCTTTTTACTCGAAGGGAAACTCATGATGCAACGTCCCTTCTATGGAATACGATAGCTGCAGCAATGAAAAGAACGACGACCCAGGCAAACATGACTAAACCGCCTGTGAGCGGGGTGAGAAATCTATTGCTCAGAAACATAAACATTTCAAAGCCGGCCCGATCCGGTAAGTATAACGCCAACTTTGTAACCTTAGAAAGCAGGAAACTGAATGATACAAAGGATGTATTTATGATGAGCACAGCAAGCGGGATCATGCCATGCTTTGTTAGAACAGTAATCCCAAATGCTAAAAGAGCAGTGAATGCCCAGTAACAAACTGCACCGAGCAGTTTAGGCCATTCAAATGCAGGGGTGTACTCGCCAAGAACAAGATGCGTAGCAGACACCGTTGTCATAATAGCCACAACACTAAGCAATATGCTGATCACTGTCACAGCGACTGCTTTTGCCAGCAAAAAATGAAGCCTTGATGAAACAACCGTTAAACTTGTTGTAATCTGCTGTCCTCCGCCTGATTCATTGCCCTCTGCCAAATACTCGCTGCTGACGGCAAGCACACCGAGAATAATGACGCCTTGTACACCAAGACCTAATCCAATGTAGCCAACTTCCGATAGCCGTGTGCTAACTCCAGCTATAATCTCCTCTTTTTGTGCCATGCTGTCCAAGGCGGCAATGACCGCTGGAGCAAATACTCCGATCAGAAAGGCAAGCCAAATGCCCGGCAGGGAGAACAATTTAGATAATTCCGCGTTGAACGCTCTCATACAACATCACCTGCTAGTCCAGATGTCAGGGCAAAAAAGGCTTCCTCTAGCGTGGAATGGTTACCTATTACTTCTTCCAATGTTCCATCTGCAACGATTTTTCCGTGATGAATAATCACCACATCATCAACAGTCGCTGCAAGCTCTCCCATGAGATGACTGGATAGTAACACCGTATTACCAGACGCAGCACGTTCACGTAAAAACGTCCGAATCCAGCGAATCCCTTCCGGGTCGAGGCCGTTTACGGGCTCATCTAGAACCAATATTTTTGGGTCTCCAAGGAGTGCAGCTGCCATACCAAGTCTTCTTCCCATACCGAGGGAATAATTCCCGACTCTTTTTCCGGCTGCATTCGTAAGACCTACTATATCCAGCACTTCCTCGACACGTGAGCGAGACAATCCTGCGGCATGTGCCATCCAACGCAAGTGCGCCCGTCCTGTTCGCATACGATGAGCTCCAGATCCATCAAGTGCGGCACCTACTGTTGTTAGAGGATTATGTAACTCTGCGAATGGCTTTCCATCAATGAGTGCATTTCCTGAGGTGGCACGATCTAACCCAAGCAGGATCCGAAGTGTAGAACTTTTGCCTGCCCCATTGGGACCTAAAAAACCCGTTACTCTACCTGGTCTGGCCTTAAAACTGATACCTGATAAGATCTCTTGAGTTCCGCGACGTTTCACCAAGTTATGAATTGTAATCAACCATAACACTTCCTTTCTGTTATGGTTCCAATGATAAAGAAGCAAGGTTACATCTCGGTTATCATGCTGTTTACTTCTGGGTTAACTCTAGGTTAAGCTCTGCCAATAGCTACTCTTGTTCCATTTTCATTGGATGTAAAATCAGCTTTCAGCTTCATTTTTTTTAACATATAATTTGAAGTCGATAAACCAATCCCCGCTCCGCCCTCGTAGGATGAGTTATCCATACCTGGACCTCTGTCTGCAATAATAATCTGTTCTTTTTCTACATCGACCACAATGTTTATATATTTTCCCTCTGCTGCATGGCGAATAATATTCTGAAATAAATTATCCAGAACTCGTGTCATCCATTTAGGATCTGCTTCCCAATAAAAAGTCTCCTCTGTCGGTAAATCAACATCGAGCTGAATTTCTTTTTCTTCAAATAGAGGATACCACGCAGCAACAGATGCTCTTACTAAACGTCCAATATCTGTTGAAGTGGATTGAAAAGGATGTTTCCCTGATGTAAGCAATGTGTAGGAAAATAAATCATCCATTAGATCTCCGACTCTAGTAATCGTATGATTTATCTCTGTTAATGAATTCTGTCCTTCTAAACTTATAGATTCTTTATTTAATCTGGTGACGTGTCCTCTCAAAATAGTAAGTGGTGTTCGTAAATCGTGAGATAAATTCGCAATGAGTCGATGTCGTAATAACTCCTCTTCATATTCCCGCTTGCGACTGTCTTCAAGCTGCTGAATCATCCAATTAAAAGAACTTCCTAACTGGTCTATCTCATCCATACGATCCGCTTGAACAGATATGGGTTTAGGAAATGAGTTATTTTTAGCTGAAGATGACATGACTTCCTTTAAGTGAGCGAGACGTTTTTGAAGTTTCAAGAAGAACAGCCAAGATAATATAACAAATGCGACCATAATAAAACCAAACAATAGCACGGAATTGTAAAACAGATTTAACGTATTCACATTTTTTTCATGTGTATTTGAAACCCCAAAAAACGCACTGATGAAAATCAGCATTATCGGAGGAAGAAAGATAAATAGAAAATGTACTTTTAGAAACCGACGAAATAATGATCTGTTCTGTTTCATAGTTTCACCCGGTAGCCTATTCCCTTCAACGTTTCGATAATCTCTGGGGAATCTGGATTACGTTCCAACTTTTGACGTAGCCGACGGATATGCACCATTACTGTTTTATCACCAGTTATATAAGCTTCTTGCCAAATTGCTTCATAAATTTGTTCTTTAGGTAAAACTTGATTAGGATGGCGTAAGAAATACATTAAAATTTGATGTTGTTTCCCTGTCAATATAATTTCTTCACCTGTGTGTTTGTCAAATACCATTTGGCCTTCCGGATCTACTTCAATATGATTTCCTAATAAAATGCGTTTGGAATGTGTGACACCACTTCGACGGATTAATACTTCCAATCTTGCAACTAATTCATCCGTATGGAATGGTTTCGTTAAATAGTCATCAGCAAATTGTAAGCCATCTACCTTATCATCGATCGATGTTCGAGCGGATAACAGCAAAATAGGAACAGCAGGAGCTGCCTTTTTTAATCGTTTTCCCACAGTAAAACCATCTAAACCAGGTAACATGATATCCAATATAACGATCTCATGCTGATTTACTTCTTTTTCGGCTCCTTCACCAGAAAGCAGCCACTGAACTGAAAATCCTCGCTTTTCCAATTCTTCTTTCACCAAACTGCCTATCTTCTCATTATCTTCTATATATAATACGGTTCTTTTCAAGTAACATCCCCCTCTCTATATTGAGTTCACTACTAGCCAGATTAACACAATATAAATAATCGTTTCCAGGTAAGACAATCTTATCGTTCGCTTACTCTTGTTTTCTTACTTTAATGCTGCTGGTTCATTTTTCGGATTATCCTCACCCTCAAAAATGTTTTTTACTTCTGCATGGCAAATACATCAGGATCATGTGATACCTCAAAAATGAAGCTGCCGATCAGCTTCCGGCAGCTTCTTACTTGTAAGTTATTCAACTGTGGTATCGCGTTAGCTTAGTCGTTCATTCATTTGTTTAAGGTGATGGATATCATGGTCAATGAATATCTTCAAGTATTTATCCACTGTAAATTGACGTTTTCCAGAACCAATTGTGAACTTAGCATTACTGTCGATTCCAGATATCGCTTTAATTAATATTCTTCGATTCAGGACAAACTCATCTATTAAAGAACCAGTTGTTGTAAAAACACTTATGTATTCGATGGCTTCTCTATTATGTAAGTCATGATTAGGGAAAGCGTTCAAGTTTGCACCCTCATTCATATAGGGGACATGATTCTGTAAAATAAACTTATCCCAATAATATAGATGTCCTATGATTTCCTTGACTGACCACTTACCTTCACTTATTGGCTCAAGAAGGCGTTGTTCATCGAATTTTTTATACTTTAGTATTTCTTCTGCTGTCTGATCATAACTTAAAGCTGCTTTATTGCTCATTTATTAACCTCCATTTCTGATATGGATAAGTTAATTTAACCCAATAATAACGCATATGTAAAGAACGTTAGTTATGACTTTTGTGCCTTGGATTATATGATTACATGGGGTTTTGACAACAACATATATCAAATCACAAAAAAACCATGGCTAAGCAACTAAAGGCATATATGTTCTTGTCGACGGGCGTCCAGCTCCTCGCATAGTTCATTCGAAGACAGCAGCCAAGCTTGAGGAGAAAAGGAAAAAACCAGCTTCCGCGCGGAAGCTGGTTGGCTGCTATTTATACTCCATCGTCACGGTCCCGGCATATTGGGGCACGTTCTCCTTGGACAAGTTCAGCGTCTGAACGTGAGTCTTCTTCGCCCCTACAGCCTGAAGAAACTTATCCACCTTAGCGAAGAACAATCGCCCGAGTAGGCCGAGCGCCTTCGTGCTGTAGTGCATCGGAATCGCCACGGTCGCCTGCAATTGCCGCATCACCTGTGCCGCCTCCGCCCCGTCCAGCGTCATCCTTCCGCCCACGGGAAGGAGGAGGACATCCACCGGGCCGATGGCGTTCACTTGCTCCTCCGTTAGCAGATGGCCCAGATCCCCGCAGTGGCAGATCGTCAACCCGTCCATCCGGAAGCGGAACACGATGTTCGGGCCTCTTTTCTGACCGTTCACCTTGTCGTGGAACGTGCGGAAGCCGCTAATATCCACGTCTCCTACGCTGTACTCCTTCGGCTCGTTCACGACCAAGTAATCGCCTGAGGCGGCTTGAATCTTGTTGTGATCGCCGTGATCGTGGGTCACGACGACGATGTCCGATTCGATCGGGACCGGCATGCGGTAGCCGAGGAACTTGTAGTAAGGATCGATAAGAATCCTGGTTCCGGCGTCCGAGGTGAACTGGAATGACGAATGGCCATACCACTTGATCTGCATGATTGTATGCGCTCCTTTCGTTTATCGGGTCGCGACTCTGCCCCTTGTTCTGAGCTTTGTTTCTGAGCTTTATTTCTGAGCGTTATTCTAGCAATTTCTCCCTCTGCAGCTTGCCGTACACTTTGAAGTAAACCCAAATAGCATTCATTAAGAGCAATGCGCCAGTGACAAGGAAAACATATCGGACGCCGAGATGCCCTGCAATTTGACCGCCAAGCACCGAACCGCCAAAGACGCCGAGATAGGCAGCCGACATATTCAATCCGAACACGCGGCCGGTCAGATTGGACGGGGTGATCTTCTTTAGTAAGACGTTGACCGAAGGATTTAGTCCGCCTGCCGCCAATCCTAGCAGGAAGCGAAGCGCCATCAGTTCCCAAGGATTATGGACGAATGCCTGTGGGATGAACAATATACCTGCCACGATCAGCGTGAAGAGCATGATCTGATGTGCCCCGATCTTATCTGACAGCTTCCCCAACCGAGGAGCAGCAATGATAGTAGCCAATCCCGAAGCCGAGAAAATCGCTCCTGAGATCAATGCGACGTGGCCCAGATCATGTGCAATCTGATCGACAAAGACCGTAAGCACCGGTTGGACCGAATATGTGGCGATCGACATTACGAAGTACGTAATGAACAAGGTGATCGTTAAGCTTGGCTGCGGAACTTGAGCCCAGACTTCCTTGAAGCTCGGCACCTTTTTTTCCGTACGGACGAACGTCTCTTTCACGAAGAATAAGGTCGTCAGGAAGGCGATGAACATGAAGCCACCTGTGATGTAGAAAATGTTCTGCATCCCGAAATGCTCTTCAATTAAGCCGCCGATCAACGGTCCGAGCAGGGAGCCCGCGATGTTGGCCGTTGATAGCGTGCCCAGAGCCCAACCCGAATGTTCCTTGCTCGTCTGGGTCGCGATCAGCGTTGTGCAAGCCGTGCCATAGCCTGTAATGACGCCTTGCAGCAACCTTAAGCCGATCAGCCAGTAGACATTCGGCGCGAAGCCCATGCAGCCGATGACGATCGCCATGCCAAGGCTGGCTCTGAGCAGCATAGGCTTGCGACCGTATTTGTCTGCCGCGCGTCCCCAGATTGGCGAGAATATAGCGGAGATAATATAAGTCACACCGAATGCGACGCCGGACAATTGGGAGATCCAGGATGCGTTCTCAACGCCAAGCTGCTTAATGAAGAGAGGCAAGACAGGCGCGATCTGGCTCATGCCTACACCTGTCATGAACATGCCGAACCAGCAGACCCATAAATTTCTTTTCCATATCTGCATTACAAATGCGCCTTCTTTACACCAAAGTATCGACCCAAGCGTCTACCGTCACAACATCCGCCCGTTTGGTGAATACTTTCTCGAGCAGAACGCGGTGCACTTCTGGATCGGGATCGAAGCAAGCATCGGATAGAACGGTAAGCTGATAATCTTTGTCCGCTGCTTCCGTCAACGTCGACAGTACAACGCCGCTCGTGGAGATGCCGCTCAGAATAAGCTGGTTGATGCCCTTAGCGCGAAGAATCATCTCCAGATCGCTGCCGGCGAAGGCACTGACGCGCTTCTTGGTAACGATCGGCTCTCCTGGCTGAGGCGCCAGCTCCGGATGAATTTGCGTCGTCTCGTCGTTCACTGTCATGCCGCCGTATTGAGCCGCTCTCGCGAACATTCGGTTCATCGGGCTGATCTCCGGATAGCCTTCGCGGAAGGCGACTCGCACGAAGATGACCGGAATGTTGTGATTGCGTGCGGCTTCCAGCGCCATCTTGTACGGGAACAGCGCTTGCTTGTCCCCAAGGTGCCCGGCAATAGCGTTCTGCAAGTCCATAACTAACAAAGCAGAATTGATCTGTGTCATTCGTTGTACACTCCTAGTCCATATGATATGATTAAGCGGAGAACCCTCCACTTCATATTAAGCGGAGACATCTCCACTTGTCAACCGTGATCGAAATCGAAATTCAAGGACGTGATGTGCACATGAAAGAAACCGATACATCCCCACCCCGTTCCGAACGCCGCGACGCGGCGGCGAATCGTCAGCGCATTTTGGATGCGGCGCTTCGGCTGTTTGAACAGCATGGTGTAGAAGCCGTCAGCATGAACCAGATCGCATCGGAAGCACAGGTCGGGCCAGGAACCCTCTATCGCCGATACAAGAACAAAAGCGAATTGTGCCTGGATTTGATCCGCGACAGCGCCGACCTTCTATTCGAGGAATACGAGTCCTACTTGGAGCAACACCGCACGGAGCCGGCGCAAGAGCAGCTGAAATATTTTATCCGTTTGTTCATCCGGTTCCGGGAGAAGAAATCGCAGCTCTTGATCGGCGTCGAGGACTCCTCGCAGACAAACCGACCCAAGTCGCGGGCAAGCGGCCCCATCTACAATGAGCTAAACAAAATTTTTGTGTCGTTATTCGATAAGATGGCGGCTTCTGAAACATTAAGTGCAGACAGTGACAGTGTTTTTAAAGCCGATATGCTCCAGATGGTGCTGAGCCGTGACTTCTATTCCATCCAAAGGGATGTCCGCGGCCTTTCGCCCGAGTCGATATTTGAACAGATCTGCTACATTTTCCACTTGTGAAAAAGACTCTTGAGAACCTTCCGAATAGCTCTCCCTAATAAACAACCCCTAGCGCTCGAACAGTTACGTTCAAGTCTAGGGGCAGTTTATTTAAAAGCTCGTATCCATTCCTTATTCATTTTCCTCAAAATATGAACCTGATTCGAGCGAAGACATTAACATCGATACGTCGATCAGCTCGCTGTTGCGGAATGCATCGCCCGAGCAGCAGCAGAAGCTCTTTCGGTGCCTAATCGATAACATCGCTATAAGTGTGTATGCTGTCTAGTAATTTTCCCCGCGATAATACCGTTCCAGCTTTTGCTCCAAATGGACGAGCTGGTTTTTTTTCTCTTCAATGTCATCCAGCAGCTTTTGCTTCTGGTCTTGAATCAGCTGAATTCGTTCCGGAAGGGTTGAGGTACCCTCTTTGACCTTGTCATAATACATTTTGATATCTTCCACACTCATTCCGGTTTCACGCAGACATTTGATAAACACCAGCCAATTCAACTCGTTCTCCGTATATAAACGGTTATTCTGCTCGCTGCGCGCAGCCGGTTCCAGCAGTCCTTTTCTCTCATAAAAACGGATCGCACCGATGTTGATTCCGACTGATTTCGCTACTTCTCCGATTGTAAGCATATAACCCCTCATTTATAAAAAAGTTTATGTTGACCTACACTAAGTGTAGCATAGTAACTTATAAATCAGGTAGCATAACCATTATACAGAAAGAGGGATTTGAATGAAAAAAACCGCCTTCGTAACCGGAGCCAATAAAGGAATCGGATTTGAAATCGTTAAGCAGCTGAGTGAAGCCGGCTGGAAAGTCATTCTAGGCGCCCGCAGCGCCGAACGCGGCGAAGCAGCCGTATCTGAGTTGACTTCCAAAGGGCTCGACGTAGAATTTGTACAAGTAGATATGGAATCCTTAGAGTCTATCGAACAAGCTGCCAATACGATCCAACAAAACTATCCTGACCTGAAGCTGCTGATTAACAACGCTGGCATGCCTGGTGCATTCTCACGCTCGTTTACGGATACTAAAGAGGAGAATTTGCGGAACGCCTTTGAAGTTAACTTTTTCGGTACTTTCCGTTTGAACCAGCGTCTGTTCCCGTTGATCAAGAACAACGAAGGAACCATCATCAACGTCTCAACCGACATGGCCTCCCTGGATCATATGCAAAATGCGGAATCCACTCTAAACGCTTTTGATTATAATTCCTCCAAAACGGCAAACAATGCCATGACCTTATCGATGGCATATGAAGTTAGAAACAGCGGCGCTCAAGTATTTGCGGTAACGCCAGGGTTTACAACCACCGATCTCAACGGCAATGCCGCAGGCGGTAAATCCAAGGAAGCTGCTGCTGCCATTATCGTGGGTTATGCCATAGATGGCAAACGTCATAACGGTGAGTTTCTGGATGAGAAAGGCATTTACGCTTGGTAATTAACTTCTAAGCCTTGCGTTTAGCAGGCTACTGGTCTAAAACATGCAGTCAGAGAAGGGAGATCCTAGATGGATTTCCCTTCTTCATTATCGCATCCGGTTCACCTCCGGAAAGCGGCTATCCGCTCCTTTCATTAAGATTCCGCCTTGATTTTTCAAATACATATCGAAGAAATCCAGCATATAGGCATTGATAACGGTGTTCGCTCTCTCCGGCACCATTTTCCCTGTTATGCCCAGCATCTTAAAAATCGGAGAAATGAACTGTATGTCAGTAAAATTCAAATGCTCCGTATTCTCGATATAGAGGACTTGTCCCCCCTCCTCAACCGTTTCGCGCATCCGTTCAAGCTCCACCTTTTTATCCGCCGCTACTTGATCCTCCCACTCTCTTGTTGACCCCATACGGTTAAGCTCTTCATCCGAGTAGGCCCGGTTATTCATCACCCTTGTTAATTGTTCGAAATAGCTTTCCGAGTTGATGAATAAAACTGGCTTTCGCAGCCCCTCTTTGTCACGAAGACGATAAAGCCCTCCATCAAGGTCTATTCCCACCGCAATACGCGGATCGTAAGCAGCATCATAGGCTGTCGCTCCGCCGATGGAATGACCGAACACTCCGACATGACCGAGATCAATCCTCCCATGTAGTTGACTTGGTATCTGCCCCGATTGGATGAGCTCGAATTGGTCCAGCACAAAAGCCACATCGTCGGTTAACACTTTTCCCAACTTGTCGCGATTTTCTCTTTCCGTCGCGTAATCATGGTCGGGCGAGAATAAATGGTCGGTTGTGCTGGTCGTGATTCGACCGTCCGGAAACTCAGTTGCAAATGTATTGTAGGTGTGGTCAATCACCGCTACGATATAACCGTGACTCGCGAGATTTTCGGCTTGCGACGTGTGGAGGAACCTGGAAGAACCGTTGCCGGGATTCGCAAGGATCAGCGGGTATGATGTCTGTGCCGAAGAAATATCAGCATCTGAATAAGCATGACTGGATACATACTTCAGGTGTTGAAATGTAAACCCGGGAAGGCCATAGTTCGCAGCCATATAACGTAAAATCGGGGTATCGGGAATAAAGGGATCGTATTTGCCAGTGCCTGCTTGAGCTGGATACCATACCTGAACCATCAACTCTCTCTTACGATCTCTAGCTTCGTCGAAAATCTCATCCCTTTTTGTATCCACGAGGTGAAAAGTTTGAGTACCCACCTTAAAATTGCCTGTCGGCTCAGGTAGTTTAAACACTGGAAAGGCATACATGAGACCCGTTGTGACGACCAGCATGATTGCTATAGAGGTATAAACTGAACCCAACATAAATCGCGGGATTTTCATTGGACCTTTTTTATTAAAATAACGATAACCTGATATGGCTAAAAACATGATCGTTATACCATACGAGAATAAGAGCTGAACTCTGTATCCTTCCACCGTCCAATGAATGACCAGTACAAGTGTGGCGATCCCGCTTACAACGAATACTGGAACTCGACGCCGTCCTTTTTTCAATAGGACTGTTATGATAAACAAGCCGATGTTTGACAACAAAAGCAACAGTTCAAACAGCCTCATCTCGATTCCTCCATTAAGAAAATCTTTTCGTTTGCTCCAATGTTATCCTGCGAGGCTGGCCTAAGCTATCGACTTTCCTTACATCTCCCTTTCAAATTAGTAAGACGCTTACTGTCTACGCAATCATCCATACAAAACAAAAAAAGCCCCGAACATGAGTCGGGGTCAGCGTAAAAGCCCTGAATGTAAAGAGGTACTTGTTTCTCCTGCCTATTGCTGCGACTGTTCGCCTGGCACATTCATATCGAATGTAACCACGAACTTTTGTCCTTCACTGTATTGGGATCATGAGTTCTAAACTATAGTAGCACGGTATCCGGTTTTCTTACCTTTTTTAACTGCCTCAATATAGCCGTCAAAATAATATGGAATCTCATCTTCTTTACCGTTCTGAATTCTGCCTTTAACTTTATCAAATGCAAATATAGAAATTGAATAATCAGGCTCACCGGTAACCAAAACCGGTTGGTCTCTATCCTGTACCCAGTAGTATTGGCCTCCATAATTCCTTCTTGCCACTTCAAAGATATAACTCCCAGCCATAGACGAAACAGAATTCAATGCATCGTTATCCAGTTTATAATCACATAACTCTTCGAGAATATCGTCTAGCTTTCGTAGACTTTGGATACTAAAATCAAAATGACCTCGATCCGAAAAATTTTCCGCAAAGCTCTCCGCTGTTGAAATAATGTCTTGTTCTAATTGATTTTTTATAAACTCTATTATCTTTTCCTCCTTGTTTACTCTGCTTCAACAATATGGGCAGAAAATGTGGATTTAAGTGAAGACCAAACAAGTTGGAACCTTATTGGAGAGAAGTCTCTAGAACATGATTTGGTCATTTGTCATATGTATGCATTACTGCCATGCGTTCTTACAAAAAACCGTCATGCATTCATGAGACTGACTTATCGATTATCCAAATTATAGCAATATCCCTTTAATAGTACTCCTGAAGCTGGACTAAAATCAAGATCTTGAAAGCGAGTAAAGCCAAGACGCTCATAGAGACGAACAGCAGAATGCATTTCGTCCTTTGTGTGCAATCCTATTGCCCTCTCGCCATTAACTTGAGCGCGTCGTATACATTCCTGTACAAGCAAAGCTCCTACTCCATGGCCACGCATCGACGGATGCACGGCAAGCAATCGTAACTCAGCCCAACCAGGATTTCGAACTACCCTTTCACTTGCACTAGATGTCGAATGATACAATAGAACACTACCCACGATATTTCCACCAGACTCAACGACAATTCGCTCTACAGATTCTTTTATTCCAAGCGTCGTCACTAATCTCCGATTATACTCTTCGCGCATTGAATCACTCATTGTTCGGGCATATTCCTCATTTGCCTCTTCAACTATGGCTCTTATGATGTCTTGCTCAGATTCCACGGCATTTCGAATCAATATTTTATTGATATCAGTCATCTTTTCCTTATCTCCTTTACTAATAAAGGCATTAACCTAGTGCAAACTATATTTTAGTACTGTATATGTGCATATTAACATTAGTATATACTTTGGTTTAAAAAATAGGTGGGTCAAGAATGGTTATACTTAAAGTTGTATGCACGGCAATCGTTCTAATGTATTACTTTCGCTTTGGAATTTCGAATCCACCAAAGTCCCCCTAATGCTTGTTCCGAAGAATAAAAGTTATATGATGCATCTCATTAAAACTATCCTATAAAGTAATTTAAAGCAGGTGGTCATTCTGACCGGCTACTATCATATCATGATAGAACTACTTGCGAAACCCGAGAACGGAGGGTCCAAATGAACGTCGAATTGCTTCGGTAAACCATGATGTTCTTGTCGTCGGGTTTGACAAGAACATATATCGTTAAAACAAAAAAAGCCGCAGTTACGCGGCTATTAAGCGTATATGTTCTTGTCGTCTTACACCTATTAGCATATTTTAACGCAATCAACCTTGCTGTTGAGAAATCGACTCTTTCAGGACCTCTCTAAAACTTTTCGGAGGCCGGCCGATCAAATCAGCCAGAACCGGATCGACTTGTGCGAAGTCGCCCTGCCGGCTTGCCAGAAACATCCCCATCCGCATATTTATACTCGCTTCCGGCACGCCTTGAGCCATCATGCGGTCTCGAAACTCTTCGTCCGACACAACGATTCGGCGGATGGTCCGCCCCAAGACCTCGGAAGCGATTGACGCAATCCCTTCCATGTCAATGGCCTCGGATCCCGTAAGATTGGGGGTTATGCCATCCAGTTTCTGCTCGCTGATGATCGCCGCCGCAGCCTCGGCCAAATCGGAGTGGGCTGTCCAGGCAACCGGACCATCCTCAGGAGCGATCAGTTCCTCTGTTTTTATGGCTCCACCGATCAACAGGAGTGCCGATGCGGCGTAGTAGCCGTTACGGAGCGATGTGAAGGCCATACCTGAAGTTTTCAGCAGTTTTTCCGTAGCCGCATGGTGAATCATAGGGGCGAAGTGTGATGTTGGGGAAGAACCTATATGACTTGTGTATAGCACCCGAGTAACTCCTGCCCTCTTTGCCGTGTCAATCGCGGTTTGATGCTGCTGAATGCCATGCGGGATGTCAGCCTCGCCCATGATGCCGGACGAAACGATGAGAACCTGTGACGCCCCCTCAAAAGCGTGGTGCAGACTCTCGGCATCGTCGTAGTCGCCCCGACGGACACGAACTCCGCGTTCTCGAAGCTCTTGTGATTGATTCGGATCGCGGACGCTGACACCGATCTCCTCGGCTGGTACACGCTTGAGTAGTTGTTCTACCACGGCCCGCCCCAATTTCCCATTGGCTCCGGTAACGATAATCATAACAAACAACATCCTTTCATTTGTATGATCGTGTTTATACGGAAACAGTCTTCCCGTTTCTAAATTGCATATTGGGAAAAGAAGCGCCGGCGATCTCCTGTTCTGGTATTGCATCTTCAATTTCCCTGATATCTTCTTCGGTCAAATGAATATCGAGTGATTGCAAAGCTTCTTGAAGATGAACCGGCGATACGGTACCGATAAGCGGTATGATGTCTTCCCCTTTGGATAATATCCATGCAAACGCCAGTTGGGATAACGTCATTTGTTTTTTTACGGCGATCTCTTCCAGTTTTTTGGCCAGGGCAACGTTCTTTCCTATATTCTCTTCAAAAAACAACGGAACATAGCCGCCCTTGCTCTTTTCGATCCGCTCATCTGTCCATTGGCCGGCAAGAAGACCATGAGCCAATGCCCCAAAAGCAACAACGCCGATGCCCAATTCCCTCGCAGTCGGCAAAAGTTCTTTCTCGATGCTTCGGTTAAAAAGCGAGTATTCGACTTCCACCCAGCTGATCGGATGCGTCGCATGCGCTCTTCTCAACGTTTCTGCGTCAACTTGGCTGACTCCAATCTGTCCGACATAGCCGGCCTTAACCAAATCGGAAATGGCGCCGATCGTTTCTTCTACAGGAATACCCAGATCAATTCTTGCGGGCTGATACAGATCAATATAGTCAAGATTGAGTCGTGTGAGCGAATAGGCAAGAAAGTTTTTAACATGATGGGGGGAAACATCCAGTCCGTACAAGGAGCCGCTCGGCGTATTCAATGCACCGAACTTCAGTGATATAAAATAGTCATCCCTTTTGTACCCCTTGAGCGCTTCGGCGATGACCATCTCGCTTCGGCCGGCACCGTAAAAGTCCCCAGTGTTGAGATGATTGATTCCACTCTCAAAAGCGGTATGAATAGCAGCAACGCCTGCACTTTTGACAGCTTCATTGACATTTGACATATGGCCGCAGCCGAGTCCGATTCCGGATAGCTCCAGTCCGCTTGGTTGATCATTCATTATGGAAACCTCCTGAACTTTAAAATAAAATTATGTAGCCGTCTACATAATTGTTCAAAAAAATAATCACATGTGGTAAACTCATCCATTCGGCGGCTATTTTTCGACGTTTTCAAAAGCACGGGTCAGCAAAGAAACAAACATGGCTTTTTCGGCATCAGACATCCCTTGTGTGATCAATTCTTCAGATTTCGAGAAGGCATCACTCCTCTCGCTAAGAAATTGTTTGGCTTTATCTGTTATGTCAATACGGAGGTTGCGTCCATCCTTAGGGTTGCTATTACGCGTAATGAATCCGGACTTTTCCAAACCGTTCAATAAATTCGTCACAGACGGACCGCTTAAAGCCATTGTTTTTTCAAGATACTTTCGATTGATCTCTATATGCTCCTCTATGGATTGATGAATATGCGAGAGAAGAATCGCTTGCGAGCTATTCAAGCCGTGGTCTTTCAGAAGCTGGTCGATGATTTCCCGGACACGTTGTGCAATGACTTTGATGTATAGGCTATAGGGGTACATTTCGAAAACGCTTGGCATAGGTTTCTCCTTGAATTCATGTAGATGACTACACTATATATGGGGTATTTATTTTTGTCAATAACACGTAAGAATTGTACGCAGTTCGTTTAACCCCGAACAGAAAACAGCCATCTCCCCCCAGCGGACGGAAATGGCTGATATAACGGTACCGGGTAGACATTTTGCCGCCGTCATCGAGCCTTCGCGAGTTTCGTGCCGCGAACCGATGCTGCAGCGTATACGACAAGCGCTGTCCAGATGAGCGCAAAGCCGATGAGAAGAACCGGCGAGACCGATTCTTTGAACACGAATACGCTCAGTAACAGCATGATCGTCGGCCCGATATATTGTACGAAGCCGAGTGTAGACAGGGCCATCCGGGCGGCCGCACGCGCAAAGAAAAGCAGCGGTAGCGCTGTTACCACGCCGGAAAGAAGCAGTTCGACGAAAGTGGACACAGGCAGCGTCCATGCTGTCGTTTTTCCCACGGCGGCCAAATAGATCCAGTAGCCAAGCGCAACGGGCAGGACTACAGCTGTCTCCGACAGCAAGCCTACAGAAGCGTCTTGTCCGATCTTCTTCTTCGCGAGGCCGTACAAGCCAAACGTCGCGGCCAGTGAGATTGAAATCCATGGGAACCGTCCGTAGTCGATGGCGATGATGAGCACCGCGGCGCCAGCAATGGCAATCGCGAGCCATTGGCCACGGTTTGGCTTCTCACGAAGGAAGACAACCGCAAGCAGCACGTTCACCAACGGGTTCAAATAATAGCCAAGACTTGTCTCAACGACATGGTCGTTGTTGACCGCCCAGATGAAGATGAGCCAATTGGCAGCGATCAGCAGTCCGCTAGCGGTGAGCGACAGCAGGAGCGAGCGGCTAGACACAATCCGTTTCATGTCACCCCAGCGACGCTGGACTGCGACGAAAATACCCATAAAGACGAACGACCAGACAACCCGATGTGACAGTATCTCGCCTGCCGGCACATCGTTAAACAACTTCCAATAAAGCGGGAGAACCCCCCACATGATATACGCGATAATCGCATTAACCAACCCGTTGTTCATCATCAATTTCCCTCTCCTTACTCCGATGTCTTAACGGATTATACGCCTCGATCATCGTTTAAGTAAAGAGATTAATATATTAGCCCCCATTTTCACCTGGCTGACAATCCAACCCCTTACTTATCGGTTCTAATGTCGAAAAACGAACCGCTTTTGCTTTGAAAATATGCTCCACTTCAGACCGTTAAATCATTTTCTGATTTTATATGAATCGCTTCTTGTAAAAGTCTTTGGAGAACCGCAGCAAACACAGCGATCACCAAAGAGGCGAAAATAATGACCCATCCCATTGGTATGAAACTTGGAGGGTCAACTCTCCTTCCCAAGAGATAGTAGAGTGGCATACCTAACAGGTACAGAGTACTGATTGTGATGGCACAGTATCTTATATTTTTTAATGCTTTTACCGATAATTCCGAGAACGCTTGGTTCTTATCAATATAGCTTAAAAGTGAAAAGGCATGATACAGAGCAAAGTAAAAAGGAATCGCTGCTGCGTACATATCCATTAAAACGAGAGATTTCATATAAGCTATTTTGGGATACAATTCTCCAGCTAAATTCCCGATCTTAGGCACTAAAAATATGCAAATTGCGAGAATGGGTATCCCAATCATAATAACAGCCATCTTCAAAAAGAGTGTTGTTCCTCGTTTCATAAGTGCACCTCACTTATTTGATGTCAGTTTTTACTTTGCCACATAATTTATTGTTTTACAATAAATTAATATCGTTTTTATAAAACAAAAAGCATTTCTCATTATAAAGAAATGCTTTTACTTTAAAATGTTAAATTTACAACTCATTCAACAAAACTGTCCGTTAGCTTAACGCCTGCAGCTCAGATATAGCATTGGTCTAACACCGAGCCAGCTCATTCACGACCTCATTGATACATTTTGATCCGTTAACCGCTTACATAACGATAGTTCGTGTGTCCACTTCTCAAACCACTCTTTATCTTTCCAATCCAAGGAGAGATCTATAAGTTCCGGTAAATCGTCCATGCATATTACAGCGTTGTTATTCCAAGAAACCCGATCCGTAGAAACTTCGATAATTCCCAAATCATTTGGAATTGTGGCTTGAACCAAAACCGTGGATTCCCGCATCAGCAACAAAAAGCCGGTGACCTTCTGCCCTCTGTAGCTGGCAAATACCCAATCTCCTTCGGTCATCATCCCATCAGCCTCCAATGAATCTGTTACTTAGAATTAAAGGTTCGCCTTTGTTTATGTTTATGCTTCATGTCATCAAATTAGAAAAAAGCCCCTTATTATTCCAAGCTACCTTTGGTTAGCGTCTGGTCAGTTTATATTATTGGAACGCGGATCTCTAACTCAAATCAACGTTGTCACCATTGGCTTTCTTGGCACGCAATGTGATTTTCCAGCTGATATCTACCTTGTCCTCTGAAGACAGCAAATCCCCCTTCAGAATAAATACTCAAAGGGGGATTTGACTATTTCGCTATTCTAATGCAAGTCGTTGACTACGATTGAAGCTTGCAAATCTCCTTATCCATAAGAAGCTTGATAAATAACCCGCCTTGTACCGATCTGTTCTGGAAACCAACCATCTTCGCGTCGGTCGTCTGGTACCAATCGGTCATCGGAACGCGGCTCTCCGATTGATCGTAAGCGAGCCATAACCGATCGATGATCGTATTGAAATCATCCTTGTCTTCACAGAGCGCGGCACTCCACACGATCCAATCGGATTTGGTGTAGGTGTTGCGATTGTCCAGCATAAGGCCGTAGGTACCCGAATGCTTCTCGATATAGGCTTGCGTCTCTGCCTTGAACGTATCTTCAGGAAATAAGTTCAGGCCGAAGATTTTATCCCAGATGGCATTATACTTCATGCTGAAAGAGCCGGGGCGATCGAACGCCAGACGGAATGTACCGTCATCGTTTGCAGCCATAGACTTCCATTGCTCCGCCATCGATCGGGCGAGTTCCATGAGTTCCTCTGCCTTTTCCTCGTTTCCTGCCATGCGGTTCAAGATAGAAAAGCTGGCGATACCCATAATCGCTTTAAGCGACAAGTTGCAGTTATGGGCCAAGTGCCCTGCAAAATCGTCCGTACACAGCTGGTTATCCGGATCGATGCCGTTTTGGATCAAGTACTGACACCAAGTTTCAAGATGTCCCCAGTTTTCTTGCGCAAATGAAACATCCTGCTCCGCTATCGCGACAGCCGCAGCGCATATTAACATATTGCCGCATTCTTCAACCGGCATTTGCCAGTCGGGTGTAGTTCCGTTGCTGTACACTTGCCCATTCAGAAGCGGGTAAGTGCCCACATCGTGGGGAGCAAAGTCAAAATGCCAAACATCGGTTGATGCGTACTTGAATATCGGCCGAAGCATCCCTTTCACCAATTCGGGATTGTATAGCAAAAATTGTGGAATGGATGGGTAAGTCACGTCAAGCGTAGCCGCACAGCCATTGCTGAAGTTCTCCTTGGAAATGAACAGAACTTCTCCATCCGGACCCACTACGATTTTATGGGCGGCAATCGCTTGCCGGTAAGCGAGGGATACCAGGTCTGCATACTTTTCGCTTCCCGAAGCCGAGGCGTCTTGATACAATTTTTCAGCAAACTGTTCGCATTTTTCATACAACGTATCATATTCATTTAGCGCCTGCTTTATCGCCTCTTCAATCGTCTCTCCGTCTTTTCTCCAATAGGCATCTAGCTTTTCGTGAAAATATTCGATCGATTTAATATCGTCATAGCCGACTGCAAAAAGCCCTTCTGCATTCTGCTCCGTATCCAGAACGATCGATAGCCCCATGGCATGATTTACGGTTCCGTAGAGGTTTATATCTTCGGAAGCGCTTACTGAAGCGCCGCTATGATTGGATGCGAGATAGACGTAGCCCCAGTTAATTCGAAGATCATCCCCGCTTCTGGTTAACGGATGCTGAATGCTGCTGCCCACCTTGCCGCAAGTAAAACCAGGTTCGCTCAGATCCGTGTACACGGTCGGAAACTCGTATTTCAAGTTTTGGCATAACTCTGCATCTACAGTGATGGCAACTGTGACGTCATGTTTTTTCCCGTCGTTCGACTCGGTTGTCACATGTATATAAGACACCGGTCTGGACATGAGCTTCAAATCATCCAACAGCAATGGAGTCGTGAACGTAACGGTTAGCCGAATCTCATCGCATGCAAACTCGTATTGGCTTGACAAAGCATGAATATCCAATTTTGTCTGCTCCATAAGCAGGCTATCCGGCTTAATGCCCATGAAAACATATTCTTTCCCATCAACCAGCACAGTGCCGGTCATCCGGTGAGGTTTGCCCGTCCAATGCTTAGTGTCCGATTCATTGAGCTTGTCTGCCATGGACCAGATGGAAAAATAAGGGTCAACCGTAATCAGCGGAACAGCTGGTGCACGAAGATTCATTTGGATTCCTCCCATTAATGCGTTTCTTAGTGTATAATTTATCATGTTCCAAAACGTAATTTAATAGGATTTATCATTGTAAATGTGAGGATTATCATGATGAACGAAACCATTTTCAATTTTTGGCATCTTAATGATTCCAAGCTTCCACTCAATGTGCTCATGTCGGGCATCTCTTACTGTGATAAGAATTACCGGATCGAACGCCATGGAGAAAACCTGTACTCGTTTGAATATATCATCGACGGCAGCGGCGTTCTAGAGATCAATTCCCAAACGCTGTACCCTCAGAAAAACGACGTTTACATATTGACTAAAAACAGCGACCATATCTATTATTCCAGCGAAGATCAGCCCTGGATTAAAATTTGGATTATTTTTAATGGTGATTTTGCCGAATCTTTATTCAAACATTATCTCCCTGAAAATACGTATCTCATCAAGGAGTGCAACATTCTTTCCTATATGAATGAAATTATTAATCTTTCGTCGGCCACACATATGGACTATCCCAGCTTTATAGACGAAGTAACCGTCCTTCTTCTTAAAATCGTATTGCGCTTAAAAAACCATTTAAAACATAAAGCCCCAACCATATCCGAGCAGATCAAGTCGTATCTGGACGGCAATATCGAGAATAAAGTGGATTTGGACGATCTGTGTGAGCAACTCGGCTATTCGAAAAATCATATGATCAAGATGTTTCGGGAAACGTACGGGATTACGCCTTACGCCTATTTTCGCAAACATAAAATTGAATTGGCCGAGCAATATTTACTGAATACCCATCTCAGCATTAACGAAATTTCAAACAAGCTGAATTTCGCCGATCAACATTATTTCTCCTCTGTCTTTAAATCCATCGCCGGTGTTTCCCCTTCAGAGTATCGGCAGATTAAATAATAAAGAATGACGACCAAGGCTCTCTACCCATCGCTGGAATTCGCCGGATTTAACCCGGACATCATCAGAAGCCGCTGCGGTGATACCAAAGGCTTTAGGCTTTACTGGTTATGGGATAACTCGAAAAATTTTATTAGATGACCGAGCAAAATCTGAGGTTGAGCAGAAATATACGAAACATGATCTCCAGGCACTACGATGAGGTTGGTGTGAAGCAGCTCTGCCATTTCATTGGCGTACTCTGGGCGAATAATATCTCTGTCTCCAATGACAAGCAGAACGGGTGCGGTAATTTGTTGCAATTGCGTCGGCTCAAGAAAATCCTCAGTATTCGGGTTATTCGCCATTTCTGCACCTTTGGCAATAAGTTTGGACCAGTTATCAGGATGGGGGGCTACACGTTCGTATTCTTGCTTCATCTGTAATGGAAAAGATTCGGCAGAAGCATGTTTTATGCCTTCGACGATATAGGGAAAATAGCCATCCATACTATAAATAGTCGAGGCTAGTGCCAGCTTGCGAACAAGGTGAGGATTAGACTTCGCCAGATGCAGTGCGACTGTTCCACCAGCACTGTATCCAAACACATCCGCTTCCGTGATTCCTAATTGACTCACAAGTTCAGCGGTGTCACGACCCATTTGAGCAAAACTTAAGGGGCGGTTAATGTCTGCGGTATGACCATGGCCCTGCTGTTCAATTAAAACTACCTGGCGGTGAAGAGCCAACTCCGGTAATATGGGATCGAACATGCTGGCAGTCGCAAACTGCCCATGGAGCAAAATTAGTGGTTTACCACTCCCATGGATTTCATAATACATATGTAGTCCATTTACTTTCTCATAACCACATTTTTTTCCACTCATGCTTAAGCCTCCTTGCGTTATATTTGTAAGATCGTCCATTCAAGTTTACCTACGGACGACTGGTATTTTTAATAGTATCACAGCAAATGTTTCTAAGTTCTTTTGGATTGCTATCTTCAACCATGTTCTTGTCGTCTTCCATCTATTCAGATAAATGCGCAGCCGATTTGATATCCTGTTGACTTAAAAATTTCATTAAATCATGACTCAGCTGCACGATCTCATTGTTAGCACTATTCGCATAATCCGGTAACATCATATCGCGAACCATTTTAGTTCGTAGCCATGTCATAAAGAACAAATCCAAAAATAAGTTTGGAAATTTAAGCACCCTTTTAAGCATGGGTGGATCTATTGAAACGCCAGCTTTTTGTATGGCCCTTAGATACGCTTTTAAAGTGACTGTTATTTGGCGTGCCGTCTTTCTGGTTCTGACTGTATTTTTGTCAGTTATTTTATCTTCAGAATGCAAAACGCTCAACATGGCAATGTCGGAAACGGAATGTGTGATGAGATACGCTTGCATATCCTTTTTAATAACGTAGGGAAGCTTTGCTGTTTTAAATAATTTTGCGAGTTTTTCGATGCGTTCTGTCACTTCACCATTCACTTCTCCAAATGCAGTTGCCGCTATCATCTTTGGTAGAAATCGAGCGTGCAATACTCCATCTTTCATCTGTCCCCCGAAGCCGGGAAAAGCAGGTAGAAGTCGATTCCCTACGATATCCAGCCACGAAGAAAACCCAATTGAATTACTAGTCATCGTAACGATATGTTTGCTTTGATTATCTTTTAGCGCTAACAACGCTGATTCAGACCGGTCATAACGAACGGTGACGAAAATAAAATCGTAAATATCGTCATTTTCGAGCGTATCAATGACCTTCACTTGTATCGATTTAACTGAACCTTTTTCTTTATACTGCAGGCCATTTTCGCTTAACGATTTAAATCTTTTAGAATGGGCAAACAGCGTAACATCAAACCCTGCTTCAATAAGCTTCATTGCGTATATGCTCCCGATGACACCTGCACCAAAAATTAAAATTCGGTCTTGTTTTGCTGACATGAAAACCACCCCTATTTATTAACATTTCCTTTGGACAATCAGACAACGTGTTGTATGATGTGATCATAAATCTATATTATTCCTTGATCAACCATCAGTATTTTAGAATTTGTCGGATGATATTTTTATTGGCTAGTAGGAGGGTAACATGAAAAAGCAACCGCAAATAACGGAGAAAACAAAACAAACGTTTATAGAAGTTTTTTGTGAGTTATATAGCCAAAAGCCGATTGAGAAAATTTCGGTTCAGGAAATTGCGAATAAGTCAGGATATAACCGCAGCACCTTTTATCAATACTTTACTGACATTTACGAATTGTTAGACTCTGTTGAGAATGACTTATTGAATGACATGAAAAAAGAATTGGCGAATAAAGAGCTATCGTTGCATACGTTTCAAGATACGCTCTATTGTCTGGACAAAAGAGAACATCTCCTGGTTCTTAATGCCCTTTTAGGAGATTATGGAAGCGCCCGTTTTATAAAACGCTTAAAAGAAGAAATCACTTTGGGACAATTAGAATTAAACGTTCCGCAAAACCATTCCTTAACGCCATATTTCACTGAGTTTTACCTGACAACTTCCCTTTCTTTATTTCGTCTCTGGATCCAGCGTCAAAAGGATTTATCGTCAGAACAATTTTTCAAGCTAGTGGAGAACTTATATTCAAGCGGGATTACGCCCTATTTTAAAGAATGAGTCTGATTTCAGACCGATGAATTCCCGGATCGGCTGTCGTCTATATAAACGAAGGCGTAAACGAACACAAACCAATTTGATGAAGAGGTGTTTTGAAAATGGCATTAATGTCCGCATTCACGAGCTTCAACCTGCCTGTAAAAAACGTAGAACAATCGAAAGCGTTCTTCAACGGTCTCGGATTCGAGCTCAATCCGCAATTTCCCGAGAATGATAACTCGGTAGCCATCATCATCGGCGACAACCTGCAGGTCATGCTGATCAATCAAGCATTCTTTACTACGCTCACGGAGAGGGAAACCGTCGATACGAGCAAGTATGCGCAGATGACGATCGCACTCGCCTTCGAGAGCCGGGAAAAGGTCGATGAAATCGTGAATACCGCGGTCTCCTTGGGCGGGAAATTGCACGCTGAACCTGAAGATCATGGGATCATGTATCATTGGGGCTTTGTAGACTTGGACGGCCATCTGTGGGCCATTAACTACATGAACATGGATGCGGCACAAGGTTAAGGCTGACGGGGAGCATGCTCATACCAGGGTTTAAAAAGAAAAGACGCCGGGCATCTTCCCCGGCGTCTTCTTCGCGATGATTAGTTTTGTTCGGTATAGGCTTTGAAATTGTCCATGATCGCTTGCCAGCCTGCTTGCTGGAACTCGACGGGATTGGAGCTTTCCGCGTCGAACGTTTCGATGACCTTCATCTCATTCCCTTGATCAACGAAAGCAATATCCACTCTTCTTCCGTCTTCCATGGTGTAGCCGATCGCCTCATGCCGATTCACAACATCGTAGACGCCGCCAAAATCAAAGCCCATGCTGCCATCCTTCGCTTCCATCCGCGTCGAAAACTTGCCGCCAACCCGCAGATCGTTTTCCGCTCTCGGCGCATGCCAGTCCTCGGACGCTTGATTCCATTTCGTGATGTGCTCCGGCTCGGACCAATAGCGCCATACTTTCTCGACGGGGGCTTTAATGACGGTTTGTACAGTTACTTTCGTTGGTTGATTCGTTTCCATTGGATTGGACACCTCTCTCATGATATTCGTTGTTTGGTTAGTCTCAATAATATAGACGAATGCTAAATACGAAATTCATCGGTCGAGTCGCTCAGGCAGCCCAAATCGCGAAAATAATTTTGTATTGATGAAGTTTTGGACGTGCAGGATTTGATTTTCCTTGGTTTCGATGACATGGAAGCCCCAGGGTACCAGGCCAAAGCCCTCTTTGTCCGGCATATACTGGGCCAACGCCGGATAACCGCCATTCACCGTAATGGGCACAAAACGCGAACCTTCGCAATGCCAGCGAGTAAGCGAATAGAAGGCGGACAAATCTTCCTTGCCGTGGATCCACATCTCGAAGGGCGGCATCGACATGCAGCCTTCCTCGTGGAACAGCGCGACGAGCGCAGCAATATCGAATTGCTCGAAGGCCTCCACATACCGTGACAGCAGCTCCTGCTCCGGTTGAACGTCCATGCTGCTGAGCTCATCCGAGCGAAGCTGCGCCCGGTCCATCGTTTCTCGGGCTCTCTGCAAGGCGCTGTTCACCGCTGCCGGTGACATCGCCAACGTTTCCGCGATCTGCTTGGAGGACCATTCAAATACATCCTTCAAAATGAGTACCGCACGTTGCCGCGGAGGCAAGGTTTGCAGGAGAGCGATGAAGCACAGTTGAAGGGTATCTCTGCGGACGAGCCGATCCTCCGGATTGCCCCCAAAGTCGGGAGACGGCCAGATCCAGGCAGAGTCCGGCAGCGTGTCGCGCGGTTCGACGATGGTGACGGCCGGGTCGAACAGGTCAACGGGAAGCGCGCGCCGTTTGGATTGTCTCAGCTTGTCCAAGCACAGGTTGGAGGCAATCCGATAAACCCAAGTTTTGAACGAAGAATCCTGTCTGAACGTGCTCCAGCTCTGCCAGACCCGAATACTCGTCTCCTGAACAGCATCATCCGCATCGTCCATGGAGCCTAGCATTCGGTAACAGAACGAGGTTAAGCCCGGCTTCAAGCTTGCAAATAATGATTCGTCAAATACCTTCTCGTTCATCGTGTCCTCCCTTAACGATCTCCCCGAAGGGCAATACCTTCATTATATGCAATGAAGCGATCTAATTCATCAACGTTTCTGGGCATTCTTTGTTAATCTAACCTGCCCGCTAGTTCAACAAAAGCAGACAAACATGATGGTGAACTGCTTCTCTGGGTTTTATGAAGGATAATTAATTTGTCTGTTTGGATAACGTCCCGAAATATTCCACAACTACCTCACGGAATTCGAGAGCAGCCCGCGAAATGTACCGACTCCTGTGCCATAACAAAGCTATCTCCCGTACCAATTCATGATTCTCTACTTTGAGATATTTGATATGTTCCCCAGAATACCTTGCCGTACTTGGTATAAAGGCTATGCCAATTCCCGCTTCTACTAAAGAACTTAGCCTTGCAGGTTCGTCACCCTCATACACATATGTAGGTACAAATCCAACCGATTTGCATATAGAATCCACCAGATCTCGTGTACCGTAGCCTCTTTTTACACCAACAAAACATTCATCCCTTAGCTCAGTCAGAGATATGCTGTTTCGGTTAGCAAGCCGATGCCCTTTGGGAACAGCTACAAGAATCGGGTCGATGAACATGATTTGACATTCAATGTCTTCCCCTTTTATAGGAGGTGAGGACAAGCAAAAATCAACCTCTCCTCTATGAAGAAGCGTAACCATTTCCTGCGTGGTGAGCATTTGCACATGAAATTGGATATCGGGACGCTTGTTCCGAAACTCTCGAAGGATCTGAGGCAATGTGCTTGCGGTGGTCACCGCCAATTCGAGTGTGCCATCTTCTTGTCTGGACACATCGCTAATCTCCTGTTTCCCCTGTTCCAATTCAAACAACGCCCTTTCAGCACGGCGATAGAATCTGCTTCCAAACTCATTCAATCGCAGTTTCCTCCCTATTCGATCGAATAACGGGACCCCCAAATCCTCCTCCAAGCGCCCAATCGTTTTGCTTAGTGACGATTGAGTGACATGCAGACTTCGTGCTGCTTCAGTCATATGTTCCAAACGAGCTACCTCGAGAAAATATTTCAGTTGAAGAAGTTCCATTTCACACTCTCCTTTCATTCCTTTGAGTCAATGAAATCATAACATAAAATGCGTTGGAATAAATAAATGATTTCAAGTACGATGATGACACTAACATACAGATCGGTGGGATAAAAATGAGTATTCGCAATAGGTGGTTGATGATCTCCGTTGGACTAGGGATTCTATTGAACCCATTAAATTCTTCAATGATTTCAGTTGCCATCCCAAGGCTACAACATGTGTTCCAACTCGACTTTACAGTGGTATCCTGGATCATTTTTTCTTTCTACATTGCGAGTGCTATCGCTCAACCTATCATGGGAAAAGCCAGCGATTTATTCGGTAGGAGGAGGATATTTCTTACCGGGCTTGTTGTATCCTTCGTTGCATCATTATTAGCACCACTGTCCCCAAACTTTGGTTGGCTCATCGTGTTCCGCATTGTGCAATCCATCGGAACAAGCATGATGGTTGCGGTTGGAATGGCCATTGTGCGAATTCATATTAGGGAGAAACAAGCGACTGCACTGTCAGTCTTGTCCATATTCCTATCCGGAGCGGCAGCGATTGGCCCCTTTATTGGCGGGGTCATCATTCACTGGTGGGGCTGGCCTGCTATCTTTTTGGTTAATATCCCCTTCATAGTGACAAGCTTTTTATTAGCTTGGAGGCATATTCCTAATGATGTTCCGTCTATGACATCCGTTGCTCGCAACATGTCCTTTCGCAGATGGTCTGATTTGATTGATGCGCCAGGAGTTCTGCTATTCACTGTGGGTCTGGTTGCTCTGCTCGTTGGATTATTGTCCGCAAAATCATCTGGTCAAATTTCATTTAGTAACGTTATTGTCGGGCTGATTGGCTTCGTTGGACTGGCAGCTTTCGTGCGACATGAGTTAAAAGCGAAAGCACCCTTTATTCCTTTACTCACATTCGCTAAATATCCTGCAATGACTTGGGTCAATGTCGAATTCATGGTCGTTAACTTGCTTTTTTACTCTCTCTTTTTCGGACTTCCTTCCTACTTGCAAATCGTACGTCATGTCAGCGAGTTCCATACCGGGATGCTCATGCTAAGCTTAGGCTTGTGCTCGCTCGTTGCTTCTCCGATGGCAGGACGATGGATCGATAAATCAGGACCTCGACCAGCACTGCTTATGTCCGGAGTGCTGATGACATTTGGGTCCGTATGGATCGTGATCATGACACTGGATCAGACTTCACCGGTTATCAGTGTGTGTGTGGCTTTAGCTGCATTCGGTATTAGCAACGGGTTAAACAGTGTCGCTATGCAAGCGGCCTTATTCCAAAGTTCACCAAAAGAAATTATAGGTGTAGCATCTGGAATATTTAATACCTCAAGATACCTGGGAACCATTCTCTCTTCATTACTCATTAGCAGCGTAATGGGAGATAACTTCAGCTACGAGGGATTTCGAGTACTTGGGATTATCCTCACGTTAATTGCATTGTCCTTGGTATTCGTATTTTGGCGTCACAAGGAGTCCGGGCAGCTGCATGAGTCCTAGTTATCTGACAGATGTAGCTTACCCTTCGTTACTTGAACAGAAACTAAAAAAAAGCCGCATCAATGCGGCTGTTAAGTGTGTATGTTCTTGAAGGAAAATTCACGCAAGTCTTGAATATCCCTTATCGGGGAACGTCCAAATAACCGGGCGTACTCTCGGTTAAATTGTGAAGGACTTTCATATCCAACACGGAATCCTGCGTTAGCTGCATCCAGGTTTTCCGTAAGCAGTAGTCGTCTTGCTGTTTGCAAGCGAATGATCTTTTGATATTGAAGCGGACTCATGGCCGTTACTTTCTTGAAATGTCTATGCAAGCTCCTCGGACTCATCTTGACCGTCTTAGCCAGCTCTTCAATGATTAGAGGCTCAGAATAATGATTTCTGATCCATTGTATGGCTTCGGATATACATTGAGCATAGCTTCCGATCACGGCAAATTGCTTCAGCAGCTCTCCCTTCTCGCCTTGAAGGACCCTATAAAATATTTCCTTAACGATCAAGGGAGCCAGCATCTCAATATCAGAGGGGGTATCCAGAAGTTCTACAAGGCGTAAAACCGCTTTGAGCAAGTCCGAGGTTGACGAATTGAGCAGGATTCCTCGTTCAGTCGTCATCTTCTTCGATGGACTGGATGTTTTCGATATATCGAGAAGAAGATCCGGATCGAAGGTCAGTTGTAAACTTAGGTACGGATGGCTTGGCGATGCTTCAGTAATTTGTCCGATCACAGGCAGATGTACCGGAGAGACCAAATAGCTACCTGGGTCCACATTATATCTTTCCTCGGCTAATTCCACCGTTTTAGAACCTTGGACAACGATGTAAAGGGAAGGATGGCTGTTGCTGTACACTGGCCCTGACTGCTGAGATTGACGTCTGAAATAAAGCTCAGGAATTGCCATGCTGTGTACGCCATCCATCGGTGTAAGACGATCCATGTACTGGACTAACTCGGAAATGAGCTCTTTCAAGTTTATGCACCAACCTCTTTTGTTCAAAAATCAGTTAAACCCATTATACTTCTCTGGCGGGATTAGGCAAGGAACGGGCATGAATGATCTACCGGTTGAACACCCACTTTTCTTAAAATGAAATGTGTAAGAGACATTTAATATAGAAGAAAGAAGTGGTGAGTGTGTCCGGAATACAAGATAAAGTCATTGTAATAACAGGCGCAAGCGGCGGGATCGGTGAAGCAACTGCAATGCTGCTTGCCGAGAGAGGAGCCCGAGTTGTGCTTGGCGCGCGGCGATCGGATCAGCTGGAAGCTATAGCTGACCGGATTGAGAAGTCTGGCGGTAAGGCAGCTTATCTCGTTACTGACGTGAAGCGGTCCGAAGACCTTTCAAACCTTGTCCAATTGGCAAGCGAGAAATTCGGCAAGCTTGATGTTCTTATTAATAATGCGGGTTTCATGCCCATGTCTCCCTTTGACGATCTGCGGGTCCAGGAGTGGGAAGACATGATCGACATCAATGTTAAAGGAGTTCTATATGGGATAGCAGCGGCACTACCCACTTTTCGGAATCAGGGCTCAGGACATTTTATTAACATTGCTTCCACGGCAGCTTATCGGATTTTGCCTAATATGTCGGTTTATGCAGGGACAAAGCTTGCCGTTCGTGCGATCTCAGAAGGTCTGCGTCAAGAGGCCGGCGATAAGCTTCGCGTAACGATTGTTTCACCCGGATTCACAAACACACCTGGCTCCATGCAATCGGATGCTCTGGACGCTATAAGGGACCCAGAGATGAAAGCCAAGCTCGAAGCTTATCAGAATATCGGGTTATCCCCCTACTCTATCGCCAAAGCTATTGCGTTCGCAATTGAGCAGCCCCATGACGTGGATGTCAGTGAAATCGTGGTCCGCCCCACAGCGCAAGGATAGGAGACGGATCATGCTGACTAAAAACATCAAAAGCCACCATTTATCGTTACCTTAAAATTGCTCAAAAGTAAGGAGTAGTTTTAAGGCACATACTTGAATCAGGTTTTCAGCTACCAGTAAAAGGACGTACCACTGCACTGCGTTGCGGTTTAGGTACGCCCTTCTTTATAACAGCTTATTTAACAATTCTTCTTTCCCAAAACAGCAGCCGGTTCAAAATGCGATGTGCCAGACACCAGATTAATATGTCTTTAAGCAGCACTGCTGCAGATAGGACGAGAAGATTTTTGTATTCATTAGCATGTGTTTGTTATCTCCATCCAGCTTGCTCAGCAAAATCCCTCCCTCCAACAAGGAAAATGCAAATGATGCTAGCGCATCCACATCCAGATTCTCTCTAAACTCCCCAGCTTGAATGCCGTCACGAATGATACTTTTCATCATATCCAAGAACGTATGCAAACCTTGTCTTGCCCGACCACAAAGCTCTGAATGCGTATCGTCACTTTCTACAGCTGTATTCTGCATAGGACATCCGCCGATAAATGGTGGATTGTTTACAACGTCCTCATAGACACGAAAAAAAGCCATTAACTTTCCTGAAGCAGACTGCTCTTGGTCGATCGCCTCAGAAAATTTTCTGTTGACCATGCCGGCAGCATAATTGTAAGCTTCCAGCGCGATTTCGTCTTTACTGGCAAAATGTCGATAGATGCCCCCCTTCTTAATTCCTGTGTCGGCAATAATATCGTTTAGCGATGTGCCGGCATATCCTCTCTGGTTAAAAATTTCAGCCGATTTCATAATGATAAATTCCCGTGTTCGATCCCCTTTTTTCATGTGCTCCTCCGTATGAACCTCTTTTATTTCAATGGTTTTAAATAAATTATACAATTCTGGCCTTGTCATTTACTAGAATCCTGATAATATAAAAGATACCGTTTGGTCTCTTTTATTGTACAGCAAGCCATTCCAAAATGAAATAGCGCTGGGTTTGGAATAAAGAAACTTTTTAGGAGGAGTGT
Source organism: Paenibacillus sp. SSG-1 (assembly GCF_002224835.1). NCBI lineage: Bacteria > Bacillati > Bacillota > Bacilli > Caryophanales > Paenibacillaceae > Paenibacillus > Paenibacillus sp. SSG-1. The sequence goes on from NZ_MBRK01000001.1 coordinate 2,914,791, forward strand.
TCAATGAGTAGAAGTAGGCATTAGATCGCTAGATATGTAACCTCTCACAATATAAGAAGGAAAGAAGGAAATCTCATGGAGGATGCTCTCCACAATACGAAGACCGAGAAAAATGAAGTTCTCTTGCTTCCCCGTGAAGGCTTTATTATTACGTTGCTTTGCATTACTGTTGTGTTAGTCACAATGAATACGGCCATGTTTAATTTGGCATTAAGCGATTTAAGCCATGATTACAACCTGCCTTCATCTATCGTTTCATTGACCGTCACCGGCTATTCTATCATGTTCGCCATCTCCTCGATCACCTACAGCCGGTTGTCTGATTTGGTTCCGCTTAACCGATTGTTCGGCATTAGTCTGGTTTTGACGGGAGGCGCCTCGGTTGGGGCGATGCTGAGTAACCATTTCTGGGTGCTGCTAACTGCCCGCATCGTGCAAGCTGCCGGGGCCGGGGCGGCACTCTCCCTGTCCATAGTGCTCCTAGCCCGTTACATACCTCAGGTACGCAGAGGGAAATCGATGACGTTCATCATGTCCTCCGTGTCACTGGGTTTTGGACTTGGCCCGGTCATTGGCGGCTTTGTGGTGCAATATCTCGGATGGAAATATCTTTTTGCCATTACATCCTCGCTGTTGTGCATTGCCCCGCTGCTGATGTGTTTGATTCCAAAAGAGTCGATGTCCAAACGGTCTTTCGATGTAATGGGGGCAGTGACACTGAGTGCAGGTACAGCAGGTCTCCTGCTATTTTTCACCAACTATCATCCCGTTGCCTTGTTGATCGGAATTTCAGGGATAATCGTCTTTACTCTGCATATCCGCCGAGCGAAGCATCCGTTTGTGCTGCCGTCATTACTAGCTAACAGAACCTATCTAATGCTTGCTTTCATCGGAGTCTTAGCCTATTTATGCAACTTTGCAACGCTTTTTTTGCTACCGCAAATGCTATTGAAACATTTTGGTTTGAGTGCAAGTCATGCCGGATTTGTTATTTTTCCAGGTGCTATTTTGTCTACATTGCTATCAAGAAGGGTCGGGGCGATGATCGACGAGCGGGGAAGCAGCAGAATGCTGCGTACGACTCCTATGCTCGTATTATTGGCGGCCGTATTATTCGCAGGACTGGGCACCCACTTTTGGGTGGCCAATGTTTTTGTGTACATGCTGATGAATTTAGGCTTTGCTATCATTAGCAGCAGCGTATCTAACGAAATTTCGTGTATACTCCCCTCTTCTCAGATGGGTTCAGGAACGGGATTGTTCCAACTGATGCAGTTTATCGGCGGCGCATTCAGCATTGCGGTGATGTCCAGTGCAATGGAATGGCAAAAGCATCTTCCGCCTAGCCAGACGTATGCCAACCTATTCTGGGGGCTTGCCGTGATGGCGGCTATATCCAATTTGTGTGCCTTTTTGTACCTAAGACGAATAGCCCCAAAAGCCACATCGTCATCTTCATCTTCATCTTCATCTTCATCCTAGCAAAGTGCAGTTGATTCAAGTCGAGTTGCTGTTCTAACATAGGGAGGATGCCACTTTGGTGTTAATGCATGTAACTTCAATACCCTCAAAACGCCCTACTTTTACAAGCCTATATCAGGAGGTAAATGCCCATGATCCCAACAAGTGAATGGCTGTCCCATTGGGAGCAGCAGCGTCACAAATTGAAATGCCCTGTAGATTTGAATGATTATTTTATTTTGCCTGAAATAGCAGGCAAGCAGCTGGCAGTTATAGATTTTGGTCCCACCTCCATTCCTACCGGCCAAATTCTTGTCCGCGACCCGCTATGTTATTTGGGGAGTATAAAGGAGCAGCCTTATTTCCAAACGGCGTCCGTTGGAACGTACTCAGCCGAAGCCTGTGTGGTGAAGCCGGACGAGGATGGTGACTGTGCCCGTTATGCCGCCGTTCGTCTGCGATTTTCCGATGTTCCTGCCGTCCGGTTCGAGGAAGCTCTGATTGGACATGAAGATATTTCAGGGATGGGGGACGGAGAGTTTTTTGGCTTCAATGTAGATGCCGGTCTGGCATGTATTTGCGATAAGCAGGCGCACCAAGCTTTTTGCGACTTTGCTAGTCGGTGGCATCAAGAACATCCTGATGGCAATCTTTACGATGATTATTTTGCAGCCCTGTTTGCCAAGAGTTATCGCGAAAATCCACAGTATCAACGCAGTGGTGGCGATTGGCTAAACTGGAAAATCCCTGATACCGAGTACCATATCCCCATGTTCCAATCCGGATTTGGCGATGGCGCTTATCCGGTTTATTGGGGATACGATCAAGCAGGTGAAATTTGCCAAATCGTCGTTCAGTTTATTGACATTCAATTGGCATATATGTAAGTCAGTTCAAAGGAGAACGGCCGTCATAGGCGTTCTCCTTCTTGTCATACCGAATCTTCCTCTTGCTACCTGCTGTACGTAAGCTTCGCTGAGGCCACAACACCAAAAATTCCGGATGAGGAGCCTCGATATATTCATCACTACAGTGAATGCAGAGGATTACCCCTGCTTGTTACATATGTACCAGACCTCCTTACTCCTCACATACACTGGTATTTACAATGAGGATATGCTGTGAATAAAATCAGTCTTTTGCTCTTTTACGATGATATTAAAAGGTAGGAGCAGGGTATTCATCAATTCTGAACCGAAGTAAACTATATGGTTTTTCCCGCAGGTCTCTCCCATAATGAAATCTCGCCTGCCGATGTAATTGATTCACAATGACATATAAGTATTGATCGGGGCCAATCGAAAAAGTATCCGGCCATAAAATTCTCGGATCATGTGCGATGGTTTCCATTGCGCCATTCGGTAAGATTTTCCGGATGCTATTATTTTCATAGTCTCCTGCATAAACAGTTCCTTTTGAGCCGGTGATCATTCCATCAGACGCACCTTTTTCTCCCCAATACTGCACATATTGAGATAAATTCATGTCCTGTATCCTTCTGTCTCTTAGGGCTTCTGTTGAGATCGAGAACAGATGACGGCTGGTTAACGGAGCATAAAATAAAACCTTACCATCAACAGAAATCGCTAAACTATCGGAAGCCATTCTAAAAGGGGAAGTTGAACCGTCCGGGTTTCGATTCATCAAAATTCTACCCTCTACTTTTGGTAAAAAATGAGAATCAGGTGAAGTTGATACTGCCCCATTTAATCGTCTAAACGCGTTTCCATTGTCTAAATCCACGACGATAATAGCCCCTGGCCCTCTGGAAGAAGAATCCGTTATATATGCATAGCCTGCTCTGCCTACCCGAAAATCCAAACGGACGTCATTCAGATAAGTTGTTGGCAAAACAACATCTTCAGTAAAGGTATATACTCTCCTTATTGTGTTCGTGCTTAAATCAACAGCAACTAATTTTGCTCCCCCTTGAATAGGTTCAGAAAAATTTGGTGCCCCTGTATCCAATACCCAAAGTGTTCCTCTTCCGTCAGCAACGATGCTTTGGACACTGACGAAAGACATCGTAATATTCGTAGTTTTAACCAAATTGGTTTCTAAATTGGGATAAGGCTGCAACTCACCCTTTACAATTTCCGCCACAGTAAATTGGACATCGTCTCCCCATTTCGGAAAGCATACAAAAATACGACCGGTTTCCGAAACGCTGACACCAGTAGGCATAGTCCCATAAAAAGCATGCACTACCTCAAACTGCCCAAAATACTTTTCCATAGGTAACTTAGGTTGCATGATATCCTCCTCATCAAATCTAAACGGATATCACCTATATATGATGAAAATTTGATGTAGTGCCTGTTTCTTGTTAAATTGATCTATCGTGATGGATACTGTGGGTTTGCTTGTTTTGTTCAACTTCAGCCACTTTTTTCAACTGTTGCAAAGGCTAATTCAAATCTGTATTTTTTTGCAAATGCTGTTAATTTTAATGGCAACAGACATGTTCTATCTTTCTGTAAGTTAGGGAAAAAGACAGCCGGCTTTTGGGGGCGGCTGCCTTCAATGTTCATTGTGCTAACGTATTCCGTTAGCTGGGAAATATTGAGATTGCTACTCTGTCTTAATAGGCAGCTTTAAAACATATTCTTCGACTTCCTCAGCGCGTGCATTGGAAAACCCCTTGTCTTCACCACAAATCTTAAATCCGCATTTTTCCAATACCCGAATAGAAGCTGTATTATCTTTTGCTGCACGAGCAAATAAGGGACGAATGTTTATATAGTCAAGAAGTTGAGAAAGAGATCTAGTTGCAATACCTCTTCCCCAATACTCTCGTGCGATCCAGTAGCTGACTTCTGGTTCACCGAACTGTTCAAAACTCGATACATGCCCCACAACTTGATCGTTAAAAAGCACGGTCTTTTTTATAATCCGATCGTCGTCTAATATCTTGTGCCAGTGAGACATAAAGGCGATCTTGTCCGTTGGATCTTTGGCAGTAAAGGCAGCCATATGGTTGGCAGTCTTGTCCAATTGCTGCTCAAAAAAGATCGGCAAGTCATCTTTATTCACGTCTCGCAATATCACTTCGTTATTCATATTTCCACCTCACTAATCGTCCCGCATCCGTTGAACAATGCGAAATGTTGAAAACAATGGTTCATTGCTGTTCGCAACTGCTTTATTGGCTGTATGCCGTTCTCGTACCATATGTTTTTAACAACGAGTGTTCCGGTTTTTCGCTCCGCGATGATTTCGGCTCGTCCGATTAGGCTTTCTCCGTATAATAGAGGCAGCACATAATAACCGAATTTCCGTTTGATTGCGGGCGTGTAAATCTCCCAGGTGTAATCGAAGCCAAACAATTCGCTGATCAGCTTTCTGTCCCAAATCAAATTGTCCAGCGGGGCAATCAGCTCGCAGCGAAATTTCGGTTCCGGATTTTGCAGGACGGCTTCAATTAGCGGCAAGTCCTCTGCGCGGCAGTACAGCGTATCCTTCAATTGCTCTACGGCAATAGCAACAATACGAGCTTCGTCCAACAACTGCCGGAAAACCTCGTTACGCTGCACCGCTTTCAATCCCCATATGTTCAGCCAAGCATCGGATGCCCGATTCCATAACAGGCCAACAGCACCGATCCGGCGCAGTACCCGCCACTTGTGATGATCAATCTCGGCCATCAGCGGCTCCGGCGCATTCAACAGATTTGGCGGTATGTATTTCTCGGCAATATCGTAATATTTACGTGTTCCTTTTTTGTGATGGATAATCAACTCGCCTGTCGAGTACATCTGTTCCAGCACCGACCGGGACGTATTGTTTCCGCTGCTCCAGTGGATGGCAGATTGCCACGAGAAATTCCCATCCAATTGTAGATCATCCGAGCTTAACGCACCGTGATTGTGGATGTGAACCCGCACTTGCTCAGTCAACTCTTCCATTCCGGGGTAGCGCTTGGCATGTTGTCGGGCGGCCTGCCTGTACCGCTCAAAATACGGCCAGTCCTCAAGAGGCATAATAGCCAGATTCTTGTCAGGATAATCGATCAGGTATCTATCTTTATACAGCAGCTCGTCGAGCATGTTCTTGGTGAATCCTTTGATTCGCGACTGCAGCACCAATTCGGCGTTTTTTCCGCAAACATCGATGGGATCGTATTGAATACAGCCGACCTGCCGCACAAACTCCAATACTCCCTCTTTTCCAGCAAATTGATATTCACCTAAGAGCCCGTGCTTCAATAACAGAAATTGTCTTGCCTGGCGGTTTGTCAATTCGATCATGAACGCATCGACTCCTTAACGAAACATTCGGGAGCCGAGTGCACAAGATGACGGATGGCGAGGTTGCTTATCTCAATATAGTCATGATTTACTTCTTGCCATAATGGCAGAGTCCATTCGGGAACTTCGTCTGCAATCCGGTTCCCTAATATCGAAAATGGCTCTTTTTCAACGATTCCAACCACGCCTATTCCCCCTATCTGTGGAAAACGCAAAAAACAAACACACGTTCTTATATATTTTACCATTATCTAGAGAATAAAAACAATAAGGATTGAAAAATAACCCTCGCCAGATCGGATCTTCCAAGGAAAAGGGGCACCCGATTTCGAGTGCCCCTTCAACCTCTATCACCAATCCTTCATCATCTGTTGGCGGCTGATGAATAGACGACTGGGAAATGATCGCCCATCAGAATGTCCCCTTTGTTAACCGTGACATATGACAGCATCGGATGGCTGCCGTCTGGTTCGTAACGGGTATGTCCCGGCATGTAGTGAACGGCGATTGCCCGCCGTTTGCGCTCCGAACGGTTGTGGGGGCTTCCGTGCCAAGTGAGGCAATGGTGGTAGCCAACCTGCCCCTTCTTGATTTCAAACGGAACCGCTTCCACTCTTGCTTCCTTCGGCAGCAGCTCCGGCTGACGATGGTAAGGCATGAAATCGGGTGTGTTCGCCAAATCGTGTTGATGATTCCCCCACTTATGACTGCCGGGCACCATCCACATGCAGCCGTTCTCGATGACCGCATCGTCGAGCGCGACCCAAGCGCTGACCAAGTCCGCGGGCTGAATGATCGGCCAAAGCGGGTGGTCCTGGTGCCAGAGTGTCGGACCGCCGGAGACAGGTGGTTTGTATTGGATTTGATCATGCCATATCCGCAGCGTATCGGTGCCGCACAGCTGGGCGATCTCCTCACAAATGACTGGGTGAGCGGCGTGCTGAAAAAAAGCGTCGCTGGCCATCCAAATGTTGACGATTTGCACCACTTTCTCACTGACCGTCATTTTCATCCCCTCATGAAGAGAATCGCTGCTTTCCGCGAGCATGTTTCGGGTCAGTACCGGTTTATTCACCGACTTCCCTTCCATGACTAAATCAAGCTCTTCTCGCAGTCGCTCCACTTCCTCGTCGTTTAAGACAATGCCGCCCTTCACAAAACCGTTTTTCTCGAATTCGGCCAATTGATTTGCATTCAGCAACTTACCTCACGCTCCCGCCCGTTTTATAATGATGGATGTAAACGCCTTCCTATAGGTTTATCATAGATGGTGTGCTCATTATTGTATTTTCCGAAATCCATCATCTTTTTGGGTATTTGCAAGTTTAAGCTTCAGACGGAGGAGATTGGTCATGTATACTGGAACATTAGACATGATTACGCCAACGGTCAATTTTTCTGCCAGGGCAACGGCAGAGGCGGGAACGGACTGGGGGTATCGGAAGATCCCCGACAATCAGCTTTTCTATGTCGTGTCCGGCTGCGCAGAGCTCGAGATTGGAGGACAAAAAGTAGCCATTCTGCCGGGAGAATGCGTTTGTTACGGTCCGGAATGCCAAACAAAGCTGACGGCTATTCGAACGACTGATTATATCAGCGTTCATTTCCATTGGCACGCCTCTTCTCCTTTGCCCGTCCATCCCGGACTCCAAATCAAATATGGCGATCCGGGTTCGTTCAGTGCCCCGCAACTGTCCGTTTTTCATATACCGTCTTACGGAGAAGTGAAAGTTCCAACCTTGCTAACCATTGCCGGACTTGAACCGATCCTGTCTAAAATGGTTAAGGAATACGAATCCGAGCTCCCAGGATATACGCTGACAATGCGTTCGCTTATGATGCAGGCGATTACGCTGATCTGTCGACAGCTGCTCGGAAACGACTCCGTACAGGGTTCGAGGAACAAGATCGAACCTGCCATTCAAGCGATGCAGGATGAGCCCGGCATAAACTGGTCGGTTGCCGCACTTGCAAGCTTGTGCGGCTATCATCCGGTACATTTCACCAAGCTGTTCAAACATGAAATGGGGGTGACACCGAAGCATTTTATTATCAGAGAAAGGATCAAACGGGCGAAGCTCGCGCTTCTGCAGGGCGAGAAGCTGGAATGGATCGCGGAAAGATTCGGTTTTAAGAGCCTTCACTATTTCAGTTATCAATTCAAGCAGGAGACAGGACTCACGCCGACGGAATTCCGAATGAACGGCCAGACCGGCGGAGATGGATAGCGCTTTTGGCCAACGTTGGAATAGCTTAGCCTTTCATCATTACCGGCTGCCGGCGCTGGCTTAACGAATCGGTTGTCGGGTTGTTTGGTCGTAAAGGTCCGCCAGCGATTTGGCAATCCGCTCGATGACCGTCTTCGAACGGTAATACCCGCCGTGTGAATTAAGTGGGGTGCTGGCCAGAAAACCCGGGTTTCTGACCTCCACATCTTCTGTCACGGCCGCATCATACTCCGCACTTAGACGCTTGAGCGGATAGGCGATCACATCATCTTTATCGTAGAAATTAACCCATTCGCCGTATGGGAGCCCTTCGGCCAAAAGAGCAGGCGAAGGAAAAGAAATCGGCTTCCCAAAGTCGTTATACCGCATCGTCCAGATCGCGATCGGGCTTCCCATTGTGTAAAAATGTGTTAGCGTATCGCCACGAACGAGTGCAGAAGGATCCTCACTTATTGATGCAAGCTTGCCGCTTGGCAGCCTGCCGTTTTGCAGGTCGTATATGAAGTTACTCGCGATGATCGTGCCAAGACTGTGGCTTATGATGCACAGCGGGGCACTGGGTCCTGTGCACTGCGCGAGCTCCTGCAGCTTTTCATAAAATCGTTCGTGAATTGCGGTGTAGATGTAGTTCCGATCATCGTCACCTGCTTTGTGGGGCAGCGGTTGATAGGCAATCGCGTCACCTAGAAAGCTGATGGCGTACCCCCGAGCATCGATCCACTTGTTCCAGTGCAGATGGTCAGGCGCAAGCTTTTCCTTGAGCTCATCTTCCAGTCGGTCCGTGATGTCCGCCCAATAAATCCCCTTGCTGACCAGCTCCACCGCCGGACATATTTCACCTAACCGCTTGCTAATGAGCCCTGCCATCGCCTCATGAAAATGTTCTTTTTGCTTTCCAATGCCGTGTACAAACCCTACCGCGATTTTCATCGAATTCCCCACCACCTTCATCGCAATTCAACTTCCATATCATTCTAATTATAAGGGAGAGCATGGGGGCCGATCCAACAAAGAACAGGTGCCGCTCTTGAGAAAGGCTGTGTGCTCGATGAGTATGGCCGGAAATGAAGAAAGAGGGTTTCTCGTTCATTCAAGTTCCTTTTTAGTACTGTGCTTGGGATTTTGCCAATATACTCTAAAGATATGATATGACAATGGCTTCTTCGATTTTCAGGAAGGAAGATCAGCACATGCCGATAAGTCCGCCAATGCTGCAGAGGGGCGATACCGTTGGAGTCGTTACTTTGGGGAGTCCGCTCGCTGCAGACGTAATTAATGCACGGATCGAAATTTTGAGAGCAATGGGATTTAATGTTGTATTGGGTCAATATGTATATGCACAAAACGGGTTTCTTGCCGGCACAGACGAGCAGCGGGCTTCTGATTTGATGATGATGTTCCAAGACGAGCGGGTTAAAATGATCCTACCCACCAGAGGCGGTACAGGAGTGGCGGGAATTCTTCCTTACCTTGATTATACGGTGATCCGCAATAACCCAAAAATTGTGACAGGTTACAGCGATATAACGGTACTATTAAACGTAATGCATCAATATGTAGATTTAATAACATTCCATAGTCTGCTGCTCATTGACTTCAAACCCGATACGCCCGCTTATAATTTCGATCAGTTTTTCTCTGCGACATCCGTGTATTCATCAACCCGGACTCTCTTCAATCCGCCGGGGATGCCACTGATCAGCCGTGTTCCGGGCAACGTTACTGGGCAGCTTGTGGGCGGTAATCTGACCTCCTTTGTCGATACGTTGGGCACGCCTTTCGAAATCGATACAAGGGGTAAAATTCTCGTACTTGAAGAAACACACGAACCTACCAATACCGTATACAGGTACTTGAATCATTTAAAGCTTGCCGGAAAATTTCGTGACTGCATCGGCATTATTATGGGCGAGTGCTCAGGCTGCCAGGCGGCTTATGGTAAATCCTATGAGGATTTAATCAACGAATTTGTTGTACCTCTCGGTAAGCCGCTGATAACGAACCTTGCCACAGGTCATGACTTTTATAAAGTTGCTTTGCCAATTGGCGCAACGGTTAATCTCGATTCAGTCAATAATAGAATAACTATAGTTGAACCTACCATCAGCGTTATGCAATCGTTATGACAATTCGTATCCAGGTGCGACGGTGTATTGGTCTATGGCAATCCGTAAGTGTCAGTAATTTACTCTCGTCGACGATTATTTTATTTGATATGACAGATGATCTCGTCAACGACGTGCTCGATCGGCGCGGTGGCGTCAATGATAATTCCGTTTTTCGGAATGTCTTCTTTCGTTTGGTGCAATCTCGTAATGAGTTTCCGTTCGGATGGCTTTCCACCCCACTCATTCTCCGGTCGCTCGTCAAGCCGCCGGTTCAATGTGTCAAGGTCGACATCAAGGACAAACACGCCGTCAAATAGATCTATGAATTCCGAAAAGTTCCTAGAACCACCGCAGAAAAATGTTGCCGCTTCATCCTGATTGGTGACCAGAGCTTTTACTTTATCGACATGCCAAATGTGGTGCTCATGCGTGATACCATCCGTCCGTATCCCCGTTTCCGGATCGCCTTGATAAGCCAATTCACGGTCACCATGAATGGCATGGTAGCTGCGCCGCTGCAATTCTATGCAGACCGAAGTTTTGCCGGTGCCAGAGACACCTTCAATCAGATCATTCCTAATGCCTATGGCCAGACCCTCTCATTCTCCCATTACTTCTTATTCGTTTGGAATTAATTCATACAAGTCACGAACATCACAGCCGATGGAATCTGCGATCGATATGGCAATTTTGAGTGGCATCACTCTTTTGTTTTCCATAAAGTCATAAACCCGTTCCGGTTTAAAAAGCAAGTCTTTCGCCAGCCATTCCGCTGACTTTCCGGATTCCATCAATCGTTCATTCAGCAAGCAACGTCCAAGTTCAAATTTCAATTAGCGATGACCTCCCGCGTAAGAAAATAGTTATTTAACCTTAAGCGTTGTCCATTGCCAGCAAGAGTATACTTTATAATGGAAGCCATAATGATAAGATTCCACATGCGTCTGCCCAATGGGAAGGGTGAGTTCCATCGACGGGCTATCGTCCCTTAGTTTAATCTGTAAAGCAGTGTTATTCTATTCAAAAAACCATTTTATTTCTGTTGAGCCGATCTCTTTTTCAGCTATTACGGGTGTTTTTTGAGCATCACCTAACTTTTCAATGCGCAATTGATATGGTTCAAGCATCTCTTCCCAATTGTTGGGAGGCGACAAATTTGAAGCCGCATGGCTGAGATAATCAGTAACAATCTGTTTTAATTGTTCATTGCTTATTTGACCCGGATCATATTCAATTCCAACTTTATATTGTTTCACTTTGGGGTCGGCAGCGAACCCCGTTAAAAGTATGCCAGGTTGTTTATCCATTTGTTTCATACTTTTGGACAAACTTTGTCCGACTTCTGGAAAAGTATCCTTATTGCTTTCCCCTTGGCAGCCCGCAATAATCGAAACGGACGCAATCAGAACCAGGATTATGAATAGATGTAAAGTACGCAGCAAATTTAACCTCACCTCTGTGTTATAAGCGCCCACCTTGTATTGGTAATTCATTTCAATTAAGGCTAACTATTATTTGATTTTCACTCCGAGACAAGTTCCCGGATTCCCCGGATGATCCGCTCCCGTGCCTTAAGCTTGTCCTTGAGCCGGCCAATTTCGGCCTCTGCATCTTCTGACCTGCCTGTTCCTTTGAACTCAAATCCGGTAATAATCCAATCGGTGGACACCTTGTACAGGTCGGCCAGCCTGGACAGCGATACCAGATCCGGTTCGGTCTTTGCGGTTTCATACGCGCTCAAGGTTTTATTGTTGATCTGCGTCAGACGAAATACTTCCATTTGCGTTAGTTTACGGTTAATACGGGCGTTGCGTAAACGTACGGCGATATCCTCCAATTGCGTCTTTGCCATGCCTCGGCCACTCCTCCATAGAAATTCTATAGACTTTATCGTCTAAAGATAGAACGCACAAAAATCGAAAAAGTCCCATGGCAGGCTGCCCATTTATGAAATTAGTAAGAACCTTTTTCTCTAAAAATAACAAAATGGATGCTAGTAAGCCCAACAGCTATCGTGTACCGCAAGCTGGTTGTCCAACTTGAGAACTTATTATGTCTGAACTTCTCCTGCAAAGAACTTAAGCGGCGTCTCGCTCGAATTTTCTTTTAGTTCGGCTCACCCTACTTTAACCAATAATCGGCAGCTGTTTATTCGATAATAAATCATCAATAAGCATCTTATGTTCGGTGAATATGTTCTGTGGTAACTCTTTAAGAGAATAAAATTTATTTTGAATCGACTCCTCGTTACTTTCAACTAACTTACCACCATACTGATCACAAACAAATGATATTAGGACAAGTGAGACTTGGTCGCCATTAGAAAATGTCTTGTCATACTGAGGGCCAGAATAGATCCCGAATAACTTAAGTTCTTCTAATGTAAGTCCCGTCTCTTCGTAAACTTCTCTTCTTGCTGTATCTTGAACGCTCTCCCCTAAATCCATAAACCCGCCAGGAAAACCCCATTGACCATTATCCGAACGTTTCTGCATCAGGACTCGGTTTTCTTTGTCAAAAACAATTGCACCCGCAACAACCATAATGACCTTCTCGTTCCCTACCATTGACCTTAAATGTTGTATGTAATCCATCTACACCCTCCACTTTACTAGTCAAACCATAGCAATAGTTTATGTTTAATGGATTAGGCGTGGAATGGATTTTTGTAACTCGTGCATGGATATTTATAGTTCTTGTCATCGTACATTACTTTAAACTAATAACTACTTTCCCCTTGGCCCTTCCGCTTTCCAGGTAATGAAATGCTTGCGCTGCATCTTTCAAAAGATACACCTTATCAATAATAGGCTTAATAAGTCCGCCTTCAATATACCCCTTTATAACCTTTAATTGTTCTCCGCTCGGTTTCATAAAAAGGAAGTGATACGTCGTTTGGCTTTTTTTCTCATGGGCTTTGATTCTACGGCTCGCAATCGACAAAATGGTTGTTTTCACCCAACCCAGTTTCGCCTCTCTTCCAAATCTGGGGTTCGGCATGCCGGAAATGGATACAATTTGTCCGCCTGGTTTCAGTATGCGGAATGACTTGTCCAAAGCTTCTCCACCTAAAGTATCAAAAACCGCGTCATACCCGTTAAGGATTTCTTCAAAATTCTCTTTTTTATAATTAATAATCAGATCGGCTCCCAACGAATTTACCAAGTCATAGCCTTTTTCACTTGCAGTTGTAGCAACAAATGCCCCCATCAGCTTGGCTAGTTGGATAGCGAAGGTTCCTACGCCTCCCGAACCTGCGTGAATCAAGATTTTTTGGCCTTTTTGAAGATTTAAAATATCAACAAATGCTTGGTAAGTCGTAAGTCCAATCAGCGGTATCGATGCCGCCTCTTCAAAGGTGAGATTTTCCGGCTTCAGACAAATATCTTCCTCATGAACTGCAATAAACTCAGCTAAAGTTCCGATCCGGTTCTTGCGTGGTCTTCCGTAAACTTCATCTCCAGGTTTAAATGTATTGACCCGGCTGCCAACCTTGACTACAACTCCTGAGAAATCATTCCCCAAAATTAGAGGAAACTTGTAATTCAATAATAATTTCATTTTCCCTTCCTTAATTTTATAGTCAATAGGATTTAAGCTGGCTGCATGTATTTCTACTAGCACATCATGTTCTCCGATACTCGGCATTGGTTGTTCTGTCATAACTAATGGAACATTTTTTCCGTACTTGTTAATGGTCATAGCCTTCATTTCATACCACTCCTTATGATTATTGGTTTAAACGATTGAACCAAATGCTGAAAAAAGCTCACTAGAACTTAACTCTTTTGGTTAATCACTGAGACCATCGCATTCGTCTTCAACGGCAGTAATTAATGACTTGAGTTGTTCAAGTGGTTTACGGACAGTCAACACATAGTAGTTTTCTACACCTTTTTTTTCGGATTTAATAAAACCAGACTGTTTCAATACCTTTAAATGATGGGATACCGCCGGTCTGGACAAATTGATATGCCCTGCTATTGTATTCACATTAAGTCCCGATTTGTTCTGCGCTAACAGCATAATCATAGCTTGACGGTTTACATCGGTCAGCACTTCCAATAGAGGGATGCAAGCTTTAAATTGTTGTAGAATATCCTCCGTTTGCTGGCTCATGCCATTCACCCCTTAGGTTCATTGGTTTAATCTATTAAACATAATTATAGAGCTTTTAATAACAAAATCAAGCTGAGGCAAAACAACACCTATAACTTGTGCCATTTTACCCATCCGATTTCAAATTAATTTGAAGGCCTGTCCTCTTCCTATGCCTTTAAGGGGGAGGCCTTTTATGTCATTATCTTTCGTTGGATGTGATACTGCATCCGCAACTTCCTCATGCTCCGTCCATGCCATGGTTACAATAAGAGCCCTCTCGCCCGGCCCAAAATCCCATCGGATGCATAGACTGATTTATCCAATGTGAGTAAGGAGGAAAAGGATTATGGCGAACAAAAAAGATAAGGTCCGATCAAAAAGGGTCTCACCCCTGCCTAAATCCCGTAAAAAACCAGTCCATATCAATGCATCTGAAAACGAGCTTGAGTGGTTGCCTAAAATCAATCCCGTCCGGGATCCTAAACAGGTCCAGTTAGTCGTAGATCTCCCGAATGAGGTATATAAATACTTACAGGAGAATGAAATGGAATGGGATCGTGCCATTCAAAATGGTTTGCGTAGTGCAATGGAACCCGCGATAAACCCAGATTCGATCAAGGAAATAAAGTACCGAATTCAAGTAGTTACATCCGCCGACAGTAGGCAAAGTTAAACGATTTAGGATCTGTTTGAGACGCAGGATCCGCCTTGGTTTATGCGGTTGTAGCACCAGTTGTTATATTCAGCGCGTGACATCTTCGACAACCGAATGTTGTACGATCACGCCTTTTTAACATTGCGACGGCAGCCGATGATTTTGTCCGGATGCCGTCGTATTGCTCCCCGTTAACTTAACGTGGTTACCTAGTTGACCAACCAGCACCTTGCTGGTTCAATGATCCAAAATCGATGAAAAACCGGATTTCAAGCGGGTACCTCTAGGGAACGCCGACGGTCTCTGGATCAATAAGCTCCGACCTCCGCGGCTATTTTACTTTATTTAATAAGTTTGTTACCATTCTGCTCAATGTCCCTTGATCGATAAAAGGTGCAAGACTCGCCAGCAGATCCGGGCTAAGATGTTCAACTTCAACTCCAGCAATCAACTTTTCGAGATTTTCCCTGCCCAGAAAAGGTGCGAGGCTAATGATCCGGTTTGCATCGATGGTGCCGTCTACAACCCGATCTGCCAAACGACCTAATGTCTCTCTGCTGATGAATGGTGCCAGTTCATTCACGACATTCCAGCTCACGGTGCCTTCTTCAGCTTCCAGTATCAACCGATCCACCTGCTCCCTACCCAGAAAAGGGGCGAGGCTTACGATCCGGTTCGCATCGATGGTGCCGTCTACAACCCGGTCTACCAAACGATTTAATGTCTCTTTGCTGA
The DNA here is from genome assembly GCF_002224835.1 of Paenibacillus sp. SSG-1. NCBI lineage: Bacteria > Bacillati > Bacillota > Bacilli > Caryophanales > Paenibacillaceae > Paenibacillus > Paenibacillus sp. SSG-1. The sequence continues at coordinate 2,930,326 of NZ_MBRK01000001.1, forward strand.
TGAAAGGTGCCAGCTCTTGGACCAAATGCCAGCTCAAGCCACCCTCTTCGACATGTTGTACCAACCGATCTACTTGTTCTCTTCCAAGAAACGGAGCAATTTCAACAAGACGATGCACTTCTAAGGATCCGTCAATCGATTTGTCTACCAGTCGGTTTAATGTGTCACTGCTAACGAATGGAGCAAGTCCGGTAATGGCATCCCACAGAATTTCGCTTCCTTCTACTTGACGAACCAGTTCGTCCAATGTATCTGTTCCGAGGAACGGCGCCAGACTCAAGATCACGTCTAACTTAAGGACGCTGCTGTCTAATCGTTCAGTCACCTTATGCAAAGCGCTTGCTTTTACAAACGGCGCTACTTCTACAAGCTCTTCCAGCTCCACCTCACCGGCATTAACCATCTCTGCAACTTGTTCCGGCTTGTTCTCTGCGATCTCCTCCACGATCGTTCCCAGGTGCTGGTGCTCCCGAATTTCTGTGTGATCTCCTGCATTTAAAATGTCGTCAACCGTTTTGCCGAATAATCTAGCCAACTGTGGAAGCGTTCCGATATCCGGTAGCGAGTCGCCTCGTTCCCATTTCGATACCGCTTGATGGCTTACATTCAGTTGATCGGCAAGTTCCAATTGTGTCAGATCCCGGTCTTTGCGAAGCTTCGAAATATAAGCTCCAATTTTACGTAAATCGAGCATCGTATACCTACCTCCGATTAAACAAAATGTACAGTGCGCACTGTCGATAACAGCATAACATTTCCAAAAACGTCATCCTATCAAGCGTTGGTTGAATGGGCACATCCGCTTTATTCAACTGCCGGTAGAATTGCCCGGACTGATTCTAAGCAGCGATAAGAAAAGCTATGTGCCGACCGTCTTCTTTTTCCTTCCAAAAGCGGTCTGAAGCAAGAGCATTCATCATAGCAACAACTAACGTGGAGTATTTCCATAGCCCCGAGAACCAAAGAACAAGAACTATAATTAATAGCATTATCAAACTAATCCAATACCATTTGGGTTCGAATTCAAACATTAGGCTGAGCTCTTTGTTAATTATTTTGTATATAAATAATAATTAATACAAGCCCTCCCTATCTTCAAAAGGTTGTCGAACATTTTCGCTGGCTGTCGTTTGTTTTGCCATATGTATTTCATTACTGAACTCCGTTGCTATATTTATTCTCATTTCTTTTTTTAGCTGGTAATTCATGGTTAAAATACGATCAAATATTCAACTTCATTGACCGTACTTTTTAGCTATTTTGGAATAACGTGTCTAAAACTTTATAACAAATCTTTTGAGCTGGTGTCTTATCATGATTGGATACAACGACTACACCCATTCTGTCCGATGGAGCCATACTGACGTAGGCACTAACACCCGGAAATCCGCCTCCATGCTCAATAAAAGTACGGCTCCCCACCTCTCTTGTCCCCCAACCTAAAGCGTAGCCATTTTCACTATCAAACTTCCACACAGGCTCATACATGAGGTCGATCATAGACTGAGACATGAAAGGATGCCTACTCATATATGATGATAAATATCTACCTAAGTTATTTGCAGTTGAATATATGAACCCCATCGGGGCACCCAAAAGGTTTACTGGAAACGGAGACTCAAACACATCCATATTAGCATTTGGCTTGATAATGTTATGTAAAATGCCATCTGTTGCTGTGTAATATTGAGCACTATCCTCTTCTTGCTGCACCCGTTCAACATGCAGTGTGGTCCTGTTCATCTTGAAACTACTAAACAAGACATTCTCCATATAGTCATCCCATTTAAGTCCGCTTACCTTCTCAAATAGATCAGCTGCCACAATATAAGCGTCCGTGCAATAACTCCAGTTGGAGCCCGGCGGATAAGATAAAGCAACTGAATTGAAGTATTTAGTTACGTCCTCGCGCTTATTGATACTTTGAAGAAGAGCATTGGTAATCCCAAAATGTGCCTTTAGACTTTCAAAAACATTGAACTCGGATGCGTTGGGAGATATTAAATTACCAACCCCTAGATCGCCCGAGAATCCAGCGGTATGTGATAACAATTGTTTGACTGTAATCGAGTCACTCATCAATTTATCAGTTGTTCGAAAATATGGAAGATACTTTACAAGGGGAGTGTCGAGTTCAAGAAGACCTTTTTCCACAAGTTGCAATAATGCTGCTGCTGTAAAGCTCTTCGCTATACTCTGAATACTAACAATGGTGTCCGTTGTAAAGTCTCTTTCATTCCTTCCCAATCGGGATTTTCCAAACCCCTTGCCATATAAAACTTGATTATCTTTGACTACGACAACAGCTCCACCAACGGGGAAATCTTGCATACAGATAACACGATCTAATTGAGTCTCCAAAGATGTCGCCATTCATGAGTTCTCCTTAAAAAATATATAAACGACCAAGAATTGTTCTCATGTATCAGATTCCATTAATTGGTCAGTTGAGTTTGTAGTAAAATATTGATATACAACCTTTACTCCATCCTCAATTTCGGGCATTTCGTAAACATTAAAATTATTAGTTAGGTAGACGCTTTTCCAAAAATTGATAGCTGGAATGTTGGTTAATGCCTGACTTATCGCATAACGCCCTGGATACAGTTCAAAAAACTGACTACAAGCTAATTTCCCAATCCCCTTTCTCCTGTACTTCTTTAGAATAAAGAAGGAGTTCAGCACATAATTAGCATACTCTTGATTTGCATATGGTCCACTTTGCAATAAAATAAAACCTATTGGTTTTCCGTCTAGATTAATGAAAAAGGGCGTTAATCCTTCTTTCTCAAAAACCACTCAAATACCCCGAATTCAAACAATCCATTTTCCGAACTTAATTCAAGTTTTTCATTAAACTCAGATAAATCATGAAGGAACAAGGTCATTAAATTTTTTAATACTTCTTTCCGACTGAAATGCGCTTTTTCAATAAGCAGCATTAAATAGCCTCCAGGATATTAGCTCTATCAATTATGCTACAAATTTTTTAAAAGTGAAATGTACAGATCACTTATAAATAAACTATGCTGCCCGTTAGCGGAATAAAGGTGCCACTCGACATCCCTTTTGGTTTTAAACTATCGTTACCCGTCAGCTAAATTGGAGCCCTTCTTACATCTTATCAATTCTGCTTTGTACCACATGCAGTAATAAAATTCATCATCACATATGCATCAGGCGAATTATTATTAATGGCCTCAGAAGCCAGTTTCATTTGTTCAAATTCATCTGAATTTATTACACCATTTTTATAAAAATGTACAAAACGGTTCATATCCATTTGTCGTTTAAACCCATCAATACCATGTACATCGCTATGTTGAATTACTGAATCAATATCTATATCAATAAATCCACTCTTTAATAAGAGACGTGGTAGACTTCTGCCTATGAATCGATTTCCACCTTTCTGTGCAATATAATCCGAGATTTTCTTTAATATGTTATGTAATGAAGGGATTTCCGGGTTTACCGTACCAAACACTCCATCGTCAATATCAATGATTACTAGTTTCCCACCAGGCTTTAGTACTCGATAAATCTCTTGTGCCGCTTCAAGTGGATTGTTTAAGTGGAGAAAAATTAATCTTGCTATTACAAAGTCAAAAGAATCATTGGGTAGATCCGTATGATAAACCGACGATTCCACAAATTTTATTCGTTCAGGTGGGACGTCACTTAGTAATTTTTTTGCTTGTTCGAGTAAAGTACTATCGATCTCGAGAGAGGTAATATGACTGTCGGGTAAGCTATTAAGTAATTGCTCAGTTATATATCCAGGTCCGCTGCCAACTTCCAATACACTCATACCATTTTGCAATCCGTACCATTTTAAGGCTCGTAACTGTTTCTGCCAACCCATCGTTGCTTGTACTTTCAACCGCTCGATTTCCTCTTGAAACCCTAATACAGCACTTTGGATATTGTAGGTTGAACGCTGATCTTTCATGCTTTCCCCTCCCATTTTTAAACTCAAATCTGGCTCCGTCCGTTATGTATTTTATGTGTTTATTGGCTGCCCTGCTCAGCTTCCTCCTCTACATCCGTGAACCAGAACGTATCGCTAGTTTCATTATCGCACCCGGTTAGCTTGTAATGAGACCCGTACTCTTTATTCTTCTCGAGTTCAATACCACGGCACACCGTGCTTGGACGACCTGCATCACTGCCAAACCCGTCCCTCGAATTGTCATACGTATACACAATTGCCTCGGCCCCATCATAGACCAGTTCATAGAAGATTGGGTCGCCTTCATCCGTGTACTGTGTAATGCGCACCTGATTCGGCACACCCATGTCGAGATTCCCCAGAAACAGCTTCCACTTCTCTAAATTGTACATCTTCCCATGTAAGTTCACGATATCACCATTCGCGGCTGCTTTGTCAGCATCATAAGGGTCAGACACAGCGGGGAACGCTTTCGGCTTCGATGGCAGTGAAGTCGTCTCCCCTAGTGCAGGAGCAGTGGAAGGAGTGGTCGTATTGTCGATAGATCCGCCCGACTTCTCACTGCAGCCCGATAGCAAAACCAACCCAGCTGCTAATATTAACACCCATTTGATCATGAATCATCACCTCACATTTAACAACGCTATAGCGAGTATGAATGTTTCAATCGTATACGCGAGCACTAGACTATTCTATTCTATTTGTTGAATTAAAATGTTCCGTATACCATAACCTCCATGTATTTAGTAAGGATTCCCAAAACTTTGATGTTCTTACGGATACACGCTATTACATACCTTCATGCCTGGAGCCAGTTTTACTTTGGATCTCCGTCCGCGATGATATTCAATTTCCAAGTATAGCCAATTAGGGATTTTTCTATTAAAATTGTCCTGGGGTGATATTATGGCGAAATTAAACCGTACTGAAAGCAATTACACAAGCCAGATGTGGAAGACACAAAAAGATATTCGTAAGAAACACGGAGAGAAATTTAACATTTACTTTGAGGGTACAGAACTTGTGAGGGCTGAGTATGATTAAAAGAATAAAGCTTCGCGCGCTGCTCCTAGGAGGATTTATTACCCTTCTCTTTGTTGTTCTGTTGATTCGGGTATTTACGCTGCAGGTTGTCAAAGGACAAGACTGGCACGAGCGGGCGGTATTTCAGTGGACGAGAAATGTCACGATTCCGGCATCCCGCGGCATGATCACGGACCGGAACGGCGATGTGCTGGCTTCCGACATTCCGGCCTATACCGTTATCGTCAATCCGGCCGTCATCCACGAAAACGGACTGGAGAACGAAATTATCGAAGGACTGCACAACATTTTGGGCAAGGATGAAAGCGAGCTTAAGGCACTTGTAAATGCTAAAAAGGATGGGAAATACCGCCCTGGCCGGGAGGTTCGGAATGAAGGGTGGAAAATTGATGAAACGAAAAAGGCTCAGATCGATGATTTGAACAAAGAGTTAATGGACCAGCTTGAGAAAGAAAAAAAAGGAATGGAGACCGGGATAGGCTTCCGTAATGAGCAGAAGCGGTATTATCCGAAGGGAACACTTGCGGCTCATATTTTGGGTTATACCGACCGGGACGGTGAGGCTGTCGCTGGTCTTGAGGCATCCATAGATGATTACCTCAAAGGTACCCCCGGAGAAATGAAATACGAAAGCGACCGGCAAGGAGACCGGCTTCCCCACGCAAATATGGTGTACAAGCCGGCTGTTAATGGTAAAAATGTAAAGCTCACGATCGACGATACGATCCAGTATTATATCGAAGACGCGATGAAAGAAACGTATGAGCAGTACAAGCCGATCAGCATGACAGTCATTGCGGCCGATCCGAAAACAATGGAGATTCTCGGGATGGCGAACTTGCCAACGTTCAACCCGAATACATATTGGGACCCCGCGTATGAACAGAAGGATTTTTTCAACTATGCCGTGAAGGCTACGTACGAGCCGGGCTCCACGTTCAAGATCGTGACACTCGCCGGTGCGGTGCAGGAGAAACTGTTTAACCCGAACGCCTTCTACCAGTCCGGACAAATCTACGTCAAAGGGACTCATACGCCCCTCCATGACATTGTCCGCTCGGGATGGGGGCAGATCACGTACCTGGAAGGCGTGAAGCGCTCCAGTAACGTTGCGTTTGTCAAGCTGGGATCGGAAATGCTTGGGAAAGACCGGCTGCTGAAATATATCAACGACTTCGGTTTCGGCCAGAAAACAGACATTGAGCTTCCCGGCGAAATATCCAAGACGATCAACCTTCCGGGTCCGGTCGAAGTGGCAACGGCTTCTTACGGTCACGGCGTGTCCGTGACGCCGATCCAGCAGCTGGCGGCGATCAGCGCGGTAGCAAACGGCGGTAAGCTGCTGAAACCTCATATTATTAAAGAAGTCACGGACCCGGATACTGGGAAAGTAACCCAATCCTCAAAGACAGACGTCGTCCGACAGGTCATCTCTCCGGAAGCCGCCAAGGAAACGAGCAGCTATCTGGAGCAGGTTGTGGCAGACCAGGCGATCGGTACCGGAAAACACGCATATATCGAAGGTTACCGCGTTGCTGGTAAAACAGGTACTGCGGTCAAATACGGCCCGGACTTAAAACCAGATTATTCGAAATCCGTCGTTTCCTTTATCGGCTTCGCGCCAGTGAACGACCCGAAGATTGCCCTTATTGTCATTGTGGACCAGCCGAATGATCCGGATGTCGGTGGGGGCAAAGTGGCGGCACCTATCTTTAAGAAAATCGTGTCCCAGGCCCTGCCGTACATGGGTGTGCCGAAGTCAAACACCAAAAAAACGTCCGATGGCAAAACGACGGTGGAACGTCCTGAGGCTCCGACGCTGACGAAGCTGGCGGTGAAGGACGCCAAACAAAAGCTGCTGAACGCCGGTGTCGATTTTGAGTCCATTGGCAAGGGTGCCTCGGTCATCCGGCAGTTCCCGGCAGCGGGAACGCCGATGAGTCCGGGTCAGCGCATCTATCTGCTCACGGAGGAGACCGATAAAATGACGGTGCCGGACCTAAAAGGCGAATCGCTGCGCGATGCGCTGGATATTTTGACCTTGCTGAAATGCTCGGTTACCGTCCAAGGGGAAGGATACGTCAGCGAGCAGCTCGTCACGGACAAGAATGGTAAGCGTTCCGTCCAGCTGACGCTGAAGCCGGTCAAGGATGAAGAGGTATCGCAGGATGCTTCATCCTCCTCCACGGAGGGTAATTCCATTTCGGAAGATACGTCAGCGGACGATTTGGCCGCCGGCAAGTCCGGTAAAGAAGCTGGCGATAACTGAATTGCGGCACAGATTACTCGACCTTTTAGTGCGATTATTTTTAGAAGTGAAAATAAACAAACCCCGCTTCTTTACATAGAAACGGGGTTTTTTAGCGTATAAGAAAGCTCCTCATGCTTCTTGCTAATCTCGTTTACTTCTCGACAACCGGAATCCACATTTCCCCATATACTAAACCGTCTCGCTGCCCTATCTCAACCGTTGCATTGGGTCCGCCAACATAAGCGTAATGTTCGGCTGCTGGCAGAACTTGACCAAAGGCAATCCCAGTAAGCGTATTACTCAACTCATCAGCCGACTTCCCTTCGCCTTTAACGACAAGATATTGTCCCTTTGGGAATTGGATCACCCTGTGTTCTTCCGGGATCGAGGAATCTGTCATGACGCCAGCATAATACATCATCTTGTGATTTACCGCTTCGTTTACCGCAAAAATATAGTCGTTCGCTGCAATAGCCTTTAACGTTTCAAGTCTTCCATCCTGTTCCACGGACCGCCAAAAGTTCTCCTTCTCCTTGTTCATGCCTGCATAATCCGTGTAATCGCTCTTCAGCTCCGTTCCAATACCAAGAACGCTAAAGCTGTCTTTTTCCTCAAAGGTATACGTTGCCATCATTCCAGCTCCTTTTTTTGAATGGATCAATTCATTGGTTTAATCACTTGATAGGTTTATCATAACCATAAATCATGTCAAAACATGATACTGTTTAGAAGGCAACCAATTGTCCTCCCCGCAGCTCCCCTACCTAATATTAGGCAGGGGAAGTCTATCGGATCACGAATGAGGTTGCGTCATGCCACGCCTTTATTAGAGTCTGCGGCTTTTCGGACGCAGCGCCCAGGAGGCCATGCCAAGCGCGGCATAGAAAAGCGGAAGAATTACATTGAATCCACCAACCCCATAATCATGAGCGAACACATGAGACAAGGCCGCACCTGTCATTAGAAAAAAGATACCGCTATAAGCCCATTCCTTAAGACGGGGGAAGCCTGGTATGACGATCGCAAGGATTCCAAGCAATTTCCAAATACCGAGAATGTAAGTAATATATAACGGGAAACCAATATGAGTCACTAAATCGACATTGCCACCCAATCGCATCAATTGCCCGATCCCGCTTAATGCAATAGAGAATGCGAGAATGATGGTGACAGTCCAATAAGCGGCCGTCTTTCCGATCCGACGGGATTCAACCTTCGTTATTTTTTCATTACTGGTAATCGTATTCATTTCCATTCCTCCTAAGGTTTTATTTTTGTTTTATTTACTTCTTCACAACCGGGATCCACATTTCGCCATGTACAAGGTTGTCACGGTGCCCCATCTCGACCGTGGCGTTGGGCCCGCCGACATACGCGAAGTTTTCGGCTTCGGGTAAGATTTGACCAAAGGCAATGCCGGTAAGCGTACGACTTAAATCGTCTGCCGTTTTCCCTTCGCCTTTGATGACGAGGTATGGTCCTTTAGGGAATTGGATCTCTCTGTGTTCTTCCGATAATGATGCTTCTGTCATGACACCGACATAATACATCCGCTTGCCGTTTACCAGTTCGTTTACAGCGAAGATGTAGTCGTTCGCAGCGACAGCCTTTAAAGTGTCAAGCCTTCCATCCTGCTCCACGGTTCGCCGGAAGTTTTCCTTCTCCTTGTTCATGCCCACATAGTCCGTGTACTCGCTCTTCAGTTCCGTTCCAATCCCTACCACGATTAAGCTGTCTTTCTCCTCAAGAATAAATGCTGCCATCATCCCAGCTCCTTTTTTTGTTTTGATCAAATCATTTGTTTTTCTTGATGGGTTAATCATAACGATGAATCATGTCATAATATGATACTGTTTAGAGAGCCCGATAACGAAATCCACAATTCTGACCTGCCTGACCCAACAAATCTGCCTTCTTACAGCGCTCTCCATTGACTTTAAGAGCTACATCATCGGCTTCTTTTCTAAGTTCCCAGGCTATTGACGGGATATAGTCCGAAATCTATAGTGTATTTATGTACGAAGTACACAAACTTATCGGGAGAATCTTGAAATGTCCACTAAAAAGAAATGGGTTATCACGGTTGTTGTCGTGGCAGCCATTGCCGTCATTGTTGGAACTGGCCTTTTTGTCAAACACTTCATAGATGCTCTAGTGACTGACCCGGATGATCGTAAACAAGCCGAGAATCTGACTCCTGCACCTTCTCCGAAACCTGGGCAAACCCGAACCGACCTTGGGAACCTTCGCACAGATGACAATGACAAAGTTGATCTACTGCTGAAAGACGCTTTAAAGCCCGAGATCGTTGTAGCAGAGAGTGACGTCGTCAATATGATGCACCATATGACCCATCAAAAGGTAAAAGCCAAGGAAAAGTGGATCTCAATCGAAATGACGCCGGAACGGGTGCAGCTGCTGGAACAGATCATTCAAGTCAAGGGGACGAGTTGGATTAATTACGCAAGGATGCTCGATATCGCAAAGAAATGGGAGGCCGGCGACTTTTCTACCGTCGATGAGGATCATAACTTCTTTTGGATGATCGAAAATGGGTCGATCGGGAAAGCGAAAGGAGTTCTTACGGAGAAAGAGGAACAGGAATTCATCAAGAATACATTTCATAATGAATAAGGAGCCCTCAGCGGCTCCCTTTTTTGCCCATAAAAAAGGCTGTCTCCTGCAAGGCAGCCCCTTCTCACTATCGGTCTATCCAGCCATTAGTGGAACGAAAAATACACCCCACGGTTCTGCCATGCTTCCGGCATGCGGCTATGCCGCGACAGGGCATTCACGTTTGGGCGCTGGGCGCGTATCCTATCGGGAAAGGATTTTGATTTACGGAGGCATGGACAGTGGGATACTATGTGACAGTTGAGCCGGGGGTACAACTCTATGTGGAGGACATCAACCCCGCAGGAAGCAAAACAATCGTGTTTCTTCATGGCTGGCCGCTTGATCATGACCAGTTCGAATATCAGTTCAACGTGCTGCCGGGCATGGGTTACCGCTGCATCGGCATCGACTGGCGTGGCTTCGGCAAGTCGGACCGACCCTACGGTGGATATCATTTAGAACGGCTTGCGGACGATATTCGCGCCGTCGTTGATGCGCTGCAGCTGAAAGACTTCGTGCTCGCCGGGCATTCGACCGGTGGAGCGATCGCGATCAAATACGTCGTGCGGTACAATGGCGGCGGCGTATCCAAACTCGTACTGATCGACGCGGCCGCGCCGCGCGGTTTCACCAAAGAGACGGCAGCGCAGCTGCTGAAGCAGTCGTTAAACGACCGGGCAAACATGATGCGCGGCGTGACCGACATTTTCTTCTTCCGGTACATCAGCAAGCCATTCGCGGACTGGTTTGTTCAGATGGGCATGCAGGCTGCCGGGTGGTCGACGGCCGCGATCATCGTCATGCTGCGGGACTTTGATTTAACCGCCGACCTGTCACACATCCAGGTTCCAACGCTGATCGTTCATGGCATTCACGACCAGGTCATTCCATTCAGCCAGGCGGAGGATATGCAGCGGTTAATCCCCCATTCGCAGCTTGTGCCGTTCATGTACAGCGGCCACGGCTCATTCTACGACGAACGCGACAAGTTTAATGAGGTCATGCAGGAGTTCGTCGGGAATGCACGGCTCGCCCCGCTGCAGGTACCGCAATAGCAGCACGATAGGCAAATCGAAAAAACGACAGCCTTTATGCCGGTTGTCGTTTTTTCGTTTCCCTGATGATGCACAAGTTAGTCAAAGAAGGTGTCCCAACCCTCACAAAGAACTCTATAAAATCATTTGGGATGCATGCCGTTCACCAAATCTCGCAGCGGCCCCAGGTCGGCCGTCGCGTCGTACGGATAACGATTCAGCACCTGCAGCAGCAGTTTACGAAGCGTTCCGTCGTCCGTTTTCTTCACAAGATCTTCCACCTGCGCAATCAGCTGCTTATACTCCTGAATATTATCGGGTCCGTACACCTCGAATTCAAAGAAGGAGTTTCCGAATACGGTGGCACGTTTCACACCCTGGAATTTGACGTAACGCGCCTGCTGCGGATCGAACGTAATGATATCAAGAAGATTGCCCTTAGAGGTGATCACTCCGTCACCGCCGGACACATTCGTCCAATTCGTTTTGTCCGTAGATACGAGCAGCTGGTATTTTTCGGCGTAGGCTCCTTGCCACTTGATGATGACCTTGCCGACGTCTTTTGGCTTGCCCAGATCGACGATAAACCACGCGTCATCCACGTAAGCGCTCGACCATCTGGACAGTGGAGACATATCCCCGTCAACCGCCTTGTCAGCAGAGTAATACGGGAATTCGAGTTCGGACGACTCCGCGGCCTGATGGAGCGCCAAATTATCGCCGCTCAGCAGCTCGATCGGTTCATTGTAGATCATGACGTTATCCAATACGCCCTGATACGCATTCGTTTCGCTTCCGATCCGCAGTGTCGGCAGCACAAGCGTATTTAATTTCGGATATTGTTCCTCCAGCCTTTCCACGTATTCGTCCAAATTAACGAACAGTGTCACGCCTTTTTTGTCGCCTTTCAGCGTGATATGCGTCCACTTGCCTTCCGGAACCGAGTAGTTAAACGTACTGTCGTAATGCTCCTTTGTGAAACCAAGCTTGCCGCTACTGCCTTGTTTCAATTTTAGCGTTCCGGCCGGAGATTCCATCAATACAGCGTTATCGGGATTGTTTTTATCAGGTTTGATCCACATCGAAACCGTCCAGCCGAAACCTAAGGCATCGATCGGCGTTTGAATGTAGCTCTTCCCGCCATTCAGTCGAACACCATTGCCGTATTTTCCTTCCGTTATATTGACGTTCACGCCCTTGCCGTCAAAGCGGTTTCCGGATTCGTCCTTGAATTTGTTCTCAAAAAGATACGAAATGACTTTGTTATCATTGCTGCTTACGGTGATTTTGTGGGACATGTCGGCGTTTGGCGCATCGGCGATTGCCTTCGCCCGCTGCTCGAATTTCTCGTAGGATCGGTCATCCATCGTTCCGGTCCACATTTTTTCCGAAACTGCTTGAATTCCCGGAAGCAAACGTTCATGCGAATCGTCCATCGACAGGCCGTTGGCTTCGGACACGTCATTCCATAAGCAGAACATACCGCCTTTGACGCGCGGGTGGCCGTAAGGAAGTGTCGTCGTTTCCCACTTCACCGGCTCCCACTCATTGTAGATGAATTGGGAATTCAAATAGTCGCCGTATAGAGTAGGGACGATGTACAGGAATACGTTTTGGGTGTTGATGACGTCATAGCCGAGATCCACTGCCTGCTGCGGAGAACCATAAGGTTCATGCCATATGTTCATGGTAGCGTCGGTGCTGATCGGCGTCGTGCCGTTATGTTGTGTAAGTTCGCCCCACAAATGCGGATGTTTGCCTTTGCTGTTGATATGCTTGATCATCGTATCCATATAACCGCGGAACACTTCGGTATTTCCGCCGTATTCGTCTGTACCGATGTTGACGTCCGGACCGATGAACGTCGGATCATTTCCTTCCACATATTCATCCCATAAATATTTGACGAACTGAACGGTTTCCGGTTTGGTAATATCGAGCCCCCGGTCATTTCCAAGCGCCGGATTGTAGGAAGTGAATGCTCGGGAATGTCCCGGCGTATCGATTTCCGGAATGATGTTTATGCCGTATTCCATGCCCAGCAGCTGCAGATCCTTAAATTCCTGCTTCGTATAATGGCCGTTCGGACTTGCCAGCCCTGGATAGGTGGTGCTTTCGAGACGGAAGGCGGCCGTCGTGCCGTCCGCAAACGGTGTACCGACGTCATCGTTCAAATGGATTTGGAATGTGTTCATTTTGTACCAGGACAACAATTTCACGTAATTTCGGAGAAAATCGATCGTATAAAACTTGCGCGCGACATCGATCATCAATCCGCGCTGGGCGTATTTCGGATAATCCATGGCTTCGCCTCTCGGAATCGTCCGGTCCGGATGCTGCTTGATGATTTGCAGCGCGGTTCTCGTACCGTAAAACGCTCCTTTGGCGGACACGGAAGCGATCGAAACGTAATCGCCGACCTTGAACCGGTTGCCTTCTTCGCCGAGCCTTGTCAGGGATGGATCGATGGACAAGTACAAATCACCGGCTTTCGGTTTGCCGGCCACAATCTTGAGATCATCCCCGGTCAAATCCAGCAAATCCCGGCGGGTCAGCTCGGCCGCATTCCGCAAAGCGGATTCGTCTTGCGGATTCACGACGATACGCGAAGAGTTTTTCAACCTAAACTCGCCGGTATCTCCGTACCATTCCTGCAGGGACGGAATGACGTCCGGTTCGGCGTTCCGGTCCGGAGTTTGCTTATGCAGTCCCGGCACCACGACGGGAATATTCCCCGAAATCAGCTTCCGGTTCGGGTCTTTCTCATCTTCCACTTGTACGATGAGATTGACTTTGGCATCCACCAGCGGTGTACGGATTTGGCCATCCTGGTCGATAACAGGCTGGCGGTCGCTTCCATACAGGCTGACTTGATAACCCTCGGGCACGTCCACATCCGACCAATCGAGTTTCGTTTGTCCAGGCTGGACTTTCAATGACGCAGAGACATTGTCGATGATCGTTTGCAAATCATGTAATTGGTACACTTCGAACTCATAAAAAGAGTATCCGTACAGCGTACCTTCGACAGGCGCCCGTTTGACACCCTGGAATTTTACGTACCTTGCCTCTCGCACAGAGAAGTCGATACTTTCGACGCCACCTTTGCATTGAATAATGCCGTCATTATCCCTGACGTTCTCCCAGTTCTCACCGTCAACTGACACGAGGATTTTGTAAGTATCGGCAGGGGTTTGCCAGCGAATCACGACGCGGTCGATATCCTGCGGTTCGCCAAGATCAACGTAAAACCACTGGTCATCTTCTATTGCGGAAGACCATCTGGTGTTTCCTTTCCCGTCCACGGCAAGCTCCGGATTCAAATAGTCAACTTCGTTGCCGGAAGCGAAAACCGGTTTGTTCAGAGCCAAATTGGTTCCACTGAACGTGGAGGATGCAGCCATCAGACTAGCGGCTTCATTCTCTTGGGGCCCCTGTGGGGGCGTACCGGGATCCTCGCCGTAAACGGCATCGGTGACATTTGGGGGCTTATCGCCATTTTCTTCTTGCTGTTGGGGCGGCAGATCATTTGGCCCGACAGCGGAAACATTCATGATGTCCTGAGCTTCGGGTATGGCGAGTGCGGCTGTCGGTTGAACGACAGGTGTAAGCAAAACGGCAGCAGCTAGCAGTACAGAAAAGGCTTTCATTTTTGTTTTCTTCATTGGTCCCTCCATGCATGATTTGGTTTGATGGAAAAGCCTTATATTATCTCGTCAAACGAATGGATCCCCCCTTTCACGGAATTCGGAACATGCCTTATTTTGAAACCGCTTTCAAAAAAAGAAAACTCTCGTTCCCATTTCCTTCTTTACTCGCGAACTTACGCAGCATCCGGGGCACACACTTCGCAAGCCCGGACGCCGCGGATGTCCGCCATGATTACTTCGCAGCGAGTGATTCTGTTGAATATTAGGCTTTCCCACTTCGTCTCACAGATTTCAACAATCAAACGCCCGCTTCTTCCTTCTGATACATCTCTGTCAGCTTGATGCTTCTGCCCTGCTGCAGACGAGATCGTTCGGAAGCGAAGGCCATCAAATGGCTTTGCAGGGAAGCTGTAGCCGATGTAAGCCCTTGGGTCATGTTGCGATCAAACTTATGTACATTTTGGAGGAAGGAGCTCACCATGCGCTCATCCCCTCCGCCGTGACCGTCTCCCTGAACGCTGCATTTAATTTCAACCTCTTCTCCCGACGAATAGCGGTACAGCGTAAATGAGCCCTTATCCATGTCACCAATGATCTCACCCTGCGTGCCCATAATCTGCACACGGCGAGTAGCGCTCTTGGTTAATCCCGACATAATAAAGCTAGCGTTGGCACCGCTGGCAAATTCCATATTGACGACCTGATGATCGACAACATTGTTATCGCAGCGATAGACGCAGCGGCCGAACGGTCCTTCTTTAAGGGCCCGGATAATGCCTTCCTGTGATAAATCGTGTGTCATATAGCGCGCCCAATGATCGGCAGGCTGCTCCAAATACATTTTAATCGCTGAAAAGGCACATTCCCTCTCTGCTTCGCAGCCACCGATGCAGCGGTCGGCTGCACCCTCCGGCGCGTTCTCGGCTTTAAAATGAAGCAATGAGCCAAAGGAGCTGACCGCTGTGCACGGCTCATCCATCAGCCAGGAAATGAGGTCCAGGTCATGGCAGGATTTAGCCAAAATCATCGGGCTTGTTTCCTCGGAATTGCGCCAGTTGCCGCGTACGTAGCTATGAATCATATGGTGATAGCCTACGTTTTCTGTCAGCTGAATGGTGCCGATTGCCCCCAGTTCCCCATCCTCGATGCATTTCTTGATGCCCGACCAGAACGGGGAATAACGAAGTACATGCGTGACCGCCAGCAAACGATTATTCTTAAGAGAAGCTTGCTCCAGTTTGATGCATTCCTGCACATTCGGTGACATCGGTTTCTCCAGCATGACATGGTAACCAAGCTCCAGCGCTTTCAATGCGGGTATATAATGCATCCGATCAAGCGTGCAGATGATCATTACGTCGGCTATTTTTCCCTGCTCGAATGCTTGTTCCCATGAATGATAAACATGCTCTTCAGCGATTTGATGAATCTCGGCAAAATGTTGTCTGCGTTCATCATCCGGCTCGGCAACTGCAACAAACTTCAGCTCATTCGGGAATTTTTCCGCATATGGTCCATAGATGTATCTTCCTCTACTGCCTGCGCCTAATAGTACAGCCGTTAATGCTTTCAATGTTCTTCCCCCTTGCCTATACAATGGCATCGATCATGATTTCATTGTAAGGGGTGACCCTTCGCATCAAAAGAGATCATTGATTACATCCCATATACATTTATTGACCTTGCTGCATCGTTTCGGCACGGGCCGTACGAAAATCCTGAGGTGTCATATCATTTTGCTTCTTAAAGAAGCGGATAAAGGCAAGCGCTGAATTATAGCCGAGCTTGGCGGCAATTTCATTGACCTTCATGGATGTATTGAGCAGCATGTCCTTTGCCATGACATTGCGGTAATCATTTACGTATGTAGACAGTCCAATGCCCGTGATCTGCTTGTAAAGCCTTGATAAATAGGATGGATTCAAACTGACATAATCTCCAAGCGCGGTAAGGGATATATCATCCGCAATATGCTCCTCTATATAGCGATGCACTTTATTGACGACCTCTGCGGGCAGCTCTGTCCCCCTGATCGCATTCCATTCAAAATAGCAGTCCGCAATTTGCCAATAGTAAGGAATGAGCTCCGTCCATGAAGCGGTTTTCTCCTGGCGGAACAGCAAATCCAAATTCATCTGGGTATTGATGTAATCTCGCATCTCTTTATTTTTGTGCAAATGCGCCAGAAATACCGCAGATAGTGAATGGTACAGCTCAACCTTTCGACCATCCGGAGTATCCGGATCTTTCCAGCTGTTTGTCAACTCAACAAACAGTTTATTGAACTGCTCCCGGTGATTATTTTCCAGACAGCTCATCAGCAGCTGTACTCGAGCGTGGAACATGCCGTCATGATAGCTTTTTGCCCTCTCTTTTTCTTCGGACTTCTGAATATCCTGATCGGTCATAATGATTTCATGGAACAAGCCACGGCCTTGCATAAGACCGTATTTCATCGCATGAAAACGATCCGACAGCCGATTCCATGGAACGGCCTCGCTGCCAATGAGAAAAGATACGGAGAGACTCAGCAGCTTTTTGCTGGTAGCCTGGATTGCCTCCAAATTGCCGCTCACATAGCGATATGCCCGGGTCCATTCCATCGTACCGGTATCCGCCGTTAGCTCCGGACTGGCTTTGGGCTGAAAGATCCATACCATTTTGTTCATGTCAAATACGACGGAGAAGCAGCGCAAATGGGCGGATAAATACTCATCGGCGATATTTTGAAGAGCGTAAGCGAGTAAAGCCTTGTCCGGCGCCGTGAATATTTCCTTCCAGGCATCGATCCGGCCAATCAGCAAATAGACCGGCAGCGATGCGTCGAGCGGAATGTCCATTTCCGCAAAAGCGTCCCGAAGCTGCTGCCCTGTCATCATCTTGCCTTGAAATATGCCCCAAATATATTCCTTCTGCAAGGAGGGCAGCGCTTTTCTCATTTTGGACTGGGCCCGCATGATCATTTGCGCCTGATCCTGTTCCTCTTCAATTTCCTCTATCGCCCGTTCAACGGTATGAATAATCTTCTCGTCGCTTTCCACTTTCAGCAAATAATCAAAAGCCCCAAACGTCAGGGCGCTCTTCGCATAGTGAAAATCATTGTACCCTGTCAATAAAATAACTTTGCACTTCGGCCACTGCGATTTTATTTCCTGCAGCAGCTCAATACCCTCTATGCCAGACATCTTAATATCCGAAATCACAATATCCATTCGGTGATGAGATAGTACCTCCAATGCCTCATCGCCTGAATAGGCTTTCATGACTTCAAGCTCCAAATGATCCGTCTTCTCGAACAACTCCAGAAGACCATCTACGATAATCGGCAGATCATCTACGATTAGAAGCCTGTACATGGCAATTCCTCCTTAGCTCATGCTCAGTTTAATAATAGCTTGAAGCCCGCCAAGCTCAGAGCGTGATACGGTGATCCCAAACTCTTCTCCATAACGAAGCTGAATTCTGCGATGAACATTAAACAGGCCGGTTGTCTCCTCCATCTGGTTTGTTGAATAACGCAGCTTCTTGCCTAGCGCTTCGATCTCTTCGTCCGTAATGAACTCGCCGTTATCTTCTACATATATGTACAAAGCATCATTTCGCAGCTTGCTGTGCACCCATAGCTCACCCGTGCCCAGCATATTGCCGAGCGCGTACTTATAAGCATTCTCAATAATAGGCTGCAAAATCAATCGGGGCACTTCAATCGGCTGGGCTTCGACGTCAAACAGTACTTGTATTCGATCCCCGTAACAGATCGACTGCATCTCCACATAAGTTCGGGAATGCTCAAGCTCCATCTCCAGCGGAATGTCGTCATCATTATGACGAGTAATAAACTGAAAATATTGCCCGATGTATAAACAAAACTGGTAGGCTTTTTCCTTCTGGGTATCGGATTTAATCAAACGGCAAAGCACGAAAAAGCAGTTATATAAAAAATGAGGATTAATTTGCGATTGCAATCTTTTCAGCTCCGAACGCTGCGTGCGAATTTGCTGCTCATAATTTTCCTCAATCAGTGTTTTCAAAGATTTCACCGTATCGTTAAAAGCCTGGTATAAATAGCCGAACTCATCCTTCCTGCGGTCGATCAGGATCGGCTCCAGCTCGTTTTGCTGCATGCGGCGGAAAGAACGCACCAGCTTGATCAATGGACGGTATATTAACCGGATTAAAAAATAGGTAAAGAAAAATACAATAATAACGGCAAGCACGCAGGCCCACCAAAATAAAGCTTTATATACCTGCAGCGAACCGAGAATCATCTCTTCCGGAATGCTCGTTACCATGTAACAATTCCAGAGGCTGGAATATTTGAATACAGTTAGAAATCGCTTGTTTTTATAATGGATCGTATCATACCCTTCATCCACGTTCGCTGCCTGCTTCTCAAAAGCCAGCTGCTTCATCAGATCATGCAATTCAAGGTCGGGGCCGCTATTGATTTCCCAATCGCGCTCCAGATTAAACAATACGGTCTGTCCTCCCCTGCTATTGCCGATTTGCGCTAAGGTCTCTTTAATTTTGCCGGTTGAGAGCTCTACGCCTACCACATAGAGCGGGTCTTTTTTGCCTGCAGGGTACTGCATCGTAATAAACAACCGGTCCTGCCAATAAATAAAAGGCCCCGTATACAGCTTCTTGTCTGGCTGCATCGCTTCATATTCTTCCGCATTCAGCTTGGTTTCATAGCTGTTGCTCAGCACCGTGCGATCGATCTGCGGAATGTACGCCTTCGACTCGCGAATAAACGGACTGGAATTTTTCATTAAATCCAAGCGGTGCTGAATATCCAATATTTTATAAGACCGCTCATAGAAGTTCATCTGCTCACCTGTCGCAGCCACTTCCATTAAGTCCCCGTCCATGACGTAGTTGGGTAAATATCGGCTGATCCGGTCTGCTTCCTGATCCAGAGAATCTAGATAAAACCGTGTCGTATTCAAAATCGAATCGGATATTTCACTGCGGATATGATCGGCCCCTTGCTCATTCATCATCCAGGTAATAGCCATAAGCGGCAGCAAGGCCGCCAAAAAGGCGGCCATTATTTTTTTGAATATAGAGGAATCCTGTAAAAAGAATATACTTTTCATCGTTTGTTCTCCTGTGCCCGAGATCTACGACCTTCCTGCCTATTCTTTTACACTTCCCATTACAATGCCTTTAATGAAAAACCGCTGCAAGAATGGATAGACAATAAGAATCGGGAAAGCCGCAACGAAGATTTGTGCCGCCCTGCTTGTACGGTCAGACAGCTTGAGCATGAGTTCCACATTTTCTGATTTAATAAATCGAAAATCCATCTTAATAATAACGGTTTGCAAAAAGGTTTGCAGCGGATAATTTTCCGGATGATTCATATAGAGCATGCCATCAAACCAGCTATTCCAATGCCCTACCATCGTGAAAAGCCCCGTAGTCGCCAGTGCAGGCAACGATAGCGGAACATAGATTTTCCAAAGTGTTGCAAAATGCCCGGCTCCGTCAATCCGCGAAGCATCCTCAAGCTCCTTGGGCAAATTGCGGTAAAAGTTCAATAGCAGGATGACGTTGAACACATTGATCGCCGCAGGTAACACCAGCGCCCCGAGAGAATCAATAAGTCCCAAGCTTTTAATGGTCAAATAAGTAGGAATAAGCCCTCCGTTGAACAAAATTGTAAACACAAAGATCCAGGCATAAACGGTTCTTAGACGAAACGCATTGCGGTCCTTGGATAAAGGATAAGCTGTAACAATCGTTAACAGCATGCTTAATGCCGTCCCTGCTACAACCCGCTCTATAGAAACGCCAAAGGCTCTTAAATATTCAGGCTTACCGAACACATTATCATAAGCCGCTGTTGTAAATTCTACAGGCCACAGCGCAACCTTGCCGGCTGCTGCCGCCGAACCCGAGCTAAAGGAAATCGCCAAAATATGAATAATCGGCATTAAGCATAAAAGAGATACAAGAACAAGAAAGAGTAGATTGCTAACTAGAAAAGCCCTTCTTCCGAATGACGGTTTCATGACTACGATCTGTCTCCTTTCTGAATCACCGACTTTTCCACTCTCTTAGAAAATGCGGTAATTCGCTAGTCGGTATGCGAGTACGTAGGATACGGAAATGAAAATAAAAGATACGACTGATTTCAATAAGCCGACAGCTGTGGCAAATCCGAACTGGGCTTGCTGGATCCCCATGCGGTAGACGAAAGTATCAATGATATCGGCACTTTCATAAACCGGCGCGCTGTACAAGTTAAATATTTGATCAAATCCGGCGTTCAGCACATTCCCGATATTAAGTGTAAGCATCAGAACGATGATCGGCATCATGCCCGGCAGCGTCACGTGAAGCGTTTGTTTCCAGCGTCCCGCGCCATCCATTTCAGCGGCTTCATATAGCGTAGGGTTAATTCCGGTCAGCGCTGCCAAATATACAATGGTGCCAAATCCAAATTCCTTCCATACATCGGAGATGACCATGACATAAGGAAACCAGTTATTGTCGCCAAGAAAGAAGATCGGCTTCATACCGAACCATCCAAGCACCTGGTTAAATATGCCGGAGGAAGGAGACAAAATATCGATCAAAATACCGCTCAGCAGCACCCAGGATAAAAAATGGGGCAGATAGACCAGGGTTTGGAACGTTCTTTTCATCCACTCTCTACGCAGTTCATTAAGTAAAATGGCAATGGCGATCGGCACGAACAAACCTGCAACGATTTTCATGACAGCAATATATACCGTGTTAAAAAAAATACGGCCGATATCCGGATAATCCATTAACAATTGGAAGTTCCTCCACCCGATAAACGGGGAGCCGAGCAGTCCTTTATTCGGCACATATTTTTGAAAAGCCATCATAATTCCTGTCATCGGAATGTAACTAAAAATAATAATCAAAGCTAAACCCGGCAGCAGCATCAAATGAAGCGGCCATTCCTTCTTCCACATTCGCATCAGACTATACATACCTTCACCTCGCTGATTCACTTTTCAAGCTGTGCATACCTTGCTCAAGAACCTGGTTATTCCAGAAAAAAAGAGGGATTGCATCGATTCAATCCCTCCCTGCGCCGCAAATCCTATTTAAGCGATTTATACCACTCGTTAACTTCTTTCGTGATCTCATCACCGCCAAGCTTCTTCCACTCTGCAACGAATTTATCAAACTCGTCTACGGATACTTGGTTCATTATGATTTTGATGAAAATTTCATCACGTTTCTTCGTTAAAATTTCTTGACGGTCTGCCATCGTCGGAGTAGGCGCCCCGTAGAATTTGTTCTGCAAGTATTGCTTGTTCTTTTGAATTTCTGGCACATGAGAAAAGGCTCCATGAGGACCAGAGATCAAATATTCCCACCACATGTTTGTATCGCCATCAACGTACTGCATGGCGCGTGCATAACGCGTTTTTTGGTCTACTGTCTCAAGGATGCTTTCGTCTTTGTTTTCAATGGCTTTGGGCAGGATCTCGCCGTTATTGTCAAACTGTTTGCCGACTCGAAGCGGATTAAGCAGCCAGTAGTTGTTGCCTTTTTCAACTCGGTCTTTACCATACCCATATACTTTCTGCTCTTCTGTCGGATGATTGTCAGCGACGATCCATTGGTTTAACAAACGGATCACGCCTTCCGGATGCTTAGCTTGTTTAGAGATAACATAGTATTCATCAACGCCAAGACCAATTTGATTCAATGTAGGCTTGTTATCGATTGAAGGGATCGGGAACACTCCCCATTCTTGAACAACCTTGCCGTCTTTCACTGCCCCTTTCGCAAGCTGCGCCGGTGTCCAGGAAGCGCCAAATACCATGCCGATGCTGCCGTCGTAGATGAGCTCAGCAGCTTTTTCCGTATCTTTAACCGAAAACTCAGGATCGATCAACCCTTTTTTGAACATGTCTTGCAGTGCTGCAAGTGCCTTCTTCATCTCGGGCTGAATATCACTGTTCATTAAACCGCCGTTTCCGTCTTCCATCCAAATGTTTTCATAAGCATGATAGCCGTTCAAGAAGGCTCTCAGACCGGTAACGCCTGTCTCTATACTAAATGGGCTCTTGCTGACCGCAATACCGAAAGCTTCCTTGGTGCCGCCAGGGTTCTTCGCTTTGAACGCTTCGGCAATTTTCAAGAAATCATCCATTGTTTTAGGTTCAGGCAGGCCCAGCTCCTTCAGCCAGTCCGTACGAACGAACAAAAATTGATAGTTGAATGGGTTGTATGAGCTCGGAATCCCCATCATTTTCCCGTCGATCATCGCTGTTTTCATTTGCATGCCGCCGTCCATGGTCAGAAACTTTTTCGTCTCTTCCGTAGCATGCTGATCATAAATTTCGGTCAAATCCATGATCATATCCGCTTCCGTAAGCTCTTTAAGCTGTGTAGCGTTTACAGGTAAGAAATCCGGAAGATCGTTGGATGCGATGGCTATTTTTACCCTCTCTTTAAATTGGCTTATATCCGCAACCCATTTGTTTGTAATTTTGACACCGATATCTTTTTCATAAGCATCATAAACTGAGTTTTTGTCGAAACTTTCACCTTCGTCAAATTTCAAGTAAGGATCGCTTGGCGAAACCGTTGAAACCTCTATTATATCATTGCCGTTTCCTGTGCCTGTCGCTTCGATCGGTTCCTTGGCATTTCCAGATGAATGGTTTGGCTCAGGCGACGTTTTGCTGCTGCAGCCTGACATCGCCAATGCAAGCGTCAAGGAGACGATAGCAAGTGCCTTTTTGCTCTTCACATTTTACCCCTCCGGTATATTTCGTTTTAGTTTTCGCTGCAAATTGCACTGCTGGCTTTCATAATCCTAGTATAGAAAGAAGCTCACCGCGGTTCTATATACTGATATTTACTTTCGTATACTCCTCTTGACACCAGGCAAAAATCAATAAATGAAGTGTATCAACAAAAAATCACCGGCAGGTATGCTGGTGATTTTTTATTGATATTTGGTTATCTGTGATGGACTATTCCTGTGTGACAACGGACCGTGTCATATATTAATGGTTATGACTTCCCTTGCTTAACTCTTTCGATACTTGGGATTCGGTGCCTGGTTCGACAATGACAAACTGCCCCATCATCCCGCTATCCTCATGATACAATAAGTGACAGTGATACATGTACGGTGTATCGGGATCAGGATAGCTTCCAAAGTCAACGGCCAGTCTGACTTTTGTGCCACTCGGAATAAAAACCGTATCTTTTCTCCCACGCTCATATAATGGTGGCAATTCTCCATTCTTGTCCATTACGGTGTATGCTGCATCATGAATATGGAAGTTATGATCCCAACCCTTATTTGTAATCTCCCATATTTCACGTGCGCCAGCCGGAATAACCTCATCAATACGATTCATGTCCATTTCCTTGCCATTAATTGCAGATTTCGTGGTGAGCTCAAATTTACGGACCTTTACGTTTTCGGGAACATCGATCAACGGCTCAGCAGTCAGGTGATTCGGGAGTGGCGAAGAAGCCGATAAACTTGTATCCGCGATTATCTTGACGAGATCAAATTCCCCATTCTCGATCCCGTCTTTTCCTGCAAAGCTGTGCAAGATCGTTTCTTCGCCAGGTTCAAACTCCACCACGATCTCTGTACGTTCACCCGGACTTAGCAATAAACGATCTAATAAAACCGGTTCAGGTAAAAGTCCCGCATCATTGCCGATCAAATAAAATGAACGATTATCCGAAAAGCCGATATTATAAGCTCTCGCATTCGAACCATTCAGTAATCTAAAACGAACCTGACTTGCAGTGATCTCCAGGTATGGATCGTATGTCCCATTGACTAAGATTTGATTGCCTAACAACCCAAACGGAGTCATACTCATATTTTCGTTAAAAGAACCGCCACCCTTAATTAATTTATCCTGGATGATCATCGGGATATCGTTAACACCATATTCCGAAGGCAGCTTTTTAGACTCCTCATCTTCAATGATAAATAATCCTGCAAGACCGCGATAAACGTGCTGCGCTGTCTTCCCATGCAAGTGGGGATGATACCATGTAGTCGCGGCTGGCTGCTCGATTGTCCAATGAGGTTCCCAGGTTGCTCCTGCTTCGATCATCTGATGCGGTCCGCCGTCCATGACTGCGGGTAATCGCATCCCATGCCAATGCAAGGTTGAGGTTTCATTCAATTGATTGATCACATCGAAAGAAACTTGGTCGCCGCGCGAAACCCGGAGGGTAGGACCTAAATAAGATCCATTAATTCCCCAAGTGGGTGTCTGCTTCCCTTCCAAAAACTCAGTCGATCCTGACTGCATGGTTAAGGTAAAGTGTCTCTTCCCCTCTGAATCCGTCCTTGGCTCAAGTATTGGCGGAATTTGCAATGGATTCTTAAATTCGAGCTTACCGACGTTCGTGGTCGTATCCTCATCACATCCAGCTAATGAGAATGCGGATAAAATGAGCAGCAGCGTGAGCAGTTGAAGGTGTTTTTTCATGTTCTATACTCGCTTTCCTCATTGATGATGAAATCAAATTAAATTTTGAACATCTTTTTAATTACTGACGCAATCAATCCTGAGCATAATCCCCAAATGGCATGGATAACGATGAATACACTCAATCTTGCCCAGCTTTTTTTGTAAAACGTCTGGTCAGCATGACGACGGCTATCCCCCCGGTTAAAGGTAATATCATAGAAAGAGCTCCGATGAACGTGACCGGCAACGTGTTCATTTGCCGCAACACGACCCGCACGATGAATTCAAAAAGGATAAACCCTACTAACATGCCAGTAACAAAAGCGAGAAACAGCATTCCCGTCTTCTTCATTCCTATGACTCCCCCATGTCTCCTTTTATTCTCAATAAGTCTACATGTGACTCGTTTATGTAATGATCATATTAGAGGAATATTGTGAACTTATGACGATGAGTTGCGGTACCTGTGAACTTTTAAAAAGATATTTTAGAAGCAGGTTAATTACGAAAAGACAATGTAAAACGAACACAAAAAAAGCCAACCAGAAGTTTCTGGCTAGCCTGATAATACGTACCGCTAAAAAGCACAGTAAAAGACTTTGATATCCCCCAGGATGAACATTCCGTACTCGTCACCGAGCATCTGAAACGTCATTCCGTCACCGACATAACGCGTGACATCAAATCGAGAATCTAGGCGCTGAATTACCTCGGATACGCTGCCGCGAAGCGGTAAGCCGATCTCGCTGACATTCAGAATGGATTTGTGATCGAAAGGCTCTGTTAAGGCATTGTCCATTCGATGCCGAGCGATGAACTCCACCAGATTCCCCGAATGATCTTCGAAATAGAAGGCATGCGCATCCGTTCCTTCGAAATAAGCGATATTATTGTTTGCCTGGATTCCTGGGTACGGAAGGGGAGCAGCGGAAAGCACCTGACAGCCCTTGGCAAGAAGCCAGCTTTTCGCTTCGCGAATTTGGTTCTCGGGGATATTCATAGCAAAATGGTAGGATGGCAGTACCTTTTCCTCCTCCTCGCGAACGAAAGTCAACCGCGTTTCACCGGCAACGATCGTAATTGAATGTTCCGTTATTTCTACTAAAGCAAATCCAAGTCTTTCTGTGTAGAACTCCATAGAGAACCTCCTTCATGCGCTCTCATTAAGCAAGACACGAAGGGGGCCGATAATGTGACAAAATAAAAACGGCGTATAATTGTACATATCATTAAATCTTCTAAATAATAATTTTGGGGACAACAGGGCAATGAAGAAATAATGTTTTCGTGCGCGACAGCAATTAAAAAAAGTCACAACCATGATTCATGGCTGTGACTTTTCACATCATCTCGTAATGCTTTCATACAAAACCCGCGAAGGCAAGATCAAGGCTGCCGGAGGCAGCAATTTCCTGCCTGACCGTTTGATGGAACTTCGTACGCCTAAGTTGAACAATTGATTCGACCTTTAGTCGAGATTTTTTAGCGTCTGTTTACTTAAGTCGTCCAGCTTGGTCGCTTCCTCTTCGGTCAATTCTATGTCAATGGAATGCAGATTCTCAAAGAAATGCTTCTCGTTCTGTGTGCCTACGATTGCCGAGGTCAGGCCCTTCCGGCCTAGCAGCCAGCTAATTGCGATTTGCGAGAGAGTGGCACCTTTGGCTGCTGCGATTTCCCCTAAGAGACGGATAAGGCCCTCCGTCTTCCGCAGGTTTTCTGATTGGAATAAAGGCCTCTCCTTGCGAAAATCCGTAACTTCTTTGCCTTTGTGGAAAATTCCGGTCAAAATCCCCTTAGCGAGGGAGTTGTAGCTCATGATGCTGATGTCGTTTTGCAAACAATAGTCAAGCAATTCGTCTTCAATGCTGCGCTGGAGCATATGATACTCCGGCTGGATCGCGTCAACCCGTCCATATTGCATGGCTTCTTTCAGTTGAGCCAGAGAGAAATTGGAGACACCGATTGCACGAATTACGCCTTCTTCTTTCAACTTGCTCAGCTCTCCCATAGTTTCCTCGATTGGGATGTCGTTACTGGGCGTATGGATGTAATACAAGTCGATATAGTCCGTATTCAGCCGGAACAGGCTTTGCCACAGGGCCGTACGGATATCTTTGGGCCGTAGATGATGAGCGCTTACCTTCGTTGCGATTACGCATTGTTTTCTTACATTGGCCAAGGCTTTTCCTACAATAAACTCTGAACGTCCGGCCCCATAGAGCTCAGCGGTATCGAATGAATTGACCCCGTGCTCAAAAGCTTGACGGAGAAGCCGGATGTTGTCCTCTTCGGGCTTCAGCTCCCAGCGAGTCAATCCGCCTGAGAAGGCATTGCCCCCTCCCAGTTCCATTGCGCCGTACGTAATGCGTGACACTTCCATGTCTGTTCTGCCGAGTTTTGCGTACTTCATTAGACATCTACTCCTCTCTCGAATCGATATGTACAGGATCGAGTACAACCTATATTTTCATATTCGCGAATCGATTAAGCGATCCTGCCTGTTAGCTGAATTAAGATAATTTTATAAGGGCAAGTAGATAAGCATATCCATTACGGCTAACAAAAAAAAGCCGCAGTTACGCGGCTATGAAGAGAAAATGTTCTGTTCTTGTCTCCTTACATCCCCAGCCAACTCCTCTCAAGGCGGATCGGTATAAATCCATCCATCATCGCCCGGATAGTTCAACGACCTTGGTGGCAATGTTGCTCACAAATTCGCTGTCATGCTCAACAAACAGAAGCGTCGGTGTGTATTCGAGCAGCAGTTCTTCAATTTGGATGCGGGAGATGACATCAACGAAATTAAGCGGCTCGTCCCAAATATACAAATGGGCTCTTTCGCTGAGACTTCTAGCGATCAATACCTTCTTCTTTTGCCCGCCGCTGTAGGTTGAGATGTCCTTTTCAAATTGCAGTCTCGAGAAATCAAGCTTCCGCAATATCGACTTAAACAGGCTTTCATCAATCCCGCAGCTTTTCGCATATTCGGACAAATCGCCCCGAAGATGGGACGTATCCTGGGCTACGTATGATATTTTTAGCTGGGCGTCCTTATGGAAGCCTCCGTTATATGGGATATCCTCGCCGCAGACCAGCTTCAAAATACTGGACTTGCCTGAACCGTTTGCACCGGATAGCGCAATCCGTTCCCCTTGTTGAATCTCAAAGGTCACGTCTTCGCATACTGTGTTCGACCCGTATGAAACCGAGATATGATCCAGCTCGGCAAGGCGCTCTTTGTAAAATGGAAGCGGGGAAATTTGGAGACTCTCCGTGTTCTCGATATTTTTGAGAAGCTTACTT
Source organism: Paenibacillus sp. SSG-1 (assembly GCF_002224835.1). NCBI lineage: Bacteria > Bacillati > Bacillota > Bacilli > Caryophanales > Paenibacillaceae > Paenibacillus > Paenibacillus sp. SSG-1. The sequence goes on from NZ_MBRK01000001.1 coordinate 2,958,624, forward strand.
TTCTCCTCAATGGCAGAGAGTTGCCGCTGCTGAATTGCTTTTGAGCGTTTCATCATTTTGGCTGCTTTATGACCGATATACCCCTTGTCCACTTTGGAGCCGGAATTTCTCGTGCCGTTTTTGGTACTTTCTACTTCATGCGACCAGCCGCTCGTCCGCTTGGCAGAATCTGATAAGCGTTGAACGTCCCGTTTCAGCTTTTCGTTCTGAGCCAGCTCGAACTGGTCCTGCCTCTGCTTGTTCTCCCACCAGGTCGAGAAATTGCCCTTCTGGATCTCGATATTGGTTTTGTTGATGGACAAAATATGATCGACGCACCGATCCAGAAAGGCCCGGTCGTGGGAAACCAAAATAAACCCGCTCTTTCGGTTGAGATAATCGGCGACCAGCTTTCTCGCATGCGAGTCGAGATGATTTGTCGGCTCGTCAATAAGTAAGAAATGGTTGTCCTTGATGAATAAGGCTGCCAGCAGCACCTTCGTCTGCTCTCCGTTCGACAACGTATTAAACGGGCGGTACAGCACATCCTCCGATACCTTCAGCCAGTTCAGCTCTCGAATCAGTTTCCATTGAAGAAAGTCTGGATAAACCTCGCTGATTACGTCTATAGTAAGGTATTCCTTATGTTGTACCTCGAACGGGAAATAATCGAATTCGACGTTCGCGGATATGGTCCCGCTGTATTCGAGCTGCCCCTGCATCAGACGGAGAAATGTCGTTTTCCCTCTTCCATTCCTGCCCGTAAACCCTAATTTCCAATCGGTATCGATCTGAAAATGGACGTTCTCAAAAATGTTGTCATAACTGCCCTCATAGGCAAACGTCAGGTTTGAAACATAAATCTGTGACATCAAATCAACCTCCAGTTAAGTGTAGGCAGAACATAAACCGTTCCTGCCCGTTACCGGAAGCCAACAAAAAACGCCGAAAAACACCAGTCCAACCAGTGCTTCTCGGCGCTTATACGAACCCGACCATACAATAAATAAACCGAGCGACATTCATTCAAAAATCGCTTGGCAGATGTATACATGGGGGATAAAGCTCCGGTAACTGATTGTTTATTCGGTGAACCATGCCAAAAAAACGCGGATATGACAGGTTCACTTGAACATCTACAACCTCTAATTCGGACATCGCTTTATCCCTCCCCTCAAGATCTCATGAATATGAACACAACTTAGCATATCCGTTCACTGAGGTCAAGATTCCGTTCCTTTGGAAGTAAACTGTTTATTAAAAAGTTCTGCGCGGTTAAGGATACAGCATCAATTCAGGCTCAATGTTGCCATTAACGGTAGATGGTCTGAGGCAGCCGGAATCTTGTTAATGACTTCGACGGAAGTAATCTCTATGTTCCGGGTGGTAAAAATGTAATCAAGCTGCAAAACGGGACGTAACGACGGAAATGTATTGCTAGGCGTTTTGGCCGCCATATAACAATCCTGAACAATTCCCGCTATGGTACTCCATGCCTTACCTCCCCGTTTCATATTCCAATCCCCCGCAATGACAACAGGTGAACGATCCTCCTTAATTTTGCTCGCAATAAATTCAATTTGTTTATTACGTCTGCGTGGATTCAAACTGAGATGGGTGACATACATTTTGAGTGGCTTATCATTTATGAGTACATCTGCTTCCAATAAAGATCGGCCTTCGATCATACCAGATTTCATAGGATGATTTTTCTCCGATACAATGGGATAACGAGACAAAAGGACATTTCCATACTGTCTGATCATGTTACCCTTCTTTTTCTTGATGGTGATCGCTGCCCCAAAAGCTGCATTCATCTTTAATCGTCCGGCTAACCATGATACTTGATCCAAGTAATGGCTTCTTTTGGAAAAATACCTGTCGACTTCATTTAGAGCGATAAGGTCAGGCTCACTTTCTTCTATAGCTTCGGCAATTCTGTTCAGGTTTATTTTTCCATCCGTCCCTTTCCCATGATGAATATTGAAAGTGACAACCTTGATCTGCAATTGAATCCCCTGTCTTTCTGTTTTGAAATGAACGTTTGAGTTTGTTGAACGTAGCAATGGCCAGAATCGTGCATGATTCCATTTTATTCTTAACAGCATGTTCCGTAAATATCAGGGTGTACACCTAAAGCGAAAACAAAAAAGCCTGCAAACATGTGGACTTTAATAATGGGCTTTGATTTCAATATTTCCCCTCACCAATCCTACCCGTTAACATCCTTCACCTGATTTGCAGTAACATTTATGCGCCAACCACGCCATTGATAATCCTTTTAATTTCGGCTAGGCATACGTATTCTTGTCTTTTTCGGCACACGATAAAATAACGCAAAACGTCCCCGCACCGAAGCTCTTTCGGTACGGGGACGTCGGTATTAGATCATTGCTTGGCCTGCTACTTGCCCAAATTAGCGCTCCACATTTCAATAAGTGCTTGTACGCTCCGATTGAGCGTTGTTTTTGCTTGATCAGAAACGCCATTCTGCTTCTGCTCTTTATTCAGCTGCTTCAGCAAATTCTCCAGATGCTTGATCCCCTGCTTCCAGTCCGGCTTCTTCTTGCTTACCGCATCGGCGGCATGCTCAAGCTCCTTATCCAGCTGCTTCCGGATCTTCTCGTCTAACTGTCCGGTTGAGCCAAACTCCTCCAGCAGCTTGCCGATGGCAGGAGCGTTAATGGGAGCGGGGAGAACCGTGAAATTGTCGTAACTCGTTTCATTCATGTACGTCCGCATGCCGACCTTACCGTGTGTAAATGGTCTGCCGCTGCGGTCCGTATAATCGATAACCGGCTTGCTCATATCATCGACAAATACTTGAATGCGAGCACCCTGCGCTACGACTTTTACATGCTTCCATTCGCCTGATTTCACCTCGAGCGGCTCTCCTGTCAAATAGGTCCAGCCGTAATTCAACTTGCCAAGATGAACGCCCTGTTTGTTCAGGTACGCGACATATCCCTGCACGAAATCAGCGTTGTTCTGGTTCAGCTCCTTGCCGTGAGCCGGGTTGCTCGCCCGGAACAGAATGCCTCCGTCGCCTGTATCGCTAATCAGCTTGATATCAGACTCCATGCTGTAATCAGACCAATTGGCGTCTCCGATCAAGGTTTTCCCGAAGCTGCCGACCGCTGCTTGATATTCACCAGCATGAGCAGCTTTCGGTTCGATCGGATTCTGATGAATTCGTATTCCCTGGAAGTCGAATTCACCTACCACAGTTTCGACCTTCAAGGTATGTGCGCCCGCCGGGAGATAAATGCCTTGCTTCGTTGTTGTCGCCCAGTTCTCCCACGTGACGGAATTCGGGATATTGACTTCACCGGTCAGATCGGTTGTATCGTCGAGCCACAGCCTGACTTTCGCCCCATCCATCGATGTAGCGGTCACGAAATCGACGTTATACACGCCGGCCTTGGCAACGTCTACGTTGTAGGCCAGCCATTCGCCGGTAGCGTTCCACCCCACATTGTAGCTGCCGCCCGCATTCCGGCGGATGTCGACCGCATCATTCCGGTATTCCGTGCCGATGTTAACGGGAGTCAGATCATGGTAGCCCGTACCTTCGCCGCCTGCCTTATAATCAGCAGCCTGGATAAATCCGGGCAGCACGTGCGGCTTATCGAACTGGGTGAGCGATAGTCTCGTCATGTCAAACTCGCCTTTGACAATTTCGACCTTCAGTTCATGATCACCGGCCGGCAGCTGGATACCGGATTTCGTCACCGACTTCCACTTATTCCAGTCGCCGGAAGCAGGAACGTTCAGTATACCAGTCAAATCGGTCGTGTCATCCAGCCACAGCTGGACTTGTGCATCCTTAAACGTCGTAGCTGCCCACAAGTCGAGATCGTACAATCCCTCTTCCGCGACGCGGATGTTGTACTTCAGCCATTCGCCGGTTTGATTCCAGCCTACGATCTGATCGCCGGTTGCAGCGGATCGAATGTCGACGCTATCGCTGCGGTATTTGCCCCCAATGTTCTCCGGCGTCAAGTCATGATAGCCAACGCCTTCACCGCCGGGCTTGTAATGCTCAGCCTCGACGACGCCGGGCACGGGTATCGGCTGATCACTCCTCGTAAACGCTATGCTTGCAAAATCGAATTCTCCGCGGACCGTCTCCGCTTTTAGCGTATGCTTGCCTGCCGGCAGAGTAACACCGGATTTGCGCACCACATTCCAGATATTCCAGTCACCAGTCTTCGGAATGTCTACGATGCCGGTAAGATCCGTCGTGTCGTCCAGCCAGAGCCGGATTTGACCTCCATCCATCGTAGTAGCCACTTTGAATTCTGCGTTATAGGTTCCGGCTTCCGCTACGTCAATGTTAAACTTCAGCCATTCTCCCGTCTGGTTCCAGCCGACGTTGTAACCGCCGCTGGCCGGATTGGAGCGAATATCGACCGAATCTCCCCGGTACTCGCCGCCGATGTTTTGGAGTGTATTCTCATGATAACCTACACCCTCTCCACCAGAGATATAGTGGACTGTGCCAATCGTACCCGGGATCGGATGATAGGCGTCATAAGCCTGCTCCTCCTCGGCAATGTCGGACTTCACGCTCCAGAAGCCTTCATACCGCTGCCAGCCGTCGTCTTGTCCATCATCGAAGTTATCATAGAGAATCGGAACTTCCGCGTACCGGTGGAACGAAAGCTTGTCCAGCGAAGTCGTGCCCGAGGCGGCAGTGACCTTCAAAATATGCTCACCTGCCGGCAAATCTACCCCATTCAGCTGCGCGGTTTGCCATCCTGCATCAGCAGCGTTAGGGTCACCTGTCAGCTCAAACTCACCCAGCGGCTGTCCACCATCCAAAGTGAGCTGTACTTTGCTGCCCAGAGCTGCATCTGCATAAGAGAGATCTATATCGTATTTGCCTGTCTCCGCGATGTTCAGCCGGTATTGCAGCCATTCGCCTTTCTCGAAAGCGGTGACATGTGAGGTGCTGTCATCTGCTGTGTCCGTATCCACGCCATCTCCACGGTATTTGCCGATGGTACCCGGCGTCTCGTCGTGATATCCGGCTCCTTCGCCGCCCGGCAGGTAATGAACGGCTTCAACTTGACCCGGAACCGGTTTCGCAGCATCAAAATCGCTGCTTCCGTTCACGTCGTTACTGAAAGCAACATAACCGAAATTAGCCTTCGCATTTTCCGTGACGTAACCGATACTGCCGCCGCCTAGCTTGGCGCTGCGCGTCTGCTTCAGCATGCCGTCGACGTAGATCTTGAACGCGTCCCCTGCTTTCTCAACCCGGATATTATGCAGTTTTGTATAATCGTATCCTTCCGGAAGCGTGCTCTCCTCCCATCCCAGATCGGCGCCGTTCACCCGGAACTGTGTCTTCAGCGAATTGCTCACCGGATCTAACAGCGCTGTACCGAAATCGTTATCTCCCTTGTAGGAGAACACGGCCCCGAGCCGCTGGCCTTCGGCTTTGCTTGACTCAGCCAGCTGCAGGTTAAATTCTGCCGTATAGCTGCTTCCGGTCTCAGCAGTGGTCAACAGCCTGCTTGTACCGGCAGCTTGTTGATGCAGAAGTCCCGAATCCAATCTCCAGTTGACACCGTCCGCATTCGTCCACGCCGTGCTGAGTTCCGTACCTTTGAACCGGTCCTCGAAATCCGGCATCTCCGGATCCGGCTGTTCGGTTGCCGTCGGTCCGAGCACGGACATTTTGTCACCGTTGAACACGATCCGGTCCATCCCCATATGGCGAAGAGGTCCGACAATGCCTTTTCCTTCGAGATTGTGGTAAATAATATAGCGGGCATCCAGGTTCGGGCCAACGACGACCGTATTATGACCGAGACCGACGGTCGGACCTTCCGTGCTGATCAGAAGCGGGTTGTCTGTATCACGCACGAATCCCTTGAGCGGGTTTGTGCTGACCGCGTAGTCGACTCGATAGCCTTTGCTGAATACATGGTTGCCGGTATACGTCATATAGTATTTGCCGTTGCGTTTGAACAGCGTGGAACCTTCCGTCCAACCGTTCATGTTTGCCCCCGTATTGACGCTGTTACCGATCGTCGTCGGCGTAGGCATTTCAGCTGCGAGAATTCCTTCTCCGTTCGCATGATAGAAATACCACTTGCCATCATCGTCAATGAAGACGTTGCCATCAATTGAATGGCCCAAATTGCCCGTTTGAACCGTGAACGGACCCGTCGGGCTTTCACTGCGCAGCACGTAATGACCATTGCCGGCAGGAGAGGTGTACATGTAAAAATATCCGTTCCAATAAACGACTTCAGGAGCGTAGGCTCCCTTCGTAACCGGATCGGTTGCGGCCAGTCCTCCATAGCTCCAGTTGACAAGGTCAGGAGAGCTCCACACTTTGACCCCGACATCGGTATCTCTTGTGCTCACATACAAATAATATGTACCGTTAAACTTCAGCACGTAAGGGTCGCCAAGTCCATATTGCCCCCATTCGTCCGGCAGCGATGCCGGGTTCTTATAGGCGAATGCCGCCTGAGGGGCAAACAAGAGCAGCACACACATCACGACCGCAATACTCCGTTTTAATATCAAACTTATCACCTCACTGATATTATTAAAACGCTTTCATAGTAAAATGATCGTATCGATCTTCACCTGCCACCGATATCCTATCACCTCCATTCATCCAATATATTTGTAATACATCGTGAGTATATCGGCATTATCCAGGCAAAGTCAACGGTTTATTTCAATTTTCTTGTAATATTCAAAGAAATATCTGTTTTTTTAGCTTATCATACAATAATAATGTAATAAATGAGATCACTATAGGCAGTTAAACGGTAGGTGATTACACCCATGCAAATATCAAAAGGAGCTGTCCACGACAGCTCCTTCAAGATCGTTAGTCAGTCAACATCATCAACAAAACTCCTGTACAGCAGACATTCATGACTCATAGCCCGCTGTCCCCATGAGCAGTAACTTTGTACTCGTAGGTTTGATAAACCTCCGTCAGATACATTTGGTGTAGGAAACCAGATCCAGCATTGAGGCATCAATTCGTTGCTGGATTTCGTCAGCCAATTGGAAACGAGTGTTTTGTTCGCTATCCTCCATCCGTTCGATTTGACTGTCGATGGCAAATACATTTTCCGCAAAAGACTTCGTTCCCATTGAAGCTAAAAGAGGTTTTAACGCATAGTCGATTGAAAGTAAGTTCGAAATGGTGCCTCCTACGAAAAATGCAGCTACGATTTTATCTCTAAAGCCGTTTTGCGGTAATAAATCAACGTAAGCTTTTAGGACGCCTGTATAAGTCGTTTTATAAACCGGACTTGCAATAATGATACCGGACGCTTCTTCTACTTTAGCGTGTGCACTTAATATCAGTCTGCTATTGAAATTGGCGTGCATCAAATCAGCGGGAGGCAAGGAAGAAACATCAATGATCGCCACTTCGCAGCCTTGCTGCTCCAATTTCAGCTTGGCATAGTTGATCATGCCGTTTACTCGGGATTTATGGTTGAGACTTCCGGAAATGATCGCTATTTTACTCATGATTTTGCTTCAGCTCCAGTAGTTGTTCTTAGAGAAGATACGTAAGCTAATGTCATACCATGCTGTGGCGGTAAGCCCAACAGTACTCTTCCGTATAACTCAAGTCCCGTGGATGCAGTAGTCAGCGCATGATTGGAGCCGCCTCGAATGTCGCGGAAGATTTGGGACAAGCGATTGGAATCGGCAATAACACTCCCTCCACTCTCAGCCATTAGCATGTCTACAGCTTCCCAGCATAACATCGCTGCATAAGTCATATCCGTTTGAAGCTGAGCAAGCTCTTTTAGACTGAATATTTCCGCATTTTGTACATGCCGCTCCATATGATCAATCGCCCGACTGATATGAAGATGCGCGGATTCAACCTTCATGGCCGCGAGCCCTACTTTATACTGAATATGACCTACTGCCGCTTGAGAGGTATGGACAGTCATCGTAATACCTTTAAGAGGCGCCTTTTCAACAAAATATTCAACGGCCCCCCTGGCAAGCCCGAGGATCGCGCTGATCCCTGTTGTAATGCTTGTTATAAGCTGAACATAAGGTCTATATCTGTCACGCCCTTTTAATTCGGCTGACAAAGAACTTATCTGTTCTGTGTCCTGGGTGACGACATATTGATCTGGAATAAAGACATTTTTTAATTCCAAACTGTTACTTGCAGATCCTTTTAAGCTCATCGTATACCAATCATCTACAATGGTAACTTCATTCATTGGTACTATGGCCAACGTCATCCCCAAATTTCCGCTTTCCTGCATGGACTTCGCGTCATTTAAATTTAACAAAGCATGGGTTGCATGCTTAGAACCTGAACCGAATCCCCAAAAGCCCTCTTCTACCCAATAACCGCCGTCTACTTTTTTTACAACAGCTTTGCGTGCTGCTAAGACAGAACAAAAACGCACCTCCTCTTCCTGGCTGAAGAGCGAGTCTAATACTTGGGAAGGGAAAGATAATGAAGCGGTATAATTGTTCCCGTTGATGATTTGAACGACCCAGCCAACAGAACCGTTCCCCTTAGCTACCTCTGAAATAATTTCAACCATGGCACGAATACTAACCTCATGACCTCCGTACTTTTTGGGTGTGCCAAGTTTAAACAAACCTGCATCCGAAACTTTTTGAATCACCTCTTCGGGAATATGTCTTTCCTCATCTATAAGCCTTCCGAATTTTTGAAGATAGGGAACTAACGCTGTTGCGTTGTTTAGTAATTGCTGTTCAAGTGCAGTGAGTTGATGATCTGTGCTTAAGTTGGCCATATTTATCACTCCTACAAAATTAAATTAGACAGATGTATATTTAAACTGCCTTTGTAGATTAAATGATATGTTGTATAATGTACCTCATCAACCGATAAAATCGCGAATATGTCGAAAAACGATACACGGAAAGGAATCTGTCATGGTTAACAAAACAACGGACGACCTCAGAGTCCGAAGAACCCACAAGCTTCTGTACAATGCTCTGTTTGATTTAATGGAAAAACACTCCTTCGAACAAATCACAGTGAAGCAAATTTGTGATTTAGCGATGGTGCACCGAACTACGTTCTATACGCATTTTCAGGATAAATTTGATTTACTTTCACATGCCGTGATGCAAATTGCTGAGGAGGAATTTCGGAATTTTGCCGAAGTATCCCTTTCTCCATCGGATAATTTCCGGGAATTGTTTTCTATAGCAGCGAAACATAAAACATTATTTTCACAGCTTCTATTTGAAGAAAGGGATTCCCTAAGGAATTTGTTGCGGAGGGATATGGGGAAAGGCATGAAGAAATACTTAGCCGAACAGCACGCCATTGAAGTAAATTCCATCGAAATACAAATTAAAATAGAGGCCTATATCGGAGCCGTTTTAGGTGTCTTAAATTGGTGGTTTGAGAACAATATGTCCATTGATGAAGAAGAAATATATACCAAAATGAATATCTTTACAGGATGGAATTTCGCCGAATGATCTCGATTGGTTCTATTTTCGTTCGGTCAATCTGATAAAAAAAGGACCCATCCACATGGGATCGGTCCTTACTTCATTCCTTTTACGGCTTGGCATTTTTGTTTATCTTCTCGAAGTATGGTGCCAGTTTAGATGCTAGCTGCTCTAACCGCTGCTGTTCTTCTTGGGTCAGCTTCTCCTCATGTTTGACCCCTTTTTCATCGGTGATCTTCAGCTTTAATTGAATCAACTGCTTTATCAGCACCTGATACTCCTTAAATTCATCTTCCGTAAGCTTGCCTTTTGCTGCCTGCAGCATTCCTTCAATCTCTTGATAATCTTCCTGTGTGCCGCCGTGCTGTTCAATGGTTGAAACAGAACCGAATAGATCATCGGCTAGATAGGAAGAAGCAAAAACCACGGACGGAATCAGGATGGCTACTGCGGCAATACCTGCGAGCACTCGTTTTTTCATGGGAGATCTACCTCTCTTATCGTTTGCATACTGATGATAGGATTGTCGGACACGACCATACAATTCGGGTGGGCACTGCATCGAATCCGCCACCTGGCGAAGCTCTTCACGCAATTCCTTCTCAATGGACATACGCGTCTCCTCCCGTCATTTCGATCCGTTTCCGGAGTTCTTTCATTGCCAGGTGATGCCTGGATTTCACTGTGCCAACGGGGATCTGTAGAATGTCTGCAATTTCTTCCAGAGCGTAGTCGTGAAAATAGCGAAGGATGACGACCACACGTAATTTGTACGATAATTGGCGGACAAGGCTGAAAAGTTCATGCTGCATCTCGAACTGCAGCACAGCTTTGTCCGTCCCGTCGAAATGTTCACATGTCATCCGGCGGTTTCGTTCAAAGAGGCGAATTCGCCGCCATGTCTTTCTTTTCCAGTCTTGGACTAGACGGACAGTAATCCCGTGCAGCCAAAACCGGAACGGCCGGTTCGGGTCGTAGGTTTGAAACGTCCGCCACATGCTCATGTACACTTCATTCACGATATCCTCAATATCCTGTTTGTTGTAGACGAGAAAAGCAACCGTCCGATAGACGTCTTGGTGAGTCGCCTGATAGACTAGCTGAAAGGCGGACTCGTCGCCTAACTTTGCTTTTTCAAGCCACGATAGTAACTCATTATCATTCATAGGGGCCCCTCCTGAACGTGTTACAACCCTTAATTCGCTCTCATGGGGAAAAAGGTTCAGTACGCGAATAAATTTTTTTTGGCGATGTTATAGGAAATTTTTCAGGATGACCATTGTAGAATTTTCACACCTATATTGTGAAAACAAAAATAACCGCTGCTACGCGGCTTTAAGCATGTATGTTATTTATTTATCGGAAGTTTTTGAATTTTATCTGAATAGACGTTGCACTTAATCTACATGAAACACACCAATTACGGATTCACCATCAACGTCATACAGCGGAATATCACGACCATCTGGTGATCTACTGTTCTGTATCGCAATGGCTTCCTCGGGTGATTTAGGTAGCTCACCATCTAAATCTTTCTTCAGCACATATCCTTCAGTGCCATCCACACCTATAGCCCTGATTAATTCAGGTTCCATACCAGGAGAAGCAGCATCTGCGCTAGAACCGTACGTCTGTCCGTGTATATTTTTAGGAAAGTTCATATTCTTGGCGCCAACATGAAAAGTACCAATTACCGTTTTCCCATCAACATCATACAGTGGAACATCGCCAGGTTCACCGAGGTAATCCTTTTTCAGCAAGTACCCTTGAATACCATTCACACTACCTGCATGGATTAAATCAGGGAGCATATCAGCGGAGTGGTCCTCTTGAGCTGAACCGTACGTTTGCCCATGTTCATTTTCAGGGTAGTTTAGAGTATTTCTGTTGCTTTGAATCATTGTACTTTTAGCATCCGTGCTTTGGAATACCATGACACTACCCAATACAAAAACGATACAACCCACAACAAACACTATTCTAATGCTTGTAAAATCCATCCTCACATTTGTTCACTCCTAAACATTTCCTCGCTCTTCACTTTATAGCAGTTATAATTATTAAACGCATACAAATAATAGAAAGTTACACTTATCTACCTTTTAGCTTACTGATCAAATGGATTCTTTCGCAGCTTACAAACTCCAAAACCTCCAACCCTTATTGTAAGAGGTGGAGGTCTGATCACATATTCTAATTAAGTCATTAATACTTTAAATTAACTCATAATGTAATGATCCAGAAACGAATTCCGAAACTTCCCGGTTGGATCGTATCGAAGCAGCAACTGACGGAAATCCGCTAACCGCTCATACCGGGCTTGTAATCTTTCCGGCTCCATCGTAAACAGCTTCGCCCAATGCGGACGTACTCCAAACGGTTCCAGTTCATGTTCGATAAGCGGAAGTAACTCGCGCACCCGCTCCCACTCCGGCTTCCATGTAAAATGCAAACCAACGCTGTCTTGATGGTAGCATGGGCTCATCCAGAATGTGTCCGAAGCAATTGTTCGTATCTCGGAAATGAAGAGCAGAGGTGCAATTCGATCACTCAATTTGCCTAGCGCATGTATCGCTTCGAGCGCATGCTGCCTCGGAATGAAATATTCACTTTGCAGTTCATTGCCCGCGCTGGGGGTAAAATCCATGCGGAAATGAGGCAGCCGTTCGTACCATGGTCCCGGGACGCCTAACTGCTCGCTACAGTTTACGACAGATTGACCAGAAACCATATGCCGTTTTTCCGGAGCGGGTATAGCCCCGAAGAAATGGGATGGTGCCTCATCCTCCCCGTTTGCTCCCAGCTTTCGTTTTACCCACACTTGATTGAATATGGGCTCTGCCCAATTCGTAAACAAGCTGACACTGTACGCGGCAGATAAAATTTCTTCGATGCTACTATCCAGTGCAGAAAAAGGAAGACGTTCATATACGGTCTGACTTACCTGAAACGAAGGTACTAAATCCAGTGTAAGCTTAGTGACGACTCCCAGTCCGCCAAGCCCGACGACCGCCCCATCAAACTCGGGATCAACCCCTCGCGTAAGCACCGTAACATCTCCATCCGATTTCATTAGCTCAATAGCACGGACAGAAGACGCCAAGCTTGCATTATGGACGCCCGAGCCGTGGGTAGCTGTCGCCACGGCGCCAGCCACACTAATGTGCGGAAGCGACGCTAAATTATGCAACGCGCAGCCACGATCATTTAAATAGCGGCACAGATCGCCATATCGAATGCCACCCTCGACAGTTACGATGTTCTGTTCTCGGTCGAGATCGATGACCCGATTCATCTTTCGAAGCGAGAGATGGCTGCCACCAGTGTCGGCAATTCCGTTAAAAGAATGACGCGAGCCAAGCACGCGTATGCTACTGCGGTTAACTACCAGATCCTTAACCTCTTCCAGATTTTTAGGCTCAAGCAGCTCCAACGAGCTGTAGCGATAGTTCCCGGCCCAGTTCAACTGATCTCCCATACAACTCTCCTATTTAAAATGCAAATTTTTGTCTGAATCAACTTGATTATTGAGGTATTCGGCATAGCGTTCCACAATCCTGCCCGGTAGCTTCATTAACCTATGAAAGTAGTAGTCATGATTAAACTCGAACCTTGTACTTGGTTAGTCTCGCGATTTATACGATAGGCAATTCCAGCGTCCTGCTTCTCGGTTTGAATCCTTTGGCCTCATAAAATCCGATCGCATCTTCATTGAATTCCGCTACATGCAATTCGATACTGCTAAACTGCTGCGATTTTGCGAGCTCTTTAATATAGTTGATAAACTTGCTTCCGATATCCTTCCCTCGGTATTCTTCTGACACACAGATATGGTCTAATTCGATATATCTTCGTTTTACATAAGCGGCCCTCTTAGGTGCATCCATGAAATTTATAATGGTGTAGGCGATTATTCGGTCACCGTCTTCCCCGATGAAGACCTTTACGTTGTCGTCGTTCAACATTGAAATATAATAATCGTAATCGAGCGGTTTATCGCAAGGTCTGTAGATGTCCGGCCGGTTCTTTGCATGGATGCTGTATAATTGACCAACGAGCTCGTTGATCGCATCAAAGTCCTCCGGTTTCGCCTCTCTTATTTTCCAATGCATATCTAGTTCCTCCCTTACACGGCACAGATATTTCTTATTACCCTGGGTTGACGATTATAATGCAGATTAGCGGCCAAGTTACATTTTTGTCTGGATGGCATGTATGTGTCCAAATAGGTGTCACCACATGCTGTGGTAAGGATTTACAAAAATAAAGGCCAACTCGTTAACCGAGTTGGCCTTTTCATTTACTAACTGCATTCTGTATTGCTACGGAATTTCATTTACTTGCCGTTGGAAGCGCGTTATTTCATTAATGCCCGGGGTCCAACATCAATGGTCGTGAGCGGCCGATTGGTTATGGATTTGCCGGAGCTATATTCATCTGCGCCCACATCCGGCGCGTATCTCATCTGGCCGTCCATGTCGTCCAGAGCCAGCAGCGGGCTGATGGCCGCATCGATGGCCGGACTGTATACCGACAACCGGATTAACCCGTCATTACCGCGGACCAGCCTCAGATCCTCTTTGCGGATTGCCCCGCCAACAACGGAATTGTTCGAAATAGGCGCAATGCCTTCTACCTTGTTCCCTTTGTATTCGGGTCGTTCCTGAGCCGGTGCTTTCATCATAGCTTCCGTCTCAGTAAACATGGTGCCCGCATGGCTGAAGATCAGATTGTTATAGATCTTCGTCCCAACCGGCTGATACGTTCTTCCACCGAGGGTAAACACAGGCGTGTTGTTGCCGACATTCACAATCGTATTATGGTAGATTTGGACGTTATACTGCCGCCAGTGCCCACGCAGCAGCTCTGTTCTTTCCTCTTCCGGAAGGCTGTTTAACACAGCGGTTTGTTCATTCTCTCCGCCCCAGCGGACGGTCGGGTTCGTTCCGCCTTCCGGTCCCCCGTCATGCGTGCCGCCGTCAAGGCGGATAATTTTATCCGTTAGCCCCTCCATGTAATTGTTGAAGATTTGATGGTCGTTGCCATAGATCCGGAAGCCGCTGAGCCCAGCCGTTTTTCCATCGCCGACAATAAAATTGCCATAGAAGCGGTTGCGGTTCCCGTGACGGGATACGATCCCGCCATACGAATTGCGCACCGTATTGTAGCGGATAATGTTATCGCTGCTTTTTACCGAAATAATTTCGTCTTCGCCGTTTAACCCGTCAAATAGATTATGCTGGATTGTCACATAGCCTGAGGATAATGACAAGCTGGATAACCCGAGGCGAATCGCTTCCAGGCCGTTGCTGACCCGGGGGCCGATATCGTGAAAATGATTGTATTCAATCACATCGTATTGCGAAATGCTCTGCCCGCTGTGGCCCTCGCCGTCATAGATCACCACAGCGCCAAATCCCTTCTTGGGACCGATGTCGTTATAAGCGATCCGGTTATGGCTGCTCGTACCTTCGACCCGGATATAATGTCGGTTGGTTCCATTGTCGGTTAGCAGCTTATCATCTTCATACGGTGTCGACCCGCTATAAACTTCACCGCTCGGATCATAGCTGTTTTCTCCATAGCGGCAGCTCCCCTTGATGTTGACCAGGCACCACACGGAACGCTTATCTGCCTTGAACCGGTACGGCTGACCGGTCTCATCGAGCGCGAAGGTGTTCCCCACAATGGAGATATGGCTGGAGCTCTGCAGCTGCACGCCAGGATGGACACCCGTCAAGGAGCGGTTTTCTAATCCGCGTTCGACCAGGGTTTGATCTCCCGTCTCATCTCCGATGCCATTCCGGAATTGGAGTCCCGTTACCTCAATGTAGCTGGAATTCTCAATGTGCATGTAGCTGTTCCCTGTAATCACCGCTTTGCCGGATTTCGCTGCCGTTACCCGGATCGGATACGCTGCGGTACCATGCTTTTCTTTAATGACGAACGGGCCATTTTGTTCATAGCTGCCATGCTGAAGCTCAATCCATGTTCCGCTGACGGCTTCATCAAGGGCCGACTGCAGCTCCTTGGCCGTCCGGACCTTAATATGATTGAATTCAGGAGGTTTGACCTCCCCTTCCTTAACACTTCCCGCGTCAGATGGAGGAGGGGCCGGTTCCCCTGTCTCTGGCGGGTTTCCTGCATACAGCTCCACTTCCATAATGCTGTTCCAATTTCCCGAGCTTCCGCTGGCACTGTTTCCATATCCCGTAAGACGGAGGTATCTCGCCTTCACCGGCTGATCAAACACATAGGTCTGCAGGATGCTCTCCTCCGGCTGGAGCTGACGGCTGGACTGCCTGCCAAGAACGACGGTCCCCGTCTCGAAATCAGGCGTATCCGATGCAGTGATTTCAAAGCTGGAAAGCCGTTCCCGTGAGTTTAAAAAAGCGATGTTCGCATAAGTTACCTTTTGCGGCTGCCCCAGGTCAAACTGAAGCCATTCCCCTTGCCCGGATGCTGACCAGCGGCTTTGCTGGCTGTCTGTGTCTTCTCCCCAGATCCCATCCACGACCTTTTCAGGTACATAATTCGTGTTCGGCTGGTATGAGCTGACCGTCACACCGCTCACTGCTAGTTTCATATGGCTGCCTCCCGTTTCATTCGCTGCTCCATTCACCTGTGAAGGTTGTAACGTTAATGACCCTAATAACAACGTCAGTAAAAGTCCTATCCCTACTCTGCCCGTAAGCCTCTGCCTGATCGTTTTTTTCAGTAACGTACTCAATACGCTTCACCTCTTTCTTTAATTAACGATGTAAAGCACTAAAATACACGGTGAGACCAGCCCCGTAGTTTCGCGAGCGCCTCCACATAATAATAATCCCCGTAGATCAAGGATACATTGACATTGACGCCTTCCGGCTTATGCCCTGTCGCGCTATGCAGAATCCCTTCGTGCTCATCGTCGCCGAAAGTGGAATAGCGTTCAGATAAAGAAGCGATAATACGCGTGGCTGCATGATGATATACAGCCCCCACTTCGGGAGATGTTAATTCCGCAAGCTCCAGCAGACCTGAAGCGGCAATGGCCGCAGCAGAGGTATCCCGAGGCTCGGTCTCCTGGTTCGGAACACGGAAATCCCAAGGCGGAACCATATCCTCCGGCAATGAAGCGATAAAGTGGTGTGCCACCCGCTGCGATGCCTGCAGATATTCGTGTTCCCTCGTGTACCGGTATAGGTTTGCCATGCCGTATAATGCCCAAGCATTCCCTCTGGACCAGCAGGAATCCGGAGCATAGCCTTGCCCGCCTTTATATTCCAGCAGCTCGCCGTTCGCGGGATCAAACACGGCTACATGGCAGGTAGAACCGTCGGGCCGGACCATATACCTTAAGGCCATGTCGGCATGCGCTTTGGCTATATGGCTGAATCTCGGATCCCCGCTCTCGTCTGCCGCCCACAGCAGAATGGACAAATTCATGAGGCAATCGATGATTGCCCATCCCGGGAGATCGCGGTTCCAAGCCCGCAGGTACTGACCAGCCAGGTTGAACCGGCCTGCCAGAAAGTTGGCAGCTGCCAAACCCCTCCTTCTGCCATCGGCGTCGCCGGTTAGCTTATATTTCAGAATCGAGGTCGGCAAATATTGAAATCCGACATCATGATGAAAACGGTTCTCCTCCAGCGTCAGCCGCTCCATTCGGATGTCCCAGTCCCAAGCTGCATCTAGGCACCTTTGATCTCCTGTCATATCGTAATAAATCCACAGCATTCCCGGCCAAAACCCCGATATCCAGTTATCCAATGTCAACCCGTCGTATTCTCCGGATTTTGCCGCATGCGGCGCAAGCAGGGGTTCCTTTTGCATCAAACGTTCCACTTTTTGCTGAGCCTGCCTCCACCATGTCTCCAAATGCTTGTCATTTACGCTTCCGAGCTTATTCATCGTAAACCTCCCTTGGCTACTCAACTTTTTTATCCCTTAATCGCCCCAATCAAGGCCCCTTTGACAAAATACTTCTGCAGAAATGGATAGACCAGCAGAATCGGAACGGTGGCCACGATAATCGTCGCGTGCTTGAGCGTTTCACCGATAATGGCAACCTCTCCACCGCTGGCTCCGGTAGCCATGGAGCTGGCATCATTGAGCAGCAGCAGCTCGCGGAGAACCAACTGAAGCGGATATAGGGATCGGTCCTGCAGATAGATCATTGCGTTAAACCATGAATTCCAGTGGCTGACCCCATAGTAAAGCAGCATTACGGCCATCACCGGCATACAGAGCGGGATCATGAT
This sequence comes from Paenibacillus sp. SSG-1, assembly GCF_002224835.1. NCBI lineage: Bacteria > Bacillati > Bacillota > Bacilli > Caryophanales > Paenibacillaceae > Paenibacillus > Paenibacillus sp. SSG-1. The sequence goes on from NZ_MBRK01000001.1 coordinate 2,976,299, forward strand.
CCGGAAGAGAATGACGAACTCATTCGCCCCATCGATCTTTGCCGATTCCTCCAGGCTGTCAGGCACAGCCTCGAACGCCGTCCTCATAATAATCAGATTAAAGGCCGAAATCGCCTGAGGGATCATCAGAGACCACAGCGAGTTCGTCAGGCCAAGCCCTTTTACCGTGAAATATAAAGGAATCAGGCCTCCATTAAAAAACATCGTAAATACGATAAACAGCATGAGCTGTTTACGGTAACGTAGTCCCTTGCGCGATAACGCATACGCCCCAAAGGCTGTTAAGATGATATTGAGGACAAGTCCGCCGGCAAGAATAATGAAGGTATTGACATAGCCCTTAACAATCATTGGATTTTCAAACACCAGCTCGTAAGCATGGAAACTGAATTTTAACGGTCTCCATAATATCCCGGAATGCTGCATGTACAGCGTCGGATCGCTTAGAGAAGCGAATAAAACATAGACCAGGGGGTAAACCGTAAAGATGGTGATAACTGTTAATAAAGTATAGTTAAAGGCATCGAATGCTCTCTCACCTAGGGATGGTCGGCCGATTCTTCGTTTCATGAGCAAGTTCCTCCTACCATAAGCCCGTATTGTTCATCTTCCGGCTCAACCAGTTGGAGCAGATGACCAGCATAAAGTTGATGGCGGAATTGAACAGTCCTACGGCCGAACTGAAGCTGTAATCGAACTCCTGCAGTCCTACACGATACACATATGAACTAATCACATCCGCGGTTTCATAGGTGGACGGATTGTATAGGAGAATGATCTTCTCCCCTCCCACATTCATGACTCTTCCCATTTCCAGAATGAACAGGATGATGATGGTGGGCATAATTCCCGGCAATGTCACATGGAGCATTTGCTTCCAGCGGCTTGCGCCGTCCATTTTTGCCGCTTCATACTGCTCCTGGTCGATACCGGCTAACGCCGCCAAATAGATAATGGTCCCCCATCCGATATTTTGCCAAATTCCTGATGAGACAAAGATCGTACGGAAATATTGGGATTCAAGCAGTAAAGAAACCCGCTCCCAGCCCAACAACGCCAGCAGGTCGTTAATGATCCCATCACTCATCGTAAACTCTTTGATCATGCCGCATACGACAACAAGCGATATAAAATGAGGCATATAGGTAAAGGTTTGGACGGTCCGTTTAAATACCGTCTTTCTCACTTCATTCAGCAGAAGGGCAAGAATCAGGGGAGCGGGAAATCCAAAAAGCAGCTCATAGAAGCTGATTAATAACGTATTTTTAATGACACGCCAGAAATAAATGCCTTCAAAAAAGGACTCGAAGTGTTCCCAGCCTACCCATGGACTTCCCATGATTCCTAATCGCGGGGAAAAATCTTTGAAAGCTATCAGGGCGCCGTACATCGGATAATAGTGAAAAATAGTGAAATAGAGCAGCACCGGTGTCAGCATGATATAGAGCCAGGGATTTCTTCGGATATCCTTCAGAATTCCCCAGCGGATCAGGCTCCTGCTTCTGTAAGTGGTCAATAGAGCCGCATGCTGCTCTTGAGGCGGATGTTTCGCCATGCCGTTGTCACTCCTCATGATCAATCTAAAGCCCAGAAGAATCGGGCGGTTATCACTCCTCCGGGCTGATCAACACTTACCGCTCGTTATACCGATCCAGCGCATTCTGATAGATTTCGACCGCCCGATCAATCCCGAGCTTCTTAATCTGTGCGACGTAAGCATCATAATTCTCCATCGGTTCCTTCCCAACGATGAACTTCACGAACATCTCTTCCTTATAGTTGCTTACGTCCGTCAAGATTTTGCCGAGCTCCTTGCTCTCCTCGTCCGTTGGGGTGAGGAAAGCGGGCAGTGTGTGCTTTTCCGCGTCTGTCTGAGACCATATTTTAACGGCCTCATCCTGTTCAGGGAACGTATTCCAATTGCGGCGCTCATCCGCTTCATACGGACCATTCGGTTTGGAGTATTGGGATACCATTTGCTGCAGGCTGTATTTCTCGTTATTTTTGATCAAATCGGTATACACCGGAGTTCCGTTGTCCATCGAATAGCTCTCGCCTTCAATGCCGAAATTGAACAGCATGGCACCTTCATCGCTGTATGCATAATCCAGCCACCTTGCGACCAATTCCGGATTTTTGGCGGCGGTTGTAATCGCTTTGCTTGGACCGGGGTTGTATTTGAAATCACGCTGACCCGTAAACGGAACCTCACCTTTCTGAATCGTTGGATAAGGGGCACCCACCAATTTAAACTTCGGGTCCTGTTTCTTCATAGCATCCATCCACTTTCCAAGGCCGCCGCTCAGCAGTGATACCGTTGCTCCGGTCTGGCCGGTCAAAATCTTGTTATCCAGAGCTTTGCCGTCCGTAAGTGCAAAATCCTTATCGAACAAGCCTTCGGCAAACCATTTGCGGAACAACGCCAGAAAATCCTTGTACTGTGGATCGACCGGCCCATACTTCACCTTGCCCTCGTCATCAATATAAAAAGAGTTGGACGTATGGTAGGCACCGATAAAAGCATCCCGGATTTCAAAATTTCCTCCCGTGTACGTGACGCTAAGCGGAGCTTTCGCCCCTTTCTGATCTTTGAAAGCTTTTAACGTGGTTTCCCATTCCGCAATCGTGGTAGGTACAGGCAAATTCAAGTCGTCGAGCCAGTCTTTTCGAATGATCGGTCCCCGGAATACCAGCCCGGACGGGTTGCGGATCATCGGAAATACGTAATATTTGCCGCTGTCCGTTTTCACCATCTTGTCGAGTTCCTTGTCTGCTTCCAGCTTTTTCTTGAGGTTTGGCGCATACTTGTCAATGAGATCATTGAGTTCCAGAATGACCCCATCTTTGATCGCCTTCTCCGGTCCCCCCGGATAGGAGCCTGCGCTTCGCCCGGTCCAGTCATATTCGACCGTATCCGGCAGCTCATCAGAAGCGATCATCAGATTAAATTGTTCCTTCGTCTGCTGATCATTCGGATGGACATACTTCACGTTCACCCCTGTTTTCTCCGCAAGCGCCTTTCCAAACGGTGTTTCGGCTAGATTGGAATAGAAGGTGACGGCATTATTGTTCAAAGCTTCCCATGATGTGAACCCTTCGCTCGTCTTCAGCGGATAGGTCGAACCGATATCTGAGGATGCGCCCGCTTGATCTTTCGGTTCACCTTCCTCAGTGCTTCCTGTTGAGCATCCCGCCAGGATCAAACTCATGAGCAGGACAGAAGAGACACCCGCTTTAAAACGCCTTATTAAGATTTTGCCTATCCGCAAACGTCGATCCATTGCCATTCCCCCGATTCAGGATAGTATGATGAATACCCTTTCAAAACAAAGTATCCGAAGCCATTGTTCAACAAATCCGCGAAAGTGAACATAGACAAAACATAAAATGATAGGCAATTCTTGAAAAAACCGTGATCTTGTCTGTCCTCTGCGTTATTGCGCCGCCTTTTGGAATGCTCCGGGAGTCATGCCTTCAAACTTTTTAAAGGTTCGTACAAACGTGCTGACATCCGCATAACCGACACGGCCAGCGACTTCATTGACGGTCAGCTTGTTATGCTTCAGGAGGTTTTTGGCTTCGGCCAGACGCGAACGGTTAATCGTGTCCAGCAGCGCTTCTCCCGTATGATCTTTATAAAGACGCGAGATATAGGACGGGGTCATCCGGAATACATCTCCGATCATGGAAATATTCAAATTCGGATCGTGCAGATGGTTCTCTATGTAGCGCTGTACATCTTCAATTAAATAGCGGTGGTGATCCCGCTTCTCGGCTTGAATCCAGCTGCAGACCTGACTCAGCTTGACCTTCAATTGTTCCTTCATTTGCGGGACATGCTCACATGAAAGGAGCGGTTCTACATCCAAGAGATGCGCCTCCAGCGATCGTTTGCCGGTAATGCTGACTTCATCAACCGTATTAAGCATCGTGCTGGCCATGTTATACATTAAGCATTTGGCAAGTGGAACGGATACCGGGTGTCCCGTGAAGTTTTTCTGGAAAATATCTTCGATCAGCGCCTCAGCCTTCGCGTAATTTCCGCTCTTCACTACATAGATGAGCTGCTGTTCGACGCTGAGTGGGAAATAATAATGATGCGGCGGCGCCTGATTCAATTGCGTATCCCGATACCGGATGAACTGTCCGCTTCCAAGTACAATCCGATACTCCAGGGCATCCAGTGCCTCATGATAGGACTGCGCGATTTCATAGATGTCTGAATAAACCTCTCCAACCGCGATCGTCAGCTCAACCTGCATCTGTTCCTGCATAAATTCACGAACCTGAGCGGATATGCGATGCAGAGTAAGCCGCTCCCGCTCTTCAGAATCGCTTTTATGAAAATTCACAATACATGCAAGAACATCATTCATTTCCGTCGTGTATATAGCGGCATCATCCGCTGCTGCATCCACCAGGACGTTTGTCAGAATAAAATGCAGCATCTGCTCCTTTTGATCCGACTGGCCGTTCTGGCCGTACTGTTCGAATTTCCCGAAACCGTCCACGGACATGAGAATGACCACAAAGCGGTCGGATGAGAACTCAATATGATGGGCAGCAAGGGATTCGTGTAGAAGAGCCTCCTTTTCTATGGATCCCTTAAGAAGCCTGCGGATGAGATGGGCCCGAATCGTGTTACGGTGCTGGTCTAAACGCGCACGCATATCTTCCTTCTCCGTAAAATAATGCTGAATGGCCCCTTGTAGGAAGGAATATTCACTTGAACCTCCGTCAAAACGCAATCCGAATTTATGCGAAAGACTTTGGAGCATCACTTGGATCGGCATATAATTTTTCCGCAGAAAAAGGACGCAAATTACGCCTCCAACCAGGAAGCACATTCCGATACTGATCCATATGAGCTTGCGCATATACTGCATTTTCTCGTTAAAGAGGGATGCCGGTAATACGGAAACGTATTTCCAGCCCGTTATCCTTGAAGTGATATAGGAAACGGCTGCTTGCTGCTCCTGCACATCTTTATACACGATGCCCTGCTGATCCCGGAGCTCCCCGTAGGTGAGATGCTGCGGCAGGAGGCCTGGATCTGTCCGAGCGGCGATATACCGGCTCTCCGTATCCAGAATGAACATCCTTGCATCCGGATGCCGCGGGGCGCTTTCGATTAATTTCGAATCCTTCATGACAAACAGTACGATTGCCGGCGGCTGCCCCGGTGTGTTAAAAACAAGGGATCTTGCAAACACAACAACCGGGATTGAAGTCCCTCCATCCCAAAACGTCATCGGCGTATAGCCGTTTACATATTTTCGCTCAAATAAGCTATTCCATTGTTCAAAAGAGGTATCGTCCTGCTGGCGCAGCTTTTGAAACAAACCCTGGCGGTTCATATGATCGTAGGTGGAGATCACCGTATCACTGTTTGTATACATGACATAAATTTGCTCAATGTAATCATTCGCATTTTTATACGTGCGCAGGCTTTCGGAAATTTGGAACAAATCATAATAATGAGCATCGCTGAGCGGGGGATCGACACTCGAAAAGCTGGAGATATTCCGGTTTAAAGCAATCTCCAGGCTCAGCTGCTCCAGCCCTTTCAGCTTGCTGTCAATCGACATCTCCATCTGTTCCAATAACAACGCATTCGAACGGTTTGTTTCCGTCTTGACCTGTTGATAGGTAATGAAATACAGAACAATACTGATGAGAATGGGCACCATTAACACGGTAATATAGGAAATGAGCCAAGTCACTATCACGCTTCGGTTGTACTTGCGCAGCTGCTTAAACATGATCATTCATGCCTCCCTGGGCTTATTTCGGGAATCCATACAATCGCCATGGCTTCCTGCTTCCAAAAAAGTGCTGCATGCCCGGCTCAGCCGGCACAGGTGCAATTACCCGTGGCTCCTCACCGTCTGAAATATACAGCACGGCCTCATCGCCAGATTTCAGCACAATTTCGATCGATCTATCCTCATGTAATATAAATTGGGCCCTCTTACCTTGAACTTCGATCACAAACCCTTGTTCCGAATATGCAAGATCTGTTAGCAATCTGCATGGCTCCCCGGCAAGACTCTGAATGCGGATAAAAGTCGTTTGTGCCGCCTTCGAGGCAGCGCTTACAAGGAATCCTCCTTCAGCACGCAAATTGTGAAAAACAGCCTCCTGCCACGTCTCCGGAACCGCAGGAAATACCCGAATGATGTTCCCCCAACTTTGCAGCAGCATGTCATGAATCGCTTCCGCCCCGGCTAAAGGCGTCTCGATGACCGGACCCGCCTCTTTATACATCGTATTTGGTTTAATCAAATGCATTAAGCTTCGCAAATAGGCTAGTGCTTCATCGCCCAGACCCATGGCTGCTGCAATAGAAGCGGCTCCGGTGAAGCTGAACCCGCGCAGATCACCTTCCTTGGCTATCCAATGTCTGAGGGAACGAATGGCGAGCTGCCGTTCCTCTTCAGAATTTCCGGTAATATGCAGCGGGAATACAGCCAGCAAATGACTGAAATGACGATGGCCGAATTCCAGGCTGAGATCCCTTCCGATTTTGTATCCTGTTTGGTCTACCGGCAGCGGCGTAAGCCTGGCAAGAATATCGGCCCAGCGCGCCTGCAGCGGATCTTCGATCCCCATCCTTTTGGCAGCATACAGCAGTGTTTCGCAGCCCCAGCGCAGCAGGGAGAGGTCGTAATGAGCATCGGGGGTCTTGAGTTGTTTAAACGAGCCGTATTCAGGCGATACCGTAGGTGGCAGATGGAGTCTGCCGTCCGGACCTTCCTCCAGAAGATGCATATAGAGGCAGATGCTTCGCCGCAACAGCGGATAAACAAAATCACGGAGCAGCGTCTCGTCCATCGAATAGCGGTACTGCCTCCAGCAATTATGCATGATCCACGTTAAATTTCCGACCTCATCTTCAACCGGGCTGTTCAGATCATAGCTGCTGCTTCGCCCCAGGCCAGCCGAATCGCTGCGGAAAGATTCATCAACGTTACGAATTAATTGCTCCTGATGCTGCTGCAGCGAAGAAATGAGGGATTGTCCGAGCTCAAGACGGTTCGCGGTATATACCGGTGAATAGCTCATCTGAACGTTCATATTAAACCATAATCCCGGCCATGGCGTTGAGGTCATCCACGGGCCCTGGTTATCTATTGGAAGGAGATCTTTTCTTGTTGCAGAGGCCAGTTTGTACATTTGGATCCAATAAAAGCTCTCGAGCTGCGTGTCCGGAATCGAGATAAAGCTTGCCGGATAATAGTCATGCCACCAACGGCGATGTTCGGCTATCCACGAAGTCAAATCTTCCTGGGGCACATTCTCAAGTTCATGGCGTGCAATTTCCCTGTCTTCATTTGATATTCCGTTGACCACCGTCAACAGGCATAAACGGTGATACCTCACATCATTTTCGCATTCTCCGCTACCTTCCTTCACTCTTCCGTAATTGTGCACCTTCCAAGCCGTTGTGCAGCCTTCGCCCTTTCCATAGGATTGAACACCGATGCCAGTCCCTTCCTCTTCCGTCCGTTCGACAGTGATCTCCGGTATGTATTGGTTCAGGTTGATTCCATCGGCATTCTTCAGAATGGGATCGACCTCAGGATAGGAATACCATCTCATTTCCGCCCTCTGCTCACCTTCATCGCTATCAAGTTCAATGGCCAGAACCGGATATAGGGCATGGATCAATGCCCTTAATCTGACTTCTCCCTTCGTCGTAGGGATCACCGCGCGCATTTCAGCATTCCAAAGATCAAGCCGAATCTCACAAGGCTGATAGATCCAACCCTCCATTTCCAACGCGATCTCACCAATAGGGACCCGTACAGGAAACGCCTTAGCCCCTCCTTCACGCGAAGCCGTCACGTCGGTCCGTCCCAGCACGAACCTCAGCACATGTCGTTGATCCCGATGCTCCTCGCTATATATCATGGCTCCAAGAAGACCGTTGCCTATAAAAACTCCTTCATCCCAGCTTATAGGTTTGGTTTGCCATAACATATCGTGACGGGACAAGAATGCGGGCCAATCGATGTGGGTTTGAATGCACATGCTCATTTGCTTTTCCTCCTCTATTTTCGGGTAGTTGTAATAACCTTTAAGACCTGCCTTACAATATGTATCCGCTTACATATTCAGTCAACCCAAAAGACTCGACCTTCATCCAAGTTGGTTTTACTTATCCAATACATTATACATCTTCTGGTTTACTGGCAGTTTTGGTTTTTGTATCAGGATCCTAAAAGTCTCTTACGTGCAGGAACGGGTACACATGGTGACACGTACTGTGAAGAAGATGGCGTCGCTTACGCTCTGGCCCAACTCGGAATATGCCGCATGGATCCTATCATCTAAACACGTTAAAACCCTCACCTACCATAACCTGATAAGTGAGGGTTTTATCTTGCCAGACCTTGATACTTCTGTTAATGACTAAACACCAAATTGATTTAAGTGATGGTCCAGGTGCTTGTATAATCCTTTTCCCCATTGCTCAGGAGTCAGTTTTCCAAAAAAGGGATGTGGGTGAGACGTACATTTTTCCGGGCCATTGCTTTGGAATGTTACAATTTTTTGTTTTAATTTTACTTTTTCTGTTTCAAATTCTTTTTCTTCTACAATCATAATTGCAGGAATCGTGGACATGTTACGGGCTGGTGGCTTGTCATTATAAAACATTGGTTTCACGAACGTTCCAATGAATATGCCTAACCAACCTCTTGGGGGAAAGGTATTGCCCATTGCAATGTCATGGAACGATGAGCAATGAGCTAGCATTTGGGCAACATCCATCTTACCCCATTGAGCGCGTGAATTTGGACTCAATTTGTCTATTCGGCTCAAGATCTCCATAGTGTCCGTTTGATTAAAGATGTTTTTCATCACAGACTCCTTCAATTTATTGACTGACAAATGAATAGCTGGACAGTTACAAAGCTTATTATACCTTTATTCGCATACTCGATTTCTTCGGGATTGCTATTCCATTGCAGCAACCTTTGCCTGCAAACGTCTACTGCCTGATAACGTAACGAGGGCAGCCGATGATTTTGGCCGGCTGCCGTCGTGTCATGAATGAGCTATTGTTCACCGACCTTCATATACCCTTGGTACTTCCCCTTATCGATGGTCATGCTCTTCGTCTGTTTTATTTACTGCGGCTATCATATGCCGTCTGGTAAATTTCGAGATACCGCTTCAGATTCATAGCATCTAGTTGGCTGACATAGCTATCCCAGTCCTGATCCAAACTTGCATCGCCAATCACGAAGCGGGCGATCATTTCGTCGACATAATCGTTGATCGTCTTGGCCAAATCTGCAGCCTCGGTTGCCTGCTCATTGGTCAAGAAGAGCGGAGGAAGTGTACTCACATCCGTCGGCTTATAGGGTTCATATTTATTTTTCGTTTCCTGATATAAAATAACCTCCAGATCGTCGTCCCCTTTTGCAACCGCAGACAATCGGAAGTCATTGGTACGGAGCGCCGGGCCCGTCTGTGCCCAGTTCACATTTTGCACGGTGCCGAACGATTTAAGCTCAGACCATACCGCCGGCTTGCCGTTAATGCCAATCTCTCCTTTCTCCGCATCACGCCACTCCTGCCCAGGACGGCCGTAAACGCTGCGTAGTGTCTGCTCTTTTTCGTATAGCCCATCCGCCCAGCGCATCGCCAACTCGGGATTCTTTGCTTTTTTCGTAATCACAAACGCGCCTGGAGTCAATGCCGTAGTATCCACGGCTGCAAACCGTTTGCCTTCCGGCCCTTTTAATGGAGGGACTGCTTTATATTCAAGCCATCGGCCGCTGTCGCCAAGCAGTTGGGTAAACACCCCTTGGTGTCCGCCCGTGGATGCTCCCATGATGACGGCATCCTGATTTTCGCCCAGCTGAATCAGCTGGTTTTCGTCCTGGGTAAAAGATTCTTGAGCAATCAGCCCCTCTTGGTACAGCTTTTGAATATACCGAAGGCCTTCACGCCACTCCGGCTTGTTATAGCCGACGTCGACCTTGCCCTCCTTGACGAACATATGCTTATAGCCTGATCCATAGATCGGGTTATAGATAAACGAGTTCATGAGGAAAGCGTCGATCGAGGATCTCCACGACTTTTGTGTGATAGCCAGCGGAATTTCATCTTTTTTGCCGTTCCCGTTCGGATCCTGTTCTTTGAACGCCTTCAGTACCTGGTACAGGTCCTCCGTCGTTTCAGGCATCTTCAGATTCAATTTTTTGAGCCAAGGCTCGTAGATCCACATCTTTTGGCTCATGGAACAATGATAGCAGTCATTGACTTCCGGCAGTGCATAAATGTTTCCGTCTATAGCTGTGATCATGGATTTAATTTCCGGATTATCTTGAAACATTTTTTTCGTTTGCAGCCCCTGCTTCTCAATCAGATCATTCAAAGGAAGAAAAGCGCCCTGCGAGCCATAAATCATTTGCTGTGACGGAGAAATGTTCAGGCCCATAATCACGTCGGGATAATCTTCACTCGCCAGTACAAGGTTCAGTTTTTCCTGCATGCTTTGCTCCGGGACGACTTCCCATTCTATATGCACATTCGTTTTTTCCTCATACCATTTCGTGAATTCGTTCGTTTCGAAATTTTCGACCAGCGGGTTGCCGCGCACCATGACCTTAAGTGTTGTCTTCTCTTGGACCAGCGGGTAGGTGCCTGGCGATGTCAGTTGAATGTCCGTTCCGGATGCATTGCGATCCGGTTCAGCTGGCTTGGAACCTGATTCCGTAGAGCATCCTGCCAGCAGCAAGCTCAGAACTGCAGCCAAACCAATCGTTTTTTTCACGAAGTTCCTCATAACAGCCCTCCATCATATTGGGGATTTAGCCTTTCAACGATCCGATCATGACCCCTTTGACAAAAAATTTCTGGACAAACGGGTATACGACAAGCAGCGGAAAGGATGTGACCACAATGAGCGAATATTTTAGCAGCTCCCGCAATCCCTGCCGTGCAGCAGCGGTTTTGGCATCTCCGAGCATGTCAATATTGACCTCGTTTTGAACCAGGATGTCGCGGAGAACCAATTGAAGCGGATACAATTCCGCCCGTTTCAAATAAATCATCGCGTTAAAATATTGATTCCAGTGGCCTACTGCATAAAACAAGGCAATAACCGCTAGTATGGGTCCGGACAAAGGGAGAACGATGCGGAGCAGGAATCGTAAATCGCTGCACCCGTCCAGTTGAGATGCTTCGAGGAGTTCATCCGGAATCGTCGTCTGAAAGTAAGTCCGCATAATGATCACATTCCAAACGGAAAGAGCAGCTGGAAGCAGCATCGCCCATACGGTGTCGATCATGCCTAGATCTTTGACAAGCAAATACGAAGGAATGAGTCCCCCGCTAAACATCATCGTGAATACGAAGAGCAGCATAAAACCATTTCTTCCTCGAAAATCCTTGCGGGACAGCGGATAGGCTGCCATCACACTGAATACCAAATTGATCCCGGTCCCGGCAACGGTATAAAACATCGTGTTCAAAAAGCCTTTAACGACCATGGCATTTTTGAAGACAGCCCGATAGCCTTCTAGAGTAGGCTCAACCGGCCATAGCCACACCCTGCCGGATAAAACAGCCGTGCTGGAACTAAATGACGCACTGACGACAAATATAAGCGGGTACAGGACAACGATCAAAATAATGGACAACACGGCATAATTCAGTAGGGTGAACCATCGGTCGGCCCTGGCTTCCTTCATTATGGATGGTTTCATAACTTGCATCCCCTTCTACCATAAGCTTTCTTGCTTCAGTTTCTTCGCGGTCTGATTCACGACTAGCAGCAGAATAAAGCCGATGACAGACTTGAAAAGTCCGATCGCCGTTGCATAGGAGAAGTTCATGGCCTGCGAGACCAGGCCGACTTTATACACATAAGTGTCAATGACTTCCGAGGAACGGAGGTTCAGTGAATTTTGCATAAGCAAAATTTTCTCAAAGCCTGTCTCCATCATCTGACCTGTATTCAGAATCAACAGGATGACCGCAATGGGCATAATCCCCGGGAGATCGATATGCCGCATGCGCTGAACCTTGGTAGCCCCGTCCATCACGGCTGCTTCATGCAGCGCGGGATCAATCCCTGAAAGCGCAGCCAAGTAAATAATGCAGGAAAAACCCGTATTTTGCCATACGTTAGACCATACGTAGATCGATTGAAACCAGGAAGCCTTGGCCATAAAATGGTAGGGCCCAAGCCCTGCCCATCCAAGCACCGTGTTAATCATTCCTGTCCGCGGATCGAGGAACTGCAGCAGCAGTCCTACCAGTACAACCAGTGAAATGAAATAAGGAGCATAGGTCACCATTTGAACCGTATTTTTGAAACGGCGGTTCCTGACGTAATTCAGACCGAGTGCAAGAGCAATCGGAAACGGGAAGCTCGCCAGTAATGTGTAGAAACTGATGGAAAGCGTATTTTTCAGCAGCCTCCAGAACTCATGGGACCGGAAGAATCGTTCAAACTGCCCAAACCCGACCCAAGGGCTCCCCGTAATCCCTTTGGTCACATTAAATTCCTTGAATGCGATTTGGGCACCATACATCGGCACGTATTTAAAAATGATGATATACAGCAGCGGCAGCAAAAAAAGTGCGTACAACTGCCAGCCTTTCCTCAACTCCTTCAACGTCTTCAGCTTCATCCCCCCCTTACTTTGCCATGTGGTACCGGCCGGTGATCGAAGTATAGAACGGGGAGGAATTCCGGGTAAATCTGCACGTTTCTTTCACTATGCGAAATTTTAGAAAAGGCATTATTCCCGATTTATGGACTATACAAATCTCAAGTGATGAAAGGATTAGGCTTGATTTAAACGCCTGTATTCGGTCGCGCTTACTCCGTTGGCCCGTTTAAACGCACGGCTAAAAGAATTAAGGGAAAGGTAGCCGACGGAGAGGGCGATTTCACTAATAGGCCTGTTTTCTCCGGCGAGTAAGGCTTTGGCCCTGTTCATACGGATATCTTCCAAGTAGTCGGAAAAGTTAAGCCCTATGTGCTCTTTAAAAAAATAGGATACGTACGCCTCGGAAGTACGTGCCTCCCTCGCCAGCATAGCCAGACTGAGGTCCGGATCATGAAAATGTTCGTGGATAAAGGAGGCGAGTTGTACGGCGAGCTTATCGTTATGGCTTTTTTTACGCTGCTCGTTCTGTCTGCACAGCTCAAGCAGTGCCCGTTGAACCATTTCTATCAAAGAAGCCGGATCCATGCGGGGGTCGGACGCCTTCAGAATGGTATCTATCTCCGGCATCATACCGTCCGGTCCCTGCTGCCCCCGTTCGCGGCATTTCAAAAGGGTTCCACAGAGCTCCTGTGACAGGATGCGTTCTACAGCAAGGGATGGCTGCAACTCTACATTGTTTTTATCCCGAATCATCTGGATCAGCTGTTGAGTTTCCTGGTAATTCCCGGATTTCACCATTTGAATCAGCCTCTGCTCTACGTCGGAAGGGAAGTAGTATGCAGGAACCGTCAACTTCATGTCATCATGAAATATAATCTGTTCTCTTCCGCCCCAATAGGCATGATTCTGGACGAATATGGCCTCCCCAAAAGAACGGTAAATTTCCGTCAACCGGCTCTGCTGTCCGCCGACCGCAATGGTGATTCCGGCTTGGTGCAGACTAAGGATTTGATCAAAAATACGGGTCAACCGGCGTTTGACTTCTTCGCGGCACTGCTCTTCCGTGTCTGCATGGCTGCTTAGCAATAAGGCAAGCTGGTTTTCTCCAAGATCATGAATTTTTAACGAGTCGGGTTCCATCCCTGAAATCCGGTCGGAGACCGCCAGCTTTACAATATCGAGCTCCGTGAGCATCCCCTCATTATAAGGTGCCTGATATCCCCCCAGCCGGATGACCGCCAGCGTATGGCAGCTGCCGCATATGGAAATCTTGGCATGATCCATAGCGTTCTCAACGTCTTCCATAGAGGTAAAGCCGCCCTTAAGAAGCCTGTCAAAAAACACGTTTTGCATGAGCGGGAGCTGCTCATCCAGCCTGCGTCTTAACTCTTCACGGCTGTCAATCAGCTCCGATACCGAATGGTGGATATCCTCCATCGCGTTTAGCCGAAGCAAGCGATTCCGATTAGCCCCCCTTCTGTCGACCGAAGGAAGCATTCGCTGGAGCTTGATGACAGGAGTGCTGCTGCGGTAAGCCAGAACAAAGGCCGCGGCAAGCCCCAAAGCCAGCGACGCTGTGAACACACTTAGCGTCAGCTCTTTGATGTAATGTGCCTTTCTGAGTACGACTGCCTCGGGCTGTGCCGCCACATAGGTCCATCCATTGTATCCGGAGGTTGTTTGAGTGATCAGCATATCTTCGCCCTTCCACTGGCCTCTGGAAAACCCTTCTCTGACTGCAAGCGCTTTCAAATTTGAATCCGGAATTACATCTCCAATTTGGCTGATCACCCTCCCGTTCTGATCCGCAATGTAAGCAAAGCCCCCTTGCTCTATATCGATGTGGCCCAGCATCTCCTGAATCTGCTTATTATCGATTAACACCGTAATCATTCCCTGGCTGTCCCTGCTCCCGAAAGACTGCATGTAACTCACTACTGAATAGGCTTTGCCTTCATACTTTACCTCAGTTCCAGGCATGTAGGTCTTATAATGAAATTCATTGAACAATTGCTTATACCAATCCTCATAAGATAACCCTTCATAATGAAGCTGCAGATCATAAAGCTGCCTGCTTGTGTATACCTTTCCCGGCGAAACGACCATACCGCTGTTTTTGTAAGCGATATAATAGTCAACGATAAAATGATTGAAGACCTGATAATCGAACAGGCTTTTTTCGAGTTCCCAGAGCCTGTAGGGATGCGTATCGGAAAAAGGTGATTTGACAAACTGAAACGAGAGCACTTTGGACTCGCTGGACATTTGCCGAGCGATCGTCTCGATTTCGGCAAACCGTCGATCAAGCGATTCCCTGACTTGGCCCAGTACTGCTGAATTCCTTTCCCGCGATTCACTCTCAACCAGCTCCGATGTTTTGTGATAAGCAAACCAACCAACCAGTAGCGAGGCCAATAAAATGACGGCGTACGGCACAAATAAGCGGAATAACAGCACTGCATGGCTACCTGATGCTTCTTTCAAATGGGTTCCATCCTTTCTAGAGTTATCGGTAACTCCAATATAGCAAGAACCTCGTAACCCGTCATTACTAATGAAGATTATGCACCGAAAAGGCATGGAGAAACAGGACAACCTGGCTGTGCTCGGACCGGAAGACCTCTCCTGCGAGGATATGGCAAAGCTTCTGACCGAGGCGCTCGGAACGCCGATTCGCTTTGAGCAAATGTACTCGACAGCTACAAGCAATTATTTCTTGGCATGGGCTATACGGAGGCCATGTCCGAGAGGATGATGGACATGGACATAGCCGGAGCGGACGGGATCTTCAACGCGCTTCACCGTACGCCTGAAAACACCTCACCCACCAGCTTCTGCCATTGGGCCGAAACGGTTCTAAAGCCGGCTTTCGACGCTATTTGAAAGGAACTTGAGAACCCCAATTCGTAACAGCTGCGGACGATATTATCTGCCCGCGGCTTCTGCTGGTTCTTCCAGTTCCCTTAAGAATGAAAATTTCGGAAATATGTACTTCATGTTAAACTTAGATTCTATAATCAAAAGAACCACCCGCAGCTGGAATGGTACCAGTACATACCCATTTCATTGCCTGCAATACCAAAGGCGATGAATTGTTACCATTGACTTCATCAAAGTCCAGCCAAATAGCCCCTTCTGAATCTTGTCCTTCAAACGATTCAATGGCATTAGCGATCTCTTCTGAATCAACATCAACTTCATATAGAATGGCAATATGATGTAAATGTTCTATTGTATGATCTTGTAAGGTCCACATCACAGAAAAATCACAAACCCCAATATTTTTAAGCTTTCGAACTGTGTATCCCGTTTCTTCCCGGAATTCTCTTATGATCCCTTGCTCTAAAGTCTCCATTTTCTCTAATCGGCCACCAGGCAAATCATATTTCCCAGTGTAGGGACCTAATACCTTTCGAATAACTAAGATACAGTGATCAGCTGTACAAATTCCATAAACCCCCATATGCCGATGAAAATTGTCATTGATATCAGCCACCTTGCCATTCCCCCAAGCTATCTGTAATTATGCCTATCATTTTATTTTCGGCCTAACATGGTTCAATGTCGAGGATGAATGTTTACTCGTTCAATCAAAAAGAAGAGCGCGGTCCATAACAATGGGACTGCGCTCTCGTTGATATGAGCCCGCTGAGGATGTCCTCAGCGGGTACTTGCATTAGGTCACTTAAAGGTTACTCAGCAATTTCTTGCCTGCCGCAATGGTATTTGCTGTATTCGCCACACGTTTTCCAAGGGCTTCTCCCAGTCCGAGACCCTTCGTAAATAGCGATTGGATCAGGTCATCGCGGGTATCTTCAACAGGGGATGTCACTCCGACCCCATAATAACTGCCGTACAGTGCATTCTCCGGAATATTAGCCGGCAAGCCGACAACCATCATGCCTTGATGCAGCATCGGTGTAACCAGGTTTAGCAAGGTCGCCTCGATCCCGCCATGAATGGTTGCCGTCGTACAAAATACTGCGCCGATTTTATCAACCAACGTCCCGTTTGCCCACAAATATCCGAGCTTATCGATCCACTCCTTTAAGCCGGAGCTAATCGTGCCGAAGTGTCCGGGGCATCCCCAAATAATCGCATCCATATCGGCAAGATCTTTGACGTTTGCCTTACTTACGTGATTGATGAACACCTCCGTGCCTTCCACGCTTTGGGCGCCTTTGGCAATGGAACGGGCCAGCTGTTCTGTATGCCCGGCTTCACTATCATACACAATATAGATTTTCATCGATTGATCTCCTCTCTTGATCGCTGTTCAAACGCGCTTCTTTATTTGTTTTCCTTTAAGAGCCCGTTCAATTTCTTGAGCGTTTCCCGGTAAGCTTGGTCGGGGGACATTTCTTCATCCGGTTCCGCTACCTCCTGGTTAGTGGCATCCTTCAGTTTCAGCAGCGCCTTCCGGTACTCTTTATCGGTGAATTGCCCTTCGTCTTTCTCAGGCTGAGACGGGGTTAAAAACCCTCGAATGGCATTTCGGAATTCGCTATCCTTGTTTTGCATGTCCGCGTGAGCCGCTACCTCCGCGAGTGCCGGTTGTTCTACCGGTTGGGCTACAGCTGCAGCTGGCTCCGGTTGGGCCGCCGGCTCACTCGCCTCGGGCGCTTTAACCGGTGCCTGCAACGTATCCTCTTGCGGCTTCACCTTGCGGATGAAGAACGCCAGGACAAGCGCAGCGACAGTCAGCCAGGTGGCCACGACGAAGGACTGGTTGATGCCGTAAATGGTCGCCTGCTGCGTGACCTCGGCCATCTTGACCGCGTCTTTCGGGTTGATATGGCCTGCGATGACGAGCTCTTTCCCATGCGAGGCTGCTCTGTTCGTCATGACCGTGACGAGCAAGGCGGTTCCGAGCGCGCCTGATACGTTCCGGAGCGTCTGGGACATCGCCGAGCCGTGCGCGTTCAGGCGGCGCGGCAGCTGGTTGAGGCCTGCTGTCTGGATCGGCATCATCAGCATGGACATCCCGAACATCCGCGCCGTATAAATGAGCATCATATGGTTGTATGATGAATCGGCTTCCAGATGGCTGAACTCGTACGTCGTGATCGTTGTGATGATAAGACCGGCGACGGCCAGCCAGCGCGCGCCGATTTTGTCGAACACCATGCCCGTGATCGGGGACATGATACCCATCAGAATAGCCCCCGGCAGCAGCAGGAGACCGGAATCAAGCGGCGAAAAGTGGCGGATGTTCTGTAAGAAGATTGGCAGCAGGATCATGCCGGAAAACATCGCCATGGTGATGATGGCGTTAATCAGGGACGTGAGCGAGAACATGGAATATTTGAACACGCGCATTTCGAGCAGCGGATTCTTCACCATGATCGAGCGCACAATGAACAGGATGAGCGCGACCGCGCCGACGGCCAGGCAGATGATGACTTCCTCCGAGTCCCAGCCTTTCGTACCGGCTTCACTGAAGCCGTACAGCAGTCCGCCGAACCCGAGTGTCGACAGGATCACGCTCAGGACGTCGAGCTTCGGACGGGACGTCTTGATGACGTCCTTCATCGAGAAGGCGCCGAAAATCACGGCGATGATCGCAAGCGGCAGCACGATGTAGAACAGCACGTGCCAGTCATAATTCTCGACGATCCAGCCGGAGAGCGTTGGTCCGATGGCCGGCGCGAAAATCATTGCGACCCCCATCAGGCCCATTGCTTTACCACGTTCCTCGACCGGGAAGATGGTCAGCGTGACGACCGTCATAAGCGGCATCAGGATGCCGGCACCGCAAGCCTGCACGAGACGGCCGGCCAGCAGCCAGCTGAAATCGCCGGATAACGCACAGATGACCGTGCCCAGTGCAAACATGGATGAGGCCACCAGAAACAATTTCCGGGTTGTAAACCGGTTAATCAGGAAGGCACTGACGGGCACGAGTACGCCGTTCACCAGCATATAACCGTTAGACAGCCACTGGATCGTGCTTTCCGTTACATTGAGATCCGCCATCATTTTCGGTAGCGCGACGTTAAGCACCGTTTGGCTTAACAGCGCCACAAACGCGGCGATGAGCAAGGAGGCCATGATCGGCCCCTTGCGCAAGTGATTGGATACCATAGTGGTCATGGCTTAAGCTTCTTCCTCTCTATAATTTCTTAAAAGTTGCAGTACTTTTTGCTGGATGCGGTCCAGCTCCCGCTGGTCTTCCTCAGGCAGCTCAAGCAGGGACCGCATCATGTGCAAGCGGGTGGCTTCCGTCTCGCGCCAGAGCGCCATCCCTTTCTCGGAAAGGGTCAGCGTCATCGCTCGCCTGTCGGTTTCAGTCCTCTCCCGGTCCACGAGACCGGCCTTGACCATCCGATCGACGATGCCGCTGGTCGTGCTGTTGCCGAGCTTCACCTTTTCGGCAAGGTCCGAAAGGCGGATCTCAGGGTGCTCCCGCAGCACCCTCAACACGATCAGCTGCAGCGCAGTGAGTTTATGCTTACTCGCCGCTTTGGTCATCAGCTGGAAGAACGCCTGATGGACCTCACGGTAGCTTTGGAATATTTCCAGGATCCGTTGTTCTTGCAACGTTAAGCTCCCTTCGCAAATATTTCGCATGCGAACTATTATCTAACCATTTAATCGATATGTCAATAAGTTCATAGTAGTAAATGTAGTCACGAACGATCTGTTCAACCATGACTGTCATTGTACAGGTTACACCTTCTGGATAGGACAAATCTGACTTTAATGTGGTATCAATCGATAGGATAAGGGCTTAATCAACGGGAGCAATGAACCCTTAGGATGACACGTTCAAGTAAGGCTCTAAATGGTTTTATGGTTATAAAAAAAACCGCAGCTACGCGGCTACCCAGCGTGTATGTTCTTGTCGTCTAACATTATTATACAGGCACTTCCACCTCTCCATTCATCCTAATATTTCCCTTAACGGAATTAATATCTCTAATCTACCAAAAAATAAAACACCAATGATCATTATAATGTGAGCATTTTCAGCAGGAAAATCCATGTAAAAAAGGTTACTGCAGACTCTTGAGAAATTTCAAAATGATCCCATGTAACCTGACACTGTCATGTGTCTGGGTATCGCTCCATCACCATGGATAAAAGGGACTACATCTTTTCGTGCCCGCAGTATTCTTGGGCAGCACCAAAGCACCCGTTAGTTTGACTGCTGTTCAATCAGCATGTCAAGTCATCATACAGTTACCCCATTCATCAGCAATCAGAACCATACTGCCCTTTTATACCAACAAAAAAAGCAGCCTAAGATTTGCCGGCTGCTGTTGTGCTGTATGGTCTATTGTCCCCCGTTAGCTTAAAGCTTATTTATTAATTTCTGAATGGCCAAGTGCTGCGTTAATTAAAGAAGTATCAAAATAATAAGGAAATGCTTCTACGACTAAATCGTCCTTAATTTTTAAGATTTGAGCGAAAGGTAATTGAACTTCTTTCTCAGATTGTCTAGCCTTTGCCACTAAAGTCCCCCCCATAAAAAGGGTGTCACCATCTAATGTGGCAACGATGTTCTCAACATTCATGGAACTCCAAGTATTATGCATCGTATTAAAGAGTTTTCCAAGATCTTTATAACCACACCAATCGCCCGGATAAGGCAGGGATGCAGGCTCATGAACAACGATATCGGGGTAAAAAACAGATGTTATACCGCTAAAGTCATTTCCATCCGAACGCATAAATTCCATTTCGGCTGAAAACATTCGATCCAATATTTCCATTGCCTTATTGCTGTTATCACTCCAAGTATTATCCATTCATATTATCCTCCGTTCATATTAACCTCCGCTTCATCTGTGATTATAGAACAAAGGATCTTTCGATTTGTTGCTGTGATATCCCCGCCTCCAAACACATTCATTCGAACCTTACGCCGGTTGCGCTGAACCGCCGCTGTCCCCTTTATGTATCATATAGACGGTCATTTTCCCGCTTTGTTGCGAAACTATTGTTCATTTTTGATCTCAAAGATTTTTTGCAGGGTACGAATGTGCAGCGTTTTTTCATGATCCGTTTCCTGGAGTTGGTCTCCCGATCCTGCATCCATATAACCTTCTACCAGCCTATAACCAAACAAAAGGAGAATCATCTCATAAACGCAGTTATCCGTTATGTGCGAAATATCCGCTTGTTCCGAAAAGCCCTTGTAATACGCCGGGATACATCTATGGTAGTATTCAACCATGTGTTCAATATCGGCTTCGTCCGCGATAAGGCTTGCCAAATCTTCACCTAAATAGCCCCACCCCGTGGTATCCCAGTCGATGAGTATAATGTTACCGTCTGAATAAATGATGTTTGTCACCCAAAAATCCCTATGGCAAAGCACGATGGGCAGCTTTTCAATACGGTTGAATATTTCGTCTGCGCTTTCATCTATGTCGATGAGCATTTTACATAGATGCTTCGGGATACCGCAATCGTCGGAACGGATATAATCATACACTCGATTCCATGACCGGTAATGAAGATAGATATCCTTCATATACTCCGCTCTGCTCAGATTGGACATATTTTGTAAAAAAGCTGGCTGTTCGGCAAATAACTTGCCCTGGAACCGTCCTAATTCCTCGGCTGCGCGTTCATGCATATTGCCGGTGAGGTCCAAGCCCGATATGCCGTCGGTATATTCCATCCATATCTGTGTTTCGTTCTCTTCTTCGTTCATTTCCACGTGATAACATTCGGGCCAACGGAATGATTCAGAAAACAAGGCGCCAAAATTGGACTTATAAAAATCATATTCTCTGCGCCATGAATCGGGATCCCTGTAACGTTCCCATTTCCTCTGCGTTTTTACAACGATGTTGTAGGTGATTTCTCTGCCATCTGTGGTTTTGGCAATGCCCGTTACTAGCTGTACATTACCTACTGTACCGCCATGTAATGGTCTGGTCTGGATATCGGCACAGATGATTTCAGTACCGAGCATTTGGCTTAGAACTTTTGTCAGCGTTTCGGCTTTGATTTCGCTCATCATGAAGTCCTCCAATCGTTTGAACAAGGTAACCCTTTGTCGTACTTCAAGTTTAGGCTGCCATCCTGTACAAATGAAGGGAAAAAGTAATTTTAAAAAAACTTCCCCTGAATGGGGATTTTTGATCCGATGTACTTGACTATGACGTAAGGTCATAGTGCATAATTCTCACTATAAATTAATTGGGGTGAGAGAAATGAATATAAGAACACTGCGCTCAGATCGTATTTATCAAAAAGTTGCCCAAGCATTGCCCGAGGACAAACTCGAATTATTCAGAAACGAAATGATGGCTCCCTTTATGAAACAATGGCAAATTCAACAGATCCCTTTTAGAGCTGAAGAGGCGAATGGGTTTGACGTTATTGCGTTTAACAGCATGATGCATCGATCCCCGGATCAGATTACCCCTCAGATAACGGCAGAGATCGAGCAGATTTCGTCCGAATCTTTTTGGTTAGAATGTGAGCATGCTGTGAAGAAAAGCCTGGATTTATTTGCAGAGCATGGAATTGACCTCCCCGTATCCGAATATTTGTTTACCGTGCAGCTAGGGAATCCGGAAAGCCGTGCTCTAACCATTAACGAAGGATATAGCGGCTTTGGGGGCATTCCCGGGTTTATCTGGGGCACGCTCTTGCCGAATGAATACACCATCCCTCGCATGAAGGTTGCGCTGGCGCACGAATGCAACCATAATGTGAGATATCAATTTATTCAGTGGGATCACACCGTTCATTTAGGCGAGCTCATTGTCAGTGAAGGATTAGCTGAAAACTATGCTGCGTTCATGTTTGGCGAAGAATGGCTCGGCCCTTGGGTAACGAAAACAAACGCAGACACCCTTAACAGGCACATTAAGCCTGTGATTAGAGAGAAATGGCAAGTAACAGGATTTGATCAAATCGCTCCGTATCTTTACGGCGACGAGATCGCAAAACTTCAAAACTTTAAACCGGTCAATATGCCTTATAGCGCTGGTTACGCTTGCGGATATTATTTAATCCAATATTATTTAAGGAAAACAGGAAAAACAATCTTTGAGGCAACCATAACGCCCGCTGCTCAAATACTAGATGAAGTCGAAGGATTTTGGGATGAAGAAACCATTATTAACGGTTAATGATATTGTTCAGATTACAGGCATTACAGCACGGACCCTGCATTATTACGATAGAATTCATGTATTTAAACCGACACATCTTACGGAAAAAGGGTACCGACTATACGACCGAAGCAGTTTGGAAAAACTACAAACGATTTTGTTCTTAAAGGAATTGGATTTTTCCTTAAAAGAAATTGCCGACATTTTAAAGTTGACTAAGCAAGAACAGAAACAAATACTAAAGAAGCAAGGACAAAGCTTATTATCGAAAAAGCAAAGACTGGAAAACATCATGGCGGCTCTCGAAGAATATGTGTCGGGGAATGATATTAGTCATTTGCAAATCTTCAACAGTACTTCCGCTCTGCCATTGAGAGAACAATATGCAAATGAGGCAAGATTCATTTACGGTGAGACAGAGGCGTATCAAGTGTACAATGAAACGTTGGAAGCATGCTCACCCGAAGAAAAAGAGGAACGTTTTTCAGCCATGGAGGAAATATTCAAACAAATGGCGGCTTGTATCCATCAGGATCCTTCCTCCGAAGAAGTGCAGCGATTCATCGAAGAGTGGAAAAAAATTTTACTGCAATTCATGCCTTGTGATGCGGAGTTACTGGCTTGCATTGCCAATACTTATAAATTCGATACACGATTCGCAAGCTACTTTAATCAATATAGTACTGAGGATTTAGCAGATTTTCTTTACCGTGCAATCATGTACCATGTCAATCGGTTGAGCGATGCTGAAACAGACAAGTAATAAGTCCACTACGGAAACCGCAGGATGCATGACATCAATGTCATATCTTGCGGTTTCATTTATATTCGCCTCTGCTGCTGAGTAAGCCATCAGAGCTCTGGAGCGGATTTTTTTTACTTATAATAAAGCAAGCGGGTAGCGTAAGCATTGCGGTATTCCGATGGGGTCAGACCTGTTTTTTTCTTGAATGCTTTCATGAACGAATGGCTGTTTGAAAATCCCAATTGGTTGGCGATTTCGGTAATCTTCCGATTCGTATCCGTTAGCAGAAACTTGGCCGCCTCCATCTTTTCCTGCATGATGTACTGCTTCAAGGAAATGCCCGCTATGGAAGAAAACAAGCCCGTCAAGTATTTGGCGTTATACCCGAAATGCTTGGCCAAATGTTCAACCTTCAAATTTTCTTCCTTATACCACTTGATGTAATCCACAATGTCATTGTACAGCTGCTGCTTCTCCGGTTTGGCGGGTTGATTCTGAACGAAAAACATCTGATTGTAAATCTCACACAAGACACCTGTTGTCAAATAATTGTTCAAGTTTGGTTCTCGGTAGCTCCTGACGGAATCCTGCAATTGCTTGAGCATAACGGTCAGTTTGTTGGGGCTGCGCAGGGTGCCGTACTCTGGAATCGCGATGACCTCAGGATCACAGGCTTGCTCAAGTTCATCGGCAGTGATGCTTTCCGTTTCCCCGCGCGCCGAGAAATGCAGCCAGTAAAAACTGCAGTCCGACGCCTGATAGCCGTATTGATGCGATCGAGGCGGCATCAGCAGGAATTCCCCTTCTCTCAAGGCAAATTTCTTCGCATTGCATGAAATGTACAACGTTCCGCGAGTCTGGATAAACAACTCATACTCCATTAAGATCCGGTTCATATGCTGCCACTCCGGAGACGGAGACATAAATTTCCCGGTCATCACCATTTTCACCGGGCCATCCACCCGGAAGCGAAAACAATTCATCGTCGGTCTCTCCCTTGCGATCAAACCTTTATACACTAAGCGTATGAATAAGATACCAAACTTGGATAGGTTTATCCATGATATTTTCAAGTAAATTTAAAAATCATGCTGAAGCAGATGCATGCTTAAACTGCTGACATTTTGACACAAAAACCGACCTTCTATTATTTAACGGAAAGTGAGGAAAAGGTACACTTGATGTACTCTCCACTGAAGGAGAAACTTGGTACAGAAAGGACCGATCGGGGAAATGAGATTACACGATTTTGGTTTGAATCAGGTCGTGCTGACTGGAGATTATCTTGTGAATGCCTTTACAAAAGAGGTCGCTTATTTATTAAGCTACGATCCAAATCGCCTGCTGGCCGGATTCCGGGAAGTTGCGGGACTGCCGTCCACAGCCGAGACTTACCCTGGCTGGGAAAAAACAGAGATTCGCGGCCATACCATGGGCCACTATCTGTCAGCATGCGCGCAGGCCTATGCCAAGAGCCGGAACGACAAGATCCTCGCTAATTTAGAGTATCTTGTATCCGAATTGGCCGGTTGCCAGTTGCATAACGGGTATTTGTCAGCATTTCCCGAAACGCTGTTCGATAACGTGGAAAATCGGATTCCGGCTTGGGTGCCATGGTATACCATGCACAAGATCATCGCCGGACTCATCGACGTTTATCAATCGACCCAAATACAAGCCGCTTATGACCTCGTCAATAAACTGGGCGATTGGGCAGCGGATCGGACTTCCCGTTGGTCCAAAGAATTGCAAAAAACCGTGCTGGCTGTGGAATACGGCGGGATGAACGATTGTCTCTACAACTTGTATCAATTGACCGGAAATCCCCGCCATGCGGAAGCCGCCCATCAATTTGACGAAATCAGCCTGTTTCAGGCCATTTGGGAAGGCAAAGATATATTGAAGGGCAAGCACGCCAATACAATGATCCCCAAATTTGTAGGAGCCCTGAACCGATATTTAACATTGGGAGAAAGCGAAGTTTTTTATCGGGAAGCTGCAGAAAGATTCTGGGACATGGTCGTATACCACCACAGCTACATAACAGGAGGCAACAGCGAATCCGAGCATTTCGGAGAGCCTGATCTGCTCGACGCCAGACGGTCCGATATCACATGCGAAACCTGCAATAGCTACAATATGTTGAAGCTGACGCGGGAGCTATTCAAGCTTACCCAGGATGTGAAATACGCTGATTTTTACGAGACAACATATATCAACGCTATCCTTTCCTCCCAAAACCCGGACACAGGAATGACGATGTATTTTCAGCCGATGGCGACTGGTTATTTCAAGGTGTACAGCTCTCCGTTTGAGCACTTCTGGTGCTGCACCGGGACCGGCATGGAGAGCTTCACCAAATTGAACGACAGCCTTTATTTTCACTCGGGTGACCGGTTGTATGTCAATCAATTTATAAGCAGTACACTGGCTTGGGCGGAGCAGCAGGTGAAGATCACGCAAAACTCTGACGTTCCATTTAGCGATACGGTTCAACTGACTTTTGAGCTGACCGATACCTGCAAGAAGGAACGACACTTGTCCGTTCGTATTCGCATCCCTTATTGGACCGCAGGCGAACCAACCATATCCCTGAACGGAGCGAACATTCAACCGGAAGTCAGGGATGGTTATGCAATCATTGACCGGTTATGGAAAGATGGCGACTCGTTACATATGCGCATCCTGATGAAAGCCGATTACTCCAGTTTGCCTGATGCACCAAATGTGGTGGGATTTCGTTACGGTCCGGTCGTTCTAAGTGCCGGATTGGGCCAAGATGATTGGGTTGAATCGAAAACAGGGGTTAACGTCAGTATCCCTACCCGGCGAATGCTCGTGAAAGATTTCGTCATCCCGCAAGGCATGAGCGTTCAGGAATGGTTTGCAGGCTTCGACCGGCATTTCATCCAAAAAGACGGCGAGCTTTCCTTTGTGCTCCGAAATACGGATGAAGACAATCGATTAATCTTTACCCCACACTTCAAGCAGCATCGCGAGAGATACGGCATCTATTGGAGGTTCGTTGAAGCCGATTCGAACAGCCTGCACGAACATTTGGAGAAATCTCAGCAAGAGCAGCTGATCAGGGAAGCCACGATCGACGGTATCCAAATCGGAAACGACCAATATGAGCTGCAGCATCAAGTTAAAGGTGAACGGACCCATGCCGGAACTTGGGAAGGCCTGAATGGGAGAAGAGCGGAACCGGGCGGTTGGTTCAGCTATGAATTAAAGGTAGACCCGGAAGTAAAAACCGGTCTCTCTGTTACTTTCAGCCACGGGTCCAGAGCCGGGGGCGTCGAGATTTGGGTGGACGGAAAACAGCTTGCTACAGAATCGGTTCCGTTGGAAAGAAAACGGGCTTTTTATGACAAAATGTTTGAAATCCCTGCTGAAATGACCGCAGGCAAAGCAGCGGTTGAAGTAAAGTTCTCCCCGATCCAGAATTTAAACGGCATCTATGGCATGTTACGGTCTGTGAAGCTGTGATAAGCTAATTATACATGCTAATGCTTAACATCGATTGACCCAAAAAGCCTTCCTGTCGGGAGGCTTTTTATACATATCCGTAACATATGAAGAAGATCATCTCATTTAACAACTTCATCCGGTAAATAAAAAAACCATGAAATTCAAGGCGATTGAATTTCATGGCAGCTTAGAAATCATTTTATCTTCTAGCGTTGAATCCGATAAAAGCTTTTGTGTTGAAATCGAACACGGCGGTCAGCGGCCCAAGCAGCTCGTCTTGGTCGGTGTTGTAAGTCACCGTCACAACGCTTCCGTTCGCAGCCTGGACGTCATCAAGCAATTTCTTCTGCTCGGCCGTAGCAGCTAGTACACCAACCTCTTTAGAAGAGACAATTTGAACAGGTGCCTCGTTTTGCTTTGTCGTAATATGGGAAACTTGCGAACTCACCTGCGCCCATGCCAAGTTGCGGTATTCCTGCGCTGTCTCCGGCGACATTTTCAGTCCGCCTGCAACGGGTGCTTGAGCCTGTACCACTAGGAGGAAAAGCGGGCTTTGTGGAGGAAGGCTTTGCATCATGAGTGGGCCGTAGTACGCTGTTACTTTCGTACCTGTCTTCAGGTCCTCCCAATTCAAGGACTCCCCTTGAGATGTCATGACACGCGTTTCCTTACCTGCGTTCAAAAGCAAATTGTCGCCTAATTGAACCTGCCAGCCGTCATCCGTGTGTTTCACGGCTTTGATGGTATCTTCTTTGACCGTGCGATCTGCGTGAACTTGAACACTCACAGCTTGCGCTTGGCCCGGGAAGCTCGTCGCCATCGCAGGTCCGAACGCTGCATCGATTTGTGTGCCGGCTTTCAAATCGGCTGGGGTTAGCATTTTGCCGTCCAGGCTTTTAATAGCCGTCGATTTGTCTACGATCAATATGACCCATGTGCTGCCGAGCAGCTCGATCCGGTACTTCCCGTCTTCATTGGCCTGCACGCTTACGATTACACCGGAGGCACGCATCAGGTCAACCGCTTCGCCGAGCTCAATTTCTTTGCTCGCTTCGTCGTAATTTAATGTATATCCAAGCTTGGCCGCAGCATCACGGACTGGAATATACAGTTTACCATCAATAGATACAGGCGTAAGCATGCTGTCTTGTCCATTAATAAGAACCTTTGTATCTTTTTGAAGGTAACCTGTAACCTTTTCAACTAAAGCGTCAGCTTCGACTGCGGCCGTTGTGCCGAGTACCCCCGCCAAAGTGAATAATACCGTTAGTTTAGCTCGTTTCTTGTTCATAAAAAAGCTCCTTCCGATCCTGAGATGGATGACGTCTACCTGCTAACAATCCATCAGACGGAAGCGGCTTCAAATAGGTTGCAGCCATTTGTAAGCTTCACTTTTTCCTCTGTATATATTGAGAAATGAAAAACAGCCGGCTAAACTAGCTTAACAAAGAGGTTCTCCAGAATCATCCTATGTATAAATAATGTTGTACGTCGGTTTGGTAACACCATTAGAGTACTGTTTCATGTCCACTAATTTCAAGTTAAGACGTGGCTTTACGCTTCCAAAGAGAGGAACACCTTCACCCACAATAATTGGATTAACCTTCAGTACTAATTGATCAATGAGTTTATGTTTAATCAACGACCCCGCTAATTCCCCGCCTCCACATAACCAAATTTTACCGTTCCCTTGTTGTTTGAGATTCTTAATAAATTCTATTGCATCACCATGGATAAGTTCGACCTCTTCGTTTGACTCAAATTGCATGGATTTTGAAAATATGTAATGTTTAATGCCCTTATAACCCGGTTCACCTGGTTTAGCACCGAATTGAAATCCAAACTCATATGTTTTTCCACCCATCAATACGGCATCGTATTGTTGAATATCTGTTAAAAAGTCTGGAACATGATCCCCTTCAAATAAAAAGCTTGACTCATGAATATCTCCATCCATCATACCTTGATCCGCAATAAAGTTATCTAATGAAACGGCAACATGATAAATCAGTTCAGCCATTCAGTCATCCCTCCCCAAAAATATATGTTCCTTATTTATTCTACTTGCCGGTTTCATTTCCTTGTTCGTTTCCGCTGTCACAATCCAGAGCCCTTCAGCGTCTTATGTGTAGTTCAAAAATTGACGTATGACCATTACATCTGATGAAAGGAGCTGGAACATTGAACGTTGAAGCGATTAAAAAGGAGTCTTCCCGAGTGAAATATTACCGCTCGGCGTATGCCATCCTTGCGTTCGTATTTTTGATCTGTATCGTTGTGCAAGTATATCTGGCCGGAATGGCTTTGTTCGGGGATTCGGAACTTTGGAAATATCATCGGTCGTTCGTTCCCCTGTTTGGATCGATCTCGCTCATCCTGTTCATCCTCGGCATCGTCGGGAAACTCAACCGGAGCATGATCTGGGGAAGTCTTGGGCTGTTCGTCCTGATCAGTCTTCAATATATTACGGCTCTCCATATTGCAGGCGCGCTGCATCCCGTTCTGGCGCTCGCCTTGTTTTGGGGCTCTCTTGCCTTGGTTCGAAGTTCTTATCCGTTTTTAATGAAGAAAAAATAAAATTAAGCCACTTCACGACATCGCGAATAAGCTGATTAGCGACCGTTCTGTGCCGCAAAAAAACGTTCAATCATTTGTTTCGTTTCGTGGGGACTCCTCAACTGGACTGCCTTTCCATTTTCATCAATAGTAAAATGCCCCTTAAATGCTTCCGGCATAGCATCATATTGTTTCTCGACTTGTTGAAGTGCTTTCTCAAAACAGGGATACCCGTATTTTTTAATGAGGAGAGGCAGCCCGAAGGCGGATCTTAAAAACTCATATTCCTGGTAGTTGTAGGGTGTAGTCTCCGGCCGCTTCATCAAAATCTTAAGGAAATGATCGATGACCTTGTCGATCTCTTCTTCTGTGGCATAATGCGCTAATCCATGGATGGCGAGCAGTCTCATGTCCAAATATCGTTCCTTCTTATAGGCTTTCTGAAAAAAATCCTTCAGCTCCAATTCCTTGCACCGGATTAAACCATGCAGAATTCTATTGCGAAGGGCGATATTTTTCAGTTTAAAATACAGCACCTCAATGAAATCTGCCTCATTTGCTGTTAACAACTCATAGTCTACTTCATTTATTGCGCCGATAAACTTCGGATCATTTTCGCGAATGGGGGCAGTCGCTAAGTACCTCATCGATTCCTGACAATGCTGTTGATTTAAAGTCATGGCGCCATCACTCCTTTTATAAACTTGGCACAGCAAAATACGGAGTTGATGCTTCAGTAATTGCGTGCAGCATCGAACCAGCGTTGAGCCATTTCTTCCGTGATAGGCTGGCCGATCAGGTGATCGGACTGGCTGAGCTGCCATACTGCTTCGCCGAGGTCCTCTCTCTCAGTCGTTTCTATACCTTTGAGGGTATTGAAGCGCACGGTGAAGGCGGTAATGGCTGCCTCGGCATCGGCGAAGCTGCGGGCCTGCGATAAGCTTGCCTGTGCAACGTTGTAAGCCTCGTTAGCCACCTTGGCCAGACGTTTAGGCCAGGACGAGAATGGGCGCCCGAACTCGGTCGACCACCACTCGGGCTTGCGCAATTGACTCACTGAAGCATGACCGCTCCACGGCCGGATTTTCGCGCGGGCTTTCATTTGCTGCTTCAGACGTTTACCCGTCATCTCTTCCACGTTGTATGCGATAAACCTATCAAGCATCGGCCACGTGTCTAACGGGGGCAAATCTTCCAGATCCGGCATGAAACGCAGCTCCAGATTCGTTAACCGGGCCTGACGGGCCAACACGTCCATATCGCAGAAATTCCCCCATAAACTCAGTGAATTCAGGTTTGGAAAGCGGTTCAGACACTCCAGCGAGACCGGCTGTCCCATCGGCGTATTCTGTAACGCCAGGCTCGTCACCTGGTGCAGCTCACCTAGGTCAGGCATCAAGAAGGGGGGATCATTCCTGCGTCTACTTGTGTGAGGCGCTAGTGTCAGAAAAGACGGTATGTTACCAGTGGCCAAGAGGCGTGATAGATTTCCGGACACATTCAAGCGGCAAGGCGTTATCGGAAGTTTTAGGTTCAGACACCCTCCGGACGGACCCAACTCGATGTGCAATCCATGCAAAATGGACAGGCTGGCATCCGCCACCGTGTCTGCCGGCAGGATGGGGGCCCACGTCATTTCTTCAATAGGACGCTTCTGTGCCCAATCCAAGAATCCTGCGTCACTGCCTGTATAGCGCAGATAACGCGGCCAAGGTGAGCCGGCTGGCGTAGCAAAGGCATCGAATACGGTCCAATCGATACGCGCGTCGGGCTCGACGTGAAGATCCGCCTTTTTCCCTAAGTACGACGGGCCAATGGATAAGCTCCCCATCCCGGGTCGCATCACAAGCGTGTGGCTGCGAAAACCTGTCAGGTCGATGGGATAGCGGCCATCTTGTTTCATTCTTCCACGATGGCGACCGGTCGGGACCAGCCGCCACTGGCCTTTTCCACTTTAATCGGAAAACAGCATACTTTGAAGCCAAACGGCTTCGGTATTTTGTCCAAATTAGCCAGCTTCTCAATCTGGCAATATTCCTTGTCCTTACCGACGTAATGCGCCGCCCACAGTACGCCTTCCCGCGGCTGCTTTTTATACGCTTCAGCCTGCAGGTTGAGCGGAATATCCCAGCCCCAGCCGTCAGTGCCGACTACCTTGATGCCTTGGTCCAGAAGCCACAGCGTAGCTTCAGCCGATACCCCGGCATGAAGAAATGCATAATGCTCGTGATACAGCCGTTTGTCCGCATCGCTCCGAATGAGAACGATATCAAAAGGTTTCAGCGTATACTCGATCCGTTTCAGCTCAGCGATCAAGTCATCCGTTGTAATCTCATGACCCGGCGGCTTCGCGCTGAAATCGAGCACCACACCGTCAGAATAAAACCATTCGAGCGGCAGTTCGTCGATCGTCCTTGCTTGCTTCCCTTCCGAGACCGGCCAGTAATGCCATGGCGCGTCGATATGGGTACCCGAGTGCGTATTCAGGGTCACCATTTCCGTTGCCCACGCCTTGCTCTCTGGAAAATCCTCCTGCTTCAGTCCCAGTATCTCGGCTGCTTGCCGCGCACCATCTTCATGGGTCGCATATTCGATTTTCGCCGGCAGCGGCTCGCGGATACGCGGGCTGATCGGCACGCTCAAGTCAATAAGCTTCATGATGATTATTTCTCCCCTCTCACTTCGAATCATCCACATTATACTAAATTGTACATATAACTGATAGGCCAACGTGGCCGGTGTGTGACACCCCTATACGACTCTAGATAGTTGCTATTTCTTGGTAAACACAACTTGTGATAATCTATTGGTAACAGAGTTTTTCAAAATAATGTGTCGTTCATTGTTCCGTAATAAGGCTCATTTCATAACCATCAGCAACACTTCGCAAATGAATTGTGACCATAAAATGTATTGGAGGGAAATAATGGATGTAAAAACGCTTTTGCTGCAGCAATGGGCAAGCTGCTTAGATCAAGAAGACTGGTTTCCACCACTTGAAAAAGTGCTAGAGGATGTTACGTTTGAACAGGCAATTTGGAAACCCGTTGATTCAATGAATTCCATTTGGGAGTTAGTTTGTCATTTACTTTTCTATGAAAAGAGACTTCTGATGCGATTTCTTGGTGCGACAGACAATGAACCACAAGCCGAAGACAATAAATCTACATTTCGATTACCAGCTGAAACGCTTCAAAATTGGAAGGAAACAAAACAAGAATACGTTTACGTTCATCGCGAACTTGAAAAAATTCTAGCAAAATCAGAAGAAGAAGATTTGTATAGACCGATCCCTGGAGAAAGATCATTGGGGCTCGAATTAAAGAGTTTAGCAATGCACGACGCATATCATATTGGGCAAATTGTATTCTTAACTAAAATGCAGGGAGCTTTGGCAGGTAACCGCAGCTTTTAAAAAACTTCATGAATAAAAACGGGAGCGTCCAAATCGGAACGTTCCCGTTTTTTATACCTGAACAAGTGGTACTAGGCTTCACCTGTATTACAATTTATCGTAATGTTCATCTGTAACGGGTTCCAGCCATTCCGGCTTACCAGCGGTGATGGCAATATGTTCAAACCAGCTGTCTTTTGCTGCACCATGCCAGTGTTTTACACCATCATGCGTAACAACAACATCACCGGCTTTCAGGAACTGAGCGGCCTTTCCTTCTTCCTGGTACCAGCCTTCGCCGCCGGTTACCAATAGAATCTGATACCCATCACGATGAATATGCCAGTTATTCCGGCATCCCGGTTCAAAGGTTACGTTGCCAACGCCAACAGGAACGCTGGGATCGGCAACCAACGTCTGCAGGTAACTTTGTCCGACAAAATATTTGGCAAATCCTTCGTTCTTCTCTCCCACAGGGAAAATTATGCCGTTTTTTACTTCTTCATGTTTGGCCACTTGGGTTCCTCCATTAAACATTATTAGGATTCGTATCCTCTGGCTCTGTTTACTTCAATTTCCCGCCAAATACCGGAAAGAAGCTGTGCTCGCCATAATCTTGGATCTGCTCCGCGTTCTTCAATGTCTCCATATCTGCATCACTGATAACAAAATCAAGCTCTGCATTGTTTCTCATGTGATCAGGATTTGCCGTCTTCGGAAGTACGACGAGACCAAGCTGGATATCATAACGCAGGCAAAGCTGGGCAACGGATACCCCATACTTATCTGCTATTGACTTAACTTCAGTATTACCAAGGATTGCACCGTGTGCAATGGGTGAATATGCCTCCACCAAGATGTCATTCTTTTGGCAGAATTCAATGAGCTCCAAGGGCGTGTTGCTCACATGTGCCAAGATCTGATTGACCATAGGCTTGATCTCACAGCCTGCAAGTATATTCTCAATATCATCCTTAAGAAAGTTAGACAGACCGATGGCCTTTACTTTACCTGTTCTATAAGCATCCTCCATCGCTTTCCATACTTCTTTGTTTTCCTCGAAGTAACGCTTCTCCTCACGGAACTCCGTCCAGGGTTGCGGACTGTGAATAATCAGAAGGTCAATGTATTCCAGTCCCAACTTGGCTAAGGACTCATGGATGGACTGCGTAACGGCATCATAGCTTTTTGCTTCTGCAGCAACCTTTGTCGTAATGAAAAGTTTTTCTCTCGCGACACCACAGGTACGGATTGCTTCGCCTACTCCAGCCTCATTCATATAGGCCTGAGCCGTATCCATATGGCGATATCCTAGAGATACCGCATCCCGCACGGCCTGTGCCGCCTGTTCATCGTCGAGAAGCCAGGTACCCAATCCTAATTTGGGAATTTCAATACCATTCGATAATTTGAATGTTTCGTTAAACATTGGTTTTGTCTCCTTTCCTATTCCGCAATGATTTCATTGATGCAGCTCAAAGCATTTAACGTTCTAGGGAATCCCATATAAGGAAGACAATGCGTGATGGCGGTAATCATCGTTTCCTTGTCATTGCCGACATTTAGATTTCCCTGCACATGTGCCTTGACCTGATGATCCGCACCCCCGAGTGCGCTGATGATGCTGAGCGTCAGCAGCTCCCGCGTTTTCAAATCCAGGCCTCCACGGGTATAGAAGTCGCCAAAGCAAAAGGCGGAAAGATAATCCTGAATATGCTTTTGATTGATCGGAGAATTCTCCCGGTTTTTGGTAATGATGTCGCCGAAAATGTCCACCTGCACGGCAAGTCCCTTGTCAAACCGAGTCTCTTCTTCAACCTGTTGTTGACTCTCCAGCGGCAATGCGATGTTTCTTGCATTGAAAACGTCGTTGACCTCCGTCATGGCATTCAGCGTTTTGGGAAAACCGACGTAAGGCGCGCATTGATACACGGCTTCCTTGATTTCGATCGGCGTAAGTCCGACGTTCAGGGCCGCATGGACATGTGCCTTGAGCTGAGGCAAGGTTTGGTTTGTGGTTAGCACCACTAAGGTGATGAGCTCCCTCATTTTGTCATCCAGGCTGCCTTGATGAAAGACCTCCCCGAAAATAAACCGGCTCAAAATATCCTGAAAATCGGGATCCGTGGCATATGCGGCAGGCACTCCATCGCCGAATAGCTGCTTGTACGTTTCTTGGCTCTTCTCAATTCGATTCATCATGCAGCCTCCTATCCATAGGACAAATTCAAACAAGCCGTTATGATTCATGTACGGTAAGCGGCACAACCTTCACTGTGGCTGAACGGGCTCGCATACTGATCATCGAGTTCAGATAAGGACTTCCCTTATATTTCGTACGATATGCATTGTCGATGAGGTCGCCGATCTCCCCTTCAACCGGTTCAAACGCAACCTCCTTCGTCATGCCAGCCACCGTGATGCGCCCCGCCTTCTTCTGTACTGCCGCCTGGTACCAACGGGAGTTCTGCCCGTAATAGGCGCGTACATAGAGTGAGCCGCCAACCACAACAGACCAAATCCAGGTCGGGGTACCATAGGTAACGCCGTCTTCCCGGAAAGGTGAGATGTGAAGATCATCGGACTCAGCGATCCTGTTCAATTCTTCTTTCGACCACGTACTCATGAATGGGATCCTCCTTAAAGCTTGATATTAAGCATGCACATAGAATGAACTACAGCAGTAAAAATGAACATTGATTGTTTAATCAACTCGTGTTTATAATTTTATACAGAACCCCCATGCTTACAATGGTCATTTCCTCACAATGTGTGCGTTACTCAACAAATGATCTATAATTGCCGATTATCTTAAGATGGAGGACGTTATAAAAATGACTAAAGTGGATCGAAGGGTAGTCAAATCCCAAGAAGCGATCAAGAAGGCCATTCTGGAACTGATGGCAGAAAAAAACTTTGATAACATTACCATCCGTGATATTTCCGACCGGGCCAATGTGAATCGAGGTACGGTATACCTGCACTATTTGGATAAATACGACCTGCTGGATAAAATTATCGAAGAACACATCAGTAATCTCAGCGAACTTTGCCGATCTGCATCCGAAATGAGCTTCCAAGAAGGAAATTATGTCTGGTTCGAATATTTTGCAGAGCATCATTTGTTTTTTTCAATTATGCTGAATACCAAAAGCGCGGCTCATTTCCGCAGCCGTTTCCTTGATTTAGTCGTTCAAGAGTATAAAGTTGAAGTCGATGTAACCGAAGGGAAAAATCAAGGCTTAAATCAAGAAGTTATCCTGCAATTTTTCGGGGCAGCCGTCGTGGGGGCCGTGGAATGGTGGTTCAGGAATGGTATGCCTGTTCCCCCTCGTGTCATGGCAGAACAGACAGGGATCTTGCTGGATCGAAATTTATAACCTCTGAATAACAAAACCACCTGTAATTCATATAGAAATCTATGGATTACAGGTGGTTTTCTATTAATAAGTCGAGGCGAAGTTACTCCCAATTTTGTTGTGCTTATGAACATCTTCCGTTCCGGCATCGAGCGCGGTCTTGTAATAAAAGCATTTATGTTCGATGACTTCCATCGTTTTTTTAAGTTCTTCCATCTGCGCCTCTACAGCAGCTTTCCGTTCCAGAAACATATCATATCTTTGTTTCAGAGTCGTATCCCCTTCTGAACACCAATTAATAAAATTTTTAATTTCCTTAATCGGCATCCCCGTAGTTTTCAAACATTCGATTACTTTTAAAGCCTCAATATCGGATTCTTTAAACAAGCGTGTTCCGCTGGCTGTCCGTTCTACAAAAGGCAAAAGTCCCTCTTTGTCGTAGTAACGCAACGTATATATAGTAAGGTTCAATTGCTTGGCAGCTTCGCTGATTGAAAATGTCTTCAACAGGGATCTTCCTTTCTTTGCGATATGGCTCTGTCGTTTATACCTTTTTTGATATTATCATAAAATCAGTGCTTGACCTAGAGTTAACTCTAGGGAATAAAATTGATTTTGCAACATTTGAACAATCATTGATAGGAGGATTTCGAGATGATTACTGCTAAAGCAAGAGCTGTCGACGGTCCTGACAAACCGTTTCGAGCAGCTGAAATTAAACGGCGCGATCTGGATTCGCAGGATATTTTAATTGAAATTAAATTTGCGGGAATATGCCATTCCGATATCCATACGGCTCACGGCGAATGGGGACCTGTCAACTATCCGCTTGTGCCTGGACATGAGATTGCAGGAATTGTTACGGCTGTTGGCCCTCATGTCACAAAATACAAAGTCGGTGACCGTGTAGGGGTTGGCTGTATGGTTGATTCCTGTGGCGAATGCGAGAACTGCCTTAAAGGGGAAGAACAATACTGCCTCAAAGGAAACGTACCGACCTACGCGGGTGTTGACAAATACGGCGAGCCAACTCAAGGCGGCTATTCCACCCACATTGTCGTCACTGAAGATTTCGTAGTCAGAATTCCTGACAGCATCGAGCTTGATGCCGCGGCGCCATTGCTTTGCGCGGGTATTACAACCTATTCCCCGCTTAATCATTGGGGGGCCGGCCCAGGTAAAAAAGTAGCTGTAGTCGGTATGGGCGGCCTCGGGCATATGGCTGTTCAAATTGCGCATGCGATGGGTGCCGAGGTCACGGTTTTGTCCCAAACCTTAAGTAAAAAAGAAGATGGCCTGCAATTGGGTGCAGACCACTACTACGCCACTAGCGATCCGGAAACCTTCGAAAAACTCGCCGGCCGCTTTGATCTGATTATTAACACGGTGAGTGCCAGCATCAATATGGATGCTTATTTCTCACTGCTTACGCTTGACGGAACTTTGGTAAACGTCGGTGCCCCCGGGGAGCCGTTGTCGCTGAATGTCATGTCCCTCATCGGACATCGGCGTTCATTTGCGGGCTCCATGATTGGAGGCATCCGCGAGACACAGGAAATGTTGGACTTCTGCGCACAGCACAGCATCGTTCCTAAGATTGAAGTGATTTCGGCCGACCAGATTGACGAAGCCTACAAACGTGTATTAGCCTCGGATGTGAAATACAGATTCGTCATTGATATTAGCACGATGTAAGCTGCGTACAACATTTGTTCCATAAGTGATTACATGCTGAAGGTGCCTCAAAAGCTAGCTTTTGGGCACCTTCGTTTTATTCTATGATCTTCATTCCACGTCCTTATTCCTCATCAAAATAAACGGTTTTTCCCGTTTCTGCGGATATATACACCGCTTCTAATATTTGCGATACAACCATCGCTTCCCTCGGTTTAACCAAAGGTTCGGTATCGTTCACGATACTGTCAATCCATTGCTTGGCTTCATACTCGAAATCGGTCATTTCTTCTCCGCTGAATCGTTCTCTTGCATTCGGATTCACATCGATTTTATTCAGGAACAGGCTCCCGTCCCTCTCGCCATTGATCCGCAGCTCATTTTTAGCAAAATCCGCTCCTCCCTTCGTTCCGCACAGCAGGTTGCCGCCACCTTCCGCAATGTTAAGGGCCCAGCTGGTTTCTATGATGACCGTAGCTCCATTTTTAAATTTCACATACCCGAACGCCGAATCTTCTACCTCGAATTCGTTTGGATCCCAGGATCCCCATTCGTTTGCGGCATTTTCGGTATACTTCAGTTTATGGAAGACGCTGCCGACGACACTAACCGGTTCATAGTTATCCATCAACCACAGGATCAGATCAAGGGAATGGGTTCCAATATCAATCATAGGACCGCCTCCCTGCTTCTCTTTATCCAGGAACACGCCCCATGTAGGTACGCCTCTTCTCCGGATCGCAACCGCTTTGGCAAAATAGATATCTCCAAGTTCCCCATTGGTGATCATCTTTTTTAACAGCTGGCTTCTGGCGTTGGAGCGATTCTGGTACCCTACGGTTAGCTTCTTGCCTGTTCGCAAGTGGGCTTCGTACATCGCTTTGGCCTCCGCACCAGTGACTGCCATCGGTTTTTCACACATGACATGTTTGCCGCTTTCGAGAGCATCAATGGATATCGACGCATGAGAGCTGTTCGGTGTCAATACATGTACGACCTCAATATCCTCTATCGCAAGCAGATCTTTGTAATTTGTAAACACCTTTGCATCTGGCGTGCCGTATTTTTGCGCCGCTTCCTCGGCCCTTTCCGGCTTCAAGTCGCAGAAGGCCACCATCTGTACATGATCTAACTTGGACAAACACGGCATATGCTTACCGCCCGCGATCATGCCACAGCCGATGATTCCTACTTTTACAGTTCTCATCTGAATCCCTCCCCCAAGCTATTTGAACTCTACCGTCCGGTTTTCCTTATGAGCGGTGTATGCCGCCTCCAATAGCTCCGTCAATTTTGTCCCCTCTTCCAGACCGAAGGGCATCGGCTTGTTATGAAGCAATGCATCTGCCCATTGGATGATCGGAAGCGGGTGCTCTTTAGGGAGTTGGCTCGGTGAAATCCATCCGGAGAAAGGCAAATCGAGCTTCTTCGAAGCGACTCTAACGGAATCATCTGAAACCATCAAGGTGCCTTCCGTGCCGTAAATCTCAAGGGCGGAAGGAGTTTTGTACGTCACAAGGCTTGTTTCGACAAGTGCGACCGCATTGTTTACGAACTCTATAGAGCACTGCGCATTATCTTCCACTGCACGATGGGTGAAGTAATGGAACATGGAGGTGATTCTTTTGGGCTTACCGAGCAGCATACTTGCGATGTACATCGGATGACAGCCCAAATCCATCATGGCTCCGCCTCCTGTTTGTTTCTCATCATACCAGTATTCCGGCAGCCAATTGTTTAAAGCACCGTCGTGGCCGTTACGAATGCGTAAAAGCGTAATGTCCCCTAATATATGGTCGTCGATCAATTGTTTAGCGAACAATTGGTGTGGTCTTGTAAGAGCAGGAAATGAAATGCAAAACTTGACGTCTGCTTTGCGTACCGCTGCAGAGATCCGATCGCATTCCTGGGTGGTAAGAGCCATGGCTTTTTCGGTAAAAATGTGTTTACCGGCCTGAGCGGCTGCTACCATGACGTCTGCGTGCATGCTTGTAGGGGCGTCCACGACGACGCCATCGACGTCTTCCCGTTTCAGCAAAGTATCCAAATCCGCTTCAAAATCCGCTCCCAATTGGGCAGCCCATTCGCTTCCACGTTCAGGCTGTTCGTCCCAGACGGCTGTAATCTTTACATTTCCATGATTTTGCAGCCTTCTGGCGTAATCAGCTGCATGCACATGCCACTTGCTTAACATCGCAACGTTCAACATCTTTTTCCCCTCCGTAATCGGTTAATGTTCGTCGTATGCGCTTGAGCATTCGTTAGAAAGTGAATTGGGATGGCAGTAACGCCACCCCAAAATGGTTCACGATATAGATTGAAC
Source organism: Paenibacillus sp. SSG-1 (assembly GCF_002224835.1). Taxonomy (NCBI): domain Bacteria; kingdom Bacillati; phylum Bacillota; class Bacilli; order Caryophanales; family Paenibacillaceae; genus Paenibacillus; species Paenibacillus sp. SSG-1. The sequence goes on from NZ_MBRK01000001.1 coordinate 3,016,535, forward strand.
GATCTAGAACCCTACATCATCTCTTTCCGCAGCTTTTTGAGCTACGAACTCCGCCATTTCATCCACGCCTGCGGCTTTATATTTTTCTTGAACACTATGAAGAAGATTTAGAGCTTCTTCATCTGACGAAGCAAACAGCGCTTTCTTAAATTCGTCATCGAAATTCAAGCTGCTGGTTTTACTGATAAAATCCTGGTATTTGGGCCATTCTCTTGCAAGGTAGCTGGCGCTTACTTTGTCTATGATTTTGATAGGCATTTTTGCCGAGAAGCTCTCCTCCAACTTTTGCCACTGCGTTTTTTGATCTTCGGGCGTTGGCCAAGTGACTTCATTGGAGAATGCCCCGATGAATCTTCCTGGAAGAAAATTGAGCCCTGCGTCTCTCTTCAGATCCGGGTTTTCATCGAATTGTTTTTTCACATCCGGAATCCATTGAGGTATCCCGTTTTCCATAGTATAGTGCGTTCCTTCAATTCCAAAATACGCAAGCAATCGCCCTTCTTCGCTGTTCACATAATCAATGTACCGCAATGCCGCATCGGGATCTTTGATGTTCGCGCTCAAGAAAAGGACAGGGAAACCGGAACGGCCGGGTTTTTCAACTTGCGTTCGAATGTCTCCGTTCTTATTCTTCATCGGGCCGAGTAGTTCATATTGCATTTCCGGATTCGTCTTATACAGCGTTTTTTGTAAATCAGCTAACATCGGTTGGGCACCGAATACAGCCATCTTGCCCGTCGTGAGCTTTTCATTCGCTGTGGTACTCGTATTGCTGAAGGCTTCAAGATCAAACAATCCTTCTTTTAGCAGCTTTCTCATGTATAACAACTTGGCTTCATAATCCTTGGATTGCGTCCAGTGAATCAGTTTTCCGTCGACTTGACGGAAGTCCGAAATCGAATAATCCGACCATCCGGCAAGGAACTGCCCGTAATCCCATCCATTCCACATCGTTCCGGCCGGGATGACCGGCTTCCCGCCAATATCTTTGAAACCGCCATCTCTGATTTTGACCAATAGATCATACAGTTCATCCTGCGTATCAATATCCTCCGCTTTTACATTTAGAGCTTTCAGGATATCTCCCCTGGCAAAAAGGCCGTAATTCCAATTATGAATGCTCTCTGGGGTTCCGTCCGGGGTCTCCGTTGGAATGAGATACGTCTTGCCTTCAAAATCGGGACTATTGAGATCGAACTCGGCAAAATCCTTCGCAATCCCGGTCGTCACCAGTCTTTTAATATTCGGGTATTTATCGAGATAAGGGGTTAAATCCAGAAGCTGTCCTTCCATGGCTGCCTTCTTGATGACTTGCCCTTCTCCTCCTGTAGTAGACCAGAACGGTGCGTTAACAATATCCGGGACCGTACCGGAAGCGAAGATCGTATTCAGTTTCTCTACTTCGCTTGTCGTGATGGATTCGAGGTTTAGCGTCACCCCGGTTTTTTCCCTGATTTTTTGGGCTACGGGATTATTTTTCTGGTCCTGCGGGAAACCGGCTCCGCCTCCGTTCCAAGCACTAAGGAAAGTCAAGGTTACCGGCTTTATTTCTTCAGAACCTGACTTATTCGGACCCGGGTCAACCGTGCCTGCTCCCTCTTCTTTGCCTGTTCCCGTACATGCCGTCATGGTCACTAACAGCAGTAAAGCGATTAGTGTCATCGCAAGAACACTCCTACGCCGCCTGTTCTTCCTCATCCTACAATCCCCTTCCATTGGAAGTTTATATATAAAAGGCCTAGCCTTTTATACCAACTACTCCTTAAGCGAACCTACCAATACGCCTTTGACGAAATATTTCTGAAGGAATGGATACACACAGATGATCGGGGTGGTGATAATAATGACGAAGGTCATCCTCAAGGCTTCCGGCGTTACACCCCGCAGCTCCATCTGAGACTGGGTCATGTTTTGGATCGCTGATCCGCTATTTCCCGACGACGTCATCGACTGGAAAGACGCTTCGCTGATCATCTTGTTCAGGAACGTAGCCGCAGGCTGCAGTTTTTCGTTCTGTATGAAAAACTGACCGGTAAACCAGTCATTCCACACGCCAACCCCGACAAACAAGGCAATAGTAGCAAGCACCGGCATCGAAAGAGGCAGGATGATTCTTGCGAATACCGCCAACTCACTTGCACCGTCGATTCGGGCCGATTCCGACAGACCTTCCGGGATTCCGTCGAAGAAGGTTTTCATAATAATCGCATTGAAAAAGTTATACAGAGACGGCAGTACCAACACCCAGAACGTATTCAGGATGTGCAATTCCCGGTACAGGATAAAGGTCGGAATGAGGCCTCCGCTAAACAACGTGGTGAAGAAAAAGAAGAATACAATATATTTTCTTCCGGGCAGCCCTTTCCGCGACAAGGCGTAGGCTAATAACGCCGTCAAAAATACGGAGCCAACCGTTACGATCAGGGTTCGGGAAATGGAAATATAAAACGAATTTAAGATTAAGGGATTGCTAAAAGCTTTCGCATAGTTTTCTAATGTAAACACTCTAGGAAAAAGATAGATTCCGCCCTTCATCGCGTCGTAGCCGTCATTGAAAGAAAGGGCCAGAAAATAGATAAATGGATAGAGTGCCGTAGCGCAGAATAAAAGCAGCACCGAATAGTTCAGCGTCGCATACATTTTATCTGCCGGCGTCAGCCTTCTCTCCCCCATACACACACCTCCTCAATCTTCAGCGCCAGCTGTTTACCACAACGATACATCGCTCACGCGTTTGGATACTTTGTTGACAACTACGATGAGAAGCAGCGAGATCGCAGATTTGAATAAACCAATGGCCGTTGAATAGGCTAATTGCCCTTGCTGCAGGCCTGTTTTTAAGACATACGTGTCCAATATCTCCGAGACGCTTAATGTTGCGGGGGACTGCATCAGCCAGATTTGGTCAAAGCCCGCATTCAGTATTCCGCTGAGGGAGAATATGAGCAATATGCCGATCGTTGGCGTAAGGGATGGAAGCGTGATCTTAAACAGTTTGCTCCATCGGCCTGCCCCGTCGATTTCGGCTGCCTCATACAGGTGCGGATCGATATTCGTTAACGCGGCTAAATAAATGATCGAACCCCAGCCTACACCTTTCCAGATATCGGAAATGATGACCAATGGATAGAACAATTCCGGCTTCCCCATAAAAAAGATCGGATCCAAACCCATCTGGTACCGAATATCATTGATGAGACCTACGTTCGGAGACAGGATTTTTTGAAGTAAAGTAACGACGACGACCCACGACACGAAGTGCGGCAGATAGGAAATCGTTTGGAAAACCCTTTTGATTTTTTTGTGCATGATTCCATTAAGCATCAAGGCCAGGACCAATGGAGCTGGAAATCCGAAAATAAGCTTAAGGGCACTAATGGACAACGTATTTCGGAGAACATCGTAAAAGCTGGAATCGTTTAAAAACTGCTCGAAATATTTAAAGCCTGCCCACGGACTCCCCAAGATCCCCAGATTAAATTTGTAATCTTTGAACGCGATCAGAATGCCGTACATCGGATAGTAGGCGAAAACCAGAAACCATAGGATCGCAGGAAGAATAAATAAGTATATATATCTAAATTGCCATATTTTAACTAATTTTCTGTTCTTTTTTAGTCGTTCATATCTAGGGATAACAGCACCTTTGGGTACCATTCTCCGAACACCTCCTACATCTTCGTCGTATCAGGCTTTATATCGCATGGATTTCACACATTCCGGTCTCACATTTGCGTAAGGCATATCGCACGGTTTCCCCTCCTTTATTGCAAGCGGTTTCATTTGTATGATTCAAATATATTCAATATGGTGTAGGATTCATTCCATAATTTCTTCATTCGCATAAAAGTTATCTTCAGGTCAGAAAATGGTGCTGTTCCCGTGGCGTGGACGGGCGGATATCATGATGTGGAGAAAATGTACTTTCCCGTCGTCTCGCCAATTACCAATTCCGGCTCCACAAGGGTTTTAATGTATTTTCCGGGTTGGCCGTCATCACTGTTTATGACCTCAAGCAGCGTGATTGCCGCCCGGTAGCCCATATCTCGTTCAAACTGTTTAACATGTGTGAATGTGCTGTATCCTTCGATGATGGAAGTCGGATCGTCAAAACTGATGATGGATATGTCCTCAGGCACCTTCAAACCCGCTTGACGAGCCATCTGATGGATTTTCACGCCAAGACTTCCGTTTAGGGTAATATAGGCCGTTGCCATTCGATTTTGGATATATCGGTACAGAGGATGTGTTTCTGCTTGCTCAAGACTTCCGATTTCAAAACCGGTTACGATGTGGGCCGGATTAATGAGGGATCCCTTTTCCTTTAAGGCATTCATATATCCGTCGATCCGCTCTTGAACGGTAACGGTTTGTATGGGCGAATCAGAGCATATCGCGATTTCACGATGCCCCAGCTCCCATAAGTAATTGACGGCCAGGTTAGCGCCAAGCCTACCGTCGGATGCGATATAATGAGTTTCCACCCCTGGAAGGTAACGGTCGATGAGAACAAACGGAAATCCCGCAAATTTCATGCTTAAAATTTCTTCATTGAATAATTCCTCGTCAACCGGAAAAATCAACAGCCCTTCCACACCAATTTTACTGCAGGTCTGGATCGCCTCTTTTTCCTTCTCAATGCTGCCCTCCGATAAATAGATCACGAAACGGTAATCGTTTTCATTTAGTGCTTGCTGTATCCCCTGGACAAGTCTAATGGTAAAATAATCATAAATACTGGGCATAATCAGACCGATCAGCCTCGTCTGCATTTCTCCGCTAGTTATAATGGTTTGCTTTTCTGCACTTTTAGAAGATGCCGTCGGAATTTCATATTCCGGATCGCTTACAAAGGACCCCTTTCCGGGAACTCTTGTAATGATTCGTTCATTAACCAAGCCGGATAAGGCATGCACGACAGTAATTTTGCTTACTCCGAAACGCTCCATAAGTTCCTTTTCCGTAGGGATACGGTCTCCAACCTTCAATACCTGTGACGTGACCAAACCACGTATATACTCTTGAACCATCTGATACAAAGGTATTCTGTCCGCTGAGTTCATCCGAATCACCACATTTCATATCAATATATTCAATATATAAAATACGAATGACGAGATCGTTTTATTCCATGCCGTTCTTTGTTGGATACACAAATAGCAGGCTCCCGATATTTCGGAAGCCTGCTGCTTCATCGATCTGCTTTTTAAGTTAAACAAAATCGTCAGCAATGATTTATTTCAATTTAGCGACGGATACGGCGACCTTCTCCAATTGCGCGTTCGAGAGGGAATGATCCTGCGAGTAGAGCGTAACAAATCGGTCATCGAGTTTAAAAGTCAGCATCGCGGTATCGCTTGGTGTATACCATTTAGCCTGCACTCCATTGGAGAGCGTGACGTTTTTGCCATCATATTCGAAAGCGTAGTCCCGCGGCGATACCTCTACGTTCATGTGATTAAACGTAAACTTGACCGAATCCCCACCAGCAGCTACTTTCTGGAAACTATCATTTTTCACCGCCTGCATTGGCGCATAAGCCGTAGTAAAGCCGTCGAATTTCGCGAATTCTTTCTTAATCGCCTGAATTTGAGAAGTCGAATACGTAACAGCCACAAGATCGGTACCTGTATGGTTTCCTGTATTCCCATTGTTAGGCGCAGAAGGTGTACCAATGGTGATGACACCGGTACGGCTATTATAATCAACCGATGCCTTCAATGCCTCAGACAGGGCACGGACCGGAAGATAAGTCGAGTCGTTGTATACGATTGGAGCCAATTTGTTCCCTTTTCCATCCGTCGGTACAAACGTTTTTCCATCGATTTTGAAACTGATGTTGTGATTGAGGTAGGCGGAAATTTTCTGCAAGTTGGCACCGGCATAAACGCCTGCCGCTCCGGAAACGGTCATACCTACGACAAGTGCAGCCATAATGGTTCCTTTTACACGATTTTTCATAATTATTCTCTCCCTTGTTGTTTTATTGCCGAAGCAAACGCGATGTCTTACCTTGGTAGAACTCAAACCTTCTTCATATCCCCGTTTATCTTGTTTAAGGCTGGGGTTCCTTATGTACCTAACTATAGAGCGACTTTATCTCCAAACTATCTCCGAATTGTATCCGACTTGTAAACATTTTAGTCGAAATCAAGAGAACTTAAAAAGGCCGCCATGCGGCAGCCTCCTTACAACTTGAATATATACTCGGCTTATTCTTAAGCTTTAAAGGGACCATCCGGATTCCTTGATCAGGTTGGTGACAAGCTCATCGTCGAAGACGATTCCGAAACCGGGGGTCGCCGGAATATGAATCTCTCCGTTTTCGATTCGATAGCCTGATACATCCATGCCTTCAATGGTAATGTCGTCATATTCCACAAATTCGAAGTTTTGCACCGCAGCTGACAAATGTCCCGACGCGTAAATCCCGTAAGCATTGCCGTAACAATGAGGCGCGGACCGCAAACCATGGGCATCCAGCTTTTCGCCTAATTCCATCCAATGCGTGAAACCAGGCGAGATGATATCGTACTGCAGCACATCGACACATCCGCGAATCGCCCACTCCACGAGATGCGGTGAGGCAAGCCCTTCCCCGTCTGCGATTAGAACATTCTGCCCGCGTTGCCGGAGCCATTCCTTCAGGTCCTCGTACAAGGCTTCATCCTCATGAAACGCTTCTTCCAGCCAATACAGGTTCACATCCGTCAAAGCCGCCAATACCTCTTTGGTTAGGTTCAAATTATACGCATTATTTGCATCGATCATAATTTTGCCTGTGGGACCCGCCACTTCTGCAATCCCGCGTACGATCGCAATATCCCGTTTCGTCCCTTCCCAAAGCGGCATATGGCGTCCGCCTCGGCCAACCTTAATCTTAAAATGACGCTGGCCCTTCGCAAAGCCTTGTATCGCTTCTTCTTGCATCAATACGACGGCTGCCTGCTCATCGGAAAGATGTAAATCGTCGAAATATAGAGAGGTGTCATAACATGGGACAACGTATGGGCCCCCCCTTTCCAAGTTGGCACCCGATACCAAGTCATATACTGGTTTGCCTTGTCTCTGTCCTAACCAATCTAACACCGGATATTCCAATGGTAAGCGATACGCTTCGCGCAGTCTGCCCCTGTCATCAAATAAGTCAAGCAATCTGCGGCCAATGATGCCTTCGGCCCACTCCGGCGTCATATGTATCGAGCTGCCGTAACCCGTTTGTCCATCGATCGTAATTCTGGCGATATCGACTGTACAGCTTTGGCCATGAATGCCGATTCTGCCATTGGCCCCGGCGCTTCTGGCACGTTCTCCCCTTAACTTGGCGAATTCGATTTTTTCCACGATCCAATCCGATTGTATACCCGTGATATTCATAGGATCCCCCTCCTTCATCAACTCGGCGGTTTCATTTCCCAATGATTCAAATCGTTGACCACATTAAAGAACTATACGCGGTTAGCAGTCTAGGGTATTCGTCTATCACATTTCGTCATACTCTCTCTATATTTACCAGGAGTAATCCCTTCGACTTTCTTAAAAACTCTAATGAAAACGCTGTCACTTGTATAGCCGACCATCTTGGCGATTTGTGCGTTGGTCAGACCAGGATCCGACATCAGTTTTTTTGCGTGATCCATCCGTACGACTGTCAGGTAGTCGTTTAAGTTCTGCCCGCTTACCCTTTTAAAAAATTGTGAGATATATTGCGGTGTGATTTGCAAATGCTCAGACAATAAATTGAGGCTCATGTTGGGATCGGCGTAATTCGCTTGAATGCAAGCCTGTATTTGCAAAAGGAGCTGTTCACTGTGGTCACTCCGTTCCAATTTGAATGATTCGGCAGCCGATAAATACAGGTCCTTCGCTTTTTCAAACATTTCATCGGTTGTTTTACAGGAGAGCAGGAAACGTACAGGATGGATGTCGCCCTCTGTAAGCCTGCGGTACGCCGGAGTATCCGAAGTCATAATACGCAGCAGGGTACTGGCGAGACTGAATAATAGGCATCTCCCCAGCTCAGGAGTGATAGATTCGTCGCTAAAATTCATATCGAACAGCTGTTTAAGCAGAAGGACAACCTGCTCTTTGTCACCGCTTCGAACACAATTGATTAACTGCAGCTCGGTTTCGACGGGGTAATAATACTGCAGCTTTTGCTGGCGGATATCATGATAATAAAAGATCGACAGCTGCCCATTTACCATCCTGTACTCCAAGGCGGCAGCCGCCTCCAAATAGGCTTCTCCAATCTGATGCTGCCCCTCATGAACTCCGCTTATGGCTATACTGATCTCCAGCTTGAATCGGGTCTCCAAAATGCGGTGCAATTCAGAGACGATGTCCTTAACACGGCAAGTCGGATGCTCCAACTGATCCGGCAATAAATTGACGAGCAGGGCCAGCCGGTTTTTCTCCAGGTCTATAGTATGTATCGTATGCAAGTCGTAGATAGAATCTTCAGCCAAATTGGAGATAATAAATCGGACCAATGCCCATTGTTTTTCACTTTGGTTCGGTGCGAACTGGGTCAAGTCGTCCACTTGAACGAGAATGACGGCAAAATGAGGAAACGGAAACTGGATACCCATAAATTCCAGCGATTGTTTCATTTGCTCTGGAGGCTCATAATAGCCTTGAAGCACACGATGCAAATAATTTGAACGAAGCAAGGGCAGCTGCTGGGTAAGCTTGTTCTTAATACTTCTCTCCTCGTCCCAGGATACCTTCATCATTTCCATGATGTAGTCAAATTCATCACCAGCCGCTTTCCGGGGATGGAACTTTCCGGCCTGTATCGCCTCTACAATTCTTTTGATCGGAAAATAATTTCTATATGTGATTCCATACGCTGCTGCGCTCCCTACAAGAATGCATAACAAGAGAAGCCACAGCGCAAGATGCTCCATTTGTTTTAATTTATGCAAATATAAATTCAATGGCATCACATCAATATAGTACCATCCGACTTGTTCCGAGGTGGTGAAGGATACCATTACATCTTGACCGTTCAGATTGGTATTGAGTAGACCGGTATTCGACTTAAGTTCGTTCAATATGGATTTTGATAAAGGGCTGGCACCGGGTGTACTGCTGATAAGTTCATGATTTTGGTCCACAATATAAACGGAGCTCCCGTTTGCGGACTCGATTTTTCGTGTCATTTCGTGAATTTTGGCTTCATCGATCAGAACGACAAGACTCCCTTTAATCGTGGAGGTGTCTTCGACAGGCAGCGATTGCATAAAGGTAATGACTTTCATAGGGTCATTCTTCAGGCTGCTGTTTCGCTGTAAGGTTGCGGCCGGCAAGTAAGTTTGACTATGGTAGCTGATCATCTGTTTACGCCATTCTTCATAGGTAAGATGATCAAAGCTGTAATATTTATCGTAAAAGCTGTGCGAATCGGTCACGAGGTTCGGTTTGATCACAGAATCACTTCGGTCCAAAAAAATATAGAAATCGTAAACAAAATTGTTGGTCATGTGGGAGTACATTTTTAAATAGTCTCTTGAAAACTGTACCAGATGATATCGTTCGGATAAGTTTTTGCTCGGTGTATCCAATAAATAACGCAGCTTAGGATTAAGTATCATTTGATTGGATAAATGTTCAATATCTTTAAGATTGCTGTCTATATTGAGACGCATTTGCTCCAGCATGCCAAGATTGGAACGTTCCGCATTTGCTTTCATGATATGTTCAAACTGGGTATAGAAAACAAACCAGATGATGATGGGAAGCAGGAGCAGCAGACAATTGGATACGAGCATCCTGATGAATAGGCTTCTTCTTTTGCTTCCGGCATTCTTTTTTCGGATGAATGAAAACATTGCGATCCTCCTAGTATAGAAAAGCTTGCTCACTCCCTATAATTCGGGAAGAGCAAGCTTACTCCCTTCGTTGGATGACCGATTCGTGTGACGATCATTCTTTTAACGCACCGATCAGGACACCGTGCACAAAATACTTTTGCAGAAACGGATACAGACATAATATCGGAAGTGTGGAAATGATAATTGTCGCATACTTGATCGTGATTCCGATATCTAACCGATCTGAGGCCGCTGCATCGGTCGTCATGCTGTCCGTACTGTTCGAGATCAGAATTTCACGGAGAACCAGCTGTAGGGGAAATAACTCCCGGTCACGCAAATAAATCAATGCGCTAAAGTAGGAATTCCAATGTCCGACGGCATACCACAAAATCATGACGGCTATCACGGGCATCGAGAGAGGAACAATGATCCGGCTCATAATGGTCCAGTCGTTCGCTCCGTCGATCCGTGCGGATTCCTCCAGACTCACAGGTACCGCTTGAAATGCGGTTCGCATAATGATCAAGTTAAATGAACTGACAGCTCCAGGCAAAAGAAGTGCCCAAGGCGTATCCAGCATGCCGAGACTGTTCACCAGCAGAAACGTTGGAATGAGCCCCCCATTGAATACCATCGTGATCACGATCATGAACATGATGGAATTGCTGAAATAGACGTTGCGGCGGGAAAGGGCATAGGCTCCAAGCGTCGTCATGAATAAGTTGATGGCAGTACCGCCAGCGACATAAAAAATCGTGTTTCGGTAACCGGTCAGGATCATCGGATTATCCATTACGGCTTTATATGCCTCCAAGTTAAATCCTTTAGGGTAAAACAGCATACCGCGAAATCGGGCCATTTCTGTAGGATCGCTCAAAGAGGCGAACAATACGTATAGGAACGGGTAAAGCGTGACGAAGCAAAGCAGAATCATGAAGCATGAGTTGACGCCGGAAAATATCCATTCACCCAGGCTGCGTTTGTGAAGCATACCGTTTCTCCTTTTACCATAATTTATGTTCACTCACTCGTTTGCTAATGGAATTGGCGAGTACGATCAGAATGAAGCTGATGACCGAATTGAACAGCCCCACGGCAGCGGTATAACCGAAATCGGCTCCAAGAATACCTTTTCTGTATACATAGGTGGAGATGACATCGGCCGTCTCATAGGTTATCGGATTGTACATGAGGATAATTTTCTCGCTCCCGACGGAAAGCATGGACCCAATATTGAGGATGAACATGATCACAATGGTTGGCATAATTCCGGTTAGGGTAATATGCAAGGTCTGTTTCCATCGTCCTGCTCCATCGATCCGGGCCGCATCATAAAGCGTCGGATCGATATTGGCAATGGATGCGAGATAGATGATCGAGCCCCATCCGATTCCCTGCCAGATCCCCGAGGAAATGTACATGAACCGAAACCATTCCGGCTCCTGCATGAAAGCAATCGGTTGAAGTCCAATCATGAGGAGAAGGTTATTCACCAGACCGTCTCGGGCAAAAAAATCGATCATCATCCCTACCACTACGACGATGGAGATAAAGTGCGGGAGGTAACTTATCGTCTGTACGATCCGTTTAAAAAAGCCCTTCCGAATTTCATTAAGCAATAACGCAAGGATAATCGAAGCGGGAAATGCGAACAGCAATTCATAAATATTGATCAACAAGGTGTTCCGAATCAGTCTCCAAAAATAGTAATTTCCAAAAAAGCTTTTAAAATGGTCGAAACCAACCCACGGACTTCCCCAAATGCCGTCTGCAAGCCCGTAATCTTTAAAAGCAATTTGCAGACCATACATCGGTCCGTAATGAAAAACGATATAGTAGGCAATGACAGGCAGCAGTATAAGATAAATGTAGCGATTTCGGATCATGTCCCTTTTAATGATGCTCCATTTCGTGTCTGCCCGGTTCCCTGTTGCCGTCGTCACCATATTTCCCTGCACATTAGGCATGGCTTACTCCTTCTTTGAACACGGGAGAACGGCAAGCCGCGAGCTTTCCGCCTCCAGTTTAGTAGGCTTTTTAGCGGTTGTTGTAGCGTTCCAATCCGGATTGCTGCATTTTGATCGCATCGTCGAGCCCCATGCTTTTCAGGGTAGCGACATACTCATCGAACTTATTTAGCGATTCTGCGCCCATAATAAATTTAACGATCATTTCATTTTTGTAGGTGTCAACATCGTTCATGATCGAGGCATATCGGCTGTTGTCTTCCCTGGCGATAGTGATCGGAGGCATTCTCTTTTCATTCGAAGGTTCTGCCCAGACGGTTAAAGCCTCTTGCTGCTCCGGTCTGGCCGCATATTGCTCCATGTAGCGTACATCCTGCAAGAACGGACCGGCATCAGCGGACAAGACGTGCTGTTTAAGGGATTGTGCAAGCGGCAATCCATCCGGATTGTTCATGACCGAGTCCGTATACTTCGGATAACCGTTCTCCATCGTATAGGATACGCCTTCTTTACCGAAGTTCATGATCATTCGTCCTTCTTCACTATAGAAGTAATCGAGGAATTTTACAGTTTCTGCTACGTGCTTGTTGCTTCCGGTAATAGCCGTGAATATGCCTACAATTTGATTGTCCATTTGACCGAATATCGGTTTATCGCCGGCCTTCAATGCCGGATAAGGTGTGGCAACAAGCTTGAATTGCGGTTCCTTGGACTCCATTAAATCCATAAATCTGCCCAAGCCACCGCCTACTGCCATCACAGCCGCACCGACCTGATTGCCGGTCATTTTGGCATCGTACATTTTGCTGTCATTGGCTGCAAAGTCTTTGTCCAGCAAGCCCTCATTGTACCAACGGTTCATGGTGGTAAGGTATTCCTTATATTCGGGTTGAACGGGGCCATATTTGACCGTATTTCCTTCATGATAAAAGCCGTTCGGGATTCCAAAAACACCAGTAAAAGCAAGCTCGCCTGCTCCGATCATGATCGGAATTTCATCCGCCTTTCCGTTGCCGTTGGGATCTTTCTCCTTAAACGCTTTCAAAACGGTGTACCATTCGTCGATCGTTTTAGGAATAGGCAACCCCAACTTGTCCAGCCAATCTTTACGTATAACCGGACCGTCGTGGGTTTGCAGTTTTCTAACGGGGCGGATGAACGGGAAGCCGATAATATCACCTTTGTCAGTAGATGCTTGCCTTCTCCATTCCGGGTTCTCGTCCAGCAGCTTTTTGAAGTTAGGCGCATCATCCAAATAGTCGTTTAATGGAATGATCTTACCATCCTGAATCGCTTTTTGAGCGCCTCCCGGATAATTATTCCACGAATACTCCACAACATCCGGCAGCGATTTCGAGGCCATCATCAAGTTGAATTGTTCCCCACCTTGGCCTTGGGCCGGGTGTTGATAATCGATGGTGACACCGGTGTTCTTTTCGATTTCTTTAATAGCGGTAATCTCTCCATAGCTTTTCATAATTGCCGCTGCGTCCTTATGCATCTCTTTCCAATACGATAAGTGGCTCAAAGGTTCGGTTGTCTCTGCGGATTTCGTACCCCCCTTTGCGTTCTCCTCACTGCTGCAGCCGGCTATCGCTATAGCGGCTAACCCCAAACATAAAACGGGTGCAAGCTTATTGATTATTTTCCTGCTCATCTGCATCAATCGTAGCTCCTCCTCAATTTAGATGTGCTTTTGCCATATTTAGCATAAAGGATGGTGGTTTCTCCCGAAATCGTACAAAATCAGAAAAGGTTTGCCGTTATTAAGATCGACTACTTGCGAAAATAAAACTGAATCGACCATATTAATGAATATAGACGAAAACGCGTTGGTTTCCTTGTTTTTTTCGGCTGCGTAACCTGCTGTTGTTGTCGGATTTGACAGGAACATCTATCGTTAAAAAATAAAAAGCCGCAGGTGTGCGGCTTTTATCGTTTATCTTAATCGTTTATGGGTTTTATATCTGGAGGATAAACCACTTTCGGGTTTTTGCTTAGCTGAGCTTCAGTTCCAACAAAAAAAGATTCGACTGCCGGATACTGGAGTCCCCCTTGAGCATTTGCCTTTGTAACTGTATGCGAATGAATGAGCTCATCTGGATCTAAAGCGGTCCTGTTGTTTTCTTCGTCAATATAGAAATAATCATCTGTAGTAATGCCATACCTTACATCTTCAGTAGCTGTTTTAAGAACTCCGTTTGATCCAATCTTGTATTGGTATGTACCGTCTTGCGCAATGATTTCGGACGCACTATTTTGGTGATAGATAATAAAAACCCACCCGGTATAGCCTTTAGGAATCAAATAGACGTTATGGTTTTTAGGTGAGAAAGTACAAGCTGATAATAAAACAAAAGCTATACTGGCTAATAGCGCCATGCTTAACAAATATCGACTTTTCATCAGAGTTCCCCACCTTTGCATAATAAGTGAAATTCGTCACATTCATCTACGTCTTTTATTATATCCGTGATCTTGATCCATTTCATCCCCCTTTTCGATTGCTTCCGCATTTGCAGGCAGGTCCATCTCAACTTTAACTGTGGTTCTTTTGTACAAAATAAAGAGCACATTGTTCAAGTTCGTTCTACAGCAATGCCTTACACTAATGCTAACGAGGTTCTATTCCAAATCGATGGAGGATATTCAATGAATTCGTAACGGCATTTTTGGCGGTGCCTTTGCTGAAAGAAAACATCCGTAAGGGCCAAATGATCGGGATGTTGTGCTCGATTGCCGGTGTTCTTATGGTCATTACTAACGGGGCTTTTTGGCAACTCACTAACATATCACTTGGAGATTGTATAGCACTGGGAGCGAATATCACCTGGGCACTCTATGGTGTACTGGGACGAAAGTTTCTGACCAACAGCACCCCGCTCGCCACCTCAGCCATCACCATGGCAATGGCTACCATTTGCTTTCCTTTTCTGGATTTCCCCTCTTCGGGTATATCGCAAACGACACTCACAACAGCATGGATTTGCATTTTCTTTATGGGGACATTTGGCGCTGTTTTGACTTTTCTTTGGTGGAATCAAGGCATACAGAAGGTAGGTGCAAACCGTACCTCCGTATTCTTCAACCTAGTTCCTGTCGTAACGCTGATGATTTCGGTACTGATGGGGCAGCCGGTAGGTTGGGTTCAAGTAGTCGGTACCTTCCTCGTCATATTGGGTGTCGTCACCGCAGTCCGGACAAAACGAACGGGACCGAGTGGAAATCATGGGCAAAAGCCAACCATCACCGTTTCGGTCAAATCGGATCTTTGAGTCTTTTATGCCAAGTGATGAGCAGAACTTACAAGAATACAAAAGCGATGCACTGTAAAATAAACGTATGTACAAAAGAGGAGGAAATAAGATGAACAACAATCAAGAGCTCTTGATCTGGATGAGCAAAATGGCTGTAATCGAAACGGTATCCAAATTTGCTTATTATGCCGACAGCCGGGAGTGGGAATCACTTCAGCAGCTATTTACGGAAGAAGTGACAGTCGATTATACGTCCTTGGCAGGTGGCGAACCTATTACCATACCGGCCAGCATGCTGATGGACAACTGGAAACAGTCATTAACGCCTTTAAAAGCGACACAGCATTTGATCTCCAACCATATCGTGGATTTCGAAAATGAAGATCGGGCCGTATGCCGTGCCTACTTCCAAGCGCAGCATGATTTTCCAAACTCCTTCGGAGGGAGTCAGTGGACTTTGGGCGGAAAGTATTTGTTCCGCTTCGTAAAAGAACACGATCAGTGGAAGATTACCGAATTGGTCATGACCGCGGTATGGGCCAGCGGCAATCAAAATATTATGAACTTGGCCAGCCAACAAACAAAATAAAATAAGTGCGCAATTAGTCACCTACGTTGTAATTTGTCTGGCTTTGCTTCAACCCGGTCAAAATTTTGACCAGCCAAATATCGGCCTCAAAATTTTGCGCATCCAATAAGCGATGATCGTCCCCGGATTCCATGAACCGGGATTCTGCAAGTACTCCATATATTGATCGTTGATAATATAAGTCCAAGTGGAAGTCGGGCTCTTCAGTCCGAACTTTTCCCACTTCGCCGGATCATTCGAACCTCCGAGCTTTACGAGCATATTTGCCGACGCTCTATCTATCTTGTCCTGAATTTGCTCATAGGCTTGGATGATTTGCTCATGAAATTCGTCGATCGGATTGCGGTTAGCAAGGCTCATCAAATGGATGCTTTCGCGAATGTAAGAAACATATGCCAGATGATCAGCCCAGAACTTGTCGATATAATAAAGCCGCACCCGCTGTTCCGAAGGACTCAGCTTCGTCTCGCCTTTCAAAATGCCGAGCCGCTCCTCATATAAAATACGCCGCTGTTCCTCTACCATATCCGAATAACGGTTCAGTTCCTGACGGATATGGAAATTTTGGCCCATTATAACCTTCTGAATATGCTCAATTTTGCTGTAAAGCACAGACTCTCCGAGAACTTCATCCTGCATGAGATCGCGATACATAGGCGGGATCACTTTATCAATGCCGAACTGAAGGAATAACTCGTCCTCCAAGCTTACGAAAAATACGGAAGATCCCGGGTCACCTTGGCGACCAGAACGCCCGCGCAGTTGGTTGTCGATCCGCACGCTTTCGTGCACATGCGTACCAATCACGTATAATCCGCCCAGATTGGCGATAACTTCTGCCTGTGAGGGATTACCGCCGCCGAGCCGAATGTCGACGCCGCGGCCCGCCATATTTGTGGACACCGTCACAGCGCCGATTTCTCCTGCTTTGGCGATGATCTCGGCTTCTTCCGCGTCGTTTTTCGCATTCAGAACATGACAAGGTACGCCCGCAGCAGCTAGCGCTTCCGCTAGCTTGTCAGACTCCCCGACGCTTGACGTACCGATGAGAATCGGACGTCCCGTTCTATGGACGGACGAAATTTCTTGTACAAGCGCCTTAAGTTTGGCTTCTTTATGGGTATAAATTCGATGCGCATGGTCGATCCGTATGTTAGACCGGTTCGGCGGAATTTGCACAACCTGCAGCGCATATATTTCCTCGAATTCCATTGCCGAAGCTTGTGCGGTAGCCGTCATCCCGCAAATTTTCGGATATAGACTAAGGAAGTGTTGAAAAGTGATCGTACCAAGAATATTCCCACCGGCTAATGTCAGCAGCCCTTCTTTGGCCGCAAGCGCGGCTTGCAGCCCGTCCGGTAAATGCCTATTCTCTGCCACGCGGCCGGTATATTCGTCGACCAGCTCGATTTTGCCGTCTCGGACGATATAATCGACGTCTTTTTTTAATAACGATTCTGCATGCAGTGCGCAATTTAACGACGATAACAAATGACTGTTATGGCTATCATACAAATTGCCGCATCCCAGCAGCTTTTCGGCTTTTGCAGAGCCCGCTTCATTCAAATAAACATTTCGCTGGAACTCGTCGAATACGTAATGCTCATCTTGCTGGAGCTGCCTTGCCACTTCTGCGAAACGAACGCCGTCGTTCCTTGAAAAGTCCGGCTCGCCGGCGATAACTAGCGGCACCCGTGCTTCGTCAAGAAGCAGTGAGTCCGCTTCGTCGACAATGACGTAGTGGAAAGGACGATGCACAGTGTCGGCTTCATCCAGTGCGATCGTGTCGCGCAAATAATCGAATCCCGCCTCTTTAGCCGTAACATAGGTTATATCCATGGCGTACGCTTCCCGTTTCTCTGGCAGGCTCATACCCGCTTGAACCGAGTCTACCGTTAACCCGAGGAATCTGTAGATTGGGCCCATCCACTTCGCATCCCGATTTGCCAAATAATCGTTAAAAGTCAGCACATGAACGCTTTTCCCCGTCAGTGCATTTAGATAAGCAGGCATCACCGCAGAGAGCGTCTTCCCTTCGCCGGTATGCTGTTCGATTAAAAATCTCTCGTGCAGTGCGATGGCAGCCATGACTTGGACATCGTAAGGCTGTAATCCAATCGTTCTCTTCGCTGCCTCGCAAACTAACGCATAGGCATCGACCAGCAGCTCGTCCAAAGGCGTACCCGATTGTGCTTCCTTTTTCAGCCGGAGGGATTCCGCCTGCAGCTGCCGATCGTCCCAAGCTTCCAGATTCCGTTTTCTGATGAGCTGCGTTTTGTCCCGATAACCTTTCAGCTTTTGCCGGGCATCGCGGTCTTTGAATTCTCGGAGCAACTTGACGGCTAAATTCATCGAAATTTGATCCCTCCTCCCTATTCGTCCTTTAAACGCCGTTGATACAAAACAACAGACACCATCGTTAATACAACCGTCCATGCCAAAATAATGAGCAAGGGTTCTAATAAGTCTCCCGCCGTAAAACCTATATGGGGAATACCTAGCAAATGCACAAGTTGACTGCTTGGTGCGTAATCCAGCACGTTGAGGATCGGATAATCATCCACTAGAAAAGCCCCCCATGGTGCCATGGTGAATACGAACGCCACAGGAAGTATGGATAATGACGCATCAAGCAGCGTCTTGGAGAATAAACCACAGATCGTACCGGCTGCTATGTATAGAATAATCGAAAAAATGATAGCTGCCACGAACGCCCATATACTAGCTGGCTCATAACCAATTAAATACGTTGCAGCAGCCAGAGCCGCAGCAGGCATGACAAAGACCAAACAACTTTTACCGATTAAAACATCCATAGACGTGGCCGGTGTCAACATTAATGAACGTAACGTATTCCGCTCCTTTTCTTCCGCAATTAAGCATGCTTGTACTAAACACGTTAGTATTACAAATGAGGGATTAAGAACAAGACTGAAAGCGAAAGCTCCATTCAAAGAAGGGCCTGCGCTTCGAAAAAGAAGCGCCAATATCAATGGAAACATCAAACTAATAGAGAGCCCATAATTGCGTGAAAACTCTTTGTAATCCTTCACAAATATCGCCCCGGCGCGTTTTAAGGAGATACTCATCGTAACTCACTTCCTGTCATTTTAATGAAAATATCACCCTAACTTGGCTCTTTTGTTTCTAATCGATCAATGAACCCTCACCACATCCTTTGCGTTGATGGCTTAAATATATAAAGATTGTATGCCTTTAGCCATCAAGACCCGCCGAAATGTAGCTATAAGCGCCTGAATGGTACCATAGAATGCTTGATCTGTTCGATATTGCCTCGGAAATGGTATACGCTTACGAAGTTATGTTTGCTTCGGAAACATTTCAAATGTTAAGTAGCGATTTTAATTCATGCAGTTTTGAACGGGATAATGGAACCACGGCATCTTTACCCGTATTTAATCGCAAGCTGTAGCTATTCTTCGTCCAAGTAATAATCTCTCTAACTTTTTGTAGATTAACGATGTAGGATCGATGACACCTAAAAAATCCGAAATTTAACAATCTCTGCTCGAGCTCGGTTAGCGTCAAAGCACAGACATAATTTTCTCCACCTACATGAACAAGAATCATACCATCCATACTTTCTATGTAATCGACTTCAGGCGGATCAAATAAAATCACTTTGTCATTTCTTTTTGTGGATATCTTCTGCAAGGTGATACTGGCAACATCTTGTTTCTGCACTTTCTGATTATCCTCTTCGGATTCCCGAATATCCAATGGATGAAAACCGAATTCGTCCAATCGATAAATGGCATCACAGGAAATTATGGCATCCTCTAAATTCGAAGTTAACATTAAAATCTGCTTTTCTTTCGCAAGATCATCTAAAATCCGTTTAAATTGACGACGATCCTCTTCTTCCAAGTAAAAATAGGGTTCCTCCAATACAAGTGTAGGCTGATGAGCAAAAAAGACACGCAGTAACGTCACATACATCCTTTTCGATGAGCTCAGATCCTTAATCTTTACCTTCCGTTCTGCTTTTATAGCAAAATAATCCATTAACGGGACGACACGCTCGTTCCTCTCCGTTACTTTAATTAGAAAAGTGATCAGCTCTTCCACCGTTAAACGAATATACTCGTTTTGCCCAGCTCGAAATAAATAATATTGGGAACGATTCACTAATTGATTCATTAAAAGCTGCTTTCGCTTCAAGTCCGTTATAATGCCAATCGATTGGTTCGATGTCATTTTCAATTCGATCTTCGGCAGAAGTAGCTTCCCATCATCATAGATTGGTTGAAATTGCATACCGCCCTCCCGGTCAGTACAGCTTTGGATATATAACAATTATAATGATCGGATACTTTTTTGTCAGTTTTTACTGATAATCTCGTGGGTTGGCCAGCATTTGAACGGTTTCTGTATATAAAAATCATTGAGTCGGATTTCGGAACATATTCATGTCCAAAACCGCTAATCGGTTCAAGCTCCTCTCTTTAGCTCAGGACAAGAGCTTGTACTGATAAAAAAAAGCCGCCATCTCAGCGACTTTACATGGGACCATGCTTTTCTCCTCATCAGTTGTTCCATGTTCGAAGACTTTTTGCCTCACAACTAAACTCTTCGTGAAGTTTCAAGTGCCTCAGCATGCCTGCTGCTCTGATAATCACTTAATAAACGCTGCATTTTTTCCATCGTCCCATCTTGATGAGGAACATGAATGGAGACGGTCAAATTCGGATCATGTAAATACTGAAACGAAACAAGATCAAAATTCAACTTCCCGAGATTCGGACAGTGCAGCGTCTTTGGAGCATCTATGGCATCGAGTACTTCATGATCGTCCCAAAACTCCCGAAACTCCCTGCTAACTTGAGACAAAGCCTCGAACTGTTCAGACCACCAGGGGTCGTCACCGTGACGCGCATAACCGGCATGAAAATTAGCGACAATCCGCCTGGCATGCAGTTCCCATTGTTCTCCTTTAGCGTAACGGAAGCGGGGTGACGTAAACGTCATCCATACGAAATTCCGCTCCCGATCTGACACAGCGGCCAGCTCCCCATTCAACGCGCAATAAGCTTCATTCCAGGCAATGATGTTCATACGAGCATCCATGACATTTGCCGCGGACAGGTTTTGGCTATTCAGAAAGCGTTGCAGTTCCGGTGTAACCTGAGATGTTTTCTTTGTTTCAACCAAGGGATATTGCTTACGGGCCAGATGGTACAGATGTCTGCGTTCCGATTTATCTAACCGGAGCACTTCTGCTATCCGATCAAGGACTTCTACGGATACGTTAATATGACGCCCCTGTTCCAAGTAGGTATACCAATCTAATCCTACACCTGCCAACAGAGCCACCTCTCCTCGGCGAAGTCCAGGTGTACGTCTGCGTCCGGAAGCCTGTAATCCTGCTTGCTTAGGTGTTATCCTTTCTCGCCGTGAGCGTAAAAATCGAGATAATTCCTCGTATCGGTCCAATCTCTTTGACATAATCCCCATGCCCCCTACTATATTCATGAACGTAGGATTCCCAATCCTACGATAACCAGATCTCTTCCTAGCCTCTTCAGGTTTCATTAAACTCAGTTTATGTCCTCCATAGGAGGAAAAGCAAGAATGGATAAGACAGTGGTCGCCCCAACCTGTTCTTTTCCATTCGAACCAATCTGATTGAGGTGATGACAATGAAAGTAGCCGCAATTGTCGGCAGCATCCGCAAGGAATCTTTTAATTTAAAACTAGCTTACTATATTCAACATCGTTATAAGCATCTTTTCCAATTGGATGTGTTGAATATCCGGGATCTTCCCTTTTACGATCAGGATACGGAGTCCGCTCCGCCGCAGACGGTTGTCGATTTCAAGGGCAAAGTCGCTGAAGCCGACGCGGTGTTATGGGTCACTCCTGAGTATAATTCAACCATTCCAGGTGTCATGGTAAATGCGATTGACTGGTTATCCCGCGTTGACCAAGTGATGGTCGGTAAGCCCTCTTGGATCGTAGGCTCTTCCATGGGTCTGCTGGGATCGGTGAAAGCTCAGGGCCATCTACGTGATATATTGTTTTCTTCCGGCATTTCATCGCCGCTGTTACCGGGAAATGAAGTATACATCGGCCTTGTGCATGAGAAAATGAACGAGAAGGGTGAGTTGACCGATGAACCTACGATTAAGTACCTGGATCTCGTATCCGGGAATTTCGTGAAATGGGCAAAAGAACAATCCCGATTAAAGCAGCTGCAAAGTCAAGTATAAACGAGAATCTGGAGGAAAAAGATGTTTGAGCATATTGTACTATTGAAATTTAAGCCCGATGTTTCGACTGCAAAAAAAGAAGAAGCCGTCATTCAAGTTTATGACTTTAAGGGAAACATTCCGGGTATTACAGAAATTACCGCTGGAATGAACATTACGGAGGAGAAGGAGCATATGCAGGGGTATACGCTGGGAATCCGCGTATCTTTTGAGAATCAACAGGCTTGCCAGAACTATATTCAGCATCCCCTGCATCAAGAGTTTTTGCAGACGATTGGCCCAAATGTTGAAGGGATCATCGTTATGGACTACCCCTGGAAAGGTCAGGATTAGAAGAATACACATATTTTGTCAATAAAAAAAGCCGCATAATTGCGGCTTTTAAAATGGCTTAACGACCATGAGCACCAATACGGCAATCATCAGCAGCATGGCTGCCATCTCGATGGGCACGATCTTTTTTAACTGCAGTCCGAATTCGGCGGGTATGTCATTACCTTGGTCTTGACGCTCAGATATGGTTTTTCGGATTTTTTTCATGCGCGGCTCGATCCATCCGTCGATCAGTCCAACCATAAGCAGCGCTAAGAGAATGGATACATTCAGCCACATTTGGGATAAACCCATCTTGGTGATGATCATAAGCCCAACCCCGGTCACAATAAGTCCGGTTCCGCCAATTTTAGGCATGATGGCCAGTTTGGCCGTTATACCTAATACAAAGTGCAGCTGGCCGACCGTTCTGGCGGATCTCCGAATGATGGGCGTTACGAAAGCGGGGCCGATAAAAGCGATCGAAGACAATATATGCAAAACGAGCAGGAATCCAAATAGACCCATCATCCCCTCCTCCTCAGCTCACTGCAATATGGCTTTGATAGGCTAGACCGACCCTTTTTCTTTTAAACGATCCGTCGAGTTCAAGATGGTCTAACATACACATGACGACATCGTCATAAGCCACATTCAGTTCTTGAAATCTGCTGAACAAGTGACCGGCTACCTCTGCTTCGGAAAAGTCCTTGATCGTCTCCTGCATCGGAACGGGCAAGATCTCCGTTGTGACATGCAGATGAGCAGAATCTGAATGCTCTCTTGAATCTGTCATGGTTCCCGGACACATCATGGTCCAATCGAGGTCCGTCCGCTGCAGCCTTTCGAAATTCCGGTTGTGGTTTTTATACTCAGGCGGAAAACCGGGTAAATTGTTGCCGATCCAATCAGTATATGGAATATCCAGCAGGCCGGCTCCTCCCATAACCCATACCCGCCCGGAGAAACTAGGCTCCATTTCACACTGGCTTATAATGTTATCGACGATACGGACAAACTCTTCTCCCTGCCCCGCATGGCCGGCTGCAACAATAGCGGCGTCTTGATTCACAAGTGCCTCACGAACGCTCACCGGGTCCATCATATCGTCCACGATCACCTTTACATGCTTTTCGGAATGCTCACCCAGCTGATCGTAAAGCTTCTCAGCATTTCGCACAAATGCGGTCATTTCATGCCCCATTTGTATCCCTTGTGCCAACACTCTCTTCCCTGTATTCCCCGTCGCTCCAAAAACAATGATTTTCATCGTTATGTCCTCCTCTTCATGGGTCCCAATATTTGGTTAGCTCAAGCTTAGCATCGCTTCAAAACGATGTTAAGAACCCACTTTAAAGTAGGGGACTTACTTAAAAGTAAGTATGACGGAAAGGGATACAATGCTTTTTTTCAGGAGTGTGACTGCAGGGAAGCAAAAAGCTGCCCGGAAATCCCGTAGCAGCTTTTATTTGGAGTGGGTTGAATTCGTGTACAAGTTCATTAAGTCCGGTTTATGACGCCGGCTCTTCATACTTCCGCTTATTATGATTCTCTCCCCAAGCACACATGACTTCCGCAACAGGAATCAAGGTTTGGCCGTATTCACTAAGGGAATATTCTACTCTTGGAGGGACTGTCGGGTAAACCGTTCGATCGACTACGCCTTCTCGTTCCAAATCCCGGAGATGTTGTGCAAGCATTTTTTGCGAGACATCAGGGATAAGCTTTTCCAGATCGCTGAATCGCTTTGTAGAATCAATCAAAAGCCATAAAATCATCGGCTTCCATTTGCCACTTAATACATGAATGATGGTCTCAATCGGACATTCACGCTGATGAATCATTGATGAATCATCCCCTTACCTGTAAGTAAGTACATTAACTACAATGAACATAACAAAATTTTACATTAGCCCCTACAATCAAGTCAATCCATAACCGTCTGAACCGTATTGGCACCCCCCATCCCGAGTACTTCACGGTGTCCAAGCATTCCTGCATGAAGCGGAATAACTTATGATATCCACTTCAAGTTAGGAGCTGATATCATGAGCCGTTTTCCAGATGTGGTCATTATCGTCCGAAGCAAAAAAAATTTTGCCAATATCGGTAAAGTACGCATTATAGGTAGCGCCTCCCCTTGCCTCAGTACTTTAAAAGTAGGGGCACCCGTAAAAGATGCGGTGCTCTGTCTGCTTAAAAACGGGTTTGTCATTACGGAACAGAAAAATATTGGTGTTTTCTTCCGTATTCGATAAGTGGGGTCCGGCAGTGGTGCCTGGGCGCAAGCAAAAATCCCCCTATTGTCACCAAATAAATAAGCAGCAGCCAGGGACGAGAAAACAATAGTCCAGACTGCTGCTGTTTTACTAAAAGCCCGCTTCAGTGCCATCTGTGTAATCTATGATTGCCTGGCAGACCGCATGCCCAGAAGTCGTGAATAAAAATGTATGCAATGTTCCGTCTCAATGGAGGGTTTTGCTGAAATTCGCGACGGAGAAAAGGATGGTGATTACTAATTTACGCCCGCTTTTTATACGCCCTCATCGCAAAGACATAAGCGACGAGCATAATGCCGACGCACCACGCCAGAGCGATCCAGATATCATTGCCTACCGGTTGATTGGTCAATAGTGCACGGATGGTTTCAACAATAGAGGTGACCGGCTGGTTTTCGGCAAAAGCGCGAACGACCTTCGGCATCGAATCGGTCGGCACAAAGGCCGAGCTGATAAATGGCAGGAAGATCAGCGGATAGGAAAATGCGCTGGCCCCTTCGACCGATTTTCCGGACAATCCGGCAATCGCTGCGACCCATGTCAAAGCCAGTGTAAATAGCACGAGTATACCGGTTACAGCGAGCCATGGCAGAACCCCTGCCGAGGAACGAAAGCCCATGATGAGCGCTACGAGTATGATGACGACAAGAGAAATCATATTGGATACCAGCGAGGTCAGCACATGCCCCCACAGCACGGCGGAACGCGAAATCGGCATGGAGTGGAACCGCTCAATGATGCCCCGCTGCTTATCCATAAACAGGCGGTAAGCCGTATAGGATATCCCGCTCGCAATCGCAATCAGCAGGATGCCGGGCAGCAGGTAGTTCACATAGTTTTCCGTTCCGGTGTGAATTGCTCCACCAAACACATAGACAAACAGCAGCATCATCGCAATCGGTGTGATGCAGACCGTAATGATGGTGTCCATGCTGCGAAATATATGACGCATGGAACGTCCAAGCATAACGCCCATATCGCTAAAAAAGTGATTTTTGACTGTCTCCATTTACATAGCCTCCTTCTTTCCAACGATTGCGAGGAATATCTCTTCTAATGTCGGCTGTTTTTCTACATACTCCACCTTTGCGGATGGGAACAGCTTTTTCAGCTCAGAGAGCGTGCCGCTCGCAATAATCCGGCCTTCATGCAGAATGGCTATACGGTCGGCGAGCTGCTCAGCTTCCTCCAAATACTGCGTGGTCAGGAAGATCGTCGTGCCGCCGCCGGCAAGTTCCTTGACGGTCTTCCAAACCTCGATGCGGGCCTCGGGGTCAAGCCCGGTAGTCGGCTCGTCGAGGAAAATGATCTGCGGATTGCCCACAAGGCTCAAGGCGATGTCGA
This sequence comes from Paenibacillus sp. SSG-1, assembly GCF_002224835.1. Lineage (NCBI taxonomy): Bacteria > Bacillati > Bacillota > Bacilli > Caryophanales > Paenibacillaceae > Paenibacillus > Paenibacillus sp. SSG-1. The sequence continues at coordinate 3,042,331 of NZ_MBRK01000001.1, forward strand.
GCCTGCGGCGCATCCCTCCCGAATAAGTAGATGCCTTGCGGTCAGCGGCGTCCGTCAAGCCGAAGCGTTGCAGCATACTATCCGCGACCTGGCGCGGATTTTTGAGGTGCCGCAGCTTGGCGATCATGATCAGATTTTCCCGTCCCGTCAATATTTCGTCCACGGCGGCAAACTGTCCGGTCAGGCTGATCGATTGTCGTACCCGGTCGGGCTTTGATGCGACGTCACAGCCGTTTACGGTGGCGGTCCCTCCGTCCGGTTTGAGGAGCGTGGTGAGGATTCTGACCATCGTCGTCTTGCCCGCCCCGTTAGAGCCAAGCAGGGCGAAAATCTCACCTCGCCCCACTTCAAGATCGACGCCTTTTAGAACTTCTGTGTCCTTAAAAGATTTTCGCAGACCTTTCACTTCAATTGGTTTTTCCATTCGGATATCCCTCTTTTACTTTGTTTTATCCGTTACCTTTTTTATGGCCTTGTTACTTTCTCGGGCAACCGCTTCCTGGTAGATGTCAGCGTAAGTTTTTGAATCTTTGATGAGATCGTCGCAGAAAGCCGCTACGTCTCTTCCCGTTACTTCGAGCACGCCTTTCCCCAAAGCTGCGCCCTCTTCAAAAAGATCGACAATTCCCGAGAGTAAACCGGTCCCTTCGGTTAGCTCCACAGGGCCTACTTTAAAGAGATATTTTTGAATCTCCTTATACACAATCTGATAATCCCGCGGGAGCGCTTTGACTCGCGCCACGTGCGCCCGCCACTCTTTTTTGCCTTCGATGATATCTCGTATACTCATGTGATCCTCCTCCTATTTGCCTAATTTTTTGGCGACGTTGTGGTTGAGCTGCTCACGCCACTTGTCACGAAAAGATTTTGCCCCTTCTTCGCCGGCCAGCGCTGAACAGAAGCCTTGGATATCGTCACCCAAAACCTCTTGAACACTCTGGCCGTCCGCCGCAGTTTCTTCAAGCAGGCCTAGCACACCGTCAAGAATCGGCATAAGGTTGCGGCCGGTGAAGTCGGAATGCACCCATAGGTTGGCATTGATTTTTTTCCACGCCGCTTGATAATCAGCAGGCAGCTTTTGGGCCCGCGATTCAAAGGCTTTCATTTCTTTGGTCATGTCGCTGCCGGTAATTTTTTCCCAAAAATTCATTATTCCTTCTCCTTTAACTCGTTTATTTTGGATGATACAAACTCCCATTTTTCCCAGAACTTCCGCAGCTCTTCACGCCCCTCGTCGTTGATCGCGAAAAACTTTCGCGGTGGCCCCATGTCGGAAGGTTTCTTGGTGATCTCCACCAACTTGTTTTTTTCAAGCCGGATCAGAATGGTGTATACCGTTCCTTCCACTACATCTGTGAAGCCGAGGGCGTTCAGCTGCCGCGTAATTTCGTAGCCGTAGGTTTCTTGGCGGCTTATGATTTCAAGGACGCAGCCTTCAAGCACGCCTTTAAGCATTTCCGTTAAATTTTCCAACACAATCGCTCCTTGCTATTCTGTGTGACTGGTATGAAGTAATACTTACTACCGCTATAAATTAACACGTAGTAGCTGGTTTTGTCAACGGCGTTTCTCGTCGCACTATAAAAAATAGGCTTACATTTGATTTTCCATCACAAGCTGTGAAGCCTCTTATTGTCGGGTATTCTGGATGCTGAAACAACGCCCTGTATTCCAGGCATTGTTAAAAACAAAAAAAGCCGCAGTTATGCGGCTATTCTCTGTGTATGTTCTTGTCGTCTTACATTTTTTGAATCCAGACTACAAAAAACTACTTTGCAGCACTGTCCCTGGCGTCTCTGATTCTGACATTGGTACTGTACAATGCCGAATCGCTGGACACCTTAAACGACGGATATGCTCGGTCCGCTTCCAGCTTCAACACGTTGTCGAATAAGCTTTCCTGCTGCCTGTCGACCAGAAAAGTAAATTTTTCTACTGTAACCTTAATATCGGTGTCAAGCGGCTGCTCAAGAATCTCGATGGCCAGCACCCCGTTACACCCGCAGTCCTCGGTATCATAAAAAAGCTTAAAAAAACCGGGACGTCCTGCTAAGCTTTGCGCTAATTTTTCTTCCGTATAGGAATCCATTAATATATTCACATTTGACCTCCTGCTTGCACTGCTGTTCATGTTCTCGTCGTCTTACAATGTACCATGAGATGATGTGAATTTCTATGGCCGTCTGTTGTCAGAATAGACTTTGTGAGCATTTCTTTCTGATTGCGCAAATCCGTCACATGATGTATATTGTTTTTACATTGACATTACTGCAGGTCTAAAAAAGGAGGAGCCATGTCACCTCGTACCAAAGAACAGAATGACGCGATCCGGGAAATGCGGATGAACCAAATTATGCAGGCAGCGGCGGAAGTATATTTGGAGAAGGGTTTCCAATTGGAAATACGCGATGTTGCGGTTAAGGCTGAGCTCGGCTACGGAACCGTGTATCATTACTACAAAAATAAGCACATGCTTTTGGAAGATTTATTATGGGATGCCCTATATCGAACGGAGTCGGCAGTACAGCCCGTTTTGACCGGAGACGGCAGCAGTTTGCATAAAGCGGAATCGTTCTCGAGGCTGCTTCTGAAGGAATGCATTCAAGATCCCTCCGTATTTATATTGCTTAAGACGGTTGCGGATAATTTTCATCACTTCCCTGGTAACCGGTTTATCAAGCTGTCTGACCATTTTCAGGAGCGGATCTATATGCCGTTTGCGGAAATGATCCGTGAAGGAATCGGTTCCAAGTCATCGGAGAAGACAGCTAATCTGATATTTGGCTCGCTGGTTGGCTGTGCAGCATTGAACATCCACCACAATATGCGCAACGAGATGGATGTCGAAGGAATCATTGACGTGATTTTTTCAGGCATACAGGCAAAGGAGAGATAAACGGAATGATCACCCTGAAATCGAAAGCGGAAATTGAACAAATGAGAAAAGCCGGCCGAATTGTCGCTGCTTTTCATCAAGCCATCGCAGGAATGATCCGGCCGGGAGTCTCAACGCTCGACATTGAGTTGTTCGCTGTGCGGTTCCTGAAGGAGAATAACGCCAGGGCATATACGGTCGGCTACAACGGATATCCGTATGCGACTTGTGCGTCTGTCAACGACGTCATTGCGCACGGTTTTCCGAGCCCTAGGCCGCTCAAGGAAGGCGACATCGTCACCATCGATATTGTCGCGGAAGCGGATGGCTGGATCGGCGATTCAGCTTGGAGCTATGCAGTTGGCGAGGTATCGGAAGAAGCCCGTAATTTAATGCGGGTAACGAAGGAGTGCTTATACCTTGGTATCGAAAAAGCCGTCGTCGGAAACCGGATCGGCGATGTGATGCACGCGGTTCAAAGCCATGCGGAGCGCAACGGCTACTCGGTGGTGCGGGATCTGCTCGGTCACGGCGTGGGACGTGAGATGCACGAGGAACCTAATTATCCCCATGTCGGGAAGCCGGGCAAAGGGTTCCGCTTGAAAGAAGGAATGGTTATGACGATTGAGCCGATGATCAATGCCGGAAAAGCATTCATGACGGTTGACGCCGACGGATGGACTGCAAGAACCGCCGACGGCTCACTTTCTGCGCAGTACGAGCATACGATCGCCATCACTGCGGATGGACCGATCATATTGACCGAGCAAAAGAATTAGATTCAATCAAACCCTGCCAGCACATAGCCGGCAGGGTTTTCATCTTTCTTAATGATGCCCTTCCCCTTTTCATCGTAATTGTAAAACGCACCATCTCAGCAAGATGATCTCAAAGTTTTTTATAAATAGGGCTTTAACAATGTCTCAGTGGCATTCCATAACAGACTCTGCGTGTTGGAATCCCCGCCAGGATGTACTGGAGTGATCGCTTTCCCGGTACCGACATTAAAATACCCGCCAGTAACGCCCCGATACCTTGAATCCGTGACTAATTGAACGATGATCTCCGCACCTCTCCGCGGATCCCCAATTTTTAAAAATCGCAATGCTTTCTCGAGAACCGACGAAAACGCTAGCTCACGTCCCAGACCCGTTACGTTGAAACCGGGATTAAGCGCATTCACCGTGATGCTTGTTCCGTCCAACCGCCGCGACATTTCACCCGTAAACATGATATTCAACAGCTTCGTTTTTCCATAGATTTTGGAGGAACCCCATCGCGAAAACTCCGCGGTGTCCGTAAGGTCTTGGGGCAGCTTAAGTTCCCCGTGATGGCGGAAGGCTTCGGAAGCTACATTAATAATTCTTGCTTGCTCAGCATTCTTCAGCGAAGGAAGCAGCAAGTGCGTCAGCAGCCAAGGCGCTAAATAGTTGACCGCTACCATCTCCGGGTATCCATCCTTGGTAATACGTTGTTCGAAACCATGCAAGCCCGCATTGTTTACCAATACATCAATTTTAGGATAAGCCGAGCGTATTTCATTCCCAACCTGTCTAACTTGGTCCATGAGTGAAAGATCACCGAAAAAAAAGCCTACCTTTGCGTTGGGGGCATGCTGGCTAAGTATATCTCTCGTTATTTCCGCTGCCCTTTCGCTCCTCGCCGTTAATATGAGATGGGCGCCTTGCTTAGCCAGGCTAATGGCTGCCAATTGTCCTAAGCCTCTCGTTGCCCCTGTTATCGCAATAATGGGATCTGACATGATAGATTCCTCCCCGATTCCTTACTTGGATGCATTGAACTTGATGAGTGCGTATTTCTTTCATATAATTGATATATCTCAACTATATTTATTTGTTTGATATATGTCAACTATTTTGGAATCGATGGGAGTTTATTATGGACAACAACAATCACGAAACCGGGAGAGCGCAGCTGGAAATCTATCTTGGTCAGCAGTTGAATGCCCTGTTAAGCGCATCCCATGCCCTTCATGTAAAAACAGCGGCTGTATTTGATCCGAATTTGCAGCCCGCTGCGTTCCTGCTGGTTCGATGGCTTCTAGCCTACGGTCCGTCCAGCGCTACCTCATTGGCTGATTCCTTGGCTATGGACCGCAGCTCCGTAAGCAGACTCGTCGCCCAGCTCAAAAAAGCAGGTTATGTTCATAGTGAACCTGACCCCCATGATCGCCGCGGCGTCGTGCTGTCTGTAACTGATTTGGGACGCGACAAAGCCGTACTGGCCATGAATGAAAAAGGCGCTGAATTTTATGACCGCATTTCGGGCTGGGACGACTCCAGTCTGGAGGCTTTTATTCAGATGCTTAAGCGCTTTAATGGTTTGTAAAATAGAACGCTCAACAAAAAAATCACCGGCATGCGTGCCGGTGATTTTCAACCTCAGATGGTCCCCTTATACAGGCAATCATCCACTGATATACTCAACCATTTTCTTATGCAGTTCCAATTCAGAACATTGAAAGATTCCGTTAAAATCATGCGGATAACGGATCACTTTGTTTAATGTATCCATTCCATATTGCTCAACAACAAATTCGACGAACATATAGGAGAACTGGAATCCTTTCATCGTTTCAAAATCCCAAGTATCGTTATTTAACTCATCAAATGACGGGATCGCCAAATTGCGGATTGCATCTTCTGTCGAGCCTTTAATAAAGTCTTGAGTCATTTGTTTCGCTTCGTATCCGCCTATCCCCTGCCTGATCCATTTCGGAGCCGCTGGATTAATTTCATTGATTAACCACATGGTGAACAGATGGACCGTGCTTTTCAGGATGGATTGATACGTATGCTCAGGTCCTGGATTCAACGGTGATACGATTTTAAGAATATGTCCTTCATATGTGCCCATAAACCAATTGGGTGCATCGGCTTCGCCTACAGCTCGATGAAACGTTGGAAGATCCGGGTATATTTCAATCACTATCTTTTGTGATGGATGGTGGTTGTATTTTGTCGAGATACGCTCTACATTATTGCTGAGTTCAGCAAACAAATCTTGTTGAACCTTTTTCAAACGTTTGCTCGTGCTATCACTGCCACCCTTATCTACAAAGGAAATCAAATCTTGAATAGACATGATGGTAATTTCCCCCCATTCTTTCAATTCCTTTTTTAGTCTTTCCAGTGATCTGTACAATCTGTTCTTTACGGCACTCTCACGCATTCCAACGATTTTGGAGATTTCAGATAAGGTGCAATCCACAAAAAAACGTAGTGAAATTATTTCTTGGTCAACCTCATCTAATTCTTTTAGCGCAGCCCCAATATCCATCCGAAAATCAACAAATTTTGTAAACTCAAGGGAGATCGACTGTGACTCATACTCTGTAAAATCAAAAGGAGATTCTTTTTTTCGTGACAACCTCCGGTATTCGTTTTTGACCGTATTCTGAGCAATCTTAAATATCCACGTGAACAAATTAGAGCTGCCTTTAAAGCTCTGAATGTTTTCGACAGCTTTCAAAAATACCTGTTGAGTCAAGTCATCCGCAACCATCGGGTTTAATTTCAGCGAGAAATAGTTGCGGATTCTTTGACGATACTGCTCATACGCCCTTTCAAAGCTTGTGATGATCGCCTGTTCATCCGGATAAACAGGTTTTGTGTCGTGAGCTCCTGACATGATGAGAACCTCCTCTTGATTTACAATGAATTAGACACCAGAGGGAGCCAAAAAGCCACGTACATTACAAAAAAATATTATGTAATTACATCGCTATATCTTTTACAGCTTAAATCAGCTCTCAATAGTACATGATCTCTTTCCTATACAAAAGAAAATAGGCCACCGATGATATCGAAAGCCTATTTTCAGCACCATTCATTCTACATTATAGGAATGACATCGTCACCGAATCACCTATTCTTCCTCGAACAATTTCTCTCCACGATGGAGCCGCCATGCAATTTTCGCTGTATGAGGCAGCTCACGGGAAGTAGGAGCATGCGCTGCCAAATAACGGGTAGCTGCAAGGATCAGCGTTTCGCACGCCTTCTCAGCAAACGGCCCAGACCCGGATGCCCAACGGTCATATTCCGCTACGGCTGCCTCGTACATCTGGAAGGAGTGGAATTCCGCATCCTCTCGCAGCAGTGCATGACCCAGGACGTTGAATAATGGCTCCGGCTTACCGCCGCTGTGCAGGTAACGGATCACCCATGCCGCAGCCGGCGCCACTTGCTGCTGCTTATTGAGAATCTCCAACAGTTCCAAGGGCTGCGGCACTTCTTCGCTCGCGCTAACTTCACTTAATCTCGGGGCAGCCGGGATATTCAAAAACCGGTCGAGGTAAATGGTAACCGCCGTATGAAAAATCCCCCGAACCAGCCCTGGATCGGCGGAACGAATCAAGCCTTCATGAACCGCGTGAGCATGCGTGAACGTGTGCAGTACCGAAATCCAGTCTCCGAAATCGTTATGGATATGGAAGCGGACGATCCGTTCAGCCGCAGCCAATGCGGCAATTTGTGATATACGCACCGGAGAGGCGCCACCGAGCAAAGCCTCCTTTAACAAGCGAATCGTCCGAAGCGGATCGTCTCCGAGCAGCGCTTGAAGCAGTTCCTCCTCGCCAATGCCGGGGCCCCCTTTTCCAGATGAAATTCCCTTACTGGATAACTCCTCGAACGCTTCCTTCAACGGCTGAACCAAATTGACTGGAGATTGCCAGCTATGAAGCTCCTCACTGCGCGATGCGTTCCCAAACATCGGAACGAGCGAAGCGAGGACATCCGCACGCTGTTCGTGTCCGACATACTTCAAGCTCTCAAAAGCTTTATTGTGGAAATCCAGTGTGTGGCCTCCATTAATATAAAAATGGTCCGTTGCCGCCATGCTCATCATGGAGAATAACCGGCTCTCATCCGCCCCCGCCTGAACGGCGGTCAGAAGCACCCGTTCCGCGCCGCGCGTATCCCGAACCTCGATGCACTCGCAGTACCACTCTGTTAACCGTTCAATGGAGACGTCTGTATTCGGAAGCGGATCGAGCAAGAAGCGCGTTCCGCTTCCGGCTGAATCGCGCGCCGTGTGCAGCAATCCTTGAAACAACGCAAGGATCTGGCCTTGCTTATCCAGCTTAGGCAGAATGTTGGTCATCGCAGTCAGAATCGTTAATCCGGAGCCCCACCCTTCCCTGCGCTGTTTGGCTCCAAATTCGATCCCGACCGCTGCGATTTCCTTCCCCGGAACGCCCGCCTCCATTAATCCGACGATGGCCTTCGCGATGACAAGACCGATATTTTGCTCAAGTCCGCTTAGAAGCCGATCCTTATACAGTTGTACTTGATTGCCGTTTCGGGAACTTGGATTGACCCAAATCAATCCGTCATGAACGGTAAGATCATGTACAGGAACATCGTCCGCCCAAGGGTCGAGCGTTCCCCCGCTGCATACATCAAACCTTGCATGATGCCAGTGGCATGTCAAAATTCCATTGCACAAACTGCCCATATGGAGAGGAAAACCGAGGTGTGGACATCGGTTATCGAGCGCATGCACTTGATCTTCGTGATAAAAAACGACGATGCCCCCTTTGATCAACTTCGGCCCTTGATTTCGAAGCTCTTCTATCGAACCCACCTGAATCCAACCATTCATGAAAACGCCTCCATTTTTGAATTCATTTGCTTTCGTTGTATACAGATTATATGATTCCGAACACTTATTAAACATTTTTATTTAAAAAGTTGATAAAATTTTTACTATGTTGATTTCAGATAACCTACATGCTCTTGTCCTCTGATGCTGCTCTCTTAGCCTGCAATCTCAGAACAAAAAAACCAGTTTCACAGCGTGAACTGTGAACTGGTCTTTCTTCATACCCTGATCTTAAAAAGCAATTTATCGTTCTCTGGCTCACTTAAAACTTTGCAGTACCAGGGATGTTCTTTTCGGTTTATTCCTACCCTTTCAAGACGGCAGGTGTTTGCTTCAACGACTGATCCGCCAAAATGGCCAGACGCTCCACCGAGTCGTCCTTCAGGTCAGGGGTAAATACGCTCAGGAACTGACAGGAGCTGTCCTGGACAGGGAAAAGATATGTCGACAATTAGATGCTTTCCTTAGCTCATGATTAAAAGTTTTAAATCTTTTTCAAAACAAGGGGTCCCATCTCTTTCAGCGTAGCACGTCCCCACTGCTCGATGAGCTTGCAATAGCTTTCGGCGTCATACATCTGCGCCGCCACGTCAGCGATCGTCATGGTCCAATATATTTTGGGGAGAGGCTGCGCATCCAATGGCCTTCGAATCCCCTTCGTGCTTCCGGGTCCTTTGGCCATATCTTGGCGAATCAACTCCGTAGCGTAGCCTTCCTCCAAATGCTTCTGTAATGCGGATTGGACCCAAGCGTACATCTCATCGCTATAACCTTGGTGTTGAACCATGTAGGAGGCAACGGTGAGAAAGTGAACCCGTCCATAGCTGGGATCGTTGAATTCAAGTGCCAAAAATTCGTTGAAAATCGATTCGCAGGTGATCCCCTGAGGCAGAACGGCGTTGCATAAAACACAAGTATTCGGCATGTATTTTTCTCCTCATCCACTCGCATTAATAACCCCTAAATGTTAAGCGTCTTTCTAATCCTTATTTTTTCAAATCATATTATTAGATGCCGCTGACTTCTTCTTTCTCCGTAATGATAAACCTTCACCTTGCGAGAGAGTCAATAGCTAATGCGTGTAGACAGCTCAAAAATAGATGCTCCTTTTTCGGCGGCATTCATTTTCTGAAGTGTTAAAATTGTGCAAAGCCTCAAGCAAGATGAAAAAAGCGTTTAGGAGGAGTAGCATGATATCGGCTGACTTGAAACATACGTATGATCAAGTGCTAATCGAAAAAAATCCTGGCTGCTGGACCATGCGAGGAACAATTCCAATGAGGAGGTGCCTTTATGATCACACGTGGGAAATCGGGTAAATGGTCCGTATTGTTTGTCGTCACGCTGGTGTCCTTTATCACGAATCTGGATGCGACGATTGTGGTCAATGGTCTCCCACCACTCATGGAGGATTTGCATCTTTCGCTGGAACTTGGAATGTGGACGCTTACCTCGTTCTACATCACAAGTACTGTATTTTTGCTTCCTTCCGGCCGTTGGTCAGACATGTTTGGAACGAAACGGATTTTTCTATGGGGATTTGCTTTATTCACTGTAGCTACCGCTCTTTGTGGTATGGCAGGTTCCGGTACGATGTTGATCCTCGCTCGTCTGCTGCAAGGAGCAGGGGCCGCTATGGCGATGGCAGCATCCACCCCGATTCTGATGCGGACCTTTCCTCCCCAAGAACTTGGAAGAGCCCTTGGCATCAACAACATCGCATGGGTGACCGGTTCTCTTCTCGGCCCTGTTGTCGGAGGGGCACTCATCGGCGGGTTCGGCTGGCGCTCTATGTTCTACGTTATCGTTCCGCTCGGAATCTTGGGCTTGATCGCCGGATTTTTTATTTTAAGAGAATCTGCCGAATTGCAAAAAGCCAGGACGGACTGGCCAGGCTTACTTACCTATGGGACAGGATTAACCGCTTTTCTCATTGTCTTGTCCGAAGCGCAATCCTGGGGTTGGGCAACGATTATAACGCTTGGGCTGCTCGCGCTTGGAATTCTCCTTTGGACCGCATTCGTTTTCATTGAGAAAAAAGTCCGACACCCTTTGTTTGATCTGGGTCTCCTCGGCTATCGGGATTATACAATTGGGCTTGGAATCACGGCGAGCTATTGCATCGGTTATTTTGCTGTTTCCATTTTATTGACACTGTATTTGCAAGGTGCTCAACACCTCAGCCCCTTGGAAGCAGGGCTCATGCTGATCCCTTTATCCGTACCCCAACTGTTCACGGCTCCATTAGGAGGCAAACTTGCGGACCGTTTCGGCCCGGCAAGAATGATATTGCTTGGTTCGTTTCTAATCGGTCTTTCCATCCTATTACTCGGACAGCTCGGCCCCGAGATGTCGAGAGCAGCTGTCATCATTCCGCTTATGATTATATCTGCAGCAACCGGGCTCTCCTGGCCATCGCTTGCGAAAGCTGTGCTGTCAGCGGCTCCACAAAATCAAGCCGGACCTGCATCAGGAGTGTTCTGGACCGTTTACAATATGTGCCGTGCGATCAGCCAAGCGCTTGTTCTCGTCATCATTCAATGGGTGGCGGAGTCTGATGTTGCTTCTCATTTGTTGTCGGGGGCCCAGAATCATGACATGATTTCATCAAGGGATGCCTTTATTCATGCGACGAATGTTGGTTTTCGGTTGTTCGCAGCCTTTCTTGCACTCGCCATCCTGCTGGGACTGTTTTTACTGGGCACGCAAAGAAAACGGCAAGGGACTCGCCCGATTAAAAATTCGGAAAAGATAGAGTTTGAATGATCGCAAATACAAGGAAATACAAAAAGAAAAGAACCGGATCCCTAGGAGAATCCGGTTCTTGTAATCGTAAACAAAGCCCACCAATTAGCCCTATAACAACATATAGAAACACCCATTATTCTTTAGGTTTTACGGCTCGTGTTGCAATAAAGCTGTTCGTATAGCGGTCCAAGAGCTTTTCCCCTCCGAAGGTATCTGCGTAAAACCCGGCAATGACAAAACCGGCATCGATTTGACCCTGCAATTGCTGCTCCAACGTGTGGCCGAATTCAAGTGGTATTCCATTCTTTGCAATCTCTTCTCTAGTTTTATACAAGTTATGCAAGAAATTATGTATAATCACATGGGGCGATATCACTGAAACGGAGGTGGTTGTGACAACGAAAAGAGTCATTGGAGTCATCATTGTTATTGCAATAGCGTTTATATTCTTTGATTATATTCATAAGTCTGATCCAGAAAAGTCCCTAGATTTCTACCTTAGAAGTCTGAAACAATTACATATCGAAGAAGCTTATCAATGTATTGTTTTTGAAAATGGATTTGCTGAGCCATTCGAAAGTTATAAACGAAATGCGATTTCAAACCAAATTGTGAGCTACTCCATTAAAAAGTTCTTTGTTTTAGGAAAAGACAGTTACGTTGCCTTAGTTGCATTAACCGGGCAAAATAAACCAAACCCCAGAGATATTACTTTCACGCTGAAAAAGTTTAATGGCAAATGGAAGATACTCTTCCCCTCCTACAAAAGTCCAAATATTCTCTACTAAGCCGTCTCCATTTTGACGATCCGGACATTTGAATACCCTCCTATACACTAAAAAGTCATAAACACAATGATGTGATTATGACTTTTTGGTTCTCTTCAGCTGGCTGTTTGCTCCCAAAATGGAGCCAAATTGACGGATAAAACCTCAACAACCTCTTCAAACATCGTTTCCACTGAGTGATCTTGAGGGTTCCGGCTCCACAGCAAAACCGTTCCGAACATGCCCCAACTGATAACGAGTGCTGCAGCTTCTAATTTTTCTGGCGAAAAGCCCTGTATATCCATTTCATTGACCCGTTTAAGCAGGAGTCGATGAAGATCCTGATGTATCACATTTTCAAGCATCGCTTCAAACGGTTTGTCTCCCGGCGTACTACATTGTTGAAACCGCAAAAGAAACTCGAATAGGGTTTGAAGAAGGGTTCGCAAATTGTTCGCATTGCATCTTGTTTCTTCCGGGAGTCTATCCCTTAGTGCCATTTGGAATTTATCCTTCATCCAATATTCAAGAAAGTCATATTTGTCCTGAAAATGCGCATAAAATGTTGTTCGATTTACAGCTGCTTGTTTCGTGATATCTTGCACAGATATGGAATAGAGGTTTTTCTTTTTCTCAACCAAATCGTTAAATGCCTGCACGAACAATTGACGGGTCCTTATAACACGCGGATCTTCGGGATTTACAGACATGTGTACCCCCTCTTTCTCTTGAACTCAAATAACAGACAAAAGGACAACTATGTTGGGAACAGGACAAAAACAGCGATTTGCAGGTTGTTCGCACGGGCTCATTCCTTTTAACTAAACTTATACGATTATGATTGCACATGCAAAATCGTATGGCAAGAAACGCTTAATCTGATTTGCAGACGAAAGGATGAGTTAGAAATGATTGTCGTTACTGGAGCGAATGGAAAATTGGGCCGTAAGGTCGTAGAGGAACTTCTGAAGCGTCTTCCTGCCGGGGATGTTGGTGTCAGTGTCCGGGATGTGGACAAGGTTCGTGATCTACAAGAACGCGGAGTCCGTGTTCGGCAAGGAAATTTCGATGATTCCGAAAGTCTTCTTTACGCTTTTGAGGAAGCATCTCAAGTTCTCATGATCTCGTCCCACTCCCTTGGAGAAGCTGCTGTTCGTCAGCATCAAACCGCAATCGACGCGGCAAAGAAGGCTGGAGTTGGTCGATTGCTGTATACAAGCCAAATGTTTTCATCGGCAACATCACACTTTTCTCCCATGAACGTTCATGCTGCTACAGAAGAGATGTTACAATCTTCAGGAATGGCATTCACGTCGCTCCGAAACGGATTTTATGCCGCATCAGCGATCATGTGGATGGGTGATGCCTTGGAAACAGGCGAATTGATTGCTCCCGAAGATGGTCCAGTCGCCTGGACCACCCATTCCGACCTGGCTGAAGCCGCAGCGGTCATCCTGACAGAGCAGAGATATGACGGTATCACTCCTCCCCTTACGGCTTCTGAAGCGATGGACATGAGTGGAATCGCATCGATAGCTTCCAAGGCTTTGGATCGACCCATTCGGCGAATTGTCGTGTCGGATGATGAATATCGGATCCACTTGGTGTCCCGGGGACTGCCGAAAGCGATGGTCGACATGCTTACGGGGATGTTTCAGGCAAGTCGACTCGGAGATTTTTCGCAAACCAATCCCGCATTGGAACATCTGATTGGCAGATCACCAGTAAATTTTTCGGATTTTTTAAAAGACAGTTTAATTAACGCTTAAATGATAAACCTCGGATAAGGGCTGTCCGCTTTGGATGGCCTGATCCGTTCTTGATCTTTTAATTTTCCTTTGCTCCATTTTTTTGTCAACAATAGACAATCGCCGACATGTAGTAAAACCTCCTTCTTGTATATAGTATAATGACAAAGAGGTGACAGTATGATGTCACCATTTATAAATCAACGATCTAAAAGAAGGAGTACAAATGGAAAAGGTTGAGAGATTAATATCGATCATCATGATCCTGCTGAAAAAGGATGTCGTTTCAACCACAGAATTCGCACAATTGTTCAACGTTACCAAAAGAACGATTCTGCGTGATATGGAAACATTGAGTGTATCCAACATCCCCATCTATTCGGTCAACGGAGTTCATGGCGGCTACGGTATTATGGACGAGTATAAGGTTGATAAACGCCTTTTAAGCAGCACCGATTTGGAGAATATTTTAACGGCACTCAGTGGATTGGAACAAATTCTGATCAGCGAAGAAGTGGATGTGACTATAAAAAAAATAGAGGCCATGGTTAGCCCGTTGGCTCCCAAAAGTTCAGTTCAACTGTCTTTTTATGATTGGGAGGGCAGGTCTGAAATTCGTCAAACCTTGAAGAAGTGTGAGGAAGCAATATTAGCAAGAAGGTTGATTTCATTTGAGTATATTGATAAAAACGGCATGATCACGGACAGAATGGTCGAGCCGTATCAGCTTCATTTTAGCGAAACGAGTTGGTATTTGAAAGGATTCTGTCTGCATCGCATGAGGTATAGAACGTTTAAATTATCCCGGATCGACCATCTTCAAGTGGATGAAAAAACGTTTAACCCTAGAGATTATTCCTTAGATCAAGAATATGAGCCAAGTTACCAACCGGAACTGGTCGCTGTAAGAGCGTTGATTTCGCCCAGCGTAAAGGATCAATTCATTGAACGGTATGGCCGTAAAAGTATTGAAAATTATAGTTCTGACTTATTCTTGGCAACCATCCACGTTCCTCAAAGCCACATCGGATTTCAATTTTTAGCAAGCTTCGGCACAAACCTAAAAGTCGTGGAGCCCCCATCGTATGCTGAACAATTTCGAAATTATTTACTTGAAATGGTGAATCAATATTCCTAAATGGCTGCCAAAAGGAGACGAAACGCGTCAGCAGCTCAATCGGATGAGCCGGCATGCCAAGCCTTTAGCATCTCTTGTGCTTTTTGCGGATCGACCATGAGCAGAGTCCGATACTCCAGCATCCAGTTAAGAGTGACCAGCATATGGTCATATTCTTCCTTCTTGCCTTCGATCTCCTTTTTCTTGCCACGAATCCAATCGATAATCTGCTGGTTCGTGTGCGTGTTGGCGTCGTGGTCCTGCAGCACTTCCTTCAGTTCAGCCAGTGAACAGCCGATGGACTGGAACTTCTTGATGAGCTTCAACCGCTCGACAGCCTCATCCGAATAGTTGCGGTAATTGTTGCTTTCTCGGCGGACATGCCGATCATCCAGTAAGCCTTCCTTTTCATAATAGCGGATCGTATGAATCGTTAATCCCATCTTATCCGCCAGTTCCTGAATTTTGATCGTCTTTTCTCCTTTGGACCGCTTGCCCTAGAGTTCACTTCATAGTTTATGCTTAACATGATCAAGCAGTCAACTCATGAAGGAGGATTTCAAGATGCATGTTTTTGTTACAGGAGCAACAGGCTATGTCGGTTCCGCGGTTGTCAAAGAACTGATCGGTGCGGGACATACCGTATCGGGTCTTTGCCGCTCTGAAGAGAAAGCCGCGGGATTAAAGGCAGCGGGAGCCGAACCGCTGTACGGCACGCTGGACGATCTCGATACGCTAAGCAGCGCCGCCGCGGCTGCGGACGGCGTGATTCATCTGGCGTTCACCAACGATTTTTCCGACTTTGAAGGTGCGCTGGCTCTGGATTTGCGGGCCGTAGAAGTCATGGGAGCGGCGCTCGAAGGCTCCGGGAAGCCGTTCATTACTACAGCACACGCCAATGGACATGCCGTGGATCAAGCCGTGCTCGCGATGGCGAAGCGGGGTATTCGGGCATCGATCGTCTCGCTTGCACCGTCCGTACACGGCGAAGGCGATAAGGGCTTTGTCCCGATGATGATCAGCATCGCCCGGTCGAAGGGCTTCGCCGCCTACATCGGTGATGGAACGAACCGATGGCCGGCGGTTCACCGCCTGGATGCTGCAGTTCTGTACCGTCTGGCGCTGGAATCCGCCCCGGCGGGCTCACGGCTGCTTGGCGCCGGCGATGAAGGCATTCCGCTCCGCGAGATCGCCGAGGTCATCGGACGGCAATTGAACGTGCCGGCGGTCAGCATCACATCTGAAGAAGCTGCCGCCCATTTCGGTTTTCTCGGTGCCATTGCCGCCCTTGACATTACAAGCTTGTATAATACTGCACAAGCGAGTCAGGCAACACGGGAGCTTCTGGGCTGGAAACCGATGCAGCCCGGACTCATCGCCGATCTCAAGGAAGGGCATTATTTTGCATAAAATAGGAGGGTGTCCCAAGCCTTAATTGGCTAGGGACACCCTTTTTATTTGCAGTAAAGGGTATCGTTATTCGCTTGGTATGCCTCTTTTGTTCATCGGAAACGGATAGCCATCTATATAGAAATGATTCCTGTCGTAAATATTATTCATATTATTCAAGCGGACTGATGCATGCTAACATTAATGAAAGGATCCGTTTATCCTGTTTCCATCGTTATATATTGACTACATGAGGAGATCATTGATGTTACCAAAATCCGCATTCCCATTACTTCTATTGAATATGTTTCTCGCCAATCTGAGCATGGGCCTCGTCATTCCGATCGTGCCGGAACTGCTCGAAATGTTTTCAGCAAGCGGCCAAGCCGCCGGCTATCTCGTCTCTTGCTTCGGTTTGACACAGTTTCTATTCTCACCCTTCGCAGGAAATTTGTCCGATAGGTACGGTCGTAAACCGATGATCATTACAGGGTTGATTTTATTTGCCATATCTAATTTACTGGCGGCGTTTGCAGGCGATTTAACCTTATTATTCGTGTCGAGACTGATCGGCGGAATCGGGTCAGCCGCTCTGGTCCCTGCGATTATTGCTTACGTTGCGGATATTACAGAAGATGCCCAGCGCAGCAAGGCTATGTCTTGGTTAGGCGCATCGATGACTTCAGGGTTTATTATCGGGCCGGGTGTAGGAGGATTGCTTGCGGAATGGGGCATCAAAATGCCTTTCTTCGCTTCCGCATCCGTTGGTCTGCTGGCTATGATATGCAGTATGTGGATGCTCCCCGAGCCGCTGTCGCCTGAGATCCGCCGGCTTCGCCAATCTGTGCAGGACAAGAAAGACAATATCTTTCGTCAAATTGGTCTTTCCGTAAAATCCCGTTATTTTATCCTGCTGCTTATTGTTTTCGCCATGACGTTTGGTCTGACGCATTTTGAAGCCATTTTTCCGCTTTTTGTCGTTCAGGGTTACGGTTTCACTACGCAGCAAATCGCCATCTTACTTACCGTGTGCTCTTTGATCGGCACGCTGAACCAAGTGCTCCTGACCGATCGGATCACCCGCCGCTTCGGGGAAAAGCGGGTTATCGTCGCCATGCTTTTGCTATCCGCTTTCACGCTCGCATCCTTGCTTTTCTCAGGCAATTACTATTATGTCATGATCATCACCATGCTATTTTTTTCATTCAATAATATTTTGCGTCCAACCATCAACACCCTCCTATCCAAAGAAGCTGGAGAGGACCAAGGATTCGTCGCAGGGATGAATAATGCCTATACGAGCCTTGGTACGATCTTTGGACCGTTACTCGCAGGGATCTTATATGAAATTCATATCGACTTGCCTTATCTTTTTGGCGCATTTGTTCTGCTTGCAAGCAGTCTAGTCTCGGTAAGAAAATTGAATAAAAAATCGTCATCGGCGTCTACAAACGCGTTAACAGGCAGCATAAATCAATAGGATGATTCTCAACCCATCTCTTCTCTCAAGTCATGCTCCATGAAGAGAATATCACGTTTCATTTCCTTCATGCCCTGTCTGGATATCCGTCCGGTCTCGAACATAGTTTGGATGTTGTCTCTCTCCAGCTGAATCCCGACCCGTGCGAGCTCCTGCATCAGGATGTCGAACTCTTCCCGGTTGTAGGTGTCCGATTCGTTTCGGGTCAGAAGAAGCAGCGTACGTTCATATTGCAAAATCAGCGAGCTGACCGACTCCATATCCGTCTCCCCTTTTGCAAGCAGCGCGTTCAGCTCCTTTAAGACGTAAGCCGTATTTTGAATTCTGAGCTTGGCCAATTCGGCGCGTCTCTCTCGGATACTCAGGCGGGCCGGATGCAGCATTCCGAACACTTCAATCCATTGCTTCACAGGGAAAAGCTCTTTTTTATAACGGACATCTCCTGTGTGCATGAATAACAGCTGATTTATTCTTTTAAGGTAACGGTACGCTGTGACTGGATTCACTTCTTTCTTCTGAACCGCGTGCAGCGTGTTCTCCCTTTCCCATTTCAGAATAGACAAGCCCAAGGCTCGCTGCACTTTATCGTTCTTGTCCTCTTTTCTGAGCGATTTGATTCGGGAAGTATACGTATTGATGATCTGGGCAATCGCCAGCCGGTTCTGATCCGTGCTCAGTTCGTTTAATCCGTTCACCACATTCCTCAGAATTTCAATTTTTGCCTGAACCTCCTCCTCTTCCTGCTCCGTTTGCGTTTCTTTCCCCAATAAAAGCGGCAGCAGATAGTTGGACGCAAGAAGGGTCCACACGATAACGCCAGCCGCAAGGAAAATGATCAGATCCCTCGCCGGAAATGCGGTGCCATCACGAAGAAATAATGGCAGTGACATCGTACTCGCCAGGGTGATCGTCCCCCGGACGCCTGATAGGCTTAGGATCAGCGCCTTCTTAACCCTGAGCCGCCAAGGGCCGCGCGGTTTGGTCCCTTCGACCATATCCATCAGAATCGCCCAGATGAAGCGCAGCCCAAGCACAGCTGCGGTCAATAACAGGGTGTACATGATGACTTTCAGATTTCCGATTTCCGCGCTGTTCCAAATCGTCTGGATAATATCAGGAAGCTGTGTGCCAAGCAGCAGGAAAACCAGTCCGTTCAGAACAAAAACAATGACCGACCAAGTGCTTTTGGATACAACCCGCAGCTTGGCTACCTCGGGATTCATTTTCTTGTAACCGAAAGAATGAGCGATTCCTGCGGCGACGACAGCCAGGATACCGTTAACACCCAGTTCCTCGGCAGCCATGAAAATCACAAAAGGGGTCAGGATCTCAATCAGCATGTGGAGCGTGACATTCTCCATCCCTAGTCTCCGCAGCCATTTCACCACCCCATATTTAACAAGCGTGAGCAGAAGGCCCAGCACCACACCGCCAAGTGAGATGGAAATAAAGCTGACGCTGGCCGTTTTGAAAGAGAACACACCGGTGATCATCGCGGCTACGGCAAACTGGAATGACACCAGCCCCGATGCGTCATTGATTAAGGATTCCCCCTCCAGAATTTGCATCGTCTGATGAGGGATTTTTACTTTCTGCTCCAGTGCACCCACGGCCACAGCATCAGTAGGCGCTAATGCAGCCGCCAGTGCAAAAGATGCCGCCAGCGGAATCACCGGAAGGAGCCAATTCAGGAAATAACCAACCACGGCTACCGTGATGAATACCAGACCCAGTGCCAGCAAAAGGATTGGTTTCTTCAGCTTCCAGAGCGCTTCCTTATCCGCATGCCTTCCATCATTGAACAACAGCGGGGCAATGAACAGGAGCAAAAACAGCTCTGGATTTAATTTCAGCTCAAAGTGTAACGGCAGCCAAGTGATCAACATCCCCAGTACGATTTGAATAATAGGCACGGAGACCGAGGGGATAAACCGGTTCACTAAATTGGATAAAGACACCGCTGCCAGCATTAGCAAAATAAACTCAAACAATTCCAAACGATTCTTACCTCCATTATCGATCTGTATTCATCAACTTATCGTAAATTCAGGGCCCTCACAAACGATTCAGCTTATTGTAAAGTAAATTTATGAACTGTATGTGAATCGCTTTGCACTTAAGCCCAGAGCAATATTCTATAGTACCCATAGGTATTATCATCGGAATTATCGACAGCTTCTTTAATACACCCTACTTTCCATTTGTTCTTCAACCAGATATGCCTATTAAGCGTGAAAAAGCCTAATTTCTCGGCATTCGGTGAGAAATTAGGCTTTGGTACTTCATTATAGCGCCCTTAAGCGAATATACAAATTATTCCCGTTCCTTTGGCCAAGAACCTTGCTGTTTGCGAATGAATACGATTTGTCCGATGTGGTATACGTTGTGCAGCATTTGACGCGCCAGCCTCCCAACACGCTCCTCATCCAGCTGACTTTCGTTCATTTGTGCCAGCGATTGACGCAAATCTTCACAAATCAGGCGAGTTTCTGCCACGGTTGCCGCCCACTTGTCAGAATCCGCCGGGTCCCCAGGCCCTCCAAATGTATCTTCTGCCAAAACGGCCTCCCATTTAGAATCAGGGGGTTCTCCGATATCTCCATATGTAGGCTTGCGTTCAGATGCCTCTGTTCCAGGCGTTGTGTCATGAAGTTGTCTGACAAGCAGGGCGTTGTAATAATTTAAATGGTTTACCGTTTGCCAAATGGTATTCCCTCCTCCAGGGGGCTGCCAGCTTGCATCGGTCGAATTTAAACCCGCAAGAGCTGATTCTAAGGGTAAAAACCAGGTCTCCGTATCCCAAACAAAGTCAAATTGCATACGAAAAATATCTATCTGTTTCATATTCATTTGCTCTCTCTCTCCTCGATGATTCATATTTGGGAGTCTTAATACAGATTACGATCGTCTCCTGATTCTTTAAATGACTTGTAAGACAAAACAATAAAAAGCATCACCATTCGATTGATTTTCGATAAGCTCGTCCATCCACCATACGCCGTAAGCGTAATAATAAGTCCCTTTTTGTGCGGGGGCATGAAAACTATTCTCTTTCACCGCAACGTCTATTGAACTTCCCTCCGCCGTCATTTGCGTGACGTGATATTTGTTGGGCTTAGGCTCAACATTCATTGCAAACTTCACGACTTCACCGGGCTGTACGGAAACAGGAGCTACATCTTTTAAAAGTTCAACCGGTCCAGCGGTATCCACACATATACTTTGATTGGTTGAGGTCCAGCAATAGGTGCCGAGTTTAGTCGGATATACCCTTTCCCCTATCACAATGTCAGCCTTAGGAGGTTTCTTTAAATCTGATTTTCTCTCTGGTTGCTTTTCTGGTACTTGTTCTGGTTCCCCCGTTAATTGTTTTTCAACGACTACGTCCTTACCGCTTGTTAATGTGCTCGAACAGCCAACTAAAGTCATATACGAAAAAGCCAAAATGATCAGCATGGCTATCCTCTTCATGTCCAGCCCCTCCTATCCTAGCGTCACTGCTTAGACGTTAAAAATTTCCAATTTGTTTCATCATACTTCAGCATACATTCTTCTTAAAACACAAAAAGCCGCAGTTACGCGGCTATGAATTGTGTATGCTCTTGTCCAGGTCCATGACTTAGGCTGATTGAACGTGCGTTGTTATTCATCCCATCTGGAATGAAGCACGTGATGGCAAAAATTAGGCCGTTTATAGCCCGGCAGAAACAGCTCGCATATATCGGCGTTAATCGTGCCGTAGGTCGTTTCCGGTTTATGCTTAAAGCCTTCAAAGAAGGCGCGCAGAATGTTGTGCTTAAACCGGTTTCGCGGGAACGCATCAACGATTTGCCGGCGAATTTCTTCCGAGATCAGTTCGAAGTTTTTCCCCACGACGTCGTAACCGACGCCAAAATTCATCAGGGCCGCTTCGGTTTCTTTATATTCGACGATTCCGATCGTAGTATGCAGGGCGACGGCATCCCACACCAATCGGATGGATTCTTCCGGCACGCCACGGCTTTGCAGGAAATCTCGAGCGGCATTCGCGCCGTCGACTTCAAAGCGCTTATCAGGACTGCGGAATGCAGGCGTAAGGCCTAAATCGTGGAAAAGAGAACTGATATAGAGCAATTCCGGATCATACTTCAATTGATTCAGGTTGCCTTTGAATGCTGCGAAAAGAAATACCCGGTTTGAATGGTTCCACAGCAAATCATCGCCATGTTCCCGGAGTAATTCGGCCGCTTCCTTGGCCAGTTTGCTATCAGGTATTTGGATATCTGCGATTGACATGGACATCGCTAAGCGCCCCCTATTTATGTCGTTAAGCTTATACTAGGGTTTCATGGAATGGAGATCAATGCGGGTGTTTCTATGATCATTATCGACCAAATGAATGATCTCCTACCTATTTCCAGTATCCCCTTAAGACATTCGAATATTCCCTGGGGCGCTGCAGATTCTTTTTCTAAATATCCATTGACATAAGTACTAATTTTACAGGAAAGGTATACCCCATTGACTCTAACAACGACTTAGCTTCCTTATTCTGTTCATGAACCAGCGTCTCCACTTCGTTTCGGCCGTTCTTCAGGTGATACTCAAATCCCTTCGTGATCAGAAGCCTACCCAGCCCTTTATTACGCCAACGTGGAATGACGAATAACTTCTCGACCGCCCCGGTTTGCCAACACATTACGCTGCCAACCAGCTCATCACCTTCAAAGGCAGAAATGGTATGTAACTCCGGACCACCCATCATCCATTCCAACATATTTACACTTCGGTATACTACACCTTGATAAAATTGATTTTCCAGCTCGGTATATTGGATTCTTTTTTCTCTGGATCCCATCGGGTGGTATTGGACATTCACTCCAACAGGCGTTCTGACTTCAGGTATGGATTCTTCAAGGGAACGCCGTGCTATGTAATAGGTTTGAAAAGGGCTAAAACCCTTCTCTTCGTAAAACGCTCTGTCACCATAAAAGTCCTTCCACGCAACCAGCTTCGTTTTCTTGTTAGGATTACGCAGCTTTTGACAAGTTTCCATAAAAGTAGGGAAAAGAGCTGCCCTCACTTCATCCATGCGGTTTAAAGCTAATTCATTCGTGGGCATTTCGACTTCGAATACATCATGATTATCCGCAATTCCGTGTCGTAAATATCCCACACATATTAAATTCCCGTCCTCGTTAAATACGCAGCTCATCCTCTGATGATCATAATCTTGATTATATTTAAAAAGGATCCATGCCTTGTGACTTAAGTTTTTTACCGTTTCCTCAAATTCAGAACGATATGGACGAACTTGTAATGACATCCAAATGCCCCTCTCTGAATGGTGTTTCTTCAATCGTAGCAAAGGATCCCGTTTAGAAATATATAAAAGATCTTTCAGAATCATTTGTTACACAAAAAATCACATCATAACCTATGATGTGATTTCTACGGCTTATATTTTGGAATAGATGATTTTTTTAATACTGTCGATGGATAGACAGAATTGATCAGAAAGTTCATCGATCGTTGCACCATCGATATATTGCTGACGTATCGTTTCGTTTCTGAGGCTCAAATGTTTTCGGCTTCCTGAATTTTCGCCCCATTTCTTCCGTTGTCCTTCAGGAGTTGGGATGTAAACCATGCTTCCGTGGATATATTTCTGTATTTCCTTTAAAAGCTCTTCCGGAAAAACGATATCTGCGTTTACATACTTCATGATAGCTCTGCTCCTTAAAATTTATTAAAATTTAAGGTTGCAAAGCCTATCCTATAAACAATTATCATGAACGCTGATATTCAGGCGGTAAAAATGAATTCTGAGCTCCATACAAACAACCGCCGTTGTTTATAGTACAAGACTTTGCATGGAGCTAATCGTAGATTTTCTCATCATTCGAGACCTCACTTTCAAAAATATGATCGGTGTCTAATCAGTACCAAAGATTACAATCGATAATATGTTTATTTTACCGATTTCTCCACTTCATGTAAATGTCTGGAACTGCGCCTAACTGTCATATTTCAAAGCATGAGGGGCTGGCCATGCCCAGGGAATACCTTGTGTTCGTTTGTATTTCTTAACCGTGACCAGCTTTGATCAACCTTTTCATTCGTTTCCATACTCATATGGTGGTTATAGGGTAAATCCCCTGTAAAAATACCCAGCCCCTCGATAACAATACTAATGGAATCATCCGAGTGACCGGGTGTATGAAGAATATATCCTGGAATGCCCATTTTTTTAGTGAGGACGGCCTGATCATGTTCATTGATAATATTATGGGCTTCCACCTTTATTTCTTTAAAACTGGAGAACTTTTTCATGGTCTCGTTTGCACTTTCAAGAAAATCCGACTGCGTTCGGCTGATAATAAGCTCTACACCCATGGATTGTATCTCTTGTGCGATTCCGCAATGATCAGGGTGAAAATGCGTAACCATCAAATAGGGAATGTTACTCCATGGGATGTTATATTTTCGCAATTGGCTGGCCATCTTCCCCAACGTACCGGGTAACCCCACATCAATGAGAAGGTACTTTTCCTGGAAGCCGACCGCATAATAATTGGTCGAACCGTAGCCGATATTTATTACATTCATCTCGCCTTCCCCCATTGTTATCGTTCATATTTGTTGATATATAGATCTCCCACAACTTTTGCATTTGTATGGTACCGATCATATGAATGGTAGACATCATTTGCCCAATTGAATACCATGGATTCGAGTTCTTTCTGCTTTAGCCCGATTAAGTCTGTAACCGTTAAATGTCCTCTTTGCTGCAGCGGCAATGCAGGAATCAAAATATCCGGGTGTGTCCGTTTGTATTGATCCAGAATATTGCTCAGCTGGCTTGTCTTTGCATACTCCCATGCTATAGCTTGTTCAAGGATTAAATACTGTCTAGTGAGATGCAAATTGTTGTTCCATCCCCCATGAACCTCCGAATGCTGCAAACAATGTGCATCGGCATATATAAATGTGAATAGATGATTTCCTTCCATAAAGGTCATTGCCAGATCGTTGAAAACATCAAAGCATTCAAATACTCCACCCCTGGTATTCGACCCGCAAAATTGGCATCTGCCGTAATCCTTCAACTCGATCCCCTTTTTCTGGGCTTGTCGCTCTATATTTTGCATAGAACTCACCTTCCCTTCGTGAACACAGACCCCTGAAAATCTGAATCGCCCTTTTGTGATCATTTTAAGGGTTGACGTAACGTTAAGGTCAATAAGCTATTATCCGGGTTTCATACAACTTGATCCCTTTGTTTCTATCGGAGCCAGCTCGCAAAATCCCATCCCACCTTTTTCACTTTCCACGCAAGCTTCCCCGTAATGATGATATCAAGTCCCCATTTACGTACCCAGATCAACCCGCGATTTTGCCCTAGGCCGAAGCCGAAGGTATCCACAAACGATTTGTGAACCGGTGCCGAACGGCCCTCCAGATCGGCCGTTACAATTTTCCCCAGCCTTAAAGCCTGTGGTCCAGCTTCTTTGCATGTCATCTGATCCGCCTTGCCGGTACCTGGATCGACGATTCTCGCACAATCGCCAATGCTGTATACGCCCGACATCCCTTGGACGCGATAACATTCATCCACCAGTACTTGACTTCCAGAAGATAGTGGCAAGCCCATGCTATGAAGCGCCGGATTCGGTATCAGACCAATCGTCCATACACATAGGCCAACCGGCAGATGATCACCATTGCTTAGCGTCAACACTCCTGCTTGCTCCCGCATTGCCTTACTATTGTGAAGCACTGTCACCCCACATTCGCTGAGCAACCGCTCCAACTTCCGTCTAACCTTCTCCGGCCCTTCCGGGAACAGCTGTTCCTGCGCATTGAGCAAATAAACGGAGGCATCGGACGAATTCAGACTCAGCGCCGCTGCTTCCTTTCGCATGGCAAGCATCAGCTCGGCGGACGTTTCGATACCGCTGATGCCCGCTCCCGCAACCGCGATTGTCATTAGTCGCTTTCGTTTATCCGGGTTCGTCTCGACGGCAGCCTTCCGCAGATTGGCACGCCAGCGCTCCCGGATGTCTGCCGCCGCTTGCGGGTCCGTCAAGGCGATCCCTCCCTTATCGGGATCAGGTCGACGAACAATGCTTCCGACGCCAACTACTAAAAGGTCATAATGAATTCGGGCATCATTTCCTTGTGAATCCGTATATTGAACCCGTTTGGCCTCATCATCTACGCAAGTAACTGTACCTTGCAAGAATTCGACTCCTTCTGAACAATAATGACTCCAGGGAATCATAATCTCTTCCCCGTCTGCGGCTTGCCGGAACAACATCACTTTGCGTACATGACCGGGCTGCTTGTCGATTAGAAGAAACCGAATGCGCCGTCCGTTCGCCATCCCCCGGGTCTCTTTCTTTATAGCTTTGAGCGCACCAAGCCCTGCATGGCCGCCTCCAATGATAATACATGTCAAGTCGTTCATCTCTCTGCATCTCCTTAACAAGTCGTTATCTTCAAAGAAATTTGGTTTCGATATGATTTACTGGCTACTATGGCCTTGAAGCCGTTGCTGTTCTATCGATTTTCTGTACACGAACCTTTACTGCGGTGCCCAGAATGACGATGCCGCTTACCAATGAGATCCATGTAAGAGCGGCTACGGGAGCATTCCAACCAAATCCTTTTCCAAAGAAGAACAATTGTCGAAGACCATCGACCATAAAGCGCATGGGGAGCCAAGGATGAATCCACCCGCGATAGAAAGAAGACATCATTTCTGGTGCCAAAGCCAGCAAAGGTGCACCGAAGAAAAGCAATAAGGCAAATATTGCAACACCACTGATCCCCAATATAGACAATACAGCTGTTATCATAAGGAAAAAACTGAAAAACGTAACGGATAAGAACAGCGCGGTATCCGTAAATTTAGGAATATCTAGATCCAGCATTCCATGCGCAAGGAAGGTTAGTCCGAATCCAACCAAAAGAGCTGTGACGGCGCCCATCAGGATATGCAGCAACTTCGATACCAGGCTCTCTCTTCGGGTCTTAATCGATAATTTACTGACGGTTATAAAAAGGATTGCCGAGTAGGCGATACATGCGAGCCATAAGAGCTGAAATAAGGAAACGCCGTTCCTCCAATCCCCGTCTCGCCATTTCTAGCTGTTGGTTGGTATCTAGTTCCTATCGAAGCTTACTGCCTGCATCCCATGCAACTTTCCTGAATTTCCACGCAAGTTTTCCCGTTACAATCATGCTAAGTCCCCATTTGCGTCCCCATACCAATCCGCCATTTTTTCCCAGCCCGATGCAGTAGAGATCTATTGGCGCTGATTTGTGGACTGGCGCAGGGCGGCCCTCCAGATCTGCCAGCATGATTTTGCCCAGTCGATCATCTTGTAGAGCAAGTTCTGCGCACCTCATCAGAGCTGACTTGCCGGTTTTTGGGTCAACGATTCTCGCACAGTCGCCAATGCTGTATACACCCGGCGCCCCTTGAACGCGATAGGATTCATCCACCAGCACTTGGCCATCAGGAGTAAGCGGCAAACCCATCGTGCGAAGGGCTGGATTCGGAATCAGACCTATTGTCCAAATGCATAGGCCGACCGACAGACGATCCCCATTGTTGAGCGTCACCACTCCGGCTTCCTCCCGCATCACCTTACGGTTGTAAACCACCGTCACTCCACATTCGCTGAGCATCTGATCCAATTTTCGTCCAACTTTCTTGGGTCCTTCCATGAACAATCGTTCCTGTCCACTCACTAAATAAACAGAAATATCGGACGGGCTCAGTCCTAGTGACGAGGCTTCCTTCTGCATTTCAAGAGCCAGTTCAGATGACGTCTCGATGCCGCTTATGCCCGCACCCGTAACTGCAACTGTCATCAGTCGCTTTCGTTCTTTCGGATTTTTCTCATGGGCAGCTTGCCGCAAATTGGCACGCCAGCGCTCCCGGATGACTGCTGCGGTTTGCAGATCGGTTAAAGAAATACCACCCTGCTCAGGACCCGGTTGCCGGACGACGCTGCCAACCGCCACGACTAAAAGGTCATACTGCATGCGAGCATCCTTTCCTTGCACATCCTCATATCGGATCTGTTTTTCCCTACGATCCACAGAAGTAACTGTACTGTGCACGAATTCGACTCCTTCAGAAAACTCATAATGCGTCCAGGGAACTACAATCTCTTCCCCGCCCGCGGCCGGTCGGAACAACAATATTTTGCGCACATGACCGGGCTGCTTGTCGAATAGAACAAACCGAATCCGCCGCCCGTTAGCCATGCCTCGGGTCGTTTCCTTTATTGCTTTTAGCGCTGCAAGCCCTGCATGGCCGCCTCCGATGATGATACAAGTCAAGTCGCTCATTTTCCTCAGCTCCTTCTCGTTTTGCACATATAACGATCTAAGGCAATGATATGTGACTTCGGAAACGATTCCCCCTATTGAGCCCGATTAATCAGTGAGTAAATTTACCTGTTAACTTTCACCATATTTATGTGCTTTGGAACATTAGATGAGAGTATTCGGCTTTTGGATGCATTGAGATTACTTGGGGGTCGTTTCTAAAGAATCTAGGCGAAGTAATGGCAAACTTATGATTCAAGAGGCGGCAAAATTATAGGTAAAGTCACATCATAGGCCGAGAAATGATAAAAAGCCGCAACAATGCGGCTCTTAAGTGATTTTTTTTGTTCTGGTTGTCTTACAACTTTGCCATGTACCATCGTACTGTTAGCCAAGCCATTTAACGTTACAAAGAACTAAGGATAAATTCCTTTATGGCCAGTGCAACTCGTTCAGGCTGTTCTTCTGCTGAAAAATGACCGCAATTTTCGATGGTTGTGGCTTGGATATGTTGCAGGCCATTTTCCCTAAATCCGGCAAGGTATTTTTCAATATCTGCGTTTTCATCCGATCCTCGTAAGTACAGAACTGGCGTTGACACGGCAACATGTTTTAACGCGGCATTATCCTGTTCATCTTCATGAAAACTTCTGTATAAATCAAATCCTGCTTTCAATGCGTCTAAACGGGAATAGGCTTCGGCATATAATGTTCTGCGGGCATCACTCATTCGCTTGCCCTTTCCGGCCAGCACGTCATAGAAAAAGGAGAAGTAAGGAAGTTCTTTGCCTGAAACCAGTATTTCGGGCAATTCAGGCACGTTATGAAAACCAAAATGCCAGATGTAAGGATTACTTTTCACCTCGTTCCACGGATCAACTCCAGGAATGGCGACATTCATAATTACCGCGCGCGATAACCTGTCAGGAAAGCTCTTCAGAAAAGCATACGTCACCTGGCCCCCAGCATCACACCCTACCAACGTCACATCTTGTAAATTCATATGATCCATAATTCCCCGAACATACTCGGCTATATTGCGTTTGCTGTATGACTGCAGAGGAATGACTGAATTCCCGATCCCGGGGATGTCGATGGCGATAACATGGTACTCTTCAGCAAGCCTTTGCATCACGCCTTCAAATTCCAGCCAACAGGTCGGCCAACCATGAATCAAAAACACAGTCGGCTTTGATATGGGACCGGCTTCGACTACATGGATCGGGACTTCTTTGACACGTACTTCCCGGTGTGTGAACAAACCTTCTCACTCCTATCGAAATTTTCTGATCACCTCTTCATCGTAGCATTCAAAATATGACAACATCTCGTCACCATTGACACATCGTATTTACAAAATGCGGACGGATGTAAAAGCCAGCTGAGCTTAGCCGGCGGCACCCGACTCGTCTGCAGCGTGCGCATGCCCCGTTACGGCTGCCCGCCGCTTCATACGACGCTCCAGACGCAGGCTAACCGCAAACAAGACGAGCGACAGCGCCGTCATAGCCCCTGCGAAATAGCCAATTTCACCGACGGTAGCGAAGCGTACAACAGCTCCTCCGGCCGATGCGCCCAAGGCACTGCCGACGTACAGGACGGAAGACTGCAGCGACAGGACGATGCCGGACGAAGGCCCCGACAGCCCGATCAGACGGTGCTGCTGCGCAGGATTGAACATGTAGCCGCTGAAGCCGAACAGTGCCATAGCAGCCACCGCCATGGCGAGAATACCAGGCCGGCCGGCGAAACCGTATAACGCCGACATCAAGATAAGCGCGGCTGTGAGCAGAGTCAGCGCCAGCGGAATCGCCCGGTTCGGTCCGATCCGGTCTGCGGCCAAGCCGCCTGTCCGCACCCCGATGAAGCTGGCGATACCGGAGAGGCACAGCACCATGCTGATCGTCCGGCCGCCGGCACCATAGCCGGAAAAGAGTTCGGAAACATACGTAAAGAGCGCAAAAATACCGGTGGCCCAAGCGAGCGTAATCAGCAAGGCGGATAGCAGCTCCGGCTTCTTCAGATACGAAAGGCGTTCCCGTATGCCGATGGCCGCGCCCGGAGCCACCTGCGGGAACAGCAGCCGGATGGCAAGTGCGGCGAGCAGCGCCACCCCGCCGACGATCCAGAACGTCGTACGCCAATCGAACGTCAGGGCGACCCACATCCCGAAGGGGACGCCCAGGATCAGGGAGACGGTCTGGCCGGCAACGACGATCGACACCGCACGCCCTCTTTTCTCAGCCGGGGCCAGCGTGGAGGCGACGGCGACGGCCCCCGGCGAGAACAGGCCTGCCCCCAGCGCGGCGACAATCCGCCCGGTCATCATCAGGCCATAAGAAGAGGCGAACCCGCACAGCACGTTTCCGACAGTGAGCAGCAGCAGCGAACCGAATAGCAGTTTCCTGCGCTCCATCCTCGCTGTCAGAGTCGTCAACAGCGGCGACGATACAGCGTACACGAGCGCAAACGCCGTCACCAGCTGTCCGGCAAGCGCCGTCGACACGTGCATTGCCGCCGCCAGTGTTGGCAGCAGCCCGCCGATCATATACCCTTCCGTGCCGACCGCAAACGACCCAAGCGCCAGCCAAAAAATCCGTTTGTCCATGAAAACCCTCTCCTTTTTTTTAGATTCGTCTTGTCAATAGAACCGAATCAGTTACATTGAGAAGCAAAAAAAGCTCAATTTCGGTTACATCTTAAATTTTTCTCATCATCATTACAACCGAATCGGTTACATTAAACACCGTAATGAGCCCACATCCAGCCGATTCGATACACACCTCGGACAAACCACCAGCTGAAGGACAGTCCAATATCATACCTGCTTCTCCCTCGCGCCCGCGATCAGGCAGGTGTTATTTCACTATACGGCCTTCCCACACTTCCATCCTCACATGAACGTGAGCAGTCGCCTGCCACCCCCTCTCATTGAAACTAGATCAGTTACATTGAGGAGCAAAAAAAACACGCGGGTTTGTCAAACGGCCGGACAGCTTTCTCACCCGGGGTTTCCGGAGGCCGGAATCTCGGACCCAGCAGCTGCTGGCCGTTAATCTGGCCCACTCCGGCAAGCGATTCTCGAAGAATGCCTGCCGTTGCGGCGGCATCACCGCTTCCCTTGCTCCAGCGACGAGGTGACCAGATCACGGATCGATTCCTGAGCCAGCCGGCGCTTCAACGCTTCCTCGCTGTCCTCGTAAACCGATTGCAGAGCCGGCTGAATGCCATGGCCGATAATACAGCTCGGGTTCGGCTGGCTGTGATGCAGCTCGAATAGTGGCGTCTGCACAACGGCTTCGTACACGTCCAGCAGGCTGATCTCCTCTGGAAGGCGCGCCAGCTTCCATCCAGCCCCTGTCCCTCCGTGCTGCACCAGAACCAGGCCTGCTTTCGCGAGCTGGCCGAGAATCCGTCTCAGAAAAACCGGGCTCGTTCCCACGCTGTTCGCAATCCGGTCGGAAGGGAAAAATTCGTCCTTCTCCGACCAATAAGCCAGCCAAGTCAATATATGAAGCGCAACGGTGTAGCGGCTTACGATAGCCATTTTCGGCATCCCCTTTCAATAAAACCATTATAGTTTCATTGAACGCCCCCCGTCAACGGCTCCCTTTCTCTTTCCAGCAGCTATAAGGTGTACTTTGTAATGGATTGGCTTCTTACTTCATGTCCTGCCAGCTTTTGAAATCGTGGATGGCGAAGCCGGCATAGCTTGCATAATGAGCCAATTGATTATGGGCGGACTGCAGCTCTTTATCCATCATATCGCTGCTCATGGAATAGAAGGAGACCCGCGGACCCTCATTGCTTTTGACTGTTTCGACAGCAATAACAATCTTCTTGTTCAGCGTGGAAGCTTCCTTCAGCATGGCCTGTGCATTTTCCACAATGCCATTACCGCCCAACGCATGATTCCGATAATTCATGATAACAAGGGAATCGAACTTCTCCAGCATCCATGCGCTCATGCTGTAATCCTTTCCCGGTAATTTAATCGTATTCAGCCAATACGGAACGTCGATCGCGATGTTCAAGCCGCTTCCTTTGCTTTCTTTCTCAATCAGTCGCAAATTGTCCATCCAGCTTTCAAGAATGGTCTTATTGTCCGTGGTCCATTCGCTAAGACCATAAGGCTCAATATCGAAATGCAATCCCGTGAAGCCTGCTTCCTGGCCAACAGAAGAATTATAGGCTTTCACCCACGCTATAAATTTTTGAATATCCCCCTGAGCAGACTTTTTCGCCCATTCGGGACGGCCCTCAAGTGCCTCCACTTGAATTCCTTCCTTCTTCGCTTTCCGGATGAACCCTTCATAAATTGCCGGATCAAGATCTCTGTCGATTTGAAGGTAAATGGATGTTACACTTTTTACTTTTGCGAAATTTAGTATTTGATCTTGATCCTGTTTGAGGATGTGACTGTCCCATATCCATGTTCCTTTCGGAACCCGGGCCACCGAAGACATGATGCTCACCAGATTGCTCGAAGGCTGCCAATCCACGTTGGAGTGCAGAGCTTCACTAATAAAGCGCAGCGGAACCATCGTGCGGCCATTTTTAAGCACCGCCGCCCCTGCAAAGTCCACCCTTTTCCCATTCACCAGTGCATAATTATGGCCAATCACCAAAATAATGATGTCGCGGTTAAGCGAGATCGTGATTTGTTTTAAACTTCCGTTCCATTTCGTTGTCGCTCCGAGCTTTTCGGATACAAAAGCAAGCGGAACCATCGTCAGGCTGGATTTTTGATCGACATAGGGGTGTCCGTCCGGAAATTGTACTTCACGCCCATCCACGGATACACGGATTTCAGAAGCGTAGATTGCGGGGGAAAATGCACCTAAGCTCAGCATGATCGCTAACGTGCATACTAACCATTTTCTCATGAGTGACTTCCTTATCTTATTAAATTTGTTCTTTACCACATTGCGCACACTTGGCCGCACATTGAAATTATACGGTATGTAATAATTGGTAACAAGCTCAACGGGCAAATTACGCTTAACCCTTTACTCCAATAACAAAAGGACCACCGAAATAATCAGCAGTCCTTCTATTGATATGAAAGCAATGATCATCCCATAATTTCCTTACAGAATTTTGATCAGGTTTACTAGGTTTTAGTTCCAACCAAGCGCCTTTTTTCCGGCTTCGATAGCTGTGACGATTCGCTCCACATCATAAACATTGCCTTTCCATGTACCTCCGCTGACGGCTTGCAGAGCAGCCCATAGCTTCGTGTCGTCCGGGAGGTCATCATCGGGACGCATTCCTGGGTGGAATGGCCTCTGGGCCAACAATCGGGCCCCTTCATCCGGCGTTATCTCCTGGTCCCCTTCTCCGATAAAATCAACCCGCCCTTCCAGCCGGTTCCGGTCAACGACAATTTCAATCCAATCGCCGTCCTTGAGCTTGCCGATCGGTCCGCCTGCCAGCGCTTCAGGGCCGACATGACCGATGCACGCGCCGGTTGAAACGCCGGAAAAACGGGCATCAGTGATAAGCGACACATATTTACCGAAGGACAGGTGCTTAAGCGCGGACGTGAGCTGATACGTCTCCTCCATGCCCGTTCCGGACGGTCCCCTGCCAATGAGAACCATGATATCCCCTGCCTGAATACCCCCGTTCTTAATCGCACGGATCGCGTCGCGTTCGGTTGTAAACACCTTGGCCCTGCCTTTATGATGATATATGCCTTCCTCATTCAGGACGGAAGGGTCTATCGATGTGGATTTGATCACAGAGCCTTCCGGAGCGATATTCCCGGTTGGAAATGTGACGGTGGAAGTGATGCCAAGGAGCCTCGATTGTTCCGGGCTCATAATGACACTGTCCGGATCGATTCCGTCCTTTTCCTTAAGCTGCTTGCGCAGCCGATGACGACGCTCCGACGATTCCCACCAATCAAGAACTTCTCCCAGTGAGGAGCCCGTTACTGTAAGCACCGATTCATCCAGTACGCCGAGACGTCTGAGGTGCAGCATCACTTCAGGCACGCCTCCGGCCAGAAATACCCGAACGGTCGGGTGAAAAACCGGGCCGTTCGGTAGTACGCTGACGATGCGCGGTACATCCCGGTTGACTTGGATCCAATCCTGCACCGCCGGCACCTGTAATCCGGCTGCGTGGGCGATCGCTGGGATGTGGAGCAGCAGATTGGTCGAGCCTCCGAACGCAGCATGAACGACCATGGCATTTCGTACTGCCGCATCTGTGAGGATGTCACCCATCCGTAGTCCTTGAGACTCCATCGCCATCAGCGCACGGGAGGATTGGCGGGCCATTTCCTCCCAGATGGGCTGGCCCGAAGGCGCGAGCGCGGCATGAGGAACCGTCATGCCAAGCGCCTCGGCGACAACTTGGGCCGTTGCCGCCGTACCGAGAAACTGGCATCCCCCACCAGGCGTCGCGCAGGCCCGGCAGCCAAGTTCCGCCGCGGCTTCCAGCGTGAGTTCGCCGCTTGAGTACCTGGCGCCGATCGTTTGAATTTTGCCGGCATCCTCCCCTTCGGTCGGCGGAAGCGTTACCCCTCCGGGAACGATAATTCCCGGAAGCTGCGGCATGCCCGCAAGCGCAAGCATCATGGCAGGCAGCCCCTTATCACAGGTGGCAACGCCAATAACACCTTTTCGCGTAGGCAGCGAGCGGATAAGCCGGCGAAACACGAGGGCTGCGTCGTTCCGGTAGGGGAGCGAATCGAACATACCCGACGTTCCCTGTGACCTGCCGTCACAGGGGTCGCTCACGTAGCCGGCGAACGGGATACCACCGCGGCCTGAAATTTCCTCCGCCGCAGCCTTCATCAGCAAGCCAACCTCCCAGTGTCCTGTGTGATATCCCAGGGCCACGGGACTGCCGTCCTCTTGGCGAATCCCTCCCTGCGTGCTCAGAATCAGAAACTGCTTTCCGTTCAGTTCTCCCGGCTTCCAGCCCATCCCGACGTTTTGGGACATGCCAAACAGGTCTCCGCTTGGGGCATTTCTCAGCAGATCATCTGTTAATGGCAGCCTTCCCTGCATCCCGGGGGCATGCGTTGTAATGTCGCCGCTTGCCAGGTCATCCTTCCCCATGATCGACTTGATCGAATTGTGCATGGCACCCTCCCCAAGATTATGGCTTCACGAAAACCGTTTTGATGGAAGTGAAAAATTCGATGGCCGCCTGCCCCTGTTCCCTGGAGTGCGAGCTCGACATTTTCATCCCGCCGAACGGGGCCTGCAGCTCAACACCAGCTGTTTCCGCATTCACCCGGACCAGCCCAGCATCCATGTCCTGAATAAAGGACAGCATGGCGCCTATATTTTGCGTATAGATGGAGGCACTCAAGCCATAATCGCTATCGTTGGCCGTCGCTATCGCTTCTTCAAGGCTGTCCACGGCAATCAGGGCAAGCACTGGACCAAAAATCTCCTCCCGGGCAATGGACATCTGAGGAGTCACCCCGTCAAATACGGTCGGCTGGACATAGAACCCGTCCTCAAGTGCCGGGCCGCTCGCCCTTGCCCCTCCGGTCAGCAATACGGCTCCTTCATCCAGCCCTTTTTGGATGTAGTGCAGCACAGTTTCCAGCTGCCTTTCATTAGCGCAGGGCCCCATCCAGGTCTCGGCTAACATGCCGTCACCAAGCCGAATGCCCTCGATTTGGGACAGCAGCTTCGCTTTAAATGCTTCATACACTTCGCGTACAACGATCACCCGGCTGGTCGCCGTGCACTTTTGACCGGTGGATTTCAAGCCGCCGCTGATCGTCGCTTCCACCGCCAAATCCAGGTTTGCATCCCCGGCGACAATAATCGGGTTTTTGCCGCCCATCTCGAGCTGGTACTTGGCTCCTCGGGCCAGTGCGGCCGCGCCGACGCGCTTCCCAACTTCGTTGGAGCCCGTGAAAGTGATTCCGCCCACGTCCGGATGCTCCACAAGCGCCGAACCGACCACCGAACCGCTGCCGCATACAAGATTGAAGACACCCGCCGGAATTCCCGCCTCCTCGAAGCATTCGGCCAATTTGGCTGCGGTCACCGCCGTTTCCTGGGCCGGTTTCAACACAACGGTGTTGCCGTATATCAGAGCCGGCGCAGTCTTCCAGAGGGGGATGGCTACGGGGAAATTCCACGGGGCGATCACACCGACAACCCCCAGCGGCACCCGGGTCGTGAACATCAGCGCCTCGCTGTCCGTCGAAGGTATCACGTCACCGGACTTGCGCATCCCCTCACCGGCGTAGTACCGCAAGATAGCGACCCCGCGCATCGTCTCCCCCTTGGCTTCCGTCAGCGTCTTGCCCATTTCTCTTGTCATTGCCTCGGCAACCTCATCAGCCCGCCGTTCCAATACGCTGGCCGCACGAAACAGGATGTTGCCGCGTTCCGATCCGGGCAGGCTGCGCCAAGCCCGCCGGGCTGCTGTAGCTGCTGCGACGGCTCGGTTCACATCCTCTTCTGTGGAAACCGGTACATAACCGACCACTTCATGGCGATTGGCGGGGTTGATGCTGGGCTCCGTTTGTCCGGTGGAAGCCTCCGTCCATTCTCCATTGATGAAATTGCGATAAATCTGTTCTCCCTGGAATGCTGTCATTACAATCTCCTCCCCAAATACCTAGTTTGATATAACGTGGTTCACCAACGTCCCGATCCCGCTAATCGAAATCTCGATGCGGTCGCCGGGAGCAAGCGTGAAGTCGGCCGGCGGCACAATAGCTGTGCCCGTCAACAGAACGGTACCGTCAAACAAATCGTTGTCCGCCGCCAGGAAGCGGACCAGCTCATCCAGCTTGCGGTTTAACTGACTTGTGCTTGCCTCACTTTCCACCACAACGAGGCCTTCGCGGTAAATCTGACAAACGATGCTGAAATCGTAGGGGTCTTCCACGGTATCCGCGAGCCGGATTGCGGGCCCGATCGAGCAGGACTTCCGCCATATTTTTGCCTGCGGCAGATAAAGCGGGTTCTCCCCCTCGATATCGCGGCAGCTCATGTCATTGCCAGCCGTGTATCCCACGATGGTCCCGTCGCCAGCAAGCACCAAGCCAAGCTCCGGCTCGGGGATTTGCCATACTGAATCACTGCGCAGCGTTACATCCTGATTCGGTCCGACCGTGCGTGCTGCCGTGGATTTCAAAAATATTTCTGGTCTCACGGCGTCATAGACTTTGTCGTAGAACGTCTCCGCATCCATTCTTCCGCCAGTGGCTTCATAATTCCTCGCCTCCCGGCTGCGCTGATAGGTGACACCGGCTGCCCAGACCTCCGGCGCATCTACTGGAGTAAGCAGCTGCAATGACGGCCATGCGGCAGTCAGCTCATTTTGCGGTGTAATAGCGCTTTCAACAATTCGGACAGGTGAAACGCCTTTCGCCCTGGCCTCATCGATCAACGATATCAAATCAGAGTGAGGCAATGGATAAGCCCTCTCATCATCCGTAACCGCCGCGAGTCTCGTCTGCCGTCCGTCCAAATATCGAATAATTCGCATTCAATATTGCCCCCAATTTCTCCCTATAAGGGTTGATAATACTACCATATCATCGCCTTTGACCCTTGACGATACGCTAATCTTCACTTCGATTTACCCTTTTCACGCATTTCTTTTCCGGAAGGATCAAGCTATAATCGTAACAAATTGACAACTAAACTTGTACCATACAGAGGAGGGTATCGCCGTGACCGAGCTTCCCGGAGTCTATGTTGGCCGTCTTCCCGATGTCCGTATGTCATTTCAGCTGTTGGGGCTGCATGCGCGAAAAGTGGATTCCCGCTGGACCTATCCTTCCCACGAGCATCCCATGTACGAGATCCACTGGGTCGTGGAGGGAGAAATGGACATGGTGATTAATGGGCGAAAATACCGGCAGTCCCGGGGGGACCTGCTATTCATCCATCCGGGTATGACGCATTCCTGCACCCGTGCCGGATCCCAGGGTTTCACCTACTTTTCCGTTCACTTCAGCGTAGACGATACATCCTTTTGCAAGGAGCTCAACCGCTGCAAGGAATTTTATTATCCGTCAGACTCGCCGTTGGTCCAGGGGCTGTCTCCGTCTCTATCGACGCTGTACCGTCTTGCGGCAGAGCACCTGCGCAGCCCGCTCCCAACATCCAAACAGATGAAGGTCCATGCAGCTGTCTTCGAGCTTCTTGGATCCCTGGTTGGCCAACTGTCAGAGACTGCAACCGTCGCCCGATCCAAAAAGGAATCACTTGCCCAGCAGATCGCCGAGCAAATAGAAGATTCCGTAAAATACATTCTCCTTCACGGAGAGATTCGGGAAAACGAACGAACCTGGATTCAGGACATTGCCAAGTCGGTTCATATGAGTCCTTCGCAAGTGAACCGCATCTTTAAGCAGATCTACGGGAAAGCCCCGCGTAAGTTTATGTCCGAAACGCTGCTGAACGAAGCACAGCGTTTGCTGCTGCAAACCGATTTGGGGATCGACCACATCGCCATGATTCTCGGGTATAAAACCAATTCGCATTTCAGCCGCCAGTTCAAGCGGTGGACGGGGATGGCTCCCAGCGAGTACCGAAACCAAGTCCAGCAGCAGCCTCTAGCTTATGAGCCGGATCAGTAACTCAATAATCATATCCTATAATCGGCTTCCTCTATGATCCGGTCATAAGTTTTTAAACAGTCACAAGCAATTAAAGTGTTACTTCATTACTCATTCGTTTGGTGAACGTGTAGGAACGGCCGGCTTCTCCCTCAAATGAAACGGGATCTAGACCAGGTGATTCCAGACGGCATGGACCGGAAACCGCGCAGGTTACGACCGCTTCGGTAACCTGGCCCTTCGTCCAAGTGAAATCCACGGTGAAGCCGCCCCGAGCGCGCAGCCCTCTGACTTCCCCATCGCTCCAGTTGTCAGGCAAAGCGGGCAGAAGCCGGATCAAACCGTTGTGGCTCTGCAGCAGCATCTCGGCAATGCCCGCCGTGCCGCCGAAATTACCATCGATCTGGAACGGCGGATGGTTGTCGAACAGGTTCGGCAGCGTAGAATGACGGAGCATCGCTCTTACATTTTCATAAGCCTTGTCCGCATCCAGCAGCCGGGCCCAGAAGTTGATAATCCACGCCCGGCTCCAGCCGGTGTGTCCACCGCCGTTAGCCAGCCTGCGTTCCAGCGTCGTCCGGGCCGCTGCGGCCAGCTCCGGCGTGGAATCCACGTTAATGCCTTCGCCCGGATAAAGCCCGAATAGATGGGAGATATGGCGGTGTCCCGGCTCCACCTCCTCGTAATCCTCCATCCACTCCTGGATTTGTCCATGTCTGCCGATTTGCGGTTTGGGCAGCCGCTTCAAGGCGGCAGCGAGCTCCTCTCGGAACGCCTCATCTCTTTCAATGATTTCCCCGCTGCGGATGCAAGCTTCAAACAGCGCTTCGATGATCTGAAAATCCATGGTGGCCCCGGCACAGAGAACTCCTGTTTCGCCATTGGGGAGTCTGTAGCTGTTCTCAGGGGAGACCGACGGACAAGTCATCAGGCGTCCCTCGTTGTCCTCGATTAAATAATCGAGCAGGAACAACGCTGCCTCTTTCATCGTCTCATAGGCACGCGCAAGAAAATAACGATCCTGGCTGAAGCGATAATGCTCCCATAAATGCAGGCACAGCCAGGCAGCGCCCATCGGCCAGAATGATGCCGGAAGATATGTATCCTGCGGCGCCGTATCCGCCCAAATATCCGTATTGTGATGCGCCGTGAATCCCCGGCAGCCATACATGACGCTCGCCGTGACCCGTCCGGGCTCACGCATCCTTTCGATCAAATCGAACAATGGCTCATGGCATTCGGACAGATTGCAGTTTTCCGCCGGCCAGTAGTTCATCTGCGTGTTAATATTGATCGTGAATTTACTGTCCCAAGGCGGAGTAAAGCTATCGTTCCAGATCCCTTGAAGGTTCGCAGGCAGGGAACCCGGCCGGCTGGAGGAAATAAGCAAATATCGGCCAAATTGAAAATACGTTTCGAGCAGCCCGTTATCCTCTTCGCCCTCCCGGAACCGATTCAGTCTTTCATCGGTCGGCAGCGCGTTTTTGCCTGGACTTTCCGGCAGCCTCAGGGTAACCCGCCCGAACAATTCAAAGTAATCCTTCACATGCCGGGCAAGCAGCTCGGCATAGGAAACCTGGCTCAATTCCTCTAACTGTCGTTTGCCGTAAAGCACCGGATCGGGATGCCGGAAGGTGGTACCCGCGGCAATCATCAGCGTAACCGCATCCGCATTTTCAACCAATAAATATTCGCCTATGGTCTTGCACACTCCGCCTTCTGGAAGCGCCTTCACGATGGCGCAAAACGAGCTGCCTTCTTTGCCGCCGCATTCCCCTTGCATCACAAGTCCCTGCTGGCCCCATTTTTCCGTCTTCTCCATGTATCTCCAGTTTCGGCGGTTAAACCTTGCCTTTAAGGAAAGTGCCCCCTTCTTGTCAGCGGAAATCCGCATCATGATCGCCTGATCCGGGTAACTGGCAAACAGCTCACGGATATACCGGACATCTCCGATCCGGTAGCTGACCCGGGATACGCCGCGCTCCAAATCCAGCTCCCGTACGTAATCCACGGCCTTCTCATGATGATCGAACGAAATCAGAAGATCGCCGAGCGGCAAGTAGTGTCTCTGCGATTCGGGCAGCCCCGCCATCGTCATCCCCGCAAGTGCCTCCGCCTCCTTCAGGCGTCCCTCCATAATCAGTTTGCGGATTTCCG
The DNA here is from genome assembly GCF_002224835.1 of Paenibacillus sp. SSG-1. Taxonomy (NCBI): domain Bacteria; kingdom Bacillati; phylum Bacillota; class Bacilli; order Caryophanales; family Paenibacillaceae; genus Paenibacillus; species Paenibacillus sp. SSG-1. The sequence goes on from NZ_MBRK01000001.1 coordinate 3,083,118, forward strand.
GCAGATGCGCCAGGGCGTCTTCGTTATTGCGATCACGCGGACCGCCATACCATACAGAATCTTCGTTCAGCTGCAGCTTCTCCTCGGTTATTCCACCAAAGATCATGGCGCCGAGCCGGCCGTTCCCAATCGGCAGTGCCTCGTTCCACTCTGCGGCAGGCTTGAGGTACCATAATCGCTGTTTCTGTTCCACGGTCTCCGTGGGATTCGTATTCGTCATGCTTTTCCTCCAATCCGCCTCACTGGCGAAAAAATGGTGTGTTCAATCCAGTTCAATCAACGTTTTAATGACCATGAGTCATCTCCCAGTTTAGCAGCTTTCCTTAGAATCCACCTCTATATTATCCATATCATCTGTTTCACGGTAGGCACCCGGTGTGATCCCTGTATACTTTTTGAAGACTTTGGTGAAATAATGTTTATTTTCAAACCCCGCCCGCCGACCGACCTCGCTTACGGAAAGATGCCGATGCGTCCTCAGCAATTTCTGCGCTTCCTTGATCCGAAATGCGTTCAAATAATTAACAAACGTGTCTCCTGTCACCTTCTTGAACAGGCTGCTGATGTAATTCGGATGAAGGTTCATCAAATCGGCAAGGTGATCCAAGGAAAGATCGTTCATAAAATTCGTTTGCGTGTAAGCAAGAATGCGTTTCGTGTGCCGTTCACAGTCGGAGTCGGCTTCGGAAGGCAGCTCTTCATCGATAAGTGCTAGCAGCTTAGCAATTTCGTCTTTGTCCAGCGGCTTAAGTAAATAATCCACGACGCCGCTGCGCAGTGCTCTTCTTACGTATTCAAATTCGTCATAGCCAGTCAGAATAATAAACCGCTTACATAGCCCGTTCCCTTTCGCCTCCTCCATCAACTCGAACCCGTTTTTTTCCGGCATATGAAGATCCGTTACCGTGACATCCGGCATAAAACCCTTCATGACTTCAAGAGCCTCAAAAGCGTTGCCTGCCTCTCGCACCTCCGTACCGAGCGGAGCCGCGTCCTTGATGACCTTGACTAATCCCTCAAGAATAATCGGCTCATCATCTACAATCAATAGTTTCATCGTTAACCGCCGCCCCTTTCGTTATGATGATTGTGAGACATGTTCCCACTCCTTGCTCACTATCAATAACCAGCCGTGAATCACCGCCGAAAAAGGATTTCACCCGTTCGCTGACGTTAATCAGGCCCACACCACCGCCCTCGGTCTCTCTGCTGGAATAGTTGTCACTATCCCCCATGAGCAGTGAACGTAGCCTGGACAGCTTGTCCTCCGGCATGCCTGCCCCACTGTCAGATATGGAGATCCGAACTTCGTCCGCCGTTTCATACGCACGCAGCCTGATATAGACGGGCCGAAGTGTTGCTGCAGCTCCGTGGACGATGCTGTTCTCGATCAAGGGCTGGAGCATAAACCGGGGACAATCAATCCGATCTGCATCCACATCGATGTCCAGATCGTAGCTCAGTCTGTTTCGGAGCCGCATCTTGTGAATCTTCAGATAGAAGATGACCGTCTCGATTTCCTGGGCGAGAACCGTATGATCCTCCTTGGAGGACAAGCTGTAACGCATCAGCTTCCCGAACCAAAAGGAAATGTCGGCTACCTCCTTATCGTTATTGGACTCGGCCAGCATTCTGATCGTTTCGAGCGTATTATAAAGAAAATGCGGTTTGATTTGAGCCTGAAGCACTTTATAGGCTGCTTCTTTATTTCGCAGCTCAGCCCGGTGGACATTGTTAATCAATTCGTCCATCCGCTGAATCATCGAATTGTAAGTCATGATCAGAAAGCCAATCTCATCCAGACGGTTCGGACTGTCGTGCTTGCTGATATACGGTCTCATATTGTTGTCGTCCAGGTTACGCATGTGTCTGGCCAGGCGAAGAATGCGCTTGGTGATTGTGGAAGCGAGTACATAATACGCTAGCGACAATGCCGCCAAAAAAACGATGACGGTTGAGATCAGAATCATCTCTTTGCGCTTGATCGCGTGAAACACGACGTCTACTTTTCCAATCACAACAACTCTGACCCCAAGCTCCTCAAAGGAGAGCTGATTCACGATCGTTTTCCGGTTAATGAAATAAGGCTTATTGTCACTTCCGCCGAGCAGTTTGAGCGTCTCCTCATCCATTCCGGAAGCCGTGTCCTCCGCTGCCTCCTCACCAAACGGTAACAGGATCGCCTCCCAGTCACCTTCTATGCCGATAGCCTTGTAAAATTTCTGCATAAGACTGCCGCCAATGCGCAGCTCCAGAAGCCCAACAATTTCGGTAAACTCCGGGTTATAAATGTTCTGATAAAAAGCAAGCCGCGGTTCCTGAGCCTCCGGACTTTGGACAATCCATCCTCCTTGACCGGGTTTTAATGAACTTGCTATCTTCTTGCCCTGTGCATCAAGAGAGGACATATCGAGAAACCGGTCGGTAATTCGAAGCGCTTGTTTCTTGGTTTTATAGATTCGAAGCGACTCGATTTCCGGATTGGCAAATAGCGATTGTGTCATGATCGGACTGATATAACGGTTGTAGGCATATATGCTTTCGGCGTCGGATCCATAAACTCCGCCCAGGTAGTCCGTGACATACGGGTTATATTGCAGCAAGCGATGGACGGATTCGATGCGGGTCAAATCCGCTTTCATATTTGCCTTGGCCTGCTCCAGGATCTTTTGCCGGCTTTCTACGAATTGCTGGGTCAGATTGCCGTAGATTTGTACGTAGTAGTAATATCCAAACGTAACGACCGGGATAAAGACAAAGAAAATATATCCGATAATAATTTTGCGCACGATACTCACGGTCTTGAATCCCCCCGCTGCCGGTTTATTTCTACTAAACGTACCATGAGCAAGCAAAATCCGGTAGAGATTTTACGTCCCTACCGGTTTTTAATGGCATCGTGTTACTCAAACAAACTTTTCTTCTTCTGGTATGTCTCATTTGCCCAATCGACAAGCTGCTGCAAGCCCATATTCTCGGCGGTCTTCACCATGTTCTCGTAGTTGGCAACCGCCTCTTCTTCGGATTTCGCCAAGTAAATCTTGACCTTCTCATTCTTGATCATCTCGTCGATTTTTGTTTTGAGCGTCTTTTCTTTGGAATCCGGCTGCGTTTGGATAAGACCGATCGCCGGTTTATAGGTCGTGATGGCCTTCGTCTCCATTAAAGCCTGTGTTTTCTGCGCTCCGGGAACATAGGACAACATGCCTTCGGTGACCCCGTCATTGTACAAGTACCACCATTTGATTCCGTTGCCGTTAACGAAATCGGCATCCGATGGGTCGTATTTCAGATTTGGATAACCCGCTTCATTCCAGGTCCAATGTTCGCCTTCGACACCAAACATGGTCAATTTTTTGCCTTCGTCGCTTGCCAGGTATTGAATAAACTTGATGGATGCTTCCGGATCCTTATTTTTCTTCGTGATGAAGGTACCCGCAAATCCCAGGCCCGTACTCACGGCTTTGGCATCCTTCGACAAAGCGCTCGGAAGCATTTTCAACGTAAAGGCGCCCCCGTTACTCTTGATTTTATTGTTGTCCGCTTCCGCAGCGGAAACGGTGTAGCCGTGAGCAAAAGCTTTGCCGCTTGTCACATATTGATCGTCAATCTGATCATTCGCAAAAGCAAAATTTTCCGCGAGAATGTATCCGTTGCGATATAAGCTGTTCATAAACTTGAAATACTCCAGCATCTTCGGTTGTCTGATCGCATAATCGATTTTGCCGTCTCGTTCATACCAGCCGTCAATGAGCGCTTCTGTGCCGAACTGCTGCATAAAGTACTGCTCAACCCATTCCTTATCCAGAACCAGCGGAACCATCTCCGGGTGCTTCTGCTTGACCATGCCTAAAACTTTTACAAAATCGTCCAGCGATTGGATCGGCGGATTGCCGAGCTCCTTCAGAATATCTTCCCGAACGGCAACACCTGGATGGCCGTCGCTGCCAATCGAATATTTGTTTTGAGCCATTTCCTCCTGCGTAGCGAAGGAATTCCGCACCGTATAGAAATTGCCGTCGTCCATCGTATGGATCGCGATTCTCGTTTTGTCGATTTTGAAATCGGGCGCATATTTTTCGATCAACTCATTCCAGGGATAGGACAGCTTCGAGTCCGACAGCCGATCGATGTTAGCATACGTGAAGACGAGGTCGGGCAAATCTCCTGAAGCGATCATCAGCGGCAGCTGCTTATCGTCGGTTGCTACCGTGACATTCAGCTTGACTCCTGTCTTTTCGGTGATCTTCTCGGCTACCGGGCCTTTCCATTCCTTAACGGGATACCACGGCGCATCGATAAACAGCGATAATTCCTTCACGCCGCCTGATAATGCCGACGAATCACCGTTCTGCTTCACGGCCGAGTCCCCGCCGTTACCGTTGCCGCCGCAGGCAGACAGCATTGTAAAGGCAAGAACCGCAGACAGTGCCGCAGCGAGCAGCTTATAGCTCTTCATTGTTTTCAAGTGTACCCCTCCAATGGATTTACTGGTATTTTAATGTAAGCGGTTAAATATAGAAACAACGATTTACCCTTTTACAGATCCTAACATAATTCCATGCACAAAATATTTTTGCAGAAAAGGGTATACGCATATGATCGGCACGATGGAGATGACCATCGCCGTCACCTGCAGCGAGAAGCTCGTCACGCCGGCCGAAGCCGAGGCGCTGTTTGCTACAGCGATGGAATCCAGCGGCGTGTTGCTCTTGTTGATCACTTCCATCATCCGGAAGGTAAGCGTTCGCAAGTTTTCCGATTGCACGAAATAGGCGGAGTCCAGCCATGAATTCCATTGGCCGACGCCCATAAATAATGCCATCGTGGCGAGTACCGGCGTCGAGACCGGCAGGATGATCCGAAAAAAGATCTTGAGTTCGCCAGCGCCGTCGATATGCGCCGATTCTTTGAGTTCGCCCGGGATTTCGCGGAAGAACGAGATGGCAATGAGCAGGAAAAACGTGTTGAGCATGGACGGCACGATGTATACTGCAAATGAATTAAGCAATCCGATCGAGCGCAGCACGACATAATAAGGAATCAATCCGCCGGAAAAGTACATCGCGAAAATGATGACCGTAAAATACGTTTTGCTGAACAACAAATCACGGTGCGAAAGGGCGTAAGCGACCAGGCTTGTCAGCAGCAGTCCCAATGCCGTACCCGATATCGTCCGGGCAACCGTGACCAAAAAGGCTCGATACCACTTCGGATCTTCCAGAAAAATTTTGTAATTTTCCAGAGTTACGTTTCGGGGCCACAAATAAATGCCTCCCAGGAGCGTATCGGAGCCTTTGTTGAACGAGGCGATGAATACATAATAGAATGGATACAGCATGATGAGCATCAATATAAACAACATAATATAAATGAAGCTATCAAAAATAACATCCTTCTGTCTTTGGCTCTTCAGCACCACCAGCCCTCCTTTTTAGAATAAGCTTGATCCCGACACCCGCTTGGCAATGAAGTTACTGGAAAATATCAAAATGACGGAGATAACGGACTGAATGAGATCGATTGCTGCCGCGTAGGAGAATCGCCCGTCACTCAGACCAACCTTGAATGCGTACGTCTGAACAATTTCCGATGTCGGATTGTTGATACTGTTGCCGTATAAGTAGGCTTGTTCGAAGTTGGAGCCGACCAGGCCGCCTCCGAGAATACTGCCAATGGTCAACACCAGCACGACGACGATCGTTCCTCTGATTCCCGGAAGGGTGATATATCGGATCCGTGCCAGCCTTCCGGCACCATCCATCTCGGCAGCTTCGTAAAGCGAAGGATTAATCCCCGTGATGGCGGCCAGGAAGATGATCGTCCACCAGCCCATTTCCTTCCAAATCGCACTGCCGACGGCAAGCCCCCAGAAATAGTTCGGACTCGTCAAAATGTTGAGCGGTTTGTCAATCAGCCCGGTTTCGACCAGGGCCCGGTTTACCATGCCAACATCCGCAGACAGGAAGGCGTAGGATACTCCGACGACAACAACCCAGGAAATAAAATGCGGCAGGTAGCTGATCGTCTGAACGAATCGCTTGAACGCCATATTTTTCACTTCATTCAACAGGATCGCAAGCAAAATCGGTGCGGGAAAAGCGAAAATGACCTTCATTAAGCTCAGGACAAGCGTGTTGCGTACAATCGTGGCAAACTGATAATCATGGATGAATTCATCGAAATATTTCAAACCGACCCACTCGCTGGTAAAGATCCCCTTGATACCATTTGAAATACTGTAGTCTTTAAACGCCATAAGAATACCGAACATCGGCGTGTACGAGAAAATCAGCAGAAAGATCATACCCAGCCCTACAAATACATGCAGTACTTTTTGCTTTTTGAACCGCTTCCATATTTGGTGCTGCTGGCCGCCGTGATCCGCAGTTCTCGTAAACTGTGCATCCAAATCCATATGCGCTCCTCCTTTATTGCTAGTCTATCTTCTTGACCCACCTGCTCGTAAGCCAACATTCTTAAGAAAGCGTTGTCATTTTTTAATACTCGGCCCCCATGGCTTTATCATTAAAAGATCACACAAACCAAAAAGCAGTTCCGGAAAATGCTCGGAACTGCTTGCGTTTTTTTTCGGGAAGCTGGTTCCCGGGCGGGCGGCTTACTCTAAAATAAACGAAGCCAGATCCGCGCTTCCGCTGCCTGTGTACGTAAAATATAAAGCCTGTATGCCATCCGGAATGACGAGATCCGTTGAATATTCCGTCCATATATTCGTAAAGTTAACGGGTATTTTTCCGAGTGCCGGGCCGTCCCAAGCCGTTTTAATTTCAAAGTTGCCCTGGCAATAACCACGCACCTTGATTTTCACCTTCCGGATTCCTTGGCAGTCGAAATACTTGAAACCGGCAGTAGCGGAGTCTGTCATGTTAGCGATGTATCCGATCTCTTCGTCTCCGTCTCTTCCCTCCTGCGTGATCTTCGGAAAACGGCTGTCCATCCATGCCCCTGAGCCAAAACCGCCTGTATACAATTCTTCGTCTTTACAGAACAGATTACATGCCAAGTAGGCGTGGTATTCACCGCGACCCAAAAGCGGGCCGTCATTGGGACCGCAAGAGGTCATTTCCACTTGAGGAATCGTTCCATCCTCCCGAATGACGATCGGTTCGATGCAGCCCTGCCGGCTAAAAGCCGTACCGTTGGTATGGCGATGATAAAAAATGAACCATCTATCGTTCATTTCCACAATGCTGCCATGGTTATTACCGCCATAATACATCGGCTTGTCCGCCGGTTTGTAGGAATCGATATGAAGATCATTGTTGCTTATGATGACGCCCTGATAAACGAAGCCTTTTGTCGGATATTTACTGGTGGCATAACATAATTCATGCATGACAATCGATGAATAAACAAGATAATAGGTATCACCTTTCTTACGGATAGAGGGAGCCTCAAAAAATTCATGTCCTTCAAACCCGCTTCCCATACTGTGAGGTTCACTTGGGGCGACAAATACAGGTTCCTCCACAATGGTAAGCATATCTTCACCAAGCACCGTGGCCATTGCGCCATGTCTGGATTTATCCTTGGGTGCACAGAAGCCGGTATATAAGTACGTCTTCTTCCCTTCTGTCAATACACCCGGATCAAACTGGGGCTCGTCTCCTTCTCTTTCGCCCAAACGTGTACCGTCCGCGTACCTTACGTATCCGTAAAATTCATACTTTCCAGCAGGTGTTTCGCAGACGGCAACCGATACAACCGGAACCTTATCCAGGACATAATAAAGATAATAACGACCATCCGGTCCGACGGTGACGTCGGGCGCATAAAGACACATTCTGCCATCAGGATTTAGCGGGTCATCCGTTTTGGTGTAGATCACGCCTTCGTACCGCCAGTCGCCAAGATCATTCACGGGTGCCGACCAGCAAGCGTAGTCGTTTAAACAAAACACATGTCCGTTAAAGCGGTCATGCGAGCCGTATACATAAACTCTGTCGTTAAATACGTACGGTTCCCCGTCAGGTATGTATTCCCACGATGGAAGATAAGGGTTTAGCCCTTGTTTTTTCATCATAAACGTTCACTCCTTTAAATATGCCTTCACGCTTCTTCATACGCCGAGCTGCCATCTTTAGCAAAGGAAAAACGGCGGTTGAGGCTGGAATCCTCTTCTAAGTCCAAATATACCGAATACGCTTCTTCCTCAACTCTGAATAGCGGTATGAATTTCGCTTGTTTGACTTGGTCATCGTCAAGGGCAAACTCCAGTTGCTTCTTTTCCGCCCTGACGAATCTTTCGTTGATATTTGCATTTGACATCCCTTGCAAAAGCGAACCTTGCCCGATCTGAGCCAGTAACACGGTGCCAAACATCACCGCTGCCAAACGGTCTGAACCTTGGAGCGGAACCAAATGCAGGGAAGCCTCTATTTCAATTTCAATCGTATCCTGATCCTGAAAAACACGTTGAATCCCGACGTACCCGTTTTCCCTGATAAGTTCGATCGGAGCGGAATTGATTTTTACAGCTTTAACTGCTTTTTCCTTGAGCATTAATTTGAAAGCTGACGGTCCAGCTGCATCAACCACGAGCTTGGACGTAAGCCCATCGGGGAATTCCGTATGCTGTGTGATTGTGACATGCTTTTCTCTCCAAACCACAGCAGACGGAATAAAGGCATTCATCAGCAGAGCATCCCCGCTTTTAAACCAGATATTCTTCTGCAGCTCGCTCATCGCCTCGATGCCTGAGGCGGTACAACACCAGAAGGAATCGTACGGATCGCTGAATTTTTTGATCGCGCAGCTGCCCATCGGCTGGTGGTATTGCGAAAGGCCCGTTTCATCGCTGGCGCTATTCAACACCGCATTGTATTTCAGCGATTCCATATGATCCAGATACTCAACCGCCCCGTACCATTCAAACAACCGCCCCAGAATCCTTTCCGTATTATGCGCGCAGCAACTCTCGCTTTCGCCGCCGGTCAATGCATCTGCCAGCTGTCCGTAGCCTCCCCAGTGCTCCGATTTTTCGGAAACTCCGCCTTTGATAAAATGGGTGGCCTTTGAGCTGTTGTTTCCATTGGCAAAAGTTCTTCCCTTTAAGTAATCATAAAAATTCAAGGCCGCCGTTCGATATTTTTCCTCGCCCGTAAGGTCAAACCGGTGCATTGCCGCTATAATCATCGGCAGGTGAGTGTTTGCGTGCAGATTTTCAAGCACATCCTTGCCGTCCGCAAGATGATCCAGGAAATAATCCCTGTCGAAGAGTTGGGCCAGCTCAAATATTTTGGCATCGCCGGTGATGTCATACAAGGTGTACAGGGCATCGCCGATCCCTCCGTACTCATTTACAGGGTTCACCTTCGTACAACGGAGAATCCCATCGATTTTCCAGAAGGAAAGCTTTTCAAAACGTCCGTGAATGTAGTGGGCCAGATTTACGGAAAGAGCCAGAGCTTTTTCACTGCCGAGATACGCATAGCAGTCGACCAACCCATGGATAATCTTGTGCAGGGTGTAGTACGGCGCCCATACATTTCGATTTTCCTCGAATTCGAGCGTATCGAGCTTCTCCTCTTCGAAAGCACTCAAATATCCGTTAGGCTTAGCGCATAACTCCATCATATCGACGATTTCATTTGCTTTTGATTTCAACCCTTCGTCCTGATCGGCAAAGGCAAATTTGGAACAGGCAGACAGATAATGCCCGACGAAATGTCCTCGGAGACCGCTATCTTCGCTTTCCCACCCGCCCAAGGGCTCCGCGTTGGACGGAAGCCCGGCGTTCATTTTGAACGTATGCATAAGCCGGTTCAGATCAAATTCAACAATATACTTTTTTACAAGTTGTCTGCGAAATGCAAAGGAACTGTCTGTCAACCTTACTTCATCAAGGCGAAAGTTGGTAAACAAACCGGTCACCTCTTTTCCATCGGTTATGATCCATACCATAAAAATGTATGAAACCCGAATTTTATGAATATCACTACTCCTTTCCCTAAGGATGTGATTTAATATAATGATATTATTGTTGTTTTTGAATGATCTAGCATTTAATCGCGTACTATCGTCACTATATTACGATTTTTAGGAGAGCCCAAATGTACGAGCACCGGTACCGAGAAAACAAGCTGCACGGAGTTCCCGGCTTCCCCCTGTATATATACAAAGTGGAGCATCAAGCCGGGGTTCATTCCATTCTCCCCGTCCATTGGCATAATGAGATGGAAATCATTTATTTGTCCAAGGGAACGGCCACATTCCGAATCGAAAGCCGGGAGTTTGCTATCCGTGAAGGAGAAGCGCTCGTCGTTCACCCAGGCGAACTCCATTCGGGAATTAACGATCAAGATATGGGGATATGCTATTACTCGATCGTATTTAAGTTATCCTGGTTGTCTTCGCTCCAAGCGGATCGAATCCAGGAGCTGTTCCTTGGGCCAATCCTGCTTGGGGAACTCCGACTTCCCGACTTATTATCGGTTTCAGGCGGCACGCCTCCCGAATTGTTGAGCTATATAAAACAGATCCTTGTTCGTTACGAGAACCGTTCACCCGCTTACGAGCTGAGCTTGAAGGGCCTTCTCCTGCAACTGATTGCAGATATGTGCCAGTTCAGAATGATGGAACAAAGAGCAGAGCCGCGAAACAGCCCCGGAAACGAATATAACCAGCAAATTAAAAAAGTGCTGGCTTTTATGGAAGAGCATTCTCACGAAAAGCTAGCATTGGATCAGTTGGCTGGTGTAGTTTCTCTCAGCCGCTCCCATTTTTGCAAATTTTTCAAAACGCAGACCGGGATGCGGCCGATGGAATTTCTGAATTTTATCCGCATCAACAAAGCTGCTAATTTGCTGAGCACAGGATCGTACAATGTGCTTGAGGCTGCTCTGGAGTCTGGCTATCAGCATGTCAGTTATTTTTCCAAATGGTTCAGGTTCTATATGAATATGACGCCTTCACAGTTTAAATCCTATTATTCCGGAATGTAGAAAGTAGGATGCTTTTTTCAACATTAGCCTTGAGTTCTTAGCCGCCGCGCCGGCACAATAGGAGGAAAACTTCAAAAAGCCGCAATCATGCGGCTATTCAAATGAAAGGATTTAATGGCACGTACAACTAAATGTTTCTTTGAAGTTTAACCTGACATTCGGAAGTTGTTGCAGTGACGTACTCCATATAATTCACGGAGCCGTTAAAATTCAAATAAGCCTCGTAGCGCATGCGGATTGCGGGTAAAGTAATCAAATCCAGAACATTTTCCTTTGGTACCCACCGGCATTCGCTCGTCTCCTCAGAAGTCGCTAACTCTCCCCCCACAGCTGTACACACGAAATCAAACATGACCTTCGTAGGAACATCGGTTACACCGTCATACCACTTATGGATCGCTGTATTTGAAACCACACTGATTAAATGGCTAACCGTGGCGTCTATTCCACTTTCCTCTTTGATTTCACGGATCACGCCATCCATCAGGTTTTCGCCAACTTCAGTGATTCCCCCAGGATATACCCAACCGTCGTCATGCGCTTTAACTAATAGGATATTTCCCTTTCCATCTTCTACAATACCGCCTGCAGATACGATATGTGTCGGAAACGCCACTTCATGACCTCCTTAGCTTGATGATTTGTCTATGTATTCCTCTTGCTTCATGCACTTTCCTGCTTTTATGGAAAGGATGATATGACCCACAAGTTCGAACCTTGAGCACAGCAAATCATACTTGGGCATATTTTATGAACGCTTCTGTATTTGAGCGAACAAAAAAAGAGTGTATCCAAGTTCAAATTTCGCCTCGGATACACGCCTCTTTTACTTATTAAATCTTCAATCTAAAAATGCTTGTCGTAATGCCTCTAAGCCGTCTTGACAGATCCCATGGAACAGATCAATAGCCTCTTGATCACTGACCCCTGCCGGGGTGAAACTGCCAGACAGCCGTATGTGCCATGTTCATTACTCCCCCATTTATTTCATGTCGATAGGCAGCGGTGCATGGGGTGCTACCAGTTTTTGTTCGCGCATTTCTTCCCAGAAAGCAGCCGGAATGACTGTATTCAATGCAGCTTTGTCTTCTGCAATCCGCTCAGGACGACTTGCACCGGGAATGACGGCTGCAACCGCCGGATTAGCCAGCGAAAATTGTAAAGCAGCCGCCTTGATGCTGATTTGATGACGATCTGCAATATTTTTGATGTTCTCAACTTTTGCCACAATTTCCGGTGTCGCTTTTTGATACTCGAAGTGGGTACCTCCAGCAAGAACACCTGAGCTATAGGGTCCGCCGACAACAATGTCCATCTGATGTTTTACTGCCGCAGGCATAACTCGTTGCAGCGCACGCTCATGGTCCAATAAGGTGTACCGACCAGCCAGCAAAGATACATCCGGCTTGGCTTCTTCCAATTCCAGCATGAGTTCGATCGACTCTACCCGGTTTACTCCAAGTCCCCAGCCCTTAATGACTCCTTCTTCACGTAAACGTGTGAGCGCACGGAATGCCCCGGTTCGGGCCGCTTCAAATTGCGAAATCCACTCATCACCATAAAAGTCTTGCGCCACATCATGGATATAAACAAAGTCCAGACGATCTGTTTTTAAACGTTTCAAACTATCCTCGATCGAGCGAAGAGTCGCATCCGCACTGTAGTCGTTGATGATTTTATTCTTACGGCCGAATTCGAAAAGTCCCCCTTTTTCCCCTAAATCACGTGCAGATGGATCTTCCAATTCATCCGAAATAATTCGGCCTACTTTTGTACTTAAAACGTACTCATCCCGGTTTCTTTTCGACAGTGCTTCACCCAGACGAATCTCCGCCAAGCCAGATCCATACAGCGGAGCTGTGTCAAAGTAACGGATGCCGCTCTCCCAAGCTGCATCTACAGTGGCTATAGCTTCTTCCTCCGGGATATTGCGATACATATTGCCTAGCGGCGCCGTACCAAATCCAATTTTTCCTTGCAGTATATTTCTCATCTAAGATGTCCTCCTAGTATATATAATTCAATTTGATAGTGCATCGATATGGAAACTAATGCCTATTCAAATCAACAAATGTCATTTTTTCGTCTGACAAAGATAGATTATGAAGCATTTAAACAGAGAAGGAAAGTACGCACTTTGAAGTACTATAGGCACCAAAAAGTACTCTACTCCCTACATCCGTCTATTTGTTCTGGTCCTCGGTTTTGTCCGGTAACGTATATCGTAAAAAAACAAATAACCGCAATGATGCGGCTTCTAAGTGTGATACGTACGTGCAAATAAAAAGACAGCCGATCATCATGACGGCCGCCTTCTAACCTGCTTCATTATTGAATATGCTGATCGATTCCCGGAATCTCAAATGGATGGAAAATTTTCCGAAAGGCTCTGTACCCTTTCTTGAGGTGGTACATCGAGGCTAATGTTACCGAGGTGTCAGTCTTCGATGGCCTGATAGACCGTAGTCCAGAAGTCGTGGATAAGCCGCGCTGAATCCGGAGTAGACATCCCGACTTGGGTGAGAAGAATACCCGTGAGCTGGTTGTGCGGGTCGGCGTAGGTCGAGGTGCCGCTTCCGCCGTCCCAGCCAAATTGGCCGATGGGCGCGTAGTCACCACGGTAGGTGCGCACCGCCATCCCGAAGCCCCAGCCGCCGTGCTGCCCTTGACCGAATGACACGTGGACATTGTTCGTGGCCATGGCGTGTCGGGCGGCTTGCTGCTCGGGCGTAAGGCGGTTGGTGGTCATCAGCTCAACGGCGGGCCGGGACAGGATCCGTTCGTTCCCGCGCATCCCCTGATTCAGCAGCATCTGAAAGTACGCGTGGTAGTCATCAACAGTGGAACAAAGTCCGCCTCCGCCGCCCTGGAACGCCGGAGGCTGGCTGTAGCGTCCCCCTTCGGCTTCGTCCCACACGTTGAACTCACCGGTCTGCGGGTTGGGGGCATAAAGGGGCGGCAGACGGTCGATCTTGTCGGCGGGCACATGGAAGCTGGTGTCTTTCATGCCGAGGGGATCGAAGATGCGTTCGCGCAGAAATGTCTCAAATGATTGACCCGTGACCCTGGCCACGAGTACGCCGAGCAGATCGTTGCTGATGTGGTACTGCCAGCGCTCTCCGGGCTGGTGCATCAGTGGAAGCGCACCAAGACGGCGCATCCACTCATCCGGCTCGGGCATCGGTTCCGGCAGATCAGGCGTGAGCCCCTGCTCGAAAATCGCGTTCATGATCGGCGTGCCCAGCGACATCATATCCATACCAAGCCCGAATGTGGAAGTCAAAATGTCCCTTACGGTGATCGGACGCCGCGCCGGCACGGTATCGTCCAGCGGGCCGTCGGCTCTCTTCAGCACCCGCCGGTCGGCGAGTTCGGGCAGCCACGGATCTACCACATCGTCCAGCCGCAGCCTGCACTCGTCAAGCAGGACTATCGCCGCAGCCATCGTGACCGGCTTGGAAGTGGACGCCATCCGGAAGATCGTATCCCGGCGCATCGGCGCGCCTCCGTCATGGCGCATCGTGCCGATCGCTTCGACGTGCGTTTCACCGTTCCGGCTGACCAGGGCGACGAGCCCGGGAATTTTCCCCGATTCAACATGCCGCGCCAGCACGTCGCGCATTCTTTGCAGCCCGGTTTCGGAGAAGCCGCTGCTGCTTTTTCCCGATATCATCTTTTCCATTTGGATGACCTCTCTTTACTTGTTATCAGCCCTATGTTTCTCTCTTGTCATTCATGCTTTAAAGCCCTTTGTCAAAAAGGTATATTAGCTGCATCAACGAGACGAAATATCGGCAAGTAAAAGATGGCTCACCTCCTGTTCCGGGTATCCAATCGCGATATGTACTAGATCACCGTAACCTTGGACAAATTAGCATCGAAGCCTTTGAGTGCGGCAAAGGTCAGCTTATCCATCGTCGCCCCGTCAAAGCAAACGGTTTTGATGGCACGATAATACTTCTTGGTCAAAAGAGACCCTTGGAAAGATACATTCTTGAGCGTCGCGCCCTTGAATGAAACTTCTTTCAATCCAGCTTTATCGAACTTGACGCCGACGAAGATTTGACCATCGAAGCGCTGCCCTGTCAGATCGGAGGACGTGAAGTCCACCCCGTCGAATACACAGTTTTCAAAAACGGTTTTCGTAAGAGCGGTCATCGTCAGGTTGACGTCAGTCAGATGAACGCCTGTGAATTTTGCTCCGGCCAGCCATGATTTGCTGAAGTTCGTACGCACGAGGATGGATTTATTGAAGCTTGCATTCGCAAGGTCCAGGGTGGATAAATTGCAGTCGGTCAGATTGGCACCGTCGAAACGGGCTTCTCTCACGTCGCTGTTTTTAAAAGAACTGCCGGTCAAGTCCGCGTTCGTAAAGTCGGAGCCCCGGAGCGCACTTGCTGTAAAATTACCCTGATGGGCGGTAACACCCGCAAAGTCGCTATCCTTCAAGTTGCTCGCACTGAGGTTCGTCAGCACCTTCCGCTCGAGCGACCGGGAGAGGTTTGCCACCTCCAGTACGGTTTGTTCAATGTCGCCGATGCTGTCGATGGTCATTTCCAATGCCGTTTCATCGTCCTTCCCCTCGGCTTTCAATTCACGGAACCGCTCCTGTAAATCGGAGTGCAGGTCCGCCTTTAATTCGCTGACGCTCTTCACCCCGTCGTACGGTGCAAAAACCCCATTCAGATAGTTCGTCAATTTCTCGTTCATCCCATCGACTCCCCTTATAACAAGTTCTCAAGCACACGCTTGGCGTACTCCCAGTTGCTTTTGTTGCGCTCGTACGTTTCCTTGCCCTTCTCGGTAATTCGAAAATATTTGCGCCGTCCGCCCTGCGATTCATCGCCCCAATACCACTCGATATCTCCGTCCCCTTCAAGCCTCCGGACGCTGGAATACATCGTGGCTTCCTTTAGTTCGTACTCACCTCCCGAACGTTCGGCAATCAGCTTGACAATTTCATAACCGTAGCGGTCCGCTTCGGATAATAATCGTAAAATCATCGTGTCGGTATGGCCTCGCAGCAGGTCGGATGTGATTTTGTTGTCACTCATACAATCACCTCCATATCTGCATAATACAATTCACTACTGTGACTGTCAAGGTAATTAATTTATTAAAACACTTTGCTAAAATTCCTTTTTCGCTAATTGTGATTAGTTAACATAACTTAATTATGGTTAACCAAATAAGCTCCATGTTTTTTTCTCGTCAACGTGATATTTGTTCTTTGCTTTCGGTTTTGAAAAATCATATCTTGTTAAAACACAAAAAGCCGCAGCGCCGCGGCTATTACGCGTATATGCTCATGTCGTCTTACGTGCTTTGATTCAGCATAGGCCACTTCTCTCTAGCACGATGATGCTGTAATTAAAAGCTTTGCCTACAATTTAATCAACACTTTCGTACCGTCCTGAGCCTGGACATCGACCAGAACCGTACCTTTGCACCGCTGCAGTTCCTTGATGAGCTGCCTGATCGCTTGCTGCGTGCTTGCGTTCTCAAGAATTGACAGCAGCAATTCAGTCCCGAATCGTCTGCCGTCCGAATCGAAATCCTGATTCCGGCTCGGGTCCCCACCCACATGGCCGCCAGACTTGTTCATCCAATCCTTCATTTTGCGCTGAACTAAACCGGAAGTCAGAATACCGCTTCCCATGCGCAATACGGCATAAGGGACCGGAATCACAAAAGCATACCCTTTGCTCTTAACCTTAACAGTTATCATGGCCAATTACTCAATCACTACGGCGACGGTATTCCCGTCACCCATACGGACATCAACGATTTGCCCGTCAAGCTCGTTTTCGATTGCATCGATCAGCAGATCGATATCGATATTCTTCACATATTCCGCGGATTGCGGAATATTAGATGCGATGCTGTGCCCCGCTCCGAGAACCGCCTTCACCAGTTTAATCGGTAAATTAATGCTGACATTATCGTTTTCTTCAGTTGTTACTCGAATTTTCAACGTTTTGTCTAAATAACGGCCGGAACCCGATGACAATTTCTTCGAATAGTCTGGTTTCCCAAGTACCTGCACGGCTTGCGATGGATGTGCCATTTGCTTCTCCTGCAGTGCATTAATCAACTCCGTTGCCTTTTCAGAATCAATTTTGCCTTCCTGCATCATGGAGAGCACTTTGCTGATTTCTTCTCTCATCGTTTCTTCCTCCTTATTCATCCTTCAACATTCTGACCGCTTCGTCCGCGGTAATTTCGCCATTCTCCAGCATAGAAATGACCTTCTTCTCATCGACTTCCTGCTTCTTACGCGTATCGTAACCGAGGGCCGTGATGATATCATTGAGCTTGCCGCGAACCGTCGGGTAAGATATGCCGAGCTCTTTCTCTACTTCCTTGATGTTGCCCCTGTTCACAAGAAAGGTGATTACAAAATGGAGCTGTTCAGGTGAGAGTAGAGCCAGCTTTGATAATTCAAACGTGTTCTCAATCGTCGTCCTGCAATGTCCACATTCCAGCTTGACTGCGTGCAGCGGATGGTCGCATACAGGACACTGTGTGATGATGGGATACTTCATACTCTACTCCTTTCTTTTTTTGAATTATAAAACAACATATTCAATTTGTAAAACCAAAAAATCAATAATTTTAATATCTAAGTTAAAATTATTGATTTTTTTGTGCCTATAAAAAATATTTTAAATTTTAATTTTAATAAAATTGAAAATCACCACGGATCCATAGGCATGATATTTAGCTTTCCCTTGGTCCTTTCTCAACCCGAGAAGTATCCACTTGAACCGGGATATATACAGTCATTTTCAAGTCGGGGTAATCGGCAACCGTAAGCGACTGGTGCTCGAAAGCGAGCTCACCGAGCCTTGGGTGATTGAACCTTTTAAGTCCCAGCGGGATCCCGAGCACTTCATGATGCTCCCACCATTGATTGAACATTTCGCTCGTCTTCTTGAGCAGATCAACCAACTCTTCGAACGAAGGATCGCCAATATGCTGTCCGTAGCTGGTCCGAAATTGGGCCAAGAGGCTCTGGGCTACATACGGCCAGTCCGGAAGCAAATCGGGGTAATCGGGACGGGCAAACATTCGCCACAAACTGTTTCTTTCCAGAACGTTCATTTGGTTAAAGTCGCCAAACAGCTCGCAAGCCGCATGATTCCAAGCAAGCGTGTCCCATCGGGGTCCTCTTATGTAAGCGGGAAAAGGCTCTAGTTTATCCAGCATACGCTGCAGGGACGGATCCATGTGAATGTCGGACATCCAATCCTTGGCGGGTGGACGGTGTTCCGCAAGCGTATACAAATGCAGCAGCTCATACCGGTTCAATTGGAGCGCTTTGCCCAAACTATCAAGAACCTGTGCAGAAGGCCGGACGTCCCGTCCCTGTTCCAGCCACGTATACCATATGTTGCTGACCCCGGCGATGTCCGCCACTTCTTCACGGCGAAGACCCTTGGCCCTCCGATGCGGTGCGCATTGGATACCAAGGTCGGCCGGGGATATGCGCGTTCGGCGCGATTTCAAGAATGCGCCTAACTCTTTGCGGCGTTTCAAATCTTCTTCCATGCTCTTCCCTCCGCTCTATCTGCAATATGAAATCATTTTTCACGTTCATTCTTGCTAGGTATTATTTTTTATAATCGTATAAACGGTATTCTTACGAAAAGACCTTTTTCATCTAGGATAGAGATATAACTTGATGGGGAAAGGTGATTGAAATGACAATGACTAGTGGAGAGCGCGTCGATTCTCGCAGATGGTGGGCTTTGGCGGTGGTGTTGGCAGCGACATTTATGGCTTTGCTTGATTCTTTTATCGTTAACGTTGCGATTCCGTCCATCCAAGCCGATTTACGGGCAAGCGCCTCGGACATTCAGTTTATTCTTGCGGGCTATACGCTGGCTTATGCCGTTCTGCTCATTACCGGGAGCCGGCTCGGCGATATGTTTGGGCGAAAACGTCTGTTTCTCATAGGGATGTTAGGATTCGTAGTCGCTTCGGCGCTAAGCGGTGCGGCTCCCTCCTCGCTGTACCTGATCCTGTTTCGCGTGCTTCAGGGCATAACGGCGGCGGCCATGATGCCGCAAGTGCTCGCTATGATCCAAGTGAGTTTTCCCGAGCATGAAAAAGCGAAAGCCATCGGTTTGTATGGTGCGACCATCGGCATCGCCACCGTATCCGGGCAGCTGCTCGGGGGTTACCTTATCAGCCAAAATCTGTTCGGCTTGGGATGGCGTTCCGTGTTTCTCGCGAACGTCCCCATTGGTGTGGCTGCATTACTGGCCGGAATCCCGCTGCTTCAAGAGTCGCGCAACCCTTCAGCCAAACGGCTTGATCTGGGCGGCGCAATCATTTTAACGGCAAGCCTGCTGGCGCTGGCGTTTCCACTTGTTCAAGGCCGTGAGGCTGGATGGCCCGCATGGTCGTTCATCTTGCTTGCCTGCTTCCCGGCAGGTTTGACACTGTTTATTATATATGAGCGCAAATTGCTTGAAAATGGAAAATCGCCACTGCTCTCTCCTTCACTTTTCCGGGATCGTTCCTTTAGCCTCGGCATATCGCTCATACTCGTCTTTTATGCGATCGCTTCGGCATTGTTCTTCACGTTGGCGGTTATGCTCCAGCAGGGCCTCGGCTATTCTGCTTTAACGTCGGGGTTAACCTATTTGCCCCTGGGAATCGGCTTCTTCCTCGCTTCACTGGCATCACCTAAGCTCGTGAGCAGGTTCGGACCGGCTGTTCTGTTAGTCGGAGCTATAATTACGACAGGCGGCATCGGTTACACTTTGGAAATTGTCCATCATCACGGCGGCCATCTGGCTTGGATGGCGCTTTGGCCGAGCTTGTTTATCATTGGCATTGGGCAAGGCGCCTGCGCGGCGCCGCTCATCGGAACTATTCTGTCCAAGGTCCGTCAGGTGAATATCGGGGCGGCTTCCGGTGTTTTGACGACTGCAACCCAGCTCAGCACCGCGCTTGGCGTATGTTTCGTCGGAATCTTCTTCTATCGTGCTTTGGATATTTCAGCTTTGCCAGACTCGCATGCCCGTTATGCACACGCCTTTACCATCGCGCTGGAATTTGTTCTGATCTTGTCCGTCATCTATGCATTCCTGCTGATATTCTTACTGAAAGCGGGACAGCAACGGCACCCTGAAAAAGCTGTCAGTGCTTCGGGGCAGAGGGGTTGATTCGTATGGCCAGCTACCTGAATCAAATCCGTTTCAATGATATCCCGGTATCAGATCTGGAGTATTCGCTTGAATGGTATCAGTCCGTTCTCGGATTTGATGTTCAATATAAAAATGACGATATCGGAATATTACGTTTGGAGCGCGGTCCAGGATTAATTCTTACCCGATCTGATAACAGCTCATCCCATGGAAAAATAATCACGGAAGGAAAAGCTGTTCCTATGATCGGACTCGAGACTCATCAAATTGATAGGCTCTATCGCTTTCTTTGTGAAAAAGGCGTTCCGGTTACACCCATCCGCAATGAAGACTTTGGCCGCTTCTTTGGGTTTATTGACCCTGATGGACACAGATACTCTGTCCTGAGAGTTAATCATTAAAGCATCGATGGTTGACAACCTTTTTATTCATTTGGGGTGGAGCCCCATTTTTCTCCCCATTGGCGCATTTGAAAAAGTACTTCCCTATACTCTCTCCCTTTTTCCGTTAAAGAGTACTCGACGCTAATAGGATTTGTCGGGTAAACCCGACGATTTACGATTTTATAATGTTCTAAATGCCGCAAAATATCGGTTAAAGATTTGATGCTGATGGTGCTCAAATTTCGTCGCAGCTGATTAAAGCGCTGAGGACCATAATACAATTGAGAGATTACCAGGAAAGCCCATTTGCTGCCTATCACTTGTAACGCTTCGTTAACCGCGGATAGGCATTTTTGTTCATCACTTGGGTTCAAGCAATCACTTCCTCACCAATTACTTACTATTCGTAAGTATAACTCAACAAAGTGTCTCCTTACAAAGAAATCATATATGATTTACACTTTCAATTAGTTACTCCATTACCTCGAAGGAGGAGGCATATGACTACACTTCAGAAGACGATTTTGGTTCTAGGAGCCACAGGCCAGCAAGGGGGTGCGGCAGCGTCACATCTGCTTGCTGATGGCTGGCAGGTGCGTGCTTTTACCCGTGATCCTTCGAGTAAGGCAGCCCAAACCCTTGCTCAAGCTGGTGCTCAATTGTTCCGGGGGGATTTGGAAGATCGCGCATCGCTGGATGCTGCCATGCAAGGAGTGCACGGGGTCTTCAGTGTTCAACCACCTACGTGGGAGCCAAGCGATGAAAGAACAGCCGAAGAAATTCGTTGGGGTAAAAATGCAGCCGATGCGGCGAAAGATGCCGGGGTTCAGCATTTCGTTTATTCATCGAATAGCGGTGCTGACGTACAGTCCCGCTTTCGTTATTTTGCCAAGTGGGAAATTGAACAATACATTACGACGCTTGGCCTTCCTGCAACGATCTTGCGTCCGTCGGGATTTATGGAAAGTTACGCCAGTCCGTTTTATGGTATTCAGCATGGGACATTGGCTGAAGCCACCAACCCGGACGTGCCTGTACATTGCATAGCTGTGGATGACATCGGTGCATTCGTCAAACTGGCCTTCAAACATCCCGGCAAATTTCTGGGTAAGACGATCGAAATCGCCGGTGACGCACGGACTCCACCTAGCATTGCCGCAGCCATCACTCGTGCGACAGGCCGCCCGATAAGCTATGTCCAAATTCCTATAGAAACGATACGTCAGCACAACGAAACCTTGGCGCGGATCTATGAATGGTTAAACGGAGACGGCTACGAAGTCGATTTTCCAACATTGCGCAGCCTACACCCTGGTCTTATGGATTTTGACACTTGGCTGGAGAAGAAAGGGAAAGCGATGTTCGAAGTGCTTTTTCAAACGAACCAAACCAATTAAAGTTTATCATCCTGAAGTCTAACAGCCGCATTTAACGGAACGGGACGGCGTCCTGTCCCATCAACGGTGAACGCTCTAACAATTTCCGGACAATCCAGCCGTCGTCCCAAGTTCCTTCCTTCAGGTACCTGCATGCATTCTCAATCAACCCCGCCCACCATATGGGCGTAATCAGTTCCCACTCCTCCAGCTCAAGAGGTGATACTTCATCATACCCATAAATCACCTCGTCGTACTTTCCCCGCCAAGAAAGAGCAAAGTCGCCTACTCGATGGTCCCAGTGCGCAAGCTCAAAATCGAGTATGCCGGAGAGCTTCCCATCCTGGAATCGCAGGTTCCAGGGTGTAAAATCCCCGTGGATCACGATCCCGGGTCTGGAATGAAGTTTCAGCTCCTCCACCCGCCTGCGGGCACGTTCCAAATGCCACCACAGAATCCGTATTTCCTCAGGGCGCTGCTTTTCATTTCGTGACAGCAATCGATCCAGCTCAGAGTCAAATAGAATCTCTTCGCACCGCCGCCAATCCTTGCGCTGACCGATTCCACTGAGTTTGCCAAGGTCTGAATGAAACTGACCCATAAGCCGCCCCCTTGCACGCTGTTCGGCCGCCCGGTTGTCGACAGATGGCGGTTCACCGTAAAGATAAGGGAACAAACCCCAGATATACCCATCCATCTCGAACGGCCCTTCAATAACGGAAGCCACAGGCCATCCAAGCTCAGCTATGCTTTTAAGCAATTTCACCTCATAATCGATCTCATCCAAATGAGTTTCTTTGTACCAACGCCGTAATACAAGGAGGTCGTTCTTGAAATTTACCAGCCAGTGCTGGTTGAGTCTCCCGCCTAATGGAGAGACCACTTTGATATGAAACTGTTCAAAAAGCTTATCCAATGGCAGCGCCAAATCCGCACGATCGCTCACTTCTACTCCCCCTTCGATACAAATGTCATCCTACATGACATTCCGCTTGCCGAATATTTTGAATACTGAAAGCAAATAATGTGGCTTAAGAATAGGCTTGCAGAAAAAATTGGCAGGTGAACAGGTTGCAGCACATTATCTTCATTTGTGTCGATACGTTAATGAGCCAGGCGATTGATAAGGGAATCGAGCAAAACAAACTTCCAACTTTTCAGTTCTTGATGGAACACGGTCAATACTATAAGAATGTCGTCACCTCATTTCCCACCATGTCCGTGTCGATTGACTGCACTCTGCTGACGGGAACGTATCCGGATGAACATCGTGTACCGGGACTGGTCTGGTACTCAGCACAAGACAAAAAAGTCATTAATTATGGCAGCGGATTTTGGGAAATCTACAGGAACGGAATCAACCAATATTTGAATGATGCCTTAATCCGTATGAACGGCGACCACCTGAATCCGCAAATACCGACCATTTTTGAAGAATTGGACCGTATGGGGTTACAATCGGGGTCCGTTAATGGTTTGATCTATCGGGGAAGCGCGGATCACCAGCTGAATTTTCCTTTTTGGATTCATATGCCGACAGCATTACCTAAAAATATCACGGTTAAAGGTCCGGATTTGTTTGCCTATGGAGCATTTTCAAATCCGCTGAAAAGCGTGAAAAGCTTGCCGGTGAGCCCCATCGGTAAGTTCGGCTTTAACAATGAATATTCGCTCGGAATGGTGACGCATCTTATTCAAAACGAGCAATTGCCTGATTTTCTGTATGTCTATTTCCCCGATCTGGACCAAAAAATACATAAAAAAGGGCCGTCGGATTTGGATGGCGTGATCCGCACCGATCACCAATTGAAGACCTTGCTGCAGGCATTTGGTTCACCGGAAGAGGCTTTGGAAAAAGCCGTAATCATCATCATGGGGGATAACGGAATGGCTCATGTCCACCCGAAAAATCGCCAACCGGTCATTGATTTAGGGCAAATCTTGAACGAATACCGCATTTTACGGCAGGGAGGCGCCGTCACGGACCAGACCGAGCTTATTCTTGCCATCAATGATAGAATGGCTTATTTGTATAAGCTAACCTCACAATATTCTTTTGAGCAAATATCAGAGGTATTGAAGGCTGACGAAAGAATCGATATATTGGCTTGGAAAGATGATGATTGGATTCGCGTTGTTCGATCTGGATCATCCAAGAAATTCGCCTATCGGTCACAAGGAGACCTGGTTGATCCCTATCATCAATCATGGACATTGGCCGAAGATCCCGAAGTGCTTGATTTACAAATCAATACCCAAAAGCATACGGTGGAATATGGACATTACCCCGATGTTCTCCGGCGATTGTCCGCTGCCTTACATTCACATCATGGGGAATACATGGTCGTAACCGCAAAGCCGGGATATGAATTGAAGTACGGCAGTTCACCCACCCATATAGGGGGCGCAGGGCACGGGGGCATAAGTCAAGCGGAGTCGCTCGTTCCTCTAATAATTGCCGGTACAGACCATAAACCGGAGTCACTGCGGGTCGTCGATTTAAAATCTTATTTTCTTCAACTTTTAAAGGTTTGAGCTGATTATAACATTGCTCTGCCCCAAGGTGATTGGTCTGATTTCATAAAGACATGATCAAAAATAGCGATAGCCGGGCTATACATGTCCCGGTTTTTTTACGTTCTTATTTCTCGGTCTCTCCAACCCTTGAGGAGATGCAGGTGAAAGGTTATAATTTGATTACCATTTTTTAGAAAGCGGTGAGAAGATGGAGATTACCTGTGAGCTGGTACGCCGATTAATCGATAGCCAATTTCCGGAATGGGCGAATTTAGAGATAAAGCCTGTAGAAAAAAGCGGCCACGATAACCGTACCTACCGGCTGGGCAGTGAAATGACCGTCCGTTTACCAAGTCATGAACGCTACGCCTCGGCTGTTGAAAAAGAACTGACCTGGCTTCCCGTTTTCAAGCCGCTTCTTTCCGTCCCCATTCCGGTTCCGGTTGCCAAAGGAGCGCCCACGGACGAATATCCTCTTCCCTGGTCCGTGAACCTTTGGATTGACGGTGACACGGTCACGCACAGCAACATATCCGATCACAACCAATTTGCCGAAGATCTCGCCAGTTTTTTACAAGAGTTGGAGGCGATCGACGCAAGCCGCGGCGTCCCGGCAGGGGTCCAGAACTTTCATCGAGGGGGAAATCTTGCGGTATATGATGATGAGACAAGAACGATCATCGAAAAGCTATCCGGGCAATACGATCACAAGCTGCTAACGGAAATATGGGAGCTTGCCCTTGCGACAAGATACCAATCAGAGCCGCTGTGGCTGCATGGTGATGTTGCCGTAGGCAATTTGCTCGTGAGGGATGGACGACTGTGCGGCGTAATTGATTTTGGAACGATGGGCGTAGGCGATCCTTCGAGCGACCTTGTGATGGCCTGGAACTTTTTTGATGAAGCCAGCCGCGACCTGTTCCTGAAGCGGATGGATTTTGATGAGGACACCATTCATCGCGCTCGCGGCTGGGCCCTATGGAAAGGGCTCATCACCTATGATTGGAATGAAAAGGGCTCGGAAGCTGCGGATTGGGGAAAGCAAGTGGTGGACACTATTGTCCAGGACTACAAGCGGTTGTAAGGAAAGAACCTTTATGCCTCTATCCAAGCCCTTCTATTCATAAGATACGTTGCCCCACGATTCATCTTAACCAAACAAGTTCTTGTCTTTCGATAAAGACGAGAACTTGTTTTTTTGTTTAATAAATGGTTCTGCGAACTACACGGCATGAATAGGGGAATTTGCAAGCACTTCTCCTGCCGTTGCTATAAAAGACTCTATGATTGGTGAAAGCCACTTGTCTTTATGCCAAGACATCTGGGTATACACGTGCAGATCCGGAATTTCCCATGGAAGAGCAACAAGGTCGCCCCGATCAACTTCAGCTTCTGTTACGATTTCAGGAAGGAAGGCAATACCGATTCCCGAAACGGCACATTGTTTAATCGCTTCAGCACTTTGAAACTCTAAATACGTAATACTATCTATTCCCTCTTTCTCAAATGACCGGTCGAACATGGTTCGGTAAGGACAGCCCTTTTCATTCGTCAGGAACACTTCTCCGTGAAAATCTTCCAGCTGCAGCAGGTTTCTTTTGGCGAGAGGATGGTCGGGAGCAGCAAAGAGGCGGAACCTCTCTTCCACCAACGGCTCCACGGCAAGTCCGCTCGAGCGAATGGGCTCATCCAGCATAAAGACGACATCGGCAGTTCCCTCAAATAGTGCTTGCTTGAGCTCTAGATTAGGAACGGAGCGGAAGATCAGACGAACCCCCGGATGCTGCGAGCGAAATCGTTGAAAGACAGCTGGGAGCCGATAGGCGCACACGACCTCATTGGCACTGATCGTCAGGGTGCCGGTTAAATCTTCATTGTCATGAACGGCGCTGCGAGCTTCGTCCAGCTTGTCCAGAACATCTTGAATGTGAGTTAAAAAGCGTTTCCCCGCCGTCGTGAGAACAAGCTGCTTGCCCAAGCGGTCAAAGAGACGAACTCCAAGCTCATCTTCCAATGCTTTTATTTGCATCGTGACGTTGGACGGGACATAGTTTAGCACTTCCGCAGCCCGACTGAAATTCAATGTGGATGCAACCGTACGGAACGTATTCAGCTGGCGCAATTCCATCACACGCTCCCCTTTCATTTTCAAAAATATTGAACACTGCTTTGAATTCTATTCACTTTTATTGAGAGTAACACAGAACTATACTGACAACAAGAAATACAATCTATTGGTTTCAACTTGAAAGGAGCAAACGATATGATGGATTATGAAATTTTTGATTTGGGTGACGTAACCTTGCAATCGGGAGTGACGTTACCGAGCGCTTTTCTTGCTTATAAGACTTATGGAAAATTGAATGAAAATAAAGATAATGTCATCGTCTATCCAACGGCATTTGGCGACCAGCATGTTCAAAATGAATGGTTGATCGGAGACGGCATGGCGCTGGATCCGCGAGAATATTTCATCATCGTTCCCAATCTGCTGGGCAACGGATTATCCTCCTCTCCCAGCAACACGCCTCCTCCATTCGACCGGGCGAATTTTCCGCAGGTAACGATCTATGACAACGTTACATTCCAGCATCGGCTGGTGACCGAAAAATTCGGCATTGAGAAGATTGCTCTCGTTGTCGGTTGGTCCATGGGAGGCATTCAAGCCTACCAATGGGGGGCAAGCTATCCCGACATGGTGGAACGAATCGCTCCTTTCGCCGGAGTAGCAAAGACTTGGCCCCAAACGTATGTAGTCCTGGGCGGAATGAAAGCCGCGCTCATGGCTTCAGTCCGGTTCGATTCCAGCAAACTTGACGGGTTGACTTCTGCTGACATGCGCGCCGTTGGCGATGTCTATGCGGGATGGGGCGTATCTCAGGCCTTTTACAGAGAGGAAATGTATCGTGAGATGGGATTCAGCTCGTTGGCAGATTTTATGGCTGGCGTCTGGGAAGATAGCTTTATGAAGATGGATCCGCACAACGTACTGGCCATGTTATGGACCGGCCAACATGCAGATATTAGTGCAAACCCCTCCTATAACGGAGATTTCGATAAGGCGCTGGGAAGCATTAAGGCGCATGCCTGCATTATGCCGGGAAGTACGGATCTCTTCTGTCCCGCGGACGATAATGAATATGAGGCTAAGCTTATACCTCATGCGGTTTTTAAACCGATCGAATCGAGCTGGGGCCATTTTGCCGGCCGTGGAATCAACTCTGCCGATAATCAATTTATTGATGACAATCTCAAACGCTTGTTGGCGATGAGTATAAATGAATAGTTCATTAAAATCATGACGCCTCATCGAACAAACCCTTGTGACAGTAACAACAGCAGCCGATCCGTTGGATCGGCTGCTGTTGTGTTTATGCTGCGCTATAGTTTCCGTTCGTTGAACGAGCTTCCATTGGAATTTTCTGAATAGATACCATCAAGAAACTCGATGGAAACACGTTCTGCTTCGTTCCTTGGCACAATATCCGAACCTTGGCGTAGTCGCTGATACATCTGGATCGTATTTTTTAACGCATGATAGCAGCTCTCAAAGCTATGGATAGGGACCGTTCCTTGTAATTCCTCCATTTCCTTGAGGGCATATTTCTCGAGCTTTCGGACTCCTCTCGGGGAATGACCGTTGTGGATGAGTACCAATGGTCCTAACACTGTATTCCGCATAAAAGTTATCGTATCAATCACTTCGAATAATTCGCCTCTCCCTAATTTTGCAGCACAGTAATGAACCCATACCCAGAAGCGATCTTCGATCCATTGAGGCTGAGGGGAGGGGAACGATGCACTTGTATTATGGAGTATTGTTGAAATTCCACTACCTCTCTCCCAAAGAATCAGTGGGTTCTCGACCCGGGATTCGAGCTCTCCCAAATGAACAAATTTTAAATCGACATGGAGAGGGGCTGGTCCATATAAACAAATAAGCAATCGGGGTTCCCCAACATGCTCGCCTGTGAATGCAGACAGTAAATGACCAAGCCTTTCGGCAAATGGGATGCGTTGTTCCATGATCTCTTTTTGAAAAGCATCGTCGTAGACGATTATTAAATCCAGATCACTATACTCATCCATTTCTCCATACATCATGGATCCGCCCGCGAGCAGGCCCATAAAACGTTGATCTTTGCTTACATGTTCAATCGCTTGTTTAATGAATCGCTCGTGTAAAGGTAACTTCATGCCAAGCACCCCTTCATTTGTGACCCATAAAATGGGTATTATTACAAAATAACATTTACAAAGATGGATCGTCAAATGTATTCCGTTGTCAAAGGATGCGGGCTTTAAAAGTATGATTATTCTGTTGCCTTCAGGTGGCTCGATTTAACTTGACATGTTACGTTTACACTTGTAAACTTTAAATATCGTTTACAGCTGTAAACAAAAAAACAAGAAAGGTGACTACTATGCACGAATCCCCGCACATTACCGAAGCCGAAAGCGAAGTGATGAAGCTTCTCTGGCAAAAGGAGCCTATGTCCGCCAGCGAGATCATTTCCGAATTAACCCAGCAAATGCAATGGTCAGACCAGACAGTTAAAACCTTCCTGAATAGGCTTCACAAGAAAAGGGCCATTCGATTTGAAAAGTCCGGCCGGAATTACCTCTACTATCCGCTGGTTTCGCATGATGAATACTTGAAAGCCGAGAATCGCTCATTCCTGAATAGAGTTTATAAAGGAGCTGTAGGGATGCTGTGCGCAAAATTTCTCGAAGAAGAGACACTTTCGGAGAAAGATATTGAGGAGCTTCAACAAATCTTGGAGAACAAGAAGAAGTCATGAAGTATCTGGAAACGGCCTTCTCTCTTCTGTTCACAGCGTCAGTGGCATCGACATTAATCCTACTGTTGCTGCTTATAATCCGGAAGCTGTTCCAAAAGCATCTTAAACCTAGAGTTGTTTATATATTGTGGTTTCTTGTGTTAATTAAGCTTCTGGTTCCCCTTGCTCCGCAGAGTCCGGTGAGCCTGTTTAATGTGCTGCCGCAAATGTTCCCGATGGAACGAAATTCGGATCAGAAAAGTATACAACCTACTCATCAAAGTGAGAACGGATCAAGCACGGAAATTCAATACAATGAAACTGATGTAAAAAACCAGCTTCCTGAACTCACTCCAAATCCGGCAGAGGAACTTGGGTCTTCCTTCGTAACACGTTCTTCTCAAGACCATTCCACAGGCATTACGAATGGACTGACTTGGCTATCGATCGGCTCGCTGGTATGGCTTGTAGGGCTTCTATGCTTAGGAGGATATTACCTGCTGAGCGCGCTCATTTTCAGAAGAAGAGTTGGAAACTCCTTACAGATTGAGAACACTAAAGTACTCAACGTTCTTGAAGCGTGTACACGAAAGCTGAACATAAAAAAACGAATATACGCCTATGAAACAAGCCATCTTCGCAGTCCTTGTCTTTATGGCTTATGGAAGCCAAGGATTTATTTGCCGAAAGATGTCAGCACGATCGCTGATTCAAATCAGCTAACGCATATCCTGATGCATGAGCTGATTCACTACAAGCGCAAAGACCTGTGGTTCAACTCTCTGTGGGCTCTTTCCGTAGGAATGCATTGGTACAACCCTTTGGTGTGGCTTTCCGTTCGAAAAATGAAAGCCGATCAGGAGGTGGCCTGCGACGCAAGAGTTCTTGAAACATTGGGAGAGCGTGAAGCTTTGCCTTATGGCAAGACGTTACTCATGCTGTCGCGTTCATTTTCCCAACAACCTCCTCCTGGCATCAACCTGTCGCATTTTGGGGACAGCAAATATGAAGCGAAACGGAGAATGATGATGATTGCCAAGTTTAAGGAAGGTTCGTACAAGCTATCCGCCGCTGCGATTCTTTTGGTTATCGTCTTGGGAGCCATCTTGCTCACCAATGCGTCGGATGCCGGGAAGGATACTAGGCTGGATATGGAGGAACCATCCGTAAACACGGGTTTGAACCTATATCCTACATACAACGACAGATTCAGATGGTTTCATAGTATCGATCGGGCACTTGATTTTCCGAAGTATAACTATAAAGTGCCTGACTATCTTCCTGAAGGTTATCAATTGGAGGATATATTATATTTTAAGAACGTCACCAACATTCATGATACCGATCCTATTATCGACGGAGTATCCGTTACTTTTGTATCTAACTTTGGCCAAAAAAATGAACAAACCATAGAGGTCAAGGCTTCCAAGGGCAAGGGAAATTTGTTGGAGGAAGGTGAATTGCAGGGAGCTCCTTATTCTCAGATTCCCCCAAATCCGAACAAGCCGCTTGAATACCGACAGGAAGCTGTGACGGTCGGCAATGTCAAAGGCACGTTATTCACGGAAATGAGACGCGACAAGAAAAGGCCGGAAACCGGCAGAAGCTTCTACTGGCAGGATGACCACGTATGGTACGCAATCAATTATTATAGCGAGTATATGTCGCAGGAAGATCTCACCAAAATGGTGCAATCTTTTGTCATGCCGAAGGAAGTACAGCATGTCCGCTACGACGGAGCTGGAAACTCATTTCCCCTGTATGATGAGAAAGATTTGCTTGCGGCGAAGAACATTCTCGGCTTTAAGGTGAAAATCCCTCAGGAATTGCCCGAACATAAACTGAGCGGTTCGGTACTGCTTAGAGCCGGCGACCAGAATACCATGTATGGTTTCAGACAAGCGGCGGACGCACTATGGACAACTTATCACGGACCTTCCGATTCCTCAACCGGTGTCTCGCTATATCAGAGCAAAGAGCCGCTTTTCGACGCGTCCCAACTCTCACTCACCCGGACACTGGATATGGACGGCGTCGAAGTTTCGGCTTATGAAGACAAGAATCATGTCTACTTATCATCCGACGATAACATTAAACTTCCTTATTACTTATGGAAGCAAAACGATATTTATTATACTGCCGTTTTCTGGGGCATGGACAAACTCCCGGAAGACAGCCTGAAAGCTATGATTTCTGCTCCATTGCAATAGTCCCTGGGGAAAAGGTAACTTTCGGAAATAGCACGAATAATAAGCAAGCCCCTCTCGATCATTATCGTGAGGGGCTTGCTTATTATCTTCACATTATATTTCGC
This sequence comes from Paenibacillus sp. SSG-1, assembly GCF_002224835.1. Taxonomy (NCBI): domain Bacteria; kingdom Bacillati; phylum Bacillota; class Bacilli; order Caryophanales; family Paenibacillaceae; genus Paenibacillus; species Paenibacillus sp. SSG-1. The sequence goes on from NZ_MBRK01000001.1 coordinate 3,114,611, forward strand.
CGTTACTTAAGATCCGGTTTACTTTTACCCCTAAACTTTGAATCATTCAAGTAACGTATACCTCACATCTCCAAGTATATGACAACCTTGGCGGTTCTGAGAATGTTTTTCTCCCCCTCCCTTCCTTCTTTTTTTCATTTCATATAAAATGAATGAGCACTATGTAAGCAAATACATAGTTTCGCCTAACCGAAACTATACGTTCGGCATTTTTTCCACAACAAGAAAGGATGACTTGCATTGAATGTGAACACTTCGTCCGTGCTCCATAACCGCTCATTTTTGCACTTATGGATTGCGCGGATTTTCTCGGCCAGCGCGTTTCAAATTCTGTCCGTCGTCATTGGTTGGCAGATGTACGCACTGACGGACAGCGCCTTTCAGCTCGGCTTTGTCGGCCTGGCCCAGTTCCTGCCTATGCTGCTGCTGACGCTGCCGGCCGGGCAGACGGCGGACCGCTATGATCGCCGTACCATCGTCTATATTTGCCAACTCATGGAGTGCGCTGTCGTCGTCTTTCTCGTCATCAGCAGCATTGAGGGCTGGATCACCTCTGTCCATTTGTTGATCGCCGCTGCCATACTTGGAGCTTGCCGTACCTTCGAGGGCCCGGCTTCTGCCGCCCTCGTGCCGGATATCGTCGACCGCGAGCAGCTGCCGCAGGCAGCCGCCTGGTCCGCCTCGGGAATGCAAACGGCGATGATCGTCGGCCCGTCGCTCGGAGGCGTACTCGTGATCTGGGGCATCTCTACGGCCTACATCACAACGCTGGTCGCACTCCTTATATCCGTCGTATTGATTTTCTTCGTGAAGACCGTTCATTTCGTTAAAAAGCTGGATGCCGTCGGGATCGACACCTTTTTCAGCGGTCTGCGGTTCGTATTCGCCCGTAAAATCATCCTGGGCACCATCTCGCTCGATCTGTTCGCCGTTCTGCTCGGCGGTGCGACGGCATTGCTGCCCATCTTTGCCGACGAAATCCTGAAGACCGGTCCGACCGGTCTCGGTCTGCTTCGCGCCGCGCCAGCAGTCGGCGCGATCGTTGTTTCGCTGATTCTCACGCGAATTTCGATTGAGAAAGCCATTGGCAAAACGCTGTTTGCCTCGCTCGTGATGTTCGCCTTGGCGACCATCCTGTTTGGCATCTCCCGCAGCATCTGGCTTTCGCTCTTCGCGTTGTTTCTCACCGGCGCAGCCGACGTCGTCAGCGTCGTGATCCGTTCGACGCTTGTACAGGTGAACACGCCCCAAGAGATGCAGGGCCGGGTCAATGCCGTTAACTCGCTCTTCATCGGCACTTCCAATCAGCTCGGCGAATTCGAATCCGGCACGATGGCCGGGTTGGTCGGTGCCGTGCCGGCAACCATCATCGGCGGCGTTGGCACCCTAGCTGTTGCCGTAATCTGGATGTATTGGCTTTTCCCGGTTCTTCGGAACCTGAAGACCTACTCGACGGAAGAAGGGTAAAAAACTGCATTGCATCTTACAATTTAATAGAAGCATCTAAACTCAAAAAACCTTCAATCCATGCCACCACGGATTGAAGGTTTTTCGCTTTGGTGCGGCTCTTACTCCTCATCGCTTTCGCAAATCACTTCAGTAAATATATTCAATGGAAAAATGGTAGGTACTCTTCGGCCCGGGGTCTGGACAAACTCGACAAACCCCCGGCCCACGCGGATTAAAATCCCGTTCAATTCGCCGATATCTTCTGCGGTGGCTGTCAAGTCAAAGGGTTTCGTCCGTATAACCTTTTCGTTCGTAACGATATAGAAGGAGGTTTGGATTGCGACTACAGTCTTGCCAACTGTAAACGAGGACTTGGTCACATTGGAGAGCTTGCCTGTTGTTTTGGTTAATCTCGGAAACCCGGGCTGGAACACCGTAACCGTTCGTCCCACAAGCGCCTGCAAGCGCTGCACCAATGTAATATTCTGTGGAGCGGGACAGCCATGAATATTGTTGTTCCCCATCATATCTCCTCCTTAATCATCATAAGTTGACTCTATTAATGTATGCTGTCCCTATGGTAATGCTTGGGTAGAAACACGCCCCGGCCAAAAGTATGATTTTTTTGGGAGACTAGTAATGTTCAACAAAAATCCGATAAGTCCTTGCCACCATCGCCGAGGGCTTTTTACTGTCTTCAGTGAAGGGGGTTTATAATCATCTGAATCATCCCATAATGCTAATCAGGCACAGAACTGCGCCGGATCAAAATGGGAAGTGGTCAATAAGCATGGTCTATATATTTGTATTTTTTTTATTTCTGAACATTTTGTCTTTTACTGTTCCCAAAAATTTAAGCAGGATTGAGGTTTATGCGACTTCTTTTTTTGCCTACGCATTCGGTCTTACCACGGATGTGGTGTTTGACCTGCATTATGATCTCTATGGCTATCTATCCCCTGGATTCCAGTGGTTATCTATGTTGGCAATTATCATGTATTTCCCGTCCGTCAGCTTTCTGTTCTTGAATTTTTTCCCTTTCCATAAGAGAAACTGGTCCAAAATCATATATATTTTAGCGTGGTCCGCATTTTCGATCAGCTTTGAATGGCTGACCTTGCAGACTGACTTTTTTTATTACAACGGTTGGAAGCTGTGGTATTCAGCTGTATTGTATCCCTTTATATTCTTAATTCTGGTGTGTAATCTGAAACTCGTGAGAAGGCAAACAGCCAATCGTTAAGTGTATTTATGGAGGAAAGTTCGTGGATAATTACAGGAATGTCGAAAACAAATTCCGCCGCTACAAAGCCCATATTTCCATAGCCGGCACCACCCAGTTTCATATCCGCAATCCGTATGTCATTGCTTGGTGGTCTGCGGCATTTCCGGGTTTTGGGCACCTCCTGTTAAGCAAATATTTGCGTGGGCTCACCTTGTTTATCTGGGAAGTGATTGTCAATTACAACGCAAAGATTAATCTGGCGATAGTGCATTCGTTTTGCGGGAATATTGAGTCAGCGAAAGAGGTACTGGATTCAAGGTGGATGCTCATGTATATTCCGGTTTATCTGTTTGGCATTTGGGACAGTTACCGGACATCGGTCGATATGAACAAAGTTTATTTACTCGCTGAAAAAGAAAATGCGCCATTTAACTCTTTTACCATCGGAGCGATGGAGATTAATTATTTGGATAAACGGCAACCCGTCATGTCGGTCATCTGGTCCTTATTTATGCCAGGGCTTGGACAGCTGCACATTCACCGCATCGTCACCGCGTTTTTCGCACTTGCTTGGACGATCGCATTTTTATATTTCTCCAAGCTGCTTCTTTCCGTCCATTACCTGTTCCTTGGTCAATTAACGGAGTCAACGGCCGTGCTTGATAAACAATGGCTGCTGTTTATGCCCTCCATGTGGGGATTCGCAGCGTACGATTCGTATGCAAACACCGTGGAAAACAACAAGCTGTTTAACAACGAGCAGAAGAGCTTCCTGATCAAGCATTACCAAGGCCCTTCGTTTCAAGTAAAAAAGGGAAAGGTAGTGAAATAAACCGGATGGTACAAATATTTTCAACGTTTGAGCATTCCACCAATTTGGAATTAGCGATCACGGTTCTGGAGAAAAACGGAATCCATAAAGAGAACATTTTCGCTGTACCTTTAACGAACCGCAAAACAGAGCGGCGATTGTTTGACAGCATTCACAACGCAGACGGCATTTCATTGGTCAGCACAGGAGCTGCGCTTGGAACGGCGTTCGCCGTCATTGGTGCCAGTGTCGGTTTTAAGCTGGCTTGGGGGCCGATCTACTGCGGCCTGATTGGCACGTCAGCTGGTTTTATCCTTGGGGTTTGCATCGACTTGTTCTACTACAAAGTCATTAAAAAGCAGCGGCGTCTGTTACGGGGCAAAAATTCGGAAGTGATCCTCTTGATTGAATGCGAGGAGGAGCAGGCGGACACGGTGGAAGATATTTTATGGCATCATTATGCTTTTGGAACAGCAAGGGTCGTTTAAGAAAATACAAAAAGCCGCAACCATGCGGCTTTTTTCGCCTCATAAATCCTCTAAACACCGGCTTTGTAATTTGGTTGGCGGCATCCCTGCATCCCAAATGCTCGCATAGGCATAGTTCCGTATCGTACCGTGCCAGCGATACCACTCCGAACCATGTTCCTGCTGCGCATAGAACAGCGTGACTTCCGATTCAGGGTCTATGACAACGTAACAGCCTCTAGCGCCATCCCAGCCAAATTCCCCCTGTTGGCTAAGTGCATTGTTATCCTCAGGATTCACTAAGGTTCTTACGCCTAAGCCATAGCTATAGCCCAGTTTACTGCCCCCGCCGAATTTGGCAAAATCCTGCTGCGCAGTAGGCGACAGGCGGTTGCTTCGCATAGCATCCACAGTGTCCGGTTTAAGGATGCGCACGCCATTCGGTGCCAATCCGTAGTTGCATAATGCCTCTGCAAATATAATATAGTCTGACACTGTCGAATATAATCCGCCGCCGCCGCTTTCATAAGCTGGACCTGGCTTAAGCTTAAAGGTTTCTCCAACGCTTTCTGCCGTGTGCGTCATACCATTAAATCGATTGTACAGCTTGCAGAAGCGGCTCTCATCCTTTAGCTGGAATGAGGTATCTTTCATCCCTAGCGGATCGAAAATATTCTCCTGTACATATTGTCCAAAGCTTCGCCCTGTTATGACCTCGAGCAATGCACCCAGCACATCGTGGCACGCGGTATATTTAAAATTCGATCCCGGTTCAAAGGCTAACGGCTCCTGCGCCACTGTCTTGATAACAGCAAGTGTCCGGCCCTCACTGCTGCTCTCGGCTACAGCCTTATGAACTGCATCCGTATGAATCGTTTCGATTCCTGCTGTCATTGTAAACAAATGCTCGATGGTAATTGGATTTTGTGAAGGAAGCAGGTCGACTGTTCCATCTGGCAGCGAATGACGAACAAGCATGTGCTTAAACTCTGGGATGTACTCATACAAAGGATCCGTGAGCTTATATTTTCCTCGCTCTAGCAGCTGCAGCAGTGCTGTACAGGTCACGACCTTTGTTGCAGAATACAATTTGAAAATGCTGTCCCTTCTAAATGGAACCTGATTCTCTACATCTGAAAATCCGGTATAATGTTCATAAACAGGCTGGTGTTTGTGATACATAGCGACACCTAAACCAGGAATGTTTTTTTCATTATAAAAAGTATCCAGATACGCAGTGAGCTTCGTAAAATTCATCATTTACCACCATCCCTTCTTCTTTATATACCCCTCAATCATATTTTATCTGAATACATATCTTCTATATAATAAGGTGTTATTAAAGATTCATGTGTATAATTGGCGTGATGGTGATATACCCCAGACCGAAACGATAAATCCAGAACGATCGGAGGCTTGATTATCCAAAAACAACAAACGAGCTGCGCATAATGCGCCAGCTCGCTTGCTTGTTGTTGTATGGGTACCAAGGTTCAATCATGGAACTTTCTCAGCCTACTGCGCCCGGCTTTCTCCTACATATACTGACGCTCATGACGCCGAACCTGGTTTGGGTTTGGATTGTCAAGCTTAATACCAGGCATCAGGGATCATCTCCCGCTCCAGTGTCAGCAGTTCTTTGATGATCTGGTCTGCGTCGCTGATCGAGTTCACGAGTGGATCCGTCAGCATCGCTTTCCTCAACTTCTCGTAGCTCTGCTCCACGACGGCCTCTGCCGTAAGCTCATGCGTATCCAGCACAAGCTCCTGCATGCCCCGGATTCCCCGCGGCATCTCGCCTACGTGAACGGGCTTCGCCCCGTCCATGCTCACGTCGCACAGCAGCTCCAGGAACGAGTCGTCGCTCATATTTGTGACCGCGCCGCGATTCAGCGTATTGATGAAGAAACGTTTCCCCAAGTTGCCTACCATATTTTCGATAATGTCCGTCGCGTGATCCGGGCCGAAGGTACTCATATAATCGGCAATCGGAACATTCCCAGTGAGGAAGTCGTCGACCTGCCGCCACATCTCGTCGTGCCGCTGATACCGGTCCTCCGTCTCCCATATCGATAACGGCGGAATGGCGTCCGGCGTCTTGCCGTGACCTTGCCAATAACGGACGTATTCCTTGGTATGGGCCGTACACGTAGGGATATATCCGAAAATATCGTACAGCTCATATGTAATGGCGTCGTTATGAAGCGCCTTTGCCCCGCGGTCTCCCCCGTTGTTCTCCTCGCCAGCCGCTTTGCGCATCGCCTCCGCGATCAAGGGCATGACATCCTTGCCTTCGAACTCCGCTTTCAAAAGCCACGTGAAATGGTTGACGCCGGCGACGCGGAAGTCGAACTTCCTGTCGATCTCCTCGTTGAACCCGCTTCTGTCCCCGATAATTCCCGCCCGTACGGCGTAATAGGCTTTTTTATGCGGCATATGGTGGCTGTCGCACAGCGCGAACGATTTTAGCTTCGGCGCATACCGGTGTAAAGCGATCCCGTTTACGGTAGACGGGTTAATATAGTTGATCACCCAGGCGTCGGGGCACAGCTCTTCAACATCTCTAGCACATTCCATAATGACCGGCAGCTCCCGCATCGCCCGAAATATACCGCCTGGACCGATCGTATCCCCGGAGCACATGCGAATGCCGTATTTTAATGACACTTGGCAGTCGATGCCCCGGTACTTAACCGATTGCTCCGCAAAGCTGAGTACGACAAAGTCAGCCCCCGGAAGCACCTGTCTTCGGTCCGTTGATCCCTCCACTTTCAAAGATACGTTGTTCTCCCGGGCCACCATCTCCGCCAGTTTGACCATTTTCGATAATCGTTCCTCGTCCGTATCCACCAAAGCAAGCGTTCCCTGATTCAAGTATGGTGAATGGACCATCTGCCAAATGGACTGACGACCGAAAAACAGGCTGCCTGCTCCAATGACGACGACCTTCGGCTGCTGCATGTTCACACCGTTCACAAATAACCCTCCTCGTATGATATAAATCCATTATAGGAGGATGACCAGAAAATGGAATGTGAGATCGTTTCAAGTACATGTCAAAAAGTAATATCATTAACAACTCGCAAACCCTTTGTTATACTAAGTTTAAAATCTTAGATGTCATTCGGTAGAGGAGGCTATGCAACCCGATGAATGCCAACATGAGTATTCTCAACGAACTCTCGGAGTATGTCACGATCGGCATAAGCTCTTATTTAGAACAAACTCACGATAAGAATTGGATCGAACACAAGTCTCATCCCGATTACGATCTATGGTTCATTCAATCGGGCTCCGTGAGGGTAACGATCGGCGGGTCCGAACATACGGCGGGGGCGGGAGATGCGGTGTTTTTTTATCCCGATATGCCTTATATCGCTACGACGACCGAGGACGGCTGCCGATTCATTTACATTCATTTCAATTTCGGTATCGGCCAACAACAGCGAATACTAGGTGAGTTCGAACTCCCTGGAATCGTGCCCAGCGGCCTAATCCACGAGGAAGCGGTATTGTTCACACAGGCCTATCGCCGGTTGAAACAGGTCAGCGCCACACCGGGGAATCAGCTTTACTTGAAAGCATGCCTCCTAGCGGTCATTGCAAAGATCCTTGAGCTTCACGGGCATGGCACCTACACCGGCACATTCCTCAAAGGAAAGAAACCGGGTAAAACCGAAGGAAGCCTAAGTGTGCTGCAGGACGTATTTCAATACGTGGATGCAAACCTGCACCGTTCCGTTCGGATGAATGAGCTAGCTGCGCTAGTCGGCGTATCCGAGAAGTATTTTATCTCCTTTTTCAAGAAAAGCGTAGGCATTACGCCGGGACAGTACATTTTCCAAATCAAAATGAACCGGGCACGAGACTATCTCTACGCCAAAAAATACACGATCCAACAGATCGCAGGCTTTCTCGGGTATCCTGATCCGTTTACCTTTTCAAAAGCCTTCAAAAAATATTACAACGTGCCTCCTTCGAAATTCGAGTAACCCTGGTTCTCTGCGCCTGCAATCCCTTCCGTACGACAGAGACGTGATCTCCCGTCATTTGACCTTCTCTGCCAACTCCAAAATGATTCCCTCCGGCCCACGAACATAGCATAACTTGTAACTTTGTTCATATTGCTGGATCTCACTGAAGGTTTCCGTGCCCTTCTGTTTCAATGTGGATACGATGGCTTCAATGTCTTCAACCTCAATGGCCATATGCCGGATACCGAGCGTAAATGGATATGACTGCTGAATTTCGGTTTCGTCTGACGGATGATAATATTTGACCAGCTCGATCCATGCCTGGCTCCCTGGTGCCCCCAGTGCTACGCAGGCTGTTTTTGCATCGCGGAGCCCTAGGACCCGATCCAACAGCTCGCCTTCCATCTCCCATTCCGCTCTCACCTCAAAGCCTATATCGAGAAAAAACGCTTTGGCGGCCGCGAGATCACTTACGTTTATACTTACATGATCTATTTTATTAACCTTCATCTCGCACATCTCCTTCATCCGAGAAATAATGATGCAGATCGCTTTAGAATGACGCAATAAGCTCAAACTAATATTAACGTATATCAACGATTGCCATTTCTTTTCAATTGCTAAGTTGAGTTTGGTGAAACCGTTCCTCTTCTTGTTTACTCATTCACCGCGTGCTCGCACAGCTCCTGAAGGTGGCGGGCGATGATCCGTTCAATGGTCTCCGGCGCGTAGATCCCCGGCCGAAGCAATGCGAGGACCGTCAAGCCTTCAATCACCGCGGCCAATCTCAAGGTTTCGAGTTCCATGTCGATGGATGAGGGAAGAAGCTCTGCCTTAGCCAGAAGATCAAGGACGGTTCTGCTCAGGTCAAGAAGCCCGTCCGTGAGCTCATCCTTTTTATCTTGTAACGCCGAACTCGTGAGGGAACGGATGGCGAATACCCACCAGACGCCGGCTGCCGTTCGTTTGTCCGAATCCATGGGAAGGAGTTCTAAAACCACTTCCAGTGCGGCTTTCATCGGAATACGGCTTATCTCGATTCCTTTTGCTCTGTCGGCTCCTCTCGTTAAATAATAATCCACGATAAATAGCAGCAGCTCGTCCTGCGTTGAAAAATAATGCCGTAAAGCTCCAGGCGACACTCCTGCCGCAGCGGCGACGGCGCGGATTGACGCATGCTCGATCCCCTTTGTTTCAATAATTTTCCATGCCGATTCGGCGATAAGTTTTCTTTTTTGGTCATGGTCCACAATTTTTGGCACGGTAAAACGCCCCTTGATTTTATTTTAATACACTGTATTATAATAAATAGCACAGTGTGTTATTTCATTTTTCAGTTATACCGTGCCGTGGTTATCAAGTCAAGGGAGCTGGACTTTTTATCAATTACAGAAGGGGGAATTCTGTGCAGGAGCAATCTAAAGGATTTCGCGTGCAACTGATCTGTCATGGGTGCAAAAGGGCATTTATCGCCTTCGAGGGCACTTCAGCTTACGACCGCGCGAAACGAAACAGAAATGGAATGCATTACTGCGAGGATTGCAAAAACCGGATTGAGCTTGAAGCGAGGCTGCAGCTGGGAAGACGATTGTTGACCGGAAAGGATTAGCAAAAAAACCGTGCCGCCTAACGGCGCACGGTAGATTGCGTTATCCTTCATAAAGGTAATTTTTGAATCTCAAACCCATCGTTTAGCGACTTGACGATATACAGCTCATCAAAACCCTCACTATAAGACGGCCGTTGCAGCTTCTTCAAAGTGCTTATCATACCGATCTCAGGAACCTTTTCTTTCCCTTCCCTCTTGTTATTACGCTCTTGGGATAATTCATAGTCAGGTTCGAAATAATACCCTATAACCTTATATTGATGTTTTTTCACGAAATCGATATATTTTTTCCGATCCTCCACGGTGGGATTCGTATTGTCTACCACAAAGGATTGCATCGTTCGGACGGATGCTTCCAGAAAAACATTCTCCCGGTGTCTTGTTCTCAACATATCAAGATTAATCCTCATATGAGTTGCAAAGAACCTTTCCTTGTAAAATGTTGATTTTCCGGAAGCTTGTATCCCAGTGAAAATGACGCATTCCATGACGGTTTTCCTTCCTGGCCTAAAGATGGCGGGGCGTTTCAGATCCGCTTTGATCTTTATCGTATCCCCCAGCACGATCTTTAATACGAGCCCTTATCTCGTCACGCTGCCAGACATGCGATGTGCGAAACGTTCGGCCGCCTGAAGGGCCTCCTGCTTAGCCCGCTCCAATACGTTCTCTTTCGGTAAAACAGCGTTTCCCTGCGCGCGAATGATCTCGTAGCTGTCAAATCCCATAAAGGTAAACATCGATCGCAGATATTGATGGGAATACTCCACTTCTGTGTACCAGTCGTTATTGGTGTATATCGATCCGCTTCCCTGAATAACGAGTACGCTCCGTCCGTCTTTGAGCAAGCCTACGGATCCCGAATGGGTAAACGTGTACGTTTCCCGCGGAATGAGAATGGCGTCCATGTAGTCTTTAAGTTTGGACGGGATATTGAAATTATGCATCGGCATCGCAATGACGATGTTCTTCGCATCTTTGAACTGCCGCAGCAGTTCGTTCGTCCGGTCCGTAACTGCCTGCTCCTCCGGTGTGAGCAATTGTCCTGCAGCGGACTTGCTGCGGGCCGCTAGAGCAACGTGATCCAGCAGAGGTATCTCGTCTCGATAAAGATTGAGTTGTTCGACCTCACCATCCGGGACGAGCTCTCTGTAACGCTGTAAAAAAGACTCGAGCACGTTTAAAGTCACCGAGGTGGTGGATTGTACGTCCGGATGGGCATTTAGAACCAGCATTTTATTCATGATGCATCTTCTCCTACTCATCTATAATTGTCGATAACATTAATCGTCGATTAGTTCTGTCGACATTATAACTTGCAATCATTCCGTTTGTCAATCGCGTTACGTTTGACATCAAAAATGTTTGCTTTTAACATTATGGTTAGTGAATTTGTCGGGAGGCAGGTGGCTTGCATGCAGTATAGTATCGGGGTCGAATATGCTTTGCATTGCCTCGTATATTTGATTGATCTCCCGGTGGACAGTCCGATCGGGATCAAAGAACTTTCCGCCTACCAAGGTTTGTCGGAGACGTATCTGTCCAAAATTTTCGGGAAGCTGTCCAAAGCGGGTATTGTGGATTCGGTACCAGGGGTCAAGGGCGGCTACAAGCTGGCCAAATCCCCGGATGCGATAACTTTCTGGGACGTCGTCACGGCCGTCGAAGGAGATCAGCCCATTTTTCAATGCCAGAACATTAAAGATAAAAATTATTTCTACCGGAGCAAGGAGAACAACGATGCGTGCGCTTCCTGTACGCCTTCGGATTGCCTGATCAACATGGTCATGCTGGATGCGGAGGAGAAAATGCGGGATTCTTTGCGAAGCCGGACCCTGCAGTGGATGAACGAGGAACTGGAGCGCACCTTGCCCAAGGAAACCCGGGAAGATGCGCGTGCCTATTTTAAGAAGAACATCAAGGTTAAGTAGGACAGGTTTTTGCAATTGGATATAAAATACAAAAAAAGCCGCGCAGCTGCGGCTTTTTTAACTAATGTGTATTCTCGAAATCTAGTGATTTGCACTTTATGAATAAGCTATGCCCGCCAAAACGTTGTGCAGTCTGTTTTATCCATAATGTTATATTTGATCATTTTTTCAAGTAAGGAGTAATCAACAGGACGATCCCAGCGGATCCGCACCAACTCCTTGGTGTGATCATAGCCAGATTGTACCATTTCATCGGAAAAACGAACAATTCCCGCCCTTTCAGGAGCAACAGCAAGATGATGCTTGGCAACGCTGAAGCCGATGATAAATGTGCCGTGATCGGTAAACATAGGCTGATTCCATGCAATCTTTGGCGTTAAATTCGGGAATGTTTTCGTGATCCAGCCCAGTATTTCTTCCAATCGGGCACGGTGCTCGAGGTTATCGATCCGTGTTAAGTATTCTTCAAAAACTTCCATAGTCTCCCTCCTATGCCCATTACCCTTCCACGATGTCCGCCCGCAAATCTCCAGCAATTTCGATCATAAGGGGTACGACGTCTTGATGTGAGACAGCTACATACAACTCCCCCATATAGTGCCTAAAAGGAATGAGGGTGTCTCCATGCCGCCACATAAAGAAATCCCCTTCGATCGACATGGTACTTTCTTCCCCTTGTACAGTCAGCACCGTTTGGTAAGTAAAATCAGCCTTGGTTGAAAAATAAGCTTTGCATTCTTCCAATGAAATGTCTTGATCACCGGAGTCCGGCTGCATCGATCTCGTAATTCGAAAGCGTTGATTCATAAATATCCTCCACAATAAATGACTTTCTACTTCATATCCTCCACTACCTTAATCGTTAAGCGGATCACTGTCAATGGAGGCTCAAGGGCTCTCCGTCTTTTATTGAACCGTTGAGAACTTGCGGGAGATGGTCCTGTATTTTGTAGGTGAGATGCCTTTTTTAGCCGTAAATTGCTTGATCAAGTGAGTGTCATACTCAAATCCGGCAGCGTGAGCAATTTCATCAAGCTTCATCCCGGTGTGCGTTAAAAGTTCACTTGCAACTTTTAAACGGTATGACAGCAAGTAACCCATGGCTGTATGACCGCATCTTTCCTGAAACAGCTTATTCAGCGTCACTCGGTTTAAATGAGCGCAGCTCGTCAGATCTTCCAAAGAAACCTTTCTGGAATAGTTCGTGTGAATATACTCTAGCACCAAATCGACAGGGGAATGTTCGCCATTCCGGTTTAAATCCTCGAGCAAACCTAAAATCTGGATGAGGTATTTCTTTATTCTGCACACCCAGCGGGCATCGCTTTGCGCCTGCACTTCCATGCCAAGTATGAAAAACCATTCAAATAATCGCGGGAATGCTTTCTCGGTGATACGGGGTACAGCTGTATATGAATCCTCCCTTTGAAAAAGGGAACGGCCTGCTTGTATTCTCGGACTCGTCGGGAAATAGTCCCGTGTTTCAGAGAGAGTGATCGTGTTAAGAAATTCGGGATGAAAACGAAAGGATTGTGCAGCAACGTTTTGTTTTTCTGTCACTTCCATCTCATCATCCTCGGCCAAGCAAAGGATACCAGGAGCGGAAATCGATATCGGCCGTTCGTTTAACGTCCCGCTCATCCTTCCTGATGTGAAGAGAATGAGCGTATAACGCTCAGGATAAGGAAGCATGCTGAGATCCTCCACGGCGGCAAACTCAATATTCACGATACGATGTTTGTGTCGATCTATTTGCGGCATAGCCATCACCTATCAAATTTTATAGTTAGATGCTTCGTTTATGCCAGTGTACCATACCAGCACAAAGGATATAATGGCGATGCAACGACAAAAGGAGGGAAAGCACGATGACGATTGAGCGTTTTCACATTCATGTCGCAGACGAAATTTTGGACGATCTAAAATACAGACTGGATCATATTCGCTGGCCGGAACAAGTAGATAACGATGGATGGGAACGAGGCACGGAATTAAGTTACTTAAAGTCTCTCGTGTCGTACTGGAAGGACCATTATGATTGGCGAGCCAAGGAATCCGAGTTGAACCGCTTTTCCCAGTATTGCTGCCATATTGACGGGATCGATGTGCACTTTGTACATGAGCGTGGTAAAGGATCTAACCCTCTGCCCATCATTCTTACCCACGGTTGGCCCGACAGTTACCTTCGTTATGAAAAAATCATTCCTCTGCTTACGGATCCAGCCAGCTACGGCGGAAACCCTGAAGACTCATTTGATGTGATTGTCCCGTCATTACCTGGTTTTGGGTTCTCAAGCCGCCCTGCACTTTCCGGTGTCAACAATTTTCGTGTCTCGGAAATGTGGGCTCAGCTGATGACGCACCACTTAGGCTACAGTAAATTTGCTGCCGCCGGCGGAGATATCGGCTCCGGTGTTACAAGGTACCTGGCAGCCAACCATCCGGAACTGTTATTCGGAATCCACTTGACCGATATCGGCATTATTAGAGATCTGATGACGGCAACAGATCAGGCAAAGCTGTCGGAAGAAGAACTGCGTTATAAGAAAAACGCATCGGCATGGATTGCTGAAGAAGGTGGCTATATGTCCCTTCAATCGACCCGCCCCCAAACACTGGCGTATGGACTATCCGATTCACCGGTCGGCTTGGCAGGCTGGATCATTGAAAAATTCCGGGCATGGAGCGATTGTAACGGTAATCTTGAGCAAAAATTCAGTGAGGATGAATTGATCACGCATATGATGATTTATTGGGTGACAAACACGGCCATGTCGGCAGCGAACATCTATTATGAGAATTCTCATTCCTTGCCGCCATTGGGCTACATTGAGGTGCCGACAGGCATCGCGTTGTTCCCAGCAGACATATTGCTGCCGCCCAGAGAATGGGCTGTACGCAACCTAAATGTAACCCGCTGGACTACGCTGCCCCGTGGCGGACATTTTACCGCATTGGAAGAACCCGAGCTCTTGGCACAAGACATTCGTGCCTTCTATAAGCCGTTAAGAGGGAAAATAAATCATTGATATTCATGATGATCCAAAACGCGCACTCCCCAATACTACGATAAACAACGGCAGCCGATCGTGTGATCGGTTGCCGTTGTTTGATTTCGCAAGGTTCCTCTCCAATGATTTTTCAACTAACGTGTCGTCTGCGCCGTTCGGCACTCATCCACTCAGGACTCCACGTTTGCTCTTTGTCATCGATCCGTTTGCCTGGTGGAACAATCGCATCGATCGCATCCAACACATCCGTGCCAAGCCTCAATTCTGCACCGGCAATATAGGCTTTTAATTGTTCTGAAGTGCGCGGTCCCCAGAGAGTTGACGTGACGGATGGATGATTTTGGGTAAAAGCTACTGCCATATCCGCTAGTAGAATCCCCGCTTCATTCGCAAGTTGTTGCAGCTTTTCAATGATCTTAAACTTATATTCATTTTCAGCTAGCTCAGGATTTAACGCATCTGCATACCCTTTTAATATCGCAGCTCGAGAATCGCTTAGCGCGGCCTGACCTGCTTTGTACTTTCCTGTCAGTAAGCCACCAGATAAGGGACTGTACACGAAAAGAGAAAGATCATATTGTTTAGCGACTTCAGCAAGTTCAAATTCCATTTGCCGATTGATCATAGAATATGGTGTTTGTTCACTTACAAATCGCTGAATATGATATCGATCGCTAATAGCTTGTGCCTGAACCATTTGCCAACCCAGGTGATTTGAAGTACCAATATGATGAATTTTCCCTTCTTTCACCAAATCGTTCAACGTTAATAGAATCTCCTCATAAGCAACAAATTCAAAAGGAAGATGGAGTTGATAAAGGTCTATATAGTCGGTCTGCAAACGTAACAGACTTTGTTCAACAGCAGCTCGTATTGAGCGGCGAGATGCACCACTATGATTTAATTCATGAGTAGCCTCCGCACCAAATTTAGAAGCTAATATGACATTTTGCCGCCTGGCTTTAATCGCTTTTCCGATAATGCGTTCCGATTCCCCATTTCCGTATCTGTTAGATGTATCAATCAGATTGATGCCAAAGTCCAATGCTTCTTCAATCATTTTTATGCTATCTTCTTCACTTGTCCTTGATCCAAAACTTGATCCGCCTAATGCAAACGCGCTGACTTTTGTACCCGTCTTTCCAAGATATCTATATTCCATGGTTTTCCTCCTTAAAATTGATACAGCCCGATGGTAATGAACACGTGTTGATTAAGGCTATAGAAGCAATTATAATCAGGCATGACGGGGAGTTCAATGAACATAAAAGGCCAAGTGTTGATTAATAGATACAACGTCAAAATTGTTGATAAACACCAACATTCATCATGGGGGTAAACAAATGAGCCAAAATAGTACGGATTTGAGAGTCGTCCGCAGTCGCACACTAATGGAGAACGCATTGTTGTCTATTTTGGAAAATAAAGGCATTAAAGGGCTGACGGTTAAAAACCTGTGTGAAACAGCAGGAATTAATCGAGGCACTTTTTATTTACATTATAAAGATATTTTTCATCTCATTGAGGAAACTGTATTTATTCAAGAATTATTGAGCGTATTCGAACCTCTCAATCTTCAGGAGTTGATGCGCTATCCTGATTATGAGGGAGCTTATCCTCCAATTACCAAGGCCTTCCATTACATGCATAAGCATGCCAGCTTTTTTAAAGCGCTATTCCATTCGGATGCTCCAGCAGAGTTAAAAGAACGGCTCCAGTATTTAGTGGGTACACGTTTGTATGAAAATTTGAAGCGGAATCAAGACGATCATTCTGAAAACCTATTTACGGATTATGCAATTGCTTATTTGGGAAATGCACAATTTGGAATGATTCAACATTGGTTTACGGCGGATCGTTCCATTCCTCCCGAAGATATAGCGAGAATGTTGACTAGGTATATACGCAATACACCATGTCTTGATAACGAAGGTTGAAGTTTGTATGGTATCTGCAGTTAGATTTGAGCATCCGATGTTAAGCAACAAAAAAAGCAGCAGTTCGAAGTTTTGAACTGCTGCTTTTATTTAAGCTCATACGCAGGAAAATAAAATCAAACTAGCTCCAGTGCTTTCAGCAAGGCGTATTCACTAGATTTGGCGCCTTCTTGCGAATAATGCGCATTCGGAAATGCTGGAGCCAAATGATGATATCCAGGATATACATGCAGCTCCACCAAGACACCGTCAAAGGCCAGCTGTTTGGCAAATAATATCGCTTCATCTATGAACAAATCAATGCTGCCAATGCTGATATACGTGGGCGGTAAACCAGCCAACGATTTCGCACGTGCAGGCACGTAATACTCGCTGGTCCCCTCTTGACCGGGTTCGTGCCCTAGTACCGATTTCCATCCAAAATAATTGCTGCGATTTGTCCACACAAACTCGCCGGCATAGGGATGATCCGACGAAATACTTGTACGGTCATCGAGCATCGGGCTGCGCAGCCTTAGATGATGAATGTCGAATTCTTTTTGATCGCGAATGTATAGGGCTAGCCCTGCCGCAAGCCCGGCACCTGCGCTGCTCCCACCAACCGCGACTTTCTGAATATCGATCCCTAATTCTTCGGCATGTTCAATGCACCATTTCAGTCCTGAATAACAGTCATGCAACTGACTTGGCTGAATATGTTCCGGCGCGAGTCGGTAATCCACAGATACGCAGCAAAAACCATGCTGCGCCGCCAAGGCTGCATTCGCTGAGCGATCGCCGACCGTACTGCCCATAACCATTCCGCCACCGTGAATCGAATAATATAACGGCATTTTGTCGTACTTGAGCTCACGAGGTTTAATGATTTCTATGCGTATATCGGGTCCGCCAAAATAACTCGGCACCGCTCTTTCTTCCCATGTGACAGGAAACAGCTGCGTTACATCCATTTGCGGAATCATTTTTGCTTGATTTTCCCGTGATTCCATAAGGGTTGCACCAGTCAGATCGCTTGTTGGAAATAAATCAAGTACACTTATAATCTCCGGATCGACCAGATGCCTGCTTCTGCTTTTTTGTTCGTTCATCGTTACGTTTCCCCGCTTTCTTATAGAATCCTTCGAAGGATGATGTGGTCCAGCATTCCCCGTTGGGATCGATTTCATAAGTTGTTATATCGATCTTCCGCACCAGCGGATTGTTCCTCCGCCTATTCAAATTCTAAAAGAGCGCATTAAGCGATTCCTATGTAAACAATGACTTAGAATCGTTTTTGACATAAGAAAAACGTCTATCGACGTACCTTCAAAGAAGACAGACCGCGTCTAAAGGAAGTTTTTCTTGCGAGATCAGGAAACAGAAGCTCCGAAACTTATACTTTCTGAACTCTTAAAAAAACTGATGAAGATTATCTTCATCAGTGCCGTTCGTTATTTATTTCCCGAATATACAATTTTCTTAATCGTTTCAATGGAGAGAAAATAGTCCTCAGCTAGCTGCTCGATACTGCTATTATTCTTATATGCCTGTCTTATCTCAGCATTTCGCTGATCCAGCCATTGCCTTCCGCCGCTCAAGCTCCCCCAATGCTGATATTCCTTCTGCTGCTTCGGAATGTAGATCGTCTCTCCCTGGACATACTTTTGAATTTCTATAATTAGCTTGTCAGGTAGTATTTTTTTAGCATTCGTATATTTCAATTCGCTTCACTCCTTATTTTGAAAATAAGGTGCAAAGCCAAAATATTAGAAAAGCTTATTCAGCGTTAGTTAAAATTCCGCCCCATGCAAAGTAACGCTTCTCCAATACTGGCTTTGCATGAGTGAAAGAAGTCACAGACAATCTTGATCGATTCTCCATCAGTAAAGCACCCCCTTAACGTTCACAGTATACCATATTTCAGATGGGCGGTTCCCGTCATTATGGATTCTAGTCAACCGTTCTTTTCCAATAACGCTTAATCAGCCACGGTCTGGTCCGTTGAAGAAAAAGGATATTGGCCTAAAACCAAGAACTTCTTAACATGTTAGATAGAATGAACTAAAGAATTTAATTGTTATAGAGACGTATGGGACCGTTATAACAGGATGTTCAAAGCTAAACTTTAGTTCAATCTATATGATTGTTTTATTATATGAACTTTACTTATGGATTGGAGGAACTTTTCGTGAAAAGGAGAAAAATCAAATGGGGATGATTGTACTCGGTATATTCATGATTGTATTAGGCCTGTACGATTATAAAAATCCGAATTCCAAACTTCTTAAATTTTTACGACGTGCTCCCGAGAATGATACCGAAGTCCAACAAGTACGCTCAAATGGTTCCACTGAAATGTTTGGCGGGATCATATTTATATTGATTGGAGTAGTCGTTCTTCTGTTACGAAAATACGGGCACTTCTAGCGATCATCCAGGAACGTAACAACAACTTACACTGAACTCATTCAAAGGAGTCCATCCATGTATACTCAACCCACTGCACTACATTCTGTTTTAGATCCAAAGTATCTGGAATACTGCCTTAGCAAACACTATGACATAGGAGAATGGAATGAATGTTTGTATTGGCTGCGTGGACTAAATGATACTTATAGAATTCGAACTTCTAAAGGTTTATACATACTGCGAGTTTATCGTCAAGCGATTGAAGAACTTGATGTGGCTTATGAGTTATCTTTATTAACCCAATTACAACGCGAGTTGACCTCAGTGGCTACACAAGTATCCGAACCCATGATCCAAAGGGACGGCCATTTGTATACCATTTTGGATGCACCAGAAGGTAAGCGAATTGCCGTCATTTTCCGCTATTTGAGTGGCACTGAAAATCTGCTTCACGACGAAAAATCATGTTTTTCATTTGGAAAATCTGCAGCCGAATTGCATGCAGCGATGGATCGGATAACCATGAATCAGCCCAGATTTCATCTGGATACTCCCTTCCTTATCAATCAATCCCTGCATCGGATCGTGGACTACCTTGGAGAGACCCATCGTTCCGTGTCTTTTCTACGCGAATTTGCAGGCGCTTTAATGGACCGGATTCATACAGCAGCTGACCAGGGCTTGGATTGGGGAATCTGCCATGGAGATATGCACGGCAATAACAATGCGTTCCAGGATGGGGACCATTTCACTCATTATGACTTTGAATGGTCCGCACAAGGTTGGCGCGCTTATGATTTGGCACAAGTACGGGGCAGAAAACGTCAATTAGAGGATCGAAAAGAAGTGCTTTGGGATTCGTTCATCTCAGGTTATCGATCGGTTAGAGACTTTTCAGAACAGGATGAATCCGCGATTGAATTATTTATGATCGCTCGCCGCTTTTGGATTATGGGTCTTGATGTGGCATTCATCCATAATGATTCTGGCGCCCTGGACTTTTCGGAGGATTGGCTGGAAGGGTTTGTTCAAGAATTTCGCTCATACCATATTATTTGAAATGCCTCCGCCTAACCAATATCTAGTATCTGTTTCAACCGATGTTTATGTAAAATAAAATGCAAAAAAGCCGCATCTTTGCGGCTTTTTCATAAGTAGTTTAATACTCTTTCTTGATGACAAAAAACGAGCCCCGGATCGTTCCAGCTAATTTAGACTTCTGCCGGGCAAACTTAAACTTTTCCAGCTCCTTCGGTTCCTCCATTCCGTCCGAAAGCTTAAAACCAACGGCCCGCTTCTTCGGGTCATCCACCGTATACATCACATTGAGCCCCAGACCATCTTCATAAAAGACATAGGTGAATTGAATATTTTCGACTTGGAATTGCGATGTTTCCAAAGGCTTGGCTGCAAACTCGATCTCTCGTTCTTCTTTCAAAATCCGGTTCACATAATCCAGAGTCTCCTGGCTTTCGCTGGCGGGTACGACTGTAAATTTGTGCTTATACTTGTTCATGAAGTAACGGGCCTCATTCGCCCGAAGCCCAGCAAGCGCTTCTGCTACTGGTGAAGACTCAACACCAACGGTGGACACATCTTTAAAATCAACGATATACGACATTTCTATCCCTCCTAAAAGTTTGGTAAGGCGTTATACCTTAGAATCTCACTTCGGGCAAAATCCGCCCCGATTACTTCATCAATTTGCTTACTTCTTCACAACAGGAATCCACATTTCGCCAAATACGACGCCGTCACGCTGCCCCATCTCAACGGTTGCATTCGGTCCTCCAACATAAGCATAATCTTTCGCTTCCGGCAGCACTTGACCAAACGCAAAGCCAGCAAGCTGATTGCTCAGATCATTGGATGTCGGCGCTTCCCCTTTAACAACGAGGTATTCACCCTGAGGGAATTGGATCATTCTCGTTGCCTCCGGCAGCGAAGCATCCGTCATGACGCCGGCATAGTACATCATCTTGTTGTTCACCGCTTCGTTCACGGCAAAAATGAAATCATTAGCGGCGATGGATTTTAACGTATCCAGCCTTCCGTCTTCTTCGACAGCCGACCAGAATTCTGCTTTTTCTTTGTTGATGCCGGCGTAGTCTGTGTAATCGCTCTTCAGTTCCGTTCCAATCCCCAAAACGATAAAGCTGTCCTTTTCTTCCAACGTAAATTGTGCCATATTTGATTACCTTCCTTTTTTAAAATTTTGTTCAAATGATTTGTGTTTTCACTTGATAGGTTTATAATAACCTTGAATCATGTCAAAAAGTGATACTGTTTAGGAGACTCCTATGAAAAAAGTTGAACGGATTAATACCATCATGCGGTATATCAACAATCGTGCCCACTTTACGATTTCCGAAATTATGCGGGAATTTAACATCTCCCGATCGACGGCGATCCGGGATATTCGGGAAATCGAAGCGATGGGGATGCCGCTTGTTGCAGAAGTCGGCAGGGATGGCGGGTATTTCGTCATGAACAACTCGATCCTGCCCACGGTCCGCTTTACCGATAACGAAATTAAAGCCTTGTTCATTGGCTTTATGGCCACAAGAAATCAGCAGCTCCCCTATTTGAAGAGCCGCCAATCGCTGGCCGAGAAATTGCTTGGCCTGATTTCAAAAAACCAGCAGGATGACCTTGTCCTGTTGAATCAAATTTTGCTGTTTGAAGGAACCAACCCCAATAATCCCGACCTGCTCGACCTCTCGGACCTTCCCCATCCGATGCTGGAAAAGCTCATCCAAGTCCTTCTCAAGGACGAATATTTATGGATCACCATCCAAGAAGAGATGGAAATCAAGTCCTATCCCATTTATCTCCTGCACCTCTATCGTGAGAAAAGCGTCTGGCTGATCGAGGGATTTGATTTGAAGGAAGAAAAGAGAAGGATTATTCCTGTTGATGACCTTACCAATGTAGAGCCGTACCCTTTGAAAAAAAGAATAAGTAAGAAAAAGATCCAAGAACAACTGCGTAAGCAGGATGAAATCATCAACCTGGTCATTGAACTGGGTCCAAAAGCGATTGCGCAGTTCAGAAAATACCATCCCATAAAAGTATCCCTTTCCTATACGAATCCTTACCAAACGACAGCCATTTTAAGGACATATATTCATGTCGATAAAGCCGAAGAAATAACCGAACTAACCAATTGGCTGCTTTTTCTGGGTGGAGATATCAAGGTCAGGGAGATGCCGAAAGAAGTCTTGGAGGTGATCCAGGAAAGAATGGGCTTGTACCTTCCATAAACTGAAACTGAGTCGGTAAAGCCCCCTCTTTTCAGTCTGGCATCGAATTAGTGTTTTTCAGTAAATTTCATTAACACCTGATTGCACTGTCTAATAAAATCAATGATGAACTCAAGTTCCTTATCATCATAATTAGATAGCAGTTGATTCATTTCCGCTGCAAATAAACTGAAGAGCGGGACAATGTTCTTTTCTGCATTTTCTTGGTTCATGTAAATGTTGACCCTTCTCTTGTCTTCCGGATCTTGTTCACGAAAAATATAGCCTACCTTTTCCAGCCTGTCCAACACGCCCGTGACCGCTCCCGTTGTCAATCCAGTCAATGCAGCAAGCTGACCGGCTGTTAGCGGTTGGTTCTTCATAATGACATCCAAGCATTTGTGATCCGTGGAATTGATTCCTAACTTTGCAGCAATGGCTTGGTGAAACAGGATCGTGGCCGTACTGTTATTTCGTAATTCATCAGTAAGAATATTGATGTTTTTGCTTGTTGACATATAAATCATCCTCTTTTATATTTATCTTATCTCATGAGATAAAATGTTTTGCTGCTTTCATTGTATCAATAATATTGCCGATGAGCAAATGAAAAGAGGCTGATAAATATGTCCCAAATTTCAGTGGCCATTGCTGGAGCCGGGTTAAGCGGATTATGTTTGGCCCATTCTTTACTTCGCGCCGGGTTCGATGTGCAAGTGTACGAAAGTGATCCGGAACCGTTTGCACGCCGCCAAGGATATCGGGTCACGTTAGACGAGTATGGGATGGCAGGACTTCAAAAGTGCCTTCCGCCGCGTTTATTCGAGTTGTTTTTGGCGACCACATCGCCCACTGACGAAGATTCTTACTTTCGAGTTACAAATCAAGACCTTGGAGAGGTCTTCAAGCTCACATTCAAAGGGGATCGGAGTGGTACCGATTTACGAACGCCGCGTCAAACCGATCGCCAAACCCTGCGTACGATTATGCTCGAAGGGCTGCAGGATCGGATTCATTATGGAAAAAAGGCGGTTCGGGCCGATACAGCAGCGGATGGCGCCACCCTTCACTTTTCTGACGGAAGTTATACACAAGCTTCACTCGTCATCGGTGCCGATGGTGTAAACTCGGCATTACGCAAGCAGCTGTTGCCCGACTGTGACCCGGAGGATGCGAACAGCTGGGGAATTTATGGTCGCACGCCTCTTCTGCATAATGGGCAGTCCATCGTTCCTGCTCCACTGAAAACGAGCGGCGTATACGCCATTGGAAAAGCGGGTAAAGGCTTTTTCTTTACGACGATGAACTTTCGCGAAGCTCCGCAAGCGGCTTTTTCTCGATTTGGAGCAGAGCAATTACCTCCCATTTCTGACGATTATGTCATGTGGGCTCTTCTCTTGCCCAAAGAATTGTTTCCGGTATCTCAAGAGAAACTTGATTCCGAAATACTGCATCGCTTTGCACTAGAGACTGCCCTGGACTTTCATCCCGTGCTGCGGCGGTTCGTGAATCAAGCCGATGCCGATTACACCATGCTTGTAAAATTAAAAGCGGCCAGGAAGCCGTCTTCCTGGCCGGTGTCGCGAATCACTTTAATGGGCGATGCAGTACATGTTATGCCACCCACTGGATCTCATGGAGGCAACACAGCTCTACGAGATGCAGCTCTTCTCGCTGAAAAACTTAAAGCAGCAGTATCCCAAGGCGAACCTTTAGAGGAAGCCATTGCATCTTATCAAGCGGAGATGAGCCAGTATGCATTTCGTGAGGTGGAAGCTGCCAAGGCGATGCTGAAGCGCTTCTCCATTCATAACCCATTCATGAGCTGGGTCATGTTACGTGCAATGCCTTGGATTCGTTCCTTAAAAAACAAGCCGTTAACTACAACAGAATAACTTGACGACGCCAGCTATTCCAATATTTCAATGTACCCTTCTGTTCCATTCACACGAATTCGCTGCCCGTCTTTGATGAGCTTGGTCGCATGATCCACTCCGACTACAGCCGGCAGGCCATATTCACGCGCGATCACGGCTCCATGGGTCATCAGGCCGCCTACTTCCGTGATTAAACCTTTGATGGATACAAACAATGGGGTCCAGCTTGGATCCGTAAATGCGGTAACCAAGATATCTCCTTCTTCCAAAGCAGCATCTTCCATGCTTAAAATGACACGAGCTCTTCCTTCTATCACTCCAGAAGAAACAGGCAGACCTAAAATCGCATCGGCCGGGAGATCTCCCCGTTTGTACGAACCTCTAAACATTTCGCCATCAGACGTGATGACACGCGGTGGGGTCAGTTTTTCATATACTTTATACTCGTCTTTGCGTTTGCTGATGATCCGATCATCCAGCATATTGGTGCGAACGGCTTCGTGAATCTCTTCAAAAGTTAGGTAGTATATATCTTCGATATCATGAATGACACCGGCTTGCACGAGTCGTTTGGCTTCTTTCAGTAAAGCCTGCTTATAAACAAAGTAGCGGCTCACCCAGCCATATTTAGGGTATTCCCGATACCCGATGAAATTTCGGACGAGATCGATCATCCGTTTCGTTTCGTCGGCTTTTTGATCGCCATCCGGCAGCTGTCTCAGCCGATTTAACAATTCTTGTTCTTTGGCCAAAGCTTCCTGGCGACCCTGCTCGAATTTCCGGCGGCTCTCATGAGGCTCAAAGTTTTTGATGTTGCTCAGGATCATCGGGACCAGCGTAAGCGGTTTTTCGCTCCAACGGGTACGGCTGATATCGATTTCTCCAGTACACCGCATGCCGTATTTGCTCAGATAATCATAGATCGCTTCCCGGGCTTCCCTTCCTCCATCAAACTTCACCAGTTCGTCCAGAAAGTGATCTTCTGTTGTATGCTGCAAATAATCAATGACTTCCGGATAAGGGCGAATCACATCAGCGACATCCAGCAGCGCCAAGCCCATTTCCGAAGTAATATTGTTGGGCACGGATTGAGAAAGCGTATCGGCTGCGTTTTTTTCGCCCAACCATTTGTTCATATGTTCATTGATCCAGAATGTAGCATTTATAGCAGACATAAACACTGCCGTACTTTGCGGATCAAATAAAATCCTCTTTAATTCCTGGATGTCTTCGAGGATGAAATCGAACAATTCTGCCCCGGATTTCATTTGGATCTTTTGTTTTAAAGCTGTTATCGAGGCTTGATTCCGCTGGATCAAGTCAGTAACGATAGATGGATCGTTCTCAAAGGCTGCCGGCTTATCTGTATTACTTTTAGCGGGAATGGGTGCGGTTTGATCATTCGGTACCAATTTGATAAAGTCTCGCTCGATTACGTTCTCGATTGCGCCTATGAAAAGCGGATCGGATTCCAAGTTTTTTAATACAGCTTCCCGGCCGGCAGTGGTAGTCAGCCTAGGCGCAATATCAATGAACAGCCTTCCGCCCGCTGTACGCATAGGTGCAGGAGTAATTAACAGATAAAAAGACAGTCCCAACGGTTTGATCGGATCTGTCATCATTTGTTGATGGCCAACAGACAGATAGACGTGATTATCCTGATCATTTGCTTCAGGGATCGGGTAAAGCGTTGTAATCGGCCGGCTCTGAACAATATAAAATGCATCATCAGCCAAACACCATTCGATGTCCTGCGGCTGGCCGAAATAAGCTTCAACCTGTCTTCCGATCCGTTCCAGCTGCACAATGTGTTCGTCAGTAAGGGTTTGAGCCTTTTGCTGTGCCGGACCGATTTGGCGTGTTTCGGTTCCGCCTTCTTTTCGTCCATAGATCGCCAATGTTTTGGCTGCTATCCTCTTATCGACGATTTCCCCTCCTTGTACTTTATAATTATCAGCGGATACCAAGCCGGAGACCAGTGCTTCCCCAAGTCCAAAACTGGCATCGATGGACAGCTGCTTCCGGTTTCCGCTCATTGGATCAGCGGTGAACAATATTCCCGAAGCCTGCGGGAATACCATCTTTTGAATGATCACGGATAAATAAATGTGACGGTGATCAAATCCATTTTGTATACGATAGATGACCGCGCGATCCGTAAATAAGGAGGCCCAGCATTTGCTGATATGCTGCAGAATGGCATCAACACCGATGATATTTAAATAAGTATCCTGCTGCCCTGCAAAAGAAGCGTGCGGCAAATCTTCGGCGGTTGCACTAGAACGCACAGCATAAGCATGTTCCTCGCCGAACCGGGAGAGATAGTGAGTCACTGCCTCCACAACATCGGAAGGAATTTCTGCTTCAGTAATGGTCTGCCGGATCTTCCCGCTGATCTCACCAATTTGGTCCCGATCATCTGCGTTTAGCATGGTTAGTTGTTGGAGTAATGCATGATACGTTTCGTTTTGTCCGATGGCTTTTTGATACCCCGCGGTTGTAATACAGAATCCTTCGGGGACCTGGATTCCGTCAATTTTAGATAATTCTCCTAAATTCAACCCTTTTCCGCCAACGAGATAAAGCTGCGATTTTTCGATTTCATGAAACCCAAGAACCATTGAACTCATTCGACCATCTCCCTAACCATTTGATTGAGAAAAAAACATTTGACAAGAGTTTAACCGGCATGTTACACTTAAAATGTAAGATAAGACATTTATGACTTTATAACATGAACAGTCGTGATCTGATTATATCATCACGTCTTTTTTTGCGCAATAAGAAAGAACCTGGGATTTTATCCAGGTTCTTTTTTTGTTTTACAGCATCCCACTCCGAGGGTAGATATCGTCATCCAAGCCGTTCCATCGGGTTCCATCGCCTTGCTCTGCCATAGGACGTCTCTAAACTTTTGTTATTGATCGTCCGCGCTGGGTCCGTACATCCCAGGAACGGATATCCCGAGCAGTCGCATATAAACTGTCAACTGTCCCCGATGATGGTACACGTGATTGAACATCAGCGTACGGGCCATATCGATTCGGGGTGCTTCCAAGATGGTCTCTCCTTTGCTGACGAGCTTCCAGGAATTCCTTAGCCCATATTCTCCCCATTCCCGAAGTTTGCTCCCGGCAAGAGACACGCTCCATTCCAGTGCCTCAAGCAATTCTTGCCGGGTGGTCGGCTCCGGCAGAGGAACAACCGGAGCCTCGCTGACAGCTTCGTCCAGCAATAGAGCCAGCCCCCCGGGTACTCCCGCAGCATGCAGGGCGAGCTGTCCCAGAGACATCGATCTCGGGTGCGGCCGCCAAGAAAGTTTGTCCTCAGGCAGCCTTTCAAGAAGCAAGCGTGTCGATTCGGCTTCCCTTTTTAATTCACGAATCCAATCTTCAATCATGTTTATGGTGATCTCCTCCTCTGGCTAACGCCATTCATACCTTCATCCTATAACGCCATGCGCGGGAAGATTTCTTCAGAATTGCGGAATCGTGAATGTCAGGGTCAGGTCATGACTAACCTCTTTGCGGTGCTGGACTTTAGTCGAGGTCAGAAACCTGCTGCAGTCTGGTTCAAATCACGGCGTTATTCGTTACAATAGAATAAAGCAAGCACATTGGAGGAGCGATGGATCATGAATTACGAACATAAAGTCCAGAGGGAAGTTGCCGAATGGGAACAAAAGATGTTCAAGCCGCCGGGATGGATGGAAAAAGCATCGAAATCCGTCGGCGGCCGGATCAACCATTTGATTCCCCCAAAGGTGCAAAACGTCATCACGACCACCATCCGGTCGATCGTGCGCACGGCACTGTTCGGCGCGGAATACACCCCTAGACGCCCGGTGCAAAGTACGATGGATCTGGAAGCTGCCGATCAAGAAGCCAAAGACCTGTTTGCCCTGTACCAAAAAATTGCGGTTGCTGAAGGTGCTGGAACGGGAGCCGGCGGCATCATCCTTGGCATGGTAGACTTTCCGGCTCTCATCGCAATCAAGATGAAATTTTTGTTCGAGCTGGCGCATGTTTACGGTTATGACACGAAACATTTCTCCGAGCGGGTGTTTATTCTCAAGGTGTTTCAAATGACATTTTCGGGGCCGGATAACCGTGCCAGGCTGCTCGATTCCATCAAAAATTGGCATATAGAAAAGGAACAATGGCTGTCTGATACCGAATATTCCAGGACGATGGATTGGGAGACTTTTCAGATCGAGTATCGCGATGCGATCGATTTCCGGAAAATGCTGCAGATGCTGCCAGGGATCGGCGCGATCGCAGGGGCATGGGCGAATTACACCATTCTTGAGGAGCTGCGCGAATCCGCCATGAACGCTTACCGCCTGCGCAGATTGCACGATGATTTCGAGGTTAGATCGTAATGAATATTTTTTCTTCGTACTGAGAGGTCCTTCACTTATTGTTTGCAGCCCACACATCCAGCTGCCTTTGTTTTTCGGCGATCACTTTATCGATTCCGGCCGATTTTAATGCTGCGTTAAATTTCGGTAGGTAAACATCCGGATCCAGAGTTCCTGTCTCCAGCGCTTTTGAATATTGCTGAACGACATTCTGGATCGCGGCCAATTCGGTTTTGACCGGCTCCGAGTTATAGGTGAATCCGAGCGCTGCAGACTTCTCCGCACTTTGGTTAAACGCCTCCATTTGCTTCCATATATCCGGACTGTCCGTCGACCACGGATAAGCCAGCAGCTGATTCCCGAACATCCAACCTTGTCTCATGTTGTAGCCGCTGTTCGTCGCATCCACACCACTAGGAAAGTCAATCGTCCCGTCTTCCTTCACTTGATAGTGCTTTCCTTCAATCCCCCAATCCAGCAAATTGATGATTTGTTTGTCCGAGTAGAGCAAATTCAGAAACATCATCGCGCGCTCGGGATTTTTGGACTTGGCCGCAATGGCAAGCATTGCGTTCATAATCGTCAGCGTATTCATTTTGGGCGGCGCGAGTGCGACTTCCGTCAGCTCCTTGCCGGCCCATGCTCCCGTCTGCGTCGTGATCCCCGGCTTGCCTTTATTCGGTGTCGCGAACCCGATGTTTGCCTTGATATAATCCCGGCCGGTTTGCGAGGTCGTTGCAATGTCCTTGGGGATGTATCCTGCCAGGAACCATTGACGTATCACCCCGATGAACTTCGCATATTCCTCGCTCTCATACAAATTAACGACCTTCAGCTGATTCGGATCGGTAAGTACACCGATCATGTCGCCAAGCGGATCAATCGTCGTCTGCAGCAGTGGATAGGCAATGGAACCTCCCCCTGACGCTTTACCCAGCATGTTGGCTTCCGGATGCTTCTTTTTAACGCTTTCAAAAATCGGCTCTAAATCCTCGATTGTTTTCACCTGGCTGACGTCCATATTGCTTTCTTTCAACCAATCCGTTCGCATCAGAATAGTCGGATAAGCGGCAAAGTCCCGGATCGTTGGAACGCCGTATATTTTGCCGTCAATTTTTGCCGCAGCCAATACGTCCGGATCGAAGGCGGCTAGGATATCCTGGCCATGGGACTGAAGCAGGTCATCGATGGGCAGCAGTTTTTTTTGCGCGACTTCCGAAATATATTGGTCTTCCCCTGTGAACACCAGGTCGAGTTTCTCATTGCCGGAGAACATCAGCACTTTTTGCTGTGTCCACGCAGCCGCTTCAATGCGTTTCAGTTTGACGGTTGCATTGATTTTTTCTTTCGTAATCTTGCTGATTTCCTGCTCCACAAGACCAAGATCACGCTGATCCGGTCCCCAGAAAGCGATTGTAATTTCATAAGGGGCAAGCTTACCGTCACCAGATGCTTTATGCGTTGATGACGACGGCTTCTTCTCACCGTTCGAAGAGGAGCTTGAACATCCGCTCAGAACGACGGTAACAGCCAGCACAAAGAACAACAAGGAATGAACCGACTTTTTCCACATAGGCTTTTGACCTCCCAGGATCTTCAATATGGAATCTCCACGCTTGGAGCTGAAATGCAGCAGATAGGGTGACGAATGCCGCGTCACAGCGGCATTCGTCCGATCCCGATCTTCATGATGCCGCCAACTCGGACTGCTTGCGGTATTTCATCCACATGAACGTAAAACCTGCCACCCCTGCTACAGATATGATTGCGCAAATCGAATACATCGTTTGGGGACCCAAATAATCGAACATCCAACCGCCGAACAGACCCGCGATGATGCCGGAAATTCCACCCCACGTCAGGGCATAAATGGCCTGCCCGGTCGCTCTGTACTCGGCTGGTATTAATAATGCGGTCAGACTGGTTCCGATATAATAGTAGCCACCGAACGTAATACAATGCAGCACTTGGATAAAGATGACCTGGAGCGGTCCGCCGGCAGCCGACATCAATAACCAGCGGATCACGAACAGGATACTTACGATGACCAGCCCTCCCAGCATCATCCTTGCCGACTTTTTCAGGAATCGGTCAAACAGCAGAAACACCGGAATTTCAAAGATCGCCGACAGGAACACCGACCAGCCAATCAATTCGTTGGAGCCTCCCAGGTTGGAAATGTACAGTGTGACGAACGTTTGGTTGATCGAGTTGGGAACCGAAATGAGGATGCCAAGGATAACGAACACAAAGAACAGCCTGCTCGACAGCATCACTTTCCAATAGCTTTGTCTCTCGGTCTTCGGCTTGGAAGTCACTCTGCCCTGAGGGAGTCCAATGGTAAATGCCAGTGAGATCAGCATCATGATCCCGTACAACATCCAAAGATTCACCAGTCCCATCCAGCTGAGAACCGGTCCGGCCAACGCGGCGATAATCGCCCATCCCAGGGAGCCCCATAAGCGAAATGCGCCAAACTTGTAGTTCGTGTTCTCGATGGCATTCAGAATCAGACTGTTGCTCTGCGAGAACGTGGGACTGTTAAAGAAAAAGAAGATCAGCATGAAAGCGAAAATGACGGCATATTCACGGAGCTGAAACACCACGATCGTCGCTAACAAATTCCCGGTCAGAAGAAAAATGAGAATACGTTTCACATTCTGCAGCCGGTCGCTCCAATAACCCCAGAATGGATTGGCGAAGATGGAAATGAAGGGCCCACCGGCCATAATCATGCCAATTTCCACTTTACTGAGTCCGATGTTTTGAAAATATAAAGGAAAGAATGAAGTCAAAATCGCAATCGTGCCATACAAGAAAAAGTTGAAACGTTTCAGTGCAGACAACGATCCGGAGGTATGGCCGGCCGCCGGTTGGACCTCCCTCTTCCTTAAAGGCAGCATTAGAGCTGGATCGCTTTCGACAGGGATTGTTCGATGATCTCGTCGCTGCTTACTTCCCGCCCAAGCCGGTCGGATAAGTAAATGCCTTCGCTGATCAGCATCGTCTGCGAGGCGATGTGGGCCGTGGGAAGCAGCTCCACTCTTCCCTGCAGCGCGGCGACCCAGTGATGCTGCGAGGACTGGTATGCGTCATAATTCGGCTTCAAATGATTCCAGCGGCCGTCCATCTCATCCAGGTTGACGCTGCCGTTGATATCCATATCGCAAATCGTCGTATGAAAACTGAACGGGGCCATAATTTGCTGATCCGAATAGGCCGGCAGCTTGATGCCCCCTTTATCCCCAACCACTGAGCAGCCTTCGATGCTTCCAAGGTGAATGCTCCACGCTTCGATAATATCAAGCGTCGCGCCGCCTTCAAATTTAATGAATCCCAGCCCCAGCTCTTCCACGTCAAAGACCGCCTGCCCGGCACGTCCGGCATCCACATCCATCTCCCGGTAGCCTTTACCCGAAATCCGCTCCACCTTCGGTGTGCCAAGCAGGTACAGCATTTGCGCGATATGATAAACCCCCATGTCGATCAGCGCCCCGCCGGCGGCGATTTGTTTGTTTAGAAAAGCCGGGGTGCCGTATCCGTCAATATAAGGGCGTCCTCTCCGGCGATGGCCGGTAGCCCTGGCATGATACAGCTTGCCGAGCATGCCCCCGTCGATCAGCGCTTTTGCCGCCTTGGTCTCTTTTCGATACAAGGTGCCAAGCTGAATATGCAGTTTCTTGCCGTAATCTTCTGCCGCTTCAAGCATGGTCAGCCCGTCCCGGTAAGTCCCGGCGATCGGTTTCTCGCAGTATACGTCCTTGCCTGCCTCGAAAGCGGCAATCGTCACGGGGGCATGCAAATTGTTATGCAGGCAGACATCAACGGCTTCAATGTCATCGCGCTTCAGCATTTCTCTGAAATCGGTATAGACGTGGGGAATATGAAACTCATGCGCGACCTTGAGGGCTTCCTGTTCATTGATGTCGCAGATGGACACGATCTGAACATCCTCCATATTCGCGTAATTTCTCAGGTGAGCTTTGCCGATCAACCCTGCCCCAATCATGCCAATGCGAACGGTTCTTCCCATTTCGATCATCCCTTCTTTTTTTAATTTAAACGGCTCAACATCCGCTTCACGGAAGCGATTGCCCATTCCATCTCTGCGTATTGATTGTCCGGCGCGTTGTACTCGATGCCCCAGTATCCGTCATAGCCGGCATCCAGCAGTGTCTTCACCATGTGTTCGCCCTTTGGTGATCCTACCGTCTTGCCGTCAAAATGCGTATGATAGACCCACGGCGCGACCAACGTGTCGCCAATGTCTTCATCCGTATCCCACCGGCCCATATGGAGCAGTATGCCAAAGTTCGGGTGATTGACCGCTTCGGCCACTTTTTTTAAGTATTTTGGATCTTTGGAAGTTCCCATATGATTTTCAGGCCCGACGATGAGACCAAGGTCAGCCGCTCTCCGGCTCAACGCTTCGAACTTGTTCACAACATATTCGAACTGCTCTTCCGTCCCGGGCGCCGAGCTTTGATCTCCCGCATCGATGCGGATGGTTCGCGCTCCAAGCTTCTCAGCAATGGATAGGTAGGCGACAGCGTTTTCATAAAGCCTGCTGCGCTTGTCAGGATCTGCATCCCATAAATGCGCCCCGTCCACCGCGATGTTGATAATCGTCATTTCTTTTTCACGTATCGCTTCGGCCAGACGTTGAATATAAGCTTCATCAGGCAGTGAAAAAATGTCGTCCTTAACCCCTTCAAAGGTCCCGTTCCACAAATCAATGGTATCGAGATGGTATCTGTACTTGGAAGATTCCAGGTACCCGAACGTATCCATCTTCCCTTCCCGGATCATATTGAAAAAAGAAAAACCGCCAATGCTGATTTTCATGGATTAGCCTCCCTGATTTGGTTTCTATTTTTTGTAACCACGTCCTGCAACCTCTGGCAGCTCTTCATCACCTCCTTAACATGCTGCAGGGAAATCATCCTTTAACCGCCCCGACGGTCAGCCCTTTAACGAAAAATCTCTGAAAGAACGGATACGTTAACACAATCGGCAGCGCGCCGATGACGGCAATAGCCAGGCGGACGCCCTGGGTCGGGATGGAACTGCCGTCCACCCTTGAAGAATAGTCTACATTATCCAGCAAATATTGTACGTTCAGCAAAATGGTATTCAGAAGCACCTGAATGCTGTACAGCCTGGAGTCTGAAATGTAAATGAGTCCGTTAAACCAGTCGTTCCAATAATTAATCACCTGAAATAGTCCGACCGTTGCCAGCACGGGAAGAGACAGCGGCAGCGCCATTTGCACGAATATCCGAAATTCCCCTGCTCCATCCATGTTCGCCGACTCGAGTACCGCTTCCGGAACCGATACGGTAAAAAACGTCCGCAGCAAAATAACATAGAAGGCACTGACCAGAAGACCCGGGACGATCAGCGCAAGCAAGGTATTGGTAATATGAAAAACATTCGAGTAGATTAAATAAGTCGGTACAAGTCCTCCGTTGAAGAGCATCGTGAAGAAGACGATAAATGAAAAGAAATTGCGTAGCGGTAAATCCTTCTTTGACAGCGGATAAGCGAGCAAAGTCATCAGGACCAGACTGGCCAGTGTACCTAAAATAGTCACAACGACGGAGATGCCGTAAGAATTCAAAATCTCCCCCGATTTTTGAAAAATGAATACATAACTATCCAGGCTCCATTCACTGGGAAAAAACGAGTAGCCTTCCCGGATGATCGCATCCTCATCGGTGAACGAGGCCGTAATCAGCAGCAGAAACGGCACCAGGCAAAACGCAACAATCAACCAGAAAATAAAATGGATAACGACTTGTTCAATCCGTGTTCTTCTCAAGGACTTCGCCTCCTTATTAGAACAATGAGTTGTCGGGGTTTATCTTCTTCACAACAAAGTTGGAAATGAGGATCAGCGCGAAGCCAATCACGGATTGGTAGAAGCCTGCGGCGGAAGCCATTCCGATGTCCCCGCTCTTGAGCAGCGCCCGATATACGTATGTATCCAGCACATTGGTTGTTGGCAGCAGCGGCCCGGAGTCAAGCGTCACTTGGTAGAACAGACCGAAGTCCGCATAGAAAATCCGCCCGATCTGCATTAAAGTCATGATGGTGATGACGGGGGTAAGGGACGGCAGGGTGATGTGAAAAATTTGCTTGAACTTCCCTGCCCCATCCAAGGTGGCGGCCTCATAATACTCTTGGTCGATGCCGACGATGGCGGCAAAGTAAATGATGCACAAATAGCCGACGCTGTGCCACAGCTTGACGATGGTGAGGATGACAGGCCAGTATTTCGGTTCCGTATACCACATGACGGGATCCAGTCCGAGAAAAGGAAGGACCGATTTGTTCATGAAGCCTGTTTCCATGCTTAATAACGAAAAAACCAGGTAACCGACAATGACCGTTGAGATAAGATAGGGCAGCAAAATGGCACTTTGGTAAAATCGCTTTAAAAACCGCTGTTTCACTTCGGCCAGCAATATGGCCAGCGCAACGGCGAAGACAAGATTGAGTATGATGAATACAACGTTGTAGAGGATGGTGTTCCGGGTGATGATGTAGGCTTCGGACGTCTTGAAGAGATACTCGAAGTTTCGAAAACCTATCCAATCCCCGCCGAAGACCCCTTTGGAGAAGTCGATTTCCTTAAAAGCGATGATGATGCCAAACATGGGAATATAGTTATTGATGAGCAAGTAGACAATACCGGGGAGAATCATCAGGTACAGGATTTTGTATTTTTTGGCCTTTTTGAGAACTGTGCGGTCCAACCGGGATGTCATAGTAATACCCCTCCTCGGAATAAATGACTGCTGCACGCCTAGCGGGATTCTCAAAGATTGAACTCGGCATCCTCCTCCACTTCGATTAATTTTTCCACCGGACGAATTAATTAACGAAAAAAATACGCCTCCTTGGGGCACGTTTGTGATCATTATAGGGACGCCTTTACAGCCCTGTCAATGTGTTTTTTTATTTTATTTACCATTCCTTCCACCGCCCCGCCTTGACTGGGACTCGTTGACAGCATAATGGACATTTTTCTATAATCGCATTGACACAAGAATAGGCTACACTCCCGTTCCTATGCCCTCTTTCAGCCTAGCCGCCAGGGTCAGCACTCCTGTCCTGACGGGGACTCGGCCAATCATAACTTCCGAAAGTAGGAGAATGCGATGACGAATAAAGTAGGAAATCAGCAGATGCTGCGGGAGATCAACGTATCGACACTGCTGCATATGATTTTTGAGCATGGACCGATATCCCGTGTCGAATTATCGCGAAAAACCAAGCTGAGCCCAACG
The DNA here is from genome assembly GCF_002224835.1 of Paenibacillus sp. SSG-1. Lineage (NCBI taxonomy): Bacteria > Bacillati > Bacillota > Bacilli > Caryophanales > Paenibacillaceae > Paenibacillus > Paenibacillus sp. SSG-1. The sequence goes on from NZ_MBRK01000001.1 coordinate 3,150,181, forward strand.
ACCGTTTCCGTGCTGATCGAGGAGCTCATCCGCGAACAGCTTGTGCACGAGACCGGTATGGCCGGTAAAGGCGTCGGTCGAAAAATGACACTGCTGAATATTCGCGCTGACGGCGGATATGTCATTGGCGTGGATATTTCAAGCTCGCCGGCGCATTGCGTGCTGCTCGACTTAAACGGTCAGCTGGTAGCAAGCCAAAGCCTGGAATCGGTGCGCGGCCAGGACCAAATTCGAACTTCACTGGTGAAACAGCTGCAGCAATTCATCCATAAGCAGCGGATTCCCCATGAGCTCATCAGACGCATCGGCATTTCTCTGCCGGGGAGACTCGATGAGACGCAAAGCATCGTCATCTCTTCTAAATATTTGCAGCTGGAACAGTTCCCTATGCGTCAAGCGTTGGAGCAAGAACTCTCGATTCCAGTACTGCTGACTAACGATTTGGACGCTGCCGGCTTTGCCGAACGATTCAGCGGAGCCGCCAAAAATGAGCATACCATTATTTTTCTGCTGATCGGCCAAGGCACAGGAGCTGGACTTGTCCTGAACGGGGAGATTTATCACGGCTCCAGCGGAGCGGCAGGACGAACCACTCACCTCTCTCCGTATTGCACGCCCATCCTTGCGGAAAGACTTCGCGCGAACCATCCGGAGGAGTTCGGATCCATGTCGCCGGAAGCAACGGTTCATGCCTTTATGGACCTGGTTCTCGCCGGCGTCCCGCCCTTCAGTGACCAAGGAGAGCTCATTATCCGTGATATTGCCGATTATTGCGGAAAAATGCTGGAAATGCTCAACCCGCAAAAAATGATTCTGGGCGGCTGGATTACTGACAATGCGGCATTTTTCAACCGTCTCGTGCATGCGATTCACGAAGCTGATCACTCCCCCTATGGGGACACACCGATCGTCGTATTCCACTGGAAAGAGTACGGGTCTGCCTTGGGGGCGGCGATGCTTGGACTGCATGAAATTTTCAAGAAGAAAACAGTACAATAACTTTATGCTGTCGGTCCTTTACAGCAATATATGTTCATGCCCAGCGCTGCCGGACATGAACATATCGTTGTCGAGGAAGTACCATCAAGCCGCTGCGCCGACTGCTGCTGGTTTTAACGCGCACTAGTCTCGTCCTGCAAAAAGTTCGCTTATTTGGAAAATGACTGCGTCATATCCGTATCCAACTCTTTGGACACGGACTTTTGAAACTTGGAAGTCGAAATCAGCTCTCGAAGCAGCTCCTCGTATTGATCCGCGTCAAATGGCACGGCTACCATTTGCTTGGTGAACGATGAAAGCATGATTCCGTTGGCGATGGTGACCGACCGGATCCCCTCTGTTCCTTCTGCAATCAGCTCGCCTTTCCCTGTGCCTATTTTTCGAATGAACTTTTCTGTGACCACCTTATGCCCTGCTTCCACGCTTGTATCCACTTCGATTTCCTCTTCTTCATACTCCACGTTCCCGAACCCGTCCTGCGTTTCGCGCAGATGCTTCAGCATGGAAATATGATTGCGGTAGATCCGAAGCTTATTGTTTTCGTACAGAAGTCTTCCGTTCTCCCCAACGATCTCCAGACGGTTCACGCCCGGTGACTCGGCAGTCGTCACGATAAAATGCCCGATCATGCCGTTATCATGCTCGAAATAAGCGGTGACTTCGTCTTCCACTTCAATATGGTGATACTTGCCGATATGGGCATGTCCGCTGATTCTTGCCGGGATCCCGAAGACCCATTGATAGAAATCGAGATTGTGCGGGCATTGATTGGTCAGGATGCCGCCTCCCTCCCCCGCCCAGGTCGCACGCCAATCACCGCTGTCGTAATAGGACTGTGATCGGAACCAAGCGGTATTGATCCAAGTGGCTCTCGTCAGCTGCCCCAGTTCACCGCTGCCAACCACTTCCTTGATTTTTTTATAATAGGGAAGCGTCCGTTCCTGGAACATCATGCCGAACACCAGATCCGGAAACTTCTCCTTGGCCTCGGCATAAGCATCGATGGTGAGCTTGGCGTCATTGATATGAACGGCCAATGGCTTCTCGCAGAGCACATGGATTCCGCGTTCAAACGCATCACTTGCAATGGCCGGGTGGCTGTAATGCGGCACCGCTATAATGACCGCCTCGAGCCCGGATTGCTCAAACAGCTCCAGATGGCTGTAATAGGCCTTTGTGCTGCATTCGGCAGCAAACCTGTCCGCCCGCTCTTGAACTGTATCACACACGCCTACAAGCTCAATTTGCTCCATCGAATTTATATTATGGATATGCGTTCTTCCGATGTTTCCTAAACCGACCAATCCGAGCTTCACTTTCTGCACGCTCATGCTTATAGCCCCTCTCCTTTGAGTATTCGATACGATTACGACCAAGCCAAGCCTTCATGTAACAGCAGCCTTTTTAAGGCTTGTGCCGCTATTCTAAATCGCTCGGGTCCTTCTTGTTCCGGGAATGCACGGTGCAGATGAGGCTCGATGGATAAAAATCCGGAAAAGCTTCTCTCTTTCAGTGCTTTAACAAACGCTGAAAACTCGCCGTCTCCTTCGCCTGCCGGGACAAACATGCGCGACTGTTGGTCCGCATCCTTGATATGTACATATTCGAGGTAAGTTGACAGCTGCGGGTACGCCTCACTCATCGGCATCACCCGGTTCATGACAAAATTGCCGGGATCAAAGGCAAGTCTCAGACAAGGAGAGTCACAATGCTGCAGAATGCTCAAGCAGCGCTCATCGGTATCTCCGTAAACGCCGCTATCATTTTCCATCAGCAGCGTAATATGTTCCTCCTCAGCTATTCTGGTCAGCATCTTCATACGGGAGAGCACTTCGCCGCGGTAGTTCTCCGGCTCTTCATTGTCGGGGATGTAATAAGAAAATACGCGGATATAGCGGGCATCCAATTGTTTGGCGATATCCGATGCGCGCTTCAATTTCTCAAGTTCGGGGGCAAAGGGGCCTTGAATCGGGTATTTACCGATTGGCGAGCCAATGGAGGACACGCGAATACTTGTTTTGCTTAATGCAGATTTCAATCGGACCAATTCTTCATCGGTCAATTCCAGTACATTTTTACCATACACGCTCCGGAGCTCCAAATAGGAAATGCCTTCGGACACGAGCACGTCGAGCTGTTCCTCCAAACGATCGGAAATTTCATCGGCAAAACCGGTTAGTACCAGCACTCTTGCATCACCTCTCCTTAAATTCGCAGCGACTAAGCTTAACTGTCGATATGGATTAGTGTAGCAGGCGGCGAGAAGCTGAAGGTACTTCCCGGTTGACCAGGTTGATATCCTAAATGTTCTAAAATTGACTTTTTACCAGGCGTCTGTACTGCGTCGGTGTTTTACCCTCCCATTGCTTGAATACCTTGCTGAAATGGGAATGATTTTTAAAGCCCGTTTCATAACAAATATCCGTCACCGATTTCTCCGGGTCGAGCAGAAACAGGATTTTGGCCTGATTGATCCGTCTTTTGTAAATGTAATGAAATATCGTCATCCCCGTCACTTCTTGAAAAATGCGCACCAAATAATACTTGTTGATATGCAGGTTCTCTTGCAATTGGTCGAGACGAATATCGGTCATATAATGTTTTTCGATATAGGACAACGCGTTCTGAACGTGCTGCTCTTTTTCGGACGGGAAACCGGCTTCTTCTGTCACCGGCTTCATCAGCACTTGGCAAATGAAAAAAAGCGCATCCAGACACAAGACCCGAAACCGCTCATGGGAGACGGCATCCGGTGCGGAATATAAGCGGTTCAATTTACGCAGCATTTCTTCGAATTCACCCTGCTCCTCCATGCTGAGCTGAACTTTGTAGTTTCGAAGTCTTTCGAAAGGCTGCAGGGGATTGATCGAGAATACATGCTCGGATGCAGCTCGAAAGTAACCGGGATCAAAATTCAGAAGCGTCCGCACATAGGGATGTCCTTCAAAGCTCTTAGGCATATGCAGAGTCAAACCATGCATCACGATGAGTGTACCTGGTTTGAGAACATGAATTTTGTCGCCGATCAAATACTGCCCTTTGCCCTCATGGAAATAAAAGATTTCATAGTGATCGTGGGATTGAAAATTCCCTGCCGTTACCGGGACGCGTTTTAAATATTCATATTTCAGCAGATAAGCAGGTTCCACATCGCTGCCTCCGATCCAGGGACTTTCTCATCTTTTGAATGACAGTCCATTTTCTTCTAAGGCGCTTCTAAGGATGGGTAAAGATTTCGGCCCCATTCCGTGAATTTTTAAAATCTCTTTTTCCGTATATTTGGAGAGTTCTTCCAGAGAAGTGATCCCGTGATGCTGCAGTGCGTTTCTTGCCGGTGAAGCGAGCAGTGACAGAAATCCTTGGTCAGGGTTACGCTCCTCCTCATGTTTTTTCGCCATGTTTTCATCCCCTTCGATACGTTTGTGTCACCACAATATTAACACTTATTAGGAGTAAGAATTTCTTCTGATTTGCTCATTCTCAACGCTCATACACATCGTTCAGAGCTTGTCCAGTGTAAAACGATCTCATTTGTTTTAAATTTCCTCTTGCTCAATATTGCCTATCCTGCTATTATGGAGAAGCGTAAATTTTGGAAAGCGAAATATTCGGATATATTAGGATCTTTCCAAGCAGATAAACTTTGACCACTTCCCCTCGGGAAGTTAAGGCCATACGGACAGCCGGGTCAAATGCCGACTGGCAACTTTCGTTGCCTTATTGATTGAGTTAAAAGCTCAAATTTTATAAGTTGGTAACTTTATAACCAGTGCTGACGCACACAACTTGTGAAACGGTCAATAAGAGTGGTAAAAGTAATTATTTGCTATATAGACTCTGATCCTAACAAAGTATATTTGAATATTAAGAGCCCTTCCATGAAACGTTGCGTTTTATGGCTGACTGATAAGCACACTAGGGGTTTGTCCGGTCATGCTTATTGGAATTTCTTATTATTTGACTATATCAAGCAAGTGTGATGCGCATGGTGCGTGTTTCGCTTGCTTTTTTGTTGCCGTTTTTACAGAAAAAATTGAATTGGATGAGGAGATTGATTGAAAAATGGGAAAAGCACTAATCATCGGCGCCGGTGGCGTAGCATCTGTAGCAGTTCATAAATGCGTTCAAAACAGCGATGTCTTCGAAGAAATCTGCATTGCCAGCCGTACCAAGTCCAAATGCGATGAACTGAAAGCAAAACTTGACGGTGGAAAAACCAAAATTACGACCGCACAGGTCGATGCCAACAACGTGGATGAGCTGATCGCTCTGATTAACGAAGTGAAGCCGGATATCGTAATGAACCTGGCCCTTCCTTACCAAGATCTGACGATCATGGATGCTTGCCTGGCAACCAAAACACACTACATGGATACGGCTAACTATGAGCCGGAAGATACGGCGAAATTTGAATATAAATGGCAATGGGAATACCGCGAGCGCTTCGAACAAGCAGGTATTACAGCTCTGCTCGGCAGCGGATTCGACCCAGGTGTTACCGGCGTATTCTCGGCTTACGCGCTCAAGCACTATTTTGACGAAATTGAATACATCGACATTCTGGATTGCAACGGCGGAGATCACGGCTATCCTTTCGCCACCAACTTCAACCCGGAGATCAACATCCGTGAAGTGTCCGCTAACGGCCGCTACTGGGAAAACGGGGAATGGATCGAAACGAAACCGATGGAAATCAAACGCGAGTATAACTTCGCTGAAGTCGGCCAAAAGGATATGTACCTGCTGTACCATGAGGAGCTGGAATCCCTTGCGCAAAACATCCCTGGACTGAAGCGCATCCGCTTCTTCATGACGTTCGGCCAAAGCTACCTGATGCACCTCAAGGCGCTTGAAAACGTAGGAATGACCTCCATCGAACCGATCGAATTCGAAGGAAAACAAATCATTCCGCTGCAATTCCTGAAGGCCGTGCTTCCGGACCCGGCTTCCCTCGGACCTCGTACCGTGGGTAAAACCAACATCGGCTGTATTTTCAAAGGAAAAAAAGACGGCCAAGATAAAACTTACTATGTCTACAATGTTTGCGACCACCAAGAGTGCTACAAAGAAGTCGGCTCCCAAGCGATTTCTTATACAACTGGCGTTCCTGCCATGATCGGCGCTGCGATGGTCCTCACCGGCAAATGGAACAAACCGGGCGTATACAACGTCGAAGAGTTCGATCCGGATCCATTCATGGAAGAACTGAACAAATGGGGACTGCCATGGGTAGAAGACTTTAACCCGGTGCTGGTTGACGCCTTGCCTGAAGAAGCAAGAGAGCCGGAGCTTGTTCGTTAAGATGCGGTTCGAGGAGTTACCTACACCCTGTTTTGTAGTCAGTGAAGAGCTCATTGAGAAAAACCTGAACACTTTGAACGGTGTCATGCAGCGTACGGGAGCCAAGATCGTGCTTGCGCAAAAGGCTTTTTCCATGACCGAGATGTACCCGCTTATCGGAAAATACTTAAGCGGTACGACCGCCAGCGGATTATTCGAGGCACGGCTGGGCCATGAGGAAATGGGCAAAGAGAATCATGTCTTTGCCCCCGCTTACCGTGAAGATGAGATCGACGAAATAGTTTCCATTTGCGACCATATCATTTTCAACTCCTTCTCCCAGCTGACAAAGTATAAGGATAAAGCTCTTGCAGCCGGCAGAAAAGTTGGCATTCGCATCAATCCGGAATGCTCGACGCAAGTGGGACATGAAATCTACGATCCCTGTTCTCCGGGGTCAAGATTCGGCGTGAAGCAGGAGGATTTCCAGCCGGAACTGCTGGACGGCGTTACGGGACTGCACTTCCATACCCTGTGCCAGCAGAACTCCGACGATTTGGAAACCACGCTGAATGCGGTTGAGGAGAAATTCGGGACGTGGCTGCCGCAAATGGAATGGATCAATTTCGGCGGCGGCCACCACATCACGAGAGACGACTACGATATTCCGAGACTCGAGGCTTGTATCACTCGAATGCAATCCAAATACGGCTTGGAAGTCTACCTCGAACCCGGAGAAGCCATCGCGCTGAATGCGGGCTATATGGTCACTTCCGTGCTGGATATCCATCGCAACGGCATCGAGATCGCCATCGTGGACACCTCGGCCACCTGCCATATGCCGGATGTGCTGGAAATGCCGTACCGTCCGCCGCTGATCGGTTCAGGCGAAGCCGGTGAGAAGCCGTACACCTACCGACTCGGCGGTCCGACCTGCCTTACGGGCGACGTCATCGGAGACTACTCCTTCGATCAGCCGCTTCAGAGCGGCGACCGATTGGTATTCGAGGACATGGCGATCTACTCCATGGTCAAAACGAATACCTTCAACGGCATGCCGCTGCCGGCCATCGCCGTGCAGGAGAAAGACGGCAGCTGCCGCGTCGTGCGCGAGTTCGGCTATCAGGATTTCAAGATGAGACTTGCTTGATGAATAAGAAAAACGTCTATCGACGTACCTTCAAAGAAGACAGACCGCGTCTAGAGGAAGTTTTTCTTGCGAGATCAGGAAGCAGAAGCTCCGAAACTTATACTTTCTGATCTCTTAAACAAAGCCTTAACCCTCTCACAAGGGTTAAGGCTTTTTGGTTTAACGTTTTCTTTTTAAGATAAAGCCTCGTATAGACTTACTTAAGAATAACCTTCAAATAGGCTAATTCCCCTGGCTGCATGATCATTTGTGCATCTTTACCGCTGCTTGGAATGTGGCGAACCACTTCCTCCAGCGGATTAACCAAGCAGGCAGCCTCGACTTCTCTATCCATTACGCTAAAGGTATACTCGGACGGCTCGGTTCCGGCATTTCGCAGGGTCAGAATAAACCCATTCCCATCCGCAGCCGGTTTCACGTATAGCAGGACGACCGTACCGCTTGACTGGCTAAACCACTGCCCTTCTTCCTCCCGATCACACATCACCGCCGCATTCATGGCTATAGGATCCGCAGCGGCTATGCCCGCACGATATGCCTCAACGGGATCAAATTGCCCGAACGGACTTAGCTCATAATGCAAAACGATCTCTCCAGGTTGACTGGCCCAGAAGTTGGTATCCCAATAATTGTTCATGGCCCATGCAAGCAGCAGCGGATTTTCCTGGCGGCCGATCTTCTTACTCTCCTTGCCGAAATGAAAATCGCCGATTTGAACGAGCGGTGCATCGGGACAAGCTAAGGTGATCCCCTTCTGCTGATCATAGATGGATACCGTCTGGTCAACCGTCACCCAGTCCCGGCATGCGGTGCCAAGCTGCTCCCTGTCAAGCTCGACTAACAAGCCGGCTGTATCATAATGGGCGCGCCAGCCTTGATCCATCTGCAGCGGAAAGGCGAAATAGATCGACTCAGGCGTCCTTATATCCGATTTATTCATGGACGCGGAAAGACAGATCCGGGGATGGATGGCAGAAAAGGTAATCCGCTGTTCCAGCCGGGAAACCCCCGGCGCTTCAAGCTGCAAGACATACGTCACCGAATCACTGGTTTGTTCGACCGAATAAGCTTGCAGCCGGTTGGCACCGGCACGCTTTGCTTTCCATTCATGATTCCAGACGGATATGCTGCGATTCCCTTTGTCGACATCCCGCGGGAACAAGGTGCTTCGATGCTCAGGATTGTGGCGCCCGTCGATCGACTCCTGAACAAACTCAAATAACGTCCATGGGCTCTTTTCGTCGAGCATAGGCCACTGATGTATCTTATCGAATAACTGCACAATTCTTCCGCTGACAGGGTTGAATGTCATCCGGTAAAATGGCGTTTCGATCATCTCTTCCGTAACCGAAATACGGTTGGACGAGGTGGCCAGCCGGGCTTCTAACTGGGCAAACGGGATCTTTTTCCAAGAAAATGGCGCCATCTCTACCGTTCCATACGATTTATAGCTCTGTACCTCCTGCATGTACGGCAAGAAATCCATGACGCGCGAAGCGGCTAAATGACGACCGCTGCCGAGGTAATATTGAGGGACCTTGACCTCTGCATACTGCGTTTCACTTGAGGTGTTGACCAGCATGACTCCGCCAGGCTCATGGGATTGCAGCGGGTTCGCTGCAACCGTTTCCATTTGTTTGGCATACACGTAAGCAGACAGATCTGCCGATTTGTACGCCGTCACCCTCTTGTGCAGCTGCATCGAAATCGAAAGCGGATGGTCAGGAAGGTTAACCGAGCCCCAAGAACCCCAGGTATGCTCATCATACAGCAGCGCCTGCTCCCATGCCTCGGTTTTCGCTTTCGTGTACTGCAGGTTTGGAGCCCCTTGGATCGCTTCAAGAAAATCCGCCTTCTTCAGATTTTGCTTCGTTTGGCGAACGATCTTAGTTTCTTTCGCGGAACTTCCCGCACCGAAATTCCAGTAGTCTGTCCAATCGCCCGAATGAGTCTCGATTTGTTCTTTCGGCATCCGGCGAACCCGTTCCAGAAGCATCTCCGGGGTCGCGAAAATCACCTTCTGGTCATGTCCTTCTGCATTGTATCGGCGGATCAGCGACAGCAGGTTCGGGTCCGGGCAGTTATTGTCATACAGCGGCGGATTGGTAGCCGTTAAGTACACGAAATCGTATGGATAGTCCCCTCCTTCCAAACGGTCGATATAGTCCCTAATCCCTTGCGCCATCAGCTGGGTATCATCCTGACTCGTGTGGAAAAACTGGCTGAACAGAGAATAATGCTCGCCCAGGAACGTCAGCAGCTGGCGGTTGTCGGGGGTTGTCCAGTTAAACACGGCAGGACGTGGCAGCGGTATGCCCCCGAAATGGACGTTAATCCCTGTAATATAAAACTCGATTCCCGCATCGAGCAATACCTGGCAGAGCGGCCATGGCTGCCCGTTGACATCATGATTTATTGCCGTTTTGATGGAGACGCCAAATCGCTCCCGCAGCTCGCGAACCGGCTGAAGCATTCGTGCAAGCTGATCCGTATGTACAAGCGGCGTCGTATGCATCGGAAGTGCAGCTATACTGATCTGTCCATTGTGCAGCAATCTGCGGAAATCGGAAATTTGCTCAGAGGCGGCTGTCTCCAGCCACTGCATCACGGGATACGTGGCCTCGCAGGTCCAGCGGAATTTTGAGTCCTCGGACTCATGCTCCGATTGAAGACACAGCCGGATTGCTTCATCAATATAGTCTTTCTGCAGCTCCAGCAGTAACGGCTGGGGATGCGTGTAGCCGATATCCAGGTGACTATGGTGCAAACACAATATTTCTTTGATTTTCGCCATTCCTGTCACGCTCCTAAAACTTTATGAATTCGTCATCCTTCATCTTCAGGGTTAAATGATACATCTCTTAAAAATTGTATCAAGTTCTGTAGGCTGCGTATTTACAGAAACGTATATCTTTTATACAATCGTCATGCCTATTTTCGGAGAAAAGGAGATGGTCTGTAATGGATTTTGCCAATCTTCATCCTTACGTCTACCATGCCTGCCTATATCCATTTTCCAGAGGCCAGAACAGCCTGTCGCGTACTTGCTACGCTTCTTCGCTCTATCTGATCAGCGAGGGTAAGGGCATCATTCGCTTTCGGGGAGAAGACCACCCGGTCGTTCCCGGTTCTCTTGTATACATGCCGCCGGGCTTGCTTCACGACTGGTATGCAGATTTGGAAGAGCCAATGGTTCACTATTGCTGCTATTTTGATTGGATGTATATCGATCGCAGAGAAGCCTTCTCGACGCCCAACATGATCTGTTTCGACCTTTCTCAACTGCAGCCTTCGCTCATTGGGCCTGCGTTTCCTGTGCCAATTCCCGAATTGATGACGGTAAGCAAGCTGCGAATCTGGATGGATGGGTTTGAGACTTATTTTAATAACAATGAATACATAAACGAGCGAACCTATTATCGGGGCCTGAAGATTCAATCCAATTTTCAGCAGTTCATGGAGTACTTCCTCAACTTCGCTCTCAATGAGAACAATATCCCCGATCCGCGAATGCTTCATCTTTTAGAACGGCTGGATCAGGATTTGATGACCGGCAGCGTGAAGCCGCTGGAAGTGTATTTCCGGGAGCTTGACATCAGCCGCGGCTATTTTTTCGAAAAATTCCATCAGGCCACCGGCTTATCACCCACGCAATATATGAACCATTTCCGGATTAACCGTGCCAAAGATGATCTGCGGTTCTCCCATTTGAGCATCACGGAAATTTCCGAGAAATACGGCTTCTCGTCGGTTCATTATTTCTCTAAGCTGTTCAAGCAGTTAACGGGAACGCCGCCAAAAGAGTACCGCGCAGCTTATATCAGCGAGGGATTGAGGCAGGTAGAAGTTTTTGTACCATAGTCAGGGGCGTGACTCTGCCAGCGAGCTCCCTCTTGTTCGAAATGCTAATTAAAAAAAGACCGCTTTTGGCGGACTTTTTAGTATACTCTTGGTATACAGCCAAGTTCATCGCAGCGTAATTTGCAGATTTCGACTCTAAACGGAAAGAACATTATGCGAGGTGAGATGATCTGATAACGTAAAGCAAATCTTTTCTGCGGCTCATTAAAAATATGAAATAAGGTGGGTTATGAATGAAAATTACAGGTTATGAATTATTCCTTGTACCACCACGCTGGTTATTTTTAAAAGTCGAAACGGATGAGGGCATTGCGGGTTGGGGAGAGCCTGTTATTGAAGGGAAAGCCGCAACGGTAAAAACGGCGGTCGAGGAGCTGATGACTTATTTAATCGGCAAGGACCCTTTGCGCATTGAAGATCACTGGAATGTGATGTACCGTGCCGGATTCTACCGCGGCGGCCCGATCCTGATGAGTGCGATTGCCGGCATAGACCAGGCACTGTGGGATATTAAAGGAAAGTTCTATCATGCACCTGTCTATCAGTTGATCGGCGGCGCTTGCCGGGACTCGATGAAAGTGTATTCCTGGATCGGCGGGGATCGCCCAAGCGAAACGGCACAAATGGCGCTGGAGTGTGTGAAAAAAGGGTTTCAAGCCGTCAAAATGAATGCAACTGAAGAGTTACAATACATCGATTCCTTTGACAAGGTTGAGAAAGTGTTGGAAAACGTAGCGGCGATTCGGACCGCTGTCGGGAACCACATCGGAATCGGAATCGATTTTCACGGCCGCGTACATAAGCCCATGGCAAAAGTACTGGCTAAAGAGCTCGAAGTGTTTCGACCCATGTTTTTAGAGGAGCCTGTGTTACCTGAACATAATGAGGCATTAAAAGAGATCGCTTCGCTAACCTCCACTCCGATTGCGACGGGAGAGCGGATGTTCTCAAGATGGGATTTTAAGCATCTGCTGTCCGGCGGTTACGTGGATATCATTCAGCCTGATTTATCCCACGCCGGCGGCATCACGGAATGCAAGAAAATCATCAGCATGGCGGAAGCCTACGATATCGCGGCTGCTCCGCATTGTCCGTTAGGTCCGATTGCACTGGCCGCCTGCTTACAGGTCGATGCCACCGCACACAATGCCTTCATCCAGGAGCAGAGCTTAGGTATCCACTACAATCAAGGAAATGATCTGCTTGATTATTTGATCGATCCCGCTGTTTTCCATTATGAAAACGGTTACGTTAAAATCCCGGACGGCCCAGGCTTAGGGATCGAGATTAACGAAGAAAAGGTGCGCGAAATGGCGAAAATAGGCCATCAATGGCAAAATCCGCTGTGGCGCCACAAGGACGGAAGCGTAGCCGAGTGGTAGAACCGCTATTGCATATCTCATCAAAAGATAAACAAATCAAAAAGATCGTTCCTCTCATGATGGGGAGCGATCTTTATTTGTTTCAACATTATCGAGTGTGTTCAGTTTGACCGCGGGACTTCTTCCCTACCGGGATACTTTGGGCAAATCGGAATACGTTATGGGGGTCATATTTCCGCTTGACCCGCTTCAGTCTGTTAACATTCACTCCATAATACGCCTTGGGCCAGTTTTTGATTTGCAGATCGGGGAAGTTTACGTAATCCCCTTTGACAAAGGGACGCAACGCTTTGCGGAATCTTGTCACCCACTGGATATTCCGCTGCTGCTCGCCGTCGTTCCTCCATCTTGCCGATAGCTCGTAGACTGTCTCTGCCTTCCGATGTGGATAGGCCGTCGCAGTCGGGGATATCCGGCTTACCGCACTTCCTGCCCCGCCTAAGCTTTGACACCACACAGTAGCATGCTGATTAGGCGCATGGGACAGAAAATCACGAATCACTCGCACGCCTTCGCGAGGCAGCGGCTTAAACCCGAATGCTCCGGTAATTTTAAACTTCGGCTCCAGGTTGAGATCCCCTGCAGCAAAAAATTGGGTTGCTTCGATAAAAGGGACTGTCCTTACCATCACCTTTACCGGGGTTCCTGTTTGCAGCAAAGGTTGGATTAATCGCCGCAGTTCTTCCGCGCTTCCCAGCAGCTGTCCGGTAGACACGATGGTCCCCACCTGTTTCGCGGCGACCTCGATGGTTGAAGTTAAGCGGTTCGTAACCGCAGGAGCCCAGCGCTGCCAAGCCGAAAATACCTTCTCCAGATCGCGCCATTTCCAGGTGATGCTGTAGATGGTGACGTTCTCGATGGGCCTTACCCGAAACGTATATTCGGTAGCAATCCCAAAGTTCCCTCCCCCGCCCCCTCGTGATGCCCAGAGCAGATCGGAATGTTTCTTCTCGTTGGCGATGATCGGCTTCGCCCCGCGCCGTCCTGAAGCCACAACCATCTTCACCTGTTTCAGGTTATCGCAGGTAAGTCCATACTTTCGCGAGAGCAGCCCGATTCCGCCTCCCAGGGTAAGCCCGGCAATGCCCACATCTGGCGCCGTTCCACCCGGCAGGGTTACGCGCTTGTTCCACAGTTTTCTGTATACACGGGCAAGGGGATTGCCTGTTTGTATGCGGGCCACCTTGTTTTTGCGATCCACCTTCACGCTATTCATTTCGCTTACATCGATAATTAACCCGCCATTAACAGACGAAAATCCTTCATAGCTGTGCCTCCCGCTGCGGACTCTAAACCGTACGCCCCGCTCACGAGCCCATTTGACTGCGTTGATGACATCCTGCGTTCGTTGGCAAAACACGATGATCCGTGGAAACTTGGAAAAGCGCCTGTTGTATTCCATTCTGGCCGCATTATAAGACGGATTGCCAGGCACCACGATTCTTCCGGTCAATGGGGTACCGGCTGTATTCCGCTTTTGTGTCATTATATGTCCACCATCCTCGATCATGGAGTAAGCTGTACTCATCTGCTTATTCCTATGTCGGGGCAATTGACCTGGCAACGGCATCCGCCTTATAGGCGCTTTGGATAGTAACCTTAGCTTTTTCCGAAAATCATGTCACCTCAGATGTCGTGTATTTAGCGAATCAACATGCAGGAAAGAAAAACGGCTCCGCTTTACGGAAGCCGTTTTTCTGCGGTACTGCTTCACTCAGCAGTTCTTGCCACTCTTCTTGCCTGGATTCATCGGTTGATTTCCCCCGGTTTCAGCCAGCTTCTCTCCGAATTGATCCAGCCGTTCTGGCGAAGATGCAGGGCCGTCGTTTTTCGGCTTGTTGTTTCTTCCAGTCATGACGCTCACCTCCATCCATAACATGAGCGCCTGACCTTGTTTTCATACCCTGTTACTTCATCCGAACTTAAAATCGGGTCCTTTTTGCAGATTGCTTTGAACCCGGCACTATACAACCGCTCCAAAAGCGCTTAATATTTTCAATAGCGAGTTGTTTCAAATCCGCAATCGTTGCAGTGAACTTATTCGAGAAGGAGTCATCAGAGGCATGCTGGAACCAAACATTACCAACTTATTGAAAAATACGCTGAAAGCAAGTATTGATAACAAGGAGATCGCCGGCGCGAACTTCATGGTGCTCAAGGACGGAAACGAAGTTTTTTACCATGAAGACGGGTTAGCTGACCTTGAGTCGGGGCGCCCGATAACAAGGGATTCGATTTTCCGGTTATATTCGATGACGAAGCCGGTGACTTCCACCTCCATCATGATGCTGCTGGAGCGTGGGGCTATCGACTTGTTCGATCCTGTAAGCCGTTACATTCCGGGTTTCAAAAACCAGCAGGTTGAGAAAAACGGCGAACTGGTTCCGGCCGGCCGGGAAGTCAACATTCACGATTTATTGAATATGACATCTGGATTGGTATATGGCGGAACCAACCAAGGCGGACAGCAAACGGATGCATTGTTCCAGGAACTGGGCAGCCGGTTGAACGGTGATAACCCGATGAGCACGCTGGAGTTCGCGAACCGCCTGGGCCAGATCCCGCTTTCGTTCGAGCCGGGCTCGTACTGGCAGTACGGAACGTCGGCCGATGTGCTTGGTGCGGTTGTAGAAGCGGTGAGCGGTATGCGGTACGGACAATTTTTGAAAAAGGAAATATTCGAGCCGCTGGGCATGAAGGATACCGGATTCTGGCTGCCTGAAGCAAAAAGAGACCGTCTTGTGAAAACTTATCAGGATGATGGCGAAGGCGGCTTAAAGCTGTACTCGCACAGCCATCTTGGCATCGCCCATCAGCTGGACCGTGATCCGGCATACGAGTCCGGCGGAGCCGGCTTGGCATCCACGATTGACGATGCTGCCAAATTCACGACGATGCTGATGAATCAAGGCAGCTTCAACGGTGTTCAACTGTTAAAGCCAAGAACGGTTCAATATATGACGTCGGCGGCATTAACCGAGTGGCAGCAAAAAGGCTTCGATACGTGGCACACCTTGCGCGGCCACAGCTATGGCAACCAGATGCGCATCATGACCGACCCCGGAAAAGCCGGATTTATCGGCAGCCCGGGCGAATACGGCTGGGACGGCTGGCTGGGGGCTTACTTCAGCAACAGCCCACGGGACGGACTGACGATCTTGTTTATGATCCAGAAAAAAGATGGCGGCACGATGCCAATTACGCGCAAGCTGCGTAATATCGTGTTCAGCACCTTGTAAGGGCAAACGAAAGAACCGCACGGGAGCAGAGCTCCATGCGCGGTTCTATTTTTTTACGAAGAATGGTCTATAGGTGGACAGCTCCCCATCAGGAAGCGCTGAAATCGTTAAAATAGTGCACGCCGTCATGCGCCGTATCGCCGGGTGCGGTTCTTCGGTTGGTGCTGAACCATAGCTTATCTCCGTTCGCCACTCCGACACCCTCAATTTCAAACAGATCAGGAAATGCCGAAGACGTCACGCGGAACGATAGATTGGGATCCGCTTGGATAGTACCCGAAGCCGTAGAAATATTACGATAAACGAGCACAATGCTGACGTTTTTATAGGTCATCGGAACATAGATCGTGTTGTTATAATAACCGTAGCCTTGGAAAGCATACGAAGTGATATTGGATATCGTGCTGCCATTGACCTTGGCATCTTCAATATTCAGTGAGAAGCTATTCGTGACATTGATCGTTCCACTGGTTGCGGTTAGCGGCAGCGAACCTCTGTACAAGGCTCGTCCGGATTTGAATAAAAAGTTTATGCTGCTCGCGTCTTTGCTCGTAATTTTCACACCCGACATCGCCTTGTCTGCACCATCGTATTTAATAGTGTAATTGCCTACTTTGTAGTAAGTCGTTCCTACATATTTCAGTTTCACGAGACTCATACTGCCAGCGTTCATGGTGACGACGAACATATAATAATTGCCGTCGTTGGAGCTGAGAACGACATCATTGGCATGGCCGAGATAGGTTGCGTAAGAAGATCCGTTATCCCCGTTGGTCATGAGCGTTGTGGTGCCGTCACTCATTTTGGTGCGATAAATGACCGCTTTATTGTTGTCGCCATTGACTTTTACAGAATAGACGTAGGTTGATCCCACGGCAAATCCCTGAGCGGCATAGCAATCATTGGCATTGCCCAGCGTGGCGACGGTGGAATACGTGTCGTAATATGCTGCACTGGCTGCAACAGGCACCAGCATGGATGCGCAGAGAAGAATAGCGATAAATAAAGTCAGACGTTTGCTGCTCCTCCAAATCTGGGTTATTGCTGCCATCCTTTCCGTAAACCTCCACTTCATACACGGACACCTCCATAAAATTGATGTTATGTTGTCTGTATGAATGAAATCAGTTTCCTACCTGCCAACCTCCATAATATAGAGCAGCTGTTTAATGGAATTCCGGCAAGGAATGGATCGTTCTATTGTAGTTTAACCTGAATCCATGCTCATTCAAGTCATTATAGTCCTAAATCAGGGTAGTTCTGGGCCTAATCCTTTTGTCCCCCTGGTTGTTGTGATTCAAGTAAAATACTTGTAGCGTTACCTCAGAACGTATTCTCATCATCAGACCCGTTTCATAGCTGGTACTCAGATGTAAAATTTCTCCTTGAACCTTACGCAGCGTCATGTCCTAAGATTCAATTGCCGGCAAAAAATTAAAAAGGGAGATCGATGATGATGACGAAACGGCAACTTCAACACAGCACACCGTTTTTTAAGGATGCAAGACGAGGAGTGGGTTCAAAATGAGCAGCACATCATACAGCAATGGGCTGAACGCCGGCCTAAAGGAATGGATCGGACTTGCCGTACTGGCTCTGCCCGCCCTTCTGGTCTCGATTGATCTCTCCGTGATGATCCTCGCGCTGCCGCATATCAGCGCCGACCTGGGCGCAGATAGCGCTCAGCAATTATGGATCATCGACATCTACGGATTTATGCTCTCCGGATTTCTAATCACGATGGGCTCGCTGGGAGACCGGATCGGCCGCAGGAAGCTGCTGATGATCGGCGGAATCTCTTTTGCGGCAGCGTCCTTATTAGCCGCCTTTGCTCCAAACACCTGGACTCTGATTGGAGCACGTGCGCTGCTGGGAATCGCCGGGTCAACGGTCGCTCCCTCGACTTTAGCTTTAATCAGCAGCATGTTCCGCAATCCCAAGCAGCGCTCTCTCGCCATTGGCATATGGATGATGTGCTCCATGGGCGGCATGGCGCTTGGTCCGGTTTTCGGCGGCATGCTGTTAAATCACTTTTGGTGGGGCTCGGTATTCCTGCTTTCCTTGCCCATCATGTTGATTTTGGTCCTTACCGGACCCGTTCTGCTGCCGGAATATCGTCATCCCCAAACCGGCCCTCTGGATGTAACAAGTGTTTTGTTGTCGTTGCTTGCTATTTTGCCGGTCATCTATGGACTTAAACAAATAGCCAAATACGGCCTGCAAATTGTACCATTACTGCTTGTATTCGCTGGCTTAATCTTTGGCGCATTTTTTATTGCGAGGCAGAAAAGGTTGACCAGTCCATTGCTGGATCTGCGTCTATTTGCGAACCGGGGATTCAGCTCCGCGCTTGGAGGCATGTTCGGCATCACATTTACGGGAGCAACGATGCTCTATATCGGGCAGTATTTGCAATTCGTAAAGGGGCTGTCTCCGCTTGAAGCAGGGTTATTTATGCTCCCCGGAGCCATCGCCTCCATGGCCGGGATGTTACTCTCACCGCTTGCCGCACGACTGGTGCGCCCAGCTCGCCTGATCGGAGCAGGCCTTTTGATCTCCGCGGCAGGATGTCTGTTCCTCACTCAGGTGGGCAGTGATTCCGGCCTCACCTATCTTGTCATCGGGTATGTGCTGTTCAACTTGGGTGCTGCTCCATTACCGAGCCTGTCCAGCGATCTGGTGATCGGCTCGGTCTCGCCGGCAAAGGCAGGATCGGCCGCAGCCATGCTGCAAACAAGCGGAGAATTTGCGTTTGCGCTGGGCATTGCCGTTTTGGGCAGCATCGGCACCGTCGTATACCGCAGCCAGGTGACGAGCTCGATCCCTGCCAACCTCCCGGAATCCTCTGCACAACTCTCACGCGACAGTTTGACCGGGGCGATCGAGACAGCAAAAAGTCTCACAGTAGAAGCCGGTACTTCGCTCGTCGAGGGGGCAAGCAAAGCTTTTATGGGCGGGTTTCACGCGATTGCAGCGGTTAGTGGAGTCATCATGCTTGGTATCATCGTTTTGGTCGCGATCCAGTTCCGTCACTTACGGCCGATTGGAGAGAACCAACCTGTCCAAGCCGAACGTATTCCCGAAACAGAGCATTCCCTGCTCTAATGAATAATGATCTAGAATAGCCTTGGCATTAGGCCAAGGCTATTTGCATAATAAAATCCGTTTGTTCTTCATCACCCATATAAAAAGAGTGCGCACCGGTTTGAACAAAACCTATCTTTTTGTAAAAGTGAATGGCGTTCTCGTTCTTTTCCCAAACTCCGAGCCACAATCTCTTTTTGTTGTGAGTTTTAGCGATATCCATCGCTTGGTTGATTAAATATTGGCCAAGCCCTTTTCTTTGAAACTGGCTTCGAATATAAATCCGTTCAATTTCAAGCGAATCATCGCCCATGGGTTCGGTCTGGGCATCATTCATATTGACCTTTAATAATCCGGCAAGTTCATCTTGGAAATAGACAAAATAGAACTCCGAAGAGCTATGAGCCAATTCTTTTTCCAACTGTTCCTCATTAAATGCCTTCTCCAAATAGGCTTTCAAATTCTCCGGTGAATTCTGGTCTTTAAATGTGTCCGTAAATGTTTCGATGCTGATTTCCCGGAGCCGCGGTAAATCTTCACGGCTGCACTTGGTTATGCTTACTGTCATGTTAGTCGAAGGCTCCTTTGTCGAAAATCAATAACCCCTCTTGTTCCCCTTTTTGACGTATTCCCAGTCCACTTCGATATTCTTTCTAACCCTTTGCAGAAGTTGAAAAATGGTATCTGTTTCTTCTTCCGAAAATCCCGCTAACGCGACCCGATTCGAATGATCATGTTCTCTTTGGATAAAAGGATACACCGATTGCCCTTTTTCCGTCGGAAAAAGTTTTTTGATCTTTCGGTTATGCTCGTCCGCCTTTTTCTCAATAAAGCCATTCGTTTCAAGCTTTTGTATGGCACGGGCTGCGGTAGTCCGGTCTACCTTAATCATTTCGGCTAACTTTTCTTGAATGATCCCCGGGCTCTCGCAAATCCGGACAAGATACAAATATTGCCCTTTCGTCAGGTCATATTCCTTAAATTCGATGTTGCTAATTGAATCCAACGCCCTGGCAATCATTCCGATTTCACGCAGAATTTCTTTCATGGGCAGCTCCTCATCCTTTTCAACTGATCAATCGTTCTTGATCCATATTATATTATTTTTATTGCATTTGCAACAAAATGAAATGTGCGAATGATTTAAGTAGTTATTAGTAAATACAACATCAGATTGTTTAGAGCGTAACCTTAAGGCGCTTTCGGCAGATCCAGGCCGTTCATGACATAGGGGCGAACAATGCCCACAAGTAAATCGGTTCGGTCATTCTCTCCCACCGTTAACCAAGCATGCGCAGCGCCATAAATCGCAGAGGCAGTCATCGCCGAGATGATTTTCGTTTGTCTGTCTTCCATAAAATGAAGATACCCTCTCCGTAAAATGTTCTCAATGGATTGCTGCAGCAGCTGCTTGATTTTCTCATCGACGAGCGATGCAATCGGTTTGGAATCCATTCTGCATATCTGATAAAAATCCATAATGTAGTGGTAAGTCATCATGATCAGCCCGTCACAGATTTCATCCGTAAAGTCGCGTGCATTCAGCACTTGATCAGGAATTCGATCGCGAAAAGCCTGCTCCGTGATTTCTTCCAGCAAAGCGTATTTATCTTCATAATGCGCATAGAAGGTAGCGCGGTTAATCGTTGCTCTTTGTGCGATATCGTTAATGGTTATGGAATCAAAATCTTTCTTTCGGAGCAGCTCCCTGAACGCTTCCCTGATTAACTGGCGTGTGCGCAATACCCTCGGATCCTGTTGATTTACCATATCCAGCCTCCTGTTAAAACATCAAATTTCAAAATGTGTTGTCTACGCAACGTTCTGCTTCATCTGCTGATTGAAATCAGAAGCTTGCCATACTATCATCTTACCCAACAGATGTTGCTTAAGCAATCTCTGACTAATTCATGAAAGGGGTAGATCTTGTTGAATACGATAAAAAAGAGACTTTTAATATTTGGCGCAGGTATCGTTGGCAGCATATACGCGCTCCGGTTTGCCCAATCGGGTCTGGATGTCACACTGTTGGCTCGGGGAAAGAGACTCAAAGCCATTCAAAAGAACGGGCTGCACTACAACGATCACGGCACGATAAAACAAATGTCGATCAAGACGATCGGGAAGCTTGAGGACGACGATATTTACGATTTTATCTTTGTTCCGGTACGGTTTGATCAAGCCGAATCCGCCCTGTCTGCGATCAAAAATAACCAGAGCCAAACGATTGTCACTTTGACCAACACCGTCAGTTATGAATCCTGGCTTGATATCGTGGGTGACCGACTGCTCCCCGGATTTCCTGGGGCAGGTGGAGACATGAAAGAGGATGTACTATACGCCCAATTTGGCTCGGAAAAACATCAAGGGACCATTTTTGGTGAAATCAATGGACAAGTAAGCGAAAGGGTCAAAGAACTGGCCGAAATACTTGAAACGGCGGGTTTGCATTATGAGATCCAACATGATATGTATGCATTCCATGTTTCGCATGCTGCGGTTGCCGTGGGCAACAAGCGTTTCTATACGGACGAGGGTGTGGTCGATCTGGAGACTGCAAGAAGCGAACGCACGCTCAGCAAGATCGCGGCTGATATTAAACAAAATCTTCGCTTGGTCGAGCTGGCCGGAATCCCGGTCATACCGACCGAAACGAAGGCCATGGGGGAAATGCCGGAACAAGATCTTACTGCGATGTACCGCCAGATGCTGAGCAATGATTTTATCATTGATGTCATGCTCGGGGATCATGCTATCAGTCAAAGAGCAGAAATTATGCTGTTAGATGAGAAATTTCATGAAAAGTTTTCTGTGGGGCAATAACACCAGATCGGCTAGCCAGGTTACGGTTAATCCCATGCAACAAGAAGCGGCAGTCTAGGACTTACGAGCCCTGGTCTGCCGCTCTTCATAACAAATAGGCATTTTAGATGAATTTGGTACTGCTGCGTTTTCGGACGGCTTTTTTCGCTTACAGCAGGATCAGCGTTAGAATTACAAATTGCACGGAACCGACAATTTCCATGATGCCTACGCTCATCGGCTTTAACGGTTTGCCGGAGTACATCCATGTCTTGATCAGCGGATAAACAAATGGCAAGCACATCCAAGGGCTGAGCAAAAGCAGCGGCAGTATCAGCGCGATGAGATGATATACCTTCGCATAGATGGTCCACCGTTTATTTTTCCGCTCACGAAATACGGATTTAACGAAAAAAACGGTTCCCATAAAGTACAGGAAGTTGTACAGCAGAACCTCCGCCAGTTCCCTGCCCCATGTTCCGCCACCCAGCAGATAAGCCGCCGCGCCGGCGGTGCAGAACAGCAGAATGGCGCAAATATCGTTCAGCAGCGCCCGCTCGGACTTTCGCCGCACATGCCAGATATTTACGGCGAGAAGCAGGATAAGTACCGGAGCGAACCAGAACAGCCATAACTCCTGAAGCAGCACCGGAATGAGGCACAGAAGGGCCACCGCCGCATAACCTGCCCCCCATTTAAGCCACCAGGTCCGCTTGGTCGTCTTTTTTAAAGCCTGCAGCAGCGGATAGGATGACAAATACAGGAACAGCCAGGCAAGGAACAAGGGGAGATGCAGAAGAACGGGGTTCGCCGCCATCATGCCGATGATAAAGGGAATGCTGACCATCGCCCAGCCCCCGTGCTCCCGTGGAATGACCATGCTTATTTTTTTCATACGCCTTCTGCTCCTTTTCCATGGCTGGCTGTTCACGACTTTGGGTTCAGGCCGCTCAGCCGCCGATATAGGACATACCAATCTTTTTCCGGCTCATCGCCGTTTGTTCCGTTCGCTCTTCCGAATACCGGTCTTCCCGCTTCTCCCACACGCCGCGGATGGCCGCAAGCAGCTGTTCATCCGATGCGCCGGATCGCAGCAGGCTTCGGAGATCGAACCCTTTGGAGGCAAACAGACAGGAATACATTTTACCGTCCGAAGACAAACGGACCCGTGTGCAGGAAGAGCAGAATGCCTCCGATACGGACGAGATAAAGCAAACCTCGCTCTCCCCGTCTCTGTAGCGGTACCGTTTGGACACTTCCCCGGGATAACGCGGAGAGACCGGCGTCAGCTCGGCATCGCCACCCAGGCGTTCGAAGATGTCCCGCTTCGTCATGACCTGCTGCATACGCCAGCCGTTGTCGTTTCCCACGTCCATAAATTCGATGAAGCAGAGCGTGATGCCGAGTTTTTTGAAAAAAGCCGCCATCGGGACGATCTCCTGATCGTTGAGGCCTTTCTGCACGACCATATTTACTCTAACCTCAATTCCGACGCTGCGGGCGCGTTCCATGTTGGCGATAATGACAGACTGCTGTATCCCCCTTCCGTTGATAAGGCCGAAGCGATCCGGATTGAGCGCATCCAGGCTTACATTCACCCGGCGAAGCCCGGCATGATAGAGGCTCTCTGCCTGCCCCCCAAGCAGTAGACCGTTCGTCGTCAGCCCGATATCATCAATCCCCGGAATAGCAGCAAGCATACGAATGAGCTCGGGAAGTCCACGGCGCAGCAGGGGCTCACCGCCGGTCAGGCGAATCTTTCGGACGCCAAGCAAAGCGTATAACTTAGCTGCCCGTGTGATTTCCTCAAATGACAGCAGCTGCTCCTTGGGCATGAAGGCATAATCATCCCCGAAGATCTCCTTCGGCATGCAGTATGTGCAGCGGAAATTGCATCGGTCCGTCACGGAAATCCGCAGGTCGCGCATCGGTCTAGCCAGCTGATCCAAATGGGGGTTCGCCGCCATGTTTCCTTCCTCCTTCGTATAGCCGTACATGCTTCAGCCCGCTTTATCCTTGCAGCTGCGGACTGCTTTTCAGCTTTGAGCTTCCGCCTCCATAGCGGTCGTTTGTAGGCTTGTTCGTAATATCGCTGAACGTTCCGACATATTGGATAACGTCTCCGGCACCATCTTTAACTGCATTAATAATTAATAACTCTAAATACTCCTCGCCATTTTTTCGACGGTTCCAGATCTCCCCCTGCCAGCTTCCCCGCTCCTTGATTTCCGCCCACATGGTGCTGTAGAAATCACCGGATTGACGGCCGGACTTCAGGATGCTCGGATTTTTGCCGATCACTTCCTCCTCCGTGTAGCCCGTCAGCTTCGTGAATGCCGGGTTCACGGCATGGATCTTTCCGCTCAGGTCCGTCACGAGAATGCCTTGCCCTGTGGAATTGAATACCTCAGAGGAAACGGCCAGTTTATCTTGATAAAACATCCAGACAACGATGACGAGGCTGGCGAGCGCTACCTGGGATAGCGCCATGAACCCGATTGAATACTGCCCGGTCACCGAATGAATGAAGGAAAGCATCAGCGGCGGGAAGAAGCCCCCAAGGCCGCCCATCATCGACACGATCCCGTTCACGATCCCCGCCTGCTTGTTGAAGTACAGCGGCACCAGTTTAAAAATGATCCCGTTGCCTAGTCCGGCGCCTACCGCGATGGTTAAGCAACCCACGGTATAGAGGCCGATCGACGGAGAGAACGCCAAGATGATGGCTGCAATCGTAAGCCCGACGAATACACCCATTAACAGGAACAGCGGCTTAAAACGGTCAGCCAGCCACCCGCCCACCGGTCGCAGGAAGGTCGCCACCACGATGAAACCGGCCGTGCGCATCCCCGCATCCACCTTCGCCAGCTCAAAATTCGTAACCAGGAAGTTGGGAAGGTAAACCGTAAACGCAACGAACGAACCGAAGGTGATGAAATAGAACAATGAAAAATACCACAGCTTATCGTTTTTATAGACGCCTTTGATCTGCTCCATGAGCGGCGTTTTGACCTTCATTTCTTTGCGGTCACCCAGGAATACGTTCAGCACCGCAAACGCGAGCAGCAGAATTAAATACAGCTGGACGGTACGCGCCCACCCGATTTGCGTAGCAATGACAGGTGCGGCAAAGGTGGTAATGGCTGTACCGACATTGCCCATTCCATAAATTCCATTGACCAAGCCTAGCTTTTCTTTCGAATAATATTTAGGGAGCGAGGTGACACCGACCGAGAAGACGGCTCCTCCGATACCCAAGAACAGGCCGCCGATCACAAGATGCGTAAAGGATGTGGCCGTGCTGATAAAATAAACCGGGAACAGCAGCAGAATAAAGCTTGCGATAAACACGATCCGTGCGCCCAGGACGTTGGCGTAGTATCCCAGCGGCAAACGGAGCACCGAGCCCAGCACTACCGGGATTGCGGTCAAGATCGCCAGCCGGTCCGCCGGGATGGATATGTCCTCCCGAATGAACGGCAGCAATGCGGAAATGATGACCCATACCATAAATCCAAGCACCAAATTCATCGTCTGCAGCGGCAGCTGCGCTTTTTTGATCATTTCAACCACCTTTTCTGAACATGATAAATGGCTGACTTCATTGATCCCCATGCCTTATTGTACGTGACGATATTCACAAAGATAATAGGGAAGTTCCCTGAATTCGTCAGGGGAACTTCCCTATATCCTGTTGCTGGAACACCCGGTATCCTTAAAAATGCTAGAAATCCAGCAGTTTTTTCTTTAGTGCATACTCCACCAGCTCCGGCCGGCTTTTCAGGTTCAGCTTCTCCATAATTTTGGCCTTATGGGCCTCCACCGTTTTGACGGAGACATACAGCTTCTCCGCAATCTCTTTGTTGCCGTAGCCTTTGGCGATGAGCGGCAAAATCTCGATTTCCCGGGGGGAGAGGCTGTTAAACGGATCGTTGTCCGCGCTCTCGCTGTCCTTTTTAATATACTCCCGAACCAGTGACGTGGCCATTTGCGGATGGATGTAGGTTCCTCCCTTGTGCACCATCCGGATGGCCGAGACCAGCTCTTCATCCGGCGCGTTTTTGAGCACGTAACCGGAGGCGCCGTTTTTCAGCACATGGAACAAATAGTCGTCGTCATCATACATGGTGAGGATCAGTATTTTCGTATTCGGAAAATCATTGCTGATCTTGCCCGTGGCAATCAAGCCGCTCTCGCCCGGAGGCATGCTGAGGTCCATCAGCAGCACGTCCGGTTGGTGCTTGGCTACCATGGCGTAAGCCTCCATGCCGTCAGCGGCCGTCGCGACGACTTCCATATCCTCCTGGTAGTTCAGAATCATGGAAAAGCCGCTCCGGACCACCGCATGATCATCCGCTATGACAATTTTCATCGTGTATCGGTCTCCCTCTCCCTCTCGTTATCCTCTGCACACGGAATGCGCAGCTCCACCTTCGTCCCTCCGCCGATGGCCGAATACAGCATGAACTGGCCGCCGACAAGCTCGGCGCGCTCTCGCATCCCGTATAAGCCGAGGCCGGTGCCCTTGGCTTCATTCTCATTCATATTGAATCCGGTTCCGTCATCCTTGACGGTCAGCTGCAGGATCCCGTCCTCTTCGCATAGCCGGACATGCACCTCGTCGGTACCGGCGTATTTCAGCGCGTTCAGGACGGCTTCCTGGCATACGCGGTAGACCACGGTCTCGATCTCGCTGCCGTATCGGGCTGCGGACAGCTCCGCCGAGAAATCGACGAGCAGGCCGTAGTTTTTCTCGATCCATTTGAAATGCGAGCGGAATGCCGCTTCCAGCCCCAGGTCATCGAGCGAGGCCGGCCGCAGCTCCACGGACAAATGGCGGATGTCGTCCAGCAGCCGGGTCAGCGACACTTCGGTCTGCTGCAGCTTCTTCAGTACATCTTCGCCAACCTCCATATATTTGACCACGCGCAGGTCCACAAGCGAGCTGAGCAGCTCCTGGGCGACACTGTCATGCAGTTCCCGGGAAATCCGCTTTCGCTCGTCCTCCTGCGCTTTAATGACGTATTTCAGCAGATTCGAGCGCTGGAGCATTTCCTGCGTCTTCTGCTGTTTAGTCAGGTCCAACAGCATGAGCACGCGGATTCCCCGCTCCTCGTCAATGGTATGATAGCTGGCTGCATAAGGGACGACGCCTTCGCCCCGGGTTTGGAGATAGACCTGGAACGAGGAAAAATCCCCTTTCGGATAGTCCAAATAGCATTTGGAGCACGAAATCTGGTCTTTTTCATCCGTGTAGCCCTTGCAGGCCTGGCAGAAGGAATCGTCGACGCCGGACTGCATCCGTTCGATCACGTCGATATCCAGAATGTTCTCCGCGGCCGGGTTCATGGCGACGACGCTGCCTTTTTCATCGATAAAAAAGATCGCCTCCATGCTGTTCGCATACATCTTCTTCAGCAGGTCATTTAAATGTTCATCTGTCATCCGAATCAAGGCTGTCCCACCTCCCCTGCATGAAAAGCGCCAAATTCCCTGCCAAGTCCCTCCTGGAACTGGTCGAAGGCTGCTTGGGTCAAGCGGTTCTCCGCGCGGTAGCCCACCAGCAAGACGCCTTGAACCCGCGCTGCTTCCCACAGCGGGATGGCCCCGAGGCTCTTCAGCTGCTCCGCCACGATGATCGGATAATTAAACAAATCCCGGGATTCGATATCGGTGTTCACATTTTGGATCAGCATCGGCTTGCCGGTTTTGAACACGATGCCCGCAATGCCTTTCCCTGAATGCAGGATAATCCGCTTATAGCGATCGTTCATGTTGCCGGAGGCATATTGCCAGGTCAATACGAATCGGTCCTCAGCCGGCTGAACCAGAGCCAGGGACACGAAATCGAATTGAAACCGGTCCCGGAGCTTTTCGATTTCCGCTTGGTATTGATAGTTCGGCTGATTCTTCATGGCCATAGCTCCCCTTGATGTAGAAAAGAAGGCTGTTCGCCTTCTTTGGTCTACGATTCATAATTGCGGTGCTTCCTATAAAGGATATATCTTCTGCCTACATAATTCAACGGAACGCTCCATACGTGCACGAGCCGGGTAAACGGCCACAGCGCGAAAATCCCGAATCCGGCCAGAATGTGAATCTTGAACGACAGCGGCACATTTACCATCAGCGCCGCATCCGGGCGCAGCATAAACAAATCCCGGAACCAGACAGAAGTGCTCTCCCGGTAGTTGAACTCCGGCTGGACAGCGTTCGTCACCAGCGTACTGTACATGCCCATGAAGACGATGAACAGCAGCAGCACATTGACGATCATGTCCGACGCGGAGCTGAGCCGGCGGACATGACGGATCGTGAACCGGCGCGAGGTCAGCAGAATCATGCCACCCAAGGTCAGCAGGCCAAAGGCGCTGCCGATATATACCGCGCCGATATGGTACATATGGTCGCTGACTCCCGCCGCTTCCAACCACGATTGGGGAATGACCAGGCCGACGACATGGCCTCCGATCACGGGGATGATGCCCAGATGGAACATCAGGCTGCCCACCCTCAGCTGCTTTTTCTCGATAAACTCACTGGACTTGGCCGTCCAGTTGAACTGGTCGGTACGGTACCGGTAAATATGTCCGACGACAAACACCGCGAAGCACACATAGGGGAATATGACCCATAGAAACTGGTTAATCATGCTCATGCGCCTCCGTTTCCTGCTGGATACATGCTTTAAATGTTTCGCGCAGGCCGCGGATCAGATGAGCGTACGGACTGCCGGACTTCTCCAGCGCCTTCAGCAGATGGTAGGTGCCGTCCTCCATGACCGCCAGCATGAGATCCAGGCTCTCTGCCGCTTGCTTTTCATGCCCCTGCCAGTTGGCCGCATAGACGAATTCGCACATGAGTGGCAGGTAATCGGACAGCTCGGATCCGGCGATATCGAGACCGAACAGCTGATACGTTTCCTTTAGCTTGGCCAGCATTTGTCCCCGGTCCCGGCTGTCCTCAAATTTATGGAAGGTCATGTACAAGGTCGTTTTTTTCTGAAAATCGAACGTCTGAACGTACATCTCCTCGATCTGCTCCATGCTGTATTCATGCATCAGGTCCCAGAAAGTACGGACCGAAGGATAGGCCGGATGTTTGGAGTCCAGCGACTCCGCCAGCACGGACGGGTGGAAATCCAGCTTCTCCGGGTAAGTCAGCATTTGAGCGAAAAAACCGAATACGGTTTGATGGCTCTGCAGCTTTTCGAGATTAATCACGCCAGATCCCCCCATAGAAATTTTCTTCGTACAGTTCCTTGCCGGTTTTGCCCTGTGGGCTTACCGGTCCGCAGCCGCTGCATCCCATGCTGAAGCCTTCGAGGCCTTGGGAGCGGTACACATCCATATGGCTTTCTTTGTGCGATGTCGGTACAACAAACCGGTCATCGTATTTGGCAATGGCAAGCAGCCGGTACATCTGCTTCATTTGACCTGCCGTCAGGCCGACCCGTGCCAGCCGCGCTTCGTCAAATTCGGCTCCGGACGACTGGGCCCGCATGTAGGAGCGCATCATTGCCATCTTCTGCAGAGCATCCTTCACCGTCGTCGTATCCCCTGCCGTCAGCAGGTTGGCGAGGTACTGAATCGGCGTGCGCATCTCCTCGATGGCCGGGAAGATCATGTCCGGATTTTCGATCGAATCCCTGCCTTCAAAGTAGTTCATGATCGGGCTGAGCGGCGGCACGTACCATACCATCGGCAGCGTCCGGTACTCCGGATGAAGCGGGAAGGCCAGCTTGTATTCGATGGCGAGTTTATAGACCGGCGAGTTTTGGGCTGCCTCGATCCATTCCTCGGACAGTCCGTCTTTGCGCGCCTGCTCGATCACCGCCGGATCATGCGGATCAAGGAACAGGCTGCATTGCGCCTGGTACAGATCCTTTTCATCCGGCGTTGAGGCCGCTTCCTGCACGCGGTCGGCGTCATACAGCATCACACCCAAATACCGGATGCGGCCGGTGCAGGTCTCCGAGCATACCGTCGGCAGCCCTGCTTCGATTCTTGGAAAACAGAAGGTGCATTTCTCGGCCTTGTTCGTTTTCCAGTTAAAGTACACCTTCTTGTATGGGCAGCCGGTCATGCAGTAGCGCCAGCCGCGGCAAGCTTCCTGGTCCACGAGCACGATGCCGTCCTCGTCCCGCTTGTACATTGCGCCCGAGGGGCAGGACGCCACACAGCTGGGGTTCAGGCAGTGCTCGCACAAGCGGGGCAAATACATCATGAACGTCTGCTCGAAGTTGAACTTGATCTCTTCCTCGATCTTTTCGATATTCGGATCCTTCGGACCCGTTACATGGGCGCCTGCCAGATCATCCTCCCAGTTCGGGCCCCATTCCAGGTTCATCGTTTCGCCGGTCACCGCCGATTTCGGGCGGGCCACAGGCTGATGCTTCTTCTCACCGGAGTTGGTCAGATGCTCATAGTTATAGGTCCATGGCTCGTAGTAATCCTTCATTTCCGGCATATCGGGATTGTAGAAAATTTTGCCGAGCGCGATTTTGGACAGCTTGCTGCCGGATTTCAGCTGCAGCTTGCCCTTTTTCAGCGTCCAGCCTCCCTTGTATTTCTCCTGGTCCTCCCAGCGTACCGGGTAGCCGACGCCCGGCTTCGTTTCCACATTGTTGAACCACATATATTCCGCGCCAGGACGGTTCGTCCAGGTGCTCTTGCAGGTGACACTGCACGTATGGCAGCCGATGCATTTATCCAAATTCATGACCATGGCGACTTGCGCTTTAATCTTCAAGCCAATTCACCTCTTTCATTTTGCGGACAGCCACATACACATCCCGCTGATTGCCGATCGGTCCGTAGTAATTGAATCCATAGCTGAGCTGGGCGTAACCTCCGACCATCTGGGTCGGCTTCACGTGAATTCGCGTCGGTGCGTTGTGACTGCCGCCGCGGTCCTTCGTGATTTCCGAGCCTGGCACGTTGATGTGCTTATCCTGCGCATGATACATGTACATCGTGCCTTTCGGCATCCGGTGGCTGACGACGGCACGGGCGGTGACGACGCCGTTGCGGTTGTAGACTTCCAGCCAATCGTTGTCCTGGATGTCGTTTGCCGCCGCATCGTCATTGTTGATCCATACCGTCGGCCCGCCGCGGAACAGCGTCAGCATGTGCAGGTTATCCTGGTATGTGCTGTGGATGTTCCATTTGCCGTGCGGCGTCAGATAGCGGAGCACGAGTGTGTCTTTACCGCCGGTAATCTGTTTGTCGCGCGGACCGAATACCATCGGCGGCAGCGTCGGCTTATAGACCGGCAGCGCTTCGCCGAATTGCAGGAAAATTTCGTGATCGATATAGAAATGCTGTCTGCCCGTCAGCGTCCGGAAGGGCACA
This sequence comes from Paenibacillus sp. SSG-1, assembly GCF_002224835.1. Lineage (NCBI taxonomy): Bacteria > Bacillati > Bacillota > Bacilli > Caryophanales > Paenibacillaceae > Paenibacillus > Paenibacillus sp. SSG-1. The sequence continues at coordinate 3,181,331 of NZ_MBRK01000001.1, forward strand.
TGCCGCTCGATGTTCGTCGTGAACGGCGAATATCTTCTCCCCATTTTGTTCGAGCCGCTGAACACCGGCGTCGGGATGACTTCCCGCGGCTGGGCCGTGATGCTCTGGAACGTGATGCGCTCCGCCGCGCGGTCCGCGGAGATGTCTTTCAGGCTCATGCCGGTGTCATTCTCCGCCGACTCCCAGGCACGCTGTGATACTTTGCCGTTCGTCGCCGAAGAGATATGAAGAATGGCGTCCGCCGCATTTCTGGCGGTATGCAGCTTTGGCAGGCCGTTTTTGATCGTGTCGTCGTCATAGCTTCCGTTCATGCGCTTCAGCTCTTCGTACTCCTCGGCCACCGAGAAGCTGACGCCGTGCGCCCCGATTTTGCCTGCCGCCAGGCTCGGGCCGAGCGTCACGAATTTATCGTAAATTTTCGTATAGTCGCGTTCGACAACGGTCAGGTTCGGCATCGTTTTACCCGGAACCGCTTCGATCTCGCCTTTGCGCCAATCGAGCACCCTGCCGTATGGCTGGGCGATTTCGCTGATCGAATCATGCGCCAGCGGGCTGGCCACGAGGTCCTTATATACGCCGGGAAGATGCGTTTTGGCCATCTCCGAGAAGGTTTGTGCAACCGTCCGGTAAATGTCCCAGTCCGAGCGCGATTCCCACAGCGGATCCACCGCCGGATTGAACGGATGGACGAATGGATGCATGTCGGTGGAGGACAGGTCGGTTTTCTCGTACCAGGTCGCTGCCGGCAGCACCACGTCGGCATACATCGGCGTCGAGGTCATCCGGAAGTCGAGCGCGACCAGCAGGTCCAGTTTGCCTTCCACGTCTTCGCGCCACACCATTTCTTCCGGCTTCTCGTCTTCGTTCGGCGTCGAGAGCAGGCTGTCCGAAGCGCCAAGCAAATGCTTCATGAAATACTCCTGCCCTTTTGCGGAGCTGGATATGAGGTTCGAGCGCCATACGAACAGCGATCTCGGGAAGTTTTCCGGCGCATCGGGATCTTCGGCGGCGAACTTGGTATCTCCAGAGACGATTTGCGTTAACGCATGCTTCACGATCTCCTCGTTGGTCGTCTTCCCATGGCTGGCCGCTTCCTCCGCGAACGCCAGGCTGTTCTTGTTGAACTGCGGATAGGACGGCAGCCAGCCGAGTCTCGCGGCAAGGACGTTATAATCCGCCGGATGCTGGTAACGGATGTCCCCGCCCGTAGGCGATTTCAAGGAATCGGCACCCATTTCTTCGTACTTCCACTGGTCGGTCGCAAAATAAAAGAACGACGTCGCATTTTGCTGCCGCGGCGGCCCCTGCCAGTCTTTGGCGAAGGCGATTGTGGACCAACCCTCGATCGGGCGGCATTTTTCCTGGCCGACGTAATGTGCCCAGCCGCCGCCGTTCACGCCTTGGGAAGCCGTCAAAATGACCAGGTTCAGAATCGAGCGGTAGATCGTGTCGCTGTTGAACCAGTGGTTGATGCCCGCGCCCATGATGATCATGGAACGGCCGCCGGTATCCAGCGCGTTTTGCGCGAATTCCCTGGCAATCTGCACGACGATTGAAGCCTTCACGCCGGTAATCTTTTCCTGCCAGGCCGGGGTGTAGAAGGAATCCGCATCGTCGTATCCGCCCCCCTGTGACTCGCTGTCGGTTGAGACAATACCGTATTGGCTTAACATCAGGTCGTATACCGTTGCCACGAAGCGTTCGGTCCCGTCGGCGAGCTGAATCTTCTTCGCCGGGATTTGGCGTTCGAACGTGCCGTTGGCGTTATTGTCGAAGAACGGGAAGCAAATCGTCTGCCGCTCTGCTCCCAGGGATTCCACGGAAAGCGCTGGCGCAATGACCGATCCGTCCTCGCGTTCCAGCATCAGGTTCCACTTCTTGCCTGGCTCCCAGCGCTGTCCCATCGTACCGTTCGGGACCGTGATTTCATTTTTGTTTTCGTCGTAAATCACCGGCTTCCACTCCGCATGCGGGGTCGTATCACCCAGATCGCTTGAGCGCAGGAATCGACCGGCCTTATATCTGCCCTCATGCTCATCCAGCAGAAGAAGGAACGGCATGTCTGTATACTGCTTGGCGTAATTCAGGAACATCGGTTCCTGACGATCTTGATAAAACTCTTTCAAAATGACATGCGTCATCGCCTGAGCGACCGCCGCATCCGTTCCCGGATTCGGGGCAAGCCAGTTATCGGCGAACTTGACGTTCTCCGCATAATCCGGCGCTACCGATACGACCTTCGTGCCTTTGTAGCGCACTTCCGTCATAAAGTGTGCGTCCGGCGTCCGCGTTAAAGGCACGTTCGAGCCCCACATGATCAAGTAGCCGGCATTGTACCAATCACTGGATTCCGGCACGTCGGTTTGCTCGCCCCAAATTTGCGGGGAAGCCGGCGGCAGGTCGGCATACCAGTCGTAAAAGCTCAGCATTTCGCCTCCGAGCAGGGAAATGAATCTCGCTCCCGATGCGTAGCTGATCATCGACATGGCCGGAATCGGGGTGAAGCCGGCAATGCGGTCCGGTCCGTATTTGCGGATCGTATAGATCAGCTGCGCGGAGATCAGCTTGGTCGCATCCGCCCAAGAGACGCGTACATGACCGCCTTTGCCGCGCGCTTTTTTGTAGGTTCTTGCTTTTTCGGGGTCTTCCACGATGCTGGCCCAGGCTGCGACCGGGTCGCCATGCTGGTTCAGCGCTTCATTCCACATGTGCCACAGCTTGCCGCGCATATACGGATATTTCACGCGGAGCGGGCTGTATTCGTACCAGGAGAACGAGGCTCCGCGCGGACAGCCGCGCGGCTCGAATTCCGGCATATCGGGTCCGCAGGACGGATAATCGATCTGCTGATTTTCCCAGGTGATGATGCCGTTTTTTACAAACACCTTCCAGCTGCAGGAGCCTGTACAGTTAACGCCGTGCGTCGTGCGCACGACTTTGTCATGGGACCAGCGCTTGCGGTACATGTCCTCCCAGTCCCGGCTTTTCTCTTCAAGAACGGACCAGTTGTCCGAATAGCTTTCCAATCGTTTGAAGAACTTCAGTCCCTTCTTCCGTTTCATAGGACGGTTCAACTCCTTTACGTGAATGACCATGATCGGGGAATCAATGTGTCGTCCATTCGTATGACTTAATTATGAGAGTCTGCTGCTGCGTTTGGTATCAGGGAAACTCCTATATCGGGGCGAGAAATCCCTTGGTTGGTTGGAGGAAGGGAGCTGGAGCTTGCCTTTTGTGGAGTACAAAGGCTATTTTAAAACTCGGGAGGTACCTTCTACACTTGTCCATGGTGTGTGGATGGATTCCGGGTTCCAGCCGCTGCCTAAATCCGCGTTCCCTAGATTTGATAGGGATGTAGGAACACGGATTCAAAGGCGGCACGTAAACTTTCCACCCCGAATCCATTCCCTGTTTGGAGATACAGTTACGAAAGCGAAAACCTTAAAGATCTTCCCCCCACAAAAAAAGCCCCCTCTTCACCTTGTGAAGAAAGGGGCTTCTAAACTACCGTTATCCGGATCAGCTGCACCGCTCGCGAATCCGCTCGAACAGCACGTTATTTTCCAAATGGATGTGCTCGAAGGTGTCCTTTTCCAGCAGTCCAAGCCGCTGGTAGACAAGCCGATACGTGCCGCAGGCATCTGCCGGGAGGGCGAAATCGCCGGTTACTTCCCGCAGCTCTTTCAGCAGATTTCCAGCCTGCTCATGCTCCTCCTCCAGCCCGGACAGCAGCGGCCGAAGTTCCGCCAAATGCTGCGGATTCGGATTCGCCATAGATTTCAGGATCTGCGGAAATACGTTGTGATCTTCGTCCTCCGTATGCTCCTGCAGTTCACTTTTCAAATCCGCGAATAATTCCTGCACCCGCAGCAGCTCCGGATGACGTTCTCCATGGACGCGGGCCAGCTTTGTCACATAAGGCGTTAACGCGGGAAGTTCTTCGCGCAAAAAAGCGTGATGCTTGTTCTGAATGTATTCGATCAGCTCCGGTTCCGCCAGATCTCCCGGCCGGCTGTCCTGATACTCCGCCATTTTCGTCTCCAGTGTCCGGATCTGTTCCAGAACCGCGCTGGAATCGAGCTTCCGTGTAATCGCTGCTTCCTCCAGAGGGATTTTGCCTCCGCAGCAAAAATCGATGCGCAATGCGCGGAACAGATCGGCTGACTGCGGTACGGCTGTGACGATGTCGGCAACGTGCGTTTGAAGCGTTAATTGACTCATTGAAAGGACCTCCTGTAGTGGATTCATTCCGATATCTTGATGCAGAAATCATTTACAGCCCCAGTATAAGGAATCTTCGAAGCCTGCCTTGTGATTCCAGTCATACCAAAAGCAAACGAAATGTGAAAACATCCACGGCAGAAAAAAAGCTTCCCACACCCTCCCGAACGGAGGATATGAAAAGCTAAATTGATTTGCATCGCCTGTTTAGGTTGTTTAAAATTTCTCGGGAAACTGTTTAACAATGCCTTCTGTCAGGATGTCCGCCAAATGAATCATATGGATCTCGTTTTTGTCGGTTGCCGCGATATCCGCTTTCCAGTCTCCCTTGAGGCAGTCAAGGACGATTTCCGTGATCAGCTGAAGGTGCGTGTACAGCATATCCTGCAGCTCTTTAAACGACCAATTCGGATTCGCAGCGCTTAAAAATTTGGCGATATCGTCGGCGTTACGATGCCAATCCGCTTCTAGCTTTTGCACATCCGCCTGGTTACCCGCTTTGGCGGCGGCGACAATTTTCCCTGCAATGAGAATATGTTCTCTGAGAATCTCAGCCAGCTTATTACCGGCAGCTTCCCCGTAATAGGGTTTGATCACATTTCCGATGTCCTGCTGGTTCCGCAGGAGCCGATCCAATACGTCCTGCTGATCCGGACGGTTCGAAATGGCGCTGACAATATAACTTCTCGTCCAAATGGTATGGTCGATCCAAGCTTTCTGCATATCGGTTTTCAGCTGCACCATTTTAGGGCTGATACAAACCGAATTCTTCTTCCCATCCACCCTGGCTTGTGCAGGTGCTGCGATCTGAATCACGCTGAAAATAAGCGTCAAGGTTATAAGTAAAGCCTTAAGCCGTTTGTTTTTCACTGTTATCTGCTCCTCTATACGTTTGGAATATATCAGGCTGTCTTAATATGGATAAAAAATACCCGATTTTATACAGAGGAGCAGCTTCATTTCTGATTGCTTCGTTGATTCCTTCTAATTAGACGGTAGGGACAGTTCCTCCATCAATGACATATTCAGCGCCCGTAATTGAGGCGGCACGTTCTGACGCCAGAAAAGCGACAAGTTCGCCAACCTCTTCCGGAAATCCAGGTCGTCCAACGGGAATTCCTCCCAATGCATCCATGACCGATTGGAGTGCGCTTTCGAAGCTGCCTGTTACCTGTGCGATATTCTCCATCATCGCGTCTGCTGCAGTCGTTTGAATAAAGCCGGGAGCAACGCGGTTTACACGAATGCCTTGTGGAGAGAATTCTTTTGAAAGGCTTTTGCTGTAGTTGCTTAGTGCCGCCTTTGCAGCTGCATAAGGAATTGTAGATTCAACCAGGGGCAATACCCGCTGGATGGATGAGATATGGATGATGACTCCCTTCCTTTTTTCGAGCATCAACGGGAGCAGTCCCCGATCCAAGCGTACAGCAGCCAAAAGATTCAAGTTTAGTGCTTCGAGCCAATGTTCGTCACTTGCCGCAAGAAAACCTCCCGGAGGTGTGCTGCTCCCCCCGACGTTATTGACGACGATATCGATCGTGCCGAACCGCTCTTTAACGGCTTCGACGACCTTTGCCGTTCCTTCCATTGAGGATAAATCAGCTTCCACGAACCGTTCCGGATCAGCAAGGTCCGCTGGCACAGAACGCGCTGTTGTCATTACCTCAGCACCAGCCGATGCAAATCTTTTTGCGATAGCTTCCCCCATCCCTTTTGTACCGCCGGTTACCAGCACTTTTTTGCCTTGATATTCCGTCATTGGATTTGCATAAGTTACAGCCATGTTGTTTCCTCCTGAGCATAAATGATTGGGTTGGTTAGAAATCAAGAACGCCGCTTGGTACAGTGAACGTCCCCTGAGAACAACCTTATTGTAAGCTTGACGGACCTCAGCGTCTAATTTATAGTTTTCATTAAATTTATGAATAAAATTTATATAAGCGGGTGCCAAGATGGAGCTGACACAACTCGAATACTTTTTAACCGTTGCCCGGCTGCAGCATATGACGATGGCTTCGAAGGCATTGAATATTACGCAACCAGCCTTAAGCCACGCGATTGCCAAGCTGGAGACCGAACTGGGAGTTCCCCTTTTCGAGCGAAACGGCCGGAATGTCGAATTAAATCGCTATGGAAAAATGTTCGGCAGATGGGTTGAGACGGCCTTGAACAACATCCAAAACGGCATACAGGAAATTGAGGAGTGGTCCAATCCCGAAACGGGTGTGATTCACATCTCCTATTTGAATATTTTGGGCGTGGATTTGGTCCCTTCTATGGTTCGGGATTACCAGGTTCATCATCCCCAGGTCCGTTTTGAACTGTACCAAGGAGATCACGGGGATATCGATGAGTATTTGGATAAGGGTACGGCGGACATGATGATCACTTCGAGGGAAACGACGCTGGACAATCATGAGTGGATTGTGATCCGCAAATTACCGCTGTTTATCGTTGTTTCCGCAGTTCACCCCTTTGCAAGCCGCTCCAGCCTAAGCTTGTTTGAATTATCCGGTGAGCCTTTTGTGGGACTCAAGAAAAATTGCGGCCTTAAGGCGACCATCACCTCCCGTTTTCAGCATACGAATTTTGAACTGGCCTCCACTTATGACGCCGAAGATTTGATTACCGTGGCTGGTTTTATTAAAGCGGGTCTGGGCGTGTCGGTGCTGCCGCAAACATTAGGGCTTATGTTAGACGGTCTGGTATGGATCCCTATTCAGGAGGAAGGCTGGGATTGGGAAGTCGGACTGAAGTGGCGAAAAGACCGCTATTTATCGCCAGCTGCCAAGAGGTTTATTGAGTATATGGATACAGCATCCAAGTGAAGGACGTTGTTGATGGATCAGAAAAAAGATACCGCGATGTGCACGGTATCTTTTTTATCGTCTTTTATTCGCCGACTGCTTCAAATGTCGTGACAATTTCGTACATCCCCGGCTCAAACTTCGCTATTTTCAAAGCTTCCTGCAGATACGGAAGCGGCCTAGGGTCATTTCGCATGGCTTGATAATCCTCTGCGCTTCTCCATTGGGAATACATCGTAACCTTCGTTCCATCCGTACCTCGATGGAGAATACATGTTATAAATCCTGGGGCGTGTCGGACGGAAACATTCGTTGCGTCGGTCAGCAGTTTGATCAGCCGTTCCTGATTTGCCGGATCAACGGTAAATACATTGATCAGTGTCAGAACCTGGTTATTCCATGATATTTGAGTCAAGATGTCAACTCCCTGTTGTTATAAGTGGATTCGCTTATATCATGACTCCGGAAGCGCTTGAATCATGCGCGAAACCTCCGGATCCAATTCTTTTGCCCGGTAGTCCGTGGACAGGCTTAGTTTCTCCCAACGCTTGGTTTCTTCCAATTTGCCCTTATCCACCGCGTTCGCAATCGCAACGGCATCGCTTCCAAGCAGTAAGCGGAGCGGCGGGTTATCTTCATTAACAATAGAAATGATCGCTTGCGCAGCTTTATCCGGATCACCGTTCTCCCTGCCGGTAGTCTCCCGGGCATGCTTCAAATGGTTACCGACCGTGTCCTTATAATCGTCGATAGGCTCGATATGCTTCATTGATGAACCTGCCCAATCGGTACGAAAACCGCCCGGTTCGATCAGCGTAACCTTTACACCAAGGGGGCCAACTTCTTTGGAAAGCACCTCAGAGAAGCCCTCTACCGCCCATTTTGCCGTTTGGTATGGTCCTAGACCGGGCGCGCCGATGCGGCCGCCGATCGAGGAGAACTGGACAATATGTCCGTGACCCTGCTCTCTCAGGTGCGGCAGCGCTGCTTTCGTTACGTTAATAACACCCCACAGGTTCGTTTCCAATTGAGCCCGGAAGTCATCCATCGGAGTTTGTTCAATCGAAGAGATATTGCCGTATCCCGCATTATTCACAAGTACATCCAAACGCCCAAACGTTTCGAAGGCGGCTTGCACGGCAGCCTCAGCCTGCTCGAACCGGGTTACATCCAGCTCAACGATGTGGACTTGGCTGCCATATCGTGCTGCAAGATCGGCGATTTGTTCTGTATTGCGGGCTGTTGCCACCAACTGATCTCCTTTTGCCAGTACCGCTTCTGCAAGACTGCGTCCAAATCCCCGGGAACTGCCTGTAATCAGCCAAACTTTACTCATATCAAAAATGCCTCCTCAACATAGGTTTGGAATGTTTGTTCCAAAACAAATATAACTCAGACATTTTCGTAAGTCAAGAGTTTTTGGAATATACATTCCATTCGAACAAGTTTGACTCTATTTACAATCCGAAGGTTAGATCACTGAAATTGTTCTGTAAACATGATGAACGGTAAGTTCTTAAAGTGTGGAAGGCTGGATCATTCCCCTGTTTTATTGTATTACAATCCACATAGTAGATAAGGAAAATAAGAAATATGGAATATAAATTCCAATCAAGTGTTTTGGTTTCAAAGTACTGATATTGCCCAGATTGGAATATACATTCCGATTCTCAGCACTTTGTGTTCGCCGGAAACGACACGGTAAAGTCCCCAAAAAGAGCCGATGTGGATAACAGATGAGGGCAGCTGAAGTTATATTTGATAAGAAATTCATGAATCGGAGGAGTCAAGACAACATGAAAACAGCCTTTTAAGGACCGCAGCGTCCAAAAAGGCTGTTTCTACACGAGTATAGCTTTCCATGAGGCTTCCAGCACTTGCTGAACCTGGACCTCGTCTAATGGATATTTCTGAATATAGTACCCTTTCACGATGGAAGAAATGATCCCATGGATGAGCTGATGGCATAAATGGGGGTCCATCTCTTTCATGATTCCCTGCTTCTGACCCTCAACGATCAAAGAAATGACCACGTCACTCGAATGGAGGGCATCGCCCATGTTCCGCAGCTCCGGCGAAATATACGGGGAGAAGGAAAAGCTGTCGATAAACAGAAACTCTTTGGGTGAATCGATGCCGAACTTCAACCTGTTCAGCTGCAAGCATTTAAATCGTTCATACAGACTGGCATCCGGGTTATAACCGCGAAGGAGGTACTCCCCCATATGTGTCCGCGCTTCTTTGTAAACCGCATTCACCAACTCTTCTTTATTGGCAAAATAGTTATATACCGTGCCGGAACCTACGTTGGCTTTCTTAAATATTTTGGAAAAGGTTACCGACTGCAGCCCCTCTTCATGGATCAAATCCAGCGTGGCCGCCATTATGTCCTGCTTCTTGCTCATGTATTCCACCTCTTGAAACAACATTAGTACGGGCTTGAGGGAGATGTCAAGTTCACACCACCTAATAACGATGTTGTGCGGCATGACATGATTGCCGAGAAGGGTCAAGATGTATGTCGGATATCCGAGATTCCTCATATTGTTAAACGAAAAAAAGGCCGCAGTTTATGCGGCTCTTAAAGTGTGCTTTTCTTGACATCAAACTAACAGCGATTATCGATATCCAGAGGCATCTGCTGGTTTGCCTGCCTCCTGAACTTCTACAAGGTACCGCCAGCAGTCTGGCTGCGAACCGTCGAGGTCCGTGAAACCATAGACTTTTGCGAGCTGACCGCTTGACAAAGACTTCCCATTCCACCGGGCAGCTTCCGGATCGCCAGCTAATGCTGCAACCGCACGGCCTACATAACGCGGAGATTCCGATATGATGAAATGGGGTTCCTTTTCGGCAGCATCACGCCAGTTTTCTTCCTTCACACCGAAATGATCCAGCATGATTTCAGAACGCATCCAACCCGGCGTCATGGCCACCGCGGTACACTGATAGGGTGCGAGTTCATGCGCAAGTGATTGTGCCATACGAATGACTGAGTTCTTGACTAAATCATAGAACATCGATATGCGGTAATTTTTATAATTGTACTCAGCGGTACCATCCGTCATTTCGACCACCAGCCCGTTCTTATTTCTGATCAACAACGGCAGTGCAAAGTGGCTTGTAATCAAATGCGTGTCGATGCCAAGGCGAAGCATACGAAATCCACGTTCAAGGGAGTGGTCCCATACAGGCACATTCCAGTCTGCCAAATTTTCAGCGCCCCATACGTCATTGACCAGAACATCCAATCTTCCCTGTTCTTTTTCAATACGGGCGATAAGGGCCTGGACCTGTTCAGGCTGGAGATGATCGACTTGAACGGCTATTCCTTGTCCTCCCGCAGCAGTTACCAGTTCTGCCGTTTCCTCAATCGTTTCAGGACGGTTGTATTCGGATCGTTGTTGGCGCGTCGTTCTTCCTGTGACGTATACGGTTGCCCCCGCTGCCCCTAATTCGACAGCAATGCCTCTGCCGGCGCCTCGTGTTGCTCCAGCGACCAAAGCAACTTTTCCACGTAGTGGTTTCATATGACGAATCACTCTCCTATCGTTGATCTAATGTTCAATGTCCATGATATATCCCAATTACGTCAAACCTTGTCGTATATAAAAGGAGAATTTCGCATGAGACGAACTACATTGTCGCCAGGAAGACATCATAACATTCGGCCAAAAAAACAGCCGCAGCGTACGGCGATTCACGCCGAAGCTCTGCGACTGCAATCTTAGTCTTCTATATTAATTGCCATTTTCGTCGGCCGAAGGACCATAGAGGCCTGGTACCGGAATATCGAGAAGCCGCAAATATACCCCGAGCTGCGCCCGGTGATGGATCATATGGCTTAATCCGAAAGTACGGAGAGCGTTGGCACGAGGTTGGCGAAGGATGATATGGTCGCCGTTACGCAAGGTCCACTCCTCGCCAAGTGCTTGTTCGTCACATTCGTCTAACAGCTGTTCCAGCTTGACGACGTTTGCATCAAATTCATCCAGGATGTCCTGACGGCTTGTCAGAGCTTCCCGCCGAAGCGGCACGGTCGATAAATCCAATTCCGGGCTAAGAAAAATCGCGACCTGCCAGTTCAGCAGGTTGATCAGGTGCGTGGTCAGTCCGCCAAGCGTCATCGATTTCTCATGCGGCTTCCATGTCATATGCTCCTCGGGCAGGCGCTCCAGGATGCGGCGCGTAATGGCCAACTCATGTTTTGCATCACCGATAATCAATTGTTTTACCATGAATTCCCTCTCCTTTCTTATAAGACAAGCATACTATAACACCCTGTAAGAGGAAAGGTGAGAGTAAAAAGCGGGAAAGAGCTCTTGGCTCCTCCCCGCACATTCGTTTTTATTGATAATCCGAATTCCAAATCCGGGCTTTATAGAAGGCTCCGCCTGTAACGAGACGCTGATCTGCCGGCTGGTACAAGTCAACCGCATCCGTGGTCCAAGTATACTTAGTTCCTTCCTTCTGGTTGGTCATCACCACTTGCCCGGAAGGCTGGTTGCCTACACTTTTCACCCAATGGTGATTGATCTCAGCGGCCCCCGGATAATCTTCAGACCAGGAATCCGTGGATTTGCTATACTGATACACCTGCGTATTAGAGGTCACCCACAACTTGTCGGTATCTCCATAGACCGCAAAGAGGTCGTGGCCCCAATTGGTGGGCAGCCGCTTTCTGTGAACCTCCTCCAGAATAGGCGCTTCCGGTGTTCCTTTCACTTTCAAGGCAATTAAGTCGTAGTCGCCGACAGCCCACAGTACGTCTTGAGCCGGATCCCACAGCACGCCGTGCGCACCAGGCAGCGAAAATTCGGTATACGTTGAAGAATCGGCTCCCTGCGAAGCCGTATAGACCCGCACCCAACCGCCGGCACTCGCTGCAACCGCTACGTTGCCGTCCGGCAGCAGCTCGGCTGCATGCGGGTTGCCGCCTACGATGACGCCCCATGCTCTGCTGTTGCCGGAAGGATACGGAACAAGCGCTGCAAGCCCTCTGGAGTCGGTCACAACCATAAATTTGCCCCCCGTTTTACCTTCCCGCAGCTTCACGTCGGATGGCAGACCCCAGCCTTGCAGCAGTCCGCCAAAACCGTTTTTATCCGTGGGCGCCCAAGACCATTTCAGTGCGTTGGACTGGTTCCAGTCTTCCTTCTCGGGATCGTAAACACGAATTTCCTCCGAACCCTGATCCGTCACGGCAATCCAATAATCCTTGTGCAGACCGGGATCGGCTGAAGCATGGTGATTCACCATCGTGAACGTTACCGCGGTCATCATCAGAAGCAGCAGGCGGGACCTAATGCTGAATTTTCGAATACTCATGTTTATAACCTCCTCATGGGTTAGAACTTGCACCAAGGATATGGTGCCAATTGACCGTGATGGCCTCCGGATTCGGGTTTCTGACTTCATGCATCATGGGTCCCCGGTAGCCTGCTGCAGCAAATGCATTAAGGATTTCATTCCATTCCAGGTTACCTGTTCCCGGCATCCAATGCTTTTCGTCCGTTCCGTCATTATCCGAAATATGCGTCGTCACAATCCGGCCGCCCAGCTTCTCAATGAAGTGCTGCGGTTTTTCCTTAAATAAATGATTGACGTCACAGCATACGCCGAGCTCCGGATTCTCTTCGGTCAAATACTCCATTTCATCCGCCGAATGCCCGAGACAAGTGCGCGGGAGGCACTCCGCCGCCAGACGAAGCCCGCTAGCGGCCGCTTCTTGAGCAAGCAGAACGAGCGTTTGTTTGGAAGTTTTTAAACGGAGCGCTCTTTCTTCCGGTGGAACCGGCTCCCAGCTAGGGTGGTATACCAGCGTCCCGATCCCCCAGTCCGCAGCATAACGAAATAGATGCCGGACTTTGGCGACGACTTGTTCCAGGGTGTCCTGATCCAGACTGGACGGGTCCCACGCCGTGCCGAAAGGAATGTGCAACGACCAGACGTCGATTCCAAGACGCCGGGCAGCGGCTACCACCTCATCACACTTCATTTTGACTTCCGTATCGAAAATATCCAGCGGCTGCCACGTCAGTTCGATGCACTGGATCCCAGATTCGGCCGCTTGTTTCAAATCGATCGGGTTGGCCAGGCTGAACGAGGTGCCCAGCTTCCAATTTCCCGGTTTGCGGTTCATGCATTTCCCTCCCGATCCAAACTCGTTTCAGAATTTCCAGCAGCGGGGCATGACAGACGGAAAGCTCCACCCTGCGGCATACTGCAGCTGCTGCCATCTGGCATAGCAACGAGAAGCGGCGTACCTTCCGGCGATTCGCCGGAAATATGAATGGCGCCGTCATCGATGAACCAATTCACTCGAACCATTCCTTTTGGGGTTATCGCTTGCCCCCGCATATCCTGCAGCGACAAGCAATGGGGTTCGATCCGGATCGTTTCCCAGCCGGGTGCTCCGGGCTTCACCCCCAGCAAACAGCGGGTGAATTCATACAGAGGCAGGGCGCCCCAGCCATGACAGTCACTGCGCTGCATGAAGGGGTCCTCGGGCCAGGTGGTCAGGTTCAGTTCCAACAGGTCCCGCCACGGCTTCCACATCTGCTCCGTCTCTTCGTATAGTCCTACCTTCTCTATCGCCCTGAATAAATAAAAAGACATCGCATACGAGCACTGCAGCAGATCATCCCGATCCATCATCCGCCGAATTAACTGCCGTCCCTGCTCTCCGGAAGCGAGGCCGGTCAGGACGGCCCAGATTTGGGCGTGTTGGCTGTACTGTTCGCATTCGGGACCTTCACGGTACAATCCTGAAGATTCCGACCAACATAACTGCTGCAAAGCCTGGAGCACATGCCCGGCCCGCGCCTCATATTCGTCTGCAACCTCAAAGCGATTCCCGAGTCGGCTTAATCTTGCCGCGGACTGAAGCGCATAGACATACAGGAGATTATGGATCGTAGAAGGACCGGTAAGGGTCGCCGTCGGCGCGCCGTGCAGTTCATCCCATGCTTCGACCCAATCGATAAATTCCCAGTAGCCTAACCGGTGTACGAGTCCCTGCGGCCCGAGCTTACGGTCGTACCAGTCCAGAACCGAGTCGATCGTAGCCCGGTAACGCACGGCAACCGACGGATCACCGGTTTGCCAGTAATAATCTTCAACCATGAAAATCCAATGGAGCGAAAAGGCAGGAATGACCTGCGACTCCATACATGGATACCGCGCTTGGAGAATCCCCTCCGGCAGAAGTGAAGCATGGTAATCGTCGATCGCCCGCAGGGCTAAGCGGGTGTCCCCGCTGACGGCATAGGTGAAAAGAATTTGCAGCCGGGTATCCATGGCATACTGTAATTGCTCGTAATAAGGGCAATCTTCATAGGTTTCATGCATGCATCGCTGCAGTGTTCTGACGCTTACGTCCCATAATGGACGAATCCAGGCGGTGGAGGACACAGCCGATGATTGGACATTCAACGGATATCCCGTTTCCCGGATCTCCGGGGAGTCAATGACCAATGGATCGTCACAGGTCTCCACCTCAATTTGCATGAAGCGGAAGGTCCGGAACCAGAACGGCTCGTAAGTCTCCCTGCCGCCTGATGGAAGGTACACATCCTGCTGCCCGATCAGATCATACCGCATTGCATCGTCCCGCTTGCCTTTTAGCGGGAAGCCGCCTTCCCGATGCTTGGAAAAGCTTTCGGCATACAACAGTGTAACCCGGCTGCCCTGCCCGCCTGACAAGGGAAGGATGATATAACCTGTCATAAGCTCGCCTGCGTCAAGAACCACCTTCCGCTTCGAATGCGGGGGGATGACAGCCGGCTGCGGCTCCGCTGCGCCTTCAATGAACGAAAACAGCTCACCGTTTCCTTTCTTTACATCAACTTCACTCCTGAACCGGCGACTCGTCTCATAGAGGAGCGGGATGGGACGCTCCATCAGCGGAAACGGCGGAATGATGCCGTAAGGTCTGCCATCCGCCTTCCATCTTCGGATCGGAATATGCCATACCCCATTCTCCGTATTCCCCGGGAAGTTCCACTGACGAGGCAGCCGCGCGCCATCGACCCGCTCCATTCCCCCCATAAAATGGGTGGGCCCATACGCCTCCCAGGAAACCGCGTCATCCAAACAGACCAGCCATTCGTCCCCAGGCTTGCCTGTTGCAAGATCCGCCAATATTTCCCCGTCCTCCGCAACGCAGCGTCCGCTGGCGATCAGGCAAGGGCCTGCTGCGTTGGACGTTACGCTAAAGGGTCCACCCCAGCCTGGCGGCTGCGCTTCATATGGGCTGTATGCCACCACTTTAATGGCAAGGACGTTGTCGCCTGCAGTCAGGTATGAGCTTACGTCAATCGTTTCGTAGTAATGACGCCAGCGATCCCCCTTGCAAGGACCAGAAAGAACGGCTTGCCCGTTGATCCATAAGCGGTAGCGGCTGTGGGCGCTGATTGACAGCACAAGCGTGGCCGGTTTGACCAGTGAAAACGAACGGCGGAAATAGGCAACCTCGTTGCGTGCAGCGTTATGTTCATTTACGTGATCTGCATCCGAGCCCCGGGGAGATAACCACCAAGCGTCCGTAAGTTTACTGACGATATCCATTGCGTTCACTTCCAATCGATATGATGGAATTCCAGCCGAACCGGGCCGAGAAGCCCGCCATCCTCCGGGATCGAGAACTGTTCACGGCGCTCTTTCCAATCCGGGCCCGCGTCCTCGAGTACTTCCGCCTTGCTCATGCGGTTCGATACGACATTGGTTACGCGTACCTTAAACCGATTCAAGCCGGGGGCCAGCCATGGCATCACATCAAAGCGATATGGCGGAACAAAGCTGAATCCGGCTGATGTGCCGTTCACCTCCACCTCCGCAATTTCCTCCACCTGACCGAGATCCAGAATAACCCGGTTCAAAGCCTCCAGCTCGGACGGCGGCATATCCATGGTCCAGGTATATGCAAGTGTACCGGAATAAGAAGGATCCAAGCGGAGCCACGACGGTAACCCGCTCCTCGCTTCTCCCTGCCAGTCAAAGTGAATCTGCGCGCTGTCTATATCGATGACGCCGTGTTGCTGCCCGCTGCGGATATAGGCCGCCGGAACGGGAACCTGCACTTCTTCCTGGACGTCGAGAACAGACGGAATCAGAATCAGCGAACGGTAAGGCGGAATCCGCAGGTGAAATTCCCGCTCATTAGCTGTGTCTGGTGAAATCCGTGACCGCAGATGCCATCGTTCGCCAGTTATTGGCTCCCAGGCATGCAGGGCGTTTACATCCGGTTCCCCTGGCAGGCGGATCCATCCGTCAACAACGGTTTCTACATCTTCATTGCTGACCATCCATAGAGACTGGTCCTCCCTTATCCGGTGAAGGATGCGCAGGTTCTCCCGGCCGCTTCCTTCAAAAGAGAGCTGCGCGGATATACCGCTGTGGCGAAGCAATTCCGGCAAATCGGACGGATTGCCAGCCAGATGCATACCCGGCCCTGACAGGAACGGTGACAGCGGCATTGCTTCCTGCTTACGTTTCAACACCCCCGTCGGTTGATGATTTACAAACACCACGGGAACGCCCGACTGAACCACCTCATGAAGCTTATGAAGCAGCATTTCCGTTACGACCTCCGTCCCGGGAACAACGACCGCTGCGTAGCTCTCGCTACGTATCTCCAGCCGGCCTCCGGCGATTCGGGACAGCAGCAGCTCATCCTGTGGTACGAGATCGTAGTCGTATTGATTCTCCTGGAGCACCTGCTGGACATCCTCGATCGGGGTCGATTCGCCGGCATGGCCGAGAGCCCCTGGATATAGAAGCAGCAGCGATGCGACATGCTTGCCTTCGCGAAAAAAATAAGAGAGCCGGTTCACATACTGGATATAGGCCGGAAAATAAGGCC
The DNA here is from genome assembly GCF_002224835.1 of Paenibacillus sp. SSG-1. NCBI lineage: Bacteria > Bacillati > Bacillota > Bacilli > Caryophanales > Paenibacillaceae > Paenibacillus > Paenibacillus sp. SSG-1. Next base: position 3,198,221 of record NZ_MBRK01000001.1, read on the forward strand.
ACTGCGGATTTAGCCCCCCGTCATAGAAATAAGGCGGGCAATCCAGATCGGGCCATTTCGGGTTAAAAGCATGCAGTATAAAATGATTGATCCCCCGCACGGCCTGCCAATCGGTCAGCCACTTCATCATTCTGAGGCCCAGATGCCAGCCGTAGGCCCCAAATGTCTCCGACATGGCCAAATCGTCTTTCAATCCATAGATATGGGCGGCGGAGCTGGCCAGCTTAGGCAGCCCCCAGTAATCCCGATTCCGGTGGCCCGGAATAATCTGGTTGCAAACGACGTCAATCCCGCCTTCGTCTGCAAACCGGGAAACTTCAAAAAAGTCGCCCGGTCCCTCCGTAGTCCGCTCATGGAACATGTACCTTTCCCCATGATTCGGGCTCGCTTCGTGTTCGTACCAATGCCCGATATATTTCAGCCCATGATTGCGGCACCATTCGTGAATCGGTCGGCAGTACGTATCCGCGTATGCTTTATTCAGAAAATCATAGTAATCGTAAATGAAACATTCGCTGCCCTTGCTCTCCCCTTTCAGCCATAATGCCGGCAAAAATCGTATCGGATCGTATCCTTTCGCTTCAATAAACCGTCGACGCAGCTCATAGCCCCAAGGTATTTCCTGTTCATGATTGAAATAGGCCGGTTCGTCAAAGAAAAAACCTCGGACCGGATTGCCGAAATACGCCCCGACTTCTCTTTTCGACGATTCATACACACGGTCAATGAAAGCTTTCACGGCTCCCGGGTGAAGGGGGTCGATGTAGTTATCGGTCTTATCTTCGATGACAAAGCAGACGATCCACTCTCCCGAAGGGACGTCCCAGTGGATGCCGTGCACGATCCCGTGCATGTGCGGTGAATCGGGGCGGTGCAGGCGTTCGGTCAAATCAACACCCTGCTCGTAACCGATCACCCCCTCCGACATCGGGTAAGCAAAGACGCTCATCACAACGGACCGGCTCCGGTGCGTCCATGGAGGCATCAGGCTTACCCGGTTCAGCGGCCCGCGGTAGCGTATATATTGGAGGCGGATCGACGAGCGCCGAAACGCCGGGTCGAGCTTCTGGATCGTATTACCGGCCACGCCGCTCGGATACCATTTTTCATCGAACAGGTAGGCACTTACCCCGGCTTCCCGGCACCATCCCAGAATCAGCTTCAAATCCGACCACCACTTCGGCCCAAGATAGTCCCAATGGGGTCTCGACTCCAGCGTCAGCTCTCCGATTCCCGACCCGACGGCCAAGTCGAATGTCTTCCGGAGTTCTTCGGGACTTTCTGTGCCATGCAGCCAAAATAAGGTTCCTGTCAACTTCGGAGGCTCCAGAAAGTGATGGCTCCATGAATCAGGTACACGCATGTTCGTTGTCATTGTTTCGTCATCCTTTCACGCTGCCCATAACTATCCCTTTAATAAAGAAGCGCTGCAGGAACGGGTACACCAGAATGATCGGCAGTGCCCCGAGAAAAATCTGGGCCGTTTTCACCGTTTGCTCCGATAAATCCTGAAGCAGCGACAAATCGGTTGAAGTCAGCATCGTGAGGTCCTGGCCAACAATAATAGTTCTCAAATAGCTCTGGAGCGGGTAATTTTCCGGTGAATTCATCAAGATGAGACCGTCAAACCAGCTGTTCCAATGGCTGACAATTGTGAACAGCCCGATCGTCGCCAGCGCCGGCAAAGACAGCGGCGCATAAATGCGCCAAAGCGTCGTCCAATGGCCGGCTCCGTCCATAAAGGCGGACTCCTCCAGTTCCTTGGGCAGCCCCCGGTAAAAATTCAGCAGCAGGATCACATTAAAAACCGGAACCGCCCCCGGTAATACGAGCGCCCAAATCGAATCGAGCATCCCCAGGGACTTTATCGTCATATACCAGGGGATGAGGCCGCCGTTGAACAGCATCGTCAGGACGAGCAGCCACGCGTACATCGTTCTCCATTTGAATTTCGATTTCTCTTTTGCCAGCGGATATGCGGTCAGAATGGTGAGAAACATGCTGATGGAAACGCCAAGCACGACACGTTTCAACGTAATCCATAACGCAGTTAGAAATTCGGGCTTTTTCAATACGTATTCGTAAGCGTTCGGCGTAAATTGAACCGGCCATAATTTGACCAATCCGCCCATCGCCGCTGCACTGGAGCTAAATGATACTGAAAGCACGTGAACAAGCGGCAGCAGGCACAGGACGGAGATAGCGAGAAGAAACGTGTAATTGAAAGCCACAAACAAGGTGCGGCCGATCCCCCGTTTTTGAACCATGAAGTCCCCTCCTCCGTCAAAAGATCCGGTATCCGGCAAACCGGTAAGCCAACAGGTATGATGAAGAGATCAGCACAAGGGACACCACGGATTTGAATAAGCCTACGGCCGTCGCCACGCTGTATTGTGCATCGATCAATCCGATCCGGTATACGAACGTGTCGATGATATCCCCGCTTTCATACACCTGCGGACTGTACAGATTGAACACCTGGTCGAATCCGGCATTCAGCACATTTCCCAGACTTAGCGTCGTCATCAGGACGACGACCGGCAAAATACCGGGGATCGTTATGTTCAGTGTCTGCCGCCAACGGCTTGCACCGTCGATCTCTGCCGCTTCGTACAGCGACTGATCAATTCCGGTAAGCGCTGCCAAATATACAATCGTACCGAAGCCAAAATCCTTCCACGTATCCGTGGCAACCAGCACATACGGAAACCAGTGATTGTCGCCCAGAAAATAAACCGGGTCCATTCCAAACCATCCGAGAAACTGATTGAGAATCCCCTTCAGCGACAACACATCGATCAAAACGCCTCCCAAGATGACCCATGACAAAAAGTGGGGCAAATAGATCAGTGTCTGGATCATCCGCTTGATCCTCTCTCTCGCCATCTCATTCAGAAGGAGCGCCACCGTGATCGGAACCACAAGGCCTGCGATAATTTTCATGACGGCAATAAAGATCGTGTTGAATACGATTTGGGAGATGCCGGGAAGATGATACACGTAGAGAAAATTGTCTAAGCCGACCCAATCCGAGCCGAAAAAGCCCTTATTCGGGTAAAATTTCTGAAAAGCGATGACGATGCCTACCATCGGCCAATAGCTGAACACGGCAAGGAGGACAAGCGCCGGCAGAAGCATAAAGTGAAGCGGCAGTTCATGCCTCCATTTCTTGAATGTCATTTCATCGCCTGCCCTTCTCTGATTTACTTGACCGATTTGGCCCACTCGTTAACCTCATTTGTCATATCGGTTCCGCCAAGCTTTTTCCAATCCTCGACAAATTTATCGAACGTACTGATCGGTTCGCCCATAATAATCTTGGTAAATGTCTCCAGTTCCATTTTATCCAGCGTCGCTTTCTTGTCCCCCATGCTCTTGGTCGGTGCTCCGAAAAACTCGTTCATGAGCGGCAGGTTTTCCTTTTGATATTGGTTGATGACCGCGAATGAGCTGGACTCGCCGAACACCCTCGCCTGATTCCATTGCTTGTTGTCACCGTTATTAAATTGCTTGATCTTCTCATAAGTCGTCAGTTGTTCTCCGTTCAGCTTGGATGTGTCCCCGGTTTTTAAGCTCTCGATGACAGACAGGTGTACATCCAGGTTTTTCGTTGGAGACCAGGCATTGAACGGCGCATGCTTAAACAGCTCGATGCCATCCGGGGAACTGAAGAAGTGGCTGAAATCCGCCTTCTCGCCCCAACCCTTCTCGATAAACAAGTTGACCATCTGCATGACCGCTTCGGGATTTTTGGCGCCTTTTTTGACTGCATAATACGCGAATACCGGATTTCCGACTTGCGGCCTTGCCGGATCGGAATCAACGGAGACGATTTTGTAGGCCTCCCACTCCATCTGCGGATCCAGGTCTTTACCTTTCTGGAGCGGATTGATCGGGTTCCACATCGCTCCGTAATACAGCCCGATTTTTCCTGCAACCGCATCCTCGCCCGTCTTGTTTCCGTCCTTCACGCCAAACTCCTTATCCAGCAGCCCCGCTTTGTACATTTCCTGCAGCTTCAGCAGCGTCTCCCTTGTCTCAGGAAGGATGGAACCATAGACTAAGCTGCCGGAACTATCCTTAATCCACGCTCCGGGATAAGCGTGAAAACCGTTAAAGAAGCCGCCCAGACCCATGATACCGCCGCCGACAATGCCCTTGTTGATCCCCAGTCCGAAGGTGTCGTTTTTTCCGTTTCCATCAGGATCCTGCTTGGCAAAGGCCTCTGCGATTGTATAGACGTCATCCATCGTTTTCGGCTCCGGCAGCTTCAGCTTCTTGAGCCAGTCGGTCCGTACCCAAAGGACGTTCGCTCCATCAATGGACGAGTTCGTATTCGGAATGGCCATCAGCTTACCATCAAATTTAGCGGAATCGAGCTGTGCACCATCCATAAATTGTTTGGCCAGCGGAGTTGCATACTTTTCATAAACACTCGACAAATCTTCGATCATATCGGCGTCTACCAATTGTTTGAGCTGATTTGCGTTAACCGGAATAATGTCGGGAAGATCTCCTGATGCAATCATGACGTTCATTTTCTGGGTCGCATCATCACCGCTGGTAGCAATCCATTTAAATTTCAGATTGATGCCAAGTTCGTCCTTATAGGCACGGGTCCACTCGTTATTCTCAAGGGTATCGCTGCCGGCAAACTTTACCGAAGCATCCGCGGTTCTCACCGTAGTCACTTCGATTGGCGACGTGTACTTGCTGAGCGGCCCTGCAGAAGCTGCTGTGGAAGCAGCCTTATCCGAGCCGGCATCTGGCTTGGTATCCGAAGATTCGTTTGTGGAAGAACCGCAGGCCGATACGACAATCATGGAGCTGACCGTGAGAAGCGCCAGCATAGCTTTGACTGACTTCATGAGTACCCTCCCATTTCTGTTATCGCTTTTCAGCCCTCGTAATCCACGGGTAACCACTTGCCGAGCTCTGGACAAGCGGCCTGTCGACCGGTGATTCTAGGCCTTACCCATATTATAAAGTGACGTATTTAGCCATCCCATAATAAGAATTGCACATTACTTGCTCGAATTGCACGACATGGAGCACTGCTGCGAAACACCAGCTGCATCATTTATTTAAATCTGGTCGGCTGGTGCTTTTCTCTGAACTCCTGGGGCGTACTGCCCGTCTTCTTTTTAAAAATCCGCGTAAAATAGGCAGGGGATTCAAACCCTACTTTTTTGCAGATTTCATGCATCTTCAGATAGGATTCGACGACCAGTTCTTTTGCTTTTTTGATCCGTTCGTCGGTGATATAATCAGGCAAATTCACGCCGGTCATTTGTTTGTACAATCTCGACATATAATAGGGATTCAGATGTACAAGATCCGAGAGCGTCGTCAGGGACAAGTCGGAGTCCAGATGTTCTTCTACATAGCGGTTCAACCTGGATACCACTTGATTTGTATGCTCCTTTTTCTCATCATCACGCACTTCGATCAGCCGCAGCGCCGCATGAATCAAATAATGGAATGCGTCTTTTCTGGTCGCGTGCAGCTGATAATGAGACAGCCGGTCCATCTCTACTTCTTCTAGCGCCGCATGATCCACAGACCACCGGTTTAATTGAGTCAACAGATGCGAAGCGATGGCGTAGTAAATTTCGAGAAAAAAACCAACATCCTCGTAAAACGGGTCCATCATATCGGAAAGTAAGGAAAGCAGCTTATACATTTCCTGCTTCTCCTCTTCGGAGACGTAGTCGTTCCCCGACCATTTTCGAATCAATTGACGTATCGTTTGCTTCTGAATTTCGCTTTCATCCACCGAAAAATCTCCCGATTGCTGGCCTTCGATCAGGATGGTCTCCTGGCCGATTCCCAGCCCGCGGCTTAGGCCTGCGCGCAGCTTCTGATATCGGGCCGGGATTTCTCTCCATTCCACCCCTTCTTTTGCAGCCGCAAACGAAAGAGGAATCTTCAACAGCTCCAGGCTCGTCGACTGGATCATTTCCAGGGTGCCATGAACAAACCTGATCGTTCGGGACCACTCATCCTCAGGGGCTGCTGCATGAGTTGAACCCCATTCCAACAGCACTTTAGGCTGGATCAGCCAGAAAAAGCGGTTATGCTCTACATCGACGGATTGAAGCGCACAGGAAGACAGGTATTCCTTCGCAATATTATGGATGGCAAACATCATATGCGCTTTATCCGCAGCCTTTGTCATTTGAATAGGCCAGCGGTCGACCCTCCCCATGACCAGCATGACCTTCCCGTCAAGCGTAAGCGGAATGGATAGACTCTTCAGCAGCTCGGGCTTCAGCGATTTCAGCGGCTGGATTCCTTCGCAAAATCCTTGAAGAATTTCTCTCTGCAGCGCCGGTACGGCTAGCTGAAACTGCTCCGAAGCTTTATCGAGAAATCCGGCATTCATTCGTTCGGTTTGCAGCAGCTCGATCGCCTTTCGGACGCTGCGCAGCAGCATTTCGTCGCTTTCGGTCTTGAGAATGTAATCCATACACTGATTGCGAATGGCCGTCTGCGCGTAATTGAAATCCGGGTGCCCGGTCAAAAAAATGATTTTACAGGCCGGCCATCTCTCGTTGATATGCTCCTGCAGCTCAAGGCCGGTCATCCCGGGCATCCATATATCCGACAGCACGACGTCAAACCGGATCGCATTCAGCTTCTCCAAGGCTTCATCCCCGCCATACGCGCGGTGCAGATCCAATTGCAGTTCTTCTTCCTCTTGCAGAAGACGATAGATTCCGTCAACGATAATGGGTTCGTCATCAACGATCAGCAAACGATTCATATTCTGTCCTCACCCTCCGAAGGAATTGTCATTTCGACCCTTAACCCGCCCAGCTTGCCCCTTGACATCCGGAGACCATAGCGATCACCGAATTTGATTTGAATTCTTCGATGGACATTGACCAGTCCTGTCGTCTCAAGCGGGGGTTGTTCCGACCCAAGCTTGGACTGCAGCTCTCTTAAACGTTCATCCGTCAATTCGTCCCCATTATCCTCCACAGCGATCACAATGTAATTGGCGGCGTCTTCAAAGGTGATTTCGATCATGCCGTCCTTCTTTTTGTTCACTAGCCCATGGTTATACACATTTTCGACGATCGGCTGAAGAATCAGTCTTGGAACTTCCCGCTTCTTGTAAGCAGACGGCAGCTCACCCAGCTGTACGGAAATACGGTTCGAAAACCGGAACGATTGAATATCGACATACGTCTTGACAAACATCCATTCCGCCTCGAGCGTCACTTCCCCGTCGCCGTCGCGCGTGACGAATTGGAAGTATTGCCCCAGGTATTGAGCGAACGTAGTCACACCTTCGTAATCCTCGTTTTTGGCAATGCGTGAGAGCGTAAAGAAACTGTTGTATAAAAAGTGGGGGTTAATCTGCGACTGCAGCTGCCGGAACTCCGACACCTTTGCCCGGTATTTCTGCTCGTATACTTCGTGAATCAACACGCGGATATGTTCCAGCATCGCATTGAATTGAATGTAAAGGTATGAAAATTCATCCTTGAAACGGTAGGAAACCACATGGTTGAAATTCCCGTGTTCGACCGAACGAAACGCCTTCACCAATGTCCGCAATGGCTGATGTATCAATCGATAAATGATGTAGGAAAAATAGGCAATGATAAAAATCGAAATGATGGAAAAAAGGCGAAACCAGAACCGGTAGGTATTCAAAGGTCCCAGTACGCTGTCCTGAGGCAAATAGGTCAAAAGGACAGCATTCATGGTCGAGGAGTGTTCATAACTGATAAAATAGACTTTCGATCCGATTTCAATCGACTCTACCCCTTTCTTGGACCCGGAGCTGATTTTACCCGTAACCCAATCACGCAAGCCCGTTTCCGTCTCAGGACGATGCAGGCTCGAGAGGCTCCATTGGTTGCGGTCGTCGATCAGCAGGGCGCCGCCTTGAGCGTTGTCAATCATGTCACCCAGCGCCTTGACGATCTCCTTTTGATCAATTTCTATATCGACGAGATAAGAGGGGTCTTCTTCGGACAGAATGTTTTCGGGGTAAGGCATACTGATAAACAAGCGGTTTTTCCAGGCGATAAACGGCGAATACCCGCGTTGTTCCGATGTGCTCAGCACGTTGAATTCATCCTTGGGGATGATATCCACACCACTGTTGGATGAGATGGTCCGATCCAGCATCGAAATATGAATGCTTGCATTGGTGATGTAACTGCTGGATGCCTTCAGGAGCAGCATCTGCTTCTGCAGGCGCAGCATCGCCTTCGTGCGCTCGTAATCCGGCATGATCGAGGCAGCCACGCTGAGCTTACCGATATCATCGTCCGTAATATACTCTCTGCCGAGCTTGATCGTTTTACTGAAGTCCTGGTCCAGCGAAGCCAAGTAAAAATGTACTTTAGCCAGCATGGAGCTGGAGATTTCCTCCTTGACGGAGTTCTGCCCGACCCGGTTCATCTGGGCGCTGACTGCATAGAGAGGAGCCACGATAAACAGAAAAGTAAGCACCAGCCTCAAATAAATGCTCAGTTTGGGACGTTTGATCAACGACATGGGCACCCCCGCTTTTCAGCTTGTCCGCCATGGACAATGATGGTAAGGATCTCAACATTCATTCTATCGCCGCAGGAATATTTAGAAAAGATAAAGAAACATCCGCCGGCTGTATACCAGCTGATGGATGTCGGAGGTTGTTTTATTGCAATCCGAGACTTGCGCCTTCATTGTAGATTGTGTTCCAGAAAATCACCATAATAATAATTCGTGTTCTGTTGTCCGATTTGGAGTTCTTTCCGGATATACGCCAAATGACCATGAAAAAGACTGCCGGTAAATGAAAATCACCGACAGTCTTATTCTTTGAGCAGTTTCGTTCCCCGTCATCCGCTTACAGCACAAACCGGAGTACCATTAAGGAAAGAATGCCCACCACTACCGTTCCTAATAAGCTTCGCGTCAGGATCGCCGTCGCAAAGGTAGGGATGGCAGCCAAAATTTCAACGTAATGTTGTAAAATATGGACCTTTCCGTCTGTCGTGAACAGCTCCTGCGCGATTAATGCCGCCATAACGGCAACAGGTACGTAATTGAGCCAGCGCATGGTCCACTCAGGCAACTGCATACGGCTCAGCAACACGAGCGGAAGAACGCGCGGAAGAAGTGTGACGACCGAGGCGCCCATGATCGCCAGCAGGATGTGCCATCTTATTTCCATTTTTCCACCACCATTCCAATGGCAGCCGCCACGATGGTTGCTATAATAACGGCCACACTCCCGGATACAAAGGAGCCCGCTCCGAGCACGATCAGAACCGCGCAGACGGCTACGATGAGATCTTTCCGGATGATCTTTCTGCTGATCATCTGGAGGACAAGCAGTCCGATAAACATGGCGGTCAGTGCAAAATCAAGTCCGTATTTCTCAGGATCGGTAATCCACTTCCCGAAAAACGCTCCCGCAATGGTGGCGATGATCCAATTCAAATATGCGGTAATATTGAGGCCGTGCATCCATTTTTCACTGAGTGAGCTGCGATTCATCGCCTTATTCATGGCGACCCCGAAGGTTTCGTCTGTAAGCAGCGCGCCGACGAACATCGTCTTGAATGCGGACAGGTGGCGGAAATAAGGCGACATCGCTGCGCTGAGCAGCAGGTGGCGCAAATTGACGATGAATACCGTTAGAATGATGGCTGCCGCCGACCCATGCGCCGCTATCATGCCCGCCATAATAAATTGTGCCGAGCCGGCATAAATCAGGGTGGACATCAAGGTAATTTCGAGGACGGATAAACCGGAGGTTTTGCCTACAACACCTGCGGCGAATCCAATGCTTAAGTAACCCAGCAGCGTGGGGATGCAGTCTCTGATCCCCTGCAGCAAGCTGTCTTCTTTCACTTCGATTTCTTGTTGATGATGTTGAACATTCTCTGACACGTCTTTTATCCTCTCAATTCTTTACTGTGATGTTCGTTGTTGAGCCGGAAAATAAAATAACGATACGTCTCTAAGTGTGGTCACAGCCCGGTCAATTCGTGCGTTATACCATCCTTTTTGTACATTATAACACACAATATATCGGGTGCGGTGTATTAAACTTGGATGGAGTTGAGATAATTTCAGATTCCATTCGGGCTTTCCTGCCCCTCTTCTGTTGATCCTGCAACCCAAGTAAAATCAAAAAAACCGGCCCCCCTTCGTACCCAGTACGAAATGGAGCCGAGTCTGATTGATCCGCTGCTTAATCGTTATCTTCAATGACGGCAATCCCATCGATTTCAAGGAGAACGGATGGGCGGGCAAATTCCGAAACAAATAGAACCGTGACCAGTGGAGGATGTTCTAATTCACCTGCTACCTCCAGAAAAGCTTTGTAGCCAACTCGGGGATCGCTGCCGCTGACTAAATAAATATTGAGTTTAACCAAATTGGCGAAACTTGCATGTTCAGATGCTAGAATCGTTGCGATATTATGCAGCGCCTGCTTGGTCTGTACTTCCAAATCACCGGGGCCGACGAGTTCGCCTGACGCATTAACGGCATTTTGCCCACCGATATAAATCGTCTTTGCCTTTCCGCTTACTGTAATCGCCTGACTGAATGCTTTGGATTGGAATAACCCCTCCGGGTTTTTATGCTCCATTCTGAATGTAGACATTCATCTTCCTCCTTTAAGATTCATGTTTTACATTCATTATAGGCATCTTCACTGACAGCCCCCGTCAGTGAAGCTCAATTTTCATCATCCGCATACAGTTCGGCGATTTGCCTGGCCATTGCTTTGATTTGATTTTTCAACGCGATCGGCTCCAACACCCGGATGCTTGTTCCAAAGGTAAGCAGATATCTCGGAAGATATTTGTCAATCGTTGGGGTGTCGATGAGGAACCGCGCTTCGGCGTCGGTACGTTCCGTCAAATAGTGATGCATATGCCAGTGGCTGCATATCGCATCCAGACTCCTCGTATCTCCTTCAATTCGGATTAACACCATCGGTCCTTCCGCTTCTCGCTCCTTGTGCGATTGTTCGCGGAAATAGTCCTCTGTGGAGAAGTTCTCCGGCATGGTGAAAAAGGATTCCGTCCGGAACACACTCTCGACCCGGTCCACACGGAAAGTCCGAATTTCGGAAGATTGGTGGCAGAATGCGATAAGATACCATTCGTTTCTGCGTAAGGTCAACCCATAGGGATCGATACTCCGCTCTTTGGCCGAATCGGAGTTTTCTTTACGGTAAGCGATGAGAAGCGTCTGTCCATCCAAAATGGCCTGTTCCAACTGTCGGAGCATAGGAACAATACCCGGATGGGACGCGGAAGAGATTACACTGAAGCCGCTCGTCAGACGCTGTAGATCCAGCATTTGTTCTTCATTCAAACTGTGTTCGATTTTTTCCAGGGCGTGCTCGAGTTCATCCGTATACGGATACCCGACCCCCTTCGCAAACTTCGATGCGTCTACGATCGCCTTGAGTTCTACCGACCGAAAAAATAAAGGCGTTTCCCTGAAGGTCTCCAATATATAGAACCCTCCGTCATGCCCTGAATCAGCAACAATCGGAACGCCACTGGCGCTTAATGCATCGATATAGCGGTAAACCGTCCGAACGCTGATCTCCAATTGATCCGCTATTTGCGCGGCGGTCAGCTTTTTTCTGGATTTAAGCATCCAAAGGATGGACAGCATATTATCCCATTTTGCCAAGATGAGGTACTCCTTCCAAACCGTATTCTCCCAAAAGTATACCGTTGAAATGAGTGCGGAGGAAGTCTCTTTGTAAGGGATTGCCGCTGAATGACATTTTAACAGATAACAAAAAATCCCCAACCTCCACATTGGGGAGGTTAGGGATTGATTCACTTCGCTTTCGTTAAGCCTGCACAGGCTCGCCCTGAAAAACTTTCAACTCCATTGGAGAAGCCAGTAGCGTTTTGGCCGTCTGTACGAATGCCTGGAAATGGTCGCTGCTGTTGTGCGCCTGAACGGCTCCAAAATCCTTCCAAATCTCCACCATTGTATAATAGTGCTCGTGCTCCACGGATTTGAATAATTCATAGCTGATATTCCCCTCTTCCGCTCTGGTAGCAGCAAGCAGGCTTTCGGCTTCCTTCAAAAAGCGTTCCTCTTGCTCCGGCAAGATCTCAAGTTTGGCATGAACGATGATCATGATGTGTACTTCCTTCCTTGATGTTTTATAGTGCCTATTCAGTATTGGCTTATATTATTACTGCAATCGGGTAAGCATATCCTCTAAATTTGCTATTTCCCAATCGTTAAAATCTTTAGGCATCGACTTGCGCAGCCTTCTGCAGGCAGGATTTGGTCATTTCTTTCGAATTTCTATGCTTTATTCTACTCGAACCGCTGCCCCCTAACTCGAATAAAGGGAACAGTATGTACGATCAAAATTGCCGGCCAGCAAATCTTCCTTCCGGATGAAAAACTGCAGTTCGCCGGCATCCCACCAGCAAAAACCTACATCATCGTCCGAATCTAGTGCCAACAGCAACAGGGTATCCCTGATTTCCTGCTGCGCCCGATCCGGGTCACCGTTCAGGTGCCGGGTGATCTGCTTCAGCGCCTCCGTTTCGGAATAGTTGTATTTTTCGCCGGTCAACAGCTTCAGTGCCGCTTCGTATTCGCAATCGCCATGCTGGGTTCCGGGATAGCCGAACATCGTCGCCAGGTCAATAGAGCTGTATCCGGTCAGCTCGAAGCAAAGCTCCTCGTAATGCTCGTAATCATGCTCATCGTCTTCCACCTGTTCGTAATCCACATAACCGTAATTAGGCGGCTCCAGAGTGGACCTTGCCGACACCTGATAACCCGTAAATGCATCTTCGAGTGCCGTCACTTCCGGTGCATGCCGCCGCTGCGCTGCTTGAAGCTGCTCCTCCTGCAAATAGAGCACTTTATGCTCAATGTCATAGGCCGGTTCATCGATTCCAATGAAAAAATAAAGCGCGCCGTTTGCCGGAAGTCGGGAAGCTTCGTCATAACCCATCAGCTCACGCAGCCTAAGCTGGGCAAGGAACGTCATGGGAGTTCCCTTTGAATCCACAGGCCATTCCACATCAGCCGGGAGATCCGGATCACCACCGATCCTGGAACATCCGGCTGCCTTGTAATCTTCTACCCTACTTTTGCTCAAACGAATGCCTTGGCGAACGGTCTCCATTAGATAATCCAATGCATGCCCGAATTGCTGTTCATGGATGACCCGCTTTAGTTTATTTTCGTTGTTCTCACTTAACACCGATTGCCACCTCCCCATTGCTGTGATGTGATTTGAATACCTTATAATCAAGCCGTCGTTTGTTTATTGGATGGTTACCTCAAGTATTTTCCCGTGATCGACTGCTCCGCATGGATAATCTCTTGCGGCGTGCCTTCGAACACCACCTGTCCGCCCTTGCTGCCTCCGTCCGGTCCCATATCGATGATCCAGTCCGCTTGGCTGATCACTTCAAGGTTATGCTCAATGACGATCACCGTATTTCCGGTATCCACCAGGCGGTTCATGATCCCAAGCAGGTGGCCGATATCCGACATATGCAGGCCGGTCGTCGGCTCGTCCATCACGTAGATGCTGCCTTTCTTGTGCAGCTCGCTAGCCAGTTTGATACGCTGGCATTCCCCGCCAGAGAGCGTGCTGAGCGGCTGGCCGAGGGTGATGTAGTTCAGTCCCACGTCACTCATGGCCTGGAGCTTGCGGACGACCTCTTTGATCTGGAAAAATTCCAAAGCCTGCTCGACCGTCATCTCCAGCACTTCGGCTATGGACTTGCCATTCAGCTTGTATTCGAGCACTTCTTCCTTGAACCGTTTCCCTCCGCAGACTTCGCATGGCAGCTTCACGCTTTCGAAGAATGATAGATCCAAGTACACGACGCCCAGCCCTTGGCAATTCTCGCAGGCCCCCTTGGAGTTAAAGCTGAATAAGCTTGGACTCACCTTGTTCGCGGAAGCAAATGCCTTGCGAACATCGTCCAGTATGCCCGTATAGGTCGCAGGGTTTGAGCGTGTCGACACGCCGATTGCCGATTGGTCGATGACGATGGCGTCCGGATGCTGACTGAGGAATACGTCGTTAATAAGGGTACTTTTCCCAGAGCCGGCGACGCCGGTTATAACGTTCAGAACCCCGGTTGGTATATCGACATTTACGTTCTTCAAGTTATGCAGATTGGCATTCCGGATGGACAGCTTGCCGGATGGATGCCTGCAATCTTGCTTGAGCTGGAGCTGACGCTTCATATGAGTTCCCGTCAATGTGCCGGATTCCAACAGACCGGGGTAGCTTCCTTCATAGACGATGGTTCCTCCGCGGCTGCCGGCATGGGGTCCGACGTCGACGATATGATCCGCTACTTTGATGACATCGGGATCATGCTCAACCACCAGCACCGTGTTGCCTTTGTCGCGCAGCTTCTGAAGCAGCTCATTTAACCGGTGCACATCGCGAGGATGGAGTCCGACACTGGGCTCATCGAAAATATAAGTGACATCTACCAAGCTCCCGCTCAAGTGCTTCACCATTTTGACGCGCTGCGACTCTCCGCCGGATAAGGTATCTGTCTCACGGTCCAGCGTCAAATAATCAAGGCCGATATCCACCAGATGCTGCAGCCGTTCCGTCAGCGACTTGACCATCGGCGCCGCCGCGGCATCGTCAATCTCGCGAATTACGCGAATGAGATGCCCGACTTCCATGGAAGACAGCTCCGCAATGTTGTGTCCATTAATTTTGCAGCCCAGCGCCGCTTGACTAAGCCTTGCGCCGTGACAGCTGGAGCAGGGCCCCTCGGTCATGAACGGAGCAACGGTCTGCTGCGTGCGCTCGGACTTCGTTTTCACGTCCTGTTTGATGTATTTGTTGGTGAACTTCTCAATGACGCCTTCGACAGTAATATTGGTTGCCTTACCGGCGAAATCCATTTTCACTTTCCTTGCCTTGCCATACAGCAGCAGATCCAAGTCTTCATCCGAATAGTCGCTGAGCTTCTTATCCGGATCAAAGGAACCCGACTGGATGAGCATGTTCCATTCCCATCCGTCCACTGTATATCCCGGCAGCATAATGGCCCCTTCCCGGAGCGACTTGGACATATCCACCGCTTTGCTCATGTCGACGCCGAGGCTGCGGCCAATTCCGTTACATTCGGGACACATGCCTTGCGGATCGTTAAACGAGAACATGTTCGCTCCTCCGACATAAGGCTGACCCACTCTGGAGAAAAGCAGCCGGAGTATGGGTGAAATATCGGTAATGGTTCCCATTGTGGAGTGGGAACCTCCGCCCAGCCGCTTCTGATCGACTATGACAGCCATGCTCAGGTTTTCGATCGCATCCGCATCCGGCTGCGGATATTTGGGCAGGAACGTCCGTACAAACATGCTGAAATTCTCATTCAACAATCGCGTAGATTCTGCGGCAATCGTATCGAAAACGATCGATGACTTGCCTGATCCGGATACCCCGGTGAAGATCGAAATTTTCCGTTTGGGTATTTGCAGGGAAACGTTTTTGAGATTGTTTTCCCTCGCAGCCGAGATGACGATATATTCCTGATTCGATTCGCTCATGGCTAACATCCTTCCGTTCGTGATCATTTCTATTTATTCCATTCGTATTGTACCATTCATTGCCCAAAGAAAGTCTATGAATCGTGCAAAAGGAGTCGTATTAAATGGAATAAATTGCTGATCCACAAAAAAGACAGCTCAGCAAGTGAGCTGCCTTTTCGTTTTTTACTGCGCTCCAACGACCGGATGCGGAACATACGGTTCTTCCAGAAATGCAATCTCTTCCGGAGATAATTTAACGGATAGTGCACCTACAGCATCTTCAACCTGGCCGATTCTCGTCGCCCCTATGATTGGAGCAGCTACCGATTCCTTTTGCAGCAGCCAGGCTAGCGCGATATGGATACGGGGTACACCGCGTTTCTCTGCAATCGAGGCTACTCGCTCTACGACCAGCCGGTCTACATCCGCCGTCGCATCGTACTTGGATTTTTGGACTCGATCGGTCTCCGATCTATGCGTCGTTTCCGACCAATCGCGGATCAGCCTTCCCGATGCTAATGGACTGTAAGGGGTCACCGCTATTTTTTGATCCTTGCACAGCGGCATCATCTCCCGTTCCTCTTCGCGATAAATGAGGTTCAGGTGATTTTGCATGGAGACAAAGCGCGTCCAGCCATGTTTCTCTGCCGTATACAGCGCCTTTTGAAACTGCCACGCATACATGGCGGAAGCACCAATATATCTTGCCTTTCCGGCCTTCACTACATCATGCAGGGCTTCCATCGTTTCTTCAATCGGCGTGTTGTAATCCCAGCGGTGGATAATGTAAAGATCTACATAGTCGGTGCCTAGTCTTTTCAGGCTTTTATCGATTTCGCTCATGATCGCCTTCCGGGAGAGCCCCCCACCGTTGGGGCCTGGATGCATCCGCCCCCAGACCTTTGTAGCGAGGACAATCTCGTCCCGATTCGCATAATCCTTTAATGCGCGTCCAGTGATCTCTTCGCTGGTTCCCCCGGAATAGACATTCGCTGTATCAAAAAAGTTGATCCCGAGCTCCAGCGCCCTTTTAATGATCAGGCGGCTTTGCTCCTCATCAAGCACCCATTGATGCCCTCCCGGCTGCACTTCGCCGAAGCTCATACAACCAAGGCATATCCGCGAGACATCCATCCCCGTATTACCAAGCTTCATGTAATCCATAAATCAGGCCTCCGTTTCGGATTGTTATGTAAGCGCTCATCGTCGACTTCCATTATAATTCCCATGAACGAACATGCAATTGTTAAATGTACGGGATTTGTTTCATACTGAACGGATTTGTCGAGATTGTTCATTATTTTTTATGGTCTTTATAGGATTTAGAGATGTCCTCACAAAAAAACAAGCCGCGATTTACGCGGCCGCAGTCATTTTTAAATCATATAACAAAATTCATCCGGCGTTTTCTCCTTGAGGCCGAACTCAAACGTGTCTTGGCGAAGTCCGCGCCGGAGTGTCTCGAGAGCCATGACTTCGGTCGGAGCGATATTTCCCAGGTGAACATTGGATCCGAATTTGCGCAGGAGCATGGCCTGTTGGTTTTTAAGGGGCGCCTCCCAAATCAGTGTCCGGTGATCCGGAACGAATTTGAGGATGTCGTCCACCACATCTTCCCTGCATTCCCCGTGTTTATCGAAAATGCCGACACTGACTCCCGACTCGCGGGCTTCGACCGTTACATATTCGGCGCCTGCAGCCAGATCCAATTCCACAGTATCTGCAAGAATAGCGGCATCAATCAAGGAACCGGACAGCTTCTTTCCAAATTCGGAAAAGACCCGCAGTCCGCGCTTCTTTCCTTCCTGGATCAGCTCCGTGCGTTTTTGGCGGGACAGTTCAATCGTACCGTCGGATACTTCGAGCGCATTAAAACCAAGATTGCACACCGTATCAAAGAACGCAGGCACGATATCCTGCTGAACGGCAATTTCCAGCAAAGTGCCGCCTGTCATTACGGATATGCCGTGCTGTTTGGCAAGGTCGATTTTATACAGAAGCATATCCGTCCTATACAGCGGTGCCGTTCCAAATCCAAATTTGATGCAGTCGATGTAAGGTGAGGCGGTTTCGATCACATCTGCGAACGTATTTCTGCCGAGGCCTTTATCAATGACCATCGTCAATCCCCGGTCCGGATCCCGAGAGACGGCTGCATCTTTCTTTTCCTTGTCGGAATCGAAGCGGGTCCCGCTCGGGTCACGTAACTCCCTGGGCCACACCGCACGCATGGAGTTGTTCATGTTGGATCTCCCTCAATTCTTTTTGGTTTGTCGTTTGAATCCCATGACATGCATATCATATGCGGGGGACGCATGACACGTGCCCAGGTCCGAGTGATCTATTCCATGACGAATGCTTCGGAGAATTAGGCGGTTGGCTCCTCAACAAAAAAAAGAGGGCTTTCCCTCCTATTTCCCGCGGACGACACGAAAACCCTGATCGGGTCCGTACCCGTTGGGATCGAATTTCCCTCGAAATGAAACTTCAGTGTTGCTGATATCCCCGATCCAGCCGCCCCCCTTCACAACCCGGAAGGAACCGCCTTGACGAACCGTGCCGTCGCCATACCAGTCCCAGCACCATTCCCTTACATTGCCGGACATATCGTAAAGACCCAGCTCGTTGGATTTCCGGGTACCGACCGATTTTGTCCGGTTATGATTGCTCTCAATGACCGGCCAGTTCCAATCCCCTGATAAATATTTATCCCCGGCGTTTCTCCAATACCATGCGACATCCTCGGCTTTATTGCTTCCGCTGTATTTGAAACCTTTGCCCTCCAGACCTCCGCTTGCGGCATATTCCCACTCTGCTTCTGTAGGCAGCCGGTAACCGTTCGCGCCTTGATTGACCGTTACGGTCCATTTTATTTGATCGTTTTCGTTTATGTTGTTCGGATCTTTACGATCCTTGTCTATGTTGTAAAACGGTTTTAAGCCCTCCTGGATACTTCTTTTGTTGCAATACTCCACGGCGTCATACCAGCTTACCATCTCTACCGGCAGCTGATCGCCTTTGAATGCTGAGGGGTTGCCACCCATGACGTTGGCCCACTCCGCTTGTGTAACCTCGTATTTGCCGATATAAAAGTCTGAAAGGGTCATGCTTGTTTCAGTATAGTTGGAGCCACTGCTCTTAAAAGTCCCGCCTTTAACGTACACCATATCTTCCTGCTTGCCCGTTTCTTCTTGTGAACAAGCGCTGGCCAAAAACATAGCTGCTAGTAAAATACAAACCCATAGCTTTCTCATAGGGATTTCTCCTTTAGGACGAATAGGAAAAAGACAGACCGCGGCGGACCGATGCCGGTATCCGTCAACGTCGAAGACCGTTCGTCTGATGGCAAACGGCCTTCAACATGTCTGGATTGATTAAAGTGTATAACTTATGAAAAGCAGCTTCATGCTGATTACCACACGGTTACGTTAGAGCTACCGCTGCTCTGGTATCCCTCCGTTGCCAATACCTGATAAGCCCAGCTGCTGCCTAAATTCATGCCTGCGTTCTTCCATGCGTTGACGTGATTGCTGAACGTGATGGAAGAATTGACCCCGGTCGCTCTTTTCGATTGCCGGACACTCCAGAACTGCTGGAAGGTTTGTGTGCCGTCAATGGATGGCGCGTTATACCGCATGGTCGTATAAATATCATAGGTGCCCCCGTCACTCGTCACCGTTCCTTTGTAGGTTCCGGTTGGCCGGTAAGTTCCCCAGCTGTCCACGACGTAATATTCAATGAGGGAATTTCTCGTCCATCCATAGAGCGTCAAATATCCATTTCCGGACGGCGCCCAGACGCCGGCATTATAGTTAATCGTCCGGTTAGGCGATCCGGTATTCCAGCCCTTGCCGACAACGAAGTTCCCGGAATTTTGCCAGGTCACGCTGTAATTTCCGCCGGATCCGTTGACGGCATTCACCGTGCCCCCGCCATCGGTCCAATTTTGCCAATAGTCCGTCGTGGCTGCATTTGAGGTAGCTGCAAATAACCCAAGACTCATGGAAGCTGCAAGAACGACCGTTAACCATTTTTTGCTCCGTTTCAACATAAACTGCCTCCTCATGTTTATTTTTGCACCTTACAACCGTCTGCCATTGAATTCTCTTGGCTCTGCTGCGCTTTACATGGCTAGTCCTTCTCTTTTTCCTTTCCTCCTTTCTGTGAAAATTATAAAATGATAGCGGTTACATAACACTTCACAAATTAAACATGATATATAGATTTTCTTACAATTTTTAGAAACCGACGGACCATCTTGGAAAAATAGGCACTAAAAATACCCATGGACCACGCTTTTTCAAGCTTTTGGACCATGAGTACGTTAATAGAGAATATTTTTGGTAACCCCTTGAATCTATTGTACGTGTCGACTAATTAAAGTCTATGTATGAAGCTTAGATCCGCTCGTAGAGACTGCTGGTTGGGATCACTTGAGCAAAAGTGCCGTCCAAGGATGCCATAAACGTATGATGAACGGTTTGTGCAGGAATCGCGGTACCATCCCAGAGTAAATCTCTGGTTGTGCAGGCATCATCAAGCACGAGAACTTCATATCCCAGACGGTTTGCGGTTCTTACCGTAGAATCGATACAAATGTGGCTCATCATGCCGCAAATGACTAACCGGGTTACATTCAGCGATTCAAGATGCTGCTGTAATTCCGTTTGGAAAAAGCTGTCCGGCGTATGCTTGATGATCACTTTTTCGCCAGGCTCGGGTAAAATGCCTTCATGCGGTTGAATCCCTTCCGTACCGGGAAGAAAAAATGTGGCGTTGTCATCGAGAAGAATACACTGAATATGAACGATCGGTAACTTCTTGCCCCGGAACAGAGTTAAAGCTTCCTGCGCATGGGTTAGTGCCTCTTCAGCACGGAATAACTCGTTTCGGCCTCCTTTAAAATAATCCTTCTGAATGTCTACCATTATGAATGCGGTATTCATGGGTCATGGTCTCCTTTAATTTATAAGAGTAGTTTCTTACCGCATTATAATATCGGTATCATGAATGGTGAATTACCCACTTTTTTGTGGGTATGGGATGCCTTTGCGGTCCAGAAGCTCCGTCTGTCCCCGTTCCACCATATAATCAATTCCGATCTCCTGCATAATGAGTACCGCATCCAACAGCCTTCTTCCCCGCTCCGTCAGAAAATATTCTACATGCAGCGGGTACCCTTCCGTTTTGATTTTATCCACGATCCCGCTGGAAATCAGTTCTTTAAGATGCTGCAGCAGCATCTTTTGGGTGATCTGGTCAATATCCCGTTCCAGTTGGGCCAGGGACGTATTTCCGTCTTTCAATTGATAAATGATCATCGTTTTCCATTTCCCTTTGATGATGTCATGGACAACCTCTAATGGGCAGGTGCACTGCTCCCGAATCATCATGAAATTCACCTCCATCCATGTTCTCTGTCTGGGTCAGATCTTCATTCGTTCTTCTTCATAATAACAAACAAAGACCTGGATTCGTAACCCAGGCCTTTGTTTATTTTACGGCAAAACATAAACTGCTTATTTCCAAAAGGTGATCTTATCAGCGCTCAAACGAACGGACTCATACCCTTCTTCTTCCGCTTTACCGATGGCAAGAATGAGTACCGGAGTATATCTTTCCGGATCTAATTCGAAAGCAGCTGCGATTTGATCCGTCTCAAATCCACCGATGGGATTGGTATCATAACCATGAGCTCTGGCGGTGAGCATGAGCTGCATGGCCAGCAATCCACTATCCACTTTTACAATATCATTAACAACTTCTTTAGGGAGCGTAGGATAGATCGTAAGAATGCTTTCCAATTGCCGGTCCCGGACTTCCGGCGGCATTTTCCCCTGTTCCACCGCCGCATTGAAAATCTCTTCCGCATACTCATAAGATTTCATGTCCCCAAAGATCAGCAGCATGGCAGAAGATGTGTCATTTTGCTGGGTATTGAAGCGGATCAAAGGCCGCAGCGTATTTTTCCCTTCTTCGCTTTCAACGACGACGATGCGCCAAGGCTGCAAATTTGCTGAAGATGGAGCTGTGGCAGCTTCTTCAATGATCTCTTTAAGCTCTTCTCTGGATATTTTAAAAGCGGGGTCATAGGCACGAATCGAACGTCTCTCTTTCATAATATGGGTAAAATCGTTGTTATTCATCGTAGTGGTCATATGGATACCTCTCCTCTTTTTCTGATGTCTATTCTGATAACTCATTTGACCCTTTGAAATTCATTAAGTTATCATGAGGAAAGCATAAACTATGAACTATAGTTCATAGCAAGAAAGGATTAGGCGTGATTTCGATGAAGATTAGCGACGTTTCCAAAATGGTGGATTTGCCGATTTCAACCCTCCGATACTATGAAAAAAAGGGGATTATCCCGGAGACCTACTTGGTAAGAGATGAAAATAATTACCGGGCCTATGACGAACAAATAATCCCATTCGTGTTAAGTCTAAAATCATTACTCTCAGCCGGCTTTTCGATTCATGAGATTAAGGATATCCTTTCCCGAAAAGAACTTGCGCGAGAGCAACAGTTGGACATCATCAAAGAGAAAATGAATGAAATTGAACAATTACAGAAAAAATTGGACGACGCAAAACACTTTCTTCAAGACTCCCTGCAGTCGGCTCAGGACTGCACCTGGTAACAAACCATTAAGTCGCCTCCTACCGCAACGAGTTCCGATAGATTTAGATGCTTCCCCTTTCTCTTTTCGCAGCATTATACAACCCGTCTTCATCTACCCTTACCTGCTGCAGTTCCTTCATTCTCCCTCTTACCCGGCATGCTTATTTTCAAAGAGTAAACTCCCCCTTTCATATCACTTTCATTTCACCATCTCAAATGCGAACCTGGTCTAAACATTCATAGAAGGGAAGCCCTTGGCTTCTCTTTGAATGGTCCGATTTCGACAGTTTTGGTTCGATCGAATGGGTTCCACGACATCAGAAATCCATTTTACGAATGTTTTACAATTCGACATTTTACAAAATCAACGTTTAGCCAACTCCTCTCGTTCTGGATCGAACCGAAATGAGCTTAAGCATTCATGTATTGGGCCTTGAAGCGTTCCGGGCACGATGCTGCTCCTTCCGGATGTAAAGCTTAACGAAGCGGTTCTAATGTCATTTTCCCTAAATATGGATTATTAAAAGGCTTTCATCGAGATTGGCTTTTATAATGATCGCCAATTCGTTTCATACGCGGCTTACATTCACGAGTTAATCTTGGGATGTGGGAACGGTCTCACATTCAGAAAGCGGGGTTAGACATGAGTCATACGATCCGGGAAATTGCCCAGTTAGCCGGGGTGTCCAAGTCAACCGTATCCAGAGTCATTTCGGGAAAAGGTTATATCCACCCGGAAACAAGGGACGCGGTGCTTAAAGTCATTGAAGAACTGCAATATAAGCCGAACGCGGTAGCCAGGGCCATGGTATCCCAGCGGACGCACAACATCGGAGTCCTGATTTACCGCAGGGAATACCCGATTGCCTCCCACCCGTTTTACGGCAAAATTGTGGATGCCATTCTGGCGACCGCGGCCCGCATGAACTATTCCGTCTTTGTGACGACAGATCATGAGATGTCCCTTCGATCCGCCGATTTTATGCTGGAGAAACGCGTAGACGGACTCATTCTGATCAGCCGGCTGCAGCAAAATGTGATCGATTATATTCACAACTTCGGCATTCCTTACGTCATGGTGAACGGATCTACCGATGTCGACAATGTGGTACATGTCGTTAACCGGGATCAGGACGGAGGCATGATGGCAGCCGAATATTTGACTGGTCTAGGGCACAGGCGAATCTTCGTGTTGGCCGGACCGCAGACCCACCGGAGCCATTATTTAAGGCTGCACGGCTTTCGCGATTATTTGAATGGAATTGGATCTCCTCTCGATCCGTCATCGCTCGCCTACCCGCAGGCATCCACCTTTGAGCAAGGATACGAAATGATGCGGCAGCATTGGCCTGATTTCAAGTCAGGAGGCTATACGGCCCTCTTTGCGACGAATGACATGATTGCGCTCGGTGCGATGAAATTTCTGATTGAGCAATCGGTCCGCATTCCCGACCAAGTGGCTGTTATCGGTTTTGATGGCATCGACGTCGCCTCCATTTATACCCCTTCCCTAACGACCATCAAGGTGGACACGGAAGCGATGGGCAGAACCGCCTGCACCCTCCTGGACAAGCTGATTGATCAGCAGCCGGTTAACGAGCTGGACATTGAGCTGGTGCCCGAACTGATTATTCGTCAATCTACTTAAATCCATATAAGTAAAATCGAAAGGAGATTGATCCATGCGCTGGTATTTAAAAGCCATCGGACCAAAGAAAATCTTTGAATTTGTTGCACTTGTCGTGTTTGTCATCTTTTTTATGGGGCCGCTGCTCAATTTGGCGATTCTGGCCTTCACAGGCAAATGGAATTATCCCGATCTGCTTCCCTCCGTTTGGTCGCTCAAATGGTGGACCTTCGTCTTTCAGCAGCAGGACATCGCCAAATCCATCGGGCTATCCTTTGTGATCGCAGCACTGGTGACGGGCATATCGATCGTGCTCTGCATCCCGGCAGCGTACGCATTTGCCCGGATCCGTTTTCCGTTAAGCCGGTTTTTCCTGTTCTCCTTCCTCCTTACCCATGCTTTCCCCAAAATGGGCCTGTACGTGTCGATCGCCGTGCTGTTCTATAAGTTTGGTCTGATGAACACGCTGGCTGGAGTCATCCTGATCCACATTATTAATGTGCTGATGTTCATGACCTGGATCCCGACTTCCGCGTTCCGGAACGTTCATACGGCGCAGGAAGAATCTGCGAGAGACGTCGGCGCCAGCCCGTTCCGCGTGTTCCGCAGCATTACGCTGCCGATGGCCCTGCCCGGGATTCTGGTGGCTTCGATCTTTACTTTTTTGAATTCCCTCGATGAAGCACAGGGCACCTTCCTGGTCGGTATTCCCGATTTCAAAACAATGCCGATCGTCATGTATTCGATCATCAGCGATTACCCGGCGTATGCCGGCGCGGTGTTCTCCATCATTTTAACAGCGCCTTCCATTATTCTGCTGGTGGCTGCCCAGCGTTTCGTCAGTGCGGACGTGCTTGCGAGCGGTTTCCAGATCAAATAAATAGATAGCGATAGATGTATTAAGGAGGTCCCTATGAACATTCAGTTATCGATTCAAAACCTGTCCAAACGCTATAAAACCGGCGATGGCGTATCGGATATCTCGCTGGACGTGCAGAAAGGAGAGTTGATCACCCTGCTCGGGCCTTCCGGATGCGGAAAGACCACGGTGCTGCGCAGCATCGGCGGTTTTCTGGAGCCGGACTCGGGAGACATCTTGATCGAAGGAAAGAGCGTGGTCAAGGTTCCGCCGGAGAAACGGCCAACCTCCATGGTATTTCAAGGCTACAATTTGTGGCCGCATATGTCGGTCCATGATAACCTCGCGTTTGGCCTGAAAATCCGCAAAATCAAAAAGAAGGACAGGGAAAAAGCGATTCAGGACGTGCTGGAACTGGTTCGTCTTCCGGGAGCCGGCAGCAAATTCCCAGCACAGCTGTCCGGAGGCCAGCAGCAGCGGATTGCCGTTGCCAGGTCGCTCCTGCTGAATCCCGCCGTCCTGCTGCTCGATGAGCCTTTCTCGGCACTGGATGCGAAGCTTCGGCACGAGATGCGCGAAGAACTGCGGGAAATCCAGGCCAATACCGGCCTGACCATGGTTTTTGTCACCCACGATCAGGAAGAGGCATTATCGATTTCGGACCGGATTGTCGTTATGAATCACGGCAACATTGAACAAATTGCCTCCCCCCAGGAGATCTACGATGCGCCGAAGTCGCTCTATGTGGCCCAGTTCATCGGGAAAATGAACTTCGTAAAGGGGGTGATTGACGCAGATCAAATTACAGTTGGTTCTATCCGCTTCCCGAACCCCTCCCGTCTTTCGGGCAATGTCACGGTTGCTGTAAGGCCGGAAGATATAATTCTGGATCAGGCCGGCGGCAGCGGTCTGCCGGGCACAGTCAAGCAAATCATGATCCTCGGGCATTATGCCGAAGTTTCCGTCGATGTACAAGGTTATGGCACCATCCGCGCCTTCCAGGCGCGCGATCAAATCAATGAACTGTCTAACGGGCAGTCCGTTTCCGTTCAGTTTGCGAAGGTTATCGCGTATCCGTAAGGCGTAATTGGAATCAACCAACTTTACAAACTTATAGGAGGGTTTACTTCCATGTTGAATAAGAAATCGGCATTTGCATTTGTTACTTCCTTTGTCCTTGCGGCCTCCCTGCTGTCCGGCTGCGGCAGCAGTAAGGACAGCGGCGCGAGTTCGGCTGCTGAAGGTACAGGTACGTCAAGCAAACAGGTCGAATTTTCGTTTTATTATTCCGGATCGCAGAACGTGGACGATTTGTGGAAAAATTTGATTCCGATGTTCGAAGAAAAGAATCCCGACATCAAGGTTAAAGCCGTCTACGTGCCGTCGGGTACCGGAGCGCAGCCGACCTATGACCGCATCCTTGCCGCGAAGCAATCCGGCAAAGGCTCGGGTGATATTGACCTCTTTGAAGATGGCCTCGGCGTGGTGACCAAAGGGCAAAAGGACGATTTATGGGACAATTTAAGCACGGACCATATTCCGAATTTGAACAACGTGGACCAAAACACGCTGAACGATGTGTCTAACCTCGCGATCCCTTATCGCTCCTCGGCGGTTGTCCTTGCCTATAACAGCGAAACCGTCAAGGATGTGCCGAAAACGCTGGACGAAGTGTATGAGTGGATCCGCAGCCATCCGGAGCGGTTTGCCTACAACGATCCGTCGACAGGCGGTGCAGGAAGCTCCTTCGTCACGACCAGCATCTATAAATTTTTGCCCGAAGACGCGATTCACAACACGGATCCCAGCATTGAAAGCCAATGGGATCAAGGGTTCTCTCTCTTGAAGGATCTGGGCAAATACATGTACGGCAAGGGCATCTATCCGAAGAAAAACCAAGGCACGCTTGATCTGCTGACGAGCGGCGAAGTCGACATGATTCCGGCCTGGTCTGACATGGTGCTGGATCAGCTGGACAAAGGACAGCTCCCGGAAACGACAAAAATTACGCAAATCACACCTGGATTTAACGGCGGTCCGACTTACTTGATGGTACCGAAGTTATCCGAGAAGAAAGACGCTGTGTACAAATTCCTTGATTTTGTGCTGTCGCCTGAAGCCCAGAATGTCGTCGTCGATAAAATGCACGGCTTCCCGGGCATCAAGCTGACGAACATGTCTCAGGAGGTTCAGGATTCCTTTAAAGGTGCTTCCGAAGGATTCCGTTCGTTCAATATTGGCGATCTGGACAAAGACATTAACAAACGCTGGCAAAGCGAAGTGGCTGCACAATGAGTAAATCATTCAAAAGAGGGATCCTGGGCATTTCCATGGTCCTTCCTTCCTTTCTCGTGCTGGTGCTGATTGTCGTCATCCCGATCATTAGTTCACTCCGCGAAAGCTTGAAGAATGATAACGGTGGGTATGATTTATCCAATTACACCTATTTGTTCACGGACAAATTGATGCGCTCCAACATTATTTTCACCTTGGAAATTACCATTGTTTCCTCCATCCTGGTTTTGCTTATCAGCTATTCGCTGGCTGTGTATATGCGGTTCAATAACGGCTTTGCGGTACGGTGGATCCGGCGCACCTACATGATACCGATCTTTATCCCATCGGTCATTGCGACGTACGGCCTGATTCAGCTTCTCGGCAACCATGGCTGGATGGCAAGGATCCTGTACCATCTGGGTACGGACAGCTTTCCAAGGATTATATTTGACATGAAGGGCATCATTCTCGCGAATCTTTGGTTTAATATTCCGTTTACGACGATGCTGCTCGGCTCAGCCTTGTCGGGGGTACCCGATGCGGTCATTGAAAGCGCAAAGGATGTGGGGGCCGGACGGATGAGAATCTTTTTCCGGCTTATTCTGCCGCTGACGTTCAAGACGCTGCTCGTCGCCCTTACCTTTGTATTTATGGGTGTGATCGGTTCCTTCACCGCTCCCTTTCTGATTGGACCCAATGCGCCGCAAATGCTGGGCGTGTCTATGGAGCAAATTTTCAGTGTGTTTCAAGACCGCCAGCTGGCGGCGGCCACAGCTTTCTTTACCTTCCTGCTTTGCTCTTTTGTCGGATATTTCTATATCCGCTCCATGATCAAAGAAGAAAGCGTGCGTTCATCATGAATACTTTACTCGTTAACGTACAGGGAGCTGTAACGCCGGAGTGCTCCAAGACGCATATCGCTTACCGTTTTTTTCTGGCCAAAACCGGAGGGCGGATGAAAATCGACTTTTCCTATAATCCGAAAAATCTAGAGGATGGCGCCAAGGCGAAAATGCTGATTGAGCAGGGCCTTGATCGATATGTTGAAGATGAACTCGGGGAACAGGCCAAGTCCAAATGGCAGTCCCACCTTCCGCTCAAAAATTTGATCACGCTGTCCGTTGACGATCCTTCCGGCCACCGCGGGGCCGCCCACCGCCATGATCCGGAGCAGTATCTGTTTATTTCCAGGCTTGAATCGTCTCCAGGTCTGAGCAAAGGGGCGCTGCAGGCCGGCATGTGGACAGTTACCCTGAGCCTGCATGCCATCGTGACGGACGACTGCCGTTACTCGCTGCAAATCTGGCATGAGGAGGATCACGGATGAACTGGATGGCTTGTGAACTTCATACCCATACCTTCCATAGTGACGGAAGTCAGAGCCTGGAAGAATTGGCTGCCGGAGCAAAAGCTCTTGGATTTGACTGCATCGCCCTGACGGATCACAACACGATGTCCGGCTTATGGAATAAAGAGACGGTTGAGCAGCAGACGGGCATGAACATCATTCAAGGCATGGAATGGACCACCTTTTTCGGACATATGGTGACGCTTGGCGTGAAGGACTATATCGATTGGCGTCCGGTAGGTCCTGGTGACATTCACGCTGGACTCGCCCGAGTGCACGAGCAAGGCGGTATCGCCGGCATGGCCCACCCTTTTCGCCCCGGCAGTCCCATGTGCACTGGCTGCTATTGGGAATTCGAGCTCCGCGACTGGAATGACCTTGATTATATCGAAGTGTGGTCCACGACCTTTGCCCCGCTGAAAAATAACAACGCCCGCGCATTTCGCCTCTGGACCGACAAGCTGAACGAAGGCTTCCGGATCGCGGCGACTTCCGGCCGGGATTGGCACCGCCAGGAACAGACGGATGAACCGCTGTCCGTCACGTATCTGCTTATGGAAGAGCATGGTGGCTCGATCACCGATAAGGCGGTCGCTGCCCTTTCCGCTGGAAGGGCCTCCGTCACCCTTGGTCCGCGGCTCGATCTTGGCGTCCATTTCGGCGGCCAACTTTACGGCATAGGGGATGCCGTCCCAGAAGGAACTTCGCCGGATCACACGATCGAACTGCAGGCAGCTGCCGATTTCGAGGCACGGAAAGAGCATTGGGAGCTGCCGGAACAAATCTATACCTTGCGCTTTCACAGCAATCTTGGTATGGTATCGGAACTCCCCTATGCTGCAGATAGCAAGGGCTGCAATGTGACGCTTTCACGCGAAGGATTGCGGTGGGTGCGTGCGGAGCTGTGGGGAACAATCCGCGGGGTCCGCACGATGATTGCCTTTACCAACCCCATTTATTTTGATGAACCGGGAGGTGAAACCGCGCAATGACAGCACCATTTCCACTGATCACGGCTCACAGCGGCTGTATGGGTACGCTCGATAATACGCTATCCTCGATCGAGACCGGCATCCGGCTTGGTGCGGACATTATTGAAGAAGACGTCCGAGTCACCAGGGACGGGATCGCCGTGCTTGCCCATGACGATGAATGGCGGACGGAGGACGGCAGGCTCATTCATATTTCGAAAATGAGTATGGCAGAACTGCAGGAGCTGGTTCTCAGCGTAGACTACGCCGGCAAATCCGGGACGATGACGATCGCAAGGCTGGATGAGATGCTGGCCAGGGTCCAGGCTGCCGGTATCACCGCGAATCTGGATCTCAAAACCGATGACAGCGTCGAAGCGGCTGCGGCGCTCATTTATCACTACAAGATGGCGGACCAAGTCTTGCTGACAGGCTGCGGACCCGACCGGGCCATGCTTGTACAGCAAACGCATCCGGAGCTTAGAAAGCTGCTCAATGTCGACATGGAGCTTTTTCTAACCCAAGAGTATACGGATGCAGTCCGTCGTACCTGTGAGGATGCAGCTGCCGCAGCTTGTATCGGCCTCAATGTTCCGTACCAGCTGGTCAGGGAGGAACTGTTGGAACAGGCTGCAGCCCGCTCGCTCCCGGTTTTCGTCTGGACCGTCAATGAGGAGACATTGATGGAGCGGTTCGCAAGTATGGGAATCGCCTCCATTACGACGCGGAACGTCGATGCTTTGGTCCGGCTCAAGAGAAGTCTGACCACGGAAACAACAAAGGTCCCGGAATAATTCCGGGACCTTTTGCTTTACGATCATATTTTGCCGCTCCATCCGCAGCGGATAAACGGAGATCTTTCGCCTTAGTCCGAATGCCGATCTCTAAATTCGAAAATATCATCGACCGCTTGCCGGTAACCACCAGATTTGCGAAAGGATTCGCCCATCCTTGCGGCTGCTTCCTTGAAAGAACCTCGGCTCAATACCAGGTCTGCCGCTTCCCGCAGCTGATGGGCCGTCAAGCTCTGCATGTCTAAGGTCATGCCCGCACCGGTCCGGGCGACTTGCCCCGCGATGACCGGCTGATCCGCGCTGAGCGGGAGGACAATGAGCGGTACCCCGAAGTAAAGGCCTTCATGGGCACTGTTCATCCCGCCGTGTGTAATAAATAGCTGGGCGTGCTGCAGCACTTCCGTTTGCGGAACATAACTTTTGACGATGAAATGATCCGGGATGTCTCCTAAATCGGATATCGGGGTCTTACTCCCGATCGACATGACAATCGTATGATGGGAATTTCCAAATGCTTCAAAACAAAGCTTATAGAAATCCAGCGCCTGGTTCATGACGGTGCCCAGTGAAATGTAGATCGGGCTTTTCCCCTGGATTTCAGAAAGGTCAAAGTCATCTTCCATGGACCGCGAAGTGATGGATGGGCCCACAAATTTATACGACGTATCGAATGTTTCCCCTCCCGGCTGGAACTTTCTTGCTGTATAGACAATCGTAAGTGATGCAGGGTTACAAAACGCCTCGTAAGGAGAATGGATCTCGACGCCGTATTTTTGCTGGATCATGGCCGTCAGGCTTTGATACTTATCGTTGATCGGTTTAGTGATTTCTTCAGGGACATCGTTGAAAAATTGTTCCATCGTATGGTCGAAAGATGGTTTGGACTCTGCAAAAGTACTGCAAGAGCTGATGGCAGGAAGTTTAAGGATCTCCGCCAGCAGACGTCCGCAGCCGAACATGGAGTCATGGATGATATAGTCAAAATGCTCTCCCTGGATCTGTTCAAGAACGCTGGGGATCACGACATCAGCCGTCAGCAAGAGACCGTTGACCCTTTCCAGCAAATAGTTTCTTCCGCCGGAGATAAAGGCTTTGATAAATTTCTGGTCGTCAATTGTCCGTACGACCGCTCCCGCTTTCTCCAACCTCTCCCTATAAGCTTCGATGCAAAAGTACACAACCTCTTCCCCGCGCGAGGTCAGCTCCTGTACAACGCCAATCGTCGGATTGATATGCCCCTCTGATCCGGCATTAATAAATAGAACGCGTGCCATATTCAATACTCCTTTCTTGTATTACAATGGTAAACCTTATGTCAGTAGGCTGGTCTGTTTCAACAAGCCTCGTCTTCTTGGGGATGCTCTGCAAGTCAACCAGATTTCGCCTATTCGCGTCATTAATGTATCCATCCAGCGACATCGTCATGCTTAAGCGATCATCCGCAGCTTCTCCACAAACAGCAGCAGAACGAGCCCCTGGCCAATCCCAGCGATTCCGGTCCATCGCCCATTCAGCCCATTCGTGTCCGCCCCAGCTCTCCGGATTGCTGAACATCAGATAGCGGTAGACGCGGTCCGCCGCAGCCTTCAGGTCCGTTTGCTCCATTTGCATTCCCTCTTCGCTCCTTTATATGTAGTTGTTTCGATAGTCTGTAGGGGTCAGTCCAAACTGCTTCTTAAACGTTTCGCGAAAATGGTCCTGGTCAACATAACCGATCCGGTCACACACCTCGTAAATCCGATTTGCGGGATCCTTCAGCAGCCGGGCCGCCTCTTCCATACGCAGTTTGACGATCCAATGGTTGATCGTCATGCCGGTCACTTCCTTGACCAGCGCGTTTACATACTTCTCGCTAAGGCCAACCCCACTTGCAACGTCCCAAAGCGACAGATCCTTCCGCGAATAATTTTCACGAATGGTCTGGATCGCTTGTTCGACGAGCTTCTTCTTCTTGATGCTGCCGGTCCACTCAGCCATTGGCAATGTCTGGGCCAAATTGGGCAGGCGATCCCGAAGCCTTTGTTCAATAAGCTCGACACCACGCTGTTCCTCCCGCTCCTTGTGCAGCTCCGCCACGATTCTGGCGAATACCCGCTCGATCTCCTCCGGATCGATCGGCTTCATGATGTATTCCTGCACCTGCAGCTTGATCGCCTGCCGCGCGTACTCGAATTCGTTCAGCCCCGACAGGATGATGCACCTCGTGTCCGGCTTGCTGGCCCGGAACGCCTCAATCAGCTCCAGGCCATTCCCCTTCGGCATGCCGATATCGGTAAGCAGCAGATCCGGAGGATCGCGCTTCAGCCATTCGAGCGCTTCCTCTCCGTTCTTGGCGGCTCCGACGAGTTCAATGCCGAGCCGCTCCCAGTCGATGGAGTGTGACAGCGTCTCCCGGACGAGTTTGACGTCCTCGGCGATCAGCAGTTTATACATCAGGCGGTTCCTCCTCAGGATCGATTTGAACATGGGAACGCAGCGGGAGTACAACTTCAACGCAAGTTCCTTCGTCCACGGGCACGTAGCGCAGCCCAAAGCCTGGCCCGCAGTGCAGTTGTATCCGCCGATGCACGTTCAGCGTTCCATAACCGTTCTCGGCAGACGAGTCCGAGGTTAAACTGCGTTCCCCCGCCTCTTGCTCCCGCAGCATACGGTTGCGCTCCTCTACGTTGCAGCCCTTTCCGTTGTCTTCGACACGCAGAATAAGCGTATTCCCTTCCTCGTAGGCGGTAATCGCGATACGGCAATCGTCCGTTCGCCCGGCAAAGCCGTGAACGATGGCATTCTCCGCAAGCGGCTGCAGAATAAAGTGAGGAATGACGATGTCCTGCAGGTCGGAAGCGATATGAGACTCGGCGAGCAGATCGTCGTGCATCATTTGCTGGATGTGTAAATAGGCTTCTACTTGCTTGATCTCATTGTCCAAGGAGATCCACGTTCGGCCCCGGTTCAAACCGAATCGGAACACATTGGCCAGCGAACGCACGATCGCGCTCGTCTCCCGGTCTCCGGCCAAAATGGCACGGCAATTGATCAGGTCGAGTGTATTGTATAGAAAATGAGGGTTGATCTGGGCATTCAGCAGTTCCAACTGAAGCTGGCGGCGCTCAATCTCCTCCTCAAAGCTCTTCTCGATCAGACCGTGAAGCGTAACCAGCATGGACGCGAATTTCTCGTTCAGCGTCTCGACTTCGTGGATGCCTGACTTCAATTTAGGCAGCGGCTCACGGAATGCAAGCACTTCGGGACGCTGAACAGCGTTAACGAGCCGGGTAATCGGAACGGTTACCCGTATGACGATACGCCGCAGCCACAGTCCCGCGATCAGTACGGCTGCCATCGCAGCCAAAGCGCCGATCGCCGAGATGGCTAACGTGTATCTTCCGAAGTGGCTCTTTGGAACGGCGGTCAAAAGCTTCCAGCCATTGTCCATTTTTACGCACGTGACACGGTGCACCGTCCCTTCGACTTTCGCGTCGGCCGAGCTTCCATCGCAGTTGGCCGATCGAACGAACGGAAGCCCGCCGGCCGGTTCAAGAAATGCATACCGTTCGCTGTAAATGACGCGGCCTTCTTCATCCACCAAAAGGTGAAAGCCTGATGTCAGTGCAGCGTTCTCGAACAGGCTCCGGATGCTTCCGGTATCCGCCCCGATCATGAAGGTGCCGATCACGCGGCCGTCCTTGGTGCTAATTTTCTTGGTCGCCGAATAGATCATCGCTGTCCCCGAGCGTCCGGCCTTCTGTCCCCACCAGACGTTGCGACGCCCTCCGGAGATCAGATCACGATACCAGCTCTCGTTCTGCAGGTCGGTGGATTTGTAAATGCCGGTCACCGGGTCGAAGTGGTCGGTCGCGAGGGTATACAGGCCGCTCTC
The DNA here is from genome assembly GCF_002224835.1 of Paenibacillus sp. SSG-1. Lineage (NCBI taxonomy): Bacteria > Bacillati > Bacillota > Bacilli > Caryophanales > Paenibacillaceae > Paenibacillus > Paenibacillus sp. SSG-1. The sequence continues at coordinate 3,232,126 of NZ_MBRK01000001.1, forward strand.
CGGCTCCAACGCGACGGCGACGACATATGTCTGTTGAACGATACTGCCGGAATGGGCATCATTCAGCAGTGATAAGAGAGACAGATTTTGCAAATTCGTCTGCAGGGTGAAGAAGTCGTTGACCGCTTCGTAGGGCGCTGAATGCTCAGTCTCGAGCAAATTTTCGATCGATTGGTTGGACAGCAGAAACGCGGCCATATTGTTCATCGTGTCCAGCTGATATTCCAGATTGCGGTGCACGAACTTCATCGATTGTTCCGCCATCTGACGCGTGTGTTCATTTTGCACCCGGATGAGAATGTAGCTTGCCGAAGCGGCGAACAGGGCGATGACCGTCACGACCAGCGCAAAGACCGGCAGACTGATCCGGGCCAGCAAGCTGGTGTGGCGCTTATTCGTGACCATCACCAAATCCTCCCTTGCCAAATTGTTTTCTTTAACCTCCAAGTAAATCACAATCTGTAATCATCGTGGAGGCGTACGCTTTATTTAGCTTCTTCCCTCTCTCCGCCTAAATTTCCTGCAATATCGTGAGATGCTGGCGGCTTTTACCCGCTGCGTTCCCCTGAAACCGAGACGTTCTCTATTCAAACGGCAAAGCACCTCCCCAATGCTTCCGGCATGGCCGGATTACACCAGGAAGGCTGCTGAAGTTCACGTTTTTACTTGCCTGCTTTTTTCTGATAGGAAGCTTCTAACTCGCTCAAAATTTGATTGCCCCCTTGCGACTTCCACTTCTCTACGAATTCGTCGAACTTTTTGATGTCGGCACCCATAATGATTTGGGTGAATACCGAGTCACGCATCGTATCCAGCTCTGTCAGCTTGGCGATTTTCGTCGGCGATTCAAGGTAATTGGAAGCGTCGGTGATTTGATGCTCATTGTTGATCGCGACTCCGAGTGCTTCGGAGAACCGCAGCGGCAGCGACTCAAGGTAATGCGGCCAGCCCTTCAGGCCAGGAGCAAATAGGTAGCTCTGCGTGCCTCTGAAGTTGCCATTGGGATCCTGCTGTGTCTTCGGGTCGACGAGGGTCGTGTTCGTCTTAAGCTTCCCGTCTACGAGGGAATAGTCTTCGCCTTCAATGCCCCAGACGGTCAACATCTCGTTCTCCTCGGATAGCGAATCCTCGATGATCGACAGTACGCGCTTCGGATCTTTTGTTTTTGCGCTAATGGCATTCATCTGCGAGAACGGTGCCCCCATTGGCGCAACGGCCGTACCGTCCGTCCCCAGCAGTGACCCGGTCAAAGTCAAGTATTTGAAGGGCTCCTCAGCCTGGTTCGGGAGTGAACCGTCCTTGGCCAGTTTGCCGCTCTTGATCAGCTCATTGGTCTCGATCTGCGTGTCGTAATCACTGGCCGTCGACCACCAGCCCATCCAGGAGAACACCTTGCCGCTGAAAATCTTTGCCCGCAGCTGTTCTTCCTTAATCGTTGAAAACTCCTTGTCGATAAGCCCTTCCTTGTACATCTTCTGCAGAAACAGCAGCGCGTCCCGCATCCGGGGATCGATGTCATAGTTGCTGAATTTTCCATCCCTCTCTGTGAAAAAACCGGGTGTGACGCCGAACGCGCCGAACACGTTGTCGAAGGAATTGTTCGCGAATTTTACCTGTCCGATCTGGGACGTATAACCGCCGAGCGGAATGACCTCGGGATGCTGCTCCTTGACCTTTTTCAGCAGGTTATAATATTCGTCAAGCGTCTTTGGGACGGGTACGCCTGCCTGCTCCACGTAGTCCTTACGCATAACCAAGTCCCAGCGATACCCCGCCCCCGGCCCGCCCTGATACGGAATCCCGTAAATGCGGCCGTTCACTTTCGCCTGCTCGAACACATCCGGCGGTACTTCCTTCATAATATTCGGCGTGTCCTTTTCGTTAATGAGGTCGGTCAGATCAACGAAAGCGCCTTGCTGCGCGTATTTCTGAAAGTCATCGGCAAAATCGATCTTCGTCACGTCAGGAATGTCGCTGCTCGCCATCTTCAGATTCAGCTTCGTTTTGTATTGCTGGACATCGACCATCTCCGGGATGATCTTAATATTCAGCTTGGCCTCGATCGCTTGTTTCACCGCGTCCTTAGAAGGGTCATATGGCAGTGAAATATCCTGTGCCTTCAGCCACTTCAGCTCGTAAGGCGAATGTTCCGCAGTCGCTTCAGACGTACCTGACGGATTTCCCGGCTCGGGACTTGCGCTCCCGCCTCCATCGTTGTTGCTGCCGCATCCCGACAGCGTAAGCGTTCCCAAGAGAAAGGCGGCGAGTACGCCGTAACCCCAATGTTTAACTGTCTTTGACATATACAGACATCCCCCTGTAATTTCACTTAAATGGTTGATTACCCTTTAACTGAACCGATCAGCATGCCCTGTTCAAAATACTTCTGAATGAACGGATACAGAACCATCATCGGCAGCGCTACGATGACAATGGCCGCCATCTGGATTCCGATCGTGGGCGGCGGCGTTCTCCCTGCCGCTTCGAGCAATTCAGGCGGCAGGCTGGAACTCGCGATGATGGTGCGCAATACGAGCTGCACCGGCGCTTTGTGCCAGTCCGTGACATACAGAAGCGCATTGAAGAAATCGTTCCAGTACGTCACCATGTAGAGCAAGCCGATCGAGGCAATGACCGGCATCGACATCGGGAGAACGATCGAACGCAGCGTCCTGATCTCGGATGCCCCGTCAATTGCAGCAGATTCCTTCAGACTGTCTGGAATACCTTCGAAGAAGGATTTCATAATGATCATATTAAAGGCGCTATAGGCCATGACCAAGATCAGTACGTAATCCGTGTTCAGCAGACCTAAATTTTTGATCGTGATATATGTCGGAATTAAACCGCCCTTGAACAACATCGTGAACACGAAGATCAGCATGATGATCCGCCGGCCGGGCAGCTTCTTCTCCGCCAGGGAGTAAGCAGCCGCAGCCGTGAGCATAAGCGCTAGCAGGACACCGGCGGCTGTATTACGGATCGTCACCCCATAAGCGTTATAGATGAGAGATCCCTTCTTGAGCAAGTAGGCGAAATAATCGAAGCTGAGCGATGTCGGAAACAGCACCAGACCGTTCTTTTCGCTGAAGATCGAGTATGGCGTTACGGACACGCATAGAACATACCAGAACGGAATCATGATAATGAGCGTAATGAGCGACAGTACGAAATAGTTGGTAGCGATAAAAATGGATTCGCCTCGAGTGAGCTTCACGATTCGGATTCTCCTTTGTCAGAAAATGCCGGAATCATTGATTCGCTTCGCGATCTGATTGGCGATCAGCACCATGGCGAAGCCGATGATTCCCTTGATGACGTCTGCCGCCGCCGCGAGACTGAGGCTGAACTGCTCGATGCCTACCCTATAGATGTAGGTGTCGAGAATGTCGCCAACTTCGAACACCATCGGGTTGTACAGGTTGAGCACCTGGTCCAACCCGGCACTCATCAGATAGCCGACCCTGAGGATGAAAATGACGATAATCGTGCTCGATATGCCGGGGAGCGTGATGTGGATGATGCGTTGAAACCTCGTCGCTCCGTCCATCACCGCGGCTTCGTACACTTCGGGATTCAGCCCGGCGATGGCGGCCAAATAAATGATCGCTGCCCAGCCCATCTCTTTCATGGCATCGGTGACGACGAGAATGATCCGAAAATACGCAGGCTCGACGAGCAGATATACGGGTTTGCCGCCAAACCACTCGACGATTTTGTTGATCACGCCGGTCTCCGGCGAAAGCAGCAGCGTAATGATACCGCCGTAGACAACCCAGGACACGAAACGCGGCAGATAGACGGCCGTCTGCAGCGTCTTCTTGAACCACTTGGTCCGAATTTCGTTTAGCGACAGCGCTAACAAAATGGGACAGATAAATCCGCTGATCATCTTGTACAGGCTGATAAGCAGTGTATTGCGAAAAGCGTTCAGGAACATCTCCGACGCAAACAGCTCCCGGAAATGTGCGAAACCCACCCACTTACTGGCCCCGAATCCCTGGATGACGTTGTAGTCCATGAACGCGATGCTGATGCCGTACAAAGGCAAGTAATCGAACACAATGACCCAGGCCAGTGCAGGCAGCAGCAAGGCGTACAGCCATTTGTATTTCCATATCGTCATTAGCAGCCGCCTTCGCGGCTTTTCCGTTCTAGCGGGAATTCCCGCAGTAACGATTTCCATCGTCCCTCCTCCATCCTTCTTTCTGCTCCGGCAATCCGCATTTACCTCTCCCGGTTGTACACTTGCCGCTTGTGAATTTGCCAGTTGCGCCAATCCATTCGTTGCAAGAACGGCGGTCTGCGGGATGCACACCGATTCCTGTTCCGCCGCTGCCTTCCAGAATGGAAGTGCTTACATATTTAAGAATACCGGCTTCCTTGAACGTGGAAAACCGGAGCGAAGGATGATAATACCGGGGAAAAGTCGGAAATCTGACAATGATTTTCTAAGATTATAGTAATAGCAGCCTGACTGAACGGCCAGCACGATATGAATTAGATATTATCAGCTGCTTCAGGTCATCCTGATTCCAACCGCAACGATCCCCGCTCAACAAGCGGGGATCGTTTTGTGACCAACATTTTAAGCCTTATCAAGTTCCTTAGGGGACCTCCAAAGTTATCTTCCATGCGATGCAGGTTCCATTTATCCATTCTCCTTTGACGCTTGGTTTCCTCTCTTTTTTCCGTCCGAAAAAAACATCTTCAACAAAGGCGGCGTAATAAGCGTCGTCAAAATCACAACAATGACAACGGAGGTGAAGTATTTCTGCTGCAGCAGTCCGGACTCCAGACCTGTTGCCGCTATAATGAGAGCTACCTCTCCGCGAGAAATCATTCCCGACCCGATCGCGAGAGATGAACGGCCGTTAAACCCGGTGAGCTTGGCGCCCAGCCCGCCTCCGAGCAGTTTGGTCAGAACGGCCACGACTGTAATGACGCCCATGAACAGCAGTTGATTAGCAGCACCTTCAAACGTAATGTTGAGACCGATGCTGACAAAAAATACGGGGACGAAGATGGAATAAGCCACCGGCTCCAGACGGTCCTCCACATCATGCTTGAAAGGAGTCTGGGAAACGGCGATGCCCGCCGCAAAAGCGCCAATAATGGCTGCTACCCCCATGAGATCGGCAAAATACGATAAGGCAAAGCAAACGATAAGCGCTCCGCTGATGACGGCTTCTGTTACGCGCAGAGGTGCAAATAACTTCAAGAACCAAGGGACGGCCAGCCAACCGACAACGATGGCAACGATAAAAAACAGCAGCTTTTTGCCAATGAGCAGGCCAAGGGAGATGTCGTGACCGGTGCCAAGCAAGCTCATCATCACAGCCAGCAGGACGACGACGATGACATCATCCACAACCGCTGCACCCAGGATCGTCGTGCCTTCCTTTGTGTTCAGCCGGTCCATTTCTTTCAGCGTCTGAACCGATATGCTAACCGAAGTGGCACAAAGCAGCAAGCCCAGGAATAGTCCCTGGTTATTGCTCAGGCCAAAAACAGATGCGGCTCCATAGCCGCCGATAAACGGCAGTATAATGCCTCCAACCGCTACGGCGAACGCCGACTTCCAATTTTTTCGCAGCTGTTCCAAATCGGTTTCCAGACCCGCCATAAACATCAACAGCAGTACGCCGATTTCAGAGAAAATGGATATAAATTCATTTGGATGAATCCAGCCAAGCACAGCGGGACCGATAAGAATGCCAGCAAGCAGCTTTCCTAGAACAGCAGGCTGACCTAGCCTGACGAACAAGTCCCCAAGCAGTTTGGTAGCGAGCAAAATAATAGCCAAGTATAGCATAATTTCCAACATTTAAGCGCCTCCTTCGAGTATGAATATATTGTGACCAGCCTTGAATTCAGCCATCCATATCCGGAAAAAAGCACAAAAAGAGCCCGTCAACGACAGGGCTCTCCTATAAAAACGCAGAAAGAGCCTGTCGTGACAGGCTCCTCCAGTGTTCCGATGTATGAATTTCTTATATTATACATGATTTGAGGCATTTATGCAATCTGCCACCAAAGAATAAACTGTTGTTTAACCTCTATCATCCCGGAATTGCATTGATGTGAACAGGATTACCATTTACGAACAGCGATCATAAAGGAAATCAGCGCAGCGATGGAGGAAATCGTTCTTACATGATTCCAGGGTACCCAGCCGGCAATATAATCACTCCATACTTGCGCTCCCTCGGCAGCCCCCGGACTTACAGCTGCTAGAGAATTATTAAGCGGGACATTGAAGATGGCCGTTACCAGAAACACTCCGACAAAAATAAACAAGCTGCCAATGATGACATAGACCGCGCTATGGTTCCCCGATTTGAAGAACGAAGCAACGCCCAAAACGACGCTTAGGATGGTGGTCCCCATAAAAACGAGCATAAACAACGATTGCAGTATCGTCGAATTGATCGACTGCATGGCAGATATGCTCTGCTCTGCTGGAAGCCGGGAAAGCGACGTCATCACGAATGCTGAAAAGGTGAAAAATACGCCGGCCAGCAATCCGGATCCTAACGTAGACGCGAAGGTCAGATAATATAAAAAATTCACCACGGATATGTCCTCCTACGATTTGATGGACCACTTTAATAAACTGCTGTTTTAACCCCAAGCTCCGTCTGCAGCCGCTTGCCGTGCAAAGTCGAAGAAATCCCTTGGCTTTCTTCCTAGTATTTGCTTCACGCCATCCGCCGGAATCTCGTTTCTGCCATCCAGCACGGTGGAGAACAAATAAGACAGCAGTGTTATATACTCTTCAGGTACTTGTTGTTGGGTAAGCATGGATAGGAATTGTTCGGAAGTAAGCTCGACATACCGAATATTCCGCTGACAGGCTTGAGCGATCAAGGACGCAGCTTCCGCAAAAGTAATCGCCTGCGGACCCGTCAATTCATACCGCTGCCCGATATGCCGGTCATCTGTCAAAGCCGAGACAACTGCATCTGCAATATCGTCTGCATCAATGAACGGTTCTCTCACGCTTCCTGCCGGCAGTGCTACCACTCCCGCTTGTACCATGTCATACAGGAAGCTCTCGCTGAAATTCTGGCAAAACCAGCTGCAGCGGAGGATCGTCCAGTCGGCGCCGGAATTCTCCAGCGCAAGTTCGCTCCGCTGGGCTTCCTCCTCACCACGGCCGGACAAAAGAATTAATCGGCGCACGCCGGTTTCTACGGCCAATCTCGCGAACGAACCGATCGCTTGAGCAGCACCTGGAACGGCCAAGTCCGGATAATAGGTAATATACGCTGCCCTTGTCCCTTGCAGTACAGGCTCCCATGTGGACGAATCGCTCCAATCAAAGGGCTGCTCAGCGGAACGTGATCCGGAACGGACCGGTATTCCCTTTTGCAGCAGCTTCTCTGATACCCGACGCCCTGTTTTCCCCGTACCACCTACGATAAGAACCGGCTGATTCATTCAATCTCCTCCAATATTTTATTTAGTTGCACAAGCAAATGTTGTGCGATTGAAAAACCGAATGCTCATGTCATTCGGCACTTTCCAAGCGGTTGCTTACCTCGTTCAGCTGAAGCGAGAGTTCATCGTCCTGACTGTCTAATATCGTGTTATAACGCTGCCGCAGCTTTTGCCAACATTCATGGATTTGACTCTCCATCTCTCTTCCCCGGTCTGTTGCGTAAATCAAGGACATTCTGCCGTCCTGGCGGCTGCTGAGCAGTCCTTTGGCTTGAAGGCTCTCGATGAGCCGCGTAATGGTGGAAGGCTTAAGATGGAGGCTTTGGCCGATTTCCTTCTGGGAAATGCCGTCCTTCTCCAGCACCGTCAGCATCAGAAATGCAGAAGTGGGGTTTAGTCCACTTGGTGCAAATTCATCTTCGGCCATCTTGGTAATAATCCTGCTGAGGCGATTGGCTGTAAAATATAAGCATTCTTTAAAATAAGTGTCCAACATGTCGCTGCCTCGATTCAATGTTCAAATTAATGTTTGCACAAACAAATATAATACACTTTTTCCAACTTGTAAAGACTGGAAATGTGAAGTGACTTGCACATTTTGAGCAATGGCCCGTTAGTGCCTTATTGCCATCGTGGACAAAAAGGAAGACTGCCGGACATTGGCCCGTACAGTCTCCTCTTCCCTACTTCGCAGTATGCTCCTCATCATATTCGCTGGACAATTCCTTCAGCGATTTGATTTTGCCATGGGGATGCTGTTCTTGCTTGCGTGACTTCCAGGCTGCTTCATTTCTTCTTTTCTGGTGAGCCATGACAGATATCCTCCTCTGGAAAAGTGAGTTGTATACCACTTCCTTATGTTGTCATTCCATGGCCCTGTTCATTCGTGAAAAGAAACAGTCTCAATCCCGGAACAACTCATGACGGCGTTCAAGCAGCGCACTTCATTGTTTAGCCTTTCTTAATCGGATCTTGGGCTTCGTCAATTCATAGCTGTGCTTTACCATCTCATGGATATCATCATCCTGGAGGTCCCCATCCAAAATCACCGTATTCCAGTGCTCCTTATTCATGTGATACGCCGGCGTCACTTCTTGGAACACACTGCGCAAAAAATCGGCCCGGCTCGGTTCGCATTTCAAATTTACGCACAAGTGATCGTTGTGATGAAAAATCAGCGCAAAGCTCTTTTTGTTCCCTTTATGGCGGATTACGGTCCATTCTGCTCCAAACGGATGGTCTTCATAACAGGCCGGATAGGATAGACAGTATTCAATGATTTCATCGATCGTCATCGGATTCCCTCACATGCTTGATTATTTACAATTCGACTTTTTTTCTTATTATAATCGAGCGTCAAAACTTTTTCATTTTTTTGTGAAGAGTAGAAGCAATCCGTAGATAAAATAAAAGATGCTCGCCGTGACGATGCTATAAAGAAATACAGGAATAGACGTCGGCGCCCATACATGAATGAATGCCCAAGGTAATCCTCCAAGCAGGATCGTCGGCAGCATGCTTATAAATATTAGAACGGCAGCAACCATACAAATATGGATGAGCAGCAGCAGCTTTCTTTTTCCGGTTAAAGGACTTCTCCTGCGTTGTTTAACGGCAAGCTTTCTGACGATTCGAGCTGACAGGGCAACCCATAATACACCGAATAAAACGACGATGATTTCGAGGATACTCACGATGCGATCCAGCAGTTGATAGCTGTCGGTATGATTCTCCGCCGGAGTCTGCCCCTTCCACAATTCCATCACGCCTTGTCCAATTGCCGTTGTGAAACTCGTGTTCATATTGGCGAGAATCGCCACACCCATCTGTTGATCCGGCTGTAAAATAAAATACGACGTAAATGACGGATTCTCACCGGCATGAAAAATAACTTGTTCCTTTCTTTTTCTCATGACAGCCCATCCGTTGGCATAATACGTATTCTGGTCAAAAGGATTTACCGACTTGTCCGGATTGTGCGACTCTTCAATCAGTTTGGGATCGATGACTTGTTCAGGAGCGCTCTTTAGCTGGAGCTTGATCCATTTCGCGATATCATTCGCATTGCTGACGATATAACCCGCAGGGGTGTTGCCCCGATAAATCGGAGATGTAAATGCCTATGATTCATCCATCTGATTTTATAGCCGGAAGCCATATGGTCTGGTTGAGTCGACGGTACACCTACGAACGAGCTAGTCATGCCAATCCGATCTTAAATTTACTGCTTCATGTACTGATCATAGGGCAGGTTGGAGACCCTTTCGATAATTAGGCCCAGCACGTCGTAGTTTATCGTTGCGTATTCAAAGGAACTCCCCGGCTTTCGGTTCAGCGTCTGGCCCTGCAATGTTTTTACCGTCAGCTCAAGCGCGTTGTCCGCTTTGCTTTCAGGGATCCGGGTGATCGTATTGGAGGGGATGCCGCTGGTATGATGCAGCAGCTGGTTAATCGTTATCTTTTGCGGCTCACCGTGATAAGTTAACTCTAACCATGGGATGTATTTTTGAACATCATCCGTCCGATGCAGCAGCCCTTGCTTCTCCAGCAGCAAAATCGCTAAACCGGTAAAAGCTTTGGTCGTCGAACCGAGTTCAAATAAGGTTTCGGATGTTACGGGAGTTTTCGTCTCTACGTTCGCGTATCCAAAGCCTTTTTGATACACCGTCTCCCCTTTCTCGACAATCACCAAAGAGATTCCAGGTATTTTACTGATGCTTTGCTGGTTTTTAACATACTGTTCGATCTTCCGGATCTTTTCGTTTGACTCCGCCCACACGATTCCTGGAGCGATACTGCTGATTGTCATAACGGCTGCAAGTAATAACAAGCCCATTTTGATCCATGATTTCAATGCGTTCATTCTTTTTCTCTCCCTAGTTCATTGACATCTGCCTGGCTTCATGTGTCGATTGCGATTTACTTATTTTCTGATGGGTATCCTTTTACCGTAAGTCAGCAGCCGCCATAGCCATTCCATAGGCCCCATACGAAACCGTTTGAGCCAGAAGGAACTGAGCGGAATCTGAACGGTATAGATGCAAAGTGCGATGAGAGTTGTTTCCGACACACTGACCTTCTGCTTCAGATCAAACAAGAATAGAATCACCACAAGGATGGCTGTTTGGCCAAGATAGTTCGTTAATGCTGTTCGGCCGAAAGCAGCCAACGGTTTCAGCAACTGCAGAATGCGCCGGTTCCGGTGCAAAAGCAGAAAAGTCGAGACATAGAAGGCTGCCATGACCAAGCCGGCTACATTCGCTCCTTCTTCATACCAGCTCGTCGGGAATGTTCTGTACTGCAGGTAAATCGCCCCCGGAGTCAGTGCGAGGCAGACCCATGCCGTCAGCCGTAATTGGGGCACAAATTCGTCAATCCTCATAAAAAATCCGATTTGTCCGAGTAAAAGCCCCAGCAAAAACATCGCTAGCGTTACGGCATATTCACCCAGAACGAGGCTCAGCCCAAGAGCGGCCAGCATTGCGGCGAAATTGAAAGCAGGCTTTCGGTTATAAAACGGAATCAACAAAAAGCCGATGACAGCATAAACATGCAGCGCTTCTCCCGGTTGAAAAATAAAATGAGCGACTCCGAAGACCAGCAGCGCGGCAAGCCGCCTTATGAACAGAACGACCGCGTTGTCCCCCCTCGCCTTTGCCGGTGAAATGAAAATATAAAATCCGGTTCCTTGAAAATGATTTGAATAGAGAAAGCCTTACATATGCCTTACACTTTAGTAAGGGAATCATTTCCTCATACGAAAAGACGATCATCCCTAATAGGAACGACCGTCTTTAATCACGGCAATGCCGGGTGCCGCAAACGATGTATTTTCCGCAAGCTTAATTCATGAAAAAAAGCACCCCTCGACTCGGTATAGATACATACCGGGTTTAGGAGTGCTGCTGCCAAACTAATGATTAATGTCACATTTGTTCATAATAAATGCGATCTGATTCTCGAGGCGGTTAATATCTTCCTGCGTCTTGGGGTCTTCCTTGCCCATGCCCCGGAGCGAGGCGAGCTCCTGCTTCAGCTGATGCAAATCCTCCCCGGCATTGCTGCAGTCATAGTTACTTTCCAGGTTTTCGAGCATATGCTTTTCCTCCATTTTCTCTTGGATGTACTTCCCTATTATGGAGGATTCACCCGAAATTATTCAGAATGGGGGCAGCGTAGAAATGGGTTATGTTCCTTTACGCATCACACTCTAGATCCCTTGGTTTAAAAGCACATGCACGGCGTAAGGTTCCAGGAGAATGCGGCCTTCCATGGTTTGCTTGCTCAGGGCATCTATATACGTGCTCCCCAGTTCTACCTCAACGGATTCACTGCGATGATTCAGCAGCATAAGGTAGCGTTTGCCATCCTTTTCTCTTTCTACTGCCTCGACTCCATCATATTTTTGGGGCAAGGATGGGACAGCGCCCTCCCTTCCCAGAACCAGCTTCATCAAGCTCTCCATCGCCCGGTCATCCAGGTCGCACCCGACGTAATAAACCTTCCCTTTACCATAGGTGTGAACAGTAACTGCCGGTGTTCCGCTGTAATAATGACTCTCATAATCCGCGAGGCTCTCAGCCCCTTCCAGCTTAAGCACATCGCACCACATGGAAGCGGTACCGTCCCCGAACTGTCCTCTCACGGATACGGTCCGGCCGAAATTAACCGAGTCATACTCTTCCAGTTCAACGCCTGCCAGTCTCCGGAACAAGCCAGGCAGTGTCAAAGTCGTCATGCGGTTATTCCATGTACGTGTTCCCGACCGGAACGTGATGAGCAGCGAACCGCCGCCTGCCACATATGCCTCACATTTGTCTGCGATCTCCTCCGTCATCAAATTGAATGCCGGCATCAGAACAAGCTTGTACGGCGTAAAGTCAGTTTCCACGCTGACCACGTCTACGCCGACGTGCTGCCCGGCAACTGCATCGTAGTAGCCTGCCAGCAGAGCTTCATAACTGAAGTTCCGGTTATGAGGCTGAGCGCGGTGGCTCCACACTTGATCATAGCTTTTAATGAGGGCTACGGTATTGTTGTTGGCGGCCCCTACAAACAGGGGTGACAGCTCTTTGAGTTCATGTCCGATCGCGGTGATCTCCCGGTACCGTCTCCGGCCGACGCCGTCATGATCAAGGATGCCGTGCCAATACTGTTCAATGCCAACCGTGCAGGCCCGCCAGCGGAAATAGACCATGGCATCCGCTCCATGCGCGATCGCCTGATAGGTCCATAAACGGAGTTGTCCCGGCTCCGGCGTATCGCCCAACGAGTGCCAGCCGCACGGACCGCTCTGCTGTTCCATCATCCAGTAGTTTTGATTTTTGATGCCGCGCATCAGATCATGGGCCATGGCCACGGTCAGAGGCGAAGATTTGCCCCACATATTATTCGGATAGTTATCCCAAGAAATAAAGTCAAGATCCTTGCCTAAATCGAAGTAATCAATCTCGCTGAAATGACCCATCAAGTTATGGGTGATCGGCAGGGAGCTGCATGCACGAATTTCTTCAATTTGGAGCCGTTGATAGGCGACCGTCGAATCGGAATAGAATCGGCGGTAATCGAGCTGCATACCCGGATTATGGTTATATGGGGTAGACATCAATCCGCCGGAACCGCCTTGGCTGAAGCCGTCGCTTGCGGCATACGTGGGAAGCATAATTTCTTCCCAGCTGCGGTAAGTATGGCTCCAGAACACGGTTCCCCACTCTTCATTTAGCTTGTCGACGGTCCCATACTTTTCGCGGAGCCAGATCCGAAAGGCATGCAGATCGCTCTGGCAGTAGCACGGACCGCCGAATTCGTTATCGATCTGCCAAGCAACAACGTGCTCATTGTCTTTGTAATGCTCGGCCATGACCCGGGCAATGGTTGCGGAATACTTCTGATACACCGGATGATTAACGCAATAATGCCTCCGTGTACCAAAGCCTTTGGTCAGTCCATGGACATCGACGGGGTACATATCCGGATATTTGTCCATCAGCCACTTGGGAGCCGCCGCCGTCGGTGTTCCCAAAATGATCTTGATCCCTTCCCTTGCGAGCACTTCAATGGCATGGTCGAGCCATGCAAAGTCGTACCGTCCTTCCTCCGGCTCCAGTTTGGCCCAGGCGAATTCCGCCAGCCGGACAATGTTGATATTCGCTTCCCGCATCATTCGGGCATCGACGGCCCAACGTTCTTCGGGCCAATGCTCTGGGTAATAATCCACGCCGAAATACATGGGTATCTCCTCCAATATGTATCATTATTTTGCTTGAATACATCTTCTTGGACCCATTATATTATTAATTATATAAGGCTTAAATCGTAAGATTTTGATAATCACGTATAACAATTATGCTAAAAGGAAGCTGAGATATGAGAATCAATTATTTTATTCCGAGCCCGCGCTTTACAAACCTCATTTGTTATCCCGAATCGTTTGGGCATTATGCAGATGAGCCGTCACACAGTGAAAACCGGACGCACGGACTCTCCACCTATAACTGGCATATCGTCCGCGGCGGTAAAGGATATATTCAAGTCGGTGAAACTATGCTGGAACTTGGCCAAGGTACCGGCTTTCTATGCGGCCCCGGTGTTCCCCAGCGGTATTATGCCGATCAAGACGAGCCTTGGGATATCCGGTGGGTTCATTTTACGGGTCCTGGTCTTCGTACGTTACTTCAAGGGAGAGGTGAACGGGAGGCATGGGTATTTTCGTGGGAGGGCGCGGACCGGCTTGACCGGCTGTGGTCGGATCTCCTGGCCACCGGCATTCACCCGCTGCAAGACGGCGAAGCGCGGTTGTCCGCGATGCTGTACGAGATGCTTGCCGAGTTCATCATGTACGTAGACGGTTCGGAAGAACGTCCTCAGCCGGGGATGCGCACCAAGCTGATGGAGACGGCGCAGTGGATTCGCACTCACAGCCATCAGCCCCTTACGCTCGAGCAAATGGCGAGCCAGGCAGAGTACAGTCCCTCCCATTTCAGCAGGCAGTTTCACGGTTTGTTCGGCAAAACGCCGATCGAATTTTTGAACGAATGCCGTATTCTTCAATCCAAATCCCTGCTGATTTCAACCGGTTGGACCGTGAAAAAGGTCGCGGAGACGGTCGGATTCGCCAGCAGTACGTACTTTATTCAGCGTTTCCGCAAAAACGAAGGCATGACGCCAGAGCAGTTTCGGGAACTTCGTGGTGTTCACGTCAAGTGATGCGCGTTATTAACAGACGCCTCAATCCTCACAGACGGTTAGAACTACGTTGCCTTTCTTGTGGCCTTGCTCAACATAGGCATGTGCATCGGCGGCTTGCTCCAGCCGGTAACGACGGTCGATAACCGCCCGGAGCTGACCCGCTTCGATCCGTTCCTTCAGAAACACCAAATCTTCCGCGTTTTCCTTCATATTTCCGCCAATCACCTTCTTGCTGCTCGTCAAGCTGGCCCACAGCCCGCGAACGATGATCACCGGGTTCACATGATAAGCCCGAAGGTAGACACCGTCTGATGCCAGAAGCTTGACGCATACACTAAAGGGGCTTTTTCCCACCGTGTCGAAAATAATATCGTAAGGCGGGCCGTCATTAGGCAGCTGCTGTTTCGTATAATCCAAAACCCGATCGGCTCCGATTGACGTCACCAGCTCTGCATTCGAAGCGCTGCATACTCCGGTGACTTCCGCTCCAAAGTGCTTTGCCAGCTGCACGGCATACGTCCCGACGCTGCCTGAAGCACCATATACGAGTACGCGCATGCCGCTTTTTATTTTCCCTTCTCTGAGAAACTGGAGCGCAGTGAGGGCGCCAACCGGAACGGCAGCCGTCTCTTCAAACGTCATATTCTCCGGCTTTAGCGCAACGCTCCCCTCCTCGGGCAGGCATTTGTATTCCGCATATGCCCCAAAGCTGTTGCCACAGGCTGCGTAGACGGCATCCCCTGGCTTGAAGCGGGTAACGCTTGATCCCGTGGATTCGACCACACCGGCCAATTCAAATCCGAGAATCCGGATGCGCTTCGGTCTCCATAATCCGTTGAACAGTCTTGCCAGAAAAGGGTCCGCCCTGCGTAATCGCCAATCTCCTGCTGCAGCGGTTGTAGCGTAGACCTTGATTAATCTGTCGCCGGCTTTAGGGGCCGGCTTGGTCACTTCCTTGAGCTGAAGCACATGTGGAGGTCCGTATTGTTCATTTACGATGGCTCTCATTTTTTCTCCCCCTGTGTTGGTTTCGGACCCGTTGCTGCGCTGCTTCAAGACTCCGTTCTGACCAAACCGCATAACCCATACCTGCGAGAGCGATTCCCATCGGGACCGCCAATATCCGATCCAGCGGGTGTGGAAGCAGTGATGAAGCCAGTGTCGACACAGCGGCGCAAGCCAACAGAACAGCTGTCCAGCGCGGGAGAATCCCGGCGCGGAACGTAGCGATGCCAAGCAGCAGACCGCCGAGCACATACAGCCCACCACCTACAGGTGCTACTCCAGGCAGGAGGCCAAGGTTGGACACGGCTGATGATCCGGCAAAAATCCCTAAGTACCCCTCCACGAAACTCGGTGCATCCGCAGCGATAACCGGTAAAACAAAAGCTTCTACAAAGGTGAAAGCCGTTGTAGCCGTCCAAAAGAGACCAAACAGGAGAAAACCGACTAATCCGGTCCACCCGGCTGCATGGACTTGCCTTGTATAAATTCCGGTTATGCCGAGCAGTCCGAGCAGAGACATCGCGAGGGTCAAGTAATGGACGATGGCCCAAGCCATTGTGGTAACGGATGATAGAAGTTCAGGCGGATGAATTGCCTGGATGACGATAAAAAGAATGCCCGCCAAGATGGCGGATAAACCGCTCCAACGAATGACGTGAGAAGCTGTGATGTTCATATCGTTTTCTCCTTTTTGTTTTTATTCTTGTCGACGATTAGCAAGTTCTGTTCACTCCGGTATATTTACTGTCAGCCTTCTTGTGCTTTATTGATCTGATGTCGTGGTCAGTCTCCTTTCATCGTGCAGCTCCGTTCCTAAATTGAAGATACAGGATCATGTGGTGAGATGGCATCACCAGATGTGGTGATTTTAGATGGTCACGGTATATTCATTCGAAGTAAGCGAAATAAAAAAGAGCCCCGATCCTGGGCTTATTCCTTCTTCCAGGTCCGGAGCTATACGGAAATCGCTATGTCACAAGTCATCAAGCTCTTCGGCGCGCCTAACGGCTGCCCGACGGTTGTTCACCTCAAGCTTGTCATAAATGTTTTTGGTATGAGTTCGCAGCGTATTCAGCGAGACATGGAGCTCTCGCGCGATTTCAGGCCCACTCAAATCGGTTTTAAGCAGACGCAGCACGTCCCGCTCCCGTTCGCTCAGCGGCTCTCCAACTGCCTTTTTCGCAGCCGATCCGCTTCCCTCCTTGCCAAAGGATAGCAGAAGAAGCCGCACATAGTTTGGACAGATCCCTCCATTCCATGCTGCTTCCAGCAATGCGGCCATCGGTTGGCCCTCGTCTGCAAACATCCGAACGTACCTTTCCGGCTCTGCCAGTGTCAGTGCTCGTTCCAGCGATGCAAGTGCGGAAGACATGTCACCCTGGCTGTGATGAGCAAGGGCTTGAAGGATCAAAATTTCGATCTGGCTCCCCGTCCTTCCGCTGTTTGCCGCTGCTTGGGACAGGCGTTCCAGGAAATCCAACGTTTCCTGAATAGGTGCAAGGTTACTTGGATGCCGGTGCAAAAGTACCCGGGCCAGGGTTATGTGCTCAAATTCGCGCAGATAGTGCAGGTCATCCGTTGTGGAGAGACCCTGCTCATGTACCCACTCCGCAGCCTCACTCCATCTATTCAGAGCGAGCCACACGCGTGCTTTCAAGGCCGATATCGGACGCACGTTGGGAAAAAAATCACCGACATACCGCTGCTCAGCCTCTTGAAGCAGTTCAAGCGCGCCATCCAAGTCTCCTTGCGATTGCCGGATACGCGCCATAGCTACCCGCCAGCGATACGGATATTGGGGCAGTCCCATTGGCTCACCCAACTCCTGACTTCTATGCAGATGCTGCATAGCGGCGTCCAAGTCCCCCTGCTCCCGGCTTAGCTCGCTCATTCCGACGTACATGTCCGCTGTGCCCCGTGTTTCAGGAGTACCCATCTCCGCAGCAAGCAGTAATCCATTCTGAAAGATATCCATGGCTTGGCGAAGCCGCCCCAACGCTATGTTTATATCGGACAGAGCAATGGAGCCCCCGATCGCGTCCGAGATGTTCCCTGCCCGCCGGACATTCGCCATTCCCTCACTGAACATCCGGTACGCCTCCTGAAGATCTCCGCTCGTCCATGCCGCAAGACCAAGGAGCGCGGCTGCCGCGCCGCGCCTTAAATGATCATCCGCCGGAACGAGGTCACGGACCCTCTTAGAGTAAAAAATGGCGGCGGGTATATCCCCCGTGGCCTGGGCATAAGCGGCGCGGTATCCGGCAATGGTGCCCGGAAGGCGGCGAAATTCCTCCTCGTCTACGTAACACATATCGGTTGCTGAAGTTTCCGGCGTCCTATCCAATGAGGAATTCTCCAGCCACCGTTCGGCATCGCGCAGCCGTTCCTCTGCCCCTTCGACCTGGCCGACGGCAAGTAACGCCCATGCATATTCAACGCTGAGAACGGGCCTATGGCGAATGATTTCCTTGGGAAGCGCCTGAATCCACCCGAGCACAGCGGATTCCTGCCTGCTCCTCCGCATGGGTGCCCAAGCCTGCTCGATCAGATCCGCCGCTCGGGGGAAGTCTTCGGCAGCCAACGCGTGCCCTATTGCTTCAGCGTAGGAACCGTGCCTTCCATACCACTCACTCGCCCGCCGATGCAGTTCAGGAATGAGGTCAGGCTGATCCGTTCTTAAATGTATGGACAGCACTTCACCAAAGAGATGGTGATAGCGATACCACTGCCGCCTGTCATCCAGGGGCACGATAAAGAAGCTGCCCTGCTCCAGCGATTGAAGTCGATCTCCCCCTTCGTTCTGGCCGGTAACGGCATCGCACAGCGGGCCATGCAGCCGATCCAGAATCGAGGTCTGAAGCAGGAAATTGCGGACATCAGCTGGCTGACGCTGAAGAACCTCCTCGACCAGATAGTCGACGATGTACCGGTTGTCTCCGGCGAAGGAACGGATAAAAGCGGGAATGTCCTTACGTCCCTGCATCGATAGAGCCGCGAGCTGCAGCCCCGCAATCCAGCCCTCGGTACGATGATCCAGCGCGTCAATATCCTCTGCTGACAGATGCAGCCCCATCACCTGATTAAGGAACTCGGCTGCTTCGCCTGCAGTAAAGCGCAGGTCCGTGTCGTGCAATTCGGTTAAATGTCCGCCGGCGCGAAGCCGGCTGAGGGAAAGCTGCGGGTTTTCCCGAGTCGCGATCACCAGGTGCATTTGCGGCGGTAAATGCTCGACCAGGAACGCGAGGGTATGATCGATCTGCCTGTCTCCTACAGCATGATAATCGTCCAGCACAAGGACGAATTCAAACGGCATTGTTGAAATTTCATTCAGCAGCATTGTGAGCAACGATTCGGCTTCCGGTGGCGGTTGGGATTGGATTGCACGCATTACGGCTTCTCCGAAATGCTGCTCTATTGTCTGCAACGCAGCGACTAGGAGCGTAAGCAGACGCAGACGATCCTTATCCCTTTCGTCTAAAGACACCCAAGCGACAGGCCGTTCACAACCGGCAGCCCATTCGCTGATCAGTGTCGTCTTGCCAAAGCCGGCGGAAGCAGAAATTAAGGTCAACTTGCGCCCTATCCCCGCCTTCAGCCGCTCAATCAGGCGCGGCCTACTGACGAGCCGCGTTCGTGGCTGCGGGATGTATAGTTTAGTAGATAATACAGGAAGTTCCGGAATATTCATCGATATAATCCCTCGTTCAACCCATTTTTGCTCATATCAATCCGCATCCGAGATGGCCCCATTCTATGATTTATATCCATCATGATATCTTTAATCGGATGTTTCCACCACTAAAAATTAAACGGATAAACGGCTGCTTTTACATTTTCAGTGTATGGTTCTACGACGATGACCTCTGCTATCTTTCCAGCATTCGTATCACTACACTATAAAAGAACAAGATTAAAAACCGATTAGAATCCGCTGTGATGCTGACGGCAGACAAAAAAAGAAGAGCGCCGCAGCATGCCAGCACTCTCCTATCACTTAACGCTTTACCCTTGCTTATCATTATTGATATTAATCGTTGATTGTTCATTCAATTTAATGATCCGGGATGAAATGCTGCCTATAATCCGTGCGGAAAACGTACTTGCGATCAGGCACACCCCGATGAATACAAATATTTGCGGTACCTGCGTGCTGATAACATTCTCCAATTGAATGAAATTCAGCAACAGCGGTACGGAAAAGGAAGCAATATTTCCGCAGAACACCGCGGTGACCAGCAGGTAGAACGACTTATTGTCCCTAAAGTGCATCCCGGTATCAGTATCCGTGTTTTTAACCAGCAGGAAGCTGGTTACACCTCCAACGGACCCGCACAGCGTCATGGTCAGAAAATAAATCTCTCCTTCCGACAGCGCCTGAAAAAAGACAAGGCGTGCCAAATACCACAAGATCAGCAGCAATGCCACAAGACAGCCGACCTTAAACGCCGCATCGACATTGATCAGCCATAGCGGCTCCTTCGTTGGCTGGGGAGCAGCCGCCTCTTGGGAAGACGGCTGCTGAACGGCCATAGGGGCTGAATCCAGCATCGGGGATGAAGCTAAGGGAGCATGTATCGGAGTGGATGGATCATCCATTGGGGGTATCCACAATTAAACCAATGATTTTCGGAATTCCGCTCGTATCGCGAACTTCGAAACCGTCCTGAAGCTGGGTCGTCATCGAGCTATAGTCGGAACCGGAAGCGGACGCCGACTCGAAGTTGAACGGGCCGATGCCAAACGTCGCTTTGGCAGACCATTGGGTTTGCGTCGTTGTGTTGGTCCAGTCTTTGGATGAGAATCTCAAGTAAGGCGCGTATCCAAGGACAACTCCCTTGACGACAATATTCATGAGTCCGGATTCGCCCCAGAGCGGTTTACCTGCAAACATACTGCCCTGCGGCCAGTTGGTGTAATCCTTATACGTGGACAGCAGTCCTTCGAAGAACCAATCCCCCGGGTTGATATTCACGGTAATCACATCTTGATACGTGATCAGAATATCGTAAGAATAATCCTCTTTAAACTGTGTGGATCCGGAATCATTGGTGCTTCCGCCAAGCCAGAACCAGTCGATGGGAATGCCCACGTTGGCACTGAATTTCCATGAGCTGTCCCTTTCGGTCTGCTGCTGATCATTTAATGCGATTTGTACGTTTGCCTGCTCTGCGAACAGCGGACCTCCGTTCTTCGTAGCGATGCCATTTTGCTTGATAAGCCATTGCCGGACGTCTTTAAGCTCGCTCGTTTTAAACCGGGGAACACTTGCTGTCGTATCGTTCTCCTTGATCGTCATTTGAAACTGAGCCGTTTTTTGCAGCTCATCCGCTGAATGAGGCTCGAAAGGATCGGCGAGTGCGACCGCTTCGGTCGCATCGGCCAGCTCCTGGTAGCCGGGTCCGAACTTTTTCAGCAGCAGAGCGTTCAGCTGTTCAGTCATTCCGCCAAGCAGGGCGCCGTATGTCGTTTGCAGCGATTCTACCTTTGCCTTATAATCTTCGGTTCCCATTTGCTGGGTTCGGAAGTTAGCCCAGGTCGGATCCGGCGGGTTGGTAAAATACACGCTGCACGCTTTTCCCGTTGAGTCGAGCTCCGCACAAACTTCGTTCAGCCAGTCCGAATAGATGCCTTGGTTGATTTTGGAAACGTCGCTGCTGAGGAGCGCGATTTTCGACCGGAGATCCTCGATTTGCGTGTCCAGCGGATCGGCCGTGCCGCCGTCGGAAGACGAGCCGCCGCTTCCCGAATCGCCGCTGCCGGCAGGGACGATATCCCGGACCCATTGCTGGTAAATATCGAACAGCTTATTATTGAACGCGCCGCTCCACGTTAACCCCCAGGAAGGGATCGTATTGCCTACATTATACGCGTCCGTCAGCGCGACGACCTCTTCGTCGCTGCCGAGATGGGAGTCCACACGCCCGGCCGCCGCTATGAAATTTTTCGGATCGCTGCCCGGCAGATGCCCGGATATCGCCTGAACGAACAATTGCCAAAAACGTGCCTGGTCCTGCGCCACCGCATTATTGCTCATCACCATTTACGCCTCCCCAAACAGCTCAGCTAAGCCCTCAAATTCGTTTTCCTCATTGCCTTTAAATTTATCGTCAACCGGATTTGGATCCTCTTGAACATTTTCCTCGTTTTGATTGATTTCTCCGTTTTCGTTCATGTTTTCAATGCCTTGCTCCATCGCCTGAACATCGCTTGCCGGCGGCAGCTGCTCGTTATTAATGAAGTCGAGTCCCTGCTCATTGTTGAAATTTTCCGGCTGCACATTGTCGATATTGTCCACAAACGAACCGTTCTCCTCGAGCGCTTTCGGATCACTGGATTCCTTGATTTCCTCTTTGGTGCTGTCGAGCTTCTTCTCGACTTCCGGTTTATTCGGTTCGTTCGGCTTTTTGATTTTTTCTACGAATTCCGATATGGCCTTAAACCGCTTAGGTACAGAGGCGATGAAATCCACGACAAACACCGCAGCCATAAAGTAACCGAGGTATTTCATCGCTTTATCAACGACGGACAGCTGTACGGATGGCGGAGTAGGGCACGATTTCCGATTTCCGTCGTGACTGCCCGAAGAACCTTCCGGCGGCTTGCCGATCCGTCCAAATATGCTTTCCTTCTTTTCGGTGCCGTCGCTGTTGGAATACGTAATCGTACCGAAAAACTCATTGCCGACGTATGCATCTTTATCGTCTTTGGCTGCCCGGGTAACCTGGCTGAATGTCAGCTGACCCGAATGATTCACCGTAAAGTCATCCTTCGTCCAGCTGAGTATGCCGTCCTTGTAAGTGACTTTATTCAAATCTTTATCCAGCATATCGCTGCCAATCGAGATCCCGTCGAGGCTGTCGTAAATAATGACTACGGGTCCCGTATCCGTTTTGCCGTCGGATGTGGTCATCACCGTATTGCCATAAATACCTGTCCAGAACTTCATGTCTACATTCCGCATCGCCTTAAAAGAAGCGTTGACCTGCTTCGCGGTACAATTATAGCCGTGCTGAGCCAGGAATTGATCCGGCGCTGACGTATCGGTATCCGTTGCCTTTTGCATCGCATCCTGCCAGCCGGCCAGAAGCGCGGTCTTCGCCAGGATGTCCTGGACGAAACGGTCGGACTCCGCATTCGGTTCGCTTTCCTTCACATGGTCTTCGTAAAAATCGGTACGGGTTAGCTCAAGCACATACACTGAAGTGGTTTCATACCCTTTTTGCGCCAAAAAGTTGTTGATGATTTTAAGCTTTTCCTTATATACGGTCTCTTTGTCGCTGCCGGCCGGGGGATTCTCGTCGATTTTCGATTTGATATTGGCCAAGAGCGAAGTCCACTGCTGCTTCAGCACCTGGTTGACCTGCAGGTCAGATACGAACAGCATCGCGTCCGCCTGCATTTTCAGCTTATCCGGATCCGTCGTATTTGGATCAAAGATTGAACCAGCGTCCGTTCCGTTTAAATTGGTGTTCACCGTCGTCACTTTTAAATTCCTCCTTCGATTCGGTTATGCTCTCAACGCCTCCATCATAACGGGCATTCCTTGCTGTCGATAAGTGACTGAAGTGTACATTTTGTCATATGACCGGGATATGACGAAAGTAACTGTACGGGATCCTGGTTCACCGATATACTTATGGAATAAAAAAACACCGCTTCCTTTGAAGAGGAAACGGTGCTCGTGAGAACTTCATTTTCATTTAGTTTACAGCCTCCAAGGCATGCTTCAGCAGCAGGATGGCCTTGGTCCGGTCATTCGTCCCGATTTTCTCATAGATCACGCTGATGTAGTTTTTCACCGTCCCTTCGGTGATGTACAGCGTATCGGCAATTTCCCGGTTGTTCTTATGTGCCGTAATCAGCTTGGCGATCTCAAGCTCCCTCGGGGTCAGCCCATAATCGATTCCGGGCTGCCTGGGGGCTGCTGCTGTGCGCATACGGGCAGCAAACTTGGCCGCCAGCTTGGAGGGCAGCATCAGTTCGCCCCGAACCGCCTCTTTCAATGAGTGAATCAGTTTGTCGGATGAAAAGTCTTTGAGCAGGTAGCCGGACGCTCCGCTCGCAAGACCCTCAATAATATAATCTTCATTGGTAAACGTCGTTAAAATCAGAACAATCGTCTCCGGGCTCGACTCCTTAATCAGCCGGGTTGCCGTAATCCCGTTCATCACCGGCATTTCGATGTCCATCAGCACGAGCTGCGGCCTCAAGCTCTTAGTAAGCTCATAGGCGGTTTGGCCGTTGTCGGTTGTTGCTACAACCTCTATGTCGGATTCCAGATTAAGTATGGTCTCAAGGCCTTCCCGCACAAGCGTCTGATCTTCTGCGATAAGTATCGTTAATTTTGACATCATTGATCCTCCCTTCTACTTGGCAGGGTGAGCACCAATAGGCAGCCTGCACCTTCATTGGTGCCGATCCGGAAGGTTCCACCCCTTCGGCGAATCGTTTGCCGCATCATGGTCAGACCGAAACCTAGCCGATCCGATGCAAATGGCAAGCCGTTGTTCTCCAGTGTGAACCGGACCGAGCCGTCCTCTTCCACCAGCTCGAACCGAAAATGCGTACACCGGCCATGCCTGATGCCGTTCGTGATTCCTTCCTGCAGCGCATGGCGGATCAGCTTTTCCGCTTCCGGTTCCAAACGGCCATCCGTGATTTCAATGATGTGCTCCAGTGTCACCTCAGCGTATTTTTCCGAATCTTCTATGATCTGCAGCAGGGAATCCTGGAACGAGGATGCGGCCGCTGCTTCCTCGCCCAGCATATGTACCGATTTCCTCATTTCATGGAGCCCTTTGCGAACCAATTCTGATGCTAGATTCAATTTGTCGACCGATTCAGGGGCGCTCATGGATAACATTTTCAGACCGGCTTGAAGCTGAACGATGCTCGCCGTAAGAATATGCCCCACATGATCGTGGATTTCGCCGGCAATCCGGTTACGCTCGGCGAGGACTGAGACTTCGGACATCGCTCTTGCCCGCTCCTCCAGGGAATGCTCCAGCTCAATCGTTCTTGCTTCAACCTCGCGCTCCAGGGTCTGGTTCCAGCGGACCAGCTGCAGATGCAATTCCAGCCTGGCCAGCAGCTCCTGTTTGTCGACCGGCTTCACAAGATAATCGTTGCCGCCATGCTCAAAGCCTGCAACGAGGTCGGTCATTTGACTCCTAGCGCTGAGGAAAATCATCGGCAGCTCCCCGGAATTGTAATGCCGGCGTATCTCTTGGCCCACCTGAAGCCCTGACACAAACGGCATCATCACATCCAGCAGAGCGATGTCCGGCTTGTAGCCGTTCCTGATCCATTCCACGGCTTCTTGCCCGCTTCCCGTTGACTTAAGCGCATATTTCCCTCCGAGAAATTGCAGCAGCACCTGGACGTTGATCGGGTCGTCATCGACGATAAGCACTGAAGGCAGATTCATCTGGGCTTCCGCGGGTTCCGCGGTAGTCCGGATCATGCTCCAATCCGTATGCCGATCCTGCACCCCGGTGTCCTGTGAAGTGAGCGCCGTCCTCGGCTGAATCCGCGGCGTTTGCGGCATCGCCAGCGGAAGCGTAAAGCTGAACGTTGAGCCCTCGCCCAATTTGGACACCACTTCGATCTCGCCTTCATGCAGTTCAATCAGCTTCTTCGTAATAGACAGCCCAATACCGGTACCGCCCTGCTGAGGACCGTTCATGGGACGGACCTGCTCAAACGATTCGAAAATGCGGGACAAGTCCGACTCCGCAATGCCGATTCCCGAATCCTTGATCTGAATTTTGGCTTGACCGTGCGACTTGCGTCCCGTGATCGTGACGGTTCCGGATTCCGTATACGCAATGGCATTGCCGATCAAGTTATGCAATATTTGCTGGAGCCTGTTCTCGTCCGCTATTACATACAGATCGTCCGGCAGCTTATTTTCCATATGGAGTCCCTTGTTTACGGCCAGAGGCTTAAGGACTTGAAGGGTCAGGTCGACGGCAAGGCGCAAATCCACCGTTACTTTGTGCAAAGTAATCTCTTGATGTTTGAGCTTGGAGAAATCCAGGATGTCGTTCACCAGATGGGCCAGCCTTTGCCCGCTGATTTTCATGAGCCGCAGCAGCTCAATCACGGGCAGAGGGAGCTTGCCGGAGCTTCCGTCGATCAGCGAATCCGCCAGTCCGATAATGCCGTGCAGCGGTGTCCGGAGTTCATGAGATGTTTTGGCCAAAAATTCATCTTTCAGCTTATCCAGCGTTAACAAGCGCTCCGATAAGCTCTCGACCTGGGAGAAAGCACGGGAAAATTTTTTGGATATAAGCAGGGATTGCATAAAAACAAAGCTAAGTACGCCAAATTGCAGCAGTGCCGGGGTATCGAGAATGCCTTTCCGGTTCAGCGTATCATTCAGTGCGGTCACGAAGATCAAACTAAACCCGAGAATGAGCAGCAGAGACCCTTCCTGGCGCTGACGGGCGATCCGGTAAGAAGCATAAATGGCGTACAGCACGAGGCCGATCGAATAAATCTCAAAGGGCAGCAGCGAATAATCGTAAATCCGTATATCCGTGGTAAGCACAAGCACTGTCAAGATGAGGGTGAACATTTGGGTAACGCGTCGAACGGAACGCGACAAATATTGAGGAAACAAATAATAAATAAATGAGATCAAGAAAAATTCGCCCACGTAAACCGTTAAATAGGAGGCTTTGGCGAACCATTCCCACGAAAAACCGGGAAGGATCTCCAGAATGTATCTCGAACCGACCAGCATCGTTCGAAAGGCAATGCACATGCAGAACAACCCGAAATACAGCGGGGTCACATCTTTTCGCCTGAATCCATACAAGAACAGATGGTAGATTCCCATGACAAGCAGCGCCCCGATGACCAGGCTGTCCTGAACCAGCTCTCCTGACCTCTCCTTCTGAAGCAGCTTGGCATCCCCAAGCTCGAGGGAATTGTTGATTCCTCCCTTGGGATAAGTGAAATTGGACACCTGGATCAGCAGTGTCAAGCTCCCTTCCGGGCTGGGTTCAACCGGTATGACGATGGAGGCACCATACTGTGGAGATGTGTTTTCGGGCGTCGTTCCGGGTTGTCCGGATGAAGCCTCCAGTTCGTCATTCACCCACAAAGCGTAAGAAGAATACATATTCCGCAGTTTAATGGCCACATCGTCCGACGGGTCAAGCCCGCGAATCACCATACGATACGTTGCATACCCGTCCGGCGGAAGCGGTGATCCGTTCAGCCTGTGATTCGTCCAGTAGCCGGGGACTTCCACATATCCGCTGACCTCTGGTGGCGTTGTGCTCTGCAAATCATCCGGCCAGAGGAGCTGCTTCCAGTAAAATTCCCAAGTCCCGCTCAGTTCGACGGATCCATCGCTTCTAAAGTCCCATCCGGACAGCTGCATTTCGCCGTTCTTCACAGTCAGCGAAGACGAAGCGGTGATTACCGCCGGATTCCATGCTGCAGTGAAGACCAGCACAGCAAAGACGGCAGCCCTGATGCGGCGACGCCAACTCATGCACGAAACGAAGAGGCGTCCAAGTAAATTTCGTCGCCGAGTCTGGCGTTTCCAAGCAATGACAAACGATGCTTCGATGTGAAATCTCTAGGTTCGTAACTGTTAGGCGCTTTGGTGGAGGACAGCAGTTTGAGCTGGATATATGTTTCAGCTAACAATTTGCTGCAAAAAAAGTCGCGGAATGAAGATGTTATCCCGAACTTTCCCTCTATAATTTCCCAATACATTCTTTTCTTATCGGGAAAAACTGCACCATGCACTTCTTCAATGAAGCGATCGAGCATCGCCTGCATCTCCGGTGTACGATCAGCTTGAAGCTGCCGGATCGCGAAAATCGAGTCATAATGGTTCCCGACATCCGTAGACAGGCGGTCACGAAGCTTAACGAGCTGGGGACCGGATTTCTTGACATGCAGCCAAGTATCCTCCAGATTATCCAGTGACGTGGATTCCCACAGCAGCGCTTCACCGTCCGGTGCCCGAACCACCATCGCCACGTGCGACCATGGACAATGCTCCAGCTCTTCGATCCGCTGACTGCCTTTGGCGACGCCGTGTGCCAGCAGAATATCCCCCGTTTGCAGCTTAGGTTCAATTTCTTGATAAGTAACCGTTAACAATTTCATCCAGACCCCCTGCCGGTATACGAAATACCTAATTTTTTCCTTCCATGTTTATAGTAAACCCAGCCTGACAATTGTCAATAACTTGATAGAACCGGGTGTTACCATTACTCAAGAAAGCTGCGCAGAGGACGTGAACACGCAGCAAAAAAACCGCCTGCGCAGAGGCGGTTTCGTCGTCAAGATTAAACTCAGGACATCTCCCGGATACGCCGCTCCGCATCACGGATTACGCGTGCCATATTCGCGGTCATCATGTTATCGGCTTGATCGAAACCGATGTATTCATAACCGTCTACCTCCGGCTTCACCTGACCGCTGTATCGGTCAATAAACGTAGAGGTACAGGCCATTACCTCTATCGGGGGGAGAGATTCCGTTGTCCATAAGAATAGATGAAGGTTTTTGGCTCGGTTATACGGGAACACGCCTAAATCCTTGATTTGATCCGGTTGAATGTTAAGGCCGCTTTCTTCCCGGACTTCCCGGCATGCGGTCTGCTCCGGTGTCTCTCCCTCCTCTGGCATACCTTTTGGCAGATCGTAAAACGTATTGCCCGTGGAATGGCAGGCGAGGAATACGGTACGGTTCGTGATGATGACTCCGACGGATGTTGCAGGCATATCAACATGTTCCTTTCCTGGCGTGGATCATTTATTTTATCTATACGATGCTTCTGTATAAGTATCTATTCTTACCGTTTCTGAGTGATTATTATCGTTTTTCAAATCCCCGCAAAGTTCATTCTCATTGAGTTCATCCAATCCGCAAGTACACCCCTTGCCCGATGCAGCCTTGCCCTGACGGCGCCTTCCGAAATTTCAAGGATTTCCGCGATTTGCTTGACCGACAGGTCCTGATAATAAAACAAATGCACAACCAGTCTTAGCGTATCGTTTAACCGGTCAACCGCCTCCTGCAGGTCGCTCGTTTGATGATCTGCGCCATGAGCAGCGATTGGGTAGTTCGTTTCGGGCAGCTCCCCCATCACAATGGTTCTTTTTCGGAGCCGCAGCACTTGATTGCATTCGTTGATCAAAATCCGGATGATCCAAGTATTGAAAAATTCGGGCTTCTTCAACGTATTTAACGACTTATATGCTTTAAGCAGCGTTTCCTGGATTGCATCCGCACAATCCTCATCACGCTTCACAATAGACTTGGCCAAGCCGTACAGCCGTGATTCCAGTTGGCGTATAAGCTTGACAAAAATATCGAGATCGCCCTCTTGAGCTTTTTTGACTTCCACTACCATATCCAGCAACTTGTTTTCTCTCCTTTTCAAGCACCATCATTAAGATGGATCGGCCATATAAAGCGTGACTTGGATTTGACACAAATGTTGTAGGCCGATAAGATAATTGTAATGTGACTCATTAGTTTTTACAAGAACTTGACGGTCATTCCCGTAACCGGACATCGCGTTTGGAAACGTATCTGAGCTAGACATGAGTAGTGATTGAGCGCCAACGAAGGAGGCGGCACGAATGAGTGTGCTGAAGGAGAAAATTTTGGAGTCGGCAATCCGGCTTTTTGCGGAAAAAGGTTACCAGGCGACTTCAATACAGGATATCGCCGACGATTGCAGCATCGCCAAAGGCTCGCTGTACAAGCATTTCAGTTCGAAAGAGGAACTGTACATCAGCATATTGGAGAAGCGCCAGCAGGACATGATCGATGCGGTCGATCATATCCGGAAAATGCAGCTGCCGACGAAAGAAACCTACCTGGAGGAGCTTGCCTATCAGTTCGATTTTTATGTGGAGCACGGGTACTATATTTCGCGTGACCATAACGAGCTGCCTCCGGTTAATAACGATAAAATCGAAAGCGTTCTGAACGGAATGAGAAGGAGCATGTTCCTGTACTATCAAGATATTCTGCTCCGCCGGTACGGGCCTGGCATCGAGGAGTGGAAGTGGGATGCCACTGCAATGCTGAGCGGTCTAATTCGAGAGTATACCTTTCACCTGTTGTTCGGTTATTTGCCAATCGACAAAAAAAGGTTAGCTGTGTTCATCGCTGAGCGGATGGACGATCTGATGGAGGGGTTGGCAAAACGGCCGGTTCCCTCCCTGCTTACCGACGAGCTCATGACGGAATATTCCCAAATCGATCTCAAGGGCCTGTTTGCATCCCGCGAAGGGAGAAAAGATGCGCTGATCCAAAAAATAGCATCGATCATTCCGGATATCGCCGTACCGAACCAGCGAAAGAATGAACTGGCGGAGGTCGCCGCCATGCTTCGGGAAGAATCCGCGAAGGACCAGCCGAGACGTTTTCTTCAGCTTGCACTCCTTCGCGATTTAGAATCGGAAAGCGAGCTTTCCTTTTATGCGAAGCAGCTTCTTCCCTTGATTTAAGCTATAAATTCAATAAATATTTATAAAAAAATCCATATCTTGAAACATTTTCATATTTCACGACGTCTAGTGCATGAATACCTAAACCATTTGGATACAAGACACAGGAGGGAAAACAACAAATGAAAAAATGGAGTTCTATCACCTTATCGGCCGCCGCCCTTTCGCTGCTGCTGTCTGCTGCCCCGATCTATGCGGCACCCCAATCCATGCCTGCTGAAGCGCAAATCGAAGCATCTTCCGTAAGCTTGGATCCTGCAGTTGAAGCTCAATTGACAAAAGCTCTGAACAAACTCTCAGGCAGCACCAAGATCGAATTTACGAGCGTGGATAAGGATGCAAACGGCCAGCCCCTGTTTATTTACGGAAAACTCAGCGGTCAAATCGATGCCGAGTTTAACCAGCAGTATAATCCGGCAAAGAAACGGGTGGAATCGACCAGCATCATCTATAAATCTTCGAATACCAATGCGGTTATCGGTGCAGCCCTGGCCAATAAAACGGCTGCCTTCTTGAAAACCTATGACACGGATCACAAGTTCAAAACAGAAGCCATCTGGCGAGTTTACTCCCCTTACCAGGATAATGCTCCCCGAAATTATTGGGTTCTGTGGGGGAACAACCAGAGCCTGTACATCGATCTGGATCAAGGGAACCAAATATCGGCCAGCATGACTTATTCATTAGCCTCCGTCAAAGCACAGCTTGCCAATAAAGCGAATCAGTCCCTGAAGACGTTGGGCATCAGCCTCACCAAACCGTTCGAATATGTGCTGCGCGAAAAAACCGGGGACAAGAAATTTGTCTGGAACTTCCGGGACGATGAGGATAACAATCACGTCGTTATCGGGGCAAAAACCGGTAAGGTCTGGGAGATCCAAAATTTACTCGGCCAGGATTGGACGAACGACCAGGACTTCGCCAAATCCTTTGCCAAGCCCGTTCTCAGCAAAAACCAGGCCCTTTCCGCGATCAAGCCCAAAGCCAAGGCTGTGTTCGGGATTCAAATGAAAGGGTACTCGGTGCAGATCAAGAAGAACGAATACATCTTTACAAAGAAAGGCGCAGCCACCATTACCGGAAAGATTAATAAAAAAGGAAAGTTTTATTTCCTCCAGATGACACCGGTGAACGGGATTCGAAACTGATCTCCGGCAGGAGCCTTAGGGCTCCTTTTTTGCTGCCAGAGAACGGATGAGCCAGAACGAAACGTGCTCAGGTCAAAATACCCTAACAGAGTCGTCCATCCCCCTTACCTGTTCGGCGTAATCCGTCGCGCACACTGATGACCGATCCACACGACAGGCAGCACGGTAGCAGCACCAACGGGGATGCTCCAGGCGAGGTCTGAGCCATTTACCAAGCCTGCATCCAGCAGGCGGTAAAATAAGTACATTGAATATGGCAGTGTAACCAGCACCGCGGTCACCACGCCAGGCGTATATCTCCGAAGGTATATGCTCTGCCCCACATGCGTAAATACATGGATAAGCATAATCGTATTAAAGCCTGTAAACAAAAGCATCCAACGATGCTCAGCGGCCAAGTATGTAAATGGGATAAACAAGATAAACTCGAAAAATACGGCTACGGCAAACTGGGAACCGGTGATATTGGAAAAATCTTTGAGGATCCGGCCCGCGCGGTCAGGGACGATCCGGCTGACCTGATCATAATTTCGCCTCATCCAGCCTTCCACCGTAATGATTTCTTCAAAATCATGAATCATAAATGCAGCAAGAAACAACCAAATGAGCGAATTGATGCTCACTGCTTCGTCGATAGCTTCTAACATAACAAGCTTCTCCCCCGTTTCTGCCAAAGTCTAGCTAAATATATTATCGGGCTAGGCGGGAAAATGCTCAAGCAGCGTATCGTTCTCCAAGCCTTTGATGTGAAAGGCAATGCTAGAGCTGAATTCTATTCACTTTGGCAGGGAAAATGGAATTGGATGCATGTCTATCGTTAAAACAGCCGCCCTTTCGGGCGGCTGTTCGCGCATATTCGCTCTATTCGCTTGTATTCGCTTTTTGATCGTTTTTAAGCCTACAGTTGTGCAGCGATTTTATATGCCGTTTGCTCGCCGTTAGCGATACAATCCGGAATGCCGACGCCATAATAGGAACATCCGGCCAGATAGATGTTCGGGAACCGCTCGGCCATTTTCTGTTCCAGATCCTTGACGATGCTGTGGTGCTTGATATGATAATTCGGCATCACATTATGCCACTTCGTGACCTCGTGGGTGACCGGATCGCCGGTAATCCCCAGGCTCTTACGGATATCTTCCAGCGCAACGTTCAGCAGCTCTCCCTCGCTTAGCTGAACCAGCTCATCATAGCGTGGATTGCTGCTTTTGTAAAAGAGTCTGACGAGCAGCTTACGTTCACGGGAGGTATGCTCCCATTTCCGGCTTGTCCATGTGCAGGCATTGCACGTAATGTCGCTGCCATCGGCCGTAATAAAGCCCGTGCCGTCTGCAGGCAGCTCGGCATCCGGAAGATCGAAACCGACGTAAACACTGATCATGGAGCTGTTCTTCAGCTGGTTGAACTCCTGGTCCAATACCGGATCCGCAAGCAGCTGCTGCGCCGCATAGTGCATCGTGCCGAGCACCACATAGTCAGCATCAATCACGCGGCCGTCTGCCAGCGTCACCGCATAACGGCTTCCATCCTTGGCGACGGATTCGGCCCGTACCCCCTTCACGATCTCCGTTCCGGTCAGCTGCTGCTCTAAGGCATCAATCAACGCTGAAACACCGTTTTGGAAGGACATGAACTTTTTTTGCCCGCCGCTTTGAAATTTTGCGCGATTTTCGGACAGCCCTTTGATCAGGCTTCCGTATTCGTTTTTATAATCGATCAAGTAAGGCAGCGTTGATGCGATCGTCAAATCGCTCAGTTTGCCTGAATAAACGCCTGACAAGACGGGCGCGATCTGCTTCTCCACGAACTCCTTTCCAAGAAAGGCTTCCAGAAACGCACCGACCGAATCATTTTTTGTGAAATGCTCATTGGGGGTATACAGGTCTTTCAGGGCTTCCACCTTGCCCTCCGCGGATACCAGCTCGGTTGTGGCAAGCGATTCGATGCTGGTCGGAATCCCAAAGACGGCATCCTTCGGTATCTGCTTCAACCTGCCGTCCGTATAGATGTAGGAAATTCCCGTCGCATTATAGACGACCTGATCCGCCAGGTTCAGTTCCTGAATCAGTGGAGCCACATTCGTTTTCCGGGTCACGATCGAATCGGCGCCGGATTCCATCGTAAAACCGCCGTCGTATACGGTCCGCATTTTTCCGCCCAGCGTCTGTTCCGCTTCAACGAGAATGATGTTCGCCGGCTCCGTCTGCCCGCTGTATTGATTTAAGGTCCGGCGCAAATAATACGCGGCCGACAACCCCGTAATCCCCCCGCCGATAATGACGACTGTTTTCAAGACGCTTCACTCCTGCTTCCAAGATGACTGCATGTTCAACCTTCCCGTAAATTATAACATAGTGCTTCGTACCCGGACTTACCCATTCGTGACGTTAATCGTACAAAAAAACCGCGGAATCCCGCGGAGATTTTCGCCTGCTTCATATTATTTATGCTTAGCTTTCTTCTTAAAACGGTCACGTTCCGTATCAATATCGCCGTCCTTTTGATTGCTCTGAACGACTCCGTAAGCGACATAACTGAGCAGCCCCATAAAGGTGCCGGTGCCCACAACGATATAAATCATCGTAAAAATTTTGCCGAGTCCCGTCTTGGGCATGAAGTCCGGATGACCTACCGTACTTAGCGTCGTGATACAGAAATACAGTGCGTCTATGATGGCTAAGTTTTCTTCCGTAGTATAAAAAATCGTGCCAGAAACAAGCAGCAGAACAATCAAGACAAAGAAAACCTGGAAATTTTTCAGTTTAAACGCATGAAACAGTCCGGTCAGCAGCCGTTTCAAGGTCAAGACAAAGGATATCATGGTTGTTCCGCCTTGTCATAGATATTGGTAAATGAGTCCGCGTTCGGGTGGTGATTCCCCCTTAATATTCCCCTTTTGCCATCCAATAAACCGTGACTTGAGCACGAACTTTGGGGTAGCGTTTTTTACTTTGGCTTAACCTAACGCAGGAGATTTTCACGACCATGGGTCCGGAAAATCATTTATAATGAAAAAGACCTAAACAGAGAAGACTCGTAGGAAGGGAGTTATGTTATGAAACATTTAGCTGTGTATTGCGGATCAAGTTACGGTGCGTCGCCGGCGTATCGGGAAGCGGCAGTCGAGCTGGGCAAAGAAATGGTCCGCCGCGGGTTAACCCTGGTTTACGGGGGATCCAGCGTAGGGATCATGGGCGTACTGGCCGATACGGTTATTGCCGAAGGCGGACAGACCATCGGCGTCATTCCACAGGTGCTGGTAGACCGGGAAATTTCGCATCAAGGGTTGACCGAGCTTCACGTGGTCGGCACGATGCATGACCGGAAGTTTAAAATGGCGGAGCTCGCCGACGCATTCCTCGTGCTTCCGGGTGGACCGGGCACGATGGAGGAGTTTTTCGAGGCGTTCACGTGGGCCCAGATCGGCATTCACCGCAAGCCCATTGGCATGCTGAACGTGAATCGTTATTACGATCCGATGATCTCCCTGTTTGAGCATATGGTACGGGAACAGTTCATGCAGCCGCAGTACCAATCCATGGCCATCATTGAGCCAAATGTGTCTGTATTGCTGGACATGATGAGTAAATATGAAGCACCTGCCGTTAAAAGTTACGTTAAATAAGCCTTAACATACAGACAGCCGCAGTCCGGAGACTGCGGCTGTTGTTCAAGTGGCAACCCGGGTAATGGCAACACCAGGCTCGATCACGTAAATGACTAGTATCGTCTTTGGTTAAGCGGAGTATCCACTTTGCTTTGGAGATGTGCCAAGCGGACCATAATGGTCGCCGCTTCAGCCTTGGTGACCGGCTTCGCCGGGTCGAATTTGCCCCCCACGGCGTCCATCAGTCCGAGCTTCAGCATAAGCGCAACGGCGCCTTTGTCCTGGATCGCATTCGCGTCGGAGAGGGACAACGCCTGTGCATCCTGCTGGAAGAACTTGGACAGACGGTTGTAATGCAGAGCCGTGGTCAGACTGGTGGCCACCGCTTCACGGGTCAGCTTCTGCTCCGGATGCAGCTCCGACGATTTCACGTCTTTCAGCCAGCCTTTATCCAAGAACAGCTGTACCGCTCCAGCGATCGGACTGTCGGCTGGAACGTCGGTAAAGATCGGTTGATACTGGCCCCCATAATAGCCTTGATCCGGGTAAACCCCTTTCGCCATCATTTGGATCCAGTCCCCCAAAGTCAGCTCCGCGTCGGGATGGAGCAAGCCATCTTCACCAGGCGACAATACGCGGTATTCGAGCAGCGTCGCCAAATCCTTGCTTGCCGCGTGGTTTGCCGCATCGCTCGGAAGCGCAGCGCTCTTGTCCTTGTTCGAAATGGGCAGCAGACTTGATGCTTCGGTTTTCCCTGTAATCCCTTCGATATATCCTACGTTCCGGTCTCCGTTCAGCGTTGGAACATACGCCAATCGAACAGTCGGTTCCACGTACGTGTTATCCACTGTGTAACCGCCGCTGCTGATGTACCGCAGCTCCACGCTGAGATCGTCCAGCAGGCGCTGCTGTGCGTTTTTCGCATCAACTTTTGCTGTCAGGGTATCTAACGCTTTGATATCCTTATCCGACAGGTAGGTATCCGCATTGTAGCTTAGCAGCTTGCCGCTGCCGTCAATGGAGACGCTCACCGTCATTCCGTTAACAGGCAAGTCCTTGTAGAAACGCTGGAACACAAATTGATAAACCGTCTTTGTTGCCGTATTCACCGATTTGGCGTCTGACAGTTTCAGAGCTTCGGCGGCATTCGGATAATGGGCCAGCACCAGTTCAATGGCTTTGGCTTGTGCCTGGGCTTCCGTCACGGACGGAGCGGTGGCTTTGGCCGGTTCGGCATCCGGATACTGGAACTCATGGTAGCTCAGCAGCTGCCCTGTGTCGGCGTCCACGTACGCGTACTTGCTGTCATCGCGGTTTATTCCGGCAGTTCTTTTGTTCCAATTCAAGCTCCAGACTTGCTTACCGTTGCCGCCCCAATAATTGCTGAGATTGGATTGGATCTGGTAATCCGGGCCCGGGGCAATGCCTTGAAGCCACTGCAGCACTTCGTCCGAGGTCAGCTGCCCGCCTTTGTTCGGGGTGAACAATTTACCGGAAGCCTTTAAAGCGGTGTAGCTAACCGCTTGGCTTGGGCCTTCCAAATCCTTGCCAAAAATGGTATCGATCCGCTTCCCGGAATTGGCATCCATCGGCTCCAATGTCCGGTCTGGAACATAACCGATCTTCCATTCCCGGTTGGCGGACGTATCGTACAGCGAGGTGGACGGTATGTATGCCAGCGTTACGGACAAGCCCTGCTCAAGTCTCTTCTCCGCATCTTCCTTGCTGATGGTGGCTTTGGCCGCTGGATAATCCCCCTGGTAAGTAATGCGGTTAAAGCGGACGATATTTCCGTTGCCGTCCACATCCAGGCTCACAGACTCATTGTCGGCAGGAATCCCATTGACGTCAATCGTGTATGAAAATGAATACTGAACCGGTCCGAACAACGCCTTGTTGGATGAATAGAGGTTCTGGTTTGACGGTTTCATCGTACCTGCTTTAATGGAAGGAGCCGCTTTGGGTATAAACGCCTCGGCGATTTTCTGAGCTTCCTGCTCGGAAACCGCCGGCGGGTAATAGGCTGTGTTGGAATCGTCTAACGGGTACATATATGGATAACTATAACTGAGAATATCTCCTGTAATCGCATCCACTTCGGTACTGAAGCCCATCGAGTGGTTCCCCTGTTGAATCGTCCAATTCTGCTCCCATACCTTCTTCGTGTTGGATGGGTACACGTTCTGCTCACCATAGGTTACTCCGTTCAGCTTTGCATCCTTCAATTCAGGAAACAAAGACCTAATACGCGATTCCGCTTGGGCTTTCGTAATTTTGGCGTCTGCCGGATTGAGTCCCTTCGAGGCTGCGGAGCCGCTGTCCTGGGACGCTGAAACTACCGAATCCTTCGCAACGGAAGTTCCGCTGGCTGTATCCGCTGATGCCAACAAAGGCACCTGCAGCAGACTGAGTCCAAGTGTGCCTGCAAGCACCTTTTTGGCTACAGATGTGTTTCTTAAGCTCCTCTCCTTTGCCTGATTTTTTGGCATGCCCGCGGCATGTTGTTGTTCGTCCATCCTTCTTCCTCCCTATTATACCAATATAAACCATTTTGATTATAACATGGGACGTTAGAGAATTGGCTTCCAATTTGGATTTTTCAGGAAAATTTTGTGCCGCAGCATCTTGTGCTAAGCAGAAAGACCGTTTATGCTATAATCAGTTAAACGCCGGAAGCTTAGATTTACCGTGAAGTTAGACACCGGTTTCCAGGCGAACATGAAAACGATGGAGGAATCTACAGATGAAAAGAATGAAGACGATCGATTCCGGGAAGCCGCAAAAGGTTTCCAGCGATCCGGTTCTCGGGGGGCGTAAATCCTGGAGCCGCAAACCGGTGACACAGGTAGTCAGCAATAAGAAAGCAGAACAGCGCCGATCGTGGTGCCGAAAAGGCACGGACGACGGCGCTTTTTTAATGGGAAATCAGAGAATATACATTTAGCGTATGAATCGAACCATCCGGGACGAAGCGGGATTAATAAGCCGTCCAGCCGGCGTCCGCTGTAATGACCGTACCGTTTACAAAGCTGGAATCGTCCGAGGCGAGGAACAAAGCGACCTTTGCGATTTCATCCGGCTTGCCGGTTCTTGGATTCACGCCCATGCCTGCCATCGCTTGCTGCACACCAAGCGCGTTCATATCCATACTAGGCGTATCGGACATAATGTTGGTCTCCACACCGCCCGGAGCGATCGCGTTGCAGCGAATGCCGAGCTTCGCGTACTGGTAGCCGACATTTTTGGTCAATCCAATCACGGCATGCTTGGACGCCGTATAAGCTGCCCCTGCCCGGGATCCAAACAATCCGCCGACAGATGCCGTATTGACGATGACGCCTTTTCCCTGCTTGACCATAATTGGAAGCGCTTTGCGGATCGCCCGCATCGGGCCTGTCGTATTTACGGCGAAGACACGCTCCCAAAGTTCGTCGGTTACTTCGGCCGCTGCCACCATTTTATCCATAATTCCCGCATTGTTGACCAGCACGTCCAGCGATCCGTACTGATTCACTGCGGTATCGATCATGTTCTGCACGTCTTCTTCCTTGGCAACATTCGCGATGACCCCAACTGCGGTACCGCCCTGCTGCTGAATTTCCGCAACGACTTGGTCAAGAGAGGCCTGGGAGATATCAGCGAGAACCAGTTTGGCGCCTTCCTTAGCGAATAAAAGAGCCATTTCCTTTCCCATTCCTGATCCGGCACCTGTAATAACCGTTACTTTGTCTTGTAGCTTCATGACCAACCTACCTCCAACCTTTGAATTAGACAACACATTGTCTATAATCATTATAGCGCCCGTCCAATTTAGCGATCAAACGTCAATCTGGCCGAAAATGTCTATTTTACAGCGTTTTCAATATCATCTGGAGGATATTAGACATATGAACAAACGAGTCACCTACACCCAGCACTATCTATCCGAGGCTTTAATCAGCCTTATGGCGGAAAAGGACTACGCTTCAATCACCATCCGTAACATTGTGGAAAAAGCGGGCGTGAACCGTTCGACCTTCTATCTTCATTATTACGACAAGGATGACCTGCTGAACCAAACCGCATCCGGCATTCTTACGGCGCTTCGCAGCGCGATGCGCAATCCTTCCTATACCCATGAGTCGGCCAGGAAGGATTATGAGGAATCCGGTAAACCGATTTCTTCAGCCGTTGCCTTGTTTGAGCATATCCGTCAGCATGCGGCATTCTACACCATCATGATGAATGTTAAGGATTTCCCTGTCCAGCTGGACCAGGTGATCAAGAGCGAATTGCTCGCTTTCACGACAGACGCGCTCCAGGCTTCCTTCTCCTCCGGCGGGATGATGGGGCTCATTTACTATTGGCTGAACCATCAAATGCAAGAGACAGCTGAGGAGATGGCCCTATGGCTTACGCGCGCCGCGCTGTATCCGCTGA
This sequence comes from Paenibacillus sp. SSG-1, assembly GCF_002224835.1. Lineage (NCBI taxonomy): Bacteria > Bacillati > Bacillota > Bacilli > Caryophanales > Paenibacillaceae > Paenibacillus > Paenibacillus sp. SSG-1. Next base: position 3,271,428 of record NZ_MBRK01000001.1, read on the forward strand.
ATCGGCCGGAGGCGTAACCCGTAGGACCGACCTTTATCCCCTTCTGCACCCTTCTCAATGAATGCTAGCCAAACTTGATCACGAACCTATGAATCCATTTTCTATAATCCATTTGCAGGGCTGCCGTGGCTCTCAAGCGTCTAATGAATATGATGTCACTGGTCAACGGCAGTGAAGTGGATCGTGAGCAGCGCCCCCCCGACTTAAGTCCAGTTTGAGACTGGTCCACGGGCCGTTTTGTTTGAACGCATGAAAGCATACACTGTTACTATAGCAGGTTCATTACATAAGCTTACCCACTTATAACATAAGCAAACTTTTTTATAGAAACGAGGCTCGCTCTCTAGCGAAGCCCAAAATTAATCTAGGTAGAAGGTGAACAATCGTGCAAAAGAAGCGTGTACTCATATTATCCGAGGGATTCGGCAGCGGTCATACCCAGGCGGGTTATGCGCTGGCTGCTGGCATGAAGGAAATTCAACCCAATGTGCATACGAAGGTGATTGAGCTTGGCTCTTTTCTGAATCCTACCGTAGCTCCATGGATCTTGTCGGCTTACCGTCTCACGGTAAGCACCAATCCGGCCCTTGTCGGCATGCTTTATCGAAAACAGCATGACAAACCGCTGAAGCGTCTGACCGCTTTGGCGCTCCATAAATTGTTCTACAATCATACGGCTGATGTGATCCGTCAGCTGAGACCCGACCTCATCGTCTGCACCCATCCGATCCCCAGCGCAATCATCGGACGGCTGAAGGCTTCCGGACTGGACGTTCCGCTCTGCACGGTCATTACCGATTACGACGCACACGGCTCCTGGATGAACCGTCAGGTGGACCAGTTTCTCGTATCGACGGAATCCGTCCGCCGGATTTTGTTGAAACGCGGGGTTCATCCAAACAGCGTGAACGTAACCGGCATCCCGGTCCATCCAACGTTTTGGACGAAGGAAGATAAAGCGATTGTAAGGCGGAAGCTGAAGCTGAAAAACATGCCGACAGTCTTCATTATGGGCGGAGGCTGGGGATTGGTCGCAAACAAGGAGCTGTTCTACCAGCTCGCCCAGTGGAAGGACCGCGTACAGCTCGTGTTCTGTGTCGGGAATAACCAGAAGCTGCTAACCAAATTAAAGAGCTCGCCTGCATTCTCGCATCCGAATATCGTAGTGATCGGGCAGACGAAGGAAGTCAGCAAATGGATGGATGCCTCCGACCTGCTCATTACAAAGCCGGGCGGGATGACCTGCACCGAAGCGATGGCCAAAGGGCTGCCCATGCTGTTCTGTGAGTCGATTCCGGGCCAAGAGGAGAAAAACTGCGAATATTTTGTCAGCGGCGGCTATGGGGAAGTCCTGAGCCCGCTTGTCCTGGACCGGTGGCTGCATGCCATCAGCACCGGCGGTACCGCTGCCGCACCTCACGGCTTCCGCATGAGCCCGTACCATTCCGCTCCACGCGAGGTTTACCGGCCGGAACGGTGCGCGGAGGAGCTCGTAGAACTGCTGAACGCACGCACGGCCGGCGCAAGACCGGCGGAGCTGCGACGCAGTCTCTGGGCCAGCATGTAATGCAGTTCCGTGCTTACGATCATAAGAAAAACGTCTATCGACGTACCTTCAAAGAAGACAGACCGCGTCTAGAGGAAGTTTTTCTTGCGAGATCAGGAAGCAGAAGCTCCGAAAGTTATACTTTTCTGATCTCTTAAAAAAAACGTCTATCGACGTACCTTCAAAGAAGACAGACCGCGTTTAGCTGAAGTTTTTCTTGCGAGATCAGGAAGCAGAAGCTCCGAAACTTATACTTTTCTGATCTCTTAAAAAAAACATCTATCGACGTACCTTCAAAGAAGACAGACCGCGTTTAGCTGACGTTTTTCTTGCGAGATCAGGAAGCAGAAGCTCCGAAACTTATACTTTTCTGATCTCTTAAACAAAGAAGGAATGCGCTCATCAGCGCATTCCTTCTTTTTGCATTACACGTGGTGAACCAGTCCCCTGGCCCTTCCTATTCCTAACATTTTATACGGATTGATGCTTTTTCACTTGTACATCTTCCGCCGCTGCCTGGATAAGCTCCTGGTCTCTCTGAATCCGTTCCTCGACCAGCTGTACCGCCTGCTCAACCGACCCGATGGCAAGTACCGGTTCCTGATGGAAAGCTTCACCGTAGGCCTCGGTCGTATGCGCATATCTCGGATCGTAATAGTATTCCAGCAGCAGTCTCACGGCTGCCCCATAATTTCCTTGCTGCATGCTGAATTCGATTTCCTGGGCGATCGGTGTATGAATCCGCGACTTGATCTTTGAGAAAGCAAGCAGGCTTTCCGCAGGATACTCCCACGGGCGGTAATCGTCCAAAATGTGCTTCACCCGCAGCTCGACCGGCGCTTCGAGCACGATATGCCGCCCCAGCTCTTTCTTCTGGACCAGAAATTCAGGCAGGACCACCTTTCCGATCCGCTTGCTCTCCGCCTCAAGCAGAATGTACGGAGAATCCTGATATCGGATCAGGGACTCCACCAGCAGGGCATCGAAGGTCTTCTGGTTGCTGCTCTTCAGGCCAATCTCGCCGAAAATGGAACCGCGGTGCCCCGCCATCCCTTCAAGATCAACGACCGGGTAGCCCTTCTCCTGCAGTTGCCGGAGAATCAAGGTTTTCCCCGTACCGGTGTTGCCATGGATCACGTACACGTCCGGAGCAAAATCCATGCTCTGAAGCGTGTCGACCACCCATTTCCGGTAAGTCCGGTAGCCGCCCTCAAGCCGGTGCACATGAATGCCCATCAGGGACAGCACCGTTGCCGTCGTACGGCTCCGCATGCCGCCGCGCCAGCAGAATACCGCCTTATTCCCTTGAATTTCAGCAAATTGCTTTACGAAGGAAGGCAGCTTTGCGGACACAATCTCGAGGCCCCGCTCCTTTGCAGCCTGGGTGCTCACCTGCTTGTACAGCGTGCCGATCTCCGCCCGCTCTTCATCATTGAAGAAAGGGATGTTGATGCTTCCCGGAATCGTTGATTCCGCATACTCGGACGGGGACCGGACATCGATGACGGTGATTTCATTTTTCGCTCTCAGTTCATTAAGCTTCTCGATCTGTATATCCTGAAACATGATACAGCTCCTTACTCAATCACAATTTGCCCGCTATGTTTTGCGGTAACCTCACCTATAAGTTTCGCTTCCACGCCGGCATCCACCAGCTCCTGAAGCAGACGCTCCGCTTCATCCGGGCCTACGGAAATGAGCAAGCCGCCGGAGGTAACCGCGTCGCACAAAATGTACCGGTCCGTCTCGTCCATCGCTTCCGGGAAAATCACATGGTCCTGCACATGCGCATAGTTATTTTTGGATCCGCCTGGAACCAGTCCCTGCTCCGCAAGCTCACGAACCCGCGGCAGGACGGGAACCTCCTGCTTGCGAATCCGGATTTCCACCCCGCTGCCTTTGGCCATCTCAAGCGAGTGGCCCATTAAGCCGAACCCGGTGACATCGGTGCAGGCATGGACTTCATAGCCGTCCATAATTTCTGCCGCTTTCTTGTTCAGCGTCGACATGACTTCCGTCACCCGCCGGATTTCTTCCGGGGTGAGCTGATCTTTCTTGATCGAAGTAGTCATGATGCCCACGCCGATCGGCTTGGTCAGGATGAGCTTGTCTCCGGGCCGAGCTCCCGCGTTGCTTCTTACTTTATCAGGATGCACCAGTCCGGTGACCGATAAACCGAATTTCGGCTCTTTGTCGTCAATTGAATGTCCGCCAACGAGCGTGGCGCCCGCTTCCTTGACTTTGTCCCCCGCTCCGCGGAGAATTTCGGTCAGCACGCGTTTATCCAGCGTGGAGATTGGGAAGGCGACGATATTGAGCACCGTCAGCGGTTTTCCGCCCATCGCATAAATATCGCTTAACGCATTCGCCGCGGCGATTTGACCAAAAGAATACGGATCGTCCACGATCGGCGTGAAGAAATCAAGCGTCTGTACAAGCGCCAAATCGTCATTCAGCTTGTATACACCGGCGTCATCGCTCGTATCGAGCCCGACCAGCAGATTCGGATCATGCGCTGCCGGCGGCAGGCCGCGAAGCACCTGGCTCAGATCGGCAGGGCCGATTTTGCAGCCGCATCCGCCCTTGCTGGAATAAGATGTTAATTTAATATTCAAATCGGAATCCATAATCATGACACAACCCTTCTATATTCATCATTGGCATCAGCCTGATATTTTGTTAAACCCGCAAATTCCATCGTACACATCGCTGAAAAAAAACGCAAATGAGCCTTGCCTTGGTGCGATACAGCTTCCATTTGGACAAACCCAACAAAGAACAGCAGAATGTCATGATCAGAAGCATAAACTGGGCTCCCTTCATAACTTTCTGCTGTTTATTGCAGCCTGCTTTATCTGGATACCGGAACCGCGCTTCCAAAGTACTGCTCGAGCGTGATATCCTTCTTCGTCACGTTTTCGGCAATGTCTTTGCCGACGTAGCGGATATGCCACGGCTCGTATTTGTAGCCGGTAATCGATTCTTTTCCTTCCGGATAACGGATTATAAAGCCATATTCGTAAGCATGGTCAGCCAGCCATTTCGCTTCCTTCGTGCCGGCAAAGCAGCTCTCTGCGGCGCATTTGCCATCGGTTCCCGACACGTCAATGGTCAGACCGGTTTGATGCTCGCTGTGGCCCGGACGAGCGCTGTAGGTATCCGCCGCTTTGACGCCGTCCCGATCCACATAGTTATTATACAGCGTCGTCTGACGGGATTCGGAACGGTAGCCCGATACACCGGCCAAGTATACGCCGTCCTGCTTGGCAGCGTCAAACAGCTCTTTCAGAGCGTCTGCAGCCACTTTGCGCATTTTGCGCTTATCTATTTTTTCTGAAAACGTGAAAGGCACATCCGGATAGACGAGATCCGGCGGAACGTAACCTTCCGGCAAACGGTACGTTTTGTTGACGAGTACCGTATCGCTCGTCGGATTGGATACGACATGCTCAACGTCGTACGTATTGACAAAATCACTGCTGGAAGGCGCACCGCCAGTCTGCTCGTCTGCTCCCTTTCCAGTATCCTGGCCTGAATTGCCGCCGGTTGCAGCGGAATCCTTGCCGTCATCCGGTTGTCCGGCATTCTGACCGGTCGTGCCGTCACCGTCGCCTCCCGTTGCATCGCTGCCGGTACCGCTCGTGCCTTCCGTATCCGATGTGCTGCCGTTATCCGATGCAGTATCTCCGTCTCCGCTCGTGCCTTCCGGATCTACTGTACCGCCATTATCGCTTTGGTCTCCGCCGCCCTGCTGGGCGAGAGCCGGAGGATTCTGTACGGTCGCCTCATCCTTGGCCGTTCCTCTGCTGTTCGCAAAATAGATCAGCGCGCCGCCGACAATGATGACCGCGACGATCAATGTTGCCCATTTTCGCATCTGTTCACCTCAAATAATACCGCGTGATTCAAGACCACGGCTTTCTATCAGTCTATAAATCTATCATACCCGGATCTATTATACGACATATTGGAGGAAGATACGACAAAAAAAGCCCCGATCTTTTCGATCAGGACTCATCCAACGCTAAAATATGTACGCTCCTTAGGGGACAGGTCTTATTCCGAACCTTTCAGCCGTTTTTGCATAAAGACAAGCTCGTGGGCCAGCCGCTCAATCCGCTCCAACACGTTCGGATCCGTAATCTCTTTATATTCGTTAAAATGATCATCATGGACGTAGACATAGCCTGGTGCCACATAAGAACGGAAAAATCCAGCGATCGGCTTCAGCTGGTTCTCAATCACCAGATAATGCTGGTACGTTCCGCCTGTGGCGACGAATCCTACGACCTTTTGCTGCAGCGCCGTGACCGGAATCAGGTCGAACAGGTTTTTCAGCACGCCGGACATCGACGCCTGATAGATCGGTGTGCCGATCAAGCAAAAATCGCTGGAAATGACCGCATCGATCACTTTTTTCGTGTCGCCAGTATATGCCGATGGATCGCGTCCGTCACAGAACTGCACATCGTAATCTTTCATATCGAGCAGCTCCGTCTCCACATCGGGATACTGCTTCTTGACCTCTTCCAGCACTTTGTTCACCACAAGAGCCGTCTTGCTGCCGATGATCGCGCCAGATATTCCAACCAGCTTCATGATGTTAACTCCTTTTCTGTTTGTAGTTTCCTTAATATTCGACTTCACCTTCATCCGTATTGACGAAAAAGAATGCGGTCATCGCAAGCCGCTCCATCATTTGCTGGCGCAGCATTTCATCCTCAATAACCTCTTCCATGGCTTGCTGCATGCAGCCGATCCAAGCTTCCGCGCGCTTTGGCGTGATGGCAAACGGAAGATGCCTAGCCCGCATGCGGGGATGGCCCATCTGCATCGTGTATAACTGAGGTCCTCCGAAATACTGGGTCAAAAACATTTCCTGCTTCTTCATGACAGGCAATATATTCTCCGGAAACAGCGGAGCAAGCAGCGGGTGCTCCACCACTTTGGGATAAAAGGCTTCCACCAGCGCCTTCATCGTGTCTGCGCCGCCCATTTGCTCATAAAAAGACGTCGGGCGCGCTTCCCGGTTCCCCTGATCCGCCCGTTGTCCGGGATCCTGATTCATATTCGAGTCCAATGGGGAATTGAACCTCCCTTCACGGGTGTGACCCCCTAATTAGTAAACATAAACGTATACTAATTATTATAATTGAGCGTTCCCTTTGTCAATACTTGTTCCGTAAATATTCTTTACTTTATATACATATATGTTGACTATATTACCCGTGTGAACTACAATTACTCTGATAATAGTACATACCTGTTCTGTAATGGGAAAACACGACGGGAACAGATCCGTAAAAGGGCTAGACATCGCCGGTTTTATCTACAGGAGGTCTGTACTGCTGCTTTGAGCCATACTGTAATAGGGATAGAATGGACTGAAGAAACTTACGTTTCATGCACCAGTTCAATCTATCATAGATAGAGAATGAAGGTGATCAACCATGACCAAAGAAGACCTGGTCGCTGCCCTGACCCATTTGAAAGACCATGAGCATGAGCGCCCCCTTGCTGAGCTCGGCTTGATCCGCGATATTACAATCAATAAGGATCATGCCGCTCTATCGGTCCTTCTGGATCCCGACCTGTCCGCAAGCAAAGAGAGCATCGGGGAACAGATTGTCAGCGCCTTGAAGGGAATCGGCATCGCGGACGTGCATATCCGGTTTAAAGCCATTTCAAATGAAGAAAAAAATGATATTATAGCAATTAAGCTGAATAAATCGGTACGCCGTGCACCAACGCTGATGAATTCCCCGCTCGTCGCCGCCGATTCTGGCGTGACGTTCATCGCGATCGCCAGCGGCAAAGGCGGCGTCGGCAAATCAACGGTAACCGTCAACCTGGCTGCGGCACTGGCCAAGCAGGGTAAACGCGTAGGAATCATCGACGCGGATGTCTATGGTTACAGTATTCCGGAAATGATGGGAATTCATGATCTTCCGAAGAAGCATAATAACCGAATCGTACCGGTAGAACGGCACGGAATCAAGGTTATTTCGACCGGATTTTTCGTACAAGGCAACAAGCCCGTCGTCTGGCGCGGCCCGATGCTGGGCAAGATGCTCAGCACGTTCCTGAATGAAGTGGAATGGGGTCAGCTCGATTTCATCGTGTTGGACCTTCCTCCGGGTACAGGTGATATTGCCTTGGATGTTCACAATAAAATTCCGCAGTGCTCGGAAATTTTGGTGACCACGCCCCACCCTACTGCCAATCATGTTGCTGCAAGGGCCGGTGAGATGGCGATTCAGACCAACCATCCGATCCTCGGAGTCATCGAGAACATGTCTTATTTTACCGACCCCTCCGGTCAGCGGCATGATCTGTTCGGCACAGGCGGCGGAGCTGCTCTCGCGGAGCAGCTCAACACCAAGCTGCTGGCCGAGATCCCGCTTTCTGCGCCCGGCCAGTCGGCGGACCCGGAGAAGTCCCCGGCCGTATTCGGGGATGACAGCGAGCAATGGCGTATTTTTATGAATTTAGCTCAGAGAATTATTAACCATGATATTTAATTAATTTGAAAGGGTGAAACAAATGTCTTATGTAATTACTTCGGCCTGCATAGACGAAAAAGCGGCTGATTGCGTGGATGTATGTCCTGTCGATTGTATCGAGGAAGGTCCGGATCAATATTTTATTGACTCGGATATTTGCATCGAATGCGGTGCTTGCGAAGTTGCCTGCCCGGTAGGTGCGGTATACTATGATACCGATCTTCCGGAAGAAGAAAAACATATGATCCAAAAAGCGGAAAACTTCTACAAATCCAAATAATTGACGATTTGCGATTGGTTCAGCCTGTTGATTTCCAAATCGACAGGCTGTTTATACTTTGAATTCATTTTTACAAAGAAATGTATGGCCCGGATCAGTGAATAGGCGGTGTTAACATGAATCAACAGCTGGATATTTCAACCAGGGACAAAATACTGCAGATGCTGAAAACCAAAGGCGAACTCAGTGCAAAGGAAATTACGGAGTTTATTGGTATCACCAGCATGGCGGTCAGACGCCATATCAACACGCTAGAAAAAGAAGGCTTGATCGAATCCAAGACGATTCGGCAGCCGATGGGAAGGCCTTCCGCGATCTATCGTCTGACAGAGCAGGCTGAAGACTTTTTTCCCAACAAGTATCATTCGCTTACGCTGGATCTTCTCGGGGAACTCGAGCAGGATGCAGGGACGGAAATGGTGAACCACCTCTTTGACCGTCGGGGCGAATCGCTGCTGAAAAACCATGCCGGTAAAATGGAAGGCAAGGACTTTGCCGAAAAGGTCGAACAGCTGGCCGAAATTCAAAACGAAAACGGCTATATGGTTGAGCTTCAAAAAAACAATGAAGATGAATATACCTTATTCGAGCATAATTGTCCGATATCGCAAATTGCGAAAAAATACAATCATGCATGCGACTGCGAGCTGAAGCTGTTCGAATCGCTGCTCGGGGCCGAGGTATCCCGCGACGAGTGCCTCGCCATGGGCGACCGAAAATGTGTCTATAAAATCCGCAAAGCCCACCGATGATTCGCAAGGTCTGCCACAAACCTCTCATTTGGGATGAGATCGCTGTGTGTGGATAAGCTTGCGGATCTTTTTTGTGCGATCGGAATGATAAGTTTTTTATTTCAGCCCCGCAATTTCACATACCCCCGGTTCATTCTTCATACCTTGAATTGTGCCATTCTGTTATTCAGGTCCTTTCTTTCGTCTCTTCCGGATTTGACACAAAGGGGGTGATCATATTCCTCTAATCGTTAGAGCAACTTTCAATGCTACGGGAGCGATCACGTTTACCGGGAATACCCTCGGGCTCAGCCGATCGGACACGACGGGCGTTCCGGGAACGCTCGACAGTATTGGCGCGTTTGCGACGACCAACACCAGCTCGGTTTTTGGAAGCTATCCGGCAGGAACGACGAACGCTTTTCAGAGCAACAGCTCTTCAGCTGTATTATCCCTTCCCACTGGAAGTACGGTATTATATGCCGAACTGATCTGGGGCGGATCTTACATTATTTCAGGCAGCGTTAATCTCAGCAGCTCAATTAACAATCCCGTTACGTTTATTACGCCGGCAGGAACGAACAGCGTTACTCCCGATCCGGCAACCGCCAATTCCATAGATTTCGGAAACGGAATGACGGCGTACGTCCGGTCCGCGAATGTTACATCGCTGGTTCAGCAAGGAGGTGCAGGTACTTATACGACCGGCGGCGTTGTGGGAACCATCGTCATCGCTAACGATCCTACAGGAAATCACGCCGGATGGACGCTGGGCGTCATTTACCAGAATCCCTCCCTTCCCTTCCGGAACATGTCGATCCGTGCGGGCGCCGTGCTGGTTCAGGCCAACTCCGACCCGGTTACGACGACCCTGACGGGGTTTGCTACCCCGGTTTCGGGCGCGCTGGGGGGCAGAGCGCTGTTCAGCGCCCAGGAAGGCGATGCCAACCGGACCGGAGATCAGGCGTTGTTCGGCCCAACATCTAACACGGCTTCCGCCTTGTCGGGCCCCAACAACTTTGCCAACAACTTTTTCGCATCCCAGATTAACAACGATGCCGGCCAATTGAATACGACCGGGACGTTCGGGACCCGCAATCAGACCAACGGAGCGCCCGGAAGCAACATCATTGGGGGCCGTCAGGGCTGGGATATCACGAATGTCGACGTCTCCTCCCGGCTTGTCAACAACCAGTCATCAGCCGTACTGATCCTCACGACCTCAGGAGATGCTTATGCGGTAAACGCGAATGCCATTCAAGTGGACATCAACGCGCCGGCCATTACCGCAGCCAAGAGCACCAGCACGACGACTGCCGTTGTCGGCGATGTCATCACGTATACGGTGACGGTAAGCAATACAGGTACCGCTAATGCCAACAGTGTTGTCCTTTCGGATACACTGCCGGCGGGACTGAGCTTCGTCAGCGGCAGCGTAACAGTTGGAGGCGTATCCCGTCCGACCTACGATATTGTTGCAGGAGCACCACTAGGGACGTTAAACTTCGGCACTTCAGCAACGGTCACTTATCGGGCAACGGTAACGGCACAACCATCCTCCAACCAGTTAGTCAACACAGCGAACGCCTCCTTCTCCTTCCAAAGCGTTGCCGGCGGGTCGACGATTACCGGCGTAATCCCATCGAATGCGGTCAATGTTACCGTCGTGTCGCCGGCCCTTACGCTGACCAAAAGCTCCAACCGGACCAATGCGACGGTAGGCTCCACCGTTACATACACCATTTTGGTGGCCAATTCCGGAAATATCGCCGCAAATGTCACGCTCACCGACAACATCCCGACAGGCAGTTCCTTCGTTACCGGCACGTTTACGGTTAATGGAACCGTCATTGCAGGGGCGAATCCGGCGGCAGGCGTTGCGATTGGCAGTATTGGTGCGGGATCATCTGCGACGGTAACGTTTCGGGTACAGGTGAACTCTCTGCCTTCTCCACCACAGTTTGTCGACCAGGCCGTTGCTGCATATACGTTCACGCCTTCAGCGGGAAGAACGATATCGGGTTCTGCATCGTCGAACACGCTCACGCTCCCGGTAACCCTGCCGAATATTACGGTTACGAAGAGCGCTAATTTCTCGGATATTGCTGTAGGAGAGACACTGACCTATACGTCTGCAGTAGCCAATAACGGTACAGAAGCCGTAACGAATGCCGTATTCACCGATGCCATCCCTTCCGGTGCCGCCTTCGTACCCGGCAGTGTAACCGTCGGCGGCACAGCGGTGACATCAGCTAATCCCGCCAGCGGCGTATCCCTGGGAACTCTGGCAGCAGGAAGCTCCGTTACGGTAACTTTTCAGATTGCCGTTCAATCCGTCCCCGCATCCGGGGCCTTGTCGAACCAGTCGACCGTAGCGTACAGCTCAGGTGCCTTTCAAGGGACGGCGGTCTCGAACACGATGACGACCCCCGTCTATCAGCCGGTCATCACGATTGCCAAAAGCGCCTCAACCTCAAGCGCCACGGTTGGCGACACGATTACGTACACGCTTTTGGTCCGGAACAGCGGGAACCGGGCAGCCCAGGTTACACTGACCGATAACATTCCTTCAGGAACCAGCTTCGTAGCGAACTCGGTTACGGTTGGAGGGGCGGCAGTGCCAGGGGCCACTCCAACCGGAGGCATAAACGCAGGGACCGTAGGAGCAGGGGGCTCCGTTACCGTCACTTTCCAGGTCGTGCTGAACTCGCTCCCTTCTCCACCGTCGCTGGCCAATACGGCAGCAGCCAGTTATAACTACCAGCTGCCAAGCGGGCGCAGCCTGTCGGGATCGGCAACCTCCAACACGTTGACGATTCCGGCCTCGGCGCCAAACGTGACGGTGGTCAAGAGCGCCAACACGTCGGCAGCAACCGTATCGGACGTCATAACCTACACCATTACAGCGACCAATAACGGGATCGGGCCTGTGAGCAATGTCATCGTATCGGACCCGATACCAGAGGGGACATCGTTGATCAGCGGGAGCGTGACGGTAGGCGGAACCCCGGTTCCCGGCGGAAATCCCGCGAGTGGCGTGTCCGTCGGATCTTTGGGTGCAGGGGCCTCTGCCGTCGTAACGTTCCAAGTCCGCGTCAATTCCCTGACAGGCACAGGGCAGCTGAGTAACCGGGCCAGCGTCGCTTTTACGTCCGGCACCTTTGGCGGTACCTCCCTGTCCAACACGCTGGTCATCCCCGTCTTCTTGGCGCTCATCAACATCGTGAAATCGGCCAGTACGCTAAACGCCACGGTCGGAGAAACGTTTTCCTACCAGTTTCAAGTAAGTAATATCGGCAACACGGCTGCTGCCGTCACGCTGACCGATAACATTCCGCCTGGCTCTGTATTTATTGAAAACAGCGTGCTCATTAACGGCAATCCCGTTCCGGGCGTTAGTCCCGTGACCGGAATCCCTCTGGGTTCTCTCGCGGCAAGCACTGCGGTAACGGTCAGTTTTGTTGTTACGATTACTTCCCTGCCCGCTTCGAGACAGCTTACGGATCAGGCGGCGGCATCCTATACCTATACATTACCGGGCGGCAGGCAAGTTACGGGATCTGCAGCGTCCAATACAGTAACGATTCCTGTAGCGCTTCCGAACGTTAGCGTTGTCAAAACAGCCTCGAGGCCGAATGTTGTCGTTGGGGACGTTCTGACTTTTTCAAGTACGGTCACGAATAACGGAACGTCCAATGTCAGCAACGTCAATCTGATCGACAACGTCCCTTCAAACGCTTCGTTTATTCCTCAAAGCGTAATTGTTAACGGTACTTCGCGCCCGTCAGCAGTTCCGTCCGAGGGCATTTCAATCGGTACCCTGACCCCTGGTTCTGCGGCTACCGTAACTTTTGAGGTGAGGATAACCATGCCGATTCCATCGCAAATCAACAACCAGTCAACCGTAAGCTTTACATCTGGCACGTTCTCAGGAACCGCGTCTTCGAACATTACGACGACACCTGTCATACAACCGCAAATCGCTGTGACCAAAAGTGCCAATACGAACAATGCCACCGTCGGTGATTCCGTTACGTACACGGTAACGGTCAGTAATAGCGGCAATCTCGGAGCAGCGGTTACGCTGACGGATACGATTCCGGCTTCGACTACGTTTACTCCCAACAGCGTCATCGTAAACGGATTTCCAATACCGGGCGCGTCCCCGGCAGCCGGCATCGATCTAGGGACTCTCGCGCCCGGAGCAAGCACAGTTGTGACGTTTGTGGTGGTGATCAACTCGCTGCCGAGCCCGCAATTCATCACGAACCAGGCGACGGCCAATTTTACGTATACGCCGCCTGACGGCAGGACGCTAAGTGGATCGGCATTATCCAACACCGTTACGATTCCCGTATCCGCGCCGAACGTGAGTGTGGTCAAAACGACGGCCACGACTTCGACGACCGTTGGGGATACCATCGTCTACTCTGTGGCGGTCACCAATCAAGGAATCGAAACGGTCAACAACGTCCAGTTTACCGACAGTATTCCGGCGGGCGCGTCATTTGTGACCGGCAGTGTAACGATTAACGGCACGCCTGCCCCAACAGCGAATCCGTCCGCAGGCATTTCGCTCGGACCACTAGATCCCGGCGCCACTACCACGGTAAATTTCAGCATCACCGTAAATTCCGTTCCCGTCAGCGGGATCATAAGCAATCAGGCAACTGTCACGTTTACGTCAGGGAGTTTCTCGGGACTTGCCAACTCCAACAGCGTGACAACTCCGGTATTCAACGCCGTGCCAACTGTGGCCAAGACGGCAAGCACCGCAAATGCCACTGTAGGCGATACCGTCACGTATACGTTCTCGATCGGAAACACGGGAAATTATCCTGCTCAGATCACGTTAACGGACAACATTCCGTCAGGGACTATTTTCGTCGCAAACAGCGTTCTGGTTAACGGGGCACCGATTCCGGGGGCAAGTCCTAGCACGGGCATACCTGTCGGCGTCGTCAATCCGGGACAGGCGGCGACAGCCGTATTTTCGGTTAATATCACTTCGCTGCCATCCCCGCAGCAGATTGTAAACCAAGGCGCCGTCTCAGGCACTTTTATTCTTCCGGACGGCCGTTCCTTTACCCGGACAGCCGTATCCAATATACTGACCATCCCGGTATCCGCTCCCAACGTTACGGTCGTCAAAAGCACGCCGTCAACCGCGCTGACGGTCGGCGATACGGCGACTTACACGACGACGATCACAAACAACGGTATTGAAACGGTCAGCAGTGTCTTGTTCACCGACCCGATTCCGCCAGGTGCCGCCTTAGTGCCCGGTTCCGTCACGGTCGACGGTGCACCCCGGCCTGCGGCCAATCCGGCCACAGGCATCATCATCGGCACGATTGCTACGGGGGCCACGGTTACCGTGTCTTTTAACATCACGGTGACCTCCCTTCCAACGCCCGCTCAGCTCGCGAATACGTCTTCGGTCAGCTTTACGTCGGGTACCTTCTCTGGGGTCACCTTCTCCAATACCGTTACCACTCCGGTATTTCAGCCGATCTTCACCGCGCAAAAGACCGCCAACACGACCAATGCAACCGTCGGTGATACGGTCGTATTTACCGTTAGTATGAACAATGCAGGCAATTTCGGCGCGGCCGTCACCTTAACGGACACACTACCTGCCGGAACGACTTTTGTGCCAAACAGCGTAATTCTCAACGGCCAGCCGATGCCGGGAGCCGATCCGGCCGCGGGAATTCCCCTTGGTGTTATCGTGACAGGTGCCGTCGTCACGTTCTCGGCAGTTATTGATGCGGTACCGCCAACCCAGCAGCTGACCAACCAAGCGACCGCAGCCTTTACCTTCACGCTTCCGGACTCCCGGGTCATCAATGGCTCCTTTGCCTCCAATACGCTGTCGATTCCGGTATCTGCGCCAAACGTCGCCGTCGTCAAAGCTTCCGGTGCTGCTGAAGCTTCGGTGGGCACGGTGGTTCCTTATACCATCACTGTAACCAACAATGGAATTGAAAATGTCACCAATGCAGTCTTCTCGGATATGATCGCCGCAGGGAGCCAGTTTGTAACGGGCAGCGTAACGGTTAACGGAACTGCCCAGCCCTCGGCCAATCCGGCGGCTGGCATTCAGCTGGGTACGATCGCCCCTGGTGCAGTAGTAACCGTGACGTTTAACGTAACCGTCCTGTCCATCCCTGACGACGGCAACCTGACCAACCAATCGTCCGTAACGTTCAACTCTGGCGCATTCACCGGCACCGCGTTCTCCAACGTTACGTCCGTCCCTGTCTATCAGGCAATGATCAGTGCCAACAAAACGGCCAATACGACGAACGCCACGGTTGGAGATACGATCGTCTACACGGTAACGCTGACGAATACAGGCAACATTGCGGCGGCAGGAACATTAACCGACCCTGTTCCGAATGGAGCTGTTTTTGTCCCTAACAGTATTCAGGTAAACGGCGTGCCGCTGCCAGGTGCGGACCCGTCAACCGGATTCTCCGTCGGCACAATCAATCCTGGCCAAACCGTCCAAGTGACCGTTACCATGGAAGTGACGGTCGATACTCTGCCAAACCCGCAGCAGCTCGTGAACCAGGCAACCGTAAACTTCTCTTTTACGCGTCCGGACGGGGTGGTCGTTACCGGAACTTCCCTATCCAACGTGCTGACGATTCCGGTCTCGTCGCCTGACGTTTCCGTCGTCAAAAGCACACCGTCCGTTGACGCGGTCGTCGGAGACATCATTACGTACTCTATTGCCGTTACAAATAACGGAATCGAAGCCGTCAACAACGTTGTGCTTGTTGACCCGGTACCGACAGGTTCGGCGTTTGTACCAGGCAGTGTTACGGTCGCCGGAACGCCTAGACCGACCGCCAATCCGAATACAGGCATCACAGTCGGCATCATCGGGGCTGGAGACACCGTGATCGTGACGTTCCAGGTACAGGTGACGACCCTATGAAGTCCGGGCTGACATCTGATTTTATTTTAAAAAATCAAACCATGGTCCGCTTTAGCGTTGGTGGAGCCGAGTCGGTAGCCTACTCCAATACCGTCGATACCCCATGGATCGGCCCGCTGCTGAAGTTCAGCAAGTTTGTCCATAATAGCGTCGTTTCGCTGAACCAAATGGTGACCTACAGCTTTTCAATACGCAATGATGGCAATCGCGAAGCCGGCTTGATATTGTACGATCCGCTGCCAGCCGGTTTGTCGTTTATTCCGAATAGTGTCTTGAAGAACGGCGCCCCCGTCCCGGGAGCTCAACCCGGTTCAGGTATCGATCTCGGCATGCTGGGGCCTGATGCTTCGGTGTATGTTGTGTTTCAGGCGATCGTGGTGGCGATCCCCCCATCGCTGCAAATCACCAATGAAGGACGTGCTGAATACTCGTTCCAATCCCTCGGGGGAAGAACGGTACGCGGCTCCATCGCCTCCAACCCGGTGACGCTGACCGTGCTACCTTCCTCCGTATCGCTAATCGCCGACGTCAGCACCTTCCAAACGTTTATCGGGGATATACTGTTCTACGAACTTCTGGTGACGAATCAAGGGAGTGTACCGCTATCCAAAGCGGTGATCTTTATTACGCTCCCACCGGGATTAACATTTGTACAGGGCAGTGTCGTCATCAATGGCGTCCTGTATCCGGACGTGCAGCCCGAAAATGGAATTCCGATCGGGACAATCGCTCCCGGCGCTTCCATCCGCATCAGGGTTAGCTTAAGAGTCGGGAAGGTGGACACCGATTCCGCGGTCATCCAAAGCTGCTTGAAGTATTACATTGATGGGATGGAGTATAAGGCCATGGCCAATGAGCTTCAAGTGATCGTGATCGACCCTGAAGTCAGTCTCAGCAAGAAGTCAAACAGAAACCGGGCAACCATCGGCTGTATGATCGGTTACGAATGTACAGTGCAAAATACGAGCAGCCAAGCGGTAGATGCAACGCTGCAGGATGCGTTTCCCGAAGGATTATCCCTCGTTCCGGGCAGCGTCCGGCTAAATGGTCAAAACTTGGAAGGGTCACCATTGATGGATGGGCTTTTCCTGGGGACCCTTTCTCCGGGGCAGCAAGTAATCATCACTTATGAAGCGAGCGTTGACCCGTTTATACCGTCTGCAGGCCCGTTACGCGTACCAAACGAAGCAACCGTATCTTACGCCTTCCACCTGCCCGACGGCCGGATCGTCCGCCAGCGCACCTCACCCGAGACGGCCATGGTTGAGCTGCTTGCCCCCAGCCTGACCGCAACGGCTCATGCCGCCCATTACGTACTTGAGCCAGGGGATGAACTGCTGATTACCGTCAAACTGTATAACAGTGGAAGCTTAGGAGCGTCCGTGGTTCTCATCGGCTGGATGCAGGATCCCATTCTTTTTCAGGCAGGCACCGTGATCGTAAACGGCAAAGCGGTTAATCCTCCCCAGGATGTCCTGTTGGGCTCCGTGGACCCTGGCGGTTCACTGACGTTCAGGTATACAGCCAAGGTTCCCGATCCGGTGGACGGACAGCTTGAAGAAATAAACGGCTATTTTCTGTTCCGGACCCTGGCGGAAGTCGACGGATGCGTCTATGAACGGGAATGGGTATCCGAGACGCTCAGCATTGCCGTCAACACAGAAGATGAGTAAAAGCAAAAAACAGCGAATGCCGATCTTATCGATCGCATTCGCTGTTTTGTCATTCGTTCATTTTTCGAGGAGTGGTTCATACATTGCCAAGTGGCTGATTATCCCCGGAACTGCTTCAAAAATTGCACCGCTTTGGAAATGTCCGCCTCCGGATCCTCCCCGACCTCGCGCTCAATGGTCAAGTATCCTTGATAGCCGATATCTTTCAGCGCCTGCAAATAGCTCTGCCAGTTTACGCTGCCTTCGCCCAGCGGCACTTCGCGGAAATACTGCCCTTCCCCAGGAACAAATGTATTGTTCTCGTTGGCCGGCGGCTCGAAGCCAAGTGTCTCATAGATGTAATAAGCAGGTACTTCTTTTAAACGGATCCCGTCTTTGGCATGGGTATGTACGATGTAATCCTTCAGGTTGTGCACCCCTTCAGCCGGATCGTCGCCGGTCACCATGACCATGTTTGCCGGGTCGAAGTTGACGGATACGCCTTTCGAGCCAAGTCCGTCGAGGAAATCCTTCAGTCGTGCGGAAGGCTCAGGGCCTGTTTCGATCGCAAAGAAAGCGTTCATGCTGGTGGCATAAGAAGCCAGTTCCTCGCATGCATCGTGCATCGTTTGGTAGATTTCGCTGTTCTTGTCCTCCGGAACAAGTCCGATATGTGTCGTTACTACGCTGGTTCCGAGTTCTACCGCCAGATCGAGAATCCGCTTGGACTTCTCGATTTTCTCCGCGTTGACCGTCTTATCCTGGAAACCGTATCCGCCGAGGTCGCCCACCAGCGCCGAAATTTCCAGTCCCAGGGACTCGATATAGCTCTTCAGTTCCTTGCGCTGCGCCGCAGACAGGTTAGCCGGGTCCATTTCACCGCTCACGGCATAGATCTGCACGCCGTCCGCTCCTACCTTCTTCGCCTTGGCCAGTCCTTCCCGGACCCCGACCCGGAAGCTGTCGACAATAACGCCGATTTTATTGTTCATTCCAGTCACCTCTCCCTTGTTTATGCTGAATCATTTAAAAGATTGGCTGCTTTGATTCCCGGCCTATACCTCGTTCCAGAAGCGTTTGACGTTCTCCAGGCCGATTTTTGTCCCCTGAAAGCTGTCTTCCATTCCTTCAAACTCGATCGAGAAATACCCGTCAAATCCGGATTCCTTGATGATCCGAATCGATTCGCGCAGGTTGATGTCTCCGTGCCCCGCAATGGCGCCTCTCAGGAAATTCCCGCTGGCCGTGCGGAACCATCCGTCACCCGGATTAAGGGCGGCTGGCCGCAGATAAAAGTCCTTGATGTGCACCATGGAAGCATAAGGAATGTTGTTCTTGACGGCAGCCACCGGATCTTCGTCCGCGCACATAAAATTGCCCACGTCCAGCGTCGTCCGGAAGTTCGGCCGGTCCACGGCTTGAACCAGCGTCTGTACCCGGTCGCTTGCCTGGATATAATAGCCGTGGTTTTCCACGCTTGTCGTAATGCCATACTGCGCCGCATAATCGGCGATTTCGCGGCATGCCTCCGCCAAACGTCCAACCTCCTGGTTGAACTGTTTGATGGACGTGTCTTGGCGGCTGGCTACGTCATGGCGCATCAGCTTCACGCCAAGGCGTGCGGCGATGTCCACTTCTCCTTTGACGCGCTCGATTTCCTTACGGTAAGCCTCCTCGGTGTCCACAGCGAAGTTAGCGCCGATCGCATAGTTGGATACGTCAATCCCGACTTCCTTCGCCTTGGCCACGATCTGATCCACCAGCTCCGGGTTCCCGGTCAAGGTGTATCCGATCGGAACGATTTCCACGTGTTCTCCGCCCATCTCGGCGATTTTCTCAATCGCGCCCAGAACCGTAATTTCACCCGATTGAATCGGACGGTACAGGCTGTATGTGCTTACTCCGATTTTCATAGCTGAATTTCGACTCCCTTCTCAGAGGATTCGTAAATGCCGTTCAGAATCTTCATCATTTCCACGCCGTCGTCGACCGTGGCGATCGGCTCCGTGCCGTTTTTAATATTTTCGATAAAATGATTGATTTCGTTCTGGAACGCGGCGGCAAAGTTAAAGCCTTTATGGTCCACCTGCGGCTCGATGTTCAGGATCGTATCGTTTTTCTCCGTGACGATGACCAGAGCCGGATCGATTTCGAAGCCGCCGTTCGTACCAAACAGCTTGATCGCTGCTTCATCCTGCTTCGCATGCAGGGAAAAGCTTACGTCCACGAGCAGCGACGCTCCGTTCTCAAAACGGATCAAGGCATTCGCCATATCTTCTACGGTGTTTTTGCTGGCGTCATAGTCGGCCGCTTTGTAAAAAGAATAGTTCTTCACATGACTGCGGTTGCCCAGCTTATGGTATACATTGCCGGACACCGATTTCACTTTCGGCTTGCCCATCATATACCAGCACAGGTCAATTGCGTGCACGCCGATGTCGATCAGCGGCCCGCCGCCGGAGCGCTCCTTGTCGGCGAACCAGCCGCCCGGATTGCCTACACGGCGCAGGAGCGAGGCTTTGGCGTAGTACAGCTCACCGATTTCGCCGCTCTCCATAAAGCTCTGCAGCACTGCGACGTTCGGGTCAAAGCGGCGCACATAGCCTACTTGGAACACCTTTCCGCCAGCATGCGCGGCTTCCTGGATCTGAAGCGCTTCCTCAACCGTTCTGCACAGCGGCTTTTCCACCAGGACATGCTTGCCCGCTTTGGCGGCCGCAATGCTGATTTCGGCATGCTGGTTGTTCCACGTGCAGATGCTCACGGCATCGACTTCAGGGTCAGCCAGCAGTTCATGATAGTCGGTATATGTTTTCTGAGCTCCGTATTTCTGGGCAGCGGCCTTGGCTCTTTCCCCGTTCAAATCGCAGATCGCCACGATCTCCGCCTCCGGGTTGTTTTGATACGAGTTCAAATGGGACTCCGAAATGGACCCTGCTCCGATTACAGCTACTCTTACTTTATCCATGCGTTTTCAACTCTCCTTTTGGTTCTCGCATTTGGCTTCCAAATGTAGATTGAACCCGTGCAGCCCTTCCTGCGCGTGAATGTCACCCATAAAAAGGCAAGCACGATCAGGGCATTAAGGTGTAAAAAAATTAGTTCAACCTATATATATTGAATTATAATAAGAACAGGCGGAACTGCCATGAAGAGCTATGCTAATAATTTATCTTATTGTGCGATTTTGAGGTGACTTGGATGGATAGACCCCTTGCTCTGCTGGAGCCGATGGATATGCCAGACCGTTTTTTTCCGATGAAAATCCATTATTGTACCGCCAAGGAATACGGGAAAACGCTGTTTACCCACCATTGGCACAATCATATGGAGTTTCTGTATTTTACCAAAGGCTCCGCGCTCATCGAGCTGAACTCGGTTCCTTATGAAGTTCAAGCGGGTGAGATGGTGGTCGTGAACAGCAACGACCTGCATTACGGGGTATGCCTGTCCGATGATTTGGTCTATTATGCGATGATCGTCGATATCAAGCTGCTGCAGAGCCAGACACCGGACGCTGTCGAAACGAAGTTTATTACGCCGATAACGCAGAACCAGATCATGTTCGCAAGCAAAATTTCCGGCGATCCGGAAATTACCGAGTGCGCCACGTCCCTGATCCGGGAAATGGACGAACGGGAACTCGGCTATGAGCTGTCGATCAAATCCTATCTGTATCGTCTGCTCGCCATACTGCTGCGCCGCTACGGCAAAGATACGCTTTCTCCGGAAGAGAGCCTGTACAGGCTGAAAAATTTGGAGCGGTTTACCCCTATTTTTCAATATATTGAGGAGCATTACCAAGAAGAACTGTCCGTCGATCTGCTGGCCGGGCTGGCCGGACTAAGCCGTTTTCATTTCAGCCGCCTGTTCAAGGAGCTTACGGCGCGGACGGTAACCGAATACGTCAACACGCTTAGGATCAACAAATCCGAATACCTGCTGCGCAACTCCAGAATGAACATTTCGGAGATTGCCCTGTCTTCCGGTTTCAAGGACATCTATTATTTCAGCCGGGCCTTCAAAAAATACAAGCATGTATCCCCCTCGGAGCTGCGGAAGAGCTTCAGCGTATAGAAAGCACTGGCTTCATGAATGCTTCCTGTGTTCGGATAAAACAGGCAAAAGTGCGTCAAATCTGGGAATTTCGTCCCGAAAAAATATCGACAAATAGGTCCGGCTAAGTGATAATAGACATGTTAAGCAGAATATATAAACATAAAGCATTCTGCCAAATGCAGGAGGAGGAAATCACAGTTGGATCCACATTCACCAGACCCGTATCAACATTTTCAGCCGCAGCCGCCAATGACGCCGCCCAAGACGAATGGCAAAGCCATTGCCTCAATGGTGCTCGGCATCCTAAGCGTAATGATTTTGTACATAGGATTTATCCTGGGGATTCTGGCGATCATCTTTGCCGCCCTTTCTTTTAAGGAACTCAAACGGGGGTATGAACAAGGAAAAGGCATGGCGATTGCCGGGCTCGTGTGCGGTATTATCGGCGTGCTCCTATGGGGCCTGATTCTGCTCTTCGTCGTGCTCGCGGTCGCGTTCTTCGGGTCGGATATCGACTCGTCCACTTTATATGACGTTATGTCTACCGTACCAAGAGTGAAAACGGCATAACTCCCGTCCAAACGGGTACACAAAAAGGAATGAGGCATCCCGTAGCCCATTCCTTTTTCTGTTTTAAAAATTTTATGCGTTTTTCTGCGCTGTTTGGCGTTCCATGTCAGAGCGCAGCGTTGCTCGGCCGCCTGATTTATGTCAATCCCTTCGTCTCCGCGACCGCATTGGCGGACATGATTTTTAATTTGCGGATCATGTCATCGGTCTCCTCGGAGCTCAGGCCGCTCGAAATGATCTCCGTCCACGCCTTCAGCTTCGACCTGATAAACTTCCGCTTCTCCAGCCCTTTCTCGGTCAGGGTCACCAAATATGCCCGGCTGTCCTGAGGATCCCGGATCCGCTTGACATAACCGAGCGCCTCCAGCCTGCTGATGGCCCGTGCTGTCGCCGCTTTGTTGATAAACAGGTTGGCCGACAGCTTCTCCTGCGATACCCCGTCCTCGATATACAAGTTGACCAGGAAAATGTACTCCGACGAATTAATGTCATGCTCCTTCAATTCCCGGTTCAAATAGATTTGAAACTGGCGGTGCAGCACCGATATCCACCTGGAAACACTGCCTGTCTCCTCCATTACTCTTCACCTCGAAATAATTGTTTACTAATCAACTACATATGCTGAAGTATACCTGGATTTATCGGCTTGGTCAATGAAACCAAGGAGCCATATAAAAAGCCTGGAACTTCAGCAAGTTCCAGGCTCCAGCCTGTAGGGCCTATTCTGTGATGATGCCGTATACCAAGGTTGGCGCTTCGGCATGATCGGAGATTCGGATATTTTCGTAAATTTTGCCGATGACGTCGTCCACGTTTTCGCGGTTCGCATGGATCGTGACGAGCGACTCACCCTTCTTCACGGAATCTCCGATCTTTTTGTTCAGCATCAGGCCGACGGCCAGATCGATCTCGGATTCCTTGGTCGCGCGGCCGGCACCCAGCCACATGGCCGCCGTACCGATCTCGTCGGCGACGATTTCGGCGACTACGCCGTCTTCCTTCGCCGGTACTTCGATCTGGTATTTGGCCTGCGGGAGATTCTCCGGATGGTCGACGACATCCGGGTTGCCGCCCTGGTTCTTGATGAACTCCTTAAATTTCTCCAGCGCTTTGCCGTTCTTGATGACTTCTTTCAGCTTCTCTTCGGCTTCTTCCAGGGAGCTGGCTTTGTTCGCCAGGAACACCATTTGGCGGCCCAGGGCGAGGCAGAGCTCTTCGAGATCCTTCGGTCCTTTGCCTTGCAGCGTATCAATGGCTTCCTTTACTTCCAGCGCATTGCCGATCGCGAGGCCGAGCGGCTGGCTCATGTCGGAGATGACGGCCATCGTTTTGCGGCCGACGTTGTTGCCGATGCTGACCATGGCGTGAGCCAGTTCCTTGGCATCGTCCACCGTTTTCATGAAAGCGCCGGCGCCCGTCTTAACGTCGAGCACGATGGCGTCTGAGCCTGCGGCTATTTTTTTGCTCATGATCGAGGAAGCGATCAGCGGGATCGAGTTGACCGTGCCGGTCACGTCGCGCAGTGCATACAGCTTCTTGTCGGCCGGCGTCAGGTTGCCGGTCTGCCCGATGACGGCGATTTTGTCCTGATTCACCAGGCGAACAAATTCTTCGCGGTCGATCTCCACGTGGAAGCCTTCAATTGCCTCCAGCTTGTCGATCGTACCGCCGGTATGGCCCAGACCGCGGCCCGACATTTTGGCCACCGGAATGTCCAGCGCCGCTACGAGCGGTGCCAGCACCAGCGTCGTCGTATCGCCCACACCGCCGGTGGAGTGCTTGTCGACCTTAACGCCTTCGATGGCGGACAGGTCAATCGTGTCGCCGGAATTCACCATAGCCATGGTGAGATCGGCGCGCTCGCGCTGCGTCATGTTCTGGAAAAATACAGCCATGGCCCACGCGCTCATTTGGTAATCGGGGATATCCCCTTTGGTATATCCATCAATAATGAAATTAATTTCTTCCGTGGACAGCTCGCCGCCGTCCCGTTTCTTCTCAATCAAGTCAACCATTCTCATCGGATGTCTGCCTCGCTTTCCATGGGATTGTTAGTCTGTGAATGGGATGAAAGAATGCTGCCTTTACAGTCCGATCGCCGTTTCCAAAGCCACTTCCATCATGTCGTTAAACGTCGTTTGGCGCTCCTCGGCACTCGTTTCTTCACCGGTCAGAAGGTGGTCGCTAACGGTCAGCAGGGTCAATGCATTGACGCCAAACTTGGCTGCCAGCGTGTACAGGGCTGTCGTTTCCATCTCAACGGCCAGAACGCCGTGCTCCATCAGCTTCTCAACGATGGATTTATCGTCACGGTAGAAGATGTCGGAGCTGAATACGTTGCCCACATGCAGCTTCAAGCCTTTTTCAATCCCTTTATCGTACGCGGATTTCAGCAGGTTAAAGCTTGCGATCGGCGAAAAATCGTATCCTCCGAATTGGTGGCGGTTAGCGCCGGAATCGGTGCAGGAAGCCTGCGCAAGGATGACGTCACGCACATGAACATGCTCCTGCATGCTGCCGCATGTGCCGACGCGCATCAAATTTTTAACACCGTACTCGCGGATCAGTTCATTGACGTATATGCTGATCGACGGAATCCCCATCCCGGTTCCCTGCACAGAAATACGCTGCCCCTTGTACGTGCCTGTAAAACCGAGCATGCCTCTCACTTCGTTGTAGCATTGCACATCCTGCAAATACGTTTCCGCGATGAATTTGGCCCGCAGCGGATCCCCCGGTAAAAGGATCGTTTCTGCGATTTCTCCTGCCTTGGCTCCAATATGAGTGCTCATTTCTTTTCCTCCCCATAGGTCATGGATTCATGTATATTGTAAAATCGTGCTACTTCAGGTCTCCCAGAAAGCTGGTGCCGTATTTCGGCATCGTGACGCCAAAGTTCTCGGCTACAGTTGCACCGATATCGGCAAACGTCTTCCGCAGCGCAAGCTCACTGCCACCATTGGCGAAGCGCGGCGAGTATACCAGCAGGGGGACGTATTCACGCGTATGATCGGTGCCGCGGTATGTCGGATCGTTGCCGTGGTCCGCTGTGATGATCAGAAGGTCGTCATCCGACATCTTGGCAAACATTTCCGGCAGACGCGCATCGTACTCTTCCAAGGCTTGCCCGTATCCTTGCGGATCGCGGCGGTGGCCGTACAGCGCATCAAAGTCCACCAGGTTCAGGAAGCTGAGTCCTGTAAAGTCATCATCCATAACACCGATGATCTTGTCCATGCCGTCCATGTTAGATGTGGTGCGGATCGCCTTGGTCACGCCTTCCCCGTCATAAATGTCGGATATTTTGCCGATCGCGATCACGTCGAAATTCGCATCCTTCAGCTCGTTCATCACGGTGCGATCAAACGGCTTCAACGCATAGTCATGACGGTTGGCGGTACGCTTGAAGGATCCGGGCTGGCCCACGAACGGACGGGCAATAATCCGGCCCAGCATGTACGGATCGTCCAGCGTAATTTCCCGGCAGAATTCGCAAATTTCATAGAGTTCTTTCAACGGCACGATCTCTTCGTGAGCCGCGATTTGAAGCACGGAATCCGCCGAGGTATAGATGATGAGCGCTCCCGTCTTCATATGTTCTTCCCCGAGCTCGTCGATAATTTCAGTGCCGCTCGCCGGCTTGTTGCCGATGACTTTGCGGCCTGTCTTCTCTTCGATACGCTGAATCAACTCGTCCGGAAAGCCATCGGGGAACACCCGGAACGGCGTATCGATGTACAGCCCCATGATCTCCCAGTGGCCGGTCATCGTGTCTTTCCCTGCGGATTTTTCCTGCATTTTTGTATAATACGCCAGCGGCTTGTCCGCTTTGGCAATCCCTTCGATTTCGCGGATATTGGACAGGCCGAGCTTGCCCATATTCGGCATGTTCAAGCCGCCGCGCTCACGGGCGATATGCCCGAAGGTATCGACGTCAAAATCGTCGAACTGGGCGGCATCCGGCGCTTCGCCGATCCCCACGGAGTCCATAACAATCAGGTGGATACGTTTAAAGTTTGGCATAAGTTTCTATCACTCCTTCATCCTTGAGTATACATGACGCAAGTCTTTTATAGAAACAGTCCGGCGATGATCGCGGACAAGACGCTGACCAGCGTCGCCCCGTACAGCAGCTTCAAGCCGAAACGCGCGACGACGTTACCCTGCTTCTCATGCAGGCCTTTGACCGCACCAGCGATAATGCCGATGGATGAGAAGTTCGCAAAGGAAACGAGGAACACGGATACGATGCCTGTCGTACGTGCGGACAATGCGGTATGCTTGCCGAGTTCCAGCATGGCAACAAACTCGTTGGACACCATTTTGGTGGCCATTATGCTTCCCGCTTCCACCGCTTCCTTCCATGGAACGCCCATAACAAAGGCAAACGGTGCAAAGATGTAGCCCAGCAGTTCCTGGAACGAAATGCCGAAGATGCCGTCAAATATGCCATTGATCAGGGCGATCAAGGCGACGAAGCCGATCAGCATTGCAGCAACCGTAATGGCGACTTTGAAACCGTCCATAATGTATTCGCCCAGCATCTCGAAGAAGGACTGCTTCTCTTCATCCTGAACGACAAGTTCATCTTCTTCCTTAGTCACCTTATATGGGTTCAAAATCGAAGCGATAATAAACCCGCCGAACAGGTTCAGCACCAGCGCGGTGACCACGTATTTCGGATCGATCATCGTCATATAGGCGCCTACGATCGACATCGAAACGGTGGACATGGCCGAGGCGCAGAGCGTGTACAGCCGGTGCTTCGGCAGCAGGCCGATCTGCTTTTTCACGGAAATGAACACTTCGGATTGGCCCAGGATCGCGGAAGCGACCGCGTTATACGATTCCAGCTTGCCCATCCCGTTCACTTTGCTCAGCACGAGGCCGATGTACCGGATAATAAACGGCAGGATGCGAAAATACTGCAGGATGCCGATCAGTGCCGATATGAAAATGATCGGCAGCAGCACGCCGAGGAAGAACGGCGCCTGTCCTTCGTTGGCGATACCGCCGAACACGAAGTTGACCCCTTCTCCGGCATAGACCAGCAGCTTTTCAAAAATACCGGAAAAGCCTTTGATCAGCACGGTGCCGAGGACGGTGTTGAGCAGAATGTACCCCAGAATAATCTGGAGAATGATCATGATCACCAGCGGGCGGTAGCGGATCTTCCGCTTGTCGTTGCTGGCCACAAAAGACAGGGCGAAAACAACAAGTAACCCTAGTACCGCAATCAAATATTTCATAGCTGTCTCCCCAGTTGAAATTTTTTATGAAACCAAATCTATTAAGCGCTTACAGGCTTGGTATTAATAGAAACGGAAGCTTCCCGCCCGGTTTGCCATATTCCGATGTGAACCGCTTCCGTTCATTTCATTCACACTTTTGCTTCAGCGCGAGATTCTTCTCTTCCTTATTAATAGGAAGCCGAGGATTGGCCGCCCTCCATAATCTTGACGCCGGAGCTGGCACCGATACGGCTTGCGCCCGCTTCGATCATTTTGTTCATGTCCTCGAGGTTGCGTACGCCGCCGGATGCTTTGACGCCGATGTTCGGGCCTACCGTTTGGCGCATCAAGCGAACGTCTTCCGGCGTAGCACCGCCCGTGGAGAAGCCCGTCGAAGTTTTTACGAAATCGGCTCCCGCCTTAACCGCCAAGCGGCTTGCGCGTTCCTTCTCTTCGTCCGTCAGCAGGCAGGTTTCAATAATGACTTTGACCAGAGCCTTGCCGGCAGCGGCATCTACCACCGCTTTGATGTCGGCTTCCACGAGATCGTCCTCGCCGTCCTTCAGCGCGCCGATATTGATAACCATGTCGACTTCCGTGGCGCCGCCAGCGATCGCGTCCTTCGCTTCAAATGCTTTGACGGCCGAAGTCGTGGCTCCCAGAGGAAAACCGATGACCGTACAAACCTTCACTTTGGAATCCTTCAGCTGTTCTGCAGCGAATTTGACCCAGGTCGGATTTACGCACACCGATGCGAATTCATACTTCTTCGCCTCGTCAATCAGCTTACTGATCTCGGCCCGGGTGGCATCTGCCTTAAGCAGGGTATGATCGATCATTCCCGCCAAATTTTTCATTCTGATCCACTCCTTGATTCATGATGGGTTATTCTTTTATTTATCCAATTCCCTGGAATTGAAAAGCTTTTCTTTCAAGCTGCACGACTATCATAACACCGGCCTGAACATATGTAAATAGATCGTGAAATTATGTTCACAAATCGTTCTGCCCACTCCCGTAATGTGCACAAAAAAAATCCGCCCTATGTAATCCGGACGGAATTCAAAAAAAGCAATCGATATGAAATGAATGATTTTCTAAGAGATCAGAGCCTGCGCTGTAAACTGATCCGTGATCAAAATGTTCGCGTAATTGCCCGCGAGGGCCGCTTGAATGGCCTCCACCTTGCGTTCTCCACCGGCTACCAGAATGGACTTTTCCTTCTTTTGAAGCTCGTGAAGGTCGATTCCGACTGTACGGTTATTGATTTCTTCGCTGCAGATCTGGCCCGTCTCATCAAAAAAACGTGAACAGATGTCTCCGGCGCCTGACTTCTTCAGCAGCTCCTGCTCCTGCTCGTTAAAATACCCCAGCCGGAAAAGCAGCGCGTCTTCCTTCACCGTACCGACCGTGAACACGGCAATGTTCGCCTGTTTGCCAAGCTCGATGATCCGGCTGATATGCCGGTCTTCCTCCACGATCCGCTTCAGCTCGATGTTGTCGAAGATGACCGGCAGCGGCAGGTATCTCGCTACCGTCTGGAACGCCTCCGCAAACAGATTCACCGTCTCTGCCGCATAGGTGTTGACGTGGGAATGGCTGACACCGCCCTTCAGCTGCACGACTTCGACGCCTTTTACCTGCTTGGGCGCAAGCTGAAGCGCGACAGCATGCATGGTGGTCCCCCAAGTGACCCCGATAATATCCTTGTCCTGGACGATCTCGTGGAGGAATTCGGCTGCCTTTTTACTGATATGCTTCTTGATTTCCTCGTACTGATTTAACGGGGAATAACAGACCTGTACCGTATCCAAGCCGTATTTGCGCTTCAGCTTCCGGCCCAGTACGTTTAAATCTTCGCCAGGGTCGACAATTTCGATCCGCACGTATCCTTGTTCCTTGGCATGCTGAAGCAATCTCGATACCGTCGGCCTGGAAACGCCAAGCCGCTCGGCGATATCCTGCTGGCTGTAATCGGACTGGTAATACAGTCTGGCTGCCTCGATTGCTAATCTTTGTCTTTCAATGTCCATCGTCCTCAGCTCACTTGTCCCGCTCTCGCATGATTTGGCTTGCACTGATCCTATTATACCTCTTGTTCCCGAAAGCCCAAACCCTTTTGTCGATTGAACGGTTTTTCTGGTATCCATTTTTAACCCTAAGGTTTATTTAAGCCGCTTAACATGCTATAATTCAGTTCGCATTAGTAACGCGCAATGTCACAGTTTATTTTGGGATTCACTTCCCGTTTACATACTCTTGAAACGACAGGAGCTGGTTTGGCATGGCCCTACTTTGTTTAGAAAGCGAGTGTACCATGAACACATACTCCCCTTATTATACATTTGACCGGAAGGACTGGAAGGCGGCACAAGAGGACTCGAAGCTTCCGCTGACGGAAGAGGAATTTGAACGCCTCAAAGGCTTGAACGAGAAAATTTCGCTGCGGGAAGTGCGCGACATTTATCTTCCGCTGACCCGCCTCATTCATTTGTATGTAAGTGCTTTCCAGCAGCTTCAAGAAAAGATGAACACCTTCACCGGCATCCGAGCGCCCAAATCGCCTTATATCATCGGAATCGCCGGCAGCGTAGCCGTAGGCAAAAGCACGACCGCACGCCTGCTGCAAACGCTGCTGTCCAGATGGCAGGAGCATCCGCGCGTGGATCTGGTCACGACGGACGGCTTTCTGTACCCGAACCGCGTTCTTGAGGAAAAAGGCATCATGAACAAAAAGGGATTTCCGGAGAGCTACGACATCAAAAAGCTGATGCAGTTTATCAGCAGCGTCAAATCCGGACAGCCTGCACTGAAGGCCCCGGTCTATTCGCACCTGGCCTATGATATTCTGGCGGACGAGGAGCAGCTGATTGACCAGCCGGATATCCTCATACTGGAAGGGATTAACGTCCTTCAGGTCAATACAGAGGCGCCGGTCTTTATCAGCGACTTCTTTGATTTCTCGATCTACATCGACGCCGAGGAGCAGGATATCCGCAGCTGGTATATCGAGCGTTACCAACTGCTGCGCGATACCGCCTTTCAAGATCCAAGGTCCTACTTTCACAAATTTGCCAGTCTCTCCGAAGAGGAAGCCGTGCAGAACGCGTCGGAAATCTGGAGAACGATCAATCTGAAAAATTTAATGGAGAACATTCTGCCTACGAAGGCGCGTGCCAAGCTCATCTTAAAAAAAGGGCCGGATCATCAGATCCAGCAGGTGTTACTCCGTAAATAACCAGCGGCGAAGCTGATGCGGCAGCCACCAATTGACATGCCCCATCAGCTTCATTAACGCTGGAACGAGCATAAAGCGGATCAGGGTCGCATCGATCAGGATCGCCGCAGCGATACCGAACCCAAGCTGCCTGACTCCCTCCACGTCCCCTGCGGTAAACGGCAAAGTGACGGCGATCATGATGGCTGCCGCTGAGGTGATCACTTTTCCCGTGGAAGAGAGTCCCGCAGCTATCGCTTTTTCCGCATTTCCTGTGCGATGATACACCTCGGTCATTCGGGACAGCAGGAAAACGCCGTAATCCATACTAACCCCGAACACCAATCCGAAGATAAATACCGGGATCATGACAGCGATGCTGCCTGATCCGCCCCCCAGCATTCCATCTTGAAAAAAGTACACCAACACCCCGAACGACGCTGTAAGGCTGAGCAGGTTCATTAGCAGTGCTTTGACCGGTATGATAATCGAACGAAAACCTGCGAACAGCACCACAAAATTGGTTATAGCCATCCAAAAAAGCACCGAAGGAAGCCTGGCTTTGATCTCTTCGCTTACTTCCAGCCGGTACTTGGCTTCTCCCCCAATCAGTATCCGAATACCCCTCTCATTCTGTCCCTGAATTTCCCACTTCTGCAGCCATGCCTCGGTTTGCTTATCATCCATGCCTGGCCGAAGCGTTACTGACATCAACAGGCTGCCCTCACGAACGAACGGTTGACTCGTATTCTGTGGCAGCTGCTGCAGCATTCTGGGGCTTAACAAGACCCCCGGCTGATCATTGAACTTGGGGATATTGGAAAAGATGGAGTCAACCCGGAGCACATCCCGGTCCGTCTTCAACCTTTGCCACAGCTCGTAAGCTGCGCTCCATTCCACTGCCGACAAGACATCTCCGCGTCCCAGCACCACCATCGGGATCTCCGAGGTAAAGGGGGCGTTGAAACGGAAATCCACCAGTTCGGCACCAAGCCGTGAAGCATAGCTTGACGGCAGAGAGGCGGCATCTGGAACGGAGGTCTGCAAGTAGCGTATCGGCAGGATGCTTGTCAGCAGAAGCGCTGCGGACACCAGCGTCATCCGGACAGGCCTCTGCATGACGTAGCCGGTCCATCGCTGCATCAGTCCGGGCTTGAAGGTGGCTGCTGCCGCTGCGGAACCCCGCCGAATCGGGATTACCGGTGACCATAAGGTCAAAAAGGCAGGGACAAGCGTTAAGTTCACCAAGGCCGATACAAAAACGACGACCATCGCCCCGATGGCGACCGATCGGAACATCGGCATCCGGATGAATGTTATGGCGATGAGCCCCAGGATCACGCAGGCGGCCGAATAGAGCACAGCCCTGCCAGCCTGCCTAATGGTGACCGACAGTGCCTGCTCCACGCGGCCGCTGGATGCCCTCCATTCCTCACGGAAGCGGCTGACAAGAATCAGTCCAAAATCGATGCCGAGCGCCAGGCCGACCATGGGTATGACGTTCAGCACGAAGTTGGACAGCTCCAGCTGCAGGCCGCTCCCAAGCCAATAAAGAATCCCCATCGAAACGCCTACGGCCGTGCACCCTGCTGCGATCGGGATGAGGGCATAGATCCAGCCGCCGAACGCGTAGAACAAGATCAGAAAGGCCAGCGGCAGACCGATCATCTCCGCCCTCTTCAAGTCATGCATGCTCGCCCGGTTGACATCGTCCTGCACGACAGGCTTGCCGGTCAGCGTGATCTTCACACCAGGCGGCTCGGGCAATGCTGAGCGAATGGCGTCAAGCCCCTTCCCGGCGGTCTGATGCTGGGTGTTCAACCCCAACAGGGCATAGGCGGCCTGGTTGTCCATCATCCCCTCATGCTCCAGCGGTGAAATAACGGTCAGGCTGCCGTCCACCCGACGGAGATGTTCCAATACCGCCTGGATTCCCGATTCAAACGAAGCGCGGGAGACTCCGGGCTCCCGTTCGAAGACGACAACGGCCGGTTCACTGGGGAGTTGGTAATCTTCCGACAGGATCCGCTCGACCTGTGCGGAAGTTCCCTCCGTACGCAGCCCGTGATCCTTCAGGATGGAAGGCAGTGATATCGCTGCCGAACCGCACAGGACGAGCAGCGCAGTCCAGCACGCCAGCACCCACGCAGGATAGCGGAGAGCAAGTCCGGTTATGAAACGGTAAATCACCCGATTCCCTCCTCCTGTCGGCATGCGGTCTGCAGTCTAACTAAGACATCGTGTTCTTCAGCCGTGTCGCTTTGACCAATGAATCGGCGACCGGCGGGAACAGCCGGGCAAAGCCTGACAGAATCCTTCCGGCAGAGGGCCGGCCGCTGATCGCCTGCAAGTAGCGCCCTTTTCGCAAAATACCGCTGAATTCACGGTGTACAGCCTCGGTATACAGCCGCTCCCAGTCCTGCATGCTTAGCTCGCCCCGCAAATAGCGGTCGGCAAACGAGGCGCACAGAATGCCGGAGCGCAGGGCGGCGCTCATCCCGTCTCCGAAGAGCGGCGGAATCATGGCGCAGGCATCTCCGGCATGCGGAATCATCCGCCAGGGCTGGGGCCGGCGGGACAAATATACCGGCGCGGTCGAGATCATCGTCCCGTCCGTCGGCGTTCCTTCCGACAATCGGCGGGCAAGCAGGGGATTGCCGCTTGCTGCAAATTCCAGCAGCTCCTTCATCTTCACTCCCGCGCCTTTCAACCGGTCCCGCCGCAGAAGCGCGGCTACATTATAGGTGCCCGCTTCCACAGGGGCGATCCCGATGTAGCCCCCGGGAACCAAATATAGTTCCACGGCTTCCGTCCCTGCGAGCCCGGTCATATGCGTTTTAATTCCGATGTAGGCATGTCCGTCCTGCCCCACTTCTTCATAATCGATCAAATCCGGCCGGCGGTGACAGCCCCAGGCGGCAATCACTGTCCTTGCCTCCAGCGTATCGCTGAGTCCACCGGTCCGGGTCCCGACGATATATCCGCCTCCATCCTCACGGGCATGAATGCTTGTGACCGTCGTCGCGTCCCGTATTTCCACGCCTGCCTCCCGTGCAGCCCGGTGCAGGCCGGCATCCAGCGTATACCGGCTGATGCCCCAGCCTGTACCGGGGAGCGCTGCTTCCAGCACCTGTCCATGCCTCAGCACTAGGCGGGCCCGGTCAATCGGATTCGGCTCCATTCGCTCGACAGCCTCCGCTACACCAAGGCTGGCCAGCGTCTCCCTCGCCTCCGGAGACAGAAATTCCCCGCATGGCTTATGACGGGGAAAATACTGACGGTCTATGAGCACGGTCTTCCACCCTTGGGCGGACAGCCGGATAGCTAAACTGCAGCCGGCTAGGCCAGCTCCGATGATGACCGCATCCTGCATGGGAATCATCTCCTTTCGCTGTTTTATAGAGGTTGTTCAAAAAGTCCGCTTTTGATAAGAAAACCGTCTATCGACGTACCTTCAAAGAAGACAGACCGCGTTTAAAGGTAACTTTTCTTGCAATATCAGGAAGCAAAGGCTCTGAATGTTTATATTTTCTGATATTATAAGAAAACCAATCGAGGCCAATCAAGGATGAGTGACCGCGATTAAAATGTAGGTTTTCTTGCGATATAGAATTTCATCAGCTCTGCTGATAACGAATAAATTCTATATCTAACACGAAGTAAATCGGGAAGCTGATTCGGCATCGAATCTTGAATTCAGCCGGGCCTTCCGGTGCTCACGTACCCACTACAGGCAGATGCTTACGAAGTCGTTTTCTACGAAAACGTGTAGCTCTGCTCCTCAGTCCCTAGCTTCATCCAATTCAAGTGTTTTGAAAAAACACACATCGAAAGCGTAAACTTCGGTGCTGAAAACCGACCTTTTTTAACACGTACTTATACTTTTCCCGTTTTATGAACAACGGCCACATAACGGAATAACGGCTTCCAGCTGTACAGCAGGTCCGCTTGCCCATCCCGCTCCTGCAGCCGCTGTCTCAGCCTGATCCAATCGGAGGACTTGAAACCCTTCGCAACCGACAAAGGCCCGTCATGCCGTATATAACGGTTGCCTGAAACCAGGTGCGCCACGACCCAAACGGCGGACCACGAAATCCAGTGCCGGTGAATATCGCTGATCACGACGCCCAGACGGGATGCCTTCAGCATCTGCCCCACCACTTCGGGAAGCCGGACGTCGTCAAAGTGGTGAAGGAACTGCGATGACATGACGATATCGGCGCTACCTTCCGGAAGGTCAAACAAATCGCAGCGTCTGACCGTAATATTCCGTACCCCTTGGTACAGGT
The DNA here is from genome assembly GCF_002224835.1 of Paenibacillus sp. SSG-1. NCBI lineage: Bacteria > Bacillati > Bacillota > Bacilli > Caryophanales > Paenibacillaceae > Paenibacillus > Paenibacillus sp. SSG-1. Next base: position 3,306,452 of record NZ_MBRK01000001.1, read on the forward strand.
TTCTGGCCTCCTCGCAGGCTTCTTCCGTAATGTCCACTAATGTAATCCGGACATCGACCCCGTTTCGGGCAGCCCAGCGCAGAATGCGGCGGTTCACATCTCCCGAGCCGGCGCCAATATCCAGCACCGATACCCTGTCCGGCCGGCCGGATTGACGCCACAATTGCTTGAACCCATATAAGGATGGAGACGAAGCACCAAAGATCCGGTTCAGTCGTCGCAAATGGCGCAGCGCTTCCAGCAGCTCGTCACCGCCCGTGCTGAAGTCGTCCATGTATTCCTCTTCCACGGCCCGCCGGTTTAACCGCTTAAAGGCCGGCATACTCATAACTTGACTCCTGTTTCGTAACGAATGAAGGAACATACGTAAATCGAAGAAGTTCTGCAGTCAGGCCCGGGCCAAACGCCAGGGTTACTCCGGACCGTTCACCCTCGCTTTGTTCCCTCAAACGCTCTCTCATCCCTTTTAGAACGAACAGCAGCGTCGCCGAGGATAAATTCCCGAAGTCCCGCAGCACGTTCCGGCTGAATTCGGTCTGGCTGTCCTCCAGCCCGAATAAATCCTGGACGGCATCTACGATGCCCCGTCCTCCCGGATGAATCGCCCATAACGGCGGAAGTGCTCCTCCGTCCAGCAGCCGGTCCACTTCATCCCGCAGGAACGTTCTGAGCAGCTTGGGGATATTGGGGGAGAGGTATAAATCAAAACCGGTGTCCCCGACCTCCCAAATCATTTCGTCTGCGGAGTCCGGAAGGAGCACAGAGTGTCCTCCGTCGAGTTGGAACCCTCCCTGTTGGTCGGCTTCACCGGACCTGACGATGCATGCCGAAGCCCCGTCCCCAAAAAACGAAGCACCGAACAAGGCTTCACGGGATCCCGAAGGCTGCAAATGAATGGTGCACAGTTCGACGCAAACGATGAGTACCACCGCTGCCGGGCTGGCAGACACGATTTGCTGTGCTAACTGAATCGCCCTCAAACCGGCGGCGCAACCTTGAAAGGTAAGCGGGATCCGCTGAATCCGCGCAGACAATCCAAGCCGGTGAATCAAGACGGTGTCTAATCCGGGAAGAAATTGACCGGTACAGCTTACCGTCAGAATGTGAGTAATTCCGGAAGCCTCCACCCCCGCATCACGCATGGCTTCTTCCGCTGCTTTCTCCGCCAAAGGGACCGATTCTCTCCGGTACACCTCCATCCGCTTGGAGGTCGAAGGGGCAGCCTGCTGCTTGTCCGTGGACAGATACGTGCACTGATCGGCAGGTTTGAGGAAATCCTCCTCACAGGTGTACCTGACCTGGACTCCGCATTGCTTAAATATTCTTTTCGCCCACCTTAGCGCGTGGGGATCTTCCCTTAACGAAGCTTCGATTTTGGCAAATACGTCATCCTGGTAAAGGCGGTGAGGCGGAAGCGCCGTACCGATGCCCTGAATCAATGCCCTGCCTGCACCATGTTCACTGACCATCGTCAAAAGATCACCTCCATTCATTCATTTACGTCCCATTTACGCACATAAGCCTTAGAACAAGTATATTCACCGTAATAACGCATATGCTCCGTGAGGACAAATACCTGTTTGCCTGCTTTAGGTGGTATAAACCGGATGGATCGCTTTGTGCAGAAATCTCCGGCTTCAAAAGGAAAACCACCCTCCTGCTACTGATGCTTACCCGATTCCGGACAGCGGAAAACGTGTGCACCAAAATTACGGGATATACAAAAAGCAGGCATAGGGCTAATCCCCCATGCCTGCTTTTTACATTTTTAATCGCAATTACGTACTTTTACAGCGCTTTGTCGTCCACACTGTTCAACCAGTTCTCAATGACGCCGATCACCGAAGCAACGGTGCCGTCTTTAAACGGCGACTGCAGTCCGGCAAGCTCTACAAGCCCGGTAAAGGAACGGCTTCCTCCCGCCTGGCACAGTCTCAGGTAATCCGCCCATGCCGCTTCGCGGTCCTCGTTCATCTTCTTCCAGAACTGGAACGCGCAAATTTGCGCCAGCGTATAATCGATGTAATAGAACGGCGCCTGGAAGATATGCCCCTGTTTGTGCCAGAAGCCGCCCCGCTCCAGGTATTCGTTGTCCGGGTACTGCCGGTGCGGCAAATACTTCTTCTCGATTTCACGCCAAGCGCGTTTGCGCTCCTCCGGCGTCGCGTCCGGATTCTCATACACGAAGTGCTGGAATTCGTCGACGGATACGCCGTACGGAATGAAGAGAAGCGCACTGGACAGATGATCAAAATGGTATTTTTCCGTGTCTTCCTTAAAGAAGTTATCCATCCAAGGCCACGTGAAGAACTCCATGCTCATGGAATGGATTTCGGCCGATTCATACGTAGGCCACAGGTATTCCGGCACCTGATAATGACGGCTGGAATAGACTTGGAAGGCGTGGCCGGCCTCGTGCGTGAGAACGTCAATATCTCCGGAAGTGCCGTTGAAATTGGAGAAAATGAACGGCGATTCGTATTTGCTGATGAACGTGCAGTATCCGCCGCTTTGCTTGCCCTTTTTGCTGACGAGATCCATCAGCTCCCGGTCTACCATGAATTTGAAAAATTCGTCGGTTTCCGGAGACAGCTCCGCGTACATCTTCTTCCCTTGCTCCAGAATCCAGTCCGCATCCCCTTTTGGCGTCGCGTTCCCGGTCTTGAAGCTGAAATTGTCGTCATAGATTCGAAGGGAATCGACGCCGATCCGCTCGCGCTGGCGTTCCTTCAGCTTCTGGGCTACGGGTACGATGTGTTCCAGCACTTGCTTCCGGAAGTTGGCCACCATGTCGGCGTCATAGTCCGTACGGTTCATGCGGATATAGGCAAGCTCAACGTAATTTTTATAACCGAGCTTTTGAGCCATGCGCGTCCGGGTTTTCACGAGTTCATCGTAGATCCGGTCAAAATCCTGCTCATGCTCCGCCATGAAGGAATATCTCGCTTCCGACGCTCTCCGGCGCAGGTCGCGGTCCGGCGACAACTCAAACGGCAGCAGCTGGGATAGCGTCCGCTCCTCGCCTTCGAACGGAATCTTCGCAGAGGCAATCAGCTGGCTGTACTCGGTGGCCAGCTTGTTATTGAGCTGCATATCTTCGATGATATCCGGATGGAAGGCCTTAAGCGCCAGCTCGGCAAGCTTGAACAGCTGCGTTCCCCACTTGGCTTCGAGTTCACTTCTGAATTTGGACTCTACCAGCGCTTTATAATAATCGGTTATGTATTCTTGATAGACCGGACTCGCTTCATCGATGTATTCTTGTTCGGCCTTGTAAAATTCATCGTTCGTATCGATGGAATGGCGAATGACGGCAATCTCTGCCATGCTTTCGAATTCGCTGCGCAGCTTGTTGATATCGGACATGGCCTTGTCCTGCTCTTCAAAGGAAGCCGCCTGCTCGAAATGCTGGATCAGTTGTTTAAACCGTTGTTCAATTTCTTTCACGTCTGGCCGCTTGTATTCGTACTCGCTGAACTTCATGCATCACGCATCCCTTCTTGATTGGCTTTCGTTACCATTATACTAGAGAATCAGGCTTAGACAACAGATACGTCAAAAAAAATTTAATGTTCGTGAAAGCACTTACCGTTAGTCAAAATTCTACAAGCTTCCCTGCATGGAATGGCTATATTTTACAGAGGAATCCATAGCAAGGTTACGATAATTGCCCAATAATAACCGCCCTTATGCTTATATCCTTGTTCTTCCCTTTTGCCATCGGTTGTGTTATATTAGTTCATACCTAAAAATATTAGGCATCACCTAAATGGTTGAATATACATATACTGAACATACAAAGGTGGTTTGAAAGCGATGCTCATATGGATGCTGCGCCAAGTGATGGCAGAACGCGGAATTTGGACGGGAGCCGCACTGGCCCGTTTACTGAAAGACAAAGCCGGCTACGAGCTGTCTCCCCCCTCGATCAGCGCCCTGCTGAACGGCAATCCGAAGCAGATCAAGGCCGATACGATGGATGCGCTGTGCACGGCTCTCGACTGCACTCCTAGCGACTTATGGCATCATACCCCATCGAACGTTAGAGGGGCCTAGACGTTGATTGAAACTGGAGGTAACAAGCATGCCGGAAAAAGAAATTCTTCCCTTCGGAGATCCGATTCTCCGCAAAAAAGCCAAACCCGTTACGGAAATAACGCCGAGAATTCACAAGCTGCTGGATGATATGGCGGATACCCTGTACGCGGAAGAAGGCAGAGCCGGCCTGGCCGCACCGCAGATCGGCATTCTCCGCAGGGTGATCGTCATGGACTGCGGGGACGGGCTCATTGAGCTGATCAATCCGGTGATGCTCGAGCAAGCCGGGGAGCAAACCGGACCTGAAGCCTGCTTATCCTACCCCGGGTATACCGGTATCGTGAAGCGGGCGAAATACGTGAAGATCCGTACGTTAACCCGTGAGGGTAAAACGATTGTAATGGAGGCAGAGGATTATTTGGCACGCTGCATTCAGCATGAGATGGACCATCTCGACGGGATTTTGTACATTGATCATATCCAAAACGGGGAGCTGTTTGTCAATCGGACGGAACGCAGAGCGGATTTGATGGCTGCCTTAAAGCTGACTCAGAACGTTTAGCTGCACTTCTATGCTCTTATTGACATCCCATAAAGTCTCTTTATAAGTCCCCACATAAAAATAAGGAGCTGTCCAAAGGTCATTCACGACCCGGGGACGGCTCCTTTTTATAAGGAAAAATAATGTTATTAACGGTGCGCTGTATACTGATTCGCCTTACTAAAGCTGCGGATCCGTTCGATCTCCTCGTCGGTGAGCGCCGGAGCGTCTCCAGCCGCAGTATTGTGGATCAGCTGTTCCAGGGAGCTTGCTCCCGCGATGGCCGTCGCCACTACCGGATTCGCCAAGGCGTACCGGATCGCGGTCTGCCCCATACTCCGGTCATTCTTGACCAGGCGCTGCAATTGCTCGCGGATCTGGATCAGTTCATCGGGGGTGTAATCCAGGTACCCCTTCGCCACTTTCGCTCCGCCCTGCTCGGTCAGGACACCGGAAGCCACCGGACCGCGGGCGATGACACTGATATGGTTATCGGCCAGTAAAGGCAGCACCTCTTCCTCTGGACGGCGGTCAAGAATGCTGTACTGGCTCATGACGCTGACGATTCCGGAACGCTTTACGTATTCCCGGATCACGTTCGGACGGATCGACGAAATGCCGTAATAGCGGATCACGCCCTCCTGCTTCAGCTCTTCAAACGCCTCGATCGTCTCGTCAATCGGATCGTCCAGGGTACCGCCATGGAGCTGGTACAAATCGATATAATCCGTTTGGAGTCGGCGAAGGCTTTCTTTTACCGCAGAGCGGATATACGCTTTGGAAGGGTCCCATACCCAACCTTCTTTACCAGGAATTCTCCGGTTTCCTACCTTCGTCGCCAGAACAACGTCCTGCCGGCGTCCGCGGATCGCCTTACCGACAATTTCTTCGTTTCTGCCGCTGTCGTAGAGATCTGCGGTATCCAAAAAATTCACGCCCCGCTCCAGTGCCGCGTGAACGATTCGCTCAGCCTGCGCATCATCGGTTCCCAAGGACATGCAGCCCAGCCCGATCTCACTGATGTTCAGTTCCGATGTTCCCAATTGGTTCCTTTTCATTAATTTCACCTGTCCCTTCCCCTGAAATTACCCGTTTAAAATCAACAAATGAATGGCGCTCAGCACGATGCCGATCACGAATCCGCAAATCGCGCCGTTGACCCGGATCCACTGCAGGTCACTGCCGACCTTCTCCTCCAGCATGTTGACAAGCGTCTGATCGTCAAGCTTGTCCAGATTTTCCCGAACCAGCACGCCGATCCGGTAATAATTGGATTCCACCAGCTGAACGATCATTGCCAGAACCCCTTGTTCCCACCGGTGGGTTAACTCTTCCTTGGATTGCAACAAATCATGGCACCATCGGAACAGACGAATCCATATACGCCCGCCGCGCTCCCGTTCGGCTTCCATCCACTGCAGCAGACGTTCACGCAAATGGTTCAGCTGGCCGGCAATCCATGCTTCCGCGTTCTCAGAGCTCAGCTTGTCATCCAGCCAACCCTTTACGCGGCTTTCCGTTTCCGGACTGTCGGCTACTTGGGCCAAACGCTCCCGGATGCCTTGGACAACCCGTTCCCGGTATGGACTTTCCGGATTCGCCACTTCAAGCAATGCCGAGAGGATCAGCTTCTTCAGAATCGCTCCCATTTTCTCCTCGTTCATAAAGCCCAGCATGGCCTGCACGGCAAAGCCCTTCATTCCTCCAAGTTGAAGCTCGTCCAGTTTGGCATGCGCCAGCTTGCCGAGCATCATTTCGTTATCCGGGTTGTTCACCCATTCTGCGGCGTACAGCAGTCCGTAGTCCAATACCTTCTCGTCCAATTGGTGCGCTTCCGTCTCTTTGACCACACGGTTTAACAATTCGGTGATGTTCCGGCTATGAATGTACCGAAGCACCATGTCCCGGATGTGCGGGGCCGCTTTCTCCAGCGGCAGTTCGCGAACGGCCTGCTCCAGCGAAGACAGGAGCTTCACGCGGACCTCTTTCCGCCGGATCAGCTTGAACAGCCCGGTCGACACAGACTGGAACAGCTTCACCTGCCGAAGTCTGGACGTGATGCTTTCCTTATTCAAAAGTTCGGTTTCCAATGCGGAAATGAGCGAATTGACGATTTTGTTGCGGTTTTTAAGCAGCAGCGACGTGTGTGGGATCGGAATCCCCATCGGATGGCGAAACAAGGCGGTGACCGCAAACCAGTCGGCAAATCCGCCGACGAGCCCGGCTTCAAAGCCTCCCAGCAGCAGCTTAACCCACGAATTTTGCGGCAGGAAAAGCATGACGAGAAAGCCCGCGCCCATAACAGCCAGGGAATACCCGGCCAAATATCTGGATTTCAATCTGCATACCTCCATATGTACGTATACCATGATGGCGTCGATTCGACTTGCTTCAATGACCGATCACGCTATCAAACTATTAACCATATTGTAGCCCATTTGTTTCGTTTACAGCCGAAAAACCCGGGCTCGCGAAAAACTCCCGGCTTCCCGGGAGTCTGCTGTCTGCACATCATGATTCCAAATGTCCGGTTAACAGGGCATCAGGAATAAGATTGCTTGGGCTCGCGGCGGAAGATCACGGACAGAATAATGGCCACGATGCCGATATTAATCGCGATATCCGCGATATTCATAATGCCTGTCATGCGGCCGAGGACGATAAAATCGGTAACCTTGCCGAACAGCACCCGGTCGATCGCATTGCCGATCGCCCCGCCGACGAGAAAGCCCGTGGCCAGCTCCATCCATGTCCCTTTAAGCACGCCTTTGGTCCGGTAATAGATAATGACGGCCGTAACAAACACCGCAAATACGACAAATAACTTGCCGTAGCCCTGGAACGAGCTGAACGCGGCTCCGGTATTTTGGTAGTACTCAAAATGAACGTACGGGTCAAGAAAAGGCCTCGAACCTCCGACAACCATGGATGAGCGGACCCAGAGCTTGCTCAGTTGGTCGATCGCAATGACGATCAGCGATATGATGTAAAACAAAATAATGATGCACCTCTTTCCCTCTGCGTCCGTTGTCTCATTTCCCCTTGTTCAGCGAAGGAACAAAATGGGTAGAGACGCCGATGCTGACCCTTTCTGATGGAGTCATGCAGCATGCCTGTATGTCCATTATGCGTCAGATCGCTCTGCGTACACAAGTTTCACTCTCATCCTGCATCTGCTGGCTGCCACGAACTTGCCTCAATCCCCTCCAGGGACGGCTACATCCGGGCTGAACACCGGCCGCGAATCCATTTCCCCCGGACGCACCGGGTAGAGCGTTCCGTTCAGCGCAAAAGAAACCCTGCCCGTCTCCTCCGAAACGACAAGGATCAGCGCATCGCATATTTCTGACAGCCCCAACGCAGCCCGGTGACGGGTTCCAAGTTTCCCCTCGCGCAGCGCTTTGGAAACCGGGAGCACATTGCCGGCGGAGACGATTTGGTTCTTGTCGACCAGCACTGCCCCGTCGTGCAGCGGTCCCCCCGGATAAAAAATCGATTCCAGCAGGGTATGCGACACGTCTGCCCCAACCGGTATGCCGGAATGCACCAGCGGCGGGAGCGCATCGTTTCTTTTGACGACGATGAGCGCCCCGTGATTCCGCTCCGACAGATGCTGCAGCGCCGTGGACAACGCTACGTAGCGATCTGTATAAGGCGACAGATACGCATTCAGATAATAGGATGCGGCCGTCATCTGCATGTCGGTAAAGACGCTGTGGATCTGCTCAAACTCATTCAAAATGCAGCATTCCTTCTGGTCGATCGTCGCCAGCATGCTCTCGATTTCCGCCTTTATAGTGGACAGGCTCTTTTTCAGATGGACCTGTATCGTTTCAGACAGACCCAGCTCATCTTCATTGTTCACGTCGGCTCACCTTTCCTTATGACTTAAAATATAGACTGCTCCGTTCAGCCTTCCGACTATTCGGCGTCTTCCATCGTATCCATCGCGGCATCAAGCAGTGCATCAAACAGGTCGTCGTCCTCTTCCAGCCGCGCATCGGCCTGAAGCATCTCCTCTTCGATGCCCGATTCGTCCGCATAGTTCAGGCTGTAATCCCAATCATCGCCCTTCTTGCTGAAAAAGGTAACCTCATACTTGGACTTATGCCCCTCCAAAGTGAAAATGGTGTGCCCCACGTAGTGTCGTTCCTCGTCCAGCTTCATCCCGGCTTCGATAATTGTAAAGTCCATGAATCCATTGCTCCTTCTAAGTGGTGTATTTGATACTATAGTATACCATGGAGGAGGCCGTTTCCATCATACGGCAGGGCTTATGTTTTCATTATGCGGAACAATTTAGTACAATACTACTTGTGTCAGTTGATAACCAGTATCTGGAGGGATGAATCCATGACCGATTTCATCAGTCAATTAAACAAATATGCCGATCTTGCCGTCCGTGTAGGCGTCAACGTCCAGAAGGGCCAAACGCTGGTCGTCAACGCATCGATCCAGTCGGCGGAATTTGTCCGCTTAATCGTGGAAAAAGCGTATGATGCGGGCGCCAAGCTCGTCAAAGTCAATTGGAGCGACGAAATCGTTACCCGTCTGCAGTATGAACGGGCCGACGATGAAGTTTTCGCGATTCCACCGAAATGGTTTGCAGGGGAAATGATCGAACTCGTGGAAAACGGAGCTGCCGTGCTGCACGTGATTGCCGAAAACCCGGATTTGCTGAAGGGGATCAAGCAGGAACGGATCGCCATGAACCAAAAAACACGCGGCCAGGCGATGGCTCCTTACCGCGCTTACCAGCAGGCGGACAAGTTCAGTTGGTCAATCGTGGCTGTCCCTTCGCCGGAATGGGCTGCTAAGGTGTTCCCTGACGCTCCCGAATCCGAACGGGTGCAGAAGCTGTGGGAAGCGATTTTCCATACAGTTCGCATCGATCAGGAAGACCCGGTCGGTGCCTGGAAACAGCATCTGGCCACGCTGGAGGATAAATCGAACATCCTGAACGCCAAAAAATATAAGAAGCTCCACTATATCGCACCGGGAACCGATCTGACCATCGAGCTTCCGGAAGGACATATTTGGGCAGCCGGCGAGAGCATCAACGAGAAAGGACACAGCTTCGTCGCCAATATGCCGACTGAGGAAGTGTTCACCGCGCCGCTGAAGACGGGCGTAAACGGCACGGTGCGCAGCACCAAGCCGCTGAGCTATGGAGGCAACATCATCGACAACTTCTCCATTACATTTGAGAATGGCCGGATCGTAAGCGTCAGCGCCGAACAGGGGCAGGAAACGCTGGAGCATCTCGTCGAAATGGACGAAGGCGCGCACTACCTCGGCGAGGTTGCGCTGGTTCCGCATCAATCACCGATTTCCGAGTCGAACATTTTGTACTTCAATACGCTTTTTGACGAAAACGCCTCCAACCATTTGGCGATCGGCAGCGCCTACGCCTTCTGTGTTGAAGGCGGCAAGGACATGAATCAGGAGCAGCTTGCTGAGCGCGGTCTGAACACAAGCGTGACCCATGTCGACTTTATGATCGGCTCGGGGGAAATGGACATTTTCGGCGTTAACGCTGACGGTTCGGAAGAGCCTGTATTTAAAAACGGAAACTGGGCATTTTAAGGACTGACTCCAATCGGTCCATTAATGCTGTGAATCCTTGTTCTGCATACGATGAAATATTGGAGCCGCAAGAGCCTTCCTGAAGCGATGACAGGAGGGCTCTTTTGTAGTCAGGTGTTTTATTTATCCAGTGGTTAATTTATAATGGGGAAGAATTGAATACATATGTGGAGGTAGAGCCTATGCTCTCGTTCGAAGACAAATTAAACAATTATGCCGAGCTTGCCGTCAAAATCGGTGCAAACGTGCAGCCCGGACAAACGCTGGTCGTGAATGCAACGATCGACGCCGCCCCGCTCGTTCGCCTGATCGTCCGCAAGGCGTATGAGATCGGTGCCAAGCTCGTCAAAGTCAATTATACCGACGAGGCGGTCACCCGGCTCCGGTACGATCTGGCACCGGCGGAATCTTTCCTTGAAGCCCCGACTTGGTATGCGGGCGAAATGACCGAGCTCGCTGAGAACGGAGCCGCTTTTCTGACCGTTCTCTCCTCCAGTCCCGACCTGCTCAAAGGAGTAGAGCCTGGAAGAATCGCCGATTATCAGCGCACTTATGGTCAGGCGATGGCTAAATACCGCCAGTTTCAGCAGGCGGATAAAATGAGCTGGACGGGCGTTGCCTTCCCTTCCCCGGACTGGGCCGCGAAGGTGTTCCCGGATGCGCCGAAGGATCAGCAGGTCGGCAAGCTGTGGGACGCCATCTTCCATGCGTGCCGCGCGGACCGCGAAGATCCGATCGCCGCTTGGGAAGAGCATATCAATACGCTGCAGAAAAAATCGGATGAGCTGAACGCCAAGAAGTATCAAAAGCTGCATTTTACGGCACCGGGCACGGACCTGACGATCGAGCTACCCGAAGGCCATATATGGGCCCAGGCGGGCAGTGTCAATGAGCAGGGTACGGCGTTTGTCGCCAACATCCCGACTGAAGAGGTGTTTACAGCCCCGCTCAAAACCGGCGTGAACGGAACCGTGAGCAGCTCCAAACCGCTCAGCTACGGCGGCAACATCATCGACCGCTTTACGCTGACTTTCGAAAACGGCCGTATCGTAGATTACAAAGCGGAAGAAGGCCAGGACACGCTCGCACGCCTGATCGAGATGGACGAAGGCTCCCACTATCTTGGCGAGGTAGCCCTTGTACCGTTCCAGTCTCCGATTTCACAAAGCAACATCCTGTACTATACGACTTTGTTTGATGAGAATGCTTCCTGCCACCTGGCAATCGGCAGCTCTTACGCCTTCAATATACAGGGTGGTAAGACGATGTCCCAGGAAGAGCTTGAGTCCCATGGCATGAACCAGAGCATCACACACGTCGACTTCATGATGGGTTCTCCCGAAATGAACATTACCGGAATCACCCATGATGGCAAAGAAGAGCCGGTGTTTGTCAACGGAAACTGGGCTTAATTCTCTGGCAGTACCCCTGACAGTCGCATGACCGACGGGGTGCTTTTTTTGTTTACAAAATGCCGCCCCCTCCCAACCTCCCGTTCAGGTATAAACATGGATTCCATTTGACGCTCCCGGATCCCGGTGGTACGATTTGTACGAATTTACCTACCAAGGGAGAGGAGTCATTCAATGATATCTATAGATCTTACGGGGAAAAACGCTTTGATTACCGGCGCCTCCGGCCAGCTTGGACGGGTCATGGCCCGTACACTGGCCCGTGCCGGGGCCGACATAGCCGTCCACTACCGCGGCAACGAACAGAAAGCGCTGGAGTTGAAGCAGGAAATTGAGGCGCTGGGCCGGCGCTGCATCGCCGTTCAGGCTGACATCACCGATGCCGAATCGGTTACGGTGATGAGAGACCGCCTGCTGGGAGAGTGGCAGGCCATTGACATCGTTGTCGCAAACGCTGTCATTCAATATGAATGGACCAGCGTGCTGAATCAGCCGGCTGAAGATTACCGGAGCCAGTTCGAATCCTGCGTGCTGCAGAACGTCCTTTTGGCCAAAGCCTTCATCCCGTCCATGATCGAGCGCAAGCAAGGTCGGATGATCGGGATCAACACCGAGTGCTCCATGCAGAACTTCCCCGGCCAGTCCGCTTACGTTGCCGGCAAGCGCGGCATGGACGGCGTGTACCGCGTGCTTGCAAAGGAGGTCGGCGAGCATAACATCACGGTCAATCAGGTCGCTCCTGGTTGGACCATCAGCGACCGCGACCGGGAGAATAACACCGAGGTCAGCGAAGGGTATTCGAGCAGCGTTCCCCTCAAGCGCCGGGGCACCGACCAGGAAATTGCCAATGCGGTACTGTTTCTGGCGTCCGACTTGTCGAGCTTTATCACCGGGGCTTACATTCCGGTGAACGGCGGCAACGTCATGCCGGCTATTTAGATGCTACATACTAGACTTTATCAAAGCATGGACAGTAAAAGGACAGCCGAATGCTGTCCTTTTGCTTTTTTGCCATATATCATTCCCTGAAATGACGCAGCTACAGCCTGCCGTATGCGCGCAGTGTGATCAGCCGGTTGACCGTGATCAGCCCCCTCCATTCCGCCCCATTGCCCGGACTGATGGATGGGAACGACACCTTCCATCCGCCATCGGCCTCCTGCTGTTCTTCCAAATCGTCCAGGTGACGCTCGATATCCGCCGGGGAGATCAGCTCCGCGGCGTAGCTGGCCGGAACAGGCGCCCAGTCCAGCACTTTATGGACATAGCCTTCCGCCCGGGGATCAAGCTCGATGACGCCCGGCTGCCGGAGCCAGCGATTCAACTCCTCCTGCAACGCAGATGCCCTTCCCCGATCGGGGGCATATTGCAAAAAGGTAATGCATTGGTGCAGGTCATGATAATCCGTCTGATCAGCCTGGGGAATCCGGTTCCAAATGAATTCCGCGCTTCGCGTGAACCATGCCTCTTGCTTGAAATCGTTCACAGCCGTCTGCTTGTAGAGCAGACCAAGAATATTTCCGGTTGGATTCAGCGATGCCTGCTGGTCGTCCTCCGTTATCCACCAAGGAGCATGTGGAGCATCATTAACGGACAGCAGTGCCCGGGGGAAACCGCCGGTGGCCGGGACGGTAATCGATTTGAGATATGCCGCGATTCCCGCGATGATATCCGCATCAAACCGGTACGCCTCGTCCATGATCCAGAGCGCCTGCTCCACCGCCACAGGCTGACTTGCGGATGTGCGCATATCAGGCTCCAAGGCGTTCCCGAACCCGCCATCAGGGTTTTGATAGGCTTTGAGCGCAGCAATAACCCCATCCGCGGAACCTCCTTCGAGCCCCATTTCATAACGCCGCCGGTCCAGCAGCCGCGCGTTGGCAAGCACGAATGCTCTGGCTTTTTCCAGACGGGCTGCCCTTCCTTCCATTGCTCCCATCAACAGTTCCTCCTTTAATTCTGATTAACGGATGCCGAACGCTTTATGCATGTACGCTGCTGACACCGGTGTACAGGCATCCTCCATTTTCAACTTCAGCTCAGACTGCGCCTGCTCCCTCGTTCCCTGGAACCGCTCGATACCATACTGACGCATCCAATCCTCTGTCGTCTGGTAGGAGGTGCTGCTCCAGCCGTTTTTCTCTCCGAGCAGGTTTCGCTTCTCCTTGACACCGGAAATGACGATGGCGAGCTGCCCCTGAAGCTCCGCCAGTGCTTGGTCAAACTCCTTTTTCCGGTCCGGTGATTTCATGCCCGCGCGGGCCCGCAGCTCCCTCGTCTCGATCCCTTCGTCTTCCCGGATCAGCTGGTACAGCTCCCATGCCGGCTTGGATAGCAAGCCGTCTCGGTAACGCTTCTCGGGATCCTCTTCACTACCAAGCAGCCGCAGCACCAGCGGAAACCAATCCGCCGCGATCAGCACCGCCTTCTTTTTGATGAATTTGCCGTAAGCCGCCGTCCCGTCGCCGGGAAACCTGGCGCGCCACAGCCAAGGATCCCGTTCGGTTCCCGTATGCCAATTCTCCCTGGGAGTGACCCCGTCCAGGGACGGATGTCCCGGGATCAAGCCGGCCAGCGGCAGGATGCCGACACGGGCGATCAAATCGCAAGCGTCCTCGTACCGTTCGATGTGCAGCGGTTTTTGTTCATTTTCCTTGAGCACCAGATCATCTCCTCCAACATCTTATGTATGGTTTGCCTCATAGGCAGCCAGCAGACCCGCAGCCTTGGCGCATACCTCCCGGCGAAGAGCCTCGGGCTCAAGCACCTCCGCCTCTGTACCAAGCGCATAAAAAAGCTGCACGGCCCAATGCCACTCCGACACCGGCAGATGAAAATCCGCCAGCCACTCTTCGTTTCCGACCGCGCTGATTTTCTCTCCGACATGCTCGTCCCGCTCGACCTGAAGCACTCCGCGATAGGTCAGCTTCGCCCGGATATGGACCATTTGCGGCTCCGACTTTCCTTGATGACGATCGCCATCGCCTTCACCAACTTCAAGCGGGTCTTCCGGACGAAGCTCCGTCATCCGGTCGATCCGGAAGATCCGCTGCTCCCCGTGGGTTTGCGAATAGGCATCGCAGTACCAAAACCCGTTGGCGGCGTAAATCCTCAGCGGATGGATCAGCAGCCTGCGGCGGTTGTTCATCGAATGGTAAAACACCGATACCCATTGATTGCTGGAGGCATAATCCAGCAGCTCGTTCAAGTGCGGAACGGTATACTTACGCTTGGGCACCTCCACTTCCAGGCGATCCAGCATCGGATGGACCGTCTCCGCAGTTTCCCGGGGCAGGATGGCCTTGATTTTGTCCATTACGGTCCACCGCTCCGAATTGAATGGCGTGTCCGCGTAACGGGTCAGCCCTTCCAGCGCGAACAGCAGGCAGAGGGCTTCGCGGGAATTAAGCGTCAGCGGCGGCAGCTGATAGCCCTCCATTAGATAATAGCCGCCTTGGGGACCGCTCACCGCGGCAAGCGGGATGCCCATTTCGGAAAGGGCCTGCATATCCCGCAAAATGGTCCTCCGCGACACTTCAAGCTTGGCGGCTAGCCCCGCAGCCGTCTGATTTCCCTGCTGAAGCGCGATGAGTATCGCCATCAGGCGGTCCATACGGTTCATGTTTTTCACCCTCTTCACGCTGTAGAATCATTGTATCAGCCTATTGGTGACAACTTGGATGTCACTAATGTTTGGCCGAATTTTCTTTTTCAACATTATGCAAAAGTTGTCGAATGACGCGGTTTAAGGCGCTGGCAGGACTTTCCCTTCGGCCCCGGCTCAGTTATAATGCATTGGGAAGAGCCATACAATAGCATAAAAGCGAGTCAAACGACTGGACAGGATATGAAGACACGCTGTGACCGACGCGGCGGCTTCATCAGAACATGGACGTAAGGAGGAGAATACCCGTCATGTCCAACTTTTTCAACAAAATCAAGCAGGGCGTTTCGGATGCCGGCAAGAAAGCGCAGAACACGGTTGAATCCACAACCCTGAAGTTTCAAGCGGCGGCGAAGGAAAAGGAAATCGAAAAAAATTATACGGAAATCGGCCGTATCGTCCATCAATCCTTGGAGAAACCGGACGGCACGATCCCCAGCGCGGAGATCCAGAAATACCGGGAGGCCATTTTTGCCTTGGAAGAAGAAGTGGAAGAGCTGCAGCGGAAAATCCAGCACCTGCAAAACCTGAAGGAATGCGGATGCGGCAAAATGCTTCCCGCGGACGCGACCTACTGCCCGTTCTGCGGACAGCAGTTCCATACGGTGGTCGTTCAGCCGGCAGCCGTTTCGAGCTCGATTCCCAAAAGCGCCTACTGCACCAAATGCGGAGAACCGGCCTCATTTTCGGATCATTTCTGCCGCAGCTGCGGTCATAAGCTTCAGCACGAGTAATTTATCAGTAAATCAGAGAACGCCGTATCCCTCACTGCAGTAGGGACACGGCGTTTTGTCGTTTATTCAAGAGCGGATCAGGAAGCCCGGCCGCGATGCTTAATTTCTTTTGAGCGCATACAGAAAGCTCGTCTCTTCCCACTTCTCGCCCGGGGTCAAGCCGAACAGTCCCATCTCTTCTGCGGGAATGTTTTTGATATTCGGAGCGTTGACGAGGTTGATCTGAGGCTCAGGGCAGAAAAATTTGCCGCCGGCGAACTGGTTCCAAACCATCCAGTGCTTATAGCTGGTACCCACGTCGTAAATCAGCACGTCCCCAGTGCGTGTATCCGTTAGTTCCATCCGATTGCGTCCGTCCTGCGGTTCAGCCGTATAATGGAAGTCCATTTCGGTGAAGTAAGGGAACACGCCTTCTCCTTTGAGCTGCTCCTCTTCCGGAGACAGCGGCTGGAAAGCACCTGTCGGCAGCATCCGGTCATCCAGCTCTCGCCGCTGGCCGATCGTAATTTTAACCCGGTAATCCTTCGCTTCGCTTCCCGGCACGAACGGGGCATTGACCGCCGTATGGAACGCCAGCAGCACAGGCATTTTTTCCTTGCCGTCATTGGTGATCGTGACCTGCTGCCGCAGCCCTTCCCGGTTCAGGGAATATCGCAGCGTAATCGTGAAATCGAAAGGCAGGTACTTTTTATACAAATGCCCTTCTCCTACGCGCTGGGATACAACGACTGCGCTTTCATAATCGTCGCTGGTTATGTAATCCACGGTCCATGGGATCGTATGCATGTATCCGTGCAGCTGGTTGCCCGTGGCTTCTTCATTGATTGGGAATTGGTAGACTTTGCCCTCCCATTCGAATTTGCCGCCATCGTAACGGTTGGGCGGAAACAGTACCGGAATGCCGTAGACACCCGGATTCGCCTTGAAATCTTCCATTTCACCGGCTTCCGGTTCCCGCAAAAACTTGAAGTTTTGCTCGGTATCCCGGAATAAAATCAGATTGGCGCCGATCTCCGGCAGCACTGCCGCTTCGTATTTTCCATGCTTCAGCCAGATCGCCTTTTCCCCATTAAAATCGCCTTCAAATGCCGCAAATTGTGTCAACTTGTTCTCCTCCTGTTCATGATTAAAAGGAATGTTCTTCTAATATACCATTTGTGGCATTATACGAGAAGCACATCGATCCGGCTTGCCCCGTGAATCAGCCGTTTCAGCATTCTTCGGCGTGCATATCTTGTCATGATTCCTTCTTCTGAGCGTCCTAGAATCATCTGGGTTGCATGAATTTGTTCGGCCTGCCCCAGCACTTTGGCCGGCAGTTCTTTCCACCCGTCTGTTTCAAGAATGCCGAAATGCCCCTGCAGGCTTTCGGTCAGCCCCTGCCACCGCCCCAGGTCGCAATCCCGGCCTTCCATGCGGACGCAAGTCACGTGAAGCGCGGCCTTGAGGCGGTAAGCGATCCGGAATCCGCGCCGGATGAGGCGCTCGGCAGAGGTCCCGGGGAGGATACACACAAAGATCACCTCCTCCTTTCTCCAGGGTCCGCGAAGGGACATATTCCGCTGCCACGACTCCAGCCGCTCGTCCACATCGTCGGCCAGTTCCCGGAGCGCAAGCTCCCTTAGTGCAATCAGGTTCCCCGTTCGGAAAAAGGAACCAAGCGCCTGATCGACCTTGTCCGCCGCATAAATTTTCCCTTCCCTCATCCGTTCCTGCAGCGATTGCGGCGTAACGTCAATCAGCTCCACCTCATCGGCCATTGACAGCAGCGTGTCCGGTACCGTCTCGGAGACCCGGATGCCGGCGATGCGCTCGACGGCATCGTTGAGGCTCTCCAGATGCTGAACATTCAAGGTTGTTATGACCGAAATCCCGTTCTCCAGCAGAAGCAAAATATCTTCATACCGTTTGCGGAAACGGCTGCCTGGCATGTTGGTGTGAGGCAGCTCATCGACAAGCACGAGCTCCGGACTTCTTGCCAGCAGCGCCTCTGTATCCATTTCGTACAGCGTAGTGCCTTTATAGGAAATCTCCTTCGGTGGGATAACAGGCAAACTGCCGACCTGCGCCGCCGTCTCCGCGCGCCCATGCGTCTCGAGCCACCCGATAACCACATCCGTTCCCTTGGCCAATATGTCATTCCCCTCTCGAAGCATGGTGTACGTTTTGCCTACGCCGGGGGCCGCGCCGATATAAATTTTGAACCGGCCGCGCTCGATCCGCTTCACTTTCTCGTTCATTTCCTCACGGCTGAGCCGGTGATACCCCTTCCCCTGCTTGTTTTGCGTTCGGCGGGCCGGCAGAATCCGCGGTTCCCCTTGCGCCGTGCGGTCGGCTACCCAGAACACGTCGATGCCATGCGCATGCTTCAGAATGCCGTTCGTCACTGAACCCTGCCACAGCTCCTGCCAGGGGTTTTTCCGGGAATGCCCCAGCACGATGCGGGTCACTTTTTTATCAAAAGCATACCGGATCAGCGACTTGGCAAACCGTCTTGGAGCCGACAAAGGCAGCTCCTCCAGCTTGGCGTCCGTCTTGTCCGCCATTTTGTGCAAAGAACGCTTAAATGCCTCTTGCTCGCGTGACAGTGACGGCTTGGGCCGCGTAAAGACAACGACGAGCAGTTCGCCGTTCAGGCGCTTTGCGATTTGCTGTCCGCGCCGCACATAGATCGAACCGTTCCAATGGTATTGCGCCGCCACCAGAATACGCTCCGAGGCACCGGAAGGACCGCTGATGCCCTCGTGCTCGCGGAACTTCTCCAGCGACTGATTCACATCGTCGGCCATCAAGCGCAGCGCAAGCTCCCGAAGGAGGGCCAAATCCTTGCGGGTAAATGACGCCCCGTCCCGGCTGCTCTGCAGATGGCCTTCGTTCAACCGGGAGATGAGCGTTTCCGGAGAAACGTCGATCAGCCGAACCTCATCGGCCATACCCAGCGTCGTTAGCGGAACGGTTTCCCTGACCTCTACCCCGGTCCATTTGCGGGCAAGTTCATGAATGCTTTCAATTTCATACACATTGACGGTCGTGATGACGCTGATGCCGTGATTCAGCAGAAACTGGATATCTTCCAGCCGGGTTCGATGTTCGGCGTCCTTGCGGTTTCGATGAGCCAATCCGTCCACAAGCACAACTTCAGGATTTCGGCTAACAATGCCCGGCAGATTCAAATCCTTGTGCTCCGTTTCTCCTTCATTCCAGTGAATGCTGGGCACCCTCTCCAGGTCGGCGAGCTGCTTTTTCGTTTCCGTACGCTGCAGCGTGGACACCGCGCATATGACGACGTCAATCCCCTGGGATTTCAGGGTCTGACCCTCGCGGAGCATATGATAGGTTTTCCCGGAACCGGTCACCGCCCCGATGATGATTTTGAGCCGCCCCCGCCGCAGTCTTTGGATTTCTTCGAGAACTTCTTCCGGCGATTTGCGTCTGTAGTCCCCCATGGCTCAAGCCCCTTCTGCACTTTGTTGATATGTGCTGAATCTTACCTGTTCACAGCCATCTTTGTAAAATCGTTCACCGCCCTTTTTGGATCACCCTGTATTGGTATTGCCCGATCTAGCGTCTTTTTTGGAAGAAAAAGCGGCTATTTAAGCCTGATTCACCCTGTCTCTTCCGTATCCGTTTCACATGAAAGAATAGGCTAAACTGGACATATCATGTAAAATGGGAAAGATGAGATAAAACAGACGAGAGACGGGCGAATGGGAAAGAGGGGAAAACCATGCCGAACATGATCCGGCTTCTTGTGTCTACGGATTACAACGATCTCAGCCGGGATTTACAGGAAGAAATCTATTATGAGTACTACGATTATGCCTATGGCATGATCATGTATATCGTGAAAAACCATTCCGTGGTGGAAGATATTATCCAGGATGCTTTCATTAAGATCATCAAAAGCAAACCCGTGTTTGAAAATGAAGCCAAGCTGAAAGCCTGGCTCAAAGTCGTGACGCGCAACACGACCATAAATTATTTACGAAAAAATAAAAAGTACCGTAACCAAGTCGATGTGGAAGGTGTCTTTATGTATAAAGAAGAGATTGCGCAGCCGACGGTGTCGATCGAAAATACGGTAGAAACGAAATTCATGGAAGAATCGATTATTCAGTATTTAAGAGAATTGAAACCGGAATACCGGGTTCTGGTCGAGTATCGCTGGCGCAAGGGCCTGTCGTACCGGGAAATCGCCGATCTGCTTGAAGTTACCGAGGATGCCGTCAAACAACGTCTGTACCGGGCACGTGAAAGTATCAAGAAAATGCTCTTTAAGGAGTGGGGGGTAAAGGATGAAAAGCGAAAAATTTGAAGATTGGTTCGATTCCGCCTTCGAGAAGGCAGCCTCTTCAACTTCCTTGACGTCCGAAGATAGCAAGAAGGCATCTTGGAACAAGGTTCAAGCCCGGCTGAACGAAGTGAACCGTTCCCGCAGACGTAATCGGCACCTTCAGCTTGGCGGTGTGGTGGCCGCATCTTTCGTGGCCGGAGCGGTCATTTTCAGTTCCACAGCCGTGACGAAGGCCATTTCTCCGCTGCTCGACTCCATTGTTGACTGGGGAGACGGCGTTAAGAATGTGGTTTTTCTCCAAGACGATCAGTCTGATACGGGAGGGATCGCGAAAACCCCTCCACCGCCAAATTATATGGACGGAGAGAAGGAACCGCCGCCATGGGATGGGAAAATCATTTCTTCGGAACAGGGTGTCCCAACAACGCGCCCGCTCAGTGAAGTGCAGAAAGAATTGAGCTTTACCATTCCGGATTTTAGCGGCCGAATTCCGGAGCGTTATCATTTCAAGCAATCCACCGTCATAGCAAAAGATCTCGAAACAAAGAAATATAACGAAATTACTATGCTTTATACCGGGCCAAAGGAAGACGATAATCTGTTCATTACTGTGAGCCGAATTCTTCCGAATTCCAGCACAGGTTATTTCACGAACGGAGAACCTGTCAAGATCAAGCTCAAGAACGGTTATGAAGCCTATTATACCGAAAGCAACATGAATTCGCTGATCATGAAATATAATAAAGTGCAGCTGTACATCATAACCACGGCGAGTAAAGAGGAAATTCTCAACCTGGTTGAGCCGCTTCCCTAATGAATGATTTGTTGGCATCCCCCTATCAACGTGACCAGAAAGTGACCGCCCGCAGGCGGTCACTTTTATTTGTTATCCTATTTGGCCAACACTTGTGGGGAATACGTGGTGGTCTGTTCGAAAGCGGATCCTTGATATACGGTATGGTAGGCTTTGGCGCGGTAATAATATCCCGTGATCACCGTACCGTTGTAATCCCCGGATATAGTGCTGTTTCCAGTGTCCAGGAACCGTCTCGTTTCCATATCGACCCATGCGGATCCGGTCCAGCGCTGCAGGGTTAGATCGACACCAATCTTGTCAACGCTCTGTTTGGCGAAAGTACTGGCCTTTAAAGCCACGGTTGTGCTATTGACGAGCGAGGCCGACGCATAGCAGTTGTTCAAGTATGTGAAAGACGCGAAGCTCGTGATGAAGTGTTCAGGAGGCGGAGGAGTGGTTAAGGCTCCCGGTTCTTTTACGGCGGCTGCGGAAATGTCCGCATCATCGGATCCGGCTGGTTCGGCACCCGCCCCGGTCGAGAGAAGCACACTGAGTACGGTAGTGGCGGCAATAATGGCTAGCAGTTTGTGGTTGATCCATTTCTTCGTCATGACTCTCACCTTTCCTTTAGGAAATATTGAATTTCACTACTATTAACGGCGGTCTCCTTTCAGAGGTTTCATCATTTTTTCATCATTTTCTTTGGTTTTTCTCACATTTTCATTAAAAGCACTAAAAAACCCCCGTTTCGATCGAAACGGGGGTTTCCCTTCCCCTAACAAGGGGCAGTTACACCAGGTGACAGGCAACGAAGTGACCGCCGCCCGCATCGCGGAATTCCGGCACCTCTTCTTTGCAGCGGGCCACCGCAAACGGGCAGCGCGTGTGGAACTTGCAGCCCGAAGGCGGATTGGAAGGGCTCGGAATGTCGCCCTTCAGCACGATGCGCTCCCGCTTCAGCTTCGGAATCGGAACCGGCACGGCTGACAGCAGCGCCTTCGTATACGGATGCAGCGGATTTTTAAACAGCTCATCCCGGGTCGCCGTCTCAACCATGGAGCCCAGGTACATGACGCCGATCCGCGTGCATAAATGCTCCACGACGCTGAGGTCGTGGGAAATGAACAAGTACGCCAGCCCGCGCGTTTCCTGCAGCTTGCGGAACAGGTTGATGATCTGTGCCTGGATGGATACGTCCAGCGCTGAGACGGGCTCATCGGCAATAATGAGATCCGGATTGAGCACCAGTGCCCGGGCTATGCCGATCCGCTGCCGCTGACCGCCCGAAAATTCATGCGGGAACCGGTCGATATGGTAAGAGGACAATCCACAGGATTGGAGCACTTCCAGCACCCGGTCGCGAATCTCGGCTTTGGGCACCAGGCCGTGATCCAGCAGCGCTTCGCCAATGGCGTCTCCGACGCGGATCCGCGGATTCAGGGAGCTGTACGGATCTTGAAAAATCAGCTGCATGCTCGGCCGGAGCTTGCGCAGTTCCTCGGGAGGGAGGTCGTAAATATTGATGCCTTTAAACTTGACCTCTCCTGACGTCTTCTCGATCAGGCGGATGGCCGTGCGGCCAACCGTGCTTTTGCCGCTGCCGGACTCGCCGACCAGCCCGAACGTTTCACCCGGCCGGATCGTGATGCTGATATCGTCAACGGCCTTCACGTGACCGACGGTCCGGTTCAGAAGGCCTTTCTGGATCGGAAAATATTTTTTCAAATGGCTGATTTCAAGCAATGCATCAGACATGAACAACCGCCTCCTCATACAGCCAGCAAGCGGCTTTTTGCTGATCCGCAACTTCCTTAAGCGCCGGCTGTTTCGTTCTGCAAATGTCCATGCAGTGCGCGCAGCGGTCATGGAAATAGCACGATTCGGTCAGATCCAGCGGATTCGGCACCTGCCCCGGGATCGAATACAGCTCATCCTGCCGCTGATTAATGATCGGCTTGGACTTGAGCAGCCCCTGCGTATACGGATGCTTCGGCGACTCGAACAGCTTCACCACTTCGCCTTCTTCCACGACTTTACCGGCGTACATGACAACGACGTAATCCGCCATTTCGGCTACAACGCCCAGATCATGGGTGATCAGCATCATCGACATGTTCGACTTCTTTTTAAATTCGCGCAGCATATCCAGAATTTGAGCCTGGATCGTAACGTCCAGCGCCGTCGTCGGCTCATCGGCGATCAGCAGCTTCGGACCGCAGGAGATCGCAATCGCGATCATGATCCGCTGCAGCATACCGCCGCTCAATTCATGCGGATAGGAATCGGCGATTTGCTCTGCCCGCGAGATCCCCACCTGCTCGATCAGTTCGATCGCACGGGCGCGGGCCTCCTTCTTGCTCAGCTTCTGGTGCACCATAAGCGGCTCCATAATCTGCTGCCCAATTTTCAGAACCGGGTTCAGCGAAGACATCGGCTCCTGAAAGATCATGGAGATGTCATTCCCGCGGATCGTACGCAGCTCGTTTTTGCTGAGCTTCAGCAGGTCCCGGCCGTCAAACTCAATGCTTCCGCCAACCACTTTACCTCCCGGTTCCTCAATCAGACCCATGATGGACATGGCGGTAACGCTTTTACCGCAGCCCGACTCGCCGACGACGCATACCGTTTCGCCTTCCCGGACGCGCAGGCTGACGTCATTTACGGCTTTGATCACGTTTTTGTCGCTGAAGAAATGCGTGCGCAGATGGTCGATTTTAATGAGATCTTTCATAGAACGCTGTTCACCTACCTCTTCTGTTTGGGATCCAGCACATCCCGGAGTCCGTCTCCAAATATGTTAATGGCAATGACCGTAATAAAAATAGAGAATCCTGGAGGAATCCACAGCCATGGATGCTCCTGAAAATCGATCAAATTGTTCGCCGCGTCGATCATATTCCCCCAGGTCGGTGTCGGCGGCATGACGCCGAGGCCGAAGAAGCTCAGCACCGACTCGCTGAGGATCGAACCGCCGATATTGAGCGTCGCAATGACGATCAGGAGCGGAACGATATTCGGAAGCAGGTGGTTGAACAGCTTGCGGCGGTCGCGCAGACCGAGCACCACGGCGGCCTGCATGAATTCGCGTTCGCGGAGGCTGAGCATCTGCCCCCGGACCATCCGGGCAAGCCCCGGCCAGTTGACGAGGCCGAGCATCAGCATAACGATATACATGCGGTAATTCGTCGGCACCTTCCATTCTGACAGCAGCGCGCCGAAAATAAACAGCAGCGGCAGTCCCGGAATGGTCAGGAGCAAATCGGCGATCCGCATAATGATTTGGTCCACGATTCCCCGGTAATAGCCGGCGATCGCGCCGAGCAGCGCACCGATAAACACGGACAGGAACATGGAAGCCAGACCTACCGTCAAGGAAATGCGGCCGGCCTGAAGTACCCGCGTAAGCACGTCACGCCCGAGGGCATCGGTACCGAGCCAGTGCTTCATGCTTGGCGCTTTGTTCATCACATTCATATGAATCTTGTTATCGGCATAAGGCGAAAATACAGGCCCCAGGAAACAAGCGATAAACATGATGACCACGACGACAAGTCCAAAAATCGCCAGCTTGTTGTGCAACAGCCTCCGCATCGACTGTTTAAACAAGGAGGAAGACTTCGGCGTCGTTGTTGGAGCCGGAACGGCATCGGTCATTGGTGTACTGTTAATGGCCATAAGCGTCTCCCCTCCCTAATGCAGCCGCACGCGCGGATCGGCGATGTGATAGAGCACATCCGACAGCAGCGTGCCGATGACCGTCAGAATCGCCAGCAGCATCGTGAAGCCCATGAGCAGCGGATAGTCCCGCAGGCTGAAGGACTGCATGTACAGCTGGCCGATCCCCGGCCAGTTAAAGATTTTTTCGATAATAATCGATCCGCCGAACAGAGCCGGCAGTTCAAAGCCAACCAGGGTGATGGCCGGCAAAAGCGCATTACGCAGAGCGTGTCTGAACAGCACTTTGTCTTCCTTCAGCCCTTTCGCCCGAGCCGTGCGGATATAATCCTGCTTGATGACATCGATCATATTGCTGCGGAAATAGCGCGTCAGCGAGCCGACGCCGAGCAGCGTCATGACGATCACAGGCAGCGTCATATGATGGATAACTTCCTTAATATAAGCCCATCCGGTCGCGTTGCTTCCCGTCGTTAACATCCCGCCCGGCGGCAGCCATTTCAGGTCGACGGCCAGAATCTTGATCAGGAACAGGCCTATGAAGAAGGAAGGGATCGACATGGCAGCAAAAATAGCCACCATCACGATCGTGTCAAACCACGAATACTGCTTATAAGCGGAAACGACCCCGATGATCACGGCGATAACCCAGGTCAAAAACGTGGATACGACCGCCAGCAGGAAGGAGTTCCAAATATACTGGTTAAACAGCTTCAGCACCGGCTGCTGCTGCGCCAGCGAGAAACCGAAATCTCCGTGAAATACGTTGTTCATCCATATGCCGTACCGTTCCAGCAGCGGCTTGCTCAGTCCGTAAATCTCCCTTAACTCCGCTTTACGTTCCGGGCTCAGCTTGATGTTGCTGCTGATGAAATCCCCCGGAGTCAGCGCGTAGAGGCTGAAGATCAAAAAGGATGCCGCAAACAGGATGACGATCATGTAAATGATACGCTTTGTCAAATAAGTGCCCATCATTCGCCTCCTAATTACATGGTCCCCCGCCGCAGAAGCGGCTGCTTCGCGGTCGGGGGACTCCATTGTGGGTCCTTCTGATTATTGTACCGGCTTCAGCGACCAGTCAGGCAAGCTGTTGGCAAGTCCGACGAACGGGCTGACCTTCAGGTTCTCGATGCGGCCGTTGTAACCGTACACCGTCTTCTTGTAGTTCGTGAAGATGACCGGCAGCTCGTCGTTCAGCAGCTGGAACAGCTCTTTGTAGATAGCCTTGCGCTCTTCGATGTCGGAAGTCGCGAGCGCTTTGTCATAGAGCTCTTTCACCTTCGGATTGTCGTAGGCTTTGATCTCGCCGTCGATAAACTGCATGACGCCGTCCGACGGATCCTGCAGCAGCGGAGTCGAGAAGGATACGAGATCGTAATCCCCGCTCTCCACCTTGGACACGAGGGAGTTGAAGTCGGCGAACACTTCCGGCTGGAAGTCGACGCCGATCGCCTGGAAGTTCTCTTTAGCCACCGGAATAAAGATATCCGTCTGCTTGCTCTTCGAGCCCAGGTAGTGGATCGTCAGCTTCTTGCCGTCTTTCTCGCGGATGCCGCCTGCGCCCACTTTCCAGCCGGCTTCGTCCAGCAACTGCTTGGCTTTTTCCGAATCAAATTTGTACGGGTTAATGCCGTCTTCGGTGTAAGCCCAGGAGATCGGCGGAGCCGGAATGTTGGCTACTGCCCCGGCACCTTCGTTCGCGTCCACGTAGATGCTTTGACGATCAAGGCCGTAAGCGATCGCTTGGCGTACCTTTTTATCCTTCAGCGCTTCGTGTTCCAGGTTGACCTGCAGGTAACCATAGTTGCTGGCCGTGTAAGGCAAAATATTGGTGAAGCCGAGGGACTTCAGCTTCTCGATATTTTCGGTTGTGGCCGGGAACGAAGTGTAGTCAATTTCTCCGGTCTCCAGGTACTGCCAGGCATCGCCTTCGGACGTTTTATAAATGAAGTGCTCTGTTTTCGGCTTGCCTTTATAGTAGTTCTCATTGGCGACAAAACGGACTTCCTGGCCTGGAATGAATTTCTCCAGCTTGTATGGGCCGTTGCCGACCGGCGTTTGATGCAGGTTTTTGATGTAGCTCAGGTCACCGAACTTATAATCCTTGCCGTAGTATGCCTTGGACAAAATGTTCGAGCCGAGCGTGACGAGCGCCGTTGCGTTCGGCTTATCCAGCGTGACGGAAATCGTCTGTGGATCGACCACCTTGATGCCGGAAATGCTCTTCGCCTTGCCAGACTTGTAATCCTGCGCTCCCTGGATCGCGATCGTGCTCGGGATGATCGAATCGCCGTCATAGGACGGGTCGAACAGGATCGTCCATGTAAACGCAACATCGTCAGCCGTCATTGGCGAACCGTCGCTGAATTTCAGATCCTTCCGCAGATGATATGTAATCGTCTTCTGATCTTCGGAAATGTCCCATTTCTCTGCAAGGTCCGGAACCGGCAATCCCTTATCGTCCACCGTCACCAGCGAACCGAACAGCAGGGAGTTGACGTTGCCGTCATAACCGCTCTGGGTAAAATAAGGTGTGAACGCACCGCTTGGGTCGGTCAGCGCCACGATAATCGTGTCCGTACGCTGCTTGGCCACATCGGGCAGTTTGGACAAGTCGGCTGCCGTATAAGGCTCGGTCAGTGCAGAGGTTCCTCCGGCATCGGACGAAGCCGCTGTATCTTTTGTACCCTGCTCCGTTTGAGCCGT
Organism: Paenibacillus sp. SSG-1; assembly: GCF_002224835.1. Taxonomy (NCBI): domain Bacteria; kingdom Bacillati; phylum Bacillota; class Bacilli; order Caryophanales; family Paenibacillaceae; genus Paenibacillus; species Paenibacillus sp. SSG-1. The sequence continues at coordinate 3,333,898 of NZ_MBRK01000001.1, forward strand.
TCCGCTGGATGAACCCGTGTCATCACTATTGTTCGAGCATGCCGTAACCAGCATTGATCCGACGATCAACAGCGAAGTTAGCAAGTACACTCCTTTTTTCATCATCATAACCTCCCGTTTTTACTCACCATTCCGATGAATTAAGTATGATTTATATTTGTAGATGATATCGTTATTATAGAAACCATTTCGAGTTCTGTAAATAGAGAACTAAAAGTTTTTTTCTGAAAGTTTGTCATATGCGTTTTCTGTAAGGGAAATAGCCCGTTTCAACGTTGAGGAGATGTCCCCTGTTTGTTCCCGTTTTGGCATGACTTCGGCCTTAAAAATATGCTAGGATAAGGTAAATCATAGATTCATTGACGACTGGCCAAAGGAGACTTCATTACAGTGACCATTAAACACGAAATACTCATTGAAAAAGAGCTGGATCTGGTATGGAGGGCTTGGACGGAAGAAGACCGCGTTAAGGCGTGGCTGGCTCCTGCAGCACGGATTGAACCATGGGAAGGCGGCAGATACGAGCTGTACCCTAACCCGAATGATCAGACACCGACCGGATGCAAGCTGCTCAAATATGAGAAACCGCGGGTGCTGCAGTTTGAGTGGAAAGGACCTGAAATTTTTGCGGAGACGATGAATCTGGACGGGGATTTAACCATGGTGCAGGTCAATTTCAAACAGCTGGAGGACCTTACCCGCCTCAGCGTGATGCATATCGGATGGAAAAATACCCCGCAAGGCATGGCTGCAAGGCAGTGGCATGTCCGTACGTGGCTTCAGCTGCTGGACGAGCTCAAAGCGGCAATAGAGTCCGAAGATCATATACTTAGCCGGCCGTAAATGGTTAACGTACAAATAGCCTGGTTCCGTAACATCTACGGCCAGGCTATTTTTTATAATGATATCTGCTCGTATCTGTCTATACGACCCTGCTGCCGAATGACCCCTTCGTGTACTATGGTCCGGTCCCTCATGTTCTGCTGTTCCAATTGGTATCGAAGCTTCAGCCTTCTTCTATGTACCCGAGCAGCCGCTCCTGCATCTGATGGATGGCGCGTTTTCTCAGGCTGTATTCGGTCAGGTTCTCCCCTTCAAAATGGGCGTAGATCAACCCGGCGGTGCGCAGCTTTGAGATGTGGTCGTGGGTAATGCCTTTGGACAGCTGGACATGACTGACGATTTCCGTAAACGTCCGCGGTCCTCCATGCAGAAAGCGCAAAATTTTAAGCCGGCTTTTCTCGCCGAGACTGCGGATCATCCGCAGGTCATGGGTCGGAATATAATCATCGTCTCCCAAATAAATGCGGGAATTATAATGGCAGTAAATTTTCCGTCCATAATGAGTCACCATGTTGACCGGTTGAAAATGGTACTGCGGAATGAGCACCAGCTCGTCCGCGCTGTCCACCGGTTTGAACAGCATGCCGTTGGTCGTCTCGTCGACAAAATCCGCCCGGTCCGCGTCCGTCAGCTGCTGCAGCCGCTCCTCTTTCTCCCGTTCCAGCGCCTGCAGAATGGCCGGATCCACGTTCCGGAAGTACTGCTCGTACCACTGCTCAAACATCGACCGCGTCCGGGCCAGGAAAACCTCCAGATCCTCGTCCGGAAACTCATTGCCGTTCGCCGTAAACAGCTGGACCAGGTCCTGAATCGCCAGGTTCTCCAGCCAGTCCAGGAATCCCTCGACGCCCCTGCCCTCCGGAACGAGGAGGCCCAGCAGGTAAGCAAAGCTCCACCAGTCGCCATTCACGAGCATCTCGTCCAGCATGGCGGCAAATTCCGGCTTGAGCTGTTTTTTGGTGGCCGTTGCCCACGAAGGGGACAGATCGATCTTTTTGTAGGACGCCCGGCAAATATAGGTATGAAGGCTGTTCATAAATTCATGTACGGGCTCGAATTTGATGTCAATGCGGTAATCCAATCCTCGGTTCCCCCTCTCAAATTAGTAATCATTATAACGTGAATGCTCCGTGATGTTCCACTCCTTTAACGAATCACCGTGCGATAGTCCAACCGGCATTCGTTCGAAATGCTGCCTTTTCAGCACATAATGGAACTCAATATAAGGATTTCTTATCGATTTACTAAGAAAAATTGAAGACCCAACCTGTGAATATAAAGAGCACAGCGCCGCAGCACTGTGCCCTTTAGAAAGCACCCGCCAATCCGCGGACTGCTCCCGTGAACTTCTCCCTATATGTTACAACTCTACGCGCCCGCTTCCTCGACCATGACCTCTGGCTTCAGGAGCTTAATCCTTGAAATGCGCTTATTATCCGTTTCTTCCACTATGAAAATGTGGCCGTCCAGTTCTGCCGACAGTCCTCGCTGCGGAGGAATCGCCTCGATGCGTGAGTACAGCCAGCCGCCGATCGTATCGTAATCGGATGTATCCAGCTCCAGACCAAAGCGTTCGTTAATTTCTTCAATCAGCATCAATCCGTCAATCGAATATTCGTCGTCGCGGATTTTCTCGATTCCCGGACGTTCCTCGTCGAATTCGTCCTGAATTTCACCGACGATCTCTTCCATAATGTCTTCCAGGGTAACCAGCCCGGATGTGCCTCCATATTCGTCAATCAGGATGGCGATCTGGGTTTTGCCCCGCTGCATCAGTTTCAGCAATGCGCTGATCTGGATGGATTCGGGCACAGTCAGGATCGGACGTATCAAAGTATTGTATTCAAGCGTTGTGGAATGTAATAAGTCTTTAATGTGCAGGAAGCCGATGATATGGTCCTTATCCCCGTCACAGACTGGGTACCGGGTCCGCATGCCTTCATAAGCGATCTCGAGATTCTCCTCCCGGGACAGCTGAGTATTCAGACAGATCATCTCCGTTCGGGGAATCATGATTTCCCGTCCGGTCGTTTCCGCAAATTCGAATATGTTATCAACCAGTGCCATTTCCGTATTGTCAATGAGTCCGTTTTTGTTGCTTTCTTTCATCAGAATGCGGATTTCTTCCTCCGTATGCGCCGAGTCCGACTCGGAAGCCGGGGCGACACGGAACACCCGCAGCAGGCTGCCTGCCAATCCGTTCAATACCCAAATGAACGGGTACATCAATTTGTTGAAATAGATCATGATGGCCGACGACATGAGCACGACCGATTCCGCCTTGCGGATGGCCATCGTCTTCGGCGCCAGTTCTCCAAGCACAATATGGAGAATCGTAATGAGCAGGAATGCAATGACGACCGCAATGCCGTGTACGGCTGCTTCGCCAAAACCTAGCGAATGAAGCAAAGGTCTGAGAAGCGTCGCGACCGCCGGTTCGCCGAGCCATCCAAGCCCCAGCGAAGCGAGCGTAATGCCCAGCTGGCATGCGGACAAATACGCATCCAAATTGTTGACGATCTTGCGGGCATACACCGCGCCTCGTCGTCCTTCTTCCACCAAGGTCTCTACCCGGCTGCTCCGGACCTTGACCATGGCAAATTCAACCGATACAAAAAAACCGTTCAATAATACGAGTATAAAAACCCATATCAAACTCGGTAAGGGGTCTCCCAATCTGCTTCCTATTCACCGTCATCCTTGACCGGCAAATAGGTACACCTCCTTCGTAAGTTAAAATGGTGAACCACCGTTATCCACTGCTGCGAATAGGCCGTCAACTTCCCAATGGATTCATCTCCCTTCAAATAAACGAAATCTTTAGCTTAATTTATACACTATACTTAATTATATAATTATACACTACACAGTCAAACGGCAAGGTATGACTGCATCATTCAGGGACGGCCTGATATTTCAAGCAATCGAGCGGTTGCCAGGCTAAAAGAGCCGTCCCTTGTCAATTCAGACACCAGGGACGGCTTTTTCGTCATTTGCTATAGGTTTTATGGGCGAAATGCGGTTTAACGGGTTGTCGGCGGGTTGCCGATAACACCCGGATATTGATAGATCAGCGGCTCGTCAAATGTGATGTAGTCCAGGTTGATCGTCAGCAAAATAATCCGTTTGCCTGTCGAACGTTCACTGATGATGATGTGGTCACGGCCTGCCGCCTCGATGACGCCGGTGAATATTTTTGCATTCCACTGCGAGTTGTTTTCGTATGTCATGTAAAAGGTGCCCGTTTTGCCCAGATTCAGGCGAAGTATGTTCTCAACGTACGACTGCTCAAACTGCTGGGAAGGCGGTGCCTGGATGACAGCGCCGGTCTGTGTCATCGGGCTGCCGCTGGTCACTGGCGGAGGAACGGTTCCCGTAGTTCCGGGCTGTCCCATCATCCCCTGATGACCCATCATCCCCTGCTGCCCCATTGGACCCATCATTCCGTGCTGGCCCATCGGCCCCATGCCGGAGACCCCGGGATAACCTCCTCCAGAATACGTAACAGGTCGGAACGGTTGCGTTATCATTGTGTTTTGCATCCTCCTTTATATATGGCAAATTGGAAAACCATGTCCCATATGCAGCTTGAAGGTCTATCCATAGACTCGTGGGCAATCCGCGGCGGTTGGGCTGAAGAAGCAGTGGGATTTAAAACGTCCGGTTTGTTGCTGGTTGAACCAGGTCGGCGGGCATTCTCCCGTCGGACGGAAGAACCACAGCGCATTGGATGCCGGCCAGGTTCTTTCACCGTTAATCGACCGCCTTGCGAGCCTGATGTCGGCGTCTCTCGCTCTTTGATAGAAGTACCCTTTTTGCGTGGACTCAAACCCGCCGGGACTTTGAAACACCATATCCCGAATGCTGCGGATATTGTTGAAATCCAGGCAGTTGCCGAGCACCCGGTTCACCCCGACATTGCCGACCATCAGCATGCCCAGGTCTCCCTCAGATTCCGCTTCCGCTCTCATAAGCCGTGCCAGAAGCCTGGTTTGCTCCGAATTGGTTTTGATGACAGCCAAAGGTCCATCCTCCTTGCTTCGATGTTTTCCTCTACAGTGTATGTGCATCCGCCCAGTTGGTGACCAGAAAAATTGCGCTTCTTGTCCTTTCTTGCAGCTCATTTACAAGCATTTGACAAAGTTGTCCGTCCCGCAGGAAAGCTTTACATTCGTCTGATTTCCCGTTAACAACGCCTCTCTATACTGGGTAAGGAAAGTCCACATCCTTATAAAGTGAGGTCGAACCAGGCTGATGGAAAAAGACATGACGCTACCCAATCCTCCCCGATCCCGCGCCCGTGCCGGGGCCATCCCGCTGAAATCGCTGCGCGTTTCCCGCTGGAAAGAACGGCTGCTGGCCTATTGCTTCCTGGCTCCTTCTCTTATCGTTTTCGGCATCTTCCTGTTTTACCCCCTTGGTAAATCCGTCTACCTGAGCTTGTTTTTGACGGATCCGCAGGGCCGGATTGCCGAATTCGTCGGAATCGACAATTTCAAGGCCGTGTTGAGCTCGGACCAGTTCTATAACAGCCTGTGGGTCACCGTAAAATACATCCTGTTCACCGTGCCGACCGGTGCGGCGGCCGCCCTGCTGCTTGCCGCCTTGTCCCACCAGAAGCTTAGAGGCATGAAGATCTTCCGTTTCATCTTTTCTCTGCCGATGGCCGTCTCGGTCGGAACAGGCTCTGTCATCTGGATGATTCTGTACCACCCGACCCTCAGCATTCTGAATTACGGGCTCAGCTTTCTCGGTATCCCGGCGATCCAATGGCTGACCGATCCGAAGTGGGCCCTGCCCTCGATCGCGATGATGACCGTCTGGCTGAACCTCGGCTTTAACTACATCGTGCTGCTGAGCGGCCTGCAGGGCGTTCCGGACGACCTGTACGAAAGTGCCAAGATCGACGGCTCCGGATCGGTTCGAACGTTCTTCCGGATCTCGCTGCCGCTGATCTCCCCATCCCTCTTCTTCGTTGGGGTCGTGTCGATCATCAGCGCGTTCCAATCCTTTGCCCAAATCAACATTTTGACCAAAGGCGGCCCGATGAACAGCACCGACGTCCTTGTGTATAACATTTATCAGGATGCATTCATCAACTATCGCTTCGGTAGCGGCAGTGCGCAGGCGCTGATCCTGTTCGTCTTGATCACGGCGCTGACGATCCTGCAGTTTAAATTCGGCGAAAAGAAGGTGCATTACCAATGACCCTTAGCAGAATCCAGCAGCCGCTGCTGTACCTTCTCCTGATCCTGGCGTCTCTGGCGACTTTGTTTCCGCTGCTGTACACGCTGTCGTCAGCCTTCATGAGCAGCGCTGAGTCAGCGGCGTACCCGCCCAGGCTGCTTCCGTCTGGACTGCATTTCGCCAACTTCGTTCAGGTGTTCGAGACCATTCCGGTGGCCCGGTTCATCGGCAACAGCTTCGTCGTGGCCACGGCCATCATGCTCGGCCAGCTGATTACGGCCAGCCTGGCGGCGTATGCCTTCGCGTTCTTGCGCTTTCCCGGCAAGGCGCTGCTGTTCTCCCTGTTTCTGTCGACGATGATGATTCCATGGGAAGTCACGATGATTCCCAATTATTTGACCGTCCGCAGCTGGCATTGGGTCGATACGTATCAAGGCTTGATCGTTCCCTTTATCGCTTCGGCGTTCGGCACGTTCCTGCTCAGACAGTACTTTTTGCAGCTGCCGAAAGAACTGTTCGAGGCGGCAAAAATGGACGGCTGCGGCCATCTCCGCATCTTTTCCCGGTTGGTGCTGCCTTTGTCGGCGCCGGCCCTGGCGACCCTTGCCGTCTATTCCTTTCTGACGAATTGGAGCAATTATTTGTGGCCCCTGCTCATTACAAACAAGGAAAGCATGCGGACCGTACAGATCGGCATCGGCATGCTGCAGTTTGAGGAAGTCACCGCCTGGAACGTCGTCATGGCCGGCATCGTGGTGCTTCTGCTGCCGTCCCTCCTGCTCCTGATCATCGGTCTGAAGCCGTTGGTGCGGGGAATTACCGCAGGTGCGCTCAAAGGCTAATAACTTTAGCCAAACGTCTATCGACGCACATTCAGTCCATTTACACTCAATGAACCGGATCGTTGTTATAAGCCGGTTGGCGTTCCGGCCGGCTTATAATTTCCGATAAAAATTAACGATTTCAAAAAGGGAGAGATTGTTGAAGATGAAACCATTCGGCAAGAAATCACTCGCCATGATGCTGCTGTCCTGCATGATGCTGCTTACGGCGGCATGCGGAACATCCAGCGGCGGCCAAGCTTCCGGGGAAGATACGGCAAATGCCGCGGCTTCCGCTTCCGGCGGCAGCAGTCCTGTAAAGGTGGTCTGGTGGCACTCCATGAGCGGGGATGTGGGAAAAGCGGCACAGCAGCTGGTGGATGAATTTAACGCTTCTCATAAAGATATCGTCGTTCAGGCGGAATACCAGGGGACGTACGACGAGAGCCTGAACAAGCTCAAAGCTTCGCTCGGCTCGGACAGCGGTCCTTCCCTGATTCAGGTGTACGAGATCGGAAGCCGCTTCATGATCGATACCAAGGCGATTACACCCGTACAGCAGTTCATTGATGCGGACCAATTTGACATTTCCAGCCTCGAACCGAACATTTTGAACTATTACAAATTTGACGACAAGCTGTACTCCATGCCGTTTAACACGTCCAACCCGATTTTGTACTACAACAAAGACGCGTTCAAAACAGCCGGACTGGACCCTGAGAAGCCGCCGGCCACGTACGCCGAAGTGGCGGAAGCGGCGAAGAAGCTCACCAAGCAGGGACAAGCCGGCGGTTCCTTCGCGATTTACGGCTGGTTTATGGAGCAGCTGCTGGCCAATCAGGGCGCAGAGCTCCTGAACAACGGCAACGGCAGAACGAGTATGGCCACCGCCTCGCAGCTGAACAGTGACGCGGCCGTCAAGACGCTCGATTGGTGGAAGCAAATGGTGGACGACAAGTCGCTCTTGAACCTCGGTCGCAAGACGGATGATACGTCCAAGGCATTTGCCGCCGGCCAAATCGCCATGACGCTCGATTCCACGGCTTCGCTGCGCAGTATCGTTAAGGCTGCTGGGGACAAGTTTGAAGTCGGCACCGCCTTCCTGCCGAAGCCGGACACCGCAACGAAAGGCGGAGTCATTGTCGGCGGGGCGAGCAACTGGATCCTGAACAATCGGCCGGAAGCCGAACAAAAAGCAGCCTGGGAGTTCATTAAATTTCTGGCCGAGCCGAAATCTCAAGCGGAATGGCATATCAATACCGGCTACTTCCCGATCACGACCAAAGCTTATGACGAACAGAACGTGAAAGACAATATGAAGCAGTACCCGCAGTTCCAGACGGCGGTAGATCAGCTGCACCAAACCGAACCAAGCCTCGCTACCCAGGGCGCGGTGATGGGTGTGTTCCCCGAAGCGCGCCAGCTGACGGAAACGGCGATCGAGGAAGTGCTTAACAACAAGAAAACGTCCAAGCAGGCATTGGATGATGCCGCCAAGGAAATTACGAGCAAGATCGAGGAATATAACAAAACGGTTGGCCATTAAGGTCAACTAATAGCTTGAACCCTTAGCATGACCCTCTTATGTTGGCGAAGACAGCACTTATAGCAGAAACAAACAGGAAAAGCCGGAAGTTCTCTTCTTGAGAACTCCGGCTTTCGTTATGTCTTTTGCAGGGAACATTATCCAGATCATTGTCCGCAAGCCGTTATAGAGAAATCGGCGGCATCGTCTCACCTGTTTCCAAAAAGGTTTTGAGATTGCTGAGAATCGCCGGCCAGCCGTTGTTATACCCTTCAAAGGTCCGTTCTTCATCAACAAAGTCGCTGTCCAGCAAGTTCTCGTGCCGGAGAATCAGCTTCACAACCGGACCCATGGGCTGCAGCTCGAAGGTGACGACGCCCGGGCTGTTCCGGGGCGTATTGTCCCCTGCAAGTCAAGTAAAGCCGCTGCAGGATAGCCATGCACCAAAAAGCCCCGTTCCCAATGATTTGGAAACCGGGGCTTTCCTATGATGCAAAGACGCGGATAACCGTAATTAATCGCCAACGACCGACGAGTTCGTCAAGGCATCCACTTCAGTCGAGATTCCTTCGGCCAAACGGCGGATGGCCTCCCGGTCGACTGCCTGGTCATAAATTCGCAGAACGGGCTCCTGAACTTCTCTGATTGTGGCCAGCAGGGCGATCGCTTCCTTCATCGAGCGGGAGTAGCGGCCGCGAATTTCGGCGATCTGTTCCTCATACCGTTCGTCGGTTCCCGCCGTAATCGCCAGTTCGTAAACATCGAGAATTTCGTCGCCCTCACGGCTCGGAAAATGCTCATGGGGCGCCGTGCTGTCAAAGATCGCCAGGCTCTGCTGCGGGAAAATAATCATGTCCAGGCTGTTCGGATCAAAGCCGCAGTGATAGATTTCCGTGTCCACCCCTCGCTCCTCCGCCGCTTTGGCAAGGCGTTTAAACAGTGTCGATTTGCCGGAACCCGGACGGCCTTTGACAAAGACGCGCTTCTCCAGGCCATCCGTTAAATTCAGAACATAATCGACAGCCCCTTCACAGGTAGCCGCACCAAGGAAGCGGTGAACGGCATGGGCGCGTCTTGGCCGGATCGGAACGAGATGTTCTTCCGCCCACTCTTCGGCAAGCCGGTCCATGACGGCCCGGTCCAGATTCTGGATATAGAAGGCCTCCCATTCATCATGGATCCGCAGCGTTTTTTGGAACGTATCGTAGGCTTCGCTGTAGAGCGCGCTCGTTTGCCGCTCGGCTTCTTCCATTTCGCCGGCATGCTCGTTCAGCAGCCCCGTGGAAATCGCATCCTCCAGATCGATCATGCGGATTTCGGTTCCTTCGAGAACCGGATCGGCGCTCCAGGCGTTGCCGTCGACAACCCCGATGCCGATATCTTTCAGGATGAGGCCTTCCAGCCAGTCTCGGTTCAACGGATGATGAATATAGTGAAGGCTCCAGCCCTTTTGGCTCCATGCTTCTGCAAGCTCCGAGAGAAATGCCGAGACCGCCGTCCCTGCCCGGCCCTGCAGTACGAAGACCGTATCCAAGCCGCTCAGCACCGAATCAAACAGCGTATATAAACCGTCCGCCGTATTTCCCCTCGCAAAATAATGCTTCACTTGATCCGCCATACGGGTCAACACTCCTTTGTCGTCCGAAAATGTTTACATCCTATGTTATGCATGGCGGCAGATCTGTGTGAATGCCTAGGGAAACAGGTTAAGGCTTCGCGGTTCTCCAGTAGTCGTAAGCGTGAACAACGTTTCCGGTATAGGACGGCGAGTCGGCCAGCAGCCCAGGCAGCTTCGCGAGTTCTTCCTCCATGTAGGCGGATCCTTCCTCGGCAAAAGTAATATGGTTCCCTTCCCCGCTGTCCTTCATTTCAACAGAGATGAGAATCGGCTTGCCAAGCTCATTGGCAAAGGCGATCTCTTCCTTGGAGACGGCTGCGATCCCGTTCGTTCCTCTCGCCGTATCGCGGAATGCCATCAGGGATACAAAATCCATCTTGTCGATCATCCACTTGCTGATGGATTCATCCGTGCCGGGGACCTTGTATTTGTCCAGCCAAACGGCCAAATCCATGCTGGCCTGCAGATTCGAATCCTTTTTGATTTCCTGGACAAAAGCGCTCAAATTCCCTGTCCATTCCTCAAGGAGGTGGTCCGGATCCTTTCTCCATTCCGGCAGCACGTACGGCTCGATATCCAGATGGATACCGTGGAAACGCTCGTCCCCTGCCACCTCCTGGTTATATTTCTTCACATAATTCACCAGTTTCATCATCTTCGGCCGGCTCTCCGTCAGTGCCCAAATCGGGTGACCGCCCATGGCGTGAACTTCGATGCCAGCCGCCGAGGCTTCCTTCACAAACGAACGATACGCTTCGACCGGCTGCTGAAGGTCCAGGCGGACGAACAGCCAGTTCAGCTTCTTCTCCTTGGCAAATTCGATAATTTCCTGGCCGTGTTCCATGACCTGATTGGCTTCCCATACGTATGTACCTCGTACCTGCTTATCCCTGTCAACGGGATCAGGGTCCGGCACTTGGCCGTCCGAAGGTGTCTCAGGTTCCGGATCTGGATTAGGTGCGGGATCCGGTTTGGTGCCTCCCGGCTCTCCGCCGTCCGGCATGTTCTCCCAGTTGCGGAAGTCGTGAATCGCGATGCCTCCATACGAGGTATAGGATTCCAGCGCGCTCGACAGCGATGCAAGCGATTGATCCATTTCGCTTTTACCGCTTCCGTAGAAGGACGTATGTTCCTCACCGGGCATTTGCTTCGTATTCACGGCCACGAGGACTTTGGTGCCGAGCCGCTGGGCGGATTCCATCTCGTCCCTGGCCAGTTCCACGATGCCGTGTTCCGAATCAACCGTATTGCGGTAAGCCAGAACGGTCACATGGTCAAACGACTTCATAAACCATTCGGTCAGCTTCTCGTCGCCCTGGTCCGGGACGGTATACCCGTCAAACCAGAACGGGAGATCGATCCCGAGGTCCAGCTTGGAGCCGGATGCGTGCGCTGCATCCAGGAAGGCTTGTATATTATTGATCCATGTCCCGATGACGCCTTCCGGGTCGGTGCCCCATTCCGGAAGAACATAAGGTTCGATGTCCAGATGGATACCGTCGAACTGGGCGTCAGACGCTTCAGCGTTGTTGTAATCGTTTACCCAATCCACCAGGCCCACAAGCCGGTCTCGGTGCTTGGTCTGTGCCCAACCCGGGTCACCACCGAGCGCATGCACGGCAATGTTGTCAGCATGAGCATTTTTTATGAAAGTTTCATATTCGCTTGCCGGCATGTCCCGATTAATCTGTAAGTAAATCAAGTTGATTCCTTGGTTTTGGGCAAAGTCAAGCAGGTTCTTCCCGCCATCCTCGATCAGCTCCGTCTGCCATACCCATGTGGCTTTGACCGGTCCGGACGGGGAAGAAAACCCCATCAGCAGCCAAGCCGAAAGGCACATCAGCGCGGTCAGCAGGATTCGAGAACTTTTGACAATCATAATTTCCCTCCATTCCTATAGATCTCTAGCAGAACGGAGTAATTATAGCATTGATGTCGAAAAAAGAGATGAGCCCAAGTCCTTATTAGGCTGGGCTCACCACAGGCAGCAGGTTTCCCGACTGCATAGAAGGAACTAAATTCTCCAGTTAATTTTTACCTTTTACAAGGCTATAGAGAAAAATTGGAAAGGATTAGTACCTTTTGATTAGTCGAAAAGTTACGGTTCATATATCATTTTGCGGGTCATGCCCCCATCGACTACGAGGTGGGTCCCGGTTACAAATGAATTGTCCGGATCTGCCAAATATAGACAAGCCCGGGCGATATCATCCGGTTTACCTACTCGTCCCGCCGGATGCTGACTGTGGTCCTCCTCCCGCAGGGCGGAGTAGTCTCCCGTTTCGATCCAGCCCGGGCTGATGCAGTTGACACGGACCCCGTCCGGCCCAAGGGAGACGGCCATCGCATGGGTCAAGGCCACGATCGCTCCTTTGGAGGCGGCATACGCCTCGGAATTCGGCTCCGACATGAGTGAACGGGTCGACGCCATGTTCACAACAGATCCATGATTCCCCTTCTCCTTCATAATCCGGGCCGCTTCCCTGGTCGCCAGAAAACAGCTGCGGACATTCGTGTTCAGCACGTCATCCCATTCGTCCACCGTCAGATCGTACGGCGACTTCCAGCGTGACACGCCGGCATTGTTGATCACGACGTCAAGTCTCCCGTATTCGTCCAGCGCCGTCTGCATCAGCCGCTTGATATCCGCTTCGTTTCGCACGTCGCACGGGCAGAACACAGCTTGTCCCCCGTCCTGGCGGATGGAGGCGGCAGCTGCCGCACCTTTCTCCTCATGTTGATCGCCCAGGACGACCCGCGCGCCATGCCGGGCAAAAGCCCGTGCAACCCCTTCTCCGATTCCCTGCGCCGCCCCGGTCACTACGACGACTTTTCCTTCGAATGACATGACCATTCCTCCTTTAGATCTAATCTCAATGTCTCTATTTAACCTTAACGCAGCCGGGGAATCAAGAAACGTCCGTGCTGCACGCCGTCCGCGCAAATCAGAAAAAAAGCGCCTACGGCAGAGCGATCTGCCGAAGACGCATCCATTCAATTCTTTGGATTCGTGTTCCGAAACTATGGGTTCATCCTCCGAAAAGCGCCCGGGGTGCCTTCTTCTCCGGATACGCGCATGTAGCGCTGAAATCCCAGGTATCTCGTTCCCTGGAAGGTAAGACGGCCGGCGTCACCCTCGGCGCATAAACCGTACTGTTCGCCGCTGACCGTAAACTCCATCCGGTCGCCGCTCTCCACTTCGAAAGTAAGGTAATAGGTCGTTTTCGTATAGCTGGATAGATGGTCATTGGTATCTTGATGCTGATGATGGCTGACCTGACTGCGTTTGCTGACAATCCGGGAATCCACGGTGAGCACGGGCTGCTTGTTGTTGCGCCCCCACTGCAGAATACCTTTTCCGGCAGACAGTACAATAATTCCGATAACAACGACAAAAAAGATCGGCATGACCTTTCCGAAGAAATCGAACATCCAGAAAGACGTATCTCCCATGCTCTTCCCCCTTCCATCCACCAGCTTCAAGCTTCACAGTGACACGCATAGCATGGTCATTAACAGTATATGCGTCCATTTGAAGAACTTGATGCCAATCTTACGGGATCAGAGCACTTTCCATGTAATTCCCCCATCAATCGTCTGAAGGAGCCGCGATCGCATTTCGTCATTTTTCATAACGAGCATCCAGCCGACGCGCTGGGAGCTGAACTGCAGCTTACCGACTTCGGGATATTCCTTTAATATACTGGTCAGCACGCGGCTTGCGGGCAGCGGCATCCACGTCTTCCCTTGGTCTTCGGTGTGGTACATTAGATTGCCGACCAGAGCCCAGCCTTGTGTAGAATTAATAAATGAAGGACGAAGCGACTGGTTTACCCCCTTATTCCAACCGAGGTTAAAAGGGGCAAAAGTCCAGGTCTGGCCTTGGTCTTTCGTGAAAAAGCCGTTGTATTTAGCTGAATCGCCAACCTGGCAGCCGACGGGAATCCAGCCTTCCGTATTGGACGTATCGAAAAATTCCGGGCTTGACGGAATAAATCCGCTGCAGGACGCCAGCTTGTCCCGGTTAAAAAACGCCGGTCCTTCACTCCACTCGCCGCCCCCATCCTGTGTACGGTACAGCTTGGGGACCCCCAGCTCCTGAATCATCGCAAAGCCTTTTGCCGGGCTGGTAAAGGTCATGCCCATCGCATAGCCGAGCGGCGGGATAGCACCCTGCGTCGACGTCTGATTGCTGCTGATATAATTATGCATCAGCATTTTCCATTTGGCTCCGCCGTCTTCGGTTTTATACAGCGTTTTATCCTGTTTGCCTGTCGATGATTCCGCAGTCAGCATAATCCAGCCGACATGATCGGAATCGAAAAAGATCGAGGTCACCTTGTTCTTGTCCGGGATGGAGGCTACTTTCCAGGAACCGCCTCCGTCCGACGTATGCAGCACGATCGTCTCCGACGTGCCGGAAGCGCTGCGGACCACCCAGCCGTTCATCCGGTCCTTGAAATACAGGTCTCTTCCATATTTTAAATTGTCGGGAAATTGTACATTGGAAGCCGGCGAAATGTTGACCCACGTTTTTCCGTTGTCTTCCGTGAGGTACATCCGCAGTTCATTTCTCGTCAGTCCCCACGCGATACCCGTCGTCCCGCTTAGGAGCTGGAAGTCCGTCAAGCGGGTCTGTATTTGGTATTGGGATGGATCTTCCGCAGCGGCCTTGGCTGATTCTGTCGGCACCACGGTCAGCGTTTGCCCCAGCTCTGCAGGCTCGGGATTCGGGACAGGTACAGACGCGGGTTCTTCCTTCTCTGATGTGCAGGCAGAGAGCAATAAACAGAACAGGAGACCCATGCCCGTCCATTGTTTCCACCGTTTCATTCTCATTCCTCCTTCGCTGAGGACCCTTACACTCAAGTCATCTTCTAAAATAAATATTATAACATAAAGAGGTGCTCACGCCAGTCGGATACGACTGGTATGCAATGGTATACAACAATACCCGGCATCCTCATGAAGGACACCGGGTATTGTTTACTGGTATGAGCGCAATGGATCAGCGAACCACTTTTACGCGCTCCGCGATCGGCTGGAACTCCTTGTCCCCTGCCGGCGCCGTCGGTTTGCCGAAAGGCATTTGGGCGATCAGCTTCCAGGATTCGGGAAGATTCCATTCACCCCGGACACGCTCGTCGATCAGCGGGTTGTAATGCTGAAGCGAAGCGCCGAAGCCTTCAAGCTCAAGCGCCGTCCAAACGATCAGCTGCACCATCCCCGAGGTTTGATTCGACCATATCGGGAAGTTTTCGCTGTAGGCGGCGAATTGGTCCTGAAATTTGCGGACGACGTCCATGTCTTCATAGAATAAAACGGTGCCGTAGCCGCTGCGGAACGAACCGATCTTTTGCTCAGTCGATTTAAACGCCTCCGGATTGTTGACGACCTCGCGCAAAATATCCTCCGTAATATCCCATAAGCGGTCATGGTTGGACCCGAGCAGAACGACCGCGCGGGAGGTTTGGGAATTGAACGAGGAAGGCGCATGCTTGACTGCGTCCTCCACGATTTCCTGAATACGCTCATCGGTGGTCACGTTCTGTTTGCTGATGGTATAGATGGAACGTCTTCTTTTCAGTGCTTCGATAAAATCCTTGGGCATCGCTCTTTCTTACCTCCATGTTATATATCTGGCGACAATGTGCCTAGACCAAGGAATATGTACTTTGGCCGTTACCGGTTAACTTTCCCAGTCTGCTTTTTTAATATGCGGACCCACTGGGATGGTTTGCATCAAAAAGGCAGGCCCATCCGCTGATATCACGAATGGACCTGCCTGTTAGTTACACGTTGTTCCGTGCTTCGGTTTCAATGGTTCGCTTCATAACCTCTGCTCCCCGGTCGACCCGGATCTGGATTTGAGCTGCCAGCTGGTCGGGCAAAAAATCCGTAATCCACACAAGACGGCACCGGCCCCCGCTGTCCTCAAATACCTGAAACGAAGCATGATGATGCTGCAGCGGCATTTTCGTTTCCACTACCGCATAAGCCATTCTTCTCTGCTCATCATCCCGGGTGACGATCAGCTCTTTCACGATATTGCCGTTGCTGAAATGGATCTGCCGGTTCACCCCGTCAAAATGCGTCTCAGCCGTGTAATCCGGCACGAACCGTTTATGCACTGCGCCGGCGTCACGGACGACATCCCACACGAGTTCCGGAGATGCCTCAATCCAAATTTCTTTATAAATCGTTGCCATCTCAGCATCCGCCTCCATTCCATGGGTGGGCCGACTGAACATTCGATGAAACGAATTGTACGAATGAACCCGGACGAATCCGAATGTATCGGCTGATCCGCTGTATGGTGTCGTCGAATGCAGATTTGAATTGTTCATATAAAGGAGAGATTTCTGGATGAGGGATTGCGGCATTCGTGCGCGAAAGGGGGACGTTTCCTTCGATCGCTTGCTTGGTTACCTCCAACGTCCGGATTAATTCGGTTTCGCCAAAAAAATGCAATCCGCCTTGAACGCCCTGCCAGTATCCAGGCGTATCAAGCAAATACCGGATCCAGGCTTGGAAGTCCAGTTCCGAATGGCATGCGGGGTACAGCAGCCTGATCATGAACACCTGCTGCTGATCCGGATGAAGCGATCGAATCACACTTGCCTTATCGGCACCCTCTTTTCCCTGCAACGCGCTGACTGCTGGTTCGGTACAAGCCAGAACAAGCTCTGCATCGGTTAACGCATCAAATGCCTGCTTCTTCATTTCCACTAATTTCAAAATATCACTCTCCTTGCCTTCATTTTATTTTTGACTGATTTATAAGTCAATATTAAAATCAAAAAAAACATCAGCCTCCTTTGATCAAGGAAACCGATGAATCTACGATTTGATGGAGCATCCTGGTCAGCTTTATGTTGACCTCGGCATCCGGCATCCCTTGGGCTTCCATCTCCTGCTTGGATTGATCCAAATAAGCCATCCCCTGGCTCACCGAACCCCAAAACTGCATCGCCATCAAGTGTGCGTCACCCTTCCGGATCTCACCCTCCGCGATGCCTCTGTCAATTGTGCGGGTCATCGGGAGCATAAATCCCTTCACCCAATCAAACGGTGAAATCTCGTCCGGGGTATAGAGGAAATGGATATCGTGACTGATCCGCATGTAAAAACGGGACATCACCGGATTTTCCAGAACCCGTTCGCAAACGATTTGCGCATAGGTTTCGAGCAGCTCCAACACGGGAAGATCCTGTGCAAAAAATGCATCGGTATAGCGCCGGGATTCCTCCATCATGTGCTCATACAGCGCTCTGAACAGGTTTTTCTTATTTTTAAAATAATAGAATACAAGTCCGTGGGCGAGCCCGGCCCGATCCGCAATGTCGCTGACTTCCGAAGCCGCATACCCCTTCTCAACATATACACGCATGGCTGCCTGCAATATTTCCTGCTGCCGCTGCCTGCGGATTTCCTCATTTTGTTTTTTGGTGCGCGGAGACATGATACGTCCACCTTTTCGTTGGCTTAGATAGATTGAACCAAAGTATTTGCAATTGAACATCCTATGATAACGGCCAAATATGCCTATAACATTCATTTCTTCAGTTCATTCAATATAGATACTAGTCGAAATTATAGGAGAAGCATATCGGGTTGTCAATTTGCCGGCTATTGGCCGCAAACTCAAAAAGCCTTAGGGCTGATTCAGCTCGAAAAGGCGATAGATCCCCTCCCGCTGCTCAGCCGCAAGGCTTTTTCGTAAGCAGTGATAAACTGCAAAAAATTATCGTTTCACCCAGGCCCGCTCCAGGTTCATTTCCTGGATGCATTCCTCCGTGTCGTGCGTGTCATTGTCGATAAGCGGCGTGACCGCGTACGCATGCATCTCTTCCGCTGAATGGGTACGCAGAATCGGATCCAGCGCGTCCAGATCCATCGTATTTTCATCCAGCCAGCGCTCCATGTCCCCGGGAGATAGAATCGCCGGCATCCGGGCGTCGAATTCACCGATTAGCGGATTGGCATCCGTCATGACCAAGGTGCAGGTGCGCAGCGGCTCTCCACGGGTATCCCGCCATATTTCATACAATCCGGCCACGCCGAACATGCCGCGGTTTTTCATCACTACACGGACAGGATAAGACTTCTTGCCTTCCCTCTTCCAGTAGTAAAATCCGTTGCAGGGGATCACGCAGCGCTGCTTGTCCACCATTTTCCGGTAGCTGGGGTTCTGGTGCACATTCCTGAGATCCGCATTGATTGCGTCTTTTCCCCAATAAGGGATAAAGCCCCAGCGGAATTCATCCAGAATCCGCGCCCCGTCCTGCTGGAGCACCACCGGCATATGCTGCGTCGGACTGATGTTGTAGCGGTTTTTATAGTAATACATCACCCGTTCGATTTGAAAATGCTCCTGAACCTCCGGCAGCTCGGCGGCCATGGAAAAACGTTGACACATGAAGCATCAGCCTCCCTTTACCCCGTATTGTTTGCCATTGGAGGGAAATTATTCATGTGCCCGCCGCTTGCACAGCAAAAAAAACGGCCCCCTTCGCGGAGGGAACCGTTCTGACGTTTGGTTACTCGGAAAACAGTGCCGGAGTTTCGGTCAGGCTCTCGCGTGATTATTTTCTTTATCATCTTTCTTATGAAGCAGCCGCTTCCAGGCCGCCCAAAGAGTTCGGGCTGAAGCAGCTCCATCGGAGGATCGATCAAGCTCTATAGATTACGTGTGACCAGCTGGTCTCGTTTAGGCCCAACGGATACGTATTTTACTTTCACCCTTGCGGTCACTTCGATGATCTCAATATACCGCTTCGCCGCCTCAGGCAGCTCTTCAAAGGAACGAATGCCGGTAATGTCACATTTCCAGCCCTTGTGATGCTGCAGAACCGGCTTGGCCTCATCCAGCTTCGCACTCACTGGAAACTGGTCGGTTACCGTCCCGTCTGCAAGCTGATACCCGATACATACAGGGATTTGGTCCAGGTACCCGAGTACGTCAAGATTCGTTAACGCGATCTCGGTGGCTCCTTGGATCATGCAGCCGTAGCGGGTTGCTACCGCATCGAACCAGCCCACGCGTCTCGGACGTCCGGTTAATACGCCGTATTCGCCCGCATCGCCCCCGCGCCGACGCAGCTCCTCCGCTTCTTCGCCTGCCAGCTCGGTCACGAACGGGCCGGCACCGACGCAGCTCGAATAAGCTTTGACCACCGCCACCACTTGGGATATGGCATACGGCGGAAGGCCGGCACCAACCGGTGCGAATCCCGCTAACGATGAGGAGGACGTGGAGAACGGGTAAATGCCGTGATCCGGGTCCCGCAGCGCTCCGAGCTGCCCTTCCAGCAAAATGCCTTCCCCTTTGCGGTTAGCCTCATTCAGCATCTGGGCCGTATCGCACACGAACGGACGAATCTTCTCGCCCTGTTCCAGTAATTCAGGCATGAGATCCTCCGGAGTTAGAGGCTGATGGCCATAAAGATGTGTCAGCAGAACATTTTTGGCTTCCAGCATCTGTTGCAGCCGGCGCCGAAGTCTTTCTTCATCGTACAGATCGGCTACCTGCACACCGAGCTTGGCGTACTTATCAGCATAAAATGGAGCAATCCCCTGCTTTGTCGAACCAAAGCTCCGCGCCCCCAACCGTTCCTCCTCCAGCTCATCCAGCAGCCGGTGAATCGGCAGGACGACCTGCGCCCGATCCGATATGGCCAGTTTCGGTTCGGGGACGCCTCTTGACAGCAAAGCTTCCCGTTCGCTCACCAGCACGTTTACGTCCAGCGCCGTTCCCGTTCCAATCACGTTCGTCACATGCGGATAAAATACGCCGGAAGGCAGCATATGCAGGCCGAACTTCCCGTATTCGTTAATAATCGTGTGCCCGGCATTGCTTCCGCCCTGATATCTCACCACGTAAGATGATTTGGCTGCCAGCACGTCCGTCATCTTGCCCTTTCCTTCATCGCCCCAGTTGGCTCCAACAATCGCGGTTACGGTCAATGGTTTGGCCTCCTCTTGTTTTCCTTTACAGCGATCATTATAATTTGGATTAGTTACATAAGTAAAATTGATATTAATAATGATCGATATAAATTGAGGTAATGACAATGAATATTCAAATGGAATGGTACCGTGTTTTTTACTGGACGGCCAAGCTTGGCAGTTTGACAAAGGCGGCAGAGCAGCTGCATATTACCCAGCCTGCGGTCAGCCATACGTTAAAGCAATTGGAAGGTGCTCTTGGCGGGGCTTTATTTTTCCGGTCAGCAAAAGGAGTCACATTAACCGCAGAAGGCGAAGTGTTGTACAGCTATGTGGAACAGGCCATGCAGATGCTGGACATCGGGGAGAAAAAGATGGCCGAGATGCAAAATCTGCTGCTTGGGGAAATCCATATCGGAGCGAGCGACACCTTGTGCAAACACTACCTGCTGCCATGCCTCGAACAGTTCCACCAGCAGTATCCGGACATCCGGGTGCATGTCACGAACCGGACGACGCCGGAGACGATCACCTTGTTAAAAGAAGGAAAAATCGACTTTGGGATCGTGAATCTGCCTGCGGACGACCCCAAAATCGATTTTCGGCCAAGCGCTCCCCAGCAGGACTGCCTTGTCGGGCATCCGAAGTATGCGGAATTAGCACGGCAGCCGCTGCCTTTGGCGGAGCTTCACCAGTACCCGCTGCTGCTTCTGGAACCGGGTGGAAGTACGCGCCGATTTCTTGACAGCTACGCCGGGGCGCATGGCACGACCCTTCATCCCGAATTCGAGCTTGGCAGCCTCGATCTCTTAGTCCAGTTTGCCCAGAGCGGATTTGGGCTCACCTTCATTACGCGCCAATTCATCACCGAAGAGTTAGCCTCGGGCAAACTGGTGGAGATCCCTTTGACACCTCCGATTCCACTTCGGCACATCGGGATTGCGACGCTCAAAAACGTTCCTCTTTCGGCTGCATCCAAACGGTTTATTGGCTTTTTGTCGTAGCTTAAAACTGGAATACTGCCTGATATAAAGTTCACGGATGAGTAATGATGGACCCGCTCCCGGATTTAAGCATCCATCGACTCCCGCCGGAGCAGGCGAAAGCCGAAATCGCGTCCGAACAAGGGCGACAGTGCCTGCCACAGCATGCCGATCCCGGCATCTATCCGTTCCATGTTTTCGGAATCGCCGACATCCACCGGATCCAACCCGATGTCGCGGGACAACCGGGCAACCGTATCCTTTGCTTCGGCATCCTCCCCGCTGATATAAACGGTGGCATTGCCCTCCTCGTATCGGGGCTGGGCAAGCACTTCCCAAGTAAGGGTATGGAATGCCCGGACAACCCTGGCCTCCTGCGCCAGTCTACGCACCTCCAAATCGGCCGACTGCCCGTCAAAACGGATGGTGCAGTTGATCAAAACTTTGCCGGTCAGAGCCCCGGCTTCCGCCAGCACCCTTTCCACATCGTCCGCCATCACGGCCAGCAGGATGACTTCGCCAAAAGCGGCCGCTTCCCGCACGGTTCCCGCCTGTGCCTGAGGGCCGGCCTCCTGAAGCAGAGCTTGAATTCGCTCATGATGCGGATCCCGAGTGCCGAACATTACCTCATGCCCCTCTGCGGCCCATTTTTTTCCGAGCGTTCCACCCATGTGTCCGGTTCCGATCACACCTATTTTCATGGTCATTCTCCTTTTCGATGGATAGATTGAGGGGGAGCAAGCCCCTCTCTCAAGCATTCTAATCGCTGGAGCCGTCTCCAGCGCAAGTCATGACATCAACATTTTTAATCCGGGTAACCTCTTCCCCTATTCAGACGTCTTAGATAAAAAGGAGTGAACTTTGTATGAAAAAGATGATTGGGGCGATCACTGCGGCATTCTTGCTCATGTCAAGCTCGTCCGCTTACGCGGCTGTTCCGGACAAGGTATATATGGAAAATGTAGAAGTTCCGAATGCAGCACCTGTGCTGAAAGACGGACGGGTGCTGGTCCCCTTGCGTACCTTAGCCAATTCCATCCATGCAACGGTTTCCTGGGATGCCAAAACCCAAACAGCGACCGTCCGCAAATGGTCGGAGAAGGTAGTGATTCCGCTTGGTAAAAACGCAGCTGTGGTGAAACAGGGAGATGGGTCGACGAAAATCAAGCTGGACGTGCCTATGCAGAAAATTCACAATCAAATGTATGTACCGCTGCGATTGTGGAGCGAATGGCTGGGGTACCGTCTAGAGGTGAAGGGCACGACGGTATCGTTTCAGTCTCCGCTGAATCCGATGCAGCTGGCTGTGCTGAATTCAGGTGACCTGGCCGACGCCCGCCGGATGATGCTCGATATGAACAGTCGCCTGCATTATGAGCATGAAGCCTTGAGCAGCGAGCATACTTCCGAAGGGTTCAGCACCATCCTTCTCTTCCCTCAAGGGGTGGGCACCCGGTATTACGTCATCTCCGACAACCTGGTGTCTAGGATCGAGTTAAAAGGTGGAATGCAGATCGTCACCTGGCAGGCGCACATCTCGCCGGGCGTGAGACCTGTGGAGGAGCTGTTTGCACAGCAGAAATTTACGGACGCAACCGGACCGTTACCCTGGAAGGATACGACCTATTTTTATTACCGCGAAGGGAGCATTGTGAACATCAATACGTACACGGCGGGACGTCTGGATCCGGATGGAAAGCTGAACAAACTGGCATATAAGATGACGCAAGACGGGGAGATTCGGGAGCAGTCCGGAACCCTTACTCTAAAGCTCCCCGATGAGGTCCGGACAGATGTGAAGAAATGATCGTAGCAAATATAGCTTCATATAGATATTCATGCGGAGTCTATAAATCAAAAGTGCACCTAACTCAGCCATTCTGCCGAATTTCAGCTCGAATGAACTCGTTTAAGTGCACTTTTGCTTTTTAATCATATTTTGAAGCATCAATATGTGGCCTTCAAGATTTTTGCGGTACTCCTCACCAGCCGGATAAAAATACAATGTCTTGAAAAAGTTCATTACATTCGTTCTTGAGCGAAAAAAGTATAACGTGGCTCCCTCATCAGCATGAATCCGAACTAGATCATGAGCGATCCCTTGCAGCCAAAGGCCGAGATCCACTTCTCTACGATCTTTTCGATGAAGTAGAGCTATTAAAACTTGGATCAATCTTTCGTCCTCGTCGTCTGTGTAAACGTCTCCTTTGTACAGGGTTTGGCCCATAACATTTAATATTCGCCAATCCGCCTCATCACCAGGACTAAGTGGATGTCTTACGGCCGCTGCCAATAAATCCGCCCCATGTGCTATCGCGTGAGCCCAACCCTTCCCTTCCACATATCCTCTCGTATCCTGCTCCATTTCGAGATACTGGCAGTCCCGTTCAAGGAGCCTGCTTACGGTATCTCGGTCAAGTCGGACTTCAATCTGGTCTTTCTGTAATACAGTAGCAGCAGCAAGTGCCGAAAATGAACGTTTAAACACCGAATCTGTGCACACTTCACCAATTTGATAAAATAAATGGTTATCATCAATAGCTTTAGTAAGAATATGCTCCGGTTGGTCTTCGTTAAAAAAATCGTTATGTATCCGTCGGGCTAGTGTTCTGTATATGAGCTCGTCTCAAGCCGGGGATCAGTCGCACCGATGTTCTCCAGCATAAAGGAGATCATTTCGTTGGCCAATTCACGCGTCATCGACTCCTTTGATATGGCTATTAACTCCTCAAGCCGCCTTTTCAAGGCTACCTCCTCCCCACTTCCACCACGGACAAAATAACCTCTGCCATCTGTTCTTCGGACATTGTCCGCGGCTCCCGCGCCCACTGAATGGCCGGACCAAAAATAGCCCAACTAACGGCCCTTGCCCGTGCCTTAAGCTGCAATGGATCATCAAGCGGATATCCAGGATCATTCCTCATCAACCCTGAGATATAACGGGTTAATTCTTCATGGATGGTCTCCTCCAAAATTGAAACCGGTACCCTGCTGGATGGCTGCCGGTGGCTATATTTACCCTCAAAGCACTGAAGAACGGCAATCACGATCTTTCGTGCTGTTTCGCGGTTCCACGGAGAATTCGGCGAAACGGCATTCATCAGCAGCTTGCCGAAGTTGTCCCGGATGACCTGTTCCAGGAGCATATATTTATCCGTGTAATGGATGTAAAACGTCCCCCGGCTCACATTCGCCCTTTCCGCGATGTCCTGCACGCTCATGGCGGAAAAGCCCTTTTCCCGGATCATCTCGACGAAACCTTCCCGAAGCAGCTGACGTGTGCGGTTGATTCTGCGATCACCGTTTTTATCTGTGGATGCCATATCTATCCCTCCCATAGTTGGATATCGTTCATGATCAATGACCTACTGCTGAACAATTCTTCCTTACTGTTCAAAACTGAACACTGGCAGCGATTTGTATATGGTTCACTTCCTTGCGCCGACCTAAAATAATCATATCTCAACTGACTTCTGCGAAGAAAGGGATATCACCTTATGTTCTTGTGAATATCTACGTTCAACTATGAAAGGGGAAATTTAATGGTGGAAGAATATACAGCGGACACAATGCATGAAGCAAAAAGTGATCTTGACGGCAGATTCAACAACGCGATAACAGAACTTGTTGAAATCACCACGGCATACTTTTGGAATGGGCGGTCCAAGGAGGCGCTGCACATCCTAAATCAGCTTCTCCCGATAACCGGCATCCTTGAGGTGCAGGACCTGCGTCTTCCGATTTTGCTGCAGCTTGGTAAAATACAAGCCAATGAATATGTCTACACCAACGTCGATCCGGAAGCTATGTTTTCCATATTGAACGAAGCCAGGCGTCTCGCTGAGCAATCCAATGATCGAAAAGGCCTGGCCGATGCGCTAAGTTTCCTTGGTACGGCTCACTATTTTGTTGAACTCAATGCGAGCTCAACGATCGAGAACACCACAGGGCAATATAGGGAGGCTCTGAATTACCATGAGCAGGCATTACAGCTGAGGGTCGAGCTTCAGGACAACCGCGGTATAAGCGAATCGTATTTTCAAATCGGTACCGTGTATGAACGCTGGCAAAAGAAAGAGATGGCCCTGAATTATTACGCCCAGGCAGCCCGAATCGCTGAGGAACATCATTTTCCTTTAGAGCAGAGCGAGCCTGCACGCCACTTTGCTTTCCATGCGTTTCAATCCGGAGACCTGGACGAAGCGTTAAGGTTTGCACAGCACGCTTTATTGATGCGAGAAACAGCAGGGTTCAAGCCCCATCTGCCGCTGGATCATTTGCTGCTGAGCGACATTTACCTGAAACGCGGCCAGATCGAAACGGCTCGGCAGCATGCTGAAACAGCCATCCGCTTGGGAGAGGGGATGGGCTATCTAAGAGCCGTTTCCTCCACCTGCCTCACCCTTGGCGATATTGAACTCACCCAACAAAGGGCTGATACCGCCCGTACTTATTATGAAAAAGCTCTCTATTTAGGGCATGAACTCAAGCTCCCACTTTCTGTTCACAGAGCAGAGGAAAGGCTGGAACGACTGAGCGATCACACGTGAATCCCTAAGCGGAATTCCAGTAAATATATGGTATACTGGATAAAAAACGAAACGGGGGCGGCCGATGGATGACAGTATATATCGCACTGCTGCGGGGCATTAACGTTGGCGGACATAATCTGGTGAAAATGACCGAGCTCAAGAAAATGTTCGAGGACATGGGCTTCCACGATGTTAAAACGTATATTCAAAGCGGGAACGTCTTATTTAAAAGCGATGAAGAGCCGCTTGGACTGAAGTCCAAAATGGAGCAGTTTTTAGAAAAGGCGATCGGCAAGCCGGTATCGGTCGCCCTGAAATCTGCGGAGGAAATGCAGAAGATCATCGCGGGATGTCCATATGACGCCTCTGCTTTGGGCGAAGGTGAAAGCATCCATGTCTCTATTCGCACCACACAGCCCAGCCAGGAAGCGCTGGACAAGCTGGCGGCCTTAGACAAAGGCGGAGATGACTTCCACACCGACGGCGATGTTGTATACCTGATGCTTCGGCAAAGTATCCGGGACTCCAAGCTTGCCGCGAATTTGTCCAAGGCTGACGCTCCGGCTACGTCGCGAAACTGGAATACGATGAATAAGCTGAACGAGCTGGCCAAAACGTTGTAAGCAGTCGGCTGCCCGTCCATTGGAAATCTTTCTAAGAGGACACGATCACGCCGGAAACACCCCCCTTTACCAAAAAAAAGCAGGCAAAGGAACGTTCCCGTTCCGCTGCCTGCTTTTTCACGTCTTGTAACATAGACCCGGCAAGTAGACTCGGCCCTGCCCATCTAATACAAAATGCACCGTTTACCCCTTTGTACCTCCCTGCAGCCCAAACCCTTTGGACATAAACTGCTGCGACAAAATATACAGCACGACCGACGGAAGCGCATAAAGGACGGAGAATGCCGCCAGCTTGCCGTAATCCGCCATGCCGTATTGGCCGAAAAACTGATACAGCTTGAGCGACGCCGGAAAGTTTTCCGGAGATTGCAGCAGGATGTAAGGGACGAAGAAATTGCCCCAGCTTCCGGAGAACGTAAAGATAGCCACGGTGCAGATCCCGGGGATCATGAGCGGGGCTACGACTTTGCGAATGCCGGTGAACACCGACGCGCCGTCGACCCATGCGGCCTCCTCCATATCGTTCGGCACGGAATCCATGAAATTTTTCAGCATCCAAATGCCGTACGGCATCGAGGAAGCGACATAGAACAGAATGACGCCAAAGATATTGTTGTACAGCTTCAGGCTGAGAAACAGCTGATACACGGGAACCATGACCGCCGTAATCGGCAGCGAGGTCATGAACAGAATGGTCAGCATAAACGGTTTCTTATATTTCATTTGATACCGGGACAGTGGGTATGCGGCCAGCAGACCGAGAATGACAACGATGACGGCTTGGCCGAGCGACATGAAGAGACCGATCAGGAAAGCGCGCTGGTTCTCGCCATTCGTAATCACGGCGCCGTAGTTCGCACCGGTGAAACGAGTTGGCATTTTCAGCGACTGCAGCGCATTGGGATCGATGGACGCGACCAGCACCCACAGCAGCGGAAGCAAAAAGCAGATCCCGATGACGGTAAGGATCAAATACGGCAGAATACGGTAGACGAGATTGCGTTGTTTCGCGTTCATACGAAGTCTCCTTATTTATTGCTCTTTCATCGAGCGGATGTAGAACAAGCTCAGCACGATGCCCAGCAGGAGGAGCAGCAGCGATATGGCCGTGCCGTACCCGAGCTGGTAATTGACGAAAGCCTGGTTGTACATAAAAATCGGCAGCGTCGTCGTCGACGTTCCCGGTCCCCCGCCCGTCATCGCATAGATCAGGCCAAAAACGCCCAGCGTCTGCAGCGTGACGAGCATCATATTGGTCAGAATGGTGTCCTTTATGTAAGGGATGGTGATCCGGAACAAGATTTGCAGCCGGGAGGCGCCGTCGACGACGGCTGCTTCTTCGATCTCCGTCGGCACGTCGTCGAGTGCAGCCTGGAATACCAGCATCGAAAAGGCGGTGCCGTGCCAAATGTTCGCTAAAATGATGGTCAGCATCGGTACGGTATAAAGCCAGGTTACATCGGAGATCCCGACGAAGGAGAGAATGGCATTCAGCGTCCCTTCATCGCCGAAAAAGCTGTATAAGCACAGCGCGCAGACGATTTCCGGCGTGACCCACCCAGCCAATACGATCGTGCCGATGACCCGGCGAAACAGCCGATTTTTGTGCTTCATCAAGAGCGCAATGATAAATCCGAGCACCTGCTGGCCGATGACAGCCGAGCCGATCAGGAAGATCAGCGTGTTCCAAATGCTCACCCGGACCGTGGGGTCATGGAACATGCGGACATAGTTGTCGAAGCCGACGAATTTCAGTTCCTTGGCCGCTTCCCCCGTCAACGCCAGGTTGGTGAATGAATAGAAAAACGTTAACAGGATCGGATAAATGAAAAACACGAGCATGATCGCGATTGAAGGAAGCAGGAAGTAGAGCCATGTATACGACTTTCTTTTTTTGTACACCGAAGATACGGTCAAACTGCTCATCGAGGTTACGTCTCCTTCCCCTAAGCTGAAAATAAAACCGCTTGCCCACGCGCTTTTCCCGCCGGAAGCAGCAGCATGAGCAAGCTTTGATCCGTTACTTCTCTACGATATGGTCCTCACCGACAATCCGGGTTACGTCCTGCGCGTACTTCTTCGCTGCATCCGCAGGCGAGGTTCCGGTGGCGACGCTTTCGACCATCGTCTGGATCTGCGTGGACACTTCCGGATATTTGTCCTGCGCCGGTCTGAATTCGGCATGCTGCAGGTATTCCGTGGCGATGCCGTTAAACGGCTGAGCCGTATATTCGGGATCCTTGGCGACGTCCGCACGGACGGTAATGTTGCCGGAAGCGATGACCAGCTTTTTCGTGTTGTCCTTGTTCAAAGCGTACTTAATGAAGTCCCATGCTTCGTCCTTATGCTGCGCATTGCTCGGAATCGACAGCGCCCAGCCGCCGGCGAGCGTAATGGAACCCGGATCCTGGCCTTTGCTGGTCGGCATCGGGGCAAAGCCCAGCACGTCTTTATACTCCGGCCATGGCGCAGCTCCGGTATCAAAGTAGTTGCCGGTAATCCACGATCCGTCGAGCGAAATCGCCAGCTTGCCTTTCGGCAAATATTCGCGGGACGCGGTGTTGCCCGCCTGGCCGTTCAGCACTTTGGACAGCGGTGGTCCGAGCTTCTCCTTGTTCACTGTCTGGATGAAAGTCAACGCGTCGATGATGCCTTGGCTTTTGATGATCCATTTGCTGGTATCGTTGTCATAGAGACGCTCCCCGGTGCCGTACAGCAGCATTTCGTACGTTTGCATCGAGGTAGCTTCCCCTGTCGCCTTGCCCATGTTCATCCAGATCGGCACGACATCTTTCGTTTTCTCTTTGATCGTCCGGGCCGCGTTCAGAACGTCGTCCCACGTTTTTGGCTGCCAGTCCTCGGGAAGTCCCGCCTGTTTGAAAATCTCTTTGTTGTACCACAGTCCACGCGAATCGGTGTTGTACGGTACTCCGTACACCTTGCCGTCGCTGGCCGTAACCCCTTTTTTCATCGCCTCGATAAAGGAGCCGTTCGTCCAGTCCTCCCAAGCCTTGACTTTGTCATCCAGCGGTTCCAGGTAACCGGCACTGGCATCGGAATTGAGGATAAACGTATCCTCCGTAACGATATCCGGAGCGGTGTCCTTGGACTTCAGCGCCAGAGCCACTTTGGCAAAATAATCCCCTTCGGACGCCTGAATCGGTGTCGGCTTGATTTCCACATCCTTGTTCGGATACGATTCGGACAGCTCTTTCAGCCATTTGTAGAACGTGCCCTTCTCCCCGATTCCGTCGTCCCGGTAAGTGATCGATATCGTAGTTTTCGTCTTGGCGGTTCCTTCGCCTGAAGAATCCGTATTGCCGGTAGTCGTGGTCGTAGTCGTATCCGTTCCCGGCTCCGCCGTCTTCGTGCCGCCGCTGCCGCTTGAGCAGCCTGCCATCGCCACCGTTAACGCGCAGAAGAGCGCGGTGGATCCGAGCAGCCATTTCTTTTTCCCTTTGACCATGCTTGCCCCTCCTTTTTGATGTAAAGCCTTGGGATCTCTGCCTTGAAGCCTTGGAGTAAAGCGCTTTACTATGTATGTGTATTAGCATTTCAGGTTTTCATAACAACATTTTGGGGATAGCCGGACAGAACCATTTCACTTAAAGGACACCCGCAAATCTCTTCGGTCTCCGCTTTCAACAAACCAATCCGCTGCTGCATCAACAATTTCAACACCTTCTCCCCGTTCCGCGTATTGCACACCCACTGCACGAATCATTGATTGCCACCAAATGTAAGTGATATCTATAATGGGCATGAATTTTAGTTGACATTTCAAAAAGAGGAGGATGCTTGAGAAGAAGTAACGTCTGTTGAAGTCGTAAGCGGCAGGCTGCGATCGATTGCGATATGGTACACAACTAACAGCTTCTCTTCGGAGAGGCTGTTTGGCTTGGTGTGAGAAGCTATACGGGATCAATAAAAAGACTGCCCTTACCCGGGCAGTCTCCTATCTCGAAGTTATATTTTATCCACATGCAGCAGCTTGATTTGCTTGACCTCGTACGTATCCTCCAGCCTCTCTTCCGGGATAACACGCAGGCGGACCAGACTGGAAATTTTCGATCCGTCCGCTTTGGACATCAGCCGCCACAAATCCGGGTCCGGCAGCGCTTCGTACAGCTTCTGGTCGTCGTATTCCTTGCGGATTTGCGATACCAGCTTCACTTTGTAGGCACCAATCTCCAGCTGCTCGGCCTGCTGCTTCTCACAATAAGCGGTAATTTCTTCGCGAAGCTGCTTCAATTCCTGCTCCGTTTCTCTCTGCCGTTGCTTCAGCAGGTAATACCTGTCTACGATCTTGTCCATCTTCCCACTCCCTTCTACCTACACCATATGTGCGCCGAAGCGGTTTTAGGATGGATTTTGCATCGCGGACGTGCCCATGGTACTGTGGGAATATCATACAAATGGGGAACGGATGAATATCCCATTTATTTGCATTTTTACTATAAAAAATGGAAGGCTGGCTCATCATATGCCCAAACTGGATTACATGCTGTCGCTGCTGTGGCTTTTGCGGTCGAGGGGTAAAATGACGGCGGAACAATTGGCCGAAGCGTTGGAAGTCAGCGTCCGCACCGTCTACCGTTATGTTGACCTCCTATGCCAGAGCGGCGTTCCGGTCGTCGCGGAACCGGGTCATGGGGGCGGATTCACGCTTCCGGACTCCTTTCGGGAGTCGCCGCTGTTTTTTGACACCAATGAATTGAAAGCGATGGCTCACAGCGCGCGGATCGCCTCCCAGGCAGGGTATCCGTTTGCGGAGGCTCTGGAACATGCGCTCGATAAAATCAGCCACCGGCTGAATGAGGACCAAGGAGAACAATTAAGGCGCCATCAGGCCGGGCTGGAAGCCGTCCCCTATTCAACCAGCCGGGAGATTAAGCGGTTACTTTCCGACCTTGAAGAAGCGGCCGCCCATTCCCGTGTGTGCTGCATTCAATATGCCAACACGACTGGAGATGCTGAGCGGATGCGCCGCATCCATCCCTACCGCTTGGCTTACCGGACGAACCGCTGGTATGTCGCCGCTTACTGTGAGCTGCGGGGTTCTGTCCGAATGTTTCGCGTCGACCGGATTGAGCAGCTGGAGGTAACGGAAGAAACGTTTGCGAGGCCGGAGGATGTTACGTTTATTGAGCTGGCCAGGGATACCTTGGCCGGTTATTCGAAAACGGATGCATCCTGGGTTACGGTGCGAATTGGCGGCGATTCGGATGTATTGGAGTCCATCGGGAATCAATATTTCGTGCAGCCGTTTCTGACCAAACACATGGACCGGGAGCTTCGGTTTGAAATGCCGCCCTCCGTGATGCTGACCTATATGCCCCACCTTCTTCTTTCCTTCGGTACGCTGGTATCTGTGCTGGAACCATCCCTGCTGGGAGAACGGATCGCCGAACTTTGTCACGAAATTGCCGAACATCATACATGCCCTAAACTTCCCTGACAATCTAGCTGTCAGGGAAGTTGTCGTATGATGCGGTTATCCTGTAATACAAGAAAGGAGTATAACCTTATGAAACTGGATAACCGCAAGCTGGATTTGACCAAAGCGAACCCCTCGTATTATTCCGCGCCTCAAGAACCGCAAAAATGCTATTTTGATGAGATCCCCTATCTCACGATTGACGGTGAGGGAGATCCAAACGGACCAGGATTTGCTGAAGCGACCGAAGCCCTCTATACCGTAGCTTATGGCATAAAAGGGATGTGTAAACAGGAGGACCAGGATTTTACCGTGGCCAAACTCGAAGGGCTTTGGTGGGCAAGGTCCCATTCCGGACAAGACGCCATGTACGCTTCCAGGGAGGATTGGATGTGGAAGCTGCTGATCCGGATGCCGGACTATGTATCGGGCGAACGATTCGAAGAAGCCCGGATGCTGGCAGTGAACAAGAAACCGCATCTTGCCCCCCTTCGCTTCTTGAGCTTCGAACGCCTGTATGAGGGCGATTGTGTGCAGATGCTGCATGTCGGTCCGTTCAGTGCCGAGCCGGAAACGATCCGGCAGATTTTCGAGTATATCGAGGCCCAGCGCCTGACACCTAAAGGGCGGCATCACGAAATTTATTTGTCGGATCCGCGCAGAACACCCCCCCATAAAATGAGAACTATCCTGCGGCATCCTGTCACCCAGCAGGAGAACTGATCAGGTCCCCAGAGCCCCGCAGGGGGACTTTTCGATCCTCTTGGCCTCCCGTCTCATGGGAGATCAAGAGGATTTTTGTCTTTCGGTCTTTCGCATTTCCCTCTTTCTTTAGTCCTACGATAACGATTCTATAAACCTATCTAACTGATGGGATAAGGCAAAAAATATCCGTTGTGCCACAGAAAGCGCAGTTTTGGAGCATTTCGACACCTCTCCTCGACAGCAAACGCCCACACTGCCCAAAGTACCTATCAACCTTTTGTCTCATCCCAATAGAATGCAAAAATTGTAAAATGAAAAATGTATTTTACTAGTGTTCAATTAGTTTCGCGCAAAGGAGGATCGTTTTTTCGGCATGATTTTCTATCTCATTCGATAAAGGAGGACATCTTTTGAAAAAAGGTTCATCGACCATCCGTACTTATTCGACGCTGTTGTTAAGTGCCTTGCTGGCTATTGGTGTCGCCTATCCGAACGCCAGCGTGTCGGCGGCTGCTGCACCCGATCTACGTTCGGCCGACCATTCGGCCATTCATCTGGAATCTTCCCTGCGCCAAGGGGACTGGAAGCTTAACCCTCCGGCCCAAGGTACTTCATCCCCTGTTCAAAGCCTGGCGGCTGCGGCGCCGGATGAGCCCCAAAACTTCGTAGATCCTTCGGACAGCAGCGAACCGGTAACGGTCATCGTTCAGCTGAAGAACGATCCGCTTAAGGTCTATGAGGCCAAACCGGGAGCACAGGCCCGTTCATCCCTCGGCAGTTACAACAGCATTTTGAATCAGGAGCACAGCGCCTTTAAATCGGCAGCTTTATCGAAAACCGGCGCCAAATTCAAACGGGAATATTCCAAAGTGTTTAACGGTTATTCCGTGACGCTCCCGGCGAACGAAGTGGACAAGCTGCTGACACTGCCGAACGTCAAAGCGGTCTTCCCGAATGAGGAAATGCACGCCCTGCCGGTTGCGGACGGGCATGAAATGACGCCGAACATGGATGAAAGCGCTCCGCTGATCGGTGCGGAAGACATGTGGGAATCGGGATATGACGGAGAAGGCGTTAAGGTCGGCGTCATTGATACCGGTATCGACTACAATCATCCGAGCTTAAAGGACGCCTATAAAGGCGGTTATGACTTTGTCGACAACGATGCCGATCCGATGGAGACGCTCCCGGATCCAAGCAAGCCGCTCGACAGCAATGGCAACACCTATGATACGTATCACGGAACGCACGTCTCCGGAACCGTTGCAGGACGGGGCGACCCTGAGCACCCCGATGCGGGCAAGGGCTGGGTTCGCGGCGTAGCGCCGGGATCGGATCTGTACGTATACCGCGTACTCGGTCCTTATGGCAGCGGCTCGACCGAAAACGTCATTGCCGGGATTGAAAAGGCGGTCAGCGACGGAATGGATGTCATTAACCTGTCGCT
Organism: Paenibacillus sp. SSG-1; assembly: GCF_002224835.1. Classification (NCBI taxonomy): domain Bacteria; kingdom Bacillati; phylum Bacillota; class Bacilli; order Caryophanales; family Paenibacillaceae; genus Paenibacillus; species Paenibacillus sp. SSG-1. The sequence continues at coordinate 3,367,567 of NZ_MBRK01000001.1, forward strand.
GGGTTCCAATATGAACAACTCGTATACGCCGGATGCCATCGCAGCGGACAACGCGGCGCTGGCGGGAGTCACCGTCGTTATCTCCAACGGTAATGAAGGACCGGATGCGGAAACGGTTGGCAGCCCGGCTGCGGCACAGCTGGTCATTTCCGTTGGCGCCTCGACGCCGCCGCTCCAAACGCCGATTTTCACATCCGACACCATCGGCATTACTTACGCCCAGCTGGCGGCGACATCGCCGAAGCTGGAAACGGAAGGCGCGGACTTGGAGCTTGTGGACGCCGGCCTTGGCCGTACTTCCGATTACGCCAACATTGACGTCAAGGGCAAAACGGCGTTTGTGCAGCGCGGAGAAATCTCCTTCGCTGAGAAAGCGCAAAACGCGGCCGCCAACGGCGCCGTGGCCGTCATCATTTACAATAACGTGCCAGGCGAAATCGGCGGAGCTACGCTAAATGGCGCCGAAGACGTCGTGCCGGCTTATACGATCAGCCAGGAAAGCGGCCAGAAGCTGAAGAGCGAGATTGCCAAAGGCAATAACCACGTAACGTTCGGCTATAAAGCCGAAGTCGACCTGCTCGCAGACCTGAGCTCCAGAGGTCCTGCTCTGCCGAACTATACGATCAAGCCGGACATTACCGCGCCTGGCGTGGGCATCAAGTCTTCCATTCCAGCGTTTGGCGGCGACTATACCAACGCTTATGAGGAACTGCAAGGCACAAGCATGGCCGCTCCGCATGTGGCGGGCTCGGCTGCCCTCATGCTGGAAAAGACGCGCGAAGAAGGTCTTCAGCTGAAGCCGGATGACGTGAAGGCTCTGCTTACGAACAATGCCGTTCTGATTAAAGACCGGGATAACCGTGAGTATGGCACCAACGAGCAAGGCGCCGGCCGCGTTGACCTGAAAAATTCTTCCGAGGCGGATGCCATCGTTAAGGTGGAAGAATCGCTTCCGGCTCAGCTTCAGGACGATACCCACCAAACCTCGTACTCCGGCAGCATTTCTTTCGGTCTGCAGGGTACAGGAGCGGACGTCACCCGCAAGCTGACGGTGGAAAATATCGCGAATACGGATCAGTCCTATTCGATTGATGTTAAATGGAATCACGGCGGAGGGCCAGTGTTGACGCCGGCAGCGGATTCGGTAGGCTTGTCTGCAGGCCAATCGACTGCCGATCTGAACGTATCCCTGAACATTCCGGAAGGAACCGCAGATGGCCTGTATGACGGTCAGCTGATCTTTACACAAGCCGGAAACGGGCATGTCCTTCATGTGCCGTTCAGCGTGTATGTCGGCGAAACTTATAACCTGGCCGATATTTCGAACGTAGAACTCGATCCGATTTACCTGTCCAGCACCAACGAAGGCAAAGGCTCAACCCTTTATTATGCACTCAATAAAAAATTGGTGGATTACGAATTCGACGTCTACCGTTTTGATGACGAAGGGAACGGCGAGTACGTAGGATATATCTATGACCGCGACTTCCAGAACAAGCTGGACCCGTTCTATTACTCCTATGAATGGGACGGCAAGGTGGATATCGCTACCACACCAGGAAAGAAACGCGTGTACCTTGATCCGGAAGGTATATACGGCATCGTTCCGGTAACGGTCGAGGAAGGCGACAAAACCGCCGAAGTAGTGACCGACTCGCTGTCGCAGTTCCTGGTCGACAACACTGCACCGGATGCCTCGGTGCCGGATGAACTGGTCGTCAATCCGGATAAGCCGAACGTCGGCTTGCTTCAAGGAACGATTAACGGAGATTTGCTGCTGGATTACTTCTACGACGGCACGAATCTGCAGGATCTGATCCATGTGAAGGCGGTCAATTCCGTAAAAGGCAAAGATAACGAATATCAGGGAACAATCGACGAGTACGGTAATTACACCGTAGAAGTTCCGCTTGAGAACGGAACGAACAACATCGACCTGTATATTTCTGACGATGCCGGCAACGGAACAGCTAAAGCGGCCAAATCCTATAAGTATAAATACAAGCCGGAGGAGACCCCAAGCACAGATGTAGAATTGTCTGCCAAGCAAGGCAAGATCAAAACAGGTAAACCCTTTAACGTTTCCGTCGAATTCAAAGGTAAACAAGCCGTGCAATTTATGACGGTTGAGGTAACTTACGATGCTAAATTAAAACTAAACAAGATTACACCTTCTTCCAAGCAGGTTAAAATCCAAAATGATGTCACGGCAACCGATGCGGAAGCATCTTTGGCACAGACTGGCAAAAAACGGGCCGTGTTCGGCATTGAATTCAACAAACCAGTCAAAAGTGGTACCCTGGTGGATTTCTCCTTCACCGCTTCGGATGCAGGCAACTACGATTTTGAGATCAGCAGCGTCACGATGCTCGATTCAAATCAGCAGCCCGTTCTATCCGGAAAATTGACCGGTACCAGCGTAGAAGTCACCGGCGGCAAAAAACCTGGCAAAGGCTCCAATTCCGACGATGCACAAAATCTTGATGACAACGTAACAACGGATGAAGATCAAAGCCCAGACCAGGCACAAAGCCCGGACGGTTCTCAAAGCACGGATGGAACCCAGAGCCCTGATCAAAGTCCAGTTACGGAAGATAACCAGCCAGCTTCACCAGAAACCGATCCTTCCCAGCAGCCGGATAACAGCCAGCAACCGGCTCAGTCGGGTGATGGCGCACAACAGGGTTCAAGTCCTGCCGGTGAGGGCGCAAACACAGGAGCAACAAACCAAACACCAGCTGCAGACAGCAATGCAGCAGCCAGTGCAGATACCAATACTGAAAGCCAAGGAAAGTAAACATTCGAATAAGACTTGATTCGCTTTTGAAAAAGACACAGGCAGTCTTGGAGTAACTCTCCAAAACGCCTGTGTCTTTTTTTGTAAAGTTGGATATTTTATTCTCCTCCACCTCGTAAGCCTTTATGAAGTGCTGTTCGATCCACGAACCGTTCGCCTCATAACGCACATATTGCCCAGATCTGCATGCCGGTTCCAGGCAAAAGCTTCCTCCCAGTCGAGCACGGTGAAACAAAGTACCCCTCGGAACCTTTCTCCATCAGAATATTTAAGCCGTTATAATCGGAGTGCTCGAATAACCACATTTACGCTTGATCTTTAAGTTAACATCATATTAATTTTGGTTTTTTGCAGCTCCTTTTTTCCAAATGATCTGCTGTTAAGTACGTTGTAATGGTGATATAGCTCGGATCATCTAGGGTCGGTGTTGTGATGATTTTTCTATTGTGAATTTTTCATATAATGAGTTTTTGGAACTAAAAACTTCAATTTACTCAGTTTTAAGTTGACCTAGCTGCAAAAGTACACTTCTTTCGCCTTCAACGGCCGTGTTCCTTCCCACCAGGCTATCCGTAGACGATCGTTTCATCGACAACCGTCATCCGAACTTTATTTTCCAAAATGGTTTCCGGCGGTTCGCCGAACGGGTCCCGTTCCAGAACGGTAAAATCAGCGGCGTATCCCGGCTGAATCCGTCCCCGGTCTAATTCATGCCCTGCTGCATAGGCACTGCCTGTCGTATACAGCGAGATCGCTTCAAACATGCTGAGCCGCTCATCTGAACCATACACGGTCTTTTGAGCATCCCCCGGCTTCATACGGGTTACGGCAGCGTATATGCCAAGAAGAGGCGAGACGCTTTCGATCGGCGCATCTGATCCGCCGGCACAAGGAATCCCGCTGCGAAGCAGTGTCTGCCAAGCGTATACATGCAGCCCCTTCGCATCGCCGACCCGGTCCAGCACCCACGGAAAATCAGAGGTGACAAAGCTCGGCTGAATGTCGACGATAGCAGGCAGCTCCTTCAGCTGCGCCAGCAGCTCATCCCGCAAAATCTGCCCGTGAATCAGCCGGTCCCTCCTGCCCGCCGGGCATGGATGTGCGGCCAATGCGTGCAGCACCTTCTCTGCGGCCCCGTCGCCAATGGCATGCGCAGCCGCCGCAAGCCCAGCGCTTCTTGCCTTGGCCACCAGCCGGTCCAGCTCCTCATCCGAATGAACGGCCACGCCGCTCGTGGCTGGATCATCTGCGTAGGGGCGGCTGAGCAAGGCCGTTCTTCCGCCCAGGGATCCGTCCGCAAACAGCTTCATCGCCCCGTATTCGAGGAACTCGGATTCCGGCACAAGGTGCCTTCCTTCCTCAAGCCATTCATCGAGCGCAAGATGGTGGATCAGAAGATGCGTTCTGAATTTCTTTTGCCCCTCCATAATGACCTTTTGGAACGCTTGCAGCGTTCGGGTACAGCCGCCATAGTAGCTCAGATCTTCCGTATGGCAGCCGGTGATTCCCTGTCTCCAGCAGTCTTCAATGGCCATCGTCAGTGCAGTCTCCAGGTAGCTCTGAGTCACGCCGGGCATCCGATGCAGGATCAAATCCTGGGCCTGCTCCTTAAAAATACCGTTTAAGCGTCCGTCACTGCCTTTTTCCGCGACGCCGCCGCTTGGCACCTCTGTGTCTTCATTAACGCCGGTCTCCTGCAGGGCCAGTGTATTGACGGTCAGCACGTGCCGGCAGACGCGCCGCAGCATCACGGGGTGATTCGGGGCGGCCCGGTCCAGCTCCACCCTTGTCGGGAGAAGCGCTTCCTCCCACTCATTTTCGTTCCATCCTTCCCCGATGATCCACGTGCCTGGCGGAAGGCGCCGGGCTTGTCCGGCAATCTTGTCCAGCAGCTCGCCCCGGCGCTTCAGACCGGAAAGCTGCAGCTTGAGAAAGGTCTCCCCGTGACCGATCAAGTGAATATGACTGTCCACAAATCCCGGGAACAGGGTGCCCCCGCCAAGATCGATCACCTCGTCGATCCGGCCGTGAAATCTCTCTTTCAGTTCCCGCGTATCGCCAGCATCTATGATGCGTCCTCCTTCGGTCAATACCGCTTCTACCGTCTTATGTTCCTGTTCCATCGTGTAGATGGTTCCGTTCGTCCAGCACTTGGCCATGACGCTCCCTCCTCTATCGCTTACATTGCTCAATCATCGATATGTCTGACTGCTACAAGAATAGCACAAAAAAAGCAGCCGGTCCCTTGACCGCTGCTCCCTCATTTAGATGAATCTATCGCTCAATGCATGACGTATTTCCAGATCAGCCAGCATATCAGCACACAAATCCACGAAATAAAACCGAAGATCGTAACAATTTTGTTTTCGCTCCATCCATATTTCAGACTGAAATGGAAATGGATCGGGGTCATTCGAAATAACCGCAGCTTCGTCTTTTTGTAATACCATACCTGCAAAATGACCGACAACTGCTCCGCAAGATAGATAAAAAACAGGATCGGGATCAATATTTCAACCTTTTCAATGACGGCCAAAATGGAAAGCGACCCTCCGATCGCCATCGATCCCGTGTCCCCCATAAACGCCCTTGCCGGATAGATGTTGTAAAGAAAAAGTCCAAGCAGACAGCCGATCATGACCAACGAAAAAGTCTGTACCTCAGGTTTGTCCGAAATCAAAAAGAAGAAAAAATAAGTCGGAATCGCCACATTGATCAGCAGCCCGTCCAATCCATCCGTAAAGTTGATCGCATTCGCAGAACCTACCACAAACAGCAGTATGATGGCCACATATACGTAAACAGGCAGCTGCAGATGATATCCTTGAAACAACGCGATATCACTCGATACGCCAAACGAATGGAGCAGTACATACAACAGAATTCCCGTAAAAGCAAATTGAAGCACCAGCTTCGTACGGCCGGAGATGCCGGCCGGGTCTTGCCAGAAGGCTTTTTTAAAGTCATCAAGAAAGCCGACCGAGCTGAACAACAGAAACGCAGCGCACAGGAGCAGCATAAGGGATGCCGGTTGTGATTGCAGCGAAATCGCTACCCCGATCAGCAGGATTAATCCGGCCATCAGCGGTGTACCGCGTTTGGCTTGATGATCTGCCGGAAGCTCAGCGCGGATCGGCTGCGTCAGCTTCAGCCTGCGCAAGGTCCAAATCAGCAATGGCGTCAGTACGGCAACCAGAAGGAAAGATAAGCCGGAAACAGCCATAATTCCATACATATGACGAACCCCTTCTCATTAAAAAATATGGTTTCCTTACATTATAAATAATTCGGATAAGTAGACAAACATTCCCCGAAGTCAAAATCTCTTAGCGATCATCTTGCTTGTGAAAGCCATCTATGGAAAATATGTACCTTGATATGTACCTTCTACATCATCCGTTACTTACTATGGTCAGCGTCCTCTTTTACGGTATACAGCGGCAATGTAATGATAAAAGTAGTTCCTTCGCCTTCCTTGCTTTCAATCGAAATCTGTCCGTTCATCTCGCGTATGATATTGAAAGTGACCATGGTTCCGAGCCCCGTGCCTTTTAACTTGGTGGAGTAATAAGGGGATCCCAGTCTTTGAATCTGCTCTTTCGTCATGCCTACACCTGTATCCGAGATATAGATTCTGGCTTTGTTGTCGCTTTCGTCCACAAAGTATTTAATCGTTAATGTACCGCCGTCAGGCATCGCTTCAACCGCATTTTTGCACAGATTAATGATAGCTTGCCTTAACTTGGATTTGTCTCCATAAATGGTACCGGATGAATGAAATTCGGTGACCATTTTCACATTTTGTAGATTAGCATAGGAGCTCAGCACATGGGAGGTTTCCAAGAACTCTTCGTTCAGTGAAATCGGTTCCAATTTCTGGTTTTGAGGTTTGGCTAACGACAGGTAATCGGAAATGATCGATCCCGCCCGATCCAATTCCACGAGGGTAATGAGGGAAAATTCTTTACGCTTCTGATCCGTTAAGGACGGCTCACCCAATAGTTGAACAAATCCCCGCACAGTCGTGAGCGGATTTCGGACTTCATGAGCGACCGATGCGGCGATTTCGCTGACGACCTTCAGCTTCTCGGCTTCGATCATCTCTTCTTGAATTTTGACGTCGCGACGGACCGTTTCCAATATGTACACCAATAGAACCGATATCGCGCACTGCATCAGAACGATTGGCAAGGATGGCACAAAGGAGTGCAGGAAATACGATGGATTGCTATCCAGCAAATAATAAATATTTAAGACGGTAATCCGTAGAAAAAAGCAAAGGCCCAACACGATCAGCATCCGCTTCATGAAGCTCCCACGGTTAAATGCTGGAATCGCCAGGCATACGAGCACCAATGTAGGCAATAGGGACAGCGTATAATAAACAATATGAATGTCACCCAATACTTGTCGATAAATAATTGCGCTGGCGAATAACAGTAAGGCGCTGTACACCCCGCCGTATAAGGAGCCCACCACAAGCGGTATTCCCCGCAAGTCTAAAAACGTATTAAACACTTTGACGGGGAATGACATTGTAATAATTATAGGTATAAGAAACAGCAGGAAATAGAGCACGGTTTTATTCGATTTACACACAAAACGGTAGAACATGATAGGCAGTAATATAATGAATACATTGAGGATTAGGTTGGATTCGATATGCATTCCCTGTAGCCCCTTCGATTGTGGTAAATAAGCATTCTCGGGGCCCAGGATAAATTCCTTCTCATTAAATTGTAAATTTTTCCGCATCTTCGCTCATTATGCATGATCTATAAAAAACAGCGCGTGACCATAGTGCTTCATGAACCTTTTATAATCGGCCGATTCCTTTAAGACAATGATTGTGGAATAAGCATTTACTTTTCGCCGTTTTAGTCTGGCGAACAATCCTTTCTGTTCGATACAGTAAAATTTGCCTCTTTCATATTCAATAAGAAGAGGCGGAAGATCCGCAGCGTGATCATCTGCTTCATCCAAATCATCTGCCTCTAGCTTTATTCCATCCATCTGGATCAGGCGTAATGGAAACTTGACGACGCCAAAATAATGATTCTTCTCTCCTGAATAATCATGCAGAGCCGAAGCCACCTGCCTCGTAAGCATCAGGTAGCACTGAATCCATTCTTCCAGCAGCCCGTTATTCGCATATTGTACTGCCGAGCGTACAGTCGGAGCATAAGTGATATGCCTGTCATGTTTCTTCGAATAAATGATTTTCTTTATGGAATCCAGGGATAAGAAGTACTCGTCCGCAAGCTCCGAAACCGTCATCCCGTTGGCATATTTGTTGCGGATCATCACATTTCGCCTCTGCAGGCGATCCCGGTAGCCGGACGTTTCTCCCCAGCCTTTTTTCTCCTCACCCTTCGGTATATACAGCAGTTTCCCGGCGGCGTATTTCTGGATTTCTTTCAGCAGCTCCTCAGGCAGGACCTCGCCGGCATTTTCATATTTCATACGATCACCTTTTATATAGCGTAAATTCGATCCTTCAGTTCGCTGATGGATTTCATGATGGACATGCACGATTCCTCGTCATCGATCGACGCATGCCACCGCAACACATCGATTCCCTTATAATACGCCATACATAAAAATCTTTCTTTAAAATCCGGGATGACGATGTTTCGTTTACCGCAAAATTCGAATAACAATTCAGGGATGTTCAAATAGGGCTTATTTAAGTCCATAATGGCAAAATCCAGAAGGAAATCGCAAATCCCGGACCGGCTCCAGTCCGGGAAACCAACCTGCGTTTTTCCATCGGTAATCATAATTTCAAAAAACGTATTATTGTTTACTAAATAACGTCTGCCTTCACAATACTCGATTCTGACTTCCATCTCCATCAAGTATTTTTCGACAAATTCACGATCCAGAAGCGTCGTATCATAGAGCTCCTTCCAATGATACCAATATCCTTCTTTATCATCTGCGAATGTGTCAACGAGAAACTCCCTGCAGGTGCTGTACTCCGTTTTACAATTCTCATTGAACTCACCGTAGCCTTCGACGCCAGTTATATCTGATGCGCTGATTTTTAAGATGCTGTCAAAAAACAATTCGTAGACTTTGGCAAATTGCTGCGGATTTAACGCATCGGCGAGAAATCCGTTTGGTGTCATGCTCACCTGTTCGGAAAGCATGGACTTAATGATATGATCTTTACTCATGTGCAGATCTCCTTTACATACACAAATGATTGATGTTTCAGTATCAGCTGCGCGCCCCTGATCTGTCGTCATCATACCACTTGATCATGTAACGGATATAGGCAATGAATAGGTTAAGTCAACTTTACCCTCGAATGAGGCTAGTACAGCAGCGCCGCTTGTCTTTTATAGTGATCTTCGATCACCATACAGGCCATAGCTTCAATCACGGGTACAACCCGCGGACAGATGCACGGATCATGCCTTCCGATCGTTGTGATTTCCCTTTCGTTTCCTTCCGTATCTACAGTCCGCTGGGGCTTGGAAATCGACGAAGTCGGTTTCACGACAACCCGGAAAATGATGTCGGCCCCGGTGCTGATTCCACCGATAACGCCTCCGGCATGGTTCGTGATGAACCCGTTCTCGTCCATTTGATCGTTGTGTTCGCTTCCCAGCATGGATGCCGCCTGGAAACCGGTTCCGAACTCGATCCCTTTGATCGCGCCGATCGAAAGCATGGCCTTGGCCAGATCAGCGTCCAGCTTATCAAACACAGGCTCCCCAAGCCCTGCCGCAGCGCCGCTGATCCGGCATTCAACGATGCCGCCGCAGCTGTCGCCCTCTGCCGCGAGTTGTTCGATCCGCTCAATCATCTTCGCCGCCGCTTCAGGATCACAGGCGCGAACAGGATTTCGTTCGATGGCATCGGGATGGAAGGCTTCGCAGCGGATTCCGGCGACCTCGGTCGTGTAGGCCATGACGGAGACTCCCCGCCGTTCCAGCAGTTTCCGCGCAACCGCTCCGGCCGCAACCCGTGCCGCAGTTTCCCTTCCGGAAGCCCTCCCGCTGCCCCGGTAGTCCCGAATGCCATATTTCTGATCGTAAGAAAAGTCCGCGTGCCCCGGGCGATACATCTGTTTGATGTCATCGTATGCGGACGGACGCATGTCCGTATTGTTCAACATCACGCTGAGCGGAGTCCCTGTTGTCCGGCCTTCAAACACACCGGATAAAATCCGGACCTTATCATATTCTTTACGCGGCGTTGTGACCGAAGACTGTCCCGGCTTTCTGCGGTCCATCTGAACCTGAATATCGTCCTCGTTCAGTTCAAGGCCTGGAGTGACGCCTTCAATAATGACGCCAATGGCTTCTCCATGCGATTCACCAAACGTCGTCATTTTAAACCGTTCACCAAAAGTACTTCCCGGCATAAAAATCCCCCTCATATATCATGTAGTGTCGTTATGTACTAGTTTAGAGGTATACTTGTAATAAATGAAATTGTAATATTCGACTCTTGCCATAGAATGGATTGATGCCAAATGATGATTAACACGGAATGGTACCGGATTTTTCTTCACGCTTCGGAAACCTTGAATATGACGAAAGCCGCCCAGCGCTTAAATATGACACAGCCCTCCGTCAGTTATGCGATCAAGCAGCTGGAAGACGCGCTTGGAGTTAAGCTGTTCGACCGCTTATCCAAAGGAATCGTTTTAACAGAAGAAGGGCATGCCTTGTACGATCAAGTCAGACAAGTATTCGATAAACTGGATTACGCCGAACGATACATGAAGCAGTTGGGACAGCTGAACGAAGGGCGGTTGCGGATCGGTGCCAACGGAGCGATCATCCGCGACTATATCGTTCCTCTACTCGATATTTTCCGGTCCCAATACCCCAACATCCGGGTTCAAGTCTCGCAGCAAAAGACCGGTCAGATATTGGAGCAGTTACAGCAGGGCTTACTTGATCTGGGCTACGTTTATCTTCCGGTGAAGGATGCGGAAATTCAGGTCGTGGATACTTTTGTCTCGCCGTATGGTGTGGTGGCGGGGAAACCCTTTGCCGCTCTGGCAGAAGCCCCCTTGTCCGCTGCACAATTGGCCGAGCTTCCCCTGTTAATGCTGTCCCAGGGAAGTGCAACCCGCTCCTATATCGAAGCCTGGTTTCAATCCCAAGGCGTGGAAGCGGCGGCCGATTTCGAGCTGAACAGCTTGGATATGCTGGCTGAGTTTGCTGAGCGGGGGTATGGCGCAGCTATTTTACCGAGAGCGTTTGTAGCTTCAAAGATCAATGAGGGTGCTTTATTGGAGCTTTCTATGGAAGTTCCGCTGCCGGACCGACACGTAGGCGTAGCTGTCAGAAAGCATTCGTCTCTGTCGCTCGCTGCAGAGGCCTTTTTGAACATACAAAACAGCCGGCCTCTTTGACCGGCTGTCCTCGCCGCGTTCCGATTATGAACGTGCATCCATTTTTGATTTCCTGTAAGCAAGGGGTGTCATCTTCATTGCCTTTCTGAATTTTTCTATAAAGTAGCTGGTGCTGTTAAATCCAACTTGGTAGGCCACCTCGGTAATGCTGGAATCGGCTCGCTGCAGAAGGACTGCGCTTTTCTGAAGTCTGTAATCAGTCACATAATTCAGCGGAGTCGTATGGAGCATTCGCTTAAAATAGCGGCAGCATTCCGAGCGGCTCAATTGACCGGCTCTGGCAATATCATTTAACGCGATTTTTTCGGCGTAATGGTTATCGATCCAGCTCAACATCTGCTTCATCCGCTCGTTTTTTAGAGCTTCCACCTGATCATATTGCAGTTGAAATCCGTTCAGGATCAGGTTTTTCCAAATGAAAGCCAGCTGCATCGTCATATCCAGTTCAAAGTATGGCGGTTGACGCTGAATCCATTGATGAATGTTCACCAAGGCATCTAAAATATTGGCGCCCCAAGCCTGATTAGGATCGATGTATAAATAAGGCAGATTCGTCGCTTGAATATACGGAGCCACATAGGCTGCATATAGCTCCCGTGATACGACAAAGTCAGGTGAGACATTGAGGCAAATATACACGCAGCCCGATGCGTTCCGATCTTCCGCCATGTGCAGGCAGCCGCTGTTGATGAAGACCCCTTCCCCTTGCCGGACAACGAGCTTCTCTTCGTTAATTTGGAACTCGGCTTCCCCTTGGACAACCCGAACGAATTGCAATTCATCATGCCAATGAAGCGGAATATGTCCGTGTATGTTTTGGTTAATCGTCGTTTCGTAGCATGCAACCGGAAGCACGACCGTCCGGTGCTCGGTTAATTCCTTCAAATTGCCGCCAATCCTGAAATCTTTAATTTGCAAATAACTCCCACCTCAATATTGTTATATTTTTATATCCAATTCCGGTATTCCGAACGAGATTTTTTACCTATTATAACACTATTATTATATTAGAAGCGGAGAATCGATCGATGAATCCAACAGCTAGAAGAAAAGGGTTATTTCTTGTCATTACAGGAGCGATATTTTGGGGAGTGAGCGGCACCGTCGCCAAAAAGCTCTTTGAGCAAACCGCAATCGATGTTAACGGACTGGTCACGGTACGCCTGCTCATCGCCGGTATTTTACTGTTAACCATTCAATTTTGGGTCAAAGACCGCTCGCAAATCGTTGGGGTATGGAGAAACCGTCGGACCGCTTTGCGGCTCATTGTTTTCGGATGGGTTGGCATGCTATCGGTTCAATATACGTATATGGCATCGATTCAACATGGAAATGCCGCTGTGGCAACACTGCTGCAGTATTTGGCACCTGTCATGATCATCCTCTATTTAATGCTGCGGAAGCAAATGGTTTTCACGCGAAAAGACTTGCTCACCGTGATCCTAGCTTTAGCGGGTTGCTTCTTATTATTAACCAACGGCTCAATCTCGGAGCTTTCCGTGCCAGTTCCAGCCGTGGTTTGGGGTGTTTTATCAGGCGCGGCCTTGGCGTTCTACACCTTGTATGCCGTTCCGCTGCTGAAGCAATACGATTCCCTCGTCATTGTCGGCTGGGCGATGATCATCGGAGGTTTGGGCTTAAGTGTGATCCATCCGCCATGGCACACCGACTTTACAGGCTTGACGATCGACGCCTATCTATACCTTGCTTTCGTGGTCATTTTCGGCACGATGGTCGCATTTTGGTTTTATATCGAAAGCTTACAAAGCCTATCACCCAAAGAAACGAGCCTTTTAGGCAGTTTGGAGCCGCTGGCCGCCGTGATTACAACCGTATTTTGGTTAAAAGAGCCTTTTGGTTTTTTTCAGTGGCTGGGTACGTCGTGTATCATCGGACTGATTTTGCTTCTGGCATGGGTTAAGAAACCTTCATCCGACTAGTGTGATTTTTTCATATATCGAATTTCTCATATGTAGTTCAAAAGAAAAACCGGCAAATTTGCCGGTACTCGCGGGTCGTATGCAGCTATTTCCGAAACGAATCTACCCTTTCACCGCACCGGCTGTCATGCCGTCGATGAAGTACTTTTGGAAGGCCACAAACAGGATAAAGATCGGCAGAATCGAAAAGAACGAGCCGACGATGAGCAGGTCATAGTTGTTGCCGTACGGCGTCAGCAGCGTCTTCAAACCGATCGGCAGCGTATACTTGTGCGAATCGCTCAGCACCATAAACGGCCACAAAAAGTTGTTCCAGCTGTTCATGCCGTTGAGAATGGCCATCGCCGCGAAGGAAGGCTTCATGACAGGAAGGATCAGCCTGGCGTAAATGCCGTACTCGCTTGCACCGTCCACCCGGCCGGAGGCGATAATCTCTTTCGGGATTCCGGACAGGTATTGTCTGAAGAAAAAGATCGTCGCCGCATTGGCAATGCCCGGCAAAATAATCGCCGAGTAGGAGTTCATCATGCCAAGGTTAAAAGTAAGCGTGTATAAAGGAAGCAGCAGTATTTCAAAGGGAACCATCATGATCAGCAGTACGCAGATAAAAAGGATATTTTTTCCTTTAAAATCATAAGCGGCAAAGCCGTAAGCTACCGTTGCGCTGACCAGCAGCGTCAGAACGACCTGCACCACGGTCAGCAGCAGCGAGTTGAAGAACCACGTAAAATACGCGTGATCCCCCGTGAACAAAAAGACAAAGTTGTCCAGACTCATGACCGAGAAATCAAGCTTCAGGTTCAATCCGTACCGGATCAGCTCTTCGCCGGGCTTGAAGGAAGCGAGCGTAATAGCGTAGAACGGCAGCAGGATCAGGAAGCAGATGACGGCGAAAATGACGACGAGGACGATGTTGAGCGCGGTGTTCTTTTTCATCCCTAATCCTCCTTCTTAAACATGCCGGAGAACGCCAGCTGCGTCAGATTAATGATCATCGTCACGGCGAGCAGCACAATGCCGACCGCGGCGGCGTAGCCGAGATTGTTCTTCTCGATCCCTTGGCGGTACAAGTAGCCGACGATCGTGAGGCCGATGTTTTTCGGCGAGTTGTTGCCGTTCCACAGCATGAGGCTTTCGATAAACATGGCCAGTCCCGCATAAATGCTGATCGTAAGCACATATATTGTGGTCGGTTTCAGCAGCGGCATCGTGATTCTCGTGAATTTCTGGAATGCAGAGGCGCCGTCGATCGAGGCGGCTTCGTAGTATTCCTCCGGAATATTTTTGAGACCCGACAGGAAGTAAAGGATGTTAACTCCCGTCCACCGCCAGGTCGCCAGGGCGAGCAGCGCAACAAAACCGGTCAGATGCCCTTTCAGAAATTTCACCGGCTCGATACCGAAGACACCAAGGACGCTGTTGATCAGCGACCCTTCCATCTCCCCGAACATCAGGCGGAAGATCGTCCCCGCCACCACCACGGATGTCAGTGCAGGAAAGAAGAAAGCCGACTTAAAAAATTCGCGGCCCCACATCCATTTGTTGTTGATCAGCACCGCAAGCAGCATCGGAAACGGAATCAGAATGACCAGCGTCAGCACCATATACAGCGCGCTGTTGCCGATCGACTTCAGGAACACGCCGTCCCCCATCAGCTTCTGATAGTTGTCCATCCCTGTCCACTCGGCCTCCTGCCCCAGGGTGACATGCTGGAAACTCATGCCGAACGAGCTGAGCAGCGGATAAACCCAGAACACCAGAAAAATGGCGACAAACGGGAATACGAACACGTACGGGGCGACCTTTTGCGAATATATAAAACGCTTGATCATGTCTCTACTCCTTTCTGTTTGAAAAAGAGCCGCTCCCCGAAAAGACAAGAGCAGCTCTGATTCCGGGCATGCCGGCGGGCTATTTCAGTTCCTGTTCGATCTGTGCCTGCGCATCGTCCAGCGCTTCCTTTATGTCCCGTCCGTCTTCGAAAATTTCGTTGAGCGTCGTCGTGTACAGCACGTTGTTGATCGTCGGCGAAGCCGGCGTCGATTTGATCAGACGGATTTCATCCTTGATATCGTTCAGCACGTCAAACGGGTTGTTGACGAAATATTTCACGAATTGGTTTTCTGGATTATGCGTCACGTCCTTCATATTCCATACGTCCATATTGATCGGGTCAAAGCCGAGCGTGTTCCAGATTTCGATGTTCGCGTCGAGGGACAGCTTGGCGTAAGCAATGAAGTCTTTGGCCAGTTGAACGTCTTTGGCCGTTTTGGTGACGACGGTACCGGTTCCGCCTCCGCCGTAAGAGCGCGGCATTCCTTTTTCCATGACCGGAATCGGCGCAAGTGCGATTTTACCGGACAGGTCAGGCATGTAGTTCGTGTAACGCGACATCATCCACAGCGGCATGAAAGCCGTCGCATATTTTCCTTCGTTAAACTCGCCGTAGGCTTCCTCCGTGTCCGGCTGTCCGCCGGCAATTGTGGCGATGACGTTGTTATCCTGCAGGTCTTTCAGCACCTTCAATCCTTTAACCATGGCGTCCGAATTGACGATCGGATTGCCCGCATCATCGGTAAAATCGCTTTTCTGCTGAGCCAGCATCATCGATGCCTCCCAACCGGCGCTCGTATCCGCCGTGCCCATGTATTTGCCGGTCTTCTCGTACACCTGCATGCCTGCCTTCTTGAAATCGTCCCAGGTGACGATCGATTTGTAGTCCACACCGGCTTCCTTTAGAATTTCGGTGTTATAGAACGCAACCGACGCACCGACGTGGGTCGAGAGTCCGTAAACCTTTCCTTCCTTGCTGTACATATCGATCTGGGACTGGACGATGGTATCTTTGTAAGGCTCGACCACGTCGTTCAGAGGCTCCAGCTGAGGGGTGCCTTTCAGAAAATCGGGAAACTTGCCGATCTCAATGTCTGCAATATCCGGTGCCCCAACGCCTGTCTGTACCGCGATCGAGAGCTTGTTATGCATGTCGTCATACGGCATGACCGTGACGTTCAGCTTGATCTGGCGGTCCGGGTTCGCCGCGTTCCACTTCTCCAGCATCTTCTTGAAATGCTGCCCGTGCAGCTCCACAAATGTCCAATAGGACAGCTCGGTTGCCGTGTCGCCGGCCCCTCCGTCCAGGACGGACGTTTTGCCTTCCGCACTATTGGAAGACTTGCCGCATCCCCACAACATCGTCGTCATCGTGACGACCAGCAGCAGCATCAGCCATTTTTTCTTCATATCCAGGATCCTCCCTAAGCTTCATTGATTTTTCTTGCCGCCAAGCACTTGCAGGACAAAACAAATCTGACTGACCAAGAACGGGTGACCTAAAAACATGAATAAAGCGCTTTCATTTGTGTCTGATTTCAACTCTCCTGCCGGGTCCGGCGGCTCCTCATCTCAGGAACCATTCTTCCGGGCGCCTCCCGCAAGCTGAACCGGGGCAGCTTCGATAGGTTGCTGCGAAGATGACCTCCTCGGTTTTAATGTTTTCTAAAATAATTCAATACATATTGAATGAATCCGTTTGCAAGTATAAAATAACATACAGGAAATGGAGTTGTAAATATAAAATCTAAAACATTTTATATTTTTTTAAAACATAATAACAGGAGTCACATTTAGCTCCAATACGTCCTTTTCTTCATTTAGCTGCCCAAACTAGCTCTTTTATCCCTTTACTTAGCTGATCGTTATCCTCATTGTCTGCATTCCACCCCAACCAATCGACATTTTTCCGCACGTTTCTTCTAACGTCCCTACTATTTTATGTTTTTATAAAATAAAAAACAGAGTCTGCGCACCGCTTTTTTTCGGGTTTATGTAAGTAATTTTGTCAAATCCACGGCATCGACAGAATGTTATGAACAAAAAGTGAACGCTCACAAAAACAGATTGTAAACTAATATTACATCCATTTATAATAAGAGGTATACATCAACCGATCATGTCATTTTATATAACATTTCTTTTGTGGAGGGATGTTTGATGACCCGCAGACGGAAACCGGTATTAAGAAGAACGCTAATGACGACGATTGCCGCTACTGCCCTGCTGACCAGCTTGCTTCCGGCAGCGTCCGATGCTTCTCCGGAAAAAGGCTTATCTGCTATCGCGTCAGCCCTGACTCCCATCCTCCAGCAGGCGGAGAAGGACGGGATTCGCATGTCGGTCGGCATCCGCGACCTCAGCGGCTACTACGGGCATGAAACGCTGCTGCTTGGGTCGCGGGAACCCTACATGCCGGCCAGTACGATCAAGCTTGCCGTCGTATCCGCATTAATGAAGCAGGTTGACCGGGGCGAGCTGTCCCTGGCCGATCAGGTCAGGGTAACGCCCGAAGACGTCGTGGGCGGCAGCGGATCGCTGCAGACCGAAAGCTTTCCGCAGGACCTTACGCTGGAACGCCTTGCCCGTCTGATGATCACCCAGTCGGACAACACGGCGACCAACGTGCTCATCGACAAGGTCGGCATGGACAGGGTCCAGCAGCTAATGGACCAATTGGACCTGCGGACGATGCACCTTGGACGCAAAATGTTTGCGGCTGCCCCCTCCCCCGCCCAGGACAATTACATCGACGCCGCGGATTTGACGGAGCTGCTCGGCCAAATCTATCAGGGTTCCTTCCTCAGCGTCTCCTCCAGAAACCAGATCATCGCCTGGATGGCCCGGCAGGAGGTCAACACCAAATTTGGAGCTGCGCTGCCCAATGCGCCAATCGCCCATAAAACCGGGGAAAACGCCAACGTCACCCACGATGCCGGGTATTTCCTGGTACCGGGGCATGAGCTCGCCGTCTCCGTGCTGCTGCAGGTAACGACAACCCATGATTTCGACGAAGCGCAGCGGATCGGCAATCCCATCGTGCAAAAGGCCGCCAGAGCCATCTACAGCGAGCAGGTCAAGGATCAGGAAGCATCCGCCGGCAGTCCGCTCACCCGCGCGGAGTTCACTTCCCTGGTCGCCCGGGAACTTGGCTTGGCATCCGCTGCGGATCAATCCAGCCAATTTCACGATATCCGTGACGACAATCCGTTTGCAGGCGATATCGCCGCAGCCCGTCAAGCTGGCCTCGTTCGCGGAACCGGTGAGGGCCGGTTTGACGGAACGGCGGTAATCACGCACGCCGAAATGGCTGCGATTGCGGTTCGCGCCTATATGTTCATTCACCGCGAAGCCTCCGCGTCAGGGGAAGCTCCCGAAGCTAACGAAGGCACCGTTCCCTCCTGGGCCGCAGGTTATGTCAGCCAAGCTCTCCAATTAGGAATGATGGAGCCTGCTGCAGCGCGAAGGACGGACCAACCTGCAAACCGGCAGGACGGGTCCCGATTCATCACCGGCATGTGGAGCTTTACTCGCTGATCCGGTCAGGCTTCATCTAAGCTGCTGCTTTATTCAACATATAAAGGGATGCCCTGCCGTCAATCGGCGTAAGGGCATCCCTTTTGTCTTTATTCCTTGCTTTTTCGTCTGGCTTAGCACGCAAGGACGATACTGGGTCAGCGGCTGTTCCCTGATCCATTTTGCCAGCGTCCGCCTCATTCCTTCACGGATCCCAGCGTGATCCCCGTAATAAAGAACCGCTGCAGAAACGGATAGATGACCAGCACGGGAATCATCGCTATGAAAATTTTGGCCGCATTCAGCGTCCGGTTCGACAGTTCGCTCATCCGCTGAATCTGTTCGGCCGTCATCGTGTTGGCATCGATCACCACCACCATCTGCTGGATATACGTCTGAAGCGGATAATGGTCCGCCGCCGACATCAGCACGAGCCCGTTAAAAAATTCGTTCCAATGGTACACGATGCTGAACAGCGTCACCGTAGCAATGACCGGCCCCGCGAGCGGGACAAAGATCTGGATCATCATCCGCCAGGGACCCGCACCGTCGACAAGTGCTGCCTCCTCCAACTCTTTAGGCAGATTGCGGAAAAAGTTAATGACAAGGATGACGCTGAATACCGGTACGCTGTTGCCGAGAACGAGCGCCCAAATGTTGTTTATGAGCCCCAGCGACTTTACCGTCATGTACCAAGGAATCAGTCCGCCGTTAAACAGCATCGTAAACACGAGGATCCACATGAGAACATTGCGATACGGCAGCTCTTTGGCATTTTTCGATAAAGGATACGCCATCAGCAGAATGACCACAAAGTTCAGCCCCGCCCCGAGGATGACCCGCTGCACGGATATCCAGAACGAGTTAAAAAATTTGCGGTCTCCCATCAGCTCCTGGTAAGAACCGAGGTTGAAACCGACGGGCCACAGCCCGACCCGGCCCGAGCTTGCCGCTGCATTGTTGCTGAGGGATACGGCAAGGGTGTACCAGATGGGCAGGATGCATAAGATTGCAATGCCTACCAGGATCACGATCAGCGCAATATCAAACAGCCGGGAGCCTGCCGTGTTGTCTTTTACCATTGAACATGCACTCCTTTTGTCATCAAAAGATACGGTAGTTGGCAAACCGGTAAGCGAGATAATAGGAGATCGTGATCATCAGGAAGCTGACCACCGATTTGAGCAGGCCCATGGCGGTCGCCAGGCTGAACTGCAGATTGACCAGCCCCGTCCGGTAGACCCAGGTGTCGATAATGTCGCCGCTGGAATAGACCAGCGGGTTGTACAGATTGAAGATCTGCTCAAAGCCCGCGTTCAGCACGTTGCCAAGGCTGAGCACCGAGAGCAGCACGATCGCCGAGACGATGCCGGGAAGCGTCACGTGCAGCATCCGCTTGAACCGGGTTGCCCCGTCAATCGCAGCCGCCTCGTACAGAGCCGGGTTGATGCCGGTCAGCGCGGCCAAATAAATGATCGTGTTAAACCCGAATTCCTTCCACACGTCGCTTCCCACGATGAGGGCCGGAAACAGGTCCGCCCGCCCGAAGAACAGGACCGGCTTGATATGAAACACCGACAAGATTTGGTTCACCGGACCGGTGTAGCCGAAGATATCGAGCAAAATCCCCGAAAGGATAACCCAGGACAAAAAATGCGGCAGGTATACGATCGTCTGAATCCAGCGCTTCAAATACCGCAGCCTCAGCTCATTCAGCAGCAGGGCAAAGACGAGCGGGATGATCAGATTACCTACAATTTTGAGCACGGCGATCACCAGGGTGTTGACCAGAATCGTGACGCTGTCGTTCAAGGAAAACATGTATTTGAAGTTTTCAAGACCGACCCATTCCGAATGCAGAATTCCGAGGCCCGGGTTGTAATCCTGAAAAGCCATAACGATGCCGAACATCGGAACGATGCTGAACAAGGTCAGCCAGATCATTCCGGGGAGAAGCATCAAGTAATAGTGCTTGGCGAATCCCTTGTTAATCATCTTGCAGCTCCTTCCTTTTCCGGGTCATATGCTTAAATAGGGGAGGCGCCGAGACGGATCCCGGCACCTGCCTTTCCTTGGAGCGTTAAAAGCCTACTGCTGCGCGATTTCCGCGACTTCTTTGAGGATGTCGTCTCCGCCCTGCTTCCGCCAGTCCTTCACGAACTGATCAAAGGTATCCAGCGGGGCTGCTCCCATAATAATTTTCAGAAACGTTTCCTTCTCCATCTTGTCGAGCGTCGCCCACTTGCTCTCCATCGTTTTCGTTTGGGAATAAGTCAGGCTGTACGTCTTTTTATAGGGCTCCATCAGCGGCGCAATGCCGACCAAGGTGGAGTAGAGCCGCTTCCAGGCGCCCAGATCCGCATTCGGGTCCCAATACTGGATGTCCATTTTATCGTATGGTTCGAGCTTCACCTTCTTAATGTTCTCGGCATCGGCCTTCAGCAGCTTGTAGCCCGGCAGATCGAGCTCCTCCGGCTTTTTGGTGCCGGCCAGCACTTCCTTCATCGCGTTGTAGGTCACGTACATTTCGTCCATTGGCGCGAACACGATGCGCAGCGGGTAATTCCCGATGCCGACGCTGACGTCGAATTTGGATTCGTCCCGGAGCAAAAGGTTTTCCATTTTAATCGCAGCTTCCGGATGCTTGTAGCCTTTGCGGACAACGAGATATTGGTTGGACGGCGTTCCCATATGAGGTGTGAACTCCCCGTTCTTGTCGAGAAGTGTGTAGGCCTGCCAGTTCGCTTTCGGATTGTTTTTGATGGCGTCCGCCAGCGGGCCGTACCCTCCTGCCCACCACAGCCCGAAGTAGATTCCGGATGTGCCGTTCTTGATCAGCTCCTGCGCGTCCTTGCGGATGCTCATTTCCGGATCGATCAGCCCTTTGGCATACAGGTCCCGGAGTTTGGCGAGCGCCTCCTTCGTTTCGGGTTCGATGGATCCGTAGGTTGGATTCCCGTCCGCACCCTTCAGCCAAAAGCCCGGATACGCGTGATAGGCGCCGAAGATCGGATCAAATCCGTAGTTGTTGTTGTTAGGATTGATGAAATCCGCATTGAGCAGTCCGCCGGATTGCGGGCCGCTGATGCCGATGGTGTCGTTTTTGCCATTACCGTCCGGATCCTGTTCCACAAAGGCTTTGGCGACCTTCTCCAGCTCATCGACGTTACGCGGGACCTCGAGACCGAGCTTGTCGAGCCAGTCTTTGCGAATCCACATAATATGCTGCATGTCCGATTCCGCCGTCACGTTTGGCAGCGCATACATTTTTCCGTCGAAGGTGACGGATTTCATCGCAAGCCCATCCGTCGAATCGATGATCTTTTTCAGCACAGGGGAGGCATACTGCTCGTATACTTCCGACAGGTCGGCCAACTGGTTGCTCTTGACCATCTGCCGCAGCTGCGTGTCCGTCACGACGAGCGCATCCGGAAGGTCGTTGCTGGCGATGGCCAGATTTACCTTTTGCTGATAATCCTTGCCGACGCCGGCCTGCCAAATAATTTTCGTATCGATATTGAGGTTGTCTTTGACGTACCGGGTATACACGTTGTTTTCCGGTGAGTCTCCTGGCGGAAGGCTCTTATCTGCCGAGTCCACCTCTTTGCCGATGTTGATCGTAACGGTTTCGCTGTACTTGCCGAACGGGTCCACCGGATCTTTGGATACGTCGGCTTCCTTCTCCGAAGCGCCGCCGCTGCCGCAGGCCGACAGAACCAGCATCAGGCCCGCTATCGCCAGGCTCATCATGGATTTTGCTCTCATCTTCTTCGCCCCTTCTTTCGCTCTTGGTTTGCTTGCACCTTTAAGGTAACACAGGATTCCGCTTTTCCCGGTTAGACGGAAGTTTCAGGTTGAGATAGACAATTGACTTCAAATCGGGAGGATGTCAGCGGTTTCACTGAAGCGTTTTCGACGAATTTCCTACTTGCCGGAGGACATTTCTCTACCCTTTTCTATCCAGATCCGATTGATTCCGATATTCGCTCGGCAGCAGCCCGGTATACTCCCGGAAAGAACGGCTGAAATACTTTTCATCCTCATAGCCGACGTGCTGCGCGATCCAGAGGACGGTTTTGGTCGTATTCCGCAAGTAATGTTTAGCTTGATCCAGACGGATGCGGCGCAGGTAGGCGTTGAAGTTGGTCCCGACAATTTCCTTGAAGCACTGGCTGAAATAGCTGCGGCTCATGCTGACCCTGCGGGCGATGTCCGCCGCCGTCACCGGCTGGCCCAGCTCCTCGTGCAGCATGGATACGGCCGTCATCACGCTCTGAACGACTTCGGGTGAATACGGCGCCCTGCCCCATTCTTCGCGAAGCTGCTTGCGAACGCCGTCAAACCATGCTACGACTTCGAACCAGGAATTCAGCGGGGCGGGCAGGCGAATGCGAGTCGTTCCGGTTTTACCGGCCAGCTGGTCCAACCGGTCGGCCAGCACGTACAGCCGCCCCGAGAGCTCCGCCTGCGGCAGCCGCAGTTCTTTCAGCTCCTGCAGATTTGCCTGAAACAAACCTTCCCGGTAGATCCAGCCCGGCGAGAGCCACTGGGCCATTACGGTGAGTGTAAGATCATCATTTACGGGATTCACGATCTGCACGAGCGCTGACAAGGATCGATCCATGACCTTTACGGCCGGGTCATACTCGTAAAAAAACTCCCCTTCGCAGTACCTCCGCACCTGGTCATGGACTTCGGCAGGCATTCGGCCCTGGATACCCTTTAACCGGATCAGCGTCCACCCGGCTTCCGCTGAAGCCAATCGTACCAGTTCATCCAGTCCCTCCTCCTCCTTCTCTCCTCCCCCGAGGGTAAAGAACAAGACTTGGCGCCCCAATTCAGCAAAATGCTCCGCATGCCGGACCGCCCACTCCACCACAGCACCTTGTTCCGGATCGCGGACCACTGACAGCAGCGCATAACCCCGGTCCGTAGCAAAGGATTCGTCAGGACTGCTTGCCCCAGGCAGTATGCGCAGCTTCCGAAGCCGCCCTTCCTGCTCTGTGATGCGGCGATGAATCCGCCCAAGCACCTCCTCGAACCGCTCCTTCTCCAGCTGGACCTTGGCGATATAATCAATCGCTCCCAGCCGGATCGCTTCCTGGATGTATTCGAAATCCTGATGCAGGGTCAGCACCGCAATGTAAACCTCCGGATGCCGTTCACGCACCAAGCGCATCAGCTCCATGCCGGACATAACCGGCATTTCCAGATCCGTCAGCAGCAGATCGACTTCATGATTGTCCAGAAATTCCAGCGCTTTTGCTCCGTTGTTCGCCTCCCCGATCACCTCCATCTCGAAATCCTGCCAGGGCATCACCGAAATGAGCCCCTTCCGGACCAGTTTATCGTCATCGACCACGAGCACTTTAATCATGATCCGCACCTCCTTCATTAGGTAAGCTAAGCTTGATCGTCGTCCCTTCTCCGAGCCTGCTCGATACACCGAGCTTAGCCCTTTCGCCGTAATGCATCCCGATGATCCGGTTGACGTAACTCATCCCGATGCCCATGCCGGCACTCCGGTTACCGCCCTCCGCGGACAGCAGCGCCTCGATTTTGTCCTCGGGAATGCCCGCTCCGTTATCCCGGATGGAGATCTCGATTTGATCCAACTGCCGTACATCCACCTGGATATAGCCGTCGTCGTCCAATCCGTGATAGAGGGCGTTCTCGACGAGCGGCTGCAAAATAAACCGGGGAATGGGCACATCCAGCACCTCCTGATCAACGTGGATATGGACGTCGAACTGGAAATCGTAGCGGATCTGCTGCAAAATCAAGTACTGCTTTACCGCATCGATTTCCTCCTGAATGGTGGATGTCTGGCCGAGCTTTCCCAGATTGTAATGAAGCAGTTTGTTCAAGGAAGAGACAAGCCTGTCGATTTCCTCCTGCCCATTCATGACCGCGATCCAGCGGACGGTATCCAGGCTGTTCATCAGAAAATGCGGGTTGATCTGATACAGCAGCTTCTCCACCTCCAGATCCGCGCGCCGTTTTTCCTTGGCCTCGACTTCCCGGAACAATTCCCAAATTTGATGCTTCATTTGCTGAAACCGCCGCACCAGCAGGTCGAATTCCGGAATATGGGTGCGGGCGGCCGGACTGCCGATGCGGCTGTCGGCCATCTGTTCGATTTCCCGGTGAAAGCCGCGAAGCGGGCGGTACACCATTTTCCAC
The DNA here is from genome assembly GCF_002224835.1 of Paenibacillus sp. SSG-1. NCBI lineage: Bacteria > Bacillati > Bacillota > Bacilli > Caryophanales > Paenibacillaceae > Paenibacillus > Paenibacillus sp. SSG-1. Next base: position 3,392,213 of record NZ_MBRK01000001.1, read on the forward strand.
AACAGCCAACCCAGCAGCAGGCTCATGCCGAGAAACAGCAGCGAAAACAGGCCGATCTGCACGAACCAGCGGTTCATTTCGCGGTTATAGTCCGCCTTGGACGTTAACGAGACGATGCTCCAGCCTTGATTGCTTGTTTCTTTAAACCAGTAATAGCCTTGTTCCGTGCCCGACGACTTGGCCTGGTCGAAATGCGGAAACTTCGTTCCGACCTGGAACGAATCCGGGGCGTCGCTGTAGGCGATCCGCCCGTCGTTATCCACAAACACATGGGAAGCCGTCCCGCCGACGGCATCATTATTCAATATGTTCTGCGTCAGCTTGAAGCCGGTCTCCATGTAAATGTACACGCCGTCCAGGTTAGGCAGATCCACTTTGCGCATGGCCGAAAGCACGTATTGGTTGTCAAAACGGCTGTTGCTCACATGCGGTCCGTAGTACGAAATTTGGCTGTACTGGGCCAGCAGGGGGAGCTTCTCTGGAGCGAAGCTGTCCTTGACGCCCGTATTCTCCAGTTCATAGTGACGGTCGTTCATAAAATAATACATGGCCAGTCCGATACTAGGGTTGGTGAACGTAATCAGGCCGAGCTCCTCCTTCAAATCGCTGAGCGTTTTCGCCCGTTCGAACGGCTCCTCTGCCGACAGCATTTCACTCAGCTTGTTTCCGACGCTTCCGCCTACGGCGAACTGCTGCGACACATGGTTGAGGTTGTTGATGGAGTTTTCCAGGGAGAGCTCGACCTGCTTGAGGTTGCTCTGGATACCGTTTTGGATTTTGTTGGTGAGGATGGAGTAAATGGTGAAATACGAGATGAGCACGATGCTGACAAACGGAATCAATGAGCTGAACAGAAAAATGATCATAATCCTTCGTTTCAAGGTCAAATAATGATAGATACGCGCCTTCCACCTTGTTTTCACGGCATTCATCATGGCAGTCCCTCTTTTCTCATGCTTGGCTTGGCCCCTCCTTCAGGTCTTGGAAAATGAAATGGGAGAAGATCAGATGTAGGTTAACACAGGCGAAGCCAGGCATGCATTAACGATTTATCGCGTTAGCCCAGGAAAATACTCTGCATGCGGTAGCTGCGTAGACAACGGCAAAAAAAGCCCGGCAGAAACGGCGATCGTTCATTCGCTGTTCCGCTGGGCTTTTACGGTGACTTTTTTCAAGCTCAATCAGGCGGTGCTTAATAAATCTTCTTCATCAGTTCCATCACTTCATCCAGGGTAAGGCCGAAGGATTTGTAGTATGCCGTATCGTTTACCATCTGCTTCAAAATCATTTCATCGCGTAGACGCAGCTTGTCTTCAGGTGAGAAATCGGCGACAAAGCACCCTTTTCCCGTGACCGTGTTGATCAAACCGCATCGCTCGAGTTCTTCCCAGGCTTTCTTTACGGTGATGACGCTAACCCGCAGCTCCTGGGCCGCTTGCCGGATCGGCGGTAAACTATATCCGCTTTCCAGTTCCCCTTTCAAAATTTGGGCGCTGATTTGTTCGAAAAGCTGCTGGTAGATCGGTTTTTCGGAGTTGTTCGAAATCGCAATGTTCATTGGATCTCCACTTTGTGGAAACGTTTAACCGCAATCCGGTAAGCAATCACAGTGAGTGCGATGAAAATAACGATTCCGGCGATCATCAAGGATGCTTGAAGTGCCACATTGTGGACGCCGCTGCCATTAAACATGTCGGACACATAGGAATTCTGGATTCCGATCCATTGCGCGAGTCCGGCAAAAATCATCGCCCCGGTAATGCCCGCCAGCGCCGCCCCGCCAAATTTATACGCCGTCTTGTAAAACATGGGGATAAAGAACACGTTGAAGACCGCAAACATCACAAAGCACAGACCCCAAAAACCCGGATACGGTCCGAAGAAAACGTTGTGTATTTCCCCATAGAGACGAATATTGATGATACCAAAAATGATGGCCATCAGCATATGGAGCATTTCCAGGATGACAATGACAAGCACCCTGGCCTTGACCATGTCTGTTTTGGTGACAGGCATCATCGAAGTAAACATCAAATCGTTTTGTGACCGGAACTGGCCAAAAGTATTGGGGACCGTGATCCAGCAAAAATACAGCAGCACGATAAAATACAACCAGCCCGGTATGAGCATCAACGCGCCCAAAACGACAGGCACCAAAAAAAACAACGGATTGATCCCCAATTTTAAATCCTTCATTACCAAGTTATACATACATATCCTCCTTTTTCGCGAAATAAATCATAATCTCCTCAAGAGTGGGCCGGGCCGCTTTCACATCTAAGGAAGGATCGAAGTCCTTGGCATGGATCAATCCCGTAAAGCCGAACGAATTCGTTTTGTACGAAATCAGCTGTGCCTTCACCAGGTCCAGTTGACTCACGCTACCGTTCAGTAAAAGGTAGGATTCAATAAACTCTTCTTTCACGGCACTGTTGATGATTCGCCCGTTATGGATATAGGTAATGTAATCCGCACACTTTTCCAAATCCGATGTAATATGCGTTGAGAACAGGATGCTGATTTCACCCTCGGCGACGAGCGATTGAAAAAGATCGAGCAGATCGTCTCTGGCTATCGGATCCAGCCCGCTTGTCGGTTCATCGAGAATCAGAAGCTTTGCGCCATGGGATAAGGCAAGGGCCAAACTGTACTTCACTCTCATCCCTGTCGACAACTCGACGATTTTTTTGTTTTCATCCAATTTGAATCTTCTTAAATAATACGAATAAATTTCATCATCCCAGTTGGTATAGAACTTTTTCACCACTTCCGTCAAGGCTTTTATTTTGCTCCGGGTATAAAAATCGATGCCGCCAAACGCATATCCGATGTCCTGCTTCAATTCGATTTCGTGTTCGGCAATGTTCTTGCCGAATATCCACACTTCGCCGCTGTCGGTATGAATCAGATTCAAAATCGATTTGATCGTCGTCGTCTTTCCCGCCCCATTGGCGCCGATAAAACCCATAATATATCCCTTTTCCAGCTGAAATGAGACGTCTTTCAACTGGAAATTCGGATAACTTTTGCTTAAGTTTCGAATGTCTAAGGCCAGCATACCGTTCCTCCTCGATAAATTGTGTATATCGTGTATGCACAATATATCATCGCAGCATGGATGAAGTCAATGGACGGAATGCGGAATGTTGAAAAGATTTTTATCCAAAAGGCGTGAATTTAAAACCGCCCGTCGCTCTTCAAAGGTTGTATCGCCTTCAAAAAAAAAGAAAAGCATCGCCGCATCGGCGCTGCTTTCTTTAGGTCTAAAGGGTTAATATTGGCAGATCCTTGTTCTGGACTGGCAGAGGAAGGATACGGCGGAATGGCCGGAGTTGCTTTATTTGGCCGGTAAAAACTCGGTGGTAAAAACGTTGGCGATCGGCTCCGCTTCCTTCAAAACGCCGACTTCGATAAGCTGCTTCTGCACCTCTTCCCACCGCTCCTTCGTCATGGTACCGACGCCCTGCTCCGCCGCGTCACCGCCGAATACGAGATCCATCTCCTTTTCGGCGCTGTACTTCATCATATCCAGATCCATATCCGGGTTTTGCTCGTGGATGGTTGGATTGATTTCCTCGGCGTGGTTCTTGTAGTAATCCCACCCTTTTACCGTAGCTTCAACGAACGCTTTGACTTTGTCCGGATGCTCCTTGATCATCTTCTCGGTCGTAAAATAGACGTTGGCGTAAAGGTTATACCCGGAATCCGCGATCAGCAGCGTGCCGACGTTCACTCCCTGTTTTTCCAAAGTATAAGGCTCGGATGTGATGTATCCCTGCGTCAAAGCGTTAGGGTCGTTCACAAAATTGACCAACGATCCCGTATACTTCAGCTCCTTGACCTGATCCAGCTTATATTTGCTTTTCATGTACAGCCAGAAACTCGCCGTCGGAGCGACGTAAACCGCATGTCCGTTCAGGTTGGAGAAGTCCTGGATTCCCGCTTCCTTGTGATAAATCAGCACCTGCGGGCTCTTCTGAAACGAGGCGGCGATGGCTACGATCGGAATGCCCTCCTGCCTTGCAACCAGAATGTCGTCGCCGTTCGCGATGCCGAAATCGGCTTTGCCGGAAGCTACGATCTGTGTGGAGGATACCTGCGGACCCCCGGGCGTCAGCGTCATGTCCAGCCCAGCGTCCTTATAGAAGCCTTGCTGGACGGCCGCGAAATTACCTCCGTGTTCCGGTTCGGCGAACCAGTTGAGAACCAATGTTGATTTCTCCAGCTTCGGCTCTGCTGAAGCCGTCCCCGTCTTTTCCCCGGAGGATGCTGTTTCCGGAGCTGCCGTTTTCCCCGAACAGGCGGCCAGCATTCCCGTCATCAATACGGCGCATAAGGACAATGCCATCATCTTCTTAACACTGCGTTTGTTCGCTGTCATTTTCGTTGCCATGTTACCCATCCCCCTTAGGACTTGACTTTCTATGCCTATCATAGGAGATACGTCAAATTAGCGTCAACAAATATGCCGCCGTTTTGTAATTACGAACAAAAAATCAAATTAAATGTGTAACGAACGCCTATCCCCTAACATTACTACGTCTATATTGTGAATTATACTTACATGAACCTGACTAAAATTGTATTTGTCTTTACCCGCCCGGGCCCCGTAAATTCCATTGGCACAATCCAAAAAAGCCGTTTGCGCTTTTCGACACCCTTAGTCGAAAGGCAAACGGATGGATGGTTTCTGAACTTAACCTACTCGCGCTTCTTCATACGCGTCTAATGCCGCCTGCACCGCTTCACCCGCTGGCAGCTTGATGCCGGCCCGGAGCAGTACCGCCTCCAGCGCACCCAGCAGGTGCAGGATATTCGTCTGCCTGCAGCTGTATCCCATGGTGCCGATCCGCCAAATCTGACCTGCGAGCGGTCCAAAGGAGCTGGCAATTTCGATACCGAATTGGTGCAGCAGCATCGCACGTACCGTTTCCCCGTCTACGCCCTCCGGAATTTGCACGCAGGTCACCATCGGCAGCTTGGACAGCGGGTCGCCGTACATGGATAGTCCCATCGAGGTCAGCCCGGCCATCAGCGCGGATTCGTGCAGGCGGTGGCGCTTGAAACGCGCCTCCAGTCCCTCGGCCAGTACCAGGCGAAGCCCTTCATGAAGCGCATACAGCATGGAGGTCATCTCCGTATGATGGTTCAGCCGCTTGGGGCTCCAGTAATCCTGCAGCTGGGCCAAATCCAGATAATTGCTCTGGATAGGACTAGGCCCCGGCAGAACCTCCTGTAACGGGAGGGGAGCGTAATTGCTGCGCAGTCCCCGCTCAATGCGTTTGCGGGCAACAATTTTCCGCTCTGCGCGGTCGTTATACGTTATCGGCGCCATGCCTGACGGAACGGACAGGCACTTTTGCGTGCCGCCGATGACCGCGTCGAGCTGCAATGCGTCCGTATCGACCGCCGTGCCGCCAATGGTTGCTACGGCGTCGACGATCAGCAGCGCGCCGTGGCGACGGCAGGCTTCGCCGATCCCGGCCAGCGGCTGCATCCGGCCCGTGGAAGTCTCCCCGTGCACTATGGCGACGACATCCGGCTGCTCGCGGCCGATGGCTTCGATCAATTCGGCAGGGTCGAACACAGTACCCCACGGCTTCTCCAGTGTAATGACCCGGCCGCCGCACCGCTCGGCGATTTCGTGCAGCAGGTGGCCGAAACGCCCATAGATCGGGACGAGTACCCTGTCACCCGGCTCGATCAGGCTTGCCATCACGGCCTCAATCCCGGACCTCGACGTCCCGTCGACGGGATACGCCCACCGGTTGTCCGTGCGAAACAATTCGCGAAGCATTCCCATCGTTTCATTCATCAGCTCCGTAAATGCCGGATCGAATTGACCAAGAATCGGATAAGACATGGCCCGCAGCACGCGAGGGTCGACTTCTACCGGCCCCGGCGTCATAATGATGCGCGAAATCGGCACAAATTCATTCCAGCTTCCTCCGGGTACCCTATTCATCATCCATCCACTCCTGTCGTATAGGCAAGCTCATGCAGGCAGGCAGCTAAAACTGCCGTTCCTTCCGCAAGGTGAGCCGGCTCCGTGTATTCCTCCTTGGCATGGCTGATCCCGCCCCGGCTCGGAACGAACAGCATGGCCGCGCGGCTGACGGCGGCCATCATTTGCGCGTCGTGTCCCGCGCCGCTGACCATGCGCAGGTACGGAAGCCCCGCCTCCATGCACAGCCGCTCGATCCGTCCCGCCAGCGTACCGTCCATCGGGACAGGCTCTGTCTTCAGCCAGCAGTCGGCCTTCACCTGCAGCTTTCTTGCGGCGGCTATCCGTTGGAACGTTTCAAGAGCGGACTCGCTGAACTCGTTCAGCATCCAACTCTCGGTATGGCGGATATCCAAGGAGAAGCGTACCTCGCCGGGAATGACGTTCGGAGTATTGGGCCAGGCTTCGATCCGCCCGACGGTCGCTACCACTCCGTTACCGGCCCGCTTCGCCATTTCCTCCACCCGGACGATCATGTCGGCCGCTCCGGCCAGCGCATCGGCTCGGTAGGGCATCGGCGTCGTTCCCGCATGGTTGCTGTTGCCGGTCACCGCGATCCCGTACCGGCGCTGTCCGACGATCGCTTCGACCACGCCGATTCGCCGTCCGGCTGCCTCCAACACGACGCCCTGTTCAATGTGCAGCTCAACGTAATCGCCGATGTCCCTCCGGCGGCAGTCGGGTTGGCTCCCGTGTCCGAAGCCAGCTGCTTTCATGGCTTCATCCAGCGATACCCCCTCCGCATCGTAAATGCCGGTTCCATCGCCGATCCGGTAGCGGCCGCCAATACTGCCCGAGCCCCAATACGTTAAGGGGAACCGGCTGCCTTCTTCCTCGCAGAAGGAGACCACTTCGAGCGTACGGACAGGCATCCCGAACCTCCGCTTCAAATAGGACAGCGCGGCGATTCCGGCGGCGATTCCGCCGGCTCCGTCGTAGTCTCCGCCGGCGCGGACGGTATCCACGTGGGAGCCAGTCAGAACCACGGGTAGATCGGGACGGGTACCCGGCAGCCGGCCGTAGAGGTTCCCGACCCGGTCATAACGCACCTCCAGCCCCGCATCTGCCATGCGGCCGGCCAGCAGCCGCTGCGCCTCCTGCCAGGACGGCGAATACAGCAGCCGGGTGACGCCGCCACCGGGTTCGCGCCCGATCCGGCCCAGATCTTCCAGCAGACGCATCATATCGGCAAAAGCACCCGATTCAGCGGCAATATTCATGGCGCCACAACCTCCCCGCTGCGGCCGGCAGTGTGCGGCTTCAGCGGTGTCAGCCGCCGGCCGGCACCCGGACTTACGATTCCTCCCTCCGACGTGTAGACCAGGCGGCCCCGGCAGTAAGTCGCAGCTACGGAGCAGCTGAAAATCCTGCCGATATATGGGCTGTGCCGGTGGCGCTGCAGCAGATCCTCTCTGCGCAAGACGTGCGGAGACGATGGCTGAATCAGCACCAAGTCGGCATCCATTCCCACCTGAATTTTGCCTTTGCGGCGGCCCAGGCCAAATCTTCCGGCCGGACGTTCCGACAACAACTTCGAGAGTTGCGGAAGCGGAATTCCCCGCTTGATCCAACCTTCCTCCAGCATTAGCAGCAGGGTGCTCTGGGCACCGGCGATGCCGCCCCATGCTCCAAAGAAGCCGTCACCTTCGGTTACGGCCTTCATCGCTTCCGGGCAGGGTGAGTGGTCGGAAGCAATGAAATCAATCGCACCCGCCTTAAGACGTTCCCACATGCCTTCTATTAGAAAGGCCGAACGGAGCGGCGGCGCACATTTGGCCGTCGGTCCGATGCGGATCATATCCTCCTCACTCAAGGTCAGATAATGCGGGCAGGTCTCCAGCGTTACGTCAAGGCCGCGCTGTTTGGCATCCTGAATCAGATCCACCGCTTCGGGGCTGCTGATATGAACAAAGTGCAGGGGGCATTCCGTCTCTTCCGCAAGGGCAAGTGCGGAGGCTACCGCCTCGAGTTCGGCTTCAACCGGGCGGGTCAAAGCATAAGCTGCCGCATCGGTCCGCCCTGCGGCAAGGGCCTCGGCGGTCAGGCGTGACGTCATTTCGTCGCTTTCGGCATGCAGTGCAAGGAGGCCACCGAGACCGGCAATATGCCGCATCCCTTCCCTCAGTTCGTCCGCCCCTACTTCACGGAATCGTCCCTCCCCTTCCCCGCCGGGATTTGACATGAACGCCTTGAATGCGATGACGCCGGCATCGGCCAGCGCTCGCAGCTGGTCCATTCGCCCTGGCACCAGTCCGCCCCACAAGGCATAATCCACCGCCGACCGGCCTTGCGCCAATCGTTCTTTGTGCCGCAGCGCATCCAACGTAACCGTCGGCGGGTTTCCGTTCAGCGGCATATCCGCGTACGCCGTGCAGCCGCCGGCTGCGAGCGCGGCAGAGCCCGTCTCAAACCCCTCCCAATGTCCAAAGTTCGGCTCATTGAGATGGACATGCATATCCACCACGCCGGCCATGACGATCTGGCCGTCCGCTTCTACGATTTTCGAAGCGGACATCCCCGTGATGCGGTCTTTGATTTCGGCGATCTTTCCATCGCGGATGGCGATATCCATCTTTGCGACTTCGTCCTCAAGCACGACGTTTCCGCCGCGTATGATCCATTCTTCGTGCGCATCCATGCTTCGCCCCCCCCTTTTTTCTATCAGCTTCCGCGGTACGTGCTGTACCCTCCCGGCGCCAGCAGCAGTGGAATATGGTAATTTTCATTGCCGTTAGACACCCTGAACCGGATCGGAACAAGGTCCAGAAACGAAATCCCGTCGGCCGCCGCCTGTTGACGGAAATAATCGCCAACCCAAAACGTCAGCTCGTATTCGCCCCCGGGTACCAAATCGCCGTCCCACAGCGGCTGCGAAAGACGCCCATCAGCTCCCGTTATACCGGATGCCAGCAGCCGTCCCCCTTCCGCTTCCCGCCCCAGCAGCCGGAGTTCTACCTTAAGGCCGCTTGCAGGCACCGCGCGGGACGTATCGAGCACATGTGTCGAAATCCGCCCGCTCATCCGGAACTGACGGTGCCTTCAGCCGGCTCCGGTGCGGCAATTAGATCTTCCCGGGTCATCGAAAAGCCCTGAAAGCCGAATGGCGGGCGCGGCTCGGTAAAGACCCCGGATGACAAGCCGTCCGCAGGTTCCACGACCGTCTCCCATGTCCGGTTGCTCGTTTCAAATCGGACCTCGGCCAGCTGCGGAAACCGGATCAGAATCCGCTGCCCGATCAACCAGATCAAATGCTGGATCGACGGGGTCGCGAATTCATAAAAGACGTTCTGGGCAATGTCACGTATCTGCTGGACGGGCACATGCTTGCCTGCCTCCGGATGGATCGCATCCTGCGGGTCTTCATATCTCCAGCGGATATCGAGAAATATAAAGAGCGGCCGGTCATAGGCATCAGGCAGCGTCGTGTATTCATCGCGTATAAAGCCATAGAACGAGCTGCCGCTGACTTTGATCAGCTGCAGGTCCGACAGGCCGCTCCACGCCTCGTCGAGATCATACCCCTCGGCGCCGCGCGCCAGCTTCATCTCCGCGGAGGCATGATCGTTGTAGGAACGCCTGTACACGAGACGGTTATCCAGAAACCCTCCGGGGCCCGGCACCGGCAGAGGAAGAAAGGGAATCCGGTTGGCCGACAGCCGCACGGTGTCGATATGGCTGTAAGTATCCATAAACCGTACGGCCAAAAAATGCAGCAGCGCTTCCGTCGTCCCTCCTGCAAAGGTTGCAGCTTGGCGCAAAATAAAATTTTTCATGGAATCGGTGGCCACCAGCTGCGCGTTGTCCCCGTCGGTGAACGAAGTCAGCAGAGCGTCACCGCTGACCGCAAAACGAATGTTATGGGCAAACAAAATATTATCCTCCCCCACAAAGGGAGATTCCGGTATTGGGGCCGCTTCCAATGGCTCTGCGTAAGTCCTGTAAACAAGGACGTCTCCTTTTCCGTAATAAAGCGTGCGTCCGGAGTTTATTTTCAGCATGATTAGGTCATCCTTTCTATTCCTGGCTGCGATCCGTTACGATCCGCTCCAGCCTGATTCGCGTAATTCGGGCAATCTCGCGCTGCGCTTGCGTCCATTCGCGATCTGGATCATGATCCATTCTTTGCCGCATCGCTTGCGCGATGTCGTCTTTGGTGCATCCGGTTACGGCCATAATGAAAGGAAAACCGAATTTTCTTACATACTGTGCATTCATGGATGCAAAGGCTTCGTATTCCTCTCCGGTCAGCTGATCCAAACCCGCGCCCCGCTGCTCTTGAGCCGAAAATGCTGTGACTTGCATGCGCGTGGCAAGGTCGGGGTGCGCCTGAAGCAACGCCAGCACCTGGGACTCAGACGCTGCATACACCTGCTCCATCATCCGCTCGTGCAGCTCCGCAGCCGATGCGAACGGCCGCAGCTCCCATACCTGCTGTGCCACCCAAGGCGAATGCTCGAAGACGCCGCCCAGGTGCTGGACGAACGTTTCGGCCGTCCCTTCGTTCAGTTCGTTGATCGTGATCATACGCGCGCATCCTCCTTCCCTCCGGGACCGCGCCTTTCCCAGATAATCCGTTCCGATGCTCTCCGGACCGACCTTAGAATCGCCGCGTATCCCGTACAACGGCACAGATTGCCGGACAGCGCTTCCTCTACCTGCTCCGGCTCTGGATCGGGATGTTCATCAAGCAGCGCAATGACGGTCATGATCATTCCCGGCGTGCAGTAACCGCATTGAAAGCCCCCTTCCTCCAAAAAGGCCTGCTGTACGGGATGGAGTCCATCCCGTCCGATGCCTTCGATCGTCGTAATGGACCGGCTCTCCGCCTGATACGCAGGGATCAGGCAGCTGTTGACCGGCACGCCGTCCATATGCACCATACAGGCGCCGCACCGACCGATGTCGCATGACCGTTTCGTCCCGGTCATGCCCAAATCGTCGCGGAGAATGTCGAGGAGCCGTCTGGACGGCGATATGTTTAACGACACCCGCCCGCCATTGATCTCGCAGGTCCACGGCTTCAGCCGGATACGATCCTTTTCGGATTTCATACCGTCTCCCCCTTTCTCCCAAGGAAGGATGCATCTTGAAGCAAAGCCGGATTCGCAGGGAGTTTCTCCAGCCAAACTCCCGTCGCCTGCCGGACAGCGGCTGCGATGGCCGGCGCAAGCCCGACAGAGCCGATCTCGCCAACTCCTCTCGGTCCGTGCTCGTCGCCTTCCGGCAGATCCTCGATCGGCAGCACTACGACGGGACCAGCCAAGTCGGTTACGGTCGGAATGAGATAGGTGTCAAGGTTGCCGGTTTTGTATATTCCCTCCTCCATGACGGCATCCTCACTCAGCGTAAAGCCTAGCGCCATCCCGCTCCCTCCCTCGATTTGGCCGAGATAACCCTGCGGGTTCATGACCGGGCCTGCGGCCACGGCATGGAACTGGTCCAGCAGTCGAATGCGCCCGGTCAACCGGTTCACCTCGATCCTGACACAAACCGCGGCATACGAATATAAATAGTGAGCTCCGATCCGCTCGGTAGGGGTCACAGGGTATGCAAAACTCGTTTCGGCACGGATGGGATCCTTCCCGGCGGCGGCCAGTTCCTGGTACGTCATCACCCGCTTCTGCGTGTAAATGTCGTAAATCCCTCCGTTACCGACCCGGAGACATTCCGCCGACACGCTCGCAGCTTCGGCAGCGGCGGCCAGCAGCCGATCTGTAAACGGCTTCTGCATACGCTTCAGTGCCTGCCACATCATGCTGGTCGCGCGGGACGCAGTGCTGGAGCCGCTGTCGGGCACCGCATCGGTATCCCCGATGACGAGCCTGAGATCGGAAGCATCCAGACCGTACATCTCGACCAGCATTTGCTCCAGCGTCGCGAGCAGCCCCTGTCCGCATTCTTCGAAACCGAACGCGACCTCCACCTTCCCGTCTTGCGCGAGCAGAAGCCGGCCGCCCGACGGGTCGGGAATGCCATAACCAAGGCCTGCACCATGCATGACGAAAGCAGCTCCGACGCCGGTCTGAATCCAAGGCGGCCGGTTCCCGCTTTCCGTGAGATGTTCCCGTTCCTGCCACAACCGTGATTTCTTCAAGGTATTCCATACTTTGAGTGCCCCGCCAGTCACCGAAATCGGCTGGCCGAAGGGTCCGGTCCCGTCCGGCGGAAGCAGGTTGATGCGGCGGAATTCCCATGGGTCCATCCCGAGCGCCTCGGCGAGACGGTCCATCTGGCCCTCCAGCGCAAACAGCGCCTGATTGCCGCCAAATCCCCGGAACTCGCCGGACATGCCGTTGTTTGTGAACACCGAGATACTTACGGCATCGACGGCGCCGAAGGCATAAGAACCAACGGCATGCTCCGTCGCAAAGTTCAGCACCTCCGCTCCCAGCGTGGCGTAAGGGCCCGTATCGGCCAGAACCCTGACCTGATGGGCAAGGATACGTCCCGATGCGTCCGTGCCGGTTTTCATGCGGATGGTCATCGGATGGCGCTTCAGGCCGGCCCGTACCGATTCCATGCGGGATTGGTGAATCTTCACCGGTTTGCCCGTCACCCTGGCGAGAAGCGCCCCGTACGGCTGGACGTTTAATTCGTCCTTCCCGCCGAAGGAGCCCCCGATCGGGCTGGACACGACCCGGATCGACTCCGGCGGGACCGCCAAAATCCGCGCCAGCTGCAGCCGGTCCATCAGGCCGTGCTGTGTGGGAGAGTAGACGGTAAGTCTCCCGTCTTCTCCCGGAACGAACAGCCCGCCTTCCGTTTCCATATAGGTGTGCATCTGGCGCGGCGTCCGGTAGGTCGCCTCCACGATATGAGCGCACATCCCGAACGCCTCGTCGGCATCGCCACGGCGGTACTCGCTCCGGTGAAGCTGGTTGCCGTCCTGATGAAGCTGCGGCGCACCTTCGGCCAAAGCTTCATCGGGCTCGGTAAGAACCCGGAGCGGCTCGTAATCCACCTCGATCAGCTGAAGGGCGTATTCGGCGACTTCCGGCGTAGCCGCTGCGACGGCCGCCACGGCATCGCCCGTATACCGGACCCGGTCCTCGCAGAAGACTGGCTGATCGGCTCGGGCGATACCGAAACGGTTCAGCCCGGGCACATCCTTCCAGGTCAGGACCGCCTCCACGCCGGGCAGCGCCAACGCCCGTTCCGTCCGCACGGACCGGATGGCCGCATGCGGATAAGCCGCACGCAGCACCCGGCCGTATAGCATATCCGGCGCGCTCATGTCCGTCAAATACCTGAGCTGCCCCGTCACTTTATCCGGGCCATCCGGACGCACCCTCCAGCGCGTTCCGCTGCTGGATCGGTTCAGCATAGCGTCTCCCCTCCTTCGGATGCAGTCTGTTGAAGCAGCTGCCACAAATCTGCGGTGATCAGCGATGCTGCCGTCTTGCGGCGGTAGGATTCTCCGGCGAATATATCGCCAGCCGGTCTGTACTCTTCCATGACCCGTTCATAAACGTCCGGAAGCCCGCACTGGTCTGCCTTGCTCCCTTCCAGCCATGCTTCAAGGGCGCCAAGGCGGGCAGGCTTTGCTTTCCCGCCGCCTGTCGCGATCTTCACCTGCCGGAAACAGCCGGCGGTATCGATTTCCGCAGACACTGCCGTCGTAACGAGCGACGGGGAGAAGGCTTCGCGTCTCCCTACTTTGTGATAAACCGCGATCCGAGGCAGCGAAGGCAAGCTGTTATCGACGCCCGATGCCTGTTGGATCCCGGTCACATCCGCCCTTGCAGGAAGCCTGATCGTCAGCAGGATTCGGTCAGGGTCCAAGGCATCGGCGGCACGAAGCTCCAGCCATTCCGTCAAAGGCAGCGGCGCCACGGGGCCGTGTTCATCCTGCCATTCCAATTCTGCGTCATAGAGGAGCAGCGCCGGCAGCACGTCCCCCACGCCGGAGCATACGTTACCTCCGAGCGTCGCCACGTTTCGTACGGACGACGCTGCCGTGTTGCGGATGGCTTCCCCTACCAAAGGATAAAGGCTGGCTAGGCTCGGATGTCTCCGGCATGTCCCGAGGGTCACCTGGGAACCGATGCATAATCCCCCGGCCTGCATGAACACCTCCCGTAAGCCGGTCACACGCTGCAGGTCGATCCAATGCGGGGAAACGCTCCGTGTTCCGGCCTCCCATTCCGTACGGAGGAGTGTGCCGCCAGCGACATAGTCCGCTTGCTGACCAAAACGGCGTTTCAGCAAATAGGCTTCCCGGGCATCTGCCGGATGCCATACAGTCGGTGCATTCATCACCGGGTTGAAGGTAGCATCCATGGCCATCTCTCCTTTATAGTGTCTTGAATGCATCCTGGTGTTTAAATGGAATCGATTGGTTGGTTTTTCACACTATACGCCGGCACCGTGATTGTGTAAATAAACTTGACTTTGATTTAGGAGCCATGCACAATCCGGTTCATTTGCGTTGTGCCCGATGCCAAAATTGGGCATGACTCATCAGGTATATGTCATTATTTCTTACACACAGAGAGATGCTGCTTCGTCTGAAGCGTCCATATTCGTTTTGCCTCCGCCCAATCTTCCGGCGTGTCGATATCCAGAACAATCAAAGGATCGGCAGGGGCCAAGCGGAGCCCTTGAAACCGTGAAGAATCCAGAAGCCGCTTCGCCCCCTGATCCCCTTTCAGCCCGGCAGCCGCCTCAAACATCGTTGCCGACAGAACCGCGGGGGGCATCGCCTCCCTTCCCGCCTCGCTTATCACATAATCCAGCCCGGGAGCTGATCGCCACGCGTCGATCAGCTGCATCAGCCAAGCCGGCGACACGTACGGCTGGTCGGCCAACGCCACAAGCACAGCATCGGCGCCTGCATCGGAAGCAGCACGGATACCGCACTGCAGCGAGAGCGCCATGCCTTGATCCGCTTCCAGGCAGACAGCGACGACAATGCTAAGGCCGTCCGCTTGGTCTGCCGGGAGGCCGGCGTCCAGCCATACCAGCGGGTCTTCGGGATGAACGACTACGATCAACCCGCTCAGGCCGCTGTCCCGAAGTGCCGCCAAGCCGCTGCCGGCCAGATGCATACCTGGTGCAAGCTCCAAGGACTGCTTGAGGCAGCCCATTCTCCGGCTGCTTCCCGCCGCAAGGTATACGCCCATGATGCTCATGCATGCCGCCTCTCCCGAACAGCCGCCTCAGCGCCGCTCTTCCACTTCACCAGCCGGGCCGCGATGCTGACGGCGATTTCGGCGGCGCCTTCCGCACCAATGGGAAGACCTGCAGGAGCATCCACGAAGTCCGGGATCGGCAGCTCACCAAAGAGCAGCCCGATCTTCCGAGCGGAGCCGATGACGCCGACATACTCCGGCTGCAGCGGAAGAATGCGCTGCAGCATCTCCCGGTCGCGGCGCAAATGATGGCTGGCAAGGACGACGTAATCGCGGATGCCGATGCACAGCTCCTCAACGATCCTGCCGGCATCGCCAACAACCGTTCGGGCCAGCGGGAACCGCTCCCTGCTGCACCAATCCTCGCGCCAATCCGCCACCACTGTCGCAAATCCGATGGAGCGCGCCATCGCCTCCAGCGCCGCCGCTTCCTCCCCGGCGCCGAAAATGATAAGCCGGCGGCTCGGAGCCAGCCGGGTCGCATAGAAGAACACTCTCCGCCCTGCTACCGAATCCTGTATGGGGCCGTCTTCCTCCAGCCGGTAATCCATCTCCTGATCCGGGCGGAGTTCCCGAACGAGCCGGACAGCCGTCCCTTGTAGGACGATTTTGGCCGCTTCCAGAAGCACCGCAAGAAGACGGCCTTCGATCGGCTCCAGCAATATGACCAGCTCGCCTCCGCAGCCCATTTCCTCTCCCCAGATCAGGTCGACGCCAGGCTCGGTGTTATAACTCACCCATTCGAACCGGCCGCACTCGAGAATCCGGGGAACCCGTGCAGCGAGATCCGCTTCCAGGCAGCCGGGGCTGATGCTGCCGATGCGGTGCCCATCCGCGGTCATCAGCATCATGGCTCCGGACTTGCGGTAAGCATGGCCGCGCACCGATACCAGGCTCGCAAGCACCGCCATCTCCTCTTCTTTCTGCACGTACCGGAGAATGCTTTCCGTCTCCATCCGAACTCCTCCTTACATGCATTTTCCTATAAATACAGTGATCCTGTACCTTGAAGTAGGATTACAATCTTCGGAGCAGCTTTTGCAAGGCCCGGTTCGCTCCGTCGAGTACCCGCGGCTTATCCAGGGTCAGCACCTGCCTTCCTTCCATCACAACATGACCGTCGATCATCACCATTTCAACATCCCCGCGGGTGGCGGCATAGACGACCCGTGAGAACCAATCCGC
Source organism: Paenibacillus sp. SSG-1 (assembly GCF_002224835.1). NCBI lineage: Bacteria > Bacillati > Bacillota > Bacilli > Caryophanales > Paenibacillaceae > Paenibacillus > Paenibacillus sp. SSG-1. The sequence goes on from NZ_MBRK01000001.1 coordinate 3,408,533, forward strand.
GTCAAAGGAAGGATAGACATGGTAATCTTCCAGGTCCAGCAAAATCAGGTCTGCAAGTTTTCCCGTCTCAATGCTTCCGATCTTCTGTTCCATGCCAAGCACTTCCGCTCCGCCAATCGTGGCCATTCGCAGCACGGTCCTCGCGTTCATGACCGTCGGACCGTGCCCCACCTTCTGCATGTATGCGGATAATCTCATTTCCTGAAACATGTCAAGGTTGTTGTTGCACGGGGCTCCGTCCGCGCCGAGGCCGACCGGGATACCGCTTCGCATCAATTCCGGCACTTCTGCAATCCCCGATGCCAGCTTCAGGTTGGAACCCGGACAGTGGGTGACTTTGACGCCGCGCTCACGGATGATCCGCTTTTCCTCGTCATCGAGCCAAATGCTGTGCGCGAGCACGAGATTCGGTCGGGCAAGGCCGATATGGTCCAGATAAATCACGTTCCGCATCCCCCGTTCGGCCTCGACCATGGCGATCTCGCCCCGGTTTTCCGACGCGTGCGTGTGCACCAGAACACCGTAATGCTCTGCCAAATCCCGGACTTCGGTCAGCAGGCGCTCTGTGCAGGAGACGACAAAACGCGGACAGAACGCATAACGGATCCGCCCTCCGGCAGCCCCGTCCCACACTTGCAGCAAATCGACGCTTTCCCGGAGGGAACGTTCCGTATCCTCCTGCAGCGCAAGGGGCACCTCATCGCCGTGATCCATCATCACTTTGCCGGAAAACGCCCGAATGCCGCTTTCCTCGATCGCCTGAAAAGCCATAGAGGTATGGTGTACGGTCTCCATATCGAGAATGGTCGTCGTCCCGCTGCGGATGAGCTCTCCAAGGCCAAGCAGCGCCGAATAGTACACCGACTCCTCGTCATGCGCGGCTTCGAGCGGCCAAATTTTTTGTTTTAGCCAATCAATCAGCTCCAGGTCGTCGGCCCGTCCGCGAAAGAGCGTCTGGCATAAATGGATGTGCGTTTGCACAAAGCCGGGCAGCAATACTTTGCCCCCGGCTTCGATCACCCGGTCGGCTTCGCTCGGCGCGCCGGGTCCAATATGAGTAATGCGGTTGTCCTCAATCCGAACATCGCCATGGATAATTTCGTCGGCCGGATTCATTGTCATGATGATGGCATTGCGTATGATCGTCGTTGTCAAAGGCGCTTCCCCCTTCTTGTACGGAAAGTCCGAGAGATGCCGCACGGATGCCGCTTCTCCCGGACACGATTCTTCCTCGTATCGCCGGGCTGCTCAGCCCATTTTCCCCGGATTCAGGAGACCGAGCGGATCGTTATGCCTCTTACGTTCCTGCATGCCGGGTATTGCCCCGCGTCCACCATTGTCCAGCAGCCAGGTATGGGGATCATAAATTTCCACGCCGATGGACCGGCAGGTGTCTATGATATGGTACAGCCGTTCTTCCGTGCTGTAGCGGACGACGGGCAGGCCGTTCGGTTGGAGTTTGCCCCTCGAGCGGATCCATTCAAAATGCAGCAGCATTTCGTCCCCGAACATCGATTTCAGCGTCCGGATCTGCTCCAAGTAGCAGTCCCGCTTGAAACCTGCTTGCAGGTAGGTATAAGCCGGATCACGCTTCAGCGCCCAGAGCGTCGTATGGTTCCAGGTAAAATCGGACAGCCCGATCGATTTGCGGTACTTCTCAGGGTCAATGACATAGCCGATTTCCCCGCCGAAAGCTGCGGCGAGTGCCGGCAGCGCTTCGGCAGCATGCCCGGCGATTTCGGTAAAAACCACCGATTTGCCGTGTGCGAGCACTTTTTCCAGCGGCTTGAAGAAGGAGGGAATCGGCCACTCCATCGGCGTGATCAGCCGTTTGGGGATGGCCGCTTCCTCCGCCAGCACTTCCCCGAATCGGACCGCGTCTTCCAAGCGATCGAAGTTCACCACCACCTGTGCCCACTCGGTCCGGGGTGCCAAAGGAATGACCAGCTCGGTGACGATGCCCGTCGTCCCGTAGTTATGAATATAGTCCTTGAGATCCTCGCCGTGGACTCGGAAAACCTGCGGCTCCTCTTCCATCGTCAGGACGGTCGCCTCCAGCACGTTGCCGTCCCACAGGTCGCCCCAGGTAATCGACCCGACGCCCCCGGAGCCGCCGCACACAAATCCGCCGACGGTCGCCTTGGCGAAAGTGCTCGGGTAAATCCGCAGCTCCTGTCCCTGCTCCCGGGCCGTCTTCTCCAGGACGCCGAGCTTGACGCCGCACTGTACACGGGCATAGCCGCTGCCAATCTCCAAGATTTCGTTCATGCCGCTGAGGTCCAGCACCAGGCCGCCTTCGAGCGGGATCGCCTGTCCGTAGTTCCCGGTTCCCGCTCCGCGGACAGTGACGGGGATCCGATGCCGGTAAGCAATGCGCAGCGCTTCACGGATTTCATCGACCGTAGCTGGCACGAGAACGGCATCCGCTTTTTTGTCCTTCAGTTTTCCGCTCAGCACGGGGGAATACCAATAAAAATCCTTCGACAGCTTTTCGACCGCCGTTTCGTCGGTAAGCAGCCTCAGTGCGCTGAACGCTTCAGGCATTTCAGGCTTCCATACCATTGACATGAGAACCACCCGCTTTCTTTGTATTCACAGCTTACTCCATATAGAAGAACAATTTCGTGAGGACAATCTTTCGATTTCAAAAAACGGTGCTAATCCGTTCCTGAACGACCGGATTCCGCAAGGGAAGCAGGGAGCCGATCCGGCATTCGGCCGTATCCCCATCCTGGATGTCTACCGATCCCGGTGTTCCGGTCATGATGATATCGCCGGGATAAAGGGTCATCATCCGCGAGAAATACGAGAGAATCAACCATGGGGAATAGATCATATCGGATACACTACTTCTGTACCGGACCGATCCGTTAAGCACGGTCTGTATATCCAGTGCATCCAGATCCCCGATTTCGTCCATGCCGACCAGCTCCGGTCCGAAACTGAAGAAGGTGTCGTAACTTTTCGAGCGGCCAAGAAACCGCGGGTTGCGGGCGTGGATGTCCTGGGCAGTCATATCCAGCGTCGGAACGATGCCGGCAAGTACGTGCGGCGCCTCTTCGGGGCTGACGTGCTTGCAGGTCTTACCGATCACCAGGCCGATTTCCGCCTCGGCGGTAATGCGTCCGGCCCCGTCCGGAAGAAGAATAACTTCGCCTGGGCCGATCATCGTGCTTGCCGGCTTCAAGAAGCAGATAGGCTCCTGCTCCGGCGGCACCACGGCCATATCTGCGGCCTTTTTCCGGAAATTCGCGCCAACGCCCCAGACATTGACCGCACCATGATACAAGGGGCCAAGATGTGCCTGCTCCAGGGGAACGGAGGGAATGGCGGTCAGCACCTCCTGCCCTCGTTCCCGCAGCCATCCGGACAGTGCCGCCGCCTCGCCGGTCCGCAGCAGTTCCAGAACGGTCGTCGGCCAAGCCGTTCCAAGCGATTCATTGATCCCGGTTAAGGGAAATACCCGATTGCCTGCAACGATGCCCGCGCTGCCTGGCCCGCTTCCCGCCAAAGTTACGAGCCTCATCGCTCGGCTCCCGCTTCCGCCTTGGCCCGGATATCGCTGAACTCGAATTCGCTCAGCTCACGAAACACCTCCGCTAGAATGTCGGTCACCCGTTCCTGAATGATGCTGCCTTTGGCTGCCGTCGCCTGGGTCGCATCGCCGCATATGCCGCTGTCGGAAATGTCCGCCATCCGCCAGGCGAAGCGTATTTTCCCCTCAAGGGTCAAAAATTTCTGCCCGGTCATGGACGGGGTTTCCGAGACGAGCCATTGATCCTGCACCCATCCCGGTTTGATGGCCTTCACGATCGACGTTTCGTAGTCCCCGCCATGAATGCCGTATTCCAGTTCATCGGCGGGCATGAGATCTTCCGCACCTCCCAGGGAGGAGGGCGATAAATAAAAGACGAGCATATCGTGGCGAATACGGATTTCCCGGGACACCACGTTCAGCAAGTCGGTATTGCCGCCATGCGTATTAAACAGCAGCAGCTTATGGAAACCGCTCAGCCGCAGGCTTTCCGCGATATCCAGGATCACGCTCTGCAGGGTCGTTGCCGACAGCGAAATGGTTCCCGGTAGGCCGAGATGCTCATTGCTTTTGCCGTACGAAACTGGCGGCAGCAGCCACACCCGCGCATCGGGCTTCAGCTTTTCGAGCGCCAGGGTCACCGTAGCCTCCCCGATCAGCGTATCGGTCATGACCGGCAGATGCGGTCCATGCTGTTCGATCGCGCCGACCGGCAGAATGACCAGCGTGCTTTCCTTGGGAAGCTCCTTAATCTGCTTGCTGGTCAGCCTTGGCAGGAATCTCTCCTCCCAGGCTGCTCCTTCGTATCGTGTAAACATCGGCATGTTCCTTTGCTATTGGATTTGGTTGATCACGGCCACAGACGCGGGCTGCATCGATGCCTCGAAATCCGCTGCCCATCGAAGCAGCTTCAGGTCCTGTCCTCTGCCTGCAATGATCGACAGCCCAACCGGCAGACCGTCCGTCTTTGCCAGCGGCAGTGTAACCTGCGGCAGCCCGCCCAGCCCGGCGATGCAGGACAGCTGCAGAATCCGCGTGCGCGTCATTTCAATTTCCTCGCCGGGCAGCCCGATCACGGGGGCTCCGCAAGGCGCTGTCGGGAGAACGAGCACGCCTTCGCTTCCGAGAAGCGCCTCAAGCCGGGCAGCAATCGCTTGCTGAAGCTGGCTCGCTTCCCGGTACGCTCTCTCGGTAATCGTGGCGGTCCATGCAAATCTTTCGGCGATGCCGGGACCGAATCGGGGATGCTGCGCCGTGATCCATGCGCCATGGGCAGACCATATTTCGTACCCCTGAATCGTTCGGAAAATGCCGGCCCACGCCGCGAGTTCCCCGTCCGTCAAACGGATGGATTCAAACGCTCCAATCGGTACTAATGATTCAAGCGCACTGCGGAGCGACTCGGCGCAGCCGGGCTCGGCAGCTGCCCACGCTTCAACAGGCAGCATCATTCGGGCGAATTTCCCGCCGTCATCGAGCGGTTTCTCGAGAAGCACGCGGCCGACCTGCAGCAAGGTGCTTGCCCGGCGTGCCATCCAGCCGACCGTGTCAAAGGCCGGAGCCAGCGGGATGACGCCGTCCATGGGCACGCCGCCGTGCGTCGGGCGAAATCCGCAAATACCGCAAAAAGAGGAAGGAATCCGCACCGAACCGGCCGTATCGGTGCCAAGGCCGAAGTCCACTTCCCCGGAGGCAACGGCGGACGCCGAGCCGCTTGAGGAACCGCCGGGAATATGTCCTGGAGCGATAGGGTTCGGCGGCGTGCCGTAATGCACATTTTCCCCGTTCAGGCTGAACATCAGCTCATCGGTGTGAGTCATTCCATGAAGCTTTGCTCCGCTGCCGAGCAGACGTTCCACGGCGGCCGAATGCTTCACGGCAGGCTTGTGCGTGTTAAGCCAATCGGGATTGCCGGCAGCATTGGTGTGTCCTGCTACGGCAAACACGTCCTTTACGGCAAAGTTGAGCCCTTGAAGGAGACCGCCTTCCGCGTGTCTCGCCTCCGTTCCCAACCGAATCCACGGCGTGCATTCTGGCTGCATACGAGTTCCTCCAATCGTTATGAGTTCGCGGGAGCGGCCGCTCCCGGGAAAGCCGCTCCGCGCAGCACCGCCAAATCCTCCTCGTCCAGGCTTGCCGCCGGACCTGACTTGATTAAATCGGAAAACTTCTCGTCGGGCACCATGGTCGTCAGAACATAGAGCCTGCCCTCACCGGTATTTTTGACCTGATGGTTGTTGCCGGGCGGAACGACGAAGAACGAACCTGTGCGAATCCCGGTTTCTATATCGCCAACGATGGCAATCCCTTCTCCGGCCAGCACGTAAAAATACTCATACGCTCCGCTGTGCTCGTTCGGCGGCGTCTGTCCGCCGGCGTCGAAAATTTCCACTACGGACACGAACGGCACCTGCGTCCCGTCGCACAGCATGACAAACTTGTTGGAATCCTTGCTTGAAATTTTGCGTACCTCGCAATGCTCGAAATGCCCCAGAACCAGACCATCGATCATATCACTTCATCCCTTTCTTTTCGTGTGCAAGCCTGCAGCAGATCCTCGGAACCGGCAACAAAGCCATAGCACTGTTTGATATTGTATAAGGCGGCCTCCGTGCAGTAAGCCGGAGAACTTGTCGCGCAGCAGTCTTCCAGCAGAATGGCGTCATATCCGAGGCATACGGCGTCCTGAAGCGTATGCATCACACACTGGTCGAGGTTAACGCCGGCAAACAGCAGCGTCTTCACGTCCAAATTGCGGAGAATGCTGTCCAGCGGCGTATCCCAAAAACCGCTGATACGGTATTTATCCACCCGGATATCCCCGGGCTCCGGTACCATCCGATCAATCAGCGCCGCTCCCCAGCTCCCCTGTTCCAGCACCTTCGAGCCTGTATCCGGCAGCGGGCTGCCGATCCCATGGCTGACACCGTCGGGATTATATACGTGGAGCACCGAAGGGCTTAAGTTCATCCGGTCCTCCCGATTGCCCCAGTTGACCCACAGCACAGGAACCCCCTGTTCGCGAAGGGCCGGAAGCAGCCGCTGAAGCGGCTTGGCGGGAGCCAGCAGCGGGGCGGTATTGACTCCAATCGAGTCCAACCACCCGCCCGGGCTGCAAAAATCGTTCTGCATATCAATGATGACGAGGGCGGTTTTGGCGAGATCCAGCGTGATCCGCTGCGGCAGCGCCGGCAGGGTCACGGTGACGAGCGGTTTGGGATCGCTCCTGGACAAATCGGCCAGTTCCTCCGACACGTTCCAGTAATTTTTCGAATTCCCCAGTCTGTGCATGGGAACTCCCCTCCTTTGCTGCAAACTTGCCGCTCGGCTTGGCGGATGCAGTTAGCCGGTAATGGCCGAGTCATGCCAGGAACGCAGAAGTCGGTTCGACAGGGCATTGATCAGCAGGAAAAAGACGATGCCGACCACGGCGGCCGACAAGCCGCAGGCGAACAAATACGCCGTCTGCATCCGCGTCGCCGCGACCGTAATCGCGTAACCGAGCCCGCCGTTCAGCCCGCCGATGCCTGCGATATACTCGCCGACGATGGCCCCGACAACCGACAGGGAGCAGGAGATTTTAAAGCCGGCCAAAATGTAGGGCAGCGCTGCCGGAAGTCTGAGCCTCCAGATCGTCTGCATCTTCGTGGCGTTGTACAGATAGAACAGATTTTTCATGTTCTGCTCGGTCGAGTTTAGCCCGATCAGCGTATTGGACAAAATCGGAAAGAAACTGATCAGAAAGGCGATAATAACGATGGCGTTCATGCCGGCCCCAAACCAGATGACGATAATGGGCGCAATCGCCACGATCGGGATCGTCTGTAAAATGATCGCGTAAGGGTACACGCTCCGTTCGACGGTTTTGGACAGCGCAAGCAAAATGGCAACAGCCACGCCGAGAATGGCGCTAAGGGCAAATCCCAAGACCGCCTCCATGATGGTCGTGCTCACCGACACCACCAGATTGTGCCCGTTCTGCGACACCGCTTGAACGATATCGGACGGCTTGGGCAGCAAGTACTCCGGGGTGCCGGTCAGCCGCAGTACCATTTCCCATACAAAGACGACGAAGACGAATACGCTCAGTGGCGGTACGACCCGAGACACCATTTTCCCCCAGACGTGGCTGCCGCTGCCGACACTCCTCCTGACCATAGGCGCGGCCGGCGAAGCCTGTTTCGCCGCATCGGTAACCGCGCTCACTGCTGCTTTTTCCATGACCCCAACGACTCCTTTCGTAAGTGGCATGTTTCCATGCACCTCTAAATTTCGCATTATCCAGGAAAGCAAGCACCGGCTTCTGCGAGCCTCAGTGATTCAGCACTTCGGTTATGCTGCGCACATATTTGCCGAACTCGGACGTGGTCCGGAATTCATCCGTACGCGGATACGGCGCCTCAATCGGCACGATATCGGAAATTTTCCCCGGCCGCGGCGTCATGACGACAACCCGGGTGGATAAAAACACCGCTTCGAACACGTTATGGGTAATGAAAAGCACGGTCATCTTCTGATCCTGACGCCAAATGCCCAGCAGTTCATCCTGCAGCGTCTGGCGGGTGATTTCGTCCAGCGCCCCGAACGGTTCGTCCATCAGCAGCAGCTTCGGCCGGGCTATGAGCGCACGGGCGATCGACGCCCGCATCTTCATGCCTCCTGAGAGCTGTCTCGGCAGTACTTTCCGGTAATCCTTGAGCCCAACCAATTCCAGCACGCGTTCGCCTTCTTCGTTGCGAGCCTTTTTCGGAACGCCGCGGAGGGTCAGCGGCATCGTCACGTTGTCCAGAAGCTTCGCCCAAGGCAGCAGGGTGTGCTCCTGGAACACAAAAGCGATTTCGTTCTGCTTCCGCGCTTCGCGCGGCGTCGTACCGAGGACCGAAAGCTGGCCGGTCGACGGCTCGGTCAAGCCGGCAATCATGTTAAACATGGTCGATTTTCCGCATCCCGACGGTCCGACAAAACAGAGGAACTCACCCTCCCCCGCTTGCAGATTGACCTGCTGAACGGCAATCGTTCCATTCGGGTATACCTTGCCGATCTGGTCCATGCCGACCAAAAGCTCGGGAGCGCCGGAACTTCCGGGCGGCTGCGGATTTGCTGCGGTTTGCTGTGCTGTATACATTTCCAGCCCTCCTCTAATCTTTTATGTAATAATAAATAACATCTATGCCTATGCCGCTCAATAAATATCCGTTGTTTTTGTGGTCAATTACAATAATGCGTAATTCTTTTGGGTTTATTTACGAAATGTATTATCATAAATGTTATGTTATCTAACACAAAAAAAGCCCGGAATTCATCCGGACTTTTATGAAATACCTCGGCGTTCGATGCCACCCTCTGCCGTTACCGGTTATTTTAAAAAACTTTGGGCCTTCAGGGCCTTCGCGCACAGCGCCACGCGCCGTCCGAGCCGGCCGGCCATTACCAGTTCGCGTTCATCTGGCTTGAGGCTGCTGTCAGGACCCGCCAATGTGGAAGCTCCGTAAGGAGAGCAGCCGATCGGATCGGCGGTCAAGTATTCCGGATTTTCGGAATAGGGCAGCCCGACCATGATCATGCCGAAATGAAATAGCGGCACCATCGACGTCAGCACATTTGCTTCATGCCCGGTATGGATCGATCCGGTGCTCGTCAGCAGACCCGCCGGTTTGCCTTCCAGGCTCCCGTCGGCGCACAGGTCCCCGGCAAATTCCAGAAACAGTTTGACCTGCGCGGGCATGGAGCCGTAATACGTCGGAAATCCCCAGACGATGCCGTCCGCCCATCTTAAATCTTCGTTCGTGGCCACAGGTATGTCCTGCTGCCGGCGCATTGTTTCTTCGTATTTGGCGAAGCGGTCTACCGTCTTAAAACGGGTCTTCAGCTGCGAAGTTTCGCCTGGCTCCCCGGTGGAGTGCTTATCCTGATAAGGGGTCCGGTTACGCTCTGACTCCAGCTCTGGAATACGGCAGATGCGGACATCGGCTCCCGCCCTGCGCGCTCCATCAGCGGCTGCCCGCGCCATGTCCAAAACATGGCCGTATGCGCTGTAATAAAGCACCAATGTGCGGCTCATCCTCATACCTCCTCATTGCATAGTGGAAACGGAGCATGCCTTCAAACGGATCGAATCATAGCGTGAGCGCACGTTTCTGGACAAAGTCGACTCGTTCGCACGAGTCTTCCCAATAGCCCTGTAACAATGCGGAGCTCCATTTCTCCTTCGCCGGGGCTGCTTTCAGGCAGGTGCCGCCGCGCCATACCCAGCGGCGTTCCGGCAGCATGGTCAGCAGTTCCTCCGGCGTCCTGGCATCGAGCGCCACAAAATGGGCCGGGTTCCCCGGCAGGATGCCGTAACCGTCAGCACCCGTTACCCTGGCCGGGTATTCGGTGATCATCCGCAGCACTTCGCGCATCTCGGCAGGACTGCCCATATGGGCGGCATAGGCGGTGACCAGGCCGATCAGCAGCAGGTCGCCCCTTCCGAACGGATGAAACGGGTCATGCATATTGTCTGAAGCCGCAGCCAGCGGAATGCCTGCCGCCAGCAGCTCCTTGACTCGGGTGACTCCCCTGCGCACCGGAAAGGCGTCATGCCGGCCCTGCAGGTACAGATTCGCGCCGGGAAGCGTAACGGCGCCCATGCCTGCCTCGGCCATAAGTCCAATGATCATGGCGGCATCCTCGTCCTTCATGGCGGCTAAGGAGCATAAATGCCCTGCCGTGACCTTTCCCCTCCAGCCGTATTCCATCGCGCGCCGGGCGATATGGATTGCCGTCCGCTGGTTCGGATCGTCGCTCTCGTCCGTATGCAGATCAACCGGGCAGCCCAGCTTATCGGCCAAGGCGAACAGCCTGTCGATGTCGGGCTCCGGGTTGGGAGAAAGATGAGGGGAGCCGCCCAATCCCGTCACGCCCATCGCAACAGATTCCTCGGCCGTATCCAGCGCCGCTTCACTGAGCTCAAAATAAGGGAGCAGCGGGAACAGCTGCAGCTCAGCATACGGCTTCAGCTCCTCTTTGACTTCGAGCGCAGCTTCGATGGTGCGCATCGCGACGTCTTTTCCATGCTTGATGTGAAAATCGAGATGGCTGCGCAGCACTACCGTTCCATAAGAAATAGACTGCAGCGCCGAGCGCATGATGCGTGCTTTGATCTCCTCCTTGGAAAACCTTGGGGCGGCTGCGGCGTAATTGACGACCGCTTCGCCAAGCGTGCCGGAGACATTCCCGACCTGCGGGAGCGAAAAAGCTTTATCCAGATGCATATGGGCATCCACGAAACCCGGCAGAACGATTTTCCCCTTTGCGTCGAGCAGCAGCCGCGCATCCGCAGAGGATCCGTTCCATTTGTCCAGGCACACCGCTTCAGGAGCCTCCACTTCACCGGTTTGGGCCGTCACCGACGTCCACTTTCCGCCGCCGATGGCCAGCGTGTACAGCGTCTCTTCCGATTGCAGCGGCAGGGAGGCGTTGAAGATCACCACTTCTTGTTCCATATCAATCCCGCTCCTTTCATCCGTCGGTATTTATGTTATCTACTTCTGTACTCTCGTGCGCCAGGCTCTGAGGACATAAAGGGCGTATGCGTTCGACCCGGCTGGGCAATAAGCGTTTGAATGCAAGCTCCCGCTCCGTTTGTCCCGCAATGGTTCATTTCATAGTCCGCTTTATTCCGAGGTGTCACCAAAAATCGGCAGCTGAAGCCACGAGGCGCCTCCACTGGCATCCACCGCCACTGTGGCAATCTGCAGCGCATCCGGCCCTTGGCTTGCGGCTTCCTGCAGCGGAATGCCGTTGGGGTGGCGAAGCAGCAGCGGGTATGCGCTGCCGCTCAGCTCCAGCCGGAGCATCGAACCGGCCGGGAGCTCGGCGGCCAGCGGCCGCATCCGGATCGTCGCCGTCTCCCAGCCGCTGATGCCGTCGGATGCGCCGATCTCCGTGCGCCCCACGGACAGAAACCTCGCTTCGCCCGCTGGTGTGACCTGCGTGAGGATGGCGATAAGGTCGGTAGGACCGTCCATCACCTGGCAGGAGACGGTTACCTCCGGGGCGCCAAGGATCCGCAGCGGCGCGCCGGCAGGCTCCCCGGTATACACCAGGATTTCGAAGCGGTCCTGCTGTGCGCTCCGGTCCTGCGGCAGCACCGAGCGAAGCGGCATCGGCAGGCGCGCGTCGTAGACGAAAACATCCGCCGCCCGGCCGGGCTCCGCGCCTGCATCCGCAGCGAGTAGGCCGCCGCCGGAAGCCCCGTTCGCAGGCAGCTGCATTCCGGTTAAATACCACCGGCTGCCGCCCTCCGCTCCGGCCGGATACGCTTCGGCTTCGACCCAAACGCCGCTGCCGGCTTCATAATAACGGACCGGCTGCCGCTCCTTCAGTGCTGAACCGCCTTCGCCCTTCAGCCAATAGTCGAACCAGGCAAGCTGTTCCAGGTGGATATTGCCGTCCGCCTTCGGTCCGTAGTCCGTTCCGCCTGCTTTGCGGCCCCACGGAATATGCGTCCATGGCCCGACCACCAAACGGTGAAAGCAGTCCGGCCTGCTCTCCTGTGCTTGCAGTGCATTGTAAGACTGCAGCGTACCTTCCAGCAGAAAATCGTACCAGCCCGCGATATGCAGCGCCGGAACCGGCTGTTCCTTGAAGGCGTCCAGCCAGTTCAGCCGGGACCAATACTCATCATACGAGGGATGACCCAGCCAATCGAAATAAGCGGGGAGGTAAGCTTCGAGCAGCGGGTGCCCCTGGGCCAACGGCAGTTGGGCCAGCACACCGGAAGGATCGCTCATTACGCGGGAACACGCCGCTTCGGCTTCCGTGTCGCCCTTCCTTCTCGCCGTATCCCTGGCCAGCTGATAGGCCCAGGGCAGGCAGCTCTGCAGATCAAAGCTGCCGAATGTGTACATCCAGCCGTGGTACAGGTCGGCCGCCGTCATCGCAGGCGCGATGGCAGCCAAATGCGGCGGATGCTGCGAAGCGGCAGCCCACTGCGTCGCTCCCTGGTAGGAAAAGCCGTACATGCCGACCTTTCCGCTGGCCCCTTCCAACCCGGCAGCCCATTCGACCGTATCATAGCCGTCTTCGGCTTCGCTCACGAATGGCGTGAACTCTCCCTCCGAATCCCCGCGCCCCCGTACGTCCTGAATGACGACGATATACCCCCGCGCAGCATACCAAACGGGATGGGCGTATGTAACCGTTGAGGCGATTTTCCGGCCGTACGGCTGCCGCATCAGCAGTACCGGGTATGTTCCTTCCTCCGCCGGACGGTAAATGTCGGCATACAGCGTGATGCCGTCCCGCATGACGCAGGCTGCTTTCCTCTCCACTTTCACATGTCCGAATTCCACAGCTGTCCCCCCATTGCGATTCTGTTTTTCGTTAGATGTTACATTTTATAACAAACAATACAGGAGTCTACAACGGTTCAGAAGGCATCTTTGTGACGAAGCACAATAAATAGGCCGATGTTTGGACATCGGCCACAAGGAACCCGTTTATCTATGTCATATTTCATAACTTCTTTATGATATGGTGAACTACCAGCCGATCGCCGCTCCGTCGGAGCGGGGGTCCGAGCCGCCGATCCGAAAACCGTGAGCGTCCAGAAGGATCGCCTGCGCATGCCCGGTCAAGGCATCCCAGTCGCCGATTTTTCGAACCTCATGCCCCATGGCAGCAAGCCCACCGAGCACCTGCTCCCCCACCCTGGCTTCCATCTTCAGTTCCGTGGAGGCTTCGCCCCATGTTCTTCCCCACACCCATCGAGGTTCGTTAATCGCTTCCTGAGGGTCCATTCGGTAATCGACGATCCGGGTCAGGAGCGCCGTCTGCGTCTGCGGCTGCCCTTCTCCTCCCATCGTGCCGTAGAGCAAATAAGGCTTCTCGTCCTTGAGCGCGAGGGCAGGCATCAGGGTATGAAACGTTCGTTTCCGCGGTTCAAGCCGGTTGGCGGAAGACTCGTCCAGGGAGAAAAATGAGCCGCGGTTCTGCAGCAGAATGCCCGTTTCCCCAGCCGTCACGCCCGATCCAAATTCAAAGTACAGGCTTTGGATAAAAGAAACGGCGTTGCCGTCCCCGTCCACTACGGCGGCATACGCCGTGTCGCTGCCGAGCGGTTCGGCGGTGAGCGGAGCGGCCAAATCGCGGCTTATGCGTCCCGCCAATTCCCTGCAGTAGGCCTTATCCAGAAAGCGCTCCACCGGAATATTTCGGAAATCCGGATCGGTGAGCTCGAGGTTGCGGTCGCGGAAAGCCAGCTTCACCGCCTCGACCAGGACGTGGTAAAATGCTACCGAACCGTGCGGAATACTGTTAAAATCAAAATGTTCGAGCATTTGGGCGATCACGATGCCCGTAAACCCTTGCGAATTCGGAGGAAGCTGATACAGCTCAAGATCGCGATAGGAACCGGTGAGCGGGGTAACCCAATTGCCCTCATGATCGGCGAAATCGTCCGCCAACAGCAGCCCGCCGGACTTCCGGATGTATGACGTGATGTCCCGGGCTAATCCGCCCCGGTAAAATTCGTCCCGGCCATTCGACGCGATCCGGCGCAAACTTTGGGCCAAGCCGCTTTGGATCCAGCGGGTGCCTGCCGGCGGGACACCGCCGCCTCGCAAATACGCTGCAGCCGAATAGGGATTCGCTGCCAGCAGCCCGGCGCACAGCTTCGTATTGGCGTACTGGCTGCGGGATACCGGATAGCCCGCTCCGGCGTAAGTCATTGCCGGCTCGAGGACGTCCCCAAGTGGCAGGGTACCATACTCGCGCAGAATGGCGCTCCAGCTGTCCACCATGCCGGGAACGGTCAGTACGCTGCGGATCCCTCGCGTCGGGATGGCTTGCTCGCCGGCATATGCTTCCGGCACTGCCCTATACCCCGAGCGGCCGCTTCCGTTGTAACCCCGGACTGCACCCTCTCCGGGACTGTACAACAGCCAGAATGAATCGCCGCCCAGCCCGGTCATATGCGGATACACGACCGCCAGGGTACTGCTGACGGCAACCGCAGCGTCGAAGGCATTCCCGCCCTTATCCAATATTCGGGCACCCGCGGCCGATGCCAGTGCATGGGGGCTGACCACCATCGTTTTCGTGCCGATTGAAGCCTGCCTCATCACTCATCCCTCCTGCATCCTTAAATTGTTAACTAAATTAACATGCAGCAGGATTTTTTGGCAATAACTACTTTTCATCCTGAAGGAAAACCGTTATAGTGTAAATTTAAATAACATCAGTGCCGCACGGATGTTCATCAGCATCGGAACGGTCCAGCTCCCTTTCCCATGATGCCAGAGCTGTGCCTATAGAATGCGACCCTCGCATCCTACCCGAATCCGAGATGAAATGTCAGAATAGTTGATAGACAAGGAAGGAAGTGCACCATGCTGAAAACATACGCAGAATTATCCCTCGCCATGTTCCGGACCGGAATTCTCGGGTATGGCGGCGGTCCGTCGACCGTCCCCCTCATCCGGCACGAGGCCGTCTCCCGGTACAGGTGGATGGCTGATGAGGAATTCGGGGAGGTGCTGGCCATCGCCAACACGCTGCCCGGTCCGATTGCGACCAAGTTGGCCGCTTATCTCGGCTACCGCCTGAAAGGAACGCTCGGTGCGCTGGTCGGGCTGCTCGCCCATATTCTACCCACTGCGGTTGCGATGATCGCCCTAGTCTCCTTTATCGACGTATTCAGTTCGTCCCGCATCATCCATGGCATGATCGAAGCAGTCGTTCCGGTCGTGGCCGTCATGCTGGGTCAAATGTGTTACGAGTTCGGCGAAAAGGCAGTCAAAGGCCTTGGCAAATATATGGCGCTCGCCTGCGGGGTCATCGCGTTTGTCCTGCTGGAGTGGGTGCAGCTGCACCCGGCGATCCTGATTGCAATCGCGCTGGCCTATGGCTCGGTACACTTTAAAGTTATGGGCAAGCTGAAAGAAGCCCGCAAGCGGAAGGAGGAACGCCGCCATGGAGACATGGATTGAACTCCTCATCGGCTTCTTTCTAGCCAACGTATTCGGCTACGGCGGCGGCCCCTCCTCCATCCCGCTCATGTACCGGGAGATCGTGCCGCATTACCACTGGCTGTCGGGCGCCGAATTTTCCAACATGCTCGCTCTCGGCAATTCGCTCCCCGGACCGATCGCGACGAAGATCGCCGCTTACGTGGGCTATGATGCGGCCGGATGGATGGGGGTGCTTGCCGCCGAAGCCGCCACCGTCGTGCCTTCCGCGGTCGCCCTGATCGTATTGATGCGAATTTTGCAGAAATACAAGCAGTCCCAGGCCGTCAAGGGCATGACGCTGCTCGTGCAGCCTGTCATTGCCGTCATGATGCTGCAGCTCACCATTCAAAGCTCCAAAGAGTCGATACTCTCCATCGGCTGGATCCAATTCGGCGCTATCGCCCTCATCTCGTACTGGCTGATGCAGCGCCGCAAAGTTCATCCTGCGCTCGTCATCGTGGGCGCTTTTGTTTACGGAGGCATCTTTCTGGGGAGATAGTCCTCCCCTCCGTAGCCCTGGCAAACCCGGACGGCCGTCCGATTCTATCCCCTGTTGCAGTAACCGCCTTTCCCGATGATTGAATTC
This sequence comes from Paenibacillus sp. SSG-1, assembly GCF_002224835.1. Taxonomy (NCBI): domain Bacteria; kingdom Bacillati; phylum Bacillota; class Bacilli; order Caryophanales; family Paenibacillaceae; genus Paenibacillus; species Paenibacillus sp. SSG-1. The sequence continues at coordinate 3,424,647 of NZ_MBRK01000001.1, forward strand.
AATCCGGTACAGCCCTTTCCCAAGGGCTTACCTTGTACGTTTCGGGTTTCGACAGAGTTCAGTTGCGAAAGGATGATGACTGTATGTATTTGACCATCGAAGATGCACTCACCATTTACCCGCTTTCTGAAGGTAAACTGACCGCAGGCCGCAGCGGTTTGAACCGCATCGTCAAATCGGTCAACGTGATGGATGCACCCGATATTTCGGACTGGGTCCGGGAAGGGGATATCTTGTTCACGACGGCTTATTTAATCAAGGACAATCCCGCGGATGGAGTCCGCCTGCTGCAGAAGCTGGTTGACAAAGGGGCGGCGGGAATTGGTATCAAGCTTGGACGGTTCTGGGCTTCGGTCCCCGACGAAATGCTTCAGGAAGCAGACCGCCTCGGTTTTCCCCTTATCGAGCTTCCCTTTCCGTTTACGTTCTCGGATCAAATGAAAGGCTTGTTCAATGCCGAACTGCAAAAGAACACGCTCCTCCTGCAAAACGTCCTGGACAAACAAAAGGAGCTCATCCGCTTCGCCCTATCCCCTGTTGATACGGGCCGCCTGTTTGACCGGATCCGCGAGATTCTCGGCGTGCCTCTGGCCGTCACCGGCATGCGCGGCCAAACGCTCTTCAGCACCCTGACCACAGACGAAATGCAGCTGCTCAAAAAACGCCAGCTCAAAGATACGCCGCAGTGGCTCCGCTGCGAGCAGGGAAGACTGCTGAGCGTGCCCCTGAAAAGCCCCGGCCAGGACCATGATTTTAACAGCCGGGCGATTTTCCGGCTCCCTCCCGGCATTCCGATGAAGGAGGAGGAAGGGCTGTACCATCAGGCGGCCGAAATTATCGGCTACCATTTGAACGCGGTCGAACGCAACGATCTCACCCAATCCACCCAGAACGAATTTGCGGCAATGCTGAAAAACTACCTCAAGCAGCAAGTCTCCGCCGAAGAGCTCGTTGCCTGTGCTTCCAGCCACGGCATCCCTTTCGGGACCGGTTCTTTCCAATGCGTGCTTACCACATGCGATCCCGAATACACCGGCCGGGCCGACCATCTGCTCAAGAGTGTCAAGCAGGAATTCCATTATCATCCGATGCTCAAGGATTTATCACCTTTGCATTTTCAACTCGAGGACACCATTCTCTCGATCTTTCCTTCTGAGCTCCCGCGAAGCTCCGGCAAGCTGCCTCAGCTGTTGACACGTGTCTTTTTCGAGCAGGCCGCCAAAGCCGGCAGGCATCTGCGCATGACGGTGAGCCATATCAAAACCCGGCCCGATCAGTTGGAAGCGGCTTACCGTGAATGCCAGAACGCCCGCGACACGGCCGCCCGGCTCAACCTGGACGCTTTTGTCGTCGAGTTTGCCAACGTGGAAATCTCTTATATTTTCCAATCCGTTCCGGTTCATAAAATGCGGCAGTTCGTCGAAATGGCATTGGCCCCGCTTCAGGACCGAGCCCCCGACTCCGCCCAAGAGCTGCTGCGAACGCTGGAGCTGTACATGGCGAACAACGGACAGATCCACGAAACCGCCAAGCAGCTGTTTATACACCGCAACACCGCCGCCTACCGGCTCGAGAAAATCAGTGAACTGCTTCAGGTCGACTTCAAGGATTATCACCATCTACTGCGGCTGAAACTGGTCCTAATGTTCCGGGATATGCTGCGCACGTAAACGGAAGCGGGACGGTCCCGCTGCCCCACAAGCAAGCACGTTATAAATTCGCAACAAAGCATCCCCTTAGACCGGCCGCTCCGGTCAGGAGGATGCTTTTGCGATAAGGCGGTAAATATCAGGCGCAAGCCGCCTTTTTTACCGGTATAGATCCGCAGAAATGATGGTTTAAGCAGGTATGGTCTAGATACGAATATGATCATGTTTACTATTATGAATTTTTCATATATTGATTTTTTAATATATTTAATCCGGTTAGTCCTTAGTGATCGTCGCGTTCATGTGTCGGATCAAGCGGCTGAGCACGTTCACCGTTGTTTCGTATTCTTCCTTCGTGATCGGCGCCAAAGAAACATGACCGTTTTAGCTATCAGTAAATAAACCGGAGTATATAAGCAGGAAAAGGCAAGCGTATGAAATACGCTCGCCCCTTAAGCTGAGGTTGTTGTGAATTTTTCACATAATGCCATATTAACATCGTAGCCAGCTGCGATCACTTCCCGATGCTTGATTCTGAATCTGTTCTTTCATCTCCTGACCGTTATCGAAGTCAAACCTCACCGCTCATACGCTTCCAATCGAAGCCGATTGCCTGCAGGAAGGCTCGTGCGATCAGCATGTGGCCGGTCAGGCTCGGATGCACCCGGTCCGATGCGATTGCAGTAGGATGTACGTAGCCCAACATCGGCTCAAACACCGCTTGTGTGTCCACGAATAACGCACCGACGCGCTCGGCAACCCTCTGGGCCGCCCGGCCGTACTCATCCATCCGCCGTCTCATCCCGTCTCCGGAGTTCGGTTCGATATAAAACGGAGTCATGATGACAAGCCCTTTGAGGCCGGGGAGCGCCTGCTCCGCCAATTCCACCAAAGTATGTTCATACTCTTCCAACAGCACATGCGATTCCGGAATCGCCGGCTGGTCGAACTGCCGCCACACGTCGTTGATACCGATCATAATGGACAGCCAATCCGGCTTCAGATCCAGTACGTCCGTCTGCCACCTTTCTTTCAAATCCCTGACCGTGTTGCCGCCGATTCCCATGTTCGTGACCCGCAGGTTCAGCTCCGGATACGCTGTCTGAAGCAAGGTATCCACGAGCGACACATACCCTTTGCCTACGCCTTGAAACAACCCTTCTCCGTAAGGGAATTTACGCTCGCAGTCCGTAATCGAATCGCCGATCATGACCAGGCGCTGTCCTTTGTCCATCTTCATCTTCGCGCTTCCTCCCATCTTTTGTTTTCCTTTTACACCTTTTTCTACGCATCAAGCAGCACAAGCCGAATCGTTTTCACTTCAAAAGGGCGAAAGTCCAGCTTCAGCTTCCCTTCAGCAGCCAGCAGATCGGCCGTCACTTCCTCCAGCATATTGGTTTCGTACGCTGTTTTGACAGGGAGGTTAAAGGTGAATCCGCATGATACGGTGGCACCTTTGCACTCATAGGCCCGGATGATCCAGTCTCCCGATCCGTCTTCGGCAAGCTTGACCGTCTCTGTAATTACGCTGGCTTGATCCGTTTGCAGGAAAGATTTATGACCCGCCTGGTTTCCGCTGTGCACGAGGCTTACCGGATAGTTCAGCTCATACGCTTCCTGAACGACGGGGCTGTCCAGAAATGACCCGTTCCATACAAAGAATCCGTACGTAAACTTGTGCGTTCCCTGATCCGACGTTTCGTCCGGATGCGTCGGCGAACGAAGCAGCGTCAAGCTCATCGTGTTGTCCTGCACGGCGATCCCGTACTTGCAATCGTTCAGCAGCGCAAAGCTGCGGTTACTCTCCGCAAGCACCGCCCACTTATGCTGGCATACTTCGAACCGGTCGGCATCGTGGGGCCTGGAAGCATGATTCGGCCGTTTGACGTAACCGAACTGAATTTCCTGTAACGATTCGTTCGCATGGACACGTACAGGAAAATCGACCCGCAGCATTTTGTTCTTCTCATGCCAATGTACCGTCGTATGAAACTCAACGCGGCGGCTGCCGGCCCGGATCCGGATATCCTGAATTAATTTGGATCGATGAAGCATGCGCTCAACGCGGATATTGGCAAACAGGGGCCCCTCAGCAGTGACATAGACTTCGGCCTTCTCAACCAACGCGACCGGAGCAGTCTGATAGCCGCGGTCGATCTCCCACGCATCGAACGCCGACGGCTGATCGCGGTACATCTTCATGGCGTTGCAATGTCCCACCGTCCATTCCGTTCCGGTTTCCTTGTCCAGGATGCTGACGATCTCACCGTATTCATTTATCCCAATGGCTAAGTATTCGTTCTCAAGATGCGACTTCGTAGCCGTTAAGACAGCTAGTCCCAGCGCTTCCAGCGTTACGTCACCCGCAGTAACCGAGTATGCCGCCCATCCCGCAGACGGCGTCTCGACTTCGGCGTAACGTTTGCCGTCATGCCGCTGCACAGGGAGCGTTTTTCCGTCCCGGTCCGCGATACCTTCTACGCCTTCGGGCAGGACAACCAGCTCTTTCCTTGCCCAGGAGAGCGAGTTAAACACCGTAACACCGGAACGTCCGCTACCCGCAAGCACCTCTTTTGCGCCGGAAGCCATCGCATCGACTTGCCCGTTCAATTCCGTCAGCTCTGCCTGCGCTTCCTCATGGACGCGGTGAATGGACGTGCCCGGCAAAATATCATGGAACTGATGCAGCAGCAGCTTCTTCCACAACCGGTCCATCTTCTCGTACGGATAGGCCCGGTGCTGAAGCAGGCTGGCTGCGGCACCCCATATTTCGGCCTCGTGAAGCCCGACCTCCGCCTTCCGGTTTAGCCGCTTGATCTGAGCCTGCGTCGTATAGGTTCCCCGGTGCGCCGGATAGTACAGCTCCCCGACATATTTGGCATCCGGAACACCTCTTTCGATCTGATCCTCAAAATAGTCGATCGGCGAGCCGTGCACCGTGCGCGGCACGCCCTCCAAATTTTCAAGCCGGCGGAGGAATTCCAAGTCGTCCCGGTTCGCCCCGCCGCCGCCGTCGCCGTGGCCGAACTGTACAAGTCTTGTCGCAATGCCGTCCTTCTGCACCCGATCATTCCATTGCCTGATGAGAAACGAAGGATTGACCCGAATCGGAAAATCGCCATAATCCAGCAGATGGGTCAGCACCTGCGAGCCGTCAATCCCTTCCCAAAGAAAGGTATTGTACGGAAACGGGTCCGACACGTTCTCGTACGTCTGGAACATTTTCACGGAAGCAAAGTACCGGAGCCCGCAGCCCTTCATAATTTGCGGCATGTTGCCGGAGTATCCGAACACATCGGGAAGCCACAGCATTTCGTTTTCCTTGCCGAACTCCTCCTTGAAAAAGCGCTTGCCGTGAAGTATTTGCCGGATCAGGCTCTCCCCGCCGGGCAGATTCGTATCGGATTCCACCCACATGCCGCCTTCCGGAATGATCCGGCCCTCGTTCACCGCTTGTTGGATGCGCGCGTATAACTCGGGATACAGGTCCTTGGCAAGCTGGAACAAGTACGGCTGGCTCTGGACGTAGCGGTAATCGGGATATTCCTCCATGAGGGCAAGCTGATTGGACATCGTCCGGGCGATTTTCCGCTTCGTTTCCTCCATCGGCCACAACCAGGCGATATCGAGATGGGACTGCCCCATGAGGTACAGCAAAGGCGCCGTCGATCCGTTTACGCATTCCAGGAGTGGCGCCATCCGCTGCCGGCACTTGCGAACGTTATCCGTCAGCGCATCCTTCGCAAGCCCCCAGTCGATCGTCCGGACGACCTCCGTCAGCCCGCGGTCGATTTCCGCCGCGCGCAGCGAATCCGGATCGATATGATTTCTGACCTGAACCAAACATTCCAAATCGATATAAAATTGATAGATTTCCTCTTCAAAAAGGCAAAGCTGCGATTCCCCAAGCACCGGCTGGATGCCCGAATGGCCGGCATACGCCTCGGCAGCGACTTCAAACCGCTCGCCGGCCTTAGCGATGCGTGTCAACGTCACGTCATGGTGCTGAAGATCCAGCGCCCCCCGTACGATTCCGTTCACGTAAACCGTCGCCTCCGAACCGAAATCGGCCCGGATGACCAAGCGTTTGCCCTCGGATTCCATGGGAGCGGTAACCGATGAGCGAAGCCATGCATACGTCCAGTCTCCGCCCCACCGGTCGCCCGGCTCGATCGCCTCAAATCGTTTACTCTCTATTTCCACGCAGGATAGCCGCTCCTTCGTGACAAAGCAGGTAAAATCGACCGGCGAGACCACGGTATACATGTAGCGGTTTTTATCCTTCAGCAGCTTCTCAACATGGTATAGAATCTCTTTTCTCATATCCAAATGACGGATCACATCCTATGATTTGATCTGGGTTGCAGCGGATGCCGCTGTACCGGAGCGTGGCGAGACCATGCTGCTGCAGCGACAGGTTCACACGAGAGGTCTGGTCAGGATCCAAGGGGCATATGCCCCTGAATCCCGCCGTGGTATCCGTCTACAAAATACGATGTTACCGCCCGCTCCATCGGACTCATCTGCCTCCCGCACCGATTCCGGCAGCGGAGAATACGCGATCGAACCCGGCTTTGGAGCGGCGAATCAGCTGTTCCGGCGTGTCTTCCGGCATGGCCGGCGTCAGCACTTCCTGCGATACGATACCGTCATATCCGATGCGCTGCAGCCCTCTCAAAAAGCCCTCCAGGTCGATGACGCCTTCCCCAGGGTACAGACGCCCGTTATCCAGCACGGCCTCGACCGGCAGATCCGGTGCGTCGTTGATATGCACATGAACGATCTGCTGCGGCTGCAGCCGCTCGATGTCGTCTACGGAGAGACCGTTCGTATACCAATGATACGCATCCAGCAGCAGGCCGACATTCGGCTCGCCGATCGCTTCGACCCAGTCCAGCGTCTCTTCCATCGTCCAGATAAAAGGGTATTTCCACGCCGTCCGCAGATGATGCGGACCAACGAATTCCAGTCCGAGCCTGATGCCATAGGCGCCGAGGATTTGGGCGCAGATGCGGAGGCGCCGGGTGGCGACCGCCATGAAGTGCGCCGGTTTGGCGTCGGTCGATGGCAGAATGTACGTGCAGCAGCGCGTACAGCCCAGCGCCCGGGCTGCGGCAGCAGCTTCCGTCAGGCCAGGCAGCCCGGCGAGGAACTCGTCCTCGCCCGCCCTCCATTCCACAGGCAGGCCGATCGCGCCGACGACGACTCCGTGCCGCTCAAGCTTAGCCGCAGCCCCCTCTGTTCCCAGCCGCTCGATCAATCCCCGGGCATCGATGTCAACCGCTTGAAAACCGCCCTCACCCGCCAATTCGATGAACCTCTCATCACTTTCGACTGCTCCCAAACCGGCAAGCGTCAATCCCTTCAGCATGTGATATTCCTCCTCACTGTTGTTTGAAAAAATCTCCATCCCATATTGCAATCTGCCTGAGCAGCCCGGCGCTCTATGAACCACTCGTTCCCTGAACCGGCGTCAGCCCAAGCTTCGGATTGGCCAAGTCTAGCTTATACATGACCTGATTGTAATTATAACGCGGCGTCGGGACATGATTGGTGAACGTATTCGTATACGTGCCCTCGAAGTAGATGATCCGGCCGCCCTCCTTATTGAAAAACTTATGCTGGGCCACGTTATAAAAAGTATAGTTGTTATGCGTGACGATCTTTTTAGCCGTGGTCCAAGGTCCTTGAGGCGCGGGAGCTTCCGCGTACCAGATTTCTCCGAGCACGGAGGACTTGCCTTGCATCTGCTGCCCGATCATCACGTAACGCTGCCGGTAATCGTTCCATTCGATGGAGCTTGAAGCGATTTGAACCTCTTCGCCGGTATCGGCGTCTTTTAATTGAAAGTAGGTCGGATCGTCCGCCTGAATCAGCCCGGCATCGATCAGCTCCTTCTCTTGAACCTGGGTGAGCGGCGGGGTGTTCTTTTTCCAGCCCCATACGAGCTTGCCGTCCGCGCCGCGTTCAAGGGATGTTTGGGCCCCGTTGTAAGTCGTTCCCGGCGTCAGGCACGTAAACGACTCGTATTGGGTATAGTCGGTGATGGCATCATAGCTTGCCGCCACGCGCAGGTTCGGCATCCGGTGTTCGGTAAAGAGCCAGTAGCCCTTGCCGTCCTCCTCGTAATAAGCCGCCTGGCCCCCCGGATGGCGCCAATCGTCTTTGGAAGGGAACTGAACGACCTGCTCGAACTCCTTCTTCTCGTCGTTAAAGGCAAGAATGCCGAAGGCGCTGAGCTCGGGATTGTGCGTGCTGTAACCGGCGAGCAGGCGTTCCTGCCCGCTGCCGTCCTTGGCGGTCATCAAGCCGAACACCCAGGCGATGCCGGCACCGTCAGGCAGCTGGGGAACCAGGCTTTTAACGAAACCGTCCTCTTTCGTAAAGTAATCCAAATCGATGCCGGTATCGGGATCGAGACCGCCTTTTTCCGGCAGCTTCGAAGTGGCACCCGTCACACGAAAGTTCCCGAGGGGATAAGCGGGTCTGTCTGTATCGCCCCAGAACCAGTACAGCCGATTGCGGTACTTTATCGTTTGGACGGAGTCCTGACCCATCACGAGCCCGTTCAGGAGCGGCTCCTTGACCGGCGGCTTCTGGCCGAGCAGGACGCTGTCCCGGTAGATGCCCTGACCGGTGACCCGGTACAACCGCTCAGCAATGTTGACCCGGTCCATTTTCAGCGTTACGCTTCCGCCAGGCGTCACTTCAACAGCCTGACCGCGGTAACCGAACATGTCTGTCGGCACCTCATAGCCGTCGCTCGACATATGGAAAAAGACCGTTTGATCCATCAAGCCCGGCTCATTGAAAGCCACAACACCGGCGCTGTCCGTATAGTACAACATATTGTTCGTCGTCCTCAGCTCGACCAGCGGGATCCCGCGACCCGTCTGCGCATCCACAACCTTGATCATAAACGGCTTCTGAACCATTTTCTTAGCGCTGCTTACATCCGGCATGGCGCTATTCCCTTCCGCCTGAGCCGCCACCACGGCGCCGGGCGCCGTCATGACCGTCAGCATGACACAGGTCCAGATGCCCGCGCTTTTCCAAGGCTTCCATTTCATTTCGTTTACCTCCTGGGCGGAGTGCCCTATTGGGATCGGCGAATCATGTCCGCTTCCGCATCAGCCGTCACTTGCGGTTCTGAACTGGCTCAAGACCAAGCCGCGGATCGTCAAGATTCAGCTTGTACATGACCTGGTTGTAGTTGTAGCGCGGTGTTGGAGTATGGTCTGTATACGTATTCGTATAGGTCGCCTCGAAGTAAATGACGCGTCCGCCGTCTTTAAAGAAGAACTTGTGCTGGGCCGGGTTATAGAAGGTATAGTTGTTATGCGTAATGATCTTCTTGGCATTCGTCCAGGGTCCTTGGGGCGAGTCTGCTTCCGCGTACCACATTTCCCCGAGAACCGACGTTTTGCCCATCACCTGCTGTCCGATCATCACGTAGCGCTGCCGGTAATCGTTCCATTCGACGGAGCTTTGGGCCAGCGAAACCTCTTCGCCGGTATCGGCATCTTTCAGCTGATAGTAGCGCGGGTCGTCCGCCTTGATCAGGCCAAACCCGATTAATTCTTTTTCTTGATCCTGGGTCAGCACCGGGGTGTTCTTCTTCCAGCCCCATACCAGCTTGCCGTTCTGGTCGCGCTCGAGGGACGTATTCGCGCCGTCATAAGCCGCTCCCGGCGTCAGGCACGTAAACGACTCGTATTGAGTATAGTCGGTGATGGCGTCGTAGCTGGCGGCCACACGTAAGTTCGGAATCCGATGCTCGGTAAACAGCCAGTAGCCCTTGCCGTTCTCCTCGTAATAGGTTGCCTGACCGCCCGGATGGCGCCAATCGTCCTTGGAAGGGAACTGGACGGCCTGTTCAAACTGCTCCGTCTGATCGTTGAAGACCAGGATGCCGCGCGCAACGATGTCGGGATTTAGCGTCGTGTATCCAGTTAGCAGACGCTCTTTTCCCGTGCTGTCCTTTGCCGTCATCAAACCGAAAATCCAAGCCATGTTTCCCCCGTCGGGAAGCGTCGGCACCATGCTCTTGGCAAATCCGTCCTCTTTGGTAAAATACTCCAGATTCACGCCGACATCCGGGTCAAGTCCGCCGTTTTGCGGCAATTCCGATGTCGCACCCGTCGTGCGGAAATTTCCCAGCGGGTACGCGGGTCTGTCCGTATCGCCCCAGAACCAGTACAGCTTCCCGTTGTATTCGATCGTCTGCACGGAATCCTGGCCCATAATCAGACCGTTGATGACGGGCTGTTGAATCGGCGTATTCAAACCGAGCAGCAGACTGTCACGGTAAATGCCCTGGCCGGTCACCCGGTACAGCCGCTCGGCGATGTTGACCCGGTTCATCTGCAGCGTGACACTACCGCCAGGCGTAACCTCGACTGCCTGCCCGCGGTTGCCGAACATGTCGGCGGGAATTTCGTAGCCGTCGCTGGACATATGGAAGAAGACCGTCGTATCCATCAACCCCGGTTCGTCGAATGCCACGACGCCTGCGCTGTCCGTATAATACAAAATGTTATTCGTCGTCTTCAGCTCCACAAGCGGAATGCCCCGGCCCGTCTCGGCATCCACGACCTTGATCATGAACGGCTCCTGTACCTCTTTCAACGTGCTGCCTGCTTTTTGCTCGGCGCTGTTTCCTGCAGCCTGGGCCGGCGTAACACCCGGTGCCATTGTAACTAACAGCAGCGCGGCGCAGGTCCATGCACCCGCCTGCTTCCACATGTTCATCTTCAATACCATCTCGGCTTCCTCCCGACTTCTTGTCGATTTGTCATTGGTGGAATGGTCTCGATGCTGTTGGTTAGGACGTTTTGGACAGGACTCTTTGGGCCGCATCGTTGTAAATTTTCAACACTTTATCGATATCGCCCATTTTTTTAACCTGATCGATAAATTTCGGCCAGTTGTCAAAGCTCTGCTTCCCGGCAACAAACTTTGCCTGCTCTTCCGTAACGAATGTTTTGATCGGATTCATGATCTCGGATATTTCCTGGCTTTCGTCCGGTGTGAACTGGATGGCCGGCTCGCTGTACCACGAAGGGACATAATCATTGTTCGGCATTGGCAGACTTGTCAGATAAGGCGACTTTTCAAGCGGGACTTCCTCATACTTGCCGTTAAATACGGTATAATCCGTTGCGGCAAAATCTACGAATGCTCTGGCATCGTTGACCATTTGCAAACCCGGGTTATAATTTTTGCTTGCCCGGATCCCGTACTTATCCCCTTCCAGCCATGGATCCTTCGCCGTTTTAAACGAATCCATAAAGGTCGGATTGCCGTCTTCTCCGATTTTGTAGGTCGTTCCTTCAATTCCCCAAGTCACTAGCCTGATGTTTTCGTCGGAATATTGTAAATCGATCAGCTTGATTAATTCTTCCGGATTTTTGGCTTTGGAGCTGATGCAGAACGTGGCCCAGCCCAGGTCCGGGGTATTTCCGTTTGTCGCTTCCTGCCACGCCTTTCCGTACTTCGGATTGTCCGGGTACAGCGAAACTGCAAATATTTTGCCGTCATCCGCGTTTCTTGTGTAATCTCCCGGCTCCGTAAACCACTGGGTCAGCCACATGAAAGTATCGCCATTCATCGCCTTCTTCCGGATCGTGTCGTCCGTATCGATCGTGTACTCGGGATCCAGCAGCTGCTCCGAATACAGCTTGTTCGCGAACTGAAGGGCGTCTTTATATCCTTCATTAAAAATGCCGTACACGTATTTGCTGCCATCCCAGTAAATGTCGTCCTTGATGTGATTCGCCGAGAAGAGCGATCTCAAACTGTTCCACTTCGTATCCACCGGGTACTTATCGGGATACAGCTGTTTCAGCTTTTTGGCCGCGTCATAAAATTCATCCAGCGTTTCCGGAATTTTGATGTTCTTCTCCTTGAATACATCGTATCTGTAGGCGGATACGTTTTGAATCAGCAAGCCTTTATCCTGAGGAAATCTGGGCGTCGAAGTTTCCTTGAAAGAGTACATTTTTCCTTCAGAGTTGGTCACACGCGCCATGCCGTTCTTCACTTTGCTGAGATAGTTCATATAGTTGGGCATTATATCCTTATACTGGCTGAGCTCAAGAATTTGGCCTTGTTCAGCCATGTCCGTAATATCGTAAAATAATGGCGTGACGAAAAAATCCGTCAAATCGTCGCTCGCAATCATGAGCTTTACTTTTTCGTCATATTCCGATGACGGAATATAATTAAACTTGATATTCAGTTTTTTGCCCAGCTTGGCTTCCATCTGCTTTTTCCATTCCTTGCCGATCATGCTGTTCTCGTTGTCCACCCCGCTCGACGGAAGCGTTACGGAAAAAGATAACGTGTCGCCATCCGCAGAATCCTTGGAAGTCTCGTCGGACTTGGAGCAGGCCGTGACGGAAAAGGCCAGCATGCAAGCCAGGATCAGGCTGAGCATTTTTGCTTTTTTAACCATCCCAATTCCTCCTATAACATTGTTTATTAAATATGGCGTAAAAGAATCTTTCCTCTTACATCCATGTTGAAAATATCTGTCAGCCCTTAATCGCTCCCACCAATACCCCTTTCGTAAAGTGCTTTTGAAAGAATGGGTAAATCGCCATAATAGGGAACATTGTAATGATGATGACGCTCATTCGGATCGCTTTCGGATCAAGTGAGGATCCCGATGAATTGATAGCCACGTTACCGGCGCCCACCCTGCCTTGGATCGCGTTCGTATCCAGCGCAAACAAATAGTTTCGCAAAATCATCTGCAGCGGATACTTATCCTGATCCTTCAGATAGATCAGCGCTTCAAACCAGCTGTTCCAGCTTCCTACCAGACCAAACAAGGCAAATGTCGCAAGCAGTGCCTTCGACAAAGGCAGGACGATTCGGAACAGGACAACGACATCGTTGGCTCCATCCATGACCGCCGATTCTTTCAGCTCTGCCGGCACATTCGAAAAGAAGGTCCGGAACAAAAACACATTGTAAGCTCCAACCGCGCCGGGAAGGATCATCACCCACACCGTGTCAAGCAGATGCAGACTGCGCATCAGCAGGTAAGTAGGAATTAAGCCCCCGCTGAAAAACATCGTGATCATCAGAAAGATGGTGATAAATTTCTTTCCCGCAAATCCGGGAATGGTCAGCGGATAAGCCAGCAGCGAGGTAAACAGCAGCATAATACCGGTAGAACCTACCGCGTAAAGGATGGAATTCAGATACCCCTTATAAATGAGCGAGTCTTTAAATACGTCTGCGTAAGCCTGTACGGTAAAGCCTTTCGGCCAAATCGTAACGCTTCCCGAGGCGATGTACTTCCCGCTGCTGAAGGAGGTAGCGATAATATTCAGAATGGGGTACAGCACAACGACAAGGATCAACAGCATGATGAAAATATTAAAGGCGTCAAACACTCTGGAACCGAAGCTGATTTTTCTCAAGATTATCCCCCCTAAAACAAACTCGTCTCCGAGACTTTGCGGCTGACCCAATTGGAAATGTATAAAATGACAAAGGAGATGACCGACATAAATAATCCGATGGCCGTGGTATACTCGTATCTTGCGCCGAGGATCCCCTGACGGTATACATACGATCCAATGACGTCAGCCACGCTGTAAGTTTCAGGCGAATACAGCAGAATAATTTTCTGAAAATCGGATCCGAGAATTCCGCCCAAGGCGAAAATCAGCAGGATGATCGTCGTCGGTTTGATCGAGGGCCAGGTAATGTGCACGATCTTTTTCCACCGGCTCGCTCCGTCCACTTCCGCCACATCGTAATAGGTCGGATCGATCCCGCTCAAAGCGGCAAGGTAGATGATTGTTCCAAAGCCAACTCCCTGCCATACGCCGGAAGAGATGAAGATCGTTCGGAAATATCCCGGCTCCAGCAGAAACATGATCGGGGTGCCGCCGAAGTATGTAATGATTTGGTTGAAGAGGCCGTCTCTCGCCGTAAAGTCCTTCAGCATCCCTGCAACGATCACCACCGAAATAAAATGCGGGAAGTAAGAAACGGTTTGGACGAATTTTTTAAAATGCTTATTCCTCAGTTCGTTAAACAACAAAGCGAGGATAATAGGCGCAGGGAACGACCACAGCAGCGTATACAGCCCCAGAAGCAGCGTGTTTTTTAATACGCGGAAGGCCATCGGGTCATGAAAAAACGTGGTGAAATATTTAAAGCCGACCCAAGGGCTTCCCATGATCCCCTTTGATGCGTTGTAATCCTTGAAGGCGATGGTGATTCCATACATCGGAAAGTAGCTGAAGACCAGCACCGTGATCATACCGGGCAACACCATCAGGTACAGATATCGGTGTTTCCACAGTTTGGACCATCGCTTTTTATTGGTTGCCGCCAACATAAACACCCCTTTTCTAGTTACTTCAAATCATCGCTTGAACTCCGGCCGTTCTTCACCGAAAAACCGCATCGGATACGTTCATCTTTGAAAGCGCATTCAATACATGCTGTTAAATACCTACTCCCCGAGATCGAAACGCTTTCAATTAGGTGTGCAAGCTTGAGTCACTACAACGGTAAAGACGGTTAGACATAACTTAAACGTACTCATCAAGCAGGTAAAACCATATGCATTTTCCCCGGAGTTATTATGCTAAGCGAAGGATAACACATACTAATTTGGTCGTCAATATATAGATTTATGTTTTTAATACAACGTTGTTAGTATACTATCCATTCACACCAGTACAAATCTGATATTTCCGGATAAAATCAACAAATTTCAAGATAAATCGCATAGATACCCCATCTGCTTAACCTAGATTCATACAATAAAGTTGAGTTAGTACGCACTACTTGGTATACTATTTAACAAACAACGCACTATAAGTAAGTATATGTCTATATAAGAGGTGACCCTGCATGAGCAAGAACGATACAACATTGCCCAAGTACCAGCTGGTGAAAGATTATGTACTGTCGCAAATCGAGAATAACGAGCTTGGCAAGGATGACCGGATTCCGAGCGAATCGGAGTTCTCCAAGCTGCTGGATGTCAGCTCCATTACGGTAAGGAAAGCATTGGCGGAGCTCGTCAATGAAGGCGTCATCTACCGGATCAGGGGAAAAGGCAGCTTTGTCGCCAATCCGGCAGAACCAGTCAACCAAACGTCCAATTACGTGACCTTTATCATTTCCGGCAACGATATGTACGACAGTTCGTATATGAAGATTATCAAAGGCGTGCAATCCTTTCTGAACCAGCAGGGATGCAAACTTATCATTGAATTTGTGGAAAATGATGTCGAACAGGAGCGGGAGCTGATCCTGAAGCTGATTCAGTCCGAGAACCGCGGGCTGCTGATTTATTCCGCCAATCCCGACGCGGCAAGGGAGTACCTCAACGAAATCCGGAAGAAGTCGATCCCGTTCGTCATGCTCGACCGCTTTCCTGCCGGTTATCCGGTCAACTGCATTACATGCAATAACCATGACGGCGCTTATGAGGCTGTTGCGTATTTAATCGCCCAGGGCCACCGGAAGATCGGCTTCGCCGCATATGATTTTCATCTGAGTACCGAGGTCGAACGGTACAACGGATACCGCCATGCCATGGCAGACGCTTCGCTCGGGCCGGATGACGATGTCTTGTTTCTTCAGCGGGAATTAGATTATGCGAAGCTGCTGCAGCAAATTCAAAGAGGCGGGATTACCGCCCTGTTTTGCGTCAACGACAGACGCGCGCTCGAAGTGATCGGGCAGCTTACGCAGCAAGGGGTCAGCATTCCGGAGCAAATATCGATCATGGGATTCGATGACGTAGAAAGCTCGAAATATGCCAAAGTATCTTTGAGCACCGTCAATCAGCCCTTCGAGATGCTGGGCTATGAAGGGGCAAAACTGCTGTTTGAGAGCAGCAAAGATTTGTCCGGCGGATCCAAAAAAATATTGCTGTCCACGGAGCTCGTCATCCGCGAGTCGATCCGGTCCAACGTAGAGCCATGACGCTCTGCTTTTCTATTATGAATTTTTCACATAATGAATTGAGCCAACCACAAATCAAAAAGGGAACGGCCGCTTAAGGCCGTTCCCTTTTCCCGTTCAGAAGATGTCTTCCTACTCTATAAGATAAGTTCATATAATACTGTCTTTCTCGCAGGAATTAACTTTGTTCGCTTTAACCCAGCTTTGCCTGATCCGCCAGCGTGACGGACGGCTGCCGCGTACCGTGCAGCTCGAACAGTATGATTTCGTTCCGGCCTTCGCGCAGCAGCGGTGCCGGGATATACAGTGTGGACTGCGGCCCAACCTCCCAGTACCGGCCGAGGTTAAACCCGTTAATATAAGCGACGCCTTTTGTCCAGCCTGTGACGTCCAAGAAGGTATCGGCGGTTCCGCTTACCTCAAAGGTGCCTCTGTAAAATGTAGGGGTATTCTGGCTTGCAGCATCCAAGCCGGCGGCCTCTTCTTCCTTCAGATGCGGAACAAAGGCCAGCTGGTCCAGGTTGTTCAGCGGAAGCGTGTGGATCGTCCATCCGAACAAAAACTGGTTGCCTAACCGGACCCCTTCGGTAATCCCTTTCGGGTCGTGCATGTACGGCCCGTAATTGACCCTTCCGAGGTTCTCTACCAAAATTTGCAGCTTCGCGCCGTCGGCCGGGATCGTCAGCTTCAGGCTGCGCTGCTCATCCCAGCGCTGCACGACGCCCCGGTACTCCCCGTCGACAAAAATGAGTGCACGGTCCCGCACCTCCTGCAGGATCAGGTCGGCTTCGCCGCGCGGCCCGGAGACGAAGGTCGTGTACAGGATAAAGCCGTAGTCCTGATCCAGCTGCTCCATCGTTTCCGGCACAGCCCGCTCCACCGCGTTCGACAGGTCGGAGAGCGAGTCGAATAAGCCGACCCGGTCGGTCAGGCGGACCTCGCCGTAGCTCTTCCGCTCGATCGGATCGGGAAGCTGCAGTTCCGGCAGGTCCACGTACTTCGATAGAACGTCCCGGACCGCATAAAATTTCTCTGTCGGCTCTCCCCATTCATTCAGCGGAGAATCATAATCATAGCTGGTGACGGTCGGCGCGTACCCTTCTTCCCCGCAGTTCGCGCCGTTGTAAAAGCCGAAGTTCGTCCCGCCGTGGAACATATAGAAGTTGACCGAAGCGCCGGCCGCTAGCATGTCCTCGAACAAGCGCGCAGCATCCGCCGCAGCGCGGGTATGATGCGGCTTGCCCCAATGGTCAAACCATCCGTTCCAGAACTCCATGCACATATACGGCTTCTCCGGCTGATAGGCTTCCAGTTCCTGAAAGGCTTCAACCGCACGGGACCCGAAGTTGACCGTCTCCAGCACACCCTCCACCATGCCGCCCTGCAGCATAAAATCTCCCGGCCCGTCCGAGGTGAACAGCAGCACGTCCACACCGCGGGATGTAAGCCCTTTCTTTAAATGGTTCAGGTACGCCTTGTCATTGCCATAGCTGCCGTATTCGTTCTCGATCTGCATCGCAATGATCGGCCCGCCGTTCGTGCTGAGCAGCGGAACCAGCTTCGGAATCAGCACGTCATAATAAGCATCGACGTGGCTCAAATACCGGTGGTCATTGCAGCGCAGCCGGATGCCCGGTTCCTTGAGCAGCCAGGCGGGCAGACCGCCGAATTCCCATTCGGCGCAAATATACGGGCTGGGCCTTACGATGACATGCAGGCCAAGTTCACCGGCCGTTTCGACGAAGCGGACGAGATCCGCCCCGTGATCGAACACGAACTCCCCTTTTCTGGGCTCATGGATATTCCAGGCCACGTAGGTCTCCACCGTGTTAAAGCCGCAAGCCTTCAGCTTCGTTAACCGGTCGCGCCAATACTCGGGAACGACCCGAAAATAATGGATCGCCCCGGAAACCAGGCGGATGGGCTCGCCGTCCCACACAAACTGCTTGCCTTGAACACTTAGTACACTCATCGTTTCGCCTCTCTCATGAATGGGATTTGGAGGTTACTTGCTTTCCATTTTTTTATGATAAGCCTCTGTCATCTCATCCGCAACCTGTTTCAGCGTCGGATCGCTTCGGAGCTGCTCGATGAGCTTGTCGTAGTTTTCGATCGTATCCTTGCCGATGATCACTTTGGTGCGCATATCGCTCACTTTTTTCGAAATTTCCGGATAGTATTTATTGTAGGCTTCGGAGTACAGCTCGTTGCCAGGGTTCGGCGTTTTGATTTGTTTGCGCTCATTGACGATTTCCACATTACGGTTGTATACGTCGTCCGGCATGCCGACCGCTCCGATCGACATATCGTCGCTGATCAGGTGGATCAGGTTGTTCATGTTGCCGTCGCCCACCTGGTCCTTGGCTGCCTGTGGCGTCGGGATTTTGCGGCCGTTCTCGACCGTGTAGTCGACGCCCTCAATGCCGTAAGTTGCCAGCTCATTGCCTTCCTTGCCGTAAGCGTAATCGAAAAATTCAAGGATTTTCTTCACCTTGGCTTCCGGCACTTTTTTCGGGATCAGGTACACGCCGTAATACGGCGATCCGGATGGCGTATATTTCTCCCCTTCCGCGTTTTGCAGGTAGGTAATCGGCATGTAATCGGCCGTCGGCACCACTTCCCTGATTTTGGAGCCCGTCACCCAGGCGTGGTTCATCGACTGCGACGTGCCGCCCGATTTGCCGCCGCGGATCAGGTCGACCGTCTGGGAGTACTTCAGGATCGCGAAATCTTTCGGGAACAGTCCGGCGTCATACGCTTTTTTGATCCAGAGGAGCGCATCCCGCGACGCGTCTTCCGTAATCGTCGGCACCAGCTTGTCATCCTTCAGCTTCCAGGCACCCTGCACGCCATTGAACACTCCATACACAAAGCCCATCGTATCGCTGTTGGCGGCATACGGAATTTCGTCCGCCTGGCCGTTTCCGTTCGGATCCTTCTCCTTGAACGCCTTCAGCACGTCGAAAAATTGGTCCATGGTGGTCGGGGTCTGCAGTCCCAGCTTGTCCATCCAGTCCTTGCGCAGAATCGGGAACGCCCCTCCTCCATAGCTCGGGTAATAGCGGGGAATGCTGTAATTTTTGCCGTCGACCTTCGAATCCGTCCACATTTCGGCGAGCGCGGGCTGGCTCAGATTCGGGTAATCCTTGATGAACGGGGTCAGATCCCAGAACACGCCTTGGCCTATCATTTTTTGCAGCTGCGGATTCAGCAGCGATTCCACGAACGTCACCTCCGGCAGATCGCCGGATGCCAGCATGACATTGATCTTCTCCTCGGACGTTGTCGGCGACAGCCAGGTAATATCCAGCTGCGTGTTCGTGCGCTTCTCAAATTCCTTCCAGATCGGATTCGTATTGTCGATAAACTCTGTCGCGTAATTCAGCGTTTGCATCTGTATCTTGGTCGGGGCCGAAGAATCCGACGAACCGCTTTTACCCCCGCCGCCGCAGGCGGACAGCAGCAGGCTGGTGCCCACCGCCACAACGAGCGTTTTGATGAACCATTGCCTTGCTCTCTGTTCTGCTTGTCTTTTCATAGAGAATAACCTCCTTTGGATTTACCCTGTACTATATCTTCATTCCTTGACCGAGCCCACCATCGCCCCTTTGGCGAAGTGCTTCTGGAGGAACGGATATACGAGCATAATCGGAACCGTCGCTATGACCACGGCGGCCATTTTGAGCGTCTCCGTCGGCATCTGCCGGTTCATGGTAACGCTGATATTGGCGTTTTCGCCGCCGCCCATCGTCGTCGGATCGACGAGCATATTTTGCAGGAGCACCTGCAGCGGCCATTTGTTCTGCTCATTGATGAACATGATCGCGTTGAAATAGGTGTTCCAGTACCCCACCGCAAAAAACAGCCCGAAAGCGACCACCGCCGGCAGCGACAACGGAATAATAATCCGCCAGAACACGCTGATTTCGGTGCAGCCGTCGATCCGCGCGGCCTCTTCCAGGCTGTCCGGGATGCTGTCGAAAAAGCCTTTCATCAGCAGCACGTACCAGCCGCTCGTCAGCGACGGCAAAATCAGCGACCAGACGCTGTCGATCAGGCCGAGGTTTCGGACCACCATGTACAGCGGCACAAGTCCCGGCGTAAACAAAAACGTAATCAGGATCATGACCATCATCGTCTTGCGGAACCGGAGCCGGCGGACCGAGATGGCATAGGCCAGTCCCCCGGTCACCAGCAAGCTCAGCAGCGTGCCCACGGTCGCCAGAAACAGGCTGATCAGCACCGAATTGACGAACAAGCCGTTGCTCAGCAGATAGCGGTATGCATCCAGCGACCAGTGATGCGGCCACAAAATCAAATCCCTCGTATAATACTCCGTCGGATCCGTAAACGAAAGCACAATCGTATAATAAATCGGAAACACCATGGCCAGGCTGAACAGGATCAGCAGCCCGCCGTTGGACAGGCTGAACAGGCGGTCTTTCCAGGTCAGGGGCAGTTCCATCCGCTGCAACTCTCCTTTCGAAGTTTTACCTTAATACAAGCTGTCTTGACCCAGGCGTTTAGCCGCCTTGTTCGCAAGGACGACCAGGACGACGCCGACGACCGATTTGAACAGGCCGATGGCCGTGCTGTAGCTAAATTCGCCTTGGCGGATGCCGACCCGGTATACATAGGTATCGAACACTTCGGCCACCTCCGTTACCGCCGCGTTCATCATCAGATACACCTGCTCGAAGCCGGTATCCATAATCGTGCCGAGGCGCAAAATGAACAAGATCATAATGACATTGCGCATCGCGGGCAGTGTAATATGCCACATCCGGCGGAACCGCCCGGCACCGTCCATGACAGCTGCTTCATACTGCTGGGGATCGACGCCCGCGATCGCCGCGAGGAAGATGATCGTACCCCACCCTACTTCCTTCCAAATGGACTGAACCGTCAGCATGCCCCAGAAATAATGCGGATTCGATAAAATATCGACGGTGCTCCTCCCGCTTGCCTCCAGCAGCTTGTTGATCAGCCCTTCTGACTGGGAGAACATCAAATACGTCAGCCCGTAAATCAGCACCCAGGACAAAAAATGCGGAATATAGATCAGCGACTGAACCGACCGCTTCATGATCTGATTTCTCACTTCGTTCATCATCAGCGCCAAAATAATCGGAGCCGGGAAGAAGAACACCAGATTCATCAGACTGATGCCCAGCGTATTGCGGAGCAGCATCCAAAAGTCAGGGTTGGAGAAGAAGCGGACAAAGTGCTCAAATCCGACCCACTTGCTGCCCATGATCCCAAGGTAAGGAGAATAATCCTGGAAGCCAATGACCAGATTCGTAATGGGGATGTACTTAAAAATAATGAAAAACAGCAGACCCGGCATGGCCAGTAAATACAAATACTTGTCGCGCCGAAGATCCGGCCACAGCCTCCGCTTCTTCAGCGTGATCTCCCTTAGTGGGGCAGATTTCCCCGGGGCGGATCGCCGCTCGGACTGCCCGCTCATCGATGTTTCGCTCATCGCGCTCCCTCTCTTTCGTCAAAAATGTCGGTCCCCTGCTTGCCGGTCCGCGGCAATCGGGATGACTGGCTGCTGCCCAGGTTGATTTCCATCCGGAGGTTGTGAGCCTGCCGCCCTATCGCCGCTTATGTGAATCATGTTAGAGAGCGGCCGGATTTCCGGCAATTCGATTTTCTTTCCCGCTAGAACAGGCGCCTCACCCATGGTCATGCCCATTTCAATAATCGAAATGGCTGAGGCCGCTTGCGATCAATCATTTCCGCGTGTCCGTTTCTGGGGATTGCACTTTTTTGACTGGCGGAAATTCATGGGTTACAGGTCTATTCAACCCCGCTGCCGTTCGTTATGATAGACATACTATCGTCATGATCAAGATTCAGGGCGGAAGCAAACGAGCGGGAGTGGATACCATGTTGAGAGACTACTTGGCGAAAAGGTTCGCATCGAGAGGGACCGTGTACTGGAGAAGCATCGCGCTTGCGATCCTGCTGACCTGTATTCCGATCACGATCGTCAGCTGCATTGGCGGGTATGTCGGCAACCGGTACCTGATCCAGCAGTACCAGCAAAATAACGAGATCATGCTGCGGGAATCGGTGCGCAGAATCGACGGCCAGTTCGCCCAGCTGGTACAGTACGCCCTGCACATGATGGCCAACCCCATCTTTAAGCCTGCGATCGCGGACATGAACTATGTCGATGAGTTCGAAAAGACCCAGGAGCTGCTGGACACGATGTCGCTGATCGAAAACGGGGAATCGCTGATCGATCAGGCTTATTTGTACATACCGAAGCAGAATGTGCTGCTGCAGCCGGTCCTCGGCCTGCGCACGCTGGACGATCCGGCGGATCGTGCCGTTTGGAACAGTCTCATGAACGGCGATAAGGGTATTTTCTGGACGAATCATCTCACCCGGCCGTTTGGGCGCAGCGGCTCCAAGCATGCGATCGTCATGAAGCTGCCTTTTAACGGCCAAACCTCTTACGGGGCGCTTGTCCTCTACGTCAACCCGGCCATGCTTCAATTGAACGTGACACCCGACCAGGCCGCCTATGTTCTCGATGGCAGCGACGTGGTCATTGGTCAGTCGGATGCCGCCAAGTCGTATCCCGAGCTGCTGCCGCGGATTATGGAACAGCTCGGCTCGACCAAGCGCACGTATGACAGCCAGTCGCGCTTTCAAATCCGTGCGGATCATGAGCAGTTCCTCATGAATGCGGTTTCTTTTGAGAAAATGAACCGGATCTGGACCTTTGTGACGGGTACCCCGTCATCCAAAGTCACCGCGCCCAACAGTGCCTATACGCATGTGGTGGTCGTCTACTGGGTTCTGTCTCTCATCGCCGCGCTCGGGCTGAGCTGGTTTGCGTCCAACCGCTTCTACCAGCCGTTCCGCAAAGTGATGGATCTGGTCAGGGACGGCAAAACGGATGAAGACGCCGACCCGTCCGACGAAATGGCCTACATTGAGGCAAAATGGCAGCAGTACCGGTTTGCCAACGAGTCGCTGCAGAGCCGGCTGGATCAATCCACTCCCAAAGTCAGGGAAGCGCTGATCAACCAGTTTGTCCTGGGACAAGCCGCTCATTTATCGGAGACGGAAATGATTGAAAAGCTTCGCGCCCTGCAGCTCGACGTGACAGGCTGCCTGTTTTCGGTCGTGGTCTGCCAGCTGCACGGACTTGACGGTCACAAGGCCCCCCTGACAGAAAAGGACAGCCAGCTCATCACCTACGCGGCCATCAACATCGTCGGCGAAATGTCGGAGGCGTCGGCAACCTATGTGCATACGCTCGATTTGCTCGACGGTTCGATTGCCGCGGTGCTGATATTTCCGGAAACCTCCGCCATGGATGCGCGGGATGAACTGCTTCGGCTTGGCGGGGATATGCTCCGTGCGCTGGAGCATGTGCTGCGCATGCCGTCGACGATCGTCGTGAATGGCCCAGCGTCGCTGTGGATGGACATTCCTTACCTGCTGGAACAGTCGCGCAAAGCGCTCAGCTACCGCACGTTTACGTCGGAGAGCCAACTGCTGGATGCAACCGCCGTGCTGGAGCAGGCGAATCCCGAAGTCGATTTTCCGTACGATCTGGAGCAGGAATTTACGCATACACTGAACCTCGGGCTGGAACGCGAGGCAGCGGACATCCTGGAGCGGTTCGTGACCGCGCTGAAAAATGAAGGCGCGCCCGAATGGGTTGTCCACCAGGGACTGATGCGCCTGAAGAGCAGCCTGTACCGGTCCATGCTGCAGTCGGGACATAACCCGTACGCCCTCTTTGACGGCGTCCAGCTGGAAGAAGAACTGAGGACGCTGAGGGACGCTGAGGCGTGTATCCAGTGGTTCGGCAAAAGGGTAATTCGGCCGTACATCGACATGCTGTCTAAGAGCTACCAGCATGCCATGAAGGATATCGTCGATCAGGTGCTGGCAACCATTCACGACAATTACATGTGTGATATCTCCCTCGAGACGTTCGCCATGGAGGCCGGAGTCAGCGTGTCGCATCTCAGCAAGGCGTTCCGCCAAATGACCGGCTCGAATTACATTGATTATTTAACGGCGCTCAAAATCGGCCGCTGCAAAAAGCTTCTGCTGACGACCGACCTCAAAATGAACGAAATCGCCAAATCCGTAGGCTATCAGCCGCCGTATTTCAACCGGATGTTTAAAAAGCTTGAGGGAATGACTCCAGGGCAGTACCGTCTTCAATTTAGCGAAACGAAGCTCGGAAAGGCTGAATAAGAGTGGTTCTCCCGGTCTCCAGGCATGCAAAAAAGGCTCCCTTCCGGAACTTGAAGTGTTCCAAGGGAGCCTTCTCTATCGGGCAAATGATTCCAGTTCGTAGTGCTTTTTCATGATTCCATTCAACTTGACTGCCTTACGTCAAACTGATCTACTTTACGTCAGACCCACCCAGTCCCGCGGGGCCACTTCCTTCCAGCGCGCCCGGATCTCCTGGTACTTGTCATGGCTCAGGCTCGTGCTTGCAAGCATCTCAGCGTTCTGCGACCAGCGCCCGGGCTTGTTCGTTCCCACGATCGCGGTATCCACCCCAGGCGTATCCAGTGTAAAATGAAGGGCATCCGCCACCGCCTGTTCGTTGTCCCGCAGAAAGTCATACTGCAGCTCCTTCAGCCGCTGCCAGTATTTATACGGGTAGGCGTTCTCGGGGAGCTTGTCGTAAGTCCAGGCTACGTTGGCGATCGGCCGCTTGGCGATGATCCCCATTCCCCGCTTGCGCGCTTCGGGCAGCGTCAGGTCGATCACTTCCTGGTCGGCGATATTGAGCGACACCATCAAGCTGTCAAACACGCCGGTTTGCACCGCATACAATGCGTCAATCGAATCGCCGCTGTATCCGATAAACCGCGTCTTTCCCTGCTGCTTGGCCTTTTGCAGCACTTCGATCACCGCGCCCTGTCTCAGCACATCCTCCGAGCAGCTATGCAGATGGATGCAGTCGACATAATCGGTCTGCAGCCGCTTCAGGCTGCGGTCGATGCTTTTCTCCAGCAGCTCAGGGTCCCAATCTTTATAATCCAAGCCGGAAGCATGTCCGCACTTGGTGAATAAATAATATTCGCTGCGGCGGTTCGCCATCGTTTTGCCGATCAGCTCCTCGCTGTCGCCGTAGCACTCCGCCGTATCGATCATGTTCAGGCCCGCATCAAGCGCGCTGCCCAGCAGCTGCTCGACTTTGGAAAGGTCCGTTTCCTTGCCGATCTCCGCGCCGCCAAAGCCCAAAATACTCACTTCCATGCCTGTCTTGCCGAATGCCCGTCTTTCCATAATGAAATCCTCCCTGGTTTCATAATTGGATACGTTCATAGATACGAAGTGACTTTTACGCAGTATATGAGATGTTTACCCAAAACGGAGGGCCGCCAAACCGCTGGCGTGGACGGTTCTTCCTCCCCGGCCCGCTCCGATTCAAGAAATGCTCGCTTCCCTGCCAACGAGAGCCTATGTATTCAGTTCCATCTATAAACTGCTAAAATATTGGCTGATATTGCCATACTGCGGGTGAACCTTTTCCGAATACCGCTCGTTCGTGTAGCTGCCGATCACTTTCCGCCAGAAGGCCTGAGCCGGCAGATTGTTTTTGATCTGGGTCACCTTCCATCTGCCCTTGAACCGATCGAACAGCGACTGCGCAGCCCAGGTTCCCATGCCGGTGCGGCGGTATTTTTGCATAATAAAAAACTCCGTCATGTAAAAGTCGCCTTCGATCGGGTCGTACAGCCGGTCCACCAGCGCAAAACCGGCAGGCACCTTATCGTACGAAATCAAAAAAGCATGCTTGCCGGTTCCCCTACGCCAGTACTCGTCGATTCCCGGGTACTCGGGAAATTTGCCGTTATCGTCCACCACGATATCCTGGTAGCGGGAAAAATCGTACATATACAGCTGCATCAAATTGTAGATCACTTGCCTGCGCTTGTGCGGAACCAGGTCCAGCCTGAACTCCATTAACTTCACCTTCCTATTTTCCTGTTCACGATCCTAAACTTCATTTCCACTATATAACTTTGTCAACGGACGGGCAAGGTTATACACGGACGGATTTCCTGACATATACGTAATTGAAGCGGACATCTGTTCGCCCATTGTGTTAATATAAAAAGATACGAAGAAAAGGAAAGATGAGGGATGACGATGAATGTTCAAAAGGAACAAGACCGGAAAAAGCTCGACGACAAAGTGCTGACCATGCCTTGGTACGTCCAGCAATTTATCGATTACAAGCTGCCTGATCTGTCGCCGTCCACTTTGCTTGAATATATCCGGGATTACGAAACGTTCTTCAACTGGCTCCGGGCCGAAGGATTGTCCGCTGCGCCGGACATCGGCAAGGTAACGCTGGAAGAGCTGGAGGTGCTGCGGATGGAAGACGTCGTCAGCTACCGCTTGTATTTAACGACCCGCCGGGAGAGTGCCAACTCCAAAATTACCGTCTCCCGCAAGCTTTCTTCCATGCGCTCCCTGTTTCATTACTTAAGCCAAATTGCCGAGGATGACAACTTTTATCCGCTCCTGAAGCGCAACATTATGGCGAAGGTGGAGATCAAACGGATCCACAAACCGAAAGACACGGCCGCCAAACTAAAAGGGAAGATCCTCGAGGAAGACGAGCTCCTGGAGTTTATTGGTTATATTATGGACGGCTACGCCAAGGATGTCGCCAATAACAAGCAGGCGCTCTACGCCCATGAGCTGAATAAGGAACGCGATGCCTGCATTGCCAGCCTGATTTTGAACTCGGGGCTTCGGGTGTCCGAGGTCGTTAACCTGAATGTCGATGATCTGGACATGAACAACAAGATGCTGTATGTGTACCGGAAGGGCAATAACGACGAGACGTTCAAGACCCCGGTCTATTTCCGCGAGCAGGCAAGGGATGATTTGGCCCAGTACCTTAACCTGCGTCAGTCCAGATACAAGGTGCCCAAGCGGGAAAAAGCGCTGTTTGCAGCGCTTCCGAACGGGCATCAGGAAGGCGGACGCATGACCAAGCGGGCGATCCAGGCGATGATCATCAAGTATGCCAAGCGCTTCGGCAAGCCTTATCTCACCGTACATAAGCTCCGGCATTCCTTTGCCACCGACTATTATTTGCAAAACGATATTTACAAAACGAAGGAACAGCTCGGCCACGCCTCAACCGAAACGACGGAGGTGTACGCCCATCTCACGGACAAAACGATGTCCGAGGCGATTGAGCGTAGGCTTGAACCGTAACGGCTTTAGGCGAGGCCACAATAAAAACAGCACTGCCGCATCCGGTATATCAGGAAGGGCGTGCTGTTTTTTATTGCAAAACGGTTAGTTTCCGTTCATTCCGTCGTACCGTGCTTACTATGGTGAAGCAGCCATTCCGTGATCCGGCCGGTGTCATTGACGCCAAATACCGGAACGGAACCCGGATGCACATCCATGTTCCCCCTCACCTTGTCATCGGTAAGCCAGGAGACGATCGCATTCACGGATGTTAATTCGGAAACGAGCGAATGATCTTCCTGGCTGCGGACCATCACGAGTTTGGGGTACTCCGCCTGCTTGAAGCCCTCCACTAAAATCATGTCGTATGCGGAAAACCGCTTGATGAGCTCGTCCAGCCCGGTTTCCGCTTCCTCGATCACGGCCGTACGCTGCGAGGACACAAGGGCGACTGCACCCGCCCCCGATTTCCGGTGCCGGTACGAGTCCGTTCCCGGATGATCGATGTCGAAATCGTGAGCGTCATGCTTAATCACCGCTGTCCGTATGCCTTTGGCCGCAAGCCTCTCGACGAGACTGCAGACGAGCGTCGTCTTGCCGCTGTTCTTATACCCGACGATTTGCCAGACGGGCGGTTTCACATCTTGCCGGCTCATCTCGATCCCTCTTTAAGCAGCAAAATTTGCACCTTGGATCCTGCCGGTGTGACTGCCTTGGCGGGCGGAATGACGATCAGGCAATCGCTGTCCTTGATCGTCACCATGACGCTCGATTCGTCCACCGCTGCCGGAACGGCATACACCAATCCATCGCGGACTTCCATTCTTCCGCGAACGTAGCGGGTAAAGGCGTTCACCTTCGTATAGTCGACGTCCAGGACGGCTGTCCACTCCTTAAGGTAGGCATCCTTTCTTCCCATCATGCCCTGGATTGTCGGCCGGACGAACAGCTCAAAGCCGACGAAGCAGGCGCCGGGATTGCCCGACAGCGCAAAGAGCAGTTTGCCGTCTTTTACGGCCGCCGTTGTGACGCTGCCGGGACGCATGGCGATTTTGTTATACAGCATCTCCACCCCGCCGCCGCGGACGAGGTCGCCCATAATGTCGTAGTCGCCGACTGACACACCGCCGCTGGTCACGACGGCATCATATTCCCGGAGAGCCGACTCGACCCGTGCTTGTGCCAGCTGCAAATCGTCCATAATGGCTTCCAAGATAAAGGGCTCGCCCCCCGCTTCCCGCACCTGGGCCGCGAGCATGTACGTGTTGCTGTTGCGGATTTTCCCCGGCTGCAGCGGCTCTTCGACGGACAGCAGCTCCGACCCCGTCGAGAAAATCGCGATCCGCGGCTTGCGGTACACCGGGACACGGTGAATGCCGAACGTCGCCAGCACCGAGATTTCCCCGGCCGAAATCCGGGTCCCCGGGCTCAGCAGCAGCTGTCCTTCCTGAACCTCCAGGCCGATCGGGGTTATGTTTTGCCCCTCCTGGATTTTTCGCTTCAGTCCAACCCGGGCACGTCCGTCCTTTTCCTGCTGCTCCGTCATCTCCAGCATGACGACGGCGTCCGCGCCGTCCGGCACTTCGGCGCCCGTCATGATCCGCGCAGCCGTCCCCGGACGGATCACTTGGCTGGACACGCTGCCGCAAGGAATCTCGTCGATGACTTCCAGCCAGACCGGATCGTCCGAGCTGCAAGAAGCCGTGTCAGCAGACCGAATCGCGTACCCGTCCATTCCGGAGCGGCGGAACCGCGGAAACGGATGCGGGGCGGTAACGGGCTCGGCCAGAAAGCGCCCGACGCTCTCCGCCAGCGGTACCGTTTCTACAGCGCCTGCCTCTACATACCCGGCGATCAGCCTTTGGGCATCCTTGACCTGCATCGGTTTCCGGTGAAATTTATCGTAATCGGTTCGTGTCTGATCCATTTATGTATCATCCTTCCGTTGCTGAATGTCTCCACTGTCTATCATGACACAAAAAAACGCACGAATCCATGCTTCGTGCGTTTTCGTCCGCCGTGAACACGGCATCAGGTTATTCGCTTGCGGCCAGCCGTCACCTGCGCCTTGTGATCTTGCCTGACCCGACGCGGGTTTTCGGCTTCGTATACGAACGCTTCGGTGCATCAAACAGGCCGGAGCCGCTGCTGCCGCCCCTTGAAATGCTGCCCCTGCTCGGAGTCTTGGTATCTTTCTTCCGGTCAAAAATGCTGCCTCCGGAACCGACGCTCGGATTCGTGTCGCTGTTTTTGCCGCGGCGGAGAATCGAGCCCTTCTTCTCAACCGTCAGCGGCGGCGCCACCTTTTTATCGTTGGTCGTCGGAGTATGGTACGTTCCCTGCTTCGGCTGATAAATGTCTCTGCTCGTATACCCCCGGTAAGAGCCTCCCCCGCCGAACGAATCAAAGAGTTGTCCGATGAGCGCGGCCGTCAGATAGCCCTGAAGAAAGCTTGAATCGTAATTCCGCTGCACATACTGCTGCGAGTCGATTTCGATCAGCGTATCGCTTGGCTTGGCGGTATCTTTCTGCAGATGGTACCATTCGTTACCGTACACCAGGAACATCCGGTCAGCATCTTCCGGCGACATCTGGTCGGGCTTCTTCTCGTCCGTCATCTCCTTCGCAACCTCGGGAACCGTCTTGTCTGCGGCCCGATACACATACGACGTAGCGTTACCGTCGCGGTTCACCGACTCCAGCGGATAGGTCTCCTTGACGTTTGGCGAGCCGATGCCGCATCCGGTCAGCAGAGACAGCACAAGGCTGGCGACAAGCAGAAGCTTCAGGCCTAGAAACCTGCTTCTCTTCTTACCCATCATGTGCCCCACCTCTAATTGGCCCGGATGACTTTCACATCACCTGGGATTACTTTCTCTCCTTCATACAGCATAAAGCGTCCGTTCTGCCACTCGATCCGCAGCAGATGATAATCGTCGGATTGGTACTGCCATACGTGCTGCTCTCCCCCTTGCGTAAACGGGGTTTTGCCTTGAATTAACACATGACCGATGTATTCTTCTTCCATATAGTAAACCCGGTCGTCCAGGTCGATCTCGGTCGGTACTTCTGCAGGATTGTCAAGCCGGCCGTCGATCGGAGCGTACAATTCATACTCCACGGTCTCGCGCTCTTCAATATGAAGGTAAGCGATCGTGTTCCCGTCCCGGAGCGTGAGCAGAACGGCGTTTCTTCCGCGGTTGTGCACGCGTCCAATGACTTCGTACGTGACCAGCGATACCTCGCAAATATCTCCCGGCATGAGCGCCAGCATGCTTTTCTCCGGTTTCGGCGGTTCCGGCTTGGCAAACAGGTTGCCGATTCTTTTAAATACACTCATATGCTATAACTCCTTAGGTAATCAAACTTTAATATATATTGGGGTCGTGCTACAGGCAGGCGGTAATGATGAGGGCGCCAACCAAATGGATTGTACCGGCAAACAGGCCGTAACCCACTTTGCCCTGCTGTGTACCTGTATCCAGGTCAAGCTTTGCCCACCATCTCATCAAGACGCGCACGATCGCTTCCAGCACGAGTAAGATCAAGAAGGAGACGATCGATACGACAAGCGCTTCCAGCAGGTTATTCGAGGTCCGAATCGAAACGGACAGAATGTAACCCTGGGACAGCAGCTTGATGACCAGGCGCGAGGTGACCGCCATGTTGCCCGCCTTCACTTCTTCAAAATCTTTGTACTTGGTAAACAGCGAATCCACAAACATCAAAATAAAGAGCAGGATCGCCCCGGAACCTGTCCATACCAGAATCCCTTTAATGATATTAAAATCCATCTACCTTAGCCTCCACATCTTCTCAACGTCTCACTCATACATAATAAAAGCGAAGGAGAAATATGACAAATGTTCCCCTTCGCTATTCATCATACCCGGTTTATGGCAGATTATTTGTTCTCGTACTGCTTCATGAGCGCTGCCAGCTCATCTTCAACTTCTTTGTCCTTACCGAGCTGTTCGAACTCATCGTCGAGCGATTTGCCTTTGGCGGACATTTCGTTGCTGGCTTCGGCTTGCGCCTCCATCTGCAGCATCTTCTCTTCCATCCGCTTCATGCCGTTCGTCGCAGAATCCGTGCTGAAGCCGTTCATCGCCTTGTTGATTTCGGTTTGCGCTTTGGCCGCATTATAGCGGGCTACCAGCGTCTCTCTTTTGTTCTTCATTTCGGTGAGCTGCTTGCGCATTTCCTCAAGCTTGGCACGGAGATTGTCGGCCGAAGCCTTGTTCTGGTCGTAGCTTGCTTTGTATTCGTTCATTTTCTGCTCAGCCGATTTTTTCTCTTCCAGCGCACGGCGGGCCAGCTCAACGTTTTGTGCCTGGGCTGCGGTGTGTGCCTGCTGGGTACGCTTCTCAACGAGCGCCTGCTGCTCTTCGTACAGCTGCTTGAATTTTTTCTCGATGGCGATTTGAGCGGCTACAGCCTTCTCCGCGTCTTCCAAATCTTCGGTCATATCGCGGATGTATTGGTCCGTCATCTTGATCGGGTCTTCTGCCTTATCGATAATCGCATTAATATTGGACATTGTTAAATCGCGCAGTCTTTTGAAAATAGCCATGGTTTCTTGTTCCTCCTGAAAGGTTAATGTGTTCTTCTTGATACTCTTTTACGCAGCAGTTTTAGGACCGTTTCAAAAATCGCCAAAATTTTTTCGGCGTTTGTTCATCTTCCATAATATAGCAGCAAGGAGTCTTCATTCAAGGGTATGTTTACCGTTTAAAAAACGCGGGAGCCGATCCTACGGATCTGACTCCAGCGTTTTGTTGTGAATGCTTGATTAGCTTCATTTCCGCAATGCCTAGGTTAAAAAGCTCGCAAGTACTGTTTCGGGATCTTCTGTTCTCCGTTCAACTCTTGGGCCGCATGAAGCGCCCAGTAAGGATCCTTCAGCATGCCTCTGCCGACTGCGACCAGATCCGCCTTTCCTTCCAGCACCACCTGCTGCGCTTCCTCGTAATTTTCCAAGCGGCCGACAGCGATTACCGGTACATCCAGCTTTGCCTTCATTTGCTCCGCCAATTCCACCTGGTACCCCGAGCCGGCCTTCGGTCCGCCGTTCGATCCGATATGACCTTCACCGCCGGAGGAAATATGGAATACGTCCACGCCCGCATCCCGGTATCGTTGGCAGATTTCCGCGCAGTAATCGACGTCATAACCGCCGTCCACGTACTCCTTGGCTGACACTCTCATCAGAACAGGCATGTCTTCAGGGACCGCCTTCTTGACGGCTTTAACAACCTCTTCTCCGAACAAGGCCAGGTCTTTTCCATACGCATCGTCTCTTCGGTTGGTCAGCGGAGAATGGAACTGATGGATTAAATAGCCGTGAGCGCCGTGTATCTCCACGGTATCAAAGCCGGCTTCCACCGCGCGCCGGGCCGCTTCCCCATAGGCGGTAACCAGACTCTGGGCCTCTTCGGTGGACAAAGCTCTCGGAATTTTATATTTCTCGTCAAAACGGATGGCCGATGGGGCTACGGGCGGGTTCGCGTCCT
The DNA here is from genome assembly GCF_002224835.1 of Paenibacillus sp. SSG-1. Lineage (NCBI taxonomy): Bacteria > Bacillati > Bacillota > Bacilli > Caryophanales > Paenibacillaceae > Paenibacillus > Paenibacillus sp. SSG-1. The sequence goes on from NZ_MBRK01000001.1 coordinate 3,456,964, forward strand.
CCGCCTTGCGGCCGGCATGGCCCAGCTGGATGCCGATCCTTGCGCCATGGGCGTGCACTTCGTCGACGATTTTGCGGTAAGCAGGGATCTGCCCGTCATCCCATATTCCCGTATCCCGGTTCGTAATCCGTCCGTCCGGGTGAACCCCCGTCATCTCTACGATAATCAATCCGGCTCCGCCGACTGCGCGGGATATATAATGGACATAATGCCAATTGTTAGGGATCCCGTCCTCAGCCTGTACCGAATATTGGCACATCGGAGGCATAACAATCCGGTTTTTCAGAGATAATCCTTTAAGCACATAAGGTGTAAATAGATCTGCCATTGCTTCGTGTCTCCTTTTTGTTGTATGTGATTAAGCCTATATGACAACAGGGTTATATGATTGCAGCGCCGCCGTTTATCGTCCATACCTCGCGGTTACGGCCAATGTACAGCGACCGTAATCCATCAGTTCTATTATACACCCTTTGCCGAACGATATGAAAATGTGGCCCAGCATCTGATTTAAAGCAACATAATTGCATCAACTTATGGACATAACAAGGATAAATCATGCTTTCGCTGTTTGTCCGCGGTGGAAAGGAGTCGAGACGGATGAAAAAGAAGCTGTTATGCACATTGCTGTCTTCCCTGCTGATCTTGTTGTTGATCTGTCCTTGGCAGTCCGGGTGGCCAGCAGCCGCCGCTCAAGGCGGTGAACCCCCGGAACATCCGTCAGGTTCCGAACCTGCACGGGAAACCAGCAGCCGGGAGGCGAAAGAAAAGCGGAAGGAACAGCAGATCCTTACGCTAGGCCAGCTGATCAAAAAATATCCCGAAACGTTCAAAATTCACGGTCCGCGCGTCAAAGAGGTGGCCCTAACCTTTGATGACGTGCCGGATCCCAGATTTACTCCTCAGATCCTGGATGTGCTCAAAGCCCATCATATTAAAGCCACCTTTTTTGTGATGGGCAGCCGGGCGAAGAAGCATCCCGAGCTGGTCGAGCGCATCGTCCGTGAAGGACATGTGATCGGAAACCACTCCTATAATCATCCCGTGTTTCACAAATTGGAGATGGACGAATATGTAGCCGAGATTAAGCGGACGGAGAACACGCTTTACGGCATCGTCGGCTATAAGCCCAAGCTGATCAGGCCGCCTTATGGAGACATCACGGAACGCCAACTGCGCTGGGCCAAGCAGCAGGGCTACAAAATCGTAAACTGGAACGTCGATTCGCTGGATTGGAAAGGAATCAGCAAGGAAGCGGTCAAGCGCAACGTGCTGTCCACCGTTGGGCAAGGCTCGATCATTCTTCAGCATGCGGGAGGCGGAACCACGTCCAATCTCAGCGGTACGATCGATGCCCTTCCGGACATTATTCAGACTTTGAAAAATAAAGGCTATTCATTCGTCACGCTGCCGAGGTTACTTCACGTTCCAAAAGACAAGTAACGCGCTGAGCGTACAAAAAAAACCGGCTTGAGTACAAAAGCCGGTTTTTCCGTGTTATTATGAAAAGCTTGAACTATTTAATGAAGTACAGCTCAACGTCCTGGAACCCGAAGGCACTAACGCTTTCCGGGCTGCCCGGCACGAAAATGTCGATGCGTTTCCCCTTAATCGCACTGCCGGTATCCTTAGCTGTCGCTACGAAAGCTTTCTTCGGAAGGCCCTGGAAGCTGTGACCGGTAACCAGCACTTTCGTTCCCAACGGGATAACGGAAGGGTCAACAGCGATCGTTCCCAGCTTCAGCGGGTTGCCGAAGTAGTCCACTGCACCCCACTTGCCGTTTTCGCTAGCGGCAGATGAATAAGCCGTAGCTCGGACGTCCAGCGTTTTGGAGTAATTGAAGGTTTTACCCCATGCTTCTACGACTTTGTCATCGCCGTTGACGTTCAGAGAAGCTGCCGTGATGATCGAGCCGCTGTCCTCTGCGGCAAATGCCTTGGCTGTGCTTGCTCCTGGAACGTTTAATTTCAGGCCTGGATAAATATTGGTTGCTTCTACGCTCGGATTTGCATTCATCAGCTGATTCAAATTAACACCATATTGTTTAGATAATGTATAGAAGGTGTCTCCATCCTTCGCTACATGGACCGAGTCCGCAAACGTGGGTACCGCTTGTACCGCCAGAGAAATGCCGATGATGGCTGCAAGTGTCTTGATTCCTTTAAATCTTTTCATGGTTCCTCCTTAAGTCGTGATGCCTGCGAAGTTAGCTGTCGGATTCGGATTGAGGAGACAACCCTACGCCCTATTGGTGCGATTCACCCCAAGCGTACTATGTACACAAATTACATCCCCCGCACTTTACCTTAGAAAAGTTTCGGCTCAACAAATATATCACAATTTTGTAACCTGTGCGCATGAAAATGTTACCAATCCAAAAGCCTTGAATTATCAGGCTTTATTTAGGGTTGTTAGCTGACTTAAGCAAGGGAGCAGCAGCTCAATTCCTTTTAAAATAGTTACAAAATCCTCATTCATTTTAACAATTTATTCATGAAAAGGTACATAAAAAGCCCTGGATGAGTAATATTCTCGTCCAGGGCTTTATCATTTTTATATGCAGGTACTTTGTCAAAGAACCTTGCTCAGAAAATCTTTCGTGCGGCTGTTTTGCGGGTTACCGAACACTTCCGCAGGCGTCCCCTGCTCGACGATTTGTCCGCCGTCCATAAAGACGATCCGGTCGCCGACTTCCCGGGCAAACCCCATTTCATGGGTTACGATAACCATCGTCATGCCGCCCTCCGCAAGCTTCTTCATGACCTCCAGCACTTCGCCGACCATTTCCGGGTCCAGCGCTGAAGTCGGCTCGTCAAAGAGCATGACGTGGGGCTGCATGGCCAGCGCCCGCGCGATGGCGATCCGCTGCTTCTGCCCGCCTGACAGCTGGGACGGATACGCATCCTTCTTGTCGGATAATCCGACCGTGCGCAGCAGGTCAAGGGCAATCCGTTCCGCCTCGGCCGGCGGCTGCTTTTTCACCTTAACCGGGGCCAGCATGAGGTTCTGCAGCACCGATTTATGCGGGAACAGGTTGAAATGCTGGAACACCATGCCCATTTTTTCGCGGGTGGCATTGATGTTATGGCGTTTGTCCGTAATCGGCTCGCCTTCAAACGTGATCTGCCCCCCTGTTGGCGTTTCGAGCAGATTCAGGCAGCGGAGAAAGGTGCTTTTCCCCGAGCCGCTGGGGCCAATCACGACGACGACCTCGCCTTTGGCGATGTCGATGTCGATCCCTTTCAGAATCTCCAGCTTGCCGAACGATTTGCGCAGATCTTTAACGCTGATCATCGGTATTCAGCCTCCTTTCGAATGCCCCCAGCAGCTTGGACAGGGTAAACGTCATAATGAAGTAGATGGCCGCAATGACCAGCAGCGGACTGAGGTAATCATACGTAATCCCTTGGATAGCCCCCGACTGGTACATCAAGTCGGTGACGCCGATAAACGATACGATGGATGATTCCTTGATAATCGTAATAAACTCATTGCCGATGGCCGGCAGCACGCTTTTTACAGCTTGGGGCAGCACGATGTACCGCATCGTCATGCTGCGCGTCATTCCCAGGGAACGGGCCGCTTCCGACTGGCCCCGGTCCACCCCCTGGATTCCGGCACGGAACACTTCCGCAAGGTACGCGGAGCTGTTAATGGACAGCGTAATTGCACCGGACTCGATCGGCGTAAGTTTGATCCCGAAAGCCACAAGGCCGTAGTGAATAATAAACAGCTGAACAACCATCGGGGTACCGCGGAGAACTTCCACCCATACCGAACCGATCAGCTTCGGCAGCCAAAAACGGGACATCCGCATCAAGGATATAATAATGCCCAGCACGAAGCCGCAGATGACGCCGATGGCGGCCAGGAGCAGTGTATACTGGATACCTGTCGCAAAATACGTCCGGTAATCCCAAAAAACGGAGAACATATACATAAAGACCCAAGAACCTCCTTTGTCATCATACCTGCCTGTCCCATCCTTCCCCTGTATACAACAGATCGGGACATATTTGAAACAAGGTACCCATCATTGAACAGAAAAAATAGCGAATTCGCTTCGCTATTTTATCCGATGTATAAAATGAGAACAGACAGCTTAACCTCTATTTCTGTGCAGCCAAATCGCTCGCTTCGGCGACGTACTGCTCAATCTTGTTTTCGGATTTCAGACGGTCCAGCGTTTTGTTGATTTGGTTCACGAGCTCGGTGTTGCCTTTTTTGATCCCGATCGCGTAGCCGTCTTCCTTATAATCAGGAACCGCATCCGCAATTACCAATCCTTTGACGTTCTTGATGTATGCTTCGGCAACCGGTTTCTCCATGATGGAGGCATCCACGCGGCTCGAATTCAGCTGCAGCACAATGTCGGAAATTTTGCCCAGGCCGGTGATCTTCGCCCCCGGAATCGTCTTGGCGATGTCCTCCTGGATCGAACCCTTCTGAATGCCGAGCGAAGCTCCTTCCAGAGCTTTCATCGTGCTGTATTTGTCTTTGTCAGCCTCTCTGACGACAACGGCCTGCTCCGCCTTATAGTAGTTGTTCGAAAAATCGATTTGTTTCTTGCGTTCTTCGTTTGGTGTAAGGCCGGAAATGACAAAATCTACGCGGCCGGTGGACAGCTCGCCGAGAAGCGCATCAAAGCTCATGTCCTTGACTTCAAGCTGCGCCCCCATGTCTTTGGCGATTTCCTTGGCGATTTCGATATCGAAGCCGACGATTTGGTCCTTGCCGTTCACCATTTTATGAAATTCGTACGGCGGGAAGTCCGCGCTAGTACCAAGCACGATCGTCTTGCCGCTGGCCGGCTGTTCGCCCGCTGCCGTGCCGCCCTCAGTCGAAGGTTTGCTTCCGCATCCGGCAAGCAGGGAGCCTGCCAGCAGAATGCATGCCGTTAGAATACCCCATTTTTTCATATCTATCTCTCCTGTCCATTTCAATGATACTTATTGTTGTTCAAAGGCATGATCCGTATCCGGCCCAGCCCGAAAAACCACGGTTCTAATCATACAATAAAAATGCATGATTATGCAATGACATTTTCATACAGTGGTCAATACATTTCAAAATAGCCAGAATAATGCGGATTATAGCTTTTTAATACCATTTATTCCTAGTTCTATTGTTTCTTTTAGTCACCTCCCCTTCTTTTTCGGAATAAATATGTATTTACCGTTTCAAGGCCCGTCTCCTTCCTAATCCGATGCATAAATCCCTTCAAAAACCTGCACCCTTTGAAAGAAAAGCTTCTTATTATGTAATTACACGCAATGGGGACTCCTACGCAAAAAGTTCACCGAAACGTCAGATTAAGGCGGCAGCCATGGTTCATCATTCCGGGAATGAGGTATTAAATAGCTAGATATTTGATGGAGGTGTAGTCATGCTGCTGGAAGCTTTATACCATGTCCCCCGGGACAAATGGGCCTATGCATACGATCCGAAGACGATACATCTGCGTGTCCGCACCAAACGAAACGACGTGGATACGGTGGTTGCGATGACCGGAGACAAATACGACTGGGATTCGACCTATTTTGAAATTACGATGGAAAAAGCCGCGACCGACGAGATGTTCGATTATTGGGAAGCTGCCGTGCTGCCTAAATACAAGCGTCTTAGCTATGCGTTCCGGATCACTTCCGGCAAAGAAACGATTTACATGCTCGACAACGGGCTGTACCGAAATTGTCCGGCGCCGACGGGCGGCTATTACGAATTTTCTTACATACATGAGATCGACGTATTTAAGGTGCCGGATTGGGCAAAGGATGCTATTTTTTACCAAATTATGCCGGAACGTTTTGCAAACGGGGATCCAAGGAATGATCCGAAAGGGACACAGCCTTGGGGAGGACAGCCGACAACAGACAATTTCTTCGGCGGCGACCTGCAGGGCGTCCTGGATCATTTGGACGACCTACTCGATCTGGGCATTAATGCGATATATTTCACACCTTTGTTCACGTCGCCGTCGAACCATAAATACGACATCGTCGATTATAAGCAGGTTGATCCGCATTTTGGGGACAACGAGCTGCTCAAGCAGGTCGTGGAAGCCTGTCACAGCAAAGGGATCCGCGTCATGCTCGATGCCGTGTTCAACCACTGCAGCGAACTGTTTCCACCGTTCCAGGACGTCCTGAAGCATGGGGAAAAGTCCAAATACGCCGATTGGTTTCATATCAACCAGTTTCCGGCTCGGGTTGAGAACGGGATCGCCACGTATGACACGTTTGGTTTCTTTGGCAATATGCCCAAGTTCAACACGGCCAATCCCGAGGTGAAGCAGTATTTGCTGGACGTTGCCGAGTACTGGATTAAGGAAATCAAGCTGGACGGCTGGAGGCTGGACGTGGCGAACGAGGTCGACCACCATTTTTGGCGGGACTTCCGCATGGTCGTCAAAAACGCCAATCCGGACGCATATATCGTCGGAGAAGTGTGGAGCGATTCCCTCGCCTGGCTGGTGGGTGACCAGTTCGACTCTGTCATGAACTACCCTTTTGCCGACAAGGTGCTGGAGTTTTTCAACGGAGGCATGGACGGACTGACGTTCGCCAACAAAATGGGCACCATCCTGATGCGCTATCCGCAGCAGACGAACGAAGTGGTGTTCAACATGCTGTGCAGCCATGATACGCCGCGCCTCTTGACGCGAGTCGGCAACGACAAGCGCCGGATGAAGCTGGCGGTCGTCTTCCTGTTCACGTTCATGGGGACGCCATGCATCTTCTACGGTGATGAGGTGGGCCTTACCGGAGGCGGCGATCCGGACTGCCGTAAATGCATGGAGTGGGATCCGAAGAAGCAGGACCGCGAGCTGTACGATTTTTACAAGCTGCTCATCGGTCTGCGCAAAAAAAACAAAGCGCTCCGCGAAGGCCGCTTCCGCTTTTTGAAGGCGGAACCGGGCAATCCCAACATTATTTACGAGCGCATGGACAGCCGGGTTCATTTCACGATCTGGATGAACAACACCGACAAGCCGCAAGTGCTGTCCCACCCGATGGTTACGAATGACTGGAAGGACGCCTTATCGGGCGACAATGTGCCTACACAGAACGGAACGATGAACGTCAGTCTGGACCCTTACGGGTACCGGATTTTGTACCGAAATCTCACCAAATAAATCGGTTTCTTCATAACGAAAAGCCTTCCGGAGTTCCGGAAGGCTTTTTCCATATGGATTCTTAGCGGCTGTGAATATGACCACGGAGCCGGCCTGGACCAGCTCCGTTTGCTTTAAACGGTGACGCGTTCATAAATGTCCATATACTCCTTGGCGGACATGTTCCAGCTGTAATCCCCGGCAAAGGCATTCTTCACGATTTTGCTCCAATGCTCCGGCTGTTGGTAAAACGCTGCTGCGCGGCGGATCGTATGCATCATGTCGTGGGCGTTGAACGCCGTGAAGCTGAAACCGTTGCCCTCGCCCGTAAACTCGTTGTAAGACTGCACGGTGTCGTTCAGCCCCCCGGTCTCGCGAACGATCGGGATGCTGCCGTACCGCAGCGCCAGCAGCTGGCTGATGCCGCATGGCTCGAACTTCGACGGCATGAGGAACATGTCGCTGCCTGCATATATTTTGCGTGACAGGGCGTCGCTGAACGTAATCTGCGCCGACATGTTGTCCGGATGCCGCCCTGCCGCTTCGCGGAACCAATGCTCGTAGGCGGAGTCGCCCGTGCCGAGCAAGACGAACTGGAAGTCGTCGTGATCCAGCATTTCGTCCAGCACCCGCGTCACGAGATCCATTCCCTTGGACTCCACCAGCCGGGTCACCATTGCAATGAGCGGCACGTCCGGTTTAACCGGCAAGCCGAGCTCCTGCTGGAGCCCTGCTTTGTTTTCTCTCTTTTTCGCCAGGTTCGACCGGTATTTTACATAGAGGCTCGTATCGTTAGCGGGATTGTAACTCTTCGTGTCTACTCCGTTTACGATCCCGCTCAGCCGGTCACCGAGCGAATACAGCAGCCCTTCCAACCCATATCCGTAATGGGCCGTCTGAATCTCCCTGGCGTAGGTCGGACTCACTGTCGTCACGTGATCGGCGTATACGATCCCGCCTTTCATAAAGTTGACATTTCCGTAAAACTCAAGGCCTTCTGGCGTAAAATATTGATGCCCCAGCTCCAGCAGTTCGCCAAGTACCTCGTAAGGATAAATTCCCTGGTACAGCAAATTATGTATCGTAAACACGGTACGGATGTGCTGGTAATACTCGTTATGGCGGTAGTGCGCCTGCAGCAACACCGGAATAAGCGCCGTATGCCAGTCATGGCAGTGGAGCACGTCCGGCTCGGAACCGATCAGCGGAAGCACTTCAAGCACGGCCCGGTTGAAAAAGGCGAAGCGTTCGCCGTCGTCCATGTATCCGTACACGCTATCCCGTCCGAAATAGTATTCGTTATCGAGAAAATATACTGGAATGCCGTCGCACACGAGCTTTTCGATGCCGCAGTATTGATTTCTCCAGCCGACCGGCACTTTGATTTCCGTGAAATGCTGCATTTCATCTTTAAATTGCTGTGGTATCCCTTTATGTTTGGGCAAAATGACCTGCACATCCGCGCCGCTTCGCTTGAGCGCTTTGGGCAGCGCGCCGATGACATCGGCAAGACCCCCTGTTTTAATAAACGGTGTCGATTCCGCTGCTGCAAATATGACTTTCATCTCTCCTGCCTCCTATTCATTGATCCGCGGGCCGTCTTCCGTCACCGGTTTCCTTCCGGTGCCTCTGCCCGATCTTTTCTTTGTCTCTGCAGTAGGCATCTTTAACCCTTCCTTGGCTTTGGACGCCGACACCCGGGTGGTTTCACCGGGTTTTCCGGACTTTGACGCGGCACTTCGCTTGCTTGGCTTACTCTCTTTACCAGGAACCGCCTTTTTCGTACGAGGCTGCTCCCTTTTATATATCAGCATACTGAGCGGCGGCAGTGTTAATTCCAGACTGCACGTTTGTTCATGCCAAGGGATCTTCTCCGTCTGCACGGGTTCGGCGTTAAACTCGCCGCTTCCGCCATATTGGGAATCCTCGCTGCAGAACACGGGCACGTACGTGCCGGACTTGGCAATCCCGATTCGGTAATGCTCGCGCCGCACCGGTTGAAAATTAATAATGACGACAAGGGTGTCACCGGCTTTCTTCCCTTTTCTGAGGTACGAAATGACGCTTTGCGTGTTGTCATGCGGCGTGATCCATTGGTACCCTTCAAGCTCATGATCCCGCTCCCACAGCGCCGGTTCGTTCAGATATAGCCGGTTTAATTCCGCGGTATACCGAAGCAAACTGCGGTGGCTCTCGTAATCCAGCAGCAGCCAGTCAAGCTGCTCCTGGTCCTTCCATTCGATAAACTGGCCAAACTCCCCGCCCATGAACAACAGCTTTTTCCCGGGATGGGTCATCTGGTACCCAAGCAGCAGCCGAAGCCCGGCGAACTTCTGCCCGTAATCCCCAGGCATTTTGCTGAGCAGCGATTTTTTGCCGTGAACAACTTCATCATGGGATAAAGGCAGCGCATAATTCTCAGAATAAGCATAAGCAATCGGGAATGTCAGCAGATGATGCCGCCCGGGCCGCTGTTCAAACGGGGTTTCCACATAATCCAGCGTGTCGTTCATCCAGCCCATGTTCCATTTGTAATTAAAGCCCAGCCCGCCTTCGTGCACGGGTGCGGTAACCCCGGGCCAGGCGCTGGATTCTTCAGCCATCATCAGCGTATTTGGGAAATAGCTGAACACCACGGTGTTCAACTGCTGCAGGAAAGCGATCGCCTCGGTGTTCTCAAGACCACCGTTCTCGTTGCGCTGGAACTGTCCTTCCTGCTTTTCGAAATCAAGCCGCAGCATGCTGGTGACCGCGTCAACCCGGAGCCCGTCAATGTGGAACACGTCCAGCCAGAACAACGCGTTGGAAATCAGAAACGAGCGGACCTCCGGTTTGCCGAAGTCAAAGCTGAGCGTGCCCCAGCCGGGTTTTTCTGCTTTATAGGCATCGCTGTATTCAAACAGCGGCGTCCCGTCAAACTGGCGGAGTCCGTGGGCATCCTTGGCGAAATGGGATGGCACCCAGTCCAGGATAACGCCGATATCGGCCTGGTGCAGGGCGTCCACCAAATACATAAAGTCATGAGGCGTCCCATAGCGGCTCGTCACGGCGAAATAGCCCGTTCCCTGATATCCCCAAGATAAATCGTATGGATGCTCCGCAAGCGGCATAAACTCGACATGGGTATAGTGCATTTCCTTCAAATAAGGAATAAGAAGATCAGCCATTTCCCGGTATGTATAAAAAGTCCCGTCCTCTTTCTGCCGCCACGTACCGAAATGGATCTCATATATGTTCAGCGGCTTGCGGTAAGGTGCTTTTCTCTTTCTACGCCAGGGACCGTCATTCCATACATATCCGGCAAGATCCGTGACCACTGACGCGGTGGCCGGGCGCAGCTCCGACTGAAACGCATAAGGATCGGCCTTCAGAAACCGTTCTCCGCCAGGTCCGGTCATGTCATATTTGTAAAAAGTACCTGAACGGATTCCGGGGAAAAAGCGAGTCCAAAAACCTGAATCGGGTATCTTATATAACGAATCCTTTTCTCCGTTCCAGTTGTTCCAGTCTGCCGCCAAGCCTACAGCCTGGGCATGGGGCGCCCAGACGGTGAACCGGACGCCTTCCTCGCCTTCTTCCACAGCAGGATGAGCGCCCAACATCCTGTGACTGTGATAGGAGGTCCCTTCATGAAACAAATAGATGTCTTCCGCGGACAGCGGCTGACCCGGCGCCTTATTCATGTTCTCCAAATGATCACCTGCTTTAGGAATATAGTGCATGTAAACCATTACCCCATTGTAGCCAAAATGAAAATAAAAATGACCGCTGAAAGATAAAATTGTAATTTTTCAGTGATATTTCAATATAATCGTTTCAGATGGGCGATAGTCGTTTATTTATGTACTACATTTACAATTTTGAATGGGAGGAAACGACATGAAGAGAAAAGAATGCATCGCCATGTTGCTTGCCGGAGGTGAAGGGCGCAGATTATCACCTCTGACATCGAAACTGGCAAAGCCCGCTGTTCCGTTCGGCGGCCGTTACCGTATTATCGATTTTCCTCTCAGTAACTGCGTAAACTCAGGCATTGACACCATCGGTGTGCTGACGCAGTACGAGGCTGAATCGCTTCATCTGCATATCGGGGAAGGCGAACCATGGGGCCTCCAAAAAAATGGAGAGGACGGAATCACCCTGCTGCCTTCTTACAATACAGGATCCTCGGAATACTTGGGAACTGCTGATGCCATTTATAAAAATATCGAATATATTGACCGTCACCAGCCGGAACATGTACTGGTTTTGTCCGGTGACCATATTTACCACATGGATTATAATCAAATGCTTCAATTTCATCAAAAGAACGGCGCCAAAGCCACCATCTCTGTCATGGAGGTGCCTTGGGAGGAAGCCAGCCGTTTCGGGGTCATGAGCGTGGACGAATCGCTGCGCATCTCGGACTTTGCCGAGAAACCGGCCGAACCCGAAAGTAACCTGGCATCCATGGGCATCTATTTGTTTGAATGGGAGTACCTCCGCAGACATTTGATGGAGGACGCCGCGAATGATGCCTCAAGCCATGACTTCGGCAAGGATATTATTCCGAAGATGCTGGCGGATCAGGATGAACTGTTCGCGTATCGCTTTGACGGGTATTGGAGAGATGTCGGCACTGTTGCCAGCCTTTGGGAAGCACACATGGACCTCTTGTCCGACGATCTGGACTGGAAGCTGCATAACAGTGAATGGCCAATGTACACCCGTCCTTGGCGTACGAAGCTCGGATCGACACGGAACCGCAGCGTGATGGCGACCAACTGCCTGATATCCGAAACGTGCACATTGGACGGGATAGCGCATCAATCCGTGATGTTCTGTGGTGTAGAAGTCGGCAAAATGTCCGAGATTAAGGACAGCGTCGTGATGCCGAACGTCCGGATCGGACGCAACGTGCAGATCGAGCATGCCATTATTGGCGAAGGAGCGATCATTAAAGACGGCGCGGTCATCAAAGGAACGCCGGGTCAGGTGACAGTAGTCGGCCCTTACGAAACCGTTATGCCGAAACCAAGCATTCGTACCCAGCCTTCCCGACTCCTGCAGGATGTATACGAGAAAACCGGACGCCTGCGTGCCGAAGGCTTATCCTCTTAATACAATATGTGTGAATATATAAAGAGCGAACTCCTTTTTTCCGGGAGTTCGCTCTTTGATGTGTATGAACTTCATGAAAGCTTTTCGTCTGCGGGAGGCAGCTCGGGTGCACCGTCCGTTAGAGCAGTATTCTCCGGCAGCCGAGGCAGGGACACGACGATCGTCGTCCCCTCTCCCAACGTGCTCTGGATGAGCAAAATTCCTTTATGAAGCTCAACCAGCTGCTGGGAGATGGCAAGTCCAAGACCGGTGCCGCCGTTAAGCGGATCCACCTGAAAGAACCGGTCGCGCACTTTGACCAAGTGATCCTCGCTGATCCCGATCCCCGTATCCCTCACTTCGGTTACGACATTGTCGCCTTCAAAGTACACGACCAGATCGATTGCCGAATGCTCATGCGAAAATTTGATCGCATTGTCCACCAGGTTCAGGAACACCTGCTTCAAGCGGTTCGCGTCCCCGGCCACGAGCGGTCTGTCCTCGGACTTCAGCCGGAGCTCGATTTGCCTGCTCTCCGCCTTCGTCCACAGGTTCAACATGATTTCCTGGAGCAGCTCTTTGATGTCGACCCGGCCAATCGCAATCTTCATCTCATTCTGCTGCAGTTTGGAGAAGTCGAGGATTTCCTCAACGAGGCCAATCAGGCGCTCAGTCTCCTTCGTAATGATCTCCATGCCGATCCGGGTCTCTTCGGGGTCATAGCCTCCCGAATTGATCGTTTCGCTCCACCCTTTAATACTCGTCAGCGGCGTCCGCAGCTCGTGCGAAATCGACGAAATGAAATCGTCCTTGACCTGATTGCTCCGGACGATCTCCTGGGCCATATAGTTCAGCGTGGATGCCAGCTCGCCAAGCTCGTACTTGTAGTCGCCCTTGATCCGCTGGTTGAACTTGCCGCGGGCCATCTCGGCGGAGACGGCCGTAATCGTGTTCAACGGCTGCACGATGGAGTTGGCAAGACCCATACTGAATACGAGCACGATGGCGAGTACAGCCGCTCCTACGCCCGTGGCAAGCATGGTTAGATTAAACAATTTATCGTTGACCGTTTCCAGCGAGGTGACATAACGGACGATATAGCCATCCTGCCCGCTGCTCTGCTCCAGTTTCGACACGGCCATGACATTCTCGCCGGTGCTGGCCTGACGCCCGACCCAACGGCCGACGTTGCCGGACAGCGCCTGGGAAATATCGGCCGTCTTCACAGACATATCGGGCTGAAACTCGGAAGAGTTGATCAGCACGTTACCCTGGGGATCCAGAATTTGCACATTGGCCGAGTTCAGATCGTAGTAGGTCAGCATGGAAGCCAGGTCGCGGTTCCCGTCAAGCCCCGGGTTGATCCGCTGGTAATAATAATCCTCCACATTGTCGATATGGTTTTTAATATGACTATAAATGCTGTCATAGTAATACGTTCGTATGGCTAATAAAAAAATGACTTCCGCCAGCAGAAGCGCCGAGAACACTACGATAAAGTAGTGCAGGACAATCTGCCTGCGTATGCCTTTCTTGATCATTGTCCCTGACCCTTCCATTTATAACCGTGGCCCCATACGGTCTGTAAAAACTCGGGGTCCGACGGATTCTCCTCGATTTTTTGGCGGAGACGGCGGATATTCACGTCCACGATCTTAGGATCGCCCATATATTCTTTGCCCCATACATGATCGAGCAGTACGTCCCTGCTGAGAGGCGTATTTTCTTTTTCGAGGAAAAATTGGATCAGCGAAAATTCCGTCGGCGTCAGTTCGATCGCATGCCCGTTCTTCTTGAACTGCTTGGAGATCAGGTCAAGGCTGAACGGACCTGAGTGAAAGCTGACCTTCGCCGTCGTTTCGCGGTGAACGTTCACCCGGCGCAGCAGCGATTGAATCCGTGCGATTAGTTCGGTCGGACTGAACGGCTTGCTCACATGGTCGTCCGCGCCGACGGACAGAGCGTACACCTTGTCCTGTTCCTGCACTTTCGCTGTCAAAAAGATAATACCGATCCGTTCGTTCGTTTCCCGGATGCGGCGGCACACCTCAAAACCGTCGATCCCCGGAACCATAACGTCCAGCAGTGCGATATCGATATCGGGATTGGACGTCAATTTATCGAGCGCCTCGTTCCCGTTTGCCGCCTCCAGCACATCGAAGCCGTTGCGTTTCAAGTTGATCACAATAAAACTGCGGATGGAATCCTCGTCTTCCAAAATTAAAACTTTACTCACTGATCTTTTCCTTCCTTTCAATCGGGGGTACCTCGTTCTTCAGCTGCTTCTTGCTGTTATCGATATCAAAGTCCCCGTATTTCTTGTAGCCGATCACCTTGTCGTTCGTCCGGTACAGGTACTTCCATTCATCATGCTGTTTATCCCACTCGGCCAGGGTGAAAAATTTGATCTCGGCCACCGTTTTGCCGGTATCGACCATCACGAAGCGCAAATACTGGTTCTTGATTGACTTGGTGTCCACCGTCACCTTGTTATGCCACTCCGGCGGGAAGAAGCCCAGCTCGAAGCCGTTCTGTAAATCACGATATTGCTCGGCGACGAATTTTAGTCCTTGTTTGCCGTCCCACTGCGAATATACGAAGAAGTTCGGAATTTCATCGGGCTTGAAATAGTTCCAGCCGATCGGCGGCTCTACGGATCCGATTTCGATGATCCCGTCATTGTTCACGTCGCCGCTCTTGACCGGCAGATCCTTGAATGTGGTGTCCTGATTGCCTCCGAACACGGACTTCAGCTTCCCGTCCTCCATCACGATGATGTTGGAATAAGAGGCGTCTCCCCCGCCGATCGAGGTGTCGATCACAATGCCTTCCTTGGCTCTACCTTCTGGATCCTTATAGACATTACCTGCGACAATATTGTAATAATTCGAAACGTACGGATCCATATCCAGCTTGTCAATTTCGACATAGCTGCCTTCTTCATACTGGTATGTCGCCACAAAAGCCTGATCATTCTGCTTCAGGCTAATAATCGTCAGGTCGTTCTTTTTATCCCCGTTCAGGTCCATAATGACGAAATTGGTGTAATCCTGCATCAGGTCTTTCTTGATGCTGCCCTCCGCGTACGTATAGACGTACAAACGGTTCACAGGGTTTTCGTCCCTTCTGGAATATCCGGCGATAATATCCGGTTTGCCGTCATTGTTCAGGTCCTTGAACTGAAGAGATTCCAGTACCCTGCCCTCTCCGTCGAAAGATGTTACCTTCGTCCACGTTCCGTTGACCAGCTTGAAAATCATGCAGTGGATGACCACCTGCTGATCCGGCGTTTCGTAGAATACGACCGCCTCGTTGACCTTGTCTCCGTCCAGATCGACGAAATGGATCAGGTTGGTGTCGGTTTCTTCCCTCGAGCGGATGAGATCCGCTCCATCGGGAAGCTGCGCGTGGATGATCGAGCTCAGCGTCTCTTTATCCGCAGACAGCATCGGCGTCTTCATCAAGCTGACCGGGTCGCTGATAAACGTGCAGCCGCCCAGCACAAACGTCAGCAGGACCGCAGCTGCAGCACGTATCCAGTTTGTCTTCAACAAATGCATTGCATCACTCTTTTCTATACCAAGCCCGCAAACGGGCGCAAAGTCTAAATCATATTTTTTTCCCTCATCGTCAGACGGCGGCCGCGGATGTCGAATGCGACCTCCCCGCCAGACAGCCCGACGATACGGGTGGCAAATTTCTCGGCGAGCTCAATCGGAAGCACGGAAATGACGGTGACGCGCTCCTCCTCGCATAGATTTTTCAGCGTTTCCATTACGCTTTCCGCCGATTTCGGGTCCAGCCCGACCACCGGCTCATCGGCGAGAATAACCTTGGCCCCATGAACCAAAGCTCTTGCGATGGCGATGCGCTGCTTTTCTCCGCCGCTCAGCGTGCCCGCCTTCATACGGGCTTTATCCAAGAGACCCATCTGCTCGATGACGTCCATCGCGCCCATATAATCGTCCGAGCGGACCATCCCCGTCACCATGCGCCAAAGCGGCGTCTGACTGGCTTGGCCGATCAGCACGTTCTTCAGGCCGGTCCGGTTCGGATAGAGCTGGGGATTCTGCTCTAAGTATGCCCATTCGCGTCTAATTTTTCGTTTTCCGCCGAGAGGTTCCTTCAGCACATCCTGGCCGTCGATGACAAACGTCCCTCCGTCCCATTTTTCCTTCAGTGCCAAGCACCGCAGCAGCATGCTTTTGCCGCTTCCGCTGGCACCGACAACGGCGATAAGCTCGCCCTTCTGGATATCGAGGGATACCCCTTTGAGTATCGGAATTCTGTCCACACCGACTGACTTGGTTAAATGCTGAATTCGTATCATGACATTTCTCCTCTTGTCCTGTGATCTCTATCTCTTCTTGGCTTTGAACAATACGTTTCTATTATATCGATTATATAGAGTTTTCGCACATTATTGAACCTTTTGGGAAAAACTATTCTATAGCGGCTCCTGACTGCGTCCACCCGAAGTCCGAAAGGCGGTGCCGACGGCGCCGAATAAGGCGAAGGCGAGGCCCATCACAACGAACACGCCTCCGTTCCACCCATACTGCATCAGGATCCCCCCGATGTTCGGCCCGGCGATGCTGCCTATATTAAAATGAAAGGATGCGACGACATTCGCTGCGGGAAGCAGCGCCTTCGGTAGAATATCCGCCGCGTAGGCCAGGCCCAGCGAAAAAAACGAGCCGACCATGCCCCCCGCCACGCACAGGAGCAGAACGAGCCAGGCTGTCGCCGTTCCTGCCAGCGGCACGGCCATAAAAGCGGCGCCGCCGATGAGGCCGCAGGCGATAAGCACGTTTTTGCGGCCGAAGCGGTCGCTCAGCATGCCGAGCGGCAGCTGCAGAATCAATCCGCCGATGCCGATGAACGGAAGCAGGAACGCGATCTGGGACTCGCCCATCCCTGTTCGTAGCCCGTAGACCGGAAAATTGCTGTTAATCCCGGCTTCCATGTACCCGTACAGCAGTGCGGGTAGAAGGGCGTACCAGGCGAGTGCATAGCTTCGGCGGAAGCGCCGCGGAGGCTGCGCCTCCCCTTCCGTCCGCTCCGGGCGGAAATCGGGCAGCTTCGCCCAGACCAGCACAAGCACGAGCAGCATCAGCAGCGCCAGCACGATGAAGGGCACCGCATTTCCATACTTCAGGAGCTGGATACCCAGCGGCCCGAAGCTGAATCCCAGGCCATACGACATGCCGTACAGCGAGAGGTTTCGTCCCCGGTATTCGGCCGGCGTGACCATCAGCACCCATAATTGGGCAGCATAATGAACGGCGCTGTCTCCGATGCCGACGAGCAGCCTTAAGACAAACCACACTTTCACGCTCGGCACAAGCGGAAACAATATGACGGAGACGAGCACGAGCACGAGGCCGGCACTCACCAGCTTCTTAAAGCCAAGCGCGCCCAGCGTCCGCTCGGCGACAAGCGTCATGGCGAACGATCCGACGTACAGGGCGGCTGCGTTTAATCCGTTGACGGAAGACGATACGCCCATTTGCTCCAAAAATATGGACAGGACCGGCAGCAGCAGCCCCTGACTGAGCCCTGCTGCAACGATCACGGTGATCAGAATGAGGTAATGAATAGATAATCCGCGATTGCTGTCGTTCTGTGTTGACAATGAAAATATCCTCCTTGAGTGCAAATCCGTTCAAACTCCCTGAACATTATAGTGGACAACCCTGCTATCAACAAGCCATAATGGAATGAGCGCACAGATTTCATAGGAGGTTATTGGTTTCATGAACTATGAAGTAAAGGTTGACGTTTCACCGATTTACGAGCTGCTTAGCAGCTTTATGGTGTACATTTCGAAGAAATGGATTCGCAACCTCGACATCGGGCCCGAATGGATCGGTGAAGTGAGCGGCAAGCTTCCACCTGAAGTGACGTCCGCCTTAGGCCCGGCCGCAGCTTGGCCATTCGACGATTACGACGTGCTGTATGCCTGGGCGATTCACCGCGCAAACGGCGATACCGTCCGCGCCTTTTTGGATTGCCTGCATGAAACGCCGGCAGAGGTGCTGTACCAAGCCGCCTCCCCTTACCTGCCTTCTTTAACCGTAAAGGAAGCTGAACGAATTCGTGATTCATATACACCGCTGCTCGAGTTATGGTATGAGCATTATTTCAAGCATGAGGAACCCGCCATTATCCCGCTGATCGAAGAGGATGCGGAGGAGAAGCGCATGCTGCTGACCAAGATGGAGCCTCAAAGCCTGGTAGAGTACGCTTCCGGCGGACTGGTGGTTGAAGATGTTCCCGGGCTGGAAACCATCGTGTTATTCCCGACCGTGCACAACCGCCCGATCAACGCTTACTGCTTTTACCGGAAAATGATGCTGATCCAGTATCCTGTTGACGTCCCTGAAGAACAGGAGGATGAGCCGCCGACCTGCCTGCTGCGCATGACGCATGCGCTGGCTGATCCGAAGCGGCTGCGCCTGCTGCGGTATGCGGCGGAGAAGCCGCGTTCCCTGGACGATATGATGCGGGATCTGAACCAGACCCAGGAGCTGCTTAAGCACCATTTGATGATCCTCAGGGTAGCGGGTCTGCTGCGCATCCATTTGGGTTCCTACAACACCGAGAAATTCAGCATTCGTCCGGACGGAGCGGCGGAGCTTCAGATGTTTCTGGAGTCCTACATCCGTCTTTAAGGAGTGACCTAACGTGAAAGCACCTGAGCAGCATATTCTGTTCGATCTGGATGACACGCTGATCCACTGCAACAAGTATTTCGGCATCGTCCTCGGGGAGTTTTTTGAATGGGTGCAACAATGGTTTGAGCCCCACCAGATCAAGACAGAAGAGATTCGCAGCAAGCAGATCGAAATCGACGTTGCGGCCGTCAGCCAAGCTGGCTTCAGCAGCGGCATCTTCCCCAAATCGCTGATCGAAACATACCGCTTCTTCAGCCGCAAGTTTAACCGCCCCGTTCAGCCGGACGAAGAAAAACAGCTGATGGAGCTCGGCCTGAGCGTGTACGAGCAGGAAGTGGAGCCCTATCCGGGCATGGTAGAGACGCTGGAGTCGCTGAAATCACAGGGACATCATCTGTACCTGTACACCGGCGGAGAAACGGCGATACAACAGCGGAAGATTGACCAGATGAAGCTGAGCCAGTACTTTGACGACCGGATCTACATTACGCAGCACAAAAACGAAGCGACGCTGGAGAACATCCTGAAGCAGGGCGGCTTCTACCGTCCTTCCACCTGGATGATCGGCAACTCCCTGCGCACCGATGTGATGCCGGCATTATCGGCAGGAATCCACAGCATCTATATCAAACAGCAGAACGAATGGATTTATAACATGGTGGAGCTGCAGAAGAAGCCGGACAGCTCCCTTTACACGGTCACAAGCATCGAGGAAGTTCCCGAGGTTATCCACAGCAAGAGCATCGTAACTTCTGCAAACGCCTTGAGACAGTGAATGTGCCGCCTCGATACAAAATAGGCAAAAAAAGAGCGGGCCCGCCAGGGTCCGTTCTTTTTGGTTTGATTTAAGTCGAACGCTCGATGCTCAGCTTACCGGAACTTCGATCCTGCAGCACGATCCGCGCTTTATACGGTCCCCCGGTTCCGCTGAAGGACAGCAGCTGCGTACGGCCGGAAGCCAGCAGCGATTTCAGCATGTTGGCGCTGATTTTTTTGCCGGAGAACTCCTTCCAGATCACAAATCCGCATCCGTCTTTGAATGCGGTACAGCCGTAACCCTTTTTGCCTTCGATTATCTGGCCGTGGCAGCCCGGCCGCGGACATGGCCCATGTGTCAGCCGTTCCCCCGGCGGTGCGGGGGGCGCGGCAGCAGCGGCCGTTTCCGTGCGGGCCGTTCGCGAAGCGGTTCCTGTCCCCCGCTTGCCCTTCCCTGCCGCCGACCTTGAGCGCGGCTTTCCCCGGCCCTGCTCCTGATCCGTACCGAAGAGCGAAGATGGCGCCGCCTGCTGGACACCAACCTTCTCGATGATGGAGACCGTAAATTTGCGGACATTGTCCATAAATTTAACCGAGGCTGCCTCGCCCTTGGATATTTGATGCAGACGCCGCTCCCACTGTCCGGTCATCTCGGGAGAAGTCAGCAGCTCGACGCCTGCCTGGCGAATGAGCTCGACCGCCGTCCTGCCCTTCTGGGTAATCGTGATCTTTTTGCCCTGCATAGCGATATATCCGACCTTCTTCAGCCGTTCGATCGTCGCCGCCCGGGTGGCCGGCGTGCCGAGACCGCTGTCCTTCATCGCGTCCCGCAGCTCGTCGTTTTCAATCGTCCGGCCCGCGCTTTCCATCGCCTTCAGCAGGGTGCCCTCCGTATAGCTCTTCGGCGGCTGCGTAGCTTTCTCTTTGGCTTCGCTCTTGCCGCATTTCACCGGCTTCTCGGGATCCAGATCGAAAGCCCGGTCATTCCACTCCAGATTTTCTTCCTCTTCCTCCTGCTTTGCGGATTTCGTTTTCTTCCCGCTCTTATCGGTGCTCGGCATCAGCACCTTCCATCCCAGCGACAGCAGCTCCTTCACGTTCGTTTTGAACAGGTCCCCCTCCACCTCGGTCAGGACCGTATGCTGCTTGTACAAGGCGGGCGGATAGAACTGGGACAAAAACCGCAGAATGATCAGGTCGTACAGCTGCTGTTCCTCCTTGCCCAGCTGGCCGGGCCGCTTAAGCGTCGGCAGGATGGCATGGTGATCCTCGACCTTCTCCGGATTGCAGATCGCCTTGTTGTTCTTGTGTACCAGAGATGCGTTGGCCCCTTCAGCCTGTTCCTTATATGAAGTGGATTTCAGCATATGCAGCGCCTTATGCATCCCTTCAATATTTTGCTCATTGACGTAATTGGAGTTGGTCCGCGGATATGAAATCACTTTATGCCGTTCATACAATGCCTGCGCGATGTCCAGCGTCTTCTTGGCGGAGAAGCCGAACTTGGCGTTTGCGTCCCGCTGCAGCAGCGTCAGGTCATACAGCTTAAAAGGATACTCCTTCGTATCTTTGACTTCGTATTTGGCGATTTTGCCTTCCTTCCCTTTGACCCTGGCGGCAATCGCCTCGGCCTTCTCCTTGGAGGTCAGCCGGTCCCCCTGCCACGTTCCCGTGTACTCCAGCGCCTCTTGGCGAAAATGAGCCTTGACCTCGTAATACGTCAGCGATTCAAACGACTCGATTTCCTTCTGCCGGTCATAAATGAGCGCCAGCACGGGCGTCTGAACCCGTCCGACGGACAGCAGGGTGTTATGCTTCGTCGTAAACGCCCGGGTCGCGTTCATGCCGATAAGCCAGTCGGCCTCGCTGCGGGCCCTGGCGGCCTGCGTCAAATTTTCGAATTCCTCGGCGGCGCGCAGCTCCCTGAAGCCCTGGGCGATGCTCTCCGCGGTCAGGTCCGAAATCCACAGCCGACGGACGGGCTGCTTCAGCTTCAGCTGCTGCTGAATCAGCGCAAAGATGTACTGCCCCTCCCGCCCCGCGTCGCAGGCATTAACGATCCGGTCGCAGCGTTTTGCCAGCTCCCCGATCGTTTTCAGCTGGTCTTTCGTTTTATAATGCGGCACGATTTTGAATTGGTCGGGCATGATCGGCAGATCACGAAAGTTCCATTTCTTGTACCGGTCATCATAGGCATCCGGCTCTGCCAAACCGACGAGATGTCCGATGGCCCAGGTAATGATATACTGCTCCCCCTCCAGATAGGAACGGGCATTCTTCGCCCTCGGCTCAATGACCGCGGCAATGTTGCGCCCCATATCCGGTTTTTCTGCTATGACTAGAGTTTTCAACAATCATTCGCTCCCCGCATGGAAAAAGGCCGAGAATAGCTGCTCCCGGCCGGTTTATTCATGGATAACTTCCACGTTCTGATAGAATTGACTCTAAATTATGATAGCATACGGGAGGCCCGTTTTTCAATGCAAGCGGGAAAGCCTTTGGAGAGTCATCTCTTAGCGGCGGGCTTCCCGCTCCAAGGATCAAGGAGGGTTACAACCAAAGCGTTGCCATTCCCTGGCGATGTTTTCTTTGGTTTCGGTCACTTGCTTTTTTTGCGGTAAAGCTGAAATGCAAGCGGCATAAATACGGCAATGATACATCCCAAGCTTATCAGCGTGGTGGTCAGGGCAGCTGTATCCGCCGTACCGTGCATCAATGCCCGGGCCGATGAAGAAGCCAGGCTGACAGGGTTGTAAGCAACGACCGGACCCAGCCAATCCGGCATGGTGGACGTATCGGCAAACACGTTACTCGTAAACATGAGTGGATACAGCACGAGATAGGACATCGTCGTGAGCGATTCGGTTTTCCGTACGGTCAGTCCCAGGCAGGCAAAGATCCAGCTGAAACTGAAAGCATAAAGCATGACGAGCAGCATGGACAGGAGCACTCCAGGCAATCCCGCTTCCGGGCGGAATCCGAGCAGCATTCCGAGCCCTAACGTCGTGATGAGTCCCACGGCGAAGGAGATGAGGTTGATGGCCATCGTGCCGATGATCGCAGCGGGCTGCCAGAACGGAAGCGTTCGGAATCGGTTGAAGACACCGCGTTCGATATCTGTTTTGAGATTGATGCCGATGTACACCGTCATGGTGGTGACGGTATACACCATCATGCCCGGCAGCAGATACTGCAGGTAATTTCCCGTTGATCCGGAGATGGCGCCGCCGAACAAATACGTAAAGATCAGCAGAAAGACCGCCGGGAAAATGATCGAATCGATCGCTAAATATGCCGCGTTGCCGCTCGTTTTCCGCCATGAGCGCCAAATAAAGGTCATTACCGCCTGCGGCGCGCTCGGCCGCGGCGGACGCTCCCTCAGGTTCAGGGCGGCCAGCATTCTGGACTGTGGTTCGCTCATCGGTTCTCCTCCTTCAAAGGTTCTGCTTGAGCGCTCCTGCCGGTCAGCGTGAGAAAAACCTCATCAAGACTAGGCTCTCCAAGCGAATATTGGTGCGTATAAATGCCTGCCTCACTCAGTTCCGTCAGCGCCAGTGCAGCCTGCCGCGGATCGGAGACTTGAGCCGACAGTTCGGCGGGATTCGCATGAAGCCTGGCTTCTGTTTGAAGCACGCGCCGCAGGACCTGCTCGGCTTCTCCCCGCTGCTTCGGGTCGGCCAGCCGGATTTGAATCGAGCCTGAGCCGATGGAAGCCTTTAGTTCGGCGGGCGTGCCTTCGGCGATGACGGCGCCCTCGCCGATCACTGCCACGCGGTCCGCAAGCTGGTCCGCTTCCTCCAGATACTGGGTCGTCAACACCACGGTTGTGCCATGGTCCACCAAAGCGCGCACGATATCCCACACTTCGCTGCGGCTCCGCGGATCCAGACCGGTCGTCGGTTCGTCCAAAAACAGAAGGTCCGGGGCGACGAGCATCGCCGCGGCAATATCCAGCCTCCTCCGCATGCCCCCCGAATACTTTCCGGCCGAACGCCCGGCCGCATCGGTCAGGCCAAATGCATCCAGCAGCTGTTCGGCCCGCACTTTGGCCGTTTTGGCGGAATAACCCGCCAGCCTGCCGAAGAGGACCAAATTATCGCGGCCGCTCATCCCCTCGTCCACCGCGGCGAATTGCCCGGTGAGCCCAATCCTTCGGCGCACGGCATCGGCTTCCCGCACGACGTCGAGTCCAAAGATCCGGACCGAACCGGAATCCGGCGCGAGCAGCGTGGACAATATGCTGATCAGCGTCGTCTTGCCTGCCCCGTTGGGGCCGAGTACGCCGTACACGGTTCCCTGCTCAACCCGCAGGTCCAATCCCTTCAGAACATCCTCCTTGCCGTAAGCTTTCCTTAGCCCGCGCACGTCAACGGCTGCTTCTTGTTCCATGTTCTACCTCCTACCTTGCGATTGAAATTCAACTTACACCCAAATTTTATAACACTCATGCAAATGGGAAGGCAGGCTTAAATTTTCGCTCGAAATCACAGTAACCCTGCAACAGAACATTATCATGTCACTTAAAGCTTTTTGTGCAGTGTTTGCCGGCATGTTATCCTTGGGGGAGTGAAGATAGTCCAAGCGCATAAGGGGGAAGGGAAATGCGTTATTATAAGCCGATCGAAATCGCCAGGGAATTGTATATCAGCACAAGCGCCCTGCGCCACTATGAATCTTGGGGGGTGGTCCCCGAGCCGGAGCGGTCGGATAACGGGTACCGCCTGTACACGCAGCTGCACCTGGCCTATTTCCGCTGCCTGCGGGCTATGTTTTCAGGATTCGGCGTCGGGATTACCTCTGAAGTGCTTCGCTTGATTCAACAGCGTGACATGGACGGAGCCTTCTGGCTCGTCAATCAGGAGCAGGCTCGTCTCCAGCATGAAAAAACGGTTGCCGAACAGACCCTGGCCTTACTCCAGGATCCCGAACTGCCGCTTTTCTCGGGCAAACGATTGAAGGGCCGCATGACGATCGGCGAAGCAGCTGAACTTACGGATGTGCAGCCCTCGGCGATCCGGCATTGGGAAAAAGAAGGGCTGATCCAGCCGGAACGGGATCCCGAAAACGGGTACAGGCTGTTTACCCCTACGCATGTCCGGCAAATTTTGCTGATCCGCACATTAAGGAAGACGGTTTATGTGCTGGAAAACATGAAAGAAATTGTGCAGGGCGTCGAGCAGCACAGCGTTGAAAAAGCGAAGAAGGTGACGCTGGAGGCGTTATCGAGTATCCATGACCGGAACCGGCGGCAGTTCTTCGGGGTTCACTTGCTGGTCGAGCTGTGCATCGAAGAAGGACTGATCGATCCGGTAGACTACATTAAAGGCTTGTGGTTTGATTATTTCCAAAAAGCCAAAGCGGAAAAAGCACCCGGCGAAGCTCCATGAAAAGGGAGCCCTCACTTCGGATGCATTTATTAACTTAAATATGTATCAGCAGCTCCCGATTTGATAATCCCTGACCTTAGGAGAGCTTGATGTTTTTAAAGAGGCAGGTTGAGCCTGCCCGTTTACCGTTTCAGCTCCAAATGCAGGAGCGGGAACGGCCGTCCGGAGCCGTCCAGCTCGGACCGTCCCGTCCGTACAAATCCATACCGCTGATAAAACGCGTATGCCCCATCGTTCTGCTCGTTGACGTCGACCCGCAGCCGGCTTCCCTTCAGCTGCTCCGCATACCGGAGTAAACGGGTGCCGATGCCTTGTCCATGCCGGTCGGGATCGACGAACAGCATTTCCACCATACTGCCGTCCAGCCCAATGAAGCCCAAGGGGACGCCGCTGTCATCCTTTTCCACCCACACCTCCACGTGCTTCAGCGCCTGCTCGTCTACAATCCGGCGGTAAAACGCGATATCTGCCTCGGTTAAAAAAGTATGCGTCTCACGAACCGCCCGGTACCACAACTCTACCAAATAATCATGATCCTCTTCCAGATAAGCCGTTATTTGTCCCATCGATTGCTGCCTCCTAACTTACATCGGTATTTGACCTGATACAGAAAAAACAGCAGCCCCGCCAACAATGCGGAGCTGCTGTCCTATCATACCCGGATTATGAGCCGGCGATCTTATACCAGCACTGTCGAGCCCATCAAATATTTGTCCACTTCACGGGCAGCTTCGCGGCCTTCGTTGATGGCCCATACGACCAAGCTTTGGCCGCGGCGCATGTCGCCGGCTGCGAAAACTTTGTCCACGTTTGTGTTGTATTTACCCTTCCGCGCCTTTACGTTCGAGCGGCGGTCCGTTTCAAGGCCGAGCTGTTCGGTAATCGTCTGCTCCGGTCCGTCGAAACCGATGGCGATCAGCGCCATTTGCGCTTTGAATACCCGCTCCGTTCCCGGAATCGGCTGGTAGATTTTACGCCCGGTTTCGTCCACCATCCGCTGAATTTGAACGGTGTGCAGCTCTTGGAGGTTTCCTTCGTCATCACCCACAAATTTGGTAGTCATGATGGAAAATTCGCGCGGATCGCTGCCGAAGACCGCTTTCGCTTCTTCCTGGGCGTAATCCAGTGTGTATACGTTCGGGAACTGCGGCCAAGGGTTGTTGATCGGATCGCGCTCCAGCGGCGCCTTCTCATGGGTGCCAAACTGCGTTACGCTTGCACAGCCATGACGAAGTGCTGTTGCGACGCAGTCCGAACCGGTGTCGCCGCCGCCGATCACGATGACGTCTTTGCCTTCTGCGGAAATGTAGTTCCCGTCGGCAAGACCCGAGTCCAGGAAGCTCTTGATCGTACCGTTCAAGTACGTCATGGCATAATGAACCCCGTTCAGATCGCTGCCTTCAATGTTGAATTCGCGCGGTTTGGTAGCTCCGCCGCACAACACGACTGCATCGTAGTCGTCAACGAGCTGCTGTGCAGGAATGTCCTTGCCGATTTCGGTATTCGTAATAAACTGGATGCCTTCCGCTGCGAGCAGGTCCACACGGCGCTGAACGACGGATTTGTCGAGCTTCATCGACGGGATGCCGTACATCAGCAGGCCGCCGATGCGGTCCGCACGCTCGTACACCGTCACGCTGTGGCCCGCTTTGTTCAGCTGTGCTGCCGCGGCCAGTCCTGCCGGGCCCGAGCCCACGACCGCCACGCGTTTGCCTGTACGTTTCTCCGGTGGGTTCGGCACAACCCATCCTTCTTCAAATCCTTTATCAATAATGGCCTGCTCGATCGTCTTGATCGTTACCGGCTGGCCGATCAGGCCGACGGTACAAGAGCCTTCGCATGGAGCAGGACAAATCCGGCCGGTGAACTCCGGAAAGTTGTTCGTTTTATGCAGGCGCTCCAGCGCTTCTCTCCACAAGCCGCGGTAGATGAGGTTGTTCCATTCCGGAATCAAATTGTTGACCGGGCAGCCCGAGGTGCCTCCAGCCATATCGATTCCCGTATGACAGTAAGGTGTTCCGCAATCCATACAGCGTGCGCCCTGGGTGCGCAGTTCTTCTTCGGACATATGTTTATGGAACTCTTCCCAATCCTTAATCCGCTCTGCAGGATCGCGATCCGCCGGAAGCTGGCGGCTGTACTCCATAAAGCCTGTTGGTGTTGACATGACGCATTTTCCCCCATCCGTTCTTTTCTATCTTGTTGAAAGTTACTTCCTATCTATCACATTAACGACACGTAGATAGATTGAACCCGAGCCTGTGCATGTATTATCCCTTGACCACGGCGCAGCTTTCGTGTTAGAGCATCATACGCTCAAGTTCATTCTACATAGATATTTCAATTATAGTATCATTTGAAACTTTGAATATTAAATGGATTATCCGCATAATTATTTGTACTATTTCACATCGAGATCACATGTCATGATAACATGAATTTCGGTTAACTTTTGCGGATATAGGTGCAGAAACGGTAGGAATACGGGTTTTTCTCATCCGTGATCCCTTCGATCTCTTCTTGCAGAATCCAGTCCCCGAAGTCTACTTCAGGGAAGTAGGTGTCGCCTTCAAACGTCTCGTCGATCCGGGTGACGATCAGGCAGTCCGCTACCGGAAGCAGCTTATAGTAAATTTCGGCTCCTCCGATCACCATGATCTCTTTATTCTTGCCGAGCTCAACCGCTTCTTCTATCGTATGAATGATTTGGGCTCCCGGTGCCTCGTAATCCGGATCGCGGGTCAGGACGACGTTGTCGCGTCCAGGCAGCGGCTTACCGCCGAAGGATTCCCACGTTTTGCGGCCCATGAGGACCGTTTTGCCCATCGTCTTTTCCTTGAAAAAAGCCATATCCCGCGGAAGCCGCCAAGGAAGCTTGTTGTCCCGCCCTATTACTCCGTTTGAGCCCATGGCCCAGATAAACGTCATTGTCATGGTCAAAAAGCTCCCTTCAACATAAAATGAAAGCCGGCTAGATGGCGACCGGCGCCTTAATGCCTGGATGATGCTGATAATTCACGAACTC
This sequence comes from Paenibacillus sp. SSG-1, assembly GCF_002224835.1. Taxonomy (NCBI): domain Bacteria; kingdom Bacillati; phylum Bacillota; class Bacilli; order Caryophanales; family Paenibacillaceae; genus Paenibacillus; species Paenibacillus sp. SSG-1. The sequence continues at coordinate 3,485,003 of NZ_MBRK01000001.1, forward strand.
GAAATCCTCGAACTTATAGTCGAAAATCGATTCGGGTTTCCGTTTGATCACAAGCTGAGGCAGCTCAAATGGCTCGCGCTCCAGCTGGGTTTTGACTTGCTCCAAATGGTTTGAATAAATATGCACATCGCCGCCGGACCAAATAAATTCGCCGACTTCAAGCCCGCACTGCTGGGCCACCATATGCGTCAGCAGCGCGTAGCTGGCAATATTAAACGGCAGACCGAGGAACGTGTCGACCGAACGCATCGTCAGCATGCAGGACAATTTGCCCCCGGCCACATAGAATTGGAATACGAAATGGCAAGGAGGAAGCTTCATGTTCTCAATCTCCGCCACATTCCATGCGCTCACGATATGTCTGCGGGAATCCGGATTCCGCTTGATCGATTCGATCACATTCGCAATCTGGTCGATATGGGTGCCGTCCGGTGCCTCCCAGTTCCTCCACTGAGAGCCGTACACCGGTCCCAAATCCCCGTTCTCGTCAGCCCACTCGTCCCATATGGAAACGCCGTTTTCTTTCAGGTACCGGATATTCGTATCGCCGCTCAAAAACCACAGCAGCTCATGGACGACCGATTTCAAATGGATGCGCTTCGTCGTCACCAGCGGGAACCCCTGGGACAGATCGAACCGCAGCTGTCGTCCGAAGACGGAAATCGTGCCGGTTCCGGTCCGGTCCTCCTTGGGGGTACCGTGTTCCAGTATGTCCTGCAGCAGCTCCAAATAGTTTCGCACTTTGTATCCTTCCTCTCAATGCCGAATGTCTATATATCTGTTGATTGTGTATATTCTAGTTTACCATGTGGGGGCATGGTTGATAAACACCTAAAAAAGTCCATCCCCAGTGACCAGAATCCGCCCGCTTGCCGCGTACGGGAACTCACTACAAAAAAAAACGGTTCCCAGGGTATTCCCCCAAGAACCGTCCCATGCCAAAGCTTTGTTGCCGTTTCATCATCTCGAGATTATTCATATGACAGACGCTGCGTTACCCTTTAACGGCTCCGATCGCCACGCTCCCGATGATCTGCTTGGAAAAGACCGCAAACACGATGATGATCGGGACGATGGAAATCGCCACACCCAGGTACAACAGACCGTAGTCCATCCCGTAATAACCTTGCACGAGCGCGACCAGTACCGGCAGCGGATATTTGCTCTGCGAGAAGAACAGGACGAGCGGGCCGAGGAAGTTGTTCCAGGAGCCGATGAACGTAAAGATGCCGAGTGCGGAAACCGCAGGACCCAGAATCGGCAGGATAATTTGGTTGAACGTCCGGAACTCGCCCGCACCGTCGACCCGCGACGATTCGATGATTTCGTCCGGAATGCTTCCGTCGATAAATTGCTTGATGAAAAAGACGTTAAAGGCGTTCGCTGCCGCCGGCAGAATGATAGCCGCGTAGCTGTCGAGCAGGCCGAATGTGCTGAACAGCCGGTATACCCCAATCAGGGCCAGCTGCCCGGGCACCATCATCGTGGCCAGCAGAGCGAAGAACAGCTGCTTGTTGCCTTTAAACCGGAATTTGGCGAAGCCGTAGGCCGTCAGCGCCCCGATGTACAGAGACAGCACCGTCGTGGACCCCGCAATGAAGAAGCTGTTCATGAATCCCCGCCAAATGTTGATTTTTGCGGCCATGTTGCTGTAGTTCGCCCACAGATCCTTCCCCGGCAGAAAGATGAACGATGAGGCGATGTCGGCATTGCTGTGGCTGGAGTAGATCAGCATGAGATAAAACGGGATGATACAGATGATGGCAAACCCGATCAGAAAAATATACAGCAGCACCATGCCGGCGGATAGGCGGCGTTTCGGCTTGGCGGCATACGGAAGTTCCCGCCGGATCGGTCTAATCGCTTCCATGTTATCGACTCCTTCCTCAAGCCTTCTTCCGGTTCGTCAGCACAAACGACAGGACGGAGAACAGAATGATAATGATGAACAGGCAAAACGCGATGGCGGCTCCGTAGCCAAACCGCGTGCTCTGAAACGCGACGTTGTACAGGTACATAATGCTGGTCATGGATGCGCGGTCTGGCGCTCCCGTGCCATTGGTGAGGGTAAAGGGCTGATCGAAGATCTGCATCCCGCCGATGATCGAGGTAATGACCTGGAACAAAATGATCGGTTTCAGCATCGGAACCGTGATGTGCAGGAAAACGTGCTTTTTCGTGGCCCCGTCGATTTGGGCGGCCTCGGTCAGCGAAGGATCGATTCCCTGCAGTCCGGCCAAATAAATGATCATGGAGTAGCCGAAGTATTGAAAGAACAAAATCGAGGACACGATCAGCCGCATGAACCAGGCATTGTTCTTCCAGTTGATCGGATCGTGGATGATTCCGCTCTCGACGAGAAAGTGGTTCAGCCCGCCCGACTGCCAGTCGAAGATCAGGCTTACCAGCAGCCCCAGCGAAGCTGCGGTGACGATATGCGGGAAGAAGTAGACGGCACGGAATATGTTTCTTCCCTTGACGAACTTCTCGTTTAAAATAAAAGCGAGCACAAGTGATACGGTCAGCTGAGGGATGACGGACACGCCCCAAATAAACAGCGTGTTGAGAAAGGTTTTGTAAAATATCGGGTCGTGGAATACCGCAACGTAGTTACCCAGCCCCACGAATTCCGGCGTCCGGATCCCGTCCCAGTTCGTAAAGCTGATATACAGCGAGTATAGGATCGGATACAATCCGAACAGCAGAAAGATGATAAAAAACGGTGCAATGAAAAAATAACCGTAATGGTCCTTCCGTATCGATTTGGCAAACATGGACGCACCTCCTGGTATAGGTTGTTCCAACGTTGTCGCAGCCGAATAATCAACCGCTAAGCGTCAATCCACCTCCAGCTCGGGGTACCTGAGCTTGACGTCCCGTTTAATTCTTTGGATGGCTTCTTCTTTCGTCTTCATCTTGTTGTTCAGGTACAGCTGCAGCACATTTTTGTAAATGTCATTGTTGATCACTGTATCAAAAGGCGTCCGCTGATAGCTCGGCACGTTTTTCGCTTCCTCGGAAAAGAACTCGAAGTGCTTCTGGTTCCCCAGGTAAGCGGAAGTCAGCGTCGGAGCCAGCTGGTCGTCCACCACCCGATTGCTCGTAAAGTAGTCTTGGTCATGGGCCAGCTCGGTCAAAAACTCGTGGTCGAAATTGTAGAAGTGGATAAATTTCCACGCCAGATCCTTGTTTTTGCTTTTGCTGTACATAGCGATATACGTTCCCCCGGAGCTGAACGAGGCCGGGCCGTGCGCAAGTCCCCATTTTCCCGACGTATCCGGTGCATTCGCCTTGAACGTGTATTGCAGCGCCCAGCTTGCGCCCGGATAGAACATCACCTCGCCCTTTTGCATGGAAGCGGCATATCCGGCGCTCCCGTCGTCAAATTCGGCCAGCACATGCCGCTGCCGCGCTTCCCTCACCATATCGAGCACCTTCAGGTAAGCGTCGTTGATGACAAGCTTGTTGTCCTTGACCCATGGAATTCCTTCATATGAGACGGAAATGGCGTTCCAATTCGCCAGGGCGTGCACTTTGCCCCCGCTTTCTTTGGCAACCCTTTCGCCGATGTCGAAAATTTTGTCCCAGGAGTCAATTTGCTTGCTGACTTCCTCCGGATCGTCTGCGCCCAAATATTGTTTAGCCAGGTCCCGGCGGTAATAAATGCCTCCAGGTGTCGCCTGGTAACCCAGTGCCTTGACGTTCCCTTCAGAGTCCTTTTCGTTGGCTTGCACGAAGGGATACTGCTCAGGAATGAGCTTGTTTGCATCGTACGGAGCCGCAGACAGGTTCTCCAGGTAGGGAACGTCGATCAGCTCACGGATGTTCCCGTTTTCGAGCATGAACACGTCCGGTGCTTTGGAAGCCGTCTGCAAGGCGGATTTCAGCTTGGTGATGTAAAAGTTGCCGGGGATGTTGACGAAGTTCACCTTGACCCCGGGGTACTTCTTCTCAAACTTATCAATGGCGTAATTCGCCTCATCGGTAAAGCTCCATACGGTAATTTCCTGGCTTGAGCCCGTTCCTTTGCCCGAGACCGTACACCCGGCCAGCAGGATGGACAAGCCCAGCAGACTCAGCATAAAGGTATATCCCCAATGATTTCTTCTCATGAGCACCCGTCCTTTGCTTTTCGCTTGATGTTGGTCAATCCCAGGATAACAACTAGTCCCCCCTCATCCACGATTAAAAAGGAAACGCTTACATCTAAGTTTGTTATCATTTTATGGGATTTTTGCCGGCCGGGCTCATCGGATATTGGTCTGGATTGTTCATTTATTGCGCAGTCCTGCCGCTTCGCTTGCGAAATTCGGATGGCGTGCAGCCATTGTACTTTTTAAAAATGCGGTTAAACGAGTTCAGATTGTTAAATCCGTTCCGCACAGCGATCTGCAGAATGGATTCAGAACCGCCAAGCAGCTCCCATTTAGCCTGTGCAATCCGGTATTGATTCAAGTAATCCATAACCGTCATGCCGCGGGCTTCCTTAAACAGCTTGCATAAATAAAATTTGTTAAAGTTCGTATGGTCGGCAATGTCATCCAGCTTCAGCGGCTGGTCGTAGTGCCTTTCCATGTACTCGCACACCGCCTCAATAAAGGCGAATTTTTTGCTCTCGGAGCTGGCGCCACCTGGATAATCATCCTCCATTTGCCCCGGCTTGAGCCGGATCAAACGAACGATCAGGTCGTACAGCCTTGCTTTCATAGACCATTTATAACCGGGCTGCCTGCCCGATTCTTCTTCAGCAATCGCTTTCATCATCAGCGCCAAATTTGCCTTCTGCACTTGATGTGCCGGAATGACGGTATTGTGCGAAACGAGCGACTTTAAGCTTTGCTCATCCGGGCCGCTGGGGTTCGTTCCTGTTAAAAAGTGCATGCGAAATACGATAATCAGCAGCTTGCCGGTGCCGGGCAGAAAAGAATGGACTTCACCCGGCTTGATCATCAAAATCTCCCCTTTCTTCAGCTCACATAAGTGATGGTTCAGTTCGATGCGCGCCCCGCTTTCGGCCACATATACAATTTCGACTTCTTCATGCCAATGCGGCGCAAAAAGAAACGTTTCTTCTGTCTGAACCACACGAATCGGAAAATCTTCGTCCATCAGTCCTCTTTCCAGAAATGAGGTCATCGTTCCCATTACATCCCCCACCTTCCCTAGAATGAAACGTTCTGCTCTTTCCATTGTAGCAAAATCCTAGACCGGTCAGCATCATCACCCAGATGATCCCATAATTAGAAAAACAACATATCCCTCTTAATATGATATGGGTGGATTGCAAAACAGCCCCTTCTAGATGATTATTTGCAGCGGTTAATGGATCCGGCTCCTTTGGCGCTAATGCCTGAAATGACGAAGTCCCTTCTATAAAAAAAAGGAAAGAGCCACATGAGGCGGCTCTTTCCTTGAGTTACTTCTTATATGATGATAACTTAGCGGCGTGGTGCGATCACGTGAATAGGATTGCCTAGCGCAAGCTCGGCAGTTTCCATCACGATTTCGCCCAGCGTTGGATGCGCATGGATCGTCAAAGCGATATCTTCCAGCGTGGCGCCCATTTCGATAGCGAGGCCCAGCTCAGCGATCAGGTTGGAAGCTTCCACCCCGGCGATGTGGCATCCCAGCACGAGCTGAGTTTCCTCGTCAAACACCAGCTTCACGAAGCCGTCCGCAGCATTGAGGGACAAGGCGCGTCCGTTGCCCGCAAACGGGAACTTCGCTGCTTTCGCTTTGTAGCCTTTTTCTTTTGCTTCTTTTTCGGTGTAGCCTACGCTCGCGCATTCAGGATCGACGAATGCAACAGCAGGGACGACTTTGTAGTCCACGACGGACGGATGTCCGGCGATGGCTTCAGCCGCTACTTTACCTTCGTAGGAAGCTTTGTGTGCCAGCGCAGGGCCTTTAACGATGTCGCCGATTGCAAAAATATGCGGCTTGTTCGTACGTCCTTGATGATCGACTTTGATCAGACCGCGGTCATCCAATTCGATACCGATCAGGTCGAGTCCGAGCTCTCCGTCGGTGTTTGGACGGCGACCAACCGTAACGAGCAGGTAGTCGGCAGTCACTTCTTTCGTTTCGCCGTTCACGGAGTATTTCACCGTAACTTCGCTGTCGGTTTGAGTCGCGCTTTCCGCTTTGGCGTTTGTGATGATTTCCACGCCGGTTTTGGTCATGCTCTTCACAACGAGTTTCGTCATGTCCGGATCGAATCCGTTCAGGATGGAATCCAGTCCTTCGATGATCGTTACTTTTGTTCCGAATTTAGAGTACATTTGGCCAAGCTCGGCACCGATGTATCCGCCGCCGATGACAACCATGCTCTTCGGAATTTCAGGCAGGCTCAGCGCTTCTGTCGAAGACAGGATGCGGCCGCCGAACGGGAACGCTTTAAGCTCGATCGGACGGGAGCCGGTAGCGATGATGCAGTTTTTGAAACGGTAGCGAGGGGACTCGTGTTCGTTGAACACGCGGGCCTCGTTTTCGTTGATGAACATGCACTCGCCGTTGAAAATTTCAACCTTGTTGCCTTTGAGCAGGCCGGCAACGCCGCCGGTCAGCTTTTTCACAACGCCGTTTTTGAATTCCTGGGTTTTGCTAAAGTCCACTTTCACGTTCTCAGCAGTTACGCCGAAAGATTCGCCGTGAACGGCAGACTCATATTGATGAGCAGCTGCAATCAGGGCTTTGGAAGGGATACATCCGCGGTTCAAGCACACGCCGCCCACTTCGGATTTATCCACAATCAGAACCTTTTGTCCTAGCTGTGCAGCACGGATGGCTGCCACGTAACCGCCGGGACCAGCACCAATCACTAATGTATCGATATCGAGAGAAGCGTCACCTACTACCATATCTTACACCTCCATAACCAGCAGCTCAGGGTTGCTGAGCAGTGATTTAATATAGTTCATAAAGTTTTGGGCTGTAGCACCATCGATGATGCGGTGGTCAAAGCTCAGGGACAGGGCCATAACCGGAGCTGCCACGATTTCGCCGTTCTTCACGACAGGTTTTTCGGTAATGCGTCCGGTACCCAGGATCGCCACTTCAGGGAAGTTGATGATCGGAGTAAAGAACATGCCGCCAGCGGAACCGATATTGGTGATGGAGATCGTGCTGCCTTTCATTTCTGCCGGAGCCAGTTTGCCGTCACGGCCGCGTGCCGCAAGGTCGCGGATCGCGTCAGCGATCATCCAGATGCTCTTACGGTCGGCATCTTTGATGACCGGTACGATCAGACCGTTGTCCGTATCGGTTGCGATACCGATGTTGTAGTACTTCTTGTAGACGATTTCGTTGTTCTCTTCGTCGATCGTCGCGTTCAAAGCAGGGAATTGACGGCTGGCCGCCACAAGCGCTTTGACGATGAACGGCAGATAAGTGACCTTCGTGCCTTTCTTCTCGGCGATCGGTTTCATGCGGGTACGGAATGCCACCAGCTCGGTTACGTCCACTTCGTCCATGATCGTAACGTGCGGAGCTGTATAAGCCGATTTCACCATGGCGTTAGCGATCGCTTTACGGATTCCTTTGAACGGTACGCGCTCTTCTTCAGCACGCGGATCCGCAGCTGCTGCTGCCGCTGCAGGTGCTGCTGCCTTCTCATCTGCCTTAGCTGCTGCAGGTGCTGCCGCTTGACCGCCGCCGTTCTTGAAGGCTTCGACGTCTTCTTTAGTCACTTTACCGTTGTTGCCCGTTCCGCTCACTTGCGTGATGTCAACGCCTTGCTCACGCGCAAACTTGCGCACGCTTGGCGTAGCCAGCACTTCTTTGTTCGGAGCTGCAGGAGCCGGAGCTTGGTCAGCGCCGCCTTCTTTGGCATCAGCAGGGCTGCTTGTTGCAGGGGAAGAAGTTGTATCCGCGCTGCCTTTTGCTGCGTCTGCTTCTTGGGCGCCGTGATCGCCGGCAGGAGCTTCCTGCTCAGGCACTTCGCCTTCCGCATCGATAATGGCGACTACTTCGCCCACACGGCACACCTGTCCGTCCTTCGTGAATACTTCCTGTACTGTGCCGTTAACCGGACAAGGCACTTCTACAACCGCCTTGTCGTTCTGCACTTCCATAATGATGTCGTCGTCTGTTACTTTATCGCCGGGCTTGATATGCATTTTGATAATTTCGCCTTCATGCAAGCCCTCTCCCAGTTCGGGGAACCGATATTCAAATTTTGCCACGTTACTACCTCCCTATTGAATGACTGCGATTCTTAGAATTCCATGACTTTGTTGACTGCAGCGATGACTCGAGCCGGTGTAGGAAGCCATGTATCTTCGATTTGGGCAAAAGGATATACCGTGTCAGGTCCAGCTACGCGCAGTACTGGAGCTTCCAGGTGAAGAATCGCTTTTTCGTTGATTTGAGCAATGACCTCAGCCGCTACGCCGGAAGTTTTTTGCGCTTCCTGTACGACGATGGCACGGTTAGTTTTCTTGATCGATGCAACGATCGTATCGATATCCAAAGGATTCAGCGTACGCAGGTCGATGATTTCGGCTTTGATGCCATTTGTTTTCTCAAGCTCTTCCGCTGCTTTCGTAGCGGTATGAACCATCATGCCGTAGGCGATGATCGTCACGTCGGAACCTTCGCGGACCACGTTAGCCTTACCCAGCTCAACGACGTAGTCCTCTTCAGGAACTTCGGCGCGGAACGCGTGGTACAGGTTCAAGTGCTCCATGAAGAACACCGGATCGTTGTCGCGAATCGCCGCAATCATGAGGCCTTTGGCGTCGTAAGGGTTCGACGGCACTACCACTTTAATACCCGGTGTTTGAACGGCCAAACCTTCCAGGGAATCGGTGTGAAGCTCAGCCGCTTTAACCCCGCCGCCAAACGGTGTGCGGAATACGATCGGCGCGTTGTAGCGTCCGCCGGAACGGAAACGCATGCGGGCAGCCTGTACAAACATTTGGTCGAGCGCTTCAAAGATAAAGCCGACAAACTGGATTTCGGCTACCGGACGGAAGCCTTGGATCCCGAGGCCTACAGCCAGGCCGCCGATCGCGGATTCAGCCAGAGGCGTGTCAAAGACGCGTTCCTCTCCGAATTCTTTTTGCAGCCCCTCCGTCGCACGGAATACGCCGCCGACATTACCTACGTCCTCACCAAACACAATCACGTTCGGGTCACGCTTAAGTTCCACGCGCAGCGCATCGCGGATTGCTTCCTTCATATTCATTTGTGCCATTGCTTCATTTCCTCCTTAAACATTCGTTAAACTACGCAAAACGGATCAAACGATTTATTGGAAATCGGCCTTTTGTTCTTCCAAATGTTTCGGTGTTTGTTCGAACATGCTGTCGATCAGGCCGGGAACGGTCATTTTTTGAGTCTGTTCCGCTTTTTTGATCTCTTCGTTTACTTTCGCTTTGGCTTCCTCTTTCACGCGGGCCGTGTCTTCTTCCGACCACAGGCCTTTCTTCTCCAGGTACTTGCCGAGGCGCGTGATCGGATCCTTCGCGTTCCATTCGCCTTCTTCGTCCTTCGTGCGGTATTTGGTTGCATCGTCGGACAAGGAGTGCGGACGGTACCGGTAAGTTACGCCTTCGATCAAAGTTGCGCCTTCGCCGTTGCGTGCTAGCTCAGCAGCTTCTTGAACAGCACTAATAACGGCAAGTACGTCCATACCGTCGACTTTTACGCCGCGGATACCGGCTGCAACCGCTTTGTGTGCGATCGACAAGGCTGCCGTTTGTTTTGCGAAAGGAGTCGTAATGGCGTAGCCGTTGTTTTGTACGAAGAAAATGACAGGAAGTTTGAAGCGTCCGGCATAGTTCAGGCCTTCGTAGAAGTCGCCCTCGGAAGATCCGCCGTCACCTGTGTACGTAATGACCACTTGCTTCTGCTTCTTCAGCTTGTAGCCCATGGCAATACCCATCGCGTGCAAAATTTGCGCACCGATAATAATTTGTGGCATCAAGACGTTAACGCCCTCAGGAATGCGGCCGCCTTCTTGATGTCCGCGGGAGTACAGGAATGCTTGGTATAGTGGAAGTCCGTGCCATACGATCTGCGGCATGTCGCGGTAGCCCGGGCAGATAAAGTCATCTTTCTCCAGCGCGAATTCACTGCCGACCATCGTCGCTTCCTGACCGGAAACTGGTGCGTAGAAGCCGAGACGGCCCTGACGTCCAAGGTTAACAGCACGGTCATCCCAAGTACGTGTAAATACCATACGGTACATAATTTCTTTTAACTGATCATCAGTAAGTTTAGGCATTTTCGCTTCATTAACAATTTCACCGTCCGGAGAAAGCACGGAAAGCGCTTCGACTTCCTCGGTGTACACTTCATAAGGAACCTTGCTCATTCTCTTCACCTCAACAAAAAAATTTGAATATCAAGTTCCGCTGTTATAGAATTATTATACACCTGTTTTATTCGTTTCGTCAAAGCTATTGCGGATTAAATTTCAAAATATTTGCGCTTTGTATGTATAACAGGCGAATGTATTTTGTATAACAGACAGAAAGCTTTGACTGGAACAGGTACAAAATCGGCAAACATGGGTTATAGTAACTTATTGTTTTCCCGATTGCAAAAATTAACCGCACGAAAGGTGATCATGAATGACGGATTCAAAATACTTGAAACGAACCATTCACAAGGAACAACTGGAGAGCCGCTTTTTGAACGAAAGCCGTAACCTGCGCGTGTATCTGCCGCCCGGCTACCACGAGGTCGTCAGCTATCCGGTCGTCTACTGCCAGGATGGCGAGGAATTTTTTAATTTCGGCCGGATCGCGACCATCGCCAATCAGCTGATTCTGGATGATCTCGCCGAACCCTTCATCGTCGTAGGCGTCGAGGTCGACACCTCCGTGCGAACCGAAGAATATGCGCCGTTCGGAAGCCGGTTCGAGGCCTACACCCGGTGCTTTGCCGAAGAAATTATTCCCTTCATCGAGCAAAAATATCCCGTGCGGCAAGACCCCGGGCAGCGCGTGCTGGCCGGCGACTCGCTGGGAGGATGCGTTTCGCTCCACCTGGCTATGAACTATCCGGAGATGTTCCACCGGATTATCAGCTTGTCCGGCGCTTACTATACGGACACCCAGGAAATCGTAGCCGAAAACGATGACTTGTCCTGGCTCGATGTCTACATGATCGTCGGCCTGCAGGAAACCCATTTCGAGAGCGACCTTGGAGTCTACAACTTCGTCGAGATTAACCGAAGCATGAAAGAACTGCTGTTGGACCGCGGTGCAACCGTTCGGTATACCGAGAAAGACGGCAAGCATATTTGGGGCTTCTGGCAAAAAGAACTGCCGGATGCACTGCTCTATTTTCTTCGCGCCTGACCCATTACCCTCTATTGAACAGCACAAAGGTGAACATGTTCCGGTATGAATGCTAATGCAGCAGCCACAGCTCAGCCGACGTTCACCTTTTTTATCCCCGCAAGTGGTTACGCTTTCAATTCCAGCCTGAAAAAACGGCAGTGCGCCTGCCGCTTTCCTTTTTGATCATAGCCTCGTTCGGGCGTGTCTTTTCTATTATAGCTTTTCTTGGCATATTTTGTCCAAAAGTACCTGGCAGCCCGCGTCCATCAATTCGTAAACCAGCTCGAAATTCCCCGTATAATAAGGGTCCGGCACTTCGCGAAGCTCATGATCCGGCAGCAGGTCCATAAACTTCAGGACGGTCGCCTGTTCTCCCCCCGGAAGCTTGCGCAGGTTCGTCGCGTTGCTGTCATCCATGCAGACGATGTAGTCGAAAGTTTCGAAATCGCTGCTCGCGACCTGCCTCGCCTTCATTCCCGCATAACTGATCTTGTACTGATCCAGCATCCGCCGGGTTCCTTCATGTGGAATCTTGCCGAGGTGCCAGTCCCCCGTGCCGGCGGAATCCACGCTGATCTTTCCATCCAGCCCTGCCTCGCCCACTTTATGTCTCAGGATCGCCTCAGCCATCGGTGAGCGGCAAATGTTGCCCAAACAAACAAATAAAACGGAAATCATGTCAGTCTCGTCCTCCTAGCTTTATGCTGATTCCTTGTGCCGTTCGTCGCGGATGACGGGCTGTATGGCAGATGGCTGCAGCGAACGCCGCGGGAGCTTCCATTTATAGAAAACAGACAGCATCCGGAACACCACCACCGCCGCAAACAAAACGATCACTTCCAGTGTAGTCTGGATCCAATGCAGTCCGATGGCTACTCCGGCCAGCATCGCCCATACGGCATATATTTCATCTCGAAGCACAAGCGGCTTCCTTCCGGCGAGCAGGTCCCGGATAATTCCTCCTCCAATGCCTGTCAACACGGCGGCAACAACGACCGCGCTGAGCGGATGATGCATGTTGGCTGCATACAATGCGCCTTGGATCGCGAAGGCTGACAATCCCACCGCATCCAGCAGCGCCTCCGCCCTCTTCCAGTGCCTAATCCAGTTTACAGGCAGCAGGAAAGCGACGATCACCGCCACGATCGCCAATTTGATCAGCAGTCCCTGGCTCCAGAGCGTCGTCACCGGCACACCGATCAGCACATTGCGGATGACCCCGCCGCCGAAGGCAGTCACCAGGCCGAGAACCAGGATTCCCAAAATGTCGTACTCTTCCTCCATGGCTACGAGCGCACCGGACATGGCGAAAGCGATGGTGCCGATCATGCTGAATAGTTCAAAAACGTGCATGTCCACTTTATTTCTGACCTCTCCCTAACATATGCTGTCATCCATTGTAGCCGCTGCCGGCCGAATTGTGCAACCATCTATTCTGATTTATACTAGAATAACTTCCAAGCCCTTTCGATAAACAGCGAATTAAAGGGCTTGCCAAGAGCCGTCAATGCGACAATCGGAGGTAAATAGGATGGAACAGAAACGGGTATTGATCTTTTCCGGAGGCGATCTGCACAAGCAGTACTTGAAGGAAATCAGGCCTTCCGACTTTTTGATCGGTGCCGACCGGGGAGCGTTATTTTTAATAGAAAACAATTATAAGCCTGATCTGGCTGTAGGCGATTTTGACTCCATATCTCCGGCCGATTTGCAAAAGGTTAGAAGCGGCAGCAAGCAGCTCATTGATTGCGATCCCATCGACAAGGATTTGACCGATACGGAGCTTGCGCTGGACCTTGCCATCAAAGAACAGCCGGATATCATTCTGCTGATGGGAGTGACAGGATCGAGGCTCGACCACACGTTAGCCAATATCCAGATGATGAACCGGGTATTGCAGCACCACATCTCCTGCGCCCTGCTGGACTGTAACAATTATATGACACTCACCGGCTCTTCCATTGAGGTCCAGGACAGAGGGTATAAGTATGTTTCCCTGCTGCCTATGACTCCCGAAGTGACCGGAATTACATTAACAGGATTCCAATACCCCTTGGACAACGCCACGCTTAAAATGGGAGAATCCCTCGGCATCAGCAACCAATTAACCGGTTCCCAAGGCACAATCACCGTGGAAGGCGGACTCTTGCTGGTCATCCAAAGCAGTGATTAAAATAGCAGCAGCTTTTGTTTGACAACAATTTTGTAACCGATATGAAAATTGCAAAAAACAATGAAAACCCTTGATTTATCAAGGGTTTTTTTATTTGCTTCAAGGATGGGTAAATGTATTTCTTAATTTTTTGTAACTTTTAATCGTTTTTTAATAAAAGCCCATTTCCCTTACAGCCACAACGTTTTGTTACACATCATCCAGAATTTAGGTTGTTTCAAAGCTGTTATACTCGGAGACGAGCTTGAGAGAAAACGAAATTTGGAGGTAATACAACATGAACAAACAACTGATCCAAAAAGTAGTAACCGTAGGGTTATGTGCATCTATAGGTTTTGGTGGAATGATCGCAACGAGCGCACAGGTAACGGAAGCCTCTGCAGCTAACACTCAAGTTGCAACGACATCGACAACGACTGGTCAAAAAGTCGTAAATTACGGTAAACAATATATGGGTACTCCATACAAGTTCGGCGCTTCGACCAGCACAACAAGAAATTTTGACTGCTCTTCTTTTATGAAGCATATCTTTAAGAAGTACGGCGTAAACTTGCCGCGTACTTCTGTGGCGCAATCCAAAGTCGGAAAAGCCGTATCGAAAGCAAACCTGAAGCCCGGAGATCTTGTGTTCTTCTCCAGCGGCAGCAGAGCCAACGGACATAACGTAACTCACGTGGCGGTGTATGCCGGCAACGGTAAAATTCTGCACACGTACGGTTCTCCCGGCGTAACGATTTCCAATCTGAACTCCGGCAACTGGAAGAGAACTTATCTGAAAGCACGCCGCGTACTGTAGGTTATAAAAGAAATCAACGTGGAAGGCTGGTAGTCCTGTAGGACTATTGGCCTTCTTTTATTATATAACCCACTCCGCGCACGGTGTGAATCAGTTTTTGCTTAAATCCGCGGTCAACCTTTTTCCTCAAATGCCGGATATATACATCTACGACATTGGTCACCATATGAAATTCGAATTCCCATACATACTTCAAGATGTCCTCACGGCTGCACACTTGGTTGACGTGCCTGGCCAGATACAGCAGCAGGTCATATTCTTTTGCGGTCAGTTCAATAGGGATTCCACCGCGCGTTACCGTCCGGCTCTTGGGTTCGATGTCCAGGTCGGCAATGGTGACCGTCTGTCCGTACTGCTCTTCGATCAGCCCGAACAGCGACAGTAAATTGTGGATCCGGGCCAGCAGTTCGTCGGTGTCGGCAGGCTTTTTCAGCACGTCGTTTGCGCCTGCACGGAAAAGCCTGGACACAGGCAGGTCCATATCGGACGGCGTCAAAACGACGGCTGGGAACCGCCGGCCCTTCTGCTCACGCTGGACGGTGCGAATGAGCCGGGTTAAAGGCACAGCGGAGTCGGTCAAATCCATGAGCAGCAGGTCGACCGGATGGCTGCGCGCGTATTGAGCAGCTTCTTCTTCGTCCTCGGCAATATATATTTCGAACCGCTCTTCCAGAAGAGCGTCAACGACCTCACTTTCCCTCGCCAGCCCCATAGCCAGGATGCTTTCGTGCATGTCAGCCCACCGACTTTTTTAGTATTAATGACGTGCGGTCAGTACCGCTTGCTCCGGCGAGCACGCCGATTGCTTCCCTTTAGGGTGGCCACAAAATAAAAAACCATTCCGGAGTACGGAATGGCCTGAATTTGAAAATGATACCTTCTACCCAAAATACCGATGATACAGCGACCTGGCCTCGGGAATATCCTTGGTGCCGTGCACCAGCACCCTCCCGTCGGCAAAGATGACCATCCGCTTCGATTCCAATTGAAACGAGACCAGAAAAGGGTTGGCGTCGACGATGCCCTCTCCGAGCTTGGACAGCCTGTCGGCCGTTTCCGCCAAATCGAGGAACCGCTTGCTTCCTGGACGGATTTGGACGGTGTCGCGCCCGCAGAGTACGTCGGTTTTCTCCAGATTCGAGGCTGACAGGTAGGGGTATGTCCGCTGATGTCCACAGGTTGGGCAATCCTCCATTTTTGCATGGTCAACGCCGATTGTGATCCACTCGTTGCGCCATAGGTCAAAGGACACCAGTTTGTTCGATAGCGCCTCGGGATGCCCGCTTAATAGCTTCATAGCCTCCACAGTCTGATGGGCCGTCACCATCTGTACAGCCTGTGGAATGATGCCCGCTGTGTCGCAGGTGTCTCCACCGAGCGGGACTGTGCCCAGCAAGCAATTCAGACATGGCGTCTTGCCGGGAAGAATGGTGTAGGTGATGCCATAGCTGCCGACACAGCCCCCATATATCCAGGGAAGGTCATGCTTGTGAGCCAGATCGTTGATCAGGAGACGGGTATCGAAATTATCGGTACCGTCCATGATCAGATCCACTCCGCGGACCAGCTCCTCCAGCTCATCGACGCGCACGTCCATAATGTGGCTGTCGATGACAATCTCAGAGTTGATCGCCTCCAGACGCTGCTTGGCCGCTACCGCCTTCGGCAGCCGCCGCCGGGCGTCTTCCTCGGAAAACAGCTGCTGCCGCTGAAGATTGCTCCATTCCACGTAGTCCCTGTCGGCGATCGTGAGATGGCCCACCCCGGAACGGGCCAGCGTCTCGGCGATCGAAGTGCCAAGCGCCCCCGCGCCGATTATGAGAACGTGGCTGCCCGCCAGCCTCTGCTGGCCTTCCCTGCCCAAGGGGGCAAACCGCTCCTGCCGGGAGTAACGGTCTCCTGTATGTTGCATCGCTCATCGTTCCTTCCATAAAAAGCCGCAATCCCGAAGGAAAGCGGCTATCATATGCTTTTGGTTATTGTCGTTGCGAGTGCTCGATATTTACAAAGCAGTTAAGCCCGCTGCGCGGACCACTCTTCCACGTTCCAAATTTTGGTGACCCAATCCTCATAAAAATCCGGTTCGTGGGAAACGAGCAGCACCGTCCCCTTAAATTCCTGAAGGGCGCGCTTCAGCTCGGCTTTGGCCACGACGTCAAGATGGTTTGTCGGTTCGTCAAAGAGGATCCAGTTCGCTTCACGCATCATCAGCTTGCACAGCCGCACCTTCGCCTGCTCGCCGCCGCTGAGCATATTGAGCGGACGCGTAATGTGTTCGTTCTTCAGGCCGCAGCGGGCCAAGTGAGCACGGACTTCGTGCTGGTTCAAAGACGAGAACTCATTCCATACGTCGTCAATCGGCGTGATGTTGCCGGGGCGGACCTCCTGCTCAAAGTAGGCCGGATACAGAAAATCGCCAAGGTACGTTTTGCCGCTGATCGGCGGGATTTTACCCATGATCGTCTTCAGGAGCGTCGATTTGCCGACGCCGTTGCAGCCGACGATAGCGATTTTTTCTCCGCGTTCGATCGTCATGCTCATTTTGGGAAGCAGGGCGTGGGTATAACCGATCTCGAAATCGATCCCTTCAAACACCGTCTTGCCGCTGGCCCGTGCCTCTTTAAAGTTAAACACCGGCTTGGCCGCTTCTTCCGGACGATCGATCCGCTCGATGCGCTCCAGCTGCTTCTCCCGGCTCTTCGCCCGGCCGGAGGTCGAATAACGCGCCTTATTCCGCTGGATAAAGTCTTCCTGCTTCTTGATAAATTCCTGCTGCTTCTCATAGGCGTCGATATGCTGATTTTTTGAAATATCCGCCATCTCCAAAAACTTCTCGTAATTGGCCGAATACCGTGTCAGTTTAGCGAATTCCAGATGGTAAATGACATCGACGACCTGGTTCATGAACTCCGTATCGTGGGAGATCAAGATAAAGGCATGCGGATAATCCTTCAGATACTGGGTCAGCCACTCGATATGCTCCACGTCCAAATAGTTGGTTGGCTCGTCGAGAAGAAGAACGTTCGGTTTCTCGAGCAGCAGCTTGGCCAGCAGCACCTTGGTGCGCTGACCACCGCTGAGCGCGGCCACATCCCGGTCCAGCCCAATCGCATTCAGGCCAAGACCGTTTGCCATCTCTTCCACCTTGACGTCGAGCATGTAGAAATCGCCGATATCCAGCTGTTCCTGAATATCGCCCATCTGCTCAAGCAGCAGCTCCAGCTCTTCGGGAGACGCATCGGCCATTTTCTCGGTGATTTCCATCATCTCTTTTTCCAGCTCGAGCAGCGGCAGGAAGGCATCCTTTAGCACATCGCGGATCGTTTTGCCTGGCGTCAGCTTCGTATGCTGGTCCAGATAGCCATAGCGGACCTTCGGCGTCCATTCCACCTTGCCGCTGTCCTTCAGCAGCTGCCCCGTCAAAATATTCATCAAGGTTGACTTTCCGACACCGTTGGCACCGACGAGACCTACATGTTCGCCGGCCAGGAGGCGGAAGGATACGTTTTTAAACAACGTGCGTTCCCCGAAATTGTGGGAGACGTTTTCGACTGTCAATAAGCTCATAGCTGCTTTTTGCGCTCCTATCTATGATAAAAATTCATTTTTAGCATCAAGTTATTGAAATGACATTCAAGACATCATTTTATCATAAGAAGGAGCCGGCCGTAAAACAGAAATCCACGAAATCATGGTTTCTTAATTGCAGAAACCATTACGGCTCAAAAGCCCGTGTGCACGGTTTCTCAAAATAGCCGTTTGCAGCCGCTTCTTTGGCGCTCGTGAAGGTCTCCGCAGCGTCCAAATCATCGGCGCAGTCATCTCGGGAATAATAACGGATACCTGTTCGGTGATCCACCCCCGCCTTGATAACGTTGGACCTGACCAAACGTCCGCTGCCCAGCGCGTAATTGTTCAGTGCTTGCTCGCCAATAGGGATGCCTTGGATAAACGCCAAGATGCCGATATCGTCGATCGAGTTATTCCACTCCTCCTGCGAAATGAGCGGAAGCGTAAACAAGTACGATGCGCCGTTTCGGACTGCCTTTTCATTATGCCTGTTAATAACATTGGCCAGATCGTCCTCGATCGCCTGAACGATAGTCGTTCTTCTTACCTGCTCATACCTGACCCCATCTTGCAGCAAAGGAATGGACGAAGTCGGTCCGAGCTCCCTTTGAAGTCCCCGGATCCATGTGCCCGAGCCGGCTTGATAAGCTTCTACGACATTATCGAGCGTAAAATGGACCATATTGCCTGCCCGGTCGCTGTAACTATACGGCTTTTTCGGAAGCCATAGATGCTTGGCATATGCCATGCCGTCAGCTCCCTTATATTCCTCCTCCGCGTACACCCAGTATCCGTCGTAATCGATCACAACTACGGCCGGAATGTAACGGTCCAGCGCCTGCTGGGCAGCCGCATCCTCTTCGATCCCCAAATTGGCATACAGTGTATGGTAAAACGTATCAAGGGCAAGCTCCTTATCCGCTTTAAAAAATTTCGCCGAGCCGTAGCCTGACTCAAACTCCTGCCGCTCATTGACGTTCAGCATGCTCCCCGCGTCCTGAACGGCTGTTCTCAAGGCTGTAACATACTTCAGCTCGGTAAAACGAACATTCCGCTGATCCTGAACGTGGTAACCCATGATCAAAAAGACCGGAAAGAATATGACGATGAATACGAGGCAAAAATCAGTAATCTTCATTAAGTACCATGCCTCCATACGGAAAAGCGATCACTGCGGCCTCACCGGTCAATGCCCCTGTCACGAAATCGAACATAACCGTTCCCGCCGTCCGGTTCACATTTTTGACCGTAACTTTAAAAAAGTCTCCGGCCGTGAGCTTGTAGACTCTCGATTCATCGTCTTTGGGAACCGTAGTGTTGGGAAATATATGATCCATAATGTCAGAGGTATAATATCCGTCATAAACGGTGCTGAACTTGTTTTGAAACGTACCCGGGTCAGCCGCGTCGATATATTCCGGATGATATTTCTTGTGAAGATGCTCCATCTGCACGTCGAACTCGTTGCCCGTCGCCTGAATTTCTTCCAGAAACTGCTCATACATCACCGGACTGATATAGCCCTTGTTCCTTACGGCATCCACGAACTGCGTCACTGCATTATAGACGACGATGCGGGACAGGTCGTCCTGCCGCTGCGAAGCTTCCGCTGCCGGATAAATATACATAATGATCACGGCCAGCAGCACCGCCGCAAACTTCGAGATGGCGTTACTCATGGCTGGTCTTCTCCCTATTCTCCGACTTCTCAAAATGGATGCCGGTCAGGACGCCGGAGCCGTCCCACTCATAAGCAACGGAGTACATCACGCCGGTCTCGATCATTGAGAAATCAAACCCATCCTCCCACGAACCTCCGGGAACATTTGCACCGTCAACCGAAATCCGGACACCCGGATCATTAAGCCCCATCATACTGAACACAACTTGAGAGCCGCTTACCCAATCCTCATGCGATGCTTCCAATACGGGCTGTACGCTTCTCAACTGTCCTTGGGCGGCGCGCCCTACCCCGTTCACGGTACGGTTCAGTTCTCCGGTTAAGCCTAGAGCGAAGATGCAGGCGCTGATAAACAAAATGAAGGCTAAACTGACGGAAATCATGCTTTCTGCATGCTGATTCATAACCTAAGCCACTCCTTCACCGTCCCTGCCTACTGTTCAAATATAAGTCCCCGTACCACATTGGAGCTGTCCTTCACGATGCTTGCCTTAAACTTTCCGCTTGGATTGACATACTCATTGCTGGACTCGTTGGCAGTTTCCGTCAAGTTTCCTACACGCTGCCCTGTATTGATCACCGAACCGTAATTGTCGCTCGCAATATCGGCGCTGATGTTGAGCTGATTGCCGTACCACTGACCCTGCCTGTTTTTGCCCGTTTTCACCAAAATGCCGAATTGGTCCTTATCCTTGAACTTTCGCAGTGCATTCGTCACCTGGGAACCGCTGATGCTTGTTCCGTCGTAAACCGTAAACGAAGCCTGGGACAGCTCGGTCTGGATGTCCGAGAAATTGTTTTGCGCGGTTTTTGTGGCTTCCTGCGCCGATATAAACAGAATGACGACAATCGTAATGAGGGCGATCGTCAGAAAAATGCCTGCGGCTACTTTTAATGCACTGGACGCGTTGTTCATAGGTTTACATCTCCTTATATTTTTTGAATTTGCTCGTAATAGATGTTCATCTGCATGAAGCTCATCGCAATCAGCGGGATGACCAAATAGATGAAAATCAAGGAGTACATGGGTGCAAAGCCGATCAGCCTGCCAAGACCCGCTTTTGTATCAATGATCCGCTCATAATCCTGTTTTCGCTGCTCAAAATAAAAGGACATCTCGCCTTCCAAATCGTCGAAAGCCTGGCTGATCGGTATTTTCTCCACGGAAAGGAGCAGCTTGTCCACGATTCTTTGAAACTCGGTGAACCGCACCTCCTCCTTCAATTGCTGGAGAGCCATTTCCCCGCCGTGGTCATAATGAATGAGACACTTCTGAATCGGAATTTTGAATATGACGGCAAAACGGTCCATCCACTCCAAAATTTCCTCCACCGAAATCCGGTCCATCTCCCTCAGCATCGAAATGACAGTCTGGTACTGGTAGACTTCATGCCGCATGTCCATATAGCGGAGCTTCCTCTGGAACAGAAGCAGCCAGAAAGGCCATTCGTATCCAAGCATGCCGGCGAAGAGGCACAACACAAGCTCCCACCATTTAAAATACTCGTTGTGATAAGCCTGAAGCTTGCCGAGGATCCGGTTAGCCGAGTCTACAAGCTCGTCTTTGCCGAGACCTTTGCTTTCAGCCTGCTGCAGCTGTTCAGCAATCTCCGCATAGGTAGCTTCCGGCGACATGTTCACCCTTCTCATGATCTCTAGGTCCCGGCTGCTGAGACGCTTGCCTTCCTCTTGCTGGGTGATGGTGGTCTGCCCGAAGAAGCTGTCCTGAACCACCGGATCGTACATGATGTGATGCCTGGACATCTGATGAAGATACAAAGTCATCGTCAGCGTAACCGCAAACACAATGAGGCTGTAGACGACCCGCCGGATGTAAAACCATTCATAGGTCAGCTCGGTTCCGGTTTCCTTCATCAAGCGGACCACTTTGGAATAATCAGCGCTTCCCGGATGGGGGGCAGCCCATGCGGCCATAACCCGGAATAACGGAACACGCGATATTGCTTTCTCCCATGGGCGGCTGTTTCTTCCCGCCCGGTATGTAGTTTCATCATTCTGCTGAAGCTTTTGCAGCAAAACAAACGACAGGATAATCACGATATAAATGAGAATTTTGGCCGCATACCCGAGCTTGCTCATATAAAACTCATCCATCGCGGGAAAGCTGCTTCTGGCCCATCGCTCGATCGGCTTGGTAAAAAACAGGGGAACTAACGCGATCACGTTGAGGCCTTTTAACAAATAATCGAGCTTGCTTCGCCGCAAAATTTCCAGATGGATTTCCTTCGTCAGCCCGCTAAGTCCCTGCAAATAGATGGAGCCCTGCTCCTTCACCTTGTCGCCAAACTCCATGATCATGTAAGAAATACCGGCAAATGCTTTTAAAAAACGGTTGGGTGTAGCTTCATAGTACTTTTCCAATTCTTCGGAAGGATTGTTGCTGATCAGCGCCTCGGCAATTTTTCGGGTATGAAGGCCTGCCTCGTCCTCTGCCGATTCAGCCGCCTCCTGCAGCGCTTCATCCACCATCCCGTGCTGATGATACCGGTGGCGGATGTCCGAAAACAGATCGAGCATTTGGACGAGCAGCCGCCGCTCCAGCCGGTTAACCACCATGTCGATCAACAGGCTGTTGATCACCACCGCAGTAAGCAGAACCAGCAGAAGGAAACTTAAGCTTGGGTTCAGCAGAAACAGCACCGCAACTGAAATACCAAGTGTCCCCAGTATGGATAGCGTAACCTTCATGACCTCATGGCGGAGATAAAATTCCTCATACGCATGAACGCCGCTTACCCGTTTCCTTACTTTGTGGATATAGGCTGAAAGAAGCGGTACAGAACAACCTACGATATAAGCGGTTTGAAGAAATTGCTGCCATCGTTTGCGCAGCATCCATTCATCCTTCGGACGTGCAGGATCGCTCAGCAGCTCCAGCCGGTTCCTCCTCGACCTGTTATTCAGCCACATCATGACGGCATAGACTACTGCAAACAACGCCAGAGAAATGATCAGAACCAGGAACAGCAGACGCCTAACTCCCATATCCATTCCCCCAGTTCGTCTGAGCAAATTCCTTGAACATGACCGCATCCTCCACACTCATCTGCTCGGCCATTTCCCTGAAGTTCCTCTCGGAAATGGGTTCTGCAGCCACATATCCACCGTCGCGAAACTCGATGATGTTCCGGAAGGAAAAGGAGCTCTGGTCATGAACGCGGCGGTAATATTCCGCCTGCAGTTGCATAAATTGGCCTAGCATCTTCCTGACACTCCCGTGGGCGCCCCCTTCAATCATGCCCAGCGGCTCCTTCTCCTTGGGAATGCATTCGGTAATCCGTTCGATGTACCGTTTGCCGGCAGCATCCCGTTTCAAATGAATGTCAAAGTTGATAACTTGAACCACCTGCTGTTCAGCAACGGCTTCATGGTGAAACACGCCGCTCTTCAGCAGGGAATTCCGCAGGGAGAAGATCAAATCGCGGAACGTCTTGGCGTGATGTGTAAATACGGTAAACAAGCTGGCGACCTGGGACATTTGGATCATCCAGGAGGAAACCCCGTCGCTGGCCACCTCGCCCAATATATTGACCGTGCCGTCCGTCTTTTTCTGAAGGTCCAAACCTTCCTGTCCGGTAATGCGATCTGTCTCCCGGAACGATAAAATGTTTCTGCGGCTGTAGATCTTCCGAAGGTGGAGCTCGAACGCCATTTCCTGCACCCGGAGTGTATAGGTCGGGTAGATATGCTCGATCATCGCCATCAGCAGCGTCGTCTTACCAGAGCCCTGGGCTCCCGTGATGGCCGTAATTCGGCTCCCTTTCATGAGATAGCGCAGCATTTGGATCGGAAGCTGGGCGTTCTCCCCGGTAACCAGCTGCTCCAGCGTCGCGCTGCGGATGTCAAACTTACGGACGAAAAAAGCCCATGACTCCGAAAACGGCGGCCTGACCACCACGACGCGCGACCCGTCCTTCATTTCGTTTACTTTGTAGCCGTTAGCTTCCGACAGCTGGCCGGGGTGATTGTATTTATAAATATTCTGGCAGACACGCTTCAGCTCAAGCTCTGTCCCGAAGGACAGGCAGGCCATATGAATCGTTTTGCCCCTGTAAAATATCCACACGCTTTCGGTCATTCTGGCTTTACGATCCGGCTGAACCGAAGCTTGCAGCATACGCAGCGGGTCCAGTCCATAGGAGGCGGCGAATGACTCGTCAGCCAAAATACCGCTCACACCGCCGCTGACGCCGTCAATCCGCTGATCCCTGAGCTCATCGATAACCGAAAACCCTTTAAACTGCTGGTAAATACGCTGAACGACAATCTCCAGCTTCTCCGAAAACGTCAGGCTTCGGGATTCATTAGTATACATTTGTTCCACATCGCTGGCGGTTACAGCATAAACTGGCTCATCCCCATAACCAGGAAGCACGCGCAGGTCGGCTAGACCATGCAGTTCGAGCATCATCGACAGCGCGTCCTGGCCATACTGCAGTTTGTATAAATAAAAGATGATTTCGAATTGATCCTGTACGTTCAAAAGCCTCGGATCCGCAAACGGAATCGCCTGATCTATGTTGCCCTCCGTCACCCCATAACTTTTGACCAGCAAATCGGCCATAAACTGCTTCACGTATTGCTTTTCATGAACATCTCCGGAAATGCAGTTCTTCAGCGCTTTGCGCAGTTCACTGCGCTGATTCAGCCTGCGCTTGTATTCTTCTTCATGCAGTCCCAGGTCGGTTAGTTGACTGTGGGTCAGCTCATGAAGGGTCTGTTTGACGAAGGATGTCATCGCTTCGATCGTAAATTCAACGCCGGTTGTCCCGGATACAGAAGGCCGTTTGCGCAGATCAAGCCATCTCAAGTAAATGAAAAGAGCTGCAAATAATAGAATGATTGCCATAAACAATATGTTGAACAGCGGTCCGGAAAACATTTAAGCTCCCCTTCCCACCATTTTCAAAGCGGGTATTTCAAGCATATTCATCAGGTCTTTGGCCAGCTGCCTTATGCTGCCGTAGAAGTGTGCCGATGGGTGCCGATCGTTCAGATTGCGGCTGCGCTGCATATAGTTCATGACACCATGCATGTTCCACGCATCCATGAAATCCGTATTGTAAGGAACACCATGAAGAATGCCCTTATACCCGAATCTGCGTTTAATGTTGTGAAGCGTGCAGTGGGATTCTTTGTCGTAGCGCCCAAGGACAAGGATAACCGGCTTATCCTTTAACTGGTCGGGATAGTGTCTCCCGCTGAAAAAGTGTTCCAATCCCTGAACGCTCTGCGTCAGGCTGATGACGATCAGATCCGCCTGCTCCAGCATCGTCCCGTCCCCCGGATCCCCGGCTGCCACCATCCCGCACCCGGCATCCAGCAGCACCAGATCATAACATTGGTTGGCGATCGTTACGATGGACTGCACCGATTGCCCTCGATAACCCGGCAGCGTTCCTCCCCGACGGTCATTTCCCTGGACGAGGTCGAGACGCTCAGGCAGCACAGGAATCGTGTAATCCCGGAAATTGTCCCTGAATAAACGCCGGTTAACCGCAAGCCTTTCCAGCGCGTCCATACCGTGATCGTGAAACGACACGAGGGAATGGTCGAGCACCAGCCTGCTGCTTCGGAACGCCCCTTCCACACGTTCCCCCGCCGTACCACCGTGACCGAGAAGGACGCGCAGGCGATATTCCAAACCAAGGCAAGCCGCAGCCGCTGCTGCGTGCGCCGAACTTCCGCTCCCTCCCTCTAACGGGCTCCAAAATGCTACTGTACTCATACTTTGCTCCTTTCTGCGCTCCGTAAGGCGCGATGAATTGTTTTCGGTTCCATATCTGTCAGAAGTCTCATCAGCAGGCATAGATTTTTTTTATATATTCGGCTTAGGCGTCTGATCCGTACCTTCCGGGTATGATCGTTCTGCAGCTTCAAAGCATAATCCGTCTCGACCCACGGGATGACGACAGATGCTTCCTTCCATAGCACAGGGAGGCTGCCGAAATATCCTTCCGCGTACCCTTCGTCAAAAAAATCATCCACTGCCCGGACGTACACTTTATAGAACTCCTGCGGCGTACTGCCGAGATGCCCGCGTAACAGGTCTTCCAACCAATCCCTTCCCTGCTCCAGCGTCCAAATCTCATAATCGCTGACCCATACCAATGCAGCGGCGCTTTCCCAGGAATCACGGGGACAAAATTCCGCCTGCTCCATATCAAACACAACTACGTCGTATTGCTCGATCGATGTCCCGACTATCGATAGATGTTCCCTCAGTTCGGATTCATCCGCAAAACCTGAAGCGACATCAAAGCCGGAAAATTCCGTTACAGACAGCGGTTTGTCCAGCTGTCCGATATACAGCGGATATTTATGCTTCTCGGTCGCATCCACCAGCAATACCTTTTGCCCTGCCGCACGAAGCAGCATGCACACATAGAGCAAAAGCTCGCTCTTGTCGCATATCCCGGCAAAGATCCACGTCTTCACCTCATCACCCCTGGCCAGTCGATTTTTTAAAAAGTTCACGCATCGTGTGGCTTTGCTTACATACAGCTCCGGCTGCTCTTAACTATGGTTGATCCGTTGAACTTCCACCCTCTTTCACTGCCTGTTCAAGCAGCTTGTTCTGCTGTGGTTGGTCCAACGTAAACGAGTCCTCTGACTCCCCGGCAGGGGTTGAACCGTTCGTTTGGAACGAGCTTGGCGTGCCGGAGGAAGATCCTGTGGCCTGACCATACCCTGAAGAATATTCCGACGCCGAAAATGAGCCGTTCCCCGGGGATTGTGCATCCGCGCGGGCAAGGTCGCTCTCCAGCGCTGTGCGCACGGCCTCAGCCAGCGTCTGCTCCGCTTTGTTTACGATGTTAGGGTCGCTCGCAATCAGTTTCATCACGGCTTTATTTACCGGATAGGTCGGGACCGCCCTGCTCTGCATTTCCGGTTCAACGTAAGTGAGCGCATATAATGCGGCATCATGCAAATAGGCATCCACCATGGCGCTCGACAAAGACAAAATCTCCTGCTCGTTCATCTTGATCCACATCGTTGGCGAAGCAAGCTTATCTATCTTTTTCTTGGACAGCACGATGTAGTCCTGACCGGAAGGAAACTGGATCCGTACGTCGACGGAATCGCCTTGCCTCAGGTTGGAGGGCAGTGAGACCGCCTTCATCTCCCGGTTTCTTAAATCCGGTGCGGTCGGCTGGCCTTCATACAGCATCGCTTCGGTTAGAGGCGTACCTTTGCCCAGCTCGATCTTGGCCGTCCTTCCCGCAGCTCCGTCCTTGTCCGTGATCAGGTTGCCAGGGGCAGCCTCGAGCGGAAGCCTGATCTGAATCAGATCGCCCTGCTTGATCGTCTCTCCGGGAGCAACATCGCGGGAGATGGTCCACCCGGATGCCATCGACTTCTGCGACTGGAGCTGAGCCTCCTCCAAATCGGCGATTTGCCGCTGGTAGTGGCGCACTATCGCTCCCTCCCGTTTGTTGTGCTCCATCGCGTTCCAGACCGCATAGCCTGCAAACAGCAGCCCCATCGCCGAAGCGCCTGCCAGGCCTGCATAAATCAAGTGTTTCGTTCGCTGCCTTAACTTTGACATACTTCCCGATTACTCCCTCCTTCATCGTCGCCTCTCAGCTTAAGCCAAACCTGAACTTTCGTCTGCGCTCCGCGACCGGCAGCAGCCCTTGGAATATCCGGACAAATGCCCGGTCCATCTCATCGCATTGGTCAAAAGGATCCACCTGAAGCGGGATGGAAAATACCCGGGACGTGCCCAGCGTACGCCGCAGCCGGTGCACAGCGTCCTGCGGTGCGAGCGGAAGAAAGTACATCCACTTATGCTGCGGATGACTGGACAATTGCTGGACGAGCCCGACCAAATCCTGGTGCTTCCACTCCGCTCCCGATCCGACAATAATGGGAATTTCCGCACGCAGAAATTCCTCCAGCCGGTCATTACCGAAATAAGCTCCCAGATCCATCACCACAAAGTCGTAACTTCCACCAAGCAGGGAGATCACGTCAGCCCTCCCGGTTTGCCGCCAGTAATCCACGCCCTGCACCTCAAACTTGCGCTCACCCGTTTGCACGCGATCTGTCCTGCCGGCCGCGATTCTCTGAATCCGGCCGAACGCCGGAGATTGCAGATTCATCTCGACAAGGGCCACTTTGCCGTAGCTTCGGGCCAAATAATGCGCGACGGCAATCGCCGTATGGGTTGTCCCCGTGCCGCTGCCGGCCCCCATGACCGCGATCACCAGCGTTCCCGGAAATCCCGGCTTCCTCCCCGCTTTCAGTCCCACCGATCCTGTACCCAGCATCCCGATGGAATCCAGGACCGAACGTACCTCCTTGGCCGATTGGTACCTGTCTTCGGGTTCAATGCTCAGCAAGCGGCGGATAATAGGGATCATGCCTTTCGGAATATCGGGGCGGATCAGTTCCTGTACCCCTTCCTTCCATTCGCTGCATTTGCCGCCGGTGGACAAATACAGCATCAAGGCGCCCAAGCCGTACAAGTCCGACCTTGCGTCGCTTTGCCCCAATCCATACTGCTCCGGGGCCGCAAATCCGACCGTACCGAGCTTAACGGTGTCCTGATATTGATCCTGCTTGTAATTTCTGGCGATCCCAAAATCGATCAATCGGACTTCCAGCTGGCGGGCAAGCATAATGTTGGATGGCTTCAAGTCGCGAAAAATGACCGCGGGTTCATGCTCATGCAGATACTCCAGCACTTCCAGCAGCTGATTTGCGATCTGCAGAATAGTTCCAGCCGGGAGCCTGTATTGGTTCTCCTTAAAATACTTCTCGAGCGTGACACCCTGAATGAAGTCCATGACCAAATAAGCGAACCCTTCTTCATCCGATGCGAAAAAATCGACGATTCGCGGGAGACGGGGATGGTTCAATGAGATGAGAAGCTCAGCCTCATCCTGCAAGCCCTGAAGCAGCTCGGGCCTCGACGGTGTCTCCTTGACGGCCCACTGCTTGCCTGGAAGCTTCAGGTCCGCTGCCAGGTATACCCGGCTCATACCCCCTTCACCAATGCTGGCGATTACTTCATACCTCCCTCCAATCCTTTGTCCGGGACGCAGCCTGGAAGGATGACTCATCGTATACACAACCTTTCTGAACGACAAAAAAGGAAAGCACCCTCGGATGACGACGTGGCCTGGGCCACGATCGTACTCCGGGATGCTTTCCCTATATTATCGTTTGGTTAATTTTGGTACTAGTATAAAATAAATTGTCGGATCTCGCAAGAAATATTTTCCAAACTGCATCATTGCTCCAAATACTGGAAAACAGTACTACATCTTAACAACCTTAATATTTAATCATATAAAGTGTGATCTCGTCCCGATTGTGAAACAGCTGCTTGGCTCTCTGAACCTGCATCTCAGCCTGCTCAAACGACGAAATAACATCATCAATTAATGCCATCGGTTTCTTATGCATCAGCTTCACCGTTACAACCGCCGTTCCTCCCGCAGCCAGGCTTGGCAGCAGCTCCTTCACCAGCTTCACCATCTGTTTCGGACTCCAGCTCATATCACATACAAGAAGATCAAATTCCTCATCCTTGAATTGTACCTCTGAGGCATTTTTCCGGAGGATACGCAGCGCGGGATGCCCCTGCAGCGACTCATGCATGACCGCCGGGTCCACGGCTGTAACCTGTAAACCGCGCTCCAGCAAAAAGGACGTCCAGCCTCCAGGCGCCGCTCCGATGTCAATCGCCTTGTGAAAAGCGGTGAAATCGATGCCAAAGCTGTGTTCGGCTTCGAGCAGCTTGAATTTGGCCCTGGAGATCTGTCCTTCCTCACGCTGAAAGCGGATTGCTCCGCCGCTCCAATCCGACAAGTTGTCGGATGGCCGTGAAACCCCGGCGTGCAGCATGCTTCCGGCGGCAAAAATAGAAATGATCCACTCCGGATCCTGCACGACGAAATCCGCCCCGAGGTCGCTCAGCATCTCGGCCAGCGTTTCGCGCAGTTTGCCCGCGCTGTCCTGCCACAGGCTGTCGTCGGCTTTCCGAACCTGAAGCGACACGGCTGCGCCATGAAGCTCCTTCCGGTTCCGCAGGAAGGCGCTGACCTCACGGACCGCCTGATCCATGTCTTCTGCATTTTGCTCCAGCTGCACAGGCTGGATGTGACGCAGAAAGATCGGCGGGCTGCTGATAATCATGTCTACGGCCCGGCCGGCTTCTTCATTTAGCGTTAACAGGAACACTTCTCCCGACACGAGCACGCGGCTTTTTAGGCTGCCGAATTTGCGGCGCAGCTCTTCCTGGGCATAAGGAGCGAAGCCGTGGTTTGCCGTGCATATAAATCTTGAGATGGAATATCCCGATTCCTCGCTATTTTCATTATTCGATAAGTTATGATCAGTCAAAATGGGTTTACCCTCCAGAAATCACTTTAATCCATGGACGTCCTTCTTCCCATTCCAGTTTGGCAGGAATGTCGTAAGTCCGCTTGATCAATTCGTTAGTCAGCACCTCTTGCTTTGGACCGGAACCGGCGATTTTGCCGTCACGGATCAGCGCCACATGGGTGAATAGAGGCACGATCTCTTCCACATGGTGGGTCACATACACTACGTTCATATTCCGCTGGCGAAGCCGGTCAACCTCGTTCAGCATCTTTTCCCGTTCATATAAGTCCAGGCCCGCACACGGCTCGTCCATGATCAGCAGCTTGGGGTCTGCCATCAAGCAGCGTGC
Source organism: Paenibacillus sp. SSG-1 (assembly GCF_002224835.1). Classification (NCBI taxonomy): domain Bacteria; kingdom Bacillati; phylum Bacillota; class Bacilli; order Caryophanales; family Paenibacillaceae; genus Paenibacillus; species Paenibacillus sp. SSG-1. The sequence continues at coordinate 3,515,219 of NZ_MBRK01000001.1, forward strand.
CAGCAGTACCTTTTTCCGTTCGCCCTGGGAGAGCGTGCCGAAGGGATGCTCCGCATGTCCTCCCAAGTGCATATCCTTCAGCAGACTATAAGCCTTCTCTTTTACGTCCGCCGGAATCTCCTGATAAAACCGCAAAAAAGCGTACGCTCCGGTGGCCACTACTTCCCACACCGGGTCGCTGAGCGACAGCCTTTCGATCAGCGAAGGGCTGATATAGCCGATTTCTTTGCGCACTTCCCGGACATCGCACTCGCCATATACATTACCCAGTACTTCAATTGTACCCGAGCTGGGAAAAAGATAACCCGTCATCATTTCCAGCATCGTCGTTTTACCCGAGCCGTTTCTCCCGAGAATCGCCCAATGCTCCCCGGGTTTTATTTCGAGAGACACATGGTCAAGAATGAGGTTGTCCTCTCTTCTCAGCGTCACGTCCTTCATCGAAATCATGATATCACTCCCCTAATTTCCTGCAGCAGGTCCTCCACGGAGCCCATGTTGTACCGGATGGACGGTTTGGAGCTGCGGTTCGCGTCGGTGACGAGGAGCGCAGGCACGCTGCGGATCTGATACTGCTGAACGACCTGCGGCAGCATGTTCACATCCGCATCCGCCACGATGCCCTCCGGCAGCAAATGCTCCGCCACTTCAAGCATTCGTCTGGCTGCTTTACACGTGCCGCAGAAAGGAGTATACAAAAAGACGGCCAGCGGCTGCCCCTTAGTCCAAAGCTCCTTAAGCAGCTCCTGCTCACTTAGATGCCTCATTGCGTTTCCCCTCCCGCAATCCGCTCAAGCACATCCGGAGGCATTGGGCCATTATGAAGCACGACATGCTCTGGCTTATGATGATAGAGCAGCTCATACATTTCCTTTTTCCCCCACATACTCGACGTATGCAAATAAATCTCCTGCGGGAATAAGGCGTCCGTAATCATATGCTTGACCACGTCCTTGCCGGTCATTTCCCCGGGTCCCAAGTCAAAATCAAGCGATAATATGCCAACCTCGCACTCCTTGAGCATCAGAAGGCATTCCTCCGCATTGCGAGCGAGGGTAAAGCCTTGCGGACAACGGCGGTAGTCATCCAAAAACAGATGGATCACGCTCGGGTCCCTCCTTCCCTAAAAAAAACAAAACGAAACGGCTATTCGATCGGCCAGCTTTTCACCTTGGCGATATCGCCGCGGTGCGTACCGTCTTCGCCTGCGTCCGTCTCCAGTACGAGCGCCTTGCCATGGAATTCCGGATATGACAGCAGCGCCTGAAAGGCTTCCTCGCCAATATACCCCTGACCGATCCGCTCATGGCGGTCTTTTCCCGACCCGAGCGGGTATTTGGAATCGTTCAGGTGGACTGCGGCCAGATCGCTCCAGTATCCAAGCTCTCTGCCCCGCTCAACGAGCGCATCCGTCGTACGCGGATCCCACACGCCTGATGCGTATGCATGGCAAGTATCCAGGCAAAAGCCGATTTTCTCCGGGTAATCGCTCAGCCGCCTGATGTTTACCAGCTCATCAAGCGTAATGCCCATTGAGCCCGGGGTGCCGGCCTGGTTTTCCAGCAAAATCTTCGCGCTGCCCTGCCAGCCTGACAGCGTCTCGTTTAAACATTGTATTATATTTTTGTAGCCTTGTAATGCATCGCGCCCTTTGAAATGTCCGAAGTGGACCACGATGCCGACCGTGCCGCAAGCCTCGGCGATGATCAGATCGTTCTGCAGCGACTTGACGGTCAGCTCGTACAGCTCCCGGCCCCGGCTGTCGCCGATTGCGATGTTGATCGGATACGGGGTGTGGGCGATGCTTGGCATGCCGTGCTCCCGGCAAAAGGTAAGGCAGTCCGCCGCAGCAGATACATCCAGCGTTTTGATCGACATGCTGCGGGGATTTTTCGGAAAATATTGAAACGATCTCGCTCCGATTTCCCATGCCCGCCGGGCAGCTCTCCCATAACCGCCGCGCGTGCTGACATGGCAGCCGATGAGCAGCTGGTTACTGCTCATGCTGGCAGGACGGACAATAAAAAACCTTCCGCCCGTTTAATTCGGATTTGTTGATCGTACCGCCGCAGCGGTAGCATGCTTCCCCTTCACGGTCATACACTTTGCACTGATCGTCATAGCCGCCGGTTAACTGATCTCCCACCATAAACGGAGTATCCATATAGCCCCCGCCTTCAAGGGCTTCACGCAGCACTTTCTGCATGGCATCATACAGCCTCGCAACCGATGCTTCCGTCAAGTCCTGAACCTTCACCGAAGGCAGAAGACCGGCTTCATACGCGATTTCATCCGCATAGCAGTTCCCGATGCCGGCAATGACATGCTGGTTGACCAGCAGCGATTTTAAAGATCCGCGCCGCCCCTGCAATATTCCTGCAAACTTTTCCGGGGTCATCCGGCGGTCCAGCGGCTCCGGTCCGAGGGGAGCGAACAGCTCATCGACTTCTTTTGCCGAATGCAGATGAAGATGGCCTAGCCGAAGGCCGATAAAATACAGCGTCCGGTCCCCAAACGAAATTTCAATCTGGGTAGTACGTTTCGGGCGATCCTCTTCGGTTCCGTAATACATCGAGCCGCCCAGCATCAGATGCAGGAGCAGCCTGCGGCCGTTGTTCAGGTGGAAAATGAGGTGCTTTCCGCGCCGCTCCACAAAAATCGTTCTCGTACCAAGCAGCTCCTCTTTGAAGCTTTCAACGGGAACATTAATGGATTTCTCCCGGTTGACGACCACGTTCGTAATCGGAGCATTGATAATCAGTTCTGACAGCAATCTTCGGTAATTTTCCATTTCCGGCAGTTCCGGCATCTTGTTCATCTATCCTTTCAAAATCCATCACGGATGTTCATGTAAATGTATATAAATTGGTCCCTGAAGGTGTCAAGGACATAACAGCTGAGTCAGCTCGGTCAGATCACGGCAAATGATGTCCGGAGAGATGCCGGCTGCATCGACGTGCATCTGCAAGTTGCTCTCCGTCGTCAGCCCCGTCAGGACCAAAATCGTCTGACATCCCGCGGCAGCCCCTGCCGCAATGTCCGTACGCATATTATCACCGATCACAGTGGCTTCGGTCGGGGACAGCTGCAGCCGATCCGTAGCATATTTCATCAAGTGGCTCGAAGGCTTCCCGATAATCACCGGTTTGACACCGGAAGCCGCTTCAATTGCTGCTCCAAGCGATCCGGCCCCCGGGACAAGCCCGTGATCGGAAGGAAGCAGAAGGTCGGGATTGGTCAGCACAGAGCGGGCACCTTCACGGATCCAGCGAACGGCCTGGGCGAGCGTATCGTAAGTAAAAGAGCGGTCGATCCCTTGCACGACAAATTCAGGCGCATCGTCGACGAGCTTGAGCCCTTCCTCAATCAAAGCCTGCCGAAGCCCATCTTCCCCTAGCATAGCCACTCTGGCCCCAGGAGATTCTTCAGCGATATACCGCGCAGCGGCCAGTGACGAGGTGCAAACCTTCTCTTTGTCGGCGGGAACACCCATTTCGTTCAAATGAGCAGCCACCATTTCCGGCGTTTTCGAAGAATTGTTCGTCACGAATAAATAAGGGATTTCCCGCGATTGCAGCGTTCGAATCAGAATGTCCGCTCCGGGTATCATATGTTTCCCATGATATAACGTTCCGTCCAGGTCAATCAGCAGACCGCGGGTAGTTTTCAGCGTGTTCAATGGACATACCTCGTTTCATCTAGTAAAACTTTTGGCTGTGAAAAGCCTGGCTCCCGCTGCAACGGTCGATTTTCAGGCTTCCTGTAACCCAGCTTGTTCCATTGTAAAAGAAAACGGAGGAATGTGGCAACCGGAAGCACGACGACAAGGACGTTTATCTCCATTATTTCGTCATGCGTTTACCCTGAAACCTATCACGGGAAGTCCAATTGTGCTAAGTTGTGTCATTTCCTGCGCTTTCCCGGAAAATAATGATTATCCGGGAAATGAACCGCTGCAGTAAGAAAAACGTCTATCGACGTACCTTCAAAGAAGACAGACCGCGTTTAGCTGAAGTTTTTCTTGCGATTATAGAATGGTTCAGCTTCGCTGAAATTTATAAATTCTATAATCTTAAAGAAAAAAGGCTCGCCCGGAGCCTTCATACCATTATCGCCTGCCCTATGTCTTCACTGTTCTTCGTGGCGGGTCACCGGAAACAGCACCAATTCTTCGGCCAGCAGCGTTTTTGGAAAGAGTGACCTGGCTTCCGCCAATAGAGGCTGCAGGTGCTCCATATCCTTGTAACGTGAGCTGAAGTGCGTAATTATGAGCTCCTTGGCCCCCGCGTCGCGGGCAGCTTCTGCGGCTTGAAGCGCCGTGCTGTGATGGTAGTTGTGTGCGGTCTCATGAAGCTCATGCAGAAACGTGGCCTCATGAACGAGCAGATCCGCCTGTTCGGCCAGCGGCAGAACGTTGGCACAAGGGCGGGTATCGCCCAAGATCGTAACGACGCGCCCCTTCTTCGGCGCACCAAGCACGTCTGCCGGTGTCAGCACCCGGCCGTCTTCCAGGTCGATGCTCTCCCCGCGCTTCAAACGGCCGTAAATCGGCCCCGGTTTTAACCCGTACTCGGCCATCCGTTTCAAGTCCAAGCTGCCTGGCTTGTCTTTTTCCATGATCCGGTATCCATAGCTGTCAATGCGGTGCTCCAGCAGACGGGATTCAACCCGGACCTCCCCGTCTTCAAAAATGACTCCCCCTGTGTGCTCATTCACCTCAAGTTCAAACTCGATTCGCGACTGGCTGAGGGTAAGTGACGTGTCTATGTATTTTTTGATCCCCGGCGGTCCGTACAGCTGCAAGGGCGTGGTGCCGCCCTGGTTGGACCTGCTGGAGAGCAGCCCGGGAAGACCGAATATATGATCACCGTGCAGGTGGGTAATGAAAATTTTCTCCAGCTTGCTCAGCTTTAATGAAGACCGCAGAATTTGATGCTGCGTGCCTTCGCCGCAATCGAACATCCAGAAGCTGCGCCGCTCCTCGTACATCCGAAGCGCCATCGATGTCACGTTCCGCTGCAGAGAAGGAACCCCCGCATTGGTACCCAAAAACTCCAGTTCCATAACGCTATACCTTCTTTCCAAGAATGCGCCAGCAAAAAACCCCCGAACAATCGGAGGGTTTTGCTGACATTTGCTTCGGTTCGGCTATGAACCGAATATATATTATTTTACCTTGTCGACATTAAAATACCGTGCTTCCGGATGGGCAAACACCATCGCCGACACCGAAGCTTCAGGCTCCATCATAAAGCCTTCGGTCAGATGTACGCCGATATCTTCCGGCTGCATCAGCTTGAAGAGCGGCTCCTGATCCTCCAGATCCGGACATGCCGGATATCCGAAGGAGACGCGGATGCCTTGATACCGTGCCCCGTGACGCTGCTTCATCGTCATATCGGCCGGGTCAGGGAAGCCCCACGTATCACGCATCATATGGTGAACGCGCTCGGCCAGAGCTTCGGCAGTCTCAAGGGCCACCGATTGCAGGACATGGGACTTCAGATAGTCCCCTTTATCCTTCCACTCCGAAGACAGCTTCGAAATGCCTTGTCCCGCGGTGACGACCAGGAAGCCGACATAGTCCATCTTGCCGCTGTCGACCGATTTCAGGAAATCGGCGAGGCAGAGGAACGGTGCCACGTTCTGGCGCGGGAACGTAAACGTATGCAGTACCTTGGTATGATCCTCCGGATCGTAAATGACAATGTCGTTGCCCCTCGACTGCGCAGGGAAGAAGCGGTACATCGCATGCGCCTGGATAATCCCCTCACGGGCGGCCTGATCCAGTACGTCATCGACGGTTGCTTTCAAATCCAGCGCTTTTTCGTCACCTTTCTCCAGCAGCTGCTCGACCTGACCGCGCAACCCCAAATGATGGCCAAGCAGCATCTGCATGTTCATGTATGGGATGATGTGGCTGATCGGATAGTTGCGGATGATGTGCCGCTCCAAATCGGGCGGGTTAAAGACCGGGACATCCGTCGACACGTTGGACTTGGCCGCACGGGTCAGTTCCGGCAGCTCAACCGGCTTTTCAGCTTCCGCCAATAGCGCTTCGAGCTCCGCGTCCATTTCAGCCTGCATCAGACTGCGCTGCTCGGGATCCATCAGCTTGTTTGCCAGGTCAAGCCCATCCATGGCGTCCTTTGCGTACACGACCATGCCTTCATACTCCGGCCGGATCCGCGTTTTGGTAAACCTGCGGGTCAATGCCGCTCCGCCAACCATAATCGGCACCTTCACGCCGGCATTTTTCAAGTCCTGCGCGGTCACGACCATTTGCTGTGCGGATTTCACCAGCAGACCGGATAGTCCGATCAAATCGGCCTGCTCCTTCCGGTAAGCCTCGATGATCGTCTCCGGTGGTACTTTTATACCCAAATTGACGATTTGGTAACCATTGTTCGAGAGGATAATCTCGACCAGGTTTTTACCGATATCATGCACGTCGCCTTTAACGGTGGCCAGCAGCATCTTCCCTTTGACGGACGTTTCGTTCTTTTCCATAAAAGGCTCCAGATAGGACACGGACGCTTTCATCACCTCGGCGCTCTGCAGCACCTCCGCCACGATCAGCTCGTTGTTGTTGAACAGACGACCGACTTCGGACATGCCGTCCATGAGCGGCCCGTTGATGATCTCCAAGGCGCCGTACTTCTGCAGCGCAGCATCCAGGTCGGGAATCAGCCCTTCCTTGGTGCCTTCAACGATATAGGTAGCCAGCCGTTCTTCCAGCGACAAGTTCGAAATTTTCTCTTTCTTCTCGACCTTTTTATTCCGGAACGCCGCCACAAACGCGGCCAACGTTTCATCGTTCGTATTGTAAATCAGATCTTCGGCCAGCTTCCGCTCCGCTTCTGGAATCGAGGCATAGCGCTCCAGCTTCTCGGTATTCACGATGGCATAGTCCAGGCCCGCTTTCGTACACTCGTACAGGAAAACGGAGTTCAATACTTCGCGGCCCGCTTCCGGCAAACCGAACGAGACGTTGCTGATGCCAAGGATCGTATGGCACTCCGGCATCGCTTCCTTGATCAAACGGATCCCTTCAATCGTTTCCTTGGCGGAACCGATGTACTGCTCATCACCGGTACCAACCGGGAACACCAGCGTGTCGAAAATCAGGTCCTCAGCGGGAATGCCGTATTTATGAACGAGCAGATCGTAGGATCGCTTGGCCACATTCAGCTTGTCGTTTCGGTCAATGGCCTGTCCGCTCTCATCGATGGTCCCCACCACGACGGCAGCCCCGTATTTGTGGATGAGCGGAGCCACATGTTCGAACTTTTCTTCACCGTCTTCAAGGTTAATGGAGTTAATAATCGCTTTGCCCTGAGAATATTTGAGCGCAAGGTCGATGACCTTCGGATCGGTCGTGTCGATCATGAGCGGCACTTTGACCTTTTTCACCACCAGCTCCAGGAACTGTTTGATATCCTCCGCTTCATCCCGGTCCGGATCCTGCACGCAGACGTCGATGACGTGCGCTCCGTTTTTGACCTGGGCCCGGGCGATCTCCGAAGCTTCCTCGTACTTCCCTTCCACGATCAGGCGCTTGAATTTGCGGGAGCCGAGCACGTTGGTCCGCTCTCCCACCATATATGGCCGGTTGTCCGACTCAATGTACACGGGCTCAATTCCGGACAGCGCCGGCGGATGGCTCCCTTCCATTTGACGAGGCTGGTAACCCTTCATGACCTCGTTCAGCGCCCGAATATGATCCGGAGTCGTTCCGCAGCAGCCGCCGGCAATATTGAGCCAGCCCTGCTCCGCAAAGTCTTCCATCTTCCGGGCCAGAGACTCCGGAGATTCATGGTAATGCCCGTTCTCGTCCGGAAGTCCGGCATTTGGATAGCAGCTGACCGCCGTTTTGGCCATGGAGGCGAGCGAACGGATGTGATCGCGCATAAATTCCGGACCTGTCGCACAGTTAAGGCCGACCGAAATCGGATTCAGGTGCTCCAGCGAAATGTAGAACGCTTCAATGTTCTGCCCGGCCAGGGTCGTCCCCATCGGTTCGATCGTACCGGAAATCATAATCGGCAGCGTGATCCCAGTGCTTGCAAAGGCATTCCGGATTCCGATGCTGCCGGCCTTAACATTCAGTGTATCCTGGCTCGTTTCAAGCAACAGGGCGTCGACGTTGCCCTCGATCAGGGCAACCGCCTGCTCCTCATAGCTGCTCACGAGCTCTTCAAAAGTTACGCCCCCGGTTACCGACAGCGTCTTCGTCGTCGGGCCGATCGCGCCGATCACGTACCTGGGCTTGTCCGGCGTGCTGAATTTATCCGCCGCTCTGCGGGCAATTTCCGCAGCAAGCAGATTAATCTCCCGCGCCTTCTCGGGAATATCGTATTCAGACAATACGACCGAGGTAGCGCCGAACGTATTCGTCTCTATGAGATCCGCCCCGGCTTCCAGATACTTCTCGTGGATCTGTTCGATCACATCGGGACGGGTAATGACCAGCATTTCATTACAGCCTTCCAGCTCTTCTCCACCAAAATCCTGAGGGCCAAGGTCGACCTGCTGGATCATGGTACCCATGGCACCGTCCAATATCAATATTCGTTCTTTCATTAATTCCTTCAAGTCAGGTCTGTTCACTGTATGTCCCCCCTGCCAAACGTTAAATCTTAGTTTATCAGAATAGCCCTTATTAGAAAAGTGCAAGAAATGCCTTAAGGCAGGGTTTTGCTCCTGATTTTCGTGTAATATATAATCGACAACAAAAGTATCGTTCGTTATAATATGAATTAATCCAAGTGGAAAAGAGGGTTTAGAGATGGCTGAAATCGTGATTCGCAATACGAACGAACGGATTACCGGCGACGATAATGTTCGTGAGTTCCTCAACAATCAAAACGTTCTTTATGAAAAATGGGATGCTTCCAAGCTGCCTCTGGAGCTTCAAACCAATTTTCAACTGAACGACGAGCAGAAAAAGCAAATCCTGGATACCTACGATGAGGAGATCCGTGATCTGGCGGCCCGCCGCGGCTACAAGATCTGGGACGTCATCACGCTGTCCGACGCTACGCCGAACCTGGAAGACCTGCTGAATAAGTTCGAAGAGGTTCATACCCACACGGAAGACGAAATCCGGGCAATCGTCGGCGGCAAAGGAATATTCGTAATCAAGGGCGCAGGCGACATCGGCTACTTCAATGTCGAGCTCGAAGCCGGTGATGTCATCTCCGTTCCGGAAAATACAAACCACTTCTTTACGCTGATGGACAACCGTAAAATTATCGCCGTCCGCCTCTTTATCGAGGAAAACGGCTGGGTCGCCCATCCGGTTCAGGACCCAAGCTTTCAGTCCTAATCCATAAATATAGCGATATATGCAGCAACCCCCGCCTTCGCCAGGAAGAACGGGGGTTGCTTGTCGTTATCAAACGAATCATGATGCTGATTATTCCGCCACGGTCAGCTTTTTCGTCGGCATCGTATGCTGTGGTCCCACCGTAACATGTGACGTGATGCTGTAGGTGCCCGCCTGATCGAAGGTTTTATCGAGTGTATACTTCCCTCCGCCGGCATTCTGGGCGGCCACCTTTTCATGGTTGCTGGTGTCGCCTTCCTTCGAGATTTCAATCATAACCTCATCGGCCTTATCGACTGGTTTATCCTTTTGCGTTACGTTCACCTCGATGGTAACTTGGTTACCTACCTTGGCCTGCTCCGGCGTCCAGCTAAGGTCCACCTGCACCGGATCCATCATGCTCTCGCTCATGTCCATGCCCGCATGACCACCGCCGCCGCTGCCGCAGCCTGCTATGCTCCATACCGCCAGCAGCAGCAGAGCAACAAAACCGTACTTTCTCAAGCGAAGTCACTCCCTATACGTCTATCTATGTAAGCTGTTTGTCCATATTCTTCATCATTATACATAATTATCGCCTCACCCAAACCATCCATCTGTTAACAAAATGGAACAAATTGACCGGAAAGGGTCAAGCTTGCTCAGCAAGCGGGGCATTCATATACACAAGGTATAATAAAAGCCTGCCGGACGAAGGGATTCCCCTCTTGGCAGGCTAGCATATAAGACCGACTCAAGAACGTTCGGCGATGATGCGGTGCAGTTCAGACAGATGCTTGATTTCGTAATCAGGCTCAATGGACGGATCTTTTACTTTACCGGTGCGGTTGATCCATACCGTGGTCAGTCCGGCGCTGTTTCCGCCTTTGATGTCGGTTGTCTGCTTGTCGCCGACCATGAGCGTCTGTTCCGGTGTTAATCCAAGTAATGAAAGCGCATGTTCGAAGATGGTCGGATCCGGTTTGCCTTTGCCGTATGTACCGGAAATGACGATCTCGTCAAAATATGGGGCAAGCTCAGGAACGCCGGCGATCTTCTCCTGCTGGAGCGCAGGACAGCCGTTCGTCAGAAGAAGCAGCTTCTTGTTTCCTTTCAATTCGTCCAGCACTTGGAAGGTCTCTTCATATACATGGGGGCGGGAGCGACGCTCGGCGGCAAATTGCTCGGCCAATTCTCCGGCCAGCTGTTCATCGTCAACCCCAAGCTTCAGCAGACCGCGCCGCCATGATTCCTTGCGATAGCCTGGAGCGAGCTCCTCAAGTCTGCGAAATTCAGGTTGTTCGCCTGCGCTGAAGTTGGCCCACAGTCCTTCAAACGGGTTAATTCCAATCATTTGGGTAAAGGCAAACGTGTCATAGGATTGATATAACGCCCTTGCCTCATTGCGGACCGCTTCCTCCAGCTCCTTGGCGTCAATGCCCTTCGCCATGGCGGCCGTCTCGCATACCGCTTCAAAGGATTCCTTCACGCTGCGCTCATCCCACAACAGCGTATCGTCCAAATCGAAAAAAACAGCTTGTACCGGCATCCTCTTCCATCCTCTCCATCTGCTATCTCTTATATTTGTTTATTTTTCCAAAGGGATATTATGGGTCTGCGCAAAACGCTCCAGACGTTCCCCTATGGCATCGGTATCGTAGCGGTTGATCAGGCGCGTGAACACCCAATTGCCGCCTTTGCCCTTCGGCTCAATCACGACAGAACCTTTGGCCAGTTTGATCTTGGCGATATTGTCTGCGGTCAGTCGCCGATCCCGGTTGAACTTGATCGTCGATACGGCGTTTTTCTCCACACGCAGGAAAGGCCTGCGCAAAAAGATCATCAAGCCCAGGAACACGTACATGGCCATAATGATCCAGGTCATGCCGCTGTTTCCCGCCGTACCCTCCTGTCCGAGCATTCCGAGCAGGAAGTAAACCGCGGCCAGAGCGACCATCGTAATCGGAAGTACATAGTTTCTTCCTTTATAAATGTCAGCCGATGGACCTCCCGTGCTATAGATGGATGGCTTTCCCTCTTTCTTTCTCTGCTTGTTCAGCTGCGCTGAATTTTTTCTTACCTGTCTTTCCCATGAACGGGCCATTCACGAACCTCCTCAAAATGCTTTCGGCTATATCGTTATTTACTTCCTCATATATAACGGCCCAATACTGCTTACAGCAATTATTCCTGTAGTTTCACATTCTATATAATAGAAAGCAAATGAAGGAAAACTTGGTGCGCTTACATAGAAGCATTCTGTTCTCGGTAGTGAGCCATACAAAACCTTGAGTCAGTCTATACCATAATCGAATGTATGAGTCTAATCCAGCAGCGGGTGTTATTTCTTCTCTTCATCCACCCATTCAATCGAGTCCAGCTGCTGTCTGAAATTTCTGCGGACATTCTGAAGGTATCTCTCACGAAGCTTGGCCCGTTCTTCGATTTCCTCTTCGGTTAAACCGGATTCCTTTTGCTTGCGCGCAAGCTCATTAATTCTCTCTACAACGCTGTCGATATCCATACAATTACTCCTCCAATATTCAAGTCATACCTAACTTTGCCATGATAAAAAGAGCTTGTCAAGGTTCACACCTTTCCAAGCTCTTGATCATTTATCTTCTATTAATATTGGGGGAGTGCCAATACTTCTCCGGCTTGAATTTCGCTGCTGGTTAAATCGTTATACTTCTTCACCGCCATAATGTATGCGCGGATATCCATGTCTTCCGGCTTATGGGCAGAAGCGATTCCCCACAGCGTATCGCCTTGCTGAACGATGACATTTTTCTCTAACCGAACATCATCCGAGGTTCCCGCGAATACGCGAACGACACCTGTGCATCCCACCAAAATAATCAGGGCCGCCAGGATCAGTTTGATCAAGGCAGGGCCTGGCACGATGGACTGGACTTTCTTCAACCAAGGAGATGCTATAGCTTCATTGATGGATGGGTTAACGGATGGGTTATTATAAATACTTTGGTATGTAGTGTGTTTCAGCATAAATATTACGCCTCCAAACGTTTGTTCTTGTTTTATGAGAACAATATAACACGAACATTTGTTTTGTTCAATACTTTTTTCGAACAATTGTTCCTATGTTTTTAGAGGCGGGCTTCCTTCATTCAGAAGCCGCGAAAATCCCGCTCTATCAAAGCAAAATCATTTAGAACTTATGTTTGTACGAACGGCAGTTCTATGTTATAATTTTACCAAACGTTACTAAATGGGGTTGATGGGGAATGTCAAAGATATCTAGCCGGCAGCAAGCGATATTGGAATTTATCAGAAATGAAGTCCGCGCCAAGGGTTATCCTCCGTCCGTCCGAGAGATCGGTGAGGCGGTAGGGTTGGCTTCCAGCTCGACCGTACACGGCCATTTGGACCGACTGGAGAAGAAAGGCTTGATCCGCAGAGACCCTACGAAGCCTCGTGCCATCGAACTGTTGGGACAAGAAGAATCCGAGAGCAGCAATCTGTTCACGCATACGATCGCCAGAGTTCCCGTAGTAGGCAAGGTCACAGCTGGGGTGCCGATCACGGCAACGGAGAACATTGAAGATTACTTCCCTCTGCCGCAGCACTATGTTGGAGATGAGAAAGTATTTATGCTTTCCGTCGTTGGGGACAGTATGATCGAGGCGGGCATTCATAACGGTGACTACGTCATCGTGAGACAGCAGCAGACAGCCGATAACGGGGACATCGTCGTTGCCATGACGGATGAGGATGAAGCAACCGTGAAGACGTTTTACAAGGAGAAGGACCATATCCGGCTTCAACCGGAGAACCCGGCTTACGAACCTTTGCGTCTGAACCATGTCACCATTCTGGGCAAAGTCGTCGGGCTGTTCCGCGATATTCACTAGCAGATGATGCTGGACAAGCAGCAATAGAGCCCTTGCTCTTCCTTACTCAGGAAGGTCAAGGGCTCTTTTCGGCGTTGGGATCAAGGCAGGATGATTCAGGTGGGACACACCTCACGGGAATCCGCCGTTTGCTCCAGACGGTACTCCGTCGGGGTTTTTCCCGTTTTTTTGCGAAATACCTGGGTAAAATGCTTGACGTCCACATATCCGACTTTGTCCGAAATGTCGGCCAGCTTCAAATGCGTTTGCAGCAGCAGCTTGGAGGCTTGTTCGATCCGCAGATTGGTGATGTATTCCTTGAAGCCGCTTCCCGTCTTCTGCTTAAACAGCTGGCTGAAATAGACCGGATTCAGGAACACGACCGAAGCTACCTTTTCCAGGGACAGATCCGTATGATAGTGCGCTTTGATGTACTGCACCGCAACCTCGATCGCTCGGTTACCGCCCGGGTTGTTGTATTCGTACTCCAGCGATGCCGATTCCTGGCGCATCCGCCGCACTTCCTCCGGCACCCGGTGAATGTCTGTGATAAGTCCCGTCGACTGAATCTGGAAAGGCACCTTGACGCATCGTTTCAAGTTAGCGCGCAGCTCATCCGTCAGACGTTTCATGCCTCCCTCTTCCCCCAGCGAGACGAGGCCGATCAGGCTCGTTTCGTCCATGCTTGTCACAAATCCGCAGCCGTGCGCTTCAATCAGCTCACCAAGCACATTTTCAATAATAAAATGCTCCAGATGCACCGGCGCGTCGCTCTCCATCTTAACCATTACCAGTTGGAATGCGGGGTAGCTCTCAATTATAGACGCGACGTCAAGGCGCCCGGTATCGAGTCCGCTCGCCCAGCGCTGAAACACAGCCTCACGCAAATACTTCAGGTTAGACTTCAGCAGCTCCGCCTCGCGCACGATTTCATTCTCCCGGTCCATCTCCTGAGCAAGTCCGGAAATCATGGAGAGCAGCAGCTCTTTCCCGATCGGCTTGAGCATATAGTCCTTAGCCCCAAGCTTGACGGCTTCCTGGGCGTAGGAAAACTCGGAATAAGCCGAAATGATGACCCATTTGATATGCGGATAACTGCCTTGGCACAGCTGCATCAATTCAAGACCCGTCATTCCCGGCATGAGGATATCGGTCAGCACCAGGTCAATCCGGTGTCTGCGCAGCTGCTGAACCGCTTCCTCCGGGTTTGCCGCCAGGTGAACATAATGCTGCGGATAGGCCCGGTGGATGGTGCGCTTAATTCCGTCACGGATCACATGCTCATCGTCCACGACTAAAATGTTCATCTTCCATTCCTCCTTGGTGCCGGATTGGTAAACGGATGGTTACCGTCGTTCCTTCCCCTTCTTGACTGTCCAAGTATAAACCGTACGGACTGCCGAACATCATTCGGATCCGCTCATGCACATTGCTCAAACCGATGCCACGGCGAAGCACGGGGCCGTCTCTGTCCTCCGCTTTGGGCAACGTGCGGTTGCCGCCCTCCAGCAAGCTTCTGACCCGCATCAGCGTGTCTTCGTTCATTCCCTTCCCGTTATCCCGAACGACGACATGGAGATCGTCCATGACCTGCTCCGCCGTAACGAGCAGCATGCCCTGCCGATCCAGCGGCTCCAGTCCATATTTTACAGCGTTTTCAATAATCGGCTGAATCGTCATTTTCGGCAGCGTGACGTCCATCCACTGTGGATCCACATCGATCTTCGGTACAAGCCTATCCTCCAGCCGGTTCTCGATAATCGTCAAATAATGCCGGATCTGTTCCAATTCCTGACGCAGCGTCGTCCGGGAAGCCTCTTCCCAGTTGCTGCTGTAACGAAACATTTGCGACAGTGACAGAATGACCCTGCTAAGGCGTTCATTCCCTTTTTCATCCAGCATCCAGTAAATCATGTCCAGCGTGTTGTACAAAAAATGCGGATTCACCTGGGACTGCAGCGCCTGCAGCTGAGCGTTTTTCTCGCTGACGGTCGTGACCTTGATCGTCTCAATCAGCTCATCCATCCGGTGCACCATCCGGTTGAAGGAAGACACCAGGCTGTTGATTTCGTCAAACGAGTCGACATTAACCGAACCGCTGAAATTGCCCATCTCCACCTTTTTCATTTCCCGGATCAGCAGCTTCAGCGGGGAAGCAATGTTGCGCGATACCAGCGTGGCCAGAACCGTGGAGACGATAATCAGCACGATCAGAACGATAACGAGGTATTGGGTCGTCTGGTTCACTTCCGCCTGAATGTCGTGCTTCGGGGTAAAACCGTAGATCGTCCAGCCCGCCATGGGCGTATTGGCAGCGACCACCAGCTGGCTTGAGCTGTCATCCACCAGAATACCGTCCTCGGCACCTGGCTTCGGAATGCTGGCAAAGTCCAGCGCCTCCGTCCCTTTTTTACCGGTCGAAGCGATGATGTTGTTGTTCTGATCGATCAGGTACACGCGGCTGCCCGGGCTGATCGTCACATTGGACATCGCCTCCATGATGGACGAAGGATTCGCTTCGATGACCATGATGCCAAGCTGCTTGTGCGTGTTCAGATCGTACAGCTTCCGGCCGAACACAAAGACGTTCTCTTTCTGCTGCAGCGTGTTGATCGGCGATCCCGGCATCATCCCGAGCCAGACCATATTGCCCGACGAGGCGTTCAACTCGTTGTACCAGGACGTCTGGGCGTAATTGTTGTCGATGACCCCGGCGAACTGGCGCTCATAGCTGTACACTTTGCCCCTGTCGGTCAGAATATGGATGCCTGTAATATCGTTCCTTGAATAGTAAGCCGCCCCGATAATATTCGTAATCGTTCGTTCGTTTTCGATGGCGACGGTCTCTTTCACATGGGTCTCCTGAAGCAGCCGGGTCAGCTCGTAGTTGCTGTTGAGCGACTTGGAGAGACTGTTGTAGCCTTGAAGCAGCGAGTTGAACAGCCCGGCGGTCTGCGAGATGTTCTTCTCGGCGATGTCATTCACCTTGGTATGAATAATGGAAATCGTGCGGTAATAATACACGACGCTGATCAATATCAATATGCCGGTCATGCAGCATAGAAACAGCAGAAAAAGACGGCTGTGAATCGAACGAAAATGTCGCCCCACAGATACAGTTCCCCTTTCGTATCCGGTCATCCATTTGTCATTCTATCACAGAAACCGTCTTTGCCCTACTAACCTTTTACTGCTCCTGCTACCATACCTTGGGTGATCTTGTCGGCCAGCAGGAAGTAGATAATGATGACCGGAAGCGCGCCCAGCACGAGAAATGCGCCGATGGCCCCGTAGTTGACCGAGTATTGGCTGACGAAGCTGTTGACGCCGAACGGCAGTGTTTTCAGCTTTTCCGATGAGATAAACGTCGCAGCCAAAATATATTCGTTCCAGATGTTGATGAATGTCAGGATACACACCGTCATTACCGGCGGAACCGAAATCGGCAGGATGATGCTCGAGAATATGCGTCCGATCCCCGCTCCGTCCACCACCGCGGATTCTTCGATTTCATGCGGAATGGTTTTCATGAACCCGCTCAGAATAAAGATGGCGATCGGCATGGAAAATGCCACATACGGCAAAATGATCGACAGATGCGTATTCAGAATATGCATGTTTTTGAAAATGATCATGAGCGGCAGCAGCGTCGCCTGCATCGGGATCATCATTCCGATCAAGAATACGACCATGACCGCCCCGCCAAAACGCCACCGGAAACGGCTGATCGCATAGGCGCACAGGGAGCTGAGAATAATGACCGCAATCATCGTCACGGATGTGACAAAGATGCTGTTCAACAAATAGCGGAAATAGTTGCCCTCCAGCGCAGCGCTGTAATTGGCCCACTGCGGCGAATGCGGAAGGGCAAAGAAGCTGCCCGACAAAATTTCTTCATTGGATTTCAAGGAATACAGGAGCAGCCACAACAGTGGATACACCTGGGTTACAAACAGAATGCCCAGCACCAGAAACACGATGGCCTTCGTAACGGAAAACCGTTTGCGTCTGGTTACGGCCACCTGCTTGTTCAAAGCGACGGCTGTACTTGTGTTCATTGGCGGTTTCCTCCTTTACGAGTATCGTTTCTCCAGTTTGTTGAAAATGAAGTTGATGCAGAACGTGGCGGCCAGACAGAGCACCACCAGGAATGCGGCGATCGAGCTGCCGTAACCGTATTTCATGGACGTGAACGACATATTGTACATGTGTGTGGAAATGACGTCCGTAGCATGCGCCGGTCCGCCGCCCGTCATGACCATGATCATGTCGAAAGCCTGCAGCGAGCCGATGAAGGCCAGCACGATGGAAATTTTGAAAATCGGGACAATCAGCGGAAACGTAATGTGCCAATCCGCTTTAAAGCCTTCGGCACCGTCGATACGGGCCGCTTCGTACACATCGTCCGGGACATTCGAGATGCCTGTAAATTGAATGAGGGTGTGGTAACCCAGGTACTGCCACAGGGCGACGAAATACAGCGAATACATAGCGACCGAAGGATCGGTGAGCCAGGCTTTGCCCCAGGAATGCAGTCCGACTGCATCCAGGATTTGATTCAGCATACCGCCCATCGAAGCCGGGTTATAGATCGTTTTCCACAGCTGGCCGACGACGACCACGGACAAGATGACCGGTAAAAAGTAACTGGAAACCAAAAAATTCGGTTTTCGCACGTAACGCTTCAGCAGTATGGCTACAAGCAGTGCGATCGGAATCTCGGCCATGGAGAACACCGCAAACATCAACGTTCTCCGCACCGACGGCCAAAATACCGAGTCGTGGAACAGCAGCTTTTTGAAATTGGCCAGACCCACGAACGTCGATTCGCCGATCCCGTTCCAGTCCAGCATACCGCTGTACATGGATACGAGGATGGGAACAAACACAATACCGATATAGATGATTAAGCAAGGAAGCACAAACGCGGCAATCGTCCAGCGGGAGACCTTCAGCACGTTCACGACTTACCTCTCCTCCTTCTCCTTCTTGGCTGCAATATTCCTCATGGGAATTGAAGGGAACGGCATCCGAAATGCGTCCCCTTCATGTTTAAATACCTGTTCTCTCTATAAAAAGCTGGATTTGTATCCGTTGATTATTGATTGTTATCTTCGAACCCGGCTTGATGCTCTTTGGCCACGTCTGCCGAATTTTTCTTCTGAGCGAACAGGTTTTGAATGCTGGAGAGGTGAACCTGGGCCGTGCCCGGATTCATCGTGTTGTCAAACGCCAGGTCTCCGCCTTTGACATCCTTGAACATGTTCAGCACGTCCATCGCCATGTCGGAATATCCTGCAGCCTTGAAGTCGCCGTCCACTTTCTGGCCGATCCCGACCGCGCCTTTAGCTTCAAAGGCTTCTTTCGGGAAGTTCAGCATGAAGTAGTTGAGGAACTCCTTCGTTTCGGCAAGATGCTTGCTGTCCGCCGCAATAGCGAAACCACTGCCTGGTGCCAGCATGAATTCGTCCGGGTTGCCCTTGCCGCCGATCGTCGGGAATTTGAAGACGCCGACTTTGCCGTTAACGGATGACGATTCAATGCCGCCCGTTGCCCAAGTTCCCATGTAGTACATCGCTGCTTTACCGGTTTTGAACAGGTTCTCGCCGGCATTGTAGTCGAAGGATGTTGCACCTTCCTGGAAAGCTCCAGCCTGCACGAGGTTCTGGAACGCGTCTACCGCCTCTACGAAGGCTGGATCTTCAAATGTCTTTTTCTTGTCGAGAACGTCCTTCAGGAATCCAGGGCCGTTGTTCGTGCGGAGCAGCATGTTCATGAACAGGAACGAACCCGTCCAGGTGTCTTTCTCGCCGATAGCCATTGGCTGGATGCCTTTGGATTTCAGCGTTTTGACGACGTCGACCATTTCCTCAAACGTGCTTGGAACCTTCACGCCGCCCTTCTCAAACAGTTCTTTATTGTAGTACACCACGCCGATGTTGTTGCCGTCTGGTACCGCATACGTGCTGCCGTCAAAGCTGTACCAGTCCAGCAGCCCGTCCTGGAACGTGTCCTTCAGACCGTTCTCGGCCAGCATGTCATCAAGCGGAGCCAGCAGCTTGGCATCGACAAAAGGCTGCATTTGCGCCGCAGGGTTCACGACCGTAATGTCCGGAATTTCCTTGGAGGCCGCCTGCGTTTTCAGCTTCAGCTTCTGCTGGTCGGTGTTGAGCGAATCCAGTTCGATTTTGATATTCGGATGATCCTTCTCATACTGGTCCACAATCTTGTTCATGATCTTGTTCTTCGGATCCGTCGGGTCCGGATAGATGTTTTGGAAAGTAATCGTAATGTTCTTATCCTTCGATGTGTCGGATGTGCTGCTGTTGGAGCCGGCTGCGCCCGATGCGCTGCTGCCAGAATCCTCCTTGTTACCGCTTCCACAAGCCGTAAGACTAAGCGCCAAGGTGCCTGTAAGCACGATGCTTAATAATTTCGACATCTTTGCCATCTTGTTATCCCCTTTTTGTTTGGTATGGGTTCATTATGCCGCGATTCGACTCGAAAAGGGAGGTGAGAAATTCAGGAAATAGGTTTAATTTCTAAAGGTCCCCTTAAATGATTGCCCCAGACAATGCAATATTATAAACGAGGCATTGCTGAACAATCGACAAAAAAAGGAACCCTGTAAGGGTCCCCTGAGAATCCTTTCATCCTCATTTATAGCGTGTACATCCCTCAATCCATCCAATCGGTGCAGGTGTCGGCGAGCTGCTGCAGCTCTTGCAGGAACATCCCGGCATGATACCCGTCACAGACGGCATGATGCACCTGCAGCGAAACCGGAAGCAGAACGTGCTTCCCTTCCCGAAAATACTTGCCCCCTGTGATGATCGGCAGCAGGTAGCTTCCGCCATGATCCAGATTCAGGTTAAAGCCGGTAAAACTGACCCATGGAATCATGGATACGGAGAAGGTATGAGGCGGCATGTCTTTTTTCGTAAACAGCCCCATACTCTCCCCATAACGCAGCTGATCCTCCCGGTAAAGTTCCATAAATCTCCGGTAGCTGCTGCTGTACTCCGTCCAGATCGCGGAGAAGGTATGGTTTTCCGGATGAAAAATCGTATAACACGGACTCATCTGCTCCCAGCAGCCAACCTGCTCGTCCCGAATATCCATCCGAAACTCCGCATGCGCATTTACGATTCTGGACAGCATGTACAAAAAGGCGGGGTACAGCTTCATCCCCCTTTTCTTCAGCTCGCCCAGCAGCAAGGTGATCTCGATGTTGGCTGTCATGCTGAAGGTGCACCGGTTCTGTTTGAAATAGTGGTCAAAATAAGGCTGTCTGTCCCACTGCCCGGTTTGGATCGGAATAAATTTCATGTATGAACCCTCCTAAAATGTGTATTTCGCGATTTTAGGAGGGTAAATCAACGGATTTCACCACGACACTCACTCCATATGCAGGATTGGTTACTATGCCATTGTATCCAATTTCGCAGGACAACAAAACAATTTTATAGAGTTATAGACTCCTGCTTTACCTTTTAACCGCTCTATTGCATAAGTTAGAGCAACGAGAGAGGAAAGGAGAAATCCGCTTATGAACATCTCCAAATCGCTGTGCGACCGGTTGGCCGCCATTCTCGGGGGCAAAGGCACATCGGACGGAAAAAGCTGCTCCATCATGATCGAAAGAAAGTTGAATGCCAAAATTCTCGGCAGAAACTATGAAACCGAACACGAAATCACGATCCAATCTTTGAAAAACGGCACAACGCTCAACACAGCGGAAATCACGCTGCTTCAGTCGGAAGTCCAGCGCTTTACCAGTGCCGCCCGCAAGCAGGGTTTTAAAGTGACCGCCATCCACAATCACTGGCTCTTTGAAAAGCCGAGATTGATGTACCTTCATTTGGAAACAGTCGAGAACCCCGTTACGTTTGCCAGAAAATTACGAGCGGCTTTACATGTGCTGAAAAAGTGATCTGTGTGCATCGCTGAAAGGATGATGCCTGTCACGACAAGAAAAGCCCGCCGGCAGATGCCAACGGGCTTTCAGTTCCTTTATTTTAGTAAATAAAGGCTTTTGTGATGATGACCAGCAGGATGAAGAGGACCAGGATTGCTCCTACGCCTCCGCCCCACAAACCACCATAACCGTATCCTACTCCAACGCCTCCAACGCCATCGCTCATGTGATAACCTCCTTGATTTATAAGGTACACCATATTCATATGGCGAAAAGCATAAAGAGGTATAGGCTAAATGGTAAGAACAGTGAGATTGGGCAGCGGCCTGTCAGCCGCAAAAAAATCCCCCGCACCGGTCAGGTGCAGGGGATTGTCCACTCTTAGTACAGCGTGATGTATTGATCACGTTCCCATTGATGAACTTGCGTTCTGTACATATCCCATTCGATTTCCTTCAGCTCGTAGAAGTGAGCCAGGGCATGCTCGCCGAGCGCGTCGATGATGACTTCGTCGCGGATGAGTTCGCCGAGGGCTTCTTTCAGGTCGGCCGGCAGGCTTGGGATGCCTTCTTCAATGCGCTCTTCTTCGGACATCACGTAGATGTTGCGGTCGATCGGCGCCGGCAGCTTCAGCTCGTTGCTGATGCCGTCAAGGCCGGCTCTCAGCATAACAGCAAGCGCCAGGTACGGGTTCGCTGCAGGATCCGGGTTACGAACTTCAACGCGTGTGCTCAAACCGCGGGAAGCCGGAATCCGGATCATCGGGCTGCGGTTGCTGCCGGACCAAGCCACGTAGCACGGAGCTTCATAACCTGGAACGAGACGCTTGTAAGAGTTGACCGTCGGGTTCGTAATGGCTGCCATAGCGCGGGCATGCTTCAGCACGCCTGCCATGTAATAGCGGGCGGTGGCGCTCAGGCCCAGCTCGTCGGACTCATCGTAGAAGGCGTTCTCGTTGCCTTTGAACAGCGACTGGTGGCAGTGCATACCGGAACCGTTCACGCCGAACAGCGGCTTCGGCATAAAGGTCGCATGCAGACCATGCTGACGGGCAATCGTTTTAACGACCAGTTTGAACGTTTGGATCTGGTCTGCTGCCTTCACGGCGTTCTCGTATTTAAAGTCGATCTCGTGCTGTCCCGGTGCCACTTCGTGGTGGGAAGCCTCGATTTCAAATCCCATTTCTTCCAGTGTCAATACGATCTCGCGGCGGCAGTTCTCGCCGAGGTCTGTCGGGGCCAGGTCAAAATATCCGCCCTGGTCGTTCAGTTCCGTCGTCGGATTGCCTTTCTCGTCGGTCTTGAACAGGAAAAATTCCGGCTCCGGACCTACGTTCATGGACGTGTAGCCCATCGCTTCCGCTTCTTTCAGGTTGCGTTTCAGAATACCGCGAGGGTCTCCGGCAAACGGAGTGCCATCCGGCATATAAATGTCACAGATGAGACGCGCAACGCGGTCTTCCGTCACCCAAGGGAAAATGACCCAAGTGTCCAAATCCGGATACAGGTACATATCGGATTCCTCGATGCGCACATAACCTTCGATAGAAGATCCATCGAACATCATTTTATTGTCGAGCGCCTTCTTCAGCTGGCTGACGGGAATCTCCACATTTTTGATCGTTCCCAGCAAGTCCGTGAATTGAAGACGGATAAAACGGACGTTCTCTTCCTCCGCAATACGCAGAATATCCTCTTTAGTATAACTCACGATATCCTCTCCCTTTCTCACATGTGATTCCTGTTATTTTTTATTAAAAAACCGGGACAGCTCGCCTTGAATCAATGAGACCTGACCCGGTCTCTTACCAGATACCAGCTGCTGCTTCAGCAAACGGTGCAGCTGAGATTCCGACAGTTCTCTGCGCTTTACCTCGGTGTCGGCATTAAGGACAGTGGCTTCCTCAGACTCTTTGGACACAGGATTCATGACCTGCTTGATTCCCGCGATGTTGACGCCCTTCTCAATGAGCGCCTTAATCTCCAGCAATCTCTCCACATCGTTAAACGAGAACAACCGCTGGTTGCCGGAGGTGCGCGCAGGCACGATCAAATTGTGCTGTTCGTAATACCGGATCTGCCGCGCGGACAAATCGGTCAGCTTCATGACGATACCTATCGGGAATAATGCCATGTTTCTGCGAATTTCATCACCCATGACTCATCTCAACCTTCCACATGAACTATTTCTCATGTTCCATTGTACATTTCATGATATCACACGTCAATAACGTGTCAGATAAACTTACAATAATTTTCGATTTTTCATCGTCTGTAACGCCATCATTACGCCATATTTGACGTGTGAATAGGTGAGTCCGCCCTGCATGTATCCGATATAAGGCTCGCGGATCGGCGCGTCTGCAGACAGCTCCAGGCTTCCCCCTTGAATGAACGTCCCGGCCGCCATAATGACCGGATGCTCGTAGCCGGGCATGTCCCACGGTTCGGGTACGACGTGGCTGTCGACCGCTGCTGCGCGCTGGATCCCCTGAACGAAAGCGATCAAATGATCCGATCCGGTAAAGGAAATGGCCTGGATCAGGTCGGTGCGCTTCTCGTTCCATGCCGGCTTGCTCTCGAACCCCGCTTGCTCAAACATCGCGGCTGCGAAAATGCTGCCCTTGACCGCTTGTCCCACAAGCGTCGGCGCCAGGAAAAGCCCCTGGTAAATCCCCCGGGTCGTTCCCAGCATCGCTCCCACCTCACCGCCGATGCCCGGGGCGGTCAGCCGATAGGCTGCAAGATCAACGAGGGCTTGTTTGCCGCAAATATAGCCACCGGTTTCGGCAATACCCCCGCCGGGGTTTTTGATCAGCGACCCCGCCATCAGATCTACTCCGACCTGCGTCGGCTCTATTTCCTCCGTAAATTCGCCGTAGCAGTTGTCCACGAACACGATCACATCCGGCTTGATTCGCTTTACGCGCCGGACCATTTCGCCAATCTGCTCCACCGTGAACGAGGAACGCCAGTCATATCCGCGCGACCGCTGGATGCCGATCACCTTCGTTGAGCCGGAAATGCCTGCCTCTACTGCCTCCCAGTCTACGTCTCCTGACGCAGCCAGGGCAGCTTCGCGGTAAGTAATCCCGAAATCGGCCAAGGAGCCCGTACCATCCCCTTTGCGGCCGATCACCTTATGTAATGTATCGTACGGCCGTCCGGTAATGTAGAACAGCTCGTCGCCCGGGCGGAGCACCCCGAACAAGGCCGTTGAAATCGTATGGGTCCCGGAAGCAAAATGCGGGCGTACCAGAGCGGCTTCGGCTCCGAATACGTCCGCATACACCAAGTCAAGCACTTCTCTTCCTCGGTCGTTATAGGCATAACCGGTTGAGCCGGCGAAATGAAAATCGCTCACCTGATGGCGCTGGAACGCTTCGATGACCTTCCACTGATTATGGTCCACGATTCCGTCCACCGTCCGGAGCTGATCTTCGATCCGCCGCTCGGCTGTATCTTTCCACTGTATAAGTTCGTCTGCAAATGTTACCATGTTCCCGGTTTCTCCTCACTTCTCATTGGTCAGAAGGTCTGACCTGTTCTTTATAGCTCTCTACGATGTAACCGTACTTCTCATAGTCAGGCTTGTGCACCTGCACCGTATAAATCATATCATCATTGTCGGCATCCTGGCCAATCACTTCGCCGACCCGGTGCAGCTGGGATAATATATCACCGCGTCCGGCAGGTACGCGGAAGGTTAATGTATCTCCCGTCAACCTCGTCTGTACTGCTTCGCGAACAGCCAGCAGATCTCCTTCCGCAAAAGCGCTGATTTTTAAATAACCCGTCCCGGACGGCAGCATCTCCAGCTGTTCCGGGGTGCAGGCGTCTTTTTTGTTAAAAAGGATCAGCTGCGGCTTGTCAGCCGCCCCCAGCTCTTCCAGAATAGAATCCACCACCCGCATTTGTTCATCGCGCATCTCCGACGATGCGTCTACGACGTGCAGCACGAGATCCGCCTCATTCACTTCCTCCAGCGTGGCGCGGAACGCGGCGACGAGGTCATGCGGGAGGTTCTGGATGAAGCCGACCGTGTCGGTCAGGATCACTTCGCTGCCGCCGGGCAGCTTCATGATGCGCGAGGTTGGATCCAGCGTCGCAAACAGCTGGTTTTCGATATAGACGTCAGCGTTGGTCAGCTGTTTGAGCAGCGTTGACTTTCCCGCGTTCGTGTAGCCCACCAGCGCGACCTGGACCACCCCGCTCTTCTGCCTGCGGCCGCGGTGCAGCTTCCGGTGCTTGGTAACCTCTTCAAGCTGGCGTTTCAGGTCGCCGATTCGACCGCGGATGTGCCGGCGGTCGGTCTCCAGCTTGCTTTCCCCCGGTCCCCGCGTCCCGATTCCTCCGCCGAGACGGGAAAGATTTTTGCCGTGTCCGGACAGCCGTGGAAGCAGGTACGTCAGCTGAGCCAGCTCCACCTGGATAATCCCTTCGCGCGTTTTGGCGCGCTGGGCGAAAATATCCAGGATAAGCTGGGTGCGGTCGATGATTTTGGCATCGAGGGCCTCCTCCAGGTTCCGGACCTGGGCGCCGGAGAGCTCCTGATCAAAGATGGCCGTATTGCCGCCATGCATTTCCAGGGCCTGCTTCAGCTCTTCCACCTTGCCCTTGCCGATAAACCATCTCGCATCCGGCACATCCCGGTTCTGCACTAGCATTTCCAGCACTTCCACGCCGGCCGTCTCGGCCAGCCGGACGAGCTCTTGAAGCGAGTGCTCCGTGTTCATGCCGGATCTCTTCACCTCATCGGTCACCAGGCTGACCAGTACGGCCCGGTCCGGAATTTCATGATTCGTGTCATACGTTTGGTTTGCCATGATGATCTGCTCCTTTTCGCTTCAGCGTCTATTGCTGCAAAATAAAGATCAGTTCAAACTGCCGGGCGCGCCTTTGGCTTCCAGCTTAAAATCCTCGGTCCGGAGCGTCATAAGCTCCAGCTTACCCGGGTTGCTGTGCGCATAATGATTCAGCAGCCGTACAGCCTGATTCCGGATGGACTTCTCGATCGTGTTGCGTACGTACCTCGCATTGCTGAAGGCGTGCTCGCTTTCGCCTTTCTCCTGAATCAGGTGCTGCCTCAATTTTAGTATCGCCTGCGGCATCAGGATGTAGTCCCGCTCCTTGGCCATCAGCTCGGAGATCTGGATCAGCTGATCGATCGTATAATCGGGGAAATCGACCTGAATCGGAAAACGCGACGGCAGCCCCGGATTCGTTTGCAGAAAAAAGTCAATCTCCTCGGAATATCCGGCAAGAATCAGAATGAACTGATTTTTGTGGTCTTCCATCGCCTTGACCAGCGTATCGATCGCCTCTTTGCCGAAATCCTTCTCACCGCCTCTGGCCAGGCTGTACGCTTCATCGATAAAAAGAATGCCGCCAAGCGCCTTCTTGACCAAATCCCTGGTTTTTTGCGCGGTATGGCCAATATACTCACCGACAAGGTCGGCGCGTTCCACTTCGATCAGGTGGCCTTTGCTCAGCACACCCATTTTTTGAAACAGCTTGGCGATGATTCGTGCTACTGTGGTTTTACCCGTGCCGGGGTTCCCTTTAAACACCATATGATATACATGTCCGCCGCTGGCCAGCCCCGCTTCCTGACGCATATGGGCGATTTGGAGCATGGCGTAAATTTCAAACACGAAATCCTTGATGCTGTCCAGCCCTACCAGCTGATCCAGCTCTTTTTGAATTTCCTGATACAGGCTGTGCTGAGCTGTATTCTTCTGGGCAGGGACCGTTTCCTTCTCCGGAACGGCGCTGCTGACGACAGGAGGCTCCTGGCTGCGCAAAATCACATTGATTTGTCTGGATGGCCTGCCCTCCGGCCGGCCGTTCGCGGCCGCTATACGCCCGTTCATGCATCCATCACCTCATTTATCTACAGAGATGTATTCTCTATTCAATGTATTCTACTTGCCCAGGCGTTATTAGCAGTTTCCCATCTATTTCAGGCCTGTCAGCAGCAGCAGCTCATCCAGCTTCCATTTGGTGTAGGCCAGCACTTCCCGCGGCTTGTGATACTTCATCTGAAGCGTTCTGGACTCTGTTAAACCAAGGGCCGGTCGGGTGTAGTCCAAAAATTTCGCAATGTCCAATGAGCGCATGCCATGGTATTGATGCGTAACGATGACGGCGCTTTGCCATCCCCGCTCTCTCATAATCTCCCGGCTGAACAGCAAATTTTCATAGGTACTCGTCGCCTTGTTTTCCAGAATAATAGCGGAAGCCGGCACGCCGTGGTCCACCAGGTAATTCCGCATGCCTTCGGCTTCGGTATACTTGTAATCCGCCCGGTCCAGGCCTCCGGTGACGATAATATACGGAAACTTGCCTTCCTGATAGAGGCGGAGCCCTTCGTCCAAGCGTTCCCGGAGACCGGGGCTCGGCGAGTCCCCCCACATCGATGCGCCGAGAATAATGCCGACATCGCTTGCCGATGCCGGTACGGAGCTGTGGGCCCCGTTCATGAGCCGCCATGCATACCCGACCCACAGCAATCCGAGCAGGACCAGAACGACGAAGGCAATGAGCAGCTTCCGAAGCACGGACATTTTCTTATGCTTGGTTACGGCCACCGGCCCCCCGCTGCGGACGTTCATGACTTCCTCCGGAATTCACCGTTGTCAAATAGTCTCTTCCGGTCCTCAAGGGACATGAGGAAGTACGGAAACTGATGCGCATCAATGGCTTTCATTACGTTCTTCGCCGTTGAGATTGCCAATTGGTAGTCTTCCCTGGTGATATCCCCACGGGTCAGCGCATCATCCAGTTCGTCCTCATCCAACAGGAACACCTCTCCGTTTCGAAGGACGACCACATCCAGATACAAATCGTCAAACCAAGGCACGCCTTGTTCCGTGACCCCCTGCGTTTTGCAGGTGTCGATGTACCATTGGATAATTTCGCTCCGTTCGTCGAACATCGCCGTGACAATATAATGGCTGTTATGTGGAAAGTACTGCAGCCATGAGTATCCTTTATCCGCGATGCGGTAAGTGTGATTTCCGTAGTTTTTCCAGAGCGGCTCTTTCAGGTTGTAAATCGTGTACAGCGTAATATAGCCTGTGAATGCATCGCTCTCAACATAACGGCAGGCGAAGCGGCGGCGGGAAATCCGGCGCCAGTTCGCTCGATCTCCAAATTTTCGTTTCATGGAAAATTCCCTCTCCAATATGGTGTCTTCAGCTTATCACATTTGGGAATCACACTCAAAATATTGCCTGACAGATGTGCGGGCAGCAAAAAAAAGACCCCCAAATGAAAGGGGTCTAAAACAAAACTTATTCTATTCGGTTACGGAGTGGTCACGGTTCCTGTGTTGCCGGAACTGGAATCACCCGGGTTTTGGAAGGTCGTTCCGTCGGTGCTCCCTGTTCCGTCACTGCTGCCATTGTCGGTCGTTCCGCCGTTCTCTGGCGGGGTTATCGTACCTGTGCCGCTATCGCCGGTTGTATCCCCGCTAGATCCGTCGCTGCCGTTATTGGCGCCGCCTCCATGGCCACTGCCGTTGTTGCCATTGGAACCGCCGTTCCCGTTGCCGTTTCCATTGCCGTTATTGCCCGGGCCGCCGTCATTCCAATTTCCATTATTACCGTTATCGCTCCCATTTCCGTTACCCATATCGCCGTTATCTCCGCCCTGGCCGTTGTCGGTATTGCCGTTATCCGGGTTACCGTTTCCGTCCTGACCGTTATCTCCGTTGTTCTGATCAGGCGGGGTTTGTTCATCAGGTGGTGTATCGATCGTGATCTGCACCGTATTGGACGGATCCGACTCGGTACCCGAATCCGGGAAGTATGCCGTGACATAGTATTCGTACGTCATACCCGGCAGTGCTCCCATATCCTGGGCCGTCGTGCCGGCTACGCCATCCAGAATCAGCGAGTAGTTCGCTTCGGACGATTCTTTGCGGTAGATACGGTACTGGGCGTCGCCGGAATCTACGCCGTTCCAGCCCAGCGTAACCGTCTGCGTGTCGATGTTGTAATCGGCGCTCAAGCCGCTTACGTGGCCCTGGTTCTGATCCTGCTCAGGTTCCTTCACCGGCTCCTGTTCTTTGACTTTGTCCGGAACCGGGAACTCCTTCTGAGGGAAGTCCTTCACGACCTGGTCCATGACCTTGCCCCAGAAAGCCGCCGCCAGCGGACTGCTGTTGTGCAGCAGATGCGTTTTGTCCGGCTTGTCATAGCCCATCCAAACCGCAGCGGTCAGTTCAGGCGTGTAGCCGACGAACCATACGTCGCGGTTCGATTTGACACCGGTATAACCGCTTTGCGTTGTGCCTGTCTTACCCGCTACCGGACGGTCGATTCTGGCTTTCCGGCCCGTACCGTCTTCAACGACCTTTTTCATCATTTCGGTCATTTGGTATGCGGTGTTTTCGCTCATGACTTTCTTAGCGCTGTCTTTATGCTCATAAACCGGCTTTTCGTCACTGTCGACGATCTTCTTGATCGAGTACGCCTCGTTCATCTTGCCGCCGTTGGCAAAGGCGCTGTACGCCTGAGCCATTTCCAGCGTGTTCGTTCCCTTGCTGATACCGCCGAGCGCCATCGCAAGGTTCTTGTCATCTTCGGTCAGCTGAATGCCGAGGGATTCCGCGAATTTGAAGCCGGTATTTACCCCGATTTGGTTCAGCAGCCATACAGCCGGAATGTTCTCGGATTTCTGGATCGCTTCGGCCATGCCGATCGTATCCGAGTATCCGTGCAGGTTGCCTGGGCAGTAGCTGCCGAAGCACTGCTTCTTGTTGCTGAGCGACGAGTACATATCAAACTTGCCGCTTTCCAGTGCAGGCGCGTACGAGACGATCGGCTTAAAGGCCGACCCCGGCTGCCTGCGGCTGTTCGTGACACGGCTGTAGCCGCCGCGCGTATAATCCCGTCCGCCGAGCAGAGCGACGAGCGCTCCCGACTCCTGGTTCATGATGACCATGGAGCCCTGCACCGGCTGGTCATCCGGGCTTTTCTCGAAGTTCGATTCGTCTGCAAACTCTTTCTCCAGCACTTTCTGGGCATTCGCATCCATCGTCGTATAAATTTTGTATCCGCCGATGTTCAGATCGTCTTCGCTGAGCCCGGTAACGTCTTCCGCCTCATTCATGACATAGTCCATGAAGTTCTGATACTGCAGCTGTTTTTTCGGCGGTTTATACGTATATTCGACTTTTTTCGCAGCGTCGGCCTCTTCCTGCGTGATGTACCCTTCCTGGGCCATCAGGTTCAGCACGACGGCGCGGCGCTGCATGGACAAGTCCGGATTGCGCACCGGATTGTATTTCGAAGGACCCTTTGGCATAGCCGCCAAGGTGGCCATTTGCCAAACCTTCAACTGATTCAAATCGCTTACGCCGAAATAATACTTCGACGCTTCCTTGATTCCGTAGATTTGCCCGCCGAAATTGATCCGGTTCAAGTACATCGTAATGATGTCGTCCTTGTTCATGTTCCGTTCCAGCGCCATGGCGATGGACACCTCGGTCGCCTTCCGGAAGAACGTTTTGTCCCGGGTCAGAAAAATGTTTTTGGCGAGCTGCTGCGTAATGGTACTGCCGCCTTCGACCTTGGATCTGGCGATGACGTCCTTGACGGCTGCCCGGCCTATCGACCACAGATCGACGCCGCTGTGCTCATAGAAGCGTTTGTCCTCTGTCGCCACAAAAGCCTCCTTCAGCAGCTTCGGAATATCCTCGCTCTGGACCGGATCGCTCTTCTGCAGGGACAGCTCCCCCATCAGATTGCCGTTGCGGTCGAATACTTTAGATGTTTCGTGTACGGTCAGCTTATCCTTGTTCGCCTGCAGCAGGCGCTCCCCGTTGACCGTAATATACAAATATCCGGCAAGCGCACAGAAGATAGCAAATGCACAGGTGAAAAATAACGTCCAAAACACGCGCTTTCCGGATATTTTTTTCTTCTTGTTCTTGGTTGTCTTTTTCATTGTCTTGGGCTGTTCTTTGTTTCTATCAGACCTCGACAGCTTGTTGTTGTCCATGGTACCCTCCTGACTCCCTTTCTGATTTCTAAGCTCGGAATGAAAAGAACAACCCTTGCAGGTTGCTCCGCTCCATTTCCTATGCTTACAGAATGAACGTCTAATAACGGATTTACCCGCATCCCCGCCATTCTATACTCTTTAACGAAAGTCATTTGAAAAAGTTTCAGCTATGAGGCTTGTCCTGTTAAATTATACCTCGTTCTGGGTTTCCTGCATCAGGGATACATTGCGTTGAGGCGTAACCGTTGAAATCGCATGCTTGAACAGCATTTGCTGCTTGCCGTCCGTATCCACCACGACGGTGAAGTTGTCAAACGCCTTGATTAAGCCTCTGATTTGAAATCCGTTCACAAGAAAAATGGTGACAGGGATGTTTTCTTTGCGAAGCTGGTTTAAAAATGTATCTTGGATATTGATGGATTTGTTCATTAGCCGTACCCCCAACGATTCAATTAGATTGTTTTGAAGTATATTCAAGATTTAAGAGAAACTTTCCTGCTATTATATCACGGATTGCGGCGAAATTCGCGAGAAAATTTCCCGTGTCCGTGACGTCCACCCACTGGATTTCCTTCATGTGGCGGAACCAGGACAGCTGGCGTTTGGCAAACCTGCGCGTATCTCTCTTCAAAATTGCAACAGCCTCTTCCAGGGTAGCTTCACCCTGCAAATATGAGATGATCTGTTTGTAACCCAGTCCCTGCATCGAGACCAGATCCGGTCCGTAGCCCTTATCCAGCAGAGAAGAAACCTCTTCTACCAAACCCTGCTCCAGCATCTCATCGATACGGGCTTCAATACGTTTATATAGCATTTGCCTATCCATTGTCAAACCGACCAGGCATAATTGATACGGCGATTCCCGGGTTTGGCTCTTCAACTGGGCCGAAAGAGGGATGCCCGTCAAATGATAGATCTCAAGCGCCCGAATAATGCGCCTTTGGTCATGGGGATGCAGCCTCAGGGCGCTCTCCGGGTCGACTTCCGCCAGCCGGGCATGAAGTGCCTCGGCACCGTAACGCTCCGCATAGTCGGCCTGCTCCTGCCTGAACGCCTTGTCCTCTCCCGCTTCGGCAAACTGAAAACCGTAGCAGACCGATTCCACGTACAGACCGGTTCCCCCGACGATAAAAGGCAGCTTGCCCCTGGCATGGATATCCGCAATCAGCCGGGAACATTCATCCTGAAACTCGGCGACCGAGTAGGCTTCGTCCGGCTCGTGTATGTCGATCAGGTGATGAGGGATGTCCTGCATCTCTTCTTTGGTAATTTTGGCTGTCCCGATGTCCATCTGGCGGTAGACCTGCATGGAATCCCCGGAGATAATCTCGCAGCCCAGCGCCTTGGCGATCTCAATGCTCATTTTGGTTTTGCCGACGGCCGTGGGGCCGATCAGCACCAGCAGCCGCGGCTTCGTCTCAGTTGTCAAGCGGTCGGTCAACACATATCACTCCATACGAAATTTTTGAATGCGGCCGGTCGACCGGCACGAAGCCGAGACGGGCAAATTCGCCGCTGCCTTTTTTCTCCTTCAGCACAACGGTCTTGCGCGCGACCCGGACAGCTTCGCGGATACTCTCCGGCTGCAGCGGGTCGCTGTTGGCAAACCCGCGCAGCGGACTGATGGACGAAGAATCCATCAACGGCTCGCGGAACATCGGGTCGAAGTATACGATGTCCATGCTGTTGTCCGGCTGCTTGCGCAGCACGTCCAGATGATGGCCGCAGGCCACCCGGATCCGGCGCATGGCGTCATCCACCTCAGCCAGGCCGGAACGGTAGTGGGCCAGCCCTTCGGCAAGCATCGCCGCCAGTGCCGGCGAGCTTTCAACCGCTGTGACATGCGCGCCGGGCCCTCCTTGGACCGCAAATACGAGCGAATCCGACCCGAGGCCTGCCGTACAGTCGAGCACCGTGTCCCCCGCAGTCATCGACGCCGCATCCAGCATCGGGTCGCTCTCGCCCTTGAGCAGCCGCTTGGCGCGGACAAAGCCCATGCTGGGATGAAAATCCATCGGCGGACTTCCCGGCCTGACAAGCCTCGCTCCACCGTCCAGCACGACGATGATTTCGTCATCGCCGTGCATTTTGGCCATTCTTGTTAATGGGGTGTGGCTTCTCGGGACATATTTGCCCCCCGTCTCGTTGGCCAGGGCGACCGCCCTGCCTACGATCGATTCAGCCGCTTTATCCCCCGTCGTAATAATCATGACAATCTCCAATCCTGTATAAAATCGGGCACCAGCCAAGCAAATGCGCTGTTGGTTTAGTTATACACCTTAATTCGTTTTATGAACCGTCCTTCTCCGTCACTTTCCGCTGCCCGCGTTGTTGAACCGCCTGCCGCGTTACATAACGCGCTTAAACAGTTTTTCCAGGTCATAGGTCGAAAAGGAAACGACGATCGGCCGCCCGTGAGGGCAGGTATAAGGCTGCCGGCAAGCCGCAAGGCGGTCCAGCAGCGTCGTCGCTTCCTGCTCGGTCAGCTTCTGGTTCGCCTTGATTGAAGCTTTGCAGGAGCAGAGAATGGACGACGTCTCGCGGAGCTTGGCCAGATCGATGCTCCGCTCGCTGAGGACCCATTCGGCCATCTCTTCGATCAGCGCCTTCTCCTCCCCTTTAGGGAACCAGTATGGATGGGAAACCACGCGGAAGGTCTGCCCGCCGAAATGCTCCAGATATACGCCGACCTGCTCGAACCAGTGCAGTTTCTGCGTCAGCTGCTCCGACTCCGACGGCGTAAACTCCAGCGTGATCGGCAGCAGAAGCTCCTGGGAAGCATCAGCCGGACGGCCGAATTTCTCGTAATAGAATTCGTAATTGATCCGCTCATGCGCTGCGTGCTGGTCGATCAGGAACAGCCCGTCCGCGTTCTGGGCGATCAGGTACGTCCCGTGATGCTGGCCGATCAGCGTCAGCTCCGGAAAAGGCGGAATTTCGGGCGGCGCCTCGGTGCTCGCCAGCAGCCGGCTGGCCAGCGCTGGATTCGAGCTCTGCGATACCCGCCCGCTCTGCGACAAGTTCAGCCGGTAGCCGGGAACCGTATTTTCGCGTACCGTCTCGCGCGCAGAATACGGAAGCTTCTGCTGCGCATAGGCAGCTTCACCGGGGTTGCGCACGCTTCCTGCATTCGGGCTGCTCTGACCGGAATAGCCTTGCTGCGCCGGTGCCTGTGCACGCGGGCCGGAGAGGCCCGTGCCGGCGCTTTCCGGCCCGGCAACTAGAGGCGACTTCACCGGCAAGCTGCCTGATTCGCTCACCGGAGTGAGGGAGCCGTTAGCGTCCGAATTTCCGGTGTGACCGGCTGGGCCGGGATCCTGCGGCAGCGGGACTTCCCCGCCGTCCATGAGCCCGTCTATCGGACCGGCCTGCGGGACCGGGCTTTTGGAGAAGTTAAATTGCTCCTGAATAAACGATCCTTTATCCTTATCGCCGATGCTCTGCTTAACCGGCTGCGGAATGAGCACTTCCTGCCGGAGCACCTGATGGATGCTGCTCTCCACGAACGGGAACAGCTCCTGCTCTTTGCTGAAGCGCACCTCCAGCTTGGCCGGATGCACGTTGACGTCCACCAGGGACGGATGCATCTTGACTTCCAGGACGGCGAGCGGGTAGCGGTTGATCGGCAGCAGCGTATGGTACGCCCGCTGAATGGCCTGATTCAGGCCGTAGCTGCGGATGTACCTCCCGTTGACGATGATCGAGATCCCATTCCGGTTCGAACGGGTCCAATCCGGACGGCTGACGTACCCGTCGATCGTAAAGTCCAGGTTCTCCGCATGGATTGGCAGCAGCGCCTTGGCGGCCTGCCGGCCGTATATGGCGGCGACCACCTGCAGCAGATCCCCGTTCCCTACGGTCTGCAGCAGCACGTTTCCGTTATGCCGCAGCGTAATCGCGATCTCCGGATGCGACAGGGCGATGCGGTACATGTAATCGGAAATATGCCCCAGTTCCGTCTGGATCGTCTTCATATATTTTAACCGGGCCGGCGTGTTGTAGAAAAGTTCCCGGACCGTCAAGTCGGTTCCCTTCGGCGCCGCCGTGTCCTCTTCGATCAGGAGCCTGCCGCCTTCGATGACGATTCGCCGCCCGAGCCCGTTATCGGCGCTCGCCGTGACCAATTCCACTTTGGCCACGGCGGCGATGCTCGGCAGCGCCTCGCCGCGGAACCCGAGGCTCGTGATGTTGAACAGATCCCTGCTGTTTTCGATTTTGCTCGTCGCATGGCGGTAAAAGGCGGTGCTAACGTCTTCCGGCTCGATCCCCGAGCCGTCGTCGGTTACGCGGATGCTTTCAAGCCCGCCCTCCTCTACCGTGACTTCGATTCGAGAGCTTCCGGCATCAATGGCGTTCTCCACCAGTTCTTTCACAACCGAGGCGGGACGCTCAACCACTTCGCCGGCCGCTATCTGGTTGGCTATGTGCTCGTCCAAAACGCGAATTTTCGCCATACCGTTCCCCCATTTCAAAAAAAGATATGAACGGACAATCGGCCTTGTCCCACTTGTTTACAGATCCTTTGCCTTCATTTTCAGCTCGTTCAGCAGCTGCATGGCCTGCAGAGGCGTCATGTTCATGACGTCGGCGCTCTTCACCGATTCCAGGATTTGCGTTACCGCTGGATGAACCGGCTGCGGTTCAGGAGCGGCAGCGCTTCGCTTCACCGGCTCCAGCTCCTCATCCCCGAATATCGAGAGCTGTACGACTTCCGCAACGCTTGACTCTCCCCGGCCTGAAGCCGTCTCCTGAACGGAAGCTCCGACGGCCGGTTCGGCATGCCCTGCTT
Source organism: Paenibacillus sp. SSG-1 (assembly GCF_002224835.1). NCBI lineage: Bacteria > Bacillati > Bacillota > Bacilli > Caryophanales > Paenibacillaceae > Paenibacillus > Paenibacillus sp. SSG-1. The sequence goes on from NZ_MBRK01000001.1 coordinate 3,551,094, forward strand.
CCGCATCCGTCAGCGAACGTTCCCATTCGCCAGCATCCGCCCGCTCCCTGAGCTGTACCGGCGGTTCAGCCTTGGTCGCTTCTGCGGCCGCAGCGGTCTGGGCCGCGCTTTCCTCAAGGCCCTGCAGCAGCGTGTATGCCCGTCCAATAATGGACGACGGCAGCCCGGCCAGCCGGGCGCAGTATATGCCGTAGCTGCTGCCGGCAGGCCCGGCGATCAGCTTCCGCAGGAAGTGAACCTTGTCGCCGCTCTCCTGCACCGCCATGGAGTAATTGCGCAGGCTCTGCAGGCTGTCCTCCAAATGCGCAAGCTCGTGAAAATGGGTCGATACGAGCGCCTTGCAGCCGATCGTATCATGGACATATTCGATCACCGCCTGGGCGATGGCCATGCCTTCGCTGGTCGACGTTCCCCGGCCCAGCTCGTCGATAATGATCAAGCTGCGCGGCGTCGCTTTTTCGGTCATGACCTGAATGTCGGCCATTTCCACCATGAACGTGCTCTGGCCGCCGATCAGATCATCCGCCGCTCCGATTCGGGTAAAGATCCGGTCCACGAGCGGAATTTCCGCCGCCTTGGCCGGCACGAAACACCCGATTTGCGCCATGATCGAGATCAGCGCCACCTGCCGCATATACGTACTCTTTCCTGCCATATTCGGCCCGGTAATGAGCAAAATCGCCGCTTCCTCCCGGGTCAGACGGGTCCCGTTGGCAATGAAGGAGGCGTCCTTCATCACCGCCTCGACCACAGGATGGCGCCCGTTCTCTACGACCAGGTCATAACCTTCGGTCAGCTTGGGCTTCACAAAGCCCTGCTCCGCGCTGACGGCTGCCAGCGACTGATAGACGTCGGTGACGGCGACCTTCTCGGCGAGTGCCTGCAGCCGTGGGATTTCCGCGCTCAGCCGGTCCCTTAGTCCGCTGAAGAGGGAATATTCGAGGTCCACCATTTTGTCCTGGGCTTCGAGAATAAGCCCCTCTTTCTCCTTCAATTCCGGCGTTACGAACCGCTCGGCATTGGCCAGCGTCTGCTTCCGTTCGTACCGGCCTTCCGGGAGGGTGCCCAGATTCGATTTGGTCACTTCAATGTAATACCCGAACACTTTGTTGAATCCGACCTTCAGCGAGCGGATGCCCGTCGCTTCACGCTCCTTGGCCTCAAGCTCGGCGATCCAGCGTTTGCCGTTCACGCTGGCTTCTCTGAGCTCGTCCAGATGATCGTGATAGCCCGGCTTGATCAAGCCGCCGTCCCTCACAGATACGGGCGGATCGTCGACGATCGCCGCGTCGATCGCTTCATAAAGATCGCGGCATTCGTCCATCTCCGCCGCCAGCTTCCGCAGGGTGGAAGACGCTGACGACGCGCACAGCTCCTTCAAGGAAGGAATTTGCGCCAGCGACAGCTTGAGGGCGTTCAGGTCCCGCCCGTTCGCATTGCCGAAAGCGATTCTTGCGACCAGCCGCTCCAGATCGTAAATGTCTTTCAGCGCAGCCCGCAGGTCTTCCCGCAGGATAAACTGGTTGTAGAGATGCTCCACGGCTTCCAGGCGCTCTTCGATCGGCCCGCGGTGCAGAAGAGGCTTGTCAATCCATCTGCGCAGCAGCCGGGCCCCCATCGACGTTTCGGTCCGGTCCAGCAGCCAGAGCAGCGACCCTTTCTTGGATCGGTCGCGCACCGTCTCGACGAGCTCCAGGTTTCGCCGCGTGAACGGATCGAGAATCATGTAATGGCCGGGTTCATAGGGCGAAATTTGCGTCAGCTGGCCGAGCGAACGCCGCTGCGTCTCGCTCAGGTATGAAATAAGCACGGCCACACATGCCTGCCGCTCCGGATCGAGCCGGGCCCAGGCCGATTCGCCGAACTGCGCGCGGACCGTCTGCTCCTCCCTTTTCTCCCATGACGTGTAGACGACCGGCCGGCTCCACTGGAGCTGTTCCGCCTTGATCAGATCCAGCATCTTCGGGTCGCCGATCACTTCCGCCGGTTCGTAGATGCCGATTTCGTCGCGCAGCCACTCCACGGATGCGGGCATGGAAGTCACGTACAGCTCGCCTGTCGTCAGATCGCAGGCCGCCAGCGACATCATGCGGTCGGTCTCGGTCACGCATACCAAATAGTTGTTGGATTTGTCGGCTACGTTTTTGCCTTCCATGATCGTCCCCGGCGTCACGACGCGGACGATGCCGCGCTTGACCATGCCTTTGGTCACCGCCGGGTCCTCCAGCTGCTCGCAAATGGCTACTTTGTAGCCCTTCTCGATCAGCCGCTGTATGTAACTCTCAGCCGAATGGTAGGGAACCCCGCACATCGGGATTTTTTCGTCCCCGCCGCCTTCCCGGCCGGTTAACGTAATTTCCAGTTCCCGGGAGGCCTTTAAGGCGTCCTCGAAAAACATTTCGTAAAAATCGCCCAGGCGGAAAAACAAAAACGCATCCTGGGCTTGCTGCTTGATTTCCAAATATTGTTCAATCATTGGCGTATACTTGGCCATGAGGTACCTCCAGACTTCACTTGTGCTCACGCCCTATTATAACAGAAAGTAAGTGGGCGGGAATCAAGGTTCGACCGGAATGTTCCACAGCGGCCGGATATCCCTGCTCTCGTTCCACGTTGTTCCCCGCTCGATATGCGCCAGGAGCGGTTCGATAGAGCCGGCGTAATTGCCGTAATCCGGCAGCTGCCGGATCTCACCGAGCAGCGGCCGAACAGCTGGCTTCAGCACCTCGCGGTCACCCCGGTAATACGCCCGGTGCACCCGCTCGCTCGCGTCCAGCGGCCGCATCTTCAGCGCTCTGTAATGACTGACGATCAAATAGGAGAGGTACACCACCCCTTTGGCCAGCAGGGGAGACACAAGAAAGCTCGGCAGTGTGCGGTATTCGAAGCCGCCGTGCGGCTGGCGGCGAAAGTCGCCCAAATAGCCGTATTTGGGCCGCCGCGCCCGGCTGTTCTCGTCTTCGAGCAGTGAGACGGGCAGCGTCAAGTAGTTATCCAGCGCCCGCAGCAGCTCCGGGGTAAGCACAATGCCGCTGAAATGCAGATGCCCGCCCAGCGGCAAACCGGGTCTGGGCATGCCCCCCGCCTGCCAGATGAGCGACCGGTCCCCGATCATCCGGCCGGCGGCCTGCATCGTGAACATCAGGCGCTTGAGCAGACCGGTGGGGTCCCCGCTTGGATCCGGGCGAAGCTCGGCGATTGGGAAGGTCGTAAAGCCCTCGCCGTGAACGGCGTCGCAGCCGACCTCCCCCTCCCGGTCCAAAAACCGGGATGCGGGAACCATCTCGTTGCTGCCCGCATCCACAAGCACAAACTCCGGATCCATGCCCATCACGAGGCGGATCCCTTCCTCCTCTTCCCGCCGCAGCCGGCGGGCAAGCTCCGTCTCCGCCCGGTCATAACGCGCCTTGATGCGCGGATCTTTGATTCCGGAGGAAGGCGTGACACGCTCAACGCCGAACTTCCGCTCTCCGGAGGAAGCCAGCACGACTTCGCCCGAGTCGAGACCAAGCGTATAAAGGGCCCGCACCGCCGCCTTCTCCAGGCGGGCATACAGCCCGATGAGCGGTGCCTCACCCGCGTGGGCCGAACCGACGGGAACACGCAAGCCGTCTGCGCTTCCCTCGACGCGCTTCAAGTCAACGGCTTGCAGGCAAGTGACGTTAACGGCGTATCTTCGCCGGTATCGGGCGGACTCCCGGGCAGCCGCGTCCTCTTCCGGCAGCAGGAGGGAGCTGATGCCGGAACGGACCAGACGGGCATGCTTGACCCGGTCGGGCCAGCCGGCATACCGGGCTTCTTTTTCCTCCTCTGTCACCCTCATCCCCCCCTCACCCGCTGAAAATAAAATAAAAAAAGGAGGGCATCCGCCCTCTTCGCCGCCGCTCTCCCGGCATATAGTACATCATACCTCTTTTCCTTGCTCTACGAATTACAGTTCATCATCAAGGGAATCGGGATCGAGATCCTCATAGTCCCCATCGTCGCCATCGAACTCGAATTCTTTGTCGTCATAGTCGCCATGGCCGCGGCTGCACACCAAAACACGCACCTTGGTCTCGGCGACGAGCTCGACCGCAAATTCCCGCTCCACGCGGATGATGACATTGCCGCCTCCCGAAGAGACACTGGCTTCAACGCAGCTCGGCTCCTGCGTGGCCTCCGCAGAGACTTCGACGGTTGAAGCCCGGTGTTTCGGATCCAGGTAAGACAGCGGTACGAATTCTACATAAGATACCGTTTCTTTGGCAACGTCAGTTTGGGAGTTTTTGTCGTAGGAATACCAGATGTTGCAATCGTAAGTACCAATAACTTCAATTCCGTCGCCTGCGGCAACCGCTTCGTACTGATGGTTTATAATCCATGCCCCCAAAATACTGGTAGGATTATGAGGCGGAGTCACGGTATGTGTTACGGTAGAGAACTTACGACCCTTGCCGCAGATCGCTTTCGTGATGATCTCTCTACATTGATGTTTATCGCTTAATGACATCTTTGAACCTCCTCCATACAATCATTCACTTAAGTGTATGCAGGACATAGGCATTTGTTGATTAAACGAGCATAAATGAATGAAATATTATTGTGATCGCCCGGCTAGAATAGGAATAATGCTATGACGCGAGCGCCGAAATACCTTGGCTGGCCTGCATTTTACGGCCCTTATAATCTAGTCTGAAACTTTTCGTCACTCTACTTTATGCGGCTTTCATTGTATAAAAACCCCTTGGCAGCTGCCAAGGGGTTTCTTTGCGTTTTCAGGACCCGGCAGAGGGTTTTCGCAACTTTCCTGGTGCCGGCGTCTTATTTTTTTTCGCGATTTTCAAATATTGTCCCAGCTCACGAATCAGCTGCAAAATGGCCGATCTGACTTCAAACTCCTCCCGCGTCGCCGGAAGCTCCATTTCTTTAAACTCCTTCTCGAGGGCGACCAGCAGCTTCTCCGTGCGTCCCGTGTAGTTTTCCTCCGTTACGTCCCGGCTGAGCTGTTCGAACAGCTCGGCTACGTCATCCGCCTGCGGGAGCTTCTGATAGACGTGGGAAATGAGCTGCAGCATATTTTGGATCGACTCGAGCTGCTCTTTTCTCATATAAAAATAGATGGTCCACGACTCGTCAGGGTGCAGCACTTGGTTTTCCATCTCCCGGCTCGCGGCTTCCTTGCCGCTCTGAATCGCTTTTCCCGCGGCGATGAGTTCATGCCCGTCCCATACGTAGGAAGGGTCGCGAAGGGTTAGTGCGATCTGTCTGAATATTTTTGAAAACTGCTCATCCACCCGCCTGCGGATCGACGTCATTTGCTCAGAAGCCGGGGGCATGTACACCATGTTGACGAGCATGGCCGAGCCAAGCCCGATCACGAGCAGCTCAACTTGCGTCACGATGACATCCGTGCTGACTTCCGCACTGCCAAAAACCCGGAACACGACGACCGAGCTCGTAACGATGCCTTCCTTGAAGTTCGCCCGGGTGATGGCCGGAAAGGCGATCAGAATATATATCGCGAGCACCCAGTAATGGAAACCAAGCAGTTCAAATAAAATGCAGGCAAAGAACAGTCCAAGCAGCGAGGCGAAAAAACGTGCGGATACCGTCTTCAGGCTCCTTTTTCGCGTCACATCGACCCCGAGCACGGCCAGGATCCCCGCCGACAGCGGTCCCGTCACGCCGCAGGCATCCGAGACCAGAATGGCCATCAGCGTCGCAATAGCCGTTTTAATAATACGAAAACCCATGAAACCGCCTCTCTCTATACATGTTGACGTATTTCATGGTACTTGATTTTGATGCTTCACACAACGTGACATGGATATGAAATTTTCAGAAATACATTCAATGTTAATCAAAAGCCGGTGAGGCTGCGGTCCGGGAAAGGGCAAAGGCTCTATGCCACAGCAAGTACAGCAAGTATATCCGCACCTATCTTCTCTTTCCCGTCTCCGCAGTCCCGGCCCTTCCAGGCTGCTCCCTACTGCCGATGCGCAAGCAGCTTTCTTTCAATATAAACGACCAGCTGGTACATAGCCGTGGCGACGACCGCGATGATAATCAGGCTGGCAAGTACCAGCGTAAAGTTGAACACCTGGAATCCGTAAATGATCAAATAACCGAGACCTATTTTTGCGACAAGAAACTCGCCGACGATCACGCCGACCCACGCCATGCCCACATTGACCTTCAGCGTGGAAATGATGGTCGGAAACGACGCCGGGAGGATGACCTGGTTGAATATCTGCCTCCGGGTTCCGCCAAACGTGCGGACGACCTTGACCAGGTTTGGGTCCACTTCCTTGAATGCGTTATAAACGACCAGCGTTGTCACAATGACGGTAATCGACAGCGTCGTAATGGTGATGGCCATAAAGCCTGCGCCGAACATCACGATGAAGATCGGACCGAGCGCCACCTTCGGCATGCTGTTGAACACGACCATATACGGATCCAGCACCTTTGAAAGAAACGGCGACCACCAGATTAAGACAGCAAGCAGCGTCCCCACGATCGTTCCCAGCAAAAATCCGACGACCGTCTCGCCCACCGTCACGCCTAAATGTCCCCACAGCTCTCCGCTGACCGCATCCTTCCAAATTTGCGCGAACACCTTGCTCGGATAGCTGAACAGCAGCACGTCGATCCATTTCAAACGTCCGGCGACTTCCCACAAGGCAAAGAACAGCACCAGAATGGCCATCTGAACGGACAGGACCTGTGCCCGCAGCTTGCGCTGGCGGCGCAAATGAGCTTGATGCAGAGCATCGAGGCTGGAACCCCGGTCCCTCCGGATCACTTCATCCGATCTAAGCACACTGTTCATACGCGCCGCCTCCCTTCTTCCATATGTCAGTCTTCCTCCGACTCCATCTCGCGCCAGATTTCGTGAAACAATTCATTGAAACCTTCCTCCTTTCTGGCATAGAAAGGCTGTGTCTCCCGGATGTGCCCGGGCACTTCAAAGGTACGGCGGATTCGGCCGGGATTTTTACCCAGCAGAACGACCCGGTCGCTGACGGCCACGGCCTCGGATAAATCGTGCGTGACCAGAATTGCCGTCTTGTTCTTTTCCCGCAGCGTCCCGGCAATTAAATCTTCAAGCTGCAGTTTGGTCTGATAGTCAAGCGCCGAGAAGGGCTCATCGAGCAGCAGCAGTCCGGGATCGGTCGACAGCGTCCGTACCAAGGCAACCCGCTGCCTCATCCCACCCGACAGCTGCTGCGGGTATAGGCTCCCCGTTCCTTCCAGTCCCATTTCGTCAAGCAGCTGCGTCAGGTGATCCATCGATTCCCGCTGCAGGCGCCCGGTTACCTCAAGCCCGATGGCCGCGTTCTGAAGGATTGTGCGCCAAGGGAACAAATAATCCTGCTGCAGCATATACCCGACATCCGGGGAAGGCCCCTCCACCTTCCGCCCATAGACAAGCACCTCGCCGTTCGTCGGATGCAAGAGCCCGGCGATCATGGACAGAATCGTCGTTTTTCCGCATCCGCTCGGTCCGACCAGGCTGATGAACTCTCCGGGATGTACCGTCAGATTCAGTCCTTCGACAGCAAGCGAAGCTTCTCGGTCGTTAACGTATACATGCGTCAAATTTTTAAGTTCGACTACCGGCTCCATGCGCACGATCTCCTTTCCATAACCATTATTTCACGGACGATTTGGCCTTTTCGGCAAAACTGTTGTCCACGATGGCGGAGGCAGGCACCTTCTCTTTCAGTTCGCCAGCCTGATTCATGACGTCCAGCAGGTTGTTCCACTCCGTCTCATCCACGACGGGATCTGTCGCGTACGTTCCCTGATCCTTATACCGTTTGACCGCCGAGACAACGATATCCTTATCGGTGTCCTTAAAATAAGGAAGAATGACGTCGGCGATCTCCTCTGGGGTGTGCTGCTGGACCCAATTTTGGGCTTTCTGGAGCGCGTTCGTAAATTTCTGAACCGTTTCGCCGTTCTTCTTGATATAGCTCTGCTTGCTCATAAAGACAGTATAGGGCAGATGTCCGCTCTCCACTCCGAATGAGGCGACGACATGCCCTTTGCCTTCTTTTTCAAAAATCGAGGCCTGCGGCTCAAACAGCTGCACGTATTCACCCGTTCCGGACAAAAACGCCGAAGCAATATTGGCAAAATCGATGTTTTGGATCAGGTTCAGATCCTGATGCGGATCGATGCCATGCTTTCTCAGCGTAAACTCGCCGGCCATCTGCGGCATGCCGCCCTTGCGCTGCCCGAGGAAGGTTTTTCCTTTCAGCTGGTTCCAGTCCAACTCTCCTTCACCCTGTCTTGAGACGAGGAATGTGCCGTCCGTCTGCGTCACCTGACCGAAGTTGATCACAGGATCGTCCGAACCTTGCTGATATACGTAAATCGACGTCTCGGATCCGACCAGAGCCACATCGATGGCACCCGAGAGCAGCGCCGTCATCGTCTTATCACCGCCGGGAATCGTCTGCAGCTCCACATCCAGTCCTTCTTCCTTAAAAAAGCCTTTCCCAAGCGCCACATATCCCGGAGCGTAAAATACCGAGCGCGTCACTTCGCCGATTTTGACCTTCACGTCACCCTTGCTTCCGGAGCAACCGGACAGCACGGCTGCGCAAAGGAGAACCGCCGCAAGCACCAGGGCGAATCCACGTTTACTCTTTCTCATTGTCATTGTCCTCCATCCTTCTTCGCGTTCCAGCCATATGCCATCTTATGCATGCGCCCAGCAAAGGGTTAAACATGGCCACGGACGAACACAAAAATACCCCCGCCATTTCCTCAAGCAGCCTCGGGGCTTCTTTACGGAAGTGACAGGGGTGCTTCTGTGCTTACGCTTGGATGGTTGGATCTGATGTCAAGCGTTCCTGCGCTGCATTACAATTGATAAATTTCCTTATACTTCGTTTCGAGGTATTCGGCCAAATAGTCCGGGTTCAGCTCTTCGCCGGTCACCTGCAAAATAATCTCGGACGGCTTGCGGCTCTTGCCGTAGCGGTAAATCTTCTCCGTCAGCCATTCGCGGATCGGTGCCAGATTGCCTTCCTTAATATGCTGATCCAGCTCTGGCATCTCCTTGCGCAGCGTGTTCATGATTTGCGCAGCATACATGTTGCCGAGCGAATAGGAGGCGAAGTAACCGAAATCCCCGCCGGACCAGTGCACGTCCTGCAGGACGCCCAGGCTGTCGCTTGGCGGCGTAATGCCGAGGTACTGCTCGTACTTCTCGTTCCATTCCTTAGGCAGGTCCTTGACCTCAAGCCCTTCATTAAACAGCATCTTCTCGATTTCATAGCGGATAATAATGTGCAGGTTATACGTCAGCTCATCAGATTCGATCCGGATCAGGGAGTTCTCCACGCGGTTGACGGCCCGGTAGAAATCATCCAGCTGCACGTCTTTCAGCTGCTGCGGGAAATGCTGCTGCAGATCGGCATAGTAGCGTTCCCAGAAGGCGCGGCTGCGTCCGATCATATTTTCCCACAGGCGGGACTGCGATTCGTGAATGCCCATGGACGTTCCTTGGGCGAGCGGCGTTCCGGCCAGCTCCTTGCTCACGTTTTGCTCGTAGAGGGCATGACCGCCTTCATGCAGGGAGCTGAACAGCGCGCTCGTCACGTCGTCCTGCAAATAATGGGTCGTAATCCGCACATCTCCCGGGTTCAAGCCGGTCGCAAACGGGTGTACGCTCTCATCGAGGCGCCCGGCTTCGAAATCGTACCCCATTTCGCCCAGAATGAAGCGGCTCATCTTCGCCTGCTGCTCCTGCTCAAACAGCTGGTCCAGGAACGACGTATCCGGTTTGTTCGGAGATGCCGCAATCGCCTCCACGAGCGGCACCAGCCGGTCACGAAGCTTACTGAACACCTGGTCCAGCTTCTCAACCGTCATATCCGGCTCATAACGGTCCAGCAGCGTGTCATATGGCGTTCCTTTGACGCCCCAATATCCGATGAATTCCTTCAGCATGCCCACGAGCTTCGTCAAGTTCGGCTCCAGCATGGCAAAGTCGCTCTTCGCCTTCGCTTCCTCCCAAATCGTCTGGGAATGGGATGACAGCACCATAAATTCCTGAAACTTTTCCGCCGGGATGCTTTTGTTCTCGTCATATTCTTTTTTACACTCGTCAACGATCCTTCTGGAAATATCGTCCAGCCCCTCATATGTATCAGGACGGGTCAACGCCTCCAAATACGAGCCCATTTCATCCGAAATTCGGAGTTTGAAATCTTCCGCCGACAGCATCCCGATCACCTCGGAACGCTGCTCTGCTCCTTTACGAGGTGCGCCCGTCCGCAAGTCCCAGTGCATCAAGCCGATGGCCTCGTCATAGCCTCTGATTTTGCGGACCAGTCCGAGAAATGAGTCCAATGTCGCTTTTGCTTCTTTTTCCATAATTAGGTTCACCTCACGCCGAATTTTTTCTTCCTTCTTGATGATACTTTTACTGGAAAGTATAATCAATATTTAATAGACGCTATTATCCTTTTTACATAGGGAAGGAGCCTGAAACCCGCCGTGGTTATCCAAGTTACCGAAACTGCCAAAAAGCATATCGAGTCGCTTGCCGGGTCGGAGTCAGCCATCATCCGGCTTGCCTACGATTCCGAAGGCTGCGGCTGCGGCGTCAACGGGCTGCCGGCACTCTGGATCGTTTCCGCCAAAGAAGCCGATGATGTGGAAATACAGAGTCATCATCTGCATTTTATTATTCACCGCCTGCAGGCGGTTTTTTTCGAAGAGCAACTATACCTTGACTCCGAAAAAAACTATCCATCGTTCCGGCTTTCCGGTGACGGGCAGCTGTACGGTCAAAATATCAGGCTAGTGGATAAGCGTTGACGCCTTACATCATGCATCATTACCCAACTATGGAAGGAGCAATTCATTATGACAACCGTTTCGCAGATTTTGGAGTTCAACCAGCAGTTCGTAGAAAGTAAAGAGTACGAAAAATACATTACCGGCAAGTTTCCCGAGAAAAAGCTCGTTATCGTCACCTGCATGGATACGCGCCTCGTAGAGCTGCTGCCCAAAGCGATGAACGTCCGCAACGGCGACGTGAAGCTCATCAAAAACGCCGGTGCGATCATCTCGCATCCGTTCGGCAGCGTCATGCGGAGCGTTCTCGTCGCTCTGTATGAACTGAAAGCTGACGAAGTCATCGTCGTCGGGCATCTGGACTGCGGCATGGCGGCGCTCAACGCAGACGTCATGATCGAGCATATGAAGGAGCGCGGCATCTCCGATGAGGTGCTGTCGACGCTGGAGAACTCCGGCATCAATCTGAACGATTGGCTGCGTGGATTCGATAACGTACAGGAAGGCGTAAAAGGAACCGTGGGCCTGATCAAAAATCACCCGCTTCTTCCGCCGGGCTGCAGCGTTCACGGCATGGTCATCGATCCGAAAACAGGCCATCTCGAGCTGGTAGTCGACGGTTACGATAAGTAGAATACGCTTGGATTTGCAAAAACACGGATGATCATCATCCGTGTTTTTTCTATTTTGTGAACAGCGGGCAGCGGTCCAGCGCCGAACCGGCTCCTTTAAACTCGATTTATCAGTGTTAGACGAACATCATTTTCTTTTTCCGTTCCGGTCCATGCTTTTCAGTCATGAGCTCAGGTTGAAAACCATACAGTTTAAGTGTACACTTTGGTTGAAAAGACCATCTCACGTATAGGAGATATGCTAATGAATACACTTTCCTATGGACTACTAGCTTTCCTTGCACGGGAACCCGGATCAGGATATGATGTGATGCTCAAGATTCAGCCGTTCTGGCAGGCTAAGCACAGCCAAATCTATCCGCTGCTGGCGCAGATGGAAGAGAACGAGCTGCTGAGCTCCCATTGGGTGAAACAATGCGACAAACCGGATAAGAAGGTATACTCCATTACGGACAGCGGCATCCGCAAGCTCAAGGAATGGATGTACAAACCGCTTCCCGATCCGGTGACCCGCGACGAATTATCGATGAAAACCTTCTGCATGTGGATGACCGACAGGGATAACGCCATCGATATCGTGGAAACCCGCAAATCTTACTTCATCCGCCGGCTGGAATCGTTCCAATCGATGCAGGGCAAAGTGACGGAGGAACATAAGAAATTCGGTACCCGGGAGTTTTACGATCACCTGCTGATCCAGAAAGGCATCTTTAATGCGGCAGCCGGTTTGGAATGGTGCAATTGGGTTCTGGGCATATTGAGAGAATGCGATTATTCAGAGCCTCCGGTTTTAGTCAAACCGTCAAATTGAACGATCAGACATTATTCATCTTTTATCGGCAAAAATTAATTTAATTAATTTTGAAACCTTAAGATATTTGGTACGTAATGTATTATGAGATAGACATGCTTTCACCATTCTCAGGGAGGTATATTTCAAACCATGAAAAAATCTTTACAGAAGTGGATGCTGATTGCTTTGGCGTTTACGTTCTTCTTCGCCGTTACCGTACCGGATAACGCGGACGCCAGACGTGCAGGCGGTGGATTTAAATCCGGCACAAGATCCTACACGAACACGCCGAGCAAGTCGACGCCGAACAGCAACGTCAAAAAGTCGACCAACAACACCTCGAGTACAGCCGGCACAACGGCAAAACGCGGCTTCTTCAGCGGCGGCAGCTTTATGAAGGGACTCATGATCGGCGGATTGGCCGGACTTCTGTTCGGCGGCATGTTCAGCAACATGGGATTCATGGGCGATTTCTTCGGATTGATCATCAACCTGCTGGCCATTTACGTTCTCTTCTCGCTCATCCGGGCCGGATACCGAGCGTACCGCAACCGGAAGCGACCGAATCCGAATGATGGACGGTATTAATCATGTTGATTCTGACCATGGATGAAATCGTGAACGCGATTTGTCTTCATACCGCCGAGCGTAAGCAGATCCGTCCGACGGATGTGCAGGTGGAGCTGAGCTGGGACGAGGAAACGGGATATTCCGCAGAGGTTTGGGCACAGGGACGGAGCCAGTATTTGGTCGAGTCCAACATGATTGAAGCCATCCTGCGTTACCTCTACAGCGAATATAACATTCGGGCTTACCGCGAGCAGGTGACGCTGGATTTGGATGAAGAAATCACGGCTCACGTTGATGTTGAGGTTGAACAGGCGTATTAATTTATAGCGAAGGCTGGGTGTCCGTTTTGGATGCCCGGCCTTCTTTTTGGTGTCATAAAAACAAAATAAAAAAGGATGCACATTCCGGGAATGTGCATCCTTTTTCTTCATTGCTCCAAAGCAGCCTGCTGCCCATCGGCATTGAAATTATCGGTTCAGACGATACCCGCCGTGGAAGACCGGTCCCACGTATTCGTTGAACTGGTATCCGCTTCGGATGGCCGCCGACACAAAATCCTTTGCTTTGGCCACCGCATCTGCAACAGATAGTCCATTCGCCAGTCCGCCCGTAATCGCCGCGGCGAAAGTACAGCCGGCACCGTGGTTGTAGGCCGGTTCGATCTTGTCCGTCTCCAGGACGGTAAAGTCCTTGCCGTCGAAGAAGACGTCGATCGCACGGTCCCCACCGAGTGCCTTGCCGCCTTTGACAACGACGTTTTGGGCGCCAAGGCCGTGAATTTTGCGGGCCGCCTCCTTCATGTCCTCGACGCTGGTCAGCTTGCCAAGGCCGGACAGCACGCCGGCTTCAAACAGATTGGGCGTAACCACCGTGGCCAGCGGAAGAAGCAGGTCGCGAATCGCCTCTGCGCTTTCGGGATTCAGCACTTCGTCTTCGCCTTTGCAGACCATAACCGGGTCAATGACCACGTTTTTCTGCTGATTGCTTTTGATCTCCTGCTCTGCTACGCGGACGATGTCCACGCTGCCAAGCATGCCTGTCTTCATGGCGTCCACCGGTCCACCGGCAAAGACCGTCTTCAGCTGCTCCGCAACCAAGGCCGAATCCACCGGATATACGTTATGGTGCCAGCCGTTGTCCGGGTCCATAGTCACGATCGTGGTCAGCGCGCTGAATCCATAAGTGCCGTACTCTTCGAAAGTTTTCAAATCCGCCTGAATGCCTGCGCCCCCGCTGGAGTCGCTGCCGGCAATGGTTAACGTCTTCATAATCTTCGGCATGTGAATTTCCCCTTTGTTCTGCGTGAATGCTTATTTTCTGAAACTGAGTTGATTATACCAGAAAATTGTCGAATGCGTTATTCCTGCGGCCTCCATTTTAGGATGTACCCAAAGCATTCAAAATAGCCGGATCGTTGGCATCCCCTCAACAATAGCTGTATGGAACTGATGAACCTACCCCTGAAAACTTAAAGCAATGCCAATCTATTGCAGCTTTTATCCTTATATAAGCAAGCGATAGAGATCCCCTTATCTTGTGAGGTTCCTGTCTAGCACGTTTTCTATCTCCACTGCATTGAATATAGCGAACTACTAGAAAAGAGGTGAGACGCTATGCCCCGTCGTGTGAAGGCTGTCCGGCAGCCGGACCTTGTACTGATCAGCTGGTCCAGAAACCCGCTGGTTCCCGGTTCTGCACGCAGAATCGTCGCTGCTCGCGTCATTGGCAGCGCCGCTCCCTGCAGGCAAGACTTAAGACCCAATGCGCTGCTCAGCACTGCATTGGCTTGTCTACAGGATCATGATGTAGGATTTAAAATCGTATTCCGCAAAATGACTTCCGATATCAGCGGGTACCTGCTGCTGCAGCGCAATTAATCTTTTATGAAAGAGGAGGAAGCCGGTTGGCTTCCTCCTCTTTTCAGCTCGTGTATGAATATATCAACATCCAAGATGAAAATTTCAGTCATCGTTGGATCATTTTATTTCCAGCAGTTCTTTCTCTAAACTCTGAAGGATCGATGTTCGTTCTGACGGTGATTGACGGTCAAATAACAGCTGTTCAATAAACTCCCATACATCCTCCAGCTTCCTTCTGATTTGGTAGAACGTCAGTGTCCTGCCATTCAGCGTGAAATCGGGATGAAATTGCCGGTAAATCTGCATAAATTCATTAAAGTAGGATTGGTCAACCACAAACATCAGGTCCGCTTCCACAGGAGCTAGCTTTAGGCCTTCCCAGTCAATTAGCATCAGTTGACGGCGGCTTTGAGGCTGCATTACATTCCAAGGATGGATATCCGTATGACACAGCGCAAGCGGAAGGTGGCTCTGTTTTAGCACGGCTGATAGTTCATCAGCATTGAAGATCATCCGGTTTAACGCTTCAAGGTATGGCCCCAGCAGATCATATAGATCGCCTGGAAGACCGGCACCCTTAGTCATCAGGATATTTTTCAAGCTTAATGCAAACGGCAGCTCGAAATTTTCCACGATTTTTTCGGACTGAACAGGCAGCTCTTTACCGCAGCTATGCAGCTCGGCTACAATTGCCGCGAGCTGGCAAATTTGTTCGTGTGTTAGCGGTTTGTCCCCAATGGTCTCACCATCAATATAGTCATAAAGGAGATAGATGCCATAATCATCTTCACAACGGTAATGGCCATGGGTCGTCATCATCGGAACAGGTATTTTCCCATGCAGCCCTGTAGTCCGCTCAAGCCAGCTCGTGATGGGTACATATTGATCAATCCGCGCGGACCATTTGGGCGTGGACGATCTGTCTTTTTCATATACCTTCAAAAAGTAGGAGCGGCGGCTTTCCGGTTCCGTCACCTTATAGGCCAGCGCGGCCCATCCCCCCTTCTGCCGGAGAACCTCCACCTGCTCCAGTCCGTAATACTTGCTCAGGATGGCAGTGAACTTGTTCATAAGATTCATTCACCCGTTGTTCCGGTCTTGATCTGACCGAATGATCAATCACTAATGTTACTCGTGTAATACTCTATAATAACCTTGCGGCGGATGATGCCGATAAAGATCTCGTTTTCATCTACGACGGGAACAAAGTTTTGGTCGGCAGCCAACTCCAGCATATCTTCCAGATGCGCATGGATTGAAACGCATTCATTTTTAATCCGGCGCTTAATCTCATGGACCTTGACGGTATCCAAATTTTGAAAGCTCAGCCCGGGGGTATTCTTCATTTTCCACAATAGATCCCCTTCGGCCAGCGTGCCTGCGTATTTCCCCTCTTCATCGATGACGGGGATCGCCGAATACTGGCTTTGCTCCAGCTTGTCCATAGCCTCCTGCATTGTGGAAGAAGAATGAATGTAAGCCACTTTGTCTTTGGGGAACAGAAAATCGGATATTTCCATCGAACAAAAGCTCCCTTCTCATTCAATTTGCGCCGCTGCTAGTGCGTCTGTAGTGGACAGGAGCGATTTGCCGCTCGCTCTGTGCCTTTGTTGTAAGTGTAGCATACTCGAAAAAAAGAAAAAACTTTCGATCCTGCGCAAGACAAATGAAGCCGCGGTCCGCGGACATTCGAAATGGGAAGTGAGCACCTCTAATAAGCAGACAGAGTCCGCATAAGCAAAAAGCCCATTCGGCTTCGATATCTCCATGGAATGGGCACTTTGTTTTGATCATTTTTTTGCGTATACATCGTCAAACTTCAGCGGATTTCACTAGTTCTGAAGGGCGGCGGCACCAAGCTTTATTAGTTTGTAAGCTCCGTCCGCAGTGCCAATAAGCAGCGTCTGCCCATTCTGTAAAGGCTGTACGAGTTCACCGGCGTTGTAGCTGGCACGGTTAATCACTTTCGTCCAAGTCGCATTCCCGTCAGGACCGATTCCCCAAATCCCTTGTCGGGATACCGTCCCGTGCCAATCCTCATTCACCTTCCCCGTCGCGATAAATCCGCCGTCTGATGCAAGCTGGATATCGTTCACCATGCTGCGGTCAAACGCAGAATCAAGTATCGTTGTCCATTGCAGCGTGCCGCTGCGATCCACCGACAGCGCAAAGCCTGTAGTCAAATACCGGATCGGATCGTTCGGGTTCGGATGGTTATAATAGCCGGCGGCCACGATACTGCCGTCATGTCCTTCGGCGAGCGACAAAACTTCAACGTTCTGGGAATCGTCTGCCACCGCGATCGATTGCTTCCACTTCACTTGACCCGATGGAGCGAATTTGGCCAGCACCACATGCCCCTTCTCCCCATCCCGGTACTCACTGCCGGATACGAGAAACCCTCCATCCGACGTGTGCTGCACGGAATGAATCCGTTCGAAGGCAACGTCTACCAGATCTCCTTCATGCAAGGCTTTTCCCGCTTCGGAAAATACGATCCAATGTAGCATATGGCTATTGGAGGTGCTTCCAGGTGTATCCACTGCAGCCGCATACTTTCCGTTTTTCAGTTGATCCACCGAAACGATATAACTGTCCGCCTTCTCCAGGGTATAAGCCCACTCCTTTTGCCCTTTTTCTCCTACCTTTAATATCTGTGATCCACCTCCAGCGATATACCCCTGATCCTGGGTGTGATGAAACTCCGCGATATATTTAAGCTCATGTTTGGGAAAGCTGATTTCCTTCTTGATTTGACCATAGGCGCCGATCGAATGGACGACAACCTGTTCCCCTTCAATTCCGGCATAGGAAATCGCATTCGTCCCGTGCTCAAAAACCTCACCAGCATGAACATTCAAGTCTGAGTAAGAAAGCATCTCCGGTGGGTTCTGGGCGGACGGCTCCGCAAATACATGGCTGCCGGCGATTATGCCCCATAGGCCAACAGCTGCACCTAACAGCCATTTGCGGACATTCGATGGTTTACTGGACCGTTTAGTGATCGTCATCATCATTTCATCAGCTCCTTGTCAGAATTGGGACCCGTTTCCATTATGGGCGGTGATTCGCTCTCCAACAAGCGGCAAAAGGGCTGGATCGCCCCCTGCCAAACTGACCAATACACAAGTACATTTTGACTAATATAAGGTACCTACTATGCCATCTCCCGGAAATAGAATCGGCTTACGTCCAGTGGATGACGTAAGCCGCAGTAAAAATATTAAAAAGACCGAAAACGTATCTCTAGGTTGTTTAATCCAACGCGCTGTAAACGACGTTGCGGATCCGGTTCGCAATATAAGGCTCGCGGCTCGGCAGCATCTGCTGCATATACACGAGGGTCAAGTCTTCCTGCGGGTCAATCATAACCCAGGAACCGGCCATGCCGGCCCAGCCGTATTCCCCGATCGAGCTGCCTGTGCCGCCCGCTGCCGGATCGATCATCACCCGAACGCCAAGTCCGTAACCATATCCGTTTAAATGCCTCCAATTGTAATCATTCATCTGTTGTGGGGTTAAATGATTTGTCGCCATCAATTGAACGGTCTTTGGACTCAGCAGCCGGTAGCCGTCCAGTTCCCCGCCACGAACGAGAGCCTGTGCGAAACGGGCGTAATCACCGATCGTCGACAACAGCCCTCCCCCGCCGCTCTCGAACCGGCATTCCGGTTGATACGGGGTTTCGAGCGAGTTGTTGGGCGTTAGCGTTCCGTCTTCCGCAAGATTGTACATCACGGCAAGACGATCCCGCTTGCCTTCACTAATCCGGAAAGAGGTGTCTTTCATACCCAGCGGGTCGAATATTTCCCGCTTCAAGTATTGTTCGAACGTCTGTCCGGACAGCACTTCAATCAGCGCCCCGAGCACATCGTGGCTCAGGCCGTACTGCCAGCGTGTTCCGGGATCGAAGGCGAGCGGAACTTCCGCCAGCGCGCGGGTGAAAGCACGCACGTCCATCGACGCCGGCGCTTGTTGATAAATCGGCCCCGTTAACCGCTCCGTTTCCGATCCGCTGCCGCCATAGGTGAGACCGGACGTCATCGTAAAGAGATCCCTGATGCGAATCGGACCCGCTGCTGGGCCGGCCACCATGTTACCGCTTTCATCTTGACGAAATACCGACGGGTTCTTGAACTCGGGCAAATATTCCTCCAGCGGATCATCAAGCAGGTACAATCCACGTTCATACAGCTGGAGAGCTGCTGTGCATGTGATGACTTTCGTCATGGAATATATGCGATAGATGGTGTCCGATTGGATAAGCTGCTTCGTTTCCAAATTCGCATATCCGAATTTCTCATCATAGACCGTTTCACCTCTGCGCATCACCAAACAGGCGCAACCGGCAGGTCCTCCCTGTTCCATATACCTTTTGAACAGCGGGGTCAAACGTTCGAAACTGCTCATAGCCATTTCCCCTTTCACAAAATGTAGCGCTCCGCAGTGTGTCATCATGCCGCCTCCCGCATTGCTGGGTCAAGAACGCCGACTTGCGGCCGCCTATCTCGTTCATATATACCACTCTTTTACTACCCGATTCAACCATCGGTCTTCAACGTTAAAAGCCCTTGTCCATCGTAGGGGACGGATTGCGGTACTCACGGGGCGTAACTCCGTAATATTTGCGAAATTGGTCGGCAAAGTGGTTGTAGTTACCAAAACCGACCTCTATGGCGGCTTCTACCGCCAGCCTTCCGGAATGTTTCATCAGCAAAGCCGCTTGACGGATGCGCATTTGATTGACATGCTGCACAATGGTGCGGCCCGTCTCTGCCTTAAACAAATGGGCCAGGCGTGAAGGGGACAGCCCCACCTCCCGGGCCAACAAATCAACCCTGATCTCCTCCTTCATCCGGCTGGAGAG
The DNA here is from genome assembly GCF_002224835.1 of Paenibacillus sp. SSG-1. Classification (NCBI taxonomy): domain Bacteria; kingdom Bacillati; phylum Bacillota; class Bacilli; order Caryophanales; family Paenibacillaceae; genus Paenibacillus; species Paenibacillus sp. SSG-1. The sequence goes on from NZ_MBRK01000001.1 coordinate 3,570,615, forward strand.
GATGCCCAGCGTCTGTTCGATTCTGGGATCAAACCGTTTCTTCGTCCGCTGCGCAAGCAGAAGCAGTACTTCACGAATCGTGTTCTCGCACAAGGGCTTCCACAAAACGGATCTGTCGCGTGAATCCTGAAGGACGTTGCGAAACGCCCGCTCGATCCGGTCTTTGATGCGTTCTTCGGACAGCGTTTCAATCAGGATGTCATCTTCGGGCAGATAAGCGTTTTCCGGGAGTCCGGGATAATGGATCCATAAAAAATTCCACCATGATCCGCGGACCGTCCCGTATTCATGCGGCACGCCTGACCGGAGCAGGCCAAGCTGCCCGGCTCCGCACCCCTTCTTTCCGCCGGGTGTCAGGAAGTAACCCTCGCCGCTAAGCGTATAGACCAGCAGCCAGTCCCTCATCCCGTCTGGCCGGTGAAGTCTGTAGGTGTCATCTTTTTCAAAATGGTCACCGAATATCGCTGCGCCAGTTCCTTCAAGGACGTCTGGTTGACGAATAAACCCTGACATATTCGCACCTCCCCTCATTTCGGATGATAGCAGGATTCCGTGACTTAATAGCAGATTTCAGTCTTCTCCTTAACATAGAGTTACCGTATGCTATTGTCAATCAGTATCCATTACGAATCAGGGAGGGACACCCCATGCAGACGAATCCGCAAGTTTTGACGGAAGAACAGCTGCGAATGTTTGAAACGGAAGGGTATTTAATCGTAAAGGGGCTTTTTCAGCCGGATGAATTGAGAGACATCGACGCTACCTTCGAAGAGATCGGCAACACCGTCGTACCCGGACACTTCGAGCCGGTGCTCGATCAGGAAGCTGGCGATCCGCTGAAGCGATATCCTCGCGTCATGCATCCCCACCGGTTCAATGCTACCGCAAAAAAGTATATGCTGCATAAACCCGTGATGGATGTGCTCGCCGATTTGTACGGCGAGGAAGCATTGGCGGCACAAAGCATGTTTTATTACAAACCGCCGGGCTCACGCGGGCAAGCGCTGCATCAGGACAACTTCTACTTACAGGTCGAACCGGGTAACTGCATTGCGGCCTGGACCGCCATCGACCCGGCGGATGAAGAAAACGGCGGAATGCTCATCGTTCCCAAAACGAGCGATTATGCGCTGGTATGCCCGGAGGAAGCAGACTCCAGCGAATCGTTTACGACTCATCTGGTCAAGCCGCCAAAAGACAGGAAAGCCGTTCCCGCCATCATGGACCGGGGAGACGTTCTGTTCTTCAACGGTAATCTGATCCACGGGTCTTACCGCAACAAATCGCAGAATCGTTTCCGGCGTGCTTTTATTTGCCATTATGCCAACGCTTCCGCTACCCAGATCAGTTCATTTTATCGGCCGTTGTTCCGCAGGGACGGAAGTGAGGTCGATCTCGATGTCAATCCGGACGGCGGTCCTTGCGGCATCGAATTCGGCACCGCTTACCCGCACTAATGAATCAATGAATTCTTCATGTGGCAAACAAGCGTGCAGGATGAATTACGAGATTAGCAGCCGTTCTGGCCACGCTGACAGGGGCGGTATTCACAGCGGATCCCCCCCAAGCAAACGCTTGGAGGGTCTGCCCCTTCAGTTCCGCAGAATCACGATACGATCGGTATCAGTATATCTGTAATTTCGTTTCGTCCTTGATCGGTGCATAAATATCATAATCAAAGTAGTCGATGTCATCGGCAGGAATTTCAAAGGGATTTACCGGTTGAAGCCGGTTCATTTCATATCCAAATGAGCCATCACGTACATCCCTTTCATAAGGCCCTTGCTCAAACCAACCGAACAACGCGCCGTACGCTTCTTCCATATGAGTTCGATTCCCACGGACGGTGAGCTTGGCATAGCGTTTCGCCGGAATGGTGATTTGCTGAAGTTCTGCAGGCAGTCCTTCGAAATGGTCCACCACCATGCCGACCCATAACGTGGTCACTTCCGTTGACCACTGCCACTCCGGAATAAATACGTATCCATGCTCCCGATCCGCAACCCCAGGGTGATGTTTAAGCCTTGCAGACACTTGGGCCCAGGCATCCCGCACAAGGCGTCCGTCTCTCGGAATTTGCAGCACGGCCGCCTTCAATTCCGGCCTTTCCACGATTTCTATGTTCATGACGACACCCCCGTATGCTCCTGGTAAATCATGATCGTGTTGCCGTCCTCATCTCTGATATTGAAGAAGGATACTTGCGGAAGCCGCTGGATGCCGTATACGATGTCGAAACCGATCTCCTGCGCTTCCTTCGCGGCTTGATCGATGTCATATGTACTTAGTTTAAAAAGAATCGGCCCCTTCTCGGCTATAGGAACATCCTCCATACCGTTGGAATCCAGCATGAGCTCTGAACCGTTGTCAAGACGAAACACATGAAGATGGCCATATCGGTCCTGTTTCCGCACCTCAAGCCCCAACAGCTGTGAATAGCGTTCCACCGCGCGGTTAAGGTCCCTCACCCATAAAAATACAGATTGGATATGAGGGTCGATGCTGCAGTGGGCACGGCTTCCGTCCACGCCTCCGAACGCCAGGTGATATCCGTCCGGATCTTCGACCACAAACTCCTTCCACGGGCCGCCATCCGCAAAAATCGTCGGCTCCATGGCGAAGACGGCCCCTTTGGACTTGAACTCCTCATACAGACTGTCCAGCGCTGCCCAGGTGTCAACGTAAGCCGAGACGTCGATTCCGAGTTCGGAGCCGGGTTCCGGAGGATTGGGATAAATCCGGGCAGGATCCGGTGATTGATGAAGCTTGAGCGCTAGCCCGGATAATCCATCACGCTGGGCCCACCATTCTGTCACGTCAAAGCCGAGCACGTCACGGTAATAGGCTTTGGATCGGGCCACATCCGAAACGGATAACACGGTTAGCGAACTGCTGATTTGTTTTGGCATGCCTTCAATGTCCTTCCTCGTTCATTTGTGCAATGATGATCCGGTTCCCATCTGGGTCCAGAAGTGCAAATTCGCTCAGGTCAGGGAAGATTTGCGGTTCACCGGCCAACTCAAAGCCGTTAGACTTTACAAATTGGAGTGCCCCGTCAAAATCCTCTGTTTCGAAATAAAACAGCTCCGAAAACGACTCCCCGTTCAGATGACGGTTATGGTCAAGCAGAAGCGCGGCACCGGATGCCGTCGGAACGGAATAAATCCGCTGCTCGGCGGCCGCTTCATCATATTCCACACCAAACAGTCCCGAGTACCACCGGGCAGCCGCAGGCATAAGCTTCACGTCAACAAATACGCCGCCGATTCTCGGCAAAATCGGACTTCGGCTTAATCCTGCCAAAGAGAGGTCTTCCTCGCGGTTTTCCGCCCAGCATGCCATCTGTACGTTCCCCTCCGGATCGCGGAAGTTAAAGTATGCCATCGGCCCGTGTCTTTCCGGTTCAGAGAGAGGCGTGCCTTGTTTCCGAATAAAGAGGTATGCAGCGTCGATATCCTTGGCAGGGAACATCATGCGCGGCATCATGTCTTCCCTCCAATCCGGATTTTGCCTGTTCCCCGAATTGGAATCCAGGATGAGGTGCGTACCTTGAAAATCAAACCAATACACCGGTCCGCCGTTTAACCGTTCTTCCTTGATCGGAAGACCCAGCAGGCGGCTGTACCACTCGGCAGATTGCCGAAGATTCGTGACATGCACAAATACGCTCGCAATTCGGTTCTCGAACGGGATCGCGGTAGTGCGATTCATTTCTTCATGTTGAGACAATTTGAATCAGCTCCTTTTCCGATATACGGATGATTAAACCTTCCGGAGAACAAATGTGAAACCTGTTGACTCCATCCTGTTCCCGGCATGACCCGGCCGGGACGCCTAATTGGGACAGCTGCCGGTAAGCATCGTGAATGCTGGGCGTTTGCAGCGAATAATAAGCCTGGCCGTCCAGCCTCAGCAACGTTTGACGGTGCAGCTCTTCGTCCATAACAATCATTGTGACAATCGTTTCTCCCCTGCCGATTTTGAGATCCGCCCCCTGCCCCCAATGGTTTACCAGCTCAAAACCAAGCATATCCACGTACCATCGGATCGAGGACTCCAAATCTATAACGGGAAGAAAAACGGCGAGAATCCGATGAAACATCGGGGGAACCGGTCCGGGAGCCGGTGTGTAGAAGAGCGAATTGCTTTTTTCATGGCAGATCCCGGTCACGTTTCCGGATGGGTCGATCATCTCGCAAACGTTCATGTGATCCGTCTGCATCGTTGACGTGACCGAAATGTTCCTGGAACGAAGCCAGCCGCTGTGCAAATCGTCCCAATGACAATAGAAGTTGAAGCATGGAACGTGGCCAGAGGCGTCCAGGTGGATAAGCGGCTGATAACGCTGGTTTCCGGAATGTTCCGTCAGCGTAAGCAATGTTTCCCCAGCTTGTATCCGCAAGTCGATCTCCTTACTGCCTCTGCGCCCGATCCTGAATTCAAACTCGTTGATGTACCATTCCGCAGCCGCCTTGGCATCAGGGACCGGCAGAATGACTCTGTCGATGCATACAAATGAAGCGCCGCCTGATGGCATGAAACTCTACCTCCTCTCTATGTGATTCATGCCCTCACGTGTATATAACGATGAAGCCGCCTGCAACCATACACACTCCCCCTAAGATGTTGATTAAAATGTTTCGCTCACCATAAAAACATTGCCGTCCGGATCCTGAAAAGTAAAATAAAATCGACCATCGCGGGTCCGGATGTCCGCAATGCGGCAGCCGTTCTCGTACACCCGGAGATAAGCTTCATAAATCAAGCGGGGATCATGGCGGATAAAAGCAGCGGCAACCGCTTCCAGAAGCTTGGCTGCCGACTTGGGATCGCCCGGCCGACTCAGCGGCGAGCGTGCATCGCTCCAAATCCCTTCCGGCGTATGGAGCGCCAGCAGGCGCAGCCGTTTGCGCGCCCGGGAAAGGGCAACCTGAACGGCCCCCTCCGCCATGTTGATGCAGTTTCCCGCTTCCTTGGCGGTAAGCCCGAATACGTCGCACAGAAGAACCATGACGAAAGCCTTCGGCTTCAGCCGGTACATCAGCTCTTCCAGCAGATCGCGGGTGATCAGGTTGTCCGCGAAGGGTTCCGTTTCACTTCCGTAAGCCGATTCAAATTGTTCGACCGACATGGTGACGAGCCTCCGGCTGGACCTGCAGCGGTCGATCCAAAGATTGCGGGCCGTGCGAAACATATACGGCTTGCTAAGGGTCATCTCCGGCATTTGTATACACCGGTTCATCAATCTGACCATGGTATCCTGAACCAGGTCCTCGGCCTCCCATTCCCGATGGGTCAGCGATCGGCAGTACTGCAGCAGCTGGGGTCTCACTTCGGCCAATAATCCGGCAAATTCCCCCGGGAAGGAAGAATTAAGGGTTGTTTCCGTCATATAACTCACCTCGCTCCCCTGTCCCAACGTCGCATATGACCTGCCTATTTGGGATTGTTAATAAAAAAGCACCACGCAAACAAATGTTCCTATTCAAGATATTCTATCTCTATTTTGCTTTTTCCTCTTTTTTCTCAAAAAAATATTCTGTTCTTGCCCCCTCCCTGTATTGCATTTCTACCCCCCGTCGTTTGGGAAAATTTTGATTAATGCAAAATGAAATCGGTCAAGCTAATGGTTGGCAATGAAATATGGATGGAGGCTCAACAGACATGCTTGACTCTAAAACGATCAAGATCGTTCAATCGACTGCTCCTGTTCTTAAGCAGCACAGCGAGCAAATCGGAAAAAAGTTTTACGAATTGTTGTTTGCCAAGGCTCCGGATCTTTACAACCTTTTTAACCAGACCAACCAGAAGCGCGGGCTGCAGCAGGAGGCATTGGGTTATGCGGTATACGCCGCGGGTGAACATATTACGAATCTGGATGCCATCATGCCGGTCATTACCAGGGTCACCCAAAAGCACCGGGCTATCGGCGTAAAACCGGAGCAATACCCGTTGGTCGGAGAGACGCTTCTCGAGGCAGTCAAGGAGGTGCTCGGAAGTGCAGCTACCGATGAAATTATCGGTGCGTGGGGTAAGGCATACGAATATATTGCCGAGGCCTTTATTCAAATCGAACAGGACCTTTATAAAGAAGCAAAAGAACAAGCCGGAGGATGGGAAGGTTTCCGCAGCTTTACGGTTACCCGGAAAGTAGCGGAAAGCGACGATGTGACCTCCTTCTACCTAGAGCCTTCGGACAAACAGGCTCTTGCTGGCTTTGAACCCGGCCAATATCTAACGATCAAAGCGCAAGTTCCGGGCGAAAAGTATACGCACATTCGTCATTACAGCCTTTCGGACGCCCCGGGCAAAAGCTATTACCGGATCAGCGTGAAGCGGGAGCGTTCGAACGAGGGGAAGCCGGCCGGGATCGTATCCAACGATCTGCATGACCGCATTCAAGAAGGGGATTCTCTCCTCTTTTCTGCGCCGGCAGGTGATTTCACCTTGGACCATACCGACGACCATCTAGTCCTCATCGGCGGAGGAATCGGAGTTACTCCCTTGATGAGCATGATCAATACCGTTGCCGATCAATCTCCAGGCCGCGAAGTAACCTTTGTGCAAGCGGCCGCGAACGGGAACAACCATCCGTTCAAGGAGCATCTTGCCAGGCTGGCCAACAGCCACCCGAACCTGCGCTGCTTCACGGCGTATTCTTCTCCAACCGAGAAAGACCTGGGCTCAGAAAGCTTTTCACACAAGGGATATGTTGATGCAGCGTGGCTGCGCTCCATTCTTCCGTCCGGGCCGGCGCTGTATTATTTCTGCGGATCCGTCTCCTTCATGAAAGCAATCAATCAAGCATTGAAAGAGCTGGAAATCCCTAAGGAGCGCATTCATTATGAAGCTTTCAGTCCGATCGCCATACTGGATGAAGAATAGCAGATTGGGGGCAGACGCCTTCAAAACAAAGAAGAGCGCGGCAAAGTTGCCGGGCTCTTCTTCTATGAAAGATACTGCAGGCTTGAATCATTACTCCAAAAAAATCCAGGTATCGGGGTTCAGTCCTGTTCGTCTTTTTCCTGAACGACCGGCATCATCATGCCGTCGTCCATCCCCATCATCGTCACGCTGGTGGACTCGGAAATCTCATCATGCTGCGTAATATCAACCGGCGTATCGAATAGCGGTTCGGCATATGCCAGATGCGTCCGTCCGCGCGCCAAGATTTGGCGGTAATTCCCGCTGTCGCCCTCGTAGCCGTCATGGTCCCATGGAACAAACGAACGGGCATTGCAGTAATGGCACACATACGATCGGCGGTAACGGTCCGTCGTTCGATTCGGGTAGGAGCGGTGAAACAGGTGTGAATGGAAGAACAGCACGTCCCCAGGCTTTAACGGAACCGGAATCGGGTCCGGATAATGGGACACCACCTTCGACAGCGTGTTGACTTCGTCATCCAGGTGACTGACATGCTCCACGGAATGGAGATCGGAAAACGCCTCCCTGGCGTGAACGTTTCCGCCATGATCTCCCGGCGGCGGATAAATCGGCTCATGGTTGGAGCCGGGAACCACCCACAGGCAGCCGTTCTCTTCATCGGCATCCTCAAGCGCGATCCAGGCTCCGATCAGCGTATCGGGATGGGTTTTGATGTAGTATGCGTCCTGATGCCATCCCTGTCCCCCTTTTCCCGGAGGATTAAAAAAGATCATGGACTGCAGGGCATACACATCCGGACCCGTAAGCGCCTCAAGCACGTCGAGTATTCGGGGATGCAGCATCAGCTGCTCCCCTTCCGGATAGAGGCGGGAGATCATATGAACCCGCGTTTTTTCGGCGAACTCCGCTTTGAGCGGGTCAGTATCCTCCTCGGATGCCTGCTCGCGCTTTCCTTCATTCTCGATCCGCAGCCGTTCTGCCCACACGGCGTACTGTTCGATTTCTTTCGGATCCAGCAGCCCTCGGACGATGACGAATCCGTCCCTGTGATACTGCTTATACTCTTCCACCGTTACATAATAACGGTCCTCTCTTAATTTGGCTTTCGGCACATACGTCTGCCCCATGGTTGATCCCCTCCACACGCATTGATTATCTTAAGTGTGAAGGATTTCGTAAGCGTTCTCAATGGAGAGGACACGGAAAACGGTGGACGGATTTGATATCCGCTTTACCGGGAATCACCGTGATCCAGTACGACAAAATGCCGGTTCAAAGGATACGCGGCCTCCTCTTCCTCGATGACGGCCAAATGCCGGAACAACGGATCCGCGAACCGGTCACGAAACTCCAGGGCCGTCATTCCACGGGTTCGCTTGAACATGCGGGAGAAGTAGTGCTCATCGGTAAACCCGACATCGTAAGCGATCTGCTTGATGGTCCGCTCTGCCTGAATAAGGAGCTGTTCAGCTCTCCGGAGGCGGCGTTCCAGCAGCGCCTTCTGAGGCGGAATGCCCATCCAGCGGACGAACATCCGGGTGAAATGCTCATGGGTCCAGCCCGAGCTGGCGGCGATTTCTTCAATGGTAATCTGGCGGTGAAGATGCTGCTCCATATAGTCCATGGCCCGCATGATGGGAGCAGGCAGCGAAGCGGCCGACATCGACTCGTCTTCCTCGATCGCCTGCCATTCCTCAAGGACACCCATCAGCAAAACGGACGCCCTTCGCTGCCAGCCGGTCGGCTTGATATGTGCGATCTTCAGCATCTGCTTAAGCATGGAGGGAATCAGGCTCCCTCCGGCAATGACCGACCAGTCACGGAAATGTTCCCGATCGTGGTCCGGCCTGCAGAAGGCTTCCCGAAATGCAGCAAATTCGAAGTGAACGAATAAGTGCCTTGTGGGAAGGCTAGGATCAAACCGGTACCGGTGCGGTTCTCCGGGGCAGGTGAACACGACTCCCGGACGGTCCAGCGCAAACGGCCCCCGGTCGATTTCATAAACGGATCGGGTTCCTGCCGGGAAGTATACCAATTCGAAATCGTCGATCGTACGCATCCCGAGAACGGATCCCGGCTTCACGGCGATGTCCCCCATGGCATGAATGACGGGTAATGTAAGCAACGATGCACAACCTCCCTAGTTTCTGGCCCTCTCGCTGCCGGATCGGAACCGCTCGTTTTAATAGCATGATACACGATTAAACCGCGCCCTGCAGCCCAAAAAAGAGAGATGACCGCATGCCCTGCGGCATCTCTCTCTTTAGAGCGAACCCGGGACGGATTCCACACGCCTTGCCGTGCAGGGTGAGAAGCCCTGTCTAGCAGAGCTTATCTTATTGCTCCTTGAACCGCTTCCGGCTGCCGATGAGCGGGAACTCACCGATCCGCAGCCGCGCGCTACCGTAAGGGATCAGCTCAAGCTCCGCCACAGGCTGACCGTTACAGTCGGGATGAATGGGCGGTGTGCCTGCATTGTTGCCTTCCATCTTCCAGTCTTTGACCAGCTGTCCCGATGCTGTGATCCGCACGGGGGCTCCATCCGCGGAGAACGGCTGGCTTGGAATATCCGCCTCGGTTACCTCAAAGCCGGTATCGGCCAACAGGCCGTATTTCCAGGCCGATCCCGGATACAGCTCCCAATCATGGAACATTTCACGCTCCCGCACCATCTGCCATTGCTCCCGGACCGGCAGCACATAGACAAGTGGTCCCCTCTCTACGCTGACCGCATAAAGGTTGCGCGACGTCGTGTTGACGGCCATCGGCAGCGTCAGTTCGATCCTGTCTCCACTCGCCCACTCGCGGTTGATTTTGGCATAGCCGTTCTCGGTCTGAACGTTCACCGGTGTACCGTTGATCTGGATTTCAGGCTGTGTACACCAGGACGGGATCCGCAAGGAAACCGTAAATGTTTCCGGGCGCTCCAAAGTGATTGAAATGGAGACACGGTCCCGGAAGGGATATTCTCCGCTGACAGCCAGCTTGGCCAAGGAACCGTTGCCAACCGGGGTCTCGACAGTACACGGCGCATAGGAAACGGCTGCAAGCCCGCCTTCATGGTCCTTCATCCACAAGTGCGACGTCAGCTTGGGCCATCCTTGGTGCATATTCGCGGTGCAGCAGCCGAAATGCGGCTCCAGGCCGAATAGGTTCGCGTCAGGCCCGTTCACCCAGCTGCGGGGAGCGACGTTGCACAAAATCTGGTTCACCTGCTGATCGTACTGATGGGAAGTCCAATCCGGAGAGATTGCCGCCGGCAGCGCATTAAACGCCACTTTCTCAAGAATGTCGCCGAACCTGCCGTCGCCGAATATCCGCGTCAGCTGCTCCATCGAAAACATGTATTCCACCACGGCGCACAGCTCGACACCCTGACTCGGGTGCGTGCCAGAGAGCCACTCGTCACCCGAAAACATGCCATGTGCCTGACCGTGGTATGTCATCAGCGAATCGATTCCGCGGTGCACAGCCTCCCTTAAGACGGCATCACCGGTCAGTTCGTACAAAACACCCGGCGTCTTGATCCCCATCGCCACATTGACCACATGCGTCGTCCAGTCCCACTCCTCTACCTTGCGCCAGAACGGGAAGTCGTAAAAAATATCGGACCAGTCTGTCGTCTGCTTGGCCACGATCTCCGCCACTTCCAGCAGCGAAGGATCCTGCGTCCTTTTATACAGCCATACCAGGCAGAGCAGCATTTCTGCTCCCCGGGTTTTCGCCCAGCCTTGCAGCGGATTCTCTTCAATGGTGCGGCGGACGTAGCCGAAAAATTTCGTCAGAAAGGGAACGATCCTCTCATCTTTCGTCGCTTCTTCATGCTGCATCATGACCTTCAGCATGATCATGTAATGCCACCAATCGTGCTTTTTATCGACCTCACGGTTGACAGTTTCGATCCGTTTCGGACCGAAGTGGCCATCGTCCTGTTGACTCGCAAGCGACCATTCAACCCACCGGTTGGCTTTGGCGATCAACCTTTCATCTTCTAGCAAATAGGCAAGCGGAAGAAGTCCGTCCAAGTAGTACGGTCCGCGTTCCCAGCTTTCTCCGCTGCCTCCGATCCACCCGTTTTCGGGCCCGACATCCGCCCAATGCTCCTCCAAATGCCCGGTAAGACCTTTTGCTTGAATCATCAGTTGCTCCTTAAGCCAACCGGAAGGTTTAACCGCGCCAAGCGGCAGTTGTTCAAAAGCGGTTTTAACGAATTTCATAGCTCGCCACTCCCTTTTCATCTTCGGTTTACTTCGGCTAACGCTATGAAATATACCATGTCCCCCGCTATTTACCGATACCGGATATCAACATGTTTTTGTCCGATCACAACCTCATCATGCAGGCAAAACATATGGCTTCGCCATATGCAATCCTTTATGATAGAAGCAATTCGATTCGAAGGAAGGAGGATCGCCATGTTTCAATTCATCGCTCCGCCTCTGCCCCATTACATTACCTGCGGGGAGGACATCTACCCGATTGGCGGAATCCATCCGGACCGCAGCGGCATCGGGGTCTTTGACCTGATCTTCGTGACGAGGGGTTGCCTGTTTCTGGAGGAAGAGCTTACGATGCTCACCGTCCCGGCGGGACATTACGCCATCCTACGGCCCGACCGGTCGCACCGGACCGCCCGGCCCTGTTTGGAAGAAACGCATTTTTACTGGCTGCATTTTCAAACCTTGGGCAGCTGGAACGAAGTTTCCGAGCAGGATTCCTCTTTACCGGCATTTGAAGGCCATCCCCTCTATCAGATCGAGAAATTCTCAATCTATATTTCCCAGCAAGGAGCCCCGCTTCTCCCAAGTCAAGTGGAAGAGCTCCTCCGCAGGCTGATGCTGCTGCACCCGGAACAGACTGTATCCGCCCGCTGGAAGCAGCAGATCTGCTTTCAGGACCTGCTGTCCATGCTGCAGCAGACGGAAGGGGGAGAAGTACAGAATCCACATCTGAAGGTGGCGGAACTGGCGGGAGAATATCTTCGCCGGCATTACCGGGAGCCCATCAGCTATAAGCGGATGTCGGAAGCCCTGCACTTTCATTCCAACTACATCGCTATATGTATGAAAAAGACGTTCGGCTGTACGCCGCTGGAGTATTTAATGCGGCACAAGATCGAGCAGGCCAAGCAAACTCTAATCCATACCGACGATCCGATCGGACGCGTCGCCGAGCAGACGGGTTTCGGATCCTTTCCTTATTTCGTTAGGAGCTTTGCGAGATATACTGGTCATACCCCGAAGTCTTTCCGGCAGCTCTACCGAAAATAATTTCGGCCAGATGTACCTGCATCCATGGCAAAAGGGCTGCCCGCATGCGGTTGAAGCACTGCGGCAGCCTTTTTTGCATTCTTTTACATAGGTTCACTCATGTTTGTCAGGTGGCTTTCACGGATTGGGTTCGTTCAAAGTTTTCACGGTATTGTTCTACCGTCCACTTACATACCTGCCACAAATCCGTCACCGGCTGATTGGTAAAAGGCAGCGTGTGAAGATAACCCGGCGGACCGTATTCCGGCGTAAAGGTCAATTCGGAGGCACCGGCTTGCTGCCTCGCATCGGCGATCCGGTTCCACCAGTCAAAATGCCGAGCGACTTCATGCGCGTACTCGGGTGCCCGCGGATCCGGAACTTGAGGGCCCTGCGCATAACCGACACGCCCATGGATATGTACGGTGCGGGCGATAGCCAGGTCCAGCTCGCTCTCGAAATGTTCCAGCGTCGATTCGGTAACGCAGCACCAATGGCTAAAATCGGCCGTCAGTCCAAGTCCAGGGACCGCATTCAGCACCTTCCCCGTATCCCAGGGATTAAATAAAGCTCTGCCCCGGTGGGTTTCATGGCCCACCTTGACGCCAAGCTGCTGCTCAAGCTGAACGGCCCGCCGGAAATAATCGATCTGCTCCTCCAGCGGGACATAGTCCCTTAAGGAATGCGCAGTAACATGGATCGGCCCAAACGACGTTGCCCGTTCCAATTGTGCTTCGAAAGAAGCATAGTGGTCTGGCCCTTCGGTAAAAATCATCCCTACGTAATCAAGCCCATGGCTTGCGAGGAGCTCCTTAAACCGCTGTTCGTCGTCAGGTGCCGGCAGGGGCGCCTCAACGCCATCATAACCGGCGGAAGCGATACGCCCCACCTGCTCTTCCAATGTACCCGTTCCCTCCATGCCCCACAACGCCTTGATCAATTTGAGTTTCATCCTTTTCCACCTCTCCCGGTTGATTGGACACCGTTTCCCCCATTGTTTCCGATCCTCCGCCAGTTGTCCATGGATCCAAGGGCATGATTCGTGGATGGATTTGATATGTCTTTTGTTCGATCACATACGGATTCACACTGGATCGTTCTTACAAAGAACTACGGCCGACGTCGCCAAGTTACGATTCGTGATGTGTTTTGCCGGCAAGGATGGTAAATCGGTCGACCAGGTCGCTGATCTGAAACTTCTCCGCGTTCGTCATATACGTTGTGACCGTATCGTGAAACGGCTCAACCCAATGCTCCGGTACGCCGGATTTCCCGACGATCGCGCCAACGATGCTGCCGGCCGTCGCAGCCGTACAGTCGTTGTCCAGTCCCATGGCAACCGTCTCCGAAATCACCTTGGACACATCGGTCCCCCCGATCATCAGGCCGAACACCGTCAAGCAGGCGTTGTTGTTGGTGTGCACGCCCGACATTCCCTTGAAGCGCTCATCGACCGCCGCCCTGGCTTCCTTGTAATCATGGATTTCACCGCTTACGGCAAGCGCCCACTCCACATCCTTGTAAAGGCTGCATTCCTTCGGAATTTCGGTCAAGCCGATGCGGAGCGCCTGATCGGGATGATCGACGGCGAACGCCGCGGACTGCGCAGCACTGAAAAACATCTCCCCGTAAATCCCGTTCCGCCGATGGCTCAAATAAGCATCCCGATAGGCGTATTCCGCCGCTTTCGCCGGGTACGCCGGAGCCATGTAAGCCCACGGATCCGAGCGGATATCCGCACCGATCCACTGGCAGAACGGATTGTTGACGTCAGCTGCTTGCAGCGCCGGGATGCCCGCCTTCAAATTGTTGAGCGCAGCCTCCTCCGCAGTACAAGCAACCGGCAGGTACTTGAGCCAGCTCTTTCCCACATCCTCTGTTGTGAAGTTGAGGCCATGCTCTTCGGCAATAAGCAGTCCGAGGATCGTATAAGTAATGTCGTCATCGACAGGGACTTGGGACAAGCCTTCCAAGGTATATTCATAAAAGGTGCTTTTGCCGTAACGGAGATCGTTCGGATTTTTGATTTTGGACCAATAATGCTGTGGCGGAAAGGCATCCCCGATATATGCGGCCCATTTCTCCATGTCGCTCACTTCCCAGAATTCCACCGGCGCCCCCAGCGTGCATCCGGCAAAACGGGCGAGCATCGCCCCTTCGAGCTTTTCCTTGTAGACCGACTTGTCAAACGATGCCCACAGCCTTCTTGGTCCTTCAGTACGCTGCGCTCGAATGGACGGCAGATCGTCCGGCTCCCGCTCCTTAAGCTCGGCGTCAATGGGTAATCCCTGCAGTCTCTCCAACGTTTCTTTCATCTTCTCTTCCACGTCGTTCCAGGCATCGGCCACGCCCCGTCCTCCGTATTCGTGCGCGAGCCGCCCGTACTCAATAATTTTGCCTGCCAGTTCGTGGATCCTCGGTTCCTTAGGATAAGCCATATCAATAAACTCCTTTCCCAAGATCAATGATTTTCGTTCAAGGATAGTTTATTATAATGAAAACAATGACTTCCGCCGAAAAAGGACTGAAAACTGTGCAGAATCGACCATTTGATTATAAAGTCGTCTCCCAGCTTTATATGCTTCCTTCCGATTTCCCCGTGGATTGGCTCAGCAATTATATCCAGGGAGACAACGAGATTACGTATTTGCACTTTCACAACTGCATTGAGATCGGCTACTGTCTGGAAGGCTCAGGCGTCTTTTTCGTTGAAGACAAAATCCTGCCTTACACCCAAGGGGATGTGAGCATCATCTTTCCGAATCAGCTGCATCTTGCCCAAAGCTTAAAGGGAAAAGAAAGCAGGTGGCATTTCTGCTTTATTGATGCGGACGCCCTCTTTTCGTCTGACCAGCTGTCTTCCGGATTCTGGGACCGGGTCAAAACCGATACGTATTCCCGGTTCAACAACATCGTCACCCCGGGTGATCACGCTGAGGTCGTCTGGCTGACAGATCGCGCGATGAAGGAGCTGGAGAAACACGGGCCGGGATATGAATCGGCTGTAAAAGGATACATCTGGACGCTCCTGACGCTGATCGGCAGGCAGCTGCTGCTTCAAGAGAGCAGCACAGCAGAAACTGCGGCTGGCGGGACCGACCGGCGGGCGATGCAGCAAATTTCAAAAGCGCTCGAGTACATTTCCCAGCACTATATGGAACCGGTCCCGATCCACCGGTTAGCCGAGCTATGCTGCCTCAGCGTCACCCATTTCCGGCGCATTTTCCACAAATGCATGGGCATGGCTCCGCTGGACTATATCAACAACGTGCGCATTCAGGTTGCGGCTGCCCTGCTGTGCCATAGCGGCAGCAGCATTTTGGCTATTTCCGAGGAGGTCGGCTATGCGACCTTATCCAGCTTCAACCGGCACTTCAAGCGGCTGATGGGCGAAGCCCCGAGCCAATGGCGGTCCAAAAACAGATGACAGAGGCAGCAAATATTTTGTGCTGCGGCAAAATCATTTGTGATTGGCAGACAATTAGAGACGCGGCTCAACCAACTCAAAATGGCGCCCCCTGCTGCCCTTGGGCTTATGGAGGCGCCATGACGGTCACCGGAATGATATACGAGAGAGTAAACGACTACAACGATCCGGCCAGCCCGCGGTGCTTACGACGTTTCCATGATTTCTTTGAGCACGATCGCCTGATTCATGGTGGTATCCTTCGCGGCATATAACAGCGTAACCGTGCAATCCTCCGCCATCTCCCGGATTTGCCGTAAAAGCTGGGAAGGCTTGTCCTGCTGCAGCTCCTGCAGGTAGAGCTCTTTGAACTTCTCGTAATGCTCCAGCCGATGCGCGTACCATTTTCTCAGCTCATGACTGGGCGCGATCTCTTTCATCCATTCGTCGACCGCGGCCTGCTCTTTCGTGAGTCCCCTTGGCCAAAGACGGTCGACCAGGATTCGTTTGCCGTCCGATGCCTCAGGCTTTTCATAGACCCGTTTGATATGAATCGGAATGGTGGACACCTCCTTATTAGACTATTCATGCCCAAGCACCCGATCCTTACCCTCTTAATATAGTGTAGGAGTGAAAGGCGGGATGCGTATGAGCAAGGCAGACGATTTGCAGCAGCGTACCATTTTTCTGGCGGCCATCTGCGGACAGACCTATGCTCAATTTGAGAATGCGGACGGGGCGTTTGTCGTCCCTTCTCCATACACACGGCTTGAGACGATTGAGGCCAGGTCCATTACGAACGACTGGGAACGCTTCGGTTTTATTCTCGATTCGGATCAAGAGGTCATCATTGCATTTCGGGGAACCAGCACGACGACCAACTGGATCGCGGACCTGATCGCATCTCAGAAGAAATACAAATACATTAAAGAAGACTGTATGACGCATCGGGGTTTCACGGACATTTATGCCTCCGCAAGGACCCGCATTATCTCGACACTGGCTAAGGTATCCCGCGGAAAGACGCTGTTTATTACCGGTCACAGCCTTGGTGCGGCGCTGGCGACCTTATGCGCGGTCGATGTTGCAGCCAATACCGGCTTCCGCTCCCCTTACCTGTTCACATTCGGTTCACCGCGGGTAGGCGATCCGGCCTTTGCCAAGGCTTGTGCCAGCTATGTCCCCAACAGCTTTCGCATCGCCAATCTGTTTGATGTCGTGACCCATGCGCCCCCTGCCGTATACAAACTGCCGAAACGGTCCAAAACATTTTATTACAGCCATGTAAAGAACTTGTCACCCCGGCATTTTCAGCTCGGATCCTTTGGAGGGAACCACGTCATCTCCAGCTATTTCAACGAGTTATCCAAGCTTCAGCCGGAATATACCAAGATGCTGTCCTCAGCCAACCCTGGCTTCTGTCCGTTCCCTGAACGCGTCCTTTAACGCCATCCGTGTCAAAATTGACATATTCTTTCACGGAATCGTAACCCAATCTCCTTAGGGTTCTATTATGCTGTAGAAGAATTGAATCTTACGCAGAATGGGTAATAAAAACATAGAGACCCCAGAAGTTACAAGGAGAGGATACAGCATGAACATCACAAAACCGGCAAAAAAAGCAATCATGGCCATAACCGTGGCCGGCATGGTAGGCCTGGGAGCCGTTGGCGCAGGCACGACATATTCCGTACATCAAGCAAACGCTGCTGCGGCAGCCGATGCAGGTTACGCATCCAAGCAGGCACTCCAGACGCTGAACAGTTTCTACAAACCGGCGCTGAAAGGCCAGTTCCCGGGGGCGGTTAGCGGCCTCAGCGTTGGTAAGAGCACCCGGCAGGATGTCCTGCACAAGATCGGGGAACCCGAAAATCCGATGAAGGATGCCGATGGCTTCGATGTATACAGCGCGAATATGGGCAATCCCGGCTACGCCATCCATTATAAGCTCGGCAAAATCCGTGAAATGCGCTACTTCGGCACTAACGTCGAACGCCAGACCAATATCGGCGGCATTACGATGAAGATGCTGAAGCAGAACTGGTATGCACCAAGTTCGGTGTCCACCTTCAAAACCGGGAAGAAGACACAGACCAAGCTGACGTACAACCGCGGCAACTATAAGCTTGAGTTTATTTTCAACAGCAGCACGGAGCTTGATCATATTAACCTTTTAACCAAATAACAGCCTTCGCCGAAGACAGTGGTTCACCTGAAGCCGCTGTCTTTTTGCGTGTATAGATGAGGTTCAAGCGGGCTAAGTATTCATTATACGTGATGGTCCTTCGATCGAAAATAGCCATTGGAGCATCGTCCGAACCTTGTCCGGGAGGCGTCAGTTTGCCATAATGGATAAGCGGCGTCATGCCACAAAAGCCATACTTAACAAAGGAAGATTCCCATGAATATATCTGCACTCGCTTCAATGATCGCACCGGTCGACCTGAGAAGCTGCCTGATCAGCCAAAACGGCAGGCTGGTGTTTGAGCACTACCGTCATCCCCGCATCCCTGACGAGAAGGCGAAGGTCAATTCCTGCACCAAAAGCTTTCTGTCAGCCCTGATCTGCATCGCAATGGACCAAGGCATCCTGCCGGGTGCGGAGACGCCGATCATCGAATTTTTCCCGCAGCTACGTTCCGCTTCCGATCCACGCAAGCGGGAGATTACGCTGGAGCATCTGCTGACGATGTCAGCCGGCTTTGAATGGAGCGAATTCGGCGGGATCAAATCGTTTCCGCGCATGACCAGAACCGGCAATTGGGTCGAATTTGTGCTCGAGCAGCCGATTTCCGAAACACCTGGGACCCGGATGGAGTACAGCTCGGGTTGCTCCCAGCTTCTGTCCGCGATCCTGGTTCAAGCCGCCGGCAAGTCAACGGCCCGGTACGCCGAGGAAAATCTGTTTCGACCACTGGGCATCGAAGACTATCGCTGGGAGTCCGACCCTCAGGGGATCCACACCGGAGGCTACGGCTTATGGCTCCGTCCCGGGGATTTGCTGAAGTTCGGGCAGCTGTATCTGCAGCAGGGACGCTGGGAGCAGCGGCAGCTGATCCCCCGTGAGCTTGTGAACCGGTCCGTACAGCCGTCCATCCCCGCCGGTCCGCCAAACCGCGGCTTCTACGGCTGGCATTGGTGGACGGATACTTTTGGAGCCGGGCTTGGTGGTCATTCCGCTGCTGCATCCCCGCTTTCATTTGACTATTTTTACGCCCGCGGATATGCGGGACAGTTCATCTATATCGTCCCCATCCTGGAGACGGTAGTGGTCCTGACCGATGACAAGCGTAAAAAAGAGCGGCATCCGGCGAATGTGTTCCTCGATTTCATCGCACCGCTGCTGCTCGAAGATTTGAACTAAGCTGCGCCGATGCATGGTAAACTGCCGTTGCCAGCATGGTCAGCACAGACAGGCAATAAAGAAAGGGGCTATCGCCAATCGATAGCCCCTTGTCTTCGTTCCCGCCGCATACCGCTTATTTCTGTGCAAACTCCCGCGGATGGCGGCGTTTCAGCTCGTCCACGGCATGCCCTCTCCCGGTCTGTTCCAGCCGCTCGATGTACATCGGCAGATGCCCTTTCGCATGATACGGCCCGCCTTCCTGAATGACCGTCCACAGCGGATCGACGTCAAACTTCATCGACATCATCATCTCGTCATGCCACTCGTTCAGCAAGTAGACCGCTTCCTTGCACAAGTCCCTCCGTTCCTGAGCCAGGTTGTTCTGCTCGTGGGCATCCTCGGTAATATTGAACAGCATCTCCTTGTCAAAAAGGTGATATCCGTCATGGTACGTGCGGGTATACAGCCAGTCCCCGAACCGTACGCTGCGCTGGCATACGTGGGCGCACTGTGAGACGACGAGGTACTCCCTTCCGCCGGACTCTCCGCTGCGGAGCGTACCGGCGTAGCTGCGGCCGTCCCAGCTAGGCGCAGATTGAACGCCCAGCAGTTCAGCGACGGTCGGCACCAGATCGAGATGATAGTGCAGGGAATCATCGGAAATCCCCTTCTGCATCCCCGGCCACCGGATGATCATCGGGATCCGGCAGGTGCCCTGGTCGGCGGTGCCGTGCTCGCCGTAAATGCCGAGCTCGCCCATGTTTTCGCCATGGTCGGCGGTGATGATGATCACCAGGTCGTCCATGACCCCCTTCTCCGTCAAACGATCGAAAATCATCCCGATGTTGTCATCCATATGCCGGATGCCGCAGTCATAGCCATCGATCATCCTCCGCAAATCGTCCATGTTCTGAATGTCGCCGGGATGGCGGGGGAAATGAGGCGACGTGCTGCTGTTATACATATTGATTTCGTTCGCGCCGTGCGGGCCAACCTTTTGCTTGTGGCGTTCCAGCACTTCTTCGGTGATCCACTCCGGAAGCGGTTCGTCCTGAAACGGATTGCCAAACGATGCCGGCGCCCGGTAAGGGGTGTGCGGATCCCAGTAGTTCACGTACAGCAGCCAGTCTTCCTGGTCTGCGTTCCGCTCGATCCAATCCAGCACAACGGGGGTGACCTCCTCGGCCGACTCCATGCCGCCCTTGCCCGTATTGTAAATTTCGTTGAATCCTGCATAGAAGGTCCAGGCGGAATGCCGCTCCCCAAATGGGCTGACTAGGGCTGTCCGCATGCCCGCGCGGCGGAAGACCGCCGGGAAGCTCTCTGACGCGAGTTTGTCATGGAAATCGCGGTCAGCTCCTTCGTACCGGACGTCCGCCGCGGTTCCGCCGTGTCCCACGACGCCGTTATGTATGCCGAAACGGCCCGTCATCAATGCCGTACGCGACGGGAAGCACGGAGCGTCTGATGTATAGTAGTTGTCAAAGCGTACGCCTTCGGCCGCGACCCGGTCGATATGCGGCGACGTATTGCGGTGGTAGCCATAACAGCCAAGGTGGTCCGGTCTCGTTGAATCCAAATCCAGCAGTAACACTCTCATCGTTCATCCGTCCTCTCCGGATAATATGAAATGCCTTTGCAGCTGAATTATAGGCGTGACGCTCCATATGCGTCCATGTACATTTCATTGATCTGATGTATATTTCTATCGCAATTTATAAGATTTATGCCGAATGCAAGGAAACATATTTTACGAGAAGTCTGCATTATGATAGGGTTTTATTAAGTTTTGGAATAAAGAGGTGCAGCGCATGCTTCAAATCATGAGTGTAAATTTCGACAATGAAATTCCCCAATGGAGGACCAACCTTGAGACGATTCCGTACAACGTTCTGGTCGTCGTCCGGCAGGGCCAGGTCCGGTATGAGATTAATGGCAGTGTTGTGATTGCCGAAGCGGAGGACGTGCTCTTCATCCCCCGCGGAGCCCGCCGTTCAGGAGAGAACAAGGACGGCATTCCCCACCAAAAACATACCGTTTTATTTACATTCGAGCCCGGGGCTGAGACGGGAATTCCGTTCGTGGATCAAGGACATTTCATCAAGTTCAGGCTCTCCCCAAGCCAGTACGCCTATCACCGCTGCGACAGGCTGTACGAAGAGATGCGGGGCGGGAAAAGCTACCGTTCCATCATCTGTCTTGGAATATTGCAGGAGCTCCTTGGTATGATTGCCCGGGAACTCGAACAGCCCGCACTGACACCGAGCAAGCTGAAATATGCCGAAGCGGTCAAAGCCTATCTGCTGGAGCATTACCGGGAGCAGATCGAGATTGCCCGGCTGGCTGCTTTGATCGGCCGCTCCCCCAATTACGTAACCGCCGTCTTCAAAGAAGTGTATGGCCGGTCTCCGATCCGCTATATGCATGAGCTGCGCATGCAGGAGGCCTGCAGCCTGCTGCTGGGCTCAAATATGACGGTCGCGGGCATATCGCAGTACCTCGGTTACTACGATACTTCGTATTTCCACCGGGTGTTCAAAAAATACTGCGGCCTCTCCCCTACCGAATACGTTACACAGTCACAGCGGTCAGGCATGCCTCCGCTCATCAACACGATCACGTGATATGTCAGCCTCATTGGAACATTTCTCCATTGACTTCTCCTGCCCGTTTGTTAGAATCATAAATACCGATAAAACAAAGTGAATTACTCGTATATACGAAAAGGAGGAGAATGACGTCATGTTGATGTTAACAGGCCTGCTGTGCGGCGCCCTGCTCGGCTTCGTCATGCAGCGTGGACGCTTCTGCCTGACAGGCGGATTCAGGGACATGTATCTGACCAAGGACAACCGCATGTTTTATGCCCTGCTGATCGCCATTTCGATTCAGAGCATCGGCGTGTTTGCGCTGATCCAGCTTGGACTCATCGAATTCAGCGCCGGCACGTTCCCTTGGGTGGCTACCGTGATCGGCTCGTTTATATTTGGGATTGGTATTATTTTGGCCGGGGGATGTGCGACAGGAACCTGGTACCGGGCCGGTGAAGGACTGATCGGCAGCTGGATCGCACTGTTCGGCTATATGGCGATGAGCGCCACGATGAAATCGGGTGCCTTGGCGCCGCTCAATAACGGAATCAAGAAAGTAGAGGCTCCGGCCAACTCCATTCCGGACACCTTCGGCATTTCGGTTTGGCCGTTTATCGCCCTTCTAGCTATCATTACGATCGTGATGGTCATCCGTACACTGCGCAAACCGAAGGTGGCCATTCCGGCGATGAAGCCGAAGCGTTCCGGACTCAGCCATCTGCTGTTCGAAAAACGCTGGCATCCGTTCTTTACCGCCATTCTAGTCGGCCTGATCGCCCTGCTGGCCTGGCCGCTGAGCGAGGCCACCGGACGCATGTCGGGTCTTGGGATCACGACGCCTTCCGCTAACATTTTGCAGTACTTGGTTACGGGAGACAGCGATAAGTATGTGAACTGGGGCATGTTCCTGGTGCTGGGTATCCTTGTCGGATCCTTTATCGCCGCCAAAGGCAGCCGGGAATTCCGCTTCCGCGCTCCGGATGCAAAGACGGCGGTTTCGAGCTTTGCCGGCGGCATCCTGATGGGCTTCGGCGCCAGCTGGGCAGGCGGCTGCTCGATCGGTAACGGTCTCGTCATGACCGCCATGATGACATGGCAGGGCTGGGTATCCCTCGTGTTTATGATTTTGGGCACATGGACGGCTTCTTATTTCGTGTACGTCCGCCCTCGCACCAAAGCCAAGCTGAAGCAGTCCGCTTCGCTGCAAACCACGACAACCTAATTAGGAGCTTTACGTTAAACTAGTCACATCTTAAGGAGGTTACTTCCATGAAACAACAAAAACTAGCCGTTCTGGGCATGGTCTGTCCGTTCCCGTTAATTGAAGCCAAGCAGGCGATCGAAGAGCTGAACAGCGGCGACGAGCTGGTCATCGACTTCGACTGCACGCAGGCCACCGAAGCCATACCGCGCTGGGCAGCAGAAGCCGGCCACACCGTCACGAATTTCGAACAGATCGACGATGCATCCTGGACGATTACGGTGCAAAAGAAATAATGTAACGCATAAGCAGGCGACCTTCCGTCATATTGGGAGGCCGCCTTTTTGCATGTATTGGATTGTTGAACCGCAAAAATCGCAGAGACCACGCCCGGTGTTCTTTTTTTCAATAAATTGACCGTAACCGGCCTACCTTATATACTCTACTCATTGGAAGAAATAGGAATGCTAGGAGGACCCCATGGACGATTGCGCAAATGATGGAGATATGAATTTGGATACGGCCGTATCTGCCTTGAACAACGCCTATTCATTAGAAAATTGGACACTTCTGATTCGGCGGTCGGATCAGCTCTATAACGACGCGTATCATGCATTTATTCACAATAAACAGGCACAAAAACCGATTATTTATTATATAGGATATAGTCTGCTGATGAAGGGAATCGGCTATCAAAAAGACAAGCAATACGGGGAATCGCTGAAGTGCATTGAACAGTACAAAGATCTTTGCCGGTTTTTGGACGGAAGCGAACACAGCCAGCGGATACTCGACCAATATGCTTTTTATGCTTATGCCAATTCGCTGTCTGTACAACTTCTATCGGGAAATATTACAAAACTCGAGGAGTACGCCCATTTTCTAAATCAGCATCCGTCCGAAACGTTATCCGGATTGCTGACCCTATTAGAATGTGCCCTTTCCCAGGATCTTAACGTCGATGAGTATATCGCGCCTTTGACGGAGCGCTTTGATGCTTATCAGCATGACGATATGCGCCCGGAAGAGCAGACCATCTACCTGTCGATTCTCATGATGCTTTCCCGCTACTGCAGAAACAGGAAGAGATTTGAAGAAGCACAGAAATACACGCAACAATTTTTATCCCTATCGTTCGATCGAGGCCCTGGTCGACAAGCATCAACGTCTGCTGCTCCACATGAATAGGAAACGACCCTTACAATCATCGCAAAATGGCAAATGGTTCTTAAGTTAGGTATGATCTTCCCGAAAATAAAGGCGACCTTCCCATTAACTGGGGAGATCGCCTTTGCTGTCATTCCGGGCGCAGGTATCGTTCCAGCAGAGCTTCGACCGCTCTTCTGTCCCGTTCAAGCCGTGCGAGTTCGGCACCAATGGCCGGAATCTGCTCGTGCAGCACCTCGGGGCCGTCCGTACCTTCTTCGTACCGGGTCATAAAATGCAGGAACACGTCCACGTTCCGCAGCTTCATCAGCACCGGGATCGCCCGGATTTCATCCGGAGCCAGGCGGACGCGGCTGCCGAAGCCGCGGCAAAACTGAACGGCCGCCTCCATGCCGGTAGCGGGATCGTCCCTAAGCAGCCCCGGAAGGATGACCGCGGGCTCCATTGCCCGTACGTCGCGGGTGCAAAATTCAAAGTCGAGTAGCGCCGTGACCTGCTCAGGCTTGTCTGCATCCACCAGCAGATTGGAGACATTCAGGTCCCCGTGCACAAGCTGATGCGGCAGGCGCTCCAGCCCTTCAAGTTCGCGGATGACCTCCCTGTGAGCTTCCCCGATCCTGCGAAGCGGGCCCTCCAAGCCGCAGAAGGGCTCAGGCGGCGCGATGCAGAACTGCCCCACCCGCTCCGGGTTGCACCCCGGATACGAGTGGGCCAGCTCATAGTAGGGCCGGTAGGCGGGTGACAGAGCAACCACGAGCCGGCTGAGCGCTTCGGAGAGGCAGCCCGCCGCTTCCCCGAAGGAATACGCGGCCCGAAAACCGGTGGATTCGGGTCGGATGCCCTCAATGTATTTGAACAGGCAAGCATAACGTCCGCTCCCGTCATCCAGCTGGACGATCGTATCGCCCGTCAGGGCAGGTATCGGTACAGGTGTGCGGAAGTCCAGTTTGTCCCGGGCAAGCGATGCCAGCACGGCGTGCTCAAACCGGATTTTATCCAAGTCCCGATGCGTTTCGTAAATTCGCAGGACGCCGCGCCCCTCCGCTCCTTCAATAAACCGGGTCGTATTGTTCCAGCCGCTTGCTCCCTGTGTAATCTCTCCTCTCCAGGAGGAATGATATTGGTTTAATATCGATGTCAGCATGATCAGTATTCGATTTCCTCCAATTGGGCCAGATTGCGGTTGGACTCACGCAGCAGGGACGTGAACGAGTCGGCCGTGTAATACACGAAATCCGGATCATGGATGTAGCTGATGATCTGCCCATACGTCCCCTCATCGCTCGGATCCAGGTCCAGCATCAGATACAGCGACCCTCCGGCCATGCTCGCAAATGGGTACCACTGGCGGTGGAACAGGTAGGGCTTGAGTTCGCGATCCAGCTTGGCGATCTCCTCCGGCGAATAATATTCCTCCAGCAGTTCATCCCTCTCGCAGAAATACCGCTTGACGTCCTCCATTTCGGCGAGGGACATGAGATAAAAAGGAGCCGCCTCTTCCGCGTCCTCACCCGGATACAGGATATGAAAGGCATAGCCGCTTCCGTCTTTTTGTTCATAAAAGGCGCGAAAATCCTCCGGCAGAAGGATGCTGAATTTCTTCTCAAACTCATCCAGACGCGAAGGTGCCGCCCCGCCATGATCCCTATATTGATCATATAGACCGAGGATTTCCTCGTCCTGGATTTTGCCGGGGAGCAGTGCTTCCAGCTCTTTTTTCAGGGGAAGAACCCGGCTGCGCACGTATTCCCGGTAACCGTGGAACGCTTCCTCCTCACCGCCATTTTCCAGCAGGATCATGACGGCATAAGATATCAGGTTCAGCCACGTTTCCATCGTTTCGATCTGTGCCTTCGAAAGCAGGCCGTTCGAACGCAGCATGCCTTCCGGCTCCAAAGCCCAGGCCCGGGCCAAATGGTAGAGGCCCCACAGGCTGGATATCAGTTCCCGGTTCACCTGATCCCGGCCAAGCTCGTCCGACAGCGTGCGCAAGGCGGCCATAACCTCATGAAGGTTCCCCTCGCGCAGCTCCCCGCGGAAGGGCCTTAGGCTGCCCAGAAAGCCGTTTTCCATTTTCCAATGCTCTATGCGGTTATGGGTAAAAGCATGGCATTTCAGCAGCAGCTGTGCATCTTCATTATTCATCGTCGTTTTCTCTCCTCTCCCAACACCGGCGATGTTTATTTACGCAGAGGCGTACTGTACGATCACGGCTTCCCTTGTCTCTTCATCATAAGCGATCCAAAGGTCATCGCCGACTTCCACGCCGTATAACGGTTCGATGGACTGCTCAATTCGGTACGAAATTCCGTTTTTTGTAACGGTAATGCGGGCAAATGGCCGTTCGCCGACGGTGCCATCAAACTGTACTGCCGTCACGTTGGCGCTGCCCTGCTTGCCCTGAAGGAGGCGAAGCTCTTGTTCATACTCCCCCTTGTTCACCGACACCGGGATGACGGCACCTACCGCAACTGGCAGACGAACCGGCACGAACTGGCTGTTCACCTTGCGCGACCTTTGATCGCCATGGGAAAGCAGCAGCTCGAACAGCATCAGCTGTCTGTTCACGATCTCCACGGGAATATGCTCGATCCGGATCACCTCACCTTCCAGCGTCAGCTGGTCCGCCCCTCTCATGTCACGTGTCCTGTTGTAATTGTACAGCCGGGTGACGCCGCCGATTTGCATGAGATCCGCCTTATCCCCGGTCCGGTAGACAAACCCGTTCGCCTGCACTACCGGGATGGCCCAAGTTTGTCCGCCGGTATCGAAATGAAGCAATAGCGCTTCACCGCGGCCTGCCTTGCCATAGCTGTCGATCCGCGTCAGGACGGCGTCCCGGATGACCTCGGGCGCGGTTTGAGGCAGATCGTCACCGGTCACGAATACCGCGCGATTTTTTTTGCGGCTGTAGCTGATCAGCACGGGATCGCCCACGCGCGGGGCATGAAGGTATGAAGCCACTTTCTTAATGCTCGTTTCCTTCATCCTTCCTTCATCCTCGAAACGGATGTCAAAGCGGATCATCGGTTGTTCGTTTACATAGGTTCCGGTCTCTTGCAGTCGGGTTACCGTTCCCTGCACAATCGTTCCTTCGGCCGTAAACTTCTTCTGTCTGGCTGTCATGATCCGGATCAGCAGTCCGAGACCACCAAACAGCACCAGCGGGATCAGCAGCCAAATCGCCCAGTTGATGACAAGCGCATTGCCGCGCTTCAAATAATGAGCGAAGCTTGTCCAGGAGATCCGGTCGGCGCCTTCGGCCATCTGCCAGGTTTGCAGCGCTTCGCCGGTCATGCGGGTAAGCGTGCCCCCTTTAACGTTCAGCCAGCCGGCCGACTTTTCTCCGTCGGTAAAGTACAGCGTCGCATCTCCGGTTTCCTTGAAAAAGGACAGCGTACCGCTGCTTACATCCTCCGGTTCCAGGCTAGACAATGGCTGGGACAAGTCTATAAACGACCGGATCTGCCGGTCGTAGAGATATCCGGTGACTTGGCCTTTCCGTTCGTCCTTTGCCGTCGAACCGAAGATGAGCGTCTCGCGGTCGTTCAGCGGAAAGACAGCAGCCTGATATATCGGAGCAGGGGTCTTAACGACACTCCCCCAATCACCTTTGACCGCATCGTAGGTCCGCACCTGCTTCGGTTCACCGGATTCGGTCCTCCACAGCCGGGCAGGATCCACACCGGCAAGTGCGGCAAACTGCTGCTCCGCTAGATCCTCTGCGTCAAAGCCAGATCCTCCCTCCGGCCTGATCCGTATGGCCGCTTTGTGCTGTGCATTCAATAGGCCGCTGACGTACGCGGTGCTGCCATCTTTCAGATCCAGTTCATAGAGGGGGACGGCGCGGCTGTCGTTAAAACTGCCCATGACTTCGGACATTGACGTCGGCCTTGCGGGCAGGCCGGTGTCTTCGTTGAGATAAGCCGTTTGGAATACTCCGTTCTTCACCTCGCCGACGACGAAGGTGTCATTTGCCGTTTCCCCTCCGACCAGCATGCGGCCATTCCAATGATGAACGGCCGATGTTAAAAAGCCGTCAAACTCCAGCGTACCTTGAACAAGCTCCTCCACATGGCCGCCGGGGCCAATGACGTTCAACTGCAGCCCGGAACTGTCATCCGTCGTAGCAATCACAAGATTCCCTTTCTGATAGGAGCCTACAAACTGATTATGTATGTTGGAGCGCAAATGGATCGTAGTTACTTCCTGATGCGTCGCCGCATCGTAAAGAATGGCATCCATACCGTCAGAGCCATCCGTCAGGCTGATGACCTTGCTCCCCCCATCCAGGTAAAACAAACCCTCCACCGTCTGCAGACGGTCCTCAACACGGGCTACGTCCTGCTTGTAATCGTTCCAAACCGCGAAGCTCAAAATGACCGCGGGCACAAAAAATACGAGATTCAGCAGGTTGATCCTTTTCTTCATCGATTCCTCCCCTTTATCCATTCCCTATGAACTTATCATAGACGCGGCTGCGAATGCCAGGTAATGACAATATTTTTACCGCCCTACCGGACAATTTCCGGCTTCTTTTGCAGCTGTCCGGAGCATTCTTCTTGTTATACGAATTACGGAAAGAAAAAGTTGAATTTTTTTGTCGATAACCCTTTACAGACTTTTACATTTTCTGATAATATTGTCGTAGACAAGCTAATCAGAGGTTTGCAGATTTGACTACACCGTTGTCTAATAAAATTACCTATGGGAGTGAATTAAAAGATGAAAAAAACGATTCTCTCGACAGTAATCTTGCTTGGACTTCTTAGCGGACTCTTAGCGGCGGTGGCTTCGGCGGATGCAATCAAGCCGTTCAATCACGGTGCAAACTACGGCACACAGGATGCAATCAAGCCGTTTAATCACGGCGCTAATTACGACACGAAGGACGCAATCAAGCCGTTCAATCACGGCGCTAACTACTAAGTTTTACTTTCATAATTGGTGGTCATACTTAGATAAAGGGAAACGGCTCATGAACGGATATTCCATCCGCCATGAGCCGTTTTTCTCTTGGTTCCCAATCCCCTGCAGCCTTACTTGAACCGCTTCGGACCGAGCTCGATCTGCCGGGTGATCTCCGCCGCGATTTTCGGTTCCGGAGCGAAGTCCCGCTCCCAATGGTCCGGCTTGATCACTTTGCCCACGTCGTTATAATGCGGCTTTCCGTCCGGAAAGAGCTTGCCCATGTTGGCGGTATGGACATGCTCAAAAATCCGGTCCGGCTCCACGCCCGCTTCGACGAATCCGCCGTTGGCAAAGTACAGAATGTCGGTGAACGCATCGATCTGGCCGATCAGCTTGTCCTCCGGATAAGCTTTTTGCTGCTGCTTGCGGTATGTATCCTGCGCCCGTTCCATCAGCTCGGCGAAAAATGCCTGGAACCTGTCGTCATTGCCGGCCGTGGCATGCAGCAGTTCAATCACTTCCTCCATAATAAAGGCGGCGCGGTTCATCGCCAGCTTGTCGTTCAAAGCCTGCGGCTCTTCCGGAGCGGGGCAGTCAAAGCCCACATGAAACTCGCGGACCTGCTGAAATTGGGTTTTTCCCAACGTTTTGGATTCCGTCATGTTAATTTCTCTGGCTCCTTTATCGGTGTAATCTCTAGTATTATAGCAAATTTATCGTCACAGCATTTTGGTAGAAAATAGATTCATGCCGTTTCCGATAAAGAGCGTCGCGAATATGATAGGTTCAGTCCTGTACTCAGAAAGGGGGAATTGACCATGACCATGGTTAAGTCCTTCGATGCCATATTCAGTCTAGGCAGCAGCTGCCAGGTCGCCTCCCAGCTGCGGAGGAGCGGGCTGCGCACGGCTGCCGGTCCTTTCGACTGGTTCAACTTCGCCTCAACCCCGGGCTTCTGCCAGGTGCTTGAATCGCGATTTGAACGGTTTATGCTGCTGCCGAACCTGGAGGTCTACAGCCATTCGGTCAACTGCCACTATGTTCGGGATAAGGCCAGCAACTGCCTGTCCTTTCACGATTTTAAATACGATCCAAAGCTGCCCCCGCTCTTCGATTATCCAGAATTCCGCGACAGGCTGGAACGCCGGATCGGACGCTTCAACCGCTGCCTCTCATCCGTCCAAGACGTGCTGCTGATCCGGACGGTCAAGCATACCGAAGATGCCTTCCGTATATTCGAGACGATCGAGAACAGCTACTCAAATCCACATCTCCGATATTTATTTGTATTGCACAGCAGTGATCCGGATACAGCCGAGATCGATTCGGGACACCCGCGGATCCGCATCGTTCGGATGCCCGCCGGGTCGACCTGGGAAGGGGATGCCGAAGCTTGGAAAAAGGTGCTTGCTCCCTATTCGATCCGCAGTTAACCCGGTTATCATCCTTTTTTATTTTCCCCGGGATGCGCTGGCAGCCGCTCTTCCAGCTCCGTTTGCTGCCGCAAATGGTGGCGGAAGTGCATGCCGATCAGCCGGTACCATTCCTGGGCATTCAGCCAGCCGAAGCCGCCGTGCCGGATTTTGCCGCCCGGATGAATCTCTTCCAATTTCAGCTCCCACTCCCGCATTCTTGCCATCACCTTAGCCAGCCCCTCGTCCAGTTCCTCGCCGCTTAACGCGTTATTCGGACTGGCGGCCTGCGCTCCTTCCAGCTTGATCTTGACCGGCGGAAAGCCGCCGCGCCGGAACACGTCATCTCCAGCCGGTGTTCTGCCCAGCGGCTGTTCCCCCGTACTCTCTGCACAAATTTGGACAAAGTCGAGGTACTCCATGGCAACGGCGATCAGATGATCGTACATCTGGCCGATCGACCAGATCTCGGCTCCGGGAATGTACCGCAACTGCCAGGCGGAATACTTTTGCAAATCAAGGCGGTATCCTTCAATCAACTCAAAGTCATCCATATGTAATGCGCACCTCATTCCGATTTTCCTTTGCATTATACGCCCCTCTATGCCTACCTATTTCTTCCGTATTGCTGAAATATCCTGCTTCCTGCGGATCGTTCAGGTATCCGTCATGATGGTTGGTACTGACATGGAGCCCAGCCGGCATGACGACTCATTTCCAAACGAAGGTATGAGAAACTTATCATTATCTTAAGGATTACAACGAAAAAACCTCCTTTATCATGCCGGCATATGCCGCAAGGAAAGGAGGTTTTGCTATTGGCGCCGGTTGGCGGTCGACTTCACGGTTCACCGTTGGTCATGTTGCTATTTTGCTCCCCGCAGACGATTCAGCGCCATCAGCACCGCACCGTTGGCCGCGTCTCTTTTGGCCGTGATGCAGGTGATTTCCGGATAGCGTTCCTGCAGCCGCTCCAGAAAAGCGTCCCGGATATACACGTTGTTAAGCAGCACGCTTCCGGCCATGGCCAGCGCTCCTGTCTGCAGCGCCAGCTTCTCGGCAACGGGCGTTACCAGCTCGGCGAGCGAAGCCGCGCTGCGCTGCGCAATGCCCAGAGCAGCAGGGTCGCCGAGCTCGCATGCCCGGGTCAGCAGCGGCGCCAACGCGGCGATGTCCTTTTTGCTCCGGGCTGGGTCGTACACGTAGCCGATGATGTCCCGTATTGATTTCAGGCCCAGTTTCCCGTAGACCAGGTCCGTAATGACCGTTTCCGGCAGCCGGCCGTCATGGGCCCGGACCAGAACGGACAGCAGATCCCGGCCGATCGCGTACCCGCTGCCTTCATCATCGATCAGGTGACCGCATCCGCCGGTGCGATGGGTCTCGCCACGTTCGTTGCGGCCGTAACAGATCGAGCCCGTGCCCGCGATCAGGATCATGCCGTACTCGCTTTCATGCGCGCCGCTCAATGCCGTTTCCTGATCGCCGGTGATCAGGAGGCCGCCCGCATAGCCGCTTTCCCTGACCTTGGCGGTCAGGCGGGCACTCACGGCGGGATTGCTGACCCCCGCGGCACCGATGCACAGATAGGCGCAGCGGTCCAGCCCGCCGGTGGCCTCGCCGATCCGCCCAAGCATGTCGCGCAGGCTGGCTTCGATGCTGGCCTCGTCCTGCCCGTTGTAATTGATGCCGCCGGATTCGAAGGCGGCGATTACTTCGCCGCTCTCATCGGCGACGGCGACCGCCGTTTTCGTTCCGCCGCCATCCAGCCCGGCTACGTACTGCATCGTCATCCCTTCCTTCGTCTGTCTAATAAATATGATACTGCTGCTTCATGTCAGCAAACGAGCGAGCTTCCTCACGGAACTGTTCCAGCAAGGCCGGCAGATCCAGCGGCTCGCTCCGGTACAGATCATCCCCGCCCAAAAGGTCGATGAACGGCAGCTTGTTGCCCTTGTGCGGCGGCAAAAATTCGAATGCTTCATAGTTCCGCTTCAGCGTATACATCAGCCGGATTCCCGTCTCGAGCGGCTGCAGCGCCCGCTGGTCAGTAATATGCAGCTGCACGCCGCCGCACTGCTCGCCCTCATGCTTGGAGAACGTCGGCTTGAAATAAACCGGCCGGAAAATGACGCCGGGCAGCTTCATGCCGTTCATCTCGTCCGCCAGCTTCTCCGCCTCAACAAACGGTGCGCCAACGATTTCAAAAGGCGCCGTCGTCCCCCGTCCTTCGGACAGGTTCGTGCCCTCGAACAAACAGGTTCCCGGGTAGAGGAGCGCGCTGTCAAAGCGCGGCAGCCCGAGCGACGGCATGACCCAGAGGTTTCCCGTTTCGGGAAACAGCATGTTCCGGTCCCAGCCGCCGCATGGAACGATATGCAGTTGGGCGTTCCAGCCCATTTGCTCGTTCGCCATCGACGCCACCTCGCCGGCTGTCAAGCCATAGCGGACGGCGAGCGGGTAATTGCCGACGAACGATTCAAAGCCGGGCTTCAGGACGTTGCCTTCCACCGTCACCCCGTCCAGCGGGTTGATCCGGTCGAGGACGATGAACTCTTTTCCCGCATTGGCGCAATCCTCCAGGGCGTACAGCATCGTATAAATGAACGTATAGTAGCGCACGCCCACATCCTGGATATCGTAAACGACGGCGTCCACTTCATCCAGCATTTCCGCGCTCAGCCGCTTGGAGTCCTTGCGGTACAGGCTGTACACCGGCACGCCGGTAATCGGGTCCCGGTAGGTTTCAACCTGCGCCCCTGCTGCCTGATCCCCCCGAACCCCGTGTTCCGGCGAAAACAGCGCCGTCAGCTGGAACCGCTCATGCAGGATTTGAATGGTGGATTCAAATTTACGGTTTAAGCCCGTCGGTGACGTAATCAGCCCGAGCCGCTTCCCTTGGAGCAGATGGGCATAATCTTCGATCCGGTCAATTCCGTTAGCGATCATTGAGACCTCCTGGTAATGAAATTAGTGTACGTCCCTAAAAAAATGACTGTAACCGAGGTATCGTCACAGTCACAAGCGGGCATGAAATGCCTGGCTCCGCTTACAGTTCGCTTTGGCGCAGGCGCATCGTTTCCGCCGGAATCATAAACGTTTCTGCGTACTCCTTACGCGCCTCGATTCCGCGCACGCGCGCCAGATGCTTATAGTACTCGAGATATGGGAAGGACTTGCTGTTCGTGACGAACCAATGCTGCGATACCGCTTTCACCCACAGGTCAAAAGCCTCCTGTGAAAAGTCCACGTACACGTACGGCTTGTAATCCACTGCATCCTCCCAGTTTTCCGCATAGTAGAGCTTGGAGGCGAAAAACGCGGGCAGTTCCCGCTCAAAGGACGCCAGGCCGGCAAAAAAGCGCGCATCGTTCACGATGTTATGCGTCGTTGCATGGTCCTTGTGCATGCTGTTCTTCCAGTGGGTAATGATGATGTTCGGCTTCACGCGCCGGATTTCGTCGCATACTCTCAGACGCATGTCCTCGGTATCCTTCAGCTCGCCGTCGGGAATGTCGAACACGATGGACTCGCCCCCCAGCATGTCGGCAAACGCCTTGGCCTCGTTCACCTTTTGCTGGCGGTACTCCGCCATATCCTGACCCGCAGGCACGCCGCGTTCCCCTGCCGTCAGTGCCAGCGTGACGATGCGGTCGCCCTTCAAGGAATGGCTGGCAAGCACGCCGCCCGCCGTCAGTTCCGCATCCCCAACATGGCCGCCAATCGCCATAATCGTCAATTTCTGTTCGCTCATCGCTTTAAAACTCCCTTCTCATGATCGAAAATGTCCGGACCGTCTTAAACCCTGCCTTCTCGTAAATCCGGATAGCCGGATTGGTGCTGCCGGTATACAGGGACATATAATCCGTCCCAATCTGCTGAAATGCTTCGCACAGCTTAAAAAAAAGGATGCTGCCGAGTCCGTGTCCCTCATGCTCGGGATGAACGCCGATGCCGGCAAAATAGCCGCGCCCGCTCTCCTGGCGGATAACCGGACCGGCAAATCCGACCACCTTACCGTGGCGCGCCGCCACGACGACAGGCACCCCGTCTTCGGTCGATTGGGCGATTTCCTTCTGCCACAGCGGATTATCAAAGCCCTGCAGCATGTCCTTAACGCCGTGATGCTTGCCTTGGTCAAACAGCTCAACCGTGTATCCCTCGGCATTGGCCTTCTCTTCTTTCCCGCGAACCTCTTGCGGGATCGAGAACGAAGACAGATTCTGATACATCGCGCATTCCTGCGCCCTCTCGACGTATCCCTGGCCCAGCAAAAACGAATGGAGCCTGCTGCCTGTCGGCACACCGGGCGCATTGTTATGCTCGTGGCGCGGCGTATCCGGTATGTACCAGGGCAGCATCATCGGATTGAAAAACAGCACGTCGGCCTGCTTTTTGCCCAGCGACTGAAAGCGCCCTTCCAGATGCTCCAGCATCATCTTGTAGTTGTCATCCGTGCAGGCTTCGTCGGCAAGCACGATGCAGGTGATGTACCCCGCATGATCTCCAAGCGGCAGATCGCCGCCGGTGCAGCCGCAGGCAAAGCCCTTCACTTCGCCTTCTTCCACGAGAACAAACGTGTTCTCCGGATCGAAATAGCGATTATCCGTAAATATGCCGCTGAAGCTTGCCTCCGTCATCTCCTTGTAGCCGTCCCGCACAGCTACCGTGTTCCACAAGTCAATGACAGCACCGGTATATTGGTCACTCCAAGTGGTTACAACCATCTGGTTAGTTCCTCCATCCCTTTAATAGCTGATTTTGCCCATGACGACAGGTCTGGAAGCGCCGGTCACATGCGGAAGGTTATTCGGCCGGTTGGTGATCGCGTAATCCGCAAGAACGGCAAACGCTACGGCTTCCTTCGCATCGCTGTTATGGCCGATGGCCTCCTGAGTCAGCACTTGTACGCCTGCCTTCGCCATCTCCTGACGGATCCATTCCATGAGCACCGGATTGTAGCTGCCTCCGCCGCCAACGATCATCGCTTCGGCGGGATGGCCTGCCATCACATATCTGCGATAGGCGTCGCCGATCGACCAGGCGGTCAGCATCGTCACTGTGGCGACAATGTCTTCCGCCTCCATGCCAAGCGCTTCGGCATCATGCAGAAGCTTATCTATATAAGAGGAGCCGAACAGCTCGCGGCCCGTTGATTTCGGCAGCGGCTGCGAATAGTAAGCCTCCTGCTGCAGCCGGCCGAGCAGACGCGGATCGGCGGTGCCCGACCGTGCGATCGCTCCTCCAATATCCATCGTTAATTGTCCCGGATACAGCCGTTCCACGACCCCGTCGATGATCATGTTTCCCGGGCCTGTGTCGAAAGCATATACCTCACCGGGGCTGCATCCGGCCGGAATCACCGTCATGTTCCCGATGCCGCCGATGTTCTGCAGCAGCAGTGTCCGGTGTTCCTCCCGGTACAGCAAATATTCGGTAAAGGGAACCAGCGGCGCTCCCTGGCCGCCGACAGCCATGTCCGCCGGCCGGAAGTCCGACACGCAAGGAATCCCTGTTCTTGCCGCGATGACCGCACCTTCTCCGATCTGCACGGTGTAATGCACGTTACGGCCATGGTACGGCTCCATGCTTGGAGCGTGGTAGATCGTTTGACCGTGTGAACCGATCACTGAAACGTCCCCGGCGGACAGCCCCGCCTTTCCAATCACGGACAAAGCCGCCTCGGCATACAGTTCTCCCAAAAGCACATTCATTTTTCCAACTCGGTCAACGGTTGCGTTGCATGGATCGAATAAAGCAAAAATGTCTTCCCTGACACCCGCCGGGTAAGGCGAATTTTCAAAAGCGACCAGACGCACGCCTGGAGGCTCCTCCCGATTGCCGTTGATTTCCACGACTGCCGCATCGATGCCGTCCACCGACGTCCCGGACATCAGACCAACGGCATACCGGGGACGACGGAGCTCCGCTTTTTCTCCCTTTGTCCCCATATCAGCCCTTCACGGCTCCCACCGTGACTCCTTCCAGGAAGTACTTTTGCAGGCTGAAGAAGAGGATGAACATCGGCAGCGCGGAAATGGTGGCACCCGCCATCATCGGCGCAAAATAGGTCGTATTCGCAAACCGGAAGTTTTTCAGACCGACCTGAATCGTCTGCATATCCATCGTGTTTGTCACGAGGAACGGCCAGAAGAACGTGTTCCAGCTGTCCATAAAGGTCAGGATGGCCATGACCGCCAGCACCGTTTTGGACAATGGCAGGATGATCCGGAAATAAATCTGGAACTGGTTGCAGCCTTCGATTTTGGCACATTCAAGGATTTCCCCAGGGATGCTGCCCATGAACTGTTTGGCCAAGAAAATGTTGTAGACCGTGACGAGGCCCGGCAAAATCAAGGCGCTGTAGGTGTTTTGAATATTGAAAATGTTGACGATCAAAATGTAAAGCGGAACCTGGGTCACCTGATAAGGGATCATCATGGCGATCAGCAGGATCGTAAACAGAACCGTTCTGCCTTTGAACTTGATTTTGGAAAACGCGTAACCCGCCAGGCTGGCGAAAAACACATTCGATACCATAACCGTCGTCGCCACGATCAGCGAGTTCAGCAGCCAGCGGTACGAATATTCGCTGTAATCAAAAAAGAATTTATAGGAGTCCAGCGTGAATTTGGTCGGAAACAGGGAATAGTTCGCCGCCCCCGCTTCGATCGGATCGCCAAAGGACGACATGATCATGAAATAAATGGGGAAAATCGTTGCTAATGCAAATAGGATCAAAATGATAATGATCACACCGTTTCTGGCGCGCTTTGCCGCCGGCTTTCCGGTATGTTCGCTGTAAAGTGCCATGTTCGGATCTTCCTCCTTACTTAAGAGATCAGAAAGTATAACTTCTTTCGCTTAAGCATCCTGATCTCGCAAGAAAAACTTCCGCGAAGCGCGGTCTGTCTTCTGTGAAATGACGCCTTAGCGACGTATTTCTTAATATTCCACGTCTTTGCCCATAAACTTGAACTGTACCAGCGAGATCAGCGCGATAATCGCTGCGAGCACGAGGGACTGGGCTGCCGCTTTACCGAATTCGAAGTACTTGAAGGCGTTGTTAAAGATCAGGAGACCTACCATCGTCGTCGAGTTGTCCGGGCCGCCGCCTGTCATGAGATACGCGTTCTGGAACACCTGGAAGGAACCGATAACCCCGGTAACCAGCAGGAACAGCGTCGTCGGCTTCAGGCTCGGAATGACGATGTACCACAGCTTCTGAAAAAAGTTGGCGCCATCCAAATCGGCGGCTTCATAATAGCTGGAATCGATGCCGAGCAGCGCGGCCAAATAAATGATAATGCTGGTGCCGTGGCTGGACAGCCAGGCCATCAGGACCAGCGAGAACATCGACGTGGCGCTGGAGCCAAGCCAGTTCTGGTTGCTGATGCCGAACAAGCCGATCAGCTTGTTAAAAATACCTTCCGGCATCGGATCGAAGATCCACAGCCATACCACCGACAGCGCAACACCCGAAGCGACTGCAGGCAGGTAATAGACCGCCTTGAACGTCGTCTGCAGCTTTTTCTTCAGCGGCAGGATCAGAATCGCAATGGCGAAGGAAATGATTAACGATACGGGGACGGTTAGAATGGTGTATACGACCGTGTTGACCACCGATTTCCAAAACAAGGAATCCTTGAATGTGGCGATGTAGTTATCGAACCCCACATACTCCGAGCCGATCGGCTTGTATTTCTGGAAGCTGATAATAAACGCGCTCACGACCGGATAAGCGGTAAACATGGCGAAGACCACCAAAGCAACGGCGATAAAAGCATACGCCCAGGCTCCGTCTCCCCTAATTCTGCGTCTTTTGGCCGGTTTAGCTAGTTGAGCCATCTTTGCGAAACTCCTTTCCTATCCCTTCTTACAGCCTATATATCGGATAGCCGCGTGACCCGCACACGGCTATCCGCTTGATTCAGGGATTAGTCTTTCACTACTCCGTCTTCACCGAACGCGGAAACCGCGGCGGATTTGACGGCATCGTACATCTCTTCCGGCTTGATCTCGCCGGCAATGAGTGCCTGCAGCTTCGGAACGATCACTTCGTCCTCCAGCTTGATGGCTTTGGCTTCCAGCTCAGCCGGGATGTCCGGACGGGCCGGCGCCGCGTTCTTCAGCATCGTTTCAACGGCTGCCTTGTTGTCCGCGTCGCGTTCCACCGGCATGCTTTCTGCCGCTTTTCTGCCGCTTTCCGTAATTTGAGCGACGAACAGGTCGTTGTTCGTGGTTGCGGCTACTTTGCCGCTGGCCAGGAAGTACAGCGCCTTCACGACGTTTTGCTTATGGGCTTCGCTTGGTTCCTTTTTGCCGCGGAATGCGACGTAACCGTCAACCGCTACGCTGGAAACGGCTTTTTCACCAAGGAAAGACGGAACCGGGAGAACCGTATAAGTCACAGGAATGCTGCCTTTGACCGCGCTGCCGTCGTTGGCTTTGATTTTCTCATTGTTCGTATTTGCGGATTTTTCGAAGGTCGCCATCCCTTTACCGGTGATCATCGTTTGGCCGGTCAGGAACATGTTCCAGCGTTTACCCGCGTCAATGGAGCTCAATTCCTTCGGCATGGAGCCGTCGTCGATCAATGCGCGGATATCCTTAAGTACTTCAAGATAGTTTTTGCTGGTGTACGCGTATTTCAAATCTTGCGTAAATGCGGAAGGCATGCCTGCATTTTTGATCAGAATGCCCAAGTAGTCTTTTGAAGTGACGCCGGCCGTAGCAAATACGAAGCCGTAACGGGACGTTTTGCCGCCTTCGGAAACGACGCCTTTCTTGATGGCTTCACGGAACTCATCGAAGGTCCATCCTTGCTGCTGTACCTTTTTCCAGTCGATGCCCGCCTTCTCGAGGAACTCGCGGTTACCGCCCAGCGCGTGGACTTCCATATAAGCCGGGAAGCCGTACAGGCCGTCGCCTTTCTTCATGTATTCCAGCGGTCCTTTGTCGTAATCGTTGATCATTTCCGGTGTGGCGATGTCCTTGATGTCAAGCGCCATGCCTTGGTCAACGTATTTGGAGATGCCGTCGGAACCGATAAACGCAATGTCCGGAGGGCTGCCGGCGTTCACCTGGGTATCAAGCTTCTGTGTCATGTCCTCCCAGCTGGCCGGTTCGATTTTCAGCGTCAGGTTCGGATATTTCTCCGTAAATTCCTTTTGAATGTCCGCGAAGGTGTCCTGGAAATTGCCCGATACCGGCGGCAGCAGCGCCGTAATGGTATCTTTCGCGTTCGGATCGGACGCTTCGGCCGATTTGGAATCGCCTTTGCCGCCGCAGGCCGTCAGTGTGGTCAGTGCCATGCTTACGGCAAATACGGATGCTAATACACGCATTCTTTTCTTCATGAACAACATGCCTCCTCAAGGATATCCTCTGGTATTAGACCACTTTCGAAAAATTGCGGATCGCCTTCTTCAGGCTCCCCTCGGCTTGATCCAGCGCTTGTTCCGCCGCCTGGGCGTCCAAGCCGGTTTTGATCATCATAATCGCCAGCTTGCAATTCATGGAAGCGCTTTCCAAATAGGAAAGTGCCGTCTTGTCATCGACCCCGGTTGCTGTCTTTATGATACGCACCGATCGGTCCCGCAGCTTGATATTGCTTGCTTTCAAGTCCACCATGAGATTGTTGTAGGTCTTGCCCAGCTTCACCATCGTACAGGTGGTCAGCATGTTCAGGACCATTTTCTGTGCAGTCCCCGCTTTTAATCTGGTTGATCCCATGATCACTTCCGGCCCTACGACAGGTGCTATGCATACGTCGCAGACGTGCTCCACTTTGGAATTTTTGTTATTGACGACGCCGATCGTAGCGGCTCCGATTTCCCCTGCCTTCTTCAAGGCAGCGATGACGAATGTCGCGCTTCCGCTGGCGCTGATGCCGATAACCGCATCCTTGTCTGTCACGCCGCACCTTTCAATTAAAGCGACCCCCTCCTCAGCATTGTCTTCATAACCCTCAACAGCAGTTCTCAGTGCTCCGTCTCCTCCGGCAATATGTCCTTGTACCAGCAAGGGATCCACGCCGAACGTGGGAGGACATTCAGAAGCGTCCAGCACACCGAGCCTGCCGGAAGATCCAGCCCCAACGTAAAACATTCTTCCACCATTCTTCAGCACATGATGGAGTGTGTCCACCGCCCTTACAATTTGCGGTATCTCTGCAGCGACTGCAGCCGGAACCTTGGAATCCTGTTCATTCATCAGGCGAACCATCTCTTCGGTTGAACATTCATCTATACTCAATGTTTTATCGTTGATCCCTTCTGTCGTTAACCCCGCCAGATACTCATCCATAGCCATCCCCCTATCCGTGTTGACTTCTATTTCTTGATTTCATAATAACGATAAATTTCATTCCGGTCAACGGTTTTTGAAATAATATTTTATTTCGGAAGTAATAATATTCTTTTATGGTAATTGTAAAAAAGTGCAGGCTGCGGCTGCTCTGTTTGGCCGGTCTCGCTTTCTTGGGGCTGCTCCTGTTTGGCCGGGCTCTCTATCTTGTTTTGTGCTTCGCACAAAGCCAAAGACGTTCGCCCGTCCAAACACTCGCTGCTGCAGGGGGCAATGCTCTGTACAATCGCTTTGCTCTGTACAGAAGTACTTAAAGCAGTGAGTATTAACTCACTGCTTGGCAACACTACACTGCCTTAGGTTCAGCAGTAAACACTACCTCGTACTTTCCTCATACCGAATGAATACAACACATATGCTCCTTGGTTCGCGAAATAAAATTTCACCGCAAAATTGGCCCTTCCTCTATGAGGAAGGAGCCTTTTCCATCTTAGATGAAGGGATTAATGCAAGCCTAGCGAATACATTTCGAGATATGGAATGAAATATACAGTCATCGGTACGCCCTTCCGGCTTCCTTCATTTACACAACTAAACAATCATCTCTCGCGCAGGCTGTTCCTTCCTGGCGAGGAGCTAAACAACAAATTGTCCCAAACCATGAAAACGCAAAAAAGCCGCCATACCGGCGGCCCCCATTTAAGTATAGTCAATTATTCACGCGTTTTTTTCACCCGACCGTGATCGCTGCAGCGTTTTCCCATCGAAATCACGTTCGCCGCTGATCGTTCACCGCCCGCAGCAGGGTATGGCGGTTCGGACGGATCTGGTCGGCCTCCGCGAGGCTCCGCTTCAGCAGCTCCGGATCGATGTCCAGCTCCTGAATAGAAGCGGGGCCGCCAACCTTGCGCAGCCAGGCCCGCAGCGTATCCGGTGACGGCACCTTGGCCAGCTCCGCGCGGACGCGTTCCAACTGCTCCTCAGCAACCGGCAGGGAATTTTCCGTGTCCAGCCGGTGGTACAGCTGCGAAATTTCCGCACAGGCGACGCCGACCTTGGCCCCATGCAGTACCGCCCTTCTGCCTTCACGTAAAAACGCCATTTCCCAATAATGGGACAAATGGTGCTCCGCTCCGGAAGCCGGGTGCGACTGGCCGAACAGCAGCATGGCAAAACCGGACTCGATCAAAGCTTGCGTCAGCACCCGGATTCCTTCCGGCGTGCGGTCCGCGATCGCGTCGATGTGATCCACACACTGCTGCAGCGCTTTGGTCGTCATCTCCGCCACAATTTCGGAATAAGGCTCATCCGCGGTCAGACTCCCGAATGTCCAATCAAACAGCGACGTGCATTTGCCCAGCATGTCCCCGAAGCCGGCGGCGACCATCGTCCGCGGCGCAGCCGTCAAAATATCCAGGTCGGCGAAAATCGCCGCCGGGCCGATCGATTGAATCGTGATTTTCTCGCCGCGGATAATGAGCGGCGCTCCCTTGGAATTAAATCCGTCCACCGATGGGGCGGTCGGCACGGATACAAACGGGATACCTGCCGAGTATGCGGCAAATCTCGATACGTCGTGCAGCGTTCCGGATCCGAGCGCAACCACCGCATCCGCCTTAGTGGATTTCACGTCAAGCAGCAGCTGCACAATCGACCGCTCGTCGGCGATGACATCGCCCTGCTCATCAGGGGAAATGAACGTAACGCTTGCGTTAACCCCTGCTTCCGTAACGGATTCCATCAGCTGTTCGCCGGCGGCTGCAAAGGTGTTCTTGTCAGCCGTGACGATGACGCGGCGGTAATCCTGGTCTTGTAAAAATGCGCCCGCCTTCCGGATCGCACCGCTTTCCAGCACGACCGGACAAATGTCGGCGAGGCGCTCATTCGCGTCATCCATACGTCCCGCCGCTTCCCTGATATCCTTCAACCAATCCGTCATTTGATTCCTTCCTTTCCCTTCAAGAGATGCTGAAGCTCGGCCAGCGACTCCCAGACCATGTCCGGGCCTTCTGCGGCCGTCTCCGCATCCCGCCTTGTTGCCGATCCGCTCAGCACCAGCGCGGTGCGGATGCCTGCCCGGCGGCCGAGCTGGATGTCCGAGCCCAGGCTGTCCCCGATCACCAAGCACTGCTGCGGCGGCAGTCCGAGCACCTGTAAAGCCGCTTCGGCCATCAAGGCCGACGGCTTGCCGATGACCACTTCGACCTCTTGGCCCGCCGTCGCGACGATGGCGGCGATCATGCCGCCGACGTCGATGCACTCCCCGTCATCCCCGGGGAACGATTTATCGTCATTGGTCGCGATGATGCGGGCGCCGTTGCGCACGGCCCGGAACGCCTGATTCAGCTCCGCATAAGTCAGCTCCTCGTGCAGCGTGATGACGAGCCAGTCGGCATTCTCGGGTCTCTCAGCCAGACCGATGCCGGCCAGTACCAGTTCATCCCGCAGTCCGTCCGGCCCCAGCACCCAAGCCTGGCTTCCAGAGTGGTGCTGCTGAAGGTACCGCGCTGTTACCGTGGAAGTAAGCAGAATCTCTTCCGCAGGCACGTCGATCCCCATGGAAAGAAGCTTCTGATGGCACATCGCCCGTGAAATGTTCCCACGGTTGCTGAGGAAAACCATCCGCTTGCCCTGCGATCGGAGCAGCGCAATGCTCTCCTTGGCCCCCGGAATGGCTTGCGCCCCCCGGTATACCGTCCCGTCCAAATCGATAATAAAACCGTCCACCGTTTCCAAACTCATTTTCAGATCCTCCCGCCGTGTTCTTATATGTTCATTCTCCCTGTGATTGTCTGCGTTTGTCAACGATTGTTTGCTTTTGTGAACGTTTTTAAATGGCAATATATGACGATTTAAATTCAGTCAGACACGATCACGGGCCGCGTATTATAAATAGGGAGCGATCAACACTTCCGTCGTACCCAGCTGACGCAGAAACTCCGGGTCTGCCCCTTCATCGGTGATGAGCACGTCGATGTCCTCCATTTTGGCGGATGTGGCGATCGACCGCCGGCCCAGCTTGGTGTGGTCCACCAGCGCAACCGTTTTGCTCGAGCTCGCTATCATCAGCTTCTTCAGCTCCGCCTCGTACAGGCTGAAATCGGTCATGCCTTCCCTGACGCTCAGCCCCTCCGCCGAAGTAAAGAACAGGTCGGAATGAATCCCTTCCAAAATGCTTTTTCCCAGAACCCCCTCGA
The DNA here is from genome assembly GCF_002224835.1 of Paenibacillus sp. SSG-1. Taxonomy (NCBI): domain Bacteria; kingdom Bacillati; phylum Bacillota; class Bacilli; order Caryophanales; family Paenibacillaceae; genus Paenibacillus; species Paenibacillus sp. SSG-1. Next base: position 3,614,291 of record NZ_MBRK01000001.1, read on the forward strand.
TCGTTTTGGAGCCGGAGCGGAGGATCCCGCCGATCAAAATGACGTTGATCCGCGGATTCTGGTTCAGGATGGTGGCAGCCTCCAGTCCATTCGTCACGACGGTGAGATAATCATGCTCCACCAGCGCCTTCGCCAGCTCCAGCACGCTGGAGCTGGCATCCAGAATAATGCATTGGCCCCGGGTTACGAGTTCGGCAGCCTTTGTCCCGATCGCCCGCTTCTCCTCGTAGTTCAGCTCGCTGCGGCTCGGATACCGGGGCTCGGCCGGCACCGGTTTGGTCCTCGCCGGAACCGCTCCGCCGTGGGTACGCTCCAGGACACCCTCTTCTTCCAGCATCCGCAAATCCGTCCGCAGGGTCCCCTCAGACACCTGCAGCTCGCGAGCCAGCTGCTTCACCACAATTTGCTTGTCGCGTTGAAGCGCCTCCAGTATTTTTTCTCTTCGCTGGGTTGCAAACATAGTAACCTCCAACCGTTTTTCTTCATTATAAATACAAATGACAAGATATAACAACAAACGCCAATTCAAGCAGAAGCATAAGACCGTCAGGCCATCAGGCCGTCTGCATTCGATCCCTTCCATCGTTCAACAGCTCGGAGACCACTTTCGACACAAATAGGCATAAGGGGAACAAAAAAACAGCCCAACAAGCTGTCGGGCTGTTCTTCAAAATCGTCTATAAAGTATCTTAACCTCCGCTAGCAAAACCGATTAATAGTTTGCACCGTGGTTCTGGATCGAATAGTTGGCTCCATGGTTGGCCGTATCATAGTTGGCACCGTGGTTCAGCGTCGTAAAGGCGGATGCCGTCAGCAGACTAACACTAAATAGTCCTAATGCTACTACCGTCGAAAACAATACCTTCTTCATCTTCAATCGCTCCTTTGAGAATGTTTTTTTGGATAGACGAGTACGATTCTAGTTGAGACTGTGAAGCATGAGATCTGAAAGATTCGAATAAGGCGACGCATTTTTTGAAAATTTTGTCATCTTCAAGTTTATCAGATAATGTCAAAGCTTGTAAAGTCCTATCGAGCGCTTCTGCGTGATTTTCTTTTTTAAATCTATAAACCGCCAGCAAATACAAAAAAGAAATATAATAGGAGAGATCTACAGGATTTTGGTCAATCGGAATAAGCTGCGAATCTTCGACGACAAGAATATCCAGGATATGATCGACGTCATAGTTATGTATATTTGCTGCCTCTAAAATCGTGATTAGTCCAGGGAGAGTTTCGGATGGATTTTCCTGTATAAACGCTGAATAATCCTCCAGGCAGTCCAAATTCCCTGAAAGAATGTTAAGCGTAAACATATTGGCTCTTGCGAAAAAACGGAAGTTTTCGACAGCCTGATTGTTGGCAGGAGAACCGTCAGACATGTAGCTTAGATCTTCATAGTTGGCTATGCACTGTTTTGCCTCTTGGTACATTTTCTTCTTTTGGTAGGCAAGCCCCTTCATGAGATGGCTGTACCCGAAATAATAGACGATCGGGCGTTCCGTAACCTGAAGCCGGCGATTCCGTTCCTTTTGTTCGACATACATCTCGTAAGCGGACTCATAAAGCTCGGTAGAAATTTTAATCATGTTATCCCAATTCTCAAAGGAGAAGGCCATTTTCAGCATCGTTACCAGCGTATCTATCTCAATCTTTACGGTCATGGATCTGTCTTCCAATCCGATTTCCTCCTTCGCTAATCTTTATATTATAAGAAGTATATAGTTAAATTAACGGACGGTCAATTATGTTAGTTCGTGAAAAAATGACCAAAAATGCTTGGTCAAAGCTGGTAATCTTTCTTTTTTCAGTCAATAAATCAATTTTAGGCGATAACAATCATAGATTACCCAAAAATGGAAAAATAGACACCGATTCTATCAGTGTCTATTCCGGCTAACCTGCTTTCACCTTTTAGATTTGAACGATGCCTTTGCTGACCCCCCGCTGAGGGTAATTCCGCATCACATCCGGCAGCTGCTCCAGTGTGAAGCGGTGGCTGATGAGAGGAGCGAGCCGGACTTTGCCTCGGGATACCAGCTGGATCGCATCCGTGTGGGTGAACGGGTTGATGAACGAACCCATGATCCGCAGCTCCTTCGAAAAAATGTCGAAAGGACGGATGGCGGCCTCCGCATCCGGAGCAGCCACGCCAAACAGCAGCACCTGTCCTCCCTTGCGGGCGGCGCGAACGGCCGTCTGTACCGAATCCGTCCGCCCGACGCATTCGATCACGACATCGGCACTGGAAGCAAGCGCGTCCGCGGTATCCCGATCGAGTGGCGATACGACCGAATCCGCCCCCAAGCTGCGCAGCATCTCATGCTTATAGGATGCCGGTTCGCTGACCGTAATCCGCGAAACGCCGCATTCGCGAACAAGCTGCAGGAAGATCTGCCCGATAAATCCGCCGCCGATGATCAGCACCTGATGCTGCGGCCGGATATCGAGCTTGCGGAAACCGTGCAGCACGCAGCCGAGCGGTTCAAGCAGAGCTGCTTCTTCATAGCTCATCGCGTCCGGGATAATATAACAATTTTCCGCTGGCACGAGGCAGCATTCGGCCATGCCCCCGTCCCGCGTTACGCCGACCGCCTGCAGCCGGTCGCATAGGTGAAGCCTGCCGCTGCGGCAGAATTCGCAGCTTCCGCAGTAAATATTCGGATCGACCGAAACCCGGTCCCCTTCCTTTAAGCTGCTTACGCCCTGCCCGACCGCCACCACCTCGCCGGACAGCTCATGACCAAGTACGATTGGCGGATGCACTTCCGCCGAACCCGGATGGCCGTGGTAAATGTGCTGGTCCGTTCCGCAAATGCCGCAGCTGCGCACCCGAATCAGCACCTCGCCGGTGCCAGCCTCCGGGGCCTCTAGCTCCTTAACATCCATCTGTTCCTGCTCCACAAGCACTGCAGCTCTCATCGCCAATTCTCCCCTTCCTCATTTCGTAACCGGCTGTCTTCCATTCATCGCGACCGACGCACCGTTTAATGCCGATACCTTCAAGGTATTCCACGGAATCCCCTTGTCTTCCTTCTGTCCGACATGGATAATTCGCGTCTGTCCCGGCAGCAGGTCGAAATAATTATCCTCCCAATCCAGCCAGGCTTCGTCCATCTCAAGCCTTACCATTCGGGCGGCATAGTCGGAGGATACCGTTACGCTTCCTTCCTCGGGGTTCACCTGAACGTTCAAGTTAACGGGCCGGAAGTTCATATCTTTATGGTCGCAAAAATAATAAAAGTTGTCTTCCCCGCAGCCGTCCATCCAGCGCACGACGCAGACGGCTTCAGCGGCGTCGAGACCTTGAAGCAGGTCGTCCAGCTTCACCACTGCGATGCGCTGTTTCCCGCATGCCTCAATCTCTGCAGCGAACGTCCGGACATATGCCTGACGGCCGTCCATGCCGCAGACAACCAGCTCCGCCGTCTTGGAAACAGTTTCCCGCGTATCGTTCACGCCCCACAGCACGAGTTCCGCATCCCCGGGCGTATACTCTGCCGTCAACAGCAGCGGATGATAAAACTTGCGGGCGTAATGGTAAGCCGCTTTCGGCAGACCGTAATAGTCGATGACGGACCAGCTGGTGCCGGGCCAGCAGTCGTTGAACTGCCAGAATAACGCCCCGCTCGTCTCCGGCTTGTTTCTTCGGTAATGCTCGATACCGTATTTGAGGCCTTCGGCCTGTGTGAGCATGGAAAAATGGATGTATTCCTCCAAGTTGCCCGGAATCCCGGTGTATCCCTCCATCAGCATAACGCCCTTGAGATGATTGATATCCTTGTTGCGGTTCATCATTTCCGCACTGCCAAGCACCAGCTCCGTCTGCGGCACGTTCCGCTGCAGCGTGTACAAATTGGCGGAAGCATGCATGCCGAACTCGCTGGCGAACTTCGTGCGGTCCTCCTTGAATTTCTTGAACGACAACCCTTCCACACTGTAGTCCTGAAGCTGGGGCTCGCCGAATACCCTCGGCTCAATATTGCCGTGCCAGACCTGCCAGTTATGCGTGTCCCCTTCCTCACGGGAATTATGGTCGTTCCCTCCGTAAGGTGAGCTCGGCCAGAATGTCCGGGAAGGATCCAGCTGCTCCAGAAGCGCAGGCATCAGTTCATGATTGATTTTCTCGCCGTAAAAAGGATGCGGAATGTCTCCGCTCGCATGAAGCGCCTCATACAGCCAGTCATTTTCGTTATTGCCGCACCATAGGGCCAGGCATGTCCGGCTGCGCAGCCGCTTGACGACCTGCTGCACTTCTTCCGCGACGTTATCCATAAAATTGCGGTTATAGTCGGGATACAGGGCACAGGCAAACATAAAGTCCTGCCATACCAAAATTCCCAGGCGGTCACATTCATCATAGAAAATATCCCGCTCGTAAATGCCCCCTCCCCAGACCCGGAGCATGTTCATGTTCGCTGCCTTCGCCATGTCCATCAGGCGGGAATAACGGACATCCGGCACCGCGCCGATAAAGCTGTCGATCGGGATCCAGTTGGCTCCTTTGGCAAAGACACGAACGCCGTTCAGCATAAAAGTGAAGGCCGGTTTGCCATCGGCATCCCGCTGCTTCAGCTCCAGCGTGCGTATCCCCAGCTTCTGGCTGCGCTTGTCCATGGTGATCCCGTCCGCATGCACCGAAATCCGCAGCTCATATAAATGGGGCGTGCCGAGATCATGGGTCCACCACAGCTTGGGCTTCGATACGCGAAGTTTCGTTTCGCCCGCCAGGCTTATGCCGCCGGCCAATCCGGACAGCCCGCTGCCGGCGGTTCCGCTTATCTCCAACGTCTCTGCAGCCGCCACCTCCCCGCTCTCCCCGTCGAGCAGCTGAACAAGAACACTGTATGTTTTGAGGCGGTCCCATGAAGTCAATTCCACCGAAATATCAACCAGCGCCTTCATCTCGCCAACCTCCGCCGTCCGAGCATAGACATGCTCTATTCTGGCAGCATCGTATTTCTCGAGCCGGACTTCCTTCCAGATTCCCGCGCACAGGAGCCGTGGTCCCCAATCCCAGCCGAAATGGCTTTGGTTTTTACGGGTCCAGACCCGTTCCTTGCTAAAACCGGACCAGAACGTGGAGACGGCCTTCCCGCCCACTTTCGCATGGACCGGGTCAAATTTGACGGCGATGACATTTTTGCCCGGCTTCAGCTCGCGGCTGACTTCGAACGTATGGCTGATAAACATGTTGTCCGTGGAACCAAGCTCCGCACCGTTCAAATACACGGTCGCAAAGGTGTCCAGCCCTTCGAACACCAGCAGCATTTTGTCGTCCGGCCGCGGCGCCTCGTCCAGTGTAAAAACGGTCCGGTACCACCAGATCCGCTCCTCCACCCACCGGCACTTCTGGTCGTTGTGCCCATAGAACGGATCGTCGATCAGCCCGTGGCGCATCAGCGTCGTATGGACGTCGCCCGGCACCTCCGCCGACATCCAAAAATAATCGTCATACAGCGGCGAGGCCACTTCAAGATCCTTCGCCTCCCCTTCCCTGAAATCCCGCAGCTTCCAATGGTCTTTGATGATCATGCTGTTCCCCTCACTTCGCCCTTGCTGCAAGCCGAACCGGCTCGTCCGGGCCTGATGTAATAGAACGCCAAAACAATGATTTGTTTTGGCGTTCCGTGTCCCGATCCTAAACTTTGGCTTCGAGGTATTCGAGGCTGTCCAATATTTCCTTCACGCTGAGCTCCGCACAGGCCATGGAGGTGTCCGCAACGCCATAGAACATTTTCACCGTGTCACCGTCAATGACGGCGCCGCAGGAAAACACCACGTCCCCAAAAAAGCCCTGCTTTTCATATTCCGCCTCAGGCTCCATCACTGGCTTCCCGGATCGGGCGATCACCCGCGTCGGATCGTTCAGATCGAGAAGCACGGCGCCCATGCAGTAGCGGTGATCCGATGTCGCTCCGTGATACAGCTCAAGCCAGCCTTTGTCGGTCTTGAACGGCACGGCGCCGCCGCCGATCCGGCCGCTGTCCCACATCCCGTCCCGGAGGCCGAGCAGATGCTTATGATTGCCCCAATAGAGCAAATTGTCGGATTCCGCGATCCAGATTTCCGGATTTCCGATGCTTTTCATGGTCGGGCGATGGAGAGCGTAATATTTGCCGTTGATCTTTTCCGGGAAAATGAGCACGTCCTTATTGTCCGGACCAAAGATCATGCCGTGATGCCGGGTCGTCACAAAGTCGGTGGTCGACACGAGCGATTCTCCGATCCCTACGGGAGACACGACGGAAAAATAAATGTAGTAAGTATCGCCGATCTGCGTGACCCGCGGATCCTCGATGCCGAACGCTTCCTGTTCGTTGGACGGATAAATGAACGGCTGATCGTCCACCGTGAAGTGGTGGCCGTCCCTGCTGCGGGCGATTCGGATATAAGAAAGGGACGTCAAATACTCAAACGTGCCGTTTTTGGATTTATTGCGGATCACCCGCGGGTCGGAGAAATCGTACCGGTCATCGTCTTTGCGGAAAGGAATCAGTTCAAGATCACCATGCTTCGCATTGAATACAGGGGCGATGACGACGTTCGGATCGCCGCTGACCGGACGCTCCGCCACACGCAGCAGCATCAGTGTTTCCCCTTGATACTCGGCGATGCCGGCATTAAATGCACCGATCACCTCAAAGCCATCGCGATGAGGCTTGACGTCGGCAGGGGTGATTAAAGGATTTTCAGGATATCGATAAATGTTCATTCGGATCAAGCTCCTTCATGGTATTAACTAGGATTCGAATCTCGCAAAAGGATCGGCTATGATCAGACGCTGTGCCTCCGCATCGCTTGTTCCCGCATACAAGACCGCCGTCCCGTCGCCCCGGCGCAGGATGCCGCCGCTGAACACAACGTCCTGAAGGTCTTCACGCTTGGCCGGACCTGGCAGAAAATCGGCCCGCACCGCAATCAGCATCATATCGGAAAACGCAGCCGTCTGCGGATCGAGTACAAAAATCATGGGATAATAATGACGATCGCCTTCGGCATCGTAACAGGCCGTATGTCCCAGCACGCCGAGAAGGCCGTTGCTCAGCACGTGGATTTCATTGGCCCCTCCCCATTCTTCGGGGATAAACTGGCCTTCCAGGAGCGGGGCTTCCTCAATCGCCTGTACAGTCAAGTCGTCCAGTGATGCGGCCTGGAAATAACCGATCTGGCCGCGCCCGCCTTTATCGCCCTGCGGGCGGGTGAATACGCCGATCCCGCCGTCCGGAAGTCCGGTGAGCCGCAGATCCTTCATACCGTCCGGACCGGTGAAAAACAGCTTTAAATCCGCGATGCGGCCGCCCCGGTAAAATGCCGTGCGCCACATGAGCGCTCCCTCTTTCTCCGGGTGTGGGTAAATCTGAACTCCGCCCATGATCAGCTCTCCGCCGATCCGGGTATGAAACGGGTCCTGCAGTTCGAGCACCGGCGCTCCTTCAAGCGGCACCCAAGCACCGTCGTTTTCCACGAAGAACACGACCTGGGAATGCTCACTGTCGCGGGATTCCACCCGGCCCGCGATGACGGTCCGCCCCTCATCCTCGAACGGAGCCGTGATGTTGTATACATCGCGGTCTCCGACGCCGGCAAAAACCAGCTTCTCCGCCTTGTGAGCAGGAGCGGTTCTCTCCCGCCCCTCCATGTACTGTTCCAGCAGCACGCGGCATGTTTTTACTTCCGTTTTGTTCACGTTTAACACGATGATCCCCCTACCTGGTCGAAGTTAAATTCATTGGATGTTATGGTTCGTGTTGTTGCCCAGACCGCAGCCTCAAAGGAATCAATAACCAGTGAATGACGGCGATTCTGATCCGCGGACGTTTCTTTGCTGGTCAGCAGTAACCGGTACACAGCCGCGTCGGCAGCCAAATGGCTCAAATCGCACGGCCGGTCCCCGAAATTAAGCGCAACCCAAATCTCTTCCTCCTCCGATTGACGGCCATAGTAAATACACTCCCCTTCCCGCTTCAAAAAGGTGTACTTCCCCGTTTGAAGTGCCTTATGCTTACCACGCAGCCGGATGAGGGAGCGGTAAAATTCCAGCAGTGAGTGCTTGCTCCCCCACTGCTTCTGGACGTGAACCTGCCGGGACGACGGGCCGAGGGGTATCCACGATCCGTGAAGTGAAAATCCGCCGTAACGGCTCCCATCCCACTGCATCGGCGTTCTGGAGTGATCCCGGCTTCGGAGGATGGCGGCGGCAAGCGCATCGGCCTCGGTCATCCCCGATTCCATTGCCATCCGGTATGCGGTCAGCCCCTGAATATCGCGCATTTGCCCGATGTCCGCCGGCACGAAGTCCCGCATGCCGATTTCATCACCGTAATAAATAAAGGGAACGCCTTTGGCGGTCAGCAGCAATGCAGCCATCAGCTTGGCGGTGCACAGGTCCACGGAATCGTCTCCAGAAGAAAAGCGGCTATAATGCCGCGGCATGTCATGGCTGCTGAAGAAAATCGTCGGCACCTGCTCCGGCCGGTGAAGCTCCTCCATCCGAACAAGCTCGGTAAACATCTCATGGACCTTCAGTTCCTTGCGGCTGCCCAGGTTAAAATTAAACACCACGTCCAGCAGGTCTCCGCCGCTGTATCGGCGCAGCACCTCCATATCCTCGGAACCGACTTCGCCTACCATCAATACATCTTTGTTCTGAGATCGTGCGAATTCGCAAATATCGCGAATGGCCTCCACAATGCCCTCCTGATTTTGGTCGAACCGGTGATCCTGTTCGCCATCCGCCGTGACCGGGTTTTCCTTAAACTGCCCGGACACCTTCAGGAAATTAATGACGTCCAGCCGGAAACCGTCAATCCCGCGGCCGAGCCAAAACGACATCACTTCCTTCATGGCCTCCCTGACCTCGGGATTCGCCCAGTTGAGATCCACCTGCTCTTTGGCGAAGGCATGGTAATAATACTGCCCGGTCGCCTCATCCCATTCCCATGCCGTCCCTCCGAAAAAGGACTCCCAATGGTTCGGTGTGCCGCCATCCACGGCATCCTTCCAGATGTACCAATCCCGCTTTGGACTCGTCCGTGATGACCGGGACTCCATGAACCAGGGATGCTCAGCGGATGTATGATTCAGCACCAGATCAGCGATCACGCGAATGCCGCGGCGGTGGGCTTCCCGGACGAAATGGTCAAAGTCATCCAGCGTTCCGAACACCGGATCCACCCCGTAATAATCCGAGATGTCATAGCCGTTATCTACGCGCGGCGAAGGATAAAACGGGGTCAGCCAGATGCCCCCGATTCCAAGTTCCCGCAAGTAATCCAGCTTGGAGGTCAATCCCTGGAAATCGCCGGTGCCATCCCCGTTGCCGTCACAAAAGCTTGGCATGTAGATTTCATAAAAAACGCTGCTTTTCCACCAGGGTGTCTCTGCAGCCACCGTCTTCTCTCCCATGGAGATCCGCTCCTTCCTATCGCGCAGGGCTTATTTCAAGCTGACCTGCATGCCCTTCTGGAAGTTTTTGCCGAAGATGATGAACAGGATGATGATCGGCAGGGACAGCAGCACCGATCCCGCGTACAGCGGACCCGGATACGATCCGTACGGACCGAACATCTGCGAAAGCAGGACGTTCAGCGTCAGCATCCCGTCGCTGCGAACCATGATCATATCCCACAGCAGCTCGGTCCAGCGCTCCATCAAGAGGAACAGAAAGACGACGCTGGTGATGGACTTGGACATCGGCATCATGATTTTGTACAAAATTTGAAAATCCCTTGCTCCGTCCAGCTTGGCCGCTTCAATAAAGACGGATGGCACCGCCTTGAAGAAGTTCGTGTACATGAAGATCGCCCACAGGCTGACCCCTTTCGGAATGATCAGCGCCCAATAGGTGTCGTACCAGCCCAGCTTTTGAATAATGAGAAAGCTCGGAATCAGCAGAATGATGGCCGGAAAAAACATATGGAACAAAATGAAGTTGTTGACGGTATCCCTGCCGCGCCATTTCAGCTTCGAAAGGGCATAAGCGACCATCACCCCGAACATCATCATGAGGAAGGTCGACAGCAGCGACACGATGATACTGTTTACAAAAGCGCCCAGCCAAGGCCGCGTGATTCCCGTCTCGCCGCCTGTAAACAGCCAGGTGTACGACTTCAGCGTATACGAGCTCGGAATCAGCTTCCGATCCACCTGTGTCCAGTCGGCAAACGAATTCAGCACCATGTACAAATACGGATACACCATCACGAGCAGCAAAACTCCTGCGATGATATAGCGGATGGCCAGACTGGACTTGCGGCTGCGTTTAGACCCAACCATTTCGCGCACCCCACTTTTCTAGCAGTTTCCGGATGATAAAGATCGAAATAAAGGTAGCTACCGAGGCGAGCAGCGCCACCGCAGACGCATAACCGGCCTGCAGATTTTTGAACGCCTGGCTGTAAATTTCCATCTGCCACGTATTGGTGGCATTGTTTGGACCTCCGCCTGTCAGCTGGTATACCTCGGTGAAGATGCCGAAGGTGACGCCGAAAGCGAGAATCAGCGTCGTATAGAGCGCAGGGTACAGCAGCGGAAGCGTAATTTTCCAGAAGCGCTGCCGGCCGGTAACTCCGTCGATGGCAGCCGCTTCGTATACTTCGTGATCTATGCTTTCCAGGCCCGACGTCAGAATGAGCGCGTAGTACCCGGTAAATTTCCAAGCCATAATCATGCCGACGATCAGGAGTGCCGACCAGGAAGTCCCCAGCCAGTCGATGTTAATGCCGATTTTGCGCAGCGCCGTGTTGACCGGGCTGTTGAAAGACAGCAAACCTTTTACAATCAGCGCCGATACGACGCCGGAAGACAGGTACGGCAGGAAAAAGCCGATGAGAAACAAGCTTTTCAAACGCGGAAGACTGTGCACCAGAACCGAAACGACGAGCGACAGCACGATCACTAGCGGCACAAACACCATCATGAACTTGTATGTCACCCAAAACGCGGCGTGCACGCCGGGCGATTTGAGCGCCTTGGCAAAATTGTCAAAGCCGACAAAGTCATATTCGGGAGCGATCAGATCCCAGTTCGTAAAAGACAAATAAAAAGACCACACGAGCGGAATCAGGAAAAACACGAGAGAGTAAATCAGGTAGGGACTGGCGAACAGCCAGCCCAACCGGTTATTGTTTTCTTTCATTTAGAAGACTCCTTTTATTGAAGTTCCCCTTCAATGGCTTTCTTCATGTTCGCCCATCCGGCTGCCGGATCGATCTCCCCGCGGACGACTTTATTCCAGGCTTCTTGTCCAATAAAGGTCTGCAGATCGTTATATTTCGGATTATCCATCGGCGGCACCGCATTCGGCACATTTTCGGCATAAGGCTTCAGTTCCGGGTTTTTGTCCAAAATCGCCTTGAAGGATTTGTTGGTGGTCAGGTCGTCGCGAGCCGGCGGCAGCTTCGTTTCATCAAACCACTGGGCGTCGTTCTTCGCATCCGAATAGACCCACTTCACAAAATCCATCGCCGCCTGCTGCTGCTCCTTGGTGGCCGACGCATAGATCACAAGCCCCTTCGTATCGGCAAACGTTTTGGAATCTTTCGGGTCTACGCCGTCTGGTACCGGAGGCATGCTCAGCGTATAGTTCTGGTTGTATTTCATGTCCGGGAACTTCTCGGCCCAGTTCGTAAAGGTCCAAGGACCGAGGTCGATAAACAGGCTTGTGCCCGTCTCGAACGGATCCTGTACGTTTTGCGCCAGGATGCCCTTGTCCTTGCGGAGATCGTCAATAAACTTCAGCGTTTCGACGCCCGCCTTCTCATCCCCGACAAACTTGTTGCCTTCAATGAATTTGTTGCCGCCGGAAGCCGCGTTATACAGCATGAAGAAGTCAAACCATCTCTTCCATGCCGTCGGATCGGCGAGGTCCGCTTTGGCCCAGAAGTATTTGTCCGGATATTTCGCTTTCAGCTTCTTATTCACTTCAAGCGCTTCGCTGTACGTTTTAGGCGGCTCGTTGTACCCCAGTTCCTTCAGCAGGTCCAGGCGCCAGCCGAACAGCATCGCATTGGAGTAAATTGGGAGCACGTATTGATGCCCGTCGGCGAATTTCCATGGTTCAATCGTATTTTTCATATTACGGGTGGTGACGATATCGTTAAATCCGCTTAGCGTATCAAGCGGCACCAATGCCTTGCTGTTTGCAAGCTGGGCGGCAAAACCGCGGTTGATGTTTTCCGAAATGGTCGGAGCGCTTCCCCCGGCAATCGCAGCCTGAATGCTGGCCTCGGAGCTTGGAGATTCCTTGATGACGCTGACGTTGATTTTCACTTTGGAATTGGTCTGTTCGTACGCCTTGGCCATCTTCTCCCAGAAGGCTTGCTGCGTCGGATTGGCTGCCGCCCAAAACTCAATGGTCGTCACACCATCCGCTGTCGTTGCGCTTTGCTTTTTGGATCCGCAGGCGGCGAGCATGGAGGATAACACCAACACCAAAGCCAGAAGTCCGAGCATTTTTCTTTTCATCGAATCGTTGACCTCCTCAAAAAATTGTCTCGAAAGATTGAAAGCATCATTCCAAAGACTCGAAACATTATTTTGTAACGTTACAAATTAAGATTACTCAATATTTTGTAAGCGTTTGTGTAACCCTATTATTGTGCATTACAAAAACCTTGTCAACACTTTATTAAAGACAGAATAATCTTTTTATATAAAGGCTCTTTACTTATAGAACTTGTAACGTTACAATTTATCGTAATGTGATTTATTGTAAGGCAGGCTTCTTTTTAAGTTTCTTAGAAAGAACTCCAATTATGCAGGCAAAACAAAGATTGAGGTGTCATATGAAGGATAAAGTAACCATGCAGGATATTGCGGAGCAGCTGAATATATCGAAGAATTCCGTGTCCCAGGCGCTGTCGGGAAAAGACGGGGTCAGCGAAGATACGCGGAAGCTGATCCTCGAAACGGCACACCGGATGGGATATGTGTATTCCCAAAGCCGTAAGCGCCGCTCCGGCGAGCTGGAACAGACCGGAAATATTGCGCTGATCGCTTCTGATTTTGCCTTTTCTATGAAAAGCTTCTTTGGTGAAATTTATTTGAGTATCGAACGGGAAACGGTGCGCAGGGGAAAAAATCTTCTGATCCAATCGGTCAGCAAGCAGTCGGCTGATAAGCTGGCTCTCCCTTCGTTTCTGCTCAATCAATCCGTGGACGGCATCCTCATTCTGTCTCACATTACAACTGACTATATCAATACCATTACAAACATGGGTAAACCGACGGTCCTCATCGACCATCACCATCCCTCTATCCATGCTGACTGCATTTTAACCAATAACCGGTTTAGCGCTTATGAGGCCGTCCGTCACTTGACAGAGCTGGGACATCGAAAGATCGGCCTGCTGGCCAACACTTCGTTTTCGCCAAGTTATTACGAGCGCTGGGAAGGATACGTACTGGCGATGAACGACTTCGGGCTGGAGATCCACGAGCCATGGGTAATCAAGGATGCCGTAGAAAACACGGATTATATTTTGCAAAAAATAAAAACGCTACCACAGCTCCCAACGGCTTGGTTCTGCGTCAACGACGGGCTCGGCTTTTACCTGAATTCGGCCCTGCAGCAATCGGGTTACAGCGTGCCGGAGGACGTCTCCGTCGTCAGCTTCGACAACGGTTATTTGTCCCAGGTGTCCACGCCCCAAATTACGACGATGGATGTGGACCTGAAGCTGTACGGACGCAAGGCCGTGGAGCAGCTGTTCTGGCGGATGGATCATCCCGAGCATCCGTATACCGAACTGCTCTTGCCCACCAAACTGCTGAAGCGGGGGTCCAGCGGTCCAGCGCCAAGCGCTGGTATGGAGAAGCTGGAGGGTCATGAAACAGCGAACAGGAACGAGAAATAACCGTAAAAAGGCAGCGAAGAACTGAAATCAAAGCAAAAAAGCCGGTCCCTCTACTTGCGAGGGACCGGCTTTATTACTGTACTTTTTAAAATTGCTAGGAGTAACGGTGGTATTCGGTCAGGTGACAGGAAGGACCTCAATTATGGGACAAATGTTATCCCCGCAGATTACCGCCGAACGATCCCCTACGCTTACGCCCCTCCGTATAACCGCCGGTAAGCCGAGGGCGTCATCCCCTCATGCTCCATAAAACGCTTGTTGAAATAGCTCACGCTTGGATAACCCGCGTCCTCTGCGATCTGCCCGATCGTCGCACTCTTTCGCTCGAGCAGCCACTGCTTCGCCATCTGCAGGCGGCAGCGGGTGATGAACTCCATCGGCGTCATCTCGGTTACGCTGCGGAACAGCTTGCAGAAGTAGTAGGTGGATATGCCAAGTCTGCCCGCCCAATCCTCCAGGATGAACGGCTTGACCGCCTCCTGCTGCATGACCGGAAGCAGCTCCAGGATCCGGCTGCCCGAATTGTTCGATTTGACCGGAGACAACGGGGTGGCATGCTCGATAAACTCGGCCAGCAGCGCGTAAGTAAGTGTCGAGAGCCGGACCGGGTGGAGCATCCGGTGCTCTTCCGCCTCCTGCAGCAGATTTTCGTGCGCCTGCTCAAACGAAGCCGATTGGCGGATCGTCCATAAGAGGCTGTGATGCAGACCGCGTTCGATCAAATAATCCTGCAGACCGCTCCCGTAGAAGTGAAACCAGCGGATATCCCACGGGTCTTCCTCGCTGCTGTAGTACCGCTGGCGCTGCATGGGAAAATACAGCACGGCCTCTCCCGGCCCCAGCTCATAGACCACATCCTCCACTTCCACGTACCCTCTGCCCGCAGCCACGTAATGAATGTTGAAATTGTTCAAGGCCCCCGCCTCCCGGAATACGCTGTGACCCGGATCGTTCCGGTAAAAACCGACCGATTCGGGAAAACAGAAAAACGGCATCGACGGAAGGGTCAGCAAATGGCTTTGACGCTTCACCTGTCCTCACCCCAAATGACAATATTGTTATAATGCATTGCAAAATCGTATTATATTAATTTTAAATACAATCTTCTATAATCGCAATATAATCATAAATAAGCTTCTTGAGGAGATGATACACGAACATGAGCCAGAAATTGAAATGGGGCGTACTGGGCTGCGCGGGCATCGCCAAGCGCTCAGTCATTCCCGGGGTGCAGCAGTCCGAGCTGAATGAAGTCGCCGCCATCGCCAGCCGGAACGAGGAGAAAGCAAAGCAGACGGCGGCAGACCTGAATATTCCGGTCGCTTACGGAAGCTACGAGGCGCTGCTTGAGGATCCGTCCATCGACGTCGTATACATTCCTTTGCCGAATCATCTTCATAAAGAGTGGACAATCCGCGCGGCGGAAGCCGGCAAGCATATCCTGTGCGAGAAGCCGCTGGCCCTGACCGAAAGCGAGGCCGCCGAAATGGCTGAAGCCGCCGCCAAAGCGGGCGTATACTTGTCCGAAGCCTTCATGTACCGTTACCACCCCCGTTACGACAAGATCAAGCAGATTATCGACTCGGGCCAAATCGGCGAAGTCCGCGGCATCCGCAGCGCCTTTACTTTTAACAACGCCGGCGACAAAACGAACGTCCGCTACCGCAAGGATTGGGGCGGCGGCTCGATCTACGACGTCGGATGCTATCCGATCAACGCGGCTCGGCTGCTGCTCGGCAAGGAACCGATCGCCGTCACGGTGAACGCCTTCTTCTCGCCGGAGCATGACGATGTCGATATGATGGCCTCCGGCCTCATCGAATTTGACGGCTCCGTCGCACTGACCTTCGACTGCGCCATGTGGGCCGCGTCGCGCAATCCGCTGGAAATCCTCGGCACGGACGGCATCATCGAGGTGCCTTCAGCCTACGTTACACCGACGCCGGGCAGCGGCAACTTCTTCTTGACCGTACGCGGGGAGCGGAGCGAAATCGAGGTTCCTCATGTAAACGCATACAGCCTGCAGGCCGATCAGCTCGCCCGGGCCATTATGAACAAAACGCCGCTGCAGTTCCAGCCCGATGATGCGATTCACAACATGAAGGTGATTGACGCCTGCTTGCTGTCTGCTCGCGAGCATACCCGGGTTGCGCTGTAACGAGCCATAAAAAAACCACAATAGCTTAGGAGGGTATTATCCATGGAATACATTTCCGTCAAAGGTCTGGATAAAAAGGTTTCCCGTTTGATGAAAGGCACGGACTACTTTTTCCACAATTCGTACGATAAAGCCGCTGCCAACATGGACGCGTATCTGGCCATCGGCGGCAATTCCGTCGACTCCGCCCACATCTACTGCGGCGGCGAAAGCGAAGAAGTGCTGGGCCGTTACATGAAGGAGCGCGGCAACCGGGATCAGATCGTTATCCTGACCAAGGGTGCCCATCACGACCAGAACGGTCCGCGCGTCAACAAGGAAGCCATCCGGCACGATATTACGACCAGCCTGAAGCGGCTGCAAACCGATTTTATCGATTTGTACGCGCTGCACCGGGACGATCCGAACGTGCCTGCCGGCGAAGTGATCGAAATTTTGAACGAATATGTCAAGTCAGGTACCGTCGGCGCCATCGGCTGTTCCAACTGGACGTGGCAGCGGATCAAGGAAGCCAACGATTACGCGGCCGAGAAAGGCTTGACCGGCTTTACCTTCAGCAGCCCGAACCTCAGCCTTGCCAAGCCGAACGAGCCGTTCTGGAAAGGCTGCGTCTCGGCCGATGCCGAAACCTGCGCCTGGCATGAAGCCGAGCAGTTTCCGCTCTTCTCCTGGTCTTCCCAGGCAAGAGGCTTCTTTACCGGCCGGTTTACGCCGGAAGTCCGCGACAACGCCGACCTGGTCCGCGTGTTCTACAGCGACGCCAACTGGGAGCGCCTGGAGCGTGCGAAGCAGCTCGGCGCGGAGCGCGGCGTGACCGCCATCCAAATCGCCCTCGCTTACGTGCTGAACCAGCCGTTCCCGACCTGCGCCCTGATCGGCGCCCAGTCAGCTGAAGAGCTGCGTTCCTGCGATGAGGGCTCCCGGATTCAGCTAAGCCGTGCGGAGCTCGACTGGCTGGACCTGACTTCGGACGAACGCTAAGCTATGCAGCAGCGGTAAGCTGCGTTCCGCGGCATCCAAGTCGTTCCGACGACGAGCATGTCAAGCATAACAACAAGCCGCCTTCTCCCTAGTCTAACAGACCAGGCAGAGGGCGGCTTTTGTTCGTTATCGGCAGACGAGTTTACACGATGACGGCGGCCTGCGGCTTACGGAGCAGCTTATTTTCCGAGCTGCCGGCCCACTTGCCGTTCCGGGTTATGCCGCTCAGCATGTGCAGGTATATGTCAGGCCTCCAGTCCGGCACACCGGTCAGCGAATTGTGCTCAAACAACGGGAGCCGGCCTCCCGCCTGGCTCAAATCGAGGGTCGCCAGCACGACCGCCTCCTTGTCCTCGACCGGCGCCCCCTTGTATTCCGAGCCGATGTGGCTTGCAGGACCAACGATCATGCTGCCGCCGGGAAAATACGAATCGTAATCCTGGCCGACAAGGTTCGAGCTGACGATAAACGTGCCGTTCTCCAGCGATCTCGATTTGAGCGTCGTGTAATACAGGTCCTGCCATCCCTCCACATTGTGGATCGCCGTCGGATTTAAATATATCCGCGAACCAAGCGCGGTATAATACCGGACCAGTTCAGGGAAGCAGTAGGAATCGTAACAGATGCCGACCCCCACCGGTCCCCATGGCGTGTCGAACATGAGCGGCTCGCTGCCCTTTGTCGCCCACAGTGACTCCTTGGCTGCCGGATGGATTTTGCGGTAGGCGCCGATTACGCCTTCCGGACCGATCACGGCCGCGGAATTGTAGATAATATCCGGGTCCGCCGCATCCCGCTCCGGCATCCCAAGCACGACATACACACCGTATTCCTTGGACAGCTCGGCAAGGGCCAGCGTCGATTCGCCGGGCACCGTTTCGGCATTCTGCCTCTGCATTTCAGGGTCGTCATCCTTGACACCGTAACCGGTTAGCGCGGTTTCCGGGAACAATATCAAATCCGCGCCCTGCTTCGCCGCCGTTCGCACACAGCCTTTCATGCGCTTCAAATTATCCGCCTTGTCCCCCCATTTGGGATGAAAATTTATCGCAGCTACAGTAACGATGTCCTGAACCTCGCTAGAGCCGAACTTTGGATTTGTCATCGTATATTCACACACCCTTCTACAAATTTTGAACGGCCGCCATTCCTTCGTGTACCAGCAAGCACGCCGCGTGATGACCCTCACCTACCTCAACGAGAGCCGGCACATTCTGTGCGCAGCGCGCTTCGGCGAACATGCAACGCGTCCGGAAGCGGCAGCCGGACGGCGGATTCAGCGGACTCGGGAGGTCACCCTTCAGCAGCACGGTTTCCGGCGCCTTGCGAACGGCCAGGTCCACCGAGGGCACCGACTTAAGAAGCGCCTGCGTGTAAGGATGCCGTGGATTCGCGAAAACTTCTTCCTTCGGCCCCTTCTCCACGACGCCGCCCAAATACATCACCATGACATCGTCGCTCATATAT
Source organism: Paenibacillus sp. SSG-1 (assembly GCF_002224835.1). Lineage (NCBI taxonomy): Bacteria > Bacillati > Bacillota > Bacilli > Caryophanales > Paenibacillaceae > Paenibacillus > Paenibacillus sp. SSG-1. The sequence continues at coordinate 3,632,756 of NZ_MBRK01000001.1, forward strand.
TCCACCACGTGCAGATCGTGGGAAATAAAGATCAGCGACAGGTCGAACTCCTTTTTCAGATCTTGAAACAGGTTCAGCACCTGGGCCTGCACCGATTTGTCCAGCGCCGACACCGCCTCGTCGGCAATGACGATGTCCGGTTCGAGCACAAGCGCCCTGGCAATGGCCACGCGCTGCCTCTGCCCGCCGCTTAAATGATGCGGATACTTCGCGGCATAGGATTTGGGCAAGCCTACCGCATCCAAATAACGGTATGCCTGCGTACTGGCGGCAGCCCGCCCGGTTCCATTCGCCCACAGCGGGAACGCCACATTGTCCAGAATGGTCAGCTTCGGATTCAGCGAAGAATAAGGATTTTGAAACACCATTTGAATCCGTTTCCTCATTTTCTTCAAATCGGAACCGCCGAGCTTCAGCAAATCCTCGTTCTTGTATCGGACCTGCCCTTGGTCAGGCTCAATCAGCCTCATGATCAGCCGGGCCAAAGTAGACTTTCCGCATCCGGACTCGCCCACGATGCCGAGCGTACCCTTGGATTTCAGCGTGAAGGATACCCCGTTGACGGCGGACACCCCTCCCTTGCTCTGTCCGAACATCCCCCGCAGAGGAAAGGTCTTGCTGACATCGGTCACTTCAAGAATGTGCTCCATCTGTTATCCCTCCTTAACCTTTGCTGTCCAGTACATCCGACAAGGCGTCGGATACGATGTTGAGCGCAAGCGATGTGACGAATATAAAGATGCCTGGGACGATCGTAACGATGGGCTCAATAAATATGACTTGTTTCAAATTGTTGAGCATAAATCCCCACTCCGGCGTCGGCGGCGATACGCCGAGTCCCAGAAAGCTCAGACCGGACGCGAGCATGAGGCAGATGCCGATCTGGGTCGTGCTGTAGACAAACAGTCGGGAAAAAATGTTGTTTAGAACATGAAAACGGATGATGAGCCCCGTTCCGGCCCCGCTGGACAGCGCGGCTTCGATATACTCCTCCTTCTTCACCTCCTTCACGGCCGTTTCGGCAATGCGGGCAATCGGCGGAATGAAGACGATCGTCGCCGAGATCATGATGTTGCTGATGCCCGGACCGAGCGAAGCGGAGATGCCGATGGCCAGCAGAATCGCCGGGAACGAGAACAAAATATCCAGCGTGCGCATGATGAGCGTGTTGACGATTCCTTTAAAATATCCGGCAATGATTCCAAGCCCGCCTCCTAGGATAACGGCGATGAGGACCGGGACGATGCCTGACAGCAGGCTCAGCCGCCCCCCGTACAAGATCCGGGTGAGCAAATCCCTGCCTTGTTCATCCGTGCCAAGAAGATGTCCCGCCGACCCGACAGGGAGAAGCCTCTCTTTGACGTTACCCGCGTAAGGATCATACGGGGACAGCCACGGGGCGGCGATGCAGGCGAGGACGATCGCGGCGAGAATGACCAGCGCGACCAGCGCCGCTCTCCGCCTGCAGAACGCCCGCCATCGTTCGGCAGCCTGCGAGGGCTGTTTTGGCAAACTAGCGGCCGAAGCCGCATCGGGAACAATGGATTGAACATTGGTAGCCATGCTGCCCACTCCTTTCAAGAATGCCTTACTCTTGGATCAAGAACCGCATGCAGTGAGTCGACTGCCAGATTGATGAGAACAAAAGCGACAGCTACCACAAGAACGCCCGATTGGACGATGGGAAAGTCCCGCTGCCCGATCGCCTGGTAGATCAACTGGCCGATGCCGGGCCAGGCAAAGACCGTTTCCACCAGGACGGAGCCGCCGATCAAATAGCCGAATTGGAGCCCGGCCACCGTCAAAATGGTCGGCATGCCGTTCTTGAGCACATGGCGCAGCACTTTGCCTGCCGGCGCACCTTTGGCCTGCAGTGCGAATACGAAGTCCTGCTGGAGCAAACCCGCGATCGTACTGCGCACCATCCGGGTCATAACGCCAAGCGTCGTCAGGGAAGCCGCAATCGTCGGGAGGATCAGGTGTCTGAAGGTATCCAGCAGCCCTCCACCCCCGATACTCTGCATCCCGGAGGAAGGGAGCCAGCCGAGACTGACGGAGAATATCCCGATCAGAATCAGCGCGGCCCAGAAATTCGGCATGCCGATTCCCGCGAGTCCCAGCACGTTGAACAGGGAAGCCGCCCACGATTTGGGACGGTATGCGCTGTAAACGCCGATGGCCAGGCCGAGGCCGAACGATACGACGGCGGAAGCCGCCGCCAGCAGCAGCGTATTTCCTACAGCCGGGAGCAGCAGTTCGCTGACCGGCAGCCGCTTAATGATAGAGGTTCCCATATCCCCTTGAAACATATGGACGAGCCAATAGATGAACTGCACATAAATCGGCTTGTCGAGCCCAAGCTCGCGTGTTACCCGCATCCGCTCTTCCTCGGTCGCATCCGCAGAAACGATCGTGTTGACGGGATCGCCGGGGACCATTTGGAGCATCAGAAACACGATGACGGATACGCCAAACAGCGTGGGGATGAACAGAAGCAGACGTTTACTGATAAAAGCAACCATGCGCGTATACCCCCCTTTTTTACTCGATGGAGATGCCCGTCAGATCCGCAAACCAGGACTGAGGCTGAACAAAGCCGTGAATATCCGGCGCGAGCACCCTCAAGTTCAGGTCATGCACGACGAAGATCCAAGGGGCGTCCTCCGCAATGATCGCCGAGGCCTGCTTCAGCAGCACATCCCGCTTACCGGCGTCGAAGCTGGTCTGCGCCTCGTTCAATATCCGATCCAGCTCCGGATTGGAGTATCCGCCGATATTTAAGCCTTTCGGAAACAGAGCCGCCGACGAGAAGAAGTTCGGGAAGGAGTTCGGGGCGATGGTCGGCAGGGAAATATTTATTGCGCCCACTTCCTTGTCTTTGGGGAACCCTTGAAGATACTGGGTCAGCAGCGACTGCCACTCGATAGATTCGATTTTCACGTCGATCCCCACCGCCTTCAGGTCCTTCTGAACGAATTCGTTCATCTGCACCGGCCACATGTTGCCGGATCCGCTTGTCGGGACCAGGAAGGTGGTTGAGAAGCCATTGGGATAACCCGCTTCCGCCAGCAGCTTCTTGGCTTTGTCCGGGTCATAGGCATACGGCTCCGCATCGGAACTGTACCAAGCATGCCCTTTGTACATCAGCTGCGTCGCCGGGATGGAGGCGCCACCCAGCAAGTCGGCGCTCATGCCCTCCCGGTCGATGGCGTAATTCGCCGCCTGCCGCACCTTTTTGTCTTTCCATGGGCCATCGGCCGTGTTCAGGACATACGGCCAAATGTGCGGGTACGTATTGGTCAGCACCTGGAATCCCATGCTTTTCAGCTGCTCAATCGATTCGGTTGGCGGAATCTCGGCCCAGTTGACCTCCCCGGACTGAATAGCCGCGAGCCGGGCGGACGGATCGCTGATCGGCCGGAGCACCACCCGTTCCAGTTTCGGGACCGTGCCCCAGTACTTGTCGTTCTTATCCATAACCAATTCCTGCCCCTGCTTCATGCTCACGAATTTGAAGGGCCCTGTTCCGGTGGGATGATTCGCATAATCCCCGCCATACTTCTTGACCGCTTCCGGGCTTGGTATCAGGATGCTGGCCAAGTCGTACAGCAGAAAGCTGTATGGTCCGTTGGTATAGATTCGAACCGTGTTTTCGTCAGCCTTGGCGTACTTCGTGATAAAACGAAGCGAGCTGCCGGTGGAACCGGCAATTTTTGCATCGTAATACGGGGAATCCGGCTTCAACAGACGGTCGAGGGCAAAGATGACCGAATCCGCATTAAACGGCGTTCCGTCATGGAACTCAACCCCTTGGCGCAGATGAAAGGTCCACTCGGTCGGATCGCTGTTCGAATGTTCCCACGATTCGGCCAGGCCGCCCGTGAGTTCGGCCGGCTTGCCGCCCTGCGTCAAATCCCATTTCACCAGCGCGTCGTACAGCTGATACCCGACAAAACGCATCCCTTCGTAACCTTCGGTCGGCATTGTGTCCGGTACCGGGATGTTCGCGGCGGACATGGCAATCACCAAAGTCTCTTTCGCCGCCGAGCCTTCGGCGGCCGCTCCGCCTCTGCCGCACCCGCTAAGAACCATTGAGAGGCACAGGATAAGCAGCAGTAGAGTGATGGCGTACGTTTTTTTCAAGCTTGAGTATGGTTTCATCTCCGGCACCTCCACAGGGTTCCATTATTTTTTATTGGGCGTATCTTTCCCGGCCGGCAAGCTGGAAGCAGGCCGCCTGCTGCGATCGTCCCGCGCTTACGTAATCCGGGACACTCTCCGTGCACCGGCTCTCGGCATAAGGACAGCGCTGTGCAAAAGCGCATCCCGGCGGCATTTCCGTAATGAGCGGCGGCTGTCCTGGGATGGTGGACAGCCTTCCCGTTTGCTTGCTCTGAGGCGTAGCAGCAATCAGCCCGGCTGTGTAGGGATGCATCGGTCTGGTCAGAACCTCCTCCGCCGATCCATACTCGACGATTTTGCCGGCATACATGACGGCGACCTCGTCGGCCATTTCGGCGGCCACGCCGATATCATGGGTGACCAGCACGATCGACATTCCGAACTCGGCCTGAAGCTCCTTGAACAGCCGGAGGATTTGCGCCTGAATGGTAACGTCCAGGGCGGTGGTCGGTTCATCGGCAAGAAGCAGATCGGGACGGCAGCCGAGCGCCATCGCAATGACCGCCCTCTGCCGCATGCCGCCGCTCATCTCGTGCGGGTAGGCACGCACCCTTTCTTCCGGCGAAGGAATGCCGACCTTACGGAACAGCTCGATGACCCTATCCTTCGCTTCCCTTCTCCCCACCTTATGGTGCGCCCTGATCGTTTCCTTCAGCTGGTCGCCGACCCTGTACAGCGGGTCGAGCGCCGAGAGGGCGTCCTGGAATATCATCGCCACCCGGTTCCCGCGGATCGCCACCATTTCTTTCGGCGATTTGCCCAGCAAGTCTTCTCCTTCGAGCCGGACGCTGCCGGCAACATTAGAACCGCGCTGCGTCAGCCGCAGTATGGAACGGAGCATGACGCTCTTCCCCGAACCCGATTCCCCGAGAATAACCGTCGTCTTGCCTTTTTTGACCCGCAGGGTGACTCCCCTGACGGCATCCACCATCCCTTTCTTGGTCGAAAATGAGGTGACAAGGCTGTCAATTTCCAAAAGATTTGACATCATATTCCCTCCTTCGCAGCTTCAGAAAAATGGATCTTCCCGGCCTTTAATCAATCGGTTTTGTTGTAGCATGCCAGGAATGCTGTTTGTGTGATAAATACTAACATAAATTCTGTAATGTTAGGATATCGAAACATTCTATACCTTGTTTCAGCCCCTTTTCGGCGAAAATATGTTATGTTTCTTAACAATTACCTCCCTATATACAAAAAACGATTGGATTTTTGCGTTCAAGGACCATCATTCTTCCATAGAAATGACACATGTTGAAGGTAAATCAACTATGGGCGGATATCCTTAAAGAATCCATTTGTTCAAGTCATTCGAGAGGTAGAGTACTCATCCACAATTTTTTTCGCAAAGGAGATGTTATCTATGACCACCCTGCATCAGGAGCTGCTGTATGATACGATCGCCGGTTTATCGGAACGGATCCGCAGCCGCCGCATTTCACCCGTCGAAATTACGCAGATGCTTCTCGAACGGATTGAAACGCTCAATCCCCGGCTGAATGCGTACGTAACGGTTACGGCCGATCTCGCGCTCGCCCAGGCCAAAGCGGCCGAAGTTGAAATCATGAAAGGAGAGTACAGAGGTCCGCTTCACGGAATTCCTATCGCTCACAAAGATATTTACAATACCCAGGGAATCCGGACGGCTGTCGGCTCCAAAATCCTCGAAACATTCGTGCCGGATACGGATGCCACCGTCGTCCGTAAGCTGGGAGAAGCAGGCGCGGTCCTGCTCGGCAAAGTGCAGACCCATGAGTTTGCGGCCGGGACGCTGACGAACAGCCCTCATTTCGGTCCCTGCCGCAATCCGTGGAACCTGGAGAAATCGCCGGGCGGCTCAAGCGGTGGCTCGGGATCGGCCGTAGCGGCCGGACTTGCCTACATGGGCACAGGCACGGACACCGGCGGCTCAGTCCGCATTCCCGCAGCAGCCTGCGGCATCGTCGGCCTGAAGCCGACATACGGCAGGGTCAGCCGCCATGGCATTTTTCCGCTGTCGTGGTCGCTGGACCACGCCGGCCCGCTGACCCGCTCGACCCAAGACGCCGCCATCTGCCTTCAGGCTATGGCGGGGTATGACCCGCTGGACGATACGTCGGCCGACGTATCGGTCCCGGATTTCACCGGCATGCTGCGCGGCGATCTGCACGGCATTACCATCGGGATTCCCTCGTCCTTTTACTACGACGGCATTGATCCGGAGGTGGAGGCCGCCCTCCAGGCAGCCATGGGACAGTTCAAGCTGCTTGGAGCGAATGTCATTGAAGTGGAGATCCCGCTCCTAAGCCGTGTCAGCGCAATCGGCAACGGCATTTGTATGGGTGAGGTCGCCTCCATTCACGAGAAGTGGTACCGGGAACAGCCGGAGCAGTACGGACCGGATGTCCGGGGAATGATCGAAGGCGCCCGCCTGATCCCGGCCGTCCACTATTTGCAGGCACAGCGGGCGCGCCGGCTCCTGCAGCAGGAGTATATGCAGGCGCTGTCTGCAGCCGACGTCCTGCTTACACCGACCCTCCCGGCAACTGCGCCCGGCATCCACGACGTCGAAATCAGCATGCGCTTCGCCGAACTGACCATGCCGACGAACGTAACCGGCCTGCCGAGCCTCGCCATGCCCTGCGGCTTTTCGGCTGCAGGGATGCCGATCAGCATGCAGCTCATCGGCAAACCGTTTGCCGAAGCGGAACTGCTCGGCATCGGCCACGCGTATGAACAAAGCACCGATTGGCATTTCCATCATCCGGAGCTGGACTAGTCGAAAAACCGGTTTCCGTACATCACCTGATCAGTGGACAGACGAATCAGCCCGCTACATACCATACCAGAGGAGGAATACCATGGATAACGAATACAAGCTAACAACCACTACCCGAAAAGAAAGGGATGCGGAAGAAAGCACCGCCGAGGTTCTGCAGGCAGCGATCATCGGCATCCCGATGGCCAAAGAGCGTATAGAAGCGGCAGCATCTGCCGCCATTCCGCTCCTTTCGCTTCTTGGCACTTTGTATGACATCGATGTCCAGGGTATCGAGCCCGTCATTCAGCCGATGTTCAGAAACGATATGACAGCTGCACCCGCTGTACCCGCATCATGATGAATCCGTGCCCGATCGACTTCATCGTCTGAATCCGCACAGGCCAAAAAGCACCCTCCCGGCTCATTTCATCCAGGAGGGTGCTCCTATTTTGTATTTGTCTCCTTATCCATTCAAACCGCCGGAAGCGGCGGTGTGCCCTGCGCCCGGCTTGTATCTGGCAAGCAGCCTGCGCTGCAATTCGCCGATCGGCACGTCGAGCTGGACGGTTTCCGAGTATGCCATGTATACCGGCAGAGCCGGCAGCATGGAACCAAAAGGGATCATTCGGATGGGATAAGCCTCCAGGTACAGCTCAGGGACGTAGCATTTAGGTACGAACGTGTATCCCTGGCCGTTGGCCACGACCCCCAGCATCATATCGCTGCTGTCCACGATTTGGAACTTGTCGGGCGTGGACCCAAACAGTCTGGACAGCACCTCCCATACATTCACGTAAGTGGCGATCGGATTTTCGAACAGCACGAACATGTCATGCTTGAGCACGTCGATAAGGTCATCATCCCTGCGGATCACGCCCCGGTAGGCTTCTTCCGAACACAGCAGCACCCATTCGTCGTCCAGAAGATGCACCGGCTGCAAATGGCGGCATTCCTTCACATCATAAAACAGCCCGATATCGATGACCCCGTACTCGATCAGATCAATGAGCAGCATGGACGAACGGGAAACATACTTGCACTTCAGATCGGGGCGAATGCGCTGCAATTCGGCAACCAGAGGGTACACGAACCTGCTGGACAGTCCGGTGTCAACGCCGATCACCATCCGGTCCATGCGGGTCACTTCGGCAAGGGAACGATCGAACTTCAGCAGGTCTGCTTTGTTCAGCATCGCGGAGGCATTGTTGAACTGGCTTACCATTTGGATCGCATAATACAGAAAATAATGCCCTTCCTGCGTCAGCTTCACTCCGTCCCACCCCCGGTCCAGCAGCTTGACTCCCATCCCCTCCTCCAGCTTGCGTATTCTCGCGCTAAGCGTCGGCTGGGTGACATGCAGCGTCTGGGCAGCCTTGGAAATGCTCTTTTCCTTGGCGATCGTTGCAAATGAATGCAGACCCTCCAGATCCATTCCATCCCCACCTTCCATAAAAATTGGTTTTACCGATCAGCAGGTCGGAGGAATTTCCGATTGTGTAAGAATAAATAACATATATTATCCTATTTATATCATATTTCTTGTAATTCAGGGTATAAAAAAGTGCAATATCCTGTAATTGTGGATTTAATGTTATATTGTTTGACATAAACACAACAATATTTATTTTGGAGGGATATCATTTGAGTACCCATGCATGGCTTCATCCGGAGGATACCGCCCTAATCATCATCGACATGCAAAACGATTTTTGCCACGAAAACGGGGCCTGCGGCCGCGCGGGAGTCGTCGATATCCCGGCGTTCCAGGCCTGTGTGCCGCCCATCCATGACCTTACCGGTCAAGCGAGGGCAAGCGGTGTGCCGGTCATCTACGTGCAAATGACGTTGGATTCGGGCACTACCTCCCAGGCATGGGAGCTGCAGCATACGGCCAGCGGCAACCCGCTTCGGATCGTCGAGAAGGGAAGCTGGGGCACGGAGCTGTACGGGCTGGAGCCCAAGGAGGGCGATTATGTGGTGGAAAAGCACCGATACAGCGCATTTATCGGCACCAACCTCGATTTGATACTGCGCTCTCTGGGGTGCAAATCTGTTGTCCTGACCGGCGTCCTCACGAACGTATGCGTGGAGTCGACCGCCAGGGACGCATTCATGCTCGACTATAACGTGACGCTCGTCGAGGACGCCTGCGCCGGTTCCTCTGCCGAGGCCCACGAAATGACCCTATCGAACATTGGGCAGTACTTCGGAAAAATCATGAATGCCGGAGACGTGAAGGAAGTCTGGTCGGAATTAACAGCCGGCGCTGCAGCCGTGAACGGATGAATATCCGCTCTAAAAGGTTAAGCTGTTATTTGTGTGGTTTTCGCTCGATCATCAAAAAAAAGGGAGCCCGCCGGCTCCCTTTTCTTCATTAACGATTATTCTAATGCCTTATTTGACCAGCTCCGCCTTAAACACGCCATCCAGCGTCTCGCCGGCGTCCAGCCGTTTCTTTAACGGAACCTTCACATCTCTGGCCAGTTCCTTGAAAAACGTTTGAACATCGCATTTGACGTCGTTCAGATGTACATTGATGGTACCGTCGGCCGTAATGTCGCGATTATCTTCAGAGGGAACCGACACGACAAGATCGTACTTTTTCATCAATGTCTTACTGTACCTCGTGAACACTTCGATCAGCTCCTCGTTTTCGAAGTTCCCGATGGCATTTTTTCCTTTGTTTGTAAAAATCAGCTTCATTTCCATTTCTCATTCCCCTTTTCCTGTATCACCATGGTTTTGTTCGGACCCTGAGTTCCATTGGTCACGCGATGGTTCTAAACAAAGAAAGGGCCCACTTTATCCTGATCAATCATATCTTTGTCTTTTGTATTATAACAGTCTTTATACCGATTAACTAGGCGATGCCACCATTTACAAAAAAAGAAAGCCCCGAAACGGGGCCTTCTTCACTCTTTATTTACATATTAGCCACTCTATTTTAAAAGCTGTATCAACGTCCCTGCACAATCTCACGGATCTTCTCCAGCGGAATCTTGGGCTGCCGGTCGTACGTCAGCAAGCCGTTAATTTCCTGTTCGACGTCCGTCAGCTGCGTATAGCAGAAGCCTTGAAGCACGGGCGAAGCGAGAGCGCCCTGAACCACGTCGGCCAGGCGCCGTTCGAAATCTTCCTCATTCGACGCTCCGGAGTAACCCCATCCTTCCTGGTTCCCCTTCTGGAATGAGATTCCGCCGAATTCGGTAAGCAGCAGCGGCTGTCCTTCATAAGGATACCCCGGCACCAGAATCCAGCGGTTGCCCGGTTTTGCCTGAAGCGCCTGCTCCACGGTCGAATAGCGGTCCGCCAGCACTTCTTTGCGCCATTCGTAATCATGAATGGTAACCAGATCGGTCTTCACCAGTTCCCAGCCGTCGTTAGAGATGACCGGACGTGACATGTCCAGCGATTTAGTCATGTGATACAGCGCCAGCGCATGCTGCTGCTCGGCAGGGCTCACCAAAATATTCGTTACGCCCCAGCTTTCATTGAGCGGAACCCAGGCCACGATGCAGGGATGATTATAATCCCGCTCCACCGCCTGCAGCCATTCCCGGGTGATCTGCCCGGCATAGGTTTCCGTGAACCGGAACGCGTTGGCCATTTCTCCCCAGACAAGCAGGCCCAAACGGTCCGCCCAGTACAGGTAACGGGGGTCTTCGATCTTTTGGTGCTTTCGGGCGCCGTTGAATCCCATTTCCTTCGTCAGCTCAATGTCTTTTTTCAGCGCTTCATCGGAAGGAGCGGTCAGCAGGCCATCCGGAAAATACCCCTGGTCCAGCACCATTTTCATATAATATGGGCGGTTATTAAGCAGCACGACGCCGTCCTCAATCGAAATTTTCCGCATGCCGAAGTAACTCGCGACAGTATCCACCACTTCTCCGTCCACTAAGAGGGTCAGCTCCAAGTCGTACAGATTTGGACGTTCAGGCGACCACCAGCGCCCCAAGCCATGATCGTTAAAATCGTGCAGGCGGATGCGGCGCATCTCGTCTTTCCCCGTCACCGAAAAGGAATCTTCGGAAACGACTTGCCCCGCGAAAGAAATAACCGACTTTACTTGAAGCTTGGCCCCGGTGTCCCAGCCCTGAACGAAAGCCTGCAGGGACACTTCATTCGTATCGATATCCGGCGTCAGCCGAATCCTACGGATATGGAGGTCATGCACAGGTTCGATCCATACCGTCTGCCAAATCCCCGTCGTTCTTGTATAGAAGATCCCGGCCGATGTTTCTTCCCAGTATTGCTTGCCCCGCGGAAGCGCCGCGTCCCGGCTGTAATCAACGGCTTTGACCACGATCGAGTTGTCCGCTCCCTGAAGCAGGTCCGTAATATCCGCGTCAAACGGCGTATGACCGCCTTCGTGAATAGCGGCGAGCCTGCCGTTCACCCATACTTTGCATTCATAATCCACGGCACCGAAATGCAGAATCAGCCGCTTGCCTTGGTACGCTGTTGGCACCGTAAAGGTCCGATGGTACCACACGATATCATGGAACGAAGGATCTCCGATTCCGCTCAGCTTGCTCTGATAGCAAAACGGAACCTGGATGGTCCGCGAGAAGGAAGGATGCTCGTACCATTTTTCCCTCTCGCCGGCCGCTTCGTCATCAAATTCAAAATTCCATACTCCGTTAAGGTTGAGCCAATCCGCTCTAACCAATTGTGGGCGAGGATATTCGCCGCGCAGCATCTCTGTCATTTCTCTCTACTCCTTTGAAGTAATCACATTTAGGGCGTACGCTTGGTAACGATCCAGCTGCAAAATCCGCATACGACGAGCCATCCTGCCGCGTACAGCAAGCCACCGCCGCTTCCGACGAGAAGATCCGGCCGGCTGCTTTTTACCGTAAAAATCAACAAATTGCTGAGCACCAGATACAAAAGCACGTTCCGCCCCATCGACTCCAGAAAGCCAAACGCGTACGGAATGCGTTCCAATACCCTGGCCAGCAAATAATAAACATATAATATGAAGGCAGCACCGATAATCCAGAACAACGAAGGCGGAAACCGCGAGGGAAGCTCCCCGGCATACCGCCAATTTGCCGCAAACAGTCCGGTTGCAAGCACCGATCCGGCGAGAACGAGCCAGTCGAAGCGAATCCGGTATTTGGCGAACAAGATCCCAAGCAGGTAATACGGAAAATATTGAACAGGCGGAAACGAGGCGAAATCCCTCGTGCCGACCAATAACCCAAGCTGGGGAACATGGACCGCTCCATAAGGAAACAGCGTCCCTGCAAGCAGCAGACCGGCCGCCAGAAAACCAAGCCACTTTCGCCCGGATAGCCAGCGCAGCGGAACGAACAGCACCAAGCCGAGGACCATCAAATACGTAAACGACACCAGAAACTCGGACCAGCCCGGGATATCCTTCAGCAGCATGATCGGCCGAATCGTGTCCCACTGGAGCGGCGCTCCGTCATGGAAAACCCTGAACGCCGTTCCGGATACATAAAAGGCCAGCAGTGTTTTCAGCGCGGCTGCCAACATCCGCGGGCAAGCGCTGCGAAACGGCTTGGAATAATAAGCAAGCTGCGATACATACCCGAAGCTGAACACAAACCCCGAGAAGGTGATGAGGTTGAAGAAATCGATCCAGCGGCTGATGGACGGGTACACGACCGGATCGCTGAAAAATTGCAGCGTGTGGCAGTACACCATTCCGACAATCAGCAGTCCTTTGAACAGATCGATGGCACGCTCGCGCCGCTTCGGCTCTATCCCGGCTACGGCAACGCCGCTCACCCTTTAATCCCCGACAGGCTGATCCCCTTGATGATTTGCCGTTCAAAGATCACAAACAGAATAATGATCGGGATGGACGACAGTGTGTTCACAACCATTGGCTTCACGTAATCCTCCGAGTACTGGCTCATCAAGGTCGGAATTCCCATCGGCAGCGTAAACAGCTTGTCGTTTGTCAGCGACAGGAATGGCCACAGGAAATTGTTCCAAGAGCCGATAAAGGTCAGAATCGCCATCGACGCGAGCGCCGGCCGGGTCAGCGGCAGCATGATCACCGCGAATATTTTCCACACGCCGCCTCCATCCATCTGCACGCTCTCAATCAGGTCGTTCGGGATGCCGTCAAAAAATCCTTTAAGCACGATTACCGCCATCGGCGAAGCCAGCGCTGTGACGATCAGCCCCTGGTACGAATTCAGCAAATGCATGTCCTTGGCGACCTGATACAGAGGAATGATGGTTGCTTCGCCGGGAACGAGAAGACCCGCCAAAATGAAAAAGAACATGATGGCTTTAAACCGGAAAGGAATTTTGGACAACGCATAAGCCGCCATAGCCGCAACTAGAACGGTCAGAACCGTGACGACGCCTGCGACGAAGAAGCTGTTCCACACCCACTGCATCAGCTTAGTGCCGCTGATAATTTGTCCGTACACCGCGAAAGAATATGGCGGCGTAAACCAGTCGAACAAACCGGAGACCTTCATCCCTTCCTGCTTGATCGATACGACCAGCATCCAGACCAGCGGAATCAGAAACACGCATGCCGCGATGACAGAAACGATCCGGTATACCCATTTCATGCCTTAAGCCGCCTCCTTCCGGTTGTTAACGACATACTGGATAATCGACAATACGAGCAAAATCGCAAACAGCATATAGGACATCGTCGCCGCGTAACCCAGGTCATTTTTTTTGAAACCGCTCTGGTAAATGTACTGGATGATCGGCCTTGTCGAATCCAGCGGTCCGCCGCCCGTAATGATGTAAATTTGCATGAACACTTTATAGGAAGCGATAATTTGCAGCATCAGAATCATCCGTGTGATCGAATTCATCATCGGCAGCGTGATCCGCCAGAACATCTGCCCTTTGGCCGCGCCGTCCAGCGATGCCGCCTCATAAATTTCGTCCGGGATTTCCTGCATGGCGGACAGATACAAAATAAAGTTGAACCCCACCGTCCACCACAGCGTCAGAGCGGCGACCGCAATCCAGGCCAGCGACGGCTCAGTGAGCCAGAAGATCTCTTTCCCTTCCGCCAGGATGCCGAGTCCATGCAGAATCCCATTAATGAAGCCGGTATAGGGCTGGAACATAAACAACCCCAAATACGATGCCACCGAAACCGAAAGAATGCTCGGCAGAAAAAACGCACTGCGGTACAGCTTCTGCAGCTTGGATTTCCGGTTCGCGATAAGTGCCAGCGCGATGGCCAGCACGATCATGGTCGGCGTCGTCAGAAAAACGAAAATCGTAGAATGCCATACCGCAGCCCAGAACTGGTCGTCATGAAACATGCGCTGGAAATTGTCCCACCCGACATATTTCATCTTCCGGATCAGGGTCCATTTATAAAAGCTCATCTGCGCGCCCTTAATCATCGGCCAGATCGTAAACAACACATACACAATCAGAAAGGGCAGTAAAAAAATCAGTGCCTGCAAGTCGATCCGAAGCTTCTTCATGACTCACCTTCCTCTCCCGCATCGCTCAGGCAGGCTTGGAGCCAGCCGCCCCAAACCTGTCTGATGGATCATACCCTCATGGTTACTCGCTTAAAACTTTACCGATCTCGGTCTGCATTTTGTCAACGGCATCCGAGCTCGAAATCTTGTTGGACCAAACTTCGTTCAAATATTTAAAGAGCGCGTTATCGCGGATCTGCCAGTTCTTGTCGGAATGCTTGTTGAATTTAACGGTGCTTGCCACCGAGACATAATCGCTCCGGTACGGCATCTCTTTGAATTCCGGCTTGTCGAATACGGCCGGCTTCGAAGGGATATGGCCCGCTTTCGCCCAGATTTCTCCGTGGTCGGCGATCCAGTTGGCGAAAATCAGTGCAGCTTTGCGCTTCTCCGGATCTTCATTGCTCGTTGCCGGCAGAATGATCGTATGCGAATCGCCCCATGTCGCTTCCTGATCGAATACTTTAGGGATCGGCATGGCCCCGAATTCCAGCCCTTTCGTTTTCTCCCACGTTCCGGTTGCCCACACGCCGGTCATCATGATCGCCGCATTTCCGCTCTGGAACGTTTTATAGAAATCCGGGTCGTTCAGCTTGATGAAATTGTACTTATGGTATAAGTCCTTAATATAATCCGCGGCTTTTACTGCTTTTTCTTTGTCGATGTCGGCTGATTTCAGGTCGTCGGATACGACGTCATTGCCGCCCTGCTGCGAATAAAGTGCCCACCAGAAACGGAATGGATCGTCGTTGGAGCTCGAGAGCGCAAACGGATATTTGCCTTTCGGAAGCTTCTCTTTCAGCGTTGTCAAAAACTTGATGAATCCCTCGCCAGATTGCTCCAGAACCGGCTTGCCGTCTTCGCCGAGCAGCCCTGCGTCTTTAAGCAGCTTTTTATTGTAGTACATAATAAACGGATGTGTATCGATCGGAACCGCATAATGCTTGTCATCGTAAACGGAAGCTTCCAGAATGTTCTGGTTGAACGTGCTCCAGTCGATGTTGGCATCCTTTGCCGAATCGTCCAGCTCAGTTGCAACCCCCTGATTGATCAGGTCGGGAAGACGGGAAATATGGGAGATGCCCACATCCGGACCGTTGCCTGCGCCAACCGCTGTGATCAGCTTCGTATAATACTCGCCCCAGACGAGCTTCGTATTTTTCACCTGAATATCGGGATGCTCTTTATTGAACTGGTCTACCATCGCCTGCATGTTATCACCGTCTCCGCCGTCAAACAGCGTCCAGAAGGAAAGGTTCACTTTCTCGCCGCTGCCGCCGCCCGTATCCGTCGAAGCGCTTTCACCAGTACCGCCGGACGCGTCCCCGCCTGCACTGTCCGCCCCGCCACTGCTGCCGCTGCCACCGCTGCCGCAGGCGCTGAGCAATAAGGTCAGAGACAGTAATGTGATCCACATGAAGCTGAATTTTCTTCTCATACGTACCCCCCATTTTCGTCACCGTAGTCGTTCTAAAGAACAACGTTATTGTTTTATTACAACTTTATTGTTCTTATGGGGCTATATTACGGCTAAACTTCTATTTTGTCAACGCATTCATTTCATTTTTTTGTAATAAAAATTTTGAGTTGTTTCTATTCTCGTGCATATCAAATGGGCTTCATCGCTTTATCAGCAAGAAGAAATTGCCTAACCACGCTCTTCTCCCATAAAAATCCACAAGCCCCGTAACAGAAACAAAAAAACCATTGTTACAAACTTGTTGTAACAATGGTTTTACGCTTCGTCCGTGAGGGGAACATATTGGATACGCATCTTGATGTCCTGCTCATAATCGCCGAACTGCCGCCCAAAGATGTTCACCCCGCCTTTATGGACCGCATTTGGATCCACGCCGATTCGCAGGCGCAAATTCGGACGCCCTTCCAGCTGAAGATCGTTGATGCCTACATCCGATACCTTTTTCATATCCAGCGTCGTCCGGTCCTCATCGACCCGCCACGTTTTCAAGAGGCCGTACTGCGTCGTCCAATCGAGCCACCAGGAGGGGTTCAGCCTGCCGCGGCGGTCCCCGAAATCCCCCGGACTCGTCCACATCCCGATCTCAAGCCCGTTCACCCAGACCGATATGTCCGAGGGCCAATCGTTATCGAAGTTGGGCGCCTCCGAGCAGATTTCCATGGACAGCTCAAGCGATTTGATTTTGACGTTTTGCGGAAGCTCCAGCGGCAAAATGTACTCCAAGTAACCTTTGCGGAACCAGATGATCTGTGCATCGATATGCTTCGGATGGTAGAAGCTCGCCGGCTCGTCTTCCCGGATGATCAT
The DNA here is from genome assembly GCF_002224835.1 of Paenibacillus sp. SSG-1. Taxonomy (NCBI): domain Bacteria; kingdom Bacillati; phylum Bacillota; class Bacilli; order Caryophanales; family Paenibacillaceae; genus Paenibacillus; species Paenibacillus sp. SSG-1. The sequence goes on from NZ_MBRK01000001.1 coordinate 3,649,410, forward strand.
TTCGGTGCCGCTCGCCATGCCGCAGGTCGGGTATACTTCGCAATCGCTGTACAATCCGATCGGAATCTCGACCTCATACACGCCGTAATTTTCCTTGGTCGATTGGATCGCCGGGTTGAGACTGATATGGATGTCATCATAACTGCGGGTGCATACCTTCATCGCCCCCCGGGCCGCGGGCAGAAGCTCTGTCGTCAGCAGCTTGGCGGCCTCCAAAATTTTGACGTTGTTCGCCACTGTCGACACCGGCAGCTTGAGTGCTTCCGAAATTTCGATGATATTCATGCTCCGCGTGTAGAGCAGTTTCAGCATATCCACCCTCGCCCGGGTGGACAATGCATGAGCAACCTGAACCAGCTGATCCGGCTCATTCACATTCAGATCCAACATGCTAATCCTTCCTTCTTGTTCCAGCTCTTTTTATGCCTAAGTTTGAGTTTACCTTGTTTGGGACAGCAGAAGCAAGATCTTCGCAAGAAAACAAGAATTAGGGAAAGCCGGGAATCCCGTTTCCTGATAGAGAATGGAGCCTTCGATCCGGAATTTTTTTTCTTTTTAGAAGGCTGCGTCCCCATCGTAATGATGATACAAATTGGCTTAACTGTGACTGTTTCCTTCATCGAATTGACATATACAATCACTGAATCCAAAAAATCCAAATTGATAGATCGAATACGGTTTACCAGATTCTATTCTGGAATACACCGTCATATCCTGATTATGGAAAAGGCGTGATTATGCACGGCATCGATATGTTTATGCACGGCTTACAGCTATCCGGATACGCAAAAAAGGAGCCCGCAGGCTCCTTCAGGGGCTCTATATTTACCCCCTCTTGGTTATGGTTACCGGCAATCCGCTTTGTGCCGATTCGTTGGCAGCCAGCGTCACTTCCAGCGTATGCATCGCTTCTTCATACGGAGCCAGAATCAAGCTCTGGTCACCCGTGGCAACGGCCCGAATGAAAGCGTCGTCCTGGACTTTGTAGAAATCGGATTTGCCGCGAAGAATGATCGTCTGCTCCGGTTCCAGAATGGTAAGCGACGTTCCTTCGAGCGTCAATCTAAAGTCCCTTCCAATGATCTCCAGGGAGGAACGGCTGTCCGGCTGGGGTAGAAAACCGGTGTCAATGTGACCGATTGCGCCCGAATCGAACACCAGGTTGACCGAAGCGGCATCCGGCGTCGTGATCCCGGGAACGTCTCTGTTCAGCAGCAGGGCCATGTCAGCACTGACCTTGTGGACTGTTCCGGCCAAGTACAGCATAAGATCCACATTATGGGTCGTCTGCTCTACCAGCTGTCCGCCCGACTTGGCATGATCCACCCACCAAGGGGTATCCGGCAGCCCGCCGAACCTGTGGGCCCGCACCATGGCGATTTCTTTGCCGGCCAGGTACTGTTTCGCCTTCTGTACCGGCTCCATATACCTTAGGCAGTAGCCTGTGGCCGTCATGACGCCCGCTTTCCGGATAAAATCCGCTTTTTGCCGTACAATGCCCATATCCAGACCCAGCGGCTTTTCCACCAGCAGATGAATGCCTCTTCCTGCCGCCTGCTCTTCAATATCACCATGGGCAAAAGGAGGGACGCATACAAAGAGTGCATCCAGCTGCTCGTTCGCCAGCATCCGCCGGATATCCGTATAGGCGACTCCACCATGCCGTTTTACGGCTTGTTCCGCCTGCTTCGCGGAAATATCGCACACGGCGACCAGCTCCGCCTGATCATGATCGTCAATATGCTTCAAATGCTCGGAGGCGATTCCGCCTGCCCCGACCAAACCAACACGAACCATCATGGGACCTCCTTACATACTGTTTTTCAAACACACGCAATGGGATCATTTGCTCCTATCTCTAGGCAGCTACAATTTCGAATATCGTCCTTGCGTCTCCTGGTAAAAAGGAAGTGCAAAGGCCCCGTGAAGGGCCCTGCACTCGCTTTAACCTGTCACTTCAGATTGGCGGACCATTTCTCCGCGCGGTCCTGCAGTTCGTCCAGGAACTGCTGGATGTCCGGCGCGTTGCCGGAAGCCGCCTTGCTGATAAAGCCGTTGACGGCCGGGACGATGTCGCTCATATAGAATGGATTGGCTTCGTCCATCAGCTCGGAGTGCCCGACATTGGCGATATCCAGCGCCTTTTTCACATATTTGTCTTCCGGCTTCACAAAATCGGCCTGCTTGATCGTCGGTGTCATCGCGAAGTTCTCATACGTATATTTTTGCGTCATCGGGCTGGTCAGGAATTTGAGAACTTCCCAGGAAGCTTTCACGTCCTTGGCGTTCTTCGCCATGACGAACGGATCCACGGCCACCCAGCCTTCGCCTTTCGGGCCCATATTCATCACCGGCTCGAACCGGTCCAGCAAATCCTTGTTATTGTTTGCGATAAATTCGTTCATCGTCGCGCCGCCGGTGCTGTCCAGCGCAATCGCGATGTTGTTCTTCTCAAGCCCGAAGTTTTCCGCTCCCTGGGCTGTGATAAAGCCGGCCGGCGGCAGCTTTGCGGCCTCCTTCAGCCATTCCATGACCTTGACCATTTCCGGGGTGTTCAGATGCCATTTGATCGACTTTACGTCTTTCAGCGAGCCTTCGGCCCCTTTCGCTCCGAAAGCCAGGGTCAGCGCCACAAAAGTGGAGCCGTTCAGCGAGTTGCCCGACCAGTATACGCCGTAGTTCTGCTCGCCGGTTTTCGGATTTTTGCCGGTCATCTTTTTGGCTTTTTCCAAAATTTCTTCGGGGGTCGCTTTCTCTGTCAAGCCTTCGACGCCCCAGTCGCTGAACAGCTTTTTATCATAGATCGTCATGCGGCGGCCCAGCACGGCAGGAATGCCGAACTGCTTGGATCCGTCCGGCGACTTGGTGCTGTAGGAATTGTTCATGATGCCGTCCAGGTAAATGCCGGGATCAAACGATGTGTCTTCTTTGATCAGGTCGTCCAGATCACGCAGCAGTCCGTCCTGATACCATTGGGAGGCAAAAGCTCCCCCGGTGTACAGCACGTCGGCATCCCCCGACATGAGCATCGCCGTTTGCTTGGCCTTTACGTTCTCCCAAGGAATTTGGTACAGCTCCACCTTGATATTCGGGTACATTTTCTTGAACGTCTTATCCATGTACTCGGTCAGCCCGATCGTCGGATTACCCGTCTGCGCGTTGATGCCGTTGTCGAGCTGCCAGCCGGCCAGCGCCACCCGGACGGTTCCTTTCATGTCGGAGACTTGCTTGATTTCCACGCCGCCGGTCACGTCTTTGCCTGACCCTTCAGAGCAGGCTGCCAGCGTGAACACGAGCGTGCAGGACAGCAGGAGCAGAAGCCATTTTTTCATGCATGTTCCCCCTTCTCATCATCAGTGTGTTCGCAATCATCATTGGTGCCGTGCGGCCCCAAGGCCGCGCTTCGCCGGGTTTACTGCTTGATCCCGGACAAAGCAATGCTTTCGATAATGTAACGCTGCAAAAACATATATACGACGACGACAGGAATGAGACTGACCGCCGTTGCAGCCATAATGATCGAGGGCTGTTGGTTGATGCCGTTGTTATACGTAAACATCGCCAGGCCGATCTGGATCGTATATTTGGCAGCGTTCTTCAGCACCAGCAGCGGCCACAGCATTTCGTTCCACACGCCCAGGAACAGGAGGATGATCATGGTGGCGATAATCGGCGTGCAGAGCGGCAAATACACCCGGCCGAACACGGTGAACTCCCCGGCGCCGTCGAGAATGGCGGCTTCGCGCAGACTGGATGGCAGCTGGTCGATGAAGGCTTTGGCCAAAAACGTGCCGAAGGCATAGTTAAGTGCCGGTAAATAAAAAGCCAGATAATTGTCCAGAAGCCCCAGCTTGCTGAAGAGCAGGTACTGCGGAATCATGGTCATTTCAAACGGAATCATCATCGTACTCAGTGCCAGCAGAAGCACCAGGCTCGCCCCTTTGAACCGCAGCTTGGAGAGGGCATAACCGGACAGCAGCGCGGACAGGGAGCTGACAACGATGACGCCTGCGCTGACGATGATGGAATTGATGATATAACGGAACATTTTAATGTTCGTAAAGGCCACTTCGTACGTGCGTATGGACGGCTCTTCCGGCCAAATTTTCGGCGGAAACGTAATGTTCAGCCGGGCCCCCCAGTCGAAGCTGGTCACGAGCATCCACAGAAATGGCACGATCATGATAAAGGAGCCGAGAAACAGCACGATGGCGAGAATCCACTGACTGACAGGGATTTTTTTACGGCGCAGCGCCTTGGAATCGGCCGTTTGGATCATGGCGGGACCTCCTTTGCTTAAGTATCATGTAGTTCTGATATGACGTCGGTATTGGCCCTAGTGTGTCAGTCGAGGCTGTCTTTGCGGCGGTTTAACAGCATCATAACTGCGGTCAGCACCAAAATGATGATGAACAGCAGGTAAGAAGCGGCTGTGGCCAGACCCATTTGCGATGCCAAAAATGCGTTCCGGTATATGTACAGCACCACCGTCATCAGGCTTCCGCCCGGATTGCCTGCCGTACCGCCGATCAGCCACACGTCAGTGAACCGCTTCATGCCGCCGATCGTGCCCATGATGAGCATAAAGACGAAGATCGGACGTAAATAAGGGATGGTGATATGGAGCCATTTCTTGTACCCGCCCGCCCCATCGACTTCAGCGGCTTCGTACAGGTCGCGCGGCACGCTTTGCAGGCCTGCCAGAAAAATGATTGTGTTGTAGCCAAGCGCCCCCCACAGGCTCATCAGCACGATGCTGTAGCGCGACACCTCCGGATTCGTAAACCAGCCAATGGGATGGTGTACCCCGAACCAGCTCAGCACAAAGTTCAGCAGCCCTTCTTTCGATGGGAAAAACAGAAACGAGAACAGGAGACTGGTCGCTACCGCCGACACGACGTTCGGCAGAAAATAGACGGCCTTAAAAAAGTTTTTGCCGAAGTTCCATTTGAGATTGTTGATCAGGCTCGCCAGCACAAAGGATAATACGATGCCGAGCACCACGGACAAGACGCCCATCAAAAACGTATTTGTAAGCGCTTGCCAGAAGACCGGATCCTCCAGGGCATACCGGTAATTGCTGAGCCCCACCCACTTTCCGTTTAGCGACAGGCCCGACGTCTGGTGAAAGCTGATAAACAATGCGGCAAACATCGGATAGATGGCAAATGCGAGCACGCCGATAATTAATGGGGCGCTGAACAAATAGCCGGTCCAATCATTGCGCGTGAACCATCTTTTTCGTTTGGGTGTCATTCTCTTGTCAGCATTCATCTCATTGCTTACTATCAATCGGCCCTCCTCCTTCCAAAAGGATCCCTAATGCCAACAACATGCGTCATCATTGGGTGATCATCAGCTTTGGTACATATTTATGTCCGGGACAGCCGTTTATGTTCGTTTGTTATTTCGATGTAAGACTTAAAAATAACTGGCACACTCGCCCATCCCGTGAATAGACTGTGTACCATCAAAAGGTTAAGGAAGGATTGGCCGATGAACTATCCGTATGCTAAATATGGCGTCATTCACCAGTGCAAGGACATTCCGGTGGCTTTTCCGCCGGATCAGCACCAGCACGGGCAGCCGGGGATTGAATATGTGATGAACCCGCTCCCTGTATCTGAAAATCCGAACTATGTCGGAACCGGAAAATTAAAGGACAAAGTGGCGATCATCACCGGTGGGGACAGCGGCATCGGCCGTGCGGTCGCCATCGCTTTTGCCAAAGAAGGCGCCGACCTTGTGATCGTATATCTCAACGAACACCGCGACGCGCAGGACACGGAGCGGCGAATCCGCCAGCTCGGCAGAAAATGCCTTCTGCTTCCCGTTGACGTGCGGTCGCCAGGCTTTGCATCGTATATCGTAGACAGCACTCTGAAGGCATTCGGGAAAATCGACATTCTCATTAACAATGCCGGGGTTCAGTACTTCCAAACCTCACTGATGGACATTTCCGAAGAACAGCTGCGCAATACGTTCGAAGTGAACATTTTGTCCTTTATCCTTCTGACCAAGGCGGTCCTCCCCCACCTCCGGCCGGGAAGCAGCATCGTAAACACCGCATCCGTGACTGCGTATCTCGGCAATGATACGCTCATGGACTACTCCTCGACTAAAGGTGCGATCGTCAGCTTCACCCGCGCTCTCGCCCGAAATCTTGCCCCTCAATGCATCCGGGTTAACGCGGTTGCTCCGGGTCCCGTATGGACACCTCTCAATCCCGCTTCGATACCTCCTGAGCGGGTTGCCGTCTTCGGCCGCGACGTGCCGCTGGGGCGTGCCGCCCAGCCTTACGAGCTGGCACCCACGTATGTGCTGCTGGCTTCGGACGACGGGTCGTATATCACCGGAACGACGATCCACATCAACGGAGGGCAAATGGTTACTGATTAGTGCTGAGGCAGCATCGCAAAGAGGCGGCGCTTTAGCATCGATGAAATTCGATCTTTACGGGACGGAGGCCCTGGGTCAGTCAGAAGCGTCAAGCGGTTTGCAGGCAAAAAAAGAGAGCTGAAAGACAGCTCTCTTTTTTTGCAGCTTATGATTTTCCTTTTCCGCTGACAAGTCCAATGATCATGACGACAAGTGCCAATAAAGCGATCAGCTGATCGATCGTCATCGCCGCCCGCCTCCTCTGTGCAAGGATGGCTCTTCCCAGGCGGCTTCTCTCTCCCGTGCTGCTTGCGTACGTTCCCCATTACAGATATATGAGCGGGCCGGGTGGAATATGACCGATCCGTAGAACGGCGATTACAAATCCCGCAGAAATTGCTGAATCCGCTCCTTGTATTTCTCCTTATCCAAATAGCCTTGAAACAGCCTGTTGCTGGTTACCTGCTGTCCCCCGAAGAAAAAGCGTTCGTAGAGCTGCTGCCGCCCACCGAAACCGCTGCTGCTCAGCTCCCAGGCAAGCCGGAACAGCGCAGTCTTATCCCGCGCGTCCATGCTGCTGCCTTTGAGATAAGTCGATAAATAGGGAGCAATCCCGGGTGCCTCAAAATCCTGCTCTGACGGAATCATAATGACGCTGCTGGACCCGAGCAGCTGGATAATTTCCATCATCCGTGCATACATTTGGGGATAAACGACAGCAGCGGACCAGAGCGGCTTATAGTCGGGCATCATGCTTCCCCACCGGTCCACCTTTGCACCCGCTTCGGAGGCGAGCAGCAGCGCCTTGAGCAACTCCAGATTTACGATCACCTCTGTCACTTGTTCGGTGACCACGCTTCCGGTTCTTTCCAGTGCGTCGACAATGGACAAAATGATTCCAAGTACAAACTCGGTCTTCGCCACGTATCGGCAGCAAACCTGGTGCGCTGCATGCACGTGAAAGCCGCTCTGTGCAAAGAAGCGTATGGACAGGCTGTCGTTGCCAAGAATGAATATACGCTCCCATGGAACGAGCACGTGATCGAAAATGACGAGAGTGTCCATTTCCTCAAATCGCGAGCTGAGCGGATAATCGTAACCCGAATCGCCGCCGACCAGGCTTTCCCGGCTTATCCACTTCATCCCCGGCAGGTTGTTCGGGACGGCAAAAGCAAAAGTTTCAGGATTGTCTTCCTCCTGAAACACGAACGATGCCGGCGGATACACAAGTATTTCATCCGCTGTGACTCCCTGGGTCGCCAGCAGAAACGCGCCTGACACGATGACGCCTTCTGTCGTCTGGTCGACGATGCGTGCCGCGGTATTGACGATCGTTCCGTCATCAAGCATTTCGGCGGTACGGCTCGCCGCCGGCTGCACGAAGGCGTGAGACAGCGTTATGTCATTCTCTGAGCAGTACCGGTAGTAATTCCGCATGTTGTCCGCATACTTCGCATCCGCTTCAGCCAGCAGCTCCGAGGCGGCAGCGTAGGCCATAACGGCCGTGTTCATATAATCCGGCGATCTGCCGAGCAGGCCGAAATGCCGCTCACCCCACAGCGTCATCGCGCTCCTGCGTCTGGCCAAATCTTCCTTCGTCTTCGGCTGTAAGTACGATAAGCCTACCGGCTCCCCGGTTTCCGGAGATGTGTATGTCAGAAGCTGCGCATACTCCTCCGCGACCTGCATATCGTACAGTGACGCCTGAGTGCTCATTAACCCGCGGAAAGCCGCATGGTCGGACAGCTTTCCTTGGATTTTCTTACCTCGAAGCCAAACCTCCGGCTGTGCCTGGTCGATCCGCTCTATATACTCCTTACCGTTTTTCACCGGCATACGGATGGCTCCCTTCCTAGGAAATGTTACATTCATCCTATTCCGTGCCGCTGTATGAAGTGAGGTATGACCGCCTAATGATGGAGGCTTCGCATGAACAAAAAAACCTTGCATAAAGTGCAATTCACTCTCTTTAACGCGAAATAGGAACATGATATGATAGCAGAAAATAACGAATATGGGGGAAGCAGACTATTCTTAATCCAAGTCAACTAGGCGATATCTCCGCTCTGCAGGAGCTGTGCGAGCGGGCCGATGCCATCACTTTGAAATTAAACTGGAGCATGCTGAAGTCCCGTCCCGCGGACGCAAAGCTGGACTTTTTTCATTATTCCGGCGATATGCTGACCGGTTTTCTCGCCTTATATCCGCTCGGCGGCGGTCTCGAGGTATGCGGCATGGTACATCCGGATTACCGCCGTCAGGGAATATTTACGAATCTATGGAAGGACGCCATCCGCTCGGCTAACGTTTCAGCCTATAAGACCATCCTTCTGAATACCCCGGCTTCCTCTTCCAGCGGCATAGGCTTCATCGAGTCCCAAGGAGGGGTGTTCTGCCATTCGGAGTATCAAATGAAATGGCATGACGACGGCCAAACTGTCGCGGAAGCGAACCCGTCGGTCCAGCTGCGAAGCGCGGAGCTTGCCGACATGGAGGACATCATCGCCATCGATCAGGAAGGATTCGAGATGAGCCGGGAGGAATCAGCCGAAATCTACTCATCGCTGCTGCAGGAAACGGGAACCCGGCCGCTCATCATTAAGCGGGATGGGGTTACCGTCGGCAAGGTATCTCTTGAAGATACAGGATCCGATACGTGGATATACGGCTTTGCGGTGAAAGCATCTGTTCGGGGTCAGGGGATCGGCCGCAGCACACTGATGCTCATCGTATCCGAAGCGATAGCACGGGGGCGGGACATATGGCTGGAGGTGGCGGTTCAGAACCCCAATGCGCTCCGGCTGTATGAGTCCTGCGGATTCAAAGTGATGAGACAGCAGGACTACTACGAGTACATGGCGTCCCAATAATCGCCACAAGAAAAACCGGCTGCGCTTGGCATGTCCAAGGCGCAGCCGGTTTATTGCGTTGTGCGGGGCGGGGTGGACTGGGGTTTACACCCGCTCCGCATTCAGCTTGGCTTCCATCGATAGAACGGCCTGGAATTCATAGACCAGCGCCCCGTTATCCGCTACCCGTAAATGGACCTGTCCCTTGCGGCGCATCGCTTCCAGCGCCTCGCCGGCCTGCTCCATGCTGAGTGTTGTATTCAAGGCAACGTCCGCTGCGGTCAGCAGGTTCTCCTGCTCCGCAGCCAGGTGGAGAATGCTCTTCTCCATCTCGGGGGTGATCTCCATCCATGTTCTCGCTTTTTTCGTTTTCGTGCGCAGTATAAGTCCGATTCCAAGCGGAAGCACGGCGAAGACAAGAAAGCCAAACCAATCCTTCGTGCCGCCACGGACCGCCAGATTGACATAAAGAATGCCGCAAAACAAGCCAAACCAAGTGAGAATCCACGATATTTTCCGTCTGCTGCTCACCGGCAAGTCCTCCTTTCGCGAGGGGTTATCTTTATTATACCTTTACCCGCACCGAGTATGAAGAAAGTGCATTGTATGTACGAAATGTTGTACAATATAAGCTAAATGAAATTAAAGAACAGAAGGATGGAATGCATTCATGTATGTAGCACGCGATTGGCAGGATTATGAATTGATTGATACCGGGGACGGGGAAAAGCTGGAGCGTTGGGGAGACGTCATTCTCCGCAGACCCGACCCGCAGATTATATGGCCGCTCACCAACGAAACGGGGCAGTGGCGCCAAGTTCACGGGCATTACCACCGAAGCTCTTCGGGCGGCGGCCAATGGGACATGAAAAAGCCGATCCCCGACCGCTGGACCATTTCCTACGACAAGCTGAAGTTCCATATCCGCCCTACCAACTTTAAGCATACCGGTTTGTTCCCCGAGCAAGCAGCCAACTGGCGCTGGATGATGGACAAGATTGCCGGGGCGGGCCGTCCGATCCAGGTGCTGAACCTGTTCGCCTATACCGGCGGAGCCAGCGTGGCGGCAGCTTCCGCAGGCGCCCAAGTCGTCCATGTCGACGCCGCAAAAGGCATGGTTCAATGGGCCAAGGAGAACCTGCAGCTGTCCGGCCTCGGAGACCGTCCGGTCCGTTTCATAACGGACGACGTGTTCAAATTCGTGCAGCGCGAACAGCGCCGCGGCAATAAATACGACGCGATCATCATGGACCCGCCATCCTACGGCCGTGGACCCGGCGGGGAAATGTGGAAGCTGGAGCAGAGCCTCTATCCCTTCGTCGAGAGCTGCATGAGCATCATGTCGGACAACCCATTGTTTATGCTCATTAATTCGTATACGACCGGTATTTCGCCGACCGTACTGCATAACATCCTGTCCATGACGGCAGCCCGCCGGTTTGGAGGAAGCATTTCCTGCGGCGAGCTCGGACTGCCGATTACCGCCTCCGGACTGATTCTGCCGTGCGGTATTTTGGGAAGATGGGAGTCTTAAACCATGAGCAGAGCCGATGGTCAGGACGTCCGCATTCCGATTTTGTATGAGGACAATCATTTATTAGGCATCGTGAAGCCGGTCAACGTTCCTACGCAGGAAGATGCCTCCGGGGATGCCGATCTGGTCAGCCTGCTCAAGGAGGACATCAAAATCCGGTATAACAAGCCCGGCAACGTATTTGTCGGCCTGGTGCACCGGCTGGATCGCCCCGTCGGCGGGGCGATGGTGTTTGCCAAGACATCCAAGGCCGCCTCTCGTCTGTCGGAAACGGTACGCTCCCGCAAGTTTCGCAAAGTGTATGCGGCCGTCGTACACGGGAGGCTGCCTGCGCCGACAGGAAGCCTGAAAGACTTCCTGCTCAAGGATGCCAAGACCAATACCGTGTCTGTGGTGAAGCCGGAAACAACCGGCGCGAAGGAAGCGCTGCTGGATTACGAAGTGATCGCAGAGGCAGACCGCTATAGCTTGGTCAAGGTGGAGCTCCATACCGGCCGGTCCCATCAGATTCGGGTTCAGATGAGCCATGCCGGCTGTCCGCTCTACGGCGACCAGAAATACGGCAAAGGGGCAAATAAGCCGGGGCAGCAGATCGCCCTGTGGTCTGTCATCGTCGGCGTCCCTCATCCCGTCACAAAGGAAGAAATCGTCCTTGCCTCACTTCCGCCTGCCGAGCATCCCTGGAATTTGTGGCCGGAAGCGACCCTGAACGCTTTGACGGACAAGGAATCATAATTCATCCCGCCCGGCGGCTGCAATCGGCCGCAAACAGTATAAAAGCCGGAGAGCCCTGCATACGCAGGCTCTCCGGCTTTTTTATGATTTAATAAGAATAAGTTCTGCGGAGCTGACCAAAGACGGTTACGATCCAACTTCGGCATTATGCCGGCATCCAACGACCGTTCTCGTTCCGCCATTCTTTTTCCCGTCAGTTTCTTGTCAGCACCAGCATTGAGGATGCTCCGCGCTGGAACTCGTAGTCCGATGGCCGCTCCTCGGCCGACCATCCGTTAACGGCGGCAAACGACAGCAGCTTCTGCATGTCCTTGTACCTGCGGCTGCTCTGGTCCACCAGCGGAAAAATCCGGATTTCATCCTTCGTCACCCGCATAAGCTCAGCCACCGTCTGCTCATGAAACGCGTAATCCAGCTTGTCGCTGTACATAAACAAGAAATGCGCCGACAGCGTCATGTCAAACTGCCGGTCTGCAAAGGGCAGCATCGGCAAAACCGCGGCAACGTAACGATCAGGGTGCTCCTTCATATCCTGGACCGTGGCGGTCAAGGCCTCTGTACGCTCGCTGCGGAGCCCCTCGGGACCGCCGAATTCGTCCCACCGGTACTGATCGCCCAGGCTCTCCACATGCTGCACCGCATGCCCGATATCGAGCCTTCCCTTCGCCTCAAGTGCCGCAGGGTCAAACTGATAGGCTATATCCGCAGCAACGGCTTCAATGCCGATCTGCCTCGCCTTGGCCGTAAACGAGCATGCCCCGCCGGGGCAATCCAGGACGGTTCGTCCCTTCAAGTCCCCGGACTTCAAATGAAACATCCGCAAATATTCGTCATAGGTTCTTCCGATGAAGACGATCCGCTCCAGCCGGATGTCCCCTGCATCTCCCTCGGAAAGGCTAAACTGATCACGGCTTGGCTCCTCATCGGCCAGCCCTCTGTTTAACGGCTCAGCCACGGCCGCCGCTTCTCCGGGACCCTCTTCTCTGGTACCGACTTCTCCGGTACGATCTCCGCTCGCAAACTCTGCTCTTCTCAACTCTTCTCGGCTCATCTCCAGGGCCACACACCTTTCTGCTCACATATTAAATCCCAAACAGGATTTCACAAATTGTATCCGCCGGAGCCCCATGTTGTCAATATCCTCCATTGGGGCCAAGACGCGCTTGATGTGCTTTCGCAACATGAGCCGGCCTACGGCTTCGATAATGCTGCACAAAAAAAGACGGGCGCTGCAATGATGGCAGCAGCCCGTCCGGCTTGTCTTGGAATTCATGCTATTATTCAAAGTGATAAGTCCAGAACCGCTCTTGGCTGAAGCGCTCCAGCACGGCTTTATCCAGCTCCGACTGTCCGCTCGTCTCCCAGCGGAACTGCGACTGATGGGCGCGGATCGAGGCAAACTTCTGCGGTAAAAAATCGCGCACATCCACGAAGACATCCGGTTTGCCAAGGATCTTCTCGCACCCGTTGGAGAACGCTAGGCAGTGCACTTTCGGCCGCTCCTTCTTCGGCATGGCCGTCACGGTCCGGATAACCGCGGCTCCGGTCGCGTCATGGTCCGGATGAACCGCGTACCCCGGATAAAAAGTGATGATCAGCGACGGCTTCACTTCGTCAATCAGCGCGCGCAGACGGCTGGTGAGCATCTCCTGATCCTCAAACTCCACCGTCTTGTCATGCAGACCCATGAGGCGAAGATCCTGGATGCCGATCGCCCGGCAGGACTCTTCCAGCTCCTTCCGGCGCAGCTCGGGAAGTGTCACGCGGTTCGCCAAGATGGGATTGCCCATGTTGCGGGCCATTTCCCCCAGGGTTAAACAGGCGTACGTCACCTGGGTTCCGGCCTGGATATGCTTAGCCAGCGTCCCCGACGTGCCGAACGACTCATCATCGGGGTGGGGAAACACCACAAGGATATGTTTTTCCATATGTCTAACCTTCTCTCTCGTTAAAATGGTTGGCGGCTCAGCTGAAGCGCCACGACGAGCTTGCCGTCGCTGTCATGTCCGGCCATGATCAGCCGATCCGTTTCCGTTTCTTCAAAATGGGTCAAGCCTTGGGAATAAACCCAGCCCTGCTCCATCTTGAGGCCGACCCGGTAAGGGCCAAAGCCGGCGATGGAGCCTTGCGAATATCGGACGACGCCGTTATGGATAAACGTCGATGCGGTAAATTTGGATGAATCGTTGTGTGAAGCGTAAGCACCCGTTGTCATTTCAAGGTGTATATAAAGGTCCTGGTTTTTCAATGAATCTAGCATCTCCTGGACCATGCCGGGATTGATCAGCTGCATATTCCTTCCCCCATTCTGATAGCGTCTAACTGCAACATTATTTATTATAATTCAAAACAACGGGAAATCACAATCAAACCCGTAGATTTAGTCATCTTGGGCGGAAGAACGGGCGTGGTAAAGTCCAAAAATATGCATGACGAAAAAGGAAAGAAGCTGCCCATGACAGCTTCTTCAACACATGACATATTTATTGCCGTTTAATCGGCCAGTTCCCTGCCTTTGGTTTCCTTACCGAGAAGCAGCACTCCGATTGCACCAATCAGCACAATGACAAAAAACATGCCGAAAATGGTATCGATGCTGATGCCCTTGCCAACCATGACGCCTACGAGAAGCGGGGCTATCACGCCGCCGACCCGGCCGACCGAGGTGGCCAGCCCCACGCCGGTGGACCGCACCCGGGTCGGGTACAGCTCCGGTGTATAGGCATACATGCCGCCCCAGGCACCGAGGTTGAAGAAGGACAAGCAAATGCCCGCAGCAATCAGCATGCCTTCGGTGTCCGCATAACCGAACCACAGCGCACTCAGCGCCGTCAGCGTCAAATAAGTAACCATAACGAACTTGCGTCCGAACTTCTCGATGAAGTAAGCCGCGGTAAAATAACCGGGCAGCTGGGCGATCGTCATGATCAGAACGTATTCAAAACTTTTGACCAAACTGAAGCCTTTGAGAACCATGACCGACGGCAGCCACAAAAACATGCCGTAATAGGAAAACACGACGGTAAACCACAGAATCCAAAGCATCAGCGTGGAGCGGCTGTGCTCTTTAGCCCAAATCGACTTGAATTTGGTCCCGAAGGACAGCTTGGAGACGCTTGCCTGCTGTTCCTTGAAGCGCGGCGCATCTTCGATGGATTTGCGTAAATATATGGCATACAGCGCAGGTAAGGCCCCGATGACAAACGCAATCTGCCATCCGTACTTCGGAATGACGAAGTAAGACACCAGCGCAGCGACCAGCCATCCTCCCGCCCAGAAGCTCTCCAGCAGGACGACGGCTCTGCCGCGGTCACGTGCCGGCATCGACTCCGAGACGAGCGTTGAAGCCACCGGCAGCTCGCCGCCAAGACCGATACCGGTAATAAACCGCAGCAGGCACAGCACGGCAAAGCTTGCGGCCAACGCGGACAACCCGCTCGCCACCGAAAAAATGAGCAGGGTCCACAGCAGGATCGTCTTGCGACCGAACCGGTCGGCCATATAACCGGCAGCAGCCGCTCCGATGACCATGCCGACGGAGTTCATGCTGGTCAGGACCCCGACCTGCTGCGGTGACAGCTTCCATTCGGCCGTTAATGCCGTTACGATAAATGATATGATGCCGACATCCATAGCGTCGAACAACCAGCTGAAGCCGGCGCTAAAGAGCAGCTTTCTTTGCTTGGGGTGGCGCAAAAGCTCTAACTTACTCATCCATGATGACTCCTCTTGAAGAAATAATAGGGGTACAAGCATCGTTATCCATACGATGCCCTAAACGGCGCCTTCCAACACGCCCGGCGCGGTTTAGGCCGTGATTTTGCCCAATAGATACACCAGCAGCTGCTGGTTGTGAAGCGAGATTCGGCTCAGCACGCCGGACAGGAACGCATCGCGGATCTGCAGACCGCGGAGCACTTCGTTCTTGCCCTTTTCCGAAATGGACACCCACACGATCCGCCGGTCGTTCAAATCCCGCTCGCGCTGGATCAGCCCGTTCTTCTCCATGCGGTCCAGCAGCATGGTGACCGCGGCAGGGCTTGTCGCCAGCAGCGGGGTCAAATCCGAAGGCTTCATCCGTTCCTGATCGCTCAGCACTTCAAGTACAGTTAGCTGAGACTCTGTCAGGGCCGGAGCGAGCTCGTTTTCCATATGTAATTTGTAATCTTTGCTTAGTTTAGACCACATTTTCGCAAATTCGGAAGTCTGCACTGTATATCCTTCCTTTCGCTCAGTATCTTGTAATCGTCATGATTTACATGATTAAGTTTCGCGCAATTTAAAGCAATTCCTTCTTCACCATGAAAAATTTCTTTGCTTGGTTCGTGAAAACTGTGTAAATTTACAGGAAAAACATCCCCTAAAACGCGGCTCCGATGGCCTTCCCGTGCCCATTTAGAACCTTTTCGGGGAGCCACGAAATTTTTAAAAATTTTCGGTTAAAAACAAAGGGCATCCCGCAGCCCGGGATGCCCTTTGAGCAATAATTTATGATTTGGACTCCGTCCGGCTCGGCTCAGAGCCGGTCACGAGCAAATCGACAATCTCGTCTTTCTTCTCCACATGCACGAGCAGCTTGCCGATCGATTTCCGCTCGGCGAGCGGCGCCTGCTCCGAATTGAAGCTGAAGCTTTGGCCGGCTTGGGTCATGGCCGTGATCTCAAGCGGCTCGCGGCAATAAAAAGCTCCCGCGATGCGGGATCCGTTCGGCTTCACCCGCTTGCCTTCCTTGAACTCGAACGTAGCCAGTCCCTTGCCGCCGCGGCTCTGCGGCAGATAGTCCGCCAGCAGCGTCCGTTTGCCGTAGCCCAGATCCGTCAGGGTGAGGATTTCGCCCTCGTCCTCTTCTACCCACAAGGCGGATACGACCTCATCGCCTTCCTTGAGCTGAATTCCGCGCACCCCGGCGGATACGCGGCCCATCGCATTAACCTCCTGCTCCTTGAAGCGGATGCTCATGCCGTCCCTGCTGACCAGCAAAATGTCTTTGTCGTTATTGCTCATCGTTACCGTCAGGACCGCATCGTCGCTGCCGACCTTGCAAGCAGCAACCGCGCTGGAGCGGTTTGTCATGTATTCTTTCAGTTCCGTCCGCTTCACTTGGCCCTTGCGGGTCACGAAGACGAGCGATTTATCCGGCTGATCAAAATTGTTGACAGGGATGGCCCCGACAATCTCGTCTTCCTTCGCCAGGTTAATGACGTTGACGATCGCCGTTCCCGGGTCCTTCCACTTGAACTCCGGCACCTGATGCACCGGCAGCAGGAAGAACTGGCCACGCTGCGTAAAGATCAGCAAATTATCCAGCGTGTTGACCTCCAGCACCCTGTTGACATAATCGCCTTCCTTCACCCCCGAGCTGTCCAGCTCCCCGCCGGAGCGCGTAAACGACAGCATGCTTGTCCGCTTGATGTATCCATCGTTGGACAGAGTTACGAGCACATCCTCCGAGCTGACCATGACTTCCAGGTTGACCTTGATTTCCTCAACCTCGCCCTGGATGGAAGAGCGCCGGTCCACGCCGTATTTGTCGCGGATTTCGAGCAGCTCCTTGCGAATCAGCGCGATCAGCTTCTTGTCGCTCTCCAGAATCGCCTGGTACTGGGCGATCTTCTTTTGCAGCTCGTCCAGCTCCTTCTGCAGCGTCGTGATCTCCAGGTTGGTCAGACGGTACAGCTGCAGGGTCAGAATCGCATCGGCCTGACGCTCCGTAAACCCGAACATCCACTGCAGGTTGTTCTGCGCATCCTGACGGTTGCTGGAAGCCTTGATCGCCGCGATGACTTCGTCCAGAATGTTCAGCGCCTTGACAAGACCTTCCAGCACATGGGCTCTGGCCTCCGCCTTCTCGAGGTCAAACTGCGTCCGGTACGTCACGACCTCGCGCTGATGCTCGATGTAGGCCTGCAGCATCGCCTTCAGTCCAAGCTGCTGCGGCGCCTTGTTGACGATGGAGACCATGTTGAAGTTGTACGTCACCTGCAAATCGGTCTTCTTAAGCAGATACGCCAGAATGCCCTGGGCATCCGCTTCCTTCTTGATTTCGACAACGATGCGCAATCCTTCGCGGCCGCTTTCGTCACGAACCTCCGAAATTCCCTCGATTTTTTTCTCGAGTCGAATATTCTCCATTTGTGTCACCAGACGCGATTTGACGACCTGGTACGGAATTTCGGTAATGACGATTTGCTGCTTGCCGCCGCGCAAAAACTCGATGTCCGCCTTAGACCGGAGATAAATCCGTCCCTTGCCCGTCTGGTACGCTTCCTTGATTCCGTCGCCGCCCATGATCAGGCCGCCCGTCGGAAAGTCCGGACCTTTGATAAAGGTCATAATCTCGTCCAGTTCGATTTCCGGCTTCTGCATGACGGCGATGCATGCGTCGATCACCTCGCGCAGATTGTGCGGCGGAATTTCGGTTGCAAAACCGGCGGAAATGCCGCTGACCCCGTTGACCAGCAGATTCGGATATCTGGAAGGAAGAACGACCGGCTCCTTGGCGGTATTATCAAAGTTGTCCTTGAACTGTACGGTGCGCTTCTCAATATCCCGCAGCAGCTCCATGGCGATCGGCGACAGGCGGGCTTCCGTGTACCGCATCGCTGCGGCCGGGTCATCGTCAATCGAACCCCAGTTGCCGTGACCGTCCACCAGCACATGCCCCATCTTCCAAGGCTGGGCCATCCGGACCATGCCGTCATAGATGGACGCATCCCCGTGGGGGTGATAGTTGCCCATGACGTCCCCGACGGTTTTGGCGGATTTGCGGTAAGGTTTATCCGGTGTGTTGCCCGAATCGTACATTGCATACAGAATCCGGCGCTGAACAGGCTTCAGGCCGTCCCGCACGTCGGGAATGGCCCGGTCCTGAATAATATATTTGGAGTACCGGCCAAAGCGGTCGCCGACGACCTCCTCCAGAAAGGCCGGCAAAAATTGTTCCGATAAGCTCATCCATTCACCTTCTATTCCTCGAACTCTCTAAAGTCCACGTTTTCCACGATCCAGCGCTTGCGCGGATCAATCTTGTCGCCCATCAGCGTGGAGACGCGCCGTTCGGCCTTGGCGGCATCCTCGATCTGCACCTGCAGCAGCGTTCTGGTATCCGGGTTCATCGTCGTTTCCCACAGCTGTTCGGGGTTCATTTCGCCGAGTCCCTTGTAGCGTTGAAGCTCGTAGTTTTTACCGAACTCTTTCAGATAGTTTTGCAGCTGCTCGTCGTTATATGCATAACGGATCGTCTCCAGCTTGCCGGATTTCCGCGTAATTTTGTACAGCGGAGGCTGAGCGATATACACTCTTCCGGCATCGATCAGCGGCTTCATGTAACGGTAGAAAAAGGTCAGCAGCAGCACTTGAATGTGCGCTCCGTCCGTGTCTGCGTCGGTCATAATAATAATTTTGGAGTAATTGCTGTCTTCGATTTCAAACTCGTTGCCGATGCCGGCCCCGATGGCGGAAATGATCATCCGGTATTCTTCGTTCTTCATAATGTCGGCGAGCTTCGCCTTCTCCGGATTCATCGGCTTCCCCTTCAGCGGAAGGATGGCCTGAATTTTGGAATCCCGGCCCTGCTTGGCCGATCCGCCCGCAGAGTTCCCTTCCACGACAAACAGCTCCGTACGGGTAAAATCCTTCGACTGCGCCGGCGCCAGCTTGCCGCCCAGATTCGAGCTCTCGCTGCGCTTCTTGCCGCTGCGCATATCGTCGCGCGCTTTCCGCGCGGCTTCCCTCGCTTTGGAGGCCTGGATCGCCTTTTTGATCAGCGTCTGGGCCACCTGCGGATTTTCCTCGAGGAAAATCTGCATTTTCTCCGAAACGACCGCATCGACGGTGCTCCGCGCGGAAGCGCTGCCGAGCTGGTCCTTGGTCTGTCCCACGAATTCGACCTCGGCCATCTTAACGCTGATGACCGCCATCATGCCTTCGCGCAGATCGTTCCCCTCAAGGTTTTTGTCCTTTTCTTTCAGCAGGTGATTTTTGCGGGCATAATCGTTCATCACGCGTGTGTAGGCCGTTTTAAAGCCTGTTTCATGCGTACCGCCGCCGCGCGTAGGAATCGAGTTGACGAACGAGGCGATCGTTTCGGTATATCCTGCGTTGTACTGCAGGGCCACTTCGACCTCGACGTCTTCCTTTTCCCCATAAAAGTGAATGACGTCATGCATGACGTCTTTGCCTTCGTTCAGAAATTCGACGAACTGGCTGGCGCCGCCTTCATAGAAAAACTCGTCCTGGCGGTCCGCACGCTCGTCCTTCAGGACGATCCGCAGCCCGGAGTTCAAGAACGCAATTTCCTGAAGCCGTTCGGCGAGGGTATCGTAAGTTACGTTGATACCGCCCTGAAACACACGCGCGTCAGGCTTAAACGTCACTTTGGTGCCGGTCTTGTTCGTATTGCCCAGCACTTCCAGGCCGGTCACCGGCTCGCCGACGTGCTCCTTGCCGTTCTTGTCCTGCCAATATTCAAAACGCATCCGGTGAATCTTGCCTTCCCGGTAAATTTCCACCTCAAGCCATTCCGACAGTGCGTTGGTCACCGAAGCGCCTACTCCGTGCAAACCGCCGGACTTCTTGTAACCCGATCCGCCAAATTTACCGCCGGCATGCAGGATGGTATATACTACCTGCGGCGTAGGGATACCCGTCTTGTGCATTCCTGTCGGTATCCCCCGTCCGTTGTCCAAAACGGTGATAGATCCGTCTTTGTGTACCGTAATATCAATTCTCGTGCAGTATTTGGCTAAATGCTCGTCTACAGCATTATCAACAATTTCCCATACCAGATGATGAAGTCCGGATGAGCTGGTGCTGCCAATATACATACCTGGCCGTTTGCGAACCGCAACCAGGCCTTCGAGCACTTGAATGTCGTCAGCATCGTATCCGGTTTGGCCGTTCGGGCCGCCCTTTGATGACTCTGCAAACATATCGATCTGCTCGACCATTCATGCTCCCCCTTTGTGTTTCTTTATGTAGGATGAATTTCATCCAAAATGCAAACAGATGTTTTGTTATCCTTGTCCATTTTAATTCAAGATATCCCTTTTCGTAAAGACAAGGAAAGAGATTGCAATCGCAGCAGCCCCCCAAACCGTCAGCACGATGAGGGAAAACGTCAAGCTCATGCCCTCGATCGGCGCCGGTGTGCCCGACAGGTAGTTGGTCAGCTGCAGGTTGACCATAAACAAATATTTGGCGCTGTTCCATGCGGACGCCATGTTCGTCAATATAGAGCCGGCAATGAGCGCAGCCATCATGACGACGATACTTGCGGCGGTACTGCGGACAAGCACGGACACCATAAATGCGAGCACCCCGACGACAAGGCTGACGAACCAGGCTAGACCCGCCTGCATCAGCAGGTATTCCCACTGCGGGACGGCATGAACGGCGGTCATATCCACTTCCGAGCCGCGGATAAGAAAGCCGGTGAACACCGGAATCGTAAAGCCTTTGTAGCCAAATACTGCGCCCGAAATCAAATAAGTGATGATGACCGTCGCCACGACGATTAACGAATTGTACATGACCAGCGCGATTAGTTTACTGAGCAGCACCTTCCACCTTTTGACCGGCCGGGTCAGCAGCATTTTGATCGTGCCCGATGTCCTCTCGCCCGATACGATATCCGAGGCGATCGCCATTACCAACAGAGGTATGAACAAGGAAATGGAGTTGTCCAAAAACTCGCGGGTAAAGGTGACGCCGTTCGGCTCGTTCGGGTTCACGTCATGGTCCAGGTAATACTGCAGCTGCTGGATAAAAATTTTCCGGAACTTTTTCCATTCATCCGGAACGCGGTCGCTGCTGAGTGAATTTTCATTATCGGTGATCTGCTGCTGAACTTCAAGCCGCCAATCGCCATGAAACTTCTCGCGCGTCCGTTCGGCCGAGCGCATCTGGGCATAGGTGAACATGGGCACCAGGACGACCAGGATGAGCAATACGACATAAAACCGTTTCTTTTTGATAATTTTGATCGTTTCGTTTTTGACCAGCGGAAGCAGGTTAATCAATGCTCTCACCTTCCGTCATTTTGAGGAACAGCTGTTCCAGAGTCGGATTAATTTTATGCACGCCATTGACTTCAATCCCTGCTGAAACGAGCTGTCTGACGATGGAGGCGACATGCTGTTCGTCCATCCGGGTCACGATCGCTTCCTGCCCCATACCGGCGATGATGGCGTCATCGAGCACCTCTTCGGCGTCCGAAATCACCTCTACGCCTGCCTGCCGGCTGAGTAAGGACCTGCCTTCTCCCACGGAAGAGAGATCCCATATGACATATTGGGCATTTTCCGATACCAGCTCTTCAACAGGACCCACGGCCAGTACGCGACCCTTGCTGATGATGGCTACCCGGTCGCACAGCAGCTGAATTTCGCTCAGCAGGTGGCTGGACACAAATACGGCGAGCCCTTCATCGGCCAGCTGACGGATAAACTGTCTCAGCTCCTTGATTCCTTTCGGATCGAGCCCGTTGGTCGGCTCATCCAGGATCAGCAGCTTGGGCCGTCCCAGAAGGGCTTGGGCGATTCCAAGCCGCTGCCTCATCCCGAGCGAATACGTGCTGACCTTGTCATGAATGCGCTGGTCGAGCCTGACGATGTCAACCACTTCCTGGATACGCTGACGGTCTATGCCGCGCTGCATCCGGGCAAAATGCTCGAGGTTCTCCCATCCTGTCAAATAAGTATACGCCTCCGGGTTTTCGACGATCGAGCCTACGAACCGGAGCGCCTGCTCCTGATTCTTGTTCACGTCGTATCCGCACACCCGGATGGTACCGCTGGTCGGCTTGATCAAATCCACCAGCATGCGGATGGTCGTCGTTTTGCCAGCCCCGTTCGGGCCCAGAAAGCCGAACACTTCGCCCTCCCGGACGTCGAAGGTGACATCGTGAATGATCCACTTCCGTCCGATCTTCTTCTTCACATGCTCCACCGACAGAACGACGTCATCCTGCGATTTCAAGATGCTTCCTTCAGACATATGCGCGCCTGACGCCCCTTTCCCGCTTCTTTCTCACAACATTCCCTGTACAATTCGTTCGGCAATCCGCTCATATCCTTGATCGTTCGGATGGAAATGGTCCGTCGACAAATACTTGTTCAAACTGTGCTGAAACAGGTCGAACGTCGGAACAAGCGTCATGTTGTCATATTTATTGATGACCGTGAGCGCGGCACTGTTCCACTCCGAAACGGCCTGATTACCGGCCACTTTAAGATCCGTCACGTCTACAAACGGATTATAGAGCCCGACGTAAATGATGAGCGCATCCGGGTTGATCTTCCGGATTTGCTCCAAAATTTGCTGCAGCTGTTTCTTCGCCTGGGGCAGCGCTTCCAGCAGCTCATCAGGGTCCAGATCCGCAGCCTCTCCGTCGTTGCCCGCGGTACCGGTCTGGCTGCCTGACAGCAGATCCGCCCCCTGGAACAAATCATTGCCCCCGATGGACAACAGAATGATGTCCGCCTCGCCAAGCACGTACCGGGTCCCTTGTTCCTTTAACTTCGGAAGCAATCCGGATGTGGTCAGCCCGTTAATGCCAAGATTGTTCAACAGGGTCACCTTCTTGCCCGTAGCCTCCGCAAGCTTGGTCACACTTCGCCGCGCGAAGCCGCTCCCGGTGCTGTCGCCGGTTCCTTTGGCCAGGGAATCTCCAATGACCGCAGCCTTCAGCTCTTTTTTCTGTTCAATATTGCCCGGTGCCGTTCCTTCAGGTTTGGCGGAAGGAGCCGACAGGTTTAACTTGCTGCCTTGGGGATGGTTGATATCCTGTACCGCGTATGCGAAGCCGGCGATGAGGAGGAGCGTTGCCGCGATGGACAGAATGCCGATAATCCGCCAAATCCACTTCGATGAACTCAAGACATAATCCCTCCACAGATCAATCTGAACGGTCGTTTCCGTAAACGTTATGTACATAAACATAAAACTTCTCCCGGCAATTTGCAAATCATGCCATATTCCCGGTTTTAACGCCAGCCTTTTTTGTCGATTTTGTGAACATAGTGGATATCGGGGAGAAACGGAGTTATAATATTCCCTGTTAGACGACGCGGGTTATTAGCTTAGCTGGTAGAGCAGCCGACTCTTAATCGGCAGGTCGCAGGTTCGACCCCTGCATAACCCATCAAAGCAGAATTCGTATGCTGAAGCATGCGGGTTCTGCTTTTTTCAATTCGTATGCAATCATCTGACTCACCGTCCAGACCCGGTTTTCCAAATTCCCGAGGGATTGACCGAACTTTTCTTAAAATAAAAGGGGTACCCCTGCCGAACGGCCATGGGGCACCCCTTTTGTTTAGATGATATATGAATGATTAGTTCGCAATAAACTCTTGAACCCAGACCCCATTATAGTAGGCCACGCCGATCGTGGTGTAATGGCTGTTCAAAATGTTCGCGCGGTGGCCTTCGCTGTTCATCCACGCATTCATGACGTCAGCCGGATCCTTTTGGCCTTTGGCGATGTTCTCGCCAGCATAGCTGTAAGAAATGCCGTACTTCTTCATCATGTCAAACGGAGATCCGTACGTTGGAGAATTGTGGTCAAAGTAATTGTTGCTGTACATGTCTTTCGCTTTGTCCATCGCCATACCGGACAGCTTCGTATTTTCCTTCAGCGCACCAAGGCCGGCTTTCGCACGTTCCTGGTTAACCAGCTTGATCACTTGAGCGGCATAGCCTGACTTGTCCGCCGTGTTGCTTCCGCTGTTGTTGGACGGAGTCGAAGGCGTCGTAGTTGTTGGCGTCGACGGCTTGCTCGTCTGTGGAGCCGAAGGCTTGCTTGTTTGCGGCGTGGAAGGTTTGGTCGTCGTAGGCTTGTCCGTTCCCGTTGTCGGTACGTTTACTTGCCCATTGGAAGGCAGCTCGTATACGAAGTTCCAATTCAAAGAACCGCCGTTATTTTGCAGCAGCTGCTCCAGGTAAGCCTGCAGGCTGCCGAGATCTTGTTTTTGAGGAGCGGAGGTGGCAGAAGCGGCTGATGCAGATCCGGACCCAATCAGTCCTGCAGCCAGTACGGCAGCGAAAGCTCCTCCGGCGATGGTCTTCATCATTCTGTTTTTCATCTTGCAAACATCTCCTTTTCGCAGTGAATTATCGTAAGTTGATTTCGTTTACACAGGTTACAAAGTTGTAAACAATCTACCCTCACATTGTAACATGTTTGTTTCTTCTGGCTACGCCTCAAATATTGGTAAACCTTCTTACATCAACCATCCGTCCTTCTTTCAGCCGAACTACTCCAGCTCCAGCACAAATAAGCCGCAGCATGAAATGCCGCAGCTTGTTTGCATAACGAGAAGATCGATTCCTTTATGGCCTATTACTTTTTGGCAGCATACTTCCGCATGTCGAAAGCGACGGCCGCTACGATGATCAATCCCTTAATGATGAGCTGCCAGTAAGGGCTGATGCCGATAAAGGTCAAGCCATAGTTGATGATCGTGAAGATCAGCACGCCCACCATGACGCCGGGCACCGTGCCAATGCCGCCGGTGGTCGACACCCCGCCGACGACGCAGGCCGCAATGGCGTCCAGCTCGTACATATTCCCGTAGTTGTTCGTTGCGCCGCCGGTTCTGGAGGCTTCGAGCACTCCCGCCAGCCCGTAGAGGGCGCCTGCGATAGCATAGATATAAATCAGGTACTTGGCGACGTTGATGCCCGATACTTTAGCCGCCTGGATGTTGCCGCCGATTGCGTACATGTATTTTCCAAGCTTCGTTTTCGTGAAAATGACCCACACGATGAACGCCACGAAAATGGCGATCAGCACGATATAAGGCACGGAATACTGCCCTTCGCCGATATATCCCGTTCCGATCGCAGTGAAATCTTTGCGCAGACCCCCGATCGGCTGGGAGTTATTCGGCTCCATATCAAAATACAGCGAGTTCAGGCCGTACACGGCAACCATCGTGCCAAGCGTTGCGATAAACGGCGGAACGTTCAGCTTCGAGACGACCAGCCCGTTAACCAATCCGCACAGCAGGCCGACGATAATCGCCAGGACAATGGGCAGCCATACTTGAAGATGCGGCAGATTCGGAAAAAAACGCGCAGCATAGTCCGAGCTCTGCAGCATGGATGCCGAGATAACCGCGGTCAGGCCGACGATTCGGCCAGCCGACAAGTCGGTTCCGGCCGTGATCAAAATGAACGCAACGCCAAGCGCGATGATGGCGCGGGTCGATGACTGGATCAGAATGTCCCGCAGCGAGTTTACGGACAGAAAAGAAGGATTGTAGATCGTAATCCCGATGACCAGCAGCACCAGCACGATGTAAATCGCATACTGCGAGGCAAATCCCTGAAATCTCCTGCCTGTGTTGATTTTATTGGTGTTCAGCATGTTAGTTCCTCCTTCGGCTTTCCCTAATGCTGGGCGGCCAGACGCATGATTTCTTCTTCCGTGGCGCTGCTTCCGTCCACGATGCCGGTCAGCCGTCCTTCGGACATCACCATGATCCGGTCCGACATACCGAGCAGCTCCGGCATTTCGGAGGAGATCATGATGATGCTTTTCCCCTGTTTCGCCAGGTCTTTGATGATCGTATAGATTTCAAACTTCGCTCCGACGTCGATACCCCTTGTCGGCTCATCCAGCAGCAGAATTTCGGGTTCGGTCAAAAGCCATCTGGCCAGCAGCACCTTCTGCTGGTTACCGCCGGACAGGTTCATGATCAGCGCCCGGGTGGTCGGCGTTTTGGTGCGCAGCTTCTCCACCATTTGATCGGCTTCCTGCTTTTTGCGTTTGCCGTCCAGCAGGAACAACGCTTTGCGGTATCTCCCCAAATTGGCGATTGCCGCGTTTTCGTGCACAGGCAGAACGGAGAAGATGCCGGTGACCCGCCGTTCTTCCGTCAGCAGCGCCATACCGAGCTTCTTCGCGTCCTCCGGCGACTTGATTTTGACCGGCCTGCCGTTCAAGGAAATGGAGCCCGAGGCGATGTCCCTCAGTCCGAACAACGCTTCGATCAGCTCGGTACGCTGGGCGCCGACCAATCCCCCGATGCCGAGAATTTCCCCTTTGCGCAGCTCAAAAGAAATGTCTTTAAACGATTTCGGAATGGGCGAAGTCACGCCCTCAACCTTCAAAATCACTTCGCCAGGCACGTTTTCCTTCTCCGGAAACCGGTGTGTCAGGTCCCGTCCGACCATCTTCGCGATAATCATCTCTGTGGTCAGCTCGCTGGCCGGCCATGTGCCGATTTTGCTGCCGTCGCGCATAATCGTGACATCGTCGGAAATTTGCAAAATTTCCTCCATTTTGTGCGAGATGTAAATGATGGCCACCCCGCGTTTCTTAAGATCACGGATGATGCGGAATAAATGCTCGACTTCCACACCGGTCAAGGACGACGTCGGTTCGTCCATGATGATGACCCGCGCATGAAAGGATACTGCCTTGGCGATTTCGATGGACTGGATTTTGGAGACCGACAGCTTGCCGACCATCACGTCCGGATCAATATCAATGTCCAGCTGCTTGAACAGCTCCTTCGTGTCCCGGTACATTTTTTTATGGTCGATAAACCGGATGAATCCCGCGCCCTTTGTCGGAAAACGCCCCAGCCAAATATTTTCCATCACATTGCGAAAAGGCACCGGATGCAGCTCCTGATGAATCATCGAAATCCCCAGGTTCAGCGCATCCTTGGAATTGTTGATCTGGACCTTATTGCCGTCCAGCAGAATTTCGCCCGCGTCCGGCGAATAAATGCCGTACAGGCATTTCATTAAAGTGGACTTGCCGGCACCGTTCTCCCCCATCAGGGCATGAACCGTACCGGGCCTTACCTGCAGCGTAACCCCGTCCAGCGCCTTAACGCCGGGAAACTCTTTGCTGATCCGGTTCATTTCCAGTAAAAATTCACGCTCAGCCATAACTTCCGCTCCCTGCCCTCATCCAGAGGAAAGGACGGACCGCGCTTCTCGTCCGCCCTTTCCGGGGATGGTTAGTTTAAGTCCAGCCTGTCGGCTTACTTCGCATCGTCGATGTTGTCTTTGGTAATTTTTTTGTAAGGAATCCACACGTATTGATTATCCGTAATGTCGAATCCGACGTTCTCCTTGGTCGGCGTTTCGCCCTTGGCCAGCAGCGTGGCCAGCGTCACGGAAGCTTTGCCCTGGTTGTTCGCATCGTTCAGCACTGTGCCGAGCAGCGTGCCGTCCTGCAGTGCTTGAAGCGCCGGCGCCGTGGCGTCCACGCCGACAACCGGCATCGTTTTTCCGCCCGTGAAGTAGCCTGCCGCTTTCAGCGCCTCGATCGCGCCAAGCGCCATGTCGTCGTTGTTCGCGAGAACGGCTTCGATTTTATCACCATGCGAGCCAAGGAAAGCGGCCATCTTCTCCTGCCCTTTCACGCGGTCCCACATCGCGGTGTCTTCCGCCAGCTTCTCGACCTTGATGCCTGCGTCTTCGATCGCCTGAATCGAGTACTTGGTGCGCAGCTCCGCATCCTGGTGTCCGGGTTCTCCTTTGAGCATGACGTACTGCAGGACACCGTCCTTGTTTTTATCCGCTTCCGGATGGGCCTTCCAATAGTCCGCAATCAGCTCCCCGGACATCGTGCCGGATTCTTCGGCTTTGGCGCCGACGTAATACACTTTGTCCCATTTCTTCATGTCTTCGGGCAGCGGCTCACGGTTCAGGAAGACGACCGGGATGCTGGCCGTTTTGGCTTTGTCGATAATGACGCCGGCCGCCGTGCGGTCCACCGGGTTGATCAGCAGCGCATCGGTCTTTTTGGTAATGAACAGATCGACCTTGTCGTTTTGGGTCGGCTGGGAGTTCTGGCTGTCCACAATATCCACCTTTGCCTTGCCTTCCGCATTGGTTTTGATGGCATTACGTACACCCGTCATGAACGTATCGTCGAATTTATAAATGGCTACCCCGATGGACGGCTCCTTGCCGCTGTCCGCGCTGCCGCCCGAAGCCCCCGAGGATTTGTCGCCGGAGTTCGAGCAGCCGGCCATGACCGTACCCAGCAGCGCACCGGCTAGGATGACGGAAGTGATTTTTTTCATCGTTCACAGACCTCCTGATATTCTCTTTAACGTGCCTCTCGTATCTCTTGGATACGTTTACATTATGCTGTATCCGCGGGCGGATTCGAATATAAAATTCTCATGTGTTCTATGAAAATTCTCATGACGTGGGGAGCATGATGCGATGAACGCAAAAAAAGTGCCGCTTAAGGAGGTGCGGCACTCAGTTCACCAATAGCTCAGCGGACAAACGGAAACAGCTGCTTCTGATTATCCGGCCAGAGCATATTGTCGAGATCAATGATTTTGGACTTGGTATCGATGCGCTCAGGGACGTCCAGGCCCTCCATCGCTTCAACTGCGTACTGCACAGCCAAATAACCGTTGTTAAACGGGTTCTGGATGACCGTCGCCTGCACGATCCCCTCCTGCAGCAGCTCCATCACTTTCGCCGGGCTGTCGAACGTGATCAGCTTCACGCGTCCGCCGGCCCCCAGCTTCTGCATCTCTTCTCCGGTGCCGATCGACGCCACTTCGTTAAGCGCCACAATCCCGTTTATGTCGGGATGCTCGTTCAGCATTTTGCGGGTGAGCTCACGCGCCAGCTGTTCATTGGACTGGCAGTATTCCACGGCCACGACCTGAACCCCGGGAAACCGGGCGATATAATCCATAAAGCCCTCCTCGCGCTCGTCGCCGTTTTTGGAGCCCTGCACAAAATTCATCACGCCGATGCGGCTGTTCGTTCCGGTCAGGGCGACCATCCGCTCCGCCGCCTTCTGGCCCGCTTCGTAGTTGTTCGTGCCCACGAACGTTTTGACCCGGGCCGATGCCACCTCGGAATCCATTGAGATGACCGGGATTTTGTAATAGGCCGCGCGGTCGGTCACCTGGGCCAGCTTCATGTAGTCGCTCGCAGACAGAATGATGGCATCCGCCTTGTTTTGGATGGACTGATCCATCAGCTGAATTTGCCCGCCGATATCGCTTTCGTTATCAGGAGCTTTAAACGTCAGCTGAACGTTGAATTCTTTGGCCGCCACCTCGGCGCCCATTTTCACCGTATTCCAGTAGTCGCCGTGGTTCATCTTGACGATCATGTCGATGGTCCGCGGCTTGCCTGTGGCGCGGAGATTCGGAGGCGACGAGGAACAAGAGCCCGTGAGGAGCAAGATGGCAAGCAGCAGCGCTACTCGGACGATTCCTTGGCTTAAGCTCATGATATCCCCCTCTCCAGTTCCTCCGCACGGTCCGATACCGCCGGCAGCGTGATCGTAACACTTGTCCCTTCTTCTAGTTCGCTCGCAAAATGCAGACCGTAAGGCTTGCCGTAGCACAGCCGGATGCGCTCGTTCACGTTCTTCACGCCAACACCCGATCCGCTGCCGCTGCGGTGGTTACCGCTGAGAATCTGATCCATCACCTGCGGGGTCATGCCAAGCCCGTTGTCCTTGACGGTCAAGACGAGCTGCTCTCCCTGAACCGCCGCCGAGATGGAGATCCAGCCTTCGTCCGGCATTTTCTCGATTCCATGATAAATGGCGTTCTCTACGATCGGCTGCAGAATCAGCTTCAGCGTCCTGCAGGAGCGTGCGGCTTCATCGCATTGAATCTCATAATTGAACTTATGCTTGTAGCGGATCTTCTGGATGATCAAATAATGGCGCACATGCTCCAGCTCTTCTTCCACGGTAATGATCGTGTTCCCTTTGCTCAGACTGATCCGGAAAAACTTGGACAGCGAAGTGATCGTCGTCACTACCTCTTCCTTTTTGCCTTTTTCCGCCAGCCGGATCACCGAATTCAGCGTATTGTAGAGAAAATGGGGATTGATTTGCGACTGCAGCACATCCAGCTCGCTTTTCCGTTTCGCTTCCTGCTCGTGGATGATTTGGTCCATCAGCTGGCGGATCCGGTGCAGCATAAAGTTAAACCGCTTGGACAGCTGCACCACTT
Source organism: Paenibacillus sp. SSG-1 (assembly GCF_002224835.1). NCBI lineage: Bacteria > Bacillati > Bacillota > Bacilli > Caryophanales > Paenibacillaceae > Paenibacillus > Paenibacillus sp. SSG-1. The sequence continues at coordinate 3,679,871 of NZ_MBRK01000001.1, forward strand.
CATAAGCGCCGCTGACGTAAATCGGCGTGCTGAAATCCCCCTGTCCGACGCTTTGGACCGACCGCTCCAGGCGGCGGAGCGGCTGGGATATTTTCGCCGAGATGAAGACAGCGAGGAGTACCACAGCCGTAATGACGACCACGAGAAACCAGAAAATAAACTGATTCAGGTCCTGCTTGGTCGTCACAATTTCATCCGGAAAGGCGACCCCGACGATTTTCCAGCCGATGGGCTGTACCGTCCGGATCGTGATATACCGCGGCACGCCGGTCGATTTATCAATATAGCTGCCATAGGCATAGTCAAACACGGGCTCCAGATTTTCGTACTTCAAACCGGCATAGATCAGCTGCTGCTGCGGATGGTAGACGATGTTCCCCAGCTCGTCGATGATGTAAGCATAACCCTGTTTGCCAAGGCTCACTTTGCGGCTCAGCTCATCAATCGTCCGGAAGTTGACATCAACGAGCAGAATTCCGCGCTTTACTTTTCCCTGGTCCCGATATTCGATCATGCGGCTTAACGATACGACCCACTTGTACTGGCCCTTGTATAAATTTTGGATGTGCGGCGGGGAAAAAGACAGCTTCTGCGGCACCTCCCGTGCCGATTCGTACCAGCTCTGTTCGGTCAGCTTGGTGTTCCGGCGCATTTCCGCATTCGGAATGTCCAGCACCAGCCGGCCTTCGGGCGTAAACAGCGCTACGGATACAAGGTCTTCCCGGGTATGAAGCAGTGTCGTCAGCTGCTCGCGGAGCACCCCGCTGCTGACGTCAGCCGTTTGATCAATCTGCTGCTCGACTACAGCATAAATGTCCTGCATCCCTTTGACATACAGCTCCAGGTGGTAATTGACCTGCTCGATAATTTGCTGAATATTGAGGTAGGCGTTCTCCTCCGCCGTCTTGGAAAATTTGTTGTACAGCATGATGCTGACCAGGATGACGACGAGCACCGTCATACCGGCAAAGGTCGCGGTGATGATCGTTTGAATGCTCCGCAGCCGGAAGGACATGGGCAGCCGGGGAGCACGGGGCTTCAGACGACGATGCGGAATCTTCAAGCCGATTCGCCTCCTCCGTGGCCGCTGCGGTATTCTTTGGGCGTAATGCCGAACTTCTTGCGGAAGCAGAAGCTGAAGTAGTTCGGATCCGCGAACCCAAGCGTTTCGGCGATTTCGAACGCTTTCAGCGGCGTCGACCGCAGCATCTCCTTGGCCGCTTCCATGCGTACATGCAGCAAGTAGGCTACGAAGGTCATCTTCATTTCCTTTTTAAAAATGCTGCTGAAATACCCGGTGCTGATATGCAAATGCCGGCATACTTTGTTAATGGAAATGTCGCTTTCCCGGTAATGCTCATGAATATACGCTTTGGCATCCTCAACAAGCTGGTTATATCCGGACTGCCTTCCCTGCGCGATCGTTATCATCAGCCGCGAGGATACCCGGTGTATCCACTCCCGCAGCTCCTGTAAATTGTTGTAATGGTACATGTCGGCGAACGGCAGCGATCCACGGCCAAACAGCTCTTCAAGCTCGATGCCGAACTCCTTCGCCACCCGGATGACGGCGGTCAACACGCCGATGATATACACCTGGCAGTCCTGCACGCTGACCTTGGACGACTCCAGGCCGTCAAACATCCGCCTTACCGTCTCCTCCAGCTCTTCCGCCGTGCCTACGCGGATGCTCCGGACGAGCTCCTGCTCCTTCAGGCTATCGAATACGAGTGGATCCGCCTTCCGCTGTTCCACATCATCGATCCAAATGACCCGGTTGTTGCCGAGAATAGGACGATAGTCCAGCGCCTGCGATGCTTCCGCGTAAGAATCGAACACGTCGCCCAGCGACCGGTATACAGAGCCGGCCCCTGCCGTCACCGTCAGCTTCAAATATTTGTTCACGTTCAGACGGATTTCCTCCAGCAGCTCCAGCGTCCGCTGCGCCGCTGCGCTCTCATCCGCATCGGGCAGCACTGACAGGAGGACGCAGTCGTTATGGTGAATAAACGCCTTGAACCCTTGCCGCAATTGGCAAATCTCTGCCGCCACGTTGTACACGGCAAACAGCAGCAGGTACCGGTCCTCCGAGTATTTTAGCGACAACGCTGATGCCGGATCCTCCGCTTCCTCCCGGACATCCCGTTCTCTCTGCACTGGATCGGGACGAATGATCGAAGCCATAAAGGTTTGCCCGTCCAGGCTGATCCCGTAACTGGCTCCTTTCTCAATGTATTCCTCAGGCGTAAGCCTCCGGGTCACCAGTGAAGACAAAAAAAGCTCCCTGAGTACAGGTATGCTTTTCCGGTAATGCTCCATCAGCAGCTGGACGTTTTCCTTCTCAGCCCGCTCGGCATCCATATGCGTCTTCACCTTCAGCAGCACATCCACAAGCTCCCGGGAAGAAAACGGCTTGAGCACGTATTCGTCAATCTGCAGCTTAATCGCTTTTTGGGCATACTCAAACTCATCGTATCCGGTCAAAATAATGATTTTGGTGGACGGGGCATGCTCCCGGATCCACGCGGCCAGCTCCAAGCCGTTCATAAAGGGCATTTGGATGTCGGTCACGACGATGTCCGGCATCTCCTTTTCCATCCATTCCAGCGCTTCGCGTCCGTTTTCGGCTGTACCCGTCACCTGAAAGCCGTGAAGCTCCCAGCTGATTTCCTCGACCAGCCCATCCCGGACGTCTTCTTCGTCTTCCACCAGCAGCAGTTTATACATCATTCATCCCTCGGCTGTTCCAAATTTGTACTCACACTTGTCAGAACATGAACAATCGGCTCCTCCAGCCCCAAAACACATTGGTCTTGTCGAAAAATGTAACCGCTTTCGAAATATCACTCACGTATTGTATATCAATTCATATGTATTGTAAATATTGAACATGTTTGTAGAATACTTCGGTACTTAAGGATACAGGAAATAGAAAAAAGCCCTCCTCTGCAGGGGGGCCGGTATGTTGGAAATCGGTATTATTTCAGCTTTCTGATGAAGCGGTAGCCGACTTTATCAAAACCGATATGTTCATAGAAGGCATGGGCCGGGGCACGTTCCACACGGTTGCCGCTCGTCAAAAACAGAACCTGGCTGCCGTGGGCTCTTCCCCATTCTTCGCTGCTGCGGATCAGGCGCTTGCCGATCCCTTGGCCGCGGTGTTTCTCGGATACGATCAAAGCGGATACCTGAGTCGCCGTCTCGCCTGTGGCATAGGAGTGAACTTGATTCAACGCCACCATGCCGACAACTTCTCCGTCCAGCTCTGCTACCATTGTGCACAGTTTCGGATTGTCTTCCGAGGCTTCCATCCGTTCGCGCATAACGTTGATCGTCGTTGGATAGTTGAGCTCGCGCATTAACGCCGTTACAGACTCCAGATCGCAATTGCAATTTGATTTACGGATTTGCAAAGTAGGAGCCGACAAATTACTGTTCATGATCATATTCCTCCACTTTTAAAAGACTGGCGGCTTGCTTAGCCGTGTTCCGTGCTTTCTGAATATCCGGGTCAGTGCTTAACGCTACCGCCATCCTCCGGCCGATCTTCGTTTCAGGCTTGCCGAAAATCCGAACCTGTGTCCGGGGAAGGCTCAGTGCTTCCTCTACACCGCTGACGGCAAAATTCGTACTTGCATTCACCGCTTTCAAAGTTGCCGAAGCTCCCGGTGTCAGCAGTTCAACCGACGTAACCGGAAGTCCGAGAATCGCTCTGACATGCAGGGCGAACTCCGATAAATCCTGCGTCACCATGGTCACCATGCCGGTGTCATGCGGACGCGGGGATACTTCACTGAATATGATGCCTTGCTTGGTAACAAACAGTTCCACTCCGAAAATGCCATATCCCCCGAGCTCGTCTGTAATGGCTTTGGCAATGGATTCTGCCTCCCGCAGCTGCTCTTCACTAAGGACATGAGGCTGCCAGGATTCTACATAATCCCCGTCCTTTTGAATATGTCCAATCGGCGGGCAAAAGGTGGTTCCGCTCACAGAGCGGACCGTCAAGAGCGTAATTTCGCTCTCAAACGTAACAAATGCTTCAACGATCACGCGGGTGCTCTTCGCTCGTCCGCCTTCCAGGGCTGCATTCCAGCATTCTTCCGCATCTTCTGGCGTGCGGCAAACGCTCTGCCCTTTACCGGATGAGCTCATGATCGGCTTAACCACGCAGGGCGTGCCAAGCACGGCTACCGCTTCTTGCAGCTCCTCCAGACTGTTGGCGAATCGATAATCCGCCGTGGGAAGTCCGAGATCTTCCGCAGCCAGGCGGCGAATCCCTTCGCGGTCCATCGTCAGCCGGGCGGCGCGAGCCGTCGGAATGACGCGGTACCCTTCCTCTTCCAGCTCAAGGAGAGCCTGTGTAGCTATAGCTTCAATTTCCGGGACGATGATGTCCGGATGTTCCTGATGAATAATCCGCTTCAGCGATTCGGGATCGAGCATATCAATGACATGGCTTCGATGGGCCACCTGCATCGCAGGGGCGTGTTCATATCGGTCCACGGCAATGGTTTCTACGCCCAAACGCTGAGCCTCGAGAACTACTTCTTTTCCCAATTCACCGCTGCCTAGAAGCAGCAGTTTTGTAGCATGTGCAGAAAAAGGAGCACCCCACACCACTTCCCAATTCCCCCCTACTAATGTATACCACAAATGTATACCTCTCTATCATTTTCGGGGTTCCGAAGGAAGAATGCAAGAGTGCTCCGACATTTTCCTGCAAAATTCACAATCTCTCCTTATTTGAATGGCGATCATTGGAGAAGCTTGCTTGATTTTACAATTTTGGTTGTTTGTTAATTGGCTGTAAACGCACCGTTAACTTTCGGCGACCGGGGAAGATATAATATCTCCAACGATGTACCTACGGAAGACAGTCCATTTTTATGCGGAAGTTTATCTTTCGGCCAGAACAATTCAGCTCGGCTGAAAGCCTATATAAGTTTTAAAAATGAATGATGATGGTAGCAAGTACGTAAAATGTTCCTACGATCTCTCTTGTTTTCGGATTTCTTGATTTTATGGAACCTACGTGAGGCAGAAATCCGAAAGCCAAAGCATATGCTTACGATGTTAGCTTTCCTTTTGAAAGCTCTTAAGACCGCTTCGCTTCTTCGGAATCATTTTACTCCCTTGCTGGCATCGAATTCTTTAGGTCAACTTATATATTATATCATCCCTAGACAAACCGGAACTGCGCTTCGATCAGACCATGGTACGTTCCCTGCTTCTGCATCAGTTCCTGGTGGTTGCCTTCCTCCTTGATCTCGCCGTGATCCAGTACGACGATTTTGTCCGCATGGCGGATCGTCGACAACCGGTGCGCGACGATAAAGGAAGTCCGGCCTTTCAGGAGCACCTTCAGCGCTTCCTGAATTTTCAGCTCGGTCTCCGTATCGATGCTTGCCGTCGCCTCATCAAGAATAAGAATGCGCGGATCGGCCAGAAGCGCCCGGGCGAAGGACAGCAGCTGCCGCTGCCCCATGGAGAGCATGTTCCCCCGCTCCTCGACCTCCGTATCGTAACCGTTCGGCAGCTTCATAATAAATTCATGAGCGTCGACAGCCTTGGCTACTTCCTCGATCTCCTCGTCGGTCGCGTCCAACCGGCCAAAGCGAATGTTATCGCGGATCGTTCCCGAGAAAATGAACGTGTCCTGCAGCACGATTCCGATTTGGCTGCGGAGCGTATCCAGCTTCACGTCCCGGATGTCCAGACCGTCAATCGTAATTTTGCCCCCTGTTATATCATAGAACCGGCTGAGCAAATTAATGATTGTACTTTTTCCTGAACCGGTATGCCCGACGAGGGCGATCGTTTGACCTGCCTTGACGTCAAGGTTGATACCCTTGAGTGCCGGCCGGCCCTTCTCGTATTCGAACACGACGTTCTCAAGCTTGATATCGCCGTTAATTTTCGGCATCGGCCGGGCATTCGGCTTGTCGTCGATATGCGGCTTCTCATCGATAAATTCGAAGATCCGCTCCGAGGAAGCCATCGCCACCAGCAGCTGATTGTACATTTGGCCGAGCCGGTTGATCGGCTCCCAGAAGTTGCCGACATAGCTGGAGAAGGCGACCAGGAGACCAACGGTCAGCTGGCCCTCCTGTATCAGGTAAGCCCCGAACCAGAACAGGATCAAGGTGCCGATGCCCCCTGTGATTTCGATCAGCGGGCCGAACCCTTGGTTCAGCGTGGACGCACGGTCCCACGACTTTTTGCTGTCCATGTTCATTTTGTCAAAAAACTTGATGTTCTCCTGCTCCTGTGTGTAAGCCTGCGTAACGCGGATCCCCTGGATCGATTCGTTCAAATGCGAGTTGATCCGGGAATTCTTCATGCGCACTTCCTGCCAGGCGCGGCGGATCTTGACCCGCAGCTTTGTGGAGATGAAAAACATGATCGGCACGGTCAGAACAACCGCAAGTCCGAGTTTCCAGTTGATCAGCATCAAAATGACCACGATCCCGACCAGCTGGACACAGTCGATCATCAGGTTGACGACACCGTTGGTGAACAGCTCCTGCAGGGAGTTGACGTCATTTGTGATACGCACGAGCACGGAGCCTGCCGGCCGCTTGTCAAAGAAGTTGAAGGACAGCTTCTGGATGTGCTGGAACAAATGCGAACGCAGGTCGTAGATGACGCGCTGTCCGATAATGTTGGTCAGGCGGATCCGGTACGTACTCGCGATCCACTGAATAATGTAAAGAACAAGTGCCGCTGCCGTAAGCAGATACAAGAGCGTCAGGTTCGTATTACCGTCTTTCGGCGCGATCGCCTTGTCGATCGCTTGACTGGTCAGGAACGGAACGGTCAGTTTCGTAATCGTCCCCAGGACCATCATCAGCAGGACGAGCGGCAGCATTTGCTTGGCATAAGGCTTCATATAAGCGAACAGCCGGGTCAGCTGAGACCAGTTAAACGGCTTTTCGATGACTTCGTCATCCTGATACACGAAGCGTTCGCCGGTTACACCAGGCGTCTTACCCTTCGGGTTGTTCTTATTTGCGGCTCCCGGCCGCTGTTTATTCGTTTCCGCTGCGGGATTCATGAGCTCACCTGCTCTCCTGCATTCCCATTCATCCGGGCAATGTGGTCTGCATATTGAATATGGTATACATCCTGGTAAGGGCCAGGCACCGTGATTAACTCTTCATGCTTGCCGCGCTGCACGATTTTGCCCTCGTTCAGTACGAGAATCTCGTCGGCATGCCGCAGGGAAGAGATCCGGTGGGCGATGATGAACGTCGTCCGTCCCTTCATAACTTCCTGGAAGCCCGACTGGATTTCATGCTCGGTTTCCATGTCGACGGCGCTCGTCGCGTCATCGAGGATGAGGATCTTCGGATTCTTCAGCAGCGCGCGCGCAATCGCGATCCGCTGCTTCTGCCCTCCGGAGAGGCCCATGCCCCGTTCGCCGACCACCGTATCGTAACCGTCCGGCATTTCCATAATGAAATCGTGGGCTTTGGCCAGCTTGGCGGCCCGGATGATCTCGTCCATCGTTACGTCCTTCAGGCCGTAGGCGATGTTATTGCGGATGCTGGACGAGAACAGGAACGTCTCCTGGAACACCGACGCGATTTGGCTGCGCAGGCTCCGGACTTGAATATCATTAATGTTCTTGCCGTCCAGCTTGATGCTGCCGCTATTGACGTTATACGCATGCATCAGCAGCTGGATGATCGTCGATTTCCCTGATCCGGTTCCGCCGAGCAGGCCGATGACCGATCCTGGAGGCGCATCCAAATTAATGTCCTGGATGGCGGCCAGCTTATTGCCATAAGCAAAGGTAACATGTTCAAAGGTGACATGCCCTTTCACTTCGTCGGAAGACAGAGCGACGGCATTGTCTTTATCCTTGACGTCAATCGGCTGGTTCAGGAGCTCGAGCACCCGCTCCCCCGAAGCTTCCGACTGCGTGTAGTTGTTGATGAGATAACCGATATTCCACATCGGTCCGATAATGTACCAGATCAAGCTGAAGAAGGCAACGAGCTCGCCCAGCGACAGCGATTGGTGAATGACCAGCGTGCCTCCGACACCGAGGAGCAGCACGACGCAGATGGACGCGAGAAGCTCCATGACCGGAAAGTAGCGGCTCCACAGACCCGAAGCGAAGATCTGGTTGTTTTTGTAGCGTTCGTTACGCACGGAAAACTTGTCGACTTCGTGAGGCTCACGCGCAAATGATTTGACCGTACGAACACCTGTAATGTTCTCCTGTACCGAAGTCGTCAGCGCACTCAGCGCCAGGCGCATTTCCTGGAACGCCGGGTGGATCTTGCCTTCGAACTTCAGGGCGACAAACACCAGGAACGGGATACTGATCATGGTAGCGAGCGTCAGCTGCCAGCTGATCGACAGCATCATGACCGCTCCGAACACAACCATGAGGATCGTGTTCAAAATTTGCGGGATGCCGAAGGCGATAAATTGCCGGATCGCTTCGAGATCCCCGGTCAGACGGGACATCAGGTCGCCGGTTCTGGCCGTGTCGTAATAGCGGAAAGACAAGACTTGCAGCTTCTCATAGCAGCCGTTACGCAAACGGTATGCCAGATAGTTCCCCAGTCTTCCGCCGAGCATGCCGCTTAAAAACTGCATGACGGCTTTGAGGGTGACGACACCGATGACGGTGAGCGCCAGAGCGGGAACGAGCTCAAAATGCTGCGGAACGATCGCTTCGTCGATCAGCTTCCGGAGCAAATTCGGGGTAACAAGCCCCAGCGCAGTAGCTATGGCGAGGCAGAGTATAGATAAATAAAGAAAACTGCGCTTCGCCCAAAAAAAGCCCTGCATTTGCCTGAGAACATTCATGGTTCTCCTCCTTCGAGTCATGTGAATGCTTGAAAATCATTCGCGTAAGTTGTGAACATTTATGAAGTTTAACACCGTCTCTCAGAGGCGGCAAAGAGGATAACAGCGCATATTTTCGCCGCTTTGTCAATGGTTCGGCATTAACTGGATATAATCCCGGTTTACTTATCAAATCATGCCAAATCCTCTCAATCTCTGCGCTTCCCGATAAAAAGCCGGGTGGTGCTGTAAAAGCGCTTCCTGACTTGGGGGAAAGCTTCCATTTTTCGGTGTCCGAAACGGTCTTCGTGAGGTTAGCGTTACGGTCAGTACCTGGACTTACTACCCCTACATATTGAAAATAAAAAAGCCCCTGTAACAGGGACTTCGGCATATAAATTACCGGCTTAGCCGGTGATGGAGTATTTACACGAATCGGTGTCCCGCTCCGTGACCGTGCGGTTTCCTAAGACGTCATTCGCTGTTCAATATGAAGCAGTTCGGCTGCGAGGGTATCCCACGTCTCCGGCCGTTCGCCCTGTTCCAGCGAGGCGGTCAGCGCATCGACCGTTTCCTTCAGCTGCTCCTGCAGGGCGCCGGCTTGCCTACGCTGTGCATCCCCCATCCGCTGCGCGTAAAAATCAGACAGCAGCCCTTCCTGCGCGGATACTTCGCGGCTCAGCGCTTCCTTGATCTGTTCTTCTACAGCCGAACGCATTTTTTCGCGTCCTCCGCCTTCAAAGAAGGCCTTCGGCGATTTAAAATAACCCCAGGCCGCGATCCAGTCGACGATGCCTTCCAGCTGAACTTCCTTAAGCTCCGGCGTTTCCCACTCCTTTTCCTCCGGCGGATTCAGAACCAAACCGGCATCCAGTGCGGATATATCCTCTGTCGTCTGTACGGCGGCCGCATGCACGATTTGTTTGCCTTTGTTCTCCAATCGAAGCGTCGTGGCCAGCAGCTCCTGTTCCAGCTCACGGACGAGCGTCCGTTCCAGCTCGCGTCCGCACCCGGCAAACACCCGCTTCAGCTGACCCGCATCCTCACGCAGAACGGAAGGATGAAACGTTTCGTTAAAAAAGTCACTCATTCCGAAACCGATCCGCTGTCTGACGTGGAACAGCAGCTCTTTCGTTTCCTGTGCAATCAGGTTCCCCTGCTGCATTGAGGCAAACTGCCCGACAAGCCCCTTGGCCTGCTCGGCTGTCCGGACCAGCTCCTGCTTGCGCCGCTGCCTGCTGCCTGCATCCTGCCGGGACAGACGCGCCCATTCCTCCGCCCTTTTCCGCGCAGCCGACACCTCGGATGCGGCAGCTTGAAGGGACAGCTTGGGCAGCTCTTCCCCGGCGAAGACTCCGAGCGCATCCTCAAATGCGCCGAGTCCCGATTGCGCCAGCATGGCTTCATCTCCGCCCAGCTTCGCCTCGAGCGCGGTCATGCTGGAGAGGGGGTAAATATGCGGCAGCCGGATGCCCCGGGCTTTCAGGTTGCCGTCCACATGCTTGACGACCTGCTCCAGCTCTTCCGGGGAAGCAGCCAGATCGGCCGCGTTGACGATGAAAAACATTTTATCGAGGGCAAAGCTGTCCTTCACCCGGCCGAGCTGGGTCAGGAACTGCCTGTCGCCCTTGGAAAACGCGTGATTATAATACGTTACAAAAACGATGGCGTCCGCCTGCTTCATATATTGGAACGTCACGCCGGTATGGCGGGCGTGCAGTGAGTCAGCCCCCGGCGTATCCACGAGCACGATTCCCTGCTCCGTCAGCGGAGAGCTGTAATACAGATCAATCCGGTCGACAAAGCAAGATTTAGTCTCATCGGCTACAAAAGAGCGGTACTCCGGCATATCAACGGTCTGAACGCTGCCCAGCAGCGGTTTCGCCAGTTCCCAGCCCGCGGCGGCCGCCTTAAGAAATCCGTAATGCGGCAGGCCGGCCGGATGCACACCTTCCGGCTTCATGGAACGTACCGCCTCAAGCCAGCCGTCGCCTTCCGGCTTGCTGAGCTGGAGGATCGAGAAGGAATATGCCAAATCGTCCTGGAAGGCCTCGGCCGACTTCATTTGCACCCTGGCCGTCCCGTGCGCATACTCGCCCTCAGGCGCCAGGATGCGGTTGATCGCCGCTGTCGTCGGATGCGGCGAGACGGGCAGGACGCTGTCGCCGAGCAGAGCGTTGGCGAACGAAGACTTGCCGGCACTGAACGCGCCGAACAGTGCCATCGTGAACGAGCCGCCGGCCAGCGCCTCGGCTCGGCCCTCCAGACCCCGCGCGGCAGATGCCAGCGCGGGATGGCGCCCCAGCAGCGCAGCCGCTTCGCGCAGCTGCGCCGCGGCCGCGTCAAGCCGCTGGCGGCGGCCCTTGGCCGCGCCGC